>NZ_CP197409.1:4800000-7050144 GCF_052161605.1 Brakhagea baltica | reverse complement strand
GAGTGGGATGCAGCCTATTTATTCCGCGGTATCCAGGTAGGGGTCTTGTCCCATTTCCCGCTGGATTTTGGTGCGTTCTTTTTCATGATGCAGCAACGCCATACGATCGCGAAAATGCTTTCTCTCAACCTTTCGTTGAGCCTTGCGAAATGTCGATGCATAACCAAGAAGTCTTTGATTGGCGGAAGCTGAGGAGGCCAACCCCTCTCCTATTCGCTTCATTTTTTCAAAGACTTTGGTCCCCAAACCTGTTCGTAAAATCTCATCATCCATACCGAGGTACTGGCGGTAGGTTCCTGGATCCCCTTGTCGTCCGCAACGACCGATCAATTGGCGGTCGATTCGAGCCGCTTCGTGTAGCTCCGTACAAATCACCATCATCCCACCGATTTCTCTCACCTCATCCTTGAGTTTAATGTCGGTTCCTCGACCGGCCATATTGGTGGCCACAGTAATCTGTCCCCGCTCTCCAGCTCGAGAAACAATCTCAGCTTCGCGTTCTACTTCGTAGGCATTCAAAATCTGACAGGCCATGCCTTCTTCGCGCAACATACCAGCCAGAATACTTGACTTGTCGATGGATCGCGTACCGATCAAAACAGGTCGCCCCTGAGAATGAACTGCTTTAACCTCATCGACAATTGTCTCGAATTTCGTCATCATGTCAGGGCAAACAATGTCGGGCAGTTTCTTTCGCTTTGGTGGACGATTCGTTGGCACCTGGACAACGGGGCTCTTGTAGATCCGTCGCAATTCGCCCGCGCTTGTGGCTGCAGTTCCCGTCATTCCCGCTAGTTGTTTGTAGCGAAGAAAGAGGTCTTGAATGGTGATTCTGGCCGCTTGTCCCGTAGGAACTGTAACCTCCACCTCTTCCTTGGCTTCGATCGCTTGGTGAATCCCGTCTCGCCATTTGCGCCCTTCTGCCAATCGGCCAGTGAATTCGTCGACGATCACTATCTCGCCATCGCGAACCACGTATTGCCGATCAAGCTGGAAGTCTCGATGCACTTTGATCGCCCGCTCGATAAACTCGTAAAGATCCACCAGAGCAGCCGTACGAATCAGTTCGTCACGGGGAAGCGAGCGAACGAATTGCCGACCTTTTCCGTTAAGTTCTATCTTTCTAGTATCCTCAACTACGGTGTAATGCTCTTCGATGACAAAACCCGCCGCATGCTGCGCGGCCCATTTGTAAGTGGCAATAACGACTTCGCGGGTCTCATCGCCGAGCGAACCGATAATCAACGGCGTACGGGCTTCGTCGATCAAGATACTATCTGCTTCATCCACAAGAACGAAATGCATACCTCTTTGAACAGGTTGATCCCCCGAAGAGGTCCATCGCTCTTGCGAACCCATGCCGAGAAAGTCGTCGACCGCTCGCCCTTGTGCTCGCATCAGAAGACGGTCTCGTAGAAAGTCAAACCCGAATTCCTTAGCGGTACCGTAGGTGACATCTGCGGCGTAGGCCTTTCTCCGGTCGTCTTGGTTCATCTCCGTTAGAACGACACCAACGCTCAGTCCAAGCATTTTATAAAGCGGACGCATCCATTCCGCATCGCGTTCCGCTAGATAATCGTTGACGGTCGCCAAATGCGCCCCCTTGCCGACCAAGGAATGCAGGATCATGGGCAAGGTTGCGGTAAGGGTCTTTCCTTCACCAGTTTGCATTTCCGCGATACAACCATGGTAGAGGCAAACGCCACCTAAAATTTGTACATCGTAATGGCGCATGTTGAGCGCGCGTCGACCTGCTTCTCGCACTAACGAATAGGTCTCTGGCAGCAACGATCCAAGTGATTCACCACTTTTGGCTCGGTAAATTAGTGAGAGAAACTCCTTTTTGATTTGTTGCAGCGACAGAGCCCGCCGGTTTTCTTCCCATTGGTTTACCTCGCGGGCCATTGCGGTCCATTGCGAGATCTTGTAAGACGCAACGCCGGGAAGCTTCCAGCCAGCGGTTACTTTGGGCCGGTAGGGGAGTTGCAGTTTGACGCTCGAACTCGAGGGGGGAGGCGTCTTCGCTGTAGGGGATTCGTGAGTTGCTGATTGCGATCCTTCACGTAACTCAATCGCATCCTGTCCCACGGATGTCTCAGCGGTCGTTATGCGATTTGGATCGATGGTGTTAGTCATTCCATTTACGGTGGTAAGAGCTACTTGGGCCAAAACGCGTCCGAGATTTTGACAGCTTATTGTAGGTTGCGCTTTCGCTGAGGCAAAGAAAGCAGGAACGAATTCCGTTCAATCGAATACGCTTTCGCGTCCTTAGTAGAAGCCTTTATTTAGTGAACTTCTGCAAAAATCACCAATTAACGCAACAACACTCAGATAATTTTCATTTTTGAAGGCAGTTTAGGTAGCCTGGGGGATTTATTCCTGATGTTCCTTTTTTGTCTTAGGTTCCGACTAATCCGGCCGATCCAATTATGCGAACAGTACGCAAGCCTTAGCTTAGCGAGAAGGAACCCATGAAAATCAATCGTACAACATTATCGCTTATCATCGCCTCCTTGTGCGGAACGTGTGCTTCCGCTACTGCGGTGGGCCAAGACGGAGCTTTTTCCAACACTGGCAGAATTGGAGATCAGGCCAATTCTGGATTCGTTGAGTCCACGTCGCGGATAAGCGATATCGCTGACTCTGGGACGCACCAACCCACGGCGTACAATCCGGTGGCATTCCGCTCTCCATCCTTCGATATGCCTGGAACTGTGAGCATGAGTTGCGAAAGCGGCTACGCACCTTCCTGCGGGCCGATCGCTCTTTGCACCGGGACGTCGAACACTTGGGTTGAGGCTGAAACCTTGTTATGGTGGGGCAAAGGCATGACCGGCGCTCCCGTTATCTTGGGCGGAGGTCCGAATGCATTGCCAACTGACATACTGGCTGGTGGTTCCGGTAATCCCGTCGGTGACAGTCTGAGGGTCGGATATCGTTTCACAGTCGGCACTTGGTTGGACAACGACCAAAATTACGGACTTATGGGGCGAGTTTTTGGACTGTTCGGCAACCGAGACCAATCGAATTTCGGTGGGATGGGCACCACAGGGGTTTCGTTCTTCGACACAGCTCCTAGCGTTAACGACAACAATATCTATCTCGTTCAACAGACCATCCCCGGGGTTGGTCCTGGGACGGGCATTAACGCGGGTACTATCGGAGTCGTTAACGAGCTCGACTTTGTTTCTGCTGACGTGTCGTTCAGGCTGAGACTGCTTGGCGATGGATTAAGCAGGGGGGATATCTTGGCCGGTTACAGTTTCTTGCGGCTAGATTCTGCTTACATGTTATCAACGTCATTTGTGGATGGAATCGTGGGGAATACTGTGCCTGATGGTACCGTTGTAACGACCATGGACACCTTTGGCACACGAAATGAGTTTCATGGGGGGCATTTGGGCTTCATGAACGAAGTCGCTTCAGGGCGATTCTCACTATCCTTGTTAGGTAAAGTGGCTATGGGGAACATGAGGTCCACCAGCTCGGTGGCTGGTGCGACATCGATTGTGCCTCCTCAGCCGGATCCGGAGTTTGCGGCACCACGTGGTATATTTGCCCAGTCGACCAATAGTGGCTTGATAAGCCAGGATCGTTTCACTTTTGTTCCAGAAGCGGGAGCGAAACTAAAGTATCAGCTCGGCAGGGGGCAACTCGGCGTGGGTTATACCTTGATTGCCATGCCGAGCGTTGTGCTTGCAACTGGGCAGATCGACACGAACGTCAGCAGCGACCACCTGACTTTAGTTCCGATCGACCCACCGAGAACTCCTGTTTCCAAGTTCCAGAGGGAAACTTACTTCCTTCACGGACTTGACCTTGGCTACACGTTTAATTTCTAGAAATCCCCGTCATAAGTTTTGACTGGAATTTTGAACACTACTAGCGGAGGCTCGGCAGAAGGGCTTCCGCTTTTTTTCTGTCAAATGGGAGTTTCTTGATGTTAAGGTTGCAGCTAGCCGAGGAAGTCAATGTGTGGCTTGATTCGTTTTCCAACGTGTTAACGCGATGGGAACAAACCCTGCTCCGGGCAGAGCAAGCCTACTTGAATGGGCAAGTTTCTGAAATCGTATCGCAAACCACCCTAGCAGAGTCGATCCAGCAGGAAATCGTTCAGCACAAAGTCGAACGAGAAGAGATCCTGTCCAGGGCGCGGGGCTATGGATTCACTGCTCATCATCTAAAAGCGTTCGCAATGCAGCTCGGATCGGAATGCCCGCCAACTTGGCTGCCAAAGATCACTGAACTCGAATTGCAACTCAATCGTGTTCAGCAGATATCCACTTCACTTTGGATGAGCGCTCTTCATTCGCAATCGACTGTGACCGAAATGTTGTTGATTCTAGCGACGGGTCGAAATGACTCGGCGACCTACCATCCCAATGAAACGCATTCCCTTGAGGGTGGCTTTCTGGTAAACGAAGCAGCCTGAGGCAACTTGTATGAGTTTGTTTAGTGCTATCCAAGGTTCCGCAAACGCTCTACGTGTTCATCAATTAGGCCTGCAAGTCGTTGGCAATAACATTGCTAATGTCAATACACCGGGCTACATCCGGCAAGACTTGATTCTGACACCGGCGCTCGGCTACCGAGCCGGAAGCATGATTATTGGCCAAGGTGTAGAGGCTGTAGGTGTTCAACAAAGACTTGATAAGTTTACTCTCGACCGATTACGTGATACCCGCAGCCAACTTGCTTACCAGGAACAGGTTCAAGCCACTAATTCCGCTGTTGAGTCGATCTTTAACGAACTGTCTGATAATGATCTATCGTCGCGGATGAGCTCACTGGCAAACGCTTTTCAGGACGTGGCCAACCAGCCAGGTAGTGAGGCGATGCAGGCGCTAGTCATTCAGCGAGGTCGCGAATTAGCGACTCAGCTTAGAGAAGTGTCCAGAAGCCTCTCTGAGGGGGCGGCTCAAATGCGTTCCGAGATAAGCTCGTCCGTTGATCAGATTAATCGTATCGCACGGTCTATCGCCAATCTAAACCATCGGATTGTCGAGATCGAAGGCGGAACGAATTCCAGTGCAGTTGGACTACGAGACGAGAGAATCAAGCTTCTAGATGAGCTTTCCACTTATGTCGATGTCACCGTCACAGAACAGTCAAGCGGTGCTGCCACGGTCTTCATTGGCGGTGACTATATCGTGTCGGATGGTATAGCACGTCAAATCAAGGCAGCTGTGGTCGCAGACGGCAGTTCAACTAGTATTGAGCTTCGATTCGCCGACACCGACTCTCCACTAAACTTACAGGGTGGCAAGCTCAAAGGACTTTATGAATCGATCAATCGTTCCTCTGTTGACGGGTACCAAGGGCAGATAGATAGACTGGCACAAGACATTATCTTCGTGGTCAACAGAATCCACTCTCAGGGACAGGGAAGCAAAGGCTTTCAATCCGTAATGAGCGAAGCCGTTATCAGACGGACAGATCTACCTTTGGAAGTTTCGAATAGCAAATTTCAGATAGATAACGGCTCTTTTGAAATTCGAGTAACCGATTCTCGCACCGGTGAAACGAAGAGCTATGAGTTCCCTGTCAGCCAATTGGGATTGGATTCCGACACAACAGCCGGACAACTAGCAGCGGCGATCAACGCAGTATCCGGGTTGAATGCCGCTGTCACAAACGACGGACGCTTTCAAATCAATTCTGACAGTCCTGCAATCACATTCTCGTTCGCAAATGACACCAGTGGTGCGTTGGCTTCTCTCGGTATCAACACGTTCTTTAGCGGTGATAGCGCGACAACGATAGCGGTTCGGAACGAGATTATCTCCGACCCATCGCTCCTAGCCGTTAGTTTAGATGGAGTTGGAAACGGTGCCTCAAACGCAATTAAACTCTCAGAAGCATTCAGCACACCAAACGAACTGCTAGGGGGACGCAGCCTGAATGGGATTTATGATGGAATCGTTTCAGAGATGACCCGCGACATCAACACACAAAAAGGTGTTACCGACGGCCTGCGTAACTTCCTACAGACTTTGGAAGCTAGGCACCTGGGTATCTCGGGGGTCAGTCTCGACGAAGAAGCTGTGAAAATGCTTTTGTATCAGAAAGCATTTCAAGCAACTGCCAAGGTCGTTTCAACCGCTGCAAGTCTTTTGGATACTCTAGTGAATTTAATCTAACATGCTGAGCTCTTTCTACCCAGTCGTTGCTGGTCGTGTTAGCGATTCCGCGATGCGACACCGATCACTTTACCAGGTTCAGGTGGGTAGAATCGCCATGCAGGAACTGGAACGCCAGCTAAGCACGGGCGAACGATTCTCGCGGCCAAGCGACGATCCCACCGCGGCACTCCGAGTAATCGGCCTGCAGCGCGAACTCGAGTTTCGTAACCAAACAAGCAGAAATCTCGACTCGGCCCAGGGGTACCTTAACGCAACAGAAACCACACTGAGCAATATCCAAGATCTTGTTACAGAATTTAGAGGACTAGGTATAGAAGCATCTGGAAACCTATCTAGCGACGCCGAGCGCCAAGGTTGGATCAACCAGATCGATGCAGGGATTCAACGGCTAGTTGCTGCAACAAACACGAAATATCTCGACCGGTATCTGTTTACGGGTGGGATGGTTCAAACACCAACTGTGGCGAATTCCAATTCCTCTGTGAATTTTCTTGGTAATCAGCTCAGCCTCCAGACAATCGCAGACCAACAAGACTACCTGGCGCACAATGTGACTGGAAACAGGGCCTTTGGGCTCCTATCTACTTCGGTGCAAGGATTTGGTGGGTTAGATCCTATTGCCGTACCTTCCACAAGACTTACCGACCTCAATGGCGGTCGAGGCATTGCACCCGGTGCGATCCAGTTTTCAAGTGGCACCGATAACGTCGTAATCGATCTTGCAAGGGCGGAACGCGTTGAAGACATTCTTTTAAAAATCAATGGAAACGTTAGCTTAGATGGTCGCCCCGTCGAAGCTGCATTGGTCAACGGTCAATTAGAAATCCGATTCGTCGATGGTGACCCGGGAACCCTGCGCATAAATGAGGTGGGGCCAGGGCGAACTGCGAGCGACCTAGGGATTCTAACGTCAGAACCTTCCCCTGCGCTACCGATCGTTTCAAACAATTTGCGTCCAGTCGTGAGAGGAACGACTCTTCTAAGCCAGCTCAACAATGGGGCTGGATTCGATTGGAACGAAGGTCTCCATATCGTTCAGGGAGGGAAGAACCACACAGTGGATTTCACCGGGGCAGAGACCGTCGATGATGCGCTGAATGCAATCGCGCGTTCTGGTGCGGCGGTTGTCGCTGATCTGGGGCCCGACCGCAACTCGATTCGAATCCGATCTGTTGCAAGCGGTGTCGACTTTTCTATCAGCGAAGCCAACGGGTCATTAGCCCAAGCTTTGGGGTTAAGAACATTCAGTGGGCAGACGGTTCTCAGCGAACTAAACTACGGGCGAGGTGTTTCCTTCGGGGACAGCAACGATCTGCGGCTTACTCGTCACGACGGAACAACCTTTGAAATCTCATTACAAGGCTCGATTACGGTCCAAGACGTCTTAGATAGAATCAACAACCATCTGGACAACCAAGATCCAGACACGAGGATTACCGCTAGCGTACAACAATCTACTAACGGAATCCAACTTTCTTCCACTCCACCGATAGCTCCGCCCGATCCGACTCCCATTCGACTGGAGGCTTCCGGAGGAAGCTCGGCGGCCTGGGATTTGGGCCTTATTCCAAAAGGGAGAACCGACGCCATTGCCAGTCTAACTGGAGACGACTTTCTCATCAGCGGCAACGACCCCAACCCGCAAGAGGTGCGTGGCATGTTCAACTCGCTATTCCGGTTGAGGGAAGCAATTCGAGATCAAGATGTAGCCTCAATCAATCGCGCCGTAACCTTGATCGACCAGGACCTATCCAGGCTCTCGCTGACGAGAGCCAGCTTAGGTGTGGAACAGCAACGAATTGACGGTTTACGACTAAATCAAGAATTAACAACAATCAACATCCGCGAAGATAAGTCGAGGCTCTTCGAGGCAGACTTTGCCACCGTCATATCGGAACTAAACTCTAGACAGATTGCCTACGAAGCGAGCCTACGATTGCTCGCGAACGCTAATCAAACTTCTTTGTTTAACTACTTGTAGAGATCGCTACAGCCCGAGACGGGCATGAATGCCCAATATGCGATTACTTCTTCTTGAACTCGTACAGCAGACGCCCAGGGCTACCCATAATATTGTAGCCCGCATCGACGTGAAGTATCTCTCCGGTAATCCCCGAACTGTAGTTGCTGAGCAAGTAAGCTCCAGACCGCCCTACTTCTTCGTGAGTTACGCATCTCGCCAGCGGAGCGACATATCCATAATACTCCTGCATCTCTCCAACACCAGCCGCAGCGCCAGCCAGGGTCTTTAGCGGCCCAGCACTGACGGCGTTAACTCGGAACCCATGTGGTCCTAGGTCATTCGCTAGGTATCGTACCGTTGCATCCAAGGCCGCCTTGCAAATTCCCATCACGTTGTAACCTGGCACGCACTTCTCCCCACCAAAGTAGGTCATGGTGAGTACCGAAGCATCTGGATTGAACAGCGGGCGCGCAAAATTCGTCACCGACATCAAACTATAAACACTTACATCCATCGCCAGCTTAAAACCAGCCCGGCTGGTTTCGACTGTATCACGGGACAAATCCTCTCGATCTGCAAAAGCGATCGAATGAAGCAGAAAGTCGATTTTCCCGAGCTTTTCGCCAGCCATCTCCATAAAACCTTTGACCTGCTCATCATCCTGAACATCCAATGGCTCTAAAAATGCCGTCTGGCTAGGATATTGATCCACACACTTGGACACTCGAAGCCGATTCTTCTTCTTGTCGTCGTCCGCTCGATCCGGCAAGTGCGAGAAACCGCATATGCCGCCTTGATCCAAAATCTCCTTAGCGACGGCCCAAGCGATCGATCGATCGTTAGCCACACCCAGAATCAGACCCTTTTTTCCTTCGAATAGCTTCATGATTTATATTTCCTGACGAGGCGAATGTGCGAGTGCAATCGTATGTATACCTAAATCCTAACCGATCAGTCTACATCGCATAAGGCACGAAGAACCAGACCAAGGTCAGCACAACGCATATCGTGTAGGCCAGAAATAAACTGGGACGGAATACGCGTAACGGCACCTCTGCATCACTCGTCTCAAACAGCTTGCTCAAAACTCTCCAATAGTACGCTGCTGCGACAACCGCGTTGAAGGCCATAAAAATCCCCATACCCAAGCTTACTGGATCATCCATTCCGGCTGCCGTCGTGGACATGAACACTAAGAACTTAGCCCAGAAGCCAGCGGTCAAAGGCAACCCGATCATGCTGATTAGACAGATAGCCATCCCCATCGAGGCAGCGGGCCGTCTGTAAAACATCCCTGATAAATCGCCGATCATTAGTGTCTTTCCACCGGCCGCTTCAATCTCGGCCAAGCATGCAAAGAAGCCGAGCGTCATGGCGGCATAGGCTGCCAAGTACGAGTATAGAACCACGGGCTCCGCATTATTTCGGACCAAGGCCGCCATTGCCAACAGCAGATAACCCGAGTGTGCCACGCTGGAGTACGCGAGCAATCGTCGCAAATTCGATTGCGCCGCAGCCATAAAATTACCAACCAACATGGTCAACGCCGAACAAGCCAACAGAATTGGCACAACCGCCGACATGACCTCTGGACCGAGCTGCGTTCCCAACAGCCGAATCAATGCCACGAAACCTGCCACCTTAGGCAAGTAAGCCATGGCGCTCGCCATCGTGAGACTGGTTCCCTCAAAAACATCCGGTGCATAAAAGTGGAATGGAACCGCCGTGATTCGAAACGCAAGCCCGCACAACACAAACAACAATGCCACAATCGTCAACTTGCTAGCGTTCTCTGAGCCCAGCGTGTCATAGATGACCTGAAGATTGGTTGAACCGCTGGTACCGAACAAGTAGCTGAGCCCAAGCATGAAAAAGGCGGCAGAAAAAGCACTCATCAAAAAGTACTTAATCGCAGCTTCCATGCCCGCGTTATCCCGTTTCACAATGCCTAGCATGATGTAGGTAGGAATACTCACCAACTCCAAGCCTAGGAACAGCGAGGTCAAATCGTTCGATGCACCAACGAGAGGAATACCACCCAACATGATGACCAAACAGCCGTAGTACTCAGGCAAAAAACGTCTAGGAGCTGTCGACCAGGAAATAAGAACCAGGATCGCACCGCCGATTAATGCTAACCGTTCCGAAGCAATGGCCGAATCATCCAATCGGAACAATCCGTTCCCTAAATCGCCCGGTACCACTCGGATCGACATGGCGAACGCAGAAAGCACAATCGTGAGCATCGCCAGTGCTCCCAATGCATTCCTGTTGTCATGAACCCGGTACGCATCACCACTCTTGATAAATAGTCCAGAACATAACAACAAGCATCCTCCAACAATCAACACGATTGAAGGCGTCATCAGCTTGAGGGAAGTGATGGTGAATTCTAATGTGTCCAAGGTTACGTTCGCCTAGATCGCAAGTACTGATTATGGTTCGGAATGTTTAGTCTGGGAATCGGGCTGACTATTGGCTCTGTGCTACCGAGTCAATCTTGGGGCGGATCGCCTTTGACACAGGTTCGGTGACGGTCACTAGTCGCTTGATATCTTCTTTTACGACAGCCATCGGCCCCGATGGACGAACTCCGATATACAAACAAATGAATGCCAAAAGTCCGAGAGTGGCCCACTCGGTGAGCGTGCAGTCTGTACGGACTTCATGGGTATGGTGCGAAGCATGTTCCCCGCTGCTACCAAAAAGCACCCGCTGCACGATCTTGAGACCGTACCAAGCGCCAAGAACCGTACCTAGAACAGCAACGGCGGTGATCGTTCCGCTTACTCGGATCATTCCAACCAAGGCCAGCAGTTCGCCAACGAACCCATTCAAACCCGGTAAGCCAGCGCCCGCCAACGTGAAGAAAACCAGAAGCACTGCGATTCTCGGATACATCGATGCCATGCCGAGGTCTTCCATTTTGAACGACAGATTGACTTTACGCTCTTCTAGCAGACTCAAAATCAAAAACATGGCGCAGGTAATGATGCCGTGATTGAACATTTGAATTGCCGCTCCCGACATTCCATCGGTATTCAACGTCATCAAGCCAACGGTAACAAATCCCATGTGACTGATAGAGCTGTAAGCCAACACGCGACGAAGATCCGTCTGTGCTAATGCAACCAAAGCCCCGTACACAATCGCGATTGCCCCCAACGCACCAAACAAAATCTGTGCTTCTTGGGCTAACGCTAATGGTGTAAGCGGAATCACAATTCGAATGATGCCGAAAACACCCAGCTTGGCGACAACCGATGCTATAAAGGCAGTGGTGTTGGGATGAGCAACCGCGTAGGTAGTCGGTAGCCAAGAATGGAGCGGCAGAATCGCCATCTTGATTCCAAACCCCAATAGCAAAACCCAAACGATCCACTGATGGCTCGAAGTGTAGGCTGCAATCGTATCAGCCCCGCCCGACACTGCGGTCATTTGTTGTTGATATGCGACCGCCGACAGTTTTTGCAATTCGACAGTCGATTCCATATTCACGGCAGAGGATTGCAATGCCAATCCAATCAAACCGACAACCATCGGAATGCTACCGGTCAACGTGAACAACAAAAACTTCTTCGATGCAGCCGCCGCCTCTTTCGCATGCCCCCACCCACTAATTAGCAAGATGAGAGGAATCAGTACAGCTTCGAAAAACAAATAAAACGAGATCAAATCCATCGCCATAAACACGCCGAACAGCATCGACTGCGTTATCAAAAGCAATCCAACGTAATGATGGGTTCTAGTCTCGATTTGACGGAGCGAAAAAACGCTCACAGCCAAGCCAACGATCCCCGTCAACAAGACCATCAAAGAACCTATGCCATCAACTCCCAACACGAGTTGCCATTTGATCTGCTTGCTTCCAAGTGCCACTGGCAAGTTGAACTTGAGCCAGCTCGGTGCATACTCAATCGCAGGGACAATTGTAGCAACCGAACCATCGGCTAGTTGCTCCTTCCCAAATGCCTCGTAAACAATTACAACGCTCAACAGAAACGAAGCGAGCGCTGCGAGCACTCCCAGTTGAGCCATGAGCTTGCCCTTCAGGCCAAAAGCGAAAATCGCCAAACCTGCAACGAGAGGAAGCAAAATTGTGAAGGGAATCAAATAACTCATTTAGTAAGCTTACCGGTGCTAACGGGAGATGATCCAAATTGCGACGACCGCTACGCCAACCGCTGTCAAAAATGTGTAGGTCGGCACTCGTCCATTCTGATAACGTTGACCAACCAAGCCTAAGATTCTAGGTACGCTCGCGATTCGCGTCGCCAAGGAATCGATGATGTGTAAATCTTTCCATGCCAACAAGCCCGCAAAGAACTCAAGTGGCAATACGATTAACTTGCTATACGCCCAATCGATATAAAGTCGGTTCTTGCCGATCTTGGCGAGGGCACCCGCGTGCGCCGCTGCGCTACTTTGCTTGGCCCACAAAGCCCCCAGCACAACGCCACCAATTCCAATCAAACTGGAAACCAACAACAACCAAAGTGGCTCCTTGTGATCCACAACCGCAGACAATGCTTCGGTCTTCGCAAGATAATGACTCAGGATGTGCGTGGGCCCCAAGGCAATACCCGCCACAACAGCTCCCACTGCGAGCACAAACATCGGAGCGAGCATCACTCCTGAAGCCTCGTGAGCATGGTGTCCAGCCTCTGGAGGTATGACTTCCTGGCCATGGAACGTTTTAAAATATGCCTTGGAGGTGTACACAGCGGTCATCAAAGCGGTCAAGAAACCAACCGCCAACATGATCTTGAATTGCGTACCATATAAACCATCTGCCGAGGCATCGAGCAAGACCGCTAGAACACCGTCTTTACTCCAGAAACCTGCCAGAATCGGCAAGCCTGCCAGAGCCGCAGCACCAATCAGGAACAAGATATTTGTCTTCGGCAACACCTTCTTGAGCCCACCGAACTTGGTCATGTCAATTACATCACCCATCGCATGCATAACGTTTCCGGCTGCCAAGAACAACAAGGCCTTGAAGAACGCATGCGTTACCAAGTGGAACATGGCAGCCGTTACAGCCACCACCATGAGCCCACTAACCGAACCAGCCGACAAGGCCATAAACAAGTAACCCAACTGACTAACGGTCGAGTAAGCCAAAACTCTCTTGAGATCGTCCTGGAACATCGCCATGTATGCCGCGATAAACGCCGTGATGCACCCGAGCCAACCAACGATCGCTAACACCGATGGAGTGTACTCGGTGAGCGGCGAAAGCCTCGCCATCAGAAACACTCCCGCCGTCACCATCGTAGCAGCGTGAATCAACGCGGAGACCGGAGTAGGACCTTCCATCGCATCAGGCAACCAGACGTGGAACGGAAACTGTGCCGACTTGCCAATGGCCCCAACCATCAACAAAAACGCAACCCATCCTAAGTACTCAGGATACTGAGACGCAATCGTTGGTAGCACTGCAAAGATGTTATCGAAATCCAATCGCGCAAAGTAACCCATCGAGCTCGCATCAGGGGTCATCCCCACGAGGAAGCCGAGTAGCAAAATGCCAAATAGGAACCCGCAGTCAGCCACACGATTGACCAAGAACGCCTTTACGGCTGCCTGCGAAGCTCTCGGCTTTCGGAACCAGAAGCCAATCAATAAATACGAGCATGTCCCAACACCTTCCCAGAAGGCGTACATCATGAGGAGATTGTGCGACAGCACCAACATCGTCATCGAGAACACGAATCCGCAGAATACAGCAAAATAGCGTGCGTAACCATCATCGCCATGCATATAACCTGAGGAGTAAATCGCAATCATGGTCGAAATGCAAGTCACCACACAGAGCAACGTCAAACACAAGGTGTCGACCTTGAGTGCGATGTCGAGCGACACACTGCCGACATTCAAATACTGATAACCCATGAATGTGGTCGTGCCATCACCCTGAGCACCTGTGAACATCAACCCTAAGCTTGCCAGGGCAGCAATTGCCAACGAAAGAATAGCCGGAATGTGTGCAATCTTTTTGTCACCGCCAAACGACAGCAATGCACAGATCACACAACCAACCAACGGAGATAGGGGAACGGCCCAAGCCATCATACTAGACATGGGTGGCCTCCTTCTCTACAGGTGCTTTGTCCATATTTTTTTGCAAAGGTGTTGTGGCGCCAGTGTTAGCTTTGAACTCGGACGGAACGGGTTTCATTAACGGATCGAGACCAGCAGGAGTCAAAGTTGGGAACTCCATATGGACTTCTTCAATCGTTTCAAGTTGCTCGGGTTGCTCTTCGTCAAGCGACTCGCTTAGCTCGCTCCAAGCTCGAATATCAAGCGTCGGTTTGCTGCGGTACAACAACGTGACGAACGCCAAAGCAATGGCTGCCTCGCATGCCGCAACGGTTAAGACCATGATCACAAATACCTGGCCTTGGTAATTTCCGAAATGGCTGGAGAACACGACAAAGTTCATACTCGCGCCAGCAAGCATTAACTCCAAGGACAGAAACATGAGGATCAACGACCGGCGAGTCAGAAATCCTACAAAACCTGCGGTAAACAGTACCGCTGCAAATACTAGTAAGTTGACTGTCATGGCGTCACTCATGCCTCACCTCCCGATGACTTGGTCGCCAATGAGACCGCTCCGACTGCTGCAACCGTCAGAATCGTTCCTGCCAAAGCGACTGCCAAGAGATAGTCTGTATACAGCGATCGTCCTAAGCCTGAAGTCGTACTTGGGGAAACACTGGTATAAGCCCCAGTATGTTCAATCGTTTTCATTTTCTTAATTGCCGCATTTCCTTCCTCGCTCATCAAGTCAGCGGGCGGAGCTGCTTCGCTCCATGCACGGGTCGCATCAGGACGGGACAGTGGAAACGCGCCGTCGGATGTGAGGCAATAAACTAACGTTCCCAGCATCACGATTCCGATCGGGGCTGCGACAAACGGCTGGGTTAATTTCACATCGTAGGTTCGCAGATTGGTCTGCTGAGCGAACATCAGAACGAACAAGAATATGATTATGATTGCCCCTGCATAAACAATCATGTTAGCCGCCGCAACGAACAACGCTGCCTGCATAAACATCACACCCGAGATCGACAGCACCGCCGTCGCAAATCCCAAAGCTGCGTGGACAGGCTCCCTCGCAGTTAAGAATCCAAACGCTCCTCCGGTTGCTAGTGAACAAAAGAGAAAGAGGATGTAATTCTCGAACGAGGGCTGAATGAACAAGCTTGCAATTACAATCGAAGCGACGCTCGAGATCACCCCCAACCAAAAAAATTGCTTACCCTTCACGATCCCATGCTGGAGCAACAAATACCCGGCAGCCCCGAGAACGATGGGAACCAGCATCGAGAAACTCCAGGAACCAGACAACTGATTCGCAGCCTCGGTTGGATCCGACTGTGCAAACGGCAGGGAAACGAATCCCTCGATGGTCTGCAAACTTGGAAGTGTCATAGTGTCGTATAAGTGAAAGTTTAGTGAACAATAATCCTGCGACTATTGGTTTTGATCCTGTCAATCTTTGTGCTGGACCGCTGAAAATTTAGCTTAGCACCTATCTAATTTCTGGTTGCTATAAGCAACCAACCAACCGATGCTGGTTCGTTGTTTGCCGCACTGAATCAGCCCGGCCGTCCTCGCCCTGGAGGCGGTGGCCCTTGGTTTGCCGTCGGAGCAACCTCTGATGCTGGACCTAAAGCACCTCGATTCGTTCGGATCGGATCCTTGCCAGTATTTATGGTTTGGTCATATACCGAAAGAAGCTTCTCTTTGTCGAACATCATCTCCTCACGAGTCATACCCGTGAGATCGTAAATGCTGGTTAGCTCAATCGCATCAACTGGACACGCCTCTTCGCACATGCCGCAATAAATGCAACGCAGTTCATCCAAAACAAATGATGCTGGATACTTATCCCGATCCTTCCAGTGCGGATCATCTTTGGGTGCAGGTGCCGCAATGATTTCAATGCAGTTCGCAGGGCAAGCCGTCTGGCACATGTAGCATGCCACGCATTTGACTCGACCCTCTTCGTCGCGATTTAAACGATGAACGCCGCGATAATTGGCAGGTATCTCCGGCTCGACCTCGGGATACTGCCTGGTCATGGTTTTACCTTCCATGACGTGCCTGACCGCCGTTGCTACCCCAGAGAAAACGGCTGGCAAATACATTGCTTCCATCCAGCCAATCTTCGGCTCCTCGCCCCACTTAACCGTTTTTGATTTTTTCGTACTCGTTGTCACGCCGAAACTCCTCCCAATCCAGTTTTTCCAGTTCGATAGGACGGTACACTGTTTAGCTCTTGTCGTAGCTTCCAAGTGCTGATCAAACCCGCGATGGGGATGGTGATAATCGTAGCTGCTAACAAGTGCTTGTTGAGATCAAAGCTAAACACGGCCGCAACGAGGAACAAATTAACCAGCCCCAACGGGATCAAACCCTTCCATGCCAAGCCCATCAACTGGTCAAACCGAAACCTAGGCAACGCCCATCGCAGCAACATGATAAACGCCACCACTCCGCCAACCTTGAAAATCAAGACAGCTAATCGCAGCAACATCCCCCCCGTCGTGCCATCAACCGGTCCGGTCAAACCAGGGAAATGCCATCCGCCAAAAAACAACAACACAGTTAGAAATGCGGAAGCGACGATGTGGGTGTATTCCGCCAAGAAGAACAACACGAACTTGATACCGCTATACTCGGTATGGAAACCACCCACCAACTCTTGCTCGCACTCAGGTAAGTCGAACGGCAAACGATTGGTTTCTGCAAGTGAGCTAGTAAAAAAGATCACGAAAGCCAACGGTTGCCAAAACACATTCCAATCCCAAATCGATATCCCCTGCGACGCGACAATCTTTTCAATATTCAACGACCCAGAGGCCAAGATAATCCCGATGACAGAAAGGCCGAGAGGGATTTCATAGCTGATGAACTGCGCACAAGATCGGATCGCTCCGTAAAGCGAGTATTTGTTATTCGATGCCCAGCCTCCAAGAATGATTCCGTAAGCTGACAAGGAGCTAATCGCAAAAATCAAAATAAGGCCGATATCAATTCCTGGAGCAATGATGAATCGAAAGCCGGATTCGTATTCGGGCGGTACTGGTCCAAACGGTAACACGACCAATGCGAACATCGCGGTCATTAAGCTGAACGTCGGAGCAACGAAGTACAAAAATTTGTACACGTGATCCGGTATAACTTGCTCCTTAAGAAAAATCTTAATCCCGTCCGCAACCGCTTGTAGTAATCCAAACGGGCCGACCCGGTTCGGTCCTACTCGGTCTTGAATGTAAGCCGCAAGCTTGCGCTCGATAAAGGTCATGTAGAGACCGAGTATCGGCACGAATGCTAAGATAACGGCGATGGCCGCTAGGGTTGGCCACAAGGAGGGCCACATCTCATTGAATAATTCGATCATCGATTCTTCTACTCTTGTCGTTACGAAACCGTTACCGCTTGCTTGAGCTGTGCGCTGAGTCGGACTCCTCGCTCTCCCAAATCCCCAACCGCCAGCACTTTCAAGGCTGGAATCGCCGTTCCAATTTCCTTGCGTATCGTCATGGCGTTGAACAACCCTTTGCGTTCAGCCAAATCGAATAGGATTCGTCCATCGGCACGAGCTTCACCGGGAGAACGGATCGCAGCATTCGTGCTTTGAGCCAATCCCGCGTGATTCACATAAGTCCCGTCGCGCTCGGCAAAGCTTCCCGCCGCGAGAACTATATCAGCCTTCTGGGAAAGCGGTGACTCAAAGATGTCTTGTACAATCAACAACGACGGCGATCCCACCGCAGCCACCACTTCTGGTGTCACCCATTCCTGCGGATAACCACCGACAACATAAACCGCAGTCGCCTTAGCCAAATTCGGAACCCGATCGAGCGTCATCACTTCACCTTGGAAGTGCTTCAGAACGGCCTCGACCCCCAACCTATTCGGACACTTTTCTGCACGAATCGTGAACTTAACCTTGTCAGCCTCAGGTGCCGAACCGTCACGCCCCTTGGGATAGCAATCGTCTTCACCAACCCTCGGAACTGGCCCCATCACCAACCGGGCCTTCGGATCGACCTTTTTCATGTAACTGGCCAACAAATAAGCTTCTTCCACGGTCATGAACGGAGAGAACATAACCATCAGAGTCGATCCAGCCGAATCGACCGCTTGTTTGATCTTTTGGCGAGCAACTGTCAAGGCGTTCTTCCAAGGATCGGCAAAGCTAAGGTCGCTGAGCGGTAGTTTCTCAATCGCGGCAGTACCGGTCGCAGCAGTACCGGTCGCAGCAGTCCCACCCGCACCATTCGTCGCAGACGGCGCAACTCGCGGTGCCAAAATACGATTCTCGCCGTGCACATACTTGAACCCAAATCGCCCCTCGTCGCACATAAAGTGCCCCTGCGCATCCGGGTTAGCTCTTGGTCGCAAGCGATAGATCTTGTCTTCGTTTTGGTCAATATGGATAGAACAACCCGTAGAGCAACCGGTGCATACGCTGTCGGCTGACTTGAGCCACCAAACTCGCTTCTTGTACAAGAAATCCTTGCTGCAAAGTGCTCCCACCGGGCAGAGGTCGACGACGTTGCCGGCTAGTTTATTGTTGCAAGGTTCATCTGGGAAAACGTCAATCTCCTCGTGACTCCCGCGAGCAACAACTTGCAATTCGGCTGTACCGCTGATCTCTCGCGTAAAGCGAACGCAACGTGTGCACATCACACAACGATCCGTGAACAAAGCGATTTGCTCACCAATATGATACTTGTCCTCCCGTTGGATCTTTGGCTCATCCAATCGGCTCGTGGCTTTCCCAAACTTATAGGTGTAATCCTGCAGGTAACACTCACCCGCTTGATCACATATCGAACAATCCAAGGGATGGTTAAGCAACAAAAACTCAAGCGTCTGGCCTTGAGAGGTTTTCACCTTCTGGCTGTCGGTTCGGATGACCGTCCCCTCCTTGATCGGCGTTTGACAGCCAGGGACCAATTTAGGCCCCATGACGACCGTGCCATCAGGCTTCTTTTCGCCAACTTCGACCAAACACATACGGCATGACGCAACAACCGACAGTTCCTCGTGCCAACAATAATGCGGAATCTCTACCCCAGCCTTGCGAGCTGCGAGAATGCAGTTGTCTTTGGAATCGGCTTCGATTTCAACGTCGTTGACTATGACCTTAGGCACAGTATACCCTTGTTAACAAAAGGAGTTTTGTTGGAACGTGTTGTGGCATCGCTCTACTAGTGAGCACCCGCCAATTGCCGAGCTTCCGACTTGCGGCCGCTCTTGATGTACTCTTCAAACTCGGGACGAAACTTGTTGATCGCCGTCTTGATCGGCCAAGCTGCCCCGTCTGCCAATCCGCAAATCGTCGTCCCCGGGATGGTACCAATGCTGGAAGAAATTTCCAGCAACGTATCGATGTCGCTCAGCTTGCCATGCCCCTGGCGGATTCGCTCAAGAATCTTCGTTGACCAAGCGGTCCCCTCACGACAAGGTGTGCATTGCCCGCAGGATTCGTGTGCGAAAAATCGGCACGCGTTGTAAAGCACATCCACCATGCTGGTCTGGTCGTCGACAACAATGACCGCTGCCGTTCCCAACCCCAAGCATCCAACCCGTCCCGGGCCAGCGAAATCCAACGGCGTATCCAGCTCGGACTCGGACATGAATCCCATGCTTATACCACCGGGCACGACAGCCTTGGCTTTACGCCCCTTCCACACACCGCCAGCATGCTTGTCGATCAAATCTCTAGCCGAAATCCCCATGGGCAATTCGACCAAGCCGGGCTTGTTGACGTGCCCGCTGATGCAATAAAGCTTGGGTCCGTATGAGCCAGCATCGCGGGGATTGTTCGGATCCTTGGGGATTCCCATCGACATGAACCATTCTGGTCCATGGTTGAGGATATGTGGGATACATGCCATCGTCTCGACGTTGTTGACCACGGTCGGACGACGAAACGCACCCTCGATCGCAGGAAACGGAGGCTTGATACGCGGCCAAGCTCGCTTGCCCTCCAAACTCTCGATAAGACCGGTCTCCTCACCGCAGATATAGGCACACGCACCTCGGTGCAAGTGGATGTCCAAATCGTAGCCCGAACCGAGAATATTCTTGCCCAACAAATTGTTGGCATACATCTCGTCAATGGCTTTCTTCAAGACTCGATAGCAACGTCCGTACTCATACCGAAGATAGAAGTAGGCGGTCGTCGTTCGCGTCGCAAAGCTGCTGATAACGATCCCTTCCAGTACTTGATGCGGATCCTCTTCAATCAAAACGCGATTGTTGAAGGTGCCTGGTTCGCTTTCGTCACCGTTGATGCACAAGTAAACCGGTCCGTTGATATCCTTGGGCAAAAACGTCCACTTGAGACCGGTTGGAAAGCCTGCTCCCCCGCGACCTCGAAGCCCCGAAGCCTTGACGATCTCCACGACATCCGTCTTGGCCATCGACAAAGCCTTTTCCAAAGCTTTGTACCCGCCATCTGCTTTGTAAGACTCGAGCGATTGGCTGTTGGGGCGACCCACGCGGCCTAGTAATACTGGCTTAAACTCTTGATTGCTCATGCTTGTCCTCGTGAAATTCGTTCGACATCATCCGCGGTTACACACAGCGACAACTCGTCGTTGAGCAACATGCATGGTGCACCATCGCAAGCACCTAAGCATTCGGCCAACTCCAAAGTCACGCTCCCGTCCGCTGTCGTCTCACCGGGCTGGATGCCCCAACGTTCACACAGTTCGGCCAGCAATTCCTCTCCGCCTCGCAACATGCAAGGCAGCGATCTGCAAATCCAAACCCGCACCTTACCGAGCGGATCTTTTTCCGTGCGAAAGAACCCGTAAAACGACATCGTGTCGTGTACTTGCGCCGGAGAAAGATCGAGGATCTCCGCAATCTCCTTCATCGCCCGGTCGCTGACGCAACCTCGCTCTTCCTGCACAATGTGCAAAGCGGGCAGCGTTACGGCTTGTTTATTCGGGTAACGATCAAGATGCTCCTCGATCACCTTCTTGGCATTGTCACTTAGGTCACTATCCCTCAGTTCACTCATCGATCCAACTCCGCAGCAATGATGTTAATGCTTCCCAATACCGTGGCGACATCGCTCAACATGCAACCACGTATCAAACGGGGGAATAATGAAAAATGGAGCAGCGATGGAGCCCGCGTCTTCGCCTTGTAGGCTCGGAATGAACCATCCCCGACGATATAATAACCGAGCTCGCCGTTCGGCGATTCCGTTGCTGCATAGATGGATTCCTTTGGCGACTGCATCTGTCGGTTTGGCATGATGCTCTCAAAGTGATGAATCAATCCCTCGATGCTGCGATATACTTCGGTCTTGTCCGGAATCGTCTCTTTGCCAGTACCAGCCGCATAGATGGGGCCCGTTGGAATGTTTTCGATGGCTTGCTCGATGATCTTGAGACTCTCAAGCATCTCCATCATGCGAACTTGAAACCGCGAGTAGCAATCGCCACCCTTGGTCGCGCAGACATCGAAATCGAAATCTTCATAGGCAAGATAGGGTTCATCCCGTCGCAAATCCCTTACAACACCACTGGCGCGTGCTACAGGTCCGGTCGCTCCGCCGGCGATCGCCTCTTCGTAACTTAACACCCCTACTCCCTTGGTCCGTTCGATGAAGATTCGATTCTTCATCACCAACCCGGAGAAATCGCGATACGCTTTTTTGAACGTGATGCAGAACTTGCGAATCATCTCGACCCAATCGTCGGTGATGTCGTACAGCAAACCACCTACACGGGTGTAGGAAGTGTGGAAACGCTGGCCCGAAGCGCGCTCGCAAATCTCGTATATGTACTCCCGTTGATTGAACGCGTACATAAAGGCGGTCACTCCTCCAAGGTCGAGCACACATGTACCCGTGCAGAGCAAGTGATCATGGATCCGCATCAGCTCGGCGAAGATCGTTCGAATGTATTTGCATCGCGGTGTGAGTTCGATCTTGAGCAACTTCTCAACCGCATGGTGCCACGCAATCTCGTTAGCCAGCGGGGAGATGTAGTTCATGCGGTCTACGATCGTGACGTACTGATTGAAATCGAGGACTTCTCCCAGCTTCTCGAATCCGCTATGCAAGAACCCAATGTCAGGCTCGGCCGAGATGATCATCTCGCCATCCAACTGCAAAACCAATCGCAAAGTCGTGTGGGTCGCCGGGTGCTGAGGACCGAAGTTCAGCGTCCAATGACCTTCTTTGTGTTCGTCCCCTAAATCAGGGCGTTCGAGCAACTCTAATGGCATATCGCTGTCTCCTCGATTAACTCTCTGCTCGGGTTATGACCGGGAAATTGTGACGCTCACCTCGCCCCTTGACGGGATAATCCTTGCGAAGCGGGAACGATTGAAACTCTTGAGGCAATAGCAACCGCTTGAAGTTGGGATGCCCCTCGAACACGATCCCGTACATGTCGTACGTTTCACGCTCTAGCCAGTCAGCTCCGAACCAAACCGATGTCGCCGATGGAATCGTCAAGTCTGGCTCGTTGAGATACGTTTTGACGGTTAGTCGCTCGCCAGAGTCAGTATTAAGCAACAAATAAACCACTTCGAAACGATCCTCCGAAGCTCCGTATTCGAGCAAGTCGACGCACGTGATGTCAGTCAACTGATCGAACCCAATCTTCTTGCACGCTTTGAGCGTAGCAAGTATCTGCACCGATGGCACAACAACTCGAATCTGATCTTGGTACGTCGACCACCGAGGAAAAAACCCCGGCAGTTCCTTGTTGAGACGGCTCTGCAAACTATCCACAGTTTCACTTTCTACACTGGACATCGGTGCAACCACTCTTAATGGACAGGATCATACTTGGAAGGCTCCAGCTTCAAGCCGTTACGCTCACGAATTCGAATGAGTTCGTCTTCGTCGAATCGTTGTGGACCTTCGGGGAGGATACGGAGCTTGAACTCGCGTGCGTTGTAAGTACCGCCCGACTTGATCTTCTCTTGCAAATCAATAATCGACCGAATCAGCTGTTCTGGTCGCGGCGGGCAGCCAGGTACGTATACATCTACCGGTATAAACCGATCGATGCCTTGTACGACGGCGTACGTGTCGAACACACCGCCCGAACAAGCACATGCACCCATGGAGATGCACCACTTTGGCTCAGGCATTTGAAGCCAAATTCTCTGCAGGACCGGAAGCATTTTCATAACCACCCGACCAGCAACAATCATGAGATCGCATTGCCGTGGTGTAAATCGCATGACTTCACTGCCGAAGCGAGACAAATCGTGACGGCTCCCGGCGGAGCTCATCAGCTCGATCCCGCAACACGCCGTCGCAAACGGCATAGGCCACAAACTGTTGGCCCGAGCCCACGATGCAGCCGCATCTAAAGTGGTAAGGAAAACGTTGTCGCCGACTGTTTTGTTTATTTCCGTCGCCAATCGAATACTCCTTTGAAATAGTCCACCAAGTAAGCCAGGACCAAGGTGACGAGGAAGAACATCATCACCAAAAATACAATAGGTCGGTAATCGCCAGGGATTCCGTCCGGAGCGGTCAACGATACCGCCCAAGGATAAAGGAACATCAGTTCCACGTCGAAGACCAAGAACATGATCGCCATCAAGTAGAACTTAATGTCGAACGGCTTGCGAGCGTCCCCCACCGGGTCCATCCCCGACTCGTAAGGCATCACCTTGACCTTGGTCTTTTTTCGCGGAGCTACCACGTGAGGGAGCAGCAGCGAAACCGCCGCGAAACCGATCACGGCAACAAGATAAATAAGGATTGGTAAATAAGCACCCAACGTCGAAGCCCTCGTCAAATCCCTTGTTCGATCCCGCGCACTCCCTCAGTGGTATGCAGGCAAAACGTTACGATTTGCTAGCAATCACAACTGCGGGAGGCTTGAATTGGCGACTTTGTGAAAATTTTCACAAACTTATACCAGTATTGTAGGAAGGAGCGACATCTTGTCATGGTCACTTTCCCCGATTTTTGACCGATTTGGCCGAGTTTCCTTTCGGAGACATCGTTGGCATAGCTTTCCGTTAAAGTCGTTTCATCGACCGCGACCGTCAAACTCCAGCGTTGGCTAGGCTAGGAATTGCCAGGCCCGGCGGTATCCGGTTGAGCGGAGTCAGGTGGGCTGCCAAGCAATGGATCGGCAACAATGGGAACGAATCCTCCAAAGATTACGGATTTAGGGTAAGGCAACGCCTCGAACCATCGAACAAGAGAACTGTAAAGGGCGAGCAGCGGCAAGAGTAGCGACAACAGAAAATTCGCCCTTTGGTATCGGTCGCTTTGACATCGACGCCCGAGGCATCAGAACCCGGTTCGAATACGATGCCCAAGAACGCGAAACCAAAAAGACTACCGCCACCGGCACAGGAATCGCCGCCACAGAGTCCCTCACTTACGACCTAAGAAACCGCCAACTCTCGCGCACCGATTACGGCTCCAACACTTGGACCCAAATCTACGACTCCTGCTGCGACAAACAATCCGCCTCCGTCGACCCCCTCGGACACGGTATGGTAGATGTCTTTCGTACTTCACCCTCCCGAAGAATTCGGGAGGGTCGAGTGGAGGAACGATCACGAGGGGAGGGGGCTTTAAAATCGCTGACCAGCCGCAGCCTTAATGCGATGCCGTACCTTTGCCCCCTCTCCGAGCTACGCTCGACTCTCCGTCCAAGGGAGAATGAATGCCGACGGCGTCGGACTCGATAGCTCAGGCGGAGTCACCGTTCCCAAACTGGGCACCCGAGGCACTGGCACCTTTAGCGTCTCCCTCTCCAGCGCCATCGCCAAACTAGCCCAAACCACCGCCAACGGCGGAGCAGGCATCACCTTTAGCGCCACCGCTCCCGGTCGCGCCACCGTCGTCATCAACTCCGAAGACGAAATCAGCTTCTCCATCGCCGATGCGGCTGGCCGCACCGTCATGAGTGGCAAACTCAACAATGTAGGCCAATTGGCCTCCCTCACCGACGCCGAATCCCAGACCACCAGCTACACCTACAACGCTCGTGGCAACAAGCTCACCGAAACCTATCCCGACCACACGGGCGGTTCCCCTGGAGACTCTACCTATGGCATCGTCACCTTCGTCTACGACAACGCCGGACGGGTCCTCCGCAAACAAGACCAACTCGGTGATACCGTGACGTATCTCTACGATTTAGCAGGTCGAATGACGCAGCGAGACTACCGCACCCGGGTCAACAGCCCTTCAGGAACCATCGCCGATTCCTATACCTTCACCTTTGACCGAGCCAGCCGCATGCTTACGGCTGTCAACGGTCGGTACTCCAATACTGTGACCTACACCTATGACCCGATCGGCAGGAAAGCCACCGAATCCCTCGCCATCGCCAGCCGAACCTACACCACCACAAGCGAATACAATTCGCGAGGCGAACTCACCAAAGTCACCTATCCCGACAGCTCCATCTCCGAGCGAACCTACCACGACACTGGAGCCTTGCACCTCCTCAAACTGGACGGTTCCACCATCAGCACCAGAACCTACGACGACGGTCGCAGGCTCACCGGAGAAACTCTTGGAAACGGGGTCACGGAAACGAGAACCTACTCCACGGATAATCTTTTAACGGGGATTTCTTATGGAGGAACCGGTACTGCCATCGGGAACCTGAGTTATACTTGGGACGCGAACAAGAACAAAACTTCCGAGACCATTGGCGGAACAATGAGCGGCTACGGGTTCACTTCAGCAGGCACGAGCTACGACGACGAAGATCGTCTCACAGGCTATGCTCGCGCCAGCGGAACCTTCACCCAAGCTTGGAACCTAACTCCAGTCGGCGATTGGAACAGCATCACCACCAACGGCACGGCACAAAACCGCACCCACGGCCCCACGCACGAGCTTCTTACCGCCGCAGGCCAAAACATCACCACTGATGTCAAAGGCAACATCACCGTCCTGCCTGCCAACCTCACCCCTCAAGCCTCACCCCTCGGCCTCCAATGGGACTTCGATAACAAGCTCAAAGCAGCCGACCTCGGCAACAACAGTAGCGTAGACGTTGAGTTCCAGTATGACGCTTTGGGAAGACGTGTGGCACGACTCGGGAGCAGTGGCTCGTTCGTCTTCGTGCAGCACGATCAGCAAACGATTGCAGACTACGGATACGGCGATGCACCAAGCTCACCGCTGTACCGATACGTCTACGCCAGCTACATCGACGAACCGGTCGTCCGCAAGGCAGCAGGAACTGGTGGCACGATCCATTATTACCATCGCAACCAACAGTACTCGATCACCGCTATGACCACGTCGACCGGCGCAGTCGCGGAGCGCTACGCTTACACGGCGTACGGTCAACCTACGATTCTAAGCGCCAGCGGAACTGTACTTACGAATTCTGCCGTTGGCAATCGATACACCTATACCGGTAGAGAATGGGACGAGACTTTAGGTCTCCATCACTTCCGAGCTAGATGGATGAGCCCGCTAGCGGGTAGGTTCTTGGGACGGGACCCGATTGGGTATGAAGGAGGGATTTTGTTGTACTTCGCATACTTTAGCATATCTCGAACCGACCCACTTGGCTTGAATGATATCATTGTGGATTCTGGAAGTGTCGGAGATGATGCAATTAGTTTTCCTCCTCGCTCGAAGGAGTGGCCGTGTGAAGATGGATGGTATATTCACAGTACTAACACTGATATACTCGAGAACACCTCGAGTTCGTCAATAACCGGTAGTACAAGTATAAGTGGACGATACGTATCCATCTTCCGAAGGGTAACGCATTCCGATTGGGAGGTTGTTGCTGAGTCTCATACAGGTGGATGTGGGGATCCCCTATCGCTCAGTTTAGGAACGACTAAATATCACGAAAATTCAACGGGTAACGAAGTGGGAATTGGTGTCGGTGTGAGCGGTCGTTTTCGAGGTATTGAAATAACCGTATCCGGACAGCGATCTTGGTCTTGGGGAGAAACCCATGGCAACGGAAGTTTCATGGAGAGCACTCTCGGACCATTCCAGAAAAAATGCAGAGCTTTTAAAGTTAAGATACTTGCCTGGAAGACAACTGAAAGATTCTTACATTGGAGAGCGAGGCTGGATCAGGCCAACTGGACGATTGTTCAAGATACAACGACTTTTCGCTACGGGGATACAATTGGACATACAGTGTGCGCGAAAGAGTGCGTAGAAAGATCGGATCCAAACGAGTAAATAGTGTCGGAGTCGATTCGAAATGAAGTGGAATTCGCTAACTCTACGCGAGATGTTCTTTCTGATGGTCATCGTCGCGATTGCAATTTGTTGCTATATGCTATCAACAGAATTGAGTTTCGTTCGGCAGAGGCTTTTGCGTTATGGCGATCAGCCATCGGCAAGAAGACTTCTCAGTAATGAAATTGGAATCGAAGTAAGACAGCTGGTGAACGCTAACGATATTGTCGTACTGGAAGTTCTGGCGAAGTCAAATAGACCATTCAAAGCGTCTTTAGTGGGAGATCGCAACGGTGGATTTGGCACAGGGCATTCCATGACAAACCATCACTCTGGATACGAGGAGTTAGTTTTCACTTGTACGTTTGATCACTTTCGGATGCTTCAAAAGCTGAAATATGGCGCATATGGATACTCGATAAGAGAAGTCCCGTCTGATTTTAAATTGGCCGACAAGCTAAGGGTGTTCGAAGGAATATCCATATTAAGGACGAATACTTCGGGAACTCTGTTTGACTTCGATAATGAGGGTTTTGCGTTGTATTTTGCAGATTCGAAACCGTTTCTAGCGGAACCACAGTGAACGTTCACAGAATAAGAGATAGACTTAGTCAGTAAGGTCTCCGCCAATTGCGGTCGGGTAGCCAGTTGGTCTCTTGGGGCTGATTTGCCGTTTTCCCAATCTTTTCCCTATAGGATTACCAACGGTGTTTTGGTTTTCCTACCGTTCCGATCGATGCTCAAGCGAGCAGTTAGAGACCGTTTTCGAGCGCTTTGTTGCACCGAATTCGGTCATTAAAAGAGGGTTTTTGGCTTTTGGCGAATACGATCCACGAGGTCGCATGGAGAACGCAACTTTCACAGAAGTTTGGGCATTGTTTCTTTCGATGCAATGCACTTAATTCTCCGGAAGTGGTAATTGGACCATCGACAGCTCGAAGCTACTCACACGAGTGCACGAACACTCCAGTTGCGAGCAGGTTATTGTTTCGCCGACTTGGAGCTCACTGATCGACGCGAACTCTTGGCTCGTGAACCACCAGTCCTGCAGCGTGAGTTGCGGGATCCGGAGCTGTCGACTGGCGGCAAGTAATATCTGATGAACCTTGTCGTCCATCGTCGTGTAGATCACCGCAAAGAATTGCATCCAATGATAGATCGTCGAGATATCGTTTTTGGTGTGCCACGGGCTTCGATATTCCGTGAACTCCATCTCGCGCTGACCGCATTGTTTGCACTTTGGTTTACTCAGAGCTTTGATGGCTTCTGTTCGCGGCGCTTGATTCTCTCGGATTTGATACTCTGCTTCCGAGATGCTCTCTTGAAGGAGGGTTCTGGTGTTTCTTACCCCGTCGGGATCGTCGATCTCACGTTTTCTTATTCACCCTCCCGAAGAATTCGGGAGGGTCGAGTGGAGGAACGATCACGAGGGGAGGGGGCTTTAGGATCGCTGACTAGTCGGGCCTTTATGCATTGCAGTGCCTTTCACCCTCTCCGAGCTACGCTCAACTCTCCCTCGAAGGGAGAGTGAATGCCGTAACTGCGCAAAGCCTTGTTACAGCATTACTCTTCGTCGTCTTCTACCATGCGAGTATCGCTAATCGCGGTCCCTTGGACGTATTCCGATAGATACACCGAGCACTGTTCTTTGGTGGCCAAGCAATCGGGAGTAATCTGCGCATCGGCGATCCAGTTCTTAGCTGCGATGGGTGCTAACCAATCGTCGAAGCTTTCGTCTTCGAGGAGATGGCTCAGGTCGAATCGTCCGCACTTCTTGTGGAATTTCAGAGACCGTACGAACTTCTTCTTAAAGAGGGCTGCTAATTCTTGTGGATTCAATGCTGGAGAATCTTGCGGGATATCGACCCATTGGCCCGTTTTAAGATCGATGCCTCCGGCGGTCATCATGCAATGGACATGAACATGCATGAGCATCCGTTGGCCCCAGGTGTGAAGCGTGATGAGAACACCTGGCTTGCAGCCGAATTGTTTCTCGCACACTTCCATGAGGACTCTTAAAGCGATTCGGAAAAACAGGTTGTAGCACTCGGCCGCATTGTTCTCAAAGAACTCCGTGAGCTCATGGGGAGCGGTAAAGACGATGTGGTAGTATTTGGTATCTAGTTCCCACGATTGCACCGTATCAAGCCATTTCTTGCGTTTGAGCCACCCGCAGTTGGGGCAATGGCGATCCGTACAAGGAGAGTACAAGATGCGTTTCCCAGAACAAGCCTTGCAATCAAAGACGCTGGAGCCGTATTCCCCGGTTCGGCAGCCTAGAATCTTGTCCAGCGATCGTCTGGCGTGGCGTGGAATGCTGGAATCGTAAAGGAAGCCTTGCCCATACCGACGTAGCGTCGCCAGTACATTGCCTTTTGGTTCGGGTGGCAAGCGATGCTCGAGGGATGCAGATAGCGTTTGAGTCGTCATTCACCCTCCCAAAGAATTTGGGAGGACCAGAGTGGAGGGACGATCACTCGGGGAGGGTGCTTGTAGTGGACGACGCAAGGAGTCCCGGCTGTTGTAGTGGATGAGGCAACGAGTCCCTTTGCACTGGAGACCGCCTGTTCTTATACCAATAGGTCTCCTGCCGTATTCGTGCCAGGCGGTCGGGCCTCGTTGCCTCGTCCACTACACCCTAAAAAAAATCCCAAAAATCAGCTACCAATCCGCCTCTTTGACCGTTTACAATTCGGGTATGACACATCACCCGACCATCACTTGCGAAGCCCCCACTTCCGCATCGCTGCCATTCGATGCCTCGTTGGATTCTATCGACTCGCTGCCCACCTCTTTCACCGCGTCTGTAGTACCTACATTAGAAACCACGACGGTCACCGAAGTTGCACTAGGCTACCATCGCAACCAACAGTACTCCATCACCGCTATGACCACGTCGACCGGCGCGGTCGCAGAGCGCTACGCTTACACCGCCTATGGTCAACCTACGATCCTAAACGCCAGCGGAACTGTGCTTACGAGTTCTGCTGTTGGCAATCGATATACGTATACAGGCAGAGAATGGGACGAGACCTTAGGCCTACATCACTTCCGAGCAAGATGGATGAGGCCGCTGGCGGGCAGGTTCTTAGGAAGAGATCCGATTGGGTATATAGCGGGTATTTCTCTTTGTCAAAACTATTTTTCTAACCGAGGAATGGACCCATCTGGCTTAGATTTCGTTGTCGGGTCGGATGACAATGGCAATACGATCTTCTGGTCGGGACAGTATTGCCATGTACGTGCGCCAAACGGCGGTTTTCAACGAATAGAATGCCCGGATATAGATGGACCGAATACTGGAATCGACGACCTCTTTGATAGCTGGTCATTAATTAGTATCCTGGAAGCGGTTCGCTGCCCGCAAAAAGTGGGTGGGCTAGATTCGTCAAATTTCATTACGACGTATATTCAGCGTTACGTAAGCAGCTTAGCTGAGTTTCGCGATGGTCATTGCAGACAATGGTATATCGACGCTATCAATGGAATCAGCAATGCGGCGAATGGAGACTGTAGAGGCTGCAATAGGATTCAAACGCATGTTGGCGCGGGTAGTCAATCGCCGACCAATGCTGATAGATGTAATGAAAGACTACTTCACTCGGGCTCGCTGAGTCCTCATGTTACCTTTGCTGCCTTCAGCAATTCGATCTCAACGGCCTGTAAGGCTATTTGTGATCGTTGCATAGAAGAAGATTGTGCAAAAAGAAGGAAGTAGGTGCGTCAAGTCTTGACTGAAGATCAAATGGATCGTAATTCTTTAGGTTGGAGATACCGTAGTATCCTATATTACGCCGTAGGATTTCTACTCCTGTTAACCTTAATTGTTTTTTCAGAAAACTACTTCTACGCAGTTTGTCTATGGGGAACACTAGTATTAGTTGGTCGGTATTGGAGGACAATGCGGAAAGTTTCGCGGACAGTACGGGGCGGGTTTTGCTTCGCTACTTTCCTCTGGATTGCGGCCTTAACTTTTATTTGGATTTATCCGTATATTCGAAACCAGAATGCGATAATTAAATCTCGAAATGGCGGCGTAAAACTATCGGTAGAAGACAACAAGAAAACAAGGCAAACTTGGCTTAAGAGTACTATACCTCCATGGATTGCTGATCTGATCGGTCCCGAAAGCGATAGACGCGTTTATGGTATTACCGGAAAGGCCCAGGACTTAGAGCGTTCACCACTCTACGCGTTAAGATTAGCTTCGCGTACTCAAGTAAATGTCATCTTAGACGTTGAACCATCGTCCGTCGCTCCGAGGTTTTCTGATAGACTTGTAAAATGGGTCAATAGCCTGCCCGATGACTCGGACATTTCTGTGATTGGCTACCAACTTGCTCTTGGAGAATTCCTATTAGTGAGTCGTTTTTCAAGGATTGACATCTTGGGGCTCAACTTAAACAATGCGAAGTTTGATGAAGTTCCATCCTTCGGAATCGTCCGAAGGCTCGACTTGAGCGGTGTTGAATTAAGTATCACTCATGCAAAAGCTCTGAGCGTTTTACCTTACGTTGAGAGCCTAAATCTGTCATTCGATAGAATGGACAATGTGGATGCGATAAGAATTCTTCTCGAGTCGATCGACTCAAAGTGTCTGACAATCCGTTCTGAGGTTGAAGATATCGATCGCAAAGTATTGGATCGAATTCTCGACGAGGCTGGCCGAGGTTGGCTTTCTATTGGGGAATTTATTATCGACCTAGAAGACGTGCCAACGTGGAGAAAAAAATACGGAAATTAGACCATCCTTCGCAAAAGTACGCTCCGGCTTAACCGTTCACAGAATAAGAGATAGACTTAGTCAGTAAGGTCTCCGCCAACTGCGGTCGGGCGGAAGAAGTTTGAAGGGTGAAGGGGGGAAGTTTGAAAGAAAGCCAATCTTTTCCTTATAGGATTTCCAAAGGGGTTTTGGTTTTCCTATTGTCCCGATCGGGGCTCAAGCGAGCGATTAGAGACCGTTTTCGAGCACTTTGTTGCACCGAATTCGGTCATTAGCTCTCCACTGTGTTCACTCAGTGGAAGCACGACTAACAAGCTAGCCACGACGCACTCTCCTCCCCCTTCCCTTCTGTCTCGCCGCAGGCGAGACAGAAGGGAAGGGGGAGGTATATACTGGGGTATCCGTTGCTAGCCTGTTAGTCATCGCTCCACCGACGCAAGGTCGGAATGGAGGCGTTCGCGAACAACTCAAAGCTACTCACACGAGTGCACGAACACTCTAGTTGTGAGCAGGTTATTGTTTCGCCAACTTCAAGCTCACTGATCAAGGCGAACTCTTGGCTCGTGAACCACCAGTCCTCCAGCGTGAGTTGCAATCTCATTCACCCTCCCGAAGAATTCGGGAGGGTCGAGTGGAGGAACGATCACGAGGGGAGGGGGGTTTAAGATCGCTGGCTAGTCGGGCCGTTATGCATTGCTGTGCCTTTCACCCTCTCCGAGCTACGCTCGACTCTCCCTCGAGGGAGAATGAATGATTACCTATACTCCATAAGATCGTAGCTTGGCGTTCAATGTACATATGCCACCTGGGCCGCGAGTGCCCGGAGATGGACTGCGAATTATTCTTCGAACCAAGCGAATGGAAAAGCATGTACGCAACTTTGGGCATGAAGATTTAAGAGCAGGGTTGCCACAGTTCGGAATACAACTGACACGTACTCGGCCGCAAAGCCTTGCTTAACATTCGTTACGGTATGTCAGCTGAAAGTGGCAAACCTTCGATCGCGAGTGGCATTCCGTGAGCGACCAACCCCATCTCGGCAAGCCGTTCGATCAGCACGATTTGGTGACATGCACCAGTCAACAACCAACTGGGCGCTCTTTTTTGGATGGGAAACGAAGAGGATGCGACCTCAATTACCAAGGTTGGCCGAATTTCGATGAGAAATTCGTTTGCATCCCTAATTCATAGTGGCACTTTACTAAGAAAATACGCCATGCCGATTCCATGATCCCCTCGATGCTATAATCCTTCGTCACCAGCGATAATACTCCAAACAAAATTTGTGCCTGCGGTGTAGGAACAGATGCTCGACAAATTCACGTAATTCCCCCTTGAACAGCCCCATTGGGTAAGTGGAGATTGAGATCGATAATTCAAAGTCGCCATCGCAGTGGGATCTTCCGGCCAGAGAAGTCCAGCTGTCAACATTCCAAGAAGGGCCGCCACACATTCGCAAACTACGAGTCTACAGCCACTCCGCATTGTTTTACTGGTGGCCCGTCTGGGTGGTTGGCTACATCATGGCGGCGATAACCTATGGGTTTGGGCAGGAGCACCTTATAGGCCAAACTCGGACGTGGATTCACTCGAGTTCGAACCTTGGGCTGATTTTTTTCTTTGTTCTCTTCCTTGTGATTCTGATCACCAACCTTTCGGTACGCGGATTAGCTTCAGGGATTGTCATTATGGGCCTCGCTCTGGTTATCGTTATCCTGGCCTATATCGGCTGGTGGGACCAAGTCCTTCGTTGGTTTGGAGGTCTGGAAATCAGCATGAATTTAGGAGCATATTTTTGGTTCTCGACACTACTATTTACCATATGGGCCGTCAGCGTATTTGTTGTAGATCGCACCAGCTACTGGGAAATTAAACCCGGTCAGCTCACTTACCATGCCATCTTCGGAAGCGGTTCAAAAAGCTACAACACGCAGGGCATGGCGCTAGAAAAACATCGCGACGACTTGTTCCGACATTGGTTAATCGGCGTCGGCTCAGGCGACCTAGAGATATATACCACCGGAGCTACGCGCCAGCAAATCCATGTTCGAAATGTGCTATTCATCGGTTCCAAAGTACGTGTCATTCAGAAACTAATTGCTGAGACACCTGAAGGTGAAGACAATAGTCGATGATCAAGTTTTTTCCGGAAGAATCGAGTGGGCAACCTACCCGTAGGCCCCTTTATCTGGCCTCCCTGATAAGGAATTTTCTCTGGGAGGTCGTTTCTGCAAAGGGTCGTAAGCAAGTCTCGCTGCGCGGAGCCTGGCTCTCTCGGACTAGACACTCGGTTTCCAAGATGCTAGGTCGAAAGTGAATTCTCTTGTCTCTTATCGCATAAAAAATCGCACGGACAAAGAAAAAAACCTTGGACAGGCGAACCCCGTGGGGTTCAAGGCCTATCCAAGGTTTTATTGTATCTCCTGCGTTGGAAAATCCAGCTCAGGGGGGGAACGACAGTTTTCTATCCGTGATCATCATTCCAAAAAGAAACAGATCTTGGACGTCAATTTAGTTATGAGTGATCTTCCTTGAGGCCGCGTACTTCAGCCGGTTGGATGTGACTCGCTTTGCGATTCTCACGTTTGATCGCCTCGTAGACTTCCTGTCTGTGGACAGGTATGTCGTTTGGGGCTTCGATACCAAGCCGCACTTTATCCCCACGGATATCCACAACCGTAATGACAACGTCATCGCCGATCATGATGCTTTCATCTCGATGTCGCGAGAGTACCAGCATTGGAGACTCCTTTTCTTCTGATACGTTGCATCCAGTGCAACAGGGTTGGGACCAAACAAGTGCGTGCCAGCCGATCTGAGTTCGGGCGTACCGACTCTTTTCTGCTGACCTCCGGTGTATCGTCAAACAAGTGTGCCTAAATGACTCCCGTATACCGCTTTCCGAAAATGTATGCTAATGATGCTTGTAACGCCTGCCCGCAAACAAAATCACATTATTCTAGCAACTTCTATTTGCCATGGATAACAGCGAAGCGCTCGCATTATCAAGCACGACCGTTACATTCGAATGTTTCCGAAGAATAGAGGCTGGCTTGGCCGGCGTAATCTCTCCCGTTAAGGCCCCTTCAACCGCATTCGCCTTGCGCTCATCAGGGACGCTGCAAACAATTTTTCTCGCTTTCATGATAGCCGGGACGGTCATACTGATGGCTTGCGTTGGAACCTCCTCCAAGCTCTTAAACCACCCCTCCCCAACCTGTTGCAACCGGCACGCCCTGTCCAATTCCACGACATGATAGATCGCCTCGGTGTCGAAATCAGCCGGCGGATCGTTAAAGGCGAGATGTCCATTCTCGCCAATCCCTATCAATGCTAAATCGATCGGTGCTGCTCGGTACGCTTCAGACGCTCGTTCGACTACTTCCTGACTTGGCAACGTCCCATCGAGATAGAAAAAGCTACCAATGGGGACTTGTGACACGAATCGCTCCCGGAGATACCGACAAAAACTAGCCGGATGCTCCGATGACAGCCCTAAATACTCGTCCAGGTGGAATCCGTCGACGCGGGACCAGTCGATCCCGCTCTCCTTGATCAGCTGTGCAAGTGTTTCAAACTGACTCGCTCCGGTCGCAACAATGATTCGTGCTCGTTCCTGTTGCGATAAAACACGCCGCAACTCCTCAGCCGCCGTCGCCCCAGCCGCAGCCCCCAACTGACGGGCATCAGAGTAAATCTCAACGTTCATTAATCAGACCTTTCGTTACAGACCGCATATCCGGAGCTCGATCAAGCTCAATCAACCCCGACCGACGCATCAGCTTAGTTCCTTCGCTAATGCCAACCCGCGATTGTAACGTCTCGCCCGCATTCTAGAAGAACGGTGCCGGTCGTCCGTACAAATAACCTTGCCCTAACTCAAAGTTCATTTGCTTGCAGACTTCATGCTCTTCCTCAGTCTCGACCCCTTCGGCTAAGGGAGTAGTCCCCAAATCCCGAGCCAGCTTGACCAATGTTGCCAACATCTCCTGTTTGGTCGCGGGTGCTTTGTCGATATCCCGAATAAGAGACATGTCAAACTTTAACACATCGGGTGGCTGCTCGCCCAACTCCAACAACCGGCCTTGTCCTGCACCGAAGTCATCGTACGACAATCGAATCCCTAAATCGTTGAGGAGCCGTCTCAATGTAGCGATCGACCCGGGATCGGTCGCAGCGGCTTCGTGGATTTCTAAAGTGATTCGTGTCTCTGGAAAAGCATCTCGCAATGCAACAAGGGACGATAGCAATCTATCATTGACCACTTCGGACGGGTGGGTGTTGAGATAAAACTCGGAGTCGCTATGCTCGGACCGCATGGCAACCCGCAAGCCTTCGTCGCGAATCATCTCACTGAGCGTTGCATTTTGCCCTAAACGATCGGCGGCACCAAAAATATTGGCAGGTGTGGTAAGCCCCTCAAATTTGCTCCTCACCAACAACTCGAAAGCGACCGTTTGCCTCTCCGCGAGGGTAATAATCGGCTGAAAAAATGGAATTATAGCTCTTTCATTCAAGAGCTTATCAAAATGCAGAAGCGTCTGTGCCCAGGGCAAGATTCCTTGCTCCTGAGTTGAACCCGTGTCATCCCGACGTTCGAGCCCCACTCGGTATAAAGCATTCCCGAACTGCAACAAATCTCCGTCTTGAACGCTGCAACTGTGAATGCGCTCGCAGTTCCGGTACGTGCCGTTGGTGCTTCCCTCGTCAACGACTAGCATCGCATCACCCTCGAATCGTATCTCGGCGTGTCGCTTGGAAACGGACGCATCCGGTACGCAGATATCGGAATCGGTGGTTCTACCCACGACGAGGTTACGTTTAGGTAGCGGTATCTTGCGTTTTTGTTGTTGTCCCTGGCCATATTCGATCAATGTCCAGCAACTAACTGCGGTGGCTTCGAGTTGAGCTAGCATGGGGCATTTCTCCTGCGTGCAGAGTTCTGTGTGTGAAAATCAGTGTTAAGCGTTCAATGTGTAGCGTTGTACGATCTGGTGCGAATTGCCAGGTATGGCAATAGTGGAGGTGGTTCGCTCACCTGGCCAACCTCTGAGCACTTCATTGACTGAGGCATCAACAAAAGCGGCTTCGGATAGCAGGATTGCATCACTCGCTGCATGTGCCAGTTGTTGCACCGTTCGCGGGGCACTCCCAAAATAATCTAAACGCCCGTTTTGCGTCGAAACCAGTGTTCGCCCTCGGTGCACCCCTATACCTAGAATCGCTTCTCCACGAGGATCGAGTTCGCTACGACTGTTAGCTATCTCCGATGCAGCTTGGACGGCCGCCGACGCATTATAAAACGTAGCGATTAATCCTTCGTCTAGAGTCTTTACCACAGCGCCATTCCAAGCGAGAATCGATTTTTCGGCCTGCTCTTGAAAGGCTTGGAACCAGCGATAAGCCTCTGTATCGCCGAGAGTCTGATAGATGGACACAGCATTGTTGATCTGGAGTGCGACCAAGGTGAGTTCTTCGCTGTCCATCGGTACATGGCGATCGAATAGTTGTTCTGGAAAGCATTCACGAAATCGTTGCAAGGTCGATGCGGCAGAAGCTGTTACGACATCAGCGCGATTGATGGTTCGCTCAACTCGTACCAACTGTTGGCGATCCGTATTGTTCGCGATCGCCATCGAAACCATGCCGGCTCGCGCGTTGGGAACAGACTGCAACTTTCCCAAATCACTGACTACTAGCTCGAGGCTAGTCGGGGCATGGTCTGCTCTTACACGAATCGATTGAAGCAGAATACTCTGCGTTGTTCGAACGAGGTAATCTCCGACTTCCATTGGAACTTGAAGCTCGATCCGCTCACCCGCTTGCAATCGCACTTGGCTTACTACATGCGGTGAGTGTGCTGGTCCACCGACGCAGTACTTGGCCGAATCGGACTCGCGAATCTCTGGATGCACGCTAAAAACCAGTTCAATCGCGTTGCCAAGATTGGATTGGAACTCCGATGCACAAGCTTCACACTCGGTGTGGCTGGCGATTCGGCTGAGAAGCGGCTCCGATGTTGCAGGTGCCTTGCATGTCGGGCATAGGATATCCCATTTCAATTGTAACAATCCGCAATGAGCAGCAACGATGCATGCATCAACCACTTCATCGGGATCCAATTCGAGTGCATTAGCCAACTCGAGAGGGCGAATCTTGGCAGCCGCTTGAGGTGTTGCGGTTTTAACGAACTCGCATAATCTCGAGGCGACCTCCCAATCGACTCCCATATCTAGCATTTGAGCCAGTCGTTCCTCGATTCGTTTCACGGACTCTCGAGCCAGCTTGGTCGATGATTCGAAAGCGTCGAGGATCGGCTCTTCATTTTGATTTTGTTGCAAATATTCATCGATGCGACGATAAACCTTGTCCAAGGCTCGTCCCCCTTTCCAACCGGCTTCGATGGTGGACACGATTTTGCCCAGGGTGTTGCGGGGCTCGATCTTAACGGTATGAATCAAACGTGTGCCACCAGAAGGCAACGGTAGGAACTCAACGGAACTCATGAACCAGCGAAAGGGCCCTGCGGAAAACTCACGCAATACACCCATTCGCTTCCCCTCGACCCATTCGAAAGGGTGCTCCTCCCATTCGACTCTCATGCCGCCAATTTTGAACGATCCAAATTTACGAATTCCGCGATTGGGATCTGTTACGATTCGGTAGATGACTGACGGCAACCCAACCGCGCGATTCAGCCGATCCGTATCGCAAACGAATGGCCATAACTGGCTTGGTGTACTCTTTAGGTCCCACTGAAAGACGCGGCTCCAGAGCTTGTCTGTGTTCTTGTTGGGAAGTCGGGGATGATCTTCGATGTCGGCTGGAGTTCCCAGGAGGATAGCTTCGAGTTCTCTGAGTACTTGAGACGCGTCTGCTGGGCGATCCTTGGGTTGTTTAGCCATCATGCGTGTCAACAGCAACGAAGTCCGATCCGATATCTGTCGATTTCGTTTTTGCACATCTGGAGGAGGATCAAAGCAATGCATGGCTGCGATCTGCATCGGATCTTCGGAAAAGTAAGGGAGTTCCCCTGCGAGCAACTCGAACAGCATAATTCCTAGAGCGTACACATCGGCTGACGGCCCGATCTCACTGCTCCCTTTGCATTGTTCGGGGGACATATACCAGGGGGTTCCCAGCATGGTTCCAGCTCGCGTTACCTCCATGGAAACCGATTGCTCTATATGGCGAGCGATTCCAAAATCCGATAACTTGACGCGATAGACGGAAAGCCCTAAATCTGCGGTGGTATCTACGTGAGTTGCGCGGGCTAGTAGTATGTTTTCGGGTTTGATATCGCGATGAACAATTTGTTGCCCGTGAGCTTGTACCAATGCTTTGGTTATATCACGAATCAGCGTTAGTGCTTGTTGTTCAGGGAGTGGAACTCGTCCACCGAGCCATTGTTTCAGATTCGGGCCGTCGACAAACTCCATCACCAAGAAATGGTATCCACGTTCTTCGCCCACTTCGAGCAGTTCCGTTACGAACTCGTTTTGAACGCTCGCGAGAATTCTGGCTTCTTTGCGAAATCTTCTGACCGCATGGGTATTGTCATTCCCTACTGCTAAAAGAACCTTAATCGCAACAATTCGACCTGTCGTTTCCTGGATGGCTCGAAAAACGATCCCCATCCCCCCCTTGCCCAAGATCCTCTCAAGCTTGTAGCGACCGAGCGTTTGACCAGGAAGAAGTGGTTCTCTTGTCAAGAGTTCAGTAGTACCCGTAATTAGCTCTCTTGGTTGCATGGGAACCGATTCGACCACTTGTGTTTTTGAGTTTTCGAGCTCGGAGTCGTTTTGGTTTTCGATTCCTTTTAGGGGCTCGAGCCAATTCGCTTTAAATGGATTCTTTTGATCCGCGACGCATTCTCCCAGAGCAGCGCACCAGCGATCGAAATGGGACTCCAATTTGTTGTCATCTGGTTCCTCGCGGCAGAGTCGTTTGAGCGCGGCCAGTTTTCGACCGGAAAGTTCTGGGCTCGGCTCATCCAGGGCGTGCAAAGGCTCGATAAGACTAGTGACAATGGCTATCGCACCTCGCAAATCTGATGAGTACAGCTGATCGGTTGACCATCGAATCGACTTGTCTGAAAGCATGAAGCGTTCCAAGAAATTCAAACATAGTCGCTTGGAATCGGCTTGTTCGACAAATAGAGAACGCGTTGTTAAACAACCGTGGTATATGTCCCTCAAACATGCGGTGTGAACGGACCACAGTACCTGTAGAGCGATCTCTAACCTCTCGGTTGTGGTATAGGTCGCGATGGTATCCGATAGCGAGCGGTAGCCGTGGTCCCGAAGAAAGATTTGATAGCGAGTGGGTTGCGAGACCACTTCCCAAACGTTAAGCGCGGGAACATCCGGATGACGTGATAAGCGATCCAGTTGAGCTTGAACGTCTACAGTCGGTCGTGCTTGCTCAAGCGTTTTGGGAACGAGAGCGACAAACACGCTTTGAGCGTTATTGGCATCGAAGGCGCGGAAGAACGCGTTTTCCCCTGCCTCCACAGGACTCCAGTCGATGTATTTGACAGAAGGGGATGAGGTCTGTTGTAAACCGCCAGTATCGAGAGTTTTGTCTCCAAAACTTGCCAAGGGGATAGGCGTTAATGAGGTTTGCAACAATGTTGCAGTAGCATTTGGTAACATCGGCCGGACAGAACCTTTGCCCCGAGGGGCCTGAATCGATACGAAGCGTTCAGCGGAACGGTAGGTTCTGTTTCCATTGTAGGAAGATTTCACCCGGCGAATGAAGGAAGCAATCGCGGTTGCTGATAGACGACTCTGCCAATCGTATCGATTGTAGCAGCGGACTGTAACGCCCACGACGGTCACGATAGGAGTTCCCACCAGTGTCCACTGAATCCCTAAGAATGCGTCGACCGTTCCCGTATCGCTAGGCATGATGATGTTGGTCTCACCATAAATGGCCAAGCTACAAGTAAGAGGCATCAGCACATCAGCACCAAACAGGAACGGAGTCTTCTTTCGTGGTGATGGGCCGGTCACGGCGTTGTTTTCGCTGTGCTAATCAGCTAAAAAGTCACTGGCTCACGCAGAGAGCCTTGCATCCGCTCCATTTCGTTTAGTGTGCAACTTCGGAACAAAATGTGAAATCGCGTTAGGCTTGGTGCAAATACTCTAATGAATGGGTTGGCAAACCGGGCCTGCTTTATGGCCTGTCCGACAGGAACCGAATGCATGCGGGGGAAGGGACCGAGATTTTCTCTTCTGTCGCGACAAGTGCCCCGGTCTGCTCATTCACCTGAAACACAATGACAGAATTGCTGCTTTGGTTTTCAGCTAGCAAAAACCTGCCATCCGGTGAAAAGCGAAAGTTTCGCGGGGTTTTCCCTAAGGTCGAGTAGTTACCGGTGCGGCTGATCTTGCCGGTTGCAGGATCAATCTTCATAGCAACAATCGAGTCGTGTCCGCGGTTACTACCGTACACAAACCGTCCGTTGCGATGGGCGATCACTTCTGCGGTGGAATATCCTGGCTTGGACTCGCCTTCGGGCAGTGTAGCTTCGGTGTTGATCAGTTCCAGTTTGCCAGTTTCCGGATCCCAGCTCGCGCTCGACATGGTCATGTTTTGTTCATTGATGATGAACAATTGTTTCTGATCTTGGGAGAAGGCAAGGTGTCGAGGACCGCTTCCCTCAGGCAACAATAGATGAGGGTATTTGCCTGGTACCAGCTTACCTGTTGCGTGATCGAGTTCGTAAACAAAAACGCGATCCAGACCGAGGTCCGCAACCAACACCCATCGATTGGTGCCATCAATTACCGAGCAATGCCCGTTCGATTTGGTTTTTCCGTCTACAATTTTATGCACAATGTTGCAAGTCTCTGCACCGACCTTGCCATCGGCTTCGATCGCGAACACGACTACGGAGCCATTCGTATAGTTAGCGATGATAAGAAACCGGCCGGTCTTATCCACAGTCACATGACAAGGGATATCGCCATCAATTTTCCGAGAATTGAGCTTGGTCAACGAAGCGATCTTCTCTGTTGCTTGGTTCTCGTTATCCCTTGCAACTTTTTCGGTCGTGAAACGGTAAGCGACCACTTCGGCAGGGTAATTCGCGTCGTTGCGCATCGTCTCCGTGACAGCGTAAAGAACGTTTAGGGTAGGATGCAATCCAAAGAACGAGGGGCTCTTTTGTTCAGCCAATAGTTTTGGTTCCGAAAGTTTACCGACTGGGTCTAGGTAGCTGGAATAAATCCCCGGCCCGTAACCTGCAATAAAGAACGCTTGCGAGTAAGCGTTTTGCGTCGAGGCTGAGGTGAGTGATACAAATCCAAACAAAGCACAAATTAGATGGCAGTTGAGCAATAAACGCATGAGAGGTACCAATATGGGTAGGAGTTTTTTTTGGGGTGGGGAATGTCCGGGCTACCTAGTATAACCTCGATCCCTGTATTTTGGGGCGTCCGGTTTCTGATACGTATTCAACCGTTTTCGGTTTTGCAATTTTTTGGGAGAGATGCTCACAGGTAGAGGTGAAGCTGTTAAAATGGGGTGGGGTTAATCTAGATTTTTGGAGTCGAAACCACCCAAGACTAGATCAAGCCTCCGACGTATAGATACTATGTCGCAATTCCCCTCTCGCATTATCCCACCATGAGTCTGCTACTCCTTCCATTCTCGCTCCATCAGCCTGTCTTTCTTCGTCAGCAAACTTTGCTCCATAGATTCGTTCACTTCACTTCCCTAGCGTTTTTCTGTTTGCTGGTCGGTTTGCTTGCCTGCCAGAACCCAAGTGCAGCTACTGGTTCGGACGAGATCGATTACGCGACGCAAATCCAACCGATCTTCACGATGTACTGTGCCGGATGCCATGGCGATGGCGGTGGCGAGTCTGATGTAAGCCTGACCAGCTTTGAGAGTCTTCAGGCCGGGTATCCCAAAGGGCAACTTGTCGTTCCAGGCGATCCCGACAACTCGAAGATTCTTCTGTTGATGTTGGGCGAGGAACCCAAGATGCCCCCCGAGGATGAGTTGGAACCAACTGCTGAAGAAATCGAACTTGTTCGAAAATGGATCGAAGCGGGGGCAATCGGCGAAGTTACGAAGAGTTCTCTGATGGATCGATTCTCTTCGGGGCAACTCAGTCTTCGCGAAGATGGTAAGAATCCTTTGTTTGCAATCGCCAAATTGGATGGCTTACGTCAACTAGTAGGATTGCAAGGTGGCATTGCTGTGAAGCCTAACTCGGGTGAGATCGATCTGAACCGTGCTGTCGCAGTGGCTGGCAAAGTGACGCAAATCCGTCCGGTGTATGACTCTAGATTTATAGTCAGTTCTGGTGTCCCCGGTGTCGGAGGGCAAGTCACGATGGTGCGTTGGTTCGACGGCAAACTCGCAGTCGAGAAAACGATCGAGGCTCATTCGGATGTGATAAACGCTGCCGCAATGAGTCCAGACAACAAGATTTTGGCAACCGCTAGTCATGACAAGTTGATTCACCTGTGGGAGAGCGAGTCAGGAGAACTAATCCAAACGCTCAAGGGGCACAACGGTGCCGTTTACGACATCGTATTTGATCCAACTGGGACGGTTCTTGCCAGCGCGAGCGCTGACGAAACTATCAAGGTCTGGAATGTTGCTTCGGGCGAGCGGCTCGATACCTTTGGCCAAAGCGAAGGAGAACAGTACACAGTACGTTTTGCTGCAGACGGCAATCAGATCTTGGCTTCGGGGGCTGACAAGCGAATTCGTAGCTGGCGATTGCAATCCAAAACGGTATCAGCCGTTAGCCCGATGACTCACTCGGTTTTCGCTCATGAAGGGGCAGTCTTGGGGATGGAATTGAGTCCATGCTCGGTGGGGGAGCGTTCTAAAGAAAGACTCGCTACCTTTGGCGAGGATAGAACGATCAAGCTGTGGGATGCCCACGATCTGACCCCCATTGCTGTGTTAGGCAAAGTGGACGATATTCCCACTGGGCTCGTTTGGATTGATGACGAGACGGTACTTGTTACAAGTATTGATGGCAGCACGACAACGTTTTCCGCAAAGCATTATGCTGCTCAAAAGGGCGCGTTAAACTCCGATGCTCCGGGCGGGGAAACAAGTTCAGAAAGCGTGCGAGACACAGCCCGTAGTGCAAGTATCGAGGACGGTGCTCCAGAAGAATTGAATGAGGATTCACGGGTTCGTACGTCCAAGACTCCGCAAAGATTGCCTACCAACTCGATCGTGAAAGGTGTGTTAACGGAGTCAGATAATTCAAGTGACGAACCAGGGGACTGGTATAGTTTTGAAGCTCGCCAGGGGGAACGTTTGATGATTACCATCGATGCCGCTCGGTCTGGTTCGAAGCTCGACAGCTTGATCGATATTCTGGATCCATCCGCTGCCCCGATTTTGCGGACTCGCTTGCAAGCGGTCAGAGAAACCTATTTTACCTTTCGCGGCAAGGATTCTACAAATGCGGATGACTTCCGATTGCATCGTTGGGAAGATATGGAGTTGAACGAGTATTTGTACGCCTCTGGTGAAGTCGTCAAGTTATGGTTTTATCCGCGCGGTCCTGACTCTGGTTTTCGAGTTTATCCGGGTAGAGGTAGCCGAGCGACCTACTTTGACACCACGGCAGCCACACACGCTTTGAACGAACCAGCTTGGATCGTAACCGAGTTAGCGGCAGGTGCTGAACCGGTCCCCAACGGACTGCCTGTCTTTCCTATTTATTACACCAATGACGATGCGGCTCATCGTCAGTTTGGTACCGACAGTCAGCTAACGTTCACGGCTCCCGAGGACGGGACCTATTTGATTCGAGTACGAGATTCTCGCGGACAAGCCGGCGACGACTATCACTACAGGCTCTCACTGCATCCACCGCAACCACGGTTTACGGTGAGGCTCGAACAAACCGAGTTGGCTCTAAGGCCAGGCTCGGGAACGGAGTTTTCGTTTGTGGCGGAGCGTTGGGATGGCATGACCGAGGAAATTCGGTTCGCGGTCGATGGTGTACCTGATGGGGCGCGGATCACGAGCGAATTGACCATGCAAACGGAACAGATCACCACGCGCGGCATCTTGTTTTTGCCGGAGGGTGTAACCGATCGAATCCCGAATGAGTTCAAGATAAGCTTTACCCCCAAGGCTCGACTGAAAAACGGAATGGAAATCCAGGCTGAGCCGATGGAGTTGCTGGTAAAGAAGGGTGAGCCTGTACCGCTCAAGGTGAGAATCGTCGCAAGCGGACAAGAGTTCCAGGGTGAAGAGTTAAACGAGGTTACCGTAAGAGCGGGCACAACCGTACGTGTTCAATTAGCTATCGATCGAGGTGGAATTGGTGGTGATTTACCGTTCGGCAATGAGGAATCCGGCAGAAATTTGCCGCACGGAGTCTTCGTCGACAATATTGGGCTCAATGGGTTGCTGATCCCGGCCTCCGAATCCTCGCGAGAAGTATTTATTACGGCCGCTCCATGGGTTCCGGAGCAGACGCGTTACTTTCATTTACGAGCCGAGGGGCATGGTAGCCCGACATCTGCTCCGGTGCAAATTCGCGTGATTCGCTAGAATCTTGTACGAAACTCGGCTTGTGCATTCGTCCTATTGAAGGCATTAATATCTGTTCCTTCGCCGCCAGTCACACGCCCCAGAGGGTGTCTGGTTTGACTTTTGGAATAGCAATCGCACGCAATAGATCGGAATTCGCACGTCAATGAATCGCAAATACAAGAGCAAAGCAGCCGTGGTGGGGACAGGCTTTATAGGTCCGGTCCACATCGAGGGGCTCATCAGGGCAGGAGTCTCGGTTCGTGGCGTTCTCGGATCGGACGCGAGCAAATCTCTCGGAACAGCACAGCGTTTTGGGATCGAGCGCGCCTACGGGTCGCTTGAGGAATTGTTGCAAGATGATGCCGTCGATGTCGTTCACCTAACCAGCCCCAATCGATACCACTACGAGCAAGCCGTGAAGTGTTTGGGGGCAGGCAAACATGTGCTTTGCGAGAAGCCGCTAGCCATGAACTCGGTCGAGAGTGGTGAGCTGGTTCGAATCGCACGCGCGAGCCCACTGCATGCGGGAGTGAACTACAACGTGCGTTTCTATCCCATTTGCGTCGAAGCTGCCGAGATCATCCGATCGGGAGAACTCGGTGAGATCTTTCATGTGACCGGAGAGTACGTACAAGACTGGTTACATCAGCCGACCGATTTCAATTGGCGTGTCCTTAGCTCCGAGGGAGGGGCACTGAGGGCTGTGGCAGATATTGGAACGCATTGGCTCGATCTAGTTCAAGCCGTCTCTGGTCTTGAAGTCGATTCGGTGATGGCGGATCTGCAGACTGTGCATCCTGTGCGACAACGTCCCTTGGGTGGTGTCGAGACTTTTTCAGGGATGAAGCAGACGCAGCGCGAGACACAAGACATTGCCATCGATACCGAGGATAGTGGTAACATGTTGCTACGTTTTCGGGGTGGGGCACGCGGTACTTTGCATGTTTCGCAGGTGACGGCTGGTCATAAAAACTCCATTCGCTTCCAAATCGCTGGCAGCAAGAAAACCCTGTCATGGTCCAGCATCCACCCAGATGAACTCTGGATCGGCCAGCGAGGAGAAGCGAATCAGATCATGTTGCGTGACCCGAGCATGTTGCATTCTCGAGCTGCATCGCACGCACAATACCCCGGAGGCCACAACGAGGGTTTTCCCGATACATTCAAGCAGCTGTTTCGATCGTTTTATAGTTCGATCGAAGGGCATGATGACAACCTAGCGAACTATCCAACCTTGGAAGAAGGGCATCGAGAGATTGTTCTTTGCGAAGCCATACTCGAAAGTGCAAAGCAGGAAAGCTGGATCAAGGTAGAATATGGCATTGCGTGATTTAACTCTGGTTGATTGGCTAACCAACGATAGCGTCTACATCAGGACCGCTGCGCTCGAATTGCTAAGTAATGGCTACAGCACCGACCAACGTGGTTGCGAAGCGGTTTTTGCTGCATGGGATAAGTTTACGCCGCAGGAAGCGTTTCCCGAATTCCCGATGATAAGCCATCTTGAGATCCCAAAGGAATTCATGGCGGACGCGTTGAAGCGAGCTGAGTTGATGGCTGCAGGACGCCCCCTCACCGATCGCGAATGTCGGTGCGCTGGTAAACTGCTGGAGGCGATATCCGTTTCCTCCCCCGTCTTGTTCCGCGAACATCTCGAGCAGATCGAATCACTCAAGCAAACGTCAAAAATCTTCTTTCGGGTTGATTTAGATCGCCTTCGTTTTCGCGTTTCGCTGCTCGAATCCTATTCAGATGAGTCGGTGGCAGATTGGTTTTCAGGCGATGTTCAGCCAATACTTTCGTATGGGTATTATCCTTATTTGGAGTCACAGTTTTTGAAGGGGCGAGCCGAGCCCGCGTTACAGGTTGCCTTTGAGCAGCTCAAGACTGGTGATCGCAAGCCGCATGTTCTCGAGGCTGCATTAGAGTTAACCTCCCGATACCGGATGGTGGGTTACGAACATGTTTTCGCTGATGGCATCGACGACGAGAATACCTCGATCGCCGACGGATGTGCCATAGCTCTGGCTCGATGTCGCAATGACAACGTACTCAGCCTGATTGCAGATCGGTTTGCGGACTATAGTCGTTCTGGTCAATTGCGAAGCATCGATGTGCTTCGGCGCAGTCGCTTGCCAAAGACATCGGAGCTGCTTCGATTTTTGAGGGCTCATGCCCAGGGGACGCAGGTGCAGAATGCTTTGCGAATTGCAGAAGTGTTACAATTCGACTTCTCCGATTTAGAGAATTGGCTTGAGGCGTTATTGGTCGTCGACGATTTGTCCCTCAAGCGAATCGCTTCATTACTTTGTTTGGTTGGGCCGATCAGCGAATCGTTGCCTGATGATGACAAGAGACGCACATTGCATCTCGTCCGAACACGCTTACAGGATCAAGCAGGCTGATGGATTTCGGATATCTCGAGCGATTGACCATTCAGTTAACAGCGGGTGCGGCCTTGCTGGAAGAGCAGGTCGTAAAGCCGCATCTCGACTTTATACTGCGATCACAACAGCCTGATGGCGGTTGGGGGGGACGCGAGGGAAGTAGCGATTTGTACTACACCGCTTTTGCGCTTCGTTCTCTAGCCATTTTGGGAGTTCTAACAGGTGATGTTGCGGATCGAGCATCGGGATTCTTGCTAAAAAAGACGCAGAGCCAGGAGTCGATCATCGACCTGTTGTCGTTGGTATATGGTGCGGCGTTGATTGAGGCCTCGACCGAGGTCAATCCGCTGGAGGGAAATCGCGAGGTCTGGCAGGAGCGCTTGCAATCGATGTTGCATCAATTGCGACGGGAGGATGGTGGGTTTGCCAGGACGTTAGAAGCCAATGTAGGCAGCACTTACCAAACGTTTTTGGTGGCGATTTGTTTGGAGTTGATGGGGTATTCGCTGCCATCGGATGACCCATGCGTCAAGTTTTTGTTAGCCCAGCGTCGCACTGATGGTGGGTTTCTAGAGGTTCGGGTCGCCAAACGATCGGGCACCAACCCTACTGCTGCGGCGATCGGTGCCCTCAGAACGCTGGGGGCTCTCAGCCCGGAGGTTTCGGAAACGGCGGCAGACTTTCTCGTCAACATTCAAACGGATGAGGGGGGATTCCAAGCCAATACGCGAATGCCGTTACCTGATTTACTAAGCACCTTTACGGCGTGCGTGACATTATGGGATCTCGGAAACCTGGAGGAAATCGATGTCGCCGCCGCGTTTCGGTACGGTTCCTCGATGGCGAGAGGGGATGGCGGGTTTGCCGGTTTTGAGCTCGATCCCGCAGAAGATGTGGAATATACGTTTTATGGGCTGGGACTATTAAGTCTGCTAAAGCCATGGATGGAATAGGCTTTGGTGCCCTACTTATCCATTCCGAAACGAGAAAGGGGGCGTTTCACCTCCTCCACACAACGCAAAGGATGTGATAAAACATTGCAGTGCTGTTGAAAAACGTTTAATTCGCAAGGCAATTGGGCCTTGGAATGTGGCTGTTTTATACTCTCCAAGTATTTAAGGATTTCTGATGTCGGCGTTTCCTGAAGTGACCAAGATTCGATACGAGGGTCCGGATTCCGATAACCCATTGGCGTTTCGTTGGTACAACCCAGACGAAGTCGTTGCTGGTAAGACCATGAAAGACCATTTGCGATTCACAGTCGTTTACTGGCACACCATGCGTGGAACGGGGAGCGATCCCTTTGGTAGCGGAACCATGCTTCGTCCCTGGGATGATGGGACCGATTCGGTTGAGAATGCGTGCAACCGAGCTCGAGTCGCGTTTGAGTTTTTCGAAAAACTTGATGCCCCCTTCTACGCGTTTCATGACCGAGACGTAGCTCCTGAGGGGAAGACTCTGGCCGAGTCGAATAAGAACTTGGATGCAGTCGCCAAGGTTCTTAAAGAAGAGCAACAACGCTCGGGCGTTAAGTTGTTGTGGGGAACCGCTAACATGTTTAGCAACCCTCGTTTCATGCATGGGGCAGCGACCACATGCAATGTTGAGGTCTATGCCTATGCCGCAGCTCAAGTCAAAAAGGCCATGGAAGTCACACACGAGCTCGGTGGTGAGAACTACGTCTTCTGGGGCGGTAGAGAAGGGTATCAGTGCCTTTACAACACCGACATGAAGCGAGAGCTCGACCATTTGGGTCGATTCTTCCACATGGCGGTGGATTATGCCAAGCAGATTGGCTTCAAGGGGCAGTTCTTGATCGAGCCAAAGCCTAAGGAGCCGACCAAGCATCAGTACGACTCCGACGCAGCAGCTTGCTTGAACTTCTTGCGAACCTACGGTTTGACCGAATACTTCAAGCTAAACATCGAGACCAATCATGCTACGCTAGCTGGGCATGAGATGATGCATGAGCTTGAGTATGCCGGCATGCAAGGTGCGTTGGGGTCGATCGATGCCAACACGGGAGATTTGCTGTTAGGTTGGGATACCGACCAGTTCGCGACCAACTACTATCTCACAACGCAGATCATGTTGGTATTGCTCAAGTACGGGCTCGCACCTGGCGGGGTTAATTTCGATGCCAAGGTAAGGCGAGAGAGCTTTGAGCCGATCGATTTATTCTACGCACACATCGGCAGCATGGATGCCTTTGCAAAGGGGCTCAAGGTTGCGGCCAAGATGATCGAGGACGGAGCGTTGAGTAAGCACGTAGCACAGCGTTACAGCAGCTGGGACTCTAACCTTGGCAAGAAGATCGAGGCGGGTCAAACCTCGCTTGCAGATCTCGAGAAATTCATCATGGAGAAGGGGGAAGCAGCTCCGAACCAAAGTGGCCGACAAGAGTACCTCGAAAACGTATTCAATCGCTATCTAGATCGATAACTCGGTCGGTTGAAGTATGCCATCTGGATTCACCGCACGGGCGATGAATCGTTTAATCGCAATAGCATTCAACGAAGTTCGTAGTGGACGAGGTCACGAGTCCTTCCTGCGGGGAATCCTAGGGACTCGTAACCTCGTCCACTACTTATTTAGCCGTTCATCGAACGGTATTGCGGTTAATCGCCGTGGCAACGCCCTGCACTGATGTCTTATTGCGTCTCAAACTATTTCAGCGGCAGCAAGACCGCCAGGATCACGGTGATGATCATGCTCGTGAGTCCCAGCAATGCCAAGAGAGGTGTCCAGGTTGCTAAAGCCTCGCGTTCCGTAAGTCCGCCCATTTTTGCGAAGACCCAAAAGCCTGAGTCATTCATCCATGATCCAAACAGAGAGCCTGCTCCGATCGCTGTGGCCAAATAAACTAAATCAAACGGCAGCTCCGAGCCCGCAATCATACCCGGCATCATACCCGAGGTTATGATCATGGCGGCAGTGCTCGACCCCTGAGCCACTTTGAGAAGGGACGCAATACCAAAAGCTAGAAATAGAATCGTGAGTCCTTGTGTACTTCCTCCGAACATCATTTTGATCGAGTCCCCCACCTGCGCGATCTTGAGCATCGCCCCAAACGCAGATCCAGACGCAGTGATCAGTACGATAATCCCACCGCTCATCAAAGAATGTTCTACGGTATTGACGAGCTTTTCTGCCGTCGGGGCTTGTTGTCGTACGTAGACAGCCAAAGCAATAACAGCGGAAAGTAACAACGCCAGGTTGGGATTGCCAAAGATCTGCGCGTAGCGATCTAGCGTTAGCCAGAAAGATGCACCGCGAGGATCCGTTTGAATTTCATTCAAGGTTGATTGTCGAATCTCCTTCAGAGCATCGCTTCGGTTCATCTCCTTGTTTTCGGTCTTTGCCTGGGCGATCCTTGATTGGACATCGGACTCCAGAGTCGATCCGCGTTCAACGGCCAGTTGTTCGCTTCTCCTGAGCAGTTCACGTTCGGTGATGGTGCTAGTAACAGTCTGCATGGCGATCAAGGCGACGGGCAACACCACAGGCAGCAGGGAAACAAACAGACCTGGTAGCTGGTCATCTCGCAATGGTTCCCTTTCTTCGGTACCTGGCAGCTCACGCATGGGGATTTTGAGTACTCTATCCATCAGTCCAGCGAACCAGAACCCAACAATGGATGCAGGAACGGCTGTGATGGCACCGATGATGATCATTTTCCCAAGATCGACTCCAAGATTGGCGGCTATCGCGAGCGGACCTGGTGTGGGAGGTACCAAGGTGTGCGTTACCGCCCCGCCAGCAGCGATCGCGATAATACACTTAAGGTAGGCGGCCCCAGTACGCTTTTGAAAGGATCTAGCTAATGGCACGAGTAAATAGAAAACCGTATCAAAAAAAACGGGAATCGAAAGAAGATACCCGCTACCCATGAGCGCCCAGGGGGCACGCTTGACACCCAGCAAATTCATGAACGCCCGTACGATCCGATCCGCAGCTCCGCTGTCCATCATACAGGTGCCAATGACGGCAGCCAAAGCGATGACGATCGCAATTTTACCACACGAACTTCCAAACTCATCCGCAACGCGAGATATGGCGTTAGGAGCTAAGGACACACTGCCCGTAGCCGGATGAACATCCACGGCGAGCAAACTTACAACGATAGCGGCGGAGAGCAACGCGATAAAGGCATTGACGCGAAGTCCCATGATCAGGCCAATGACGATTGTGATGCCAATAGCCATAACGATGAGAGGATAAATCATTTGGTTCGAAGTCGGTTTGAGGAGTGGCTAGCTATAACAATCTCCGAGCTTAGCGGATTCGACAACTATAGCAGCTAATTGCCCGTAGTGCCCCCTCCCCTCGTGATCGTTTCTTAAAAACGACCCGCAGCAGCACCCAAACAGGCAGAATGATGTGTGGCATAATGATCTCAGGAATCTAGAGTGTTAATGTGGGTGCGTCCGTTCACGATCATCCCCGCGCTAAACACCGCCTACCCACCGCCCCTGTCATTATTCTGCCTTTCATCATTCTGCCTTTGTACCGTGTTCGGCTCCTACGCAACTTCAAGTCGAGAGCCGAATCGGAGAGGGGCGACCGCACCGCAGTGCATAACGACTCCGACCAGCCAGCCCTTCCTAAAGCCCCCTCCCCTCGTGATCGTTCCTTCACTCGACCCTCCCAAATTCTTTGGGAGGGTGAATAAGGCGGCAGCTCACTCTCGAGGACTGGTGGTACACGAGCCAAGAATACGCATCGATCAGTGAGCTCGAAGTTGGCGAAACGATCACCTGCTTGCAACAGGAGTGCGTCGAGGTTAGCTTGTCAGTCGTGCTTCCACTGAGTGAACTCAGTGGAGAGCAAATGACCGAATTCGGTGCCTACAAGGTGCTTCGTGTTTGATTTCGATAACTGCTGAACGATCCCCTGCGACGAGGCGTACGTTACATTTAAGCAATTGAGGGGGCAGATTGGAAGCAATGAAAACTGGGAGGCGATTGCGTTCTATGACACAAATGAAGAAAACTGCTGGGATTACTGCGTCTTCGGTTCCACTTATTCTTGCTATGGGATTGTTGGTTATCGTAGGCTGTAACGGGAGCTCAACCAAAAAATCTGTTGCCGATGCAAACGGATCGAAGCGATCGGAGATGCGACGGATCATCGACTTACAGGCTGGCTCTGAGATTGGCACGGAACGCGAGGGGGATTCCGCAAATGCAGAGATGCTAAACACAGAGGAGTATCAGTCGATCAGGGAGAATCCGATGGTGAGCGCCTTGAGTTCGCCACTTTCGACCTTTAGCATCGATGTCGATACAGCTTCTTACTCGAATGTGCGGCGAATGCTAAGAGCGGGTAAGTGGCCAGAACCAGGAGCGATTCGGTTAGAAGAGCTCGTGAATTACTTCCCCTACGTTCTCCCCACTCCCACCACCGAGCAGCCGTTTTCCGTAGTCACCGAACTGGCTCCTTGCCCTTGGCAACCAGGGCATCATTTGATGCGAGTTTCGCTTGCCGCAAAACCGGTGGCGATCGAGAACAAGAAACGCAGCAATCTCGTTTTTCTCATCGATGTTTCGGGGTCGATGGATGCGCCGGACAAGCTGCCGTTGGTCAAGTCCTCTATGAAGCTGCTGGTAGATCAGCTAGACGGGGAGGATAGAGTTTCTCTTGTGGTTTATGCGGGAGCTAGTGGTCTGGTTTTGGATGGGCAACTCGCTTCTGATGCGACTGCGATTACGGACGCTTTGGATCGACTCAAGGCGGGCGGATCTACCAACGGTGGAGCTGGCATCATGCTCGCGTACGCCACTGCCGAGAAGTATTTCTCTCCTGAAGCGAACAATCGAGTTATCCTGTGCACGGATGGAGATTTCAATGTTGGCCTATCGAGTGAAAGCGCATTGGTGGAGTTGGTTTCGGAGAAGGCAAAATCGGGGGTCTTCTTAACGATCCTGGGATTTGGAACGGGCAATCTCAAGGACTCGAAAATGGAACAACTCTCAAACCGAGGAAACGGAAACTATGCCTATATTGATTCATTGCTCGAGGCACGCAAGGTACTCGTGGAAGAGATCGGCGGGACGTTGGAGACGGTCGCAAAGGACGTAAAGGTGCAGCTGGACTTTAATCCTCAATTTGTCGAGGCCTATCGGTTGCTTGGTTACGAAAACCGACTGTTGCATGCTGAGGATTTTCGTGACGATGCCAAAGATGCTGGCGAGTTGGGAGCAGGGCATCAGGTGACGGCGTTTTACGAACTCCGCCCCGTCGGATTAGCTGATTCAAGTGACTCAAGTTTAAACCGTGGGTCCGAGTTCGTTAAGTCAGAGCTGGCGGGAGTCGCTGACGCAATACTAACCGTGAACCTCCGTTACAAGAAGCCATTGGAAGCTAACGGGCTCGAGTTCCAGCATCGAGTACCCGTGTCCTCGGTAGGGCAGGAAGGCAACGCGGAATTTCAGTTTGCGGCAAGCGTTTTGGCCTATGGCATGTTGCTTCGAAACAGCGATTATCGCGGGAGTGCAACTTGGGACTGGGTCGTTGCGACTGCCGAGAAAAGCAAGGGAGAGGACGTGAATGGCCTCCGAGGCGAGTTTATCGAGCTAGCAAAGCTGGCGAGGAGAATTCACAAAACAGCCCACTAGCACGGTCCAGGTACGCAGCAGATTCGGACTTATGATGTGGATTTTTGCTGTAGATTACCTTTGTGAATTGCTTGGTGCGCCGCCCGAACCCATGAAAAATGTGCTATACTCCCGTGTTATGGCAGCATTTACTGGGAATTTTGAATGATTAGCGAGATAGCTTAAATGAGTTCTGGAGATGGAGCTTCGACATCGTATGAGACGATGCGTGGTCACAATTACCCCACGTTGCGACAATTTACGGTGTTCCTGGAGAATAGGGTCGGGCAGTTGCTCGAGGTGGTTCGTCGCTTCGAGGGGACGGGGATCCGGATTGTTGCACTCTCGATTAGCGATTCTGCCGAGTGCGCCTTTGTCCGCTTCCTGGTCAGTCACGCCGAGAGGGGGCGCGAGTTGCTTGAGAGAGCAGGCTTGGCGATGATCGAATCCGACTTGATCGGCGTGGAGCTGCCGAGCGGGTCGCAGCCATTATTACAGGTTTGCACGGCTCTGCTGCAGGCCGAGCTAAACATCATTCAAGCCTACCCGCTGATCTGCCAGCCGAATGGGGTCCCCGCTGTGGCGATCATGGTTGATAACACCGAACAGGCCCTCGAGACATTGTCCAGGAAGGGATTCCGAATGATCACAGAAGGGGATCTGCTCGATAGTTTGGGCTAGCAAGCTTTTCCCCGGAAAAGGCCCCAAGATAGCATTAAATCTTAGGGCCGCATTGTAATCCGTTGCCGTATCGTAATCAGTGCCCATCTTGGGCCGAGGGTCTGCTCGGCACTTGCCAAATCTAGCGACCCAAGTTTGGTGGGTTGTCTGCGAAGAAGTCTCGCGGCCCACGAACCGTATAGTATGGGTAGGCTGTAGCCGGAGCGGGGACTCCCGATCCGGTTTGGGTATCCTGGGCGTAGGCATGGTGTCCACAGTTGTTGCAACCGCCGTTGCCCCGGAGGTGGTTTCCGTAGTCTGTTCCTCCTCGTTGCCAGCCGATGGCACAGGGGCGGCAGCCGATCTGTGCGTTGCAGCCATTGCAATCATTGCAACGTCGACCGAGAATTCCGCAGCCGCTGAAGAGAGAAATTGTGAGTCCGAAGAGAGCGAATGCTCGAATGCCGTTTTTCATGCTTGGGTCCTTCCAAAGATCGTTTTGTCGCGCGGTGGCGGGGCGAATGAGATGAAATCTACCTCTCAGTTGATCTATGACATCGAACCAAACCGGACCAAACATAAAATCCGTCTAAACCGAACAACAAACATTGTGTAAACTACCTACTTCATCAAATCTTCCACGCTACGAGGGCAGAGCCGTGCTGAGCGGGCAGCCTGTTGTAGCAGTTCCTTTTATTATCAGTTGGGTTTTCAGGTCTACCTAATGTTCAGAATCAAAAGTGTTTCCGCAAAAAGTGGTTTTGCTGTGTTCTTTTCGATGGTTTCTTTGGCTACCTTTTTAGTGTTGCCCGCAAAAGCTATTGAAGATCCGAAGAAGAACCCACTGACCCACACCGAAGACAGTTTGGAAAACGTCAAAAAAGCAGTCGCCTCTGGGAAAGCTGTTTTGGTGGATGTTCGGGAGTTAGTGGAATGGAAAGGGGGACACGTTCGGGGAGCGGTCCACATGCCTTTCCGAGCACTTCAAGAAAAGGTAGATGCGAAGAAAATCAAAGATGAACTGCAAGACAAGATCGTCTACACCTACTGTGCGGTAGGGGTGAGATCGCTGAAAGCTGGGCAAATTCTTAATAAACTAGGATATGACGTCCGTCCACTAAAGCCGGGCTTCGACGAGCTGGTAGCAGCCGGCTTTCCAAAGGAGTAGTCATTCCCCGAACTACTTCCACCCACGACGAGCCAGTCTAGCACAGTTTACGCTACCGCTACCAATTGCCAGGTTTGGTTAACTGGTATGCTTCGAATTGAGTGAATTCGCATCTAATTCGAGCCGATCCGAAGAGTGTTCTCGAGAAAGTGGGGCCACCTTAGTGATCATGCTGTCTCGAGCGGATCTGCCGATGAACGATTTACAACCGTAGTTACGTTCGTCGCCCTCAATCACGAGAATCGTCGGAGTAAGCTCTGTGCTGCGCCTCTCAATTGTTGTTCCACATCATGATGACGACAGCTGCCTCGAAAGCACGCTGATTTCCCTGCTCGAAAATCGGGGAAGCGACCAAGAAATTGTCGTAGTCCACAACGGTAGCTATTTTGATCCTTATCAGCTCGGCAAGGACGAGGTGGTCATGATTGAGGCACCGAAGGACTTTACGCTTGTTCAGCAGCTGAATCTTGGGTTTTCGGCAGCCACCGCACCTTCAATCCAGATTCTGTTCCCAGGCACCGTCGTGACGCCGGGCTGGGCTGACGATGCACTCGACGTCTTACATGCCGAGGATGTAACAGCAGTCGGCATCCCCTGCGCCATCCAAAACACCTCAAAAATTGTGTATGGAATGGAGGCTGCGGCATTTCCGCGTAGGAAAGTTGCTGAGCAACCAACGGATGTCACGCCGCTGCTCAACGGCCTGGTGGTGAACAAGAGAGACCTGCAACTCGTGGGATGGTTATACGAAGACCTACCAAGGGAAGGTGCTGAACTCGAACTCCAATTGTTGCTAATGGCCATGGAATTGGATGCCCTCTGCCTTGCAGAATCAACCATTTCGGCGACAGCCAAGGCGGCCTATGGGCTAGAGCGGGGCTACGAAACCGGTCGGCAGAGCGGATTGGTTGCGAGTGCCTACGGCAGTGTCGAAGGGAGCGGGGTATCCGCTGAATCTTTAGCGAAACAACTCGGACATCTAGCATCCGGCCTGATGAATCCCAAGTCGGTCGCCGAGAGGCTTGGCTGGGTGATGGGAGCTAGAGACCGGTCGCATGACGAAGCCATTCGGAACCGGCTAGTTGCTGCCGCTGCCAAATTGGACCAAGATGCGCAGCAACAGACGTTTGCAGCAGTACCGTATCAAAGGGCGGCTTAAAAAACGTCCCGTGTCGAAAGCGGTCAACGGTTTGGACCAAAGAGGCGCTGTGGCTATGGCCTGAGGAATACGTCGGCAGCCCGTTCGTTGGAGCCCAGTGGGGACCGGGCATTTCAAAGAGTAAATGCGCTGCAGTGCGACCATGCCCTTTGTTCCTCAGAGCGTGTCACCCAGATGGTTTCTCGGAGCGTGCCACCCAGCCCCCTCTGTCTGGACAGTCTGTGCCTGGCCTTCAGGGAGTTCAGTACAAGCGATTCGCTATCGCTTATCTTTCAGAAACCGATGGCACTCAACACACTGAACGGTCATGCTGATGTAGCCGAGGGTCGCTCGGTCAGAATTGTCGCTCCGAGCACCTTCTCGAACGGCTGTCAGGGACCTTCGGAAATCCTCACTCATTCGGAGATACTCTTCTGTGGTGTAGACATTCCAGGCGCTTTCCAAGCTAAGGGCGCTCAGCCCCTGCGCACTGGAAGCGACTTGGTTCATATTGTTGGTGGTGAGCCCCTCGAGAATATCCTTTGACAAATCCAATTTCTTACGCATAAAGGCGTCGATCTGGGAACGCTGTTGCTGCTGCTGTGTCGCATGCAATTTATAAGCTCCGAAGAAAACGCAACAGATAGCCAAACCAACCGCGCCGTAGGAGAATACCTTCAGGTTGCTAACTCTCATTGATGCCTCTTTATAGACTGGGAAAGGGTCGAAAGTGTGCCACGTTTGACCGGAAACGCATTATGCACATGCCCCGCTGCTTCAATTCGTCACAAGCTTACAGCGAGTTGGCCTAAGCCACCAGTCATGCAGAAGTCGTGCCGAATTCTTACCAGGGCACTAGTAGCGATCATTTTGTCCCAGATTGCCAGGTTGGCCCCCTGAGTTATTCGCCAGATTGGACCCCGGCTGCGATCCGCCGTATGCCATTCGAACTTGCAGGGAGCTGATTCTTTGATGCAGATCGGGTTGATTGGTGTTGATTGCAAGACTCTGTTGGTAGTTTTGCATGGCTTGCATCAGTTCGCCGTTGGTTTCCCTCAGGCGACCTTTTGCAGCCCAAGCCTTGGCATTATTGGAGTCGATAGCCAGGGCCTCATCCAAGTACTGTTCTGCGATTTTTAGCTGGTTAAATTCTTGATGCAGTCGCGCGAGTTCCACCCGAGCGTCGGACTGCATAGGATTGCGTTTGCTCCAGTTTCGTAAAAGGGAGAACGCCTTATCTGCTCGTTGAGTATCGACAAGCAGTACCGCCAAGCCTCGATGCGTATCCACGTGATCGGGTGAGAGATCGAGCGCTTGGTTGTAGAGGGACTCCGCAGCTTCCAGCATTTTGGAGTCCTTGGCGTTGCTCCCGAGTCGGTGATAAGTGGATGCGAGGTTGTAGTAAACGTCGGGATTGCTGGGCTCCGATTGTCTAGCCAGCTCAAACTGTTGCAACGCTTCTGGGTACCGCCCCTGTTGAAACAGCGCGACTCCCATCCCATTTTGGCCCATGGGGGACTGACAGCCACACAAAAAGAAGCCAAAAACGGCCCCCATCACTATTGCTGTCATTTGCTTGGACTTCATCTATCCGATTCCCATCTTTGGTTCAACCTCATGATGGGACGGAATTATCAACTTTGGAGATTTGTGGCAATAGCGGTTAGCTGCCACTACCTGCGGGTGGATGAGGGGACTCCCGATGCGACGTATCGGGTCGATCCCTCTTGGACGAGGTCGACTTCTGCATTCAAGCCTTTGACTTCAGCTCGAAAGCGGTGGACTCCAGAAGTGCTAGCCTTTGCGAAGACTTTCAACGTCAGGCGCTCGTTGGGCCCAATCCTTGGGATGGTTTGAAAGACAACTTGTCCGGGAACGATTTGCCCAGTGTGCCCTTCTACTTTGACCGGCTCAATACCATCGGAGAACTGAGCGATGACCGCGACTTCTTGAGCCGCCTTCATCCCTCGGTTGTGGATTTCGATTTCGTACGTTACGGCCTGGCCGACCGGCGCGGGTGCAACCGGTGGGATCACAGCGAGCTTTAGGTCCTCAATCGCATCGACGACAATTTTCTGACTTGCAGAGACGGGTTCGCCATTTTTAACTTCAGCGTTGAATACCAACTCCGTATTTCCCATGTCTGAAAAGGTCAAACCGAAGGGCATGGTAATCGATTCATTGGGAGGTAGTTTTTTAACGTCCCATTGCACCGTGTTTCCTCGGCGAGACGATCCTGGAGGCAGAGTTTGAGGATCAGCCCCCTTGGGGAGCATGACCGTGCACTTTGCCAACTCAATTGTAGCGTCTCCTTGGTTGGTAAGAGTCAGCTGATAGTCGGCGACATTACCTTGAAAGTAGGTGGCCGGTCCTATCCAGCTGGCAATCAATCGAGATTGCTTTACGCGTACATCGATCGTGCTTTGCGTCTGAATCTGGGAGACTGCACTGGAGGCAGTTGCTCGTAGAGGAATGACTCCCCCCTGTTCAAAGAGGAGTTCGACATCGATCGAGCGTTCCGCTCCGGGAGCAATGTCGCCGATGACCGATTGGTTGCTGCCAAAGCTTTCCGCAGCAAGCTGGATCTCTACCATTTTTGCAACTGCATTGCCTGGGTTCTTGATCCTCAAGCGATACTTGACTGGAACACCGTACTCGGCCTCTGCTGGTCCCTCCAAAGCGAGATCCAGTTTGGGTTCGTGCACTTGGACCTTTAGTTCTTGGGTTTGCGGCAAGGCTGTCCATTCGACATTCATCGAAAAATGTTCGGCGGACATCGTTCTGAGGGGAAGGGCCAAAGTCTGCTTTTCCCCCGGGCGGATCATTGGGACCTCCCAGATGATCGCGTTGTCACCATCCTCGCGATCTGGCTGCACGTCTCCCGAAGTGGCTGACAAATTGCCTATAGCAACGGAATCAGGGAGTGAGAGCCGTACCAGCAAGCCGTTCAGATCCGAACGCCCCTGATTGCCGGCGTTAACCTCGTAAATGGTCTCTTGGCCAACTACCATCGCGTTTGGTCCGGAAATCTGTATCGATATGCCGGGCTGATTGAGTTCCAGGAGAGACTCTCGACTCGCACTTGCAGGTTGCGTTAACCCCGAATCCAGTTTTGCTCGTGGCTGGGATGATGCGTCTGAGCCAGCGGTATTGGATTGCGGCCTAGCTGACTGCGCATTGGTTGGCCGGTCTTCCGAAAGGTTCGGAACTCTGTTTCTGGAAACAACAGGACCAGCTCCCTCGGGCGATTGCTCTCGCTCCGGCGTCCCCTCGATCGCAGTTTCAATGCCACGATCTGTATTGGATGTTTGGGCTCTTTTGTCGCGAGAACTCGCTGCCTGCGATTCGACAGATAGATCGACCAAGCTGGTGGGAGGACTCAACTCCTGCTTGTTCTCTTTTGGCAGAGCAATGGATTCGGCGATCCCTGAGGTTCCGACGGGAGTTCGTCGCGAGGTCGACTTGTTCTCGAGGTTGGGTGGATTGTTGATTATCGGAGCACTCTGCCGCTGCTGGGAAAGAGGATTTGGTGCAATTCCGGTTGCGTTAACAGATCTTCCACCCGCTCCAGAATACACTTTCGCTTGGTTCGTGGGTGATGCAGCGGAATCGCGAGAAATGAAAGGCTCTGAAGATTGGCTTTCAACGGCCTGAGGCATTAAAGCGGAGCCGATTTCGTTGCCGCCCGAATTTCCATTTCCGGCCGAGCGCCCCACGCCACCCGATTCAAGAGATGGAGTCGCGGATGGCAGTTGTGTTTGCTGGCTAAGGATAGACTCTTCCGGAAAGGCCTGCATTCTCATCTCGTTGTAGTCGATTTCTTCGTGACCTCGAAAAACTCGATTGGTAAACGATCTCAAAGGTACGAACATCCCGCCTGTACCCCTGGGACCACCTGTTGTCTGAGCCGTGACAGACCTGCCGCGGGAGTCTTGAGGGCTGTAAGAATCCGGCCCAAACGAGTCTGGCGAGTTAGACTCACGGCTCGTACTGGGGATTTGCGATTCGGCTCGGTTCGTCGGCGTTTGCGTTTTTCGGGCAAAGATTTTGCCAATTGCCGCTGAGAATCCGTTAGGTTTTTCATCTTCGAATTGGTTTTGCCCGGCGAATCGATCCTCGTAATGATCGTCCTGCGACACGCCTGGCGTCGGCAGTCCAGCAAGAGCGATCAGGCCCAAGAGAATCAAGCGAATCGATTTTTTGATAGGAAGCATGATTTCTTCACCGGTAAATTGGATATCTACAATTAAACCTACTCATCCGTGGTTCATCGGCTGCCGCGAGTGTTGAAATGAAGCGATCAGAGGGATTTTGACGAATTTAACTACATTTCCGACGAGCGATCACTTTGTTCAATTTTGCTTATCCGCGTTGGGCAATGCTGCATAAAGCAACTTCTGGGATCTCCTGAGCGATCCAGTTTTGGAAGAATCTCAGCCTTTGTAGGCTCGGTTTTCTGTGCGGAACTGACACAAAAGAAGAAAAAAGGCAATCCCATGCATTATTTCTTCAATTTGGCACGAAACTCGCTTCCAGAGTGGTTGTGGGTATAATTCTAAGCAGCCAGGGCCCTACAACCGGATTGATTCGGTGTCGAGCCGGGCGCGTTTGAAGACGCAGTGCTGACGGAAGGGGTGGGAAACCTAGATTGTTTGGGATTCCGCCGGTTTTTGTTAGCATCCAGCGTCAGTCAGAAATAGGATTAGAAACATCAAAATCCGTTTTACACCTCATCTAAATCATTCGAGCCGGTTTTGGAGCGAATCGTTATGCGAAAGTTTTTAAGTATTGGTCGAGTCGTTTGTCTGGGAGCAGGCCTTTGGTTTTGCACTCCGCTGCACGCATTCGAGAACAGCTCCCGATTGCTGACCTACAAAGACAGGGACCAAACCCTTTTTGCCTTGAGTCTCGCGACTGACGCAGTCGTCAGTCCGCGGGCCGAGATGCGAGTGGCCATCATAGTGGATACGTCCGCTTCGCAGTCCGGCTCTTACCGGACAGACAGCCTCGAGATTGCCGAGAGGCTTTTGAGCTCGATGCCGACGTCGACCGAGATAGCGTTATTCTCCTGCGACGTTGAACCGAGGTTGTTGGCCAAGGGGCTTGCTGGAGAGGCCAGCTTTGCGGATGGGCTCAAGAAGCTTTCCGACATTGTGCCGCTGGGCTCTACCGACTTGGTAGCCGCTGTCAAAAAGGCTAAATCGGTGCTATCCGAGGCGAACGATGGCAAGGATTTGACCATCGTGTACGTCGGGGACGGTGTTCATCGTTTCAATTTGCTGAATCCCAAGGGATTCGAGTCTTTCGTTGGCGATCTGCGCGATGACCGCACCAATCTTATATCGCTTGCGATCGGTCCCGAATTGGATGTGGAATTTTTGGCCACGATTGCCAACCACACTGGCGGCACGGTTTACATACATAAGAATCTTGAAAACCTATCGAATCAGCAAATTGCAGAGGGACTGGCAAAGGCCTGTACCGTTCCTGTGTTTTGGCCTGGCGATACCAAATTCCCGCAAGCCGTTACGGCTCATTACCCCGCAAAGCTTCCCCCTTTGCGTGGAGACCGGGACTCGATCGTATTGGGCAAGCTTTCAAACGAGAATGCTAGCGGCGACTTGATCGTCGAAGGAAGCTGGGGAGCAACCCCTTCAAAGCTTGTGTGGAGCATCAAGCACGAGGCCCAGAGCGAGGATCTGGCGTTCCTCGGAGAGGTCATCGAGAAAGCGGAGCTGAATAACGGCCTGACCTTGCCAACAGCAGGATCCGAAGCGTTGATAGCGTTTGGCAATTCTCTGATGAATTCGTCTGACCAAATGCTCAAGGATGCACGGTTCGCGTTAGCGGCTGGTGACAAGGAAGCGGCGATCGCCATCGCGACAGCAGCTTTGAAAATATCTCCCAACGACCCTTCCATTAAGTCTGTTTTAGAGGCCGCCACAAAAGCAGATGTTCCGGTTTCGACTCCTAAAGTGGATTCTGATTCGGGCAAAAAAGACAAGCAATCCTCAACGCTTCGAAGACCTACTGTTCGCTTTGTTTCCTTTCAGGATGGCGGCGATCCCTTCGGCGAAGTGACGCAGCCACCAGCAAATCAGTCCGGAAGTGGCCAATCGGGGGCCGCTAATGACGATCCGTTTGGCGATGACAAAGCTACCTCTCCACCTGCCGTAGCCCCATCGCGAGGCAATTCTGCCGGTGTGTCATCGCTCAGAGCATTCGAGGATTCCTTGAACACAGGCGATTTCTTGAGAAATGCAGAGAGCGAGCGTAGAGCAGCTGCACAAGCTTTGGAGATGGATGTTCAGAATGCGATTCGCCAGACGAGATCTGACATTGTATCGGGCAGTAATCTCGCGTTGAGAAAGATTAATCTAAGCACTCTTTTGGACCAAGTAAGACGGATTCCTAGCATTGAGAATAGCACCCGCCTTCGCTTGGAACGCTCTCTTCAAGATGCGATTCAGAGTACAAGTTCGGCTATCAGCAGACGAGAGGATCAGCTCGCTTCTCAGGAATCCGTTCTGGCAGCCAAGGCGGCAACGGAGCGAATCCTGGGAGAGGAAGAACGCCGACAAGAAGCAATCAAGCAACTCGTGGAGCGTTATGATTCGTTGATGCGACAACAGTTGTTCGCACAAGCGAACAATGAAGTTGCTCCTCAAATTAAGGAGATCGCTCCCGGTACGGTAATTGATATGGTTACCGATGTAGAGTCCAACTTGGCTTCAAGTGCCAAACTGCTCGATGATGTAGTGCACCAGCGTCGTAGAGCTTTCGTGGATTCACTCATGTTAAACGAAGAGGCCATGGTTCCGTTCGTGGACAATCCTCCCGTTCGTTACCCCCCCGCAGATGTGTGGCGAGCTTTATCGGCTAGACGACTTGAAAAGTATGCAACGATCGATTTGTCCGGTGGTAACCCCAGCGAGAAACGAATCTATCAGTCCCTTAACAGATCGCTATCTGAACAGGACATTCAGGGGCTTCCCCTATCTCAAGTGCTGAAGCGTTTTGCCGAAGAGCTTGAGATCCCCATCATTATCGATGACAAGGCTCTCGATCAGGAAGGTATCTCGCCTGACGAACCTGTTGTATTGCAAGTACCTTCGATCCGCTTCCGTTCGGTTCTCAAACTGATCTTATCACCTTTGGATTTGACATACGTCATCGAAGACGAAGTCATGAAGATCACGACCAAATCGAGTTCCGCCAGCGAAGTCACTCGTATCTACCCTGTTGGCGACTTAGTCGTTCAGATTCCTGCCATGGGAGGCGGTATGGGCGGAATGATGGGTGGCATGGGCGGAATGGGTGGTATGGGCGGCATGGGAGGCATGGGAGGCGGCATGGGCGGCATGGGCATGGGTGGTATGGGAGGCGGCATGGGAGGCATGGGCATGGGTGGCATGGGAGGTGGCATGGGGGGCATGATGGCCGTTCCAGATTCGCCGACCAAAGCATCCCAAACAGACAGGCCTGTCCGTGAACTCATCCTCGACTGTGCATCTGGTGACATCGATGTGAAGATGGCTGCTGAACAAGAGCTTGCAAAGTGGGTTGGCGTGCAAATGAACCTTGCAAAAAGAGCCGCTATCAACAAACAATTCGAGAAAGCGACAGCTCATTTCGAGGAAGTGATTTCGGTTATCGGCGATTGCATGAAGGGAGCCCTCCCGGCTGCTTGGATGTATGATGCAATGACCACTGCGATGGTGGGTGCAGGGCGATCGTCAGCTGAGGTACGTCGTGTTCTGATGTCTAGTATGGACTTCGGAGCCGACGAAGTCAGTGCAGTACGAATCGCAGAGTTCTTGGCCGCATCAGGTATGAAACTGGAGGCATTGCAGGTTCTCAAGGATGTCAATATGTCGAACCCTGCACTCAAGCGACCACTGTTTCTAGCTTTGAAGCTTGGAGTTGAGCTCGAGCATGCCGATACGATCGAATGGGCGACAGTCGGCGTTCTCAGCCAGCCATGGACAGATGACGCATTGCCATTGATCCGTACAGCCTGGAACGCTGCCGAGGCCAACCTGATCCGACTCTACGAATCGAAGCAGATTGTCAAAGCTGGTGTCTTTGCAGAGCAACTCAATGACGCTAGACGTCGAGACCTAGTCGTTCGGGTGGTATGGTCCGGAGACGCTGACATTGATCTCGCTGTTGAGGACCCGACAGGCGTTATCTGCGATATGGCGAACCCGATCGCGATTTCTGGAGGAATGCATTTGGGCGATAAGTCTTCCCGGTCCAAGGCTGATCCAGATGGGTTCTCCGAGATGTATGTCTGTGCTAGAGGTTACTCGGGCGCTTACAAGATCGTCGTGAAAAAGGTTTGGGGCGAACCAGCCGGTGGGAAAGTGACCGTGAATATTTTGTCCGATTATGGAACTCCGGAACAGCAAGTGTTCCGCAAGACGGTCAGTTTAGATAATGAAGCACAGACAGTGGTAATCGTCACGCAGGTCAAGAATGGGCAGCGAACTGATTCCGCTGCTGAAGTTCAACTAGCGAAGGTGCGCGAAAATAAAGCTCGATTGGGCGAAGCCGTTCTGGCTCAACCCGGCGGTGTCTTTGCAGAAGGGGAAAAGTTACAAAACATGGTCGGCAACCTTGCTAGTTCGTCTTCGAGCTCGTCTTCCAACTACGGCAGCGGAACCGTTCCTTTTTGGGGATTCAATCGACAAGGTCGCCCCATGTTCGGACGTGGAGCTGTCGGCTATCGGCCGACGATTATGCCAGTCCCCGAGGGAACGATGTGGCCATTCACTAGTGCCGTCATTTCCGGGGATCGCAGGTACGTTACGATCGGCGGTTTCCCCAACTACATGGAAATTCGAGGGGTTACTACCTTTAATATCGTCACCGGTGAAGGGGGCGGCGGTGCAGGCGGTCTCGGCGGAGGACTCGGTGGGGGCGGCGGACTCGGCGGCGGCGGCGGTTTCGGAGGTGGCTTCTAGTCGTTTTCGCATCCCTGATAATCTTGTACACTAAGAGGGCGGTCCTTCAGCAGACCGCCCTTTTTTCGTTTCCAGAACCAAAGCTTATGCGTCACTAGCAATTTCTTAGAAACAAAAATCGGCTTTCCGGGTTTCAAACCCTACCTCCCAACAAAAAGAACCGGAAGTTGAGCGAACCTACTCCGAACACAAACAGTGGATCAATAGACCCCGACGTTGGCCTCATGCTGCGCGTGAAGGAGGATGATGCCGTTGCATTCGAAGAGCTTATTGATCGCCACCAAGGTAAAATCATCAGGTTCATGCGAGGCTGGACGGTCACCCCTGAACAGGCAGAAGATCTCGCGCAAGACGTTTTTCTTCGGGTCTACAAGGCTCGCAAGTCGTACGTACCTACGGCGAAATTTACAACGTGGCTGTATAGAATCGCTCACAACATCGCCTCCAACCATATTCGCGACAATTCAAACCGAAAAGAGTATCAACTCAGTGGAGATGGCGCTCTCTCCGAAGCAGTTTCGCTGGAACATTTGGCTGTGGCTCCAAGTGGGTTTCAACCAACACGCAACATGGATCATACAGAGCGTGCAGACTTTATTCTCCAAGCAATTCAAGCTTTGGGGGAACGGCAACGGACTGCGATTATGCTGAGTAAATTCGAATCGATGAGTTACCAAGAGATTGCAGATACGATGGGGCTGACTGTTCAAGCTGTCAAATCCTTGCTCAGTCGGGCCAGAGTCAATTTGAAACTCATGCTGGAACCTTACTTGGAATCCGGTGTTGGGAATGTAACCGCTGTACCGGATGATTCAGCCATGGGAGCAGACAAAGGAGTTGATTCATGAGTTTTTCGCCCAATCAAAAGATCGAAGAAATTGATGAGCTACTGACGGCCTACCTGGATGGAGAACTGTCTCCGGCCGAGTCCGCTATGCTCGAGGGCCGACTTGTAAACGAAGTCAGTCTACGCACACGGCTAGGAGAGCTACGAAAAACCTATGATCTTCTAGATGAAATCCAAGACACTCCACATAACCAACGCTTCACGCGAAGTACTTTGGAGTTGGTGGTTCGAGATATCGCGGGCACCCAGCCGCAAGCACAGGTGGCCGCCCCAAATCGCCTCCGTCAAGCTTCCTGGATGCCCTGGGTGTTGGCCATCGTTGGATCCCTTTGCTTGGGCGCAGTCGCTGGTGTTATCATCCACTACAAAAATCTGGATGACGAATTGGGGGATCTTGCACTCGCGGCTAACGTCTCGGGGTTTGCCGACACTTATGAGTTTCCTGTGATTGCGGATCTAGCAAAGGAACGGTCGGCCTTGCAAATACTCAAAAAACAATTCGCTGATAATCTGATTCCGCGTATACCAGTCAACCTTACGGAACGAGCTTATTGGTATAAGTCCCTGAACGCATTCCAACAATCGCGATTGGAATCCGAACGTGAACAGCTCCAATCATTGAATCCAGAATTGGCCAGTCGCTTTTCCCAAATCCAGAAGAAAATCGAGGCAGAACCCAACTCCGATGAACTTCAAGAAACGGTTAGAATCGTCGGGCTTTTGATGGACCAAATTCCCAACGCCGAAAGATTGTATTTGGAACGACTCTCTGCGGAAAATCGAACCCAATACCTCAGAGAACAATTGAATAGGATGGCCGCGACCTACTATTTTTCTAACATGATCTCTGCTGATGACACCCAGCATCTGAAACTTTGGGGGGAAGAAATGTTTCTCCCAGCCATCACAAAACTCTACTTCGAATATTACCAAAATCGCGAAGAAGCTCGTTTCGTGAACTTGGCGATCAATCGTTTTGTTCGACAGTCCAACGATAAAAGCCTCCGACAGTCAGACGACTACTCTACCTACCCGTTCCAAGACCTAATCATGCCGATGCTTGTCGAAAAGCTTTCCCCTGAAGCAAATGATATACTCAGCCGGGTTCGCAAGGATTATCAACTCGAGGTTCTTGCCAAAAGTCTATTTGACGACCGTCTAGTCTCCGAAGGGTCCATGCTCGCAGAGTACGAGCGAACAAAACCTTCCATCAGGGAATACTTTGACCTTTATGATCCGAACAGAATGCGAAGCTATTTCCGCGACCCCAGGGTTAGCACCCCCAAGTAACTGGATGATTGCAATTGGTGTAAAGCCCTCCAAATTCTTTTCCTAACCCAGTTTCTTTGGCGGTCTAGGTCTGGGCATTTGGCTCTATAATAGAGACGAATTTCCGCAGCATTCACGAGCAAACGATTGCATTTATGTCCGACAAAGACTCTAGCCGCCTGACCTCATCAGCTCCCTCGGAAAAAGAAAGGAGCACCGTTGACGAGATCGGCTGGAACCTAGAAACCACCTATGCCAACCTGCCAACCACCTTCTTCGCTGACGCATCTCCAGCTCGGGTGGCTCGTCCGGAAGCAGTTATAGTCAACCACGGCCTCGCGCGTGAGCTAGGACTGAATCTCCATGCACTTTCAACCCAGCTCGCAGCGGATTACTTCACTGGCAATCAGCTTCCCGACGGCGCAAGACCCATTGCCCAAGCCTATGCAGGGCACCAATTCGGCGGGTTCACAATGCTCGGTGACGGACGAGCGATCCTGATGGGGGAACAACGGGCACCCGACGGAAAACTATACGACATTCAGTACAAAGGAGCAGGACCCACCAAGTATTCGCGACGCGGTGATGGTAGAGCAGCCCTGGGGCCCATGCTGAGAGAGTACATCATCAGTGAAGCTATGCATGCCTTGGGTATTCCTACAACTCGCTCTCTTGCCGTAGCCAGCACGGGCGAACCTGTCTATCGAAACGAAGCTTTGCCCGGTGCCGTTCTAACGAGAGTCGCTGACAGCCATATTCGAGTGGGAACGTTTCAGTATTTTGCTGCACTGCGAGACCCTGCTGGCTTAAGGATTTTAGCCGACTATACAATTCAGAGACATTATCCAGAACTCAGCGATAACGAGAATCGCTACATCCCATTTCTAGAATCCGTTCTTGAACGACAAGCATCATTGGTAGCACAATGGCTGCGAGTCGGATTTGTTCATGGTGTCATGAACACCGATAACGTAGCGATCTCGGGTGAGACGATAGACTACGGGCCATGTGCTTTTCTAGATCGTTACCATCCTCATACCGTATTCAGCTCGATCGATCACGGTGGGCGCTATGCCTACGGAAACCAACCTTCGATTTGCCATTGGAATCTTGTGCGCTTTGCCGAAACGCTACTACCTATCATTCATGAGGACGAACAAGAAGCGATCCGGATCGCCACCGAAATTCTGGAGCGATTTCCTGCCATCTTTGAAAAACACTGGCTCGAGCAGATGGGACGAAAACTAGGACTCTTAGATTCCAACACCTCGGACAAACCTCTAATCGAGGAGCTTCTGCAATGGATGGCAGACGAGAAACTAGACTTTACGCTCACGTTCTCGGATTTGACGCGCGGAGTCGACCTCCAATCTGAACCATACCGTCAAGCTCGTTTTTTAAATTGGCATCAGCAGTGGCGAGCTCGACTGCAAAGATACGAGTCCGATATTGCGGTTGCTCACTCCACCATGTCCAAAGCTAATCCTCTCGTCATCCCTCGCAATCATCGCGTCGAGGAAGCCCTGGACAGCGCGACGTACCGAAATGATTTCGAGCCTTTGAGGAAGCTACTTCAGGCCATTGAGTCTCCCTACGAGGAGACTCCTGACAAAGCAGACTACACATCACCTCCCGCCCCAAGCCAGCAGGTATATCAAACATTCTGCGGGACCTAACCCTGGAAGTATAGTCCCGAGGAATACAGCTGTTGTTGCGGTCATGGAGCTGGCGACCTCACGACTGACCTGCCTGAACAATCCTAGAGGGTGAGTACTCAAAATCTTAGAATCGACAAATACGGAATAACCGTTGAATAGGTAGACCCCATTTTGAAATTGATTGTAATTCTCGTTTCGAGATGGCATTCGGATTAATGGGTTTCTTAACTCGATCCGAAAAACGCGGTGCGCGAGTCGAGTTTGCTCAAGTCGATTACGCAATCGGAGTTTACAAGAACTGCCCCCCAGAATTGTCTCCATAACGCATTAAAAGACTGCCCCCAAGATGAGTACCCTTTCTTCCGGTACGAAGTCCTCAATCATGCAAAATTGTGGCCTTCGTGTTGGGTCGTATATTCTCGACCAAGATATTTATTCCCCAGTTTCTCCCGATTCGACAGTTGACCTATCATCCATCGGAAAAGTTGGTGATCCGAGCCGGGTTCTTCCCCAAAAAGCCGACGATTTGGATCGGGAACAAGTTCGCATGGAACTAATGCGTGCCTTTCCCGCAGACGATCTTGCACGCTTCCATGAAGTACAGGACGCCGTGGTCCAAACACTATCTGAGACGGTAGAAGCCGTTCGAACTCAATCGGAACTAAGAGCATCAACGATCTTCAACTCGGTTTCCCAGGTCGCTTTGGAAACGAAACGTGGAGTAAGCAATGCTGTTGCCGCACTTACGCTAAAGTTGTCTTCTACCGACATAGGTTCAGCAAATCAAATGATGGAACGATCGTCCCAACTATCGAGTCTGGGAATGGCATTGAGTATAACGTGTGGTCATGATGAACGTACGACAGTCGATATTGGGATAGCAGGCTTACTGCATGACATATCCTTAGTTCTACAAACCAGCACGCTCAACAGCCAGCAGTGCAGGAACGATCCCGAATGGCTTGCTCGGTATAGAGCACACCCATTAATAACGGTCGAGCTACTCAGACGCATCCCCGGGATCTCGTGGGAATCGCTTGCCATCATTGAGCAGGTACACGAGCAATTTGATGGAACAGGATTTCCTAGAAGTTTAAAGGGAACCGCGATACTTCCAGGAGCACGGATTCTCAACCTAGTAGATGCATACTTAAATCTAACCCAGCCCCTTACTGGAAGTGCAACGGTCTTTAGTGATGCTGTAGCATATATGTGCTACCATGCGGCACGGGGAAAATTTGATCGAGAGCTAGTTCGCCTGTTCGTCGAGCACATGTCCATGTACCCCATTGGTTCAGTTGTCGAATTAGACGACCATACATGCGCCGTTGTCGTCGCAGCGAACCATGCAGCCCCTATGGCGCCAATCGTAAGTATTAACGGTAGGAAAGTAAATCTCAGCCATGGCTATCATACGGTTGAAAGAGTTGCTACGAACGGACTTATCGCAAGCCATCGCGTCAAAAAGAGCAAGCTAAGTGAAATATTTTGGCGACTCGACATGTAACAAATTGTCACACGAAAAACTCACCGTAATGACAAAACACTCTAGTTGGCGAGTTCGTCGCGGACTTGCTCGGCGGCTCGGATGACTCTCAAAGTATTTTTGTAAAGTACTTTGTGGATGTCCTCTTCGCTATATCCTCGTCTCATGAGCAGTTCCGTGATGACAGGATAAGTCGATACGTCTTCCATCCCAACGGGCGTTTTGCCTATGCCGTCGTAGTCTGATCCCAGTCCGACGTGATCCACCCCAGCTAGCTTGATGATGTGCTCAATATGATCGACAACGATGGATGCATCGCCTGCCGGATACGGATTCTTGAGCTGCCATGCTTTGTATTCTCGATCGACATCCCCTTTTGAGTTTGGATACTTGTCCATTAGTTCGCGTCTTACCTCGAACATCTTCAACATGATGCGGGCACTCTCGGGAACCACAAAACCAGAAAAGAAATTCACCATCACCACTCCGCCATTCTCAGGCAAGCGCTTGAGAACATCATCGGGCACATTTCGTGGATGATCAGCAATGGCTCTCGCGGAGGAATGGGAAAAGATGATCGGAGCTTTCGACACGTTGAGCGCAGCATGCATCGTTGCCGGCGATACGTGAGAGATATCGACCAGCATCCCCAACCGATTCATTTCTCGAACAATCTCTTCGCCGTACGGACTCAGACCATCACTCTTCGGCGAATCGGTTGCAGAGTCGGCCCACGCTAAAGTATCGGAGTGAGTTAAAGTCATATACCTGGCACCCATATCGTAAAGCTTGCGAAGCTTGGGAATCGACTCTTCAATGCTGTGCCCACCCTCCATTCCGATAAGAGATGCGATCTTGCCCAGCCGTCGTGCTTCTTCGATATCATCCGAGTTGAGCGCCAAATGAAAGACATCGGGATATCGGGCAATCATATCGTGAACCAATTCAATCTGCTCGACTGTAGTCTGGAATGCATTGCCAGCCCGCATCGTCTCGGAGGGGACGTACACCGACCAGAACTGAGCTCCGACGTTCCCCTGGGCAAGCCGTTTGATATCGGTATGCAGCTTGGGCTGAGCCTGCCGCAAATCGATCTGATCAAACCGCTTGGAGAACTTCCGAACCTCCCAAGGAAGATCGTTGTGTCCATCAAACACATATCCACGTCGATGAATCGCCATGGCTTCTTCAGAAACAACAATCCTCTCCTCTCCCCCTTTGGCATCAGCACCGGAATCGTCACCGAAACTGATGGGAGCGACGACAATAGCTATCCCCATCGCCATGGTCGCATAGCCAACTCCATACATTGCAGCTACCCAACGATTCCTAACGGCCCAACGATTCCAAACGGCCCAACTAGAAGACGCATCTCGATTCATTCGTTTTGTTCCTATATTCAAATCGTAAAAGTCCATGATGACACGGATTTGCTATCGATTCAAGTATGTAGCCCTCTTTTAGGACTGGCTCAGCGGGCCATCTCCATTTCAGGTGACGCATTCTAATACTTGCCGTATAATCCCGACCTTTACTTCGTTTTGGTTCCTCGAATACCGGCATCCATGATTCACCAGCGGCAGCAAAAACTTTTCCGGGCCTTAAAAGAGCACAAGATCTCCCACTTTCTGATCACTTGCCCTCACAATGTCACGTATCTGACCGGTTTCAAAGGTGAAGATAGTTACCTTTTTGTCAGTCAAGATTCCCTGACAATCTGGAGCGACGCTCGCTACGAAGAGCAAATCCGTGAAGAGTGCCCAGACCTCGCTCTGGAGCTGCGAGGTCCGACCGAGCCGTTGGTCGATGCGTTTGGACGATTCGCGAACAAGAACCTAAAACAAGCGCTCCATGTCGAACCAACCTCGACTTCCTTTGCACAATGGAGCAGGTTGTCAGAGATCGCGTCAGCCACCACTTTGGTTCCCTGTGCCGGCGTGGTCGAAAGACTTCGAGAACGAAAAGACACATCCGAGATTCAGGCGATAGAACGTGCGATCGATATGGCTCAGCGAGCATTCTTGGCCACGGTCGCAATGATGACTCCGGACTCAACCGAGAAAAATGTTGCGGACTCCATCGAATCTAACATTCGCCATATCGGTGGTGCCGGAACAGCCTTTAAGCCTATTGTCGGCGTTGGCCCCAGAGCCGCTTTGCCTCACGGTCGTCCATCCGCCAAACGTCTCGAGGAAGACTCTTTTGTGCTAATCGATTGGGGTGCCAAAGAAGAAATGTATTTGAGCGATATTACTCGAATCGTGGTGACTGGTAACCCATCGGCCAAGCTCCGGAAGGTCTACCAAGTTGTCTTGGACGCTCAACGAGCCGCCATAAACGCCATCCGACCAGGCGTGCTAATGAGTGAAGTCGATTCCATTGCAAGAAAAGTCATCGAACAGGCGGGGTTTGGAAAAAAGTTTACTCACTCATTAGGCCATGGCTTCGGGCTCCAAATTCACGAAACGGTTCGATTGGCACAAAACCAAGATCGGCCACTCGAGCCTGATATGATTGTTACCGTCGAGCCGGGAATTTATCTTCCGGGTGTTCTGGGAGTTCGCATTGAAGACGACGTGCTGGTAACCAAAACTGGCAACCGAGTCCTAACATCTTTGCCCAAGGAATGGGATGAGATAGCCGCAGTGCAGTAACACCATGGCAAAGATGTACTTCTACTACTCGACGATGAATGCGGGCAAGTCGACGATCCTGTTGCAGTCGAGCTACAACTACCAAGAACGCGGAATGCGGACGCTCGTCTTCGCTCCCGAAGTGGACGATCGCTTCGGCATCGGAAAGGTTAGCTCTCGAATCGGCCTCCAAGCCAACGCGATTCCATTCTCTGCCAACGCAAATCTTTTTCGTATCGTGCAAAAGGAAAACGAAACAGTCAAAGTCGACTGCGTGCTGATCGACGAAGCTCAGTTCCTTTCGAAAACACAAGTCCGACAACTATCCGATGTCTGCGATGAACTCGACATCCCCGTTTTGGCCTATGGCCTAAGAACCGATTTTCAAGGCAATCTGTTTGAGGGCAGCGAATTCCTAATGGCTTGGTCGGATAATTTGAACGAGGTGAAAACCATTTGCCACTGTGGACGAAAGGCCACAATGGTTCTACGACTTGACTCCAGCGGCCGCCCTGTCCGAGAAGGAGAGCAGATTCAAATCGGTGGCAACGAACGATACGTTTCCGTTTGCCGCAAGCATTTCAAAGAAGGACTTGCGGAACGCACCCAGAAAGACCTCCCATTCGGTGATTTGTGATGTTTAAGCGGCTCGATTCGCGGCAGCTTCTGCCAAACGTAGCAACCCATTGATCGCCTGTGGGCAATAGCGACCATCATCGATATAGGGAGTCAAGCAATCTTGTGCTTGCGATACTAATTTATGTGCGTATCCCAGCGTGTAGTCCCCGGCATCAGAATTCAACAAAGCCACCTTGAGTCGCTCTAAGCCCCTAATGTCGCGGCGCTCTAGAGCTTCTAGCAGCTCCATCTTTTCCTCTCCGGCAAAGCAGACCTCTAGTGCTCGCAACGTAGGAATCGTCGGCTTGAATCCATCCAGATCGGTGCCGAGCGTTTTCCCGGCAGTCGCCTGCGAGCCCCAAACGTCTAGCCAGTCATCGAAAACTTGAAAGGCGATACCGAGATGCTCCCCGAATGCACCGAAGTGTTCACAAGTGGTTGCCGATGCTCCCGCAGACCAAGCTCCCAGTGCACATGCCACTCGGCACAAGGATCCAGTCTTTCGTGCAAGAACTTCTAGCTGTTGTGGGATTGAAATACCAAATTGCCCCCCTAAAGCTCCTTGCTCTATCTCTCCCTCGCACACTTTCTTCGCCGCGGCTGCAATCCAGCGGCCAGGCAAAGTCGATTCCCCTTGGTTGGCCAGATCATAGGCATGCGTGAATAACCAATCACCGAGAAGAATGCTCCGGGAAACTCCGTGGACCGTGTGCAAAGTGGGACGATGACGCCGAACATCAGAGTTGTCTATAACATCATCATGCACCAATGTCGCTGTATGGACCAGTTCCACCGAGGCGGCTAGTCGAATGGTCTCCTCCGTGATCCCACCAGCAGCTTTCGCCGAAAGCAGGGTCAAACAAGGACGCAATCGCTTTCCCCCCAGATCGCGTACATGCTCTAGCATGGATTGCACGGGTGACGAGTCTGTGCTCAATCCACCTTGCAACAATTTTTCCACTGCGATGAGCTCCGGTCGGATTAATCCCATCGCTTCTGCCAAAACCTTTCGGTAGTCCAGAGCTCCGCCGCTTAGTGGCGAATTATTTTTGATAGGGTGGTTCATCGAGACCTTCATCAAATCTAAAGCGGCGGCGGATGGAGTCATAATAAGTTGCTTTCGTGGTGTTCGTTTCGGCGGTAGTCCCCTTTGGTCCCACCCGATTTACTTTCCAAATAAACCTGGCCGATGGTCATCCCTTTGTCTATCGATTTGCACATGTCATAGACGGTGAGCAAGGCCACGCTTGCACCCGTCAGGGCCTCCATCTCAACACCTGTCTTGCCTGTCGTGGTTACCGTGACGGCCCACTCCAATTCGCAATCCGAGATCCAAGCGTAGTCGGTTGTGACTCCATCGATGGGGATCGCGTGGCATAATGGGATGAGTTGACAAGTTAGTTTGGTTGCCTGGATGGCGGCGATTCGGGCCACCTGGATACAATCCCCTTTTCCGAGAGCATTGCTTCGAATAGCGTCCGCCGCTTCGAGACTCATGGTAACTCTCCCACGAGCTGTAGCACTGCGCCGACTATCCAACTTAGTCCCTACATCCACCATCTTGGCGGCTCCACGATCGTCGACATGGGTCAACGAAACCGATTGATTGTTTGAATCACTCTGTGACATTTATGTCCTTTGTATCCCCGACGAGCGACCGAAAAAACAAATTCTCTCGCTCGCAGGGCTAAAAATCGACCGTGGAAGCCTGCGGGATGACCGAATTTACCGTAACGAGTTAACAGCCATGAAAAAACCCGCTCGGATGACCGAAGCGGGTAGCAAAACAAGTTAAGCCAATGGCGATGAAACCGCCATTAAGCCTTTGCCTAACTAAGCTTTTACAGAGTACTCGGACTCGAAGAATTCCTTGCTGTCGTTCACCGTCGGCTTGATCGTCGGCTTGCCTTCTTGCCAGTTGGCTGGGCAAACTTCACCGTTCTTCTCAAAGAATTGTAGAGCCTGAACCATGCGGAGGGCTTCATCAACACTTCGACCGAGCGGCAAATCGTTCACAACCTGGTGACGAACGACCCCTTCCTTGTCAATCAAGAACAGACCTCGCAATGCAACCGAATCACCGACCAAAACGTCGTAGTCGCGAGCGATCTGCTTGTTAAGATCAGCGACCAGTGTGTAGTCGATTTGCCCCAAGCCACCTTGCGTTCGCGGGGTGTTTCTCCATGCGAGATGGGAGAAATGGCTGTCGACGGAAACTCCCAAGACCTCGACATCCAGTTGCTCAAACTCGTTTACACGGTCCGAAAAGGCGATGATTTCGGTGGGGCAAACAAAGGTGAAATCGAGTGGGTAGAAGAACAACAAGACGTACTTCTTACCCTTGAACGAGCTCAAAGTTACGTCGCTGAACGAACCATCCTTGAGAACCCCAGTTGCCTTGAAATCGGGTGCTGGTTTGGTTACCAAAACGGCCATATTTTTCTCCGTATGTAAAGAAAGATTGTTTGAAATATCTGGTGTCACGCGGTGGGTGTAGTATGTTCGATTTCGAAAAATCTTAATAGTCTTAAGCTGGCTGACTCGGTCTATTAATTCGATCGAGAAGAAGGTTCTTAGCGACCCGACCGCTATGGAGACCACGATACGAAAGTCGGGTCTGCATCTGGGGATTATCGTGATTTGTCAAGGAGCAAGAAATTGAGCGAATGCCATGGACGAACGCCCGAGGGAAACGAAAATAAGACGACCTTAGCCGAGATGACAGCTTGGGTCGATCAGTTTTCGTCCGACCGGGATTGGGGCAAATACCACTCCCCCAAGAATCTCGCCATCTCGATCTCGATCGAAGCGTCAGAACTCCTGGAGCATTTCCAGTGGACTGACGGTGGGCGGTGGCGCGAGGGTGAGTCAACCCTCAACCGCGAAGCCGCTGCGGCGGAAATGGCGGACATCCTGGCTTATCTTCTGAGACTGGGCTCGGTATTGAAAATCGACCTGGGGAAGGCTCTAGCGCAAAAAATGGCTGAAAATGCCAAGAAATACCCGGCTTAGTGGGCAAAGATGTTGTTTTTCCAATGTTTTTTGAACTTTATGCCGAAAAGTACAGTGTTTTTGTTGGTTTTTTAGGGTTCCCCGGTTGCATTTTGCTTGCCGCATCCTTTAATTCAGCCAACTCGCATGTTCGTAGTCGGACATGGACATACTCCGTGATCGTTTGAAAGGGATTTAACACATGGCCAAATCCGCTGGCAAAGCTGAAAAGCCACTCACCAAGGTACAATTGTTCACCAATCTCGCCGAGAAGACTGGCCTCTCGAAGAAGCAAATTGCTGAGGTTTTCGATGCTCTCAAGGAAGAAATCTCGGGCGCGATGGGCAAGAAAGGTGTAGGAACTTTCGTAATTCCTGACCTTTGCAAAGTCGTTCGTCACCAGAAAAAGGCCTTGCCGAAGCGTCAAGTTCGCAACCCACAGTCTGGCGAAATGATTTGGGCTGATCCAAAGCCTGCTTCGACCACTGTTAAAGTGCGACCTCTGAAGAAGTTGAAGGACATGGTCTAATCAACCATTCCAACAAAAGTCCCGCTCGATACAAAAAAAGAGGGTGTGCAAAACGCACACCCTCTTTTGTTTTGAGCTTGGTTCGTGAATCTACTTCGTACCGATCGCGAAAAGCTTCGTCTTGCTCTCGGTCAAAACAAACAGCTTACCGTTTGCAGCCGCTGGCGTCGCCCGAACCTTCCCATCCATTTCAATCTCTTCGGCTTCTGGCTCTTCTTTCCCGTGAGGCAGTACGTACAAGATACCGTCGTCAGTGCCGACAAACACCTTGTTGTCAACGTAATAGGGGGATCCCCAAATCGAGGCATTTGTCTCGACATCCCAGTACTTTTCCCCCGTCTGTGCGTCAAAACAATAAACGAAGCCATTCAAATCGCTGGTGTAAAGCAAATCATCGTGAATCGCACAGGTCGACATGGATCGTCCAAAATTGTAAATCCGATCCGAACCCCACTCGGCCATGCCGCCAAAATGCCATACCAACGCAGAATCCTTGTTCTCCGGAGCCGCAGGATCGAATACGGTCTGTGGAGGCTTGCCCTCTTCGAGCCGCACCCCGGGCGAAAGATCCTTGTCAGCGTTCTTGGGTGTCTTGGTTAAATCAATGCACCACAGGTGCCCCACCCCTTCTTTGTGCTCTGGATCTTGTCCGACACCAATGTAAAGTTTGTTGTCATAAACAACCGGGGTTCCGATAAAGTCGTTTCGGGTGGCTCGCGGTCCGAGCACATAAAACGAGTCCTTGGGGTTACAGTCGAACTTCCAAAGCAATTCCCCATCGCCTTCACTGTTGGGGTCAAAGGCATAAATCCATCCATCCCCTCCTGGAAAAATCACCATCGGCTTGCCGTTGGGTTCGGCATACGTTGGGTTTGACCACTGTCCGTGCATCGCCAAGCTGCCCTGGTCCACCAAGGCTCGAATATCCACATCTCCTCCTTGCTTCCTCGCATCCACTAACGATTGTGTGGGCAAATTGCTCTTCCAAGCAAAAGATCCGTTGCCCTTGTGCAGACACAGAAAGCTAGGTGCCTCCGGAGCGGGAATGTTGATATGTCCTTCATCGACGCCATTAGCCGTGACGATGTAAAGCTTGTCTCCGACGATCATCGGAGAGCAGACTGCCAAGTTATGTGGAAACACCGAATTGACACCGATCATATCGTACTCCCAGAGGATCTTTCCCTTGCCGGGCTTGTCTGGGTCTGCGTCTACGGAAGCGCAAACAACCGTGCACCGATTGCTAACAAAGTAGATGCGATCCCCCTCAATGATGGGACTGGAGCAGATACCTTCCTCTGGCCAATCCTGCACACGGCCCGCACCGAGCTTATCGAAGACGATTTGCCAGAGGAATTCGCCAGTCGCCTCGTCAAAGCACATCATCACCCCCTTGTCCCCTTGAATCGAGGGATCTCTCGGGTTTTGATTATTAGTCCCTACGAAGACTTTGCCTGCGCCGACAACCGGGCCTCCATAAGCTTTCGAGCCCAGATCTGCAGCCCATAGGATGTTCTCCCCGGATTCCACGTCAAACGTACCGGGTATACCCTTTTCGACGGTGTTGGCGAAGTTTCTCGTCGAGTTTCCACCGAACATTGGCCAGTCTTCAGCCATGGAAATCGCTGATCCTAGACTGCAACCAACTCCGATGGCCAACGCCAATGTCGACCTGAGAAACCTGGTGCGTCTGCGGAACCGTACGGAGGAAAATCCTGATCCCAAGGTGTTCGCTCTTTTAACTGGATGATGCATCTCAAAAACCTTAGCCTGTCGGAATGGGAATATGTACTTTGGTGAAGGGGGGGGACGGCGAGTGTTTGAAACGAGCCGCATTACACGAGGCGGCCATCCGCGCACCTCGTTAAAAATTCGAGTGGTGAACGAATGACTAATTTGTGTTGGGCACAACGAGCAAATTGTCGAAAAACACCTCGGAACCTGGAACGGTCGCGCTCTCAATGCTCCCTGCCGGCACGTTGGCGTAAACTGCTGGTGCTCCCACGGTATTTGGCAAGGGATCTTCTACTTCCAATGTCCAAGCATCAGGTTCGGGGTCACCACGTTTCCACAGCTTGCCCTTCACAAATGCTTTTCCGTCCTTTAGCTCAACGGTTAGCTTGAGTGTGAACCAAGTGTTCGCTTCCCAGTTCATGGGTACACTGCGATCGACCCGTGGCAAACTTTCCCATGTCACCAAACGCAACTGCTTGGTCTCGCCACTTAGGAAGAAGTAATAGCGGTTCGCGACGACTCCCATATCGGCTTGCAAGTCACGCACCTTGCCAGACATCATGTCGGCTTGGATCGTATAATTCGTCCAGCTCGGCTGGCCGATGAATGCACTGGCCCGAGCGACGAGCGGGCTCGGGTTCGTGGCAGTCTTTACGAGCACCTTTTGGTCGTCCACCGTTCGTACTGCAAACTTGGCTTGGCTGTTGGACCAACCACCGGGAACCGCGTTGTCCGGAACCTTTTCAAAGTCCTGCGAGTACGGAATGTTCGGAGTCTGTCGAATGCGTGCCGCGCCGGTCAGCCCGCCAGCCTTAGCTACGGCGAGTCCGAACTGCCCCTGAGCCTCACTGGAGACGGTTAGTTTTCCATCGTTAGTGATCGCACCTTTGAGAACTGGCGGGGCAATCTTGGGAGCAGGTGGCAACCCTGGTACGGGCTCGTAAGGCTCCATGGCTCCCAATTCCCATTCCGCCTCTGTCTCCTTCAAGAAGTTCCCATTCTTATCGAATAGTCTTGCAGTCAGCTTGGTCGTTTCACCCGGAGCCAGCGTCACCTCGCTCGGATAGACCAACAGCGATGCTGGCTCTCCCTTCTTGGCTTGGCTTACAACCTCCTCTTTTACCGCCGACGATGTACTCTTCTTCGGTGCAGCGGTTCCAATGCAATACAGCTCTGTCCCCGTACCAACAAAAACACAACCATTTGATATGGAAACCGACCCGTCTAGCTCTGCATAGACAGGGTCCCCGGTCTTGACATCGCGACTGATGAAATTAACGCTGGAAATGGTCTTGGGCTTTTTTGGATCATCTTTGATGATGTAAAAGCGTCCCCGAGAATCTCCTACGTAAATCTTGCCATCGGCTAGGACTGGTGAACAACGAATGTTACCGCCTCCACCGTACTTGAACTTCCAGATTTCGTCACCGGTCTTAGCATCCAAGCAATACAACCGACCATCTTCGTCGTTAAGAATCAATCGACCATTGTCTAGTATTGGGCTGGCAAATTTGATTTTAAGACCATCCTTCTGCCAAACCACTTTGGGCTTTCCATCGGTTACGTCACTGGCATCAATGCAAGACACTCTACCTTGTATGTTTCCACCCTCGGGGCTAACATCCCCGTGCGCGATGTAGACCAGATTTCCATCGATAACCGGTGAGGTATTCACTGAGCCCTGGCAGAATAGATAGCTCCAGACCTTCTCGCCAGTACCAATCTTGAAAGCGTGCAAGCCGCCGTCACCGCCGCCTCCGATAAGCAAGCGTTGGTCATTGATTTCTGCCACGATGGGGACAGACTGAAAACTGTCCAGCACTCGAAACCCCGTCGAGCCCCACCAGTACTGTTCCCCTGTCTTTTTGTTGAAGGCCGCGAAACGACAGCCCCCTCGACCATACTTACCCCAAACGGCGCAATTGATCCCGATAATGACCATGTCACCATCGATGATGGGACTACTTAACCGTCCACCGTAACCGGAGACTCGCCCAAACTCTTCTGTCATCGACCTGTTCCACAGCAACTTGCCGTCACGATCTAAGCACATCAAGTAGCCTTGTGTACCGTGGCAGTAGACGTTACCCGTCACTGGGTCGACCGTAAGGTTGGTCCAACCGACGCGGTTGCTAACAATATCGGTCATGAAGACATTGAACTTGTATTGCCACAATGTCTCTCCAGTCTGCAAATCTAAGCAGACGATACTTTCTTGCTCTTCAATCCGTTCCACCCCTGTGTGGCTATTGAAGAAAACCCTCCCATCGTGAACGATAGGCGTCGACCTACAACCATGGGGGGCCTTCCAAATGAGATTAACTTTCCCAGGCTCAGAGATCTTGAATGAGTCCGGCAGCCCCGTATCAGAAGCCACGCCGTTTGCCCCAGGGCCACGCCAATGAGTCCAGTCCGCTTTGAGAAGCGTGGTGTTGGAGGCGAACACGGCCCAAATTAAACCGGCAGCAAACGTCCGACGCATGTTAAATCAACTCCAGGATGGAAGGCGGGGAGCGCAAAAACCGTAAAACACGTGGGGTGGCTCCTAAATGCCACCTCAAACCAACCTTCCTTTATATATGGGCACCACCTAAACGTCAACCAAACGCTCTATTACTCAAGGCCAAACCAAACCTGCTTAGGTTGAGTTTTTCCATCGAGTTTCCCTCTCTCCCAACTCAATTTGGCAGTGGAACAGCAACGAAATTCCGTACGCGCTCTCAAATGCCCAGCAAACTCGCGACGCAATTCATAGACGAACGAGGACGATTTTTTAACACGCTGGACCAAGATCCAGGCGAATTTGACGAAGAAATCAATCTATGGCAGGCGGTTCGATATGCGGGTCAGGCAATCAATCGGCCTGCGGAGACTAGGGCCAATCACCCCAACGGCTTTTGTAATTTCCTCGATCCATTAACTGAGCAACACCTTTCCAGAAAACTAGAAGATGTACCGAGACGACCTTCCTCAACTTCATGGTGGTCTTTTCCTGTCTGACGGTGGAATAGAAACGACACTTGTCTTCAACGAGGGGATCGACCTCCCCTACTTTGCAGCCTTTCATTTGCTGAGAACCGGGGAAGGTCGTAGGGCATTGCAAAAATGTTTTCTGTCGTATGTTGAGATCGCCAGAAAGTTTAATGTCGGCATCGTACTTGAAACCGCGACCTGGCGAGCCAACACCGATTGGGGCCACAAACTCGGCTACACACAACATGAACTTGCAGAAGCGAACCGACTAGCGGTATGCGAATTGGAACAAATCCGCCTACATTTCGAGACCAACTCTTCACCCATTATCATAAGTGGTTGTATTGGCCCGCGAGGGGATGGGTACTCGCCAAAAAACTGCATGTCTGTTAGCCATGCGGAGCATTATCACGCCCCACAGATCGAAACATTATCCCAAACGAAAGCCGATCTACTCACAGCAATGACGATGAATTGTGCAGACGAGGCGATTGGGATTGCGAAAGTCGCAAAAAACATTGGCATACCTGCCGTCATCTCATTCACTGTTGAGCAGAATGGGAAACTTCCAACCGGCCAGACCTTAGGCGATGCGATTCGCGAAGTGGACAATGAGACGGATAACTACCCGAGCTACTACATGATAAATTGTGCCCATCCAAGTCACTTCATACCTTTGCTACAAGGTAACGAATCATGGCTTGCTCGAATTCGCGGCCTTCGAGCCAACTCCTCAAAGCGGAGTCATGCCGAGCTGGATGAAGCTGTCGAACTAGATCGTGGAAATCCGTCTGAGTTAGCCAATGACTATGCAGAGTTGAAAGGAAGCTACTTCCATGGCCTCAACGTAATGGGAGGCTGCTGTGGAACCGACCATCAACACGTTGAGAATATTGCCGAAAGATGTGTTCCGTTCTTTAAGTAAGACTGAGTTCATCGCCGAACTCGTGTTTTAGGACGAAGCAACTATGGATTTTCGTCATGACATCATTTTATCCTGCATCATTTTGCCATCCCGATTTCCTCGGGTGCTACCCTGCAATCGAGATATGGAGACGAACCCGGGAAAGTGCCTCCCAAAGATACAGAAACCCCTGACCTAACGATCCGGACTCGGGGCTTCTTTAGGCGAGCTTCAATGTTGGCAATCTTCTGGCCCGCAAAGAAGCGAAGAGAAACCTAAGGCTCGACGCAGGCCCTCCCCCGACTATACGACGCAACTTCTAAGCCTTTTATATTATCCGGGGGTGTTTGTGCGATTCTGCGGCCCAAAGCAGGCGGTGTGCAGCCGTCGAACATCGAGTACAACCTAGCCGTAAAGGAGAATACCACGACCATAGATATTCCGCAAGAATTCGAGTCGTTCGTCGCATCGCTAGTCGCTAGGCGACGTTTTCTTTCCGAAAGGGAAGTGTTGGCAGAGAGCCTCCGTTTGTTGCAGGCCCGGGAGTCCTTGGCCGATGAAGTCCAAAGGGGGGTCGAGCAGATTGACGAAGGGCACTGCGTAAGCGGCCCCGAAGCGTTCGCAAAATTACGAGCTCGGCTTCAAGAGCGAACCGAGTCGTAACGATGCCGACCTACATTCTATCCAACAAGACAGAGTCAGACGTAACGGGAATCATTGATTACATCGCACATCGAAACGTCATGGCGGCGATCAAGATGCTCGGTAGAATTGAGGAGACGTGCCAGATGCTCGCCGAGAATCCTGGGTTGGGCGAAATCCGGCAAGGGTTTTGGGGTGCCTAGTTGCAGGTCTTTCACAATTAGTCGTTATGTCGTGGTCTTTCGCCCGAACGGCAATGGAATTGATGTAGCGAGAATACTCGATGCGAGTCGTGACCTATGATGGGTTGGTCTAGTCGGATAATGTAAAATGATCTTTCGCGTCGAGCGGGAATCGTGGATCGCCCAAGCCCCCGGAATCGAAATGCTTAATGCATCCGCAGGTTACCGGGGCATGCGTAATTGCCCGGAGGATCGAGCGCCGTCATCTGCACTGCTGACGTGTTATTCTCAGTCAGAGACCGTCACTGACATCGCACTATCGTAGCACAGGCGATGTCAACATTCAGCAGGGACAGGAGTGCAAGCGACCGATTTTAGATACCACTGGCTTGACCAGTGGAGTTTCATGTTTCTCGCTAATACGCTGGCACCACCTGCATCCCCCCCTCTTTGCTCGGCGGCTTTGCCGCCGAGCAAAGAGGGGGGGACGGGGGCTGAGCGGTTATGTAGCGAGAAACGTAACAATCCACCCGGCAAGCGGGAGGCATTCCAGAGCCATGACGCTCGTCGTGTTACTTCTGAGCTACCGGTAGCATTGACCGAGTGCGAGTAGCTGACTCAACGCAAGTCAGAAGCACTCGATCGAGCACTTCGGTCCAATGCTACCGTTCGTGCGGTTTTTCGTACTCGTACTCAGCATCGCGGTACTCGTACTCGATCGATCCCTCCAATACCGAATCAGTTCGTTGGATCAATCGAGTCAACATCGACACGATCTGTTTCAGGTTGGTCTTGCCAACCCGATTCAGTTCAGGATCGATCGCCTCGAACGATAGGAGTATATCGTGAATCGCAGCGCATTCCAAAGCTGAACCACGCGCGATCTCGAAAAATCGATTCTTGTCCTTAAGACTTTGTTTCCCGTTTCCCTCGGCAATGTTGAGCGGAATGGATTGTGCCGCTCGCAGCCACTGATCCCGAGCATGACGTTCCGCACCGTTTAATGATTTCGCGATTCGATAAGACGAAGCAACGTACTCGATAGCAAGTCGATAAACATCGAGTCGTTCGTGGTCAAAGATTGGATCGGTCATCTGCGTCCTTTCGAGTACGAGTACGAGTACCGTTTCACTGAGTACGAGTACGAGGAAATCCGACCTCAAGCACGAACGGCGGCGATCAGCGGGCGGAAATGGCGCGAGTGATCTTGAAGTCAGGAAAAATCGGAACGCCATTTCCGCTCCGTTGCATCGCTTTGTTCGTCAGGATTCCGCGCTGGGATCGTACTCGTACTCAGCATCGCGGTACTCGTACTCGTACTCGATTTGATCCTCAGATACCCCGGTGGTTCGTTGGATCAGTCGAGTCAACATCGATACGATTCGTTTCAAGTTAGATTTATCAATTTGGTTCGAATCATCGTCAATCGCATCGCAAACCCGCAGGACATCATGAATTGCGGCGCATTCAAGGGCCGATCCCCGAGCAATCTCGAAAAACCGATTCTTGTCTTTGAGGCTCTGTTTCCCGTTGCCCTCGGCAATGTTCAGCGGAATCGATTGAGCAGCGCGAAGCCATTGGTCGCGAGCTTGACGATTTGTTCCGCCGAGGGATTTAGCGAGTTCGTAAGAGAATGCCACGTAGTCGATCGAGAGACGGTAAACGTCAAGTCGTTCATGGTCAAAGACTGGTTCAGTCATCAGCGATCCTTTCGAGTACGAGTACGAGTACCGTTGCACTGAGTACGAGTACGACTGCCCTGACGAACGAATAAGGATCATTCACGTCGAGCGGGTATCGTGGACCGCCCAAGACCCCGGAATCGAGACGTTGAATGCATCGTACGCCCGGCACGGGCGTGAACTAATGGGGTGCAAGTCCCCTGTACGAAAATGGGAATTGCTTGGAGGACAGTATACCAAATGTAACCAAACAACTTAAGTACTAGACGAAGGCAACTGCGGGGAGGCGACAAACCGTGGAGAGGAAGCCTGCGAAGGTGTGCGTAAACGCCGGGTTTGTCCGTTGTCCCAAAAGACAACATTCCGCCACCCGGACCCTTCTCGTCGAAGCTGTGAGGCCCTGCACATCAACACGGTACAGAAACGCTATAGAGGCCTAGAGAGACCCTGAGGTGAGCCGCCGATGGACGTGCGAAACCGTTCCCAACAGACTCCAGGGTAGATGGCGAGCTTGTGCAGCGAAAGTTCACGTTCTTATCCGGGGAGAAACTGCAACGCGTACCGGTGAGTAGGGCTTGCCCGAAAGGCCGGACGACTCGAGGCGACTCGATGCTCGTGCTTGCAGAAGTCAGCAGGTGTCATAGTACCGAGCTTCCACCCCCAGTGGAAACGGGAAGGACTAACGTCACTTAACAAGGAAACACGAAACCATGACCTCAGACCGAATCAAACACACAGAACCTAGCTCGTCCGACTCTACGAGTGACGACACGATAAAGGCACGTGCTCTTGAGGCTCCCGAACGGGAACAAACCGGTGTGGCGGCCATGGCGACGAAAGCCTTGAGTTCTAATCTAGAAGACCTAACGGAACAGATTGTCGAGGAAGCCAACGTCGAGAACGCTTGGAACAATGTTCGAGCCAACCACGGAGCCCCTGGCCCCGACGGCGTAACGCTCGCAGCATTTCCCAAAGTCTTTCGCGAACAATGGCCAACGATCCGACAACAACTGTTGGAAGGAACCTACCAACCGCAACCGGCGCGTAGGAAATCCATTCCCAAAGACGATGGCTCTGAACGACATCTTGGTATTCCCAATATCATGGAACGATTGATTCAGCAGGCCATTATGCAAATCCTAACACCGATTTTCGATCCCGGCTTCTCGGAATCGAGCTTCGGTTTTCGACCTAAACGATCTGCTCATGGAGCAATCAAGCAGGCACAACAGATCATCGGCGACGGCTACCGCTATTGCGTTGATATGGATTTGGCCAAATTTTTCGATACCGTCCAGCACGATGTCTTGATGGCAAGAGTCGCGCGCAAAGTACGGGATAAGAGACTACTTGGCCTCATCGGGCGCTACTTGCGAGCAGGCATTTTGGTAGACGGCCTATGTCTACCGACAGATGAAGGCACGATGCAAGGTGGACCTCTCTCCCCGATTCTAGCGAACATCCTACTGGATGATCTCGACAAGGAACTGGAGAAGCGAGGACTTCGCTTTGTGCGCTACGCGGACGACTTTCTCGTATTTACCAAATCCGAGACAGCGTCCAAGCGTGTCTACGAGTCGATAGGCAACTACTTGACGAAGAAGCTCAAATTGGTGGTAAACCATCAGAAGAGCCGGACAAGTCGCACCGACGGAATTGAGTTCCTAGGATTTCAATTTCGCGGCTTCGGTGGTCAACTCCACGTGAGCCCCAAGAAGATCAAGAAGTTCAAAGATCGGATACGCGAGATCACTCGACGCAATCGAGGGACCTCGATTAAATCTCGACTCGTAGAACTTCGACGATACGCTCAGGGGTGGGTAGGTTACTTTCGCTTGGTCCCTTTCAAATCCTTTTACGAAAACTTAGACCAGTGGATCCGACGCCGCGTGCGTGCCTGTATCTGGCAGCAATGGCGTAATCCACGCACTCGAGTTCGTAACTTGATTAAGTTAGGGGTTAGTCCTCGCGAAGCCCATACCCACGGCAACAGTAGTAAAGGCCCCTGGACTATGTCCTTGAGCAAGGCGATTCACATCGCCTTATCACTGGACTACCTCAAGGAGTTAGGATTGTCGAGTCTGTTAGCGATCTGGATTAAACTTGCTTCTAACGGACGAACCGCCTAGTGCGGACCCGCATGCTAGGTGGTGTGGCAGGGGTCCGCAGCAATGCGGCCCCTATGCCGATCCATTGTTACGTGAAATATCAGTTGAACGCGCGTTTGCATTGCGTGCAAGCGATATACGCACCATTTCGGCAGCTAAATAGGGAGTTGTTGCTAATCCACTTACGCGAGCATTGTGCCACGGAGCTTCCGAGTCCGTCAACAAATACGATACTTCGATTCCATCTACTGTAGGTTCCAACATCACTAAAGTTGGGAGTTCATAGCTGTCACCTGCGATCAAACGTAGTCTGTAGTGGGAGGTAACGACAAAGACAGGCGGCAAGTCTATAGCAGTGCGAATATGTTCGAGGCAGACTCGCATGAAGTCGAGCATATCGGGCGTCACTCGATCGCCTTCGCGTTTCCGCTCAAGAGACTCCCGTGCGTAGAAATCGTAGACGGATTCGGGTGATTGTGCTGAGATTCTGATCAGTTCCATGCGATAGCCAGTTAAACAGCAGCAACTTTTGTCACGTAACGACCAAAATCACCCGGTTGCCGCCAAGTGATTCTGACTTCAGGAAACGCCCGATCGGCAACTCGGGTGCATTTTTTTGTTACCCACGGCTCCCTTTCGATGCATTGTAGAAGTCGTAAGGGAATTTTGAGTCTTCACACAAGGTTCTATAGAAGGCGGTAATTGAGTCGGCCACCTTGACGCCGATATTTCTCAGATCTTCATCGTGCATTCGTTCATGATCAATGTACCATACCGACCCAATCTCGTGAGCGCGTAAGCTCAGCGCTATCGGATCGCCGTTTGCGCAACCTCCTACGATTGCAAATTCATGGCTCGCAGGATCAACGTGCATTCCGTTCGTCTCCCAAAGGTGAACGATGTCCTCTGGCGTATAAAGGCAGTCAGTGCGCACAGTCTTGTCGCCAATTGGAATTGCAGCAATCCGCTCGATCTCCGCGAGCGCATCTTCACCGATGCCCTGTTTATGTCCCCAATCAAGGAAGTCGTTGTAAGCCATATGAATTTGCGTGGGTAACGACAAAAATCACCCGGTTGCCGCCAAGAGACGTTGATTTAAGGAAACGCCCAAGCGGCAACTCGGGTGCATTTTTTGGTTCGGCTTTTCTTTCATGATTTGGGCATTTCACACAGCTCGGCCGAACCACCATGAAGGATCACTGGATGTTGTTCAAGTAAGTCCAAGAGTTTCTGCTTATCTTCTGAATCAAATCGCATATAGCCCACGATATGGCTGGTCGAGTTTGCTGAAATGACGTCCCCGATAAGCACTCTTTTTCCGATCTCGCTACCCCCTTTAAAGTGGCCACTTTGCTTCGCTATAGTGATGAAGCGTTCCCATTCGTCCGAGGTCGAATCGGTCTTGGTGTTATTTTGGATAAGAAGGATATATTGAGTCATGTTGTTGCCGAACTTGTAATTATCCCGGCTTCGGTACCGGGAAAGCCGTTATTGTCGGGTGTTATCCCCGGAAGTCAAACATTTTTTCCTCACTCGATTGGAAACCGGGATAATTATTATCCCGGTTTCCACTATCGTCCCCCTCTAATGTGGGGGGTGAGCAGACTTTTTCTGTTTTGATGCAATTTAACGGTTGCCCCCGGGTTGCATCTGCCGCCCGTTGCCGCCAAACTCGAGGCAACTCTAAATGGATTGTATTGACCTTAATCGCGAGGGACAAAATGGTCGACTCCAAACGCTTCTCCTCCTCTGAGTTTCATCGCCGTTCTGAAAGCCAGGACAAAACAGAAAAGTATGCGAAGATCTGGTTCGCGAATTTAGCAAAGTTCCACAAAACACCTGCTTCCAATTCTTGGTCTTACGAGAAATCCGACGTGATCGAATTTCTTCGGGACCGTATGAATTCGGGCGTTCCTACTTGGAAACGTCTGAAAATCGTCGAAGGGCTCATCTGGCATCGCGTCCATATCCAACGCCGTACTCCCGACTTTCTGCTAGACCTGGAAAAAATTCTCAAACGCTACGTGGTGAAAGAGAAGATTGAGGCAATGCCCAACCAGGATGAGATCGAGGGGATTGTTGGCAAGATTAATCCGAACGAACCAGATGTCATTCAACAGCTTCGACGGGTCATGAGAGCCAAAGGGAATGCTTACAACACGGAAAAAGCTTACGTGAAGAAGGTTCGAGCCTTTATGGCCGAGCGGAACCTTAAAACGCTAGCTGATTTTGATTCCATAACGAGCAGGGACGTGGAATCCCATCTCACCGACCTTGCTGTCGATGGCAACGTTGCTGCTTCGATCTTAATTCGGGCCGCAGATAGAGGGAAGATGCCGCAGGCTTGCCCTGCGGAGCTTCACGTTTCTCGCTAAGTAATAGCTCATCCAACGCTCCCCCCTCCTCCCGGTTCGGCGGCTTCGCCGCCGAACCGGGAGGAGGGGGAGAGTCTCCACCTATTTAGCGAGAAACGTAACATTCCCCACGTCAAGCGTGGGGCATTTCCACAAAATAGGTCAATTCGCAGAACAGCCACCCATCGCGATAATTACCCGATAGAATCCATTCCAATGAAGCTTGTCGCCGGCCCGTGTTAAGATCAAAGCCTGTTTCTGTTCGAACATGTGCTTAAGCGGGATTTTGGTTCGATTGAGGCGATACGCTCCACCAAAGCGACTCGGATACCGACAGTATTGAGCCAAGCGGAAGTATCCCGAGTGCTTGAGCATTTATCTGGAAAGTACGCGATCATCGGACGATTGCTCTATGGATGTGGTCTTCGACTTACAGAGTGCTTGAGACTGAGAGTTAAAGATTTGGATTTCGATCGAAGACTCATCGAAATCCATAGTTCCAAAGGAGAAAAGAGCCGATTTGTTCCCTTTCCCGAGCAGCTGGTAGAGCCGCTACGGCAGCTCGTCTCGCAGCGAACGACTCTTCATGAACGTGATGTTGAAGATGGTGTTGCCTCGGTCTGGCTACCTTTTGCTTTGGAGCGCAAGTACCCCAATGCGAATCGCGAACTGAAATGGCAATTTCTTTTTGCTTCGCATAAGCTTTCCAGAGATCCCAAGACCGGTCGAATGCACCGACATCACATTCACACCGACACATTCCCCGATCAGCTTAAAAAGGCTGTTGATGCGTGTAAACTGCCAAAGCATGCGACCTCACATACGTTTCGGCATTCGTTCGCAACCCATCTATTGCAGTCTGGCACGGACATCCGAGTGATTCAAGAGTTACTCGGGCACAAAGATATTGCGACAACCATGATCTACACCCACGTCCTGGCACGCCCCGATCTGAAGATCACCAGTCCGCTTGATCATCTACCGCAATCGGTCGAGGTTAGTAAAGCGGGGGCAAAGGCTTCTAAGCCGAGAATTCCATTGGATCGAAAGGTTGTGAATATGCTCAGCGATCTTGGGTCAGATCAAGAAACCAAGGTGCAGAAGCGGGTAACGGTTGCGAAACGGGTTGCAACGCAGGAGTCTAGAGGGAGAGAGGATGCTGTACGTGTAAACCGCGAATCGGCAAGCGATGAGGGAACGGGACAGGACGGTTTGTTGGTGAATCCGGCTGTATCGGAGGATGTGAACTCGCAACCGGCGACGACACCTACGCGGTTGATGAATTGGTTTCGCGGTGTGGCGAGGAGGATGGTTAGTTGTGTGAAGGGGCGATTGACCGCTTGCCCAGAAGACTGCGAGGAGAACCATCACGCATTTCGTTCCCCAGGGCGTGCCACCTGGACTGAAATGGCACAGGAGGGTCCTCTTGTGGCTGAACGATGAGGAGGTCGCGTGGGAGGGACGCATGGAATAGAATAAAGGAGCAGCGGGTCGACTTGCGGCTTCGAATCGCAACGAATCCAAGCCCTACTGCTATCATTATCCCCTCCCCAATAAGCCTACCCATAAATGTTGATCCAAGTTGCCTGGTTGATACTCTGCCAGATAGTTCTACTTGTTCCCACGATTGACGATGCGACTTTGTGGGAACGAGATCAACGGGACTTGCTCTTTGATTTCAACAATATGTACCAACCGTGTGTTGTGGAAACAGGTGGTGACTACCGATACAAAATGTGGTTTTTTGGATGGGCCGCGGCTCAGACTAATCCTGGTTGGCCAGGCTGCGACGCGATCTTCCATGCACGCTCGAAAGACTTGCTGAATTGGGAGATCTACTGCGGGAACGATCAGTGGGACAACACTATGAACTCTAAGGTCTGGCAGCCTGTTTTGACCGCCAGTGAGCGATGGTACGAAGCTTGGCATGTCGGAGACCCGTCGGTCGTCTTCCGAAAAGGTAAGTTCTATATGGCTTACAGTGCTACATCGAAACACTTCAGCAAACGCGACGGATACCCCGCAACGATGGTTCAATGCGTCATGGGGGCGGTCTCCGACGATGGAATCCATTGGCGAAAGACGAAGCAACCACTCCTCTTTCGCGAGGGTGACACGCCGGATCCGATGCCTGAACCAAGTCGGATTGGTGACTTTCACCGTCCATCACTCCTTTGGGACAAGGGGAAATGGCGTCTGTGGTTCGATTATTGGATCCCAGGTCAAGGAGTTTGTATGGGCTATGCAGAGAACTCGGCAGGGTTTGGTTCGGAGGGGGGCTTTCAAATCCAGCACGATCTGGACAAGCCTCTCCTGCGAGGTTGGCCCAATCCTGACGTAATCCGGATCGGCAAGACGTACCACTGTTTCTCGGATGCGCCGGGATTCCCTGGAAAGAAGGGGTGGGCAGGACGACAGATCCGAGAAGCGGTCTCGAGTGATGGGGTCTCTTGGAAACTGCTTGATTTCGTCCCGCCAGACGATGACGCAGATGCGAATCACGTCCCCCAAGCATTCACGACAACCATCGATGGAAAAGAATGGCTCTACCTGTTTTACTCAACTCAGGTTGGAAACAAACGCAATGACGGAAAGTACCACTTTGAATACGACCGGATTCGTGCCATGCGTCGCCCGATCTCAAGCGACAAACTAAACTGACCAACGAGAGAGAATGCCTCCACAAAGCACGCTGCTTCCAGACGACTTTATGTGCAAAGGGTTTTCCAAAACTCTAATCCTGAGGGGATTCTGCGTTGTGAGTTTGCGGCTTAGGAGGTCGACTTTCAAAAAAGGGAAATGCAATCGCATACAGAATTAACGCACTCAAGACACCGGTCAGAAAATCGGTTAGTGGGACCATGACGGCCGTATAAACCATAAGTCCCGCATGCAAGCGGCTTTGCCCCCAAACGTAGCTTATCTCCCTCCACTTGATCATATTGCCAGCGACCCAAAGAAGAATCCCTGCGATGCATGCCATCGGGACATACTCAAGATATCGGGCCAGAAAGAAGACCAACGCTAACTTCAAAACCCCCTTGAAATAGCCCGCAATCGGAGTAACAGCGCCTGCTTTAATACTGGTTGCTGTTCTGGCTAACGCTCCAGTACAAGGGAAACCATTAATGAGCGGGGTGATGATCTGAACCAGCCCCTGCCCCCAAAGTTCTTTATCTGGATTGAATGGAGTTTTGCGATTGTCGGCCAAGCGATCCGCCATTGTCGAACACAGGACGCTTTCCACCGCAGAAACGAAAACGATGGCAAATGCGAAGTAAGCGATATCGAACACAACCCCTGTCGTTAACGCTGGCAAATAGGGAGGGGTGAACACGAAAAAATCAGTAGGAATCCCTCCCGGAAACACATCTTTGATAAGGGCCACACGTCCGGTGGGAAAAAGGAAAACAGCGATCAAGGTGCTGGCTCCCATAGCGATAAGCGGAGCCGGTATGTAAATCGAAATCTTCAATAAGCCTCGAGTCAGAATAAAGGTCAAAACAGCCAAGCTAAACGCGAAGTAATTGAACTGGCTTGCGTTCTCGATCAGTGTGCGTCCCTTGTTAACGATGCTACCTTTGATAGGTAACTCAACCCCTAACGCTTGACCGATATTCGACAATGCGATAACGATCCCGATGCCGACGGTAAAGCCAACCACGATTGAGTCAGGGACATGCTTAGCATATTGACCCATTCCCAATACACCCATAAGCATCAAAACGAGTCCTGCAACGATGCTTACGAGAACCAAGAATCCGTGGGCTTGTTCCGTGCTTCCGCCCCCCGCTTCGCCATACTTGTAAATGAGAGCAGCGATGAGCGGAATGAATGCCGCCGTAGGACCGTAGACCTGGTACTTGGAGCCGCCGAAAGTCCGACCGACTAGGCATGCAATCGCACCGGCAATGATTCCTTGTTCCGGCCGGAGCCCCATGGCGATGGAAAACCCCATGGCCATGGGAATCGCGGTCATTGCAACGATCAGCCCCGCGCTAAAGTCGCGGTATAGGATACTCTTCCATTTGTCCTTGGTGAGATCTTCAAAGCGACTGTCGAAGAACGTAAAGAATTGCGATAAACGCTTGGAGATCATGTGCGGTGCAACAGAGTTGTGGGGAGTAAACCGTACCGGAATTACAGTCTATCCCATTATTGCAGCCAGCGAAGCGCCGGTGAAACTCGGCAAGCCATTCTACCGCTCCTGGTTTTCACAGCATCACGCGATTGCCCTGTATTTTTCCCCGAGAAGTATGTCGGGAACTTTGATTTGACATCGATTTGCTGTGGTGAAAAGATCGAATGATAGGTTAAAATCATGGCGTTTCCCCAAAACGTATTACCGCCGCAAGCTCTCCCGCTAAAGCGTGGATTTGCCCAAAATATTAGGAATTTGAATGAGTGCATCCTCCGGATCAGGCCATATCGTTCACGTGGATGAATGCGCAATCGACCTCAAGAATCGATACTTTGCCGCGTTGCTTGCGTTTCTGGTTCCGGGGGCTGGACATTTTTATCAAGGCAGGACGAACAAAGCCTATTTATTTTCCGTTTGTATCCTGGGGCTCTTTTTCTTCGGGTTGTACCTCGGCAAGGGCAGGGTGGTTTACGCATCGACTGCTGCTGAGGATTTTCGGCTGTTGCATTTTCCGGCCCAAGTCTGCGTGGGGGTGCCGGCATTCCCGGCCGTCTATCATTTCGCTCGAGGTAGCAAGATGAATCAATCTGCAATGGAAAATGATTTTGAATCTCAGTCTACCCCGGAGTGGAAATGGTCCGAGTTTATGGCCCCCCCCAAGGATCGCACCCAGTTATCGCAATGGCACCATCACGCATCGGCTGGATTCGAGTTAGGTTCGTTGTTTACGGCCGTAGCGGGTTTGTTGAACCTTTTGGTAATCTTCGACGCCTTTGGCGGACCGATGCCCTTGCCGCAACCAAAGTCTAAAGAGAAAGAGGGAGACACAGACTCGAAGCAAGGGGCTGATCCGAGTTAGTCTCTTACAACTACCTCACGCATGATCCAACTCACGCTTGATCGGAAGGCGATAAAAGTCCTACGTAAACCATGACGTCGCTACCCGCGCTTGAATCAAAAGATTCCCAAACCCAAATTGAGATTGGCCAGCTCCGAGAACTTGTGATGAGCTACGGAGACTCTGTTGTGGCTCTGTCAGGTGGTGTGGACAGTGCCGTTGTCGCAGCCGTCTGCCACTCTGTATTGGGTGATCGAGCAGTAGCGGTTACCGGCCTCGGGCAAGCTGTCTCGCAATCAGAGCTGGAATCTTGCCAAAAGGTTGTAGATCAAATCGGTATTCGGCATGTCATCGTCCCAACGAACGAAATCGAGAATCCCAATTACGTACGAAACGATTCCAATCGATGTTACTTTTGCAAATCGACGCTCTACCATGCGATCAAAAAATGGGCGATTCCGAACGGGTTTCATACACTAGTGTCGGGTACCAACCTCGATGATTTAGGAGACCATCGCCCCGGACTCAAAGCCGCAGCGGAAAATCTTGTGCGGGCACCACTCGCAGAGCTCGGCCTAGGCAAGCAATCTGTTCGCAACATGGCACGCACGCTCGGCTTGATCGTAGCAGAGAAACCCGCTTCGCCATGTCTCGCCAGTCGAATCGCCTATGGTCAACTTGTGACTCCTGAGAATTTGCGACGGGTCGAAAACATGGAGTCGTGTTTGCAGGAGCTTGGTTTTCGTGACGTGCGAGCCAGAATACATGGCGACCAACTCCTGCGACTCGAACTGCACCAAGAAGACTGGAGTAAGCTCTTGGATCACGAGGTTCGTGATGCGATTAACGACGCAGCAATCAAGATGGGTTTTCTGTTTGTGACCATGGATCTTATGGCACGTCAAAGCGGTTCGCTGAATCGTGTGCTCCCGATTTTGCAATAGCGCCCCTCGGTCCGGAAAGCCGATCGCAAAGGATCTCTGCGGCTTCAATGAGTCTTGGTCCGGGGCGATTAAAATAGGCGTTACCGTCCATGATATGAACATTCCCCGAACGGACTGCCGCCAACTCGATAGCCGGGTTCGCTTTTAGGAAGCGATCGAAATCGTTCTGAGTCTTAGTCTTGTTGTAGCCGCAGCAGGCAACGATCAAATGCTCAGGATCAGCCTTGCGCAGGTCATTCCAATCGATTCGCTGTGACTTTTCTCCCTTGCGACCAATCAGCTCCTGTCCGCCAGCGTATTCCACAATCTCAGGATTCCAATGGCCTGCGGAGAACAACGGATCGAGCCACTCGAGTAGGACCGCCGTCTTCGGCGCAACATTTCGCTTTTTGGCCATCAATAGATCCAATCGTTCACATAGTTCTTTATATGCGTTCATTCCACGTTCGGGCGACTCGAGCATGGCCGCGACCTGCTTTAGCGAATTCAATACGTCAGCTAGCGACGTGGGGGACAGCGCGATTAATCGCGTCGAGGGAGACAAAACCTTCATGACCCCCGACAACGCATTCGAAGAGACCGCGCAGACATCGCAAATGGTTTGCGTAATGATGAAATCTGGGGCGAGTTCCAAGAGACGGTCTGATTTGATTCCGAACAATCCGTCAGCCGTTCCCGCATTCTCGACTGTCAAAGCGTCGATCTGCGCACTGTCAACTCCCGCAGGGATGCGGGAAAACGTGAGTTGCTCGATTTGCGCTACGCTGGATGGAAAGTCGCACTCATGTGAGATCCCAATCAAACTGTCTTCGAATCCCAAAAGTGCAACGATTTCTGTGGCTGCTGGGATCAAGGATACGATTTTCAAAGCAAATACCACCATTTAGAACAAGTAAAACTGCGGGGGCGAGTTCACTTGCCTTTTATGAGCCTCCCTAATTCGTTATCATACGGGGGGAAAGGCTGGGTTTTGGAACTCGGTAGGAGTTCGTAATAGAACTGCAACGGGGAGCTCTGCCAATAGTGTCCAATCTTTACGGAGTTTCCTTCGTGCGTAAAAAGTTTTTTTCGCTGCTTTTGGCGATCGCGGTTTCTTTAGTTCCAGGTTCTTTGCCGTTGCAGGCACAGAATGAACCCACGCTAACCATCGGGTCTAAGGCGCCTGAGATTGATATCGAGCATTGGGTCAGCCTAGGCAATGACCGATTCAAAGCGATCAAGAGCTTTGAAAAGGATAAGGTCTACGTCGTAGAGTTTTGGGCCACGTGGTGTGGACCGTGCGTTCAAAGCATGCCCCACCTAGTAGAGATGCAAAACAAGTTCGCTGCAAAAGGCGTACAGATCATCAGTGTAAGCGATGAAGATCTCGAAACGGTCGAAGGCTTCTTGAGTCGTAAGGTGCGTGGCAGCCAAGAGGGTGATAAAGCATCTACCTACGGCGAGCTAACCAGTGCTTACTGCTTGACGACCGATCCGGACGGTTCGGTTCATTCTGCTTACATGAACGCTGCTGGCCAAAATGGTATCCCATGCTGCTTTATCGTGGGAAAGACTGGCCAAATCGAGTGGATTGGTCACCCGATCGAGATGGACGACCCGCTTGCTGCCGTTGTGGATGGCACATGGGATCGAGACGCATTCGCGTCCGAGTTTAAAGCGATGCAGCGGATCGAATTTTTGGCTAATCGGATTATGCGAATGCCGAAGGAAAAGGCGCTGGAAGCCATTGAACAAGCTCGCACGGACGCCGGGGACAACGAAGTCCTCAAGCAACAACTCGATCGCCTCGTACTACAGGTTGAATTGCAGGGTCTCGGACCATTGATGCAAAAGAACGATATCGAGGGAGCGATGAAGTTACTGGATGAGCTTGCAACCCGAAATGCAGAGTTTGGCGAACAAGTACTGAATATTAAAATGATGATTTACTCCCAGGTTCAGGACTACGCCGGCATGGGTAAAGTGCTCGCAAAGGCTGCCGAGTCCGATGATGGCATGATGCTCAACATGATGGCTTGGAACGCATTCGAAATGCTGGCCCAGATGGACAAGCCAGCACCAGAATTGCTAAAGGGTGCCATTGTGGCGGCTGAAAAGGCGGTCAAGGTTATGCCCGAGTCCGGTGCGACTCTTGATACGCTATCGCATTTGGTTCACATGGCCGGCGATTTAGATCGAGCGATCGAATTGCAGAGTAAAGCCGTAACCTTGGAGGATGGCGACCAGGAAGAAATCAAGCAATTTCTTGAAGAGCTTAAGAAAGAAAAAGCTAACAAGAAGTAAGCTCGGTTGAGCAGTGAATCCCGCTGGCTTGCGACTTGTGGGAATAGGCCTGTGTCAAAGGGAAACATGCCGTAACAGCGCAGAGCCTTGTTACGGCCTATGGCCTCTGAACTTGTTTTCATACTTCTTAGTTCGAACTTCATCCGCCCTGGGGGCCGCAGCGTTGGGCGTTGCCCGTGCGGTCAAACGACCATGGCTGGAAACATTCCGCTAACGGGCCAGATGCCGTACGGCTGCGGCGACTCCGAGCGTTACTTGCTCCATGGTCGGATAGTCTAGGGTCTCAGGGGTGTCGGTCGAGCGGTGATAGTTTGGGTTTCGAAGAAAGCTCGTATCTGTAAGCATGAGGGCTGGATAACCTTGGTCCCAGAACGAACTGTTATCGCTCAACCGAATCTCATGGATTCGTTCAGGCAAGCAGATCGAAAACAATGGCATTTCGCGAGCACCTCTCTTAAACCCACGTCGAAACTGCCAGCACAGTTTCCAAGATGCAAGATTTCCTACAGCGGTTAAAAAATCTCCGCGTGAGGGAAAGAATCGTCGCAGCCATCTCGGGATCAGCGGAGGAATTCTTTGCGAATTTGCCTCCTTGGTGTAGTAACCGACCATTTCCAGGCACAACATGCCGACTATCTTATCTCCACGGCGATGCGACTCGCGAGCGTGAACTTGGCTCCCCATCGAATCAAGCGAAAAGTAAGGAGGTTCCTCACAAGCAAAGGCGACGAATCGAACGCTTCGCTTGCAATCCTGTTCGGCAAGCAACCGACTAACCTCGAGCAGCACAGCGACTGCCGACGCATTATCGTCTGCTCCTGGTGTGGAGAGTACCGTGTCGTAGTGAGCACCGAGCAAGACAATCTCTTCAGGGCGTGCTGTCCCACGTTTCTCAACAACTAGATTGCAGGCCTCATCGCCGAGTGCATCAAAACTTTCACTCTGCACATCGTAGCCCATCGATTGCCATTGTCCTTCGATGTAGCCAATCGTCGCTTCTATCGTTTTTGGTTTCTTCAGGTATCGCGGCCCAATCAATCCCGCCAATCGATCAACGTGAAGTCGTAAATGGCTTTCGATCGGTGTCATGGTCGACTAGACTATTTTCGCGTGGTATTCTCTCACTGGCTACTGTAGCATTGAATCCCGAATGTTTTCTCACGTCCAGGCCGACACTTGAGCCGCCCCCCGAATTAATGTCAAGATTCCGCGAATTTTCCCAGTTGGTCTTATTGCTCCATGTACTCGTCAGCTGACTTCACTACATTACAGCCTCCTCCGCACCTGATGACGAACTAGATATGGACGACGAAATCGCACTTCCTGAGCTGACCGAAGAAGAACGTTCTGTTTACGAATGGCAGATGTGGGTTTCGGATTTCGGGGAAGAGGGACAGCGCAAGCTCAAGAACGCGTCGGTTCTGATATCCCGATGTGGTGGTGTCGGAGGGTTGGTCGCTTTGCAGCTTGCAGCGGCCGGAGTCGGCAAGATGACCATCGCCCACGCTGGGAATGTGCGTCCGAGCGATCTGAACCGCCAGCTATTGATGACTTATGATTGGATTGGAAAACCAAGGGCAGAGTCCATTCAGCGGCGACTGGCCGAACTCAACCCTCGCATGGACCTGACGGTGGTGAGTGAGAACATCAGTGATTCCAACGCAGAAGTACTCGTAAATGAAGCGGACATCGTGATCGATTGTGCCCCTTTGTTTCAGGAACGTTTTGCCATGAATCGACAATGCGTTCTACAACGCAAACCGCTCGTAGAGTGCGCGATGTATGAACTCGAAGCGCAAATCACATGCATACAACCTGGCACAACCCCGTGCCTGGAGTGTCTTTATCCCGAAATTCCCGCCAACTGGAAGCGTCAGTTTCCGGTTTTTGGGGCCGTTTCAGGCACGATTGCCTGTATGGCAGCAATGGAAGCGATCAAGATTTTAGCTAACTTTGGCAAGCCGTTGTTTGGCAAAATGTTGAGGTGCGATCTCGGCGCTATGAGCTTTAGAACGTTAAACATCGAGCGCCGAAAAAATTGCCAGTGTTGCGGCCACATCTGAAACACAAGGAAACATCCATGAAAGATTCCGTCGATCAGAAAGAGCAATCCTCGATTCAAATCACTTGGTGCATACCGAGTCTATTCCGGCAGCATACGGATGGTCATTCCGAAGTCCAAGTGGAAATCTCCGAACCCGAAGTATTACCCGCGTTGAAAATTTTGGTTGCAAAATATCCGGGCCTCGCCAACCATTTTTCCGACGAGACCGGAAAACCACAGTCCTACATTTCCATCTTTCACAATGACCAACAAGTTGTCGACATTGGGCAGGCAAAAACACTGCGAGATGGTGACGAATTGCTCCTCGTGCCCGCGTTATCCGGTGGGTAATGCGAACGCGGAAAGAAATCTACCGCAAGATGCAGGAACGGCCTAAACAGTCATTACGCTTACATTGCGTTTAACCTCTATGAAAAACGGATAACGTCAAGTAGTCGTGAACGATTTTTTTCGCGGAAATGCTCAGTGTTGTTCCATTCGGTAATCCCCTTCCTCTATCCGAGCATCTCCCAGTTATGGGATAGCCCATTTGGCTGTTTTCGAAAGAGGGAAAGGCTGCCCCATCCGCAGACGAGCCCCATGTTGATTGTGGCCCAGGTTAAACTCGAGCTCACCTTTCCCCGAAGATCACTGAATGTCTTACTGAATTTTTCCTTGATTAAATCGTTACGCTTACTAACTTAAAAAACGCCTGGTGAAACGGAGTGTGGCTCTGCTGGGAAGCAACCTCACAAGGGATAATCAGGTCAGGGCGGGGGAATCTCGTCGAGCCTGAGGAGCTTTCTTCAGGCTCTTTTTCTTGGGTGACGGCTCGGATTTAGATGAGATTCTATCGACCCTGCCATCCCTTAAAAAATCCATGTTCGGAGTGAAGTCCGCTCTCCAAAGGTGAAACAACTTTCGCACCCAACGATTGGCCACAGCAGCCACGGCCACGTTGCGGTGTTTGCCCTGCGAGATCAGCGAGTAGGCCAGCTTTTGCCAGGACTCGTCATAGCGAATCAGACGGTGTGCTAACTCGATCAACAAGCAACGCAAGTCTGGATTACCGGCGCGGATTAAACCCGCATCGGCTTGCCTAGCACCACTGCTGGCATTGCGAGGTGTCACACCACAGAAACGGGCCAACTGCTTTCCTGTCAAGAAGCGGTCGACACGGCCAATCTCAGCCCTCAACGTCACAGCTGTGATTAGTCCAACCCCTTTGAGCTTAAGAAGCTCGACAATCACAGGATCGTCTTTGGTTTGTTCGGAGATTTGCGCCTCGGTCGCTCCGATGCGTTCGGTCAAGGAATTGAGCTCTATCAGGTGGTCTTTGAGCACCCATTTGTCCGAAGGACTCAGTGAGGCTCCTTGTTGTAGCCACGCCAACCAAGGCTTGCTCCAAGCCGTAACAGGCTCTGGACACTTAACGCGATTCTCGCGTAACAAGCCACGGATGCGTAGCTTGGTTTCAGTGCGTCGTTTGACTAATTGGCCACGGTGCCGCACCAGTCGGCGCAGTTCACGCAGATAGCTGGGAGCTAGCCAAACCTTGGGCAGGTAGTTGACGCGTGATAGATCGGCAAGCATTTGTGCATCACCGAAATCGGTTTTGTCAGGAGAGCGTTTCATGCGGTTAACGTAACCGGGATGGGCTAACTGAACGGGCAGGTTGTATTGCGTTACCAGCTCGTCGGCTAAGTTCGCAGCTCCGCAACACGCTTCCACACCAATGCGAAGAGGGGTACCGAACTGGGTAAGGGTACTAAAAATCAGAGGTGTAGAATTGGCGACCGAGCGGTTGAGAAGTTTCTTGCCATCCTGGTCCAGAACGCAGACTTGCACGGAATCTTGATGGTAATCTAACCCGGCGAACACAGGAATTTGCGGGAAATCTAGAATTTGCGACATGATGGAACTTTCAGGGATTTGGGATAGAATGGAAGCAACTTGCTGCACCACAAGGATTATGGGCTAACTGCTCGATTGTAATTCGAGGTGCAGCAAGTTGCTTTTTCATACCTATCCGCACTGGCAACGCCCTGCGTTTAGGGCTCCATCGCCCTCACCGCCCGTCATTCTACCCAGTTGTCTCCCTCCGCCGTTACTTTCGGATTTCATCGCCGCAGGCGACTCCCCGGGCTCGCTTCGCATTGCGGGAGTCACCGTACGCCTTGCGGCGTTACGCTGTTATTTTGCGTGCTTACAGAATTACGAATTACCAGATTTCACCTGCGCAAATAACGCTGCGATATCGTCGGACGACGCTTTCTCCGAGAGATCTTCGGCAGGTAGGGCGGGCGTAGCAGGTTTCGATTGCGTCTCTGTCTTTGATGCAGTAGCACTTGTGGCGGGGGATGAAGCCGCTTTGACCGTCGCGAAAAGGCTTGCGATATCGTCTGCGGTAGCCGTCTCGGAAGGATCGTCTACTACCGGAGAAGATTGGGGTGCAGGAGGTGGCGTTTGCGACGAAGCCGAACCTCCGCGTGCCATTCCAGATTGAACCGCCTTGAATAGCTCTGCGATATCATCCGTGGTGGTGGTCTCTGAGAGATCTTCGACTTCTGCGACGAATTCTTTTTTGGTAGCCTTGGGTTTTGGGTTGGCAGAAGTCGGTGATGATGGTTTTGCTTGTTCGCTTTGCACGGCTTTGAACAACTCGGAGATATCATCAGAGGATACCGTCTCGGACATATCATCTAGCTCTGAGACGCTCGCACTCGGTTTCTTAGCGGGAACGGGCGTAGCTGCGGGAGCAGCGGAAGGTGTGGCTGGTTTCTTCGTCGCAGCAAACAACGCGCTGATGTCGTCTGCGGAAACCAGATCCGACTCTGATTTACCACCAACCTGCGCCGGAGAGGCCCCCGAATCTTTAGAAGTCGCCTGCTGCACCTGGGGAGATTCAGGGACCGAATCGCCACTAGCCGCGTTCTTGCCGTTCTTTTTGATCTGCGCGAATAGGGCTGCGATTTCTTCGTTGCTAGCGACGGCCGATACGTCTGCCGCTTTGCTTGGTTCCGACTCCACTTGCTTCGAAACTAGCGGTCCGTCGTCTTGACTGGTATTGGTTTCAGAATTGGCCTCCCTCGCTACTGCGTTTTCCAGCTCGCCTGCTGTTAAGTTTGCACTTTCTTTTGCCAACTCCGCAGGAGACTCAGCGTTCGTTTCCGTGTTGCCCGAGGCTCCTCTCGCACGGTTTCCGCGATTACCATTTTTGTTGGATCTCGGTTGGCTTCGGTTGCTGCGTGGAATTTCTTCAGACCAGTCGGCGCCTCGCTTCAGAACGCATTTCTGGCTACTCTGACTAGCCAATGCCGCCCCCTCCTCAAGGCTTCCCAGGGCATCATCCGGGGAACCAATCTCATCGGCGAGATCTACGCAGCTCGCAACAAAAGGCACCTTGTTGGATTCGGACGCAGCTGTTGTTTCGTCCTCATCTGCGGGGGCATTCGCGACTTCCATAGCCTCAAGGCTCATCGATGGATCAAGATCAAAATTCACCAGCACGAACCGATCCGGAGGTAGCCGAGCGATAATTGCCCGATGAGCGTACTCGTCGTTAAGCTTCTTACCAATCTCTCGCAGAGTAAGCTCGACATTCATCGCCCCCGATTCCCGAACGCGTTCCGAGTAATCCTCGATCGAGATCATCGATAGGAAAGACCCTGCCCGCAATTCGCTGGGCAAGGAAAGCCATCTGGTCAGAAACAGATCAAAAAAAGACCGGTTGTAAGTACCGCTTAAACGGTCGAGCCAATTCAGACGATCAACGCTGCTCAAATCGTCCTCGGGAAACTCCAGCTCTGGCGGTATCGGCTGCAGGGCTCTGTGGGCCGCGAGAACCGCTAGGCCTTGGTTAAGCTTCCAAGCCATGAAGAGCTTTTTCAAATCTTCCATCGAGTCCCTGGAATCCCCCCCCTCGGATCCTTTAGACGGCGTCCGTTTTTCCGGGAACGCGAAAGCTAGCAATAGCAATGCCGCTGTTACCTCCGCAGCTATGCATAGATTTTCGACCGTAATGAATCTTGACCAAGACATAGATCGCGGACCAAAGGGAAGGCGGAGTGAGCCATCTTTATTCTATCGGGCAGATTGTAGGGAAACCTTTTACTACCCCGCTTCAAGTAATGTGAAACACGCAGATTGCGATGGTAAATTCCGAGTGTGCCGGTTCGGTCGGTCATGTTGTTTACCACAAATCAACCGATTGTCCCGAACAAATGCTTGACATTAACTCTAACTCCTTTATCTTCGAGAAACTCTAGGAAGGTTATTGCGGCAGAATTTTTTGGACGCCTAGGAGAGTTGTCTCATGATTGACTCAGGATTTCAGGACGTTGCTGGTTTAGCAACTAAGCTACTTAAAAACAGTGGAGTGTCGTCGATCCGCGACCTCAAAGTCTGTGTTCAGGATGATCATCTACACTTGTATGGTAGGGTAGAATCTTTCTATCTAAAGCAGCTCGCTCAAGAAACCATTCGTTCTGCGACGAGAAACTTGTATGTTGTCAATGCGGTAGAAGTATTCGGAGAGCATCGAATGGAACGAGAAGCAGCAGGCGAACTATCTCAGTTGCTTAGTTGAAATGTACCGTTTGCGCTCTACACAGCTGGTCGCTTTCGTTTTCTTGTTTACGTCGGCTATTCAACTTGGCTTCGGACGGCTTGACGACATTGGTAAGCCAGACGATCGTCCACATCTGTTTTCCGCCGAAGTAAAAGCGGTTGTATCTGAACTGGTAGATCAATCGATTCGTTCAAGCTCGTTGCCTGGTTGTGTTATCGAAGTAGGGAATGCGGAGGGACCTCTATTCTTGAAAGCTTTTGGAAACAGAAGCATCGAACCACTGGTTGAGCCTATGACCACCGACACGATCTTTGATTTGGCATCTTTGACGAAACCTATCGCTACCGCATCTGCAATCCACCTATTAGTGGAATCGGGCAAACTCAAGCTTGATCATCGCGTTTCGCTACACCTACCGCACTTTGGGCAAAACGGAAAGGATCGAATCACAGTTCTAGATTGTCTCGTGCACCGCAGCGGATTGATTCCCGACAATGCACTTCGCGATTATCAACAAGGTCCACAAATAGCATGGGAACGGATTTACGAATTACCTTTACATGCCCCGATCGGTCAGAAGTTTCAATATTCCGATGTCAATTTCTTGGTGCTCGGCAAGTTGGTGGAGGTACTGTCCCAGCAGTCTTTGGAGCGATTCGTTCAGGAGAAAGTGCTGACTCCGTGTCACATGCATGAGACGAACTTTGGCGTCGATGCAGAAAAGATCGATCGCGTCGCACCAACAGAGAAGAGGAACGGTGAATGGATTCGAGGTGAGGTACACGACCCAAGAGCGCATCTATTGGGAGGTGTTGCTGGGCATGCAGGGCTGTTCTCCACAGCGGGGGATTTAGGCCAATTTGCTAGGCTCATCCTTAACGACGGGGCGATTGTTAGCACTGATGGATCCGTGCGAAAGGTTTTTCAAAAGGAAACCATCGACACTCTATTTTCCTCCTTTGACGTTCATGGAGATCTTCGCAGTCCCGGTTGGGATATGCAATCGCGTTATTCTAGCAACAAAGGGACTCTCCTTTCTGAACAGTCTATCGGCCATGGCGGATTCACCGGAACGGTGCTTTGGATTGATCGGGCACGCGGCATGTACTTTTGTTTTCTGAGCAGTCGGTTACATCCGAACGGTAAAGGTAGCGTCAACCAATTGGCAGGAACCATCTGGGATACCATTCTTAATGGACGTTCTCCCGCTGAAGACCATTGAGCAACCTTGTCTCAGATCTTCTTAAGGCGATCTTATAGTGCCGCAAGCACTGCGTGGATAGCCGTCTACTACCAAACCGAAAGGGGAAATTTCGGAAGAAATCTGACGGTTGAATCTTCCGGACTCTAAACTTCTTGCAAAGAGATGGATAGAATCCGACCCGCCTCATGCGTTGTTGCCAAGTGGCGACCGATGCATGGGCCTATCGTAATCCCGCCCGGGGTAAAATTCTGGAAATGTGGCTATGGTCACTGTCGTTTGCACGAGATGGCTCGATGCTTTTCCCGCGTCGTATATCCGAGTTCTTAGGAACGCGGTCAGGGCTAACTTACCAGTAGAGCACCGTTTTATTTGCGTAACGGATAACCCGGGTGGTTTGGATACTGGAATCGAGTCGGTGCCTCTACCAGATATGGGTATCCCATTACGCTTTCAAAAATCAGGTTGCTGGCCGAAATTATCGATTTTTGCTCCCGGACTTTTACCTGCTGATGTCCCGACACTATACCTCGATTTGGATGTTTTGATTCGCGACGACTTGAGTCCATTTTTTGAACAGATCCAGTCGAGACCTGGATTGCATGCCCTGCGTGAATGGAACCCAACCTTATGGAATCTAGCACCGTTGTCACTTCGGCCAGATCGAGGTGTACAAGGTTCCATTTTGGGATTTATTCCGCAGGATTGCCATCGTATCTATCATGACTTTCTTGCAGACCCGACTATTCCTGAGCGTTATGGATTAGATCAAGACTTTCTAACGGATTGCCTTGAGCCCCGGCATTACTGGCCCTACGACTGGACGGCGAGTTTTAAATGGCACTGCACCCGGTACTTTCCCGCGAACAGGTTTCTGCCAAAAGTCATAGAACCGACCGAGGCAAAGGTTGTCGTGTTCCATGGTCGGCCCAGACCCATCGATGTTGTACCTCTCGGCAATTATCGATGGGGAACAAAGAGACGGTATGGATTTGGACCTGTCGATTGGGTGCGTGAATACTGGCTGCGCTACGACGATCAATGGATTGACGCTCCGGCCCCAACTCCGAGAAAACGGGCCTAACGACCGCCCAACGCCAGCCTAACGCCCAGGCGCAATGTGGGCATGATAATTGTGGCATTGCGTACACGCGTCACCGGCGGCCTTTTTCGTGTGGCAAGTCGCACACATCTCCTTCTGAAGAGATTGGAACTCGCTCCTAGTTGTCCGCCCCATTGTGCTCCAACCCTGTTCTGACACCTGAGTCGCATCCAACTTTTTCATCGCGTGGCAAGACTGGCAGTCCCGTAAACTATTGATGGTCAAATGGGGAGTATGATTAAATCGAGTTAACTCGCGAAGGCCGTTAGGCCGTTGCTCAATTTTCCAGCACTGCTGCAGCCAATCTGGATCTAAAGCGGTATCAGCAGGCTTTCGCAACGCAACAGATTTTAATGCGTCGTTGCTGTCTGATTTACCTGACAGCATAAGCCTGACTCTGTTAGCATCAAAGGAGTGGCATTGAATACACTGCTTTGAAAGGGGATCATTTCTAGTTGAACCATTGTTGACATCCATTGAGTGATGCTGGCTCAACTCGTTCCATTCGATCCATCTGGCGAGCCATGGATCAGCGTGTCCCGTTGGAACGTACACCAAGGCGACCCGACTTTCATCGAGCATCCACCCGCCGAAAGGAAGATGTTCCCACGCCTTTAGCGGCTTAGTTATCTCCCCAAGATTCTTTTGCTGGCTGGGCATTACGGATCCTTCATCCACAGTGCCCAACAGACTATCGTCATCATCGCCCAGCAGATCGTCGTCACCAACATTCGAGAGCAAGTCGTCATCATCTTCGTCCCGATTAGAGATTGGGATCGACTCTGCGCTGCTTAAGAGGATACTCACCGGTAGCCTAGCAATGTCGACGGAACTGGCTGGCTGGAACCAAGTTCTCTCGGCTGACCGAAGCAAATCTGGTGGAACTCCTCTGGCCAATTGGTCTAGCCAAACCTCTTTGCTGCCTGCGGAATCGCGAGGTGTCTCTGTTGTAGGATGTGGCGTTTCCATCCTGGAAGCCCGAGTGTTCACATAGCGCGAGTAGAGCGCTAGACTTGACGAGGTGCTGGGGGTAGCGGTCGTTATCGTGGTCGTGGGAGGAGGCACCTTGGTGTCGAGCCAGTTTCTAAGCATGGGTTGGCCACTGCTGGCGATTTGTCCCCAAGCATCTCGTACGAAATCCGCAAGATCCACGATAGCCTGACATTGCTCCACCGTGTTCATATCGACGTCCTGGAGTCGCATGGTAGCAGGCAATCGTTCCAAGATCTCCCTCCCCTTTTCGTTCGATCGGAGCATGTGTGTCAAAAGAGGAGTCAGTTCGCCATCCATTAGCAGGCTCGCCGACTCCGGCCATGGTCCAATATCGAAACCCTGTCTAGATAGCTTGGCTTTGTCCAGGCTGGGAACTTGAAACACAACGATTCCCTCAAGCCCGGCGCTTTTAAGTGAGTCGTTGTGACAATCCGCGCAGGCTTGCTCAAAAGAGACGCTGCGAAAGACTGACCCCACCAGACTTGATTCCTGACTCTTTAAGTGGCAAACGCTGCAATCGAAAGGCTTTCCCTTCTTAGCAAAGTGCAACTCTGCATGGCGAGCGTGATCGAATCCGATGCTTCGTGGCTTAGCAGGAGGATAGGTCGAGAACTCGGGATGGCCACGTTCGAACGACTCAAATTGATTTCTATGGCAGGCCTGGCATTTTGTGGAAGCAATCGATTGAAGCTGACCGTCAGCCCCCTGGTGTTCTCGGTGACATTGACTGCACTCGGTCGGAGTCTGGGCCAGCTTGGATGGTGGGCGTCCTGATACTGATGCAAAAAGGATTGCCAAGTCATCTCCCGCTAAATCATGCGGATTTCCCAGTAAGCCATTGGGCATCGTATCGAGGTGGCACTTCATGCAAAGTTCTGACTGCCGTGTAGCACTCTCGTTACGACTAACGAGATGCGAACCGGCAGGATCGTGGGACTTGGTTGAGTTTGTGAGAGTTGATTGTATATGACATGCGGCGCAGCGCTTTTCGTCGTCAATTGCGAGCGGATGCTCACTTGTACCAGACACCAAGAGCTGAGCGTGAGCTTTGGTCAACGGTCCTGGAGCTATGGGGAGCGGATTCCTGGAAAGTGTCAACCAGTAGGTAACAGTCACAATGGCTAAAAGGGTACAAATCGCCGATGCTAATCGAGTCCAACCGACCAAGGTACGCATCGGACGACAACGTTCAGGTACATCGCGGGACTGTCCACAGTGAGAACCGAATGGTCCGTGAATACAAGCGCGGCCAGAACTTGCTAAGCCGCAGCGGTGAGTCTGTTTTGGACGACGATAGTAGTTTCGAAACTCCATGGCTCACCACTGATTGGAATAAAGGTGAGCAACCACGATATGGGCAGCAGAAAAGACGATGAATGCCCCCAGCAATACAGTATGAATGGCAGCAACGCAGCGAATTCGGTTTTGTATTGCAGCTTGAAAATCTAGATCATCACGACGCTGAATCAAAGTCATCATCTGCGCCTGGAGCTCAAGCCCGGCTTCATCCAAATAGCGAGTGAGTTCGCTAAGTTGGTACTGAAGGTCTCGGCGGCGCTTGCCGGTGGGGACTAGATAATACCAGACTCCGCGTGAGCCTGAAAAAAAAGAGCTCAACACTGACCGATAGTAATCAGAAATCACGAAGGCCCTAGAGGATCCTGCGGCCAAAAGAGCAAGCTGGTACGCTTCCTCCGCGACCTTAGCTCGTGCCTCTGGTATATCGGATCTTAAGACCGCTTGCCCCGCCGCACGAAGCAACCTGGGGGACGAACGATTGACGTACCAACTGACAAATCCTGTGAGGAGAATAAACCAAAAGAGCCCAGCAAGCGCGGACTCCAAAATGCCATTGGTTAGGATACCCGCATGGGAAATGTAGGCAAGTAAACAGAACAAACCCAAATAATGATGAGTTGTTTGCCAAACGGCCACCGGTCCAGCATTCCACCTTGGCAGGCGTTTGCGCACCCCCAGCATCACCAGGAGAACAATTACGGCCAACAGCGTGTAGCCGGTTGCGAACGATTCATTTCCAAGTCGGTTTCCGACGAATTGCTGCCAACCTTGAAGGCACCAATAAGCGACCGCGATGATACCGAGAGCTTTCAGGATCCGTCCTAATCTTGCTGAACGTATTCCAAAGAGTGTGGATGATAGCGAACTACTTGCAGTAGAAGGCAGAGGGTTGGAATTCAAAGTTGCATTGCTCATCGTTTTCAACTTGCCTTTCGTTCCAACCAATCCAGTAGAGGTTGTGTACTACTAGTGTCGAGACGAAACAGAGCGGTATGCGGACATGCTGATTGACATGCTGGCCCTAACTTAGAGGATTGGCAAAGGTCGCATTTCGAAGCTTGAAGAATGGGAAGCTTGGATTCCATATCGATGACGTCGTTACCTTTGCCATCTTTGACTTGTTGCATCACGATGTTTTCGTAGGGGCAACTTTCGGAGCAGGTCTTGCAGCCTATACAAGTATCAGCATTGATCGCGATCACACCAGAGTCGGGATTTCGGTGAATGGCACCCGTCGGGCATCCGATCATGCAAACAGGATCCGTACAGTGCATGCATGCATGGGCGAACATGAGAGCGCCGTATTGCGGGCCGTTTCGAACGAAGCGTGGTATCCCCTGGTGGGTACTGGCACAGGCCTTTACGCAATCATCGCATCCCGTGCAGCGATCTAAATCGATCAACATGGTTTGCCGACCATTCATGAGGCGCTGATCCACTAGGAACTCAATAAGGGGAGTCTCGAGCGCCGAACGCCGATCATCACGTTCGAAGTCAGGCACAATGCTGCCCCCTGCATCATAGCGTGGATTGATAATCGCGGGTGGCAATTCTGACTTCCGGACTTTCGGTAACAAGGTCTTGATAACTGTATCTCGAGGGATTCTGAGCAGGTCGACGAATCCTAACGCCCGTAACGACTGCTGGTAGGGCAGAGGTCTGGCTTCCGGATGACGAAAGGAATCGGCAAGCTCCTCCAGACCAAACATTTGACCACAGCCAAGATAGGCCGTCGTCTGATGGCCGTTGCCATGCTCATAACTAAGGCGTGCAAAGCCTGCACGAACCAGAATTAGATCGTTTGCTGGTGCCCCCTCTGCAGCAATCAACGGTTCCGATTCGATTCTCTTGCGAGAGTCTTCCTTTTGAAGTGTTTTGTAGTCTGCGAACCACTCCATCTCCCCGAATGAATCCAATCGCGTACTGCTTATGACTGTAGCGATAGTCTCATCATCCAAGAATCGAAACAATGGTGTCTCGCGGAGATGAGTTACCAAGCCAGACTGTCGATATCTTTCGTCGAGATAAGCCTTGAATCGTGGATCCTTACGCAGAAGCCTCAGTCCTTGCCAGCGAATCTCCACCAACACACACGGGGAATCGGCCACCACGCTAAATCGATGTGGCGTACGGGTTATGGCAGCCATCTCACCAAAGATTTGCCCTGAGGACAGTGGTTCGCTTTGAAAGCCATTGATAACGCTCGGTAAATCTTGAAGGTAGATGCGACTGTGTCCTTCATGATTTTCAACAATGGGTAGCGGTGCCATCGCATATTGGCCATTCTGGCTTCGGTTGCGATTGGTCCGTTTCTCTTCGTCCTGGGGAATGGAAGCGTGTTCTTTTGCCTGCTCGGGCTTGGTCTTTTGATTCGAGAACGGAGCAAGGAGCTTTGCAAAGATGCTGTTTGTCTGTTCGCGCTTTGTCGGAGTTTGCCTGTGCCACAAACTGACCAGAAAGGCTCTGACCGTACCGCGAAGGACGATAAATGCGCTATTGCCATAGTCACCTTCTCGCACGATGACATCCCCCGGTTCATACCGACGGATTCGCGCATCGTGCTTGAGTATCATCTCCAGAGAGCCCAAGCCCGGAAAAAGCGTAGGATCGAGAGTCGAAAAAGGGGTGTACCGAAAAAGGTACGAAACATCAGTCGATGGCATTTCAGGGTCGAAGGGATGGTCCCAACGAACGGGTCTCTCGATCGCGGTAATGCTAGCAGACATAATTCAGCCAAGGGTTGGAAATGCAATCGAACCAAGAATCGAAATCGATCGAAACGGATCACGACGTTGAGCTAAAGGAAGAAAAACTCCGAATCAGCTCCAATCAATCAAATGTGTCTGTATCTGAGCAGGTCGATTCGAGGTTTTTCGCTTTCCTCAATCGCCCAAAAATTTCACAAAAAAGAGATCTCAGTTGGAACAGAACGCTACAGAAATCTGCTACGATAAACCGCAGACCAAGAAGCAGCGTCGTCTAGGAGTGGGTTAACCCCCGCTAGACCAGCTTTTCGGTGCCACTAGTCCCACTAAAGCCCCCCCCTTTTCAATGAGGCCTCGTGTGTCCTTTCGAATTCTTTGCGCAGATGAGTGCGAGACGATCCGGAGAGGTATTCAAGCCATTACGAATCTAAATCAGTGCCCGGTCGATCGATTTGTGACCAGTGTAATGGAGCTGGAGTCTGCTCTGCAAAGCGAGCATTACGACATACTCATCACAGACATACGACTAGGGGCGATCAACATGATCGAATACGTCGGTACTCTCAAAGAGCAGTTACCCGATTTGAAGGCGATCCTTTACACAGCGGTCCCGAATGCTTGCTTAGTTGCACAGGCACTTTCCCACCAGTTCCATGACGCGGTCTTCAAAACCGGCAGTGCCGAGAAACTCATTCGGTCGATCCATTCGGTCGGCACCGGGCAACTGCCGAGCGGATCCCCCATGTTGATCGTGAAATCGTTTCTAGATGGAATGGATGCCGATCTTACAACATTACCTGCCCAGATCACCAAGCGTGAGGCGCAGGTGCTTTTGCATCTCTCGCTCGGCTTGAGCAATCGCGAAATTTCGTCAGCCATCGGCATAAGTGTCGAAACAGTCAAGGAGCACGTGCAAAACCTGCTTCGAAAACTATCGTTAACCGATCGAACCGCCGCCGCAGTATGGGCTTTGAAAACCGGCATCCGCCAGATCGAGATGCCGGTGGGGTAACAGGCATCCTGCCCGGCATCCTGCCCGTCATTGTGGCGGTCATTGTGGCGGCCGTGCTCCAGGTCTGCCGGTCTGAGGGTATAAGCAGCAGTTGGCTGGGCATAGATCGTGGCTCGGGCCATAACTGCCGACGTACGGTCTCTCCGTCCCCTCAGCAAGTCGCTCTTGGATCAAGTCAACGATCATTCCGACAAATTCCGGATGAACTCCAACCGTCTTCGCCCGTGCGAACGGAACCCCTTTTTCCTTACAAAGATGGGCCGCTTCTTCATCCAGGTCATACAGGACCTCCATGTGATCCGAGATAAACCCGAGCGGAACGATAACGCAACTAGCCAGGCCTTCGCCGTTGTGCAATTCCTCTATTCGATCGCAAACGTCAGGTTCTAGCCATGGTTGCTGAGGGGGACCGGATCGGCTCTGAAACACCAGCTCCCAGTTTTCATGACCTAGCTCCTCGCATATCAATTTCGCCGCCTCGCGCAGTTGGGCTTCGTATCTGGAATACTGTGCCATCGACAGCGGAATGCTATGAGCGGCAAACAAAAACTTGGTAGAACTGCGATGTTCTTCCGGTAGCTGATTCAAGGCATCACGGACACAATCACACTGAGCTGCAATGAAGCGGGGGTGATTGAATCCCATCCGAACCTTTTCCACTAGCGGAGCTTCCGAGCCCACGGCAGCTTGGGCGTCCGCCAAGTTTTCGCGGTACTGTCGGCATCCGCTGTAGCAGCTGAACATCGAGGTAAAGAAACAGATAGCTCGCTTTCTACCGTCGTTGGCCATTTTGGCCAGTTCCTCAGGAAGCATCGGGTTCCAGTTACGGTTCCCCCAATAGATGGGCAAGTCCACGCCACGCGCCCGACATTCGCTCGTGACAGCGTCGATCAAATCGCGGCACTGCTGGTTGATCGGACTGACGCCGCCAAAGTGGTTATAGTGTTCAGCCACCTCGAGCATGCGTTCCCTAGGAACGTTCTTCCCGCGAAGCACGTTTTCCAGAAACGGCATGACGTCATCAAAGCCCTCAGGCCCCCCAAAGGATACGAAAAGGATCGAATCAATAGGGACTTCGCTCAAGCTCGGGAGCGGGGCCGTGGGGGCTGCTGGTCGGGTCGCAACGGGAGCAGGGGATGCTGGATCTGACATATCTTTTGTGGTGTAGTGAGTAAGGGCCGGATGGTGTAGTATTATAGGTGATCAAGCTAGTACAAACAGGCGTCTTGCAACCGTCCGATCCAGGCGTCCCCAATCCATGAGTCATGGATCTCGCCAATCTACAACCAAATCGTGAATAAACGGGAGTCCCTTCGATTCCAACCCCACCTTATTACCTCATACCACCGAAATCGATCGGCATTTGGCTGGGTATCTCTGCCCTTTTTTGGGGGGCTGGGCTGGTTCTGCAATGGCCCATTCAAGAAGGCCGTATCCAGCTTTGGCAATCGCAAATTGCTGAGTCTGCGGTGAGAGACTTTGAGGTAATCCAGACATTGAAAACCGATCTTGACGGACAAAGAGACCTGGATGAACTGCTTTTTAAGTTAAGTAAAGGGGCCCTAGTCTGGAACGAAAAAACGGAGAGAGCACGCCCATCTGACAACAGCAGCCCAATAAGGGTACAGTGGCAATCGGAGCCCAGTGGCTATCGGCGACTAAAACTGGAACACGATTGGAATTCGGCGGATGGTCGCCTATATTCCGCGACTCTTATCCGTAGATTTACGGATTCCGATGTCTCCGGTGTTGTAGGAACAGCCATCATGCTAGCACATTGCTTTGGCATCTTCGGTGCAGTTATTGGTCTCATGTGGATCAAAGCGAGAGCTGAGCGAGCTCAGGAAGAAGCCTGGATACAACGTTTTTCGTCTCAAATCGGTGTCAACCAAGAGACCCTCAAAGCAAACGAATGGATGGGAGTACGAGAATCGCTGGCACAAAGCATTTACGCCATGGCTGATTCCATGAAAAACCAAATCTCGCGGGTCAGTCAAACCTACGAGCGTTCGTCGCAAGCCATGACCAGCATGCCCATAGGCATTCTCACCTTTAACGAGAAGCTCAAGTTAGATTTCGTGAACCCAGCCGGCAAAGCACTCTTAGGGATCGAGCTAGCGGAGGTCGGTCAACGTCTCATCGAGGTGGTCCGAATACCAGAAGTCTTCGATTGCATTCTGGCAACCCACGAATCGGGTAAACCTCATGAAATCGAGTTCCAAAGGAATCAGGGCCGAACTTCTCTCCGCCTCAAAGCCATTCCCATTGGCCAGCAAGATCCCACGAACAACGCCTATCGCGTTTTAGTATCCATAGCCGATGAGACGAGACTTAAACAACTGGAGAATCTCCGTCGCGACTTCACCGCAAACGTATCGCACGAACTAAAGACCCCGTTGGCGTCTATAAAAGCTTACGCAGAAACGCTACTAATGGGAGCAATGGACGATCCCGATGCCAGACAACACTTCATCATGCGGATCGAGGAGCAAGCGAGCCGACTGGAGGCGCTTATTGCAGATTTGCTTCAATTAAGCCGGTTGCAGTCTCAGCCCGACAAACCAGCTCTGGTCCCCATTTCTATTCGAGATGTCATAAACTCCTGCGTCGACGATCATTCCGCCATCGCCAAACGACATAAGGTTTCTGTCGACGTTGGGACAGTGTTTTCGGATCGCATCCTTTCCGATCTGGCGTCACTAAAAACGATCTTGGCCAACATTGTCAGCAATGCGATTCGATACAACAAACCCGACGGCTCTGTGTCGATCACCGCTCAAGAGGTCGACGGGCATTGCTTGGTCAGAATCGAAGACTCTGGCATTGGAATTCCTCCTGAAGATCTCGAAAGAATCTTTGAACGATTCTACCGTGTTGAGAAAGCTCGCAGCCAAGAAACCGGTGGCACAGGCCTGGGGCTTGCAATCGTAAAGCATCTATGCCAACTGGTGTCCGCAGAACTAAAAGTGACGAGTCGCCTCGGTGAAGGTAGTTGTTTCGAGATTAGCTTTCCGATAACTCAGTAATAAGTGACAGAGGAAAATAAAATGCCAAAAGAGCTTGTCTGTGTCGGAGTCTACTCAACCACGGAACTTGCTCATGCCGCGCGATTTGCATTAGACGCAGAAGGAATCCCATCCTATTTAGACAACGAGTGGGTCTCTAGTTTGATTTGGACCCTAACTGACACTGTTGGAGGGGTCAAAATATTGGTCGACTCCTCTGATGCAAAAGTAGCCGCCGAGATCCTCAAGAATCCAGTCGATCCAGCTGAGCTCAAGGCAGAATTTAATCAAGCGGCTGGTGATTTCGCTCAACAAAACTCAAGAAGTGAACATTCTCTCAATGAAGAATTAATAACTGTCAATGAGCGGGAGGATAGTGCCAAAAGGGCGTTTCGAGGAGCTATAATCGGATTGTTTATTCCTCCAATCCAGTTCTTCACAGTCTACTTGTTGGTTTTTCACGTCCTTTTAGGCGAAGGGAAACTGAGCTCAAAGTACAAGATTCAAGCTTGGGTTGCCACCGCGATCAGCGTTCCTTACATACTAGTTATTTTGCTTTTCGTGCGTCTCATCATACGCGGTTCAATATAGGAGTAGTCCGGCGATGCCAGAATCATTATCCTCTTCATCTCGCTCGATAATCAACCTCATCGCAATCTACGGGGTGAGCATTGCTTGGTTCAGCTTTAACGCTTCAGCGAATGCCATCGGGGACGAGGAGCTTCCCCCTAATATCGTCTTGGTGTTCGTTGACGATTTGGGAATAACCGATCTTGGTTGCTATGGTCGCACAGAACATGCGACACCTAACCTAGACGCATTTGCTGCACAAGGCATTCGCTATACGAATGCCTATTGTGGGCTATCGATTTGCTCAGCGTCGAGAGCAGCGTTGATGACGGGCAAATCTCCGTCTCGTTTGCATTTGACCTCGTATCTACCGGGTCGCGCCGACGCCCCGTCGCAGAAACTTCTCAACGCCAGAATCCACTCGGCATTACCACTCGAAGAAAAGACCATCGCAGAAGAGTTGAAGCTGCTTGGGTATCGGACCGGGCTTTTCGGAAAGTGGCACCTGGGTGGTGGCAAACATGGTCCTACTCACCAAGGATTTGATATCGCCGTCGAAGCTCCAGCCCGCGGCTCTTTGGGTGACCTTTCCACAGCAGACTCTACGGGAATCGGTGGCGGCAAGAACGAGTTTTTGATTACGCGAGAAGCGATCAAGTTCATGAATGCCGACGACGGTGCACCTTTTTTCTGCTTCATCCCACACCACATCCCACACATCATGCTGGAAGCGACCGAAGGTGCTCTTGCTAAGCATAAAGACGCATATAGCCCTCTGTACGCCGCGAACATGGAATCCATGGACCAGTCGTTTGGCATGTTGATGACAGCGATCGAAAAGCTGCCAACAACTCGCGATACAGTGGTCATTTTCACAAGCGATAACGGCGGCTTGCATGTTCCCGAGTTGCACCCCGAACCGGTTTCACACAACGCCCCCTTCCGTGCCGGCAAAGGATACTTGTACGAAGGTGGTCTGCGCATCCCGTTCCTCGTGCGTTCCATAAAAGGAAATATCGAAAGCGGACGCATAGTCGACGAACCAATCAGTCAACTCGACCTTTTTCCAACCTTGATTCGCTCCGCAGGTGGTAAAGTAGCGACCAGCGTTGGCCCCATCGATGGTAATGATTTGTACGACCATTGGTTTCAAGGCAAATCGCTCCCCATCGACAGACCACTCTTTTGGGACTTCCCACACTACACCAACCAAGGGAGCCGCCCCGCATCAGCAATGAGACAAGGGAATTGGAAACTGGTCTTTCATCATGAGGACGAAACGCTCGAACTGTTCGACTTGGCGACCGATCCGGGGGAACGAAACAATCTAGCAGAACTGGAACCGGAAAAGGTGGCCTCTATGACAGCCAGGCTCAAGAAATGGCGAGACTCCGTCGGTGCCCAACGCTGCACGCTAAATCCAGAATGGGATCCGGAGTTACACCGCAAGATTTATGTGGAAAAGGATTCCACCAAGCTAGAAGCCGATCGATCAGCGAATGAGATTGGTTTGGCTTGGCGAGAATGGCGAAACCTAATGGATCAAGCCGTTCAGGGTAAAAAGTCGATCCTAAAGTCTCCCGAAGGAACCATTACGCTATGGGCTTCCGAGGTTAAAGTTCACGGAAAAAACATTCGCTATGAGCCCGAACCTCACAAGAATGTAGTGGGTTACTGGACCGAGGTAGATGATTGGGCCGAGTGGCAATTCACTGTTCCTGAAGATGGCGAGTACGAGATCGAAATGCAATATGGTTGCGGAGGGGGAAATGGTGGCTCGCGAGTCAATCTCGTATGTCAGGATCAGGCTATCGAGTTCAATGTCAAAGAGACGGGGCACTTTCAGCACATGATTTATGAACCTCTCGGTGCACTGAACTTGCAAATGGGTAAAGCAACCATCGAGGTTCGCCCCCAAAACAAAACGAACGTCGCAGTCATGGACATTCGCAAAATTGTCTTGCGAAAAAAGTAATCTCGTTATCTTATCTTTTACTTCTACGAGTGTATTGATGGTCAAGCGGAGAGAGTTTTTAGGTGGGCTACTAGCAGCAACGGCCTGCGGACCAGGCGTGGCGCGACGTCTCTTAGCTGCTGATGCTACGACGGAAACACGACCTGTTATCCGAGGACGCAATGTTGCAGCGACCGTGCATCCCTTGGCGTCAGTGGCCGCTATGAAGATGATCGAACAAGGCGGGAATGCCGTTGATGCGGCTGCTGCGGCTGCACTGTGCTTAGGGGTTGTCGACGGACATAACTCTGGGATCGGCGGGGGGTGCCTAATCTTAATTCGCTTGTCAGACGGCACGACCCATGCGATCGATGGCCGAGAGACCGCTCCACGATTGGCACATAGAGACATGTACCTTCGAAACGGAGTCGGCGATGTTCAGCTTAGTCAAGATGGCCCGCTGGCCTGCGGGGTTCCTGGCCAGATCGCAGCCCTTCACTCGATGCACTCGCGGTTCGGCAAGTTACCGTGGTCCGATCTTTTTGAGCCTGCGATACGAGCTGCGAAAAATGGTGTGGCTGTTTCAAAGGGAGTGGCCACCAGCATCAAGAATGAATTACGAGTCTTGAGTCGCTTCTCTTCCTCGGCAGCCGTCTTGCTCAAGGCGGATGGCACAGGCCTCGATGCTGGGCAAGCGCTGGTACAGCGAGAACTCGGCGCGACTCTCGAGACGATTGCCGAACAAGGGCCGGGTTGGTTCTACGAGGGAGAGTTTGCAGAAAAGTGCTCGCGTTATCTTCGTGAAGAGGGGGGCATCTTAGAAAAAACGGACTTCTCGGCTTACAAATCGAAAGATCGGACGGTACTCGAGTCATCCTATCGTGGCTACCGCGTTTTAGGCTTCCCACCGCCGAGTTCGGGAGGGCTTCACATTCTGCAAATGCTCCAGATGTTGTCTCGCTACACGATGCAGGACGTTTCAGAAACCGGTCGAACCGCTGGCTTTTATCATTTGTTGGCCGAGGCAATGAAGCTGGCGTTCGCGGATCGAGCGTATTATCTAGGGGATTCGGATTTTGTAGATATCCCGAACTTTCTCAGCTCGACGGCTTATACCGATGAGTTAGCATCCAAAATTGATCTACAGCATGCCTCAGTAGTGCCGGGGCATTTGCCTAGCCAAGCGTCGCAGCACGACGATGAAAAGAAGCATACAACACACCTCTCGACTGCGGACGACCAAGGTAACTGGGTTGCGTTGACCGCCACGGTTAATACGAGTTGGGGAAACAAAATGATGGTTCCCGGCACGGGTGTCATGCTGAACAATCAAATGGACGACTTCAGTGTTTCTCCAGGGGTACCGAACGCATTTGGTTTGATTGGATCCAATGCAAACTCGGTGGAGCCAGGCAAACGCCCTTTATCAAGCATGAGCCCTACGATCGTCCTGAATAACTCCGGCGTCCCTGTGCTTGCGTGCGGGGCGGCCGGTGGGCCTCGTATTATAAACGCCACGTTGCAAACCGTCGTGCGTTGTATTGATTACGGCATGAATGTCGGAGATGCCATCAGCGAGTCACGAATCCATCATCAGTGGCAGCCTGATACTTTAATGTGCGAGGCGAGCCTCGGCGCATCTTATCGTTCAGATCAACGAAACGATGAATTGTTAGCGAAACTCAAAACCTTAGGGCATAATGTCAAGGTAAGCGGTTCTCTGGCAGTCGCGCATGGAGTCCAGCGAATCGACGATTCTGGCATCTTGGAGGCAGCTTGCGACGTTCGCGCAGGCGGTCGTGCAGCCGCGTTGGATAGATAAAATGACGTCCGTTTTTTTCAAGCGATTCCGAATGCAATTCGATGTGCATTCCCAAGCCATCCCGGAGTCTCAATTATCTGGAGAGACTCTTTTCGCAGCCTGGGAGGACAAGCTACTGCCCATGCACGGAATGTGCAAATGGGAGAGTTTTCGCAGGGAAATGGATGTGAACGTTTTCCCTTGTCTCGGCGATCGCGAGGGCTGTCGCAGGCTGATGCGGGATATTTCTCAAAAGGATTCGTTCGTTCCCGAGGCGACTTGGTTAGCGTTGGCTAAAGATAGCAATCAGCGAAATTTGCTTGCGGTAGGAACGATCCAGGGCCTTCGTACCAACTTGACGCATGGTGCCATCCAGAACATAGGGGTGATACCCAGTTTTCGGGGCAAGGGAATCGGACGCGAATTAATCCGACGCGCGATCCTAGGGTTTCAGTCCCAAGGCTGCCGTTACGTAACCCTCGAGGTGACCATCCACAACTACGGAGCTATCAAACTTTACGAGTCGATCGGATTTCAGAGATCGGAAATTGTTTTCAAAGTTGGCAATCTAGAAATGTGATCGCCCCGGCAGGACGATTGAGGCGGCCCCTAAGCAAATAGGAGCGTAATGGCGCAAGCCATACGGTGACGGGCGATGCGTAGCGAGCCGGGACTCGCCTCTGGCGACGGAATACAAAAGTATCGGCGGAGTGAGATAACTGGGTAGAATGACGGGCGGTGAAGATGCTGGAGCCCTCAGCGCAGGGCGATGCCCGTGCGGTTAAACGATTACTTGTTTTCAACCTCCGCTCGCGGCACTGGCATTGGAGGTAGCAACAATCGGCGGGACCGGGCAATCGAGCGATTCGGCAATGGCACGGAATAATTCTGCTTCTTCAACGGTTACAACCCCATCGTGAATGATGCAATGAGCGATCGCGGCAAGCAGTTCTTTCTTCGCTTGAGGAGCCAAAAAACCACATCGTCGGACAGCCGCGTCGAGTTTAGAGAAATCCCACTCACCGCCCGTAAATCGCAAAGATCGGTTCATCGTTCGCAAAGAGCTCGTGGCAGCCCGAAAAGCTTTTTCCATCTCCGTCTGATCTTTGTGCCCCTGTCTCGCAACAATCGATAACAACAGCTCGATCTCGGATGCGAGTGGGGTCAGATTGGGGAACGTCGTTTCTCGCTCTTTGTTAGCTCCAAGATGCCGTGAAAGGTGACGAACTAAATGGTGAAGCAAGAAGAATTCGAAGAGCGACACGCTACGATCTGCAAGGATCAGTGACTTGACCGTCTCTTGGAATCGCTGGAATTGAGGTTTCGACAACCCCACCAATGTTCCTTGTAGGATCTCGAAGATTGGCAGTCGAAAGCGTTCACCAATTTTGGTTAGCTCGGCAGACATTCGCAAAGTTTCTTCCGCCGTCGGTTCATCTTCGCGTTTCTTAAGATCATCTAACTGCTGACGCCTGACAGCCTCATCCGAGGCGAGCAATGAGGCGAATACGATGCAACGGGCCGAGTAAACGTCATGGCAGTGCTCTAAAAATTTCGGTGGAACATTCTCTAGAAGATTCTGCGAGAACTGCATGTCGTCTTGATTGGGGTTTCCGATCGCTGCAATGAAAAGGTGCGGCTCAATCGGAAGGGATTGTGTCGGCATCCCGAGTTGCCCCATCATGGTACCAAAGCGATTTCCCCAAGGGTTTTCATTCTCTTTGGACTTTTTCTTTGATCGCTCGTCAGCGGCTACGATGGAGGCGGTCGAACGTCGCTCCAGGTAGCTTTTGAATTGCCCATTGAAATCGGGTTCGATTTTTTGAATGCGAGGAACGAGGGGCGGGTGCGTTGCGAGCAAATTCTGAGTAAGAGAACCATACATGTTGGCAAAAAACATGTGGCTGATCGATTCCGCATTGGGGGACTCCATTTTCGAAGTCCGGCTATCGTTCCCAATCATCTTGAGGGCACCGGCAATGCCTGTCGGAATCCGAGTGAATTGAACTGCCGAGGCATCAGCTAGGAACTCTCTCTGTCTGGAAATGGACGCTTTGATAAGCCTCGCAAAGAAAAGACCGATGGAGCCAACCGCAAAGAGCCCACCTCCGAGAATCATCAAGACGATTGCTATGTTCCCATTCTTGTTGTTGCTGGATCGTGCGTGCCCAGCGTAGGCAGTGAAGCGAAACAAAGTCAACCCGATCAACGCAATGGCTTGAATCCCGTAAAGAAGCCCCACCATGCGCAGACTCATTCGCATGTCCCCGTTGAGGATATGGCTGAATTCGTGAGCGATGACTCCTTGGAGCTCCTCGCGATTCAGCTTTTGAATAGTCCCTTTATTAACGCCGATGACAGCGTCATCGATCGAGTTACCCGCAGCGAACGCATTGATGCTCTGTTCGTTATCCAACAAATAAACCGGTGGAACGGGAACACCCGATGCGAGTGCCATTTCCTCCACGACATTGAGAATACGTCTCTCGGCTAAGTCTGTTGTTCCCGGTTGAAGCCTACGCCCCCCCAGTTGATTAGCGACCCCCGCGCCACCTTGATTGAGTTCGGAGATCTTCATCAGCGAGCCGACGCTAACCACTCCAGTCACTAAGACAGCGACCGCTCCTAGCAAGACCAGACTCTCATAGCTAAACAGCCAGCTCGAAACGTCGAATGGTGCTGTAGCCTCGGATTTCGTTTGGTAGGTAGAGCCGGCCATGAACGCGACGGCCGCGACACCGTAGACCGCCAAAGTCAACGCTACGACCGTTACCGCGAGCAGTCCGATCAGCTTGCGAGTGTTTCGGCGGGCTAAATCCTGGCTCGCAAAAAAATCCACTACATCAACCTCCGAGAGAGATTCTTCCGAATAACGATCCGATCAAGTCCGAACATGCAATCAAAATTGGACTTTGACCGCTTCTTTTTCCACTGGATTTTCAATCTCTAGAAGCTGTGCAGGATAGAATCCAAATGCCCCCGAAAAAAGCACCGCTGGGAACTGCTCTCGACTGGTGTTGTACTGCGTAACGGAGTCGTTGAAGCCTTGTCGTGCAAAAGCGATCTTATTCTCAGTAGACGTCAATTCTTCCTGAATGGCGAGCATGTTTTGGTTCGCCTTGAGATCAGGATACGATTCGGCCAGCATCATGAGGCGACCGAGAGCACCATTCAAATTCCCTTCGGCTTGCCCAAGGTTCTTCATTGTGGTCGGGTCACCGGGATTAGAGGCGGCTGATTGCCCTGCAGCGAAGGCTAGATTCCGAGCCTGGATCACTTTCTCGAGCGTTTCTTGCTCGTGCTTCATGTATCCCTTGGCGGTTTCGACCAAGTTCGGGATAAGGTCATACCGACGTTTCAATTGCACATCGATTTGAGCGAAGGCATTCTTGTAGCGATTCCGCAAAGCAACAAGGTTGTTGTAGATCCCTACGACGAGGAATATCAGCAGCAAACCGATCGCCACCAAGACCCCCAATGTAATCAATGTTCCCGTCATCGCACCTACCTCGTTCTTAGCTAGTTGGCATCGAAAAAATTTACCGCAGAATTTTGCGTCCACCTATGTCTGGTCTTGCGGTAGTCTAACGAAGACACTCGACAACCAAAACCCATGGCCTAAGTCTCTTGGCGGAGAATTCACGCGAAATAGGCTTCGAAATTGGATTTTTTTCTAAGAATGCTGGCGATTAGGATATCGGGCAGCGATCACCAGCAGCGATTCTGGCGCAGTAAATTAGAAGCAGCGACCACGAATCGCCGATCGATGGTTTTATCGAATCAAGCGATGTTGATGAATGGCATCAATGAGAGTTGGCGATGGGTCTTGGATTTCGATCTGTTGCGTTTGGCCGTTTTCTTCGAGCGTCACCAGCATGCGTCGGTTTCTGGGCTGAGCTGGAGCGATTGCACTCGCTAGAGCGATGGATGCTGCCAACGATGGCGAAGTGTCTTGGACACTTTGCGGAGTTGGCTGGCTCATCGCGGTTTGATGTTCGAATAATCGACGTAAACCGAGCTTCAATAGTTGCTCGTAGACCACTTCAGGGGCGTTGTACAATCCCTCGTTTAGCTCATCGTCTGCAGCGTAGCATACGCCGATTAGTTCCCCACGGCTGTTGAAGAGCCCGCCCCCGCTTCGTCCTTGGACCGGTTTGCCCCATACCTCAACGTTGGCAGGTCCCAGGTATCGGTTCAGTTTGCTGATTTGGCTGTCTCGTCTCGATGGAGTTGCACCGTGATCGCACCCCCAACTGAAAACCGTTTCACCCTCTCGCAGCCGCTCTCGGTGATCCATTAACCGGGCAACTGGCACAGGACTTTCGGGACGAAACGAAATCAAACCAATGTCGGTCTCATCCGCACGAAAATCGATCAACCAGGCTTGATAGGAGCGAGCTTGACCACCAAAAAAGGTTTCCACGATGATCGGAGTGGAGCCTCGGGTGTCACGGAACAAGTGCCCGCACGTAAGTACTAGCGCTTCGCCATTGTAGGTATCGATGATGGTTCCCGTTCCAATCGCCTCGTGAGACGGCTCGTCTACTCGAATTCGAACTGTAGCTCCCGCCGGATCGGAGGGTGGGCGTTGGTCGATGGGCTGTTGAGTCGGATTGCTCTGCCAAAATGTGTGACTTCCCGCTTGCACAACTGTTCCCGTTGAGTCCAGGGGTGGAGCGATTCCTGGAGAGGCCATCGGAACAGAAACGGGTTGGGATTGCCCCCGTACGGTTGGCTCGGATGATAAGGAATGAGAAGCCTGGAGGCGCAAACTATCGGGCGAGGAAGCGGCTTTCATGCGATGCTCAATGTCTCGCAGCGAAGTAGTACCAAGGATACGGTCGACTTCCCGTCCGCTTCTTAGCAACAACAGGGTCGGCAGCGTTCGAATCTGCATTCGCTTGGCCAAATCGTACTCGGTATCTACGTTGCTAATTCGAATCGCCCAACCCGCGTTGATAGCTTGTTGGACATCGGGCCATGCGGCTTCACAATCTTTTGAGCCGGATTTGTAGAAAAAGATGCCGACGCAATCACCGTTGGGTTCGACGGCGGCTTGCAGATCGCCTGACATAAACGCAGCGACCATTAGCCCGCTCCAAAGAAGCAACCAGATCCGACCACACCAAATGCGGCTCCCAATGCAACTCATCGTGCAGCGTCCTACTGAACCAATGCGAAACTCAACTCTTTACTCATCGCCGAGGAATCCATTCCCGGTATGATCGACAGCGACCAGCTCGGCTGATTGCCACCCGTTGGAAGTCTCTAGAATCTGGGCAAGCGACGCAAGATCACTATCTCCGGGGGCTCACCGAAATCTCGGATCTTTGTACAATCTTGACTGTCGGCTAGCCTTTCGTTTTGCTAGCAACCACGTCGCCTAGGAAGAATTACCCCCAATGGAAGTCGTCATCACTGCGGTCGGGCCTGACAATGTCGGATTGGCCGACCCGATCATTCACGATGTAACCAGTCGCGGCGCGAATATTGCCGAGATTCAGATGTACGACCACGACGAAGCGGCCGTGTTCGCCATGATGTGTCGATTGCAGATTGCTTCCAACGCATTTGCTCAACTCAAGGAGTCGATGCAGGCTATAGCGGAGAAAACCAACTTGGAAATCCGGGTATGGAGCCCCGAGGCAAGAGCCGCTCGGCCGAATCTGGCGATTTGCGTAACCTACCTCGAACATACGCCCCGAGCTGTCTTGGAAGCCATTCGGGACGGGGTCATTCGCGCCACCCCTGTCGTGCTGATAGGCAACAGACGAAGATGTGAACCCTTGGCCCGAGAGTTCGGCATTCCCTTTGAGATGATTGGCGATGACGAGGGAATCGCGGATGAATCGAAAATGGTCAGCCTTATCGATCGCTATCAAGCTGACTATGTGATCCTAGCCAGATATATGCGGGTCCTACCACCAGATACCTGCTGGAAGTTCGCGGGGGGACGCATAATCAATCTCCATCACGGATTGTTACCCGGCTTTCGCGGCTTGCGTCCGTACCATGATGCCTACGCAGCTCGAATGTTGACCTTCGGAGCAACATGCCACTTTATCGTCCCAGAGCTCGACGCCGGGAATCAGACTATACAACAAACCGCCTTCACCGTCCCACCAGGCACTAAGCTTGAGGAGGTGATCGCTCGTGGCCAAACGGAGAACGAACCTCGCTGTTTGGTCGAAGGCGTACGAAGAGTCTGCGCTCGAGAGGTTCACTTGCACTTTCATCGCGTTATCGCCCGCAATTCCAATTAACCCTAGAGTTCAAAAAATGAATCCACACGGAGCACCAGCCCAACTACCCGAACCATCCGTCGTACCTGTCCAAGGTTGGCACTGCGGTCATTACTTTTACCGCTGGAATCGGACGGTTCTGAAAGATTTGTTCATCGACTCTGCTACTCGGAGTGACTTCTGCCAAGCGATCACGGCTGCGGATATCACACGTCCCGAGCGGATTCAATCGTTCATCGTAAGTGGGCACAAAGCAGATTTTGGTCTCGTAATGATGGACCCAAATCCGCTGGTGATCGATCACGTTCATCAACGTATCATGTCTAGCAAGATAGGTGCCGCAGTCGAAGCGGTCTACTCATTCGTCTCGGTTTCCGAAATCAGTGAGTATTTACCTGATAAGGATCAGTATGCACAGAAGCTGATTCGCTCGGGCGAGGATCCCAATTCACCGACCTTTCTGGCCAAGGTGTCGTCGTATGAGAAGCGGCTCCCCATGATGTTCGCGCAGCGACTGGCACCGGACTTTCCTACTTGGCCGGCAATGTGTTTTTATCCCATGAACAAGAGTCGCGATGTCGGCGCCAATTGGTTCTTGCAACCATTTTCTTCGCGGATGGAGATGATGGCGGAACACGCGCAAAGCGGGATGGCATTCGCAGGCCGAGTGACGCAACTGGTGACCTCATCGGTCGGGTTGGACGATTGGGAATGGGGAGTGACCCTTTGGGCTCGCAACCCTCAGTTTTTGAAAGAGATCGTCTATACGATGCGTTACGACAAAGCCAGCGCGACCTTCGGCGAGTTCGGTCAATTTTACACCGGCTATCTATCGTCCCCCGAACAGATCCTTGCACATTGCAGAATCTAATTTGAATCCCTACGAGACTGGGCGGCAAACGGAACATGTTGTTCGATGTAATCATCATCCTGGCATAAGGATGCTCAAGGTGTTGAGTAAGCACATGCGATCAAGATTAAGCATTGGCGCTATCCTGGTCGCCTTGTTCGCAGTCTCTGGTTTTGGATTGAAGCTTCTTGCCGAGCCGCCTTGCGGATTGTGGAGTTTGAATCGGCTGCGAGTTGGTATGGAGAAAGCTACGGTGCTTTCGATATTGGGTGAACCGACGGAGAAGAAGGAATCGAGCTGGGTATATCATTCCGACTTCCGTCCCGGCTGGACCGTTCTTTATTTTGATAGTCAGCACGGTTTGGAAAGAATGGATGCCGAAGGAGCTTTCCGTGGCTATTCACTCAAAGGTGAGTAGCACTTTCGAGAGAGATATGAGGGAGTAACACTTATCTCTACGCATCAACACTGGCGTGAGAGGCAAACGAGTACTTAACGGGAAGTTCCTGAGGCACCACCAAAAGATTTAAGCGGAATTCACTGTTGTCATTCTATCATCCTTCGCTGTTCGCCTCGGTTTGCCTCGAGTTGCTCAGCGTCCGCTAGGTCCTTGGTACGTCCAGTGGACCGTTTGTTCTTTATCAGATCCTCCAAACCTATTACCGATATCTTCAGCCCATCCCAATCTACGGTCGTACGATTCTCCCAGGCATCTTCGAAGACGACACCATCAATTTTGGTTAAAATATCAATTCGAACTGGCGGGACTCCAATTTGAAATACCATCCCAGGTGTGGATAGGTCGTCAACAGTTAAGTCGTGCAGGGGGGCACCAAATCTCCTGAGACAAGAGTAAATAAATGGACCCGTTTGTTTGTCTGCCCGGACCCAAATATCGATATCTCCAGTTGAGCGGGGGTATCCATGGGCGGCCAAGGCATAAGCCCCCACCAACATGAAATCAACGGCTGAGTCGATGAACTCGGACAACATGTCTTTGAAGTCGGGATGCAGCAATGTTTCGATCCTTGATAGACCACGATGCGATAGTCAAAAGCCACACCATATTCAAGCGATCTACCATCGAATAGTCAACCACACGGCTACCATCTCCTTGGCGGGCGAGGCTGGTTTTCATCGTTTTTGAGCGATCAAGGCGGGGTAGTGTATCCATTGTTTCTTTTTCTCGTAGCCGAACATGCACACCTCTAGCTTTTTCAAGTGAGGAAGCCGTAATTGTGGGAAGTTATCCTAGGAAGTCAAACATTTTGTCTTCGCTTATCGCGAAACTTGCTGACAAGCAAGAAACGGCTCATGACATTGTCGGCGAGACAGACTTTGACCGAGAATCGACACGACGTTTTTTGAACAAACTGGATGTCCTCTCTGTACTGAAAGGCGAGGTAAGAACAGAAGTCAACGTCGTAACAACTGAGTGGGAACCAAGGACCGTGGTACTGGGATTGAAAACAGACCTGGCAAAGCTCCGCAAACGGATTCTATTTCCTAGTCTTGTAGCAGTCGTGCTCAACGACGAGGTTACCGACTGGGGCATAATCGAGAAATCGGAAAAGAACGAGAGCGTTCCCCAGTATTTGCTCTATCTCAAAAATACGGGGAGAGAGAATACATTTGTGCCGGTGACTGGCCAGCGTTGGTCCTCCGATAGCGTCCGCTGCCTAAACAACGACATGAATTTTTGAGATTTCTCGGTGAGCAACAACCTGGATATGAAGCTAGACAGTCTTCGCGTCCGCGTTTAGAAGTATGGCTTCGAGGTTTATCGCTTGCAATCTGCTGTCCTTCCTGAATCTGCTGGAAATCATGCCGCTGCTGCCCTGGAGACCTCAGCGCAGGGCGTTGCCCGTACGGCTAAACGATTTTTTCGCTTTGCCCCAATAGCATGGATAGGTAGCTTCGCTTTTCTATGTCCCCTAAACCGAGCTGCGAAGACAGGGCTGCAATGTCGGATTGTGCTTTGGCAATCTGACTCGCATCAATCAAGATTCGCTCGATCTCTGCATAAAACCCCAAACCGAAGACCTCATCCAACGTCACGGTCATGGGACCATACTCTCCCGAAATTTCGTATATCTCTCGGGACTTCTTTACCTGACGCACTCTCTCGAAGCCCAGGTTTTCCCATATCTGAAACCAACCTTCAATCGTGGAGGACTCCAGCTTCAATTCGATCTCTGGCCGGATTTTGATTGGCCCCTCTAGCCGTTTTCCTTTGTAAGTCACGTAAGCTTCTTCGTTGATTTGCCGAATCCGTAACGCTTCATCCGTAACGCGAAAATCCCGCGACGGATGACGCAGGTAGGTGTCGCAATGCTCCTCCGTTCTCACAAAGGTCGCACCTAACGCAATTAACTTATCCTTCGTTTGCGATTGATCGACAACACGAAACTTACACTCTGCTTCCAACGGCTGCATACAAGACGGTTTCTTTCAATCTCTGGAGACAAGATACACAAGTGATGGCAGCAAAAACAAATTGCCAATCAATGATCCTAACATGGAAATCGCTGCCGTTGTTCCGAACACAACCGTTGGCAAGAAATCACTTACGGCCAAGGAACCAAAACCCAACACTAACGCCAACGTCGCCAGCGTAACGGACAATCCAATCTGAGACTGCGAGCAGCGCAAAGATTCATTCACTGTCATTCCGGCCCGGCGTTCCCATTGATACCGATTGAGATAATGCAAACAAGAATCGACACTGATCCCGAGCGATACCGCTGCGATCATGGCGGCCCCTAAATTGATGGGCGTCCCTGTCCAACCAAACCAACTCATGATGAGTAAACTCGGCAATAGATTCGGCAACAAAGCGAGAGTCGGCAACAACCAACTTCTCAGGGCTGCTGCCAAGGCGCACCAAACGCCCAGCGTTGCAATCCCCAAACAGATCCACTGATCGGACACGATGCTTGCGACCAAACTGGTTAGCAACACATAGTATCCAGAGACAACTGCGGTCTTCGTCGTTTGGGATACGGAAAACCGATCCACAACAGCTTGAACCTCGTCAATCAAGCCCGTTTTCTCCGCCGCCCCCAATTGCTCTTTAGAGCGGAGCATTATACGCAGCATCCTCTGCGGCGGTGTCACCTCTTTATCGAAAGCCAACAGTGATTCTGCAAATGATCCAAGCAGGACTTTGACTCCGTTGAATCGCAGATCAAAACGCAAATTGCTGAGCATTCGATTCTGAGCCCAAACATCGTCGGCATCGATCGCACTCATGACGCTAGTGAGCTGAATGGGCCCCTCCATTCGGGACTGACTCGCTCGTACTTCGATAGCTCTTAGATCTCGTTCTAGTTGCCGAATGGACTCGATTCTATCCGGAGTCAATACGGGCTCCACTGGGATCATTACGTCCCACACTCCGGCTCCACCTAGATCGTTCTCGATGGCTTCATATGCCCTGACAATCGGAGTCCCAGGACGGAAATTCTCAATGAAGTTCGTTTCGACTTGAACTGCCGATGCCCCCCAAAACGCAAGCCCCAACGCAATTACGGCAGCCGAGGCAAGCCATTTCGCATGCGGGATGGTTCGGTCTAGCATCTTCACTAGCCATGCTGATAATCGGTCTTGATCCAGACTCAGCGACGAACGAGGCTTGGTGTTTCTTAAGTTCAGTGCGGTGTTTAGTTCACTATCTAACCCAAGTCTTCGCTCCCATTTCACGCTTAGCAAAGGAGCCAAGGCTAAGAATGGAACTAACAATACGATTCCCGAAAGAACGACGAGCGAAGAAAGGGCCATCATATAGCCGTAATCTTGAACGGGGCCAACTTTAGAAACCCCCAGCGCGGCGAATGCAATGCCGTCCGTGATGCAGGCCCAAACGATCGGCTTGCGAAGCCGAAGCCATGACGCTGCGAGCGATTCCTCTGCGGCCAATCCAGACCTTAGCCCCGATCGAAAACCAATTAACCAGTGCATGAGAGTAGCCACGGTGATAACCGTCACCAAGGAAGCCATCATGGAAGAGACCATCGTGATTTGCCATTGGAACGCTACCATCAAACCGCGAGACACGACGAGTGACCATTGAATCAAAACCACATTCATGATCGCCCATCGCAGAGACCGAAATCCGACTAGCAAGAGCACCGAAAGACTGACAATAGAAAACAAACCTAGCCGTGCTCCATCCTTCTCGATTTCTTCAAAGCCTTCCTCGACCATCACCCGTTGTCCAGCTAGCAACGGAGTCTGTCCCCCGCCGAGGTCGATTCGTCGCATCGCTTCTAGCGTTTTCGTTACGGGAAGATTATCTGCCGCATTCTTTTTTAAAATACAGGCTATCGCGATCAAGTCGCTATCGGGGGCATGGGTTTGTCCCTCGAAAAGCTTCTTCATGGCTACCGCGATGGAATCCTCGTCAGAAAGAAGCGGATGAGGATTCAGAGCCTTCCCTATTTGAAAAACCGAGGTTGCAGATTTCCACTGGACCAGGATTTGATTCAGCTTGGAAAGATCCATCGCGGAGTCAACTCCGGGCAATTGATCCAATTGCTCGCGGATCTGCTTCAGGCGGTCCAATCCGCTTCCGTCAGCAGACCATAATTTCGGATCGCGATACGCAAAAACGACTAAATCCGACACACCGAAAACCCTTTGCAAGCGTTCAAAATTCACTCGCACAGGATCCGATTCCGAGAACATGTTTTCCAGCGAACGATCCAGCTTTAATTGAAGCGATCCTGGAAGCAAGCACATCGCAATCGTCATTGCGATGGTAAAACAAATTGCACGATACTGGATTAGGGGAGGCAAGTCCTTTAAGTTCCTAAATCAATTGGAATGCGAATCGGTTGGTGGAATTCCCGAACATCAATGCATCTCATTCCGGCTCGTTTGGCAGCCTCGACTCCTAAATCGGCATCTTCGAAAACGAGGCAATCCGTGGCTGCGATCCCTAGTCGGCGGGCCGCTTCTAGGAACACATCTGGTTCCGGTTTGTGACGTTGCGTATCCTCAGCTGTTACGATTGTATCGAACCAATCGATGCACTGAACTAGCTCCAATTGTTGACGAATAATCTTCCGAAAACCTCCGCTGGCTACCGCGATCGGCTTGCGGCCGCGGTGAGCTCGAGCGACCGCCATAACAGGTTCGATTGGTTTCAATAAGTGCAGATGCTCGAGAAAGGTTTGCTCTTTTTCATGAGCTGCATGGACGGCATCGACCTCGACCGACTGCTCGCCAGCCAGTAACTCGATGATGCGATGACTCGGCATACCGCCGAGCGCGTAGAAGCGATCTTCGGGCAATTCCATTCCGTAGCGCTGCATCGTTTGGTACCAAGCCACGAAATGAATGGGCATCGAGTCGACCAAAGTCCCATCGCAGTCGAATATGATTCCGCTGGCGGATTCTATCCAATCTAAGTAGTGTTCAGGAATCAAATGGTTCACCGGTCCGAATCGTTGGAGGTCATCTTCTTAAGTTTGCGATCGAGCGTGGAGCGTTCGATCCCGAGGATAGCAGCTGCGATATTCTTTTGTCCACCCGTATGCTCGAGAGTCGCCTTGATGTGCTCCCACTCCACCTCTTCGATAGTCCGCTCCAGGTAAGTTGCGTTTTGAGCGGGAATGGTGGTCTGCGTGTTATCAATTACCATTCCGGGCACTTGTAGGTAAGACAAAGCCAGATCCTCAGGTTCTGCCCTATCTCCAACCGACAAAACGTGGGCTCGTTCGACACAATTTCTTAATTCTCGAACATTTCCGGGCCAGTGATACTTTTTCATGGCTTCGATGGCCCGTGCGGAGAAACCGGTAGGGCCGTGTCCGGAGCGTTGACGAAACTGTTGCAAGAAATGGTTGGCCAGCAACATAACATCTTCTGGCCTCTCGCGCAGTGGAGGAATTCTTAACTCAATCACTCGCAGCCGGAAATACAAATCCGATCGGAAGGTCCCTTCCTTGACCGCTTGTTCCAGATCTTTGTTGGTCGCTGCGATCACGCGAACGTCGACGACGATGGGTTTGCTGCCACCGACTCGTTCAAAGGCTTTGCCCTCGAGGATTCGTAGAAACTTGGATTGGATTTCCATGCTCATCTCGCCGAGTTCGTCGAGCATGATGGTTCCGCCATTGGCTTGTTCGAATTTTCCTGCCTTGCGTTCGGTAGCACCGGTAAAGGCTCCCTTTTCATGACCGAAGAGTTCGCTTTCCAGCAAAGTGGGAGTCAATGCGGCGCAGTTCAGAGCGATGAATGGGCCGTTGCTTCTGGTGCTCGCATCGTGAATGGCACGAGCCACGACTTCCTTTCCGGAGCCACTTTCGCCACGCAGCAGAACGGTAGCGTTGGTAGGAGCGACCCGGAGCACTTGTTCATGAATCCGGCTCATGCCGGTAGACGCACTAACCCACTCATCGGAATGTCCGAGCTGCAACTCGAGCTCTTGGATGCGGGACTTGGAATGGTTTAGACGGTTTTCAAGCTGCTTTCGGCTGGTCAAGTTCGCCATGAACCTGGCTAGGACTTCCGCGACTGCGAGAGTCATTTCTAGATCTTCAGGGGACAGATCTGGTTCGTCGAGTCGGCTGTATAAATGAACTAGGCCAATCACGTCCGATTCCGCTCGAATGGGAGCGACGATCACGCTAGTTGTGGTGCGGACGTGACTCTCTTGGGATGCCGACAGAGAAGAATTCGAGGCGACCAAATCTCGGTCCAGTTGGATGTTTCGGGCAAGTATGGCCGAGCCTTCTCGCAGGACTGCACTCGCCAACTTATCCGACACGGGATGATAGGCTTTGCCTGCTTTCTGAATGGCTGCGATCACGGATCGGCCTGGGTTGTCCAGATGTCCTTTGGTTGGGGAGGTCAATTTAATAATGCCCGCCGATTGGCAACCTGTGGCGGCGAGCAAGCGTTCCAGCGCGAATTCGCAACCTCGCGAAAGGTCTGTTTCTTTGGCTAATTCAAAGGCCAATTGCAACAGATTGACGGTGGACGCACCCAGAGCAACCGGTTTGGGAGCCACAGCCATAGGGTTGGCCGTTTTGGTGCTGGCTGGCCGCATTGGTCCCGGCGTAGGGGAAGAAGGAATTCCGAAAGCTTCGGGATCGAGAATGGCGGACTTTGATTGCCGATGAACGATGGTGGAGACCTCGTTTTCCACCGTTTGTGTGGTCTCTGGCGGCAAGGCTTCCGCGTCCAAGGGCGGGGCGATGTCCTCGAGAGAATCCGAAAAGGTCATGCGGCAGGAGGCCACGGTAATCGTGGTGCCGGGAAGCAAATCCTTGGGTTGGGAAATTTTCTCACCATCCACAAAGGTGCCATTTCGCGAGCCCAGGTCACGAACTCGCCAGCCATTTTCCCAGAAAATTTCCGCATGTCTGCGACTGGACCGCTCATCTGGCACGGGAATTTCGTTGGAAGATGCCCGTCCAATCACCAAATTCTTCTCCTTTTCGAGCCGAAACACGTCGGTCCATCGGCTTCCTTGCCGGATAATCAAATAAGCCGACGAACTGTTTGGTTGCATATGCGGCGAAGGGAAATTAATCTAGAGCGGAGATAGCGGAATTCTTTTTGACGATCCATCAACCATTTTCCATCGGAAATTGTGGAAAGTTGTCGAGAGTCCGTACACAATAGAATACAGTGTGCTTTGAAATTAGAAGCCACGGAATACCACTTTTCTTTTGCACCCCTCGCTGACTAACTGAACCGGAGTACTGAGTATGGGCTTTCGAAGACTTTGCCGCCAAACGCTGGGAATTTGCTTGGGCAACCACCCAGTCGCAAAGCATGCGATGGCTATTGCAGTCACCATTGGCGTATTGGGTGCTGGCGGGTCAGCGTTCGGCCAAGCGGGCGGTTTTTTCAGGCAGCCCATCGTTGGGGGAGTTCGCATTGATGCAGACGGCGTAATGCGAGCTGCCACCATGGCGGATCAAAATCAAACCCTCACCGAGCTGCGACAAACCCTGGCTGGACCTCAAGGGGAACTGCAAGCGGCTGCGGCTAAGCGAATGATTTCCTTGAAAAACGTTCAGGAAACGGTTTCTCAAGCTCGTAAGAACAACACAGAGATTCCAGAAGAAACCTTATTCCTCGGTGGCCTCACCCGAGTGGAAAACATCTACGTCTATCCCGAGCGAAACGATATCGTCCTCTCCGGCCCATCTGAGCCTTGGACCGTCGGTGCAAATGGAACGATCGTTGGAACAAAGTCGGGGCGCCCCATCGTTCTCTTGGACGATTTGCTCAACGCGATGAAGAGCGTTCACAATGCTGAGCGAACCGGCATCTCGGTCTCGATCGAACCCACCGAACAAGGGGTAGTACGACTCAATCAACTACTTTCCCAAGTTCGCGATGCCAGCCAGACCAATTGGAAGCGACTAGAGGCCGCCATGTGCGAAGCGTTTGGGCCTCAGCAAATCAAACTAGAAGGGGTTAGCCCAGACAGCCATATCGCTCGAATCATTTTAGCAGCGGACTACAAAATGAAGCTTTATGGTATGAAGCTTGCCGAACCGCCAGTGGCTGGTTTGCCGAGCTATCTGGATATGGTGCGAAACACCGCTTCCAAAGACATTCAATCTCGTTGGTGGATGGCGTGCGATTACACCGCCATCGAGCACAGTGACGACCGACTCGCTTGGAAAATCACTGGCCCTGGCATCAAGACTCTGACTGAACAAGAGCATTATGCCGCCGATGGATCTGTGAAGGGAGCCGGCAAAGCAGACCCGATTGCCAAGAAGTGGGCAGATACCTTTACCGCCAAGTTAGACGAACTTTCGGTAAAAGATCCTGTTTTTGGCCAACTGAGAAACGTTATGGACCTCTGTGTAGTGGCCGCAATCATCGAGTCGAACCGCTTGCAGGACTTGGCTTCGTGCGACCTTTCTACCATCCTAGGCGATTCGGCTGACGTGGAGACCGCCAAGCTCGACATCCCTCAAGCACTCGACCCACAATGCAGCTTTGTGAAGTCGAATCGAGGATTCGTGGTTTCCGCTAGTGGTGGTGTGTTGGTGGATTCCTGGCAAGTTGCCTCGACCGCCAAGGCATCTGCCAGCTTGGTCCGAACCGACGCTGCCAAGGACTGGAAGAACTCAGGCAAGATCTGGCAATAACGGCAAACACCAGTTGAAGAATTACCGGATCAACCTCGGCATGCGTCGCGACATCGCACGGATTTTGCCGTGACGCTTTCATTCCTGTGTGGAACGCTCTGAGGAACGAAGGGGGTGCCGCCCGAAACTGATGCCTGCCAATGAGACCAGTTTCGGTTGAGGGCACCAGTTTCGGTTGAGGGAGAGCAGTATTGGTTGAGGGAGAGCAGTATTGGTTGAGGGAGAGCAGTATTGGTTGAGGGAGAGCAGTATTGGTTGAGGGAGAGCAGTATTGGTTGAGGGAGAGCAGTATTGGTTGAGGGAGACCAGTATTGGTTGAGGGAGACCAGTATTGGTTGAGGGAGACCAGTATTGGTTGAGGGAGACCAGTGTTGGTTGAGGAAGACCAGTATTGGTTGAAAAACTTCCCTGAATACCTAGCCAACACTGTTTCGTCAGGCTAGGCGTGAGTTGCCAGCGTCCGATCCGTTTGCTCGCGGGGCGGGCTAACCGCCCCCGGAAATCTACTGGGCTTTGCGAGTGCTCTGCTTGAGGAAGGCGAGTAAGGAAGCCAATTCGTCTGCCGTCAAGGTCTCACTAAAATTGCCGGGCATTAACGATACCTCGCTTCGCTTTTCTTGCTCGATGTCCTCCAATAAGATCGAGCGCTTTTGGCCCGTTTGATCGGCAACGGTCACCGTCTTGTCGGTTCGCTCGGTTACCAAGCCCGTCACCGTGGTATCATCGGTAAGTAGGAACAACGTGACGCGAAAGGCTTCGTCGACGTTCCTATCTGGCCAAAGAATGTCCTCGCACAATCGCTCGTCGCCGCGATTGCCAACTCCCTCCAATTGAGGGCCGAGTACATTGCCGGTCGTACCGAGTTGATGGCAAAGGGAACATTTGTCGGCATACACTTTCTTGCCCAGCGCCTCATCGACCTTCGCGACGCGGGCCTCTGCGAGTTTCGCCTTAACCACTTGGCTCATGTCGACCATCTGCGACATCCGATCTCGATGCCCTTGCATGCGTGCCTTTTGTTCCGAACTGAGCGAATCCCACCATGCAGCAGGCAAGCTCTTAATCGAATCGACGCCGACCAAACCAGCGTCAAGCCAATCTGCAATCCGATCGGGAGCTTCCCTTAGGTTCGAGATTCGCACTAGCAGCTTAGATTGTGTCTCGGAATTGAGTCGCTTTAAAAAATCCTGGCTCTGAGCTTGAACGGTCGATATCCAACCCTCTCGCCCAGTATCGGTCGCCAGGTCTAGAACCGGGGAACTCGAGACCAGATCCCAGAGAGACTGCTCCATCGCAAACTCCGTCAGCGTTATCTGCATGGCACCACTGGAGGCCAATTGATTTCTGGCCAATCGCAGTTTGGCCTTGGTGTCGAGTTTGGAGGCTGGACCGAGAAGCCCCTTCAGTGAATCAGCGGGCAATTCGGAGGCTGTCAGCATTTCTCCAATGGCTAGTAAGCGATCGACTGATTCGCGAACAGGGGAGTGATTGAGTTCGGGCATACTAAAGTCTCCCGCCGCAATCCATGCGTAGCTGCCGTTCCGATCCTGGTCCACAATCTCCAGGGCCACCATTTCGCCTTGAACGTCCCGCAGATCCCAACGAACCTCTTTCGCGATGTCGCTACGCGGCGGATAGGCACGCCGAATCTCGCGACGTTCACCCGATTGCCGGTCCCATGCCCATAAGCGGACGAAATTGAGTTGCGTGTCCGGTTCACTCGGCAGTGCATTATGACCGCACACGACAAAGCTCAAAGAACTCGGAGCTGCAAATGGAGCAGTCGTCCAACTACCGACATACGGCTCCCCGAGTGGGAAGCTGCTGAAAACGGGAACAGGCTTGGTTTCGTTATTCCCTGCTTCGCGAGACCGCATTTGAATGGGCCAATTTCGCCGATCGTTGGTCGGGCTAGAGGGAATCCAGCTGGATACAGTCTTGACTTCCGCTGCACTTGTTAAGGACTTTTCAAGCCGAGCGAAGACCTGCGAAGCATATTGCTTGAGAGTTGGCGAGATTGTTCCCAATCGGTCCCGTTGCAGCTTCATCAATTGCTGAACACGATCGGCAACGAGATTCACGCTTGACGCTGAGTTAGCATCGAGTGACTCGACCATCAACTGGATGTAGCTAAGCATATTGGCCTCGTCTACAACGCTTGCCAATTGATCCAGGACAACTGAGATCTCAGACTGATTCATCAAGCCGGATGTCTGCCGCGACTTAACCAGATCGAGCAGCGATGCCACGTACTGGGTGTCGCCGACCGATGGCAGAACCTTGAGAAGGGCTAGCTGTTGGGGATTGTTACCTTTCATGGAAAAGCTGCGAATGATCTGCAAGACCTCCTCTTCGGCGTTCTGCTTGGCATTGCGAATCGATCGACGCAGCGAGATCAGGTACGCTTGATTGAGAACGGGATCGTTGGCTTGAGACACCAACTCCGATTGTTCGATCAGCCATTTTACGGTCGTGGCGTTTGCTTGTTCGCTCGCAGCATCGACAGCGCGGATCCAGGTGAAAGCGTTGGCGGAATCGCTCAGGTCTAGAGAGGCAAGCTTTTCGAGGGCATCAGGCTTTCTTGAGGAGACCAAGCGAGACGGAGAAAGTGCGTTTTCGCCTGTCCAGCGAATTCGCCAGATGCGGCCGCTGGTCCGATCCCGGTCTGGGTGGTCTAGTGGAACCTCGTAATGTCCAATGATTTTGTTGTAAAAGTCGGCAACGTACAAATGCCCATCGGGACCAAAGACCAAGTCAACGGGACGAAACCAAGAATCCTCGCTCGTGAGAAGATCGGTGCACTCGACAGCTTTTGCGGAAGCACCTTGGTAGACCAATTGATTGCGGTTGATGCGACAGGTCATGACGTTGCCGCTGACAAACTGGTGCGCCATCTCGACGGGGAAACGGGAATCCGCAGTATGAGCTAGCCCCGCGATCGCCGTGCTGCCGTGCAGGTGATCCATCATGTCTGGCACAAAACCCAGCCCGTCATCGGGGCGACCAAAGCTGGGGTAGCAACCGCCGCGTATGAGTTGTGAAATCGGCTTGCTATGGCAATCCGCAGTGAACCAGTTGCTGTACGCATCGCGCGTCATGCCGAACGGGTTCACTTGGCCTTGGGTGTAGAGTTCAATCCGGCTGCCGTCTAGGCGGAACCGAAAGATGTTGCCTGAAGTCATCGAGACCTCGTGACCGTCTTTGCCTTTGACGACCGATTGATTGTTAAACCCGTGGCAAGCGTAGATCCAGCCATCGCCACCATCGCGGAGCGAGTTGACCATGCCGTGCGTGTCGCGGGTAGTATCGAATGGTCCGTAGAGGATCGAGCGTTCATCGCAAACGCCATCCCCGGTCGTATCCTTTAGATGCCAGATATGCGGGATGGAAAAGCAGATCGCTCCATCGTCGACCGGTAGGATGCCGATGGGAATATTGAGGCCAGTTGCAAAAATCTTGGAGGATTCGAAAGTCCCGTCCCCATCGTTATCTTCCAGAACGATAATGGAGTCCTTGGGCTCTTCCCCTTCCTTGGTAGGGAATGGGTACTGCTGCGTTTGTGTAACCCACAGTCGATTTTTTCGATCGAACGCCAGATTTAGCGGCTTGAGGATAGTGGGTTCCGAGGCAATCAAGTCGACCACAAAGCCTTGGGGGACGTGAAAGCCAGCCAGTTCTTGTTCGGGGCTTCGATGCGGCGTGGAGCGAATTGTGAGTCCGAACTCTGCTTCGGGTGTTTTAGGTTCGCGAACGGAAAGGTCTCGGGCTGGCTTGTAGGGTGGTTCCGGTTCGTTACCGAACGTGGCAGCCATGCTAGAGGCGCAAGGAGCAATTGCGAGCAGCGAGGAAAAAGCTGCTATTTGGGTGATCAACGTAACAGTTCGCATAAGAATCGATATCAAGAGTGGGGAGGATCGTGCTAGCAAAGAGGCATGCGTGGGGCGGTAGGATGGGATGGATGGGCGGGACGCAACAAAATCGGCAGGATGGGCAAGTCTCCTAAGTCTATCATTGGCCACAATTTGAATCAACTTTGCGATTATAAATAAAGTCTAGCTCGTGTGACATTGATTTGGTTTGCATTTTTCTTGTATCTCCCATTTTGGATCGTTCAAGATTGGCACAAGACAAGGAAGAATGCATGCATCGAAAATTCTGGGTCCGCAATGGCCTGGCTGCCTGTATGGCGATAGCGTTGCTCGAATTGTACGCCTCCGTGCTATTTGGTCAGCTCGGCGGAATGGGGGGAGGCGATAGCGCACCCGCTTTTTCAACACCCAAGTTTACGGATCGAGTCTTTGAGGCCGGCGGTCCAAGATCCCGGTTGGCCGAGGACGGCGCAATGATCCTTTCGGTTACCATCGAAGGAAACCGGACGGTAACCGACAGCCACATTCTGTCAATCATGCAATCGAGACCGGACCGCGTCTTCGATCAAAACTTGTTCAATCAAGACATAGCTGCTCTGCACCGAACGGAGTTGTTTGGGAAGATCGAGTCCTACTCGAACGAGTCACCTGACGGCGTCCATTTAAAGTTACGAGTTCAAGAAAAGCCATTGATTCGCAAAGTCTATTTCACAGGAAACACCCGCGCCAATAACCGCGAATTAGAGAAGCATGCCTCACTTCATCCCGGTGATCCAAGAAATCCTGTTCGCATCAATTCTGCGAAAAGCCGTTTGATCGAATACTACCAGGATCAGGGGATGAATCAGATTGACATACAAATCAGAAGTGGCTTACGGCCTGACGAGCCTGATGTTGACTTCTACATTGCCGAAGGCCCGGTGGAGAGGCTCAAGTCGATCAGTTTCCTAGGAAACACGCAGGTCTCAACCGAATGGCTTAAAGCCAAAATCAAGACGAAGATTTATCCTGTCATCCTGCCCCCTAAATTCTCGGACCGAGCACTCGAGGACGACCGCCAGTTCATACTCGGTCATTACCGATCGCTCGGTTATTTTGACGCCAAGGTAGAGGTCCGCAAGGACTACAATCCTGCAGGAGATCGAGTATCGGTAACCTTTGTGATTGTTGAGGGGGAGCGATACCAGATTGGTTCGGTCGCAATCACCGGAACAAAGCGATACGCTCCAGAAGAGCTGTTGCCGTATATGCAGGTGAAACAAGGGGCTCCGTTTAGTTTTTTTGACAAGCAAAAGGATGAGGCGTTTCTGCGGGAGTTATACGGAATCCAGGGGCACTTCTTCTGCGATGTGGTCGGAGAAATCATTTATCAGCCCGACAACGTCGTCGACATCATCTACAACATCGGAGAAGGTGATGTTTATCGGATCAGCGATATTCGTATCCACCTCGAGGGGGACTACACCAAGGAACGAGTTGCTCTCCACCCGCTCGGTCAACTCCGTCCCGGTGCTCTAGCCAATAGCAGGCTCATCGAGGACGCAAGACGACGACTGCAATACTCCCAAATATTCAACGTTGACCCAATGCAAGGAATTATCCCAACGCTCAAAATCGAACCTCCTGATGATCTCATTCGCGACGATTTTTGATCCCTTGTCTGACTCGCAACCGCGACCAGTCAGCAACTCCCTCATGAACTATGAAACGTAAGAATCGGCCCTAATCTCATGTGCGACTTATCATCCATGAAACCAAGAACACGATTGGCCAAGCGAGGCAAGCTGCTGAAGGCATTGGGATTATGCTTGGCAACTTGCGTAAGCCTCGCGAGCAGTTCCGAGGCAATGGGGCAGCTCTTTGGGGGAAACAATGCTCCTGTGGGAAACGGTGTGCCCGTTGGAAATGGCGTGCCGGTTGGAAATGGCGTGCCGGTTGGCAACCCTTATACCACGCTCCAAAACGGCGTGATACCTGCGGCACCCTATCAGCAACCAGATCCCAACCTCGCTCCAGGAGTGCAACCCAACGTCGCTTACCAGAATCCTACGGGCTGGCCCGCTGAGCCGCCGACGGCGTATCCACCCTCAATCTACGGCAATCCGGCTGCAACCGGTGCCCCCGAGGTTGCGGTTCCGATTGCCAATGACCCCATGCCTCCGTTCAATCGGCCCTTGATCGCTCCCGGCCCAATGAACGAACCTCTCGGTCGACTCAATCCACCATGGCAGCTCGAGCCTAACACGACGTTCATGCAGGGGCCACCATTCGGTTATAACCCGCGCGTTCGCGACGTTCCGCTGGACGTCTATTTGCAAGAAGGCCAGACAGGTCGATTCATGATCGGTGGTGCCGTAAACAGCGACTTGGGAGTCACTGGTAACGTGACCATCGAGGAACGGAACTTTGATATTCGGGCATGGCCTAATTCGCAGCGAGGCTTGTTGAACGGAGCGTTTCGTGGGGCTGGTCAAAACTTTCGATTAGAGCTGATGCCCGGCAACTTGGTCCAACGCTATACCGTCAACTGGACCGAGCCGAATATCTTTGGTTACTCACCTTTTAGTCTATCCGTGGGTGGATTCTACTTCACACGGATCTTCCGAGAGTGGACAGAGCAGCGTCTCGGTGGTCGTGTCGGCATCGGCTACGAAATCACCGAAGATTTGTCCTTGGTAACCGAACTCAACATGGAGGACGTCAAGGTGTTTAATCCTGCCGTGGCGACGCTTCCCGCGTTGAATAATGTTTTGGGAAGCAATGATATGTACAGAGGTCGCGTCCACTTATCACACAATACGCGCGACAGCCCGTTTCTACCGACCGAAGGCCATTTGATCGATTTGATTTATGACCAGTACTTTGGCGAGTACGACTTTCCTCGCGCTCAAGTGAACTATAGCAAGTACTTTTTGGTTCGCGAACGCGCTGACCGAACCGGTCGCCATACGTTTTCTAGCGCATTCCGATTTGGTTACACGGGAACGCAAACACCTATCTTCGAGAACTTCTTCGCAGGTGGATTCTCAACATTGCGTGGATTTGATTTTCGAGGAGTTGGTCCATTTGAAGAAGGGATTTTTACGGGAGGTCGCTTTCAGTTCCTCGGCAGCTTTGAGTATATGATGCCATTGACGGCTGACGACATGTTGCGAATGGTCGCCTTTGTCGACTTCGGTACTGTCGAAAACGATATAGAGGTTAATTGGGACAATTTCCGGGTCGCACCTGGTTTAGGGTTGCGAGTCGCAGTTCCTGCATTGGGCCCTGCTCCTCTCGCATTCGACTTTGCTGTCCCGGTTGCCAAGGCGAGCACGGACGATACACGAATCTTCCAATTCTCGATGGGCGTGGCTAGGTAAGGCGATTTTATGTTCGGAGTCGATCTGCCTTTGTATCACGGTCCACTCGATCTGCTGTTCTACCTGATTCGTCGGGAAGAGTTGCCGATCGAGGAGGTCGCTATCTCTCGCATCACAACTCAGTATCTCGAGTATGTAACCTTGTTGAGCCAGTTCGACCTGGACGAGGTGGGAGAGTTTATCGAGATAACCAGTCAATTGATCGAGATGAAAGCCCGATGTGTTTTGCCACAGGATCCGACAGAAGACGGAGAGGTCTCGGTCGACTCCTCGAACCCCGATACTATGAATCACTTGGTGGACCGGCTCATTCAATACAAACGGTTTCGTGACGTAGCCAGCTTGCTGGACGAGCAAAGCCGGCAATGGCAAATGCGGTTCCCGAGAATGTGCCAAGACGTGCTTCCCAAGCGGACTGAAGCTCCCGAGTCGAAAATTGCGAAGATCGAAGTCTGGGATTTGGTCAACGCCTTTGGCAGAATCATAAAAGCCAATCAAAAGCCGGCTGACCACCGCTTGCAATACGACAACACCCCTATCCACGTGCATATGAAACGGTTGCACACTTTGGTGAAAGAGCATGGAGAGATCGAGCTTCAGGATCTATTGGATTGGGGCATGCACAAGAGTTCGGTGATTGCGATGTTTATTGCCACCTTGGAACTGACGCGGCATCATGGATTGCTGGCGCTGCAGAATGGGGCAGACCAACCGCTCGTTCTCAAGCCTGGCGAAGATTTCCCTGATATCTTGGACGTTGCCGAGGTCGAAAACGCTGACACCAACTCTCTCAAAGCTGCTAGCATGCAGATCATGGCTCGATAGGGTCGGCTTCGTCGTCTCAATGTCGACAAAAACTGTTTCAATATCGCGAAAATTGACCTACAGCAGGTTTTGTCCTGCGGCGTGGAATGGAATTCACCGACAGGGCTGGTTTTGCCCCTTAAATCGCCGGCGCACTTCGCTTGTCAGGGGATTCGAGGTATGCTGTAGGATGCGGCATACAGCCGTCTAGCGGCACGAATTTATGCCGATGGAATTTTCGCGTGGAATCGTTCGGATTCACGTTGGTCCTGGAATAGCAATTTCAATGTTCTCTGTTCGAAACAAGCCTACAAGTACCGTATCGAATGCCTTTGGTTCGAAATGCAGCGAGCCGATTAGCCTCCGTCGAATAGCGATTGGACTGTCTTTGCAGCTGATCTGCTTGACGGGCTTAGCATGCACTCATCAGCCAGAAATAGAGCCGACCGATGATACGCAGAGCGTTCGAGAAAGCAGTGTCGATTCCTTATTGGGAAAGCTTAGTGACTCTCGTTACACAGTTCGGCGGGAGGCATTTTTAAGGCTTTGTGACGCAGGTTTTGACATCGATTCCTTTCTCGAGAAGGAAACAGAGTCTTCCGATTTTCACCGGTCACGAGTTGCGGCTTGGTTATTGAAGCTGCGTCTTTCGCCCGGTGATATTTCGCAAAAGTTCGAGATGCTGTCCGACTACCAAGCGATGATCGGGGGAGACTACACCCCCCTTTTACAACGGATTGTCGCGGGGCGTTGGGCTGAGGCGTTGGATCTGCTCAGGACTATTCCTCAGGAGTCGCTGAAAGATTTGCTCGAACGCGATGCTCGCCAGAATCTTACCGAAGGCAGATTTGTTCGCAGCATTATCGAACAAGCCTGGAGGAGCGGCAATGAGTGGGCTGTTCCGCAGATCGTTGACATATTCGCTCCGAACGAGAATCGAGTTGGAATCAACTTGTGGTGGCGGGAGATTGGGATGCCAGAAGAATGGAAAGTGTCAGAACCTGACGACCCAAAGGTCACCGCGATGCAACTGGCCTCTCAAGGTAAGGTTCAAGAAGCCTTGGACCTGGCGGCCCAAAACCGACTTAGGGCAGAATTCGACCGCATAGCGTTGGAGTCCGAAAATTGGGACGCTTGGTTGCGAGGCATGAATCAAAACAGCCTCGTTCCGCCGAGTGGGGCACAATCTAAGATTCGACACTGGGCTCTCGCAGTCGCCAAGAACGACCAAGAGAAAGCGTTGTCATTGTGGAATGAGATCAAGACTCCGAAAGGATCGTTCCCTAACCGAGGGCATGCAACGTTGGCGTTGGTCATGAATGACATGCCCTATTTTGAGCAAGTCGTAGATACCTTGCCCAAGCGGGATGCATTCGATGTACTTTTCAGCGCGGGACGAGTCAAAGATGCTTTTCGCAAAGTGGGGCTCGACGAACTCACGCCTGAGGCTCTCGATGAGTGGCTAAAGAGCATTCGGGTTTTGTTCGACGATCTGGAGCAGTACAGCGTTTATGGTCCAGCGCGTGACCTCCTCTCGATGTACGTTATCGCGTTTCACCAAATGGGCAAGCCTGAACTGGAGGAGCGATTCGACAAGTATTGGATGAGTATGGTGAACGCAAGGCTCGCGGGTGATGGTCCAGATGCTATGTACCCGATGATTTCTCGCTGGGTAAGAGTCAACCAGCGTGACAAAGCAATAAAGTACTTGAAGGAATATTCGAAGAAGAACGCTAACTCCGTCGCGATTTGGCTCAATACGTCGGCTCCGGCTATGGATATCAGTGACAAGCGTTCTGACTACATAAAGTGCCTGGAGAAGGTTTTTGAGGGCTCGATTGTAGAGCCAATGTTGATCCTGCAATACTTGGTTAAACAGCAACAATCTGGCACACCCGCCGCACGAATCACCAAGGCAATTGAGGTCTTAAATGATTTACACTTTGGTCGAAAACCTTCTCATTGGGATGGAGTCGCCGAGTTAAAGGCTCTGAAAACAAGCATTCAAGTAGAGAGCTATAGCGAAGCGGAATTTTATAAATCTATCGCCGTATTGTACGATCTCTTCGGAGACACCAAGGAGGCGGTTCAAGTATTCAGAGACTACGTTCTTCAGTCTCAAGCTTTGACGGATCCAGATGTCTGGGTGATGAGCGATCTGTTAGTGAAGCTGGGCTATGCGAAGACCGCTGCCGACTTGATGTTTCGGCGCAGTGAGGTTTCGGACAACTTGGGAACCTTTGTTCGAACGGTCGATTTGCTTGATAGAACCGGAAAGTATGCAGAGCTGGAACGGCTTCAATATCGAAGACTGTCTTCCACGTCCCCTCAAATCAACGTTCCCTATTCGCTGTTTACCGACGACGCGGAACTATGCAACCGGGCGGAAGTCGAATTGATGCTGGACCGCTTGGATCGTGTCAGCGGCGTTCCGGTCGACAAGGTCGGGGAATCTACACAACGCCAAGATCTGTTGCTTCGCTACCAAATTGCCAAGAACGATTTGTCTAGGGCCTACAAGGCCAAGCGGGCAGCCATGCGGCGTTTGATGATGCGAGCACCAGACTTTCTTGTCATGGACGACTATACTTCGCGCGGGGATTGGCAGTTGATTATCGGCCCCTTCGCGCTGGATGCAGTACAACGTAAAGATTCAGCAGCAGTAGGATATTGGCTCGAGATTGCGGCGCGCGTGGAACCATCGCAAATTCAGTACCCGATCGACGTCATCCCTCATGCCGACAAGCACTTTGATAAAGAGACCGTTGACGCGTGGTTTGATCTTTTCTGGAGCGGCATGCAAGCACAATTAGCCGATTTCCCAGACGATGCGATGACACTCAACAATACCGCTTGGATGGCCTCGCAGTGTAACCGCAGGTTGGATGAGGCGGTCGTGCTATCGCGACGAGCCGTCGAGTTGCGTCCAGATCCGACTTATATCGATACTTTGGCTGATCTCGAGTTTCAGCTCGGCAACGTAGAACGAGCAATTGAGCTCTCTCAAAAATGTCGAGAGCTCGAACCACGTGAAGAACAGCACAAAAAACAATTGAAACGCTTCTTCGGAGCCGCTTCGGGCGGTTCAAGCGGTTCGTAATCAATTCCCTTTTTCCGAATGATCAAAGCTCAACATGCAGGACTTGTATTCCTCCACTCACTTCCAAGGCAATCGGGAAGAACTAGATCACCGACTCCGCACCGAGGCAGCAAGTTTGGAGATCAGCTTACCGGATGAACATTGGAAACCGATCGCTGACTATTGCGAGCTTCTATGGGATTGGAACACGAAAATCAATTTGACCCGTCACACTACGCCCGAATCGTTTGTCCGTCGGGATCTCTTGGATTCCTGGCAGGTTTCACAATGCATAGCAGAAAACGAGGAGATGCTCGATGTAGGGACCGGCAGTGGAATTCCCGGGATTGTACTAGCCATCATTCGACCGGATTTACAGGTTACGTTGTGCGACAGCATTGCCAAAAAGGCTAATGTTGTGGAGCAAATTACGAAGAAGCTGAAATTGCAAGTTCCCGTTTATGCAGAAAGTGTTCAGAAGGTGCTCGACGATTTCCGCTATGACTCGCTAACGTCGCGAGCGGTGGGGCCGATCGCAAAGCTGTGTCGCTGGCTGGATCCCTACTGGCATACGTTCGGTCGGATGCTGGCGATCAAAGGACCGAAGTGGCCAGAAGAAAAACAGGAAGCTGAAAGCAAGGGATTGCTTAAACGAGTCGATCTTCGTTGCTTGGTCTCTTATCCAATGCCAGGTACGGAATCCGAAAGCTCGATTTTGCAGCTTAAGCGAAAGCCGTGAAGGCCTCAGCCAACGATCTTTTTAGCTCGGGTATTCGATTCGAAGACTGGTGGCAATGCTTTGCGGAAATCACTTTCTTTGTGCGTTTCCTGTTCCATTACATACCAAGATTCGAATTCGACGATCGCGTGGCGGCTGAGAAGTTCCGTGTTTGGTAAAGCCCCGAGCCGATCGGTGCCCCTTTCTATTTTCCCCTCAACCTGAGGGTAGTCACGGCTAGGATGAAACTTTTCCTCACCAGGTCGTTTTCCGGCTTCATACCAGGGAAACTGAAGTTGATGAGGTCCAATTTCCGTGCTGTTTTCGAGATTCTCAACAGAAGCTTGGTCATCCAAACGCAGTTCTTCAGGGCCGTAAACGACTGAAACGACGGTCCGGAACGGAGCTCGGTTGGCTATCGATGGGAGCTCCAACGAGAACGGATGAGTTGACGCTGATGGTCGAATAGGTGGGGGCTCAGGTTTGGGAACAGCGACCATTTCAGGCTTTGGTTGCGTATCCGGGAGACTAATGTTTTCTCTGGCTGTCCAATTCGATTGGCCCCCCACGAGACGCGAACCTTGGCTGGGAGTTGTAAGAGGTTTTTTATCGGCCACGAAACAAGGTGCAATCGAACAAAGTGCAATCGACGGAGTTACGGGATTCAACGGCTTGGAAATTCGAGGAGGTTTCGTTTTTGGATCGTTTAGCTCGATTGCATGATTTTTGTCTGGATAATCCGTTTCAGGCTGAGGCCTGCTCCAGGTAATCTCTGCGGTCCCCTCTCCTTCAGCCTCCGTCGCAATCTTTCCTTCGTTCAAGCTTAGACTTTCGATAATGAACTCGAGTTGGTCTTGGCTGGAGTGGTTGGAGTCGTTGTGGGTAAAGTCGAATTCCAGGAGACTACCTGCTCCCGCTGGGACTTCTCGGCTCGCAAAAATGAATGCTACGATTCGGCCAGCTTCCTCGTCGACATTGGCAATCGCGAGTCCTCGATTTCCCCAGATTGAACCCGCGCGAAGACTCTTAGGATCGATCTTGACGAGGTCTTGATTGTAGGTCAACTCGACAGACGCTGCTCTTAAGCCACTGATCTCGGGAAGATATATCAACGCCGAATCCTGAGATTCTTTAGGCAACGAAGACTCCACCAAGAAATTTGATAACGAAAAAAGCTTGCGTTCTTCCAATCGCTCGAAACGCCGTAGCGTCGTGGATGAGGACATCAGGCCCGACCCCTAAAGAAAATGAATGCCATTCCGTTTGTGTTCCTAGGGAACACGCTAAGACGAGAAGCCCGACAACTGTTTGGCGTTGCGCGGGTACGGGTGGAGGAATAGCAGCTTGAGGAACGATAGATCAATGGCAGTTCGTTCAGAACTTTTGCTTCGCGGCATGGCTTTCAGGATGCTGAAAGCTATCCTTTTTCCCCAGCAAAGTCGTTGGGCCAATCTGCCAGCAGAAGTCCGATATCGTAGCTGTCTTCGTCATTATCAATTTCATCGAATTCGAAGAAAGCTGAAACAGGCAGTCCATCAGTCTCAGCAAAATTCAGATTCAAATGCTGGTTAACTTGAGGTGCCATTGAATTCGCGAACGTGACGATGCTGCTCCAATCGATGGAAATCGGATCCAGCCCCTCACCCTCACCTACCGTTAGGTCGGGGGCGAACATAAAGCCATCCTCAATCAGGAAGCTGAGCGGGTCCATGAACGAGTCGCTCTGCGATCCAAATTCTTGTTCATTCGATGTCTCGAGCATTGCAGTCGTTCCCGTAGGGATAGCTAATGACATCATGGAAACAAGATTCGATGCCGAAGTTGTGTTTCCCGCCGCAACTTGGTTGATATCCAGCAGTAGGCTCGTCCACTCGTTTGAGCCCATCGGCTGTACTATTGAGGTGTGAAGACGATTGAACACGAATTGAGGTCTTAAGCCAAGCTCTCGAAAATTTTGCCCTGCGAGAGTCTGGTCTGCGGCTAGTTCGACCAAGATCTCGTTTGGCCCTCCGTTTAGATAGGCCTCTGGCTGCGTCTGAACGATTCGATAGGAGCCCGCTGTCAGGTTTCGAAATCCGTAGCTGCCGTCATTCGTAGTGACCGCAGTCAGTGTCGCCCCCGTCGCGACGTTGATTAATGTTATGGTGACTCCGGGAATGCCTTCAAAGGAATCAGGTACGAGATTGTTATTGGTGTCGGCGAAAACAAAGCCGCGAATCTGGTCCGCATTTTCGGGATCGGTCGGATCGGTCGGATCGGTCGGATCGGTCGGATCGGTCGGATCTGTGGGGTCTGTCGGATCTGTCGGATCGGTCGGATCTGTTGGGTCAGTCGGGTCAGCTACAATGGTAACTCGACCATCCGTCGGATCTACGCCGGGTATTGGAGCTGGTTGAACCGCTATGGCCCCTTCATTTAGCGTTACTAAACGCAAATCGATATCGGCCTGAGTTCCCTCTGCAACGGATGCGGCCGCCGTGAAATTGATATTCAAAAGGGACCCAGAAATATTGGGCAGGTCGGACGCGGCTGCGATGAAGACGGTTACCAATCCCGTCGCATTGTCAATGTTCGCGGTCAAAAGGGGCTCATCCCCCCCCGCCCACGTCGTCCCTGGAGTGATGTCGTTCGTGGTGAGTGAGAGCTGCTGTGGATTGAATTGAAACCGAATCTCGGCAGCTCGAATTCCAGACGCCGTGTCAATCAGCACCGGTGCAGAGACCTGAGCCCCGGCGGCAACGGTCAAATCCTGTGGAATACTAACCGCCGCAAGCAAACGTTTGGCTTCGAGGGATTCAAAACTTAAACGACGCATCTGCCCCATCATTTCCCACCCCACTAAGGTTAGCGACCTGCATTCCCTCCAATTATCTGACTCTTTATCCCTTCTAGATTACCTTTGTCTGCCGAGTAGTTCCCCGATTCTCGGAACTTTTCGGTGCTTCCCGGCAACTAAAGTGACTGTTCGTCGAGTTATGGAAGATTACGGCGAGTATGCAAGAATTGACAATTGGCTAGAAGAAGCTAATTATTCCAATCGTACTCAAACATCGGAAAATGATCGGTTCAATATCTCTACAGCTGGTACAAAATTTGGTTTTTGCGTAGGGGGGCCGATGTATTCTAGTGAGACGCGATTATAGGCATAAACCCTAAGATTTTCCTTTCCCAACAAGGTTACCTCGGTATGGCTCGACATAATGAGTGGCTAGAACTATTCAAGAACCAATTGTTTCCTAGCGCCTCGAGAAACAATAGACAGGACACTAGGCAAGATCGCCGGGTAAAGTTCCGAAAACTGATCCACGAGTCACTCGAGGATCGAAAATTGCTGGCGTTCGCTGTGGGATCCTTTGCCCCCACCCCCAGCGGTTTCACTGCCGAGCTGACCGCACCCATCAAGCTCGATAATCTCAATCTCTACGATTCGGCCTCAGGGGGGATGGGGGCGGCAGACGTAATCCTCCAAGGCGAGACGGTGGGAAACGTCCGCGGTTCTCTAGTGGTTGAGGGAAATCGCATCACCTTTGTTTCTTCTGCCGGAGTTTTGGTCCCTGACACCTATTTCGCCACCCTCCGCAGCGCGAGCGACGCTTTTGTGGACGCGGCTTTGGGGCAATTGCTCGACGGGGAATTTAACGGTCAGTTTCCATCGGGCAATGGGGTACCCGGCGGTGACTTCGTTACTTCGTTCGTGGTGGCGGCCCTGCCTACAGTGGTTGTGGGCATGCCCGATTTTGCAAGGGGGCCTTCTCAACCAGTAAATGTTCCCGCGGTGGGTAGCGGGCAAAGTCCGTTACCTGATCTTCCCATCCAGTTTTCGAACACTGCTGGAATCACCTCCTTGACGATGACGGTCAGCTACGATCCCTCGCTCCTGAACGTTACAGATGTGAATCTTGGGCCGAGTGCCCCCAACGGAAGCCAAGTCGAGGCGAACTTGACTAACCCTGGCGAGATTGTCATTGCCTTCTTTTCTCTGGAGCCTCTCGCCGCAGGTGCTGGTAGCCTGATCGTGCTGGAGTCATCCGTGCCAGACAATGCAACATACGGTTCCGCTCATTTGATTCGAATTAGCTCCTTGGAAATTAACTCCGGGGCTATCGAAGCAGCCACGCGTGACGCCGTGCACCTAGTCGCCTTCCCGGGGGACGTCACGGGAAATCGTCGCTATGACGCGGAGGACGCACGATTGGTTGCTCGGGTTGGGGTTGGATTGGACTCTGGCTTCGTGGGAGCTCTGTCCGAAGGAGTGGGCACGCCCCAGATGCGACCTTTCGCGACAATTGACCCTATCATCATCGGTGATGTGACAGGCCTCGAGGGAATCAGCCCCCTGGATGCTAGTGACATCCTACGAAGAGTCGTTGGACTTCCTACACCCAACATTCCTGCGTTGCCAACTGCTCAAGCCCCCACCGGCATCGCTTTGTCCTCCACTATCGTGGGGGCGAATCTCCCCAGCGGAACCGTGGTTGGCACGCTAAGCACTGCTGATCCCGACCTCGGTGACACGCACACGTACTCGATCGTCAGTGGTGATGGGGATACCAACAACAACCTTTTTGCAATCTCAGGAAACGCATTGGTAACTACCGCGGCTCTTAATGCTACGGGGCAACAACCATTGAGCGTCCGAGTGCAAACGACTGATTCGACTGGCAGGAGCTTCCAAAGATTCTTCCTGATCACCGTCAATGAAGATAATCAAGCGCCTACCTCAATCCAATTAAACAACCAAACAGTCGCCGAGAACTCTGCGTCGGGGACTGTCGTCGGTCTTTTCTCCACGATCGATCCGAATGCTGGCGACACGCACACCTACACCTTGGTAGCAGGTGAGGGTGACGCAGCCAACGATTGGTTCACGATCGATGGCAATCAATTGCTTACCGCAGAGTCGTTCGACTTTGAGACCACACCAGAAGTCAGCATCCGCGTTCGCAGTACTGATGCAGGTGGATTATTTGTCGAGCAAACGTTCGTCATTGCGATCCTTGACATCAACGAAGCACCCACGATGGTGGCTCTGGACAACACCATAGTCGACGTGGACTCGCCGGTAGACACCCTTGTTGGCAACTTCTCGACGACCGATCCGGATGCTGGTGATACCCATACCTACACGTTGGTCGTAGGTGAAGGGGACACGGATAACGAAATGTTCAGCATTGCGGGCAGCCAACTCTTGGTCGCAGCAGAATTGCCTAACCAAGAGAGCTTCTCGATCCGTGTTCGCAGCACCGACGCTGGTGGGCTGTTTGTCGAACAAGTGATCGTGCTCACGGGGACGGATCTCAATGTAGGTCCGACCTCTATAGAACTAAGCAATACGAGCATCAACGAGAATGAGCCTGCGGGAACTTTAGTCGGATTGCTCTCGAGCATGGATCCAAACGCCGGTGATACGCACACCTACACCTTGGTAGCAGGCGAGGGTGACGCAGCCAACGATTGGTTCACGATCGATGGCAATCAATTGCTTACCGCAGAGTCGTTCGACTTTGAGACCACACCAGAAGTGAGCATCCGCGTTCGCAGTACTGATGCAGGCGGATTGTTTGTTGAACAAACGTTCGTCATTGCGATCCTTGACATCAACGAAGCTCCCACGATGGTTGCTCTGGACAACACCATAGTCGACGTGGACTCGCCGGTAGACACCCTTGTTGGCAACTTCTCGACGACCGATCCGGATGCTGGTGATACCCATACCTACACGTTGGTCGTAGGTGAAGGGGACACGGATAACGAAATGTTCAGCATTGCGGGCAGCCAACTCTTGGTCGCAGCAGAATTACCTAACCAAGAGAGCTTCTCCATCCGTGTTCGCAGCACCGACGCTGGCGGGCTGTTTGTCGAACATGTGATGGTTCTCAGTGCAACGGAGACCAATCAAGCTCCGACCTCCATTGAGCTGGGCAACACAAGCATCAACGAGAATGAACCTGCGGGAACTTTAGTCGGATTGCTCTCGAGCATGGATCCAAACGCCGGTGATACGCATACCTACACCTTGGTAGCAGGTGAGGGTGACGCTGCTAACGATTGGTTCACGATCGAGGGCAATCAATTACTGACCGCAGAGTCGTTCGACTTTGAGACTACACCAGAGGTCAGCGTCCGCGTTCGCAGCACCGATGCGGGTGGATTGTTTGTCGAGCAAACGTTCGTTATCACCATCCTCGATGTCAACGAAGCACCCACGATGGTGGCTCTGGACAACACCATAGTCGACGTGGACTCGCCGGTAGACACCCTTGTTGGCAACTTCTCGACGACCGATCCGGATGCTGGTGATACCCATACCTACACGTTGGTCGTAGGTGAAGGGGACACGGATAACGAAATGTTCAGCATTGCGGGCAACCAACTCTTGGTCGCAGCAGAATTACCTAACCAAGAGAGCTTCTCCATCCGTGTTCGCAGCACCGACGCTGGTGGGCTGTTTGTCGAACAAGTGATCGTTCTCAGTGCAACAGAGTCCAATCAAGCTCCAACCGCCATTGAACTAAGCAATACGAGTATCAACGAGAACGAACCCGCTGGCACGTTAGTCGGCCTGCTCTCGAGCCTCGATCCGAACGCCGGTGATACGCATACCTATACCTTGGTAGCAGGCGAGGGTGATACGGCTAACGATTGGTTTACGATCGAGGGCAATCAATTGCTTACCGCAGAGTCGTTCGACTTTGAGACCACACCAGAAGTGAGCATCCGCGTTCGCAGCACTGATGCAGGTGGATTATTTGTCGAGCAAACGTTCGTCATTGCGATCCTCGATGTCAACGAAGCTCCAACCGGAATCCAGATCGATAACGTATTTGTCTTTACGTTAGCTCCTGCCGGCACTTTGGTTGGAATCCTATCGACCGACGATCCGGATAGCGGAGACAGCCATAGTTACGAGCTGGTCGCGGGCGAAGGAGATATGGACAATATTCTCTTCGAGATCGATGGCAATCAGTTGCTTGTCCTCGGCGAAATCGACTTCGCGAATCAGGAGAGCTTCTCGGTTCGCGTGCGAAGCACTGATGCGGATGGATTATCGGTCGAGCAAGTGTTCGTCATCTTGGAAGCCCCCTTCTAGAACCGGTTCCACTTAGAATCGACGTTCAAGGCCCAATTGTAGGCCTTGAATGATGGCTCCAGAGGTATCGAAGAGTGCTTGCGGAGATCGGCCGGCGGTGGGTTCGGGCGGAAACTGTGACACAGCTCTATCGATTTGATTTCCTGGCTGAGCAGCTCCAGACCAAAATAGGAAATGGTAGCCCACGGACGCTTCCCACATACATCGAAAGGGAACTTTCGCTGAAACAGTGAACTCCGGAATCACTGAGAATCGATCCCTTACGACTTTACCGATGTTGGTTTCTTGGGCCAGCAATCCGCCACGGAAGAGAGCGCTACCTGCATTGGGAACTGATGTTACCGTTTGCCCCTGAATGTCGACATACGATTGGGTATTACCAACAGAAATCATTCCTTGAAAATCGAGCGACCATCGACGGAATCGTTGGGTAGCATCAAAGCCCATGACGGCCCCGACGAAACGATTTCTAGTCCGGAATTGATCATGCAGTTCGACTTGCGTGCCCGCGATAATAGGGCCACGGGCTGCGGGGTAGTCTGAAGACTGGTCGATTCGGAGGCCTTCTTCTAGACGAGCATAGCGAAATCCAAAGAGCCTGCTTACTGAAGCGGACTCGTCCCCAATCGCTCTCGTTCTTGCGATGAAGTCGGCAATGTGAAACTCTGCATCGGAGGTGACTCGAACGCTGCCGTTTAAAACATTCGGGTGGTTTACCAGCATGGAGATTTCTTGACCAGTGATTGCGTCGATGACCGGGCGAGCAAGATGCGTATCCGATGGGGCTCGAAATTCATTGCGCATCTCGGATCGTGGCAATCCAGTGTAACTCAGTTCGAATCCTATATCGGCACACTCCAGCCACCAGCCTTTGGCGATTCGAAAACCCGACAGTCCACGAAAGCTATCATCGGTAGGGGCAAGGATTGATGTGGTAGGCAATCCCAAGACGCCAGTGTTCTCTGGAGCCGTGCCGGGCACGCTTGCCGCGACCAATGGAATTTGGTTCGGAGTACTTACACCCCAGTACAAATATTCCACTCTCAGCCATCGATCTCCTGGTGCCGCACTCAAAAATGTCGAGAAAAAGTCCCTGTCGCAGACCGAGCCACACCATCCCACGGCCGATCGGAAAGGCCTGTAGGCCGTAGATGTAGAGAACGGTTGCACCGTATCAAAATGATCGAAATGAGTCGATTCCATAGGGGCGACCGAGGAGTTAGCGAACATTTCCGCTTCGCTTGCTGTTCCATAGGCTGGCCCCACGGTCGAATGACCGATTCGCGGCCTAGGGACCTGAGACCCTGAAGAGCTTGAGGTAGCATCCTGTGCGTGCAAACCTACGCCGAACAGCACAGAAGTGCTAGCCAAAACAGCGGATACAAGCAGTACCAATGCGTTGCCGAGCAAACTGGTTACCCAGCCGAGATGCCTTCGCCGTAGCGAAGAGCGTTGCAACGTTGGTTTGTAATTAAATGCTGGCAGTACCCAACTCATTGGTCAACTTCCATGGTTTCGTGTCCCCCCTACATTTGGTGTAATCGGAACACTCCCCCCAACTTATCCAATCCTTTTTCTGATTTGGAGAAATTGTTTGCGATTTTTTTAAAGTCGCCACGTCCGGTGAAATTGCGGAAACGCTCTTCCGCGATCTTGAAAGCGTTTCAGAAAACGCGCTTTGCGATCCTCAGCTTTGCACTTCTGGCTCTCGGATTCTGTTCGGTTTCCTGCTCAGTGGGAAGGATCGGTTTTCGCGTGACAACATCGAGGAGCGGATGATCTCGCATGCCGTGCTTTACGATTCGATCTTCAAGCGAATGGAAAGAAATCACAACTAACAAGCCTCCGGGTTTGAGACACTCAGGCAAGCGTTTCATGGCCACGGTCAGATGCTCAAGCTCATGATTAACCGCTATACGTAGTGCTTGAAAGGTTCTCGTGGCACTGTCAATCCGACCATGGATCTTGCCGGGCACCACTCTATGGACCAAATCGGCGAGCTGTTCGGCAGTTTCGACAGGAGAGGAGATCCTTTGCTCCACGATCGCTCTCGCTATGCGTCGACTGAACCGTTCCTCACCATACTGATAGATAATGTCGGCTAGCTCGCGATCTGTTCCCTTCTGCAGCAGTTCGGCAGCGGAAATTCCTTGCGTGGTGTCAAATCGCAAATCGAGCGGTCCACCAACCTTGAACGAAAAGCCTCGGTTTCGATCCTCCAGTTGGTCGCTGGATAGCCCTAGATCAAGAAGAATCGCATCCGCAGGCCCAAAGGTCCCATCACGCACGTACTCGGGAATCTCGCGGTAGCTCGCGTTCACGATTCGAACCGCACACTCTCTTGGGATCGTCGCAAGTTTGGATTCCGAACGCTCCAAAGCCGCTGGATCTCGGTCAAATCCCACTAGGCAATCTCCCGCCCCCAAGAGCGATACGAGCTCGACGGCATGGCCGGCCCCACCGAGTGTACCATCGATCCACAATCGGTCGCCGGGAATGCCTGCTTCGGCGATTGCTTGCGTTACTTCGCTCAGAAGTACTGGAATGTGAACTGACTGGCTGGACAAACTAAGCTCGCGCTAGCAACGCAGGGAAAAAGAAAAACCGGTCGGCTCGCTCGTCAATCGCGTCCTAAGTCTAGGAATTCCATTCGCGGTGGTTGTTCAGCAAAAACGACTCTGGATGTTAAGTCGCTACCGAACAAACCGAGGAGCGGAGGGAAAGGACTCGCCAACTGCTTCTTAGCGAATCTAAGGGTAAAGTCCGTGGCCGCGAAACTCTACACCAGCTTTCTGAGTCCGCCCATCATCGCTTAGGTATGCGGTGATTCTGCGAAGACCGACCGGTTAAGTGATCATGTCTGTGACTCCCTTACCATACTCGATCCTTTCGTCTCGTCATATGGTTATTCGGGAGTGGAAATCAGAATTTGGAACAAGAGCCAGCATCAGTTCAATGCATGCAATGGGGCTGCTTTCGCTCATCCTGGCCGTAAATCCCCACCAGCATGAAGCTTACAAACCTCCTAATCCCCCACTCGTAGCATCAGTAAAACAGATCCTGCAACCAACACCGCTTCATTAGCCCATCTGATGATAGATTGTGCGAATTTCTGATTGATGTACGGTTCCCGTCTCAATGGAGAATTTGTTCGTAGCCCCAGGATTACCGGCCTGGGATGCCCTGTTCCCCTAGCGTCGTGCGAGATCCATTGTGGGATTTACAAACGTCATGGCTTCCTGGACATTGGAAGGTATTCGGTTCCAGATGCGTTAGGGAGCAAATCTTTGAAAATCTCGTTTCTGATCCCAGCTTACAACGAAGAGCCAACGATTGGCAAAGTGCTGGAGAAGGTTTTGAATCTGCCTTTTGACGAGCGAGAAGTTATCGTCGTCGATGATGCGTCCACGGATCGAACGCCGGAGATCGTGGATCGATTTCAATGTGAGTTCGATTGCATCAAGCTATTTCGGCAATCGGTTAACGGCGGCAAAACCAGCGCCATCTCACGAGCAATCGAGGCCGCGACAGGAGACATTTTGATCATCCAGGATGCTGACCTAGAGTATGACCCCGATGAGATTCCTGATATCGTGGCCCCAATTCAAAAGGACGTGGCCGACGTCGTTTACGGCAGTCGATTTTTAGTGAAGCGAGCGTCTAGAGTCCTCTACTTCTATCATTACCTCGCCAACAAGGGCCTGACGTTCTTAAGCAACTTCTTGACGAATCGAAATATGTCCGACATCGAGACGTGTTACAAAGCGTTTCGAAAGGAGGTCATCAAACCGATAAAGCTTACGAGCGCTGGCTTCGGTATGGAGGTGGAGCTTACCGCCATGATTTGCAAGACCAATGCACGCACCTACGAGGTTCCCATTTCCTACTATGGTCGCACCTACGAGGAAGGCAAGAAGATCGGCCTTAAAGATGGCATCGCCGCCCTATGGTACATTTTCTACTACAACCTAATTCATCCGTATACTGGTTCAGGTAAGCAGTACATCAAAACGGTCAACGATCTCCTAACTTCACGTAAGCTATGAAATTCCCAAACAACTTTCGGCAATTCCTTCCTACAGAAGCCGTCAAGCAAATCTCTCAGTTCGTAGGCAATCCTAAAATTGCCGACGCATTGAAGGAGGCAGCCGAGAAAGCGGGCTTGAAGGAGAGTTTCAGCAATGTGAATTTGCAGCCGATCCAGCAAGTCTTCGAGAATGCGTCTCGATGGATGGAGGATCTGGCACAGCATTTCTTTACTGGATTGGAATCGGGCAATCTAACTCCAGGCATCAATGGTACAGGCGAACTCTTTTCGTCTCGATGGTCTGGCGTTCCCATTAGTTCGCAACAGGCGTTGTTTCTCGCCGGCTCTTTGCCGGGAACCGTCGACACCGCCCACTTAACGGATGACCTGACGAAAAATATTTGTCAGCGAACAGGTGCCCAGGAAGTCGTCCTGACGAATTCCACAGCCTCTGCATTATTTGCTTTAGCCAGCGCTGCACGCCGCACGGGGGACAACTCGCCTTGGATTCTCCCCCGACAAAACTGCATTCGAGTTCCACGCTTTGGCTCTGCCAACAGTTGCAGTCTGCGCGAAGTCTTGGACACAGCACAAGCGTCTGTTTTAGAAGTGGGGACCAATCAAGATTGCCAAGAAAGCGAGATTCTATCTGCGTGCCACGACAGATCGTGTTTCGCCCTCTCGGTCACCCCAAACCGCAAGCTTACCGACGGCTCTTCCAATACCCGTGCCTCACTTCTCTCGGCGAAATCTAAAGGGAAGATGCGTCTTGTGGAATTGGTGTTCGATGGAATCTTGTTCGAGCCGGGAACGCAGCCAAGTCTAGGAACGAACGTCAAATCCCTTTGGCAAGAGGGTATTGATATCGCCATTGTTCCGACTGAATACTTAATAGGCACCTCAGAAGGGTGCATGATCTTGTTCCGAGAGCATTCGGATTTGGCTGGTGCTGTCCGTCCGCAGGTGCAATCGTGTGGTATTGATTCCTCCGCGATCACGAAACTCCTGCTCAGTGCCTCGATTCAGTCCGTATCGAGTCTTCAAGAGTGGGAGCAAACCGAGCTGGGGCAGGTCCTTACGACCTCGACAGAGAACCTGCTAAATCGAGCACAGCGGATGGCCAAGCAGATCGAGGGGAGCGAGTTGATTGCAAGGGCGGAGGCGTGCGTAAAAGCTTGCCCCATCGGAGCTGGCATCTGGAGTGAATCAAAGCTTGAAAGCGGTTGCGTTCGGCTCTATCCGAAAACCGGCAGCTCCAAGGACTTGGCGACTAAGCTGTCACAGGGTGGGCGTCCGATCTGGTGCAACACGCTAGTCGACTCTATCGAGATTGTTTTGCGTTCGATGGCTCCTCATGACGATTTGGAAGTTGTTCAGCGATTGACCGAACCCCAGCGGAACGATGATGTTCGCACCGACAGCAAATCGTGAACGAACACCGCGAAAGTATCGTCCTCGTAAACCAGGTGGTAGTGTTCGGTATCGGTCTCACGCGAACCGAGCAACTTGCGAACCGGTGCATTTTGTTTGACCAAAATGGCATCAGGAGCGTATTCCTCAAGCACCGCTTGCCAATTTGGCCCTGCGGCAAAAAAGGAGTTGTGCTTGGGTAGTACATCGTGTTGGTATGCCACCTCGTAGCGTCCATCCAAGCTCACCCGAACGTTCGGATAGCAAGTCCAGCTAACGTATGCCCCAGCTGCGAAAGGTGTCATAAGGTTGCCTTGGAACTCACTCTTCCTCAGGAACTCTACAGCCTGAACGGGGTAGACCATGCTAAGCTCTGGACCGGAATCCGGTAGATTGGCACGCCAAGCCGCATGCTGGGCGAAGAAAATTGTTGCTGCGACTCCAACTATATAACAAGCTTGCACGGCCATCCTTCGATTCCGTTGAACAGCTGCCAAACAGTTGCGTCCCAAAGCAGTAGGTGTCAACCAGCCGGGGCTATAAACCATCCAGGCGATTGCAAAAATCGAGCCATGTCGAATATGCTTGAGAGCCATGTACGCAGCTAAGCAGCAGAATAGCCAGCCACGCAACCTCCGCCATTGACGCGACTTGAAAGAGTACCCCAGTGTGACAACCATGACACCAAATGCTCCCAGGCTGATCGCACGGTCAGGAATAAACCAAAGGGGTTGCCACTCGAACATGGTTGGCCTTGGCATCAGGATCGCCTTCCACAAATAGACCGGATACTGAATGCCCCAGGGGTTTATAAGAATTCCTATCCCCAGGAATGCGGCGACAAGAAAGTGATGCCAAAAACGCTCAAAAAAGTCGGAAACGTTTCGAGGGCGGGAAGAGTCCCGCCAGTAGCCCAACCATCGTTCAATCACATGCAATCCGAGTGCTGCAACCCCGACGACGAATCCTGCGTGCACGTTAAGCCAGGCGACATACAACAACATCCATGCTGCAACCCAGCTTTTTTTACCACGCCAGTCGCTCTGCTGGAGCAGGATTTGGATGACCAAAAACAGCAGGGTGAAAAGTTGTGCCCGTAAGGTCGCAAACCCAACCCAAGCCAGCGGAAAAGCGATCGGGAGGCATAGGCCAATCATGAGAGGATGAGCTCCGCTGTTCCTCGCCGCGCGGTATATGCAGAGCCCGAGCATGGCGATTAGCAGGAGGCGAGTGACGGCCATTCCATCCAGCCCCAGCGGGCTCGCGCCGGCAACTATGTATAACAAAACCCCGGTTCCCCATTCGTGGTGCACAGCAGGCGACACCGTTGGAGTAAACGCAAACCGGTCTTCATGGGGGAACGAGCCTCGTTCAAAAAACTCGCGTGCTAACGCCATTTCGTGAAATGCATCGTGAGTCACATCGTTTAGTCTCGCGACATAGGCCAAAAAGGCGAGAGCGACCGCCAGCAGTACTGCCCCGATCAGCACAGCGTCCCTACCTGGTCCAATTCTGAGATTGTGTCTTAAGTCCATGCCTTGCATATCGAACAGGTAAGGCTGTTACCGTTCGCACTGTGTATGGGAGCCAAATAAAAAATCCGCATTTTCCAGCCATCAATGCACGTAGCATCGATTTTGCGGTTCGCTAGCAAAGTAGATATTTGCGAAATTTTCCCGACTTTGGCTCAAGATTGACCTGGAGCCGTCGTTTCTCCGTTTTCTAGACTCGGGACGGTCAGCCAAGAACGAGCTGGCTAGCTGATGACCCAACGACACCTCGAGGAAACTGCAAGGATGCAGAATCAACAGGGGTGGAACCACCAATCACCGCAGGGAGGCGATGATGTTTTCACTGAGAACCATAGGCATGATGCTGATGACAACGATGTCAGCGTTGGCTTGTTGGAACGAATGCTTTGCTCAGATCTTGGGTGCACCTCCGCGCTTCATGAGTGCCAGCCCCAATTTTACTGTTTATGCAAACGATCCGAACTGGGCTAAAGAGGTTTCTCAAGCTGCCGAGGAGTATCGAAAGGCTCTAGCGATTCACTGGACAGGCCAAGCCCTACCGCAATGGTCAAAACCCTGCGTTCTCTTTGTACAAGATAGCCCCCGGGCTCTCGCGAGCGGTGAGACTAATTACACCCTCGTCAGCGGAGCGGTTATCAATTTCAAGATGACTGTCCGAGGCACGCGTGAACGAATTCTCGATTCGGTTTTGCCACATGAGGTAACCCATACCATCATCGCTAGCCACTTTGCACCCTACGGTCGCCCCGTCCCGCGTTGGGCCGACGAAGGGATGTGCACTACGGTGGAGCACGAGGCTGAGCGTCGCAAACATGATCAACTGCTAATCAAGTTTCTTTCCGAAGGAGAAGGACTACCATTCGCGACCTTGTTCTTATTGGAAGACTACCCTGCTAACCCGTTGCCACTGTATGCACAAGGCTACAGCCTGGCGAGCTTTCTGATAGCACAGGGAGGAGAGGAAGGCCCACGAACCTTTATTCGCTTCCTCGAAGCTGGCATGAAGAACAATGACTGGGTATCAGCAACAAACGAGATCTATGGCTACCCCTTGGTTGGCAAGCTTCAAGTCGCTTGGAACGATTGGGTGAACAACGGCGGACGAGATGTCAGTCGATTCACGGCTATCGCTCGAGGGCATGGTGATCACGCCTTGGTGGCGAGACTGAGTACAGGAAATACAATCAACAGCCTTGCTTCGGCGCAGCCCGTTGTTAAAGCTTTGGCTACAGGAGAGGGCCCGCTTGAGGGCGTGAGAACCGCGAGTGCGGAGACAACCCGATCCAATAGCGAGAGCGGCTTGACTCGTGGGCAAGGCAGCTATTACCTAAATGAGCTGCGAAGCCGCGAGAGCACCGGCTCATACGGGGAACAATCGTTAGCAGTGGCGGGTATTCACAGCCCGACAGGTCAAGCGTCCAGGATCGCGGAATCCGCTGGCAACAACAACCCGGTTCGGGCAGATCAATCCGTCTTGCCAGCAGAAATGCCGGCCTTACCAAGTGACACGCCAGTGGCGCCCTCGCTCCCGCCTGAAGGAATACAGCATTCGGTTAGCCAACCACGTCCGTTCGAGACGATGGGTGGCGTTCTGAGACGTAAGGTCCCACAGCCCACAAGGTAAAACGGGGGCTCCAGAGAAGCTGCGAAAGCCCTGAACACCTCCCCATTTTACCATTTGAAAAAAACTTTCCGAAACAGCGAATCTGCTATTGACCAGCGATTGCTTTACCACCTATTCCCCACCCAGATAGATTTTGGTCTCCATACCGGAGCCGTGTTCCGCAAGGGAATGATGAACACGACTTCTGTTTGGACCGTCGATCATTGATGAAATGAGACGAGCGTTTTTTTAACAAAAGCGATAAAGGAGTGTCGCGTTGAAACATCTAACCCCCCTCCGGACATTACGGCTCTTAACTGCCTTGTCGGCGGTCCCGTCGCCCGTCTATGTTCCATTGCTTGTTGGCCTCGCCACACCAATGGTCGCGACATCGACGGTCTTAGGACAGAGCGGAACAACAGGCGGTTTACCACCGTTGCCTCCCGCCACGTCAGCTTTTGGTGCTAACGAAGCGAACAAGGAAAGCGAAGCTGCAGGAGGTGCTGGGGCACCAGCTGCTCCTAGCCTGTTACCGCCTAGTTCAGCGAACGCCGCGTTACCACCTCTGCCAGGGTTAAACCAGCCCCAGCAAGGGTCGACACAGGCCTCTGCGAATCCAAAGCGAGATCAGGCAACCGCACTGACCTCGCAAGCCAAACTGGCGTTTGATCGTGGTGACATCGCCTCGGCGCGTCGCCTGCTGGATCAAGCGAAAGCTCTCGGTGTGCCCGACAATGAATTTGAACCAGGCACCATTCGTCCTTGGCAGCTAGAACTGGCTGTCAAAGGTCGCGAGGCCATGCAGGCAAACTCGGGAGTCGCTACCGCTAGCTCTGTTCAGCCAGCTGGCGGATTAGCTCCCAACCAGCAACCTGTTGAGTCTGGTGTTTATCAGCCTCAAAAGGATGGTTCACGGGTCGCGGCAGCTAGTGGAGTATTAAGCTCCTACGATGCAGACACCAACGGTGCAGAATTGTATCGCGAAGGAATGAACGCACTGGCAGCGGGCAACAACGACGCTGCCATGTCGAAGTTCCGAGCTGCGTATCAGAAGCGACAGGACCTCGATCAGCCGACCTTGACACAGCTCAAGGATAAGATGGCTATGCTCCAGGTCAGCGCTCGCCAAAGTGGTGCGCCTGAGGAAATCAACGCTGTTTCCGCAGCCAACCAAGACGAACTGCGCAAACGACAGCGATTGTTCAGCGAAGTCACCGGTGAGATTGCGGACTCCGAGCGATTGGCTATGCAAAACAAACCTCTCGAGGCGCTCGACAAGCTGCGATCCCTCCGCGTTCGGATCGGCCAAAGCGATGCATCAAACGAGTACAAGAAGTCCCTTCTGACAACCGTTGATCAAGTCAGTGGAAACATTGAGAAGTGGGTAGAGCAGAACAAAGTTGCTATTCAACTCGATCAGACCAACAAGCAGATCGAAGACCGGATGCGGGTCGAAGCCGACCAGCTCGTAAGGTCCGACCTACAGGTCTCTTCGTTAGTGGATCAGTATAATACGCTCATCGATCAGCGTCGATTCGACGAAGCGGTTGAGGTTGCCAGACGTGTAGCAGAATTGCGTCCGGGCTCGGAGATCGCTGCCGTTATGACTGCCAAGTCCAAGATTCAGGCAAATAACAACGAATACGAACTCCTTCGCGAACAAAAAGAATACGGTTTCGCGAACATGATGATGAGCACTGAGTTCGCCTCCATCCCTCAGGACGACCGAAAGATTTTGAGCTTTGGTCCGGCGAATGAATGGAGTCAGTTGAGTCGAAATCGATTGAAATCGCAAAGCGAATCGAAGATGTTACCATCGGAGAAACGCATATGGGAAGCTCTCGACGAATCCTTCTCGGGATCCTTCGATAGAAGACCTCTCGTCGATGTGATGCGAACCTTCGGAGAGATGTATGGAATTCCAATCGACATTGATGAGCGATCGCTTCAAGTCGAAAACGTCTCGATCGATCAACCGGTTTCCCTCGACCTACAAGGGAACTCGATCAAGGTTAAGAGTGCGTTGAACTTGATGCTGGAAAAGCTGAACCTGAGGTATGTCGTGAAGAACGAGACCCTCACGATTCAAGGCAAGCAGTTCTCTCAGCCTGAGCTCATTACCGTGACCTACTCGATCAAGGATTTGGTCATCCCCATTCCAAACTTTGTATCCGATTACAATACGGGCATGGCAGGTGCATTGCAGGCTGCCTACAACGCGCAGACAAGTTTTGCGAGCGCGAGTGTTCCAGGACAAGGGAGAGCATCCGCACTGGCTGCTGCCAATCCTGTTAGCATCGATCCGCGATCAGAAGTCTTAACCCAGCTGGCTGCGATGCCAGGTATGAACGGACAAATGGGACCTGGAGGCTTCGGAGGCATGGTTCCCGGGATGTCGTCCAGCATGTACGGAGCGAGCACTCCGGGAGGGTTTCCGGGTGCAACTCAGGGCTTCGGTGGATCACCCCTGGCTAACTTTGGCGAACTGATACAGCTCATTGAAACCGTGGTTACGCCCGATGCTTGGGAATCGAACTCTGGTACCAGCTCGATGATCGAACACCGACAAACGCTGAGTTTGCTGGTACGAGCTCCGCAAGAGACACATGAGGCACTCGCTGATCTGCTCAAGAGCTTGCGAGATCTTATGAATCTTCAGGTGACAATCGAAGTTCGCTTCATCCAGCTTCAAGATACGTTCTTCGAGAGAATCGGCATCGACTTTGACATCAAGAAAGACGACAACGTCCGCAGGTTGCCAAACGATGATAGCGGCCCTCGCGTCGCAGTTGGCTTGAGCGCAGGAAATACACCTGCGGGACCAAGCTTTACGAGCGATCTTGATATTGGGCTGAGCAACAATTTTTCCGTCAACCCACCATTCGGGGCTCCAGATATTAATCAGGCTACCACGTTCGGATTGGCGATTTTGAGTGACCTAGAGTTGTTCTTTTTCCTGGAAGCTTCGCAAGGTAACAGTCGTCAGAACGTGCTCAATGCACCGAAGGTGACGATGTTTGACGGCCAGATTGCAAGTATCAACGACTTTGCTCAGCGACCGTTCGTGGTCTCCTTTGAGCCGGTTGTCGGTGACTTTGCCGTGGCTCAAAGGCCAATCGTTGTGGTTCTCAATGAAGGAACACAATTGAATGTGCAATCAGTCGTCTCCCAAGATCGACGGTTTGTTAGAATGACTCTGGTGCCACAGTTCACCCGCCTTGAAAACGCGGACCGACAGTTCACCTTCCAAGGACGTCGTTCGAGCAACACCGGTACAAGCATCCTGAACCCAAACACGGGATTGCCAACGGGTACGAGAAACCAGCAGGATGAGGTTATCGAGGGAACGACGGTCCAACAGCCGACCCTGGGTACCACCAGTATCCAGACCACGGTTAACGTTCCAGATGGCGGAACGATCCTTTTGGGTGGTATCAAGCGTCTGTCTGAAGGTCGAGTGGAGCGGGGAACACCAATCTTGAGCAAGATCCCTTACCTGAACCGATTGTTCAAGAACAATGCGATCGGTCGGGAAACCAGTACTCTGATGATGACCGTCTCTCCGAGAATCATCATTCCTGAAGAAGAAGAAGAAAAGCTCACAGGCACTCCGATCCCTTAAGCAGGATTCGAGGTATCTGTTGAGAATGAAAAAGCGAGTCAGAAATGGCTCGCTTTTTTCGTGCTTATGTATTGCAATCTGTTCTCGTGAAAATTCAGACTTACCTGCTCAATGAGTAATGAGCGGAAAGTTTCTTGGATTCGAGCCGCGTCCATCGCTCCCACGTCTCACGACTGACATTATCGAGGCACAAAGTTAATCGTTTCCTACAAGCTTCGTAGTCATAGAGATTTTGGAAAAAAGTAAGCCTGTCTTCTAAATCCTCCAACCCATCTCGCGAAACTCGGTCCAATTCATCGTACTGGTATTGGAGAAGGGACTCGAGCTCGGAAATGCGGGCAGCCGTAAATTGATCAATGTACCCTTGCAGTTCGATCGAACTCGGAACACGCCCTCCATCGAGTGGAATCACGAAAGTGGCTCCCCGACTGAAGATTCCTTGTACGACGGTATACAACCGCGGGTCTGTCGTAATCGCGACATGGTCCATCTCATGCTTCAACAAGCGATCCTTCCAGGGTTCATCCGGTTGGAAGCTGTTGGGAATGATGATGGAGTGGGCCACCTTCAAGTCGCGGCGCGTGTACCGAAAGTCTAGCGTTGTGCTCGCTCTAGGAGACTGACGCCCAATGTCTTGAGCTGTCCCACGTGGCGTGCTATAGATGCACTTGTAGTCTAACTTTATCTCGAATTGCGTAAGAGCTGCCTTGCGATGAGACGCCAGCAACGCATCATCGACCTTGATACCAACGTTCCCGCGATTAATAAGACGCAAATACTCGCCAGGAGCAGTCGCCAGCCAGGGATGTGACCGGGGGCTTGTACTGTTCGTTCGATCACGGAATGGCAATTGTGCCACACTGAGCGTCACGCACAAAAAAACTAGTGTCACCCACAAAACAACACCTGTTACCCCGAACGAAATCTTGGAGCCATCCATGAGTCGTCATTCCTGCGTTGAATAAAGAAATCCGTTCCTTTTTTGAATATAGCCGACCAAATACGAAATGAAAACGATTCGCCTTAATCAGCCCAAGGAATTTCGACCTGGACGAATCCGAAAAATCGCTATAGTGTGGTCGCTATTCCATCGCTAGCAAAAAAACATCCTCCAACCCCCCGCCGGTGCAACGTTGTCCCAAATCAATTCCAGGAATCTAAACGACCAATCTCTCGGCATCTGCCGATCTGCACTCGGTCACACGCAATCGTGGCATATCGCATCGCATTCGTTGGATTGCGGAGCGACAGTCATCGACTTTGGGATCCAAACAACGGGAGGCATTTTGGCTGGCCAAAACCTTGCCCGTATCTGTTTGGCGGACCGAGCGAAAGTTACGGTTCACCCTGCGGATAGCTCCATCGGACCATGGCCACTCATCCAAGTCTATACAGAGGATCCCGTGAACGCTTGCATGGCCAGTCAGTACGCGGGTTGGCCCGTTCAATGTGAGGGCTTTTTTGCGATGGGATCGGGACCGATGCGAGCCAAGCGGGGGCGCGAACCAGTCCTAGAAGCCCTACTGGTCACCGACGACAGCGAGTACGCGGTTGGCGTATTGGAATGCGACAAGTTACCCGACTGCACGGTCGCTAGCCTTGTGGCCGAAGAATGCAAAGTAGAACCCTCAAAAGTTTTCTTGTGTGTCGCTCCAACCCGATCCATCGCCGGTACAGTTCAGGTGGTCGCGAGATCGGTAGAGACGAGCCTTCACAAACTTTTCGAACTTGGGTTCCCACTCGAAGCTGTGGTGCACGGCCACGGAGCAGCCCCACTTCCTCCTCCAGCACTCGATTTTGTAGATGGGATTGGCCGCACGAACGATGCCATTCTCTATGGCTCGCATGTAACCCTTTGGGTCGATTCGGATGACTCAACAATCGAGTCGGTGGGGGCGAAAGTACCGAGCAGTCACTCAAAGGACTACGGTCGCCCCTTTGCTGAAACATTCCGAGGCTACAACTGCGACTTCTACAAAGTGGATCCAGGGCTGTTTAGCCCCGCCATGATTACCATCATCAACCTAAAGTCCGGTCGATCGTGGCGCTGGGGAAAAATACGCCCCGATCTCCTGCAACAATCCTTTGGCGAAGTGTATCTCGAATAGCTGTGGTCCTCCTTTGGCCGACGCTGCGTCACAGGCAATCGCTTCTGTGTTAAACTGGTGGATGATAATCCTTCCCTATCAACCTCTCAGGAGCTTAGCATGAACCGCAACAAGAAAACCTCACGCCGTCGCTTTCTAACCAACCTCGCAGCCACCTCGGCGCTGGTAACGACGGCGGCGAATACCAGCCCCTCGGTCGCTCGTAGTTTTGCGATGGCCAACGATGAAATTCGGTTGGGATTCATCTCGTGCGGAGGTCGCGCCAATGAGCACTTGAGCACCTTTACCAAATTCAAAGGTGCCGCCGTCACCGCCCTGTGCGATCCTGATAGCACCAAGGTGGAACGAGCTCGCTCCCAATTCGCCCCGCAAGCTAAAGGCTACGCAGACTTGCGAAATCTCATTGATGACCCTAACGTCGATGCTGTTGTCATCGCGACCTGCAACCATTGGCACTGCTTGGCAGCGATTTGGGCCATGCAAGCGGGCAAGGACGTTTACGTCGAAAAGCCACTCTCGCACAGCCAATGGGAAGGCCAGCAGACGATCGCCGCCGCCCGAAAGTACAATCGTATTTGCCAGGTCGGCACCCAACAACGCTCCGACCCGATGCAGGCAGAAATTAAAGCTTTTCTCCACGAAGAGAAAGGAATAGGCGAGATCCTGACTGCCCGCGTGAATCGTTACGGTGTCCGCAAATCGATTGGACTCAGATCGACTCCTTTGCCCATCGACCCAAAAATCGATTACGACCTGTGGTTGGGACCCGCTCAAGATCGCCCGATATTCCGCGAGAACTTTCATTACGATTGGCACTGGGACTTTAACACCGGCTCCGGAGAGATGGGGAACTGGGGCGTTCACGTGCTCGATGATTTGCGAAACAATGTATTCCTCGACAAAGTTAACTTGCCTAAACGCATCTTTGGTGGCGGTGGGCGAGTCGTTTGGAACGATGCCGGAGAAACTCCGAACGTTCATTTCGTTTACTTCGATACGGGTTCGATTCCCGTTGTCATCGGACTTAGCAATCTCACAGCCGGCACCGACTCGGACAAACAACCCAGAGTCAAGGGACCCGGTAGCGGATACATCGCCTTTGGACAAGGTGGTCGGCTCGAAGGGCAGCGTGGTGGTGCGGTGGCTTACGACTCAGACGGCAAAGAGATGAAACGCTTCCGTGGTAACAGCGGAAATGGATTGCATCAAGAAAACTTTCTCAATGCTATTCGATCCCGCGATCCTTCGATGCTGGCCGCCGATGTCCAAGTCGGCCATGATTCGACCGGATGGTGCAATCTTGCCAATATTGTCTTCCAAACAGGCGAGCCGTTCTCACTGGAAGCCGCCGGGCAAGTGGAGCTTCCGGAATGGCGAGCTCTCGTCGGCGAAATGAAGGATCACCTGGCCGCCCATTCTCTCGATATCGAAGATGCTAACGTACGGATCAGCAAAATGCTGGAGTTCGATCCCGCGAAAGAAATCTTTGTTGGGAATGGGTCGCAAGACGCAAACAAGTATCTCAAGCGTGAGTATCGAGCTCCCTACGTTGTACCAGAGATATCTTAATGTAAATTCAATTTTCGCAGATCACGATTTAATTACACAGTCGGCTTAGAACATACGAGGAGCGTGAATTGGACGGGCAATCAAAAGAACTTCGGTCCAGCCGATGGTTTTCTAAAGATGATCTGCGTAGCTTTGGGCATCGCTCCAGGCTAAAGGGGATGGGCTTTGATGATGCGGATTACCTTGGTAAACCCATCGTCGCTATTCTCAATACGTGGAGCGACCTAAACACTTGCCATTCGCATTTCAAGTCTCGCGTGGATGAGGTAAAGCGAGGTGTTCTGCAGATGGGTGGTTTTCCCGTGGAGATCCCGGTCGTGAGCTTGGGTGAGATGCTCATGAAGCCCACCACCATGCTGTACCGCAATCTGCTGGCCATGGAGACCGAAGAGGTTTTGCGATGTCATCCGGTGGATGCTGCCGTCTTGATGGGAGGATGCGATAAGACGGTACCGGCTATGATTATGGGAGCCATCTCTGCCAACATACCCTTCGTTTTCTTTCCTGCCGGACCAATGCTAAAAGCGCGTTGGAAGGATCAAACGCTCGGCAGCGGAACAGATGCATGGAAGTATTGGGCGGAACGATGCGCAGGTAATCTGTGCGATGGGGACTGGAAAGATATCGAGAACTGTATCGCCCGATCAGCCGGCACCTGCATGACCATGGGAACCGCATCCACGATGGCTTGCATTGCAGAGACGCTGGGCGTTACGCTTCCCAATGCGAGCTGCATTCCTGCGGTGGTTTCCGAACATAGTCGGCTCGCGGTCGCAACGGGACGCAAAGCGGTTCAATTAGCAACGCAACAAATCGCACCTCTTTCCTTTTTGACGCGAGAGCATTTCGAGAACGCACTCATCGCGCAACTCACCTTGAGTGGCTCCACGAATGCGATCGTTCACATGATAGCCATGGCCGGTAGAGCGGGGATACGCCTAACTCTGGACGACTATGATCGCATATCTCGCGAGATTCCGGTCTTGGCCGATCTGCGTCCAAGTGGCCGATTTCTGATGGAGGATTTCTACAACGCCGGTGGCTTGGCAGGATTGCTCAACCGGTTAAGAGACAAGCTGTACCTAGAGGCGAAAACCATCAACGATACGAACCTGGGAGATCAAATCCAGGGGGCGACGGTCCTCGACGACAATGTGATACGCACGCGCGATAATCCCCTGTGGCCGACGGGAGGAACGTGTGTGCTGCGAGGCAATTTGGCACCGAATGGTTGTGTGATTAAAACGGTAGCTTCGGATCCCAAGCTGCACCAGCATCGAGGGCGTGCGATTGTATTTTCCTCGTATAGTGATCTCAAAGCTAGAATCAATAGTCCCGATTTAGACGTTACTCCTGACGACGTGTTGGTGATGCAATCAGGTGGACCTGTTGGTGCGCCCGGATTCCCTGAGTGGGGGATGCTACCGTTACCGGAAAAGCTTCTTAAGCTTGGAGTCCGTGACATGGTTCGTATATCGGATGCTCGGATGAGTGGCACCAGTTATGGGACTTGCATTCTTCATGTGTCGCCGGAATCACATCAAGGCGGCCCGTTAGCGTTGGTACAAGACGGTGATATCATCGAACTGGATGTCAATAATCGATCGTTACAATTGCTTGTGAGTGACGAAGAGTTGAATCGGCGAAGTGCAGGTTGGCAAAAGCCTGCACCAAGGTGGGAGCGAGGTTATTTAAAGATGTTCGCGGATCATGTCACGCAAGCCCACGAGGGTTGCGACTTCGATTTTCTTCACGGCAACACCGCTGGCTTAGAGCCAGAGATTTAGGCGTGGCTAAACAGACACCCCTGTTTAATGCCAGTGACTGGTGGAAGGCGTAATTCTAAAATTGGATTGACCACTAGGTTAAAAATATTGTTAAACGCAGAGACGGAGACGACGCAGAGATTGCTAGATCGCGTCCCCTCAGCGCTCTCAGCGTCTCCGCGTTTAGGCTTCCAGGACAATATTCCCAGATAGCCACAATACCCAGCAACACCTTGATGCGGTCGACGGAACTCGAATCACTGGTACGTGGCAGATCCCATCACAACGTATTTGGATCGACGGGGCTGCGTGGAATTTTCCGACATGAACTGGTACATGGACAGCGACATCCTTAACAGAATAAAATCAAGCTATGGCCAGCTATCAAATTGGCAATTTCCTGGTCTTCGGCCAACCGCAAGACGATTTCGTTTCCTCAGGCTGCTGGCTATAATGGTTACTAGAGGAGATTCCTATGCCATTGCTTGATCATTTTCGCCCCCCCATTTCGAACAGAGGTTCCTGGGAGGGATTTCATGGAGGCTGGCCCATGGCGATTGTCATGGACCTCTGCAAGTTACTGCCTGAGCAATATGTCGCTGAGCCTCGAGTGCATCTGGGAAAGAATTTTGAAGTCGATGTTTGCACGTTTGATATGGTTGGAGAAAACACTTTGCCATCGGATCAAACGGCTAATGAAGGGGGAACGGCCATTTGGGCTCCTCCAGTCCCTACCCTTACTCTGGAACTCGATCCCACTGAGAACTTCGAGTACGAAGTCTTAATCTTCGATCAACAACGAGGGCGAGAACTGGTAGCCGCCATAGAACTTGTGAGCCCTGCCAACAAAGATCGTCCTGAAACTCGACAGGCTTTTGTCTCCAAATGCGCGGCCCTACTACAGAAAAAGATTTGTGTTTCGATCGTGGATCTGGTGACAGTGAAACATTTCAATCTGTACTGCGAAGTGCTCAAGAATTTCGGTCAGACCGATCCTGCATTTACTCCAGAGCCTCCATCGACCTACGCGGTTACATGTCGCAGTCATCGTATGGCTACTCGTTCGCGGTTTGAATCTTGGGCGTACCCGATGCTTGTCGGGCAGCGATTACCTGTTTTGCCTCTTTGGCTGGACAACGAGCATGCCATCTCTCTAGACCTGGAGGTGTCTTATCAACAAACGTGCGCCGCGCTACGATTAATTTGAGCCGCCCGATTGCGTATGTAGAACTGTTGTCCGGAAAATTGCCAGCCGAGAGGAATTTACAAGCGAGCCAGCGAGAAAGAAGGGTCTGCTCGCTAAAGCATTAATTTTGCGCAAAAACCTGGTCGCTAGTGCTGTTGAGCGATCAAGGCTCCCGCAACAAAACAACACTCTAGCGGCAGAAATCCTTCAACGGGCAGAAGTAGAACTTGTTCGGAATCGATTTACCAGTAAACTTTGCGTATACAGTCGTAGATTTTTTACACTGGTCAGTATGCTTCGCAGTCATTGTTGTGCGCAAACCGCCACTAGAACACGGATCACGTCATGAGCTCGCGTGCGGTTGCATTGCTAATTGAAATGTCGAGTGGTTACTGCCGCGGGCTGCTCGAAGGAATCCACGCGTTCGCAAAATTACAAGGCGAATGGTCGATTTACCTCAACGAACAAGAGCGAGGCGCTCCTCCGCCCCCTTGGCTTGCTGATTGGAAGGGTGATGGGATTATTGCCCGCATTGAAACCGACCAAGTTGGTGCCTCATTGAAGCAGTTGCAGATCCCCATCGTCGACTTGAGCGCAGCAAGACGAATTCAAGGCATTCCATGGGCTGACACTGACGACGAAGCCATTGCACAGCTCGCGATCGACCACTTTCTAGACCGAGGATTTGCGAACGTTGCATTCTGCGGGGAGGCTGGATATGCCTGGTCCAATTCGCGACGACAATACTTTCGCTCGTTCGCCGAGGATGCGGGCTGCAAATACTTTGAGCACCAACTGGTCCATCGATACGATCCGTCGTTTCAATGGGACAAGGTACAAAATGAACTTTCGGTATGGATTCGATCCTTGCCTGTCCCGACCGCCGTTATGACTTGTAACGACTATTTGGGAAAGCATCTACTAGATCTATGTCGGTCACTGCACATATCTGTCCCCGAAGAAGTGGCCGTGCTTGGGGTCGATGACGATCACCTGCTTTACTCTCTCTGCACCCCCTCTCTCTCTAGCATAGAACCGAACACTTATCGAACTGGCTTTGAAGCAGCGGAACTGTTGCAACGCATGATGGACAAAGAGCAGGTCGATCGCTCAACTCGACTTGTAACCAAACCACTTGGAGTCAAAATTCGAGAGTCGACCGATACCATGGCGATTCCCGATCAAGAAATTACGAAGGCGTTGATCTATATTCGCCGCAACGCACTTCGCGGTATTCAAGTATGCGACGTTCTCAAGGTGACGCCTATTTCGCGGCGTTCCTTGGAGCATCGATTTATGAAACACATAGGGCATTCGCCGCATGAAGAAATCATGAGGATCAGATTAACGAGAATCAAAGAACTGTTAACGGAAACCGACGATTCGATCCATCAAATCGCTCAACGAACGGGATTTTCTCATCCGGAGTATATGACCGCCGCATTCAAGAAAGAGATCGGCATGACTCCCAGCCAGTATCGGGAGTCTAAATCAGAACGTTCCGACTAAACTTTCCAGACGTTTAGCTTATCTCGATTTCACGACGTAGGTCTTCGGAATACTGTCATGCCATCCACGAGGTTCGCTGCTCGCGAAAAGGATGGAAAAAGCCTCGAAAGGAATCAATCGGCAAAGTGTTCGTCCTGCGACTTGCCCTGGCGATGGGGGCTGTCCTTGTTCATTGATCACCATTGTGCCAGTAGCCATTTTGCCAAGCGTTCTGCCTGTCGTCGCCTCAAGGGTAAAGTAGTATCCAAAATAGATCGGTAGGCCGAGCAGGAAGTTTGGAACTTTTTCCAAGTAATCGAGAAATGCCTCACTAGACGACAATGCAATAACGACTCCAGCTGCAAAACTGATCGCGTAGTAAACAGCAGAATCGATTAGCAAGTTTACAAATCGTGCACCTTTGCCCGCGACGTCAAAGGTTGCACCTAGCTGCGTCAAAGAATCACCTGGCGTCGAACTTGGAGAGGCGTAAGGATTTGAGAGCTCGGACATGACTTAACCTTATTAGACAGCCTAAAACTAACAATCGGCAAGGCACCACACCCTGCCTGTTTCGTCATTTGATAGTTTACACAAAAAAGCTACTTGAGTACCAGAAGCAAATCTCCGGTTTCCACTTGGCTTCCAGATTTCACATGTAGCTGCGTGATTTCGCCGTCCCGCTCAGCGGTTACTACCGTCTCCATCTTCATGGCTTCCAAAGCCAATAGTTTTTGTCCTTTCTTAACCTTGTCCCCCACGGTGATCGTAACACCGATCACCATACCAGGCATTCCGGAGGCAACATGAGTCGGATCCGCCGGATCAGCTTTAACTCGGGATGAGGTTTCCCCCTCGATCGATTTGTCGAGAACCTCGATTTCGCGGGGTTGACCGTTAAGTTCAAAAAAGACGACGCGAGTTCCATCGGGGCGAGGATCCCCCACAGTCAAATACTTCACGATCAAGCGTTTGCCTGTTTCGATATCGATCGAGAATTCCTCGGCGACCTCGGGACCGTAAAAGAAAATGGGGGAGGGTAGAATCGACAAATCGCCATACACAGCACACTGCTTCAGGAAGTCGTCGAAGACCTTAGGATAAAGAGCCGAGGTCACGACATCTTTCATGGTCGGTTCAATCTTGTGCTTGCGGTGAAGGGTTTCTTTGACCTCCTCGAAATCGATCGGCGGCAAACTCTCGCCGGGACGTTCGGTCAGTTCCACGCGATCCTTAAGAATCGCCTTTTTGACTGCCTCTGGGAATCCTCCGGGTGGTTGCCCCATATTGCCACCAACCAGGTCGATTACGGAAGCAGGGTATGCAATCTCGCGTCGATTCTCGGCGATATCCTCGGAGGACAACTGGTTTGCAACCATGAACAATGCCAGGTCCCCTACCGCTTTACTGGTTGGTGTCACCTTAACGATGTCTCCCAGCAGTTGGTTTGCATCGGCGTACTTCTTGCAAACCTCGGCCCATTGATCGGCCAAGCCCAGTGCTTTCGCTTGTTGATAAAGATTGGTGTATTGTCCACCAGGCATTTCATGTTGATAGAGATCTCCACCGGCGACGAGCGATTCACTCTCGAACGGAGCGTAATACTGGCGAGCAGCCTTCCAATACTCAGAGATCTGCGTCAAAGTGTCGGTATCTAGCTGGCTTTCTCGAGGCGAGAACCGAATGGCTTCAACCAACGTGTTGAGATTGACTTGCGACGTTCCGCCTGACATGGAAGCAAATGCCCCGTCCGCAATCTCTAGCCCTTCTTCGGCAGCATTCAAGATTGACGACGCTTGTATGCCCGCCGTATCGTGCGTGTGGAAATGGATCGGTATGCCGATCTCCTGCTTCAGTACAGCGACTAGTTTACGAGCCGCAGCTGGCTTGCAGAGCCCCGCCATATCTTTGATCGCCAAGATATGAGCCCCCATTTTTTCCAATTGCTTTGCCAGATCCACATAGTAGCCTAAAGAATACTTGGTCCGAGTTGGGTTGATAATATCTCCTGTGTAGCAGATCGCGGCTTCGCAGATCATGCCCGATTCGAGGACCGCATCCATGGCGACGCGCATGTTCTCTGTCCAGTTTAGCGCATCGAATACACGGAAAACATCGACTCCGGCATCAGCTGCCTCTTTAACGAACAATTTGACGACATTGTCTGGATAGTTGGTGTACCCGACTGCATTCGATGCCCGGAGAAGCATTTGAAAGAGAATGTTTGGAATTGCTTGCCTGAGTTCTGCGAGCCGACTCCAAGGGCATTCGGAGAGGAAACGCATCGACGTATCAAAGGTAGCACCACCCCACATCTCAATCGAAAAGAGTTTCGAAGCCATCCGCGAATAGGCGTCTGCAATTTGCAGCAAGTCATAGGTTCGGAGTCTCGTTGCCAGCAACGACTGATGGGCATCTCTCATCGTGGTATCGGTGAGGAGCAATTCTTTTGAGCCACGAATCGAGTCACAAAACCCTTTCGCCCCAAGCTTTAAGAACTGGTTGCGATAGCCTTCGGGAATTGGTTTTCGAACATCCAGTTTTGGGGCAGGGGCAGGATCACGGCGGATCGTTTTGATATTGGTCCCAATCATTTGGTTACCATTGACGATGGTATCGGCGATGTAGCTCAACAGTTTGGTCGCGCGATCCCGGCGTTCGGTCATTTGGAACAACTCAGGGGTTTTGTCGATCATCCGAGTCGTCGCATCGCCCGCCAAAAATGTTGGGTGGGTGATCAAGGAGATCAGGAATGGAATGTTCGTTTTTACACCCCGAATTCGGAACTCTTGGAGGGAACGTTCCATGCGAGCAGCCGCTTCCCCTAGATTGCGTCCGCGAGCGGTAACCTTGACGAGCATTGAATCGTAGAACGGATTAACCACCGCCCCGCTGAAGGCGCTTCCCGCATCGAGCCGAATCCCCAAGCCACCAGCACTGCGGTAGTGCGTGATGCGGCCGTAGTCAGGTCGAAACTGATTGGCAGGGTCCTCGGTCGTGACGCGGCATTGAATGGCAGCACCCATGACCTGAACGTTTTTCTGAAGCGGCAAACCCAATGCATCATTGCCGAGCTTCTCACCTTGTGCTACCAAAATCTGGGCGCGGACCAAATCGATCCCGGTCACTTCTTCGGTAACGGTATGTTCTACTTGGATGCGAGGGTTGACCTCGATAAAGTAAAACTTGTTCGTATCCGTGTCGTACAGAAACTCTACCGTGCCAGCACAGTGATACCCCACTTCGCGACCGATCGCCAGCGCTGCTTCGTGCAACTCCGCCGCCACCTTGGGATCCAAGTTCGGTGCAGGTGCTAGTTCAACAACTTTTTGATGACGGCGTTGTACCGAGCAGTCTCGCTCGTGGAGATGGATGAGATTGCCGTGTTGATCGCCAAGAATCTGCACCTCAAGGTGGCGAGCTTTGGCCACTAGTTTCTCGATAAAAACTTCGTCGCTACCGAACGCGTTCTTAGCTTCTCTTTGTGCTTGTTCGAGGTTGATGGCGAGATCTTTTTCGGATTCAACGACTCGCATTCCTCGTCCGCCGCCACCTTTGGAGGCTTTGAGCATGACAGGATAGCCCATCTTCTTTGCGGTCTCCATCGCCTCGTCGAGAGATGTGACGGCATGAGCAGAGCCTTCGAGAACCGGCACACCGACTTTTTTGGCGATGGCTCGTGCTGCCACCTTGTCACCTAGCAACTCGAGGGCTCGCACACTGGGGCCAACAAACGTAATACCGGCTTGTTCAAGTGCACGTGCAAAATCAGCGTTCTCGGACAAGAATCCGTAGCCTGGGTGAACGGCATCGATGCCGTACTCCACGCACAGGCGCACGATACCATCGATATCGAGGTAGGATCGAATCGGTTCGCCGGGGCGTCCGATCTGGTAAGCCTCATCCGCTTTAAAACGATGGAGAGCGAATCGATCCTCGTGTGAGTAGATAGCGACGGTTCGGACTTTGATTTCGTGAGCGCTTCGAAAGATTCGAGTTGCAATTTCGCTACGATTGGCTGCCAACAGCTTCGTGATCGGTCGCATAACTAGTTTCGTCGTTTATATTGAGTGGATTTGGAGAGAACAAGGGAGTGAATGTCTACCAGGATATGGACATTGACCCGGTCGAATTGTAACCCAAATCGCTGCCCAAGTTGATTCGTAAACGAGATTCGGTTTACTATAGGGAACAGAACTGCGGGGCAGGAGTCTTTCGTTCACAAGCAACACTTATTCAACGATTGAGTTATAGCGAAATGGTTTGGAAACAAATTTGTGCTTCGGCAGAGTTGACGGATGGGCAAGCACGAGAAGAGTTGCTGAATGGGGAGATCGTAGCGATCTTTAGAAGCGATGGGCAACTGTTTGCAGTGGATGGCGTCTGTATGCACCAGGGAGGTCCAATCGCTAAGGGGTGCGTTCGGGATGGGGTGGTTACATGTCCATGGCACGGTTGGCAGTATGAATTGGCCACTGGTTGCAATGCAGCTACAAAAAAGCACATGCTAAAAACTTATCAGATTCGAGACAATGCAGGGCATATTGAGGTTGACGTACCGGAAAGCTAGTTTCTAGCATTCCGGCGGTTAATCAAGGTCGTCAAACAGGATGTTTGGTGGTCGTATTTATTGATTCGCATGGTCAGGAGGCCTAGCAGTGCAAACCTTGAAGACTGCCTTAGTCGTTGTGCTTTTGTTATTTGTGATTTACGGCGCGTTCGTAGCCATCAACGGAAGCAACACAGAGTTGAATCCCGAGTTCGCGAGCATGGTGGATTTGGATACCAATACCCCAGACATCGGTGGCGTAACTGGGCCGTTCGTATCGAGCTCGATGCCGCCAAGCTCATTGACACCATCAGCAACTGACGATCCCTGGGCGCAGTTTCAGTCGAAACCCGCAGCTGGGTTTAATGCTCAACCTGTGGCTAGCAATGCAGGGGTTACTCCTCCGTCCCTCCCCACTTTACCAGCCGCTATTGAGTCGCAGACTGCCAGCAATGCTTCTAGCAATCCTGCAGCCGGCACTCTACCAACGTTGGAAGCGTCCGACTTGCCGCCACTGCCGCCGCTTCCTCCGATTGTGAGCTCAGGTTCGCTCCCACCGTCATCAGAAACTGCCCCCTCGCTTCCTGGAGCATCAGACACATTGTCCCCCCTACCCGGAGCATTCGCGGGATCCAGTTCTCCAAAACTCCCTGAAACAGCCTCTGTTAGTGACGTCGCAAGCACCGACACACCCGACTTTGGCCTCGCCATACCGACCGCCCCAAAGAGTCAGCCAGCAGCGAACCTCGCAGCCGAAAGCCCCAGCTTGAATGCAGCTTCCAGTTTGCCTGGATCGGTATCGTTGCCATCGACCGACCTACTACCCAAGCTTCCTGAAGCCAACACCTCTTCAGGCAGCACCGCACAATCCGCACCGGTACGCCCCAGCAAATCCTACAGCAACGCGAAAGCGGTTGCGTTAGAGCAAGCGGGCAAGGGGCAACTCAAAGAGGCGCTGGCCACCCTCAGCGTCTTCTACAACTCAGCAGATCTCGACGAGGCGCAACGCACCGATCTAGTCGATTTGTTGGATGCGCTGGCTGCCGAAGTCATTTACTCTCGTGAGCACTACCTTGATCTACCTTATTTCACCGCAGCAGGTGAGACACTAGATGGGATTGCAAAGCGTTATCAGATTCCTGTCGAGGTTCTAGCAAGTATCAACGGCTTGGATCAGGGGGCGGTTGTCAATAACGGCACAAAACTAAAGGTTTTGCCAGGGCCTTTTCGAGCAGAGGTCGACTTGAACCGCAAAGAACTGACCCTCTTCTTAGGTGAACTGTATGCAAGCCGATTCCCGGTCTCTGTAGGTAAAGACCCCAATCCACAACCCGGCAGCTACTCGGTCGTTTCCAAAGACAGAAACAAGAATTATTATGGGTCTAGCACGCCAATCATGGCTACCGATGCCAACAATCCGTATGGCGGGTTCTGGATCGATCTAGGCAACCAGCTCAGCATTCATGGCTCGACCAGCGGTGCCAATGAAAACTTGGGCTGTATAAGCCTTTCCCCTAAGGATGTGGCTGACGTTTTTGGTATGCTATCCAGTGGTTCCCAAGTGACCATCAGGCGTTAAGCACCAAGAACTCGTATAGAGATCGATCCCCATGTTGAACTGGCGGGAGCAGAAAGACTGTCACATACACCGGGTCCGCGCAGCAGGCTCGGTGTTTTGCATTACCGTATGGTTGGTAATATTCGGGGCCGCCGCCTCCAATCCTTCAGGGGGGGCTGATACCGCTGATGCAAGCGAGCTTCACTCCACGGATGCATGGATGATGATCGACGGATCTCCACCGAAGAGCGGCTGGGAGTTTGGCGACACCGTTATCTTCCTCTCGATGAAAGAGGGACGGTCGGGCCACATCGTGACCAAAGAGGAATACCTAGATTTCGATCTCGAATTCGAGTGGAAGATTGCTAAAAACGGCAACAGTGGTATCAAGTTTATGGTGCAGCATTACGAAGATCGCGTATTAGGTCTTGAGTACCAAATCTACGATGACGACGGAACGCATCCTGTTTCCCCGAAGAACTCCACCGGTTCCCTTTACGATCTATACGAGCCGAATATGTCTAAGCGTCTTCGACCAGTTGGAGAGTGGAATCAGTCCCGAATCGTAGTTGACGGAGATAAGATTGAGCATTGGCTGAATGGTGCCTTGATCGTTTCCGCAATGGTAGGCAGCGACGAATGGAACGATCGACTTGCACAGAGCAAGTTCCATGATGTCGAAGGGTTTTGCGCCAATCGCAAGGGGCGACTCATGCTGACCGATCACGGCAGTGAAGTTTGGTACAAGCTCACGTCCCTAAAGATTCCGGCCACCGCCCCCGAAAGCAAGTCCTCACCCCGCTAGTCGTGGAGTTCTACCACACCCGACTCGATTAACTTTTTGGCATGCTCGACAATCGGTTTTAGTTTCGCGGTGTGCTCTGGACCGAGGAAAGCGACGTTCATGCCTTTGACGTACTTTAGTACTTTGCGAGGTCTTTGCTGACTAAGCCAGATACGGAGCAAGGCTACTTGCATGGCAAAGCTGTCGTGATCGAATCGTTCGAGATACACCTGAATCAAATCCGCAGCCTCGTTGTAGCGTTTGGATTTTAGATAGCCTGATATGATCTGGTGCAGTTCGTCTTGTTTCCATTGAATGGACGGATTGTTGGCTGCCAGCTTTAGATGAAGCCGGTGTGCCAACTCGAATTCTCCACGATCCAATGCCTCTGCGACCTGGGATTGAAATTGTGCGACATTGGTTTGTTGGGGCGGAGAGGCTGTGGCGGCAAGCTGCTTTTGCTGCTGTCGTTTCTCTCGCTTGAGTCGCTCGGTTTGCTTGACGACTTTCGAGTCCTTGCCGGTATTTCCTTGGAGGTAAGAGAACAAATCCCAGCCCTCGCAATCCACATGCCCAGCTTTCACCATCCACAAACCAACGGGAAACGCCACGAGGAAGCCCATGATGTGCAACAACTCAGAGCTCATGCGAAAGCCTTGGAGCCCAAGGAAAATAACTTCTTTAGCAAAGAAAAATGCACCGTAGGTCAATATGCTAAGCTCGACTGTACCACCGCGAATCCCGAAAAACAGGGTTTCAAATTCGTTAGCTGGTGCCCATGCGACACAAATGGCAAGAAGCCCAAAGATGGCAGCCGAGGCTCCGAGGGCCACCCCTTCATTCATGCCGAAGATAAGAGTACTCATTTGCAGGAAGAATCCGAAGAGAGCCCCCACCCCCAGGTAGATCCCCAAAAAAACGAGCCATCCGACCTTTCCTTCCACAATGATCCCGAAAGCCCAGAGGAAAATCAAGTTTCCTATCAGGTGAAACCAGTCGGCGTGCATAAAGTTGCAGGTCACCCATTGCCACGGTTTGAACGTTCCGAACTGCAAACATAGATTGCGATGAAGGAAGCCAGTTCGAACGGTAGAACGTTCAGGGTCAAAAAAGAACTCGTCATCGGCATCGTTAAAATCACCAGGCCCGTCTGATCTTTGCTGGCCCGATTCCTCGTCCCGTAGAACGTCATTCCAGCCCTTGGGTTGCTCGGACTGGTCGTGTGGACTCGTCTGTGAGGAGCGATGTTTCGAGGATTCTCGTTCGACAATTTCGATTTCGGGATTTAGTCCCACCCCCAGGAAAACCAGCACGTTGAGGACCATGATGGTGACGGTAGCGATTGGGTAGTGGTAGAGTGGGGCGTCGGTGGAGATGGGAATCATAGGCGGCCCATACTAGGCGTAAAGATTTAGAGAAATAGGGCATTGTCCCCCGACTAGTGTAACCAGAAAGGTTGCCTAAGTGGATTACGGCACGGGAAATCACATCCTCAGAGGTGATTTTCTAACCGTTCCAGCCGAAAAGCTGGGAATTGGGAAAAAACAAGCCTTACTGCCGGGGAAAAATGCCGAGATTTGGGCTAACACGACATCCCGGCCGGCGTTATAATCTGCGGCCCATCGGGTCACAACGTGCAGGAGAGCGCCTCATCGAAGAGGTGGCTTCCGATCGAAATCCAATAATTTTTTCTGGTTATGCTATGAAAGACGGAATTCATCCAAACTATCAATCCACCACTGTAACCTGTGGTTGTGGAAACAGTTTTGTGACTCGAAGCACACGGAAAGAGCTCAGGGTCGACATTTGTAATGTCTGCCACCCGTTCTACACCGGCAAGCTTAAGTTTGTTGACACGGCAGGACGCATTGAGAAGTTCCAAAGCAAGTTTGCTGCCGGAACCTACGCTTCGCTACAACCAGCGAAGAAATCCGCCAAGAAGAAATAGCTGCCTGAGCCGCTTCCTCGCACGAGGGTAAAATTGGCTCTGGCAATCAAAAATCGAAAACCGTCGCAGATTGCCTCGATAGGCCTGTGACGGTTTTTGCATTTACTATTGGTGTTATTATGAAAATCCGGGATCAACTCGAACAAACCTACGCACGCTTTCAAGAACTCGAAGCCATGATGTCCGACCCTCAGGTTCTGAGCGAGTCGAATCGAATGGCTACAATTCTCCGAGAGCACGGGGGACTGGCCAAAGTAGGGCACAAATTTGGCAGATACAAGCGAATGGGGGAGGAGCTGAGAGAGCTAGAGCCCATGCTCGCTTCTCATGATTCTGACGAACGATCTATGGCCGAGGAGGAAGTGGCCCGGTTAAAGGCCGAGCGCGAGACGATTTGGAACGAACTTCTCGACATGAGTATCGGTGGGGAGGACGCGAACCGGACTCGGTGTGTGATGGAAATCCGAGCCGGCACCGGTGGCGAAGAAGCCGCTCTTTTTGCTCGCGATCTTTACGACATGTACAAGCGATACGCGGACAGCAAAGGCTGGCGGATCGAAATCATGGACAGCAGTATCAGCGAGCGCGGTGGTTTCAAGGAAATCATCATGGGGCTCGAAGGGGAAGGTGTGTACCGCGATTTGCAATTCGAGAGCGGCGGACATCGAGTGCAGCGAGTGCCTGAGACTGAGACGCAAGGAAGGGTTCACACCTCCGCCGCGACTGTTGCCGTCATGGCCGAGCCCGAAGACATTGAAATTGACATCAAGCCGGAGGACTACCGGCTTGACAAGTTCTGCGCGTCGGGCCCCGGCGGTCAGCACGTCAATAAAACGGAATCGGCGATACGACTAACCCACTTGGAAACAGGGATCGTCGTTCAGTGCCAGGACGAGAAAAGCCAGCACAAGAACCTAGCGAAAGCTTTGCGTGTTCTGAAGACTCGACTCTACGAGGCGAAGCGCGAGCAGGAAATGAAGCAAAGGTCGGATCAACGGATGTCACTGATTGGATCGGGAGATCGGAGCGAGCGAATCCGAACCTATAACTATCCACAGAATCGCTTGACCGATCACCGGATTAATTTAACGTTGTACAAGCTCGACCAAATCATGGCGGGCTACATGCAGCCGGTAACGGAAGCATTGATCGAATACGAACGGTCCACGTTGCGTGACGATGGCGACCTGACTTAAGCCGCTAGACTTAGAACGGCCTAAAGCGGAACGCAGGACAATCACCAAGGATAAGCACGGATGACAAACCAGAATGCGGCAAACTCGGAACCATGGACCATCATGCGATTGCTGCAGTGGACCACAGAGCACTTGAAAAAGTCTGGGTCAAGCACTCCAAGACTGGACGCCGAAGTTCTGCTGGCCCATGCCAGAGATTGCAAACGCATCGAACTCTACACCGCATTCAACGAAGAGCCTCCCGAAGACGTAAAGGCTAAGTTTCGCGAACTCATCAAACGAAGAGCTGCCGGAGAACCGGTCGCCTATCTGGTTGGCAAGAAGGAGTTTTATTCGATCTCTCTTAAGGTGGGGCCAGAGTGTCTCATTCCGCGGAGCGAAACCGAGCATTTGGTTATGGAATGCTTGGACCGAGCGAAAGCAATGCAGCAAACGGGTCAAGCGAACCCGATTTGGATTGCAGATGTTTGCACAGGTAGCGGATGTGTCGCGATCGCTATCGCTAAGCATTTACCTAGTGCACATGTTACAGCAATAGACATTTCGGATGGTGCACTCGCCATTGCCCGCGAGAACGTAGCGCTGCATGGACTAGAAGATCGGATCGATATAAGACATGGAAATCTTCTCGATTCCATAGAGGCAGGGACATTGGACCTTGTGGTTTCGAACCCACCGTATGTTTCAGAAAGCGAGTTTGTAACGCTCGACAAGACCGTCAAAAACTACGAGCCAAAAGTGGCACTGGTTAGCGGAGAGACCGGACTCGAACTGATCGAACAATTGGTAATGCAAGGAGCGGGCAAGCTAAAGCCCGGTGGCTGGTTACTCTGCGAATTGTCCCCCATGATTGCAGACCGAGCTTTATCGCTCGTGGAAAGCTTGAATGAGTGGAGTGATGCCTCCATCATTAAGGACCTGTCGGGGCTGAAGCGACTCATTGTTGCACGAAGGGGCCTCGAATAATGGCCGCAGGCAGCACCGGATCTGAGTCAGAATATTTCATTAGCCAGTGTACGACGACGCGGGGAAAAACCCGATTTACCGATAATTCGGTCTCTTCTTGTTAACGGCTCAAATAAGCACCCCAGGCAAAAGGGCCATCTTTGAGTAGTCCATCGATCATAAAGTGCATTTAGTGGTTCGGTTGTAACGGTTAAAGAGCCTAAAGGTTTGCACCTGTGGTAATCCGCACGTGGTTTTGCAGAGTAATGCATTCTCGCTACCCTAATCTGTAACCCACACTATCTCATCACCCTGGTAGGTTTTCACCCTGGTAAGTCGTCCCTATACCGTGACCCCCGGTTTTGGAGAGCAATTGCAAGATGAGATCGTAAGCGAATCATGACACATACTACCCACGAAATATTCACATCGGATCTCGCGATCGGAACAACACTTCCATTCGATCTTCGCGACCCTTTCGGCAACATTGTTCACAAAGCAGGCCTGCCTGTTACGGAGCGGTTGCTAGAACGATTAAAGGCGATGGGGGTCACATCGGTTACGGTGCGAGGTGAGTCATCCCAAAGCGAGATCGGCGAGGTTTTTGAATCTTTCTTCGATTCTGAGAGACTCCAGATCATTTCGACGAAACTCGAAGAGGGAATCGAGGGACTGAGTAAATCTATTGAAGCGGTGATCCACGGAGAAGGGATCCAGCCCAAACTGATGGTAGATTGCGTTGATTCCTTTATTGATCAAGCTGCGCTCGATACCTCAGCTTTTCTCGCGGTCGTTCTGCACCGCAGCCTCAGTGTAGACGCTCAAACAGTTCGCGCCATCTCTGAACGATCTGCTTGCCTCGCCTGCTTGAGTACCACCATTGCTTCGTCGATGGGACTCGCAAGAGAAGTAATCATGCGAACGGGGCTTACCTCAATGCTTTCCGACATTTCGATGGGCAAGCATTCGGAATGGTTTGATGAAAAGAAATTCTTATTGGGCTCTGTTGTTAGAACCGAGACGTATCGAAATCATCCCGTCGAAAGCGGAAGGATCCTTCATCAGTTGGACACCTTTGATAATCAATTGATCGATTGCGTCAGCCAGACCCATGAATTGGCAGACGGAACTGGGTTCCCTTACGGTCTAAAAGCAGAGGAAACGTCGATTGAGTCAAGAATTACGAGCATGTGTGAGATATATCTATCCCTCAGCTCTCCGCTATTTTCCGAAACACCGTTTCTAGAGTCTGACTCATTGGCCTACTTAATACACCAAATGACGTTTGGGCATATTGACCGTCCCATATTGAGAGCGATGATCAAATCGCTCTCCATGTTCCCGATAGGAAGCCTCGTCAGGTTAGATGACGACAAGCTAGCGGTTGTCGTACAGCCAAATTCTGCTAATCCTTTCCAGCCGATTGTCAAGCTTTACGAAACAGGCGGCAAAGTTCGAGACTTAAGCATATCCAACAATCAGATTGTCGGCCCAGCGGGAGATACCACACTGAATCGGCAGCGAATTGGCAAGGCTATGCTGGATCGGATTTTGTGGATTCCGAGCGACGTATAACTACTCAAGATTCTGGAAGTCTCGCATCGTGCGTCGTTTGTTGCACGGTATCCTTTTTCGCGGATAGGCCGATCAAAGCATCAAATTCATCGTCAGAAGCATTTTTCTGGGCATACTCTAAGAATTCGCTTTCTGCTTTCTTAGCATCGAACCCTGCCAGTTCACGAGATATTCGCGCGTTAGCAACCGCTTTCTGACGCATTTCACGAAGTCTCTGCAATTCCTCGGTCGTTTTATCGTTAGAGATTCCATTGACCATATCAGCAATCTGCCGCTCTTCTTTGGCGGAGAGCATATCCGCTACAGCATCGTGCTTTTCTTCCTTGATCTTTTCCAAATCGCGCATCAACGACTGAATCTGTGTCTTATGACCATTCACATTTATGATCAGCTGCTTCAAATCCTCATCAATCTCCGTTGCCCTAGCTCGCTTCTCGACTAGTGTGCTCGAAAAATCCTTAAAGGCTGACTGACACTTGCTGTACTCAGGATCATCTTTGACCGCTGCGATGTCGCAGTTGTATTTATCGACAATCGCTTTGGCCCTAGCTGCAGCACCGGACTTGAGTTTCTCGAGCTTATCGATTTCTTCCGTAAGTCCCTGGAGCCGTTTCTTTTTGCTTTCTTCTTGCGCGATCATGGAGCTGATAGCATCTTTGTACTCGTTGATCCGCCTCTTCTTCTCCTCGATTACCTTCTCGTAGGTCGCCTTAATAACGGTGGGGTTTTTGCTAATCGCGTCGGCGGCGTTGTCCACTTTGCCCGTGATGAGGTATTTGATCGCACGAAAAAAACGACCGATGGCATTGAACATAAATGATTGCTCCTCAATTGGAAAAGGATGACGCTGATGGGTGTTATTGCTTTAAGAACTCGGTTCGATCTGGCCCATTATCCAGCTCCTTTAGGCGCTGGTCCACTCGTTTCGCGATTTCTAGGGATTCGTCCAGTTCTCGCGTCAGGGAGCCTATATCGGCATCTCGTTCCTTTGTTGATTTTGTACGGATTTTTTCTGCAACCTGGCGCAATCGTTCCGCCGCGAGGCTGATTTCCTCAACCAGTGCCTCTCGCTCTTTAAGGATCTTTTCTCTTCGAGCGTCGACCAATCGATCCGCCTGCTCGTACAGTTGTACCGAATGCTCGAGCTGTTCGATAGTTGCCCAAAACAATTGGTCGAATTGTTTACCAAATTGCAAAATCGCAAAACTACTATTCGATTTTGTTACGGCGAAATGGAAATCTGCTCTCGCTTGCTTGGCGAGACCAAAACTGTCTTTGGTTCGATGATCCCGGTCCGTACGAAGTCGATTTTGCAACTCAGAAAGTCGGGCTTCTTCCTTAGCAAGCTGGATTTTTGCTAGTTCTTCCAAGGCTTTCTTTTCCAACCCTTCAGCGCCTGAAGCGAGCTCGACGGCAACGCTTCCGATGGCGAGAAGTCCAAAAATAATAGCCACCCAGATCCAAACCCCGCCGCTGAGAGAAGCAATGCACGCAGCCCCCACAGCGACCGCTGCGGGGACAAGGAATTTCTTGGATCCGAAGAGTCGTCGCCAAATGCGACCGCGTAGATCGGTCATCAATCCATACTGACGCGTTCTACATAGTCACCGGTCCGGGTATCGACACGAATCACGTTCCCCTCTTTGATGAATCCAGGTACCTGGAATTCACCGCCGGTTTCTACCTTAGCAGGCTTGGTCACGTTCGTTGCCGTGTCACCCTTTACCCCGGGTTCGGTCTGGACTACTTTGAGATTGACGTGTGAAGGCGGGGTGATGGTGATCGGATTGCCGTTGAAAAGCACCATCGAGACAGGCATTTGCTCGATAAGGTACTTCCAATAATCATCCACCTGCTCTGCCGTCAGTTCGTACTGTTCGTACGAGGTGTTGTCCATGAAGACAAAGCTTCCGGCCTGGTTGTAGAGAAAAACCGTATCGATTTCCTCGACATCGGCAGCTTCCAGCTCGTCCCCACCCTTGAGTGTGCGGTCCAAGATCGTATTTCGAATCAAATTCTTCAGCTTGCAACGATAGAGCGCATTTCCTTTACCTGGCTTAAAGAAGTCGACGTTTGTCAGCAGGTAGGGTTCGCCATCGATTTGGACTTTGAGACCTTTTCGCAGGTCACTGGTCTTGTACGTTGCCACAAAAAACTCACTAATGGGTGGGAAGAGAAACGAAACCTTGGTGTAATGCGGGGCATCGAAATCCCACACGCACCTCACTATTTTTGGGAGAGTTTAAGCGATTTTGTGCGAAACGGCTACGCCTATCACTTGAACCTCCCGTCCACTTGACCTCTATGTTTTGGCCTAACTTTCATGCAAATCGTCGCAATCGATCGTCCCGAAGCAGGCTCCATCGCCATGCCAGAGCGTTTTCGTAAGGAAATCGTCTACTTTATGAGTCCCACAGATGTGCCTAACGCTCCCCAATGCGGAAAAAATCAGTATTGGATTCCGCTCGAGCACTCGCGTGAATGGCTTGACGATGGCGTTTTTTTCCTCGTTTCGCCTTTGGATGCTGAATCAAAGGCCGAGATCGAGCTCACCGAGGACCAAGAACGCTGGCTCGAGTGGATGGTAAAACACGAAATCACTCTTGTAGAACTAGCCTAAGGCCTCGTACCTACAGAGCGTTCCGATACAGCTCCAGAAAGTCGGCTAGACTCAAGGGTCTGGGGTTGAACGTCCCTGTCCATTGCTTGGTTGCTGATTCGCTCAAGGTTTCCAGCAAGCGATTTTCTGCTTCCGACTCGCTTGGCCAGCCCTCCAAAACTCTTATTCTTGTCGCTAGCCCGGCTTCTTCAAGCCAGCCTCTCATTCGAGCTTGCAGCCAGTCACTTGCCTGCTCTTCATCCTTGGCATGCTGAGCATCGAGAAAGCGTACTAACCGCAGATAGCGATCCCCAACGACAGAGGAGTTGAATCGAATGACATGGGGCATCATCATTCCAACCGCTTGACCGTGGGCTACTCCCAAAGTTGCCGTCAACGGATTCGCTAACGCGTGGGCAGCACCGAGCATGGACGCTTCGATCGCCATGCCTGCGAAACAAGCCCCCAGCTGCATGTTACCGCGTCCGATCACATGGCTCGGATCCTGGATGACTTGCGAAAAACCGACCGCCAATCGCTCCCAAGCGCTCCAGGAAAAACACTCAGACATAGGGTTTCTCTTAATGCAAACAAACGTCTCCAGCGTATGCGTGATTGCGTCGATCCCGGTCAAGGCAGTAACTCTCGACGGCATGGTACTGGTCAACAGCGGATCTAGCAGAGCAATGCGGCACGATGCCTTGGGGTCTCCACACGCCATCTTAACGTGCGTGTCCACATCGCTTATCAAAGCAAATGACTGTGCCTCACTTCCCGTGCCCGACGTAGTGGGGACACCAATCAACGGTAGCATGGGACAAGTGGCTTTCCCAACTCCCCAGTAATCCTGCATCCGACCGCCGCAGGAAAAGAGAAAGTTGATACCTTTTGCACAATCCATGCTTGAGCCTCCTCCTAAGCCTACGATGAGGCTCGGGGAAAACTCCCTTGCAGCAGTTAGCCCTAATTCTACATGTCTCGTGTTAGGATTCTCCGAAAATTCATGAAACCCGAGGACTTCTAGGCCACTCTTGAACAAGCTGTCAGCGCCACGCGAGTAGATCCCAGCCGAAACGACACCTGGATCGCTCACGACGAGGATTCTTTTTGAACTGGCTCCCGTCTCAGACAGAACTTGTCTTGTCAGTTCTCCCAACCGATCGATTCCGTTCTCTGCGAATACAATCCGTGGCCGTAGCTGGTAGTCGAATTCCTGCATAGTGGTTTTTGGTTGGTGATTAAGCGCGAAGGTTGGCCCGGGGGACGGCTTTTATTGTGTCTTCGGTTTGGTGGCAAATGGAGTCAATCGTAGCGGGGGTTGGCCTGATCGGCTATCCTAGGGTAAGTTGTGAGTCGGCATATTCCTGGTTGAATTATGTAGTCTGGCGTGGTTTGATCAGGTCGAAAAAGTGATCGCCGCGATGATTGCTGCTTGCCAAATCGATTATTATCCCCAGGAAACTTCTAGAACTGTTTAGGGCCCCCGAAATTAGCAGCCAAAGTTTATCTCCCACCAAGTACGGGGTCTTGCTCATAGTCGCAGCCACGTTTCTTTGGAGTCTGAGCGGATTTCTAACACAATTGCCGCAATTGGCCCTATGGGACAAGGATTCACGGGGGACTGCCATCGCGTTTTGGAGGGCGATTTTTGCATTGTTTTTGCTGATCCCACTTTGTCGCAAAGTGACTTGGCGTTGGGCCATGATTCCGATGGTGGTCTGTTTTGCGACCATGACGATAAGCTTTCTGACTGCGATTGTCGTTGGGTCTCCCGCCAACACGATATGGTTGCAGTATTTAGCCCCCGCATGGGTAATGCTGGGCGCGATTTGGATCTACGGAGATCGCCCAACGTCTCGTGATTGGCTCATGCTGAGCTTTTGCACGGCTGGAGTGCTTTTTATTCTTCTTATGGAATCTTTGCAGGGAGAAGCCCGGGCCACCCAGCGCTGGTACGCATCGGCTCTAGCCATCCTCTCCGGGATAACCTATGCCGGTGTAATTCTTTCGATGCGGGCCATGCCTAAAGAGGATCCAGCATGGTTGATTACGCTCAACCACGGAGCAACCGCTCTGGTGGTCGGTCCGATTGTAATTCTTGGCGGTATGGCATTGCCGTCCGGCGGGGCTTGGTGGGTATTGGCCTGTCTCGGTATCTTCCAAATGGGTCTGCCTTATTTTCTGTTCGCTCATGGACTAAAGACCACGCCCAGCCACATTGCGGCGCTCATCTCACTTCTTGAGCCAGTGCTACTCCCTATTTGGGTCCACTTGGTTCGCCAGTCCGATCCGGAGTATGTCGCTCCTGGCTGGTGGACTTGGGTGGGAGCCGGATTGATTTTAGCAGGTCTCCTAAGTCGGTACGCATCGATCCCCAGACCACTAAAGCGAAAGGCTCTCCGCGCTGAGGACTCAAACAAAGTTAACGTTGTCAGCGATCAGCCGAGCCGTGATCAGTCGAGCCTGACAGAGCAAAGCGAGGTTCATCTATGAAGGTGATGCATATTATCACTCGCATGATTGTAGGTGGTGCCCAGGAAAATACCCTCTACAACTGCTTGGATCTGATCGATCAACACGGGGATGATGTCATTTTGGTGACTGGCCCATCGTTGGGTGCTGAGGGAAAATTGCTCCAGCAATCTCAGAGCAATCGACTAGCAGTACACGAAGTCGATTCGCTGATTCGAGCCATTCACCCGTGGCATGACTGGAGAGCTTTATCGAGCCTAAAACGTTTGATTCGAGACTGGAAGCCCGATGTAGTCCATACACACAGCGCCAAAGGAGGGCTGCTAGGTCGCTCCGCGGGCTGGTCCTCGAGGGTACCATGCATCATTCACACAGTGCATGGCGCTCCGTTTCATCCCTTCCAAAATCCCTTAAGTCGTCGTTTTTTTATCTGGTGTGAACGATGGGCTGCGAAACGCTGCCACCACTTGATTTCTGTCGCCGACGCTATGACTGATCTTATGGTTCAATCTGGCGTGGCAAAGGCTGATAAATTCACAACCATCTCGAGCGGTATGTATGTGGAGCCGTTTTTGCATAGCTCCATTCATCGGGAACGGATGCGAGCCAAACTTGGATTCGCCGCTGACGATATCGTGTTTGGTAAGATTGCCAGATTGTTTCATTTAAAGGGACACGAATACGTTGTGGCTGCCGCAATGGAAACGGTCGCATCGGTTCCCACGGCAAAGTTCCTGTTCGTGGGGGACGGACTTTTAATGGAATCGATCAAGGACAAGATTCGCGGCACATCGCTCGACGGACGTTTTGTGTTTGCGGGATTGGTTGCACCGTCAGAAATTCCAGCGTACATCAGTGCAATGGATGTGCTCGTGCATGCATCACTTCGTGAAGGGCTAGCTCGGGCATTGCCACAGGCTCTCATATCAGGAAAACCGGCCATAAGTTTCGATGTTGATGGGGCCAGAGAGGTTGTTATCAATGGCAAAACTGGCTGTTTGGTGCCGGCTAAAGATGTGCCAGCTTTGACACGTGCAATGATCGAGTTGGGGTGCCACGCCGATTTGCGGGCTCGCTACGGACAGGAAGGGGCAAGACGGTTCACTGACCAATTTCGACATGAATCCATGACCCGCCGCATTCGGGAACTCTATAAGAAAATCATGGAACGAAGTGAAAAAATTTGAGGGAGCAAGGACGCGAAGCTTACGGTAGAATTCCGGTGTGCCCAGGATAGGCACGCCGTACAACAGGGAGGCCTAATTACACCATTCGTTGATGAACCTATGCCGAAACACTGGGCACCTGAGTACGCCGCCGAAGAAAGAGTCAATACATTCATACATGGCCTTGGATTTGCGTTGAGCATTCCGGCTGCCATTTTTCTAACCCTGCTTGCGTCCAAGCAGGATCAAGGAGTTTGCTTGGCCTGCCTGTTATACGCCTGCAGCCTGTCAGCCATGTTCTTGTTCTCCACGCTATCGCATGCCGTAAAGAACCCCAATGATCGACTTCGTATGAGGCTCTTTGATCAAGGAGTCATTTACACTTTGATCGCGGGTACGTTCACTCCTTTTATCTGGAGCAACATGGAGGGCTGGAGTAGGTTAGGACTCTTGTCAGCCGTTTGGGTCGCAGCTGGTCTCGGTTTTTTTACCAAGGTCATTAGCAAGAATCGAGATGATGTCCTCAATCCACTTTGGTGTATTTCGCTCGGCTGGGTACCTGCCATGATCCTTTTCTTTTTCGTTTCTACGACTTGCTTTCTAACTATGCTTTTGGGTGGTTTGATTTACACGCTCGGTGTGCTCTTTCTACAAAACGACCATAAATCACGACACTTCCATCCCATCTGGCACATTATGGTGATTCTTGCGAGTGCAACTCATTATGCAGGGATCGCGATGTTTGCGGTTTTGCATTGGGACCGATAGAGTCTTTTCTACCCTGGATTACAAGGGGGGATTCATCGCTCGGGGATTCATCGCTCGCCGGGATCTACAAGTAACGCGAGATCTACAGGTAACGCCTGATAAGCGGAGCAACCGTTCGTAGTCGTTGATACTGCGAAATTTTTTCCTGGGATGCATGACTCTCGCGAGCTTCATAGCGCAGGAGCCGTGTTTGATTGACTACCTTTGCGCGTTGAGTGAGAGAGCTAAACAAAAGTAAAGCCTCTTCGGCAAATTCAGAGCTCGTCACTAGCAACCCCACCTCAGAGTTTCGCTTCATAGACAACATATCTAAATTGTGGCTGCCGACAATTGTCTTGTAACCGTCAATCACGATTAGCTTCGTGTGCAACGGATTGGTACCTTGCATCTCCCGAACTATGATACCGTGCCGAACCAAAGCTCGACGAACATTTACGTATTCAGCATGTACGATGACTTGGTCTGTCGATTCGAGCGAGTTCGTGAGGATCGTTACCGACACACCTCGTTTGACAGCCCGTATCAAGGCGTCGCGAAGAGAAATAGGTATTACAAAGTATGGCGTGGAGATGATCAAACTGCTTCGGGCGGATTCTATCTCTTGTAGGATTCGTGATGAGATGGAGTTAGGAGCCTGTTTGGTCATGTTGGTGTAATCCCGGAGGAACTCAATATGGCAAGGTTGATGATCTCGAAAATCGGTTGATAAGCGGCACGGTAGATCGGCGGCTTGCAACTCGCTTGTTCGTAGTTCGTTTAGCCACTGTTCAATCTGTGGAACCACAGTGCAATAGGTTTGACCATTCCATTCGGCATGAACCTGCTTCTTAAGCATTTTGGCTTGTTCGAGCCCAGTTAACCTCGGGACCGCGGTCACGCGTTCCTGCCAACGCTCATCGAAATAACGTTCTGCTGCGCAGGCGATTTCGCCGTTGGCAAGAACATCAAAATCGATGTACCGACGATTTCCCAATCCGAAGTAATCCTGTTCGAGATTGCGACCACCCATGATGAGATGGGTCGAATCCACAGCGAACAGTTTGTCATGCAAACGCGGTCGACCGATCTCAAGTTTGGAGCGTGCATCGAAAGGCCGTTCGCGAATCTCGACTCCGCGTTCTACAAGAAAACGGATCAATGGCTTTGGGAGATTGTTGCTGTTGGGATGTGCGTCTACCATGACGCGAACCATAACCCCGCGCTCCGCCGCCGATAGGAGAGCTGCAAGCAACTGACCTCCGCTGTTGTCATCGCGGATTTGGTATGATGCAATGCGAATCGACGCCGAAGCGTTCTCGATCAACATGAGGCGAGTCGCCAACGCCTCGGTTTCGCTTACTAGAAAGCGAACGTTATCGGAACTGTGCGCAGTTTGTCCGACTAGGACTGCGAAGACGAGCAGCCACAAGATACTCGCAACACGTCGTAAGTTATCCCGCACACCAAAGATAGGCATCAGCATTTCCGCTCCATGGACGAACTAAGCTTCCCTGGAGTATTCTGCCTGCTACTAATGCTTCATTGCTGGCGAAGGTGACAAAATATTATGGAAATAACCTGCGGTAGCGATCGGATAACCGACAATTCTGTGCCTGCTCCCTAGAATCGGAACAGATGCCGATTCACTAACGAATTGTCGTTGCGGGGATTTGGGTAAGATAGGGAGGTGTCGATTTCTGAACGTAGCTAATGCCTGTCAAGCAGATGACGACCAGAATTGTGACCAATACCGAGTACTCTACAGGACTCGGACCGTTGTCGCTGTTGAACAATGTTTTCATAATGGGTTGCTTCGGGTAAGTGGTAGATTTTTACTTCGAATCCATCGTCAAAAAAAACATCGGTTCTGAAGCAAAACGGCCAGAGGGGTAAAGCCGGGACATCCGTGCTAGCTTTTCCACGCGGATTTGGCTGTCGTATTGGCAGAAAAAGGTATGGAGCAAGTATTCTGAGACAGCATTTCGCTCCCCGAGGAATCCGCAGGTAACTAGCACGTCGCGACCGGTCGATCTATAATTTGCAGCGTAAGCGAGCAGCCTTGAGCACTTCAGGTAGATTGAGTCGGCCTTCGTAGAGAGCTCGGCCGACGATAGCTCCATGGGTCCCTTGATTCACTAGCCGCTGGATATCCTCGATCGTCGTCACTCCCCCGGAGCAAATAACAGGAAAGGGGCTTGCGGATTCTAAATCAGCCAGCGAATTGAAATTCGGTCCCTCGAGCATGCCGTCTTTAGCAATGTCAGTGTAGACAACCGCAACGCACTTCTGCGTGAGGCTTCCAATTTGCTGGACCAGGTCAGATGCCGAAGTCTCCGAGGTTTTCAACCACCCCTCAGTGGCGACTTTACCGTTCCATGCGTCCAGCCCCAGAACCATATGCCCTGGGAATTGCTCACACATACTGGCGAACCATTCAGGATCTTTCAGCGCAGCAGTTCCAGCCACCAATCGAGCAACTCCTAATCCAAGGAGACGTTCGATAGTCGCTTGGTTCCGGACTCCACCTCCCAATTGGACGGGGCGTCCCTCAGCGGCTGCAACGATAGCTCGAATCGCAGCCTCATTTACAATGCTCCCCGACTTGGCTCCATCCAAATCGACACAGTGAAGGCATTCTGCACCCGCACGGAACCACTGGCCGGCTGTTGCTCCTGGATCATCTGAGAAAACCGTGTCGCGGTTATAGTCCCCCTGTTGGAGACGAACACAATTTCCTCCGAGCAAGTCGATAGCTGGCCAAATCTCCACGTGTGTTACTTTCTACTGGTTACTTTCTACGCTGTCCGAAAACACGTCCCGTCGTAGGGACATTGCCTGAATTGATTTCCCTCGCAGTGACATGTCGCCCATGCTGAGGAGGAACTAGCCTGTGCAGAACTACTGGAATGGGATTGGTATGCACAACCACTTCTCTGCCGTTAACGATTTGGGTGTGCTGAGCTGCATCGGCTTGAGACGAGGTCGCCATGGCTGCTACGACCGAAGCCAATACCATTGCTCCTTTAAGTAACTTAACTCTCATAATCGTATCCTCCGAAACATGGGTGGTGGGAAAAACACAGTTCGACTGGAGTTGGAACCGTGCGTTTTTTCCTCCATCGAGCACAAACATACACCCCTTTAAGTGATTGTCCAGACAAATGAAAAATCAGTTGCTAACAGGGTATGAAAACACTGAGGATTATGATTCGGACGGATGAATCAGTTCATCAGCACCCAGCTCGGAAAGATCTTTAGATGCATCAACTCCCTTTTGAACTGCTTGCTCCACGGTGGTCACCTCACTGACAGGCCAAGCCCAATGTTGTTCGATCATTTCCGAAAAGTCACTCGAAAAGACACGGCAGGAAGCGCGAACCCGGTCCGCCTCAAACGCAGCATGAACAGCCAAAGGGGCCAAACAACCGGCCCGCATCGTTCGCAGAATAGACCGCTCGATGGAAACGCAAAGCTGGGTCGTCGGATGATTGATCGAAGCGATCGCGGCGATGGTCTCGACATCATCAGCACGAGTCTCCAGTCCCAAAGCAGCCTGCCCAACTGCTGGCAGCATCTCTTCATAACTGAACTCGTGGCTAACGTGCTCGATCAACCCCAGGCGATGCAAGCCCGCAAAGGCCAAGACGACCCCGTCATACTCTCCCGAATCTAGTTTTTTGAGGCGAGTATCCACGTTTCCGCGAATCTCAACCACTTTCAGATCGGGACGCAACCGCAGGATTTGCGCTCGTCGGCGAGGCGAGCCGGTACCGATGGTGGCTTGCGAGGGCAAATCGCTAAGATTTGCATAGGCTTTGGAAAGGAAGCAATCCGACGCCCGTTCTCGTTCCGGTACGGCGGCCAGATGTAATCCCGGGACCGGTTCCGTGGGCAGATCCTTGAGACTATGGACTGCTAAATCGCAACGCTGATCCAGGAGGGCTTTCTGGATTTCCTTGGTGAATAGTCCCACGCCACCTCCGGATCCGAGCGGGAGGGTTGAAACGTCGCCGGTCGTTACGATCTTCACGATTTCCACGTCGTGCCCCGCGTTCTGGAGGAGGGCTGTAATGTGGTTGGCTTGCCACATCGCGAGAGGACTTTGGCGGGTTCCCAGTCGAATGCGCATAAAACAGTTACTCGGTAGCGGGTTTAGGGGACGGGAAAGTTCTCGGAAACGTCTCGGCAGGTGCGGATTTCCTGTTACCATAGCGGCCATTAAGATAAGAACCGCATTCAGCAGGAACAGATGCTAATTCCAAATCTCTTTTTAGCCCAGACCGGCAGCGACATCGAAGGGAGCGTTGCCGAAGGGACCGGTGCAGGGGAAGCCGTCAATTCGAGCAATGCTGTCGATTTCAGCAATGCCCCAGATGTCGCCGACGTTGCCCCCAGCTTGGGGAAGCCGGTTGGGCAACTTGTGGAGTCTGCGACGCGGGCGGGAGAGTCTGCCGGGCCACTTGATTGGCTTATCATGGCGTCGATCGTCTTGGTGATTCTAGGGATTGCGTCATCGATCACCCATTATTTAACAAAGCAGCAGTCGACCTTTATCAATCCTGCTTTGGTGAGGCGATTTGTGCATCGACTTTGGGCATGGTGGCTCATGTTTGGGATTCTGATCGTAGGGCTTTTGTTTCACCGAGCCGGCACGATATTTCTTTTCGGAATGGTTTCCTGGTGGGCGTTCCGAGAGTTTATCACAATGACCCCGACGAGACGGGGGGACCATCGAGCTTTGTTCTGGAGCTTGGTATGCTTTACGCCGCTCCAGTACGTACTGATTGGTTTATCCCATACCCGATGGGTTTCTGGGGCGGATTTGTACGGAATTTACAGTATTATGATCCCGGTTTACGCCTCGTTGTTTATTCCAGCCCGCATCGCAATTGCTGGGGATCACAAGCGTTTCCTGGAGCGGTCTGCTCAAATTCAAGCGGGTCTATTGGTGTGCGTCTATTGTTTGTCGTTTGCACCAGCTTTGCTCGACTTGCGACTGAAAACGACCGCGGGAACGTCTTGGCAAGGCAGCAATGCAGGCCTTTTGTTCTTTTTCGTGTTTATTACTCAGATATCAGATGTTTTCTCGTGGGCTTGGAACCATATCCACGGGACCAAGATCATCGCCAGGGATGTCAGCAGTTCTCGGACTTGGGAGGGGCTAGTTGGCGGCGCTTTGTCGACAGGTGTGGTTGGCGCATTGCTGTTTTGGGTAACCCCGTTTTCTCCTTGGGAGGCAGCGGCAATATCGATCACTGTAGCATTCATGGGCTTTGCAGGCGGCATTACGATGAGTGCCATAAAACGGGATCGCGGGGTTCACGACTATGGATCGCTCGTGGTGGGGCACGCCGGAGTGCTTGATCGAATCGACACACTTTGCTTTTCAGCTCCCATATTCTATCACTTGACACGCTTATTCTTTAGCCAATTCTGATTGGACCGTTGATTGGATAAGCCGAGCAGAGGAGTTCTAAATGGGCTGGATCGATACCCACGCACACCTCAACGACCCGAGTTTGCTAGAGCAATTGGACGACGTACTCGCCAGAGCTCAAGCTGCAGATCTCGAGGGAATTCTGTGTGTCGCGGTGGATGGAGCAACCTCGAAAGGTTCCGTGGAGTTGGCGGAAAGATACCCGATGCTGCGAGCTTCAGCGGGGATCCATCCCAACTATGCTCATCAGGCATGCGAGTCGGACTGGCGGTCGATCCAGGAACTCTCTGAGCATTCCCGCATTGTGGCGATTGGAGAGACCGGTTTGGATTTGTACTGGGATGACTGCCCCTTTGAGCGGCAGCTTGAAAACTTTAGGGCCCACTGGTGCTTGAGTCGTTCCAGTGGATTGCCGGTGATCATTCACATGAGAGATTGCGAACCGGAAATGCTACAGGTGCTGCGTGAAGAGAGGCGGAACGGTGAGCTTAGAGGGGTGATGCACTCGTTTACCGGCAGTTTAGACGCCGCTCTAGAGTGCGTGGAATTGGGACTTTATATCAGTTTCGCCGGGATGGTGACCTTTAAAAAGTCAGTGGAATTGAGGACTGTGGCATCGAAACTCCCCTCCGACCGGCTGCTTGTCGAGACGGATTCCCCCTACCTCTCGCCCGAGCCCTTTCGAGGCAAACGCCCGAATGAACCGTGCCGTGTTGTGCAGACGGCACAAATCGTAGCGAAAGCGCAAAATATGAGCCTGCAAGAATTTAGGGCTTTAGCAAGAGACAACACGCTGCGTCTCTTTTCACGGTGGTAGGTGCGGCGAATGGGCCCCAAATCGATGTTTCGACTTGGAAGATTTTCTCTTTCTGAGATACTTTGAAAAATGGATGAAGAACTCTCGCAGCGGTAACCCACCCGAACGGTGGGGTTGCAAGGGGATATTAATGACCATGGAGGTTACGCCACCGCCATGACAACGTGTTGGCAGCTAAAGGTTAACTTTCTTCCTTTGGCTCAATTTAATGATGAGAGGTATGCAATGTACAAAAACTTAAACGCGACCGTTCTGGGAGTTTCTGGGCGGCAGAGCGAATTGATTGAGCTGGCAATGACCTACGGGTTCAAAGGCCTGGACATCGACATTGTTGATCTAGTGAAACGAACTCAACGCAGTGAGTTCGATAAGGCGTCGCGATACTTGCTAAGCTCGAAAATGCATGTCAGTGGCTTTGAAACCCCGATCGATTTGGACACGGACGACGGATCCTTTGCAAAGTCTCTGGCATCCCTGCATTTGACGGTAGAAATCGCTGGTAAGGTTGGGGCAAGGGCTGGTTTTCTGAGGTTACCAGCTGCCACCGATCGGCTTCCTTTTCATGAGTACTTTGAAGTTCTTCGCAAACGGGTTGAGCAGATTGCCGCCATTTTCGAAAAGAACAATGTGCTCCTCGGTCTTTATTTCTCGGCCGCTCAAGAGAGCCGGGAAGATCGCCAGTTCAAGTTTGTCCAGGACGTGGAGAGCTTCCTTGCATTTTTCAAGGGCTGCACATCGGAAAGCGTTGGACTTGTCATCGATACTTTCAATTGGACGGTTGGCGGTGGAACCTTTGATCAGTTGGCAACGATTCCTGGCAACCGTGTAGCGGCACTTAGGTTGGTGGATGCTGAAACGCTTCCTACCTTGGAAGACGCCAGCCTCAAGATGCGTCAAATGCCTGGGACAACCGGCGTGATTGACAATGTCCGCTTTGTTTCCATGCTCAGCAAAGCCGGATACGAAGGCCCGATTACTTCCTTCGCTCATGCGAGCAACTTTGAGAACATGACTCGTGACTCGATCGTTGCAAAGAGCCAGGATGCTCTCGACAACGTATTGGCGAGTGCTGGCCTACCAACCTTCACTCGACGACCAGAGATGATTGTCGAATCGACTGCTCATATCTCGGAAGACATCGGCCTTGAGGCGTAGTTCATCACAAGACTGATGAATTTCGACTCGGTTTGGCTTTCAGTCATATCGGCAGGCTCGCTTAAATTTTCGCGGGCCTGCTTTTTTTACGGACTTTTTGAGTCAGTTCTTTGGGAGTCACGTGTATAGACTGAGGAGTTAAGCATCGAGTTCGCTGGTAGAGGAGTTTCGTTTTGAGCCAAGTAATCAAGTGTCCTAAGTGCCAAGGAGCGATGCGACTGCCTCCCGGCACCAAAGGGGGAACTTTTTTGTGCCCGTCTTGCCAGGCACCACTCACCGTCAATATTGGCCCTGCATTACCCTCAAAAACGACCTCATCGCAGTCGACATGGGAATCCTTGCCACCGCCTGCCATGCCGTCAGCACATGCGACACAACAAGGAGGGCACGTATGGCGAGAAGCATCCGAGCAGTTTTTGGATGCGGAGCAGCAAAGGCAACGCGAGGAGGCTAGAACGTCGGCAAATACAAGACCGGCGAAAGCCAACGGTTATAGACCACCCAAAAGGCGAGGCAATTCCAGCAACGGCTTGTCAGGGTGTTTCGTGTTAGCTTCTATCGTGGGAGCACTAGGAGTCTTAGCAGCCCTGGGGCTCGTTGTCGCCCTCATAATCTTCGGAGGTTCGACGGAGTTAGTGCTAGATGGTTACAAAGCCACTGCAAACGGATCGCGTAGAATGGAGAAAAATGATGGAGATCGCAGAACCGTCGCAGTCGAAAATCCATTTACGAAGTCGGGCTTCCTCATCGTGACGCGAGACTTCCCTCCCGGAACGATAGTCGACCTGGATGGATATCTCAACAACCTACGAAAATTTGGCAAGATAACCGAGGTGGCTTCGATACGAAAGCTGGAGCTCGAAGGGATTCGTTATCGTTTTAAAAGCAATCTGGCTAGCTCGCCGCCACATATTGGTGAGATCTATCAAACAGGAAACAAAGCCCTCATATTAATGTATATACCAGGAGATGAGTTCTTGGCCATTCAAGGACGAAAGTCTCGGTACAGCCCACAACAGCAAAATCAAAAAGATGCACCAGATGATTTTTTCGCATCGTTCGAAAAAGCCAACTGAGTCGAAGAGGTGCTTGAAATTGTCACCTAAAACGCGAGATCCATTGCGAGTGGTCAGCGACGCTTGCCATTCAACCAACAAGACTTGTAGAATCCTGGCTCGCGGCATGAATCACGCAGGATGCTGCCGATCTTTAGGCTGCGAGCTCTTTGCGTTTGGCAATGAGCTGAGAGCGATGGTCCAGAGGGTGAAGCCACCCGCCTCTACCTATGGGAGAATTTTATGGGTACCGGGAGAACATTGATTTTCAAAATTTTTTTCTCGGTTGCCATCCCAGGACCCCTTTATTTCGCTGCCTGACTATATTCAGTGGCAACGCCGGGTTACTGATTACGCCATTTTTTGCAACTCAAGGAGCTGCCGCTGACATGTCAACCGATTTTAACCCCTATTCTGCTTCGCCCCATAACGTTCCGGGGCAGCCTACAATGCCTAAGCCTAAGAATTGGTTGATAGAATCCATTTTGTCGACATTGTTTTGCTGCCTGCCACTAGGAATCGCTGCGATCGTATTCGCGGCTCAGGTGGATTCCAAGTACGCCAGTGGTGACTACGCGGGGGCATTAAAAGCAGCGAATACCGCCAAAACCTTGACACTCGTCTCTGTTGGCTTGGGGCTTCTAGGAACAGTGGTGTACATCGGTTTGATGGTATTGGGGGCAGCGGCCAATACCCAGTTCTAGAAAATTGACTTCCGTTCCTAACAAATCAAAACCTCGCAAGCAACCGTTCGCATGGGTTGCCGTCTGCGGGCTATTGTTCGCCGGTCTTCTCATGATAGTTCGTTGGTTTCCACCTCAATCAAATTGGTGGTATCCCAAATGTTGGCTTCATGAGCTGACCGGCTTGCACTGCCCTGGATGCGGCGGTACGAGAGCAATGACAAGCTTGTCACACGGGGATGTGCTGGCCGCCGTTTATTGGAACCCGCTGCTGATTATCGGGCTGCCTGTCTTTATCATGGCCATGGCACTGCGTCGATGTTGGCTGTCGGACAAAAGTCGTTACTATCCGGTGCTAGGCTGGCTAATTGCCTTTATCTTCTGCGCTTTCTTTATCGCCAGAAACATCCCGTCACCGAGTACCAGCCCTTTCGCCCCTACCTCTTTACGAAAATCCGACTAGCCCAGAGTTGACCAGGAAACCGGTCTTTTGCATCGCGAAAACATCAGATTGTTCAGCTAACAAAGCAACCGTTCGCTGGATTGCATTTGCTGGGATCGCATGTGCCGGATGCCGAGGCCAGTCGGTGGGCGTAGCTGGCTACCCCAGAAAACAAAAATGCCTTCTCGAGAGGAGAAGGCACTTGAAGCTTTTAAGTTGGCAACGCTCTTGTTCAGGCGACTAGACTCGTCGTTCCTTGAGCCGAACAGCCTTGCCGGTCCGATCTCGCAAAAAGTACAGCTTGGCACGCCTTACCACCGACCGACGCTTGACCTCGATCTTTTCGATCTTTGGCGAGTGTAGAGGGAATTTACGCTCGACACCTTCGCCAGCTACGATCCGACGGACCACAAACATTTCGCGAGTACCCGAGCCGCTCTTTGCGATCACGGTACCATTGAAAATTTGAATTCGTTCCTTGTTACCTTCTTGAATCTTGGTGTGAACGTCAACGGTGTCACCAATGTCAAAGGCATCCACGTTTTCCTTAAGCGACGACTGTTCTACCAGTTGGAGCAAGTTTTGGCTCATGATTCCTATTTACAACAAAAAACGTGGACAGAAGTAGTGAATTTGAAGCTCGATATCATGACGATCCATCGGCTATTTGGAAAGGCCAAAGCGTCTTTTTCCAGGAAAATCCTGGTAAACACCGGCTAATCTCGAGGTCTTGATCATATCGTCTTAAACGTACTTCCAACACCAGCCTTGATGGTTCTCGCAAGATTAGCAAGCTGTGCCATATTGTCACAGTACGAAGAATACGCGATCCTGCGCCGCAATTCTTCATAGATTCCCCCTCCCCCGACGACGAAGACCACCCCTTTCGGCAAGCTTTGAGCAAAGTGCGTGCAGTCAGCCACAAATCGCTCCTCGTCCGGGACATAGGACACACTGAGCCAAAAAATCTTGGGCATGTGCTTTCGGGCAGCAGACAACAAACTGGTAAAAGGCAGGTTGTTTCCCAAGTTTATGGATCGCCAACCACTTTCGCGGAAAACCATTTCCACCAAGAGGTTCGGCAATTGGTACTGATCACCACTTGCCGTCCCACCCATTGCTAGAGGCGACGAACCCAAGGGGTCTGGTTGCAACCGCCTCAGTTCGTGAATCAACCGGATGCAAATCTCGCATCCTCGCCGCTCCTGATAAATCTCCATATCTCCACATGCCCAGGAGTCACCGATGGAACGAAAAGTAGGACCGATCAACTGGTCTGCCACCGACACGATTCCGTGCCCCGCCGCGTACCAACGGCTCACGATCTTACGAGCCTCGTTTTCATCTCCGGAAATGATGGCCCTCAAAAAAGTCTCTCGCAACGCGGCTTGTGTGGCGTTATCGAACGGGATTATCTGCGAACTTTCCGATGTTTGCGTCTTCCCCTCCCCCTCGACCGTTGGGCTGGTATGGTGGTACCCCTGCGTGCCCAAGGAAGCGGGGGACGAATAGCTTTCGTGAACAGAAGGAGACAGTTCGGTGGTCCCAATCGCATTGGGATCGATCACCTTGCGGTTGGTCGACTCCAAAAACTCCATCAGTTGAGCGAGCGATATGCGTCGATGCCCCCCCAGTGTTCTGTGCGTCTGGATCACTCCACGATCGCACCACCGCTTTACAGATGATTCGCTCACCTGTAGTGCCTGAGCTATCTGCTTAGGAGTAAAAGTCTCTTCCACGGTACAAATCGTCCTTTAAGCGGCTTCAAAATCGTTCAAATCGTCCACTCAGAGTATAGGGCCTTGCACGGGAGTTTTTCAAGGCATCACGGGATTTTTCCCAAAAAGCTTGAAAAGAATGATGAATTAAATTCGTCTATTCCGGTTGCTAGCCTCTTGAATCGTTCACGAATTCGTTCTATAAAGATCGATATGAACGATTTGGACGAATTGGCAGCAAGAGACTTAGGGTAAAGGAAATTATGGTTGCTCAAGTTACAAAGAAGCGTGCGGCGAAGTCCACAAAAACCGAAACTGTTCGTGAAAAGATGGGCTCCAGGAAAAGCGAAACTGTTTCCGTAGCCGAAACCGACGGCGGAGCTAACAGGCTGGGGAAGATCCGAGCAAAGAAAAAGCTCGCACCCACCTTTTCGGACAAAACGCTAGAAGGATCATTTGTTTCGTACGTTCAAATGTCCTTTCCAGAAGTGAGGGACGCGGCCGAACTATTCCTCCGGGCAAAGCGAATCGCGGCTACGGAAATCGCGTTTATCGGGTCCCCTGAATCTTTCCAAATCGACTCTGCGGAGTCAGATATTCTCGGGCAGAATCTCCTCGCTGAGATGAATACCGAACCAGCAAAAAAATCGGCCAAGTTGGCAGATCTGCCGGTCCACTTGGCCCGTTTATGTGAAACGCGATTGTTGACGCCAGAAGAAGAGAAGACACTCTTTTTTCGCATGAATTATCTGAAGTACAAGGCGTTGCAACTCCGCTCTTTGGTAGATATCTCCAAGCCGGATGATTGGTTGCTTCGTAGGATTGACGGTTTGGTAAAAGCGGCAGATTGGCACCGAGATTGCATCGTCAAATCCAACATGCGATTGGTGATTTCCATCATCAAAAAATTCGTGAATCAACACAACGGATTTGATGACCTCTTGAGCGATGGCATTGTTGCAGTGATCCGCGCTGTCGATAAATTCGATGTAGCGTTGGGCTTTCGCTTCAGTACTTATGCCACGCAGGTTGTGAGACGCAACACTTATCGTAAAGTGATGGAAAAGCAAAAGGAACGCCAGAAGAACATCGCTAGCCTAAGCGAAAACGGTCTCGACTTTAGTGATGATCAAAAAGAATCGTCCATGAGCGAGGAAAGATGGCATGCACTCCGCAACCGCTTGGCGTTAATGCTTGATCACTTAGACCGACGTGAAAAGTTTATCATCCGCGCGAGATTCTCTCTTGGTGGACACCGTAAAGTGCAGACGCTGCAACGCCTTGCCGATGTGCTTGGGGTATCGAAGGAAAGAATTCGCCAACTCGAAAAGCGAGCCTTGGAAAAACTCCGAGGCATGACTGAAGCAGCCCCTATACTGCCTGATTCGGATATTTAGTGTTCAACAAAGCCACGGAACTTCCCTTCTCGCAGCAGTCGGTCTTCAATTACCACTGCCGACCGGGAGCAATTGACCGACTTATTCCTCCTTGGGAAAGAGTCCGCTTGGTAAAGCGTAGCACGTCTCTCGAGGTTGGTGCCGAAGTCATTCTTCGGCAATCAATCGGGCCCATCAAAAAAGATTGGCTGGCGAGACATACCGTCTACGATCCGCCCCATCGGTTCCGTGATGAGCAAATCAGCGGCCCGTTTCAGTCATGGATACACGACCACATCTTTGAACCGACCTCTGAGTCGTCGTGCAGGCTGATTGACTCTGTCCAGTACCAATTGCCACTTGCACCACTGAGCAATGTGGCCTCAAACTGGGTTAAACGCCAGCTTTCGTCTATGTTTGAGTATCGTCATCGAATCACAAAGGAGGACCTGCATTTCGCTCAATACATGGATTCGGTGCATGAGCCAAACAAGACGACTCGGGTCGCGGTATCCGGTTCTAGTGGCATGATTGGCAGGAGAATCTGTGCGATCGCTTCCGTATGCGGTATCGATGTCGTTAGGATCCTCAGACCTGGCTCAACACGCAATGATCCAGAAATTCCATGTGGCTCGGAGGTTGTTTTCGAGTCGGGAACGTTTTCTAACCCAGACCTCATGGAAGGGCTCGATGCCGTTATTCACTTGGGAGGCTACGGAATCGCGGAGAGCCGATGGACTGCAGCTACCAAGAAAAAGATAAAAGAGAGTCGCGTGGAGAGCACAAAATCACTAGTTGACGGGCTTCGTAAACTCAAGCGACCTCCCAGGAAATTTGTTTGTGCATCTGGCATAGGTGCTTATGGGGACCGAGGTGACGCCGTCTGTTCCGACTCTGATCCCGACGCGGCTGCTTTCAGAGGTGCCTCATTCCTGGAGGAAGTGAGTCGTGACTGGGAAGGAGCGGCAAGGTTGTTTAGCGATGTTGGTACCGTTTGCATTGGCAGGCTAGCCATGGTGCTGCATCCCTTACAAGGAGCACTTGCCAAAATGATGCCGCTGTTCAAGCTGGGACTCGGAGGCAGAATTGGCGATGGAAAGCAATATTGGAGCTGGATCCACATCGACGATGCGGCAGCCGCGTTTGTGCATATTGCGCTAAACGCTGGCAGCGCGGGCGTTTACAACATCAGTTCGCCTGAGCCGTGCACCAATAGCGATTTCACGGATATAACCGCTAGGCAGCTGAATCGCTGGGCTTGTTTACCAGCCCCTGATTTTGGGTTGAGAATGATGGTGGGGCAGATGGCGGATGAACTGTTGCTCGCCAGCACTCGGGCGGTCCCAACTCGTCTAGAGCAAGAATCCTTTCCGTTTCGGGCATCGTCGTTGAAGCAGGCATACGAGACCCTCTTGCCTCAAAAGATTTCTTGAAATTGAAGCCAGCGTTGCAGCTTCTCCAACACCAGATCGGTCTTCGGCTCACCGTTCTTGGACTCTTCTAAGTCCTGATCATAAAAGCTCGCGCTGTAGCCAGCTTTCGTTGCAGAGTCCGCTAATGTTTTCACCGACGGATCGGTCCCATTAACAAACATCTTCAACGACTCGCCTGGCTCAGGTGGCGAAAGTCGGATTCGAGCGCGAAGCTTTGCATTGCTCACGATTAGTCCTGCGTATTCGCCTGGTTTTTGAACCGCAGTGACAATTCCTAAAATGGCCCCGGATGCAATACCGCCGACCAGTGTGCGTCGTGTATCGATCGTGTAATTATTAAGAGCGTGTGCCTTCGCTCGAGCTGCGATCTCCAACTCCTCGAACGTCCACTCTTGTTCATCAGCGCTTTGGAGAACCACGACGATCCATCTGTGAGCAGCCGCAAACTTTTCCCATTGCGCCAGCCATGTCTTGGGTTCGGAAGGACCTGCGTCAGAAAAGAGCACAAGCAACCCGTGAGGGATGTTACTCCTGTAGGTGTTAGGAACGATGGCGAACGCACGATTCTTGACATCTCCCATGGGGAATTGCTGAACATTGGTTTCTGGAGCAGCCTCCGTGGTCTCACTCGCTGGATAGGGAATCGCTGGGAAGCTGAAATCTCCTGTTGGTCGGGATGAAGCTAGGATCGACACGATTCGTTCCTCACCAGCTTCGGATTTGACCGTTAGTTCGACAGGAGTGCGAAAGTCATGAAACCAAAGATGTTGTTGCAGGTCTTTGTCCTTCAGGAGCGGCATTCCGAACCATTTGGTAACGACATCACCTGCTGAAACTCCAGCCATGGCGGCCGGGCTGCCCTCGGCGACGTACAAAATCCGCTCGGAAAAGTCTGGTTCTTTAACAGTCGCAATCCCCAAGTAAGGCTCTTTATACTCAGGCAGTTCCTTGACCATCTGCATTTCGAATTGCACAACCTGACCTTCTCGGTCCACCTCGATCGCGACTGCTTGATCCGCATCTATGGGATTTATAGCATGCCGAAACTGCATGTAAGTTGCGACAGGTTTCAAGTTGGCTAGATCTCGACCGACCTTCCGAATTTTATCACCGGATCGCAACCCGGCTTTAGCAGCTGGCCCACCTGGACTAACGCCGATTAACGTGATCCCTTCCTTGAACTCATCCTTGCCTTGAGTTCGTACGCCGATCTTTCCGGGATAAATATCCGTGCCAGATTGTAATACAGGTAATCGATCGAGAATGTCTTGCAGCGGTATGGCGAAACCGATTCCGGAATCGTACCATTGCTCGACTTCTCCCTCAGTCGCGATTGCGGGATTGAGCAGGGTCAGCACGCCGAGCGTCTCCCCCTTGAGGTTGATTAACGGACCGCCATAATTCTGGGGGGAGATCTTGCAGTCGGTCTGAATGGCTTTATCAAAGACTCTGCCAACCGCAGAAAGAATCCCAACCGAGCGGCTCGCTGTCCTAATATCGAATGTCTTTCCCAAAGCGATGGTCCACTGCCCGATTTGCCAGTCGCTCGGCCGGCTAGGTAATGCGGCACGCAGAGGTTTGTCGGTTTCAATCTTAAGGATGGCTATTTCTCGGTTGTAGTCGCGAGCCACCAGCTTGGCTGGTTTGCGATCTCCATTAGGCAACAATACCGTTATCGAAGCGGGTTGCCCTCGAAAGTAAAACGTACTCGAAGCGATCCAACCGTCGGGTGTCAGAATGGTTCCCGTCGAAGGACCACTCGCAATGGCCTGGCGATTGACGAATTCCTGACCGCCGAACGCTTCGACTTGAACGGTATAGTCTTGGGCAAAGTCTGCTGCGACCTGGAACGCTTGTTCCTCCAGTTCATCCAGCGATTGCCATGCGACCGCTATCGAGCCCCGGGGCATCACGAGCAATAGTGCAACCGCCAGATGGTAGGCCGTGAATTTAAAGAGATGTGGTCTCATTCCAAAGTTCTGTAGAAGGAAAGGCTATGGCCTAATTTGGATCCGAATCAATTCCTGGCCTCGTTGAACAAGCAATTCAAACGAGTCTGCCCTATTTAACGTGCTTAGTAAACGTTCAAAGTTTCGTCGTGAGTCGATCCGTTGGTCATTCAGGAGCAGTACAAGATCGTTTGCTTTGAGACCTGAAAGTTCCGCAATCGAGCCTGCACGGATTTCGTCGATAAAGACCGGGGTTTTCGGTAACACGTCAGGAATGAGCGTTACGCCGAGGTCTGAAATCCTGTGTGGTTTTTCGGCGACGGCCAGTTCCGTCGTTGGCGAGGCAACCAGCCCACCTTTCATCCGGTCAATCGAAGCTTGAACAACCTCAAGGGGCAAAGCATAGTTGACCCAAATACCTGTTTGCGAATCTCGACTCTCTTTTCCTAATAGCCCGATCAAACGGCCTCGGATGTCGATGAGCGCCCCGCCTGTTGCACCTGGGTTATTGGTCATTACGTCTAAGATGTAGACCTTGCCGAGCGACATCTCCTTGGTCGTCCCCCGTTTTTGCGTCAACGACGAAATCGCCATGATAACCCCTTGTTGGACGCTGCAATATTCGTCACCGGTTGCGATCTTGAAGAGATTGCTCACCGCAAAAACGCGTTGCCCCGTTCGTACTGGTACCTTGGGATCAAGCTCGAAGCCCTTGATTTGGGCCCCCTCCACCTTGAGCAAAGCCAACTCCGTGGCCGGGTCAAAGCTCGCGATCTCCGCGTCGAAACGCCTCCCGTCGCTAGCCACCACTCTTAACTTGGACACATCCAGAACAGTGGACCAACTGGTCAAAATCAAGCCTTCGTTGCCGATCCAAATTCCACTTTGGTAACTTTCCAGCCCGCGTGCTCCTCCGGCCCCAAAGATCTTGACCATCTTCTCTTGAACACGATCGACAAGTAGATCTTGCTGCGTTAACAAGTCCGAGTAGGGTATGTCTTTGGCGTCTTCAGCATGGGACCTTGGAGCTGAAACTATAGATGCCAATACCAAGCACACCGACAATAAGCATGCCCAAAACTTGCACGCCGCAAAACCGCCATCGGCAAGAAAGCAGGAACCACATTGAGAACGCCTTAGCATTACAGACCTGCCTCCGTGGTTGGTTCAATGATCTTGGTTTCTGCGAGTCGCACTAAAGTGTGCAGTTCCAAACCGAATTGCAATCGGATGACACCAGGTGCCTTTGGTTCCGATTCGCTCAAGTAAGAATCGAAGTAAACCTCGGCGGGATCCGATTGATTGTCTGCGAACAACTCGATGAGCCGAAGCGAGCCGTTGTCAGGATTGGTATAGACCAAGCAATTGACTTCTCCGGTAGTGAGTCTAGTCGTATCATAAAATACGTCCGAGCCAACAATCGGGTTTCTTCCCAGGTAAACCGCATCCCCCATTTTGTCTGGACCAATCGTGTTCCACAGGTGCCAGATTCGAAGCCCCATGCCTATGCAATTGCTTGACTTGCTACGTATTTGTGGCAACCAACCTTGAGCGGGCTGAAGCGTTTGCGCCTCATCTCCGAATCGCATCGTAACACCTGATTCGGAGGATTCGCCTGTAAAGGATTGACCGTCGGCAGGAATAGTACCCGACCATCGAAACGACATTGCCGGATCAAAGGGCTTCGAGTATTCCCGAAGCATTCCAACGATTCGATCTTTCTCCAAACGGTTAAAGTAGTAGTTGGAAAAACCGCGTCTGGCTTCGAACTTGTCCGCCAGAGGGTCGATGTCCGTCGGGGACACTGCAATGTTCTTTGCTGCATCTTTGTCAGATGGATCGTCCGGAGACTCTTTTGGTTTGGGATTAGGTGCTCGCCTAGGGCGAGGACTTTCACCTTGCACAATCTCTTCCAGTTCACTGGCCAGATGCAAGCTGGGGAGTCTTATAAAGGTATCGACGACACCGTCCGTGTTACGATATCGGATGGGGATTCGCCAATTGTCAGGGTAGATGCCTACGATATTCTTAAGCTGGTTCGTGGTCGCTATATCGCGATCCCCCACTCTGAGTATCTCATCGCCGTAACGGATCCCTCTTCGAAAAGCATCGCTGGATTCGAGGATATTGCTGACCGTGACTTTACCTTTGGTATCGGTCGCGACCGTGAACCCAAGTGTTGCATGGTCGACGACGCGGCCTGATCGGAGCTGCCAATAAAAATTCATCGCCTGCTTGATTGAAATGGCATACCCAACCCCAACATTCACGCGACCTCGTTTTTCAAACGAGCACCGCCCATTTATTCCGATCAACTCACCTCTTATGTTGAATAGCGGGCCCCCCGAATTGCCAGGGTTAATCGCGGCATCGGTCTGAATGCAGTCGCTGTATTCCAGAAATGTGCCGCTCGGATACTGATATCGTCGCACACCGCTAACGATGCCGAACGTTATCGTTGGCTGAAGGTTGGTGGCCAGTACAAACGGATTGCCAGCAGCAAAACACCAATGGCCAGCTCGCACGGCATCACTATCTCCGATGGTTGCTACAGGAAAATCATCCCTCCCATACATTTTAAGAACGGCCAAGTCCCCTGTCGGATCGATTCCTGCGACGACGCAGTCATACATCTTGCCATCATTGAGGCCACACTTCATGCGATGCCCGAAAGGACTCGACACGTGGAAATTTGTAAGAACATAGCCATCCGGCGATATGCAAACACCCGATCCACCACCCTCGCCATCCTTGCTATGCACTGCCACCGTGGCGTAGGCAGCTCGCTTCATGGCCTCGATCCGAGCCTGCTGAGCTTGGATAACTTGTTGTGGTGGGATTGGGGGAGCGATGGTTTGCTCTGTAGATTCCTGCGCCATGCTGTGAGGAGAGGCCAGAAATGCCAACGCACCAAGAGTTGCCGACACGCTCGACGAGAACACATAGGTTGCGAAACCAGAGAGGTTCCAATTCTTTTGCCGAACGGTACTTTGTATCATCATTGCTCGTATTTCCCTTAACGCAGCGCTCGCACTTGCTTCCATTGAACTTCCGTCCCAAGGGGAGATTTTCCTGTTGCCATCACCGACAGCTTGGTCCTCTTCTCGGGAATGACATCGACGTTTACCTCCATCGAGTCCTCTGAGTCGGTCAAAGTCTTCGAGAACAGTTTTTCATCCTCCTGCCAAACTTCAATTAATAGATCGGAGCGAAAATCAGCCAATGTTGGACGCTCCACGGTCGCTTGAAGTTTCCGGAATCCTGCCGGCATTCGAAAAACGTATTGACCAGTGGCAACGAACAGAAGATCTTGTTCCGAAACCGGCAGTATCTCACGAGTGGAGCCTATCGTTGTTCGAAAGCGCACGAAACGAGGGAGCAACGCCGACTTCGAAGCCGGGAGCGAAAATGCCCAAGGACTGGGCTCTTGCACTCCCGATTCCAGGACAGGCAATTCCGCAATCCAGCGAACGTTGGCAGCGGAAAACTGAATGGCCGAAATGCTGCTTGCAGGAACACTCAACTTGCTACCCGACCGAAGTGTCAATGAAAAATTGTTGTCCGCTAGTTCGATCGCATTCGTCTGTAACAACGAATTGTTCGTTAGCAATACGGCAACGGCGGTGCCCGCACGTGGCTTTTCGGATTGAAACCAAGTCAATCCCTTTAGTCGTTCAAGTGGCATGTCTAGTCGTTGGTCATCGAAATCGAAACTGATTTGCTCGGGTTTTGCTTCACGAATGGTTCCGCCGACTCGTACCAATTCGCCGGTCGCACGCACTACGATTAAAGCATCGTTGTTTCCCTCTTCGCTCAAGGCCTCACTCCACTCCGACTCTTGCGCACTGTCGACGTGTTGTTTTATGAGCAAGTGACGCAGGCTTGTCGCGGGAATATCAACGGTGCCAAAAGCGGTTGATTCGAGTTTCCACGAGTTACCTTTCCCTAGAAACTTGGAACCGAAGAGTTTGGATCCATCGACGAGCTCCAATTGCAGACTGTCGCCCGCAGTTGAACCGGCGTTTTTGGTGAAACTCACATTGGCGATAGCCGCGTTACTGATTGTCTCTTTTTTTCCTGCGATCTCCACAATCACGTCAGTTGGTCCGAGCGACACCAGCGAACCGGTTACGTTACGACCATCCAAATAGGAGACGGTGACTGGAGATTCGGCCCAAGTTTCCTTACTTTCGTGGGCAACAAAAAAAACAGAAAGGAGGCTGGTAACCACGATCCGTACGACCATTCCCAATCGATTCATTCGATACACCCTTAACAAACTCCTCTCGAGAATTATCCGTGAGTCGACAAGACAAGCAGCCCCATCTTTTGGTAGTATACCCGAAACTCGGTCACGAAGGAACGAAAGCTTACTCGACGAAAAACCATGAAAGCTGTCTATATCGAAGCCACCGGATCGCCAAATGTGATCCAATACAACGACTTGCCGGAGCCAACTTGTGGTCCCAACCAAGTGATGATCGAGGTTGCGGCAGTATCCGTTAACCCGATCGACACTTACATCCGTAACGGGGCAAACTTTTGGGATTTACCCAAGCCTTACATAATTGGATGTGATTTTGCAGGTGTTATTGTGGAGGTTGGAAACGAGGTCCGCGGACTTCAAAAGGGGCAACGGGTTTGGGGGTCAAATCAGGGCCTCATGGGCCGGCAGGGCACTTTTGCCGAGAAGATATCCGTGGACGCCAAGTGGGTTTACCCTGCTCCGGAGAATGTTTCGGATCGTGATTTGGCTGCAATCGCCTTGGTTGGCATTACGGCACACATAGGCCTAGTTTCGAAAGCCCAGCTTCAACCTGGCGAGACCATATTTGTTCGAGGTGGGAGCGGAGGTGTCGGGGCCATGGTCTTGCAGATCGCGAAAGCTATGAATGCGACAGTGATCACGACGGCTGGCGACTCACGGAAAGCAGAGCGATGTCGCGAACTTGGGGCAGATCATGTCATTAATTATCGATTCCAAGACGTGACCGAAGAACTAACAAAACTGGCCCCAACTGGCCTAAATGTCTATTGGGAGACTTTGCGAGATCCCGATTTTGATCAGGCCGTGCAGTCGATGGCGATGGGGGGGCGGATGATTCTCATGGCGGGTCGAGACGCGAGACCAGCTTTCCCCGTTGGTCCGTTCTACGTCAAGGGATGTTCGTTGTACGGGTTTGCTATGTTTAATGAACCGCCAGAGAAACAATCCGTAGCCTCTTCCGATTTAAATCATTGGCTTCGCACAGGAGCACTAAAGGCTCAGATCGATCGAGTGCTTCCGTTTTCCGAAGCACGACAAGCTCACGAACTACAAGAGTCAAACACCATACAAAAGAGCGGTGCCTTGGCCGGGAAACTGGTCTTGGTTCCGTGATGCGGTTTTGTTCCCTTTTCAACATAATTTTCACCCAAAATTTCAGCGAAAAACGTTGATCTTTTCTACTCGTTAACGAAGAACGTAGGTAATCGATGACACGCAACTCCCTCAATGAAGCACGCACGAAAATTGTGGCCACGATCGGCCCTGCTTGCGAGGACGAAGCCACTCTAGCCGAAATGATCGAGCATGGTGTCGATATATTCCGAATTAATGCGGCGCACGGAACGCAAGCTGACTTTGAGAGAATGTACAACAAAGTTGTTCGTGCTCGCGAGATGACTGGCTTTCATGTAGGGGTTCTTCTCGATTTGGCTGGTCCCAAGATTCGGCTAGGCAAACTGTTTACCGAGACACCGCTCGAGGTAGATATTGGCGATTTCGTAACATTTGTTCGTGGCGAAAGCCCCAGTAGCGAGCGAGAACTGACCAGCAACTACACCCGTCTCATCGATGAATTGTCGCTAGGGGATCGAGTCATGCTGGCCGATGGCATGATCAGCATGCACGTAGTGGAAAAGCAGCGAGATTCGGTTCGCTGTGAAATCTTGGTAAAGGGAACCATCCGATCCAAGCAAGGTATCAATCTGCCAGGCACTTCCCTTTCTGTTTCGTCCATGAGGCCTGAGGATGTCGACAACGCACTCTGGGCTGCTCGACACAAAATCGACTTCATCAGCTTATCTTTTGTGCGTTCAGCGCAGGACGTTCTATCGTTAAAAAACCTGCTTGCCTCGATGGACGCTTCCGCATTGGTGATCGCCAAAATCGAGAAACGAGAAGCCCTCGAACAGCTGGAGGCGATCGTAGACGCAGCGGACGGCGTGATGGTCGCCCGAGGGGATCTCGGCGTTGAGATCGACGTGGCAGATACGCCCGTCGCACAAAAGCATATCATTCGGATTTGCCGTGAAAAGTTAAAGCCAGTCATCGTAGCAACTCAGATGCTGGAAAGCATGCACCACAATCGCCGCCCCACGCGAGCAGAGGCTAGCGACGTGGCGAACGCGATTCTCGACGGGGCCGACGCATGCATGCTCAGTGGCGAAACTGCCATTGGGGACCACCCTGTTTTGGCGGTAGAAACTATGAACCGCATCATGATTCGTACCGAAGAACTTCTTAAATCGCAACCGGTCGAGTCCAAGACCCGCTTCTCCAGTCGCGTCCACCCGGTAACTTCCGCTGTGACCCACAACGCAGCCAACATAGCCGAAGCGATCGACGCGAAGCTTGTTGTAGTGGTTAGTCACACTGGCGGAACGGCTTGGGTCAAGGCGAAGCAGCGGAACTACATCCCAACCGTCGGCGTGAGTGACTCCGATTCGGTACTGCGACGGATGACCCTTTTCTGGGGAATCATGCCTCACCATGTGGAAAATTTGGAAAACCCGGAAAAGCTGATTGAAAAAGTTACCCAATGGGGTGTCGCACGAGGCATGCTAGTACCGGGTGACCGAGTGGTGTACGTCACGGGAACTGGAGTTTTGGTGAACACTCATAACCTGTTGGTGGTGCATGAAGTGCCGCCCATTAAATTCTAGTGACTTCCTTGCCCTGGGACTTGATTTCGAAATCCTTCATCGTGATTCCAACCGAACTATGAACAAGCAACTGTGCCGAAGTCTAAGCGTCTTAACAAGGCATCGAAGTTTAAAATCGTTTGCGATCGCATTGGCGGTTAGTTTGATTTCTGTTGCGGGAATCATCGTAAGCCAGAACGCTTGGGCGGATTGGCCGTTCGTTCGTGGCAACATCAGCGGAACGGGGGTTGCGGACAAGGCAATTCCAGAAAATCCCTCAGTAATATGGGAATTCAAAACGGAAAAGCCTGACGAAGGTTTTGAAGCCACACCGGTTATCTTTAACGGACTAGTCATCATTGGGGACTTTAAGGGGACCCTCTATGCGATAGAACTAGCCACTGGCAAATTAGCTTGGAAGCACAAGCTCAAACAGGGCGTAGTTGTGCCAGCCGCCTGCGGATCGGATCGTATCATTGTTGGTGATTTCGACAGCAACATTTACTGCCTAGACCTCGCAGGCAAGGAAGTATGGTCCAGGGAAACCGAACAGCCTATGGCGAATGGTGCTCTCATTCTTGGCAACGATGTCTTGTACGCCAGCGATTATGGTGCGATGGTATGCCTAGACCTCGAATCAGGTAAAGAAAAGTGGGTTTATGAAACAGGGGATCAGCTGAAATCGTCTCCCGCAGTCTGGAAGAATCTATCCTTTCTCGGAGGTTGCGACAGCCAGTTGCACAAAGTGAATCTCTCGTCGGGCGAATCCGAGGGAACGCCTATCCCCTTGATGGCCCCCACATTGTGCACTCCGAATGTCGTTGGTGACACTGTCATCATCCCGACACAACCTGGTACGGTTTACGCAGTTCGTGTAGCCACAGGGGAGCAAGTCTGGAGTTACACACCCGACAGCTCGTTGGGACTCGACGTTCGCAGTTCACCGGCAACTCTGGCTGAACCTGATGGAGAGAGTTTAAAAGGGACAGTGGTGGTACCAAGTCGCAACCGAAGACTGATAGCCCTCGATGCGGCGAATGGTCAGCTAAAGTGGGAGTCGGTACTTCGCAAACGGTCCGACAGCTCACCTGTGATCAGCGGTGAGAGGGTGTGGCTGGGAGCGTCGGACGGTAAAGTTTCTAGTCTAGACTTGGCAACCGGCAATGAAGTCTGGTCTTACCAGCTTACTGGTCAAATCTTGGCTTCTCCTGCAGCATCTGAGGGCAAGTTGGTCATCGCGACGGAAAAGGGTTTAGTCGTTTGTTTCGGGGGGAAGCCCTAGAGTTTATAGCTAGACAACGCAGGATCGAAAATGCTGTCGAATCCTATCTATACAGTTCTAAACTAGATTTAGGCTCGTACATGACAAAATCCCAAGAATGACAGAATCAACTGAAGAATCACTACCACGACCATATGATCCGCCAGCGCCTATAGGCGAAGACTCGCGAATACCAGACGAACCGCTGCCAAGCCTTTTCATGATCGTTCTAGGTTTCATGTGCTGCTTGTTTTGTCACGGTATAACGACTTTCGTCCTCTTTTCCTACATAGAAAAGCATGGAGGTCCAACATCGAAAGCGATTGATTCGGTCTTCTTTGGTTACGCACCGTTGGTTGCTTCAGTCGTAAGTTGTATCGCGACAATTGCGATGATTTCTTATTATAGACGACGCTCTTGATCAACCATCACTGCTCCGGGTAGCACGCTCTGAGGAACCAAGGGCGTGTTCACGCACTCCTATGATGGACGTTTGTGGCTGACACCATTTCCCCCCTTTCATCGAGAATGGGTTCAGGAGTCTCACCCATTCGATGATGTTTGCGATGATGATGCGACTCATACAGGACCTCCCTTTTTTGCGAAATCCCCTGACTTACGCAACATCACTTAACAACCGCCATCTTTTGCCGTTCGATTTCAACAAGTAGATCGTCGAGGCTAAAGCCGTATTTGTTCAATACGCTCACCAGCGGTGCTCCGACGTGTACGCAGCCACCCGAGCGTTGCTTTGGATTCCTAGCCGAAGTCTGAACAGTCTCGGATCCGTTCGGAATAGTTCGTGGTGGGCAAGAGACCGCAGACTGCCTTTCTGGAGCCAGGTTAACGGTATTCTCTTTAACTGTCACAACCCGATCCTCGTCCCATCGGAATTGAGTTTGGACATACTGAGGAGCGGTCAAAGTGGCGGCTGACATGATTGCTTTTCTCCGTTTCTTGGGTCGGCTTTCTGCGGGCTCCGTTACCCGCATGCACCCATCATCAGCAGCACAGTGACACGTCTGGTCACGAGCAAAAAAGAAAAAGCCTGGGTCAGCAAAAAAGAAAGAGACCCGGGCGATTGAGTGGCCTCACGATCGCATGTGCTAGCAAACAGCAATCAAAAAAATTTTCAAAAGTTGCTGTCACAATCCCGCTTTTTGGTATATTCCCGACATCACTACTTCGAAGCGGCTGGTGTGGCCGTTATCGATGGCGAATGATTTGCGTTTCTTTAACTCGGACAGGAATGTCCAATGACCTCGGAGAAGTGAAACCATGACTCGTGTACCCATTAGCCAAGCCGACGAACAAGCTAGGATTTTGCGAGAGCGGTTGGATCTGAGCACCGCCCAAATCGGCCTACAAGTTCGAACGACGAACTGCCTGGAAGAGAAGGGAATATTCACCGTTCGCGATTTGCTAAACAGCTCGCCAGACACCTTGCTCAGCATCGCAAATTTTGGCGAGAAGACTCTCGAAGAAGTCTACGTCGCACTGGAGAAAATCGGCTACCACCGACCTTGGCGAAAACCCCGCTAGGGTGTCCTTGGCGTGAGGAACGATAAATGATGCGCACAGTGGGCTAGATGCAGGCTGACGTACTCCGCGTGCGTCAGCTTGCCAAACAGAGGAGACGGATGGAGCTCTCCTCGAAAATCTTTTAGCTCGCGAATTGCGTTCGCAAGGCGTTCGACAGCCTGCGACTCAGCGATATCATTTTTGTGTACCGTAACAGGGATGGTTGGCTGACTAGGTTTCATGCGCTGGGTCGTGGAAACGGCATGAAACATTCTTTTCCCGACGGTCTTCCTCATACAAAACAGCACGGCCCCAATAAGGACGCCACTTTTTGGAAAACCATGGATCGGGTAAAGCATCCAGTCCCTTAAGTGTTCGCATATCTGACCGAGGTTCCAATTGCCATTGGAAACGTAGCCATCGCGTTCCAGCTTTCTAATATAGCTATCTACTTCTTCCAGACTGCTAAACTTGAGGTCGTTTTGCCTAGTTACCATGCCCCAACTCATTCTCGTAAAGCCAAGAAAACTTGAAGCTTTTTGGGAAACCATCCCAATCTGTGTGGGTTTGCAAGCTTCACAGCAAAGTCCAACGCTCCTCGTCGGAACCTCTTTATTCTAACCTGCCGCCCCCCATGATGCACCAACCCTTAAACGACACCATGCGCGATTGGCTGGAGCAGATTACGGCCAAAAAGGCATCGGATTTGCATCTCGTTGCTGGCTTTGCGCCCGTCATACGCCAACAAGGACGGATGAGCTTTTTGAACCATCCTCCTTTAAGCGAGCCGGACATTCGATCGTTGATTCAAGATTTCGTTTCATTCGAGATTTTGGAAACGTTTCACCAGCAAAAGAACGCAGATCTCGCGGTAAGCGTCCAGGTTCTGGGGTTGGTTTATCGTCTTCGCATTAACCTATTTCTAAGCCAAGGACAGCTCGGGGCTTGCATTCGGATTATTCCCGACCAGATCCCTGACTATGCGTGGTCGTCGTTTCCAATCGAAACCGCTAACAAGCTATGTTCGTTCTCTGACGGCTTGATTCTCTGCACCGGTATCACAGGCTCAGGAAAAAGCACAACACTGGCGATGTTGGTGGACCGATTTAGCCAGCAAGGAGGCAAGCGGATTGTCACGATCGAGGATCCAATCGAATTTCAACTTCCAGCTAAAAACGGCTCCGTGGTAACTCAGCGCGAGATAGGTAGCGATCTGGACTGTTTCGCAGATGGCCTCAAGTACTGCTTAAGGCAAGATCCCGATATCATTTTGCTCGGGGAAATTCGGGACTCCGAAACCGCTAGGCTGGCGCTGACCGCTGCAGAAACCGGTCACTTGGTTCTGTCCACGATGCATACCCGAGATGCCAAGGGTGCCATATCGCGATACACCGATTTGTTCCCATCAACGCTTCAGCAAGAGGCTCGTTCCATGCTGGCTGCCAATCTAAGGGCGATTGTTTGCCAGAAACTCATTCCCAGCCCGATTCCCGATGAGCCTCAAGACTTAGCTTTAGAAATCATGTACAACATTCCGCCTATTGCAGCCGCGATCCGGCTTGGAAAACTCGAATCGATCGACAATTACATCCTGACAGGTCGTAGCGAGGGAATGATCACGATGGACGAGTCGTTGAGGCGAATCAACAGAAACTAAACCCGAATAGTTCATTCCCGATCCTCCACTGCAATTTATCTTAGCGCAGGATCGCCGCTCCCCGCTTCAGTGAATCCCTTGGCACGCAATAAACACGAGTCGCATCGACCGCAGGGAGTCCCGTCTGAAGCAGGGTCATAGCAGGAAATAGTAAGCCCGTAATCAACTCCCAGTGCGAGCCCTTTTTTGATGATCTCAGCTTTGGTGAGATGGATCAAAGGGGAGTGAATGGTAAGTCGATTCCCCTCAACGCCCCTCTTCGTAGCGAGATTGGCCATCGTCTCAAAAGCCTCGATGTATTCCGGTCGGCAATCGGGGTAGCCACTGTAATCCAACGCGTTAACACCGATAAAGATATCCTTGGACTCCAAAACCTCGGCCCACGCCAGGGCGTAAGACAGGAAAACGGTGTTCCGAGCAGGCACATAGGTCAAGGGAATATCGCTACCAATTTGCTCTACCGTTTGGTGTTTGGGAACGGCAATTTTGCGATCGGTCAGTGCACTGCCACCAAGCTTTGCAAGGTCGATGTCGATGATGATGTGTTCCATAGCGCCAAGATGGGCTGCGACCCATGCCGCACGCTCGAGTTCTATCCCATGGCGTTGCCCATAGCGAAAGCTTATGGCATAGGGAGCAAACCCCTGGCTTTTGGCAAGCGCCAAACAAGTTGCCGAATCCAAACCTCCGCTAAGAAGTATCACGGCACGCTGGCCTGAATTTTGCATACTCGTATGTTTCCTTCCTAGGAAGAGTGTCTCGACCGACTATAATCTCGCGGCATGTCAATTATCGAAATCCAAAACCTGGCCAAATCGTACCGAGTCTACCAAAAGAAAGAAGGTCTTGGCGAAGCGTTTCGAGGACTCTTTCGCCGCGAGTACAAAACGATCGAGGCAGTCAAATGCGTCGATCTAACAGTGGAACGGGGCGAATTCGTTGCGTTTTTAGGTCCAAACGGCGCCGGCAAGACGACTACCCTCAAACTGCTTTCGGGCGTTATCTACCCGACCTCAGGGACGGCAACCGTTATGGGTTATGTCCCGTGGGAACGTAGCCTGGAGTATCGCCGTCGTTTCGCGTTGGTGATGGGACAAAAGAATCAGCTATGGTGGGATTTACCGGCCCAGGAGTCCTTTCGATTAAACCAAAAGATCTATCGCCTGGACACACAACAGTTTGAGGAGACGCTCGATCGGCTAACCAGTTTGCTCGACGTGAAACGACTGCTGGGGCGGCCCGTTCGGGAACTTTCGTTAGGGGAACGGATGAAGATGGAGCTTATCGCGGCGTTGCTCCACAACCCGGAGGTGCTCTTCCTAGACGAACCGACGATCGGGCTGGATGTCGTTGCTCAGCACAAGATCCAACAGTTCCTCAAGCAGTATCAAGAGGAACGGGGCATCACGATACTTTTGACCAGCCATTACATGAAAGATGTCGCAGCACTTTGCAAACGAGTCGTTGTCATCGCCGAGGGATCTGTCCAATACGACGGATCGCTGGCCGGTATCATCGATGTCTTCTCCAAGGAAAAAATCGTGACCCTCGAGTTGGAGGAGGGACAGACGGACGCTGGATTAGAGCGATTCGGTACGATCCAAACGAAAAACCTGCCTAAGGTTTCTTTGCGATGTGAGCGAAATCGGGTCTCGCAAATCCTGACTCGCATTCTTAATGAATACACCGTGGCTGACGTTGCCGTGGAGGACCCTCCGCTCGAAGAAGTTATTGCTCATCTCTATTCCCGAGTTGCAACGCCTGCTGGTAGCTTTAGCAAAGGGGAATTCTAATCATGAGCCCCGGAATGGAACTGCGACTTACGATTTTGAAGACGGCGTTGGCAGAGAGATTGGCTTACCGAGGAGATTTCGCGATCGGCACCCTGATGCGGTTTTTGCCGCTGATCACGCAGATTTTTCTTTGGTGGGCAATCTTTCAGTCGATCGAGGCGGGAAATGGGGAAGCCAACACAGAGAATTCCCCGAGCGGTGGCACGATCAGTGGCTATAGCTTTCGCGATATGGTTGCCTATTATCTGTTGACCACGGTGGGCCGTGCGTTTTCGTCGATGCCTGGCTTGTCTTCCTATGTCGCTACTAGAATTCGCGACGGCGAGGTCAAAAAGTTCCTCGTCCAGCCCGTCGACTTTTTGTCGTTTCTATTCTGGTCTCGCGTGGCTCACAAACTGGCCTACTACACCGTAGCAATTCTTCCCTTTGCACTCGTGTTTTTTCTTTGCCGAGACTTTTTTACCGGACTGAGTATTTCCCCGACGTCTTGGGCAGTGTTCTTTTTGTCTCTGCCGCTGAGTTTCGCCCTTGGTTTCTATCTCGAGACTTGTTTGGGGCTAGTTGGCTTCTGGATGCTCGAAGTCTCATCCCTTCTGTTTGTCTACATGCTGTTTCAGTTCTTCTTGTCTGGACACATGTTCCCTCTTGATATTTTGCCTTCTCCATGGGCCCAGATCGTAGGCTATCTCCCCGTAAAGTATTTGGCCTACTTTCCCGCTGCGGTGCTGCTTGGAAAAATCACAGGCACAAAGCTCCTCATCGAATTTGGAATGCTAATCTTTTGGGTGGTCTTCTTCTTTGGGCTTAGCCGCTTTCTCTGGGCCAGGGGCCTGCAACGCTACAGCGGCTACGGCGGCTAGGTCAACTGCCGCTATGTCTTCGGTGCACCACTCGGTTCAGAAGATTCAGATTCTTCACCGGACTTGACCAATAATTTCTTTTCCCGTCGGTGCGCCCAAAGCTCATAGGCGATCGGTAGGATGCTGACGAGAATAATTCCAAGTGTAACAAGGGAGAAATTGTCTTTTACGATCTTCCAATTACCGAACCAGTAACCAGCGACCAGGAAACCAACGACCCAAATCGTTCCTCCGAGGATGTTGTACAACCAAAACTTGAAAAAATTCATTCTACCAATACCGGCTACAAACGGAGCAAAGGTGCGAACGATGGGGACAAAACGGGCAAGCACGATCGCCTTGGCACCATACTTTTCGTAGAACTTTTGTGCCCGGATCAAGTGAGCTTTATTGAGCCACCAAGAGTCTTCGTACTTGAAAACCTTGGGACCAATGAAGGCACCGATCCAGTAGTTTAATGCATCTCCCGCGATCGCTGCGATCAGCAGAATGGGGAGCAGCACCGATAGGCTCAACTCGGAGTTAGCGGCTAGAGCCCCGAGCGCAAACAAAAGGGAATCGCCAGGCAAAAACGGGAAAATAACGAGGCCTGTCTCGCAGAAGACAATCGCGAACACAACGAGATAAACCCAAAACGGCCCAATCGCAACGATCAATTCGTTCAAATGCCGATCGAGATGAAGAATCCAGTCAACGATATCGGTCAATGACATGACAGGTTAGGCTTGTGTTATAGGATCGAACAAAGTTGTTCGCTGCAAAGGCGAAATATGGGTCAAGCTTAAAAACGCAGGATCAGGTAATCACTTCGTAGTGGGCGAGGCAACGAGACCCGCTGCGCAGGACTCGTTGCCTCGTCCACTACCACGGATGCGCAGGACTCGTTGCCTCGTCCACTACCACGGATGCGCAGGACTCGTTGCCTCGTCCACTACCACGGATGCGCAGGACTCGTTGCCTCGTCCACTACCCTAGGCGTAGGGGAGTCGGCAAGTATATTTCCGACTTACTCTAACCAGGTCCTCAAAGCGAAAACGCTACCAATTTGTTGCACGGAAAATTCGCACCAAGCCCCCTAGGTGGTATATTCGGAATTGAATCGCACGTATTCGGTATTCAAGTCCGTGGTCCAGTGCATAGCCGTTCCAGGCCCCATCCCGACTTGGAGATGGATCCTTGTGAGCTTCTGACCCTTGATGGAGTTGCTTACAACCACTGCATCAAAAGGTAGTGGTTCTCCGTTTTGGAAAAGGGGTAAATCGTTGATCGCAAGCGACGTGTATTCCGGACGTATAGGCACTCCAGCATAACCTGCTGCTGAAACGATGCGGCCCCAGTTGGGGTCGCCGCCGGTGATCGCGGTTTTGACCAGATTGCTCAGCGCGATACTGCGAGCGACTGCGTCGGCGTCGTGATCATTGTTGGCTCCGGTGATCGAAATCTCGATCAGATGGGTTGCCCCCTCTCCATCGTCCGGAATTTTCTTGGCGAGTTCGATCGATAACGAGGTTAGCTGAGCCGCAAACTCCGATTCTTGTTCGCCCGCCAGCGCAGGATGACTTTCTGTAGGTTGAGCCGCCAGCAGCACCATGGAGTCGTTGGTACTCATGTGCCCCTCGACACTAATACAATTAAAAGATTTGTTAGCTGCATCTTGCAACAGCCGCTGGGCTTGCGACTCCTTGAGCGGAGCATCGGTTATAACGATCGCCAGCATAGTCGCCATCTTGGGACCAATCATGCCGGCTCCTTTGCACATCCCAACAATGTGCGTTTCCTTTCCTCGGAGCTGGAACGTCCGCTCTGAAATTTTGCGTCCTATGTCAGTCGTTAGAATTCCATCGCATGCGTTAAGAAAGGCCTGATCGCTTGACTGCAACTCTGTTGACGCCTGTTTAATCCCTCGTTCGATCTTATCCATGGGCAAAAAACGACCAATGACACCGGTGCTCATAACGAGAAACTGCTCGCTCCGAACCGAACCATCCGACTGAACGGAAGAGGCTGCTAGCTCCGCCATGCGAACAGCATCCCGAAACCCTTGCTCGCCAGTACAAGCGTTCGCATTTCCGCTGTTCACGACGATACCACGAAAGGAATTCGATGGAGTTCGAGTGCGTGACAACACGACAGGTGCAGCCACGATCTTGTTGGTCGTGTAGACGCCCGCAGCAACACAAGGGCTGTCGGACACGATCAGCGTAACATCCTTGGTGTTTGGCTTTGTCTTGATACCCGCAGAAACGCCAGCAAACCTGAAGCCAACTGGTAGATGAACCATTGCAATGCCAGTGTAGGAGATATGTGTACTAAGGAAGTATGTGTACTAAGCAACTAAGCCGAACCTGTTTAGATCTTAAGATCGGCAATATAGAACGAACCGTACGTGTGGACTCGATCCAATTGATGTAGCCGCTCTGCGGTATCGACGTCATAAGAGAGAAGATCGTTCAAGCGAACTTTTTCCCCGCCGTGGGTTACGAAAACATCATTGATAAAATCGGTTCGCAAGCCACCAGAACGCCACAGGATTCGCGTGTTGGGCGCTGCGCGCATCAGAATCGCTTGCCACTCGGATTCCAACCAAGGAAAAAAGTGATCGCTGAGCCAATCCATATGATCTAGCAGCACGAATCGGTTGATCGTCCCTTCGTATCGCTCCAGAAACCCTTGTACTGAGTGGGTGTGAACTCTCAGTCGATCCAGGAGGCCTGACTTTAGCAATTGAAAGTTCTCTTCCTTGAGGTACTCAGGGCAGCATGTTGGCGTGTACGAACCCGTGACGTAAGCCCTCCAAAAATAATTGTCCTGGATCGGGAGTTTTGCGAAGACAGCCTCGAGCGAATCTTCAACGAACTTCACGATTCCACCAGGGTACTGTTGATCGATTTGCCGACGCTGCGCCTTCGGAACACCTAACATGCTAAGTGTTGTATCTCGATTCATGGCAAATCGAAGCGATTTTGACCAAATCTTGGGATGCACCTTTTTGTAGATTCGCTGTTGCTCCTCGAGACTCGGTGCATCGAGGAGTTGGATAACATCTGATTTGCACCGTGCAACCTTAGTCATATAGGAGCCGATCATCTTAGCAAATGCGCCCGAAGTCCCTCTGAAGAAAAAGGATTTCGTGGGATGATCAAAAAAACGAATCCAACGGTCCCAGTATTTTTGAGAACGTTTTGTCAGAGATTTGCGTAAATGATTCACATAAACGGTTTCAACGTCCGGCAACCGACCTTGCCCGAACATCTGGAAAAACCTGGAGTAATCGAGGTTTCTAATCGCCGACGCCTTCAGTTCCAGTAGCGCGTTCTGCCGAGGATTCATGTCGACAGCATGCACCGAGCCCGCACCAGCTAACAAGTAGTCAAGCGCGTTGCAACCCGCAGAGGTAATAACGAGGACGGTATCCTGATTGGTGAGCTGTAACGCCTCCCTGTCTAACCGTGGGTCTTCCCAACACGTATTGTAGACGAGGTTGTTTCCGTGGACAAACTGAAAAACGCGTCCACTTACCCATTCGCTGATGGCCATATTAGAAATTCGGATTTGTTCGAAGCTGAAAACGTTCGGCAAACCTTTTGCATAGTCCGCCACCCAACGCGGGAGATTCTAATCTCGCACGCGTTTTCTTTTAATCGGACTAAGAGTGATTTTGCGAAATATTCACTCGTTTGCAATTCACTTGCGCGAAAGCAGCCCCCCGACTTTATTTTTGCTGGCCAGGCCCGGGTGCTCCAACGCCAGGATTTCCTGGGGCTGCCCCAGGTGCTGCTCCAGGTGCTCCCCCGGGAGCAGCAGGTGGATTAATGGGTTTCTTTGCCCCGGCCTGCGGTTCACGAACCTGCCCGCCATCCACGAAAACAAAGGTTCCATTCTGAGGGGTACCAGAATTTGCCGCCGGACGATTCCATGGAAGGGTAAATGTTGCGAAGTAACCACTCTTGGCATCAACGACATAAACCATGGTCTGCGCGGGACGAGCGTTCGAGGATTGCCCGACCGTAATTGCATTCCCCGTGACTAAGAGATATTCGGGATTCTTACTCACTCCCAGAAAAGGCTGCACATTGGTAACAAAGAAACCACCTAGTCTTGCATAGCGTGGGTAGTAAACCCAACCTTTTAACTCTCCCGTGAGAAAATCGAGCGTGAAGAACCCCTCTGCCTCATCGTCGACCTGCCCGGTGCAAACTGCTAGGTTAGAGGAACCGTGAGTAGCGGCCGCCCTTAGAAATTCCTGTGGAATTGGTGGAATAGAGTCTCTCTCGCGACTCATGCTCGATGAATCGCTGCTCCAGGTTCCTGCGACGTAGCCAACCAGAGCTACGACAGCAACAGCGACTCCCGCACCAAAGCCTAACATTGCTTGTGACCATCGGCGCGACCAGCGGCAGCAAACAGCTCCGTCCTCCGACTCCATCATTGGCAGTTGACTCATAACCATGTGTCCTTATTTTCTGGATTCCACTAGTAGGAACGCGTAACTACGACCTTCTGACCCTCAACCTTCTCTTGATTATATCGCGGTTTTCCCCACTCGGTGAGAGGTTCTGAATGTTTTTGATGTCGGATCTGCATGATTACAGCGATTTAAAGGCCTTCACGATCTCCATCACGGCAGCTTGTCCGTCTGAGTAAAACATTAACGTGTTAGGCATTGCAAACAGTGGGTTGGGTATGCCAGCAAATCCTGGGCTTAGGCTTCGCTTGATAACGATAACGGTTCTGCTCTTATCAACGTCAATGATTGGCATGCCGGCGATCGGACTCTTTGGATCGGTTCTGGCGACCGGATTCACGACGTCGTTCGCACCAATGACGATCGCGACATCGACAGTCTCCATAGTCGGATTGATTTCGTCCATCTCTTTCAGCTTGGCATAATCTATGTCGGCTTCTGCTAGCAACACGTTCATGTGCCCAGGCATTCTGCCTGCAACCGGATGAATGGCATACTCCACCTTGGTACCTTTGGATTCGAGAAGCTTGCTCAGATCTCTAACGGCATGCTGCGCTTGAGCAACGGCCATTCCATACCCTGGCACAATCACAACGCGTTGAACTCCATCCAATATCATGGCAATATCATCCGCTGTCGTACTTCGCACATTCACATAGACATCATCGGCCGAACGGCTATCGCTCCCAGCTGCCATGACACCAAAGAGTACATTGCCAAGTGACCGATTCATGGCTTTGCACATGATTTTGGTCAGAATCATACCAGATGCTCCCACGAGAGAACCTGTGATAATGAGCGCATGATTGTTGATCACAAATCCGGAAGCGGCCCCTGCTAGACCGGAATAGGAGTTCATAAGCGAGATGACCACGGGCATGTCGGCACCACCGATCGGATTCACCAAGAACACCCCCAACACCCCAGCGATGATCACTATCGCGATGAAGAACAGAACCGACGAAACTGTGGATTCAGACGCAGTTAGGGAGTAAATAAGAAAGCCAGCTAGCACCAACAAAATTACGTTTACAGTCTGCTGATAGGAGACGCTCATCGGCTTCTTGAATCGCTTCCATTCTTCGAGCTTTGCGTAAGCAATGAAGCTTCCCGTAAACGTTACTGAGCCAATAAAAGCAGCTAGCCCTATCGCAATTAAAGAATCGAGCGGCTGATCAAAGTCGTGAAACAGAGCTGCCGCAGCAACGCAGGTCGAGGCACCTCCCCCCAACCCGTTGAGAATTCCCACTAATTGAGGCATACCGGTCATCTTGACCGTAATGGCCAAATACAACCCGACCGAGCCCCCGACCAAAATTCCTAGAGCTACTAGCAGATAGCCAGTCATACTCGGCTCCAGCAACGAAGCCGCAATCGCAACCGTCATCCCTGACGCCCCCAAAATATTGCCCGTAACCGCTGTGCGCGGAGAAGACATTTTCTTGAGACCAAGAATGAACAGAATGGCCGAGATCAGATAGGCGAAAGCGAGAATTGCGGTCATGATAACAATCGTTTTTGGAAAAACACTAAGGAGCCCTTACCAATCACCCCGGAATTAAGATCAAGCTGCCCGAGATTTGCTTTTGAACATCTTCAGCATGCGATGCGTGACGTAAAATCCTCCGACGACATTCGCCGTCGCCAGACAAATTCCCAGCAGCCCAAGATAATTGCCCGCCATACTGCCAACTTGGCCCGCTGCGATAATGGCCCCCACCACGGTGATGCCGCTGATAGCATTGGATCCAGACATCAATGGTGTATGTAACGTCGGAGGGACCTTTGAGATGACTTCAAAGCCAATAAACACGGCAAGGACGAAGACGGTCATGCTGCCAGCTAACACTTGTAGACGCGTCCAACCTGAACTCTTCGCTGCAGTCTCTGAGGCTAATTGCGATTCCGCCAAACTCCTGGCCGATGCTGCTGGATCGTCCGGTAAAGCGGCAGGTTGTCCTCGAACAGGTAATTCACCTACGATAAAAAACAACACGAGACAACCGAGAATCGATTTCGCGAACCTACCCATCTTGCCTTGAAGTGGTGGCAACATTTTGCGATCTTTGCTTTCTAGTGGCTTGGAGGGATTCGCCAAGTTTCCCAATGGAACTCGGCTTCGGAATAGGACAAGCAATTAGTTGTTATGCGGCAGGTGCCAACAGGTCTGCGACCCGCGCATTGGTGATCTGGCCATCGCGTGCCACAAGGGTTTCACGGACAATTTCGTCATCTAGGTTGAGTTCGAGCCTCCCAGACTTGATCATATTCAAAAGAAACTTCGTCACGTTATTGGAATACATCTGACTAGCATGGTGAGGAATCTCGGCAGAAATGTTGGTTGGGCCCAGAATGCAAACACCATTTACCATGGCTCTGTGGTCGGGCTGGGTTAATTCACAGTTGCCACCGCGCTCGGCTCCAAGATCAACAATCACAGAACCGGGAACCATGGATTCCACTGCCTCTGCAGTAACGAGTAGTGGTGACTTTTTGCCGGGGATGGCGGCGGTCGTTATGACAACGTCGCTCTGCCTCACGACGCTCGTTAGCAACTCTCTTTGTTTGCGATAAAATTCCTCATCCATAGCTTTTGCATAGCCGCCTTTGTCTTCCGAGGACTGGTTTTCTAGTTGGAGCTCCACAAACTTGCCACCTAAACTCTCGACCTGCTCTCGGCATGCGGGCCGGACATCATACGCATGAACTATCGCTCCCAGTTTTCTTGCGGTCGCGATCGCTTGAAGTCCCGCGACTCCCACGCCAATAACGAACACCCTCGCTGCCGCCAAGGTCCCGGCGGCGGTCATCATCATAGGAAACAACTTGGGCAACTCGTTCGCTGCCATCAGCACGGCGCGATACCCCGCAATAGTGGCTTGAGACGATAGAATATCCATGCTCTGAGCTCGAGTAATCCGAGGGATCAATTCGAGAGAAAATAGACTGGCTCCTGTTTTGGCATATTCGCTGAGGATACCCGGCTCACCTAAGGGATCCAGCATTGCAATGAGAGTTTTTTCAGGCCCCAATAGATTCAGATCCGGGCTTTCAGTCGCTCGCTGCGCTCCGCAACCACGAACTTGCAGGATAATATCCGCCCCGTAAACTTGGCTGCGATTCTCAGCTACCTCAGCCCCGGCATCGATGTAAAGACTGTCAGGAAAGCCCGCCTCAGTGCCACAACCGGATTCCACAGTGACTTGAAGTCCAGCCTTGCGAAGAGTTTCCACACTCTTCGGCACCAAGGAGACTCGTCGCTCACCCGGCAACAATTCCTTCACCACTCCGATCCGCATAGCACCCTCACTACGTGCGAAAGATATAGAGACTATTGTGTATTGTAGCGTTGTTTAGCGGCTGAAAGAACCAGGGGTCCTGAAAAGAAGAGGTCTCGAAGTGTAGGACTAAGGCTCGAGCATCTATAAAAATTAGGTAGATGGCTTGGGCAAATGGAAAGATCATAACTCTCAAATCGGTTACAATGAGCAAGTCATCTCGCTCCTCCTTCCCACCTAAATAACTAACTTCCCACCTAGATAACTAATCCCCACCTAGACACGTGGAGTCGCCCCCTCGATTCCCGACTTACCTAGCTTGAGCTTTCGAAGCCTCATGTTTGCCGAACTCCGCATTCTATGCTTTATCATTGCCACCGCGTGCATCCCCCCTCTCGGTATCATTCGCGCGGATGATGCCAAGGACTTCTTTACAGAAAAAGTGGAACCTCTTTTGAGAGCACATTGCTACGCGTGTCATTCGCACGGCAGTGGTCAAATGGAAGGGGGATTGGTTCTCGATTGGAAAAGCGGATGGGCTCAGGGAGGTAGTCGCGGCCCGGCAATCATCCCTTCTCGGCCTGATGAAAGCCTCCTCATTCGTGCAGTGGAGCATTCGGATCCCGACTTGATGATGCCGGAAGAAAAGCTTTCGCCCCAAGAAATCCAGATCCTTAGAGATTGGGTCCAACATGGAGCTTACGATGATAGACATGTTCAACCGGAATCAGTCGATCCTTTGGATTGGTGGTCCTTGAAACCACTCGTCGCCCCACCTATACCGTTAGACCGCCCCAATCCCATCGACGCATTTATCTATGCCCAACTCCACTCAAGCGGTCTTGAACGTTCTACCATTGCCACCCCGCGCGAACGAATCCGTCGCCTCTACTACGATCTTGTCGGATTGCCTCCTGATCTGGATGAAACTCAAGAGTTTCTGAGAACTCCAAGCGAAGAGAATTATCTTCGTATTGTGGATCACCTACTAAATTCGCCGCAGTATGGCGAGCGCTGGGCCAGGCATTGGCTCGATACAATTCATTTTGCCGATTCTCACGGATACGAACATGATGTCGGACGCGATAACGCCTGGCCCTATCGCGATTATGTTATACAAGCATTGAACAGCGATACCCGCTGGGATCGGTTTATTCGCCAACAGATTGCAGTAGTTGTATTCGAGCCCGAGGCGACCAATCTGATTCCTGCTTTGGGTTTTCTCGGGGCCGGCACATTTGACTTGAGCACCTATTCCACTGGGCCGATCACTTTTGATTACCTCGATCGCGATGATATGCTCACCCAGACCATGGCTGCTTTTGTCAGCGCGACAGCCAACTGCGCGCGGTGTCATGCTCATAAGTTCGATCCCATCACTCAAGAGGACTACTACGCTTTGCAAGCGGTTTTTTCGGGCATCATCAAAGGGAATATCACTTATGATTCCGATCCAGCCACCGCCGCAAAACGAAAGCAGCTTTTAGAAATCAAGCAAGCAGCACAAAATCGCAACCCACTCATCCTCGCAAGCGATTTTACCAGGCAGCTTATTCGCAGTGAGATTGAACATCAGCAAGAGCTAGCCACGTGGACGCCTCTCGAGTTCGACTCGTACCTTTCTCTCGAAGGGGCAACGATTACCAAAGAGGGGGAACATACCTACGCGGTATCAGGAGTGTCACCTGCGACAGATACATATGTGCTGAGTTCACACCTCTCGCTGCAACAGGTCACTGCACTCAGGTTGGACGTTCTACCGCATGATTCGCTGCCAATGAAAGGACCGGGCCGCTGCGAAAATGGTAACCTGCACCTCTCCGAAGTATCCATCTCACTTTTTCATCCCGATCAGCCTATGGGCAAAAAGGTTCCTATCGTCCGCGCTAGTGCGGATTTCAATCAAGCGGATTGGGGTATCGAAAGAGCAATTGACGGAGACTCGCGAACTGCTTGGGGGATTTATCCTGAAGTAGGAAAACCGCATCATGCCGTCTTTGATTTCGCAGAACCGCTACCGGTCGACGAGCACAGCTTACTCACGATTACCTTGAAGCAGTTGCATGGCGGCTCTCATTTAATCGGAGCCTTTCGTCTCAGCGTCACCGATGCTCCACCCGAACGCACCGTTGCATTTCCGAAAGAAGTCGAGCATGCGTTGAAAGTAGCTGAGGCACAACGTTCTCCAGAACAACACCTGACGTTGTCGGCGTATTTCGCCGAACAAGCCGCAGACCGAGAGCTCGCGATGCTGCCAGCTCAGCAACTGGTATATGCTGCTGGCCCCCATGTTTCCATTCCTGCGGGAAATGGGACCTATCAAGCAGCCTCGATCGTGGCTCCCAAACAAGTCCACCTGCTCGAGCGTGGTGAAATCTCAAAGCCCCGCCAACAGGTTCTGCCCGGAGCACTCTCCGTACTGACTCACTCCCCTGCACGTTTCGAATCGATTAATCTAGATAGCGAGCCTCAACGGAGAGCCGCCCTCGCCAACTGGTTGGCGCATCCCGACAATGTGCTGACTTGGCGTAGCGCGGTCAACCGAGTTTGGCACTACCATTTTGGTCAGGGGCTGTGCGACACCCCGAGCGATCTCGGTCGCATGGGTGGCGTTCCATCGCACCCAGAATTGATCGATTGGTTGGCAATTTGGTTTCGCGATGACGCCGGAGGATCACTCAAAAAGCTTCATCGGCTTATCGTCACCAGTCAAACTTATCAACAATCCTCTGAGGATCGCAACGAAGCCCAATCTGTCGATGCCCAAAACCGCCTTCTTTGGAAACAAAATCGCTTACGGCTTGATGCTGATGCCTTTCGGGATTACGTACTATCTATTTCCGGTCGGCTAGACCTAGCGAAAGGAGGGTCCGCGATCCAGCACTTTAAACAGCAACCTGGTCCACAGTCGACTCCCAAACTGGATTATGCCGCCTACGATTGGTCCACCCCTCACTCGAACCGCCGCAGCATTTACCGTTATGTGTGGCGAGGAATTCCCGACCCTCTCATGTCGGCCATGGATTTTCCTGACTTGGGCCTTTTGGCTCCTACCAGGACGAACTCCGCATCTCCCTTGCAGGCTCTCGCGCTTCTTAACAATTCGTTCGTGCTATACCATGCGCAGCAGACTGCCGAACGACTTGGTCATGAAAGCGCCGATCTCGAGGAACAGATTCGCTTGTTGACACGATGGGCATATCAACGTGAACCAGATACCAGCGAGGGCGCTGCCATGAGACTTTACGCTGAGAACCATGGCTTGGCTGCTTTGTGCAGAATCGTTTTCAACTCCAACGAGTTTTTATTCCTCCCTTAACCCGCTTGGTAAGATCGGCGATTGACCATGGACAATCTATCGAATCGACGACAGTTGCTGATGCAATCGGGGGGTGGGTTTGCTGCCCTGGCTCTGGCACAATTGCTCGAGCGTGAAGCACACGGCGAACAAAAAAGGAGCACTGAGCCGAACACAGCTCCGATCGAACATCATCCCGCAAAGGTCAAGCGTATCATCCAGCTATTTATGACCGGTGGTGCAAGCCCGATGGATTTGTTCGACTACAAGCCAGAGCTCGATCGCTTGCACGGTCAAATGCTAGGTCCTAAAGAAAAGCCGGAGGGGTTTACAGCGCCGGCTGGAGCATTGATGAAAAGTCCGTACCGATTTGCACAGCATGGTGACTCAGGTCGCTGGGTGAGCGAGCTATTCCCTGAACAAGCCAAATTGGTGGACGAAATGGCGTTCCTCATGGCGATGACGACCAAGACAAATGTGCATGGTCCAGGGACCTACATGATGAATTCTGGTTTTTTGCTGCCGGGCTTTCCTTGCATGGGAGCATGGATATCCTACGCCCTCGGCAATCTAACGGACAACTTACCAACCTTTGTTGTCCTCCCCGATGCTCGTGGCTTGCCGTATAACCAGCAAGGTTGTTTTAGCGCCGGTTTTCTTCCGACCGTGCACGAGGGAGTTGTCTTGCAGGCTAACGATCCTGTGACCATTCCCGACCTGATGCCGAATTCTCGTTATTCCTTCGCCAACTCGGATGCCGATCAGGATGGCCAAGCCTTATTGCGTTTGCTAAACAAAGAGCATAGCCAGAAGTACCCAGGTGACTCGCGATTCGAGGCACGGATAGCCAGCTACGAGCTAGCTGCCAAGATGCAACTCTCCGCGCCGGAAGCATTGGATTTAACCAGAGAAACGGAGCATACCCTCAGCGAGTACGGTATAGGAACGGCAGCCACGGACGACTTTGGCAGACGCTGCCTGTTGGCTAGACGACTCGTGGAACGTGGTGTGCGGTTTGTCCAGGTCTGGAGTGGCCCCCAAGGAGCGACCAACAATTGGGATAACCACGGCAACATTCAAACCGAACTGCCGCCGATGACTCAGAGTGTCGACCGCCCGATTGCAGCCCTATTAAAGGACTTGAAAGCTCGCGGCCTCGATTCCGATACGCTCGTGATATGGACGACTGAGTTTGGTCGAACCCCGTTTGCTCAAGGCGGACTAGGGCGAGATCATAATGGAGGTAGCTTTGTTACGTGGCTTTGGGGAGCAGGCATCAAGCCGGGAGTTTCCTATGGTCGAAGTGACGACTGGGGCTATCAAGCGGTAGAAAACAAAACATGGTGTTACGATTTGCATGCCACGGTTTTGCATTTATTGGGGATCGACCATCTGCGACTTAGTGTTCGACAGAACGGAATTGATCGACGACTCACGGACGTTCACGGTCGCGTGATCCATGACATATTGCGTTGAAATCGGATCCCGGTTGCTATGGTCACCGCCTGTGGTCCGTTACCCAAAAGACGTTATGTAGCTATAATCCTCTCCCGTTAGGCTAGTAACGATGCATTTCAAAAACCGAGCTAACCGAAGAATTCGCGTAGTACAGGAATGAATCCTCTATCAAAATGAAGATCACCGCAATTGAAACATTGGTATGTCACGCTCGCATGCGGAATTGGGTTTTCGTAAAAGTTCTCACAGATCAGCCTGGTCTATTCGGCTGGGGAGAAGCGACCCTAGAATGGCATACGCGAGGGATCGTCGGTACCATAGAGGATCTGTCTCAACTGCTGATTGGCCAAGATCCGACGCGAATCGAACACCTTTGGCAAACGATGTGGCGACAACACTTTTGGCACGGTAGCGGTATCACGCGGTCCACCGCCATCGCAGGAATTGATCTCGCTTTGTGGGATATCCTGGGCAAAGTTCTCAATGTCCCCTGCCACCAACTTTTTGGTGGTCGCGTCCGGGATTTTGTGCGACTCTATTGCCATCTCGGTGGAGGCAATCTAGAGCATTTCTACGAAACACCCGTCGACAATGCTAAGCAATTTGCGGATCTGGCTCAGCAAGCTGTCGCGGAAGGTTTCTCAGCATTCAAGTCGATGGCGGTCCCTCCGACGATGCCTATCGAAGGCCGAAAGGGAGTCAAAGCTGCCGAAGCCTGTGTCGAGGCAATGCGGAACGCGGTCGGTGACAATGTCGACATCATGGTCGATTGTCATGCACGACCGTCACCTGCGATGGGCATGCAGTTCGCCAAGGCACTCGAACCTTACGGCCTCTATTTCCTTGAAGAGCCTTGCTGGCCTGAGAGTATCGAAAGTTTAGCAGCCATCAATCGCTCCGTTTCCACGCCCATCGCAACCGGAGAACGCCTGACTCATCTGTCTGCGTTTCGAGATTTATTCACCGCGCGAGGCTGTGAGATATGCCAATTGGATCTGACGCATTGTGGCGGATTCACCGAAGCTCGCCGTATTGCAGCTTTAGCCGATGCACACCGCATCGCGTTAGCTCCGCATAACCCTCAAGGCCCCATCAGTACTGCAGCTTCTCTGGAGTTCGGTTTCTCTCAGCCGAGCTACATCATCTGCGAATCGGTGCACAATGATGTTCCGTGGAGAAGCGACATTGTACAGGAAGGCTACGTCGTTGATCCCGCAACACGTACGGTTCAGCCTAATCAGAAACCGGGACTTGGGGTCGAAGTCAACGAGGAAGAAGTTCGCAAACATCCTTTCCAACAAGAGGTTTTGCAACATGTATTCTACGGCGACGGTAGTGTTGGAGATTGGTGATATGAAAGAGTCTTCTGCCTTACAATTTCTATCTCAGAGAAATGCCTTACGAGCGAGGTTCGGCATCGCGAGAGTGGACATTACTCCTCCCCTCGGAATTTATTCCAGGAACTGGGGCGCGGCCCTCCATGATACGGCGACTTCCATTCATCGACCTCTCACGTTGACAGCCTTGGTCGTTGTAGGTGACGACAACTCACCCCTACTTTTCTATCTCGATGCAGATCTGGGTTGGTGGAAAACCCCTCAAACCTATCAACAGTTTATGGGGCGTCTTAAAGAACGTTGCGGGTTCGCCGAACACCACGTGATCTTTGCCTTGAGCCATACTCATGCAGGGCCGCCTCTTATGCAAGCCGAAGCGGAATTGCCTGGAAGCGATCTTCTGAACGCGTGGATGGAGCAGCTCTTAGAAAGAGCGGTTTCTGTAGTTTCAGAGGCTCAGCAACTTCTCTTTGATGGATTGCTCGAATGGGGGGTTGGACATTGCATGTTGGCTGCGAATCGCGACTTGCCAGACCCCAGCTATGGATCGTCGCGTGTCATTTGTGGGCTAAACCCGGAAAACCCCGCAGACGACACATTGGTGGTCGGTCGGATTAGTGACGAGAGTGGCCGCATTAGGGGCACACTGACCAATTACGCTTGTCATCCGACTACGTTGGCTTGGGACAATTCTGCCATCTCGCCCGATTACATCGGCGCGATGCGGGCGACAGTCGAGGCCGTAACTCACTCGCCCTCACTATTTATGCTAGGGGCATGCGGCGACCTAGCTCCACGCCTGCAATATGTCGGCGATCTCGAGGTGGCGGACCGGCACGGCAGACAGTTAGCTTATGCGACATTGTCCGTACTCGAGCAAATGGAACCAGCAGGAACAGCCTTGCGGTACGCGGAAACCGTCGAGTCGGGGGCTCCGTTGGCTGTTTGGAAACATTTTTCCGTCGAACCATCGACCATCATAAGATCGGCATGCACGCAGGTAGAACTGCCGATCAAAGACTGGCCGAGTGCGGAAGTCTTGGAACAGGAACGTGCGGCATGCGAGGATCGCGCAATAGAGGAGCGTTTAAGACGCAAGCGAGATATTCGCCGTGGCATCGGTGATGCAAACACCTTTGCGTTACCCATTTATGTTTGGCGTTTAGGGGATGCGATCATTGTAGGCAGTTGCTGTGAACCCTACTCGGAGTTGCAGCAAGAGTTGCGTCGGAGATTCGTAGATCGAACCCTCGTTTGTATGAATTTGATCAACGGTTCGATTGGTTATTTACCGCCAACGGAGATGTACGATCTCGATGTCTATCCTGTTTGGCAAACTCCGTTTGATCGGGGTAGCTTTGAAAAAACACTTGAAGCCATGTCGGAGCTGATTTCTCATGTCGTCCAAGATTGATTTTCCTATATCAGGCGTATTGCCGGTTTTGCATACGCCATTTACAGCGAGTGGCGACATCGACGTAGAGGTACTCCGCAAAGAGATCGACTGGGCTTTCTCCGTAGGAGCCAACGGAGTGGTCATGGCCATGGTCAGTGAAGTTTTGCGACTCGGACATCATGGTCGGTTAGAGTTAGCAGGACGGATTTGTGAATTGGCAAAAGGACATGGGGCGATCATCATTAGCGTGGGAGCTGAGAGCATTCGCGACGCCATTGATTACGCTCGCCATGCTGAGGCGCTCGGCGCGACCGCCGTGATGGCTATTCCACCGATCGCGACCAGGCTTGGTTCGCGGGCTACGATAGATTACTTCTCTGCTATCGCGTCTGAAATTGACATTGCTTTGGTGGTTCAAGATGCCTCGAGCTATGTGGGAGCTAGTATCGATCTGGATGTTTATATCCAATTGCTGCAACGGTTCGGACCAGAGAAGATACTTTTCAAACCGGAGGCGAGTCCCTTAGGACCGAACCTGAGTCGATTGAGAGTGGCGACCGGTGGGCAAGCAAAAGTCCTCGAAGGTTCTGGTGGGATTTGTTTGGTCGATTGCTATCGCCGTGGCATTGTAGGCACGATGCCCGGCACCGATCTGCTGGATGGAATTGTCGCGTTGTGGAATGCGCTCGAAGCGAACGATGATGAACGGATTTACGAGATTGCGTTTCCCATCAGCGCCGTCGTCGCCTTGCAATTACAAGCGGGATTGGACGGGTTCTTGGCAATAGAAAAGTATTTGTTGCAGAAGCGAGGTATTTTTCGAAACACTTTGCAGCGGCAGCCGGTGGGTTGGGTCATGGATGACGAGACTCAGCTCGAGGTGGACCGTCTCTTTGCGAGACTCATGGCGGCACTAGCGGCATGAGCGAACAGCCGACGAACGTTCGTTACAAGGTGATGGCTTGGCTGATCACAGCAGCCGCCCTGTCTTATCTTTGCAGGAACGTCGTCAGCGTTGCAGAAAGCTCCATTCGAACCGATCTGGGTTGGACCAAGGATCAGTCTGCTTGGTTCATGGGCACTTTCTTTCTGACCTATGGTTTGTTTCAAGTCCCCAGTGGGTGGTGCAGTGAGAAGATTGGCATTCGTTGGGCGTTAGCTTTGTTCGCAGTGGGCTGGTCACTAGCGACTCTGGGGATAGCCGCGAGCGCGGTATTTTTTGTGTTGCTCACCATGCAACTGCTGATGGGGATCGCACAGGCAGGAATATTTCCGGCTTCGTGTAAAGCGATCGGAGTCTGGATGCCGATGTCACGACGTTCGTTTTCGTGCGGGCTGATTGCTTCGGGAATGCAATTAGGAGCCATTCTTTCCAGCGCAGTTGCCGGCCTACTGCTGGCTGTCATCGGTTGGCGATGGGTATTCGTTTGCTTCGCGATTCCTGGTTTCCTTTGGGCCATCGGATTTGCGTGGCGATTTCGCAATACTCCCCACGAGGATCCTAGGGTGAATGATGCTGAAAGAGAGACGATTCGTGGGGCTCAAGATACTGGGCAAGCAGACAATCTCAGCGAGAAATCCCAGATAGTTGAAGCCTGTCCCCACTCCGATTCGCATGGATTGTGGTCGAGTGCCACTTTGTGGTTCCTGTGTGGACAACAAATTTTTCGAGCAGCAGGCTACATGTTCTTTTCAAGCTGGTTCCCAACCTATTTGCAAGAAACTCGCGGTGTTTCAGTAGCCCAATCAGGAGTATTGCAAGGTCTCGTTTTGGGAGGAAGCCTAGTTGGTAGTCTTCTTGGAGGATACGTCACCGACTGGGTATGGCAGCGTACCAAGAGCTTGCGGGCCAGCCGCAGTGGGGTCGGAGGAATCTCGTTGGCGTTGTGTTCGTTGCTCGTCTTGATCGCGTGGCTTATCGAAGATGTCAATCTGGCGGTGGGAGTACTTTCGGCAGGTGCATTGTGCGCGGCGTTCGCTGGTCCATGCGCATTTGCGACCGCTATCGACATTGCTGGTCCACGCGTACCGAGAGTTTTTGGTGTTATGAATATGTGCGGAAATTTTGCCGCAACCGCTTGCCCTATCGTGGTAGCTAAACTTGTGGGTTGGACAGGGAATTGGGATTTAGTGTTAGGTTTATTTGCAGGGGTTTACGCGCTGGGTGCTTTGTGTTGGTGCATGATATCACCGCGTGCATACCAAGCTTAAAGGAGCTCACCTTTTGCTTAGTCAGCGGTTGCCTTTTTTCTAGACTCCTAAGACAATCTGATTATGCTCGCTCAGTTCCTTTGCCACCTATCATCCTCTGTTGATTAAGTAGACTCTGATATGACCAGACTTGAAAAGATTCTTGCGATGCTTGAGTCGGAGCCCAACGATACGTTTTTAAGATACACCTTAGCCATGGAATATCGCAAGGCGGGAGAGGCGGAGAGAAGTATCGGACTGTTGCAAGAGCTTGCTTACCAAGCCACACCTAAATATGTACCTGCGTTTTTCATGGCCGCCCAGCAGTTAGTAGAGCATGATAGGATTGAGGAGGCTCGAACCTTTTTGCGGGATGGCATCGAAGAAGCTCGGTCGCAAAACGATCATCACGCTGCTGCCGAAATGGGTGAACTACTGGCGGAGATCGGCAAATGATCAACCGCGAGAGATTGCTGGAACGGTTCCTAACTTACGTAAGATTTGGCACTGCGGCTGATCCTCAGTCGAACACCTATCCTAGCTCGCCTGGGCAATTGGTACTTGGAAAGCTGCTCGCCGAGGAATTGTTAGCCATGGGAGCAACCGAGGTGGAGCACGATGCGTTCGGATTGGTTTGGGCAACCATCAATCCTACCAACTTGTCTGCCCCTGCTGTTCTGCTCAATGCTCACCTCGATACGTCTCCCGAGGCACCAGGGGAACATTGCAATCCGCAAGTGATCAAAGCATACCAAGGAGGCCCTATCCACCTGCGAGAGGGGCTCGTTATAGATCCTGTCGATTCGCCCGAGCTCGAGAACTTAATCGGGCACACGCTAGTCACCACCGATGGGACGACTCTCCTCGGAGCCGACGACAAAGCGGGTATCGCGGTCATCATGGAGGTTGCCCAATCACTGCTCGAGAGCCCCAGTGCTCAGATCGCACCGCTGAGAGTGCTTTTTACATGCGATGAAGAGATAGGTGCTGGCACCAAGCACTTTGACCTGGCGAAAGCGAAAGCCTGTGTGGGCTACACGCTGGACGGCGGAGGAGCGGGAACGATCGACGTCGAAACTTTCTCCGCTGACATGGCGATCGTGAGGTTCGAGGGACGCAATACCCACCCTTCGGTTGGCAAAGGGAAAATGGTTAACTCGCTCAGGGCCACCGGTGCATTCCTCGCAGCACTCCCCAAATCAAAGCTATCGCCAGAAACGACGTCGGACCGCGAAGGCTTTATCCATCCCTATCATGTCGGAGGTGGTGTTCAATCCTCCGAGGTTCATCTGATTATCAGAGATTTTGAAACATCTCAGCTCACCGCCTACGCAGAGATGCTTCGCGAGATAGCGAGAACCATCGGTTCGACGTATCCAGGTGTTACAGCAACTGTTGAAATCAAAGAGCAGTATCGCAATATGGGAGATGTGCTCTCGAAATTCCCGAGAGCTGCCGATCTTGCCGAAAAGGCATTCGAGCAATTGGGCCGCCCCTGTCGGCGAGACATCATCCGCGGCGGAACCGATGGAGCATTGATGAGTGCCCTGGGACTACCAACGCCGAATTTATCAGTTGGTCAGTACAATATCCATTCCGTCCGCGAATACGCTTCGCTGGATCAAATGGAACAAGCCGCAGAGCATGCGTGCAAATTGCTACAATTGTGGGGGAGCTAACGGCCCTACGCAGCTTGTCTTTGAGAAGATAGTTCGCCGTGGGCGGACTGAATGGTTCGAGCTTCGATTTGATCTAGGTCCTGAGCAAAACCGATCATCAAGGCCAGGTCACACAGTCGGTTGATTCGGCGGGGAACTCCTTGAGAAAGCAAATGCAATTGCTCAAAGGCCTTGCTGGACAGGATGTCTTCACGTTTGGCTCCAGAGCATCGCAGGCGGTGGAGCACATAGGCGACCGTATCATCGAGTGAAAACCGCTCGAGATGACAACGGACAGCTACTCGATCATCAAGCGATGAGTGTTTGGCAACATGAGAGATTAGCGAGGTTCCTCCGCATAGAACCAGGGTCAGCGGCGATTCAGACTGGCATACGTCCCCCGCCAAATTCAGAAGCAACCGTAACGGCTCGAGCGAGTCATGTTGGTCCAGCAAGTGCGCTTCGTCGATTGCCAAAACTGCGTGTTTGCCATCGGCCAGATTGTCACGGAGTATTTCATCGATGAAATCTACGGACTCGCTGAGGTTGCGATCCGCAGGTGATTGCTGCTCACCCATCAATTTGGCGATCGATCGCAAAAGCTGGTCAGGAGCCATCGCGGGGAATACCAACTTGACAATGGGTGCGACGCTGTCCGGCAACTGCCCTAAACAAGAGTTCAGGAGCATGGTTTTCCCCAAACCGGGCTCACCGCATATCACCGCGACCGCTCGTCTTTGTTCGATTGCATAATGCAGCTTAAGTGCAGCGGCTTGTTGCGATTCAGACGGATAATACGTCTCTAAATCCATCTTCGCTTGGAAGGGTAGTCGCATTAGTCCCCAATGGCTTTCGTACATGGCATTGTCTTTCTAGCTATGAAAATTCTGTACGAGTCCCACCGATGCGATTCCCATGCCATGCAGAATGGAGACTGCCGTGTCGATCTTTTCCTTAATGCTTAGTTCGGAATCGGTAACAATAATCGCTGCATCAATGATTCGTTCCTGGGAAACACCAATCAAATCCCTCTGTTCAAGGTTGAGTCGATTGGAATCGAGAAATACCATATCAAACGCCATGGAAATACGCTTCACAACCTTGGCCATACGATGCAAATTCACATGCAATTGCTGCGTTGGAATCACTGAGGTCAACGGGAAGAACGTCATGTTATCTTCGAGAGATTTAACAGCCACCTCTTCCAAGGGGACGTTCTCGAAAAGACATTCTTGCCAGCCGTGATCTAGGTCCAGCTTTAGCTGATCGATCAAGCTAGGATGAAAACCATCTGCGTCAACCAGGGCGACGTTGAGACCGGAGGCCGCTGCACAGCGTGCCAAATGCATAGCTACTGTGCTTCTACCGACGCCACGCTCGCCACTCGTCACCGCCATAACTTTCAAGCCGTCTTGATTAGCTAATCTCAAATGCTTAGAAATTGCATGAAACGCCGCGACATCAGATTTCTCGATTTGCCTAAGTACTTCCGGCCACAGGAAGCTATCTACCTCCCAGCTTGGAGAGAAGGCGACGGGGAGTGGAAGGCTGGAAGGAGCTAGTGGGGTTTTATCTTTTACAGTAGGCCCAAGTTTGGGTTCTGGCACTCTCGCATGGGATGTGTGAAGATCCCCGTTTTGAGGCATGGTAGGAGAGCTACGTTTCGTCGGCAAGGTAGACCCCTTCGGGGCAGATTCCTTGGTACTTACATTGAGTGACGGAGAGAGAACTCGAGTCGATTCAAGTCCAGCCCCTGCCATGATCGGTGCATCTGGAATCATCATTCGTTCTAAGGCTCGATCACCGAGGTTTCCCAGTTGATCATTTAAAACAACACTCGGTGCGACCTGCATTGGGTTGGAGTTTCCCGTACGGTTTAACGAATCAGCGGAGGCTTGTTTTGCTGTCGAGACCGACGGAATATGAGGGCGTTTCTGAGTGCCATGCCCATCATCGATACGCATTCTTTGTGTTGATGTAGCAGCTGTGGGCAACGAAGCAACCTTGGAAGCTTGGACCTGCCTCAGTGGCTGAGTTGGCTGTTGGGTGTCAGGCGTGGATGATGCAGGAACCGTCCGAGACCCAACCCGAGTCGCATTGGCCGATGGAAGGGAACGAGGTGCGTTAACAACAACAGCGGGAACAGAGCTCCCCCGGTTGCTCCCCTTCATCGCGCGTTCGACACCGATCGGCGACCACACTCCGCTTCCATCTTCTACACTGCTTCCCGCTTCCACTGGCTTACTTGCCGGTCGTGTGGGAGCTAGTTGAGGAGCCCGCTCCTTGACTGGACCATGCGGCAGAAAGGGGACCTGTACAGAGCGGGTTGGGGAACTGGTTTCTTCCTCTTGACTCCGAGGCTGTTGGCGAGCAACCTGGTCAATCCGCAGGGTATCGCCGCGATTGGGAAGATCTCGAATAGTTTCCGCCCCTTCCGTCGGAGCTGGATGTTGCGTATTCTGTCGATGCAAAGCACGATCGGCTCGATTCTTCACGTAAGCCCGAAGAAACGCTTGATTGACTTCGTTACTCATAGACGCGGACTTTCCATTGACGAACTGCGTTTTGGTTGCGTGGGACCCGTGGAAATGATCACACTGGGATTTGACTGCTTTCTATGCCCCGGCTGGAGCTCTGCGTTATCCAGGGGGAAACTGTACCGGTGGATACCCAAAGCTCGTTCCCGTTGGAGCGTTTGCCTCTGGATTCACCAAGGGCTGATAGGGAACTGAAGCGGGTGCACCATCTGACTGAGGTGTTCGCTGCGGTTGTTTAATCGGCTGATAACGGTTTAGTGGCTGGCCGGGTATGCTTTGCTCATAGGCGGGAATCGTGAGTGGTTTGTAGCCAGTAGGGGGTTCCACATTCTGGCTCTGGTCATTGACTCCCGACTGTCCAGCGAAAATGGGAATGTACTGCGACCCACCGTTGGTGGATTGGCCGGCAACGCTTTGAGCACCACCGGTCGACACTGGCTGATACAGGAATGCGGGTGACTGCGGTGGCGAAGTCTGGGTGGCATTTCGGAATAGTTGCATAAATTCCGCGAGTGTTTTATCAGGGGTCAACGTTTCGATTGCCTGAACACCGCCCGGAACGCTCCCCGTCGCCGTTTGCGATGCGTCGGCATGCATACCTTTACCGGTTCTGGCCGGAGCCCCCCCTACCGGACCTAGATTCCATTCTGGATTAGCGAGAGTGCTCTCACTACCTGCTTCATTGACGATATTGAATTCACCCAACTGCATGCCGTTTTGATCGGGCAAATCAGAGGCCACTGGTCCCAGAATGAATGGCAGTGTACTTTCACTTTCAACGTTGGCAGTGTTGTGTTGTCCTGGCGATTGTTCGGATGAAACTAGGAGAGGTGGCAACGCTGGTACTTCGGAGGCTGGCAGTGAAGACTGGTCGAGCTTGGTATCATTTCCGAGGAATGTATCATTCCCCACAGCAGGACGAGAGGCGACTCGTGTTTTCAAGCTTTCTGAAGCGTTGGCTTCCGGGCCGACGATCATCTCAGGCACATGGGAGTTTGCTTCTGTTTGATTTCCGTCGGCTCCAGTCGATGCTAACTCGCCTTCATTCCTCGAACCGGGAACCGAAAATCGGATAACCAGCGCGATTAGCATGACCACGAAGCCGGTCGTCACCGCCTTGGACAACCAATTGCTTCGCCGTGCTTTAGCGATCGGAGCGTTGCTTTCAGCAGACGGAATGGCCTGTGCTATAGGAGCCGTTACCTTCGATTGAGCATTGTCGGAAACACCAGCAGTTTCAACGGTCGAGGACCGAGCGGTGTCTGATTCAGAAGATAACGTGGCGCGAGCCTGTGCAGCAAAAATCAGTGGCTGAACGTTCTTGATCGAAAACAGAACAGGAACGCCTGCTTGCTCTAACGAACTACTTCTTTGATTTGACTGGGTTGGAACTGCCATTGATCGATTCCTTTCGATCCCTCCTACCCTAGGGTTTTCAGACCAGGGCCTTGCACAACGCGACGTGTCTTGAGTATCGGCTGTGGATGAATGTTACTTTAGCATTTGCCGATAAGGTGATATGAGCACATTAGGCAAATCCTGCTACCTAGCGTGCTTATAGAGCTGTAGTCGCCGCAGGGGAAGAGCAATTCCCCCAGGTCACTGCAATTGCTTGATCAAGCTGCCGTCGGATATCTTCCAAACCCAGACGACACCTTGTTGGCCACCGCTCAACGCGATGCTATCGTTATTCTCGTGAGAACCTGTAATCACCGCCAAACTGTAAAGTGCATCGTTTGCTCCTGCAAGGCTCTTTAGGTGAGCTCCGTTGTTGATGTCGTGCACACGAACCTGATGATCGGTCGACGCGGAAACCAATTGGCTAGTCCTGCCGGCGAACGCCAAAGCTGTCACTTCTTTGCCAAAACCAGAAATGGTACGGGTTGATTGTCCAGATTCTATGTCCCAAATCTTTACAGTGTTATCCGCACTCGAGCTTGCTAGCAAAAAGCCATCGTCATGCCACGCTAATCCGAGAACATGGTGTGTATGACCCTCGAGTGTTTTTGTCTCCAGATCTTCTCGCAGACTGTGCAGTTTCACCAATTTATCTGCACCGCTTGAAGCGACGATTAGGCCATCTGGGGAGACCTTAAGGCAAAGGATCGTATCGCTATGAACCTCGCCAAAGTCCTTGACTATCGAGCCGTCCGCAACGGAGATGATTTTCATTTCTCCAAATCGGCTGGGGGGCCCGCTTCCCACGATTAATTGTGACCCATCTTCGGTAAAGACCATCGCGGTCACCCGATCGCTAAACGGTGAATCTTCTGGCGAGCCAATAGTTCGCTCGAGCTCCCATCGCATTCCCAATTCCCATGATCGACTTCGTCCATCCCGACAGATCTGATACACCCTTCCGTTTGAGTCAGCAGCCACAGTGCCACGCTCGTCGAATCCACTGGATAGACTGCGTTCGGATTTTCCGTTATCGGTTCGGATGATTCTCAGTTCTCCAGAATCCATAAAGCAGACGATCCGCCTAGCGTCAGGAGTTAAGCAACCGGCTAGCCCTGTAGTCGCAATGGAATCATCATTCACGCTTGCCTTACTAGCTTCGAGGGTCACAAGCTCTTGCTTGAGTTCTTCTAAACGAGCTTGGAACGCAGCGAACGCGTTTGTTACTTTGCTTACGGTTTCGGTCGCAGATTGAACGGTTCCATTCCATGCCATTAGTCTCTGCTCTAACTCTGCTCGAGCTTTCTCGACCGCTGCCACTTGCTCTCGTTTCGCTGCCGCTTCCTTCTGAGCAGCTTCCAGCTTAGCTTTCGCCTCTTCGACGGCCTGATTGGCAGCCTCGACTGCTTGCTCGGAAACTGCGAGCTGATTTTGAATCTCGGTCAGCTCCGCAGATTTCTTCTTTACAGCCTCGTCTGCATCATCTCGCGATTTGGTCACCTTGGCCAAGTTCGCTTCTTCATCGGACTTATTCTTTTCCCACTCCGGAATGGCGTTGGTGCCCCGGTCCACCTTGGCTTTCTGCCTGGCGACCAAGGTCTCGGCCCCAACAACCGTCATCTGACGAGAACGAGCCTCGCGATTCTCCCAAATCAAGCTGCCATCCTGAGAGTTCCAACATCGCGTAACTCCATCCATACCAAGCCCAATGAGGCTGATCCCAGAGGGCATGGCAAGTAATTGCACCTGGGGCGTCGCGTCAATGGTGCGAACAACCATCCCGTCGTTTAGATTCACGATTGAAATGGTGGGCTGTCCCTCGCGGCTCACAGCAACCATGGAATCGCTCATGACGGCGAAGGAATTAACCATGTCCATCGAGGGTAGATTGGTAAGCACCTCCAGCGAGCGATTACCATCCTCGGTACGGGAAATTCGCCAAGCAGCTAGGACCGAGTCCGAAGTCAATCCTAGCAAATAATCGCTGGCTCCCAATTGGAGTGTTGCGAATTTCATTCCTGTCGGATGCCTGGCCTCTTCGGACAAATTCCTATTCAAGTTTTCCTTGCTAGCGATTCCGTCCAAGAAATACAGATCGCCGGTCGCGGAGCTGACAACAAGCGAATCGCTAGCGGAATTCCAATCCATCGCATCAATCGGATCGTTGGAATCCCAGCGAGCAAGCAATTGAGCCGAGGCTGTATCGAAGACTTCAATAGAAGGTGTGTCCGTTGTGCGGGCTACTCTGCTGCCATCCGGCGAGGTGCAGATGACAACGCTACCTCTCAATTTTTTGGACAGACTGCTTTCAAGCTCTCCGGCGACTCGTTTCCAAATCTTTACGTCCCGAAAGCCACCCGTCGCGATTCGATCACCATCTCGTGTAATCGCAACGGACTGAACGATATCCAAGTGGGTTGCCGGTCGTTGGAAACGGTTCGCTACTGAGCCATCGCTCAGGAGCAACTGTTCGTCGACACCAACAGCAGCCCACTCCTGGACGACTGCGAGATTGCCTCGCCCCATAACCGTCGTTTGGCCGGCGAACGAAGTGTCGATAGTGTAGATCGGTTTTACTGACTCTGGAACTGGTTGCCAATTGAGAATCGCACTGGACATTTTAGCGCCCGCGATCGCCCCCTCTACGATCCATTTTTGAATGATCGCGATTTCGGATTCTGTAAGCCGTTTTGCCCCAACGTTATTTCCCTCGGGAGGCATCAGCTCGTCCTCTCCAGTTACGCGACGGATAATGTTGCTCTCATCGACCGATTCCGTCGAGTAAGCAGCCCCGCTGTCTCCTCCGTTTTGAATAGCTTCAAAGCTTTCCAGATTCAATCCGCCATCGGATTTCTGGGCATTGTGACATGCTATGCAATTCGCTTTAAGGATAGGAAAAACATCCGAATAAAAATCGGTCGCCGAGCAGACAGAGTTGATCGCCCATAAACCGACCAGGGATTTAATCGCAAGCATTAGTAAAGAACTCGACGAGCCAAAAGTCGCGAGCAAAGAAAAGCTGGACCTAAACATGGTGGGGATGTGAGGTTGGGGAGGGAAGGCGTTCGTTTCCTACTAATCTATTCTAGTCTACGGGGCTCGAATCGTCCTGCCTGCTTCCTGCGAAGAGTAGAAAATCCCCGAAAGTCGATCCAATTCAGACAATCCTCGCTGATCGCCACCGACTTCACCCTCCCAGCGAAGCGACCGGGAGGGTCGGCAATCGAGCTTTAAGCTAGATTGCCGGGGAGGGCAGGGCAAGTCGGGCCTTCCAACCATGCAAATGCCCCTCCCCAGCCACGCTTGTCGCGGGCTGACCCTCCCCAGAACGAAGTTTGGGGAGGGTGAAGTCGGTGAAGCTCACTGAGAACGGTCCTAATTCAGCTTGTTTTCCCAGAAAGTGCACTATCTCAATCACCTACAAAATAGTTCACTGATTGGTCCGACTGGTTATAATTCGTTTATTCAGTTAGCCTCCGGAGTTGTCGTTTATTATGAGTATCGAGAAGCTTTCTCACAGAAGCGAAGTCTTGCGACTGCCATTCGGCGAATGCCTTGGCACCAGCTACAGTTGGCCGGGTGGGCAATATTGCGCGATCCATACCGACCGAGGGATCGTGGCTTGTGGACTTTATGATTGCCAAATTGCAAGTCAATTTGGATACGCCGTTGCTATCGCTCGTGGCACTCCCTCTCACCCCCTGAGAGAACCAGAGGATCTGTACGAGGCAAAGATTGTTGAACTCAGCGAACAAGCTCGCCAGCTTGGTATCACAGAAGGAATGTCCGGCCGCGAAGCTCTTAAGCTAATGTGCCCGGACGATTGATGCACGGGTCGTGGCATTGAAGTCTCCTGAGAATTGTTGTAACTGTTCACGCAGTACAGATCCAATTCCATGGTCGAGTCAAGATTCGTTATAGGTTTAATTCCTTTCTGGCAACTGACCGACGGAGCGGTCAGCGACAATGTCGCGGATCGCTCCGCCGATCCGATGAATGCCTGGTCAAACCCGCGACAACGCCACCGCGTTGTCGATGATTCATCGACGTAACCGAGCACGCAGTGTACGGCTACGAATTATTTAATTCCGACGGTAGGAGTCCATCGTCGCATCCATAGTTCCAGCATGAGCAAATTCCAAAGTCGATAGGCGTGATTCTCCTCTCCCTTCATGTGCGAATCGACCAGCTTTCGAATGGCCTCGGGGCGAAAAAAACAATTGATCTTGGTGTCGTTGCCGCACAAGGCATCATAGGTCCGATCCCGCAAGGAAGTCTTGAACCATTTGTTAATCGGAACACCAAACCCCATCTTGGGGCGATCCCAAATCTGTGGTGGAATCGAGTCAAAGAACGTTCGCCTCAGAATATACTTGCCCTGTTTGCCACGGAGCTTAAAACTGCTTGGTAGCGATGCCGCCCACTCGACCAAGCGATAATCAAGCAGCGGTTGACGAGCCTCCAATGAATGGGCCATTGATGCAATATCCACCTTGGTCATCAGGTCGCACGGCAAGTAGGTTTGCAAATCTGCGTTCGACGCACAACTGAGAAGGTCCCGTTTTCCCGACCGCGACCACGCCTGCCTCAGAAAGGAGGCTGGATCTCTCGCAGGTAACTGATCGAAAAAATCGTCGTTATACAATGCCGCTCGATGGGCTTCACCGAATATCTGAATCCAGTTCATATAACGATCCGGTGCGGGCTGCCCCAACGCTTCGCAAAATCGACGAACCCGGCGAAAAAACGAACGTTGGGCCGTGGAATCTGGTAATTTTGTCAGAATCCTGGAATTCGTCAGCCATTTGGTCGGCAGAAAACTCTGCAACCTCTGGCTTAAAATCAGTGCTCGATAACGCTCATACCCTCCAAACAACTCATCGCCACCATCCCCACTCAACGCCACTGTTACCGATCGCTTGGTCAATTCACACAGGTACCATGTTGGTACGGCTGACGAATCGCTGAACGGTTCGTCATACTGATAAGCCAGCTTGTCAACGATCTCCAAGGCGTTCGGGTTAACCTGAAACCGCTCATGCTTAGTACCAACGTACTGGGCAACTTGTTGTGCGAAGTGCGTTTCATCGAAATCAGCCTCCGAGAAACCGATGGAGAACGTATGGATGGGTTGCTCAACAATCGTCTGAGCAATCGCCACAACCAAAGACGAATCGATTCCCCCAGAAAGAAATGCACCTACGGGAACATCGCTTCGGAGCCTGAGACGAATGGAATCGGTAAGCAAGTCGCGAAGCTTTTCCGATGCGACCGACCAAGTCGTACTTTCTTCGTGCGACCAGTCGATCCTCCAGTAGGGAGCGACAGTTAGCTCGCCATCCTCGTAGACAGCGAAATGCCCTGGCGGCAGCTTGAAAATTCCTTTGTATATGGAATGAGGGTGCGGAACATACTGGTAGGTGAGATAGAGATCGATCGCCCCCGGGTCGATATTTCGATCGATGCCAGGAACTTGTAACAAACTCTTTAGCTCGCTCGCAAAAAAGAGCTGACCGTTTTGAACGGTATAGAACAGCGGCTTCTTGCCAAGCCGATCCCTTGCCAACACTAATCGATTTCGCTGGGAATCGAAAAGGGCGATTGCAAACATTCCATTGAAATGCTGAAAGCAATCTGTTCCGAGATCTTCGTAAAGATGGACGATCGTTTCTGTGTCGGACTGAGTTTGAAAGCGATGTCCTGCGCCTTCGAGTCTTCGGCGAAGCTCTTGGTAATTGTAAATCTCGCCGTTGAATACGATCTGGATGGAGCCATCTTCGTTACCGAGCGGTTGGTGTCCAAGCTCGAGATCGATAATAGACAGTCTGCGAAATCCAAGCGCTGCCCCCAGTCGCGGCCGCCCGTCGATTAGAAGACTCGACGATTGCGGTGACTGTATCCACTGGCCAGCATCATCCGGGCCGCGATGAACCAAGGCATCCGTCATCCGGCTTAGCATTGCGGAATCCAGCCCTACCTGTCCTAATTCCCAGACACCGCCTGCGATTCCACACATGAGCTACTACGTTTGGCCCGCGGGATCGCTAGACAGTTTGAAAGTTGCCGTCGATAAAGGCTTTAGCCATTGCCTTGGGAACCTCAGCTTCTGCCAAGACCAAGTTTGCACGATTTTCCGCCACCTTAGCCTTCATAACCTGCTCTTGAGCGATGGCCTCAGCGCGGCGTTGCTCTGCCTGAGCACGTGCCATTCGGACGTCCGCCTCAGCTTGGTCGGCCCGCAAACGAGCACCAATATTCTGTCCGACCTCGATATGCGCGATGTCTATGGAGACGATCCTAAAAGCGGTCTGGTTGTCGAGTCCACGCTTCAGAACGGTACGGGTGATGAGATTCGGGTTTTCCAGAACGAGCAAATGATTCTCAGAGGAACCTATCGAGCTAATAATGCTTTCGCCAACCCGTGCAATGACGGTCTCTTCGGTCGCACCGCCGATGAGCTGATCAAGGTTTGTGCGAACAGTCACCCGAGCCTTGACCTTAAGCTCGATCCCGTTCATCGCAATCGCGGAAAGGAACGCGCTGCCTGTTCGTTGGTCGGGGCAGTCAATGACCCGAGGGTGAACGGAGGTTTTCACGGCCTCAAGGACATCGCGACCGGCCAAATCAATAGCGGCAGCTCGATCAAAATCCAGATCGATCCCAGCCCGCTGCGCGGCAATGATCGCGTTGGTCACGTTCATCACATTGCCTTCTGCAAGGTAATGTGCCTCCAGTCTCTGTGTGCTGATTCCCGTGCGACGGTTGATGTCCAATCCGGCCTGGGCCGCCATGATCTTTGCGTTTACGATAACTTGCGAACGAACTTGGCGGAAATACATGCCGACCAAACTACCCATGGTCACGTCGGCACCACTCGTCTTGGCTTGCAACCAGAGGCTACCAAAACTCCAGAAAACGACCATGACTACGAAGCCTACCAAAACCGCAAACACCAAAAGTCCAATCATCACGACGGCTCGAATGTCGACAGATTGTTGAGCAAACAAAGCGATATCCATGGTGTTCCCGCAAAGGTGGTTCAAATCACAGGCGGTCAATTGCCTGAAGGAAATACTCCACAAAGTATATCAGGCAAAACAACCCAGTGGTAACAGGGAGCTCAATAATTTCTTGGAGAGCTCTAATTTTTGCCATCGAGGCTTCACGATAAAGCGATGGAGGTCGCTTAATATCGACCGACCTACTTTCCTGCAAATTCTTCTGTTCCTCGTCCCTGGGGCAAAAACGGCTCTATCCCAAGTCAGGTAGTGCTCCGGTGCTGTCACCGAGTTGCTCGACGTCAATTTCTAATCGATTTAGCATCGAAACCCAAAGATTGTTCAATGGCGTTTCATTTGCGTACCGAATGTGTCGCCCCGTTTTTAGAGTCCCGCAGCCCCCTCCGGCTACAACGATCGGGAGATCATCGTGGTTATGCCGATCCCCGTCGGAATTGCCACTCCCATACACAATCATAGAGTGGTCGAGCAACATGCCATCCCCCTCGGGAATCGAGTTCAGCTTTTGCAATAGGTAAGCCAATTGCTCAGCATGAAAACGGTTGATATCCCTAATCTTTTGCTTTTTCGCGACATCGTTCCCATGGTGCGACAGATCATGGTGGCCATCCGGTACACCGATAAACGGATAGGCACGATTGCTACCCTCGTTGGCGAGAACAAACGTTATAACTCGCGTAATGTCTGCTTGAAACGCCAAAGCCGTCAGGTCACACATGAGCCTTATGTGCTCGGCATAATCAGCCGGGATGGAATCTGGCACGATATAGTCAGGCCGCTGCACCGGAGGCAATTTATCAGCCCGCTGGATTCGCATTTCGATATCCCGAATCACGGAGAAGTATTCGTCTAGCTTACGAACGTCATTGGCTCCTAGCTTGCCAGTCAAATCGAGGGAATCCTCTCTAACGAAATCCAGAACACTCTTCCGCTTTGCGTCTCGTGCTTGTTGCTGTGCATTGGGAACCGATGAGAAAAGTCGCTCAAAGACGAGCTTGGGATTTACCTCCTTGGGAAGTGGCTGGGTCGCGGACCGCCACGACATGGTCGATGAGTAAACGCAGCTATAGCCCGAATCGCAATTGCCCGCCATAGCTCCATGCTCGCAACCAATCTCCAAAGACGCGAGCCGCGTCTTTTCCGCCAACCTCGACGCAGCTACTTGATCGACGGAGATCCCAGCTCGAATCTCGGTGCCGTCCGTCTTGCGAGGTTGAGCACCGGTCAAGAAAGCCGACAGAGCTCGTGCGTGATCGCCACCGCCATCACCGTGAGGCCTGGCTTTGTCAGCAGTTAAACCAGTCAAAACCATCAACTTTTCTTTGACGGGATCGAGTGGCTGCAAAATGGTCGGTAGCTCAAAACTAGATCCTTCGCTCGTGGGGGTCCAATCTGCCATGTTCACGCCGTTTGGAACATACAGAAATGCCATCCGATTAGGAGCCGTACCGATGGGACTTGTTGCCGCTCCCCAAGAGTTCATCGGCCCCATGGCTTCCAACCAAGGCAATGCCATGGAAACCCCAAGACCGCGGAGGATGGTTCGTCGTGAGAGTTGTGTCATGGCTGTTTGAACTCCATTGAGTGGTAGGCGGGGAAGGGTGGGATGATAGCGGGGTGGGAGTGGGAGTTTAAGAACCTCCGCTGTATGAATTATACATGACTAGAGGGGGGGAGAACAACAAGGATTCCAGCCCAGCTATCCACCACGCCTCATGCGGAATGGCTCGCTTTTTACTAAAGCCTTGACAAGACTGGAAAAACGGAAGCCGTCTGCCTCGATCTCTTTAACCAGCCGATTGACAGCTGGGCGGTCGTAAGGCTCCAGCCCCCGACCTAATGCATAAATGAGCATTTTCTCGGCGAAGCTTCTTACAAAGGTAGCTTCGTCGGCTAGGAGTAATTGCTTCAAATCTGATGGGCCACCAAAATCACCTTGCCCCGGCAGCGTTCCGGATGGATCGATCTCGAACTCCCCGTCCTTTGATCTGTAACGACCAATTGCGTCGAAGTTTTCGAACGCAAAACCGATTGGATCCATGCGAGCATGGCAACTGGCGCACGATGGATTGGCACGATGTTGCTCCATTCGTTCTCGAAGACTGCCAGTTAACTCTTCTTTTTGCTCTTCGAGCTCAGGAACGTCGGGAGGTGGCGGCGGTGGGGGCTGGCCTAGAATCTGCTCTAAAATCCAACGCCCACGCTTTACTGGGGAAGTTCTAGTCGGATTCGATGTCACGGTTAAAACACTTGCATGCGTCAGCAATCCGCCTCGCATAGAATCTTTGTCCAAAGAAACTCTCACGAAGTCACCCACGCTATCGCGATTGCGGTCTCGCCAGCGACCTCCCCGTCTCTCGGAACGACGTTCTGCATCTGAGTCGAGAGTGATCCCGTAGTGCCTAGCCAGAGCGCCATTCACAAAGGTGAAGTCCGCATCCAGCAACTCCAACAGCGAACGATCTTCTCGCATGATGGCGGTGAAGAACAGCCTTGTCTCCTGTAGCATGGCTTGCTTTAAGCGATCGTTGAATTCAGGAAATAGAGCCGGATCAGGCTTCAGTCCCTCCAGCCGCTTCACTTGCAACCATTGCAAAGCAAAATTCTCGACCAACTGATCCGACCGAGGATCGGCCAACATGCGGTCAATCTCTTCATCGATTTTCGCTTCCAAGTCTCCCGATTCCGCTAATTCGAGGAGTCGGTCGTCGGGCATCGTGCTCCACAAAAAGTAAGAGAGTCTCGACGCCAATTGAAACGAATCGATCGGAGTCGATTCCGTGCTGCTTGGATTCTCGTCAAGCTCCACACGAAACAAAAACTTCGGTGAAACCAAGATCGCCTGGAAGACAGTTTGCATAGCCGACTCCCACGATTCTCCACTGGACATGAGCGAATTGCCCAAGTTCACAAGGCGATCGAGTTCGTCGTTGGACAGAGTGCGGCGATAGGCCCGCTTAGCAAACCGTTCTATCACGAACCGTGTACGCTCAGAATCACCAGCTTCTGGAGCCCCCAACAGACGGTGATGCGATTCCGGCCTCATATCCATCGGCCCTTCGAGTGCCAAGTGCTGAACAAAAAGTGTTGCCGGAGACTCTCCCTCCTCAGGTCGAAACATCGCAACCGCCATGCGAGTTGCTCCCGACTCAATTTTGAGTGGCACCTCTAGGGTTTGTGCAGACTGTTCGTCCCGAGCCGTGACATCAAGCACTTTTACAATTCGAAACGGCTTTAGTGAGTTGAGAGACTCTCCACTCAAACCATGCGAATCGCCCGATTCCGCCTCGGCGAGATTTGGTTGATGCAGCAGTACGGCAACTTTTACCGGACGGTCACTTTCGTCGTCTCGCTTTGCATAAACTCGAGTTCGGAAAACATAGTCGCCACGCTTGAGGTCATAGGGAGTATGGATCGGTCCGGTTCGTATAGGGTCGTTGCTCCCCGCATTTACGACCGGTCGATACTCGTCCATAGGAACACTCGGACCGGCTGGCTCGCAGTACTTAGCGTGTTGCCATCTCTTTGAGGGAGAAGGCGGGGTCGGCATGATGGCTCGCTCGACGATGCTCTCGGCAGCGGCCAAGTAACGATCCATGAGCAAAGGAGAGAGAGACAACACGTCGCCGATGTTGTCGAACCCATGCCCAACATCGTCTGCAGGGAAGTCTTCGGCTGGAGTAAAATCGATACCGACTAGATCTCGGACAGTATTGTTGTACTCGTTTCGATTCAGGCGCCTCATGGTAACTCGCCCGGGATTGGGCGGTGCATTTAGGTCGTGGTCATCAAGAATCCCTTGGACCAATTGCAAAAAGGAATCCATCTCCTCCTTGTTCGGCTGATCCATGTCCGATGGTGGCATCTGGCTAAATCGAACGAGATCACTCATTCGTTCGACCACCCGTCTCTCACGAATAATGCGTTCGTTCGAATCGAAGATGTCGAGCGGAACACCAGCCGCTGGTTCGGTGCCGGAGTGACAATCGAGGCAGTACTTGGCAAGAAAAGGGTTGCCAAGGTTTGGGAAACTGAGAGCCTTCTGCTGTACGACCGCTTCAGCCTCTGTTGCGTTCTCTACTTGAGAGAAGGCCGGCACGGTCAAAACAAACCCATGCAAAATTAGGCAGGTAGATATCCAAAAGCGTTTTTGGGTCATATGGGAACGCCGGAGGGGGATTGGTAGGCTGCGAGGTCACAAATCGCATCGACTACTAGTATATTCCAAAAGACTCCGCAAAGCAAAATGGTTTCACCGCACGGGAATCGCCCTGCGCTGGGCCGTCTATCCCAGCCCTCATCGCGCCGTTTAAACCACCATCCCCGGCGAGCCATGACTAAAGGCTGCCCCGGAGCCATCCGTGCAGCTACTCATCATTCATCAACCGAACCTGGTGGCTTACCAGTCCTTACTCTACGACTTTGGAATCGATCCACTTCATCAAGCCACGAAGCTTGCGGCCAACGATTTCAATCGGATGCTGACGTTGGATTCGTCGCTGCGCCTTGAATGCCGGTGCGTTGGCTTTGTTCTCAAGAATCCACTCACGGGCGAATTCGCCAGTTTGAATCTCCTTGAGAATTTTCTTCATCTCTGCTTTGGTTTCCGCAGTGATGATTCGAGGACCACGGGTGTAATCTCCGAACTCAGCCGTATTGGAAATGCTGTATCGCATGTAGTTCAATCCGCCTTGATAGAGCAGATCGACGATCAGCTTGAGCTCGTGCATGCATTCAAAGTAGGCCATCTCCGGCTGATAACCAGCCTCGACCAAGGTCTCGAAACCAGCCTTGACCAGTTCGCTGACCCCGCCGCACAGAACGACTTGTTCGCCGAAGAGATCCGTTTCGGTCTCCTCTGCGATCGTGGTCTCAATCACCCCACCTCGCGTACCGCCAATCCCCTTAGCATATGCCAACCCGAGCTTGCGGGTCGTATCGCTGGCTTCGTTTCCGAGAGCGATCAAGCAAGGAACGCCACCACCCTTGGTGTATTCGCTGCGAACCAAGTGCCCTGGTCCCTTCGGTGCAACCAGCAACGTGTCGACACCCTTTGGTGGCTCGATCTGGCCAAAGTGCAGATTGAAACCGTGCGAACACATCAACACATTGCCTTCCGAAAGGTTCGGCTTGATGTGGGCCTTGTAAAGATCCCCTTGGACTTCATCGGGAAGAAGAATATTGATGAGGTCTGCTTGCTTGGTGGCCTCAGCGATATCGAGAGGTTTGAATCCGTGGCTGACGGCCAAGTCATAATTCTTGCTGCCGGGACGCTGCCCGATGATCACTTTGCAACCGCTGTCTCTTAAGTTCTGAGCTTGAGCGTGCCCCTGGGAACCGTAGCCGAGAATCGCGATCGTTTTGTTATTGAGTGCGGAGAGGTCTGCATCGCCGTCGTAATAGATCTTTGCTGCCATTTTGGATACTAATTTGTGAGAGAATTAACAGGAGGTCAAAGTAAAAAAGCCGCGATTTAGGACACGGCTGCGATCAAGAATGCCCAACAGAGCAGTTTTAGTCCGCGTTTTGTTCTAGTTCTTCAAATTCCAGAACTGCGTCGGGATTGCTCCCTCGAACCATGGCAATTCTGCCTGTTCGAACCAGTTCCAGGATTCCATAGGGACGCATTCGCTCGATGAATGCCTGAATCTTATTCTCGCGACCAGAGATTTCGATCATCAATTCCTCAGGTCCCACATCCACGACTCTGCCACGGAAAATCTCGACCAACTCGCGAACCTCGGTTCGCTGTGGGCCGGTTTCTACGCGGACTTTGATCAGCATCAGATCGCGTTCGACATAGTCGCGTGCCGATACGTCTTGAACGCTAACCACGGTTACAATCTTTTCGAGCTGCTTACGCACTTGCTCAGAGACTCGATTGTCGCCGACGACCACAAAGGTCATCCTGGAAAGATTCTTGTTCTCTGTCTCGCCGACAGCCAAGGAATCGATGTTGTAACCGCGCGACGCCAACATACCAGAGATATGTGCCAACACACCGGGAACGTTTTGAACTACAGCGGAAAGTACGTGCCGCATTCCTACTCAATCGTTTGTTCGGACCAATAACGGATAATGAAAGGGTTGCATCTTTCGTCAACAGCGAGAATCATAATGGAATTCCCTGTTCCCTCAAGGCTAATGAAGCCATCCTAACCGTTACAACCATGCTGCACACCGAAGCGAGCTACCAATTAATCGACTTCGGGCACGGGCGCAAACTGGAAAAGGTAGGGGGGCTCATTCTCAATCGACCTTGTCCAGGAGCCAAATCCCCCCCGGCAGGTTCACCACTGTGGGGGCAAGAAAGCCTCTTCTTCGACCAAATTACCGGTCGATGGCGGGAACGTATACCAGTCGATTTCTGTAAAAATCCCTGGACAATCGCGCCCCGGGGACTGACTTTGAAGCTGCGGCCAACTGCTGCCGGACAAATCGGGATTTTCCCAGAACATTGGCAGCATTGGGATTGGCTCGTTAGCTGCCTTCGAAATAAACGCGGTGACGCATCATCAACGAGGGTTCTAAGTCTTTTTGCTTATACTGGCGCAACCACGCTCTTTCTTGCCAAACAAGGTTGTCAGGTTACGCACGTAGACTCCTCGAAACCCACGGTCGCCTGGGCCAGGGAAAGTTGCCATCTTTCGAGCCTAGAGTCGACAACCATTCGCTGGCTAGTCGAGGACGCGGTTCGGTATGTCGAGCGAGAAGCAAAACGGGGACATCAATACGATGCCATCATTTTGGATCCTCCAACCTACGGACACGGCACACGAGACGAGACATGGAATATCTACAAACATCTGTCTCCGCTGCTGACCAAATGCTGGGACTTGCTGTCCGATGAACGTTGCTGCGTTTTACTTTGCGGTCATTCACCAGATATCGACTTAAAGCAATTAACTCGAGAGCTGAGCAGCCAAGTTGGCAAGCAACAACTTGGTGCTAACACGATCATGCAAGCAGGGCTTGAAGACTCCTTCGGTCGCTCGCTGGATTGCGGGTTTGCAAGTCGATTCGAATTTTGAAACGACTAGTAGCAATTCCTAGGGTATCAGCTGATATCAGGGGAGATTGTTCTGGTCGATCCAACCAGCTCGCTTTAGCCAATCGCTGCACAGGTGGTGCCATTTGCTTACCGGAAACTCGGGATCGTTGCGTAGTCCGTACCCGTGACCGCCCGCGTCAAAGATATGCAGCTCGGTGCTCACTCCCGCTTTTTTGGCGATTTGAAATAGGTGAGTTGTTCCGAGAACGGGCACAAAGTCATCGAACGTGTGGACCATAAAAATCGGAGGACTGTCCTCAGTAACCTGCCAATCCTTAAGCGAGTCGGGCTGGCTACTTTCCGGAAGACCGGCCGAGTAGATAAGCATAACACGATTGGGAACGAAAGCCTGTTCGTCCATCTGATCAACCGGGTTGTAAAGTCGATTCGGGCTAAACGCAGCATGCACGACAGTCGAACCACCAGCGGAAAATCCAAGGGCGCCGACTTTCAGCGGATCGAGTTGCCACTCCTTGGCGTTTGATCGCACAATCGACATTGTTCGTTGCAAATCCTGGGCAGGAGCTAACCAAGCAGGTGACTGCGTTCGAGTCGGGACTTGATATTTTAGCACTATGGCTGCTATGCCGTGACTGCAAAGCCAGTGAGCCACCTCGGTCCCTTCGAGGTCCCAAGCCAAAATAGAAAATCCACCGCCAGGGCAAATAACAACACTGGCGCCAGTCCGTAAGTTTGCAGGTGGTAAAAACACGTGGGCCTGGGGAGTTTTTACATTCCCAAGCTTGATGATGCGACGACCAGCAATCAGTTTGTCCGAGTCTTTGGTGAAATCCATTTCGTCGTCAACTTTGAGTAATCCGCTCGGTGGATCGCTCGGCCAGATATCAATAATTACATCTGGCTTCTCTGCGAAAAGAACCGAATCATACAATGAAAAAACCATTGCGCAGGATACGCAAGCCAGCACAAGTCGCATCATGATTGAGACTCCGAGAGGAATGAGGGCAGCGCGATACGTGGCGAAATCAATAGGCTCGATCTAATGAGCCATCAACGATACAGCTTCGACTGCTGGCGCTCCGTTGAGCATTTCGCTCCAAACCAAGTATCCATTGTAAGCAATAAAAATCGTTAGCAGTATTAGGCCCTCAAAGCGATTGATGCGGCCAGGTCCTCGAAAGCCGCAGCCAAACACGAAAAGTAAGAATGTGAGTCCCAACATCACTGGGACGTCTCGCGTCAACAATGTTCGATCACAATGTATTTCCCCGATGACTCCGGCCAAGCCCACCACGGCAAGTGTGTTAAAGAGGTTTGAGCCAAGAACATTGCCGAGGGCGATGTCGTGCTCTCCGCGCCTCGTTGCCATGACCGAGGAGGCCAGTTCCGGCAGCGAGGTTCCTATCGCCAAAATGGTTAATCCGATAATCAAATCGCTTACCCCCAAAGAAGTAGCGATCTCAACAGCTCCCCAAACCAGAATGCGTGAGCTAACGGTTAGGACGACCAGCCCCACTATCAACCAGAGGACTGCCTTGCGGATCGGTAGGTCTTTGGCGGCAAGCTCCGCTTCAATCTCCTCACCCAACGCATCCTTGGGACTTCTCACGCTGGCCCAAAGCGACCATCCCACCCAACCTGCAAAAACAAGCAATAAGACAATGGCATCAGTTCTGGATACTTTTAAGTCCAAAATCTGCCACACCGCCCCCAACGTTACTAGAGAAAGGATTGGCAACTCGATCCGCAGCACGCTAGATTTCACCGCAATCGGACTGATTAGTGCGGTTACTCCTAAGATGAGTGCAATGTTGGCGATATTGGAGCCGTACGCATTCCCCAAAGCCAAACCAGAATTTCCCTGGTAAGAAGCGATTCCAGAAACGAGCAACTCTGGCGCAGAAGTCCCAAACCCGACAATAAGCATTCCAATAAGCAGAGCTGGCATTCCAAAGTATCGCGCAGTCGATGCAGCACCGATCACGAATCGATCAGCTCCCCAAATTAGGGCACCGAGACCTAACACTAAAGCCAATATCGGAACTAGCAAAACTTGTCTCCTCCGCACGTAAGCTTGGTCATTTTAACGATCACTTGTCTTCCAATTGGATTGAGCTTAGAGGCAGTACAAGGAACTCGGTTGGTAACGAGTTTGCGTGGACATCCAGAAACCGGCTTGCATTCTAGGGCCAAAAATTTCACAGAACAGCACGGAACATCGATCTGCAAGTATTACGTTGCGGCTATTATAACCATATGCGAAGCCAAAACCCGTACGCAGCTTACCTCACAAATAGCGACGAGGAGGCCTCAGAGCATCCTCGACCCCAGCAATCTCCTCATCAGAAAAACTGCTTCGCCATCGAATTCAACTGCTCAGAGCGGAAACGTTCGATGACGACTGATCATTAGGCACGCGACAACGCCAGCGGTTCAGTGGCGTTTTTTGCTCTTCCAAGTTCCTCCGTACTGATAGTGAGGATTATTCGATTTGCAGTGTTCCAAACAGGTAGGGCATACGAAAACCCACTCTCTCGACGTGTCGATCCGCACGCGATAGAGAACTTCGTTGGACACTTTGCAAAGGCAACAGGCTTTTTCACGTATTCGTTTGATCGGCATTTCCGTCTGCTCCGACGCCTAGCTCGTCACCTCGAGCAACAACCTTTTTCCACTTGTTCATTCTACTCGCACCGGTGATGATGACGAGTGTGGTGCAGGGCAGGATGCCTCGACAGGGCGAGATCTCATGCCTGGAGCGGACTATTTTGCGATCACTGCACGCTCGAAACCTGCGGTACAGGCTCGTAATTTCGTAATTTCTTAATTTCTTGAACCCAACTCCTCGGAGCAAAGTATGGCTGAATTTCAATATTCCGATATTTCCAAAATGATCGATCATTCTCTGCTAAACCCGACTTTGACCACAGAACAACTCGAATCTGGCATCCAGTTGGCAATCGCTTACGACGTTGCAAGCATCTGCATTATGCCGCATTACCACAAGCGTTGCGTCGAATTGCTACGGGGCACAACGGTCGCCCCCAGCAGCACCGTTGGCTTCCCTCATGGAGCAAACCACACCAAGACCAAACTAATCGAAGCCGAACAGCTAATCGAAGAGGGCTGTCTCGAGCTGGATATGGTCGTCAATATCAGCGCAGCTCTCAGTGGGAATTGGTCTCTAGTACAATCCGAAATTTCTCAAATCACCAAGCTCGCTCACGCTGCTCAACGGAGAGTTAAGGTGATTTTCGAGAACTGCTATCTTCAGGATGCACAGAAGATTCAGCTTTGCAAAATTTGTTGTGACGAAGGGGCCGATTGGGTGAAAACCAGCACCGGCTACGGAACCGGTGGAGCAACATTTGAAGACTTGCAGCTCATGCTTGATAATGTCGAAAAGCCCGTCCAAGTCAAAGCAGCTGGAGGAATTCGGGATTGCGACAACTTGATCAAGGCTTGGAAGATGGGGGTAACAAGAGTTGGTGCCTCTCGAACGGCCGAGATGCTGGGTGAAGCACGCGAGCGACTGGGCTTGCCACCAATACAAGCAGCAACGCCATCAACCTCGGCTGGCGGCTACTAAGTCGGATCCCGGATCGGTCGCAACGCAACCGGACTGCTTCAGTTTGCCCCACGGAGACTTGTAAGCCGGGTTCTGTTGCATTTGCACGCTGCAATCATTTATCTAGCAAACAGATTGCTCTGTTTGTCGAGCGGCCTACCCGAGTGAATCATGCCGAGCCAGCACTTGGAATAGCAAGCTAATCCAACACTCTGTTTAGCCTTGCACCGGGTGGGGTTTGCCAAGCAACGGATGTCACCACCCGTTCTGGTGGGCTCTTACCCCACCGTTTCACCCTTACTAGAAGAATCTAGCGGTTTGCTTTCTGTTGCACTTTCCCTAGTCTTACGACCGGTCGACGTTATCGACCACCCTGCTCTGTGGTGCCCGGACTTTCCTCTTGGAGGGAGATTCCCCCCCAAGCGATTGCATCCGTCTCCGCAGGGCAAACTCAAGCTGAATTTTTTCTGCGCGGAAGAGGCCCTCGCACAAGAGTATGACGCTTATGGCTGCTCCACTTAAGTCCTGACCCGATTCGCGCTTCCCCCTCGCGAGAGCCACTTCCGAGCAGAAATGCCGGACGCGGTCTCTAGATGGTAGATCAATGAGTGTAACAGACTCTCCAAGCTTGTCGAGCCCGTACTTTCGAGCCCGTACTGGTGACGCTTGCCAACGGCAATTTCCGTCAGTGGAAAACCGACCTTGCCTTCACAAGCAAGTTTTTCTTATTTATGTGGGTTGAGAATTAAGCGAGAACCACATGTATCCAAGGATGGAGAAAATGGTGAGGTCAGAACTATCCCAACCAAATCGGCACCTGTTATCGGTTTTACTTGCCCTGTGCAGTTCGATTTGTGTGGTCGTTCAGTCCCCAAGCCTGTTTGCTCAGAAGGGAATAGCCTCGTCCAGCAATCGCGCAGCACCTCCACGCCCCCCTGCTAACCCAAGCAATAACGCTGGCCCAAGTAATCCTGCATCCAAGGGCAAAACCGAACGAGAGCTGATTTGGGCCGACGATCAGAACGAAACGGCAGGTGATGCTTATTTTCGTCGAATCATGGAGCTACCTCGAACAGAGAAAGCTCAAATCGAGTTCCGGGCATCAGAATTTTGCGAGGTTTTCCTAAACGGTCAGCGTCTAGCGATGGGTCGTAAGGCTGGTGTGATGGAGCGAATCGATGTTTCCGCCGCCGTTCGCCCAGGTAAAAATGTCCTAGCGATTCGTGCGACCAATCGATCTAACAACAACCCTTTCCTCGAAGTCGGCTTCTTTTTTAAACCGGTTGATGCGAAATGGCGCATAGTTATCAGCGATTCGGAATGGAAAGCGACAACTTCCGCTCGCCCCAATTGGCAGCTTCCTGCCTTTGACGATTCCGCTTGGCCGCAGGCGATCTCTGAGGTTGAAGGTTTCAGCTCACCGGTGGTTGCGAAACGCGGAGATGATGCACCTCCGCCGGATCTGGCGATGGAGACGGGCCGGAATGCCAAAGAACCTTTTGCAAACAGCAACTCTTCCCCCTTGGACAGACTGAAAGCCGCCCCGGTGAAAGCCACGCTCGCCGACTACGACTCCACTAAAGGGTCTCCGCCCCGCGAGCGTTTTACCACCAAACCTGGCTTCGTTGTTCGAGAGGTTTTTTCGCCAAAACAGGTTGGATCGATGATATCGATGGCGTTCAACGAATTCGGCCATATCATCGCTTCGCAGGAAGGTGGCCCGCTGCTGCTCCTGTACGATTCCAAAAAGAATGGCAAGCTAGACACCGTGCGCACCTATTGTGATTTGGTCAGCAACGTGCAGGGCATATTGCCTCTGAACGGCGACGTCTACGTCACCGGTGACGGGGAACAAGGTGCTGGACTGTATCGGCTCGAAGATAGGGACCGAAACGGCCAAATCGAGAAGGCAACGCTGCTGCTCAAATTCCGGGGAACTCCGGGAGAGCACGGCCCACACCAGATCGCCTTCGGACCAGATGGGAATCTTTACATAGTCGTAGGCAACCATTCACAGCTCGATCAGCCGTGGAACGACGACTACACCTATCCTAAACCCTACGAAGGAGATTTGGTGCAGCCCCGGCAAGAAGATCCAGGCGGACACGCTGTCGATGTCAAGGCCCCAGGCGGAACCATTGTTCGATACGACTTAGCAAGCGCGAAAGCGTCGATCGTGGCAGGCGGCCTGCGTAACGCCTACGACTTAGCGTTTCACCCCGACGGATCTCTCTATGTTCACGACAGCGATATGGAAGCCGATCAAGGCTCGGTGTGGCATCGTCGGACTTCTCTCTTTCGCGTCGTGGAGGGTGGCGAGTACGGATGGCGAAGCGGTTGGGCAAATTGGCCAGAGTACTACTTAGACCGCTTGCCAGCGTTGACCACCTCTGGGCGCGGTTCGCCAACCGGAATGATCTTTTACAATCACTTCATGTTTCCATCGGCATACCAGCGAACGCTATTTTTAGCCGACTGGTCTGAGGGGCGGATCATCGCCTGCACGTTGGATCCTAATGGAAAAGCAGCCCCCAAGCTTGAGGACTTCGTCGTCGGCACTCCGATGAATGTAACCGACATCGAGGTGGGCAACGATGGCTGGCTCTATTTCTGTACTGGCGGACGAGGTACCGACGGTGGCATTTACCGCGTCGAATGGACCGGTGATGTGCCTGATAAGAACAAGCAACTTGGTACAGGCATCACCAAAGCAATCCGATTGCCACAGATCAACTCTGCGTTTGGTCGCCAAGCAGCCGCGCTCTCGAAAAAAGAACTTGGTAGCGAATGGGGCGAGCTAGTCGCCGGTGTTGCCTACAGCAACGAAAACCCTGCAAAGTATCGACTTCAGGCTCTCGATTTGATGCAACTCCTGGGACCAACCCCAACTCCAGAAATACTGATCGAACTCAGCCACACAACCAACGAGGCCGTGCGAACCAAATGCGCTCGACTGATGGGACTGCACGCGGAAACAGAAATTGCCGAGCGACTGGTCAAACTTCTTGAGGATTCCTCGCCCACCGTACGTAAGATCGCTTGTGAGTCCATGCTCCGCATTGGCGTGGTTTGCGATCCTGCTTCGCTGCTCAAACCTTTGCAAAGTGAAGATCGTGAAGAGCGATTCCTGGCCCGGCGTGTGCTCGCCATGATTCCCGAGGATGCCTGGAAGGATGATTTCCTGGCAAGCCCTTCGAATCGCCTGGTGATCCAATCCGCACTGACCTTGATTACCCAATCTCCCAATCGCGAAAATGCGACAGCAGTGTTGGATTCGCTAGCTCGTTTGACCGCGGACTTCGTGAGCGACGCCGATTTCGTCGACTTGCTCCGCGTCGCGCAAGTAACGATGCACCTGGTTACTCCCGATGCCGAGCAAGCGTCTGAGTGGAGCCAGTTGGTCTCCTCAGAGTTCCCTGCAGGCAATTCGCTTATCAACGCGGAACTCATCCGCATCGCGGCACACCTCAAAACGGATTTGGTAGCCGAGGTTATCAGGTATCTCCAAACGGACACTTCGATGCCCGAACGAGTTCTGATCGCGATGCATCTTTCACACATGCCGCACGATTGGACCTCCAAGGAGCGCATGGCCTGCTTGCAATTCCTGGAGTCTGCCCAGAAGGAACGTGGCGGTGGATCCTATCATCTCTACGTGATGAACACTTCCAACGAACTGTCCGAACTGCTCACGGAGGAGGAGTCCATTCGCATCTTGTCTCTCGGCGAGGAATATCCGAACGCCGCCTTAGCTGCGCTGATGAGGTTACCCGATGAGCTGGATTCTGATACTGTCCAGCAGCTTATCAAGCTCGACTCCGCCATCGATCGCGGCGGCTTGGAGCCCGATGTGTTCAAACGGCTAAAGACCGGCATCACTGCAATCCTTTCCGGACAAAATGATCCGGAAGCTGGCGAATACCTGCGCTCGCGTTGGCGAAAGAGCCCAGACCGGCGTGCTGCGATCGCGCTGGCGTTTGCACAAAATCCACAAGAAGAAAACTGGGACTACCTGGTTCGCAGCTTGGGAATCCTCGAACCGTTTGCCATCCCCGACGTGTGTGCCGCCTTGCGGAAAATCGATGTCGCAACCGAAGACGCCGAGGCAATCCGACAAGCGATCCTGCAGGGATGTCGACTCGTTGAGAATGGGATGAATCCAGCCCCAGCTATCAAGCTGCTCGAATACTGGACCGGGGAAACCATGCGTGAATCCTCCGACCCCAAGGCGACTCCCATGAGCGCTTGGCAACGCTGGTACGAATTGCGATATCCAGATAACCAGCCCGCCGTTCTGCCTCATGAAACCGAACGCCCACGTTGGTCGATCGAATTCCTAGAACAATTCCTCGATGGCGAGCAAGGCAAATTCGGATCGCGAGACAACGGAGCTCGCATTTTTGCAACTGCCCAGTGCGCCGCATGCCACAAGATGGAGAACCTAGGCTCTGGTTTCGGCCCCGATCTGACAAGTGCTGCGAGGCGATTCACACGCACCGAGTTCCTGGAGTCAACACTCTTCCCATCTCACGTGATTAGCGACCAATATGCTTCGAAAAAGGTCCTGACCACCAGCGGACAAACCTACACCGGCATATTAGTTAAATCACCTGGCGGTATCACCTTGCGAATCAATCAAGATCGAGAGGTGCAAATCCGTGAGGACGAAATCGAGGAGATCTTGCCAAGCCGGGTTTCCGCGATGCCTTCTGGTCTTTTGGATGATCTGACGCCAACCGAAATTAGGGATCTGCTAGCCTTTATGGGCTATGTTCCCCAGGAGCAAGTTGCTGAACAGCGACCAGCAGCAGTTCGCCGCTAACTTAGGGGAATCCCCGTCGGTTGTGACGATCGACCTCTCGGGGTACGATACCAAAGAAAATCGAACCACCGTTTGTCGAGCTTACTCCTTTGTCGCACTCTGATCTCCACCCCCCAAGCCATTCGCTCGGGGCCGCCGCCCCCCCCGACAGTGGCCCTGAAAAGGGCTACCGAGTGCGTCGCGCTCATTACGATGATCAAGACGAGATCTATGAGTTGCTCGTTCCTTTCTTCCAGGCGAAGAAGCTTCTGGAGCGTTCACCCTCCGAGATCCTCCTGCTGATGGCTACCGGTTTCGTAGCGGAAACGCTCGAACAGGAGGTTCCCGCCTGTGAGGAACAAGCCACGGCTTCGGACGCAAAAAAATCGGAAATCATTGGCTTCGCTTCGGTCGAAATCTACTCCAAGAAACTGGGAGAGATTCAGTGCCTCGCCGTCGCCCCGGAATTCTCGGGCCAACAGATTGAACGCGAACTGGTAAGTGGCTGCGTTGAACTAGCGCGTGCCAAGGGTGTGATGGAGGTCATGGCGATCAGCTCCTCCGACCATTTCTTTCGAGATCTTGGGTTCGATTACTCACTCCCTGAACAGAAGCGAGCCTTGTTTTACGAAGTCGAGGATCTGTCGGACACGGAGTCTGTAATTACGATTTCGGAAACCAGTAGCCGGGAAACCACACCACAGGCGCCCAAACTAAAGGAGTTGCCCGGCTACAAGATTCGACGGGCACGGTTCGACGAGCAAGAGCAAATAGCCGAATTCCTCTCCACCTTTTTCCAGCAGAAGAAGCTACTGCAAAGGAATCGCTCTGAAATCCTGCTGCTGATGGCTACGGGTTTTGTGGCTGAACTGAACGCTAGCGAGTCTGCCTCCCAATCAAGAATCATCGGATTTGCTTCGGTCGAGATCTACTCAGAAAAAATGAGCGAGATCCAATGCTTGGCCGTTTCGGACGAGCACCAAGGCAAAGGAATCGGTAGCGCCCTTGTACAAGCCTGCTTGGAGCTTGCCAAACAAAAAGAAATTATCGAGGTGATGGCGATCAGCTCCTCCGATGCATTTCTCCTAAAACTCGGGTTCGAATACTCGTTACCCGAGCAAAAGCGAGCTCTTTTTTATCAACTGCGTTCTCGCGCAGATGTATTTCAACGCGACGAATAGATCCTTTCATGCAATTATTAAATTCCATTCGGGCCAGATTCACCGAAGTACTTAGCCAATGGCTGACCGATCCGCAAGAGTTGCAAACTGCGCTCGAACGTATCGTTCCCTCCAAGGATGCGAATCTAGCGGACTACCAAGCGAACGTGGCCATGCCGCTTCAAAAGCTGGTCGGCAAACCACCTTTGGCCATCGCACAGGAAATCGTCGATGGCATCCGAGTCGATGATTTTTGTCAAGAAGTCGCTATCGCTGGCCCAGGCTACGTAAACCTGCGGCTCTCGAATGCGTTCCTCGTAAACTTGATGCAGACTGCCTATGAATCCGAACGCCAAGGTGTCGAGCAAACCGCTGCACCCAAGACTTACGTCGTAGACTTTTCTTCTCCGAATGTGGCCAAACCAATGCACGTCGGGCACATTCGCTCGACGGTCATCGGCGATGCAATTTCTAAGACATTGCAGTTCCTCGGACACTCGGTTATCACCGATAATCACCTGGGTGACTGGGGTACGCAATTTGGCATGATCATCTACGGGTACAAGCATTTTCGCGACGAACAAGCCTTCGCGGCAGCACCTGTCAAAGAATTGGGCCGCCTGTATCGGATCGTTCAGAGAATCATCTCGTACCAAAAAGCGACTGGCGGCATCGCGACTCGAGAGAAAGGCATCGAAACCGCCGCCACACGGATTGTGGCGATCCAGCAGAAAGCTTCGGAGAACCCCAAGGATAAAAAGCTTGCGAAAGAGGCCAACTCTGCAGCCATAGCACTGAAGAACCTAAAGGATGAGCACGAACAAGCGTCGGAACTGATCTCGGCAGTCGCTGCCGATTCCCAGCTTCATCAGTGGTGCACGGACCATCCGAACCTAGACTCCTTAGTCCTCAAGGAAACAGCTAAGCTCCACCGAGGTGATAAAGAGAATGTAGCTCTTTGGGAGCAGTTTCTACCTGCGTGCAAGGAAGAGATTCACGCCATCTACAAACGGCTTTCAGTCACCTTTGACCACGAGTACGGCGAAAGCTTCTATCACGACATGCTACCCGCCGTGATCGAGGAATTGCTAAACCAATCGCTTGCGACTCAAAGCGAAGGGGCGATCTGCGTATTTTTAGAACAGTTCGATGCGCCGATGATTGTGCAAAAGCAAGACGGCGCGTTTCTTTATTCCACAACTGATATTGCGACCGCCCTGTTTCGGGAGCGAGAGTTTGGTCCTGACGTGTGTTTGTATGTGGTCGATCATCGGCAAAGCGAGCACTTTCAAAAACTCTTTGCTGTTTTAGCCAAACTCGGTTTAACCCACACCGACTACCGTCATATCAGTTTCGGTACGGTGATGGGAAAAGATGGCAAACCCTTTAAAACACGTGCCGGGGACAATATAGGCTTGGAGTCCTTGCTCGACGAAGCCATCGATCGCGCTTGGGCTGTCGTTTGCAATCCAAATCGCTTGCAGTCGGCTGGTCTCGAACTAACCGAATCCGAGAAACGAAATATCGCAGAAGTGATCGGGATCGGAGCAATCAAATATGCCGATCTATCCCATAACCGCACTAGCGACTATGTATTCGATATGGACAAGATGGTCGCGTTGGAGGGGAACACGTCCGCTTACGTGCAATACTCCTATGCTCGTACGCGAAGCATTTTAAGACGAGCCACCGAAGCAGGCATTGCTGAGTCCGCGTGGTCAACGGCTCCTATCCTGATCGAGGCTCCCGCTGAACGGGCACTAGCCATTCAGATCGCTCGATTCGAGGACACCTTGCAGTTTTCAATGAATGATTTTCTACCGAATGCAATCACGGAGTACCTGTTTGATACCGCGAAGATCTTTGGCACGTTCTTCGATCAATGTCCCGTTCTCAAAGCCGATAGCGAAGAGAAAAAGCTATCCCGGTTGAAGCTAGCAGAACTAACCGGCCGCGTCTTGCAGCGAGGATTAGGACTGCTGGGAATCGGGACAGTGGAACGGATGTAAGGCGAGCAATGCAGTATCATGAATAGAACAAGCACGAATCAGCCGCAAACGAGTTACATAGCAGGCTTGGTCATGATGGTCACGGGAATTGTCCTGGTTGCTTCGATCTTCGTTTCCGTTTACATCTACTGGGGAAGCGAACGGGGCTTTGAGCGTAATGTGGAAACCTATTTTGTAAGGTTCTTGATGGGCGTTTCTTTGATCATTTTCGGAAACATTACCCGTGACATCGCCACCAGAAGACCGCAGCAAGAAGAGAAGGGACCTGACTCGGATGCAGACGTTTTGGAAACGTTTGAGAATGAGCCACCAAACCTAGTTCAGCTGAACAGAGAACTGCCTAAACGATAACCGGGCCCTTTGGATTGGCACAGCCCGTTTGGACTGTGCCATGTGGATTAACGACGCTTGTTTCATTCTTCACAACAACCTCGATACCCCTTCACAGCCGATTGGCTAATTCGTTTAAAACGATCGACAAAACTTGTCGGCCTGCGGATCGATTTTGAACCCCGTGGATGGGAAATGCTTCGCCATGGAACTGTGGATTGACTAACTGTTGCGTTCCAAACTGTTGTGCCCCGAACTGTTGCACTCCAAAGTGCGGCGCACTGATTTGGTAAACCGGTGGTCGACCGACCGGTGCCCTGTGAAAGGGAGGAACTGGAACGGTAGGTACCAAAACCGGCGGTCGATGAACGGGAGACCAAATCGGCGGTGCCAGCTTTCCGTACCTTCGTATCAGTGCGGCTTCCAAGCGATTGAAACGTCGATCGTATGCTTCGATAGACCTCTGCAAGCTTCGGTCGTTTCGTGTCCCTCCGTCGATGCTGACCACCGTAGTCAAGTTACAGTACACAGCCTTGGTTTGATTCAATGACAGCACCACCCGATTCCATGAGGCTCCATCACGAATCACCCTCAACAATTGAGCGGACTGCTGATCGAGTATTCTTGCGACGTCTGCCGCGGGGCTAAAAGGATGTTGATCATTCAACCTGCGAGTGATTTCCGTCGCGGTTCGCTGAACGTTTCGCGCCTCACCGACCTCGCTCGACCATGGGTTGCTCGCGTGTGCCAATCCCGCGAACCCGACGGCGACGCAGCTCAGTGCCATTGCAAACCACCTAAAAGTTTTAATGTGCGTTTTCATTTCGCTAGTTCCTTTACCTCCAAGAATCCCCGATACGGTCCAGGTGAATTCCTCTGGACTGTATTCAAGGAGTAACAAAGGCCGTGCCAAATGCACGCAAACGCAAAAGATTCAAGACTCTCACGCTTTTCTTGTAAGCTTGTATCCATCGCGACCTGAATGGCAACTCAACGCTGTAATCAGTTTGATTACGCGACATCAAAAAGAAGACACGAGATTTGTAACACGGTCGCTAGATGGCCCCGCCCAGATCACTCATTAAATCCGCTAGAGAAATCGCTCAACCTACTGTAACTCGCTAACCCCAGGGGTTGATTACCAATTTTCTCTCCAAGCTTTCACAATGACTAATTCGAGCCAAAACGATTACGAACTTGCTCCTGAAGCTCTCCTGCCAACTCCTTTAATTCGGCAATCGACTTCGAAATCAAGCTCGCTTCCTCCATCGCCTCTATTCCCAATACACTTCGGCAAGTGCGGATCGTCCCTATCAAGGTTCCTTTTTCAAGCCCCTCCTCGATGCCTTCCCTAATGCCTTCCTTGATGCCTTCCTTGATACCAATGGCAATGAGTTCCTTGCCGGCTTGGGTATCACGCAAATCAGGTAATTGTCCTAATAGCATATCCTCAATCTCCTGTTTCCCAAGTTCACTGAACCGTTGCTTGTCCGATTCCATCTACTCGAATTTACCCTACTAAATCCCACCAAAACATTGCGTACCGCAACCATCGAAATCGCAGGTCAACATTTGTATCAGGGGGCTTCGAGCGGTTTGGATAGAAGTCGCTCAATTTTGCACATGCAAACAAGTGCAAGCCAGACCGCTCGCAATTTACCATCTTCTGCCCGACGCAAAACGTAGGCAGTGGTAGCATCTACAAGAACGGTCTTGGGATCCAAAATATCAAATATCTCACCATTATTCATAGTGATTCTGATCGGACCTTCGGCTATCGCATTATCGAGCACTTGCTTATCCATTGGACTCGCTCCGCAAACATTAGAGATGTAGATTGCATCTTGGATACATCTGACATTTCATTATACCATCATCCTATGGCAAATCCACTTCCCCTAAACCGATGCCATCTCCAGCTTGCCGGCTTGCGTGTCGATATCCACCGTGTCCCCCGCGATCCAACCACTCATAAGCACCATCGGCATGCCAGGTCCGGGGTGGGCTGCACCACCAGCTAGATACAATCCTTTAAGATCCTTGGATCTGTTGGCAGGCTTGAACGCACCCAGGTACTTACCATGGCTAGCCAGTCCGTAAATCGCACCGTTGAGAACGCGATACCGCTTGTGGATCCCCTCCGGTGTCAACGAGGACTCGCAAACAATCCGGTCCCGAATCCCCTTCATGCCACCTGTTCGCTCGAGCTTGTCGAGAATCACTTCGCGATATTCGGGCAACATCTTGGACCAGTCGTGATCAGGTCGCAAGTACGGCGTATGCACCAAAATATAAAGTGCCTCTCCTCCAGGCGGTGCAACCGCTGGTTCACTGATCGACGGTGCACAAACGTAAGCGGTCGGATCCGGCGCCGGTTTGCCTTGTCGATAGATGTAGTCAAACTCTTCGTGCGGATCCTTGGAAAAAACAAAGTTGTGGTGCAGGACGTGATCATATTTCTTGTTGAGCCCCAGATAGAGCACTACCCCGGAACACGCTGGCTCATACTTGCGGCGTTTGTCGAATTTCTTCTGGGTCTCAGATCCATTCAATAGCTCTCGGTGTGTCCGAACAGAATCGCAATTGGAAACGAGGGCATCAAACGTAAAGCTCTGACCACTGGTCGTGGTTAGCCCCGTGACTCGCTTCCCATTGTTCAGAATCGATGCGACGTCGGTCTCGGTATGAATCTCGACTCCGAGCTCGCGAGCTAACTTCTCGAGAGCCACCGGTACCGCTCGCGTCCCACCGATGGGATACCATACGCCTTCCTCTGTTTGCATATGTGCGATCCCGCAAAGCACTGCCGGCGATGCTTCCGGTGACGAGCCGACGTACTGAGTAAAGTGATCGATCATCTGTGCGGCACGCTCGTCAGGCACACACGAACGAACGAGCCCCGCCACCGAACGCCCCATGCGGAGGCTCAACACATCCTTGAGCACAGATGCCGAAAAGGCCCCGCCGACCTCCATCGTATCTGCGATACCACCGACGCTACGCCAGAAGAAGAACTTGTCCGAGACGCTGTGCAACTGCTTGGAGATCTGCATGAACCGCTCGTATCCAGCACCAGCATTGGGATTGCTGGAGAACTTGTCGAGGTTCTCTTTCATGGCCTTGATGTTCGCCACGAGATCCAGCACGCCACCATCCTCAAAAAAGCATCGCCATTGCGGATCGAGCGGCACCAGATCCATGTAGTCTTCGATCTTTTTGCCCGCTTCATTGAAGATCCGTTTCAACACGGAGGGCAGCGTCAAAATGGTCGGTCCCATATCGAATCGGTAGCCATCTTGTTCGTGAACGGCAGCTTTCCCGCCGACCCAAGCGTTCTTTTCAAACAGGGTTACTTTGTGCCCACGAGCTGCCAAAGTGCACGCTGCCGCTAGCCCCGCTAGACCACCGCCGACGACTCCAACTTGCAATGTTCGCGATGCTTGCCCAATCATATTCCATCGTTTCCTTTTTTGAGTCTTTTGCCTACTTTTGAGGCTTCTTCCTCGAAGCCATGGCCGCTTGAATCGTCTGCTTGAGACCTCGTAACCGCTTGAGCAGGCTACCACCGTGGTTGAATTGTAGCAATCCGTCTAGAAGGGATTCATCTGCGGGAGACGGGGGCTGCAAATGGGGCAACCAACGGCCTCGCCTTAGCGTGATTACTTTTGGCACAGTCATCCCGAGCAATCCTTCATCGCCGCGCGTGACGCCATAACCGCTCTCCCCTCGCCCACCAAACGGCAACTGCGGGTCTGCGGTGGGAACCAACGTATCATTAATAATGATCGAGCCCGCCGAAATGAATTTGGTCATTCGCAAAGCATCTTCAACCGGACCATAAACAGACGCGGTCAACGCATACGGACACATCGAGTCAAATTGAAGCGCCTCAGCCCAGTCAGCCACCGGAACAATCATGGCTAGCGGAGCAAAAATATCCGCCGAGCACAAACTCATCGACGGCCGCATATCAGTCAAAACGAGATGCCCGATCGAAACCGTCGCGTTGGGAACCGTCACGTTGGGAACCGTCGCGTTGGGAACCGTCGCGTTGGGAACCGTCGCGTTGGGAAACGTGTTCGACGCCTGCTTGCACGAGTCATTCGAAAGGTCGGTCTGAGTCGTGGTCAAGACGATGTTCGCATGCGGGCTCTCAAACACGCGAGCACCCGATTGCACGGCCTCCTTGACTCCAGCCTTCAGTTTCTCAAAAACGGTTTTGGGGATCTGGGTTCGCCACGCTTTCTGACTGTCCAATGTGAGTCGCTGTGCAAGCAACCGATGAAAGACTTCGTACGTCTTTTCGGGCAAGAAAATTCGCCTGGGTGCCAAACAGGACGCCCCTCCGTTGAGTCGCAACGTAAAAACCAACGTATCGCAAACGCGATGCAGATCGGCACCGGGCAGAACATACATGGCATCGCAACCACTCAGTTCCATCGTGGCTGGTGTCAAACAATCGGCGAGCTGCTTGAGCACGTTCCGGCCAGATCGGCTGCTCCCGGTCAAGACGACCTTATCGACCCCGGCCTCGATCGCTGCCTGTCCGGACTCGATGGAGCTGTCCAGGATCACGCACAACTCCCTCGGCACGCCAGCTTCGATGAGCAGTTCGACAAATCGTTCGGTGACCAACTCTGCTCCCGGGGCGGGCTTTATAGCAACCGCGTTGCCTGCCGCGAGAGCTTGCAGTGCCTGAACCCCCATCAGATAGAGCGGATAGTTCCCCGCACCTATAATCAGAACGAGTCCATGCGGTACGCGTACGATGCTCGACTCGAGCCACCCTAACCAAAGAGGTGTGTGGCGTCGCTGCGTATAACGCGTTCTCAAAACGTACCGAGCTCGACGGCATAACCAGCGAACCGAATCAGCCAACGGCATCAGCTCGGCGGAAACCGTTTCAGCATAGCTCTGGCGATTGGGTATCTGGATCGCCTGTGCCAACATCAATCGATCACGCACCAATAACTCGCGCAGCTTCGACAAGATGGCCAATCGATCTCTCAGCTTGAGATCCCGCCACAGCAACTGCGCACCATAAGCGCGTGAAAATCTAGCTGCCAAGGTCGGCTTGGCAGAAGCTGCTGTCGTGGGCGTTGTTTGGGCTGCCCTGGGTTCTTGAGAGATACTCATGCCATGAGAATACCACTCTCGGGGACGATATAAAAGGACTTGATACCGTTAAGTTTATCAATCCTGCTTATCGTTCCATTCGACCACCACACCCGTCGGTGGCAATCTCCAGCAATCATCCAGCGCCCTCACCAGCTCAGCCACCATATCCGGATGCTTCGATGCGAGGTTGTTTTCCTCAAACGGATCCGCTTCGAGGTCGAACAATTGCGGCCTAAGCTCCGCCCGCAGATGACTTTCCGAGTAACGACCGAGAGGCACGTTGGTGGTTAAGATCAGTTTCCAGTTGTTCTTGCGAACCCATCTGTATAGTAGCGATTTGCTGGGATCGTCGAGATCATACACATCGTGCGCAAAGCCTTCTCCAAAGATCGCATCGCGAGTCCACGGCTGTTGATCTCGAATCAATGGCAATAGATCTAAACCGGGCAGACCCTCAGGCAATTTGCAACCCGTCGCGCTAGCAATCGTCGGCAAGAGATCGATAGTACTGGCCAGCTCGGGATAATCGCGAGGCTGTATCACACCATCCCAGCGAATCAACGTCGGTTGTCGCACCCCACCATCGTAGGCGGACTGCTTGGAGCGGAGAGCATAGTTCGGAGAATTGGCCGATTGCAACCAACCGTTATCACCTGTGTAGACAATAATCGTGTTCTCCATCAATTGGTTCGCCTCTAGATGCGATATAAGCTGACCAATGGTTTCATCGAACCATTCGCACATGGCAAAGTAGCGAGCGTGATGGATCGATGGTGCGTCGGCTAGGTATTTGCTGAGAAGTCGCTCGGGCGGGTTGTGCGGAGAGTGAGGTAAGAACGGGGCATACCACAGAAAGAATGGTTCGCTTGCTTGTTGGGAGGCATCTAGGAACTCAAAGATGGGCTCGAGTCCTTTTCTGCCGATGTCCAAGCCCGCATCCCCGTGCCGCCCGCCCGGCTCCGGGAATCCCTTGGTCATTCCGTGGGTGAACCCGCCTCGCGAGAAGCTCCCTTCCCACCACTTGCCGGATTGAAACGACCGGTAACCCTTGGCGGCCAGTAGTTTCGGGAGTAGCGGCTGTTCGTCGATGAATCCGATGAGCCGCGATTGCAACGCTTTGTACTTGGCCGGGTCGTTCGGTGCCAATTCCGGTGCCGGATCATTGCCTGTGATGCGGTGTTGGTGCGGGTATTTTCCGGAAATGATGGTCGCCAGCGAAGGGCGGCAGAGTGCAGTGGGAACATAAGCGTTGCGAAACACAGCGCTTTGGCTCGCCAGGCGATCGATATGAGGAGTTTGGATTGTCGGGTGCCCCATAAAGCCATAATCCGTCCACGCTTGATCATCAGAAATGATAAAGACCACGTTTGGTGGCTGCGGCGCACCAGGGGAAGAGGGGGCCGGCGGATTTCCGGACAAGGGAGATTGCCCGCAGGAGGGTCCGGGTAGGCCAGAAATAAGGGTTGCGAGGAGTGTTAGGAAGGTGAGAAAGTTGTGCATTGTCATAGCGAGAGGGTTTGGTTGGCGGGAGTTGTGCAGTCCGAGTTGAGAAAAATGGTCCAACCGAGCTTGCGAAGAAAAACGGATTCGGCACAATAGCTTACACAATTGGAGAGGTGGCTGAGTGGTCTAAAGCACCGGATTGCTAATTCGGCGTAGGGTTAACTCCTTACCGCAGGTTCGAATCCTGTCCTCTCCGCTTTGTTTTTCTAGAGAATGCAGCAAAACCCCGGAACCCCTGGGGTTTTTGCATTTCTGGTCCGATATGGTCCATTCTAGATTTCACGCTAAAGCACATCGACTTGGATTTGCTCCGCCTCCAAATGACCATTGCAGAGATCAGCCATTGGATCGGCTTCCTGTTCGTGGCGGCCTTTGCCGTATATCAGAGCTATAACATTAGCCTCATTTTTGGGCTCGCGATGATGATCCCCAACGCCTATCCCTCCTTGCTTCAACAAGAAAACAAGAGACGCCTCGACAAGATTATGCACTGCCTGGCGAAGCGTTGAGACACTTGCTTCGAACAGGTGTAGTGAAATCAAAAGTTGGGCGTCGATCTTAACACGGGCCAGCGACGAGCTTTATTGCAATGGATTCGATTGGGTAACTATTGCGATAGGTAGCTGTTCAGCTCATTAATCCATTTTCTGGAAATGCCCCACGCTTGACGTGGGGAATGTTGGGCGAGTCATTACTTAGCGAGAAACGTGAAGCTCCGCAGGGTGAGCCTGCGGCATCTTTCCTCTATCCCACGACTCATTTCGTTCAAACCGGGATAATTGCACCGATGATTGTTATCCCTGTTTGCGGCCAAAGGACTCAAAATCGTTGACTTCCCCGGGATAACGTCCGACAATAACGACTTACCCGGTGAAGAAACTGGGATAATTGCAAGTTCTGGCTTTCGAGTTTTATGAGCAAACGTACGATCTCTTTACTTCTGATCGCAAGTGTCATGCTGACGGCTACGGTTCTGACGGTTCGTCCAGCCGTGATCATGTTTCATCGTTGGCGCTTTGACACCCTAAATGACTACGTGACAAACGGCCCTACAACTGTAGACATGAATGGACTGGCTTATATTGATGTCACAGAGGCCGGTCCCGCACATGCATACCATATGCGTCGACTGGTCGAATTGGGTGTGATCTCAAAGATTGAATTTGTGATGACGAACTTGTTAGGAAAATCGCCCGAACGATCAAGCTTCTTCAAGAAGCTACTTGCACACGATTGTCCAAAGCACCTATACTGGTCCTCCGAAGAGCCTACACAGCCAACTCCCACGGTATTCATGGTATGGTGTGAACATGAAAATCGAGAGGCTTGGATCGTATTCCTTGAGACTGAAAACCGTCACGCCGAAACCGCGCCAGAACAATGAATTACAGCCAAGTGCTCGGGCAACCATCGCGATTTTCGTTGGGGCTCCTGCTCGCACTGGCTGAATTCGTCCGTTTGCCGACTGAAAGGACTGGTGCGTGACGATAGGGAACTGGAAGCAAATTGTGCTACTACTAGTCCTGATGGTACTCGGGTGCGCAACCACCAAGACAAGAAAAATTGATGCACCGGATAGAATGCAGACTGAGATTGGTGCGTTGATTCGCCCTGGTATGACAATCGAGGAAGTCGAGTCAGCACTGAAGATCGAAGGATTCCAATGCACTATCGAAAGGAACGCTTCATTTGTCGCGATGAAATCCTGGTCCGAGAAAGAACCTCCGCGAGAAGCTATTGATTTTGTACGATGTAATCGCACCAATAACGCTGGCTTTCTGATGGGGCGAGTCTGGTCGGTCGCCATTCTTCTTGATGGTGGGAAGGCAACTGGTGAGGTTTTGGTTTCACACTTTGTCGATGGCCCCTAATCGTGTTAGAATAGACGAACAATGAATTGCAACCAATCCCTCGATCGGCCGTTGTGACTTGCATTGAGTCAACCGCTGGGGCGGGATGATCGTTAGCGTTACCGATAGGAATGACCATGACGCATGACATAACTTTGATTCCATATACTGCACCAACTATCCTTGAGTCTGACTTGCGATCGAGGCTACCAAACTTGCAGCTCGTTCGACTGGGATTTTCTACGTTTTTCACATCACTCTTCGTGATCGTTTTACTCCAATCGTTTGTGTGGCAAGGGCATTTCCGACTTTATTCGCTCCATGACCAAGCGCACTTTATGGCACTGATCGTATCAGCTGGCCTTGCGATTGCCTCCTGCGTTTCACATGTTATCACCCGAAAACATTCGTTCCGGTATTCGCCAACGATTCTAGTTGCTCTGCTTGGAATTACCGCAATTGGCGTTTTAACATTTTGGTCGTGGCCGATTATGATTCCTCCCTCAATGTTTATCGACCTATCAAAGGTATTTGCCGTTTACACCGCTATTGGTCTGATACCAGCACTCTTAGTGTCATTGCCGCAGATGGTCACCCGAGCGGGATGGACAGCGACTGCGTCTTTGGCTGCCGTTGCAATACTTGCCCTATTCGCCAGTATGCAATGACCATATAAAGCCGGATAACGACCCGATCCACCCCAGCCCTCGGGCTGCCGTTTCCTGCTCGCCACACCTTTAGGTCGGGTGGTGTGATCGTGATCGTTCATCCACTCAAAAATACTCCTGACCATCGAGTCGTTTGATTGATCCGCGTTGCACATTCTAATTTACTATACATCGGCAATGCGTTTGACGCTCGCGATCTTCGGTTGCTGTATGACAACGGTATCCGCGCGGTAGTGGATCTTGCAATCAATGAGCCTCCGGCCCAACTCGGTCGGGAATTCGTTTACTGTCGTTTTCCGCTAAATGACGGCGATGGCAATAGTGATGCCTTGATCATTTTGGCGATTCGCACAATTGCGTCCTTGATTCGCCAACAAACACCAACATTGGTTGCCTGCAGTGCAGGCATGAGTCGAGCGCCGAGCATCGCTGCCGGTTCGATCTCGTTACTGACTGGTCGTGATCCAGATGAATGCCTAATGCAACTGATTACTGACGCCCCCAATGATGTTTCGCCGATACTATGGACGCACGTCAAACGGGTGTACCATGTATCCGACTGATCGTCTCCGAAACACATCGTGGAAGATCATAATTCGGCCCGATTGTTGCCATCGCCGGATGGTTCGAACGGCCCCCAACGACCCATGTCGTTCAAACCGGGATAAGTGCCCCGACAATTCTTATACCGGTTTGCGGCCAAAGGACTCAAAATCGTTGACTTCCTTGGGATAACACCCGACAATAAGTGCTTACTCGGTGATGAAACTGGGATAGTTACATGTTCTGCCACAAACAGGGCAAGCGCAGCGGATGAACGTTTCGGCCACTTAAGTTAGCGGAGTCGAATTGATGGTTGATGCAACGATCCAAACCGAGCTTTCCAACTGCCTGGAAAAATTGCCTGTTGATAGGCAACGTCAAGTGTTGGAGTTTGCGCTAACGCTAGAAACCTCCGCCATCCACGGCGTTCGAGGAGCCGACCTTCTGAGATTCGCTGGCGTGATTGACAAATCTGATCTTGACGCAATGTCGCGTGCCATCGAGGACGGATGTGAAGGGATAGACCTGAATGAATGGTAACTCAGCTCGAAGAACAGGCAGAACATAAACAGGCTTAGATGTTGCGTCGGATAGTCGGGGGAGAGCGTGCGTCGCGCCTGATGGTTTCTCTTCACTTCATTGCGGGCCAGCAGATAGCCAACATATAAGCCCGTGTTCACGAAGCCCCGCGGCAGGATCGGTGAATCGGGATGAGGGGGGCGTTGGGCGAGTCATTACTTAGCGAGAAACGTGAAGCTCCGCAGGGCAAGCCTGCGGCATCTTTCCTCTATCCCACGACTCATGTCGTTCAAACCGGGATAAGCGCCCCGATAATTCTTATCCCGGATTGCGGCCACCTGGGGCAGAATCGTTGACTTTCCCGAGACAATGACCGACAATGACGACTCTCCGGTGGCGAAACCGGGATGATTACAAGTTCGTCCTTTCAAATTTGCGTCTCGTGCTGGGTCACAAATTAATGTTGGACTGGCTAAACCGGTGCAAGTGCGAGAAGCCCGTGGTGGATTTCACTCCAACATTCAATACCTCTGGAGACGATCAAACCGTCGTTGAATTGAAACGCAATGACTTTTTGGTTCTTAGAAGTCCGAACGGAACCTTCTGCGTCCTCGAAACCCTGCGGGCGAGCTATTGGTTGAATCGTGAAAGTGCCGCTTTTCGATGGAAAACGATCAATGGGACCTTGGTCGATGGCGGTACTCTCAATTGCTTCATTCAATACAAATCTAGGCGGACCGGTTGGGGACAACGCACATTGCGACGGCAATCGGGCTCAGCGACGATTGCGCTAGCAGCCTTTACGCTAGAGTGGTCGTACTCAACGAAAAGATCTGTTTGGATCTATCTTCCGCCAGATGTCCAGTACGCATTGAAAACGGACCAACAAGTAAATGCACGCGAATTCCGGGAAACGCGTTTACTAATGGTGACTCACTCGGCCGAAACCGCGTGATTTCAGTCGTTCGTACCCCTTAAACAATTCGAAAATCGGCTACTTCAACGACCACCGACTCGACGTCATAAATCACTCGGCAATCCCCTCCCTGACCTTCGCCGACACTTGAGCCCACGAGAGCCGTTTACCGACTTTGGATGCTCGGCTACGTGCTCGCTCAATTTCTGTGTCGGTGGGCGGTCGGTGCAAGATGCCGACGGTTTGCCCCTGTGAATCGACTAACTCGGTTGGGCCGTTGCTGTTGCGGATTCGCTCGACAATCTCATCGGCTATTGTTACTTTTGTCATGGTTTGGTCCAAGTTTTCCTTTTTTGAATCTCCAATTACCATAGCGTAGAGACGCGTATGAATCGACATGCTAAACCGAGTGCGGGTCGATCCAATATGTACTCGGCCTCGAAATACACCAACTGGTCAAGGTACGACCCGCAGCAATCCGAAATGAATTCGCTGAGTCGCGCACGACCAGTATCCAGCTACGATCTTCCAGACGGCAGCAAAATTCAATTGCTGATGCTCCCGCTTCACAACAAATTCGTTCGACCGTTCGATTGTGACGATGTGAAGCGTATGCTCGCGATCGTTCCGCAAGAAATGCTAATCGGACTTCGCCGAATCGCTTTGCTCGGAGGCACAAGTCGGCAAGTAAAGTCTGCGTGGAATCCGAAGTGGTGCTACGGATGCTACGATTACTGTTCCATCACGCTCTTTGCGTTCCCTGAATGCCGTCGACTCTGGGCGTCGCCAGAACTCCATAAACCTGCCGAGATCCACGCGTACCAGAGAGCAGGCGTTAAGATGACCCATGTCGAAGGAAAGTGGGTCTATACATTTACTGACGAATCAATTCGCAGGTTCTATCTATGGGATGTTCTCGTACATGAAATTGGACATCATGTTGACCGCTCTCATCCTGATCGCTCCACAAAACGGTCTGAACGTTTTGCGGAATGGTTTGCACGCACATACGGATTCGAGGCAGAACATAAATAGCCGTAGATATTGCGTCAGAATTTCTCCCATCCGTGCGCCCTCGTTATGAATTGCCAGACTGCTCTCGAAGCCACCCTTCTTGCACTTGAACCTCGGTGGTTTTTTCCATCGGGGGTGTTGAGCGTACTTTTACAGTAAGCGTTCACGGCCTTAGGCCTTGGACGATTACTTCTTTGCCTTGGCAAGTTGTCATTCGAGTTCCCAAACCCGCGCCGTCAGTTTCGCGATATGCGCAGGCTGATTCGCAACTCTACCGAGAGTTCCATTTGTGGGTAACACCACTCAAATCTGTCAGAAGATGGATGGTAGGAAGATTATGTTAAGATGGTTGCGGCGGCATACTTGAATCTTCTTACCACAAATTTTCTTACCCATCCTAAAATCTCTCTGTGTGGTCCATGATGGCCTCGGTACAGCCCTACCTTTTTGGGCTAGGAATCCCCCGATACAGTCTATCCCCCACCGACTCATTTCGTTCAAACCGGGAAAGGAATCAAAATCGTTGACTTCCTTGGGATAACACCCGACAATAACTACTTACCCGGTGACGAAGCCGGGATATTTACAGGCTATCGGACACAGGTGCTAATGAATACGATTCGCGCGACATTGAGCCGCTCTAATTTCGCACTCAACGAGCATCTGATCATCGAATTGGACTCTATACCACTCGATGCTTTGATAGCAACTCATACGGGGAATGATGACTTCGACGGTTTTGTCCCGTCGCTCCTGAACTGGATGGAATCCGCATTAGAACGCAAATTGACATGGGACCGAATAAAGCCCGAAATCGGACAGACGCAAAATTGTCCAATTTTGATTTGCCCAGACGATCTGGATTTCAATTGCACTGTAATTGTCGCGTCTATATCTAGAGACGAAGAATATGTCACTTGGAATCGATTTGGCTTGGATTGCAGCCATAGCCAGACTGATGTTGGGACCCGAGTGGATTGGTTTCCCGGTCTTGGGCCATATGTTTTCACAACGGATGAATATGATACAATGCTGTCTCTGTTCCGAAAGCTTCACAACGTCCGATAATAAAAGCATGCACCGAAGCGGCCGGTCGCCCGCGCTCGACTTTAGAAACTTTTTTAGCGGCTACTCAGTTATGGTTTCCGTTCTGTCTGAGGAGTGAGGATTGTTGCGATTCGAGCGTCAGACAAACGACATTGCGGAAGTGACAGGGGCTATCGCACTGGCAGGGTTCGCCGTCGTCGTGATTGCTTTTTACTTTCTGATGAAGATGGATGGTATCATCTCGCTCCTAATGTGTGGATTCATGGCATCGCTTGCATGTTTGGCGTTTCTGAATAGCCTCAGAAAAATTTTGTGGCCAACCACGCGGTTCGTTGAGTTAAGTGAGTCTTCTCTCTCTTTTGGAAGCGTTGAACGTGCATCCGACACGTGCTGTCTTCTTTTCGATGACGCAAGCCGTGTTTTTGTTGATTTCGATGAAAGACATATCCTCTGGACAGACTCTCAAGGAAAACAAAGGATAATAGGTGACGACCTTGTATTTACTGGCAAACAATTGCAGCAAATTGCGGATATACTCTGTAGGGAACTCCCCCCAGATCGAATCTACATGAATGAGAACTTCACTCACGATCTGACGGAATCGGCGAGGGAGGTCGACAGAACAATCACGTGCACCAAAGTCGCGGGTCGGGTGCCTTGACTTTTAGAGATGTTACTTGCCGCGACTGGGTGACGTAAAGCGTCCTTCAAATACCATGCTTGTCACGATTGAACGAAAGAGAATTGATCCTCGCAGGCTCTATGGCGTCATCGTCAATGAGTCTGAGCAATTAATTTGCCTTCACCGAGAAGTCGACTTTCAATTAGACGGCTACGTCTTCATTCGAAAAAAAGACATAACGAGTCGCACGTGCGATACGCCATCTCACAAATACACTGAAGCGTTGATGCGAAAAGAAGGCTTTTGGTTAAAACCTGACCGATTCGTTCAGCGGTTAAACATCGAATCGTGGGAAACAACCATTACCGCATTAATTGGAAAACCGGTCTTGGTGGAAAGCGGGAATAAATCCGCTCATTGCTGGGTTGGAATCGTTGATACTTGCACTCGAACAATTGGCACCGTACACTGCTTTGATGGTTTGGGAGTATTTCACGAAGATGCTGATCGAATTCCTCTTCGGTCGGTAACATCGATCCAATATGGCGACAGATACACGCAAACGCACTACAAACACCTGAAAACCAGGACGAGCAAAGCGATGCGCCGAAGTCGCGGATCGGTCGTTTCCTGATGGTAAGTCTACTTGCCGCGATATCGGTGATCGCCCCCTTTACCCGACTCAAACCTATGCATGACGCCGAACTTCGATCACATAAATTGAGCCGCTACACCGACGCGATTCGGGATGCGTCTCGCCCGTGCCTCATCGGTAAAATCATCGAGACCGTCGGTGAGACTTACTTTGGAGGCATGCCACTTGTCTCTTCCGATTTCCAATGGCCTGCAAAAGACGGTCACCCACTTTCCTTTATTGGGCAACTTCACTGCTCTGATGTCGATTTGATCCCCAGTGACGACGGCGATCTTTTGTTCTTCTACGATAATCGCAACTGGGGCGACAAACCGAGCGATCTCGGGCACGCCATCGTCGTTCATCTGTCGGGGAATGCATCGCGCGTTCTGCCGGAGCTGCCCTCTCTTCAAGTACCCGCGTTTTTCGGACTTCGAAAGAAGACCGTTCAACCGAAGGTCTACAAACGCGTCAATATTAGCCTCACGCCTTCGACTAGCTATCCATCGTATGAAAGAAAGTTGGTCACTTTTGATGACGATGTCGCAGAAGAGTGTTACCTCGAATTTTGTGGCAGCATTCAACCCAACATTCAAATTGGTGGCTACCCAAGCCCTGTACAGTCTGACACCATGGAACTCGATTGCGTCAATGCGTTTGGCTTTGGGACACCGGAGCAATGGGTATTGCTCCTGCAGCTTTTCGAGATGGGAGATATGATGTGGGGCGATGCTGGTGCTCTATACTGGTTTATACACCAAGACGATCTCGCGAGTTGCCGATTTGATCGTGTCTGGATGGTTACGCAATGTGGATGACCATCGTGTAACAATCCGACGGACCGAAGCGAGGGTGTTGAGCGTACTTGTTTGCCTTGGCAAGTTGTCTTTCGAGTTCCCCAATCCGCTCCGTCAATTTCGCGATATGCGCAGCCCGATTCGCAACTCTACCGAGAGTGCCATTTGTGGGTAACACCACTCAAATCTGTCAGAAGATGGATGGTAGGAAGATGGATGGTAGGAAGATTATGTTAAGATGATTGCGGCGGCATACTTCAATCTTCTTACCACAAATTTTCTTACCTAGCCTATGAGCAATGTCTCGCCGTAGAGGGGCGACTCCCTTTTTGACCAACAATCTCTTGAACTGTTACCTTTTACATTCGGCCCGATTGTTGCCATCGCCGGATGGTTCGAACGGTCCCCCCAACGACTCATTTCGTTCAAATCGGGAAAGGAATCAAAATCGTTGACTTGCCCGGGATAACACCCGACAATGACTATCTTCCCGGTGACGAAGCCGGGATATTTACAAGTCCGCCTATCGAGGTACCATCCGGTATACTGTAGCTATGCCACAGCTATGCCACGTATCTCCGAATGTTACGGCATCGCCGTCTATATTTACTACAGAGACCACAACCCATCGCATTTTCATGCAATCTACGGTGAGTCGGAAGCGATCATCGAGATCAGCACCGGTGGCATACTGGACGGACGACTTCCACGACGTGCGGCGAAACTTGTGGCTGAATGGTGCGAGATTCAACGCGACGCGTTGCTCGCGGACCGGGCTCTTGCGCAGGCACAGCAGCCTTTACTTCCAATTGAACCTTTGGATTGATTGCGATGATTTTACATATTCTCCACGCCGAACTCGCGGGGCCAACTTCGCTTTGCGTCACTTTTAGCGATGGTTTTGATGCGACGGTTGATTTGCAGCCACTGCTGTCAGGCCCGATTTTCGAACCGCTTCTTGATCCAAACATGTTCGCGAAGTTCACCCTCGATCCTGTCTGCAAAACTGTCTGCTGGCCCAATGGTGCTGACTTGGCACCTGAGGCAATACGCTCTTTGGTTCCCGATGAACAAGAAATTGGCGGACGTTTCATTTGATTCCGGCAACTGACCGACGGAGCGGGCAGCGACAATGTCGTGGATTGCTCCGCCGATCCACTTCTTCCTGCCTCTACTGTCGGCCTAATGACTGTTTCCGCAATACTCGCCCCAACACTTTTGTATGCAGGACTGCGTAAGAAAAACGGTACCGATGCATCAATTTGGTTTCAATCCGTCGACTATGAGATCAGTTTGCGCTCAAAGCGTCCCTCGTTGATCGTGGGTCGCTCGATTCGTCCTTTGCTATTGTAGGAGAGCTTCATATGATCCAAACCAAGAAGCCACAGAATCGATGCATGGATATCGTGAACATGCATCTTGTCCTCGATCGCATACAACCCCAGCTCATCGGTCGCGCCGATCACCTGTCCACCTTTAACTCCACCGCCCGCCATCCACATCGAAAATCCGGTCGGATTGTGATCTCGACCATTTCCCTTTTCACTCATCGGAGTGCGACCAAATTCTCCGCCCCAGATGACTAACGTGTCTTTCAAAAGCCCACGTCGCTTTAGATCCATCAGTAGGCCAGCCACGGGCTTGTCCATCTCAAGACATAAACGGGAATGGTTTTGTTCTATCCCAGCGTGAGCATCCCATTTGCTGCCCGTTCCATGGTAGAGCTGTACGAATCGAACCCCTCTCTCGACGAGTCGCCTGGCCATGAGACAATTCTTTCCGAAGGCTTGGGTCTCTTTCTTATCCAAGCCGTACAACGCGTGCGTCTCTTCGGTCTCGTCGGCTAGATCGATAGCTTCCGGTGCCTCAGCTTGCAGCCGAAATGCTAACTCGTAGCTCTTGATTCTGGCCTGCAATTCGGTCTGATGCGGATACTGATTAGCAAACGAACGGTTCAAGGAATCGAGCAGGCCAAGCTTGTTTTGTAGCCGAGTTGGAGTTTGATCGGCAGATGACACGAGATGGGGAATCGGTTCTCCATCCCCTCCTTGAATACGGACTCCTTGATAAGAAGCTGGCATGAACCCTGCCCCCCAGTTTCTAGGTCCATTCACGGGCCTTCCCGCGTTGTCGCACAGAACCACGAAAGCGGGCAAATTCTCGTTGGCAGAGCCCAGGCCGTATTGAACCCACGAGCCAAGTGACGGGCGTCCTGCCACGTTAATACAAGTGTTCATCTGGCAAACACCACCCGAGTGATTGATCCCATTGGTCCAGCACGATCGAATGACTGCAATGTCATCCATGCAATTTCCAATATTTGGAATCCATTCCGATGCGTACAGTCCACTTTCTCCGTGCTGTGTCCATGTTCGAGGAGCTGCCAGCAGCGGTGCCCCTTTCTCTCCCATTGCGGTAATGGGTTCCTTAAAGCTCGCAGGCAACGGAGATCCCGCCAATTCATTCAACAATGGTTTGGGATCTAGCAGATCGATATGACTCGGACCTCCTTCGCAGAAGATCCATATTACGTTTTTCGCCAAGGCAGGATGGTGAGCCTCAGCATGACCCTCCTGTGACGCCAGCATGTTACAAGCGATTGCACCTAGCCCCAGCCCCGTTCCACGAAGCCAATCCCGCCGTGTGATCGATTCTCGAGCTTTCGTCCCTTTTGTGATTTCCATTATCGCTACTCTACATACAAAAACGGATTCGAGTTCATCAACACATGGCATAAATCCTCGACCTGGGATGCCTGCACGTTAGCAGCATCGGGATCCTCCAAGTTTAGGTCCATGAAACTGTGGAATTGATCCCGCTCGGCAGGCTCAGGCACTCGTCCCCAGGTGAGCAAACAAACTTGGTCGACCAACTCGTCCACGGAACTGCTTTGGCTTAAAATCCTGGCAGCCATCTTCTTTGCTCGTTCCTGTACAAAGCGGCTATTCAGCAACGTCAGGGCTTGTAGCGGGGTGGTTGTAGTGTCTCGCATTGCGATGCTTTGCAATCCATTGGCCATGTCAAAGCTATGCAAGAAGTTGCTCGTGTTGTTTCGCAAACTCTTGACGTAGATCGAACGTCGAGGCTCGGTTTCCTCAACGCTTGGGCCTCCAAACGAAGATAGTAGCTCACCGCTCGCCGCCAACATCGCATCGCGGATCTGCTCAGCCGACAAACGCCGCACTGGATATCTCCACCATGAACGTTCCTCGGGATCTAGCGATTGATTTCTCTCCGCCTCGGGATGGTCAGCACTCTGTCGCCACGTTGACGACATCACGATGGTTTTGCACAGAGACTTGATTCGACCAGCGCTCTGAATGAAGTCTAGCGTTAGCCAATCGAGCAGATCACTTTGTGCGGGTTGATCTCCTAGCGTTCCGAAATCACTGGCAGTCTGGACTAAGCCTCGACCAAAAAGTTGTTGCCAGACGCGATTCGTTATGACTCGATTGGTGAGCGGATTCTCCGGATGGGCAATCCATGTAGCCAGTTGAGTACGCCGCCCCGTGGACCCTTGTCGAACGGATAAACCTTCTTGTTCTGGCCACCTGGGCAAAACCGATGGTGTCTCAGGTGCAACGCTTTGCTCACCCCCTCCGCTCGCAAATATCAAATCTGAGATCTCACCTTCGTGATCTCTTACTGTCATGACACTAGGAAGGGACCCTGGTTTCAAAGCGTCAAATGCAGCGAGTTCTGAAAGGTATTGCTTGCGCAACTCTTGGTCTTCCTTTTTCATCCCGCTATAGGGGCCGCCACCTTCCTCTAGGTATTGTCGGGAGACCAAATAAGCCATCTGCTCTTCCCAGGAGTTGCGTTCCGAGGGAGGCTTGAAAAAGCATGCTTGAATCTCGAGTGGAAATTTATCCACGGTCGATGCCCATTTTTGCTTTTCATAAGGTTCTTGTAGTTGCCTAAGTTTCTCACGAATGGGCTCCGTCTCAGCTTCCCAGGCAGCAAGCTTTTCTTGATAAACCTGGCGTTCCGATTCGGTGGATGCGGTTAAATCGTCCCGCCAAATGATGGGCTCGAAGAAAGCCCGCATCTGAAAGTAATCTTTCTGAGCGATGGGATCAAACTTGTGATCGTGGCAACGTGCACAGGACAGGCTTAGACCAAGAAAAGCATCGCCGAGGACATCGGTTAGCTCATTCATAACATCGTTCCAATGCCCCCTGGCATCCCGTTGGTTGTACTCGTAAATACCCAACCTCAAGAAACCGGCAGCGATCAAACCTTGTGGATCATCTTGTGGTTGCTCATCTCCTGCGAGTTGCTGTCGCACAAATTGTGAATAGGGGACATCCTCATTGAAAGCCGATATGACGTAATCGCGATAGCGAAAGATGTTGGGCCTATAGGCGTCTTGATTCCAGCCATCCGACTCGGAATACCTCACCAAATCGAGCCAGAACCGTGCCCAATGTTCGCCAAATCGCTGGTCGTCTAACAGCCTATCCACCGTCTGCTCGTAAGCCTCAGGCGTTGGGTCTCGAACGAACGTGGCAATCTCATCAGGAGTAGGTGGCACGCCGACCAACTGCAAATAGAGTCGCCTGAGCAATGCCGCTGGCTCTGCCGGTGGAGCGGGCTCGATACCCTTTTTGCGAAGATCGGCCAAAACGAAACGATCGATGTCATTTCTAGCCCACTGATCCTCTGGCAAGCTCGAAACGTCCTGCGCAACAACAGGCTGGAATGCCCACCACTGTCGGTCTTCGAGCGTGATTTCACGCGACGGCGGGCGGAGCTCTGCGGTAGATTCGGGCCAAACGGCACCCGCCGCCACCCACACCACGAAGTCATCAATCAGAGAATCGTCTAATTTTTGGGTTGGTGGCATCTCATAGTCGAGATGTCGAATCGCTGAAACCAGCAAGCTATCATCGGGGGCCCCCGGTATCACGGCTGGACCGCTATCGCCGCCTCGCAAAATCGCTTCGCGAGAATCCAACCTCAGTCCAGCTTCTTGTTTCGTGGCTCCATGACACTTTAAACAGTGTTCGATCAAGGCTGGACGAATCGCCTTTTCAAAGTGCGCCTCGAGAGCTAACAAATCCTCAAGGCTCTGGTTTGATGGCAGTTGCGGTTGGCTGGATGACTGCCCCAATAGGCTGATTGATTGGGAACAAACCATAGCCAGCAAAACGCTGGTGACGAATTTAGCCCCGACAATTCGAAATCGGAGTGGATGAATGATTTCAGTTGGCATCGCCTTGTTCCTCACCCTCATTGTAAGGCCGTGAGATCCCACCTACAACCAGCCCTGAAGAAACTAAGCTACCGGCGAGCGGGCACGGCGACGGGGAGCGAGTTACCGAATCGCTCGAAATCACGAAATGTCCAGACAACCTGCTTTTCCGGTGTGATCTCAAGCACTTGTGGATTTTTGGGTCCGGCATGGCAGTTGACGATCCAAGTGTTTCCTGAAGGGAGTCGATCGACCATCGTGATCCAAGCGAGCTCGATTCCGGGCAGCTCGTTCTTGGTGACTTCCCAAGCTATTTGTTTCTCTGGGGTGACCTCGACAACCCGGTTCCCATCTCCGGTGCCAATGAGGGTGTTTCCGTTAGCGAGCCTCACAGCGGAATAAACCTTGGTCCCGATCGGATATTCCCAGATTACGGACCCGTCTCGGGAGTACTCGCGGATGGTCGAGTCACTTTCGTGGCACACCAGAAAGGTATCCTGTGGAGTATGCCGAACCAATCGAGTATCTCGGTGGGGATCAGGGTTTTTGACGGTGATCGCGAATTGGCTCGCAATGCTTCGGCTCTTGTCTAGCAGCAGTATTCGTCGATTCCCACTCTCGGCAATCATTAGCTCGCCATTATCAAGCTTCTGAAAGGCATGGATTTCGACCGATCGGACTCCGTCCAATTTGGTTGGCTTGTAGGTCCAGACAATTTTGCCTTGCTCGTCGACTTCGTTCACCTCCCCGAAGGAGGTTTGCAGTAGCCAGTGGCCGTTGTCGAGTTCTTGGGCGTCGTGAATGGCCTGGATTGGCAAGCTCCATCGAATGGAATTGTCGGCATTGACCAGAGCCGCGACTTTTTTGTCGTAATCTGCGGCAAAAAAATTTCGAGCCTCTCCCGTCTGCTGGGACCGAGCAGCTTGAGGTGTAAGTACGAGAAATAGGGTAAATAAACAAGAATACAGGAGTTTCATAATGCAACTTTTGCTAAGGGGGAGAATCTGGGTTGATCAGGTGGGCTTGTAGGCGTCGTCGGAGTGTAGCAGATCGTAAAATAGTAGCATTCCAACTTTTAGGATTTTTCGATGCGATCGGAAAAACCCGCAAGTTTTAACACCCAGCAGGCCGAAACATTGGGTGTTCGACGAAACAATCGTCACCGACTCGACAAGGGTGTTATCGATGTCCTGCAATACGATCAAAAAATTAGTCAGCCTCGCACTTCTGGGAACCATGAGTGTTCAGGTTGGATGTGTATCACTTAGCAATATGGCCTTGGGGCCCATTGCGATTCCGATTCCAATCAGTCCATATCTGCAGGATAACGAGGAACTCCAATTCCACGTTCACGAGCGATACGCTCGGGTGCCGATCATGGGTCCGATCACGGACGCATACCATGCGGCGATTGACCCTCCCAGCGACGATGAGGTGATCCACGCTCTGGAGCGTGCTCGCCCCGTGCGAGGCGGTATCCCCTTCCTAAACGAGAAGCAACGCAATCGCGTCCGCATCGTGAAAGAGAAGATTGCGGATTACGTTGATGAGCCACGATTTGTTCCGCTCATCGGATTCGCTCAACTACACCATGCACACTACAAGTGTACCGTGTACTTCGAGGAGCGAATGATCAACGGATGGCCGGTTCCGTACTCCCTTGAAGACAACGAGTGCGTCGAAGTGATCTACATCGACCACAACCACTTCCACATGTGCGGCGATCCTGACACCGGTGCGTCCAGCCCATACTAGCCCACAGTAAGAACTCTCCTCTCCGCCTGCGAGAACGAACCCTGGGTCCAACTGCCCAGGGTTTTTCGTTGAGTGATAGTGGGAATTCCTACCGTCTACCAAATCGAGTCTCTAAATCAATCTGGACTCCTGTATCATCATCCGACGTTTCTTCAGGTTGGCTGATGATAACAAGTCAAGGTTTCCCCGAGATCGTCAGACCGAAGCTTGCGCGGTATGAGTGATCACTTTCACGTCTTCACTGGCAGCCCATTGAAACACGTCTTGGCGACGTAAAGCGGAGGCCATTAGCGTGGGGAACTGATCGGGTGTGCACGCGAAAACGGGAATCCCCATGGATGCCACCGTGCTCGCTAATTCCGGATCATAGTAGGGACGCCCTTCATCGCTAAGTGCCAGCAGAACAATCACGTTGACCCCATCTGCTACCAATCTGCCGAGGCGAGCAACTAACTCGTCGGCATTGCCACCTTCGCAAAGGTCGGTGATCAAGATCAAGTGCGATTTGCGAGGCTGTTGAATTTTAGTGGCACAGTAGCTAACTGCTTGATTGATGTCGGTGCCGCCACCCAACTGAATTCCGAACAGGACTTCCACCGGATCAGATAGTTGTTCGGTCAGATCGAGAACGACCGTGTCAAAGCAAACCAATTGAGTTCGGACCACCGGTAACGAAGCCATGACTGCGGCAAAGATGGACGCATAGATTACCGAGGGTGCCATCGAACCTGATTGATCGACGCACAAAACAACTTCATCGAGATCGATCAAACGTCGTTGCTTGCGTGCAAATCCGATGAGTCGTTCCGGTATCACGGTTTGAAACTCCGGTAAATACTGATGCAAATTCGCTCGGATCGTTCGTGGCCAATCAATATCCACGGAGCGAGGTCGAGTGGTCCGTTTACCGCGATCCACTGCACCTCGTAAGGCTTCCGCCGTTTTGTATTCCAGTCGTTCCATCAATTCCTTTACGACCTTTTGAATCACTTCGCGGGCCGTTTGCTTTGCCTTGTCAGGGATCATTCCCCTTAAACTCATCAGATCAGCAACTAAATTTACATCGGCTTGCATAGCGGCCAAAAACTCAGGTTCGAGCAACATCTGTTGCAGCCCCAGTCGCGTGAACGCATCTTTCTGGATGATTTGGACCACCGACGTCGGAAAGCACTCGCGAATATCCCCCATCCATTTGGCGATGCGCGGTGCGGATCGTCCCAAACCACCACGTCTCGACTTTGAGTTAACTGATGGGTCTGGTGGTTCATACAACGCATCGAGCGCGCCACTGATGCGACGATCCCGCTCACCGAGCCCCTCTGCATCACCTCCCAGCATCAATTGCCAACGTCGTTGTCGTTCATCCATCAGAAAACTTCCCGTTGAGAATGTTGAGAACACGTTGCATCTGTTCCTCCCAAAGCTGGTCACCGTCTGCGATGATTTCAAAGCTAGTTTGTTTCACTTCTCGCCCCAGAACAGCGGTCAAGAGACGCTGGCGTTCCATTTTGTCTAAGCTGGAAAAGACACGACGAAACAGTGGCAGCGAGGTGACGAACGTTTCTTCATCGAGGCTGAGAATCCAATCGCTTACGCACTCTCGCAACGCCGAATCATGAATCAAGCGGTCCCCGGCCCCTTCCAAAAAACCTTCAAAGAAGCCTGCGGCTTCCGACGTCTTGGTCCCCGGCGATAACCGACGAGCGAACAAAGTCACGATTTGCTCGGATTGCAAATGCTCGCCTTCGTACAACAAGCGAGCAGCTTGCCCTGCAACCAAGGCGGTGGACTGGCCGTCGTCAACGACATCTTGTAACGCCAATAACCAGTTGGCCAACGAACTGGATTCAACAAGCTGTATGGACCGATCAGCGTCTCGTATCGCTGTCCGGAGCATGCCGGCAGCTTCATCATCCAATCCGCGCGCGGCATGGTGCAGTGCAATGGTTGCCTGTACAGCAATTCGATCGAAAAGAGTGGACATCTGGCCGGTATCGATTTGGCGTGCTTTGCCATACCTCAACACGTCGGCGATCGGCGGCAGTGCCGACAGCATCTCCAAACATTCGGTGGCTTGACCTGCGCGATGTTCCAAAGCTGCACTGACCTTTGTGGCAGCCTCGGGTAATTGAGCCGTTAGAGCTTGGAACACCAAAGTCGACAACTCCCCCAGTCCTTTGGCTTGCTCTAACGAAGCGACAATTCTCCCCGCAGCCGCTTGTGCAATTGTGGCACCATAAACCAAGTTCTCGACGAGAGCCACGGAAAACTCTGGTTCCCAGCGGAGAATCCAGCGTTCCCGAAAGGTCCCGCGACTTCGTCCTGGATCATCTAATTTGCCCCACGGTACATCCAACGCAAACAGTCGGTGCAACAAAGTGGAACGGAACAGACCACTCTCCGTTCGCAGGTCAACCATCAGTTCGCGTTCCAAGGCTTCGGGTTTGAGACGAGCCTCTTTTTGTTGTCGCTGCAAGTCTTCCAGCAAAGGCGCCAACGGAACGCCTTGGGGAATACTGCCCACTTCACGGCCAATCAGCATCTCATCTGCAACCGATTGCCAAAGCGTCCGATTGCCAAAGCAGATACAGGCAATGGTTGCATCCATCAATTCATCAAAGCCCGCTTGAGGACGACCTCGCAGCGCAGCGAGGTTTTTTGCTAATCGTTCGGTTTCAATTAAGGATGCCGTGGAAACAACTTGTCCCTGCGTTCGAAGACAACGAGCAGTTCGCGCGATCCATCGCGTCGATTGTTCACGACGCGGCGTCTCCCAGAGATGTCGATTCCATCCAGGATAGGTAACACCTGCAGAATAGCCGCTCGCCGTTGCCAGTCTTGGCGAGGTCCAGGGAGTCCAGGTGGCTGATATCTTGCGCTTAGTAACCCCTTTTAAAAGTTCGCGATCGTCCTTCGCTGCGTGCTTTTGTGTTAAGGCTGGAACGTGCCAAGCTCCACAGACGACCGCAATGGTCCCCTCGGTTTGTTTTCGAGACGCTGCGATTTCAAGCCGCATGTGGGCTTCACGTGCCGCTTCTTCGTCTTTAGGGGGAGCAAGATCTTCTCGAAGCACTCGCATCGCATCGGCCACCGCAGCAAAAATGGGTCCTGGCTCAGGATTCTCTTCAATCACATGCTGCCACCAACTCTCTCCATCTTCGTAACCAGCCGCCGCAGCCAACACGCCGATGGGATCGCGTTCCATCATCGGGACCTCAGCAACGTCTGGCAACGCAGAAGTCACAGCTTCCGACTTTTGCTCCTGCAATCGCCAATAGACGGGCAGATCGATAAAGCGTACTGGCACGCCATGCGTGACCGCCCAAACGACGGCCTGGTACTCGGGCGAGAATACGGCGAATGGCCAGAATACGGAGCGTTCTGGTTCGCCCACGGGATAGGCTAACAGAGCCACAGGCGGCACCATGGCAGGATCTGCCAGCATCGGGATCAAGTCCGATAGATCGGAAGGCCCTTCGACGAGCACCTCGACCGGTTGCAAGGCATCGAGGGCTTCCACCAATCGACGCGCTGAACCCGGGCCGTGATGTCGAATGCCTAGATACTCAACATGACCTGGCATTAAACTAACTCGGTCAAAAGGGTGTAGTAGTCAGCGTAATCGCGACGCTTTTTCAGCACTGTCTCCAGGTATTCCTCGAGTACCGCTTTGTCTTGAACCGGATCTTTGACGATCGCACCGAGCACGTTCGGAGCCAAGCCGTCAGCCGAAAGAATCCCGTTGTTAAAGTACGTAGCATGCGAAAAACCACTTACCATTACCGCGATCGCTTCTGCGGTGGAAAGGCTAGCCGATGGGCTCTTCAAAGTCGTCTTGCCATCTGCGGTTTCGCCAGTCCTCAATTCGCGGAAAATCGCCAACACGCGAGCCACTTCTTCGGCCACATTTTTGGGCATGGGCAGATCTAACGACTGCGCCATCTCACCGACTCGCCGCGTCACGATCTGAATCTCCTCGTTCAGATCATCCGGCAACGGCAACACAACGACATTGAAGCGACGCTTCAGTGCCGCAGACAATTCGTTAACCCCTTTATCGCGGTCATTAGCGGTTGCAATGACATTGAAGCCACGTTGTGCGTAAATCGAATCATTCAACTCAGGAATCGGCATCATCTTCTCCGACAGGACCGTGATCAACGTATCCTGTACATCGGACCCCTTGCGCGTCAATTCTTCGAGTCGACAGATGCTGCCGCTTTCCATCGCTCGCAGCAGAGGGGTCGGTACCAACGCTTCGCGGCTTGGTCCCTTGGCCAACAACTGGGCATAATTCCACCCGTAGCGGATTTGGTTTTCATCGGTCCCAGCGGTGCATTGAATGATCTTGGTCGAATCACCACTGATGGCAGCAGCCATGTGCTCTGAGACCCAACTCTTCGCCGTGCCTGGTATACCCATCAACAGCAAGGCTCGGTCTGTCGCCAGCGTTGCTACGGCCGTCTCGATGATGCGGCGATTTCCGACGTATTTGGGCTCAATCTTTCGATCGCCGGTAGTACCGCCGACAATATAAGTCACCACGGCTTGCGGGCTGAGGACCCAGCCAGTCGGCCTAGGTTGCTTGTCGGCCGCCTTTAATGCGTTCAAGTCGTCGGCATAAGTCAACTCTACCGGTTGTCGCAGCACTTCATTCACAAAGATTCTCCTAATGGTAAGCAAATGTTTAGTCTCAGCATTCCAAGCAATGGATCAGATGCGAACAGATTGGTTTCCGTGAAAGAATTTACTAGTTCGATTGCGGCAGCGCGGTCTGCGAGCAATCCTAGAGCAAACAGTCCCTGGCGAAGCGTCTCTTGTTGGACATGATTCGAGGACGAATCTTCCATACATAGCTTCTTCATGTCCTGTATAGCTCGCAGCGGTTTTAGCAGTTCCCACTGGAGTTCACCCAACATTCGTTGACAACAAAGGAGCGTCGCAGAAAAACTAACGTCATCCTTTTCGAGTACGCGAGGCAGTAGATCGCGAAGGCTTTCTTTGCCGAGACGCACGAACAATAATTGGAACGACTCGGTGGAGATACCATCGAGCGAAAATAAACGCGTTGCTAACTTCGCCACCGCCTGATCACTGCCAGTCGCTGCCACCATCCGCAACAAATCATCAGAAGCGTGAACGTCGACATGCTCCCAACCCTCGATCAGCTCGGATTCGCTATTGAGTTTTAAGCCCTGAACAAAACTTTGCAGACTGAGAGCTGTCGTTAATTCATGGCGACACTTCTTTTGTGCATCGGTTTTCAACGGATTCGCAACGACTTTGACTCCGCGTTTCAGTAGCGCTTTCGAAACAGAATAAAAGCTCGCCAGCTCGTCGATATCTGCTTGAGCATCTCGTGCCGCACCAATTCGAGCTAAATAAAACTGTACGCATTTACGTACCTTTGCGGATCGATCCTCTACAAAGCGTTCCAATAAAGCCTGGTCTTCTTGGCACAAGCCCTCTGACAAAAGCTCAAGAATTCGTAGCCGCTCGTCAGCCGCCAAGCTGGGTACTTTGTCGACGATCAGTTCACGAGCCGCCACTGGATCTTGCCGTCGCAACGTTTGCAATGCAGTGCGTCGATCAGCAGGTGGCCACTCATTCCAATTACCTGCGTTCAGTATCGTTGCAGGGTCGATCTCCTCGCTCTTTTGCTCAGCGCGCTGCCATGCTTCCCAAGGGGAATACAAGTCCGGGAGTTGAGCAAATTTTTTTGGCATATAGTCAAGAGGATGCACCGAATAACCACGAGCCGCGTGGAACCAGACAACACTGTTCAACTGTGGTTCACTTAGCTTGGAGACACGAATAAGCTGGGTGAACAACCGACGTGAGGGTAGTGGAGGAGGTGGTAGACGCAGCTTCGGCAAACCGGCAACCATTTGCAAATCAACGCCAGGACTTGGCTGCAAGGCGAACTGCATGGCTTGCCCGGCCAAGGCGATTAAAGCCAAGTCGGGAAAGTCGTCATCTTGGGCGGCGAGACGCCAGCTTGGAAGCGACTTGTGTATCGCTGAACCGCCAATCATCCATTGACCTTTCAGGTCGTCGAGTTGCTTAATGAGATCAACTGTCATTGGCCCACTTTCCCCAATTCGATTGACCTGAAAGCATGGTCAGTGAAATACCATCCCATATCGCGGCGGTCTGTTCCAGTACGAGCCCCGCGAGATGTTTCCCTGGATTTCCTGACACGGGTAAAGCAAGCGAACCGTCGACTGCCTGCCACCAACTCACTGCGCCTGAATGGGCAATACGACCTCTTGGCAATAATAGCGGCACATCGACCATCCAGGGTGCTTTCTGCAAGATCATCCGGTAGGTATCCAGCGGGTTCCCATCTGCGGTTGGCCAAGTGATCTCGATGGTAAGCGACTCGTCTGTTGGTGATTGCCGTTCCGCGATGATTGCTCGTAAAGGTTGACGCGCTGGATAGAAAGACAGCTCTGCGGCCAGCACCTCGCCTATGGTGAAAGTGCTACTTCGCTTACCGAGAGACGCTGGAAAATAATCCAGTAACAGAGCAAAGCGAGTCCCGAGACCTAAGTTCATCAACCAAGTCGCCTGACTGACCAGACCATCGCGTCGGGTCGTTATTTGCTCACCGACGACTTCCCAAATCGATTGCACCCGAAGTCCATCGACGAGCGAAATGATGGAATCTCGCGTTTCACTGCTGCCGACCAGCCGAGTCAGTTCGGCATCGGCGGGGGTCGCTTGCCAAGCACGGCAAATGAGAATGATTCTCGAGAGTTCTTGCAGTAACGCATCCAGACGTAATTCACTGGGAAGCTGTTTCAAACGAGAAGGTAATTCGTCCAGCCGACTGGCCATGGCTTGAGCTTTAGCATCGACCAGTCGCGCTGCAATCGTTCGGCAACGGGAAACGGGATCATTTAGGAAACCTGAAAGACCACCCCGCACTTGATCGTTAAGCCATTGCTGTAGTTCCTCCAGTCCCGTTGCGATGGATTGCTGAGTCGCCAACGAGCGCTTCTCTGACGCAGCTTTCCTTTTATCATCCGCCGAGGGATCAAGCGGTGCCTGTGAAGCAGAAATCTCCGCTGTGATGAGACTCTTCGCAGCAGTTTTGGCTTTCTTTTCGTTTGGCTTGGGCGATGATGAAGCGGCTGGATTTCGACGTCGTCCCAACCAATCAGCCACCCAAGGGGGTACTTCGCCATCAGCAAAGGGACCAGGGTCTTGTACATACATCCACATCAAGGCGAGGACGTGTTTGCAAGGAAACTTGCGCGAGGGGCAAGTGCATTTGTAGCCAGCGTTCGAATGGTCGAAGACCGTACGGTAGGGGTTCGCGCCCGAGCCCTGGCATTCGCCCCACACCAAATCATTGTGTTTTCGCAGTGCCGGCCACTTACCCGGTTTCATTAGTTTGTGTGCCGCGTTCAGAGACTCTTGATCGGGCGCAAGTTCCGCGATTTTGCTGGTCGTCAATGACATGGTAGCTGGTGCCTTCCTGAGATTAGCATTGTCACAAACCAGCGTGGAAAACCCGCGAATAGTAGTTGAGAAGAGCGACCTGCTTCACTTCTTCGGTATTTTAACCACTTTTGGACTGGGTGTCAGTAAGTCGCAACCCATCGTATTCGTCATCCGCTGACAACTATCTTTCTAAATAGAGTAGTAATGAGGGACCACCACAATCCCCCATTCCAAACTCATTTCGATCGAAGGTTTCGTGATGGCGAAAGGTTTCAATGGGAAGACTTCGAAATCCAGGTTGATTGGATGCCCGGACAAACGGAGTTTGGGTGCAGTCTGTGGCTAGAGATTGATGGCAAGCGGGTTGTCTTTACCGGTGACAATTTGTTCGGCAATCCCGCCGATCCCACGCACGACGGTCATGAAGCTGTGGTCGCCAGAAATATTTGTATTTTCGAGGAGGGCTATCTTTATGCTGCTCGCTATTTGGCCAAACTGAAACCCAACATTGTGATAGGAAGTCATTCGTATGTGATGCCCGATCCAGCAGAGTTCATAAACCGATACGAGAGTTGGGGGGAAAGCATCATCAAGCCGTACCGCGATTTACTGACGGGAGACCACTATGAGTATCGCTTTGACCCTTACTGGGTGTCAGCTTATCCCTATTGGTCAGTGGTTCCATTTTTTGATCGGCTTTGAAACCAAAAAGTAAAGGAAACCGTTCACACAGTTTTATCCAATTGTGCCGTCGAATCACCAATCCCAAGCTATTGATTGCCTCGGTGGCAACTGACCGACGGAGCGGTCAGCGACGATTGTCGCGGATCGCTCCGTCGATCCGTTTGCTGGATAGATTCAACGATTTTGCGTATCGCCAGTTGTTTATTCAACCAACTCGGCAACCAAGGCGAGAACTGTTACAAATAAAGATAGCTTCCATGACCAAGAACGCTTAGGTGATGCGAGCCCGCAAAAAAACTAACCGCTACCAATACACAATGCCGCTTAAGATGGGGGGTTGAATTTAGGCGCGTCGCTAGAGTTGTCCGACTCGTCTTTGTCTTCGGGCTGAACCGCCTTGACTCGCGGCGGCTCGTAATGATCCACGGCTTCAAACTCACGCTTGAATTCGTCGACACTCTTTTTTAGGCCACGATAGGTCCCGCCCATTTTGCGTGCAACCTCAGGTAGCCGCGACCCGAACAACATCAACGCAACTATACCAATCAAAAACATCTCCGTGGTGCCAACACCACCGAAGATTGCAAACGGAATGTTCATTGTCGCCTCTTGCCCGCTTATACCACAAAGCGCTCTCGAGTCTGTCAGATCAACAAATCCGACCAATTCTTAGGAGCGCAGCCATTCTGTTCAAAACCTCAAGCTCACCAAGACCTAGGTCTTGGGTGCGGGTGCTTCGGAATTCGGGTCGGTCTCATCCTCACGCATACCTTTCTTAAACTCCGTGGCACTCTTTCCCAAGTTCCTCATGAGGGTGGGCAACTTGGCACTGCCAAATAACAGCATTGCGATTACCAAGAATATCAGAAGCTCTTGCGTTCCGAGTCCGAACATAACCAGATTTCCTATAGGTGGGAGATTTAGAGCGAATTGCGCTCTCGCCTCTATTGTAGATGTCCAATGGTGGGTGTCAAACGACGGATTGATGCTTATTCAACTTGCCGTGAAGCAATTTTGCAAATCGGTGTCGGAATACGGGAAACCGTGAGGCCAGTAGGAAAAACCCGGATTCAGCGTGGCCCACGGTGAACGGGCATGAAGCCCACTACACGGTTAGGGGGGACTTTGAAAGCGGAGATGGCTCAGGCTGCTTGCGACAGCGCGCCCATTTCCGTGGCGACGGCGACTTCTTCTTCTTTGACGTGGCAGCCACAACTTCCGCCACACCTGCCAAGTGTTCGTCGCATATTGAGATAGTGTGCGATGACCAGAAAACCACCACCGATCGGTGTAATCCAGTGCAACAAAGCATTCCACAAACCAGCAAGACTCACGCCGGCGATCTGGGTTTCGCGGGAATCCGAATCGCCTGGACTACCACCTGCCGCGGTACCTGCATCTTCCGCCGTTTTTGATTTGGCAGCACAAAATACACAATTTTCGTGTCCCTCGGGAACGCCCGACGTAGCTGATACGGTATGTCCGCTGCAAGCACCAGTACTACAACAATCAGCTGGGAAGAGAAAGGCGGACCCGAAAATCAAAGCCAAACCAGCCGAAGAAAAACCCAAAACCCTGCCATCTTTGTGTTTTTTGTAGGCTGGCCAAATCGAGGTGGCGACCAAAGCAACGCAGAAAAATGCAGCGGCCTGGTGAAACCATGGGCTCGCCATCCATCCTGTTAAGCTCAAATTCGGCAAAACCGCCAGCAAAATCGGAGTAGCTGCGCAGTGAATTGCACAGAGAATCGATGCCCCAATTCCTAGACTGTCCTTCCAGCGATTCATTCCACGATCCTTGCCTGTTACCATTTAATACCAATGACCACCGTAGCCACAGCCCTCGAAATGGTAGCTGACCTCTACGATAATGCAATAGAGTTGCAAACAACCACCGATCACATTCTTCGGATTTATCAAAGTTTTCATGGAAACCAGTCTGCCACAAATCGAAAAAAACCTCGCAAAAATTCGGGAACGAATCTCTGAAGCGGAAATGCGGGCTGGGAGGCCTGCGGGGACGGTAAGGCTGATCGGCGTAACAAAGTATGTCGATGGCGCCACGACTCGAGCATTGGCGGAGGCGGGTTGCCTGGATCTGGCGGAAAGCCGCCCTCAGCAACTCTGGGCCAAAGCGGAACAGCTAAGCGACCTGCCTATCCGGTGGCACATGATCGGCCATTTGCAGAGAAACAAAGCCAAGCGGACCTTGGAATTCTCCTCCACGATCCACTCCGTGGACTCGCAACGAATTTTGAACCAAATCGAACAAGATGCACACGCTTTATTGGGCGAGAGCTCGACTTCACGCCCGCCGGTCGAGGTCTTGATCGAGGTAAACGCGACCACCGACGCCACCAAAACTGGGTTGAGCATACCCGCTGCTCGCGATTTGATTGCCCGAGCTGCCCAGGGCTCGAGTCACTCGCCCATGAAGATTGTCGGGTTTATGGGAATGTCATCTTTGGACGCTTCGACCGACCAGATTCGACGGGAGTTCGAATTGTTGCGAGAAACGAGAGACAAATGCGAAGAGGAGTTTGGTTTATCACTGCCAGAACTCTCAATGGGAATGAGCGACGATTTCGAGATCGCAATCGCCTGCGGTGCAACGATGGTACGAATTGGTTCAAAGCTTTTCGAATGATCGCATGCGAGGTTGTGGATCTTGTTAAAGATCCAATAAGTTTACCCGTAGTGGCAACGCCCACCGCAGGATAGCTGGGCATTCGGCAAAACGAGACTATGCGCCCTGAAAAGGGAGCGGGGTTCATGCGACTAGTGCCGCGTGTTACCATGATGGGTGAGCGCCCGCACCTTTCGTCCTCCTACTACCAAGACCGACAAAATGAAATCGAACCTCTCGCTGTTCCTACTTTGCTTCTGTTTCTCCGCTTTCAGTTTCGCGTATGACGACACCGCCAAAGAGCAAGCAAAGAGTGACGACATCAAATGGACGCCCCTTCTCTCCAGTGACACTCTCGATGGCTGGGAGGTCACCAACTTCGGAGGTGAAGGAGAAGTAGAAATCAAGGATGGTGTGCTAAAGATGACCATGGGTGATCCGCTCACGGGAGTCACATCCACGAAGAAGGACTTGCCAACCGGGAACTACGAAATGCGATGGCAAGCGAGACGAGTGACTGGTCACGATTTCTTCGTAGGCATCACCTTTCCCGTCGGCTCGGAACACTGCTCCTTTATCTGCGGCGGTTGGGGCGGTGGCTTAACTGGAATCAGCAGCATCAATGGGAACGATGCCTCGGAAAACGAAACCACTGGCTACAAGGATTTTAAGAACAACAAGTGGTACGCGTTCAAGGTTCGCGTAGATGACACCCACGTCAAGGTTTGGGTCGACGACGAACAAATCATCAATGTCGAACGAGAAGGGAAAAGGTTCTCCTTGAGAGCCGAAGTTCTTAAGTCTCGACCGCTCGGATACTGCGTCTTCCAATCCGACTGCGAAATCAAAGCTTGGGAGTACCGGGCGCTTAAGTAGGCCGAAAACGCGGGGCGCACTTTAGGTTGATACCACTCTACGCTTCGCTATGGGAAAGTTGAGCGAGTTGCTCGAGCAAGCGACTCGCTGCACCGGAGTCGATAGCCTTAGCCGCTCGCTGCACACCATCAATTAGCGAATGGGTATGCTGGGAAATCCATAGCGTTGCAGCCGCGTTCGCGAGCACGATATCTCGCATCGGACCTTGTTCTCCACGCATTATGTTCTTGATCGCAGCCGCGCTTTCGGCAGGAGAGTCTACGACCAAGTCTTCGTTATTGATCGGTGTTAGGCCGAAATCTTTTGGGGTCCAAACCGTTTGCGTTAGGAAACCATGGGCAACATGATGCACATTGGTGTCCGCTGCAAGTGAGACTTCGTCCATGCCATCAGCCCCTCGCACTACTACCGCCGACTCGATCGGCAATTGAAGTAGGGCCGCAGAGATTTTCGTTTGCAACTCCTCGCTCCCTACGCCGATGATTTGATGTGTTGCCCCGGCTGGGTTGCATAGCGGGCCAAGATAGTTAAACAGAGTCGGAACCCCGATCGCTCGACGCACTTCAGCCACATGCTTCATGGCAGGATGAAGTAACGGGGCAAAGCAAAAGCAGATACCTAGTTCGTCCAGACACTTCTCAACTGTCGCTCGCGGCGCATCAATCTTGACCCCCAGCTCCCCGAGCACATCGGCGGAGCCGGTCAAGCTAGTGATTTTGCGATTTCCGTGCTTCGCAACCGATGCCCCTGCGGCCGCTGCGACGATGGCGGTTGCAGTGGAGATATTAAAGGTCTTGGCACCGTCTCCTCCTGTTCCGCAGGTGTCGACCAGCTGCGTCCGCTGGGTGCGAATCGGCGTCATCATCATCCGCATGGCTTTAACGGCACCGACCAACTCAGAGACGGCTTCTCCTTTTTCACGAAGCCCCAACAGTAGCAACTTAATCTGCTCATTATCGATGCGACCAGCCAGCATCCAAGTGATCGCCATTTGCATTTCGTCGACCGAGAGATCTTGTCGGCGAGCTACTTTTTCTAGGAAATCCTCAAGCATTTTCGTTTTAATTTCGGCAGAAGTAAGTTTCGTTATGCCCCATGATACTCGAAGCTCGCCCCCTTTCGAGCGGCCATCGCACGGGTGCACTTGAATTTTGTAAGCGCTCGCTGGTGAATCCCCCAAGGAATCGGTTATACTGCAGCCTCCTTCCATGTCCTCCAACCAGACGGATGAATTATGCTTCGATTCGCTTTCTCCCTCGCGCTCATGCTGTGCGCAAGCCTGAACCTTAACGTGGCTTCTGCCAAGGTATACGAACTACGGGCCTATACTGTTGAGACCGGACGACAGGCCGATGCTCTTCAGTTGATCTCGGAACACAGTATCGGCTTTATGAAGAAGTACAATATCGATCTTGTAGGAGTCTGGACTCCTGTCGATACAACCGACGAACGAATCTTTATGCTCGTGGGGCATGATAGCAAAGAGGCTGGTGCGAAGTCATGGGCATCGTTTCAGTCCGACTCGGATTGGAAGAAGGCCGTGACCGCTTCGGAGAAGAACGGTGTGAAGCCAGTAAAGGGATTCACGCAAACCTTTTTGTCGGCAAACGATTACAGCCCAGCCCTAACGACTGGCAAAGTGGGGGATCGAGTTTTCGAGCTCAGAACCTACATCGCAACTCCTAACAATCTGCCCGCTCTCAACAATCGTTTTCGCAACCACACACTGGCTCTTTTCGAAAAGTATGGCATGACCAACATTGTGTATTGGTCCGTACTCGATGGTGAAACGACAACCTGTGGACAGTTGCTGGGCTCTATGTCTCCTGTTGGCAAGGCGGATGCCCAGGTCGATAGCGACCTGCTTGCGTCTCCAGTTGCCTTGGTCTACTTCATTACTCACAAATCCCCAGAAGCAGCCCGCGAATCGTTTGGCAAATTCATAGCAGATCCAGCATGGATGAAAGCCCGAGCCGAATCCGAAGAAGCAGCTGGCGGTTCGCTCACCGTAGGCGGGGGAGTTAAGAGCCTATTCCTAAAGGCGACCGATTTCTCTCCTCTTCAGTAGATGGACGCCAGTAGGCATCATGAAGGCGTTACAGCTAACGGAACCGAGGGTATGGGCACAAATCGATATCGCAGAACCGCCCCAACCGAGTGTTGACGAAGTTCTGGTTCGAATTCATCGGATTGGCGTTTGCGGCACGGACATCGCAGGGTATCTAGGCAAATTTCCTTACTTCTCGTATCCACGAATTCCCGGCCACGAGTTGGGAGTCGAGGTTCTAGCGGTGGGAGAAAACGTTCGTCATGTCGTAGCGGGTGATCGATGCAGTGTCGAACCCTACATCAATTGTGGTAAGTGCTATGCCTGCGTGAGAGGCTACACCAATTGCTGCGAGTCCAACAAAACGCTTGGGGTAATGTGTGATGGTGGCATGACCGAGATGATGATCTTGCCAGCGCGTAAGCTCCATCCAGCCAATCAGTTGACCTATGAGCAATCTGCGCTGGTCGAGACATTGGCAATCGGTTGTCACGCAGTGAATCGAGCTCGAATCAGCTCGTCGGACAGTGTGTTGGTTGTGGGTGCAGGTCCGATTGGATTGTCAGCTCTCGAGTTCGTGAAAGTAGCGGGAGCCAAAGCCATCGTCGCAGATCTTAGCGAGTCGCGACTCGACTTTGTCCGGACCAAGATGGGGATAGAGAGCACGATCCGCATGGATGGCACCGAAGCCGACATCGCTAAACTCGAGGCTCTCACGGAGGGACGTCGGGCTGATGCGGTTATTGATGCAACCGGCAACCATCACAGCATGAGCCGCGCCGTAGATTTTGCAGCCTTTGCAGGTCGCGTTGTTTACGTTGGAATCACGCAGCAAAGTTTAACGATACCTCATTCGATTGCGCTGCACCGCAGAGAGCTGACGATCCTAGCGAGCCGAAATGCTCTGCCGGAAGACTTCACGCGAATCATAAGTTTGATAGGTGAGGGAACCATCAACACCGACAAATGGATCACGCATCACGCTGGGTTCGCGGACGTCGGCGGGCAGTTCCCAAGCTGGACTGACCCGAGCACAGGCGTTCTCAAAGCGATTATTCATATTTAAACAGGCAATATCGCTATTGTGTTCCGACAGATTACTTCTTCGTGTCAGGTGGCCAGGCCTCGTCGCCTCGGCCACTACGGGAAGCAGGCGATTAAGTAGTGGACGAGGCAACGAGTCCTACTGCACAGGAGACCGCCTGGTTGCTGGTAGCACTTAGCCCCCGACCAGATTCGTATCAGGTTGCCGGGCTTCGTCGCCTCGGCCACTACGGGAAGCAGGCGTTTAAGTAGTGGACGAGGCAACGAGGCCAATTGCACAGGAGACCGCCTGGTTGCTGGTAGTACTTAGCCCCCTACCAAATTCGTGTCAGGTGGCCGGGCCTCTTCGCAACGGCACGAATAATCCGGGTTGAATATCTCTGGATTTCCCATGCGGCAACCGCTAAACTGAGATTTCATGTGGTCTTCGCCACTCCCACCATGGTCGATTCCTGCACGCCTTCCCGCCGAACTTAAGCAAGGAACCTAGAGATGACCAATCCTATCTCTCGCCGACGTTTTGTCCTGAAGTCTTTAGCTGGGACTCTGGCGATTCCCGTCTTGCCCTCCCTTGCTGATGCATACATCGGAACCCGAAGCGTTGTGGATGTCGCCCCCGGGGCTGGAGTTAGCGCTCGCCGCTTTGTGGCGATCGGGAATCTACTGGGCTTTCAGCGCAAGCATTTGTTCCCGGAAACGGCCGGTAAAGAGTTTGAGGCCACGCAATTGCTCGAACCACTCGACGCCATTCGCGACCAACTCACCGTCTACCGAGGACTGAATCACGGCTTAAAGGGCGGGCACTTTGCCGTACACACTTTCCTCTCGGGAGTTCTTCATCACGAAGCTAAGAATCGTCCGGATGGCAATGTAACCGTCGACCAATTTATCGCCGATGCGATCGGAAACGAAACGCGCTTCGCGTCGTTGACTGTGGGCTGCGAAGGAGGGATTCATGGTGGCTGCCAAATGGCTTGGACTCGTTCCGGCATTCGTGTCGCCCCCATCACCGGTCCGAGCGCACTTTTTGAAAAACTATTTATTGATGATTCCATGGGACAGCGTGAGAAGCAGCGGGTCGCGAACGGCTTACAAGCTTCCATTCTCGACTCTATGCTGGATGAAGCTCGTGCACTGTCGGGACAGATTAATCACGAAGACAGCCAAAAGCTCGATCAGTATCTGACTTCGGTCCGAGATGTAGAGAAACGGTTGCAAGCCAAAACGCAATGGATCGATCACCCCAAGCCCGCTGCACCGTTTGAAAGACCCGCTGACCGCAACACCGTTAATGATCTGCCATTGCTGTACGAGTTAATCGCACTAGCTTTGCAAACGGATTCGACTCGGGTGGCAACCCTTGAGATCGGTGGTAGCTTCTTGCCACAAGATTTGGGGATCGACAAATCTTATCACGGACTCTCCCACCACGGCAACGACGAGGAAGCCATCGCGCAGCTGGTCAAGCTGGAGAAGTACCAAATCGAACATTTCGGAAAGTTCATTACCCGCTTATCGGAGCTCAGCGACGGTGAGCAATCGCTGCTCGATTCCACCGCCGTATTGTTCGGCAGTGGCATGGCAGATGCTAACTCCCACACCAACGATGATTTGCCCATCATCATGGCTGGTGGCGGGTACGGACGTGGCGAGTTCAAGCAGATTACCCAGCGAGTTCCGCTTTGCAATCTGTATCTCGATATCATCCAACGCCTAGGCGTTCCGGCAGAATCGTTCGGAACGAGTACTGGCACCTTTGCGTAAGATGGAAGTGGCCATGTTTGCAAGCTGGAAACGGAATTCAGCTCCACCGCTGCGAGGAGGTTTAAAGTTGTTCGCGGCGTATCTCGCGTACTTCTGTTGCTTGATTTGTGGCACAGGTGTACGCGCTGATGATCACCAAGAATCCTTAGCCCGTTTCCTTCAATCTTATTGCATCGATTGCCATAACCAACAGCATGCAGAAGGAAGTCGAGAATTCGAATCGTTGCGTTTACCGTTCGATTCGGAACCCGCACTGATCGCCGCTACGGAAATGGTCGACCAACTCACGTTGCGGCAAATGCCTCCGCCAGATGCGGAACAGCCCACGATCGAAGAGCGAATCACAATTATCGAGCTTCTTCGCGAACGGATACGTGACGCGCGGGCACAACTCAAGAGTACCGGAGGCAAAACAGTCCTGCGTCGGCTCACCAATCGCGAATACGAAAATACGCTAGCAACGTTGTTTGGTCGCCGTGTCGATACGCTCGGACTAACCACCGAGTTTCCTGCCGAATCTACCACGCACAGCATCGATCGGATCGGTTCAGAAATGATCACCTCGGGTGTGCTGCTCGACAAGTACTTCGGAGCAGCCAATCGTTTAGTGGAACTCCGTTTGAACAAACCCGACGTTCCACCACAAGAGTGGCATTTTCAAGGCAACTTCAAACAATACGAAGAACTCCAAGGGCCCCATAAATCGGTCTTCAAGTTTCGCTACCTCTGCTTGTACGAACAACCCAACACCGACACGCGTCAAGGTGGCTATGGGCACATTGAGGATTTTCTCCAAGGGGTTCCGGTATCAGGGCTTTATGATATTGAGGTGCAGGCTCAAGCCATGCATCGAGATACGCATTACGACCCCAAGATCTTTCGTGTCGATTTTAGCGAGCCATTTCAAATCGCGGTTGTACCGGGTGATGTGAAACGAGGTCACATCCACTATCCGCAATCCATCGAGCCAATACTGGGGCAAGCGATTGTACCAGATGATGCACCGGAGTGGATTGCGTTTCAAGTCTGGCTGGAAGAAGGACAAACGCCACGATTCATTTTTCCGAACGGACCATACGAATCGCGAGCGTCCGTGTTGGAAGCTAACAAAAAGTACAAAGAAGAGCTACAAGTAGAGCAAGATCCCGGAGTGAATCGGGCCAAGCTGCTGACCGACGGTGCGTTGCCTCACATTCGCATAAGCGAGATCAAAATTCGCGGACCATTACCGGAACCAAAAGGATCTGCCGAAGAGGTTACGGTATTCGGTCCAGAGGGTTTTCAGCCTGAGCGAGCGTTGGAACAGCTATTGGCCTTTGCTGAAAGGGCTTATCGTCGCCCATTAGGTGATGCAGATCGAACACGCATCGAGGCGATGTATCAGAATCGGGCGCAATCGCAGTCGTCCCGTCGCCAAGCCGCCCTGGATACGATCAAGATGATGCTTTGCTCCCCCTCCTTTCTCTATTTCTTGGAAAATACACCAGAAGATAATCCTTGGCTGGGGCCTTACGATCTTGCAACACGACTATCTTACACGCTGTGGGGGCTGCCACCTGACGACAACCTCTGGCAATCGGCATCGGATGGTAATCTGACAGATCCAGCAGTGCTAAGGGATCATGTCAATCGCATGTTGGGAGACAAACGATCGGACGAATTCCTCTACCGGTTTAACGATAATTGGTTGAATTTGCGAGCTATTGGTTCACTACCTCCACCTCGGCAGACAGCCAATGAATATTACGCCGAGGATTTGCCAACCTCGATGAAGGAGGAGGCAAAGCACTTCTTTCGTCACTTGCTCGACACCAACGGCCCGGTGACCGATTTTATCGATTCGGACTATACGTTCGTGGATAAGAAGCTGGCCAAACTTTACAAGCTTCCTGAGAAGGAAACTCTTCGATTGGCCGACGGGTTTCAGAGGGTCGCGTTGGATAATCGTAACCAACGAGGCGGAGTGCTCGGAATGGCAGGCGTTTTGACCGCGTCTGCCAACGGTGTGGATACATCACCGGTAACGCGTGGTGTTTGGGTGTTAGAGAATTTGTTAGGTCTTCCCCCACCGCCGCCACCTGATGAAGTTCCAGCGATTGAATCCGATGTAAGTGGTGCCACGACGATCCGGGAGCGGTTGGAGCGGCATCGCGCCGATGCGACGTGTAATGTTTGTCATCGCAAGATTGACCCGATGGGTTTCGCGTTAGAGCACTTTGATCCCATTGGTCGTTTTCGCAATGAGTACAAAGAGGCCAAATCGAAGAAGCCAGGAGTGAAGGTCGATCCGTCAGGCGTATTTTCGTCAGGTGAGGAGTACACGAATGTGGCCGAGTACAAGCAATTGTTATTGCAAACGCGAAGTCATTTTTTCGTTCGGCACATGGTGGAAACGCTGCTTTCTTTTGCGACGGGACGGCATATGGAGCAGACGGACCAATTAGAGGTAGATCGCATCGTGCAACGAGTGATGGCTGCTGACTATTCGATTCGCACGATGATGGACGAAGTCTTCACCAGCGAAACATTCCGCTCGCGTTAGGCGAGGAGGGTGGGCCATCACCTCTCTCGCAAGAAGCCTAACCATCCGCAGGTCGAGCCAGCGGGATTTCCGGAACTGGCTGCTGCTACGCCTCCTGTATCTGAGAATGCACCTGGCTTGCCCAGGTGAAGCTTACGTTTCTCGCTACATCAACCGCGCCCCCAAACTCCCCGAGAATGCTCCTGGTTTACCCAGGAGATCGTTACGTTTCCGGCCCGACTCGCCGGACCTGCCTCGCTCGCAGGACTAGCGATCGCGGATCGTTACCATAGTCGCGGATCGCTCCGCCGATCCGAACTCTGACCGACGGAGCGGTCAGCGACTATGCTGAACCCAACAGCTTTTGAGCAACCAGCTCAGCATATTGCAACCGCGTGTCAGCATGATTAAGTAGGCCATGCTGAACTCGCCATGCTTCAAAGTCTTCAAAGCGCATGCGGATTCGAACGATGATCACTCCTGCTCGCTCCGCCAAGCGTTCATGCTCCATGGCTGCATCGACCCACTCCTTATGACTATCAAAAAAGACATCGGAATCGGTGGCCGTGGAACGAAACTGCTCATAGCATGTTTCGCTGACAAACCAAGGAACGATAGCATCTGACATAGGGTTGAGAGCAGCCTCTTCTTGAGCTTGAGTCGCGGCGATTAACGTTTGGAGGTGATTCTGGGTATTCGGCACGCCTCTCGCTGATCGCCACCCTTAAAAAAGGTCCTCACCCTCCCAGCGAAGCGACCGGGAGGGTCGGCAATCGAGCCTTAAGCGAGATTGCCGGGGAGGGTGAAGTCGGTGTCGATCAGCGAGTAGTGCCGTATTCTGCGCTGGTATCCTTGTAAATGCAACCAACGACTGGCCAACAGAAAGTCTCTGCCCAAAGCCACTACCAGAACTTTCCTGGTAAACTTAGTTGTCTTGCTCAGAGGCTGCTCGAAAAAATCTCTGACTACCGCGGTCCGATTGACTTGTGCTGAAAGGACAAAGAACATGTTCCCTAAACGATACTGGCTTAGGTGTGGCTTGATGACTGCTGCTTTATTCGGAGCGATTGCGGGAGCATCAGAGCCGATTTCGTTGACGCTTCGGACGGCGACCACAAGTGCAGACAGCCAAGACGAAATCGTTTGGGCTTATCGCGAGGAAACTTGGCAGCCCGAACAAACCGCGATAATCGTTTGCGACGTTTGGGATTATCATCATTCCCGAAACGCAGTCGATCGATTGGAAGCTTTCGCTCCTCGTTTGAACGAGCTTCTTATCGAGGCGCGTCGCCGTGGTGTTACAATCATTCATGCCCCTAGCGATTGCATGGACTACTATCGAGATCATTCGGCCAGAAAACGAGCACAATCCACCCCGCAAGCCAGCAATATTCCTTATGCGATCGATTCTTGGTGCTCGGCAATCCCATCTGAGAAGTCTGGAATCTATCCGATCGATCAATCGGACGGAGGCGAAGATGATGACCCTGAGCAGCTCGCGGTTTGGCGAGAAAAGCTGGCATCGATGGGCCGTAATCCGCAGTTGCCCTGGCAAGCCCAATCGCCCACGATCATGATCGATGAGGAACTCGATTTTATCAGCGATTCAGGACGCGAAGTATGGAACATTTTGATGCACCGAAAGATCCGCAACGTGATCTTGACCGGTGTCCATGTCAACATGTGCGTGCTCGGTCGTCCATTTGGACTGCGGCAGATGGCTCGAACCGGTATGAACGTGGTTTTAATGCGAGACCTTACCGATTCCATGTACAACCCGGAATCATGGCCGTATGTCGATCACCACGAAGGGACCCGTCGAGTCATTGAACATATCGAGCGTTATGTCTGCCCCACGATCAGCAGCGACCAATTTATGGGTGGTGAGGAGTTTCAATTGTCGCGTGTGGACGTCAAGGCTCAGATCGAGGCTGCCGAGCAGTCGCCAACCATGCAACGAAAGAGGCGTTGGGATCTGATATCGTTACCGATGAGTTCGGAGGATGCAGTTCAAGGGGAAGGGATGTTGTGGTTGCGTTGTACTGCTTTCATTCCCAAGGAGTGGATCACGGCTGATCTAGGTTTACAAGTGTCAGGAGTATCAGAATTTGAGTATGCTGATCAGCAAGTCTGGGTGAACGGTCAGCTTGCAACTGCGAAGCATGATTCCTCAAACGAGGTTTTCGTGCATCGTTTTCCTGCCGATGCTGTGGTCCCCAACGATGTCAATTTAATTGTGGTCGCCATGAAGCCCCGTCCGATCCACCAAGCGTTCCTTCTGCAAGGCGAGGGAATCGAGTTTCCGCTTGAGGGACGCTGGCAATTCACGCTGGATACAAGCGGAGCGGATCTGTCATCGCTCCCGCTGCCTGCGAAGTTTGGGATGGGTCCAGACGTGCTATTCACCCCCGTCAAATAGGATCTCGGCACGTTCCGCCCCAAAAAGCGTGGGGCGACGATCCTGCCATCCCAGCCAAATATGAGTGCAATGGTTCATATTTGGCTGGGTCCTCCAGCCAAATATGGGTGTTTTGTAGTATAATTGGCCGGGAGAGTGAGGCACCAGATGAGTGCTTAGAATCCGCGCTTTTCCACGTGATCATCAAGAATTTCCATGAAATTTATTGGCCGAACTAGCGAATTATCACAGTTGCTAGCCGCAAAAAGGGGCGATGAAGCAATGATGATTTTGGTCTACGGTCGCCGACGTGTTGGCAAAACCACCTTAATTGAAAAAGCGTTTGGGGACCGGAAGCTTCTGAAGTTCGAGGGAGTCGAAGGGAAATCGGATACGTTTCAAATCGCTCAATTCGCAGCGACGTTACGAAAGTTTTTTAGTCGCTCCACTGTTCAGCGAGCGACACCTACTTCCTGGACAGAAGCATTCGAGTTGTTAGCGGAATGTGTAAGCAAGGGAACTTGGACAGTCTATCTGGAGGAACTACAGTGGCTCGCAAACTATCGCCCAGATCTGATTAGCGAATTAAAACCGATTTGGGATAATCAGCTTCGGAAAAACCCATCTCTGGTTTTGGTCCTCTGCGGCTCTTCGCCATCGTTTTTTCTTTCCGAAGTGATTCGGTCTCGTTCCCTGCATAACCGAAGCTCGCTCGATCTTCGATTAGACGAGTTCCCGATCTTAGAGGCAGCGGAGTTTTTGGACAAACCCTCGGTGAATACCTTGTTTGACGCATATCTTTCTGTCGGGGGAATTCCAATCTATCTACAACGTCTCAATTCCGGTTCCGTCTATCAAAGTCTGTGCGAAAACAGTTTTAGAAAGAATGGTTTCTTCGCGGATGAGTTCGAAAAGGTCTTTGTAAGTAGCTTTGGGAATCATCCAGCATATCGCCAGATTGTCGCTTACCTCGGTCTAAATAGAAACGCGACTCGTGAACAAATAGCTAAGGCTATAGGTCTGGCATCGGGCGGAACGCTTTCGAACATGTTGACAGACCTTGAGGAATGCGGGTTCATCAAGCGAATCGTGCCTCTCGATAAGCCAATTCAAAGTCTTCTGGGGTACTATCAGATCCGCGATCCTTATCTTCATTTCTACTTTCGCTTTATCGAGCCGCAGTGGACCGCGATACAAAACGGACATTTTGAACGCCAGCCTCAGCGTGCGATGGACACGAGAACTTTTCGGCAATGGCTCGGTGGAGCCTTTGAACGTTTCTGCCGTGATCATGCCTTCTCGATCGCCGATTTACTGGGATTTAGTGCAGTTCAATTCAAAGTAGGTACATTCTTCAGGCGTGGAAATATCACCGAGTTTGGTGCACAGATCGATCTGCTGTTCGATAGAAACGACAAAGTCTATACCGTTTGCGAGGTGAAGTATCAGGATGGACCCATCGGAGTTGATGTGATCGCCGACGTCGAGCGAAAATTGAAATCGCTACCCATGTCACCTCGCCGATCTCTACAAAAGGTTCTTATTGCCTCGTCTCCAATAACCAAGGGGCTTCGAGAGCGAGCCTACTTTGATCGAGTTGTTTCTCTCGAGGAATTGATTCAGTCCACAAGATGCGCGTAAAAAACCGCGAATGTTACGTTCAAACCATGCTAATTTCATGTTTTGCAGCGAAAGCCAATTGACGCACGACTATGTTGACGTACGATGATAATGTCGTGCGTTTTTGCAGGTTGGGGGAAGGTGGTAAGTGGCAAATCAAATTGATCCGAGAAACGTTGTCGGTCGCGATGAGCTGATCGAGCTCATTTGGAGAAGGCTTGAGAGGAACTCGATAAGGTTTACGGCAGAACGACGAGTCGGCAAGACCACCGTCATGAGCAAAATGGCGGCGGAACCTAAAGAAGGGTTTGAAGTATTGTTTCTTGAGCTGGAGGGGATTGATTCGCCCGACCGCTTCGTTGAGCTATTGATCAACCGGGTCCAGCCACTGCTTTCGAAAACTGACCAGGCCAAAGGTTGGTGGAGCGAGTTCAGAAAGGCAATCGGTGGGGCTGATATCGCCGGGGTCATAAAATTACCCAGTGTCAGTAAAATTGGTTGGCAAGAAACACTCGTCAAGACGCTAGAGGGCGTGTGTACTTACCAGGCGGACAAGCGGATTCTGCTGTTAATGGATGAACTCCCGTACATGCTTCAGAAGATCGCAACCATAGGATCGGATGGAACGCAAAAAACATTAGCATTGACACTTCTAGATACATTACGGTCGATTCGGCAGCAGTACAACAATGTTCGGATGGTGTACGCGGGCTCAGTCGGTCTGCACCATGTTGTGACTGATCTTAGGCAGAAGACGCATGCGAGTGAACCAGTAAACGATATGCCGCTGGTGGAGATTAGGGCTCTCAGCGAGCCAAATGCGATGGTTCTTGCTGAGCGACTGCTGAACGAAGAAGGGGTTGAAATCTTAGAGGATAACCGAATTACGGTGCTGGAGAGCATTGTGCGGTTGACGGATGGCGTTCCGTTCTACATCGAAGCCGTTTGCTTTAGATTGGGTGAGCAAGTAGGGCCAATCACGATCAATAACATCGAAGAAACAGTACTTCAGCAACTAACTAATGATCATGATCCATGGGAAATGGAGCATTTTCGCGGGCGGCTTGCGGTTTACTACAAGGATACGATCGTCGACGTCGCTGGAGCCACAATTCGAGAAGAATCTATCGTCAGAGCAATTCTGGATCACTTGGCATTTGTCAATGAGCCGCAATCCATCGAACAAGTCTGGGCCATTGTAAAAAGCAACTTCAAAATCACGGATCGAGAACATATAGTCGAGTTGTTGAGATCGCTTTCGTTGGACCACTACTTGGTCTGCGACACAAAGAAGCGATACTCGTTTCGCTTTCCTTTGATTCAACGCTGGTGGACGATGGCACAGGGGCTTTGCGAATGAACCGTCATTTGATCGTTTCTGCTTACACGCCTAGTAACACCGATCCAGAAGTTCTAAAAAGGATATTTGTTCAACGAGAATGGATGCTAGAACGAATTGTAGATCGTTTATCGCGCAGCATGATCTCGGGTGACAAGCATCATATTCTCCTCGTGGGGCCGCGCGGCAGTGGCAAGACACACCTCGTTAGTTTGGCGACCTGGGAACTCCAAGGACTATCGAAGCTAGCTGATGTCATGCGGGTAGCATGGTTGGGAGAAGACGATACTTTCACGGGTCTTGTCCATCTTGCGTTCGGAATTGCTAGTCGTTTGGCCCGGGAGTATCCAGATGAGTTCCCGGTTGACTTCAAAACCCCTGTTCGAGGATTATCGCCGGATGACGCAGCGCATGCTGTGTTGCAGTCCACGATCAAGCATCTTGGAAAGCGAAGCTTGCTCCTTGTGACAGAGAATATGGATCAGACGTTCCACAGTCTTGGGGATGCTGGTCAAAAAAAATGGCGAGCCTTTTTGCAAGAGACAAGGAAAATTTCCACCTTGGCGACATCACAGCAATTGTTCGCTGGAGTATCCGATCGAAACGAGGCCTTCTTTGGATTCTTTGACATTCATCATTTGGAGCCACTCTCGGTCGAGCAAGCCGCAGAGTTGATTGCACGTATCAGCAATGAAAAATCAAAACCAGAGCTTGCCAGCTATGTAGATTCCGCCGAAGGGAGGTTCCGCATTAGTGCGTTGCACTATCTCGCGGGTGGCAATCATCGCATGTATGTCCGGCTTGCTGAGTTCCTAACCAAAGACACTCTCGACGACCTAGTCGCAGCATTCGAGTGCTTAGCGAACGATATGACTCCCTATTTTCAGGAACGACTACGTTCATTACCTGATCAGCAACGTCAGCTTGTTCAATATTTGTGTGATTCGCAAGGTGCAATGACGGTAAAGCAGATTGCAGACGAGACGTTTATCGACGAACGCAGTTGTTCGAAGCAACTCGGCAATTTGAAAGCGAAAGGTTACGTGCGATCTGAGAAACGTGGCAAGGAATCTTTCTATGAGATGGCGGAACCGCTTATGCGGCTGTGCCTGAAGATCAAGAATCAACGTGGCCGTCCACTTCGTCTCATAGCCCGATTTCTTCGTGCTTGGTTTCTAGCCTCAGCCCTCCAAATGGGAAAGGAAAAAGTTGAGGCAGGGCGAGTAGGTGAGAATGATGCTTTGGCACTGAATTCTGGAGATGCATTCTCCCTTGAGCAAAACGCTGAGTCTCGTTACGTCATAGCGGCCCCGATGATCGCGTGTCAAACTATCGACGATGTGGTAGCAGCATTGAAGCGAGCGTTAGAAGAAGGGAATGCTCACGCCGATGAGTATGTTGGTACACCTCAGAACCTGTTAGCGATGGTCCTTAGACGCGGCCCTAGTGAGTGGGCGAGCTATATATCCGATATCGTGCCTATTTATTTGAAATATGGAGTTGCCGCAAAGCTCGGTCAAGGAGTTACTCAGTCCATTCAATACCTTGACGAAGGTGGATTTTCTAAGTCACAAATTGAAACGTGGAATACTGCCTGGCAAAAAGCAGGCAAAGGTTGTGACGACTTGGAGATCCCGCTGCGATGCCTTGATGCTGCTGTTGAGGTCATCAATGCTGAGCCGCCAACTGATCGGCCTCTGTTTCAACTGCCGTTGGAAATCCGCGAACTTGTTAGACCGTTGTTGAATCGATCACTTGGCAAAAGGTAACCAAGACTTCGGTAGTCTAATTTGGTTACTTGGTTGGAGATGGAAAGAAACAATGGATATCGGTTTCGACACGTTCCTATCTCACGCACGTGACCTAATACATATCGACTTACACCCTAAGCCAAAAGCGAGCTGGTAATTGGAGCTCTTGAGCTTTCTCGGCCAAATAGTCATGGTCCAGACTTGTACGATGCATTGAATATAGCGTTTGGATATCAGCCAAGTCGATCAATCGCCCTGATGCGGCCTTGAACAAGAGCAAGTCCTCGCAACTCAATACCCTTACGCTCTTAGCGATACCCGGAAAATCACAAAGGACGGAACGATGAATCGCTTCTTGGTGATAGCTCGAAGAGGAAAGTAGGAAATCGATTTCGCAGTCGATGTACGCATCCTCAACCGCCCGCGTCCACTGTGACACGCGGACAAAACCGAGATCGATGACTCTGCCTGATTTGGAAAGCGTTAAATTGGATGCCGTCAGATTCGAAAAAAATGATGGCTCGTCTGAAACGATTACAGCCAGATCAATATCTTGCGTGCTTCGAGGGTGCCCCCAATAGGAAACGGCAAGCCCACCAGCAACAACCGGATTCGCTCCTAGCTGCTCAGCCAAATCATAGATGTCAGCCAATACACGCAAAAGCACGCTAGGGGGCACGGTGGGACTCCCATTTGGTTACTTGATAGCGTTCGTACCATTCGCGGTACGCAGCCATTAAGTCACCCTCCGGACCGATCTGATTCCTGAGCCCCATCAACAACATCTCATGACTAAGCTCCATTGCTTGGTACCACGCAGCCCAGTTTCGTCGATTCTCCTCGGGAGTTGGCGGCGGGCAGCCACGAGCCACGCTGGCGGTGGGTTCGCAGCGATCTGAGGTGGTGGATTCTGGGGTTGGGGTCTTGTTCATACTGAAATTATAAGACCATTCTGATAAAACGCAGCCACGATAAGGCTTTAATTTCCACCATCGATTTTGTCTATCAGGCCATTTCGTCGTACAGTGGGGATGGCTAGGGTTGAGGCCATAATTACGGAAAAGAGTACGGGAAAATGAGCATTTCGAGCAAAATCACCGGTGCCGAGTTCGACTCGATGGTCGATCGCGGTGCCTTTGACGGTTTGGGGCCGCGAAAAATTTAATTGCTTCGTGGGGAGTTGCTGACAGCAGTCTCACCAATGATTTACGAGACAAGGCCGATATCTACGCCGAGAGTGGTGTGGCCGAGTTGGGTGGTCGATATCCCAGCATCACGAATCCAGGTCATGACGAAAAGCGACGGGAAGCATTATCGCAGTATCGAAATTGTCGTGCCACCGAGCCCGATTAGCCCAACTTGTCGCCCCGAGGCTCTCCTAAACACGACCGAACTTTTTGAGGTTAAGGGAGACTGAGCAGTCTCAAGCAAAAGATGTTAGAGTATATTTCCAATGGAGTTCGACTCGGCTGGCTTATCGATCCTTTCGATCGACAGGTCTATATCTATCGTCCAAATCGTGAGATAGACATCGTTTCCAACCCGCTGTCACTTTCGGGTGAAGACGTCTTGCCTGGCTTCGAATTGGACACGGCAATGATTTGGACAACATAGATGCACCTTACTCTTCAACATGGTAGATCGAATCTCAAGCACTAGAGGGACTCGAATTTCATATTACCAAACGCGGAGACCATACCACTTCGGTGATCTGCGGGAACGGGGATCGCCACTATTCTTCTATAAGCAACCTAACTGCGTCCTCCAGGTGATCCTTTATTGGATTGGCGAATCTCAGCTTTCCTTGTCTATCGATCAGATAGGTCGATGGCCAGGAGCTGACAGCGAAATCCGCCTCGGTTTGACGGTCAACGTCGCTGGCATTGGGCCAGGGAAACGGGTTCTTGCTGAGAAACGATGCCATGTTATCCGCCCCATACGTGGAGTGAATTGTGATCACAACCAAACCCCTCTCGTGGTACTTTTCATAGAGGTCGCGGATGTGGGGTAGTTGATTAAGACAAGCACCGCACCATGTTCCCCAAAAATCGAGTAAGACAACCTTGCCGTGAAGCGATTCCAGTTGTACCTCACCATCGATTGAAGTCCAGGCTGTCACCTTTAAGCCAGGTGGTGTTTTTCCCTCGAGGACATTCAACTTCGCCCTGTCACTCTCGGAACCACGCCGAAGAATTGGATCTGTGCTTCCAAGTCTTGTTGTTCGAGAGATTCCTACTTCTGCAAACCGAAACTGCAGAGTGTTTTGGTGTCTCGTTGCGAACTCGTTTGCGTCGTCGATAGATAGGTCAGGGGAGCCGATCGTTAGGCTTCGTAATCGTTGATGCTCCCCTAGCGTTGCTAAGCCGTCAGACGTTGCTAAGCAAACGATTTCCAAATGCTCGAGAGACTCAATCCCCCGCAATCTCGACAAGCCTTGGTCGGTTATGAATGAAGGCAAAGTAAGGCTCCTCAATTTCGACGCGGTAGCTAAATGGCCAGCCCCCGCGTCTGTTATGGCTTTGATACTTTGGGCTCGAATCGAAAGGGACTCCAAAAACGGCAGTGATCCGATGACCCGTAATTCATCATCACCGATTTCAGGGCAAGCAATAAAGTCCAGCGATCGCAATTTGGCTGGCAGCTTCGACATTTCGCTCCATTCCCCTTGCCCATCTTGTCTCGCACCCAAGGACTCTAAAAAAAGCTCCGTCAGGTTTGGCCAAGTTGCAATTGTTTGCAAGCAACGGGAGCTAAAGCCTCGTCCACTAAGATGAACTCGTTCCAGTCGTGCCGATCCCTTGAGTGCCTCTAGGCCTTCATCAGTCACACGAGTTAAAACTATCGAAAGATCTTTGAGGTTGGGAAGCTTGGTAAGTGCTGACATACACTGGTCGTCAGCTTCGCCTGAGAATCGCAAAGATTCCAGTCGTTGCAATGAAGCCAACTGCTCAACGCTTTCGTTGCCAATATTGAGTTCCGCATCAATCTCACGCAGTTGCTTAAGCTGACTTAGTTGCCTGGCTTCTTGATCACCTAGTACCGTTCCCGTAATCCGAATCGTTTCCAAATGTGCCAAGCTGCTGGCTGCGTCCAATGCGCCGAGGTCGACCGCGCTCCGACTTATGCCCAAATAGCGTAAATTAGGACACCGCCGAAAGAGTCTTTGTAAGCCGTCTAACGACACTTTTGCTCCATGGATGTTCAACGATATGAGTTGAGAGCAATCCCCAATGTGCTCCAAGCCTACGTCCGTGACGCTCGTTTGTGCGTCTGCGGGAGAAAAAAGATCGCTATCGGGTTCCTCTGCATATACGTTGAGATAGAGTAGATTGCTGAGCTTTGTTAATGAAGCGATTCCCGCATCAGAGATGGCTACACCGTCGACTAGCACGAGCGTCAGGTTATGGCTACGTGACAGAACAGCCATCCCCGAATCGGTCAACTTCAGCCGCCGCAAGTAGATTTCCTGTAAATTAGGAAGCTCCGCTACCGTTACAAGAAGCGTGTCGTCGACCAATGGCAATCTGGATAGATAAAGGCGCTTTAGTTGAGTCAGCTTGGACAACGTCGAGGCAGCGGCTGACGTAACATCGCAACCCACGAGCCTAAGGTCTTGCAGTCCCGTCCAGTTTGAAAACTCGGACAGCAACTCATCGCGAAAGGGTGTGTTGACGACATGCAATGAATGGATTGTATGATTAGGTATACTCTTCACCCAATCTGGTTTGTCAACTAATCCCATGTCCTCTGTGCGATTGTTTAGGCTAAGCCTTATAAGCTTTCCCTCCGGCAACCGGACTCTGCCGGCGGCAAACGCGAAAAATTCCCATTCCGTTACGCGTTCGGTTAATTTCGAATCCGCACCGAAATGAACGTCATCGGGCGAAGCAAAATAAAGACTCCCAATCGATTGCTCAGGAAAGTCAATCACCGTGTCTGCACAGCCCAATTTCTGATCGGCCACGAGTAGAAATGAAAGTAGCAGAATGGTAAGTGAACGCGTAGGCATTGTTGAATGATCCAGAAAGGACTGATGCGGCAATGTGAAGCTACCCTTCAACGAATCATATCAACTTTCAGATCGCCATTGCGGATTATCGTGTTAATTCCTTGACAAAAAGAGACCGCCAGTAGCGTCCAGCATCAGGCTTTGCAGTGAGTTGCGATGGCCGCAGCTCCAAGTGGCCACGAGACTTCCAATTCTGCTAACTAGTCTGTTAACAAGACCCAACCTTTTGTCTTGACGCCGGGCAGTAGATAATCCGCATAAGGCCAGCCTCTATTTCGTCCGTTTTCCATCTCTTTGACTAGCAGGCTAGCGTAATCGCTATCGCGGTAAGATTTGCCTGGCACCACTCTTATAACCTTTCCGTGATAGAGGGAAGACGAATCAGACGCAGGCCATCCTTCAAACTGTAAGCGAACATGGTCGTTTAGCCGCACGAGCAGCGCATCTTTACCAGAGACCTGTAAGTCGACGACCCTTTCATGTGGCTCAAGGTCAACCTCGGGGATAGTATCAAGGGCTTGCTGAACATACGACACAACGAAGCCGTGCCCCTCAACGAACCTACCTTTGTTCAATTGCAAGTAATAACTTACTGTAGCGAGGCATCCGGAGAAAAACACAGCAGCAATCGCTATAAAGTCCTTTGATCTTATCCCAAAGTCGTATTTGCCGTTTGGATTTACATCATGAATCGATGAGTTCAATCTCTGGATTAAAAGTGTTAGTCCCGCAATAATCGACAAACATAAGACGCTAAGCAGGTAGGCTGGAACCTGATATCCTACGCGATCTAGCATAGAAAATTCAATCTCGAAAATCCATGATTCGTAGGCAATCAAGACTACGGGAACACATGCAATTGCTAAAACAACCCTGGTAATTATCAACCACCAATTCCACCCTGAACCACCAACTTTTGATTCTTGTCCGTTTGAACCAGACATGTTCCCGCCGTTTGACGGTTCGTGTGCATATTCAGCGTCTTCGTTAGGTCTCCAAGTACGAAGGAAAGATTCTAGAGCTTCCGCAACTTGCTTTGGCGTAAGGTATCTCTCATCAGGATTCGTTGCCATCATCCTCAACGCAATTGATACGAGCTCCTGTGGAACTTCCTTTCGCATCGCATCTAATCGGATCGGTTCGATCTGCGCACGATTTTTTTGTTTGTGCGTAATACCACCATCTTCAAAGGGCACTCTGCCGGACAATAAATAGCAGAGTGTCGTGCCAAGACTATAGATATCGCTGCGGATGTCGACTTGGCGAGCATCAAGTGCTTGCTCGGGTGAAATGAAATCGGGAGTCCCCATTATGGCACCGACCGCCGTCAAGTCAGACCGTTGCACTACCGCATTAGATGAAGAGACCGTTTCTGTTACGATTGAGGCGAGACCGAAATCAAGAATCTTGACTGTTCCATCTTTGGTTACCATGAGATTGTGTGGTTTGATATCGCGATGGACCATGCCTAGTTCGTGTGCATGCTGCAACCCAATCGCAGCCTGGCGTATGTAGTCACATGCCTCCGCAATCGGCAAGGCACCACGGTCTTTTACAATCTGTGACAGATCGACTCCATCGACGTATTCCATCACCATAAAGTGGATGTCACCCGCCTGGTCAGCGTCATACGAAGTTACGACGTTGAAGTGCGAAAGTTGGGCAGCAGTCTTTACTTCACGATGGAAACGATTCACCGCTTCGACGTTTTGGAATAGCTCGCGATTAATTACCTTTAAAGCGACCTTCCGTTCCATTTTGCGATGAATAGCTTCGTAAACATCACCCATCCCACCTTTCCCAATCAGCCGGACGACCTCGTACCGAGGATGCTCCGCGAGCTCAGGCGGAAAGTCTCTTTGAACCGAGACTAGTTCTGTAAGTTTTTGGGCGGGGGAAGGATTGTCGGCCAATTGGTTGGCTTTTTTTAGTAGTGAGACAAATGTATCGTCTGAGGATAGGCTAATAATGGTATTGCAACATGGCTCACACGCGCTGATGTGGTTCTCGATCGCCGTTACCTCATCTGGTGGCAGTTGCCCAAGGTTGTACGCGTTCAATCGCTCCCGGCTAGGATGGGTTGTTGTGTTTAGCATTTTACAATCTGTCTACCTTGGAACCGTAGTAAGGCCCATACCTTGCATGTGAAATAGTCGTTCAGCAACGGGCAAGCCGTTTCCGCGCGTGGATGCTAAGTAAGACCCGATTGTTACCGAGTATTTCAGCTCTTTCGAAGAAAATGAGAAGAAGTTTCAACTAAGCTTTCTGCTTCGCGTCGCAATCTGTTCAGAACACGGCACTTAGCGACGATGATGGCATTCTTGGAGATTCCCAGTTCCGTTGAGACGACGTCGACCGTTGCACCATCCAGTGCGACGCGACAGAATGCACGCCAGGTATTCGGCTCGAAATGGGGCTCGACAAGTGCCAACAGTTGTCGAAGAACATACTGATCATGTTCACGATTCCAGATATGGCTCAATTCACTCGTTGGGTCATCCAATTGTGCGAGCCTTGTATTGATGTCTGAGTCACCGTGTACCTGCGGACGACGATCCCGAGATCGCCAAAACTTTCGCAAACGATTAAGCAAAATCACCTTGAGCCACCCTCGAAAGGAACCGGGAATCCCGGGGTGGTCGAACGAACCTAGCTCCTTCGAAACGCTAAGTAACACTTCTTGGACGAGGTCCTGTGCGTCGCAGTCCTGCACGTCGTACCGTCGCAGCCAGACGTGGAGCAAAGGAGCGTATAGTTTTTCAAGTTGACTCCAGCCTTCGTTTTCAGGTGAGTTTTGGAGGCGGTCGATAAGGCTAAGGGAGGTTTCGTGCATAGTGACATAGACCTTTTTTGTCCATTATGTCCAACTAATTGGGGCGAGCCAAGTCGGCTTAGGTTGATCCCAAATTCTTGGAGACAGAATATCCATTCGAATAAAGTGGATTGTACGAGCTGCAACAGGGTGATTATAAGATTCATTTGAAGCCTACGTGGCGGACCACTCGACCAGATCTTCTTTTGCGAACGGGCCTGGTTATTCTCACACCGCCAGAGATTGGAACGTTCATTTCCCAAGCTCCGGCAAGGAACATTAAATTACCAATTGCGTGGGTCTCCTGCTGGGAGTGGGCACAGGGCAGCAATACTAGCGTTAATAGAAAACTTATCCCTGCGAAAAAGGAATCACGTCGGCTAAACTTGTGGTTCGTCATTTCTTGCTCCGAAAACGATGGCAATGAGAGGGGGAGGTTTTTGAGCGTGCCTTCTTTCCGGTTGTACCACAAATCGATTTTTCACTCTAAAATGTCGGACCGCAATTTAACCAAGTTTTTCTTAGAATAATCGAGAGCACGTATGGAAGCCACGATAGCAACCAATCTTCCCGCCGGGCCGAAGGGGAAATGGGGGCCAACGTTACGGCTGATTCGCAACCCACGTGAAGCGATGGAATCGTGGGTCAAAGAGTTTGGCGATCCATTTTTGTTGAGTGCATTAAACGGCCCCGTTGTGGTGACTGGTCGAGAAGATCTCATTCGTACCATCTACGGCCAATCACCCGATACTTACGAACCGTTCGCCGTTGCGACCATGGCCCCGCTCATGGGGACCGGTTCAATGTTCGTCCTCAATGGTGAGGAGCACCGTCGTGAACGCCGTTTAGTCATGCCCATGTTCCATGGTGATCGTATGAAGGCCTATGGTCTAGCCATGCAAGAGATAGCGATGGAACAACTCACCAAGCACGATCTTCGCAAGCCTCTGCTCACGAAACCGCTCATGATTGATATCTCACTGGAAATCATCGTGCGGACAGTGTTTGGGGGTGACGATCGCGCGATGGCTCAGCGAATGGTTGGTGCCAGTCACTCCACCGTAGCTGCCGCAAATCCATTGCTTTTCTTCTCGAGCAAGACCCATCTTTCGTTTCTCGGGCTCACGCCATGGGATCGTTGGAACCAAGCCAAAGCCAACTTGTTCACGCTCTTTGACCAGGTAATTGCCTCGCGAAAAGCAAATTCTGTTGATCGAGAAGACATACTCTCTCTGTTGTGTGATGCTAAGTATGAGGACGGTCAATCGATCCAAAGAGAACATATCCACGCTGAGTTAATGACATTCCTCTTTGCAGGTCATGAGACGACGGCGCTGACCCTAACATGGGCGATCTATCATTTGCATCGCAACCGTCAATATTTAGGTCGGCTGCGAGACGAGCTTGATTCACTTCCAGACCTGCAGCCTTCCACCCTGGCGGCTGCTCCCTATCTGAAGGCCGTTGTTCAAGAGACGCTGCGCATCCATCCAATCGTGACTGAGACGCTGCGCAAGTTACGGACCTCGATGGTATTGGGCGAGTATACGATTCCGGCGGGCATAGCCGTTGCCCCTGCGACTGTCTTGGCCCATCACAATCCGCAGACCTACTCTGATCCCGATACATTCCGACCAGATCGGTTTCTCGGAAGAAGTTACTCGCCGTTCGAGTACATGCCGTTCGGTGGTGGCCATCGACGTTGTATCGGAGCGGCATTCGCGGGTTACGAGATGGCGATTGTGCTAGGAACATTGCTCGCGCGATACGAATTTGAGCTGCAAGAGGCTCGGGAAGTCGTTCCTAAACGACGCAGCGTTACCATTGGGCCATCTAGCGACGTTCCGGTCCTAGTGAAGACGCGTCGCTAGAAGCAAATCAACAGCGCATGGCAACTTCTTCGTAGTGGGCAACGAGTCCATTTGCACAGGAGACTGCCTGCTCTGACTGATCGGTGCCCCCCCCCCCGACAGATTCGTGCCACGGGGGCGGGCCTCGTCGCCTCGGCCACTACGGGAAGCGATATAACTTTCCGCTCGCAACGCAGATTGGCAGTTTATGCAAGCGTTGGATCTGAAATCAAGCTGAGTCCCTACCCCCTCGCGTCGTTAGTTTTGCTCGGCTATGTCCTTGAAACTCACCATGCGCAGCCGTCCCAATGGGTTGCGCATCGGTGCTGGTACGCCAGATTGCTCAGGAAATTCATGCGTGATTCGAAATCGGGGTCCTTTTTCATCCGCGATGATGTGCCCATCTCCTACGGAGCGGTCGTTTGCACAGAGATAGCGAATCATCTCGATGATCGCTCGGTCATCAGCATCGGCATCAGCACGAGTCATGAGAATTTCTGGAAAACCTGGGACTTGCATGCCCACCGTTCTGACTTCCCTCTCGCCACGCACGATTCCTACGAATCCAAAACTGATTGCATCGCTACTCCCGTCATCAGTCATGCTCAACCAATCCTCGGCTCCATGCGCTAGGCAACTATTGTCAATGAACACACCTGCTCCTCCCGCGTGGATAATCGCGGCCCCCGCTTTCATCATGGTGCGTGCGGACTCCAGACTGCCGCCAGGGCCGGCGAGACCCACATTAATGGTGTAGCGATCGACGACTCTCAACTCCTCTGCTGTAGCTGGTTGACGAAGGCTAGTGCGAAAGATGTTGGGAAATTGTTTGTCGGCTGGTATTGGAAATATGTCGAGTCTCGTTTTGTCGGGGAGCTGCAATTGAGCATCGATTATACGATATCCGCTGGGAAGCCGCTCCATGATCTCCATCGGGCTTCGCCAAGCACCGGGAATACGCAGTGTGATCTCTACCACCGGAGGTGTTTCACTTGTCATCTTCAATCATCCTTTCCAAATCAACTGCTCTGGATCTGGGCCAGACGCGGATCGCATCGAACACCATCAACAACTGCAACAATAGGGTCAACAGTCCCACGCTCCCTAGCAGTTTCTTTTCGTGCCACCGCCAGACCCATTCCGCGGCTCCATTCTCGCCTGTCTCGAATCCTCCAATCCAGCCATTTTCAAAATTGAACAACTGCCAGCTGAGAGCCCAAGCTGGCAGAAAAATCAGGAGGACTGTTGGCAGAATCAGGAACCAGATCGGTAATCCACGACGCCGCAAGTAAAACACGATGACTAGAAAGGCTAATCCTGCTAACAACTGATTGGTAGCACCGAACAACGGCCATAGCAATAGACCTCCGGTCCCCGGCTCTCCACCTGCCTTGGCGGGAATCATGGCAATCGTGCCCGCTAGCAACACCGCCAGTCCAGTGGCTGCGTAGCGATTGGTCAGCGGCTGCAAGGGGCGGATGCGAGTGGTCGCGGCCAGTTCCTGAATAACGTAACGTTGAAGTCGGGTCGCACTGTCCAACGTTGTCGCCGCAAAACAGGCAACCAGTACTGCCACCAAGCCGACGCCCAGAGGAATCGGCAAGCCGATCTGACTGAGAAAATTGGCACTGCCGTCCACAAAAGCTCCCACCATATTGCCAAGCCGAAAACTCTCCCAGCTACTCTCCTTGCCTACCGAATAGGTATCTCTCCAGGCGTCCCGTCCGGTCAGCAATCGGCCGTCGTCCGTTTTCACCGGCTGAACGATAATCGAAGCTCCCCAGCTCTGTTGTTCCCCACTTTTTTCCAGCCGAAACTTACCCATCCCGATTCCGGCACAACAGGCCAGAATCACCACGACAGCCAAAGCCCCCTCCAGAAGCATCGAACCATAACCAATGACCTGAGCGTCCGATTCACAAGCGATTTGTTTGCTGCTAGTTCCGGAGCTAACCAAACAGTGAAATCCACTCACCGCCCCACATGCGATCGTAATAAACAAAAACGGAAAGATCGGAGGGGTGTTTTGGGGAAGCTCGCTGGCCACAGCGGGAGCGGCGGTCATCAGGTCAGCTTTTCCCGTCAAACATGCGACTCCCAAACCGGCCACAATCAAGGCCATCGAAAAAAACAACAGATAGCAGTTCACGTAATCCCTCGGCTGCAGCAACATCCAGACTGGCAGGACCGAGGCGATTGCACAATAGACCAGCAAGATCACCGTCCAGACCACAACGGGATACTGGACCGGCAAAACGATCGGCAGATAGTTAGTCCCAACATAAATGGTCGCCAAAATGCACAGTAGGCTGATCACGGACAATGGCATCAACCCATTCGCGTTCTTTCGCTGCAGCACTCCCAACACGATCGCCAGCGGCAGAGAAATCCAGACCGCCAGCACCGATTGAGGATAGAGGCTGAAAATCTGCGCGATCACCAATCCAAAAATCGCCAGCACGATCGTCAGGGCAAAAGCCAGCAACAGCAAAAACAGCAACTGGGTTCGGGGCGAAATCAATTGCCCGGACACTTCACCAATGGTCTGCCCACGATTTCTCATACTGACCACCAGCGATCCGAAATCGTGAACGGCCCCGATGAAGATGCTTCCGACCAACACCCAGATCAAGGCCGGTAGCCATCCCCAAAACACAGCGATCGCTGGGCCGACAATCGGGCCCGTTCCAGCGATGCTAGTGAAGTGGTGCCCAAACACCAGCGACTTTTTCGAGGGAACGTAATCCACACCGTCTTCGAACTGACGACTTGGAACTAAAGCCTGGGGATCAAGCCGAAAGATTCGCCTCGCCAGCCAGCGACCATAAGTGAAATAGGCCACGAAGTAGCCAGCAAAACAAAACAAGGCAATCAGAAAGGTGCTCATCCGGATTACTCGCCCTCCCTGCGAATGATAGGAAATTTAACTCCCCCCGAGCTCCGCCGACTCTACCAGAGAAACGGTTTACGTCAAGGGAACCGATCGCCCCGGCTTGAGACCAATGAGGTCGCATCCGCTCATGATTGAAAAATGGAGCGTTCCGATCGAACAGATTACCGAACATGGGGCAAATGTCGCGGATCGCTCCGCCGATCCGTATGTTAAAAAACCGATCGCTCCGCCGATCCGTGATAGAACATAACACGCCCGTTCGACGGAGCGGTGGGTAAACGTTTTCGACTGATCGACGGAGCGATCAGCGACACTCTTTCTGCCCCGCAGAGCGGACCGAGATTCTAGTTTAAGATGCAATTTAACATTCTTCTAGTGGTCTGTGCCAAGTGAAGTCGAGCAGCTTTCCGGCCACACCCGACTGCTTGGCCAGAATCTCTGTCAATCGTTTGTGACTTTCGCCATATTATTGCTCTACCAACGTTTGCAACAGGGACGCTTGAACGTTCGATAGGCCCTGGTACATTGATCGCAATTCCATTCAACTTGCAGGCGAAGAGGGTTTTCATGAACCAAAGATTGCGATCCGAGGCATGGTTTAACGATCTTTCAAATCCTGGCATGACAGCCATCTATCTGGAACGTTATTTCAATTACGGAATGACCCTCGATGAGCTTCGTGCAGGTCGACCCATTATCGGTATTGCGCAGTCCGCCAACGACCTTGCACCGTGCAATCGAGCACACTTACACACAGTGGAACGATTGCGGGATGGGGTGCGTGATGCAGGTGGTGTTCCCATGGTGTTCCCTATGCACCCTCTCCAAGAATCCACGCGTCGTCCAACAGCAGCACTGGACAGAAATCTGGCATACTTGGGATTGGTAGAAATACTTTACGGCTACCCACTCGACGGAGTGATCTTTACGACCGGATGCGACAAGACGACACCTGCATCGTTGATGGCGGCAGCTACCACGGATCTTCCCTCGCTCATCTTCAATGGTGGTCCGATGCTGAATAGTGTTATCGATGGAGAACCGACCGGGGGAGGAACAATCATATGGGAGGCGAGACGCAGGCTCGGGGCGGGCGAGATCGACGAAGACGGTTTTCTTCAACTCCTGGCCGCCGCCACTCCGAGCCTTGGTCATTGCAATGTCATGGGAACGGCGTTGTCGATGAACTGTCTAGCAGAGGCTATGGGTATGGCCTTGCCAGGGACAGCTGCTATCCCGGCTCCTTATCGCGAGCGGGCTCAAGCGGCTTATGCTGCGGGCAAACGGATCGTAGAAATGGTGCGTGAAGATTTGCGTCCATCTCAGATCTTGAGTCGTGCCTCATTGCTTAACGCCATCGTCGTGAACACTGCCATTGGCGGGAGCACAAATTGCCCTCCCCATCTTCTTGCGATTGCACGACACGCTGGAATCGAGCTGTCGATTCAGGATTGGGAGGACAGCGGATATGACGTGCCGCTGTTAGTCAATTTGCAACCTGCGGGGCGTTATCTCGCAGAGGATTTTCAAAGGGCGGGAGGAGTGCCGAGCGTCGTAAAAGAACTGTTGCGAGTCGGGTTGCTCGATGGCGAGACCAACACGGTGTCCGGCAAAACGCTTAGAGAAAACGTCGTCGAGGCGCCTGAGCCTGACAACAAAATTGTTTGTTCGATGAATCAGCCACTTCGAACCCAAGCAGGGTTTCTGGTGTTGAGTGGCAATCTGTTCGATGCTGCTTTGATCAAGACCAGTGTTATCAGCAACGCGTTTCGCGACCGATATCTCAATCAAACGGGGCGTGAACAAGTCTTTGAGTGCATAGCCGTGGTATTCGATGGCCCCGAGGACTATCACGATCGAATCAATGATCCATCGTTGAAGATTGATAGTGATACCCTATTAGTCATCCGAGGGTGCGGGACACTGGGCTTTCCAGGTAGCGGCGAGGTCGTCAATATGCAACCACCTGATGCGATTCTCAAACAAGGTATCCGCGAATTGCCAACCTTGGGAGACGGCCGCCAGAGCGGAACCTCGGCCAGTCCATCGATTCTAAACGCTTCGCCTGAAGCATACGCAGGAGGCGGCCTAGCGAAGCTAAGAACGGGAGATCGTGTGCGCATTGATTTGACAACTCGCCGTGTCGATGCGTTGGTCGATCAAGCGGAATGGCAAGCACGATCGATGACGGATAACGATCCATTAGCGAACCAGCTCCCACCGAGACTGCGGGCGAACGCAACACCGTGGCAGGAGTTATACAGGAATCATGTCGGACAGTTGCACACAGGCGGTTGCCTAGAGTTTGCATGCGAGTACCGAAACGTCTGCCGAACCGTTCCGAGACACAACCACTAGGGGTGAGGGCTTAATCAGTAAGCTCGAACGATTCTCTTCCCTAACGGGGAAGGTCATTTGAAAGTCCAACTTTGTGCTAGATTTGGCGAGTAATTTCCTGAATTACTCGCCAAAAACACACACGGAATGCAAGATTTGGCGACGTATATTGGAAATACTTCGCCAAAACTGTTACTGTGAACCTAGTTTTGGCGATGTATACGTAGTATTATTCGCCAAACCATGCCTAAACGACTTTTTGATGCATGGGGGAAGGATTTATGGTCAATCGCGAAAAGGTCATCGGACGGCTGCCAGAAAAACGAGTCTTAGATACCGTTTTGGCTTCCAATGATCCAGAATTGGTAGCCGTTTATGGTCGCCGACGCGTCGGAAAGACCTTTTTGATCCGGGAGCATTGTAAGCCACATATGGTGCTGGAGGTGGTGGGACTGCACAACCAAAGCACCGCAGTGCAACTGGCTAATTTTCACGTTTCACTCAGAAAAGCGTTTCCGGTAGTCCCTCTGGTGCAGCCCAATACGTGGCTGGAGGCCTTTGATCTACTGCAGCATTGCCTCGAACAGCCCTCGTCAATCGACGGAAAGCGTGTTGTTTTTTTCGATGAGTTCCCATGGCTGGCGACGCGCAAGAGTGGATTCGTTCCAGCCTTCGAAAACTTTTGGAATGCTTACGCCAGTCGAAAACGGGATTTGGCTGTCATCGTTTGTGGCTCCGCAGCAGCCTGGATGATTCGCAATGTAGTCAATGCTCGCGGAGGATTGCATAACCGTCTTACGCGTCGTATCCGGCTGGAGCCTTTTCTATTGAATGATGTCCAGCAATATCTCCTGAACCGAAAAATCCGATGGGATCAACGTCAGATTGTGATGGCATATATGGCGTTCGGAGGCATACCGCATTATTTGAATCTTATTCAACCTGGACAGTCTGCCGTTCAATGCATCGAAGCCGATTGCTTTCGACCTGAAGGCATGCTTAAGAACGAGTATCACAACTTGTACGCAGCACTTTTCGAATCTCATGCCACGCATGAAGCGATTGTTAAAGTTCTAGCGACTAGTTGGTCGGGACTAACTCGCGATCAACTACTCGCGAAGGCTAAGCTAACCAGTGGTGGTGGAGTTACGAAGGCGATCGAAGAGCTTCGGCTTTCGGGTTTTGTCACGGAAACCGACACACTGGACAAAAAAACCAAAGGCAGTTTATTGCGTTTGACTGACGAATTCTCCGTCTTTTATTGGCACTGGATGCATTCCTCTACGGCAATGAATTCCTGGCTGCGCCAATCCACGAGTCGGCGATATGAAGCGTGGTGCGGGTACGCTTTCGAATCGATTTGCTTCAAGCACTTGGAGGCGATTCGACGAGCGATTGGAATCGCTGATGTGCAGACTCAAGCTGCGTCTTGGCGATACAGTCCCAAATCGGGAACTGACGACGAAGGAACGCAAATCGACCTGCTGATAGACCGCGCCGATCATTGCATCAACCTATGTGAAATCAAATTCGCCGATCAGCCTTTTGCAATCTCCAAAAGTTACGCGCAATCTCTTGATCGCAAACTGCGTGTCTTTCGCAATCGTTCAGGGCGACGTCAGACTTTATTTCTGACCATGATCACGCCTTACGGCATCGCCCCCAACCAGTACTCCGCGGAACTTGTTACCAACGAAGTGGTCTTGGGCGATTTCTTTGCTTGATGCGCAAGATTACGAATCGAGGTCGAAAAGCTCCGCCAGCGATAGGTCTGCATTCGGTTGACAAAGTGGGGTGACGCATGCATCTTTTGTAAATGGCTGGACCGATTGATATTGGCCTTGATTCGGATTTCGGTGAACGTGAACTTGTTCGGCCTGGATATCCACGACCCAATACTCGGGTATGTCATGCTCGGCGTACAGCTTGGCTTTTTCACCCAAATCCTGTACCGTACTAGAATCCGAGACCTCGATCAGTAGCAAAACATCTGAGTGCGTTGGACGTATTCGCTTGGTCGGCATCCGGCGAGACCATACAAGATCCGGTTCAGGCCGGTGGTCGCCGCAATTGATACTAGATTGCACTCGAATCATAATGTCATTGGGATTGGCGTGCCGGATCGACCACTCCATCAAGAACTGAATCTCTCCCTCATGAACTGGACCTGCCGGATTCATAAAGCGAAGCTCCCCATGAATCAACTCCACCTTGATAGGCTCAAGATCGACAAAGGCACCTCGCATAACCATGCGGTCGAAATCATTTCCACTAAGCTTGGCGATGGTGCTCATAATTGCCTACCTAAGGATCGTGACTTGCTGCCTCACACGCGGCATTGAATTTACCTCTTTTATTCTAGTCGATTCGTGACAAAGGGTCTAATTGTATTCTCAACGTGCTCTTGCACTTACAGCAATAGATCCATCAACACTGGAATTTCAACATTTTACCGAATACCCCACCAAGTCCCAACATGAATACACACATCACGCGTCGACAAGCACTGAAAACCGTAGCTGCTGCCACCTTGGCTCCGGCAGTTATCGGTCTCGCAGGGGAACGCACTACCAGAATCCGCATCGGCCAGATCGGTACCTCCCACTCCCATGCCTCCGGTAAGATGGACGCAATCCGTTCGATGCCAGAACTCTATGAGGTCGTTGGTATCGCCGAGCCGATTGCGGGTCGCCAGACGACTGCTGCAAGACAACGATCCTACGCCGGGCTAACGTGGCTGGCTGAGGAGGAACTGCTCGCCGACCCGTCGGTCACAGCTATCGTGGTTGAAACAACACTCGATGATTCGGCGCGTGCGGCTCTCGCTTGCCTGCGGGCGGGCAAGCACATACACCTCGACAAGCCTGGGGCGGGTAGGCATTCGGAGCTCAAGACGATGCGACAAGAAGCGGAACGCCTGCAACTCACGGTGCAGATGGGATACATGTTGCGTTACAACCCTGCTTTTGAATTACTGTTCCGAGCCCATCGCGAAGGCTGGCTTGGCGAGATCACTGAGATAAACGCCTCGATGGGTAAGCTGGCGGATGCCGATCTCCACAGTCAACTGGCCAGCATACCTGGACACGGAATGTTTGAACTCGGGTGTCACCTAGTTGACGCAGTCCTCTTTCTACTAGGGCCGCCCACCGCCGTCAGCGCGTTCAGTAAGCCAACTGGTCAAGCTCCTCCAGGCTTGCCTGACAATCAGGTTGCGGTCCTGGAGTACCCGAGAACTCTCGTGACTCTGCGATGCAATCACGGAGATCCGTTCGGCGGTCCGCATCGTCGCTTCCATGTCGTGGGTACTAAGGGGGCGATGGAAATCCAACCCTTGGAATCGGGGCGCGGCACGCTGTACCTCTCACAGGCCAGTCGGGCGATAGACACTTTCAAAAAGGGTGAGAACAAGTTCGTGCTCGACGTTTCCAGCGGTCGCTATGATGGTGAGTTCCGTGATTTCGCAAAAGTGCTTCGCAACGAAAAACCACTCGCATGGTCCGCCGCGCACGATATCGCGGTCCACGAGACCAGCCTCCGCTGTGCCGGGGTATTTGACACTTCTCGCTGATCGCCTCCAACTTCACCCTCCCGGTCGCTTCGCTGGGAGGATAAGCCCTCGTTTACTTGTACTCAAGCTGGCCTTTACTTTCGGGGTGGCGAGATAGCGGCGGGATCATTTCCGGCGGCAGGCGCGATTCGGACGGCGTCAGCGGGCTCTGATTCGAGGCCCACCGTGTTTACCGCGCGAATGGTGTATCGATACGGTTGATTCGTTACGGCTGTTGTGTCTACATATCGCAGAGGGACCAGTGGTTGCGTGGGGGTATCGCTGTATTGCAGATTCTGAAACACCGGTCGACCAAATGGATTTTTGCTTTCGTCTGGAACCTTGGCGAGAAATTGTCCATCACGCTCAATAATGAAACTCGCTAGACCGCTTTCCAGGTCGGCCACAATTTGCCATGTGAGTTCGTTTCCTGATAGCTCCACGCGAGTCGGTGCAGGAGGAGGTGTTGTGTCGGTCACTGCGGTATCGGTCACGTACTCGATCCACTTTTTTGCAATCGTTGAATTAGGTAACCAGACAGCTTGCTGCGCGTCCCCCTCGAACTCTGCCGCACTAACTGCGATCGTGCTGGTTGGAGCGGCTAGCCAACTTTCATTCCGTGGCATGTCATGAAGCGGCTGGAACTGTTCGGCAGGAAGTTGTGTCTGTTCCGCAGGTAGCCGAACCGTTAAGCAGTGATCAAGCCAGGGGATCGCCAGATATCGTTGGTTGCCACACTCGTGACTTGTCAACGGATCGATGGCAATCGCAATCAACCCACCAGCCGATCGAACTGATTCGAAAAACTTTTGATTCGCAGGCCAAACACCGGCGAATCGCCCTTCTTTGTCGGTCACTCCTTCTTTGGTGCCCAGATTACACATCAACGGAACTTTAAGAGCCGCCGCCGGCAACTGATGGGCCTTGATGTCAGAGCGATTCGATTCCGCCTCCAGCAGCGGCACCCCAGATCTTAACCAGGCCGCAACCACTCGCTCAGGGTGCATCATCACCATCCCACCTGCCCAGTGCCCGCCACCACTGTGCCCCCATAACGCCCACGGCACATGAGACAGCTCAGGATGCCCGGTCAACATACCCAGATCCTTCAAGCATTGTAGAAACCGTTCGCTGGAGCCATGTCTTGGATCGCACCAACGTTGACAGTCCGCTTGATCCGGTTGTTCATAAGCGGGGGAGAGTAACGCACATGCATGTTTTAGAGCGAGTGCTTGCCAATGGAAATCGAAGGCTCCCGTTAAGCCCGATTTACACGACCCTTCGCCGCATCCATGTTGATGTACGATAACTCCTCGCAACTGCGCGACATCAGGTGGAATCCAGATCGTGTAATGGACGGGATAGATCAAATCGCCATTCTCCGTGCCTGCGTCATAACGAACTCGATAGTAGGGCGGTTCCGCAGTTGGAAAGACATCATAAGGCGGTTGTTGAGCTATCGCGAACTGACTAACACATAACAATAGCAACAGCAGACTCGGAATGGTGCGCGACACGTGCATAGGTGAATTCCAGGGAGTAGAGTGCTCAAAACGTCCAGGTAGCCAAGTCGCGGATATTTCTCTTGCGACCAAGAAACTTGCCCCTTACTGTACCCACGGCCACACTACCGAACAATCACCGAAGCTACATGAACGAAGTGAACTGGAGTTTGATGGTGGCGGAAACAATACCTCTAGCACAGCTTCAGGCCTGGAGCAAAAGGATAGTCAACTGTTGGTTGTTCGATGGCCAGTTCTGGAGTTTCCAATCTCTTATTTCTTTGCTGACAACTGCGTAGAAGGCGATCGAGGATGTCAGACGTTAACAGGCTGCGCTTGTCCGGGCAGGCTGGCTTTCCCGAATGAGTACACTATCGTCCCACTTGTTGCCGTTCGCGATCCCCCCCCGGATGGCCTGAAGAAACGGTTGTAAACCATAGGGTAAGAATGGGGTGGCACATCCTGAGGAACGATGGTTGTGAGGAACTAACACAATTGCATTACACGAACAGGCGATGTCCGCTATTTCCGGTCGAGAACTTTTGAGGATCTAATGTCTCTTGGATGCTGGGGGCTCCTGATGGCAATTTTTTAGGGTTGTTAAGCGAACCCTCTCTATTTTTCTAAATAGGGCGATCGTGCCCGCCTGTCAGCACTCGGATACCTTTACCCGAGTGTATTCCCTGGTAAACTGGCTGAGATTCCAATTGATGTCGGTAGCCGGCATTTCTCTTCCTTGGGGGATTATCGATGAAGGATAGACGTGTTTTAGCAAGCTACTGGCTGTCAGCATGTTTGGCAGTTTTTGCATTTTGCTTTACTGACTTTCGTATCGGAGCGGGCGAACCAAAAGGTCCGTTGGCCTCGTTTGGAAACTCTCGCACTTGGACCGATTCTACTGGCAAATTTAAGATCGACGCGAGTCTTACCTTTGCCGACGCTAACGAAGTGCAATTGACTCAAACCAGTGGCAAGGTCGTCAAGATCAAGCTTGATAAGCTCAGTGCAGGCGACCAAGCTTTCGTCAGTGCCTTTCTACAAGCCGAAAAGTCGCTCGGCTTAAGCAACACCGCTGACGAATCCGAGAACCCGTTCATGGAAGCGGCTGACGGAAAAGCAGCCGATAAAAAAGCGGCTGACGGGGCGTCACCGACGAATCCACCGCCCGCCGGGGATGGTGATCTGACATCGGATTCTACGGACTTCCCCATGCGTCCTACCATCGTCAAAGGAGTCAAGCAGATTTCGGCCAAGCTCGACAAGCCCTTTTGGTCGATGCCGCCGTTGCGTGGCTTTCCTGAAGTCGACTTCGAGGAACTGACTGCCAGCACGAGTGTTAAAAAGCCGTTTTTTGCGGCGCTTCGATTGCGGTGTGGCGGCAAGGGTGGCATGGCCGTCTTGAACGCCTATCAGCACGGCCGCAAGCCTGAAGAACAGTACAGCCGTTTTGCCGTAGTCCGGGGCATGGATGGCGAGACCTCGGACGTCCTGGAACTACCCGCCTCGTGGAAGCTGATGGGCATGAGTCCCGATGGCTCGCGGATCGCGGCAGTGCGAGTCGAGGGCTTTGATAAAGGAAATGACGTGGCTATCCTTCGGGTCACCCCCGACGGTCTTAAGCCAGAATTCCAATTTACTGCAGGTGGCGGAAGCTGGGATGAACTGCACTTTGTCGAATTCGCTTCCAGTCAACGCTTGATCACCATCAGCCAAAAGAACACGATAATCATCTGGGACCTTAGCACGGATCGACCGAAAGCTCTGTATCAAGGAGGCAGCGGAGGAACGCTGCATGCCGATCTAAGTCCTGCCCGCGAGGTCATGGCGCTGGTCGCGGGTCAAAACCTAGTCTTTGTCGAAACGGAAACAGCCAAGGCGGTAGGTTTGCTCGCTTGTGACAAGAAGCCTTCTCAGGTGCGATTCTCCCAAGATGGTACGATGATCGCGGTTTACGTGCCCTTCGAAGTTGCGTTTTACAGCACAGCAGATGGCAAAGAGATTCGACGGATCGCTGTCACCGAACACAAGAACGATGCACGGGTGCATTGGGTCGGAAAGAACTTACTGGTCGGTTCAAAGCTGTATGACATCGAGAAGGGGATGCCCTTATGGACATATGACGGCAATCCCGACGGGCTCACCTCACTGGGCTCTTACCTTGTCTATGCATTCGGTAAGGACAAGTCCTCCTCCCTGTCTATGTATCGAGTACCGCATCAAGAAGCCGTTACGTCAGCGGCTAAAGTCGATCCTGCCGATTTGTTCGCCATTAAACCGGGTGACTCGGTCATGGTCCAATACAAACTGGCGACCTCGGCGGCCAACAAACAGCCCGAATTCAAGAAAGCTGTCGAGGATAAAATTGCCAGCCTCGGCTGGAAACTAAGTGGTAATGCCAAACATCAGATCGTCATCGAAGTGGAGAGCGGCAAGCCCGATACGGTTGACTATTACACTCGAACTGGTTTTGGACCAGGTCCAGGCTTCGGCCCTCCGCCCGGCTTTGGCCCGCCGCCAAGCGGCCCCAAGGAAACCGTCTCCTTCACCCCAGTGTTTCACAAGATCACGATTACGTCCGATGGTCAAGAGGTGTACCAAGCCAGCTTTCTCAGAGGTGCACCCGACAACCTGCAGACACAGGAGGGAGAATCCACTCAAGCCGCCGTGAACAGAATCTGTCAACCTCAACCTGGCTACTTTGCCAACCTGCCGATTCCGCCCTCGCTACTTAAGGCAGAGTACCAAGGTGGCTTTGGCAAATCGCAACTGACCGCCGAAGGTTTGCGGTGAGCAAAGTCGATTCTGACCGGTGGGCTTCAGTGGGGCATAAGGAGAATTTCATGTTCAAGCGATTTCTGTTGCCAGTTGCACTTGTGGCCATGTGGTGCCTGAGTTGTTGCTGGGCTGCTGAGCAAGGTGCGGTGCCTGTTGGCGCTGCGGTAAAGATTTGGGACCAGGCACCTCATAATGCCTTCACCGATCTTGTAAGGTTCAACGACCGCTGGTTCTGCGTCTTTCGCGAGGGGCAAGGCCATGTTTCTCCTGACGGAGCATTGCGCGTCATCACATCGGTCGATGGTGAGTCATGGGAATCTGCGGCGCTGATTACATCGGACAACTCGGACTTGCGCGATGCCAAGATCACCGTCACACCCGACGGTCAACTGATGCTTTGCGGGGCCGAGGCGTTGCATGACAAATCGCAGCACACCCATCAGTCATTGGCCTGGTTCTCGAGGGATGGTCGAAACTGGAGTGAAAAACACGCTATCGGCGATCCAAACGTTTGGCTATGGCGTGTGACTTGGCACGAGGGCAAAGCTTACGGCATAGGATATGGCTGTGGCGAAGATAAGTCGGTGCGGTTCTACTCGAGCAAAGACGGGAAGAATTTCGAGACTCTGGTCGAACGCTTGTACGATGTGGGCTATCCGAACGAAACGTCTATCGTCTTCGAAGGCGACACCGCGTACTGTCTTCTGCGACGTGACGGGCGAGCGAATGAACCCAACACAGGTTTGCTCGGAATCTCGCAGGCTCCGTTCAGGGATTGGGAGTGGAAGGATCTGGGCACGCGGATCGGTGGGCCGCATATGATTCGGCTTCCCGATGGTCGCTTCGTGGCCGCTGTACGATTATATGACAAGCAAGTCCGCACGGCGTTGTGTTGGGTCGATCCGCAAACTGGGAAGCTGACCGAGTTTCTCGCTTTGCCCTCCGGCGGCGATACGAGCTACGCAGGTCTAGTGCTACACGAAGAGCAGTTATGGATTAGCTACTACTCGTCTCACGAAGGCAAGGCGAACATCTATCTCTCGAAAACTCCGGTTCCGTCAATGCCGCGTGATATCGGCACTGCTAGGCCGCTTGCGCCGCAGTCAACACTACACGCTGGTGATCCCCGGATGGAAATGTCCGAAGTTTTTCCGCCTGGACTCAACGGAATCAGACGTTATCGCATTCCCGGTATCATCGTTACGCCCAAGGGGACCGTGCTCGCCTACTGCGAGGCTCGCAAAAACGACAGCAAAGACTGGGGCGAAATCGAGGTGCATCTGCGTCGCTCGAAAGATGGTGGCAAGACCTGGCTACCCTCACAGCACATCGCACACAATGCGGATCGGATCGAAGGAAATCCACACAGAAAAGATAACGTCGGTGCGGGCGAACAAACGGTCAACAACCCCGTCGCCATTGTAGACCACGAGACCGGAGCCATCGAGTTTCTCTACTGCGTGAACTACGCTCGTTGTTTCTCGATGCGGAGCACAGACGATGGACTCACCTGGAGCGCTCCGGTAGAGATCACGGCCAGTTTCGAGCCTTTCAGAAAGATGTACGATTGGAAGGTGATTGCTACCGGTCCCGGTCATGGTATTCAGTTGAATAAGGGCCGGCTTGTCGTGCCCATCTGGCTCGCGTACGGAGGCATCGGAGACCACGGGCCCTCCGCTTGCGGCACCATCTACAGCGATGATCATGGCAAGACATGGCAAGCGGGGGATATCGCCATTCCCAACGAAAGTGACTTCGGCACCCCGAATGAGTCTATCCTCGCCCCGCTCTCTGATGGTCGCGTGATGATGATCTCACGCAATGTCTCCAATCCAAATCGCAAGCTCGTGACCACCAGCGCCGATGGCGCGACAGGTTGGAGTCAGCCAGTGTTTCACGATGCGTTGTGGGAGCCAGTCTGCATGGCCAGCCTCGTAGCCCATCCATCGGGTGCGTTGTTGTTTTCTAACCCGCACTCGCTGGCTCTAGACAAACAGGGCAACCCCATCCCCGCAGGTCGAGGCAAGCGAGAGAACCTCTCCATCAAACTCAGTCGCGACGACGGCAAGACCTGGCCTGTCAATAAAACTCTCGAAGCTGGCAAAGCCGCCTACTCCGATCTCGCCGTGCTTCCTGATGGCACCGTGCTCTGCCTCTTCGAGCGAGGGAACTCCATCGACTGTGCCCGGTTCAATCTCGAATGGCTGCAGCAGCCATGAACCGGATACGACTCGCTAAAAATCTACGACGGGAAGCGGGTGTCTGGATAGTGGGTGTTTGCGTAGTGGATGAGGCAACGAGTCCATTTGCCCTGGAGACCGCCAGCTCTGACTGAACGGTGCCCCCGACAGATTCGTACCAGGAAGCAGGCCTCGTCGCCTCGGCCACGACGGGAAGCGGGTCTTTGCGTAGCGGATGAGGCAACGAGTCCATTTGCCCTGGAGACCGCCTGCTCTGACTGAACGGTGCCCCCGACAGATTCGTGCCAGGCGGTCAGGCCTCGTCGCCTCGGCCACTACGGGAAGCGGGTCTTTGCGTAGTGGATGAGGCAACGAGTCCATTTGCCCTGGAGACCGCCAGCTCTGACTGAACGGTGCCCCAGACAGATTCGTGCCAGGAAGTAGGCCTCGTCGCCTCGGCCACTACGCGAAGCGGGTCTTCGCGGTCAAAGGATGCCTCTCGCGTTCTGCACTATAGTTTCACACGTAGGATACGATGGTGGAAGCTATCGGCAATGTAGAGCCAACCGTCGCGAACCGTGACACCGTGCGGGCGTTTGAGCTTGTACTCCCCTAGATCGACCGTTGTTAATAAGCCTGTCTTTGCGTCGAACTTGCGTACAGCATCGTTAACGTCATCAGCCAAGTAGATTTCACCTGTCGGGCCAAAACACAAGTGCTTGGGGCCGTTGAGTTGGGATTGGGTTCTATCGCCGTCGACCAGACCCGCTTTACCATTCCCTGCAACGCGAACAATTCTCCCTTCGCGATCGATTCGCCAAAGCATGTGTCCACCGCGTGAAATCACAAACATTTCGCCGTCTTGGTTTTCGATCGCGCCACGAGGATCAACCAACGGTGACTCGGTCGCCAATTCTCCGTCAATCGGGTTTCCGCTTTTGCCATTTCCAGCCATGATCTTGACCAAACCGCTCCCCAAGTCGATTCGTCGAATCACATGGTTGCCGATATCGGCGACCAGAATCGAAGAATGATCGGGGGACGCACTCACACAAATCGGCTGGTTATAGGTCGCTTGGTCGATACTGACCTGAGGTACAGCGGGACCTTGTTTTGTGCCCGTCCCGGAGAAAGTAGATATCTTGGCGGTAATGGGATCGTACAGACGAATCGTATGGTTGAGATGTTCTGAGAGAATGATTTTGCCGCTGGGCATGATGACTAGATTATGCAGCTTGTTGAAACGAGCGTTCAGTGCTTCGCCATCCACATAGGCTTGTTCGGGGCCACCGACAACGTGCTTAAGTCCTGTGCTCTCCGACCAAGTTAGCACTCGGCCGCCGGTATACTCGACAATAACCATGGTTCCGTCGGAATCGAACTCCATAGCAAACGGTTCGAACAAGTCGCTCTCAGTAGTCTTCGGTACTGGTTCGGTAGGACCGATCAAAACTTCGACTTGTGCGATTTGGTTGTTGTTTGCTGAGACCGTAACGGAGGAAACGATAAAGGCTAACGCAAAGCACGCGACGACGAAATGAGATGCAGAGGTGCCGCAAGAAACTTTAGCAAAAAGCAAGCAGATGGAACGCATGGCAGTAGCAGCTCCGAACGAAAATGGAGAGGTGAGAACAAAGTGTGAGAAAGGCGCAAGGCCTTATGAGTGTAATCGATCGACAGTGAATCGTCTTTATGCGTCCAAAAAGAGGATCTCGAGAAATCCGTAACTGTTCATGGAGTGAACCGTTATGCTGAATAATCATCGACAACGAGTCTACCCCCTACCCCTTGCTCTCCATTGACCTTGTGTCAGTGGAAGCATGACTAACCAGCTAGACCGCCGTGCCCCAATCGCTCCCTGGCTCACCACTGAGTTCACTCGGTGGGAGCGTGACTCGTCGGCTAATCAGTGATACCCCAGGCCGTCAGTGCGTTCTCCAGCCAGCGAGTCATGCGCTCCATTGAGGCAAGCTCAATGGGGGCGAAGAACGCGGGTACGGCGTCCCGTGTCTAGCCTGCGAGTCATCGGTCCACTGACACAAGGTCAGTGGAGCCGTAGAGCGCTTTCCTTTTCGCTGCTAGCGTACGAGGACAACGGCTGGCGACAGCCGAGTGGGAATGGGATGACGGAAGTCTAGCCAGCAATGCAGTGGAAAGGTTCGGTGAGGAACGCATCGTTAGTTTGATGTCGGCTTCGCCCGATTCAGGAATCAGACGCTTTTACGAAAACTGGCGGGAGAACGATCCCAATATCATCAGCCGATTGTTCACGGCTGGGACTCATCGCATACGGCTCGACACCTTGCCAGAACTGCCGTTTCGATGCGGTTCGATTACTTTGCAAACAGAAAGTTGCACCGCAATGGCTTATCGATGAGTGTCGCTTCGATGCCGACGATCGATGCCAACTCATGGTCGATCCGTAGATTCCGTACTCGTAACTCTTAGGTTTGGTGCATCATATAAGCAAATTGGCAGAACTTTTCCGCAAAGTGTTGACATGGCCTCACGCAACCTTACGATGGCGAGAGTGAGGAAAAACGAAATCAATTGATATCGGGTTCATACCGCAAGGCAAAGCAAAGGTATAGCTTTCTATGATAAAGAGGATAGTTCAGTTTTCCTTCCTTTTCGCAGTCTGCTTTCACACTGGGGCGATGCATCGTGTGAGCGGACAGGATATGAGCACATTAGTCAGTGTCGCGCGCGCCAATGGCGAATGTCTAAACAACTACGACGTCTCCTATAGAATTGTTTCGATTGCGGATGTGACGAAAGATCCATCAAAGCTTGAAGAGCTAAAGAGGACGCTCAAGGAAAAGAACCGTCCGCTGATTGACGAACGACGCGTCACGGCCCGCTTGGTTCTGGATAAAGCATCAACCGTGAATCCGGTGAAGTTCGTTTTTGTTGTCAACTACCAATCGTTTCGAGATGAAAAAATCGTAAGCCAAGTAACGGAATTTATGGCTTGGCAGGACGGATTGTTAACTGACGGTACAACTATGAATCCGAGTGGTGAGATCACACGCAGAAGGGTATCTCTTGAACGCTGCTACCAATCTTTCGGTATCCCGAGCTTTGAGACTTTTTATGGAGCGCTTAATGCACCAAACGATCGTGGTTACTGGGAAAATCATGACATTTTCTGGGATAGTTACCAATCGGCCCTATCGGATTGTCAGCTAACTAGACTCAAGAATGGTAGGCTAAGGGTGGAAAAGTCATTTCCGGCATATCGATCGTCATCGGAGTTTGACCCGATATCTTCACTTATGGTTAATAGAGCTTCTGTTCTGATTGATCGCGAGACTGGCGCAGACCGAAAGGAATCCACCACAACCACCAATGTGGCGTGGGAGAATTTCGAGGGGATATATCGAATAAGAAATATTTTCGAACGTATGAAGGATCTCGGCACAATGGGCGACCGCATCTCGACCTACCATTGGCACCAGTTTAATGAAGAAAAATTTGAATTTCCCATTCATATCCTTAAGGATATTAGTTTGGAAAATTGCACTCAATTTCTGCTCGACGGTCAATCAGAGTTGTCGAGTAGGGAAAGGTAGTTAGAGGTGTATCATGAGGCTGGTTCGTAAAGTTGGCCTCTACCACCCAATCACCAAGCGGCTCCGATTGACGGTAAACTTGAATAACTTGTTCTTTCTTGCATGACACCAGTACACACTTGGCGACCAAACCTATGACAGGCTTTTCTTCGCAGGTTAGACTTATTGCTCTGGTCTTTGTACTCGGCTTTGGTGGCACGATCGCAAAGTGTTACTCGCAGAACGATTCGTTGAAGTCATCAGAATCCGTGAACGTCGATTATCTTTTCCTTAAGCCTGCTGGCCAGGTGGTAGTGCAGTCCTTTGATGTTGGTGAGGTGGGGATTGGGGAAGACGTTCCGGTTCTTGTACGCGTCATGAATCGGTCCACGACGAACTTTGACATGACCTTGAAGAGCGACCCAGGTCTCGGAGTTCGACTTATTAACGGACCGGTTATAGTCGCGGACGGTGACAACGGTCTCGCTGAAATGGTGCTTAAGATCCCAGACACTGCGAAAGCACTGGAAAGCACGGTGGGTGCTATCGCAACTCTCAACGGAAGTATCGATTTGTTTCTCAATTTCAAGTTTCGCTACAGAGACTTGGCGGTCTTCACAAAGAGTTTTTACTCTTACTCACTCGAAGTAAGCGGCGATGGGCTTTCGAGCAATCCACTTACTGTCCAACTCCCCATAGACATCTCGGTCCTGGATCTCATAAACGATTGCTCAGTCGAGGCAGATGCCTCTTTGCAAGCGATGAGCTTTCAGATTTTAGAGAAAGAGGGGAAACCTTGTGTTGAGGCCAGATTTCCGGCGTCGCTTATTGCCAAGTCGAAAGCATCGGGCAAGGTACGGCTTAAAGTCTACGACAAAGTTGTTAGCGAGGCGACGTTAATCGTCAGAAGGCAGACCGATATAGAGCTTTTGCCGGATTGGGTGACCTTGAAATACGATCCGGATAAACAGGAATACCGAGGTGAATTGATCGTGAAACTCCGCACAGGAACTGTACCAATCGAGCAAATCAAGATCGAAGTAGAGCATGTGGATGATATTCCGATCGACTTGACCATCGACAAAATGGCTAAATCAACTGGTCGCATTTATCTCACGGTCAAGGGATCGGAAACGCCGAAAGATCACGATCTGATTTTGTTCAAGATCATGACGCCACTCAAGACCGAGGAGCAAGTGCTTTCGGTAACCGTCATCCGCTAGTATGCGTATTCGGGCTTTGATCTCAATTTGAGCCGAGGGATAGAGGAAAGATGCCGCAGGCTTGCCCTGCGGAGGTTCAGGTTTCTCGCTAGATCGTGACCTGTCCGTCGATACAAGTGACGCTGTGGCCTCCGACCCAAATGGTGCCCTCGGAATCTTGTTCAACATGGATTCGGCCTCGGCGGCCCAGTGCGGTGCCTTGGGCTGCGATGTACCGTTCTGGTGCTAAACCTGCACCGATCAACCACTGTGCCAAGGCTGCGTTGAGGCTTCCCGTGACCGGGTCCTCGGTCATGCCGTTGTTGCCAGGGAAAAACGCTCGCACCTCGAACTGCGTTTCCTCATCCGCTCTTGGGCCGACCACGCCGACATCCAAACCAGCCAGTATCGACGTATCGGGCTTGAGTGCTAAAACATCATTGGCACTGCGCAGCATAACTGCTCGCCAGTTCGGGCCGTTGTCGCACCACGAGTGAGCCGTTATCTCGTCAATCGAAATCCCTAGTCCACGAGCGATCCATTTCACGTCAGATTCATCCAACGGGCCACTCTTAATTCTAGGAGGTGCAGCGAACGCTAGTCGCTGGTCATCGCGGCGAATTCTTACTAAGCCTGCTCCACATTCCTGAACGATATGCTCCCCCTGTGGAGTACCACCGGCCTCTAGCCAAGCATGGCAAGTACCCAAGGTTGGGTGCCCTGCAAAGGGCAACTCGCGACCGGGGCAAAATATCCGGACACGGTAGTCGGCACCAGCGGCTGCCCCCTGCGGAGTTGGCGGGAGCAAGAATGTACACTCCGAAAGGTTTGTCCAATTGGTGAAGTGCTGCATCGCAGCCGTATCGAGCCCCTCGCCATCCATGACCACGGCCAACGGGTTCCCGAGATAGGGGACTCCCGTGAAAACATCAATCTGCTTGAATCCTCGCTGAACCATCTGAGCAGAGAAAGTTGCTAGCGACCTGTGCCTAGTCCTTGCCAACCAGTCGATCGATGAGGGATTCCAGTTCCTTTTTGTCGATTCCCATCTTGGCAGCCGCTAATGCGAAGAGTCGCTTTTCGACTTCACTGAGTACACCGTCTGCTGCCATGACCTTCATCAAATCCTCGAGCATGGCAATCTGCTCCTCACGCTCCTTGGGTAGCTTCAAAGAAGCTTGGTCGCTCAACGCAAACTCGACCGCTTTGCCAAGATCGGCTTCCTCCAAACCCATTTCACTGCATCGGTCTACGAGCAAGGCAATTTCTCGCTCGGACAACGCACCATCCGCCGATGCCATGATGACGAGGTTCTTTAAGTGATCTAAATGTTGCATGTCTGGTTCCGAATCCAAGTTCGGCGCTCTTGAGTCAGTCTGTCCCAAAGTGTGTGTGGTATGCACACTAGAATAATCGAAACTCGGACAAGCGATAGCGAGAACCGGTCGGCGACTTCCTAATCGTTGGTACTTTTTGCCAGGGTGTCACTATAGGCAGTTTGAGGGAAGTTTAACGGCCTTTTCATGTGGTTAAGGGCGGGGAAAGGTAGTGGAAATGGTTAGTCTTGGGTTTGGCTCCACCAGAGATCGTGTGGCTCACCCTCCAGAGGTAAATCGATCCGATCGAGCTCGTTCCAGAGTCGCTCTGCGGGTTCCTGACGCTCCTGGTGGATGACGGAATCGTCCTCGTACCACAAAGAGAATGGCTCTGCCGAGGTAGGCTCGGGATAGTCTTGCTCCAAGACCACCGGGACCGCAATCTGCCGACGTGGTTTCTTGCGAACAGGTACCTTCACTTCAACAGGTTCGATGATCTCAGCGACCTCGACCGTCTCTGTCTCGGCCTCTTCCTCGGTCTCTGTCTCGTCCCCAATCTCTAGCTCGTCCTCCGCGACTTCGTCTTCCTCTACTTCGTCCTCGAGCATCACCGGTTCTTCATGGATGAATTCAGCCTCTTGCTCTGATTCTTCCTCCATGGGGACCATCTCAAGCTCGACAAAGGACTCTTCCTCGATCGCTTCTTCTTCAGGCTCGGGCTCTGGTTCCAATACGAGAGCAGCGACAATCTTTGGTGCCCCCAGGCTCACGTCCGGCACATTCACCACCGGTACATCGTGTGGTTGATAAATCTTCGCTTCACCCGACTGTCCGTGAGCGGGTAGCACTCGTACCTGTACATGGATGTCATGGAACATTCGCATGATGTGCTCATGGCAAGTAAACATGACCACCTGATGCCCCAACGAGGCAAAATCCTGCAGAACCTTGGCCGCTGACTTCGCTCGGATGGTGTCAAAGTTCACGAGCACGTCGTCCAATACCAAAGGCAACGTTACCCCACGTCGCGAGTACGCTGCTGCTAACGACAATCGAAGGGCAATGAAGACGGCTTCTCGAGTGCCGCGACTCAGCACCTCAAGCGGCAAGCTCTGATTCTTGTCGTTGTCGATCCGCAACGCGTTCTTACCAAGCGGGGTCCAAACGCGAACATACTTGCCCTCGGTGAGCTGCTTGAGAAACGCAGAGGCTTCCCGAAGCGTTTCTGGTTGCCTTTCGGTTTCATAAACCTCGCACACCTTTTCAAGCATCGACGAAGTCGCGCCCAAGGTACGCCAGTGATCTGCACAGGCTGATATCTGCTTCTCCAGGCTAGCCAGCTCTAATTTGGCTTCTGCCAATCGGCGATCAGCCGCCAGCGTCTTCATCTCTTGGGATGTTTCACCCTGTCTTTGCAGCAACACGGAGATTCGCTCTTCGGCCTGTTGAACCCGCTGCCCAAGCGTATCCCATCGTTTTTCTAGCTCGCTACCCGTCGTCGACTCAAGCAATCGCACTACCGTTTCATACGGAACGATTCCGCCAACAATGCTCTTGATGCGTTGCGAGAGCTCGTTCTCTTCGGCTTCCAAGCCTAGGAATTGCTGCTTGAGAGCCAATAGTTCCTCGAGCTGCGACTGGCTCTCGACCCCGAGGTCTGCTAAATGGGCTTGGCGTGCGCGAACCCATTTGTCCATAGCCCGCTGAAAGCCACGCTGCTTCTTGCCCAGTTCCTCGTCTTGCGATTTGAGTTGCTTTCGCTCAACGATATATTGCTTGTGCTGAGCAAGAGTGTTGGTGAGCTCTTGCAATTTGACCAACGGACCGTCTTGGACATTGCTGCTAGCTGCCGCAGAAGCTGCTCGCAACGACATCTGTTCGTCTCGATTGCGCTGTTCACGTCGATCCCGATCTTTATCACGGTCTCTATCTTTATCCCGTCGATCTTCAGGGCGGCGCGACTCTGCGTGTCGTGAATCCCGTGAGGTATCCGATTGACGCTCCAGCATGGAGGCTTTCTTCGAAGGCTCGCCACCATCGCGACTTTCTTCGATCGCCACCTTTAGTTGCAGAGACAATGCTTCAATGCGTTGCAAACCGGTGGAAAGTTCAATTCTACGTTGTCCCAGCTCATCCTCGAGTGCTTTTAACCTTCGACGAGTGGTTGTTAAGGACTCATATCCCTCTGCGAGGACTCGGATACTCTTGGGCGAAAGGGAAGCTGCTAAGCCGAGCTGGGCTAGTGTCTTCTTCCAGGACGACCTTGCGTTCTTCAATCCCTTGGCCGCGTCCGTATAGTTGCGACGAGCGGTTTCGTAGCGTTGCTGTGCTGCTTGCAAATTGTGGAAGATCGGAAGATACGATTCACAGTGGGTCAGTTCCCCCTCGGCATCGCGAATGCGCTGCTCGAGAGTTCCTGCATACTCCGGCAACGCTGTTAGGAGATCGTTCCGTTCCTTGACGGTTTTTTGTAGTTGGAGATCCGCTGCTTCTAGCTTGGCATCACAGCTTTCTAGCTCATCTTGGCTATCTTGCTCCATATTCTTCCAGCGATAGTAGGTGAAGCCTAATAGCATGGCACCGACGACAATCAGCAAGAAACCGATCGTCTGCTGATTTACATTGGAAACAGGAAGTGGCGTTCCATCAGGTCCCATGACGGGTGCCTTTGGACCCATGAGAGACCAACCGAAGAAATTGCTTATACCGAACACCAAACACAAGAATCCAGGAGCGTAGGAGATGAGCAATCTCCACCAATCATCGATAGGAAACACCTCATCGGTTTCGACTTCGACGGCTTGCGTTTCAATCTCCTTGCGATGGCGGCGTAGCTTTTCGATACGCTCGTCCAGCATTTGTACTTTTCGGAGCGTTGCAAGCATCTCGTTCGACGAACGATGAGCGGTCTGCAAATCGCCGTGCCCGCGAACTGCTAGGAATCCATCTAGCTCAGCCGCCAGCCGGTCAGCTTCTTTTTTGTCCCCAATTCCTTGCTCTTTGGCCTGCTTTAATCGTGTTTGGTAAACCCGCACGTCGCGAGCAGGGCCCGCTAATTGGCTAATCGCTTGACGAGACAGATCGGGTAGATTTGCGAGTCGCTTGTCCTCGATAAGGGCTTCTTGGTCCTGCTCAGAGAGGCCTAGTCGCTTTGCATCTTCAATAAGCTGCTCGCGAGTTTGCTCGAGCTCTGACTGCAAACGTTGGATTTGCATCTGAAGACCGCTGATCCAAGGCCCTTGCTCATTGGCTGCCTCGATCTTGGCTCCCAATGCCAAGATGCCTTTGCTGAGCGGCATTCGCTGGGCTTGAAGTCGCAAATTCTTTCGCTCTTCACGTACGGCCAAGATCTGTCGCTTCTTGTCTTCGATCTGTTCCTGAATGTCACGGAGCTTCGTGATGGAATCGTCCGGAATATCGGTCCGAGCATTGAGTGCCTTGATTTTGTTACGGGTCGTTTGACGTGCCAACCAAGGTTCACGGACTTGTAAAGACGTTTCGACCGTCTTGGCCTCTAGTTGCCATTGACCGATCCGTTGCTTGAGCTCGTCGATTTCCGTTTGTTGATTGCGACGGTGGGTGGCTAGCTCACCCCATCGACGTCCTCGGATGGTGAGTTGCTCGATTTCCTCGCGCAGCTTTTCGCGACGCATCATCATCGTCGAAACTTGTCCCGACTGTGCATCGACCGAAATCAATTCGCCACGAGCACCTCGCAATTGTCGCATCACATCGACGAGGGACACACGGTCTAGCCCACTCGATAGTTTGTAGAGTTCGTCCGCAGCAGCGGTGTCATCCAACGTGCTAAGCTCTTGAAGCTCGCGAAGCCCGATTGCAAAGACATTGGTAAAGATCGATTCGTCGACGCTACCTAACAACGTGGTGAGCCGATGCTGTCCTTGAGTAATGCCATCACTGCTAGTCACCGTCAACTGGCCGACGATGCTCGGGTCGTTCAAGGTCGCTCGACGGGCGATTTCGTAGCCACCGCCGGGGCCGGTAACGCGCATGGCACCGCCTGGCTTGCCACCGAAAACCGGAGGCAAGTATCTTTGGCGTCGCTCTGCGGTAAAGCCATACAACATGGTCCGCAAGAACTGCATGAGTGTGGTTTTACCCGCTTCGTTAGGGCCGTAAAAGACTGTCATTCCCTCGGGAAGAGAATCGACTGAGAGACCTGACCAAACTCCGAACCCATCGATCTGAATATCTCGAACTTTCATGACTTCGTTCCTCCAAATCGCTTGGTTGGAGCCAGTAGGTCTAGTTTATGTCCACGCAATAGATCAACCCCGAGCAGTGTGGAGCGATCAAGTGTGGCGTTGGTAGTCACCGGGTCGTCTTGATAGAGCATCGATTGCCAAATTGGCGAGCCCGGGGTTTCGCTTTCCACGAACGGCTTTAGGTTGATGTCTTTGCCAAAGGTTTTGCGGTTGTCGGTCGCCGTTCTGAGGAAGTCGCCGAGAATGGTGTCTTCTTCTTGCCACTTCTTCGGAAACTCCTTGGGGGAGAGTACCGAGATGTCGGTCGACCAGACGCTGCATGCACCGTGTCCATATTCCCGTCTCACCCAACTAAGAATTTCCTCCAGGGCGGCTGGCCCAACCGAAGATGCATTCTCCAGATCCATCTCGATCTTCCATTCGACGATGAGATGCTTGGTTCCGTTTTCGCTCTGGAGGCGTGAAATCCGTTTGCTCATCAAGGAGCGAATGTCCCGCCCCATCGCGAGATCCTCGAGATCAAGCTTCTGAGTGGTGTAGCGAAATAGATCGATATCGTGTGTAACGATCTGTGCGTCATGATTGCCATCGACCTCGACCATGAAACAACCATGTGCACCGGGCTCGCTGAACGAGCGACCTTGTGTGGAACCGGCGATTCGCATGTGAGGAGCCTCGCCGTGCAAGGTCTGTCGATTATGTTGTCCCCCGAGAGCCCAGAAATCGATGCGTTGGCTCATCAGCGTGTCTCGCTCCGCTTTGCCATGAGCAAGTGCAATGACATAAGTGTCATCCTCGTCCAACTGGAACTCAGCCGCTCGGACTGATTCTCGTCCATCATTGGAGCGACCCAGTATCGTGGCGAGAGGTACACCGTTTCTCCGGAAGACCAACGGCTCCACTTGTTTCTTGGAGAATAGGTGAACGTTGGGAGGAAGGGCAACTGACTCTGGCCATCGATCGGGATCGTCGACGGTTCCAGCGGCCCAGTAGACTTGGATCTTGGCTTGGTTAAGTCGCTCGAACTGATCGAGCAAGAACGCTGGACCGACCGCACCGCAGGAAACTGGGTTTAGCAAATCGCCAGCCAGGAGCACGAAGTCAACATTCTCGACCACCGCCATTTCGAAGAGGTTTTCAACGGCCTTCCACGGTGCATCGACTAGCAACGATTTGAGATGCTCGGGTAGATCGAGCAAATCCTGCATAGGCCGCTCAAGATGAAAGTCAGCGGCATGGATGAACCGGATTGATTCTTTTCCCATTGAAACCCTCCCTGGTTTATATTTCGTTGGCTTGCTACCGGGTCCTCACAATAGCAATCGTAGTAGTCTAGTGGAAATACGTAGAATATGCCAACATCGATTTCGCAGGTAGACGGGGAAATCTGCGTTGATTTTGGTAAACAGGATAACGTATAGTCAAAGCGGAAGCCTTTCATGTTGACGCTCTTGTGCCAACGAAACCTACCCATCGGAAAAGGAATTCGCTATGCAAACGATCGATCTGCTAACGCTAGCAAAGCACGTGCAGGGTGAGCTTGTCACTCGGGATGCGGTCGTTCAGCCGAATTCGCAAAGCATCTCGGGAGCAGCCCCACTTCAAGATGCCGAGTCGGGGCAGATCACTCTAATCGACAGCGACAAACATTTATCCCGGTTGCAGACCTCGAAAGCGGCAGCCTGTGTTACGCCTCAGCGGTTTCCTGAACTTGATATTCCACAGATCGTCGTGTCGAATCCTCATGAAGCGTTCGCCCAGATCTGCAAGATCTTTCGACCTGCTATCGTGGTGACGTCCAAGACAGGAGTGGACCCGCGAGCGTGCGTGAGCTCGACTGCACGTGTTGCCAGCTCCGCAGTCGTTGAGGCATTGGCTTCGGTTGGTGAAAATTGCGAGGTTGGCGAAGGGACGCACATTCACCGAGGTGCGACGGTCATGGATGGTTGCAAGATTGGTAGCAACTGCCAAGTTTATCCCGGAGTTGTGCTTTACCCTGGAACCATTTTAGAGGATCGAGTTGTACTGCATGCGAACTGTGTTCTGGGGGCCCACGGCTTTGGCTACAAAACCGAACAAGGCCGACATGTATCGACCGCTCAGCTCGGTTGGGTGCATGTCGAAAGCGATGTAGAAATCGGAGCCAGCACGACTATTGATCGTGGTACCTACGGTGCCACCAAGATCGGCGAGGGAACAAAAATCGACAACTTGGTCCAGATCGCTCACAATTGTAAGATCGGCAAGCACAACTTGGTCTGCTCTCAAGTTGGCATTGCAGGAAGCTGCAGCACGGGAGACTATGTCGTGTTGGCGGGGCAGGTCGGCATGCGAGATCATATTCATATTGGCAACAAGTCGATCATTTTGGCCAAGTCTGGAGTTGCCGAAGATGTCGCGGAGAATCAGATTTTGCTAGGCAGTCCGGCGATTCCAAGGAAAGAGCAAGCGATGGTGATCGCGTCCATGCTAAAGCTGCCTGAAATGCGTAAGTCACTGAAGCAACTCGAACGCAAGCTCGATGCGATGGCGGAGACCGACGCGGAGCAACGCAAAGCTGGATAAAGATCGAGACATCAACGAGGCATCATAATGGAAACGATAGGTATAGTCGCAGGCTGGGGAGATTACCCCATCAATGTTGCCAAATCTCTTCGAGAGAAAGGCCATCGCGTGGTTGTTGCTGCGATTCATGGGCATGCATCGCCGGAGTTGGCCGAGTTGGCAGATGCGATGCATTGGGTCGGGGTCTGCAAGCTGGGTGGGATGCAAAGATTTTTTCGTAAGCACAATGTGCAGTACGTTTGTTTATCGGGTAAGGTCTTCAAGGATAAGATATTGTTTCATGGGTGGGGTTGGGTGTCTCATGTGCCCGATTGGGAATGCATTAAGACCTTTTTTCCGATCTACGTCTCCAAGACTCGCGGAACGAACACGTCCGACGATTCGATGCTGGGAGCGGTCGTGCAATCTTTCGAGCGACAAGGGATGAAGACAGTACCGGGAACCGATTACGCGACACAGCTTATCGCCGAACAGGGGATATTGACCAAAAATCGTCCCAGCTCCCGTGTTGATACGGACTTGCAATTCGGCTGGAAAATGGCCAAGGAAATGGGGCGACTCGACATCGGGCAAAGTGTCACGGTTCGGGATCGAACGGTGCTAGCCGTGGAAGCTATCGAGGGAACCGATGCGTGCATTCTTCGAACAGCGACGGTGTGTCCGCGAGGTGGATTTAGTTTGATCAAGGTTGCGAAGCCGCAGCAAGACATGCGTTTTGATTTACCAACAATTGGCCCAAGGACGATCGCCTCTATGAAGCGAGCTGGTGGGGTAGCTATCGCCATCGAGGCAGGAAAAACCATTCTACTGGATCGCGAGCGAACAATCCAAGAAGCCGAAGCGGCTAGGATCGCGATTGTCTCTTTATAGACGCGGCCACTGCCTAGCGAAGCGATGCCAATAGTAGCGGAACATGCCCAAGCACTCCGGTAGGGCTCTGGCACGCCAACCGCCCATCACCCCACCCATCAATCCTTCTGCCCCAACCATTTCGTTTATCGTTGGCTTACGTGGTTCCTAGTTCGGCTCAGATGCGACCAAACCGCCTTAATATCTGTTCCATCAGGCAATATCTGACGGACTTCGATTGCCGGATTAGGTGCAGCTGCTGGACGTTCTGCTAGTAGTTTGCCATCTTTCAGTCCAACAACCACCTGCCACTCCAGATTTTCGCAATCCTCCAATCGCTCGGAAGCTAGTCGCCTCTTATCCGAGAAGTCTTTTTATCAGCGGAATGTCGGCGGCATCCTTTTCTCGCCCAGTAGATTGTTTGTTCAAAAGCAGATCTTTGAGACCTATGACAGCGATCGGTATTCCTTCAATCTCAACGGTCAGCCTATTCTTCCAAGCATCTTCGAACCGTACTCTCGAGATTGTTGTAAGTAAAAACTTAGCGCCCGCGTCGTTCAACGCGAGTAACATGTCTCTGAAATTCTCGTTTAGCATCGTGTCCTGGAACAAAGGCCCAGCAGTCTTGCGTTATTCGCCACATCATCAATATTGGTTCCGAGGCGTCGGTATCAGTTGGCGTGAGTGTCCCGTCCTCTTCGTCCAACCGAACCATTCGAACAATTTGACGATCGTTCGGGCGATGAGTATTCTCGCTCATAGGTTACCAAGGATTTAGGTAAGAGCCAGGATTTTAGTTTCGAGGAACATCAAATCTATATCCTACCTATCCAGCGGTCAAGCAAACGAAATGCAAGCTTGTGTTCCCGTAGCGGTTGCGTTGATGGGGCGATTGAAATGTATGGCCTTGTTCCCCAACACCAGTCATTATCACTTGACCGGTTGCGGTTTGCAACTTTATAGCGGATTCTGCTCTCTTTTAATTCATCGTGAACACTGTTTTCATTCCTACGGAACCGACTTACTCGTTGTACTGCGCGCGTTGAGATATCTTGCTACGCGTCTGGCCTTGCTTTATCAGTCCCGGTATAGGCGAGATATCGCTACCAAGCATAAATACCTCACCCTTCAACGAAGAAGTCGAAAGTTCCTTTCTCATTTAGCTGTATGATCAACAAGCTCTTTCCGTACAGCCCACACTTGAATAAGTACCGGTTCCCTTCCCGTTTGAAGAACTCTATACGCGACGGAAAAGACTTGACATCGTTTACTGTTGGCTCGGTTCCGTGCTCGCGGCGGAAGTTATCAAAAGCAATAGCAAGGTAACATGCCTCTCGAACGTCTCCCTGGAAAACCATCTTGGCCGCATAAAACTGAAGCAAGCCAAACAGGAATACTAGGCCCAGCATACACCCTGTTATGAGCTGGATGATTAATCGAGAATTAAGTGCCACGTCTTAAGATCCTCCGCTTGGTCACGATACGATGTTATCGTATCTCATGTCTCGGATGTCGGGGCTTCGGCGTTATTTGGCATACCTGTTGATCGGAGGAATCCTACAATCGCGGACTGGCCAACTACAATGGTAATCAAGATCAATGCCGGAAGTCTGGTATTGTCGGACCACGGCCATTCGCTGGCTGTAAGAATCCTGGTGCCAGTCCAATACAGAAGAGGCAAGACAATTCCAGCCAAAATCATTGCGACGAGTAGGCGATGCCGATTGAGGAAGAACCGATCATTTGCGTGCGCAATATTGACTACGTTCAGCATTGCCAACGAGGCGAAAGCAATTGTTTGCGGGTTCGCTGAAACTCCCCACATCGACGTTAAGACGATCACTACCATCGAGACAACTATGCCAACGTAATTTAGCACTATCTGTTTCTGTTTTGTCATGGTTTCAAGCGAATCTCTTACTGGTGACAACGAAGTGCACCTTTACCCCATCCGAATGGTTAGGTCGATTGGGAGCCCGAACTGCATAGCTTTGCTCCGCTACTCCCGTAATTATCACTTGGCCGGTCGCGGTTTGCAACTTATCGGCGGATTCCTCTTTTGTCCACTTTTAACTCCTTGATATCTGGATGAGCCGAATTCAAAAATATGTTCGACTCTAGTGGATTGATGGGACACGGAACAACAAGGACGAGTGACCGTAATCTTAATTCTGGCCGTGGGATAAAGGAAAGATGCCGCAGGCTTGCCCTGCGGAGCTTCACGTTTCTCGCTAATTAATTACCCGCCCAACGCCCGCCCCTCATCCAGGTTCGGCGGCAAAGCCGCCGAACCTGGATGAGGGGCGGGGAGAGTCTCCACCTGTTTAGCGAGAAGCGTAACATTCCCCACGTCAAGCGTGGGGCATTTCTACAAAATAGGTCAATTAGCAGAACAGCTACCCATCGCATACTTTAGATGCGATTCAGAGAATGACGATCGACAGAGCTGAATGTACTCGACAAGCTCGTGTGTCGGTCGCACGAACAGCGGCATGCTAGAACCGTCGCGAGGTACCAAACCAAGTCCATTGCAGTGCCGATAGAAGTCGCAAAGTTCGGGAGGCAAGGAAACGCCCAAATTCGCCTCGAGCATGGTCAGTTGTTCTTCCGACGCACCCGCTGGGGAATAATGATCGTAGTCTCCCTCTGGATCTGATACCCGAAGGAAGTTATCGATGATCTGCTTCCAATTTGTCATATTATCATCGAAACATACCTGAGACGAACGGCAGCCATCACTTATCACGAGAGGCTAAGCGTGACTTCAGAATTTGTCGGATCGAGTGCTCAGCCCCATGGTCGGGGCACGTTTTACCCGACTGCCCGGCGCAAAATTCTAAGCCTATTTATGTTGTCCGCGATTTTGAAGGTCGCGATCAGCTTCGGTATGGGCCGTTAGACGAGCCTTCATCGACCACGCGCCACACGGATGCGTTCTCGAAATTCTTCCTCGCTAAGTGCGGTCGATGGATCTGCCTTGTATTCGGACCAGCGACGGTCCAGCTCTGCACGCTGCGAATCGCTCAATTCCGTGCCAACGCCGTCCGCCAGTCGGTCCCAGATCGCCTGAACGATACGAAGCTGGTCACTCGGCGGTAGGGCAGAAATGTCGTTAATTGCTTGCTCAACGGTCATTCTTGGATCTCCATCCGTCCATTTTACCATCGCGAGGAGACGGTGCAATTACCATTGTTGGATCACGCATTGGTGTTACCCCAGCCGGACGAACGGCCGCGATCAGCGGGCGGCAGGAGTTGACTCGGCGTTGTCAGAAACGTCGCCGCTCCGTTGCATCGCTTTGTTATTTGCGATTCTCCGAGACGGCCTAGTCACATACGTTCGACCTGACTCTGATTGACGACGCTGGATGTCCGCAAAGATTCGATCGAGGTCGTAATCAAACTCTGCGCCCAAGCGATGCCGTTGACAGCAGCTAGGGCAATGTGCAGTGCGTCACGCGGCTCCGATTGAGGCACTGCGTGGGCAGCAATCAGCTCTGCTGCGAGCGCATTTGCTGCAGCGGAGGTTTGCAACACGTCAATTCCATCCACAATTCTGAGGCGTTCGCTTGCACCATCGCCATCAGCGCATTCGGCAAGGACAAGGTCAGACGCAAACAGCAAATACCGATTTGAGGCTGAGTCCCACCATTATCGCGTGACCTGCTGTCGCGCATGTAAGGCTGCGATCGGATGGAGCCGACCAGCGATGTGCCCAACAACAGTAGTTTCAAGGTAGACGCTTTTCATCCATGCATTCTACCGCAAATAAGTTGTAATTATCCCAGCTTTGATACCGGGAAAGTCGTTGTTATCGGGTGTTGTCCCCGGAAGTCAAACATTTTGTCCTCGCTCGGCAGGAAACCGGGATAATTATTATCCCGGTTTCGGCTATCGTCCCCCCCTCGAATGTGGGGGTGAGCGGACTTTTTTGATGCAATTTAACTGTTACTTCCCGGTTGCGTCTACCGCCTGTTACCGCCAAACGCGAGCCAACTCCAGATGGATTAGATTGATCAAATCCCGAGGGACAAAATGGTCGACTTAATACGATGCTGCTCCTCGGAAGTCTATTCGGGAGCTGAACGGGATGTTTAGACGGTTGTCTATGGGAGCGCTATTGTGGGCGGCCCCTGGAGACCTCAACGCAGGGCGATGCCCGTGCGGTTAAACGATTTGAGCAAAACGCTACGCGAGCTGTCTACGTGTGACGGCGGCGGATGGCCTCGGTGACTTCGTCTAGCAACGTGAGACGGCCTCCGTAGGTTTTGCGGAGGTTGTCGGGCGTAAAAGTAGTTTGCATGGGACCGTATGCTACGGCGTGAACATTGAGCAAAATGAGGTAATCGAAATAATCGGGGACGGTATGAAGATCGTGATGCACAACCAGCATGGTCTTCATGTCACGCTGCATGGATCTTAGGACCGACACGATGGACTGCTCGGTGGCCGCATCGACCGCAGCAAAGGGTTCGTCCATCATGTAAAGATCAGCATCCTGCACCAAAGCCCGAGCTAGAAAAGTGCGTTGCTGCTGCCCACCAGACAATTGACTGATCTGACGATTCGCGAGATCGGCGATCCCAACTCGTTCTAATGCCTCCAGGGCAAGCTGCTTATGGTGCTTGCGAACCGGCATAAACCAACCGATCTTTCGGTAGAGCCCCATCGTAACCACATCGAGCACCGAAGCTGGAAAATCCCAATCTACCGATTCACGCTGCGGAACGTAAGCGATTCTCTCTCGCTGCTGAAGAATCGGCTTGCCCTCCAAAGTTATCTCGCCGCTTACCTGATTGACCATCCCCAACATGGCCTTGAGAAGCGTACTCTTGCCTGCCCCGTTAGGACCGACCAAGCCGACCAAAGCCCCCTCGGGGATTTCTAAGCTAATCTCCCATAACACAGGCTTGCGTTGATACGCAACCGTCAGATCGGCTACCTGAATAAAGGGACTGGATTCGGACATCTTGGGATGCTTGGAATGGGAACCAAAATCTAACGGTTACTAAAAATCTTACTCTTACTCTTAATCTTACTCAGGTTTTCACAGTACTCGTATTAGACACGCTATTTCGAGAACAAGTACCACAAACCTTTATCATTCGGCTCCACTGACGAGTCACACTCCCACCGAGTAAACTCGGTGGTGAGCCGGGAGCGTTGCAGGCTCCGTTTGCTAGCCGATTAGTCATACTTCCACGGACACGAGGTCAGTGGAGAGCAAAAGCTGGGAGCGTACGACCTATCAAACGAACTTGTGACTTTACGAAATTTTACTAGCTCCTAGCACCTCCAGAGGCACCCTGCCCAGGACCAGCCTACGCCGAAACCAACCAAAGTGCTTATGTCTCCCGGTACGAGCTTCCCCTCTTGCCTCAAGTCGTTGATCAAGATGGGGAGCGTACAAGAAACCGTGTTTCCTCGATTGGCTAACCTTATCGGGAGCTGCTCGTCGTCGGTCTTGAGCGCGATCTGCAACTGCTCGAGCATTTTCTGCGTCGCCTGGTGCATGAGATAATAGTCAATATCATCCTCGGTTAGATCCGCTTTTTGAATCATTTCGCGAACCATTTGAGGGATCGCTCCGACGGTAAAGCTCATTAGGCTGGGACCATCCATGTAGAGCCGACTCTTCCACCGCTTTCGATTGCGAGGCTGAATCGCACACGGAGATTGCCTGGCACCTCCATCCTCTACGAACAAGGTGTCCGCTCCACTGCCATCGGTCCCAAACTCGAACCCATAGACCGATTTTTCCCGGCCGGTTTCAATCAAGGTTGCTGCTGCTGCGTCGCTAAAAATGGGGCGAATGGAACGATCGTTTGGAAGTATGTACTTAGAATACGTCTCTGCGGTAACCAGCAAAATGCGGCGGCACTGTCCGCTAGCGATGAGCCCCTCGGCCAAAGACATGCCATAGACAAACCCCGAGCAGCCTAGGTTGTAATCGATGGCACCGCAACTTGTCCTGAGTCCGAGGCGGTCCTGGATGAGACACGCCGTCGTGGGAAGTATGTAGTCTGGTGTCTGGGTGCAATACAGCAAGAAGTCGACCGATGCCGGGTCGATATTGTTCTCTGTAAACAGCCGTTCACAAGCCTTTACCGCCAGATCTGATGCCGTTTCCCCGTCGGCTGCGAGCGTTCGCGAGTAGATGCCCGTTTTACTTGCAAGCAAACTCAAGTCCCAGTCGGGATTGAGAGCTTGTAGCTCTTCGTTGGTCTCTACTTTTTCTGGGAAGTGGACAGCGATAGGGCCGATCTGAGAGTGAGGCACTTTGATAATACCTAGCGAGCAACAAATTGAGATAAGTATCGATAGCTTTGAGCTAACGATTTTTTGCGGTTGTCTATCGAGCCTTCGTAGGTGCGGTCTTCGACCTCGACACACACGGGCCCCTGATAGCCAGCATCGCCTAATACCGAAAAGAATTTGCCCCAGTCAACATCACCGAGACCTGGCAATTTGGGAGTGTGATAAAGATTCGGGTGCGCGAACACTCCCACTTCATCGAGTTTATGCTGATCCACGCGAACGTCTTTTGCATGGACATGAAAAATGCGATCGATGAAATCTCGCATCGGCTTCAGGTAATCCATGCACTGAAAGACCATATGGGACGGATCGTAGTTCAAGCCGAGATTGGGGCTCCCTAAGTCGCTGAACAGTCGTCGCCAAATCGCTGGTGTGGTGGCAATATTCTTACCGCCTGGCCATTCGTCTTTCGTGAAGAGCATCGGGCAATTCTCGATACCAATACGAACCCCAATGGATTCGGCGAGATCAACGATCGGTTTCCAGGTTTTGAGCAAACGTGGCCAGTTCTCTTCCACACTCTTGGTATGGTCCCGACCTATAAACGTATTCACAGTTGTCAGACCGAGCTTAGGGGCGGCGGCAATCACTTGCTTGAGATGCTCGACACCCCGCTCCGCTTCGGCCTCATCGTTGGCGAGGCAATTCGGATAGTAACCGAGTCCGCTGATCGATACTCCTGTTGACTTTTGCATCGTCAAAATGTCAGCGGCCGATTCCTTATTTAGTGCTGAGACGTCAATGTGAGTGACTCCAGCATACCGTCGCTCAGCTTTGCTCGGGGGCCAGCACATCACCTCCACGTAGGAGTAGCCTATATCTACGGCAACCTGTAGTACCTCTCGGAGCGATAGGTCAGGCAGGATCGCACTGACAAACCCTAGCTGCATCATGGTTACACTTCCAAGAATAATCGAGATGGGTCTTCGATTACTTCTTTAATGGTTTTCAGGAACGTCACTGCCTCGCGACCATCGATAATTCGGTGGTCGTAGGTCAGGGCCAAATACATCATGGGGCGGATTACCACTTGGCCATTCAAGGCGATTGGTCGTTCCTGAATGGAATGCAATCCGAGGATTCCGCTTTGCGGTGGGTTCACGATTGGAGTCGATAGCAGCGAACCGTAGATACCACCGTTGCTGATGGTAAAGGTGCCACCCTCGAGATCCTCTGGCATCAGCTTGTTTGCGGTCGCCTTGGCTGCAAATTCACCGATCGTTCGCTCGATATCAGCAAAGCTCATACGTTCGACGTTGCGAAGAACAGGAACGACGAGTCCCTTTCCGCCGCCTATAGCGATGCCTATATCAAAGTAGTTGCGGTAGACGATGTTGTTTCCCCGAATCTCTGCATTCACTGAAGGGAATCGACGCAGTGCCTCGCAAGCTGCCTTGGCAAAAAACGACATAAAGCCGAGCTTTACGACATGCCGCTCTTGGAAAGCATCCTTGTACTTGTTCCTTAACGTCATGACCGGCTGCATGTCCACTTCGTTAAAGGTGGTTAGCAGTGCCGCAGCATGTTGCGCCTGGACGAGCCGCGAAGCAATCGTGCGGCGGATCATGCTCATCGGCTTGACCTCTTCGCTGCGGTTCGGCGTTCCCTGCTGAACAAGCCCCGTGCTACTGGACGAAGCTGGAGCGGATGGTTTTGACGAGGAGACCACGTCTGGCACGATCGATCGAGCTGCTCCCATGGCAGCAGAGCCTACCGCACTCGCGGCGGATCCAATGGCATTGGCTGCTTGAGAAACGAACTTTGTCACGTCCTCCTTTAGGAGTCGTCCACCGGGGCCGGTCGCTGGTACTTGAGAGGCGTCGAGCTGATTCTCTGACAAGACTCGCTGGGCAGCCGGCATCACGCGAGGGGCCTCGCCCGTGGATGCAGCTCCGGCCGTGGGACTACCGGCGGATGAGGCCGAGCCGGTGGCCGACGGTGTTGCCGCCGCGGGGGCCGCTGGTTTTTCCCCGGCAGGCTTGGCGGCGGGCTGAAACGTGGCAATCACCTCTCCCACCGTCGCAAACTCATCCGCTTGCTTGGTGATTTTGACCAGGATGCCATCTTCGGGAGCTGAGACTTGAACGGAAGCCTTCTCCGTCTCCAGTTCTGCGATATCGGTTCCGCTGGCGACCCATTCGCCCTCACCTTTAAGCCATTTGCTGACTTGGACTTCGGAAATGCTCTCACCAACCGAAGGTACAACGATATCGATCATAAGGTCACAGGATTACGTTTCAGGAGTTGAAAAATGAAGCCTTAGCCGGGGTTTTGGTATCAGCCACAAAGTACCCCTGGCCGCCATCTTCTCAAGAACCATGAGCATATCGCACTAGGCGAAAAGTGTCATCGGCTAACCCCTGAATTTGCCCCCCAGAGTTGATCAATTTGCAAGGATATTCGTATGCAATGTTCCGCAAAGTCCGGATTTGCGAAGTCAGAAGCGTGAAGTTCGTCTGGATACTCCGATTCTACCAGTTGTCGCAATTGGTCGAGTATCGCTGGGGAAATTCGCATGGTAGCGGGGATCTGAGCGATCTGTTCGGGCGAAAGATGAATCCTGAGCCTCAAACAGGCAGGTCCACCGCCATTCCTCATGCTTTCTGCCAACGGAACATAATCGACCGATTTGAGACGTGGATGGGCCGCCTGAATTTGCTTGATGACCCGTTGCACCGCTGTTGACTGACCGCAATTCTCGGGGGCGATCAATCGCCAGTTTCCATCCCGGTCCGTCACGATCTGAGAATTGAATAGATAGGTATCCACCGCCTCGCCAAGGGGTAAGTCCGAGTCCGCCACGCGAAACGTCTCCAACTCGCCACCTGTTTTGCTCCGGAAGCGACTTTTGAGCTGCTCGACCACGCGCTCAGAACCGACCAAGGCATCCTCGTGGTACAACAGCAAGTTTTCGTGGCTGGTTGCGATGACATCGTTATGAAACACTCCTGCGTCAATCGCTTCGGGAGTTTGCTGTGCGAATACGTAATCGAGCGGGTCGAGCTCCAACGATCGGGCCACGAGCTCGGATGCTAACCGGGTCTGGCGAGGCTGACGGGGTCGCCGATTGTTGGTTGTCGTGCTGGCTGTCGAACTGTTTTGGACCTCGCCGAATACGAATGCATACACGCCTTTCGCTCCCGAGGGGCTACAGAACCGCATGATGTTGGCGGCTCCCTCATCACTCAGCGGCCGGGATGAGAAAAGACCGCTGAGGACCCCCGTGTTCTCTACTCCAGCAAACATTCTTATTAACTGGGGAAAGCGATCCGACTCTTCGATGGAGCGATGTAGATTGGCATTCAAGTTTGCTAACTTGAGCAGCATGCGGCCCGATTGAGTGTCGGAACCACAAGCCATACTGGCAGCGTTCGCAGTCCACATAAACGCAGAGCTGTATGCCGCCGAAAGAAGCAGCGGAAATTCTTTCTGACACTGGGCAATGATTTGAGCCTGCGTTCCGGTGAACCCCAGGGACGCGAGCCACCTCCAGACCGGTCTACTGGGCGGGGGCAAATAGAACTGAGGGATGCCGTAGCTGGCCACGATCTCCATCTTGCTGAGCCCTTGCAGCGCGGCTCGCTTCGGGCTGGAGCAACTCGAGCGGTTCTGCTCACTGGCTTTATTCTCAACCCCAAGCCCACCAAAGTGATGAGACGGACCGATCATGCCATCGACGTTGATTTCTACAAACTCTCGGTCCATATCACCGCGTTCCCGTTGTTGGTTCCACTGAGCTTTTCTTTAGTTGGCCCTTCCTCTTCCAAGCCTACGATTCGAACGATTTAGCCAAATCGTGTCGAGCCCAACCAGCAATACGACCAACAGAAACAACACGGTCAGTATCCATAGCCCCGTCAACATCCACAATACCAACCCCAAAAGCGAGAGCGTGGCTAGCGGATATCGTTTGCCATTGGCAACAACGATGACGCCAAGTGCGGGCAATACAGTCCAGAGCCAACTGTACTGCCACGGAGTCTCCGTCGCTCGCTCCGACAATTGCTCCAAGTCTCTACCGTTCCCTAGCTGAGAAATCTGCAAACTCGAAGAACTGGGAAGCACCGTTGTAAATTGCTCCAACTCTCTCTGAATCTCAGCCATCCGTGCCTGCTCGCTCTCGGCCAGGCCGGGGGCATGGAGTCTCGCCAATTCGCTGATACGATTCGCCCAAAACGTTCCGTGAGATGCGGCATCAGACCCTGCTACAGCTCGGTCGCCGATCTGTCTCTTTGTTGTGGAAAGGATCGCCTTGGCGGCCTGAAAAAAGTGGGACCAACCAGAATCGGTTTCTGTCGCAGTGCTGAGCTTCATGGCTGCAACAGAACTGCTCGACGGTAAGCCTATCTCCAAGATCGATTCGTCATTTCCATGCATCTCAATCGGCGGGCTATCTTTCTCACTCCCCGTCGAGCTATCGGTCGTTACTTCGATCTCGAGCTCATTCCACTGTCCGCTGGGAAAAGGGGGAACATAGATCGTCAATTGCAATGACTCGACTCTATGTGAAAGCGGCATTCCATTCCAACGAACGGATTGAACAGCGATGGAAGGCTCGAGGTCCACGATAACGGTCGGCTCGAATTGATTCCACCAATAACGATATACATCATTTTCAGAATTGTTAGCACCAGCGTTGCGCTCGCTCCATAGAAAGCGGCTCTGTTCAAGACTAGCTTTAGCAACGCTCGGTTGTGCAATCTTCTCGAGCTGACTCAGCTCCTCAGCCATACCGTTTTCTAACTCGATCTCGGAGAGGTTTAGTACTCGAAGCCAATCACTCATTTCTTGAAACTGTGTCCATTCCTCATCGGTCATCGAAAAGCTTAGCTCGAAAGGGACGTTGGCTGTCGACTCGAATCGACGCTCCAGTGGCAGCTTTATCCAAGCCTTACCATTCAGTGGGCATGGAATCGTCGCCACTGCGGTATCGCTTCGCCACCGATTCGCCAGGGACGATGGTATCTCCCAAATGATCGCTGCAACGCTATCAGGCTGGACCGCGAAGTCGCCAGACAAAACGATCTCGAACCGCCCGTCCACCACGTTGCGTCGTTGACTCGCTCTGACTGTTCCTTTCGCCACAGGACTGCGAGCGGTGACTCGCATTTGGTCGCCCGGCATTAGCGTTGCGACTCCTTGCTCTTCGCCGAGTCCGAGAAGCACCTTCTCCGTGGCCGAGGCTGAGATCAAATCAACTCGCCAGCGATTCGAAGCCACCAGTTCCACCGATTGTTCTGGCATGGGAGAGTTCAGAATTCCAAGCCACGGGATTGGTATGACGGTGTCGGTGGGGAGTTCGCGTTTAACTAGCCGTACTGTGAAGTCATAATTTTCCCAGTTGGAACGCTCTGCAACTAACTGAGCGAACCGAACACCATTTTCTTCCCGTTCGTAAACTCGCACTTTGAAATTCCTGTTGGTGGCCTCCTCCAGCACGAAACCGCTGGGTAGTTCCAACTCGAGAATATCGGTATGGGACGTTCCAAAAAACTCAACGCGACTGGTCAGCACCTGTTTGTCAGCATCGATAAACCAACGCGAGGCAACACGAGCCCTGAGGTTCTTATTCGGTACGGTTCGCCGCAGATAGCCACCTCCGGTCTGTGGCACACGAAGAGAAGTGGAACGCTGATCCGCCTTGATCAGTTTGAGATCCGGCCAGTTGAGGGACTCCGATTCGTTGAGAACAGGAGTCCAGTTCGTGACTTGCTCGACATTCCACTCCGACCTAGTCACTCGAGCGAATCGCAGTGTCCGAGGCCGAATGAACGGTTCAACGCACTCGGCGAAAAGCAAACTGGCTTCGGATGCCGATCGATCCGCTAAAGCCCAATAGATAGAAGCCTCCGATTCCGCTCTTTCGCTACTGTTGGGCACCAACTCAAAAATGTATCGTCTCAGGTATTGAAGACGACCATTGCGAGTTTCCACTAATTTGAGATTGCCCCAGCTGGACCCTACCGGCTCCCACATTTTGTCGGCCTCAATGGTGATTCGTTTGTCGAGCGAGCTACCTGTGCCGGCCTTAAGCAAAGTTCTGGCAATCACCGTTTTTCCTTGCAACAGTAATTCTATATCAAACGTTAAATCCGTCTGCGATCGGGTTGCTAGAACGCTGGACATGACCGGCTCGTAACGAACTTTACCTCGCACCGATGACATGGCACCCAAATGCACGACGTACCGCCCCGACTCTTTGTCGAGCGATGCCCCCTGGGACTCTACATCGAATCGTACTGTCGGGTCGGTATCGACCTCCAAAACAGCATTCGCCGCCGGCAAAATGGCGAGCTCTAGGTCGCGTGAATCCAACGCAATCGTTCCGACAGCTGCAGCTGGGCGATTCACCCACCGTGGCACATGATACACCTGTATGGTCCGCATGCCTTCGCGATCACTTACCCAGGTCAAGTACTCTCGCGTCGGCGACAAGGCTGGAACGATCGCGACCTCACGACCATCGACGAGCATGCGACTGAACGTTTGCAAGCCCGGCTTGAACGGAATCTCAATCGTCGCATTGGGTTCGTAGGCATAAATTTCGTAAGTCGAGACGATCTGATCGACTCCTTCCACGGTCATTCCGCGAGCACTGAGTTTTAGCTGATGTCGCGCAGACTTCAGGACATACGGCACCCCAGGATTCCCTCGCAGTTTTTTCAGCAAAGAATCGGGGACGAGCACTTGATCGACGATTCCTTCGCCGGTTTCCGGATTCTTGGCGTAAGGAATAAGAACTTTGGGAATGCTCGGCGTTAGAGGTGGCATGCTCTCCTGGGCTTGCAGTCTTGATTGGCCCGCGAGGAGGAACAAGGAACAGAGCCCGGCAATGATGAATCGATTCAACATCTCGACTTGAGAACCTTGTGCAGCATCCCATAACGTTGAGTTTGAGGACTTGCGAACAAGATTCGTAGGGCTGCGAGTCACGGCGATACGAATTTGCCAAAGAGCTGCCCCGATTAATGCTCCCCACAAGCCTGCTAAACCAATTGCATTCCCGTATCCAGCAGAAGCTTCTCCTAGTAAAGCAAGCCAAGCGATCGTAACCACGCAAGCTGCTAGGAAGAGCCACTTGGAAAGTCTACAAACAAACGCTCCAACAAAGACACCCATACAAAGCACAAAGATACTCCACCTATCTTGTACTGTTACATTCCAAAAACGGTATGGCGAGCCGCTTGCCAAACCACTGGAGTCCGCGACTAGCTTCCATCCGTTTTGGCTTCGCTCAAAAAAGTGGGTCGTTTCGCTCGACAACTGGTCCTTCGATAGACCGCTAAGTTTGGCCACTTCGAGATTGACTGGTCGATCGGCTTGGTTCGATGATTCACCGTTCGAATCCACCGGACTAGGAGCGAGCTTTTGCCATGGGCTCCAGATCCAAAGACTATCCGAGAGGGGGCGATTAATGAGGGAAATATAAGGCACCGCTGTGTTTAGCTTGGCCGACCACCGCGACTCATTCGGAAACCAGACACGACCGCGAGTGCTGAGCGGCTCCCCTTCTTCTGTAAGGAGTACAGGTGGGGACACATCGAGTGAATGAAAGACTCCAGGCAAACTCAAAGCCTGACTCCGCTTCGCAACAAACGGCAAAACGAGCGATTCCTCGGATCGTGCAGCTGGGGTAGCTCGATTAACCTGAGTCATGCGGATGGACAAAATCGGTTCCTTTGAACTGCGATCAATCCACGCTGCTAAAAGATCATTCTGGGCAGGCTCATGGTTTAGTTCGATGTCCCAGCCTGGTTCGACGTGAAATCGTTGCTCACCTACAAATGCTTGAGGGAATCGCAACTCCCAATAGGTTGAGACCCATCCCTGACCGTCAACGGTCATATCATAATGGGCTTTAGGTGTAGCATTTTTGATTGGACTCAGGGGGCGGAAACTCTCCGCTGAAGTTAGCTCGAGGAATTGTGCATCGTGCTCCAAATCCTCATTTTTCAATACGTACACCAGCTCGCCAGCGATGTCGTACTCCCAACGCCCCCGCTGTGGTTGCTTGATTTCCAGTGCGGAATCAATCGTTAACGACAATGACGAAATGCCACCATTCAAGATTCTGGGGATAGCAATCTGCACTTGATCATCGATTACTGGATGATTCGCACTTAGAACAAGCGATGGATTGGAGTCTGGGAGTTTGATTTGGTAAACGGTATTGGCTGCATTTCCAACTTGATTGATGATTGGTTCGGCACCAGAAGCAACAGGTGCCGTGTAGGCGTTACCTGCCTTGTCGAGCATTCTCCAGGCAATCGCGGTGGCATCTGTCGATTCATAGAGGAGGCTTAGCTGATCCACGTTGAGAGCAGGATCGACCTCGATAACATACTCGGCACGGACCAGCCCAGTACCAACTCGCTTGACACCCCCTTTGATGGCCGCGTTCGCAATCAGTTTGGGTGTATTCTTGAAAACGCGTATCGAAGCCGATTTCAAAGGGAATACCGCGATCGAGTCTGCTGCTCCTAAGTATGCCTTTTCGTCAAGCGTCAATTGAGATACGGGAATCGTTTCATTCGCTCGGAGGCCTTTAATCGCCCAGTCGGTGGGCAATGACTCCACAACCAGTTTGTTCGAAAGGGATTCTCCATCGATCCTGATCCAATTCGAGTCAAAATCGATTTGGGAAAGCAAGTCCTGCGATTCGTGTTGCAACTCCAGGTCTAAGATAGTAGATATCTCGGTCGAATCGCCCAGAACAAAAAAACGATTCCTTTCACCATCTCGCTCCTTGGTCACCGTCCAACCGCTAGCAAGAGACATGGCGGTGTCTATCACAGTGAGCCCTTGCCACTCGTTCGGCAATACAATAGAGAAAGGCATCCGATGATGCGGAGGTATCATCAGTCTCATCGAGACCTTTGGTACGCCACTTCGGGTCGTGATTTTGGTGATCGCGCGAGCTGTCCTCGCTTTTACCTTAGGAGCGAGGCTTACTAGGATTTCGGGACCATAGCCAGACCATTCCCAAACGGTTTCCAGCTCTCTTTCCAAAGGACGAAGCTTGGCAAAGGTTTGAATCTTGGCAAATTCTTGATCCGCAGATCGCTTGATCGAGGTGGTCCCCTTTAACACGAACGACTTGTCCAGCGTCATAGGTGGGAGGACGACGTCGTCACTATCTCTATCTTTCAAGAGTGTTAGATAGGAAATCCTCAAAGAAGTCGTAGCATCGCGCGTCGGAGGAATACGCCGCAGCTCTTCAGGTGTGACCACTACCATGCCATCCAGGAATCGCCACCCGACTTCTCGCCCCGCAACAGTCAACGAGCGAATCCGAGTCGTCGATGGTAAAGCGAACTGTAGCGGGCGGTCCCACAACGTTCGTTCTCCCCCTATTTCTAGCCGGGTGTTGCTGACGATAGCAAACGGATTGATTTCATGCTCAGTGTTCTGCTCGAGAACCATATAGTCCAACGAATTACCAACACTCTTTCCAAATGCAGGTGCTTCGTCGAAGCTAATCGTGAAACGACAACTGCTAATGCCGGACAGTTCTATTAACCAACGAGTGTCGCCAGAGAAGTTGAGACGGTTCAACTCCAAGTCTGCTTGCTCTCCCCATTCACCAAACCGCTTACCTACCGTTTTCCAATCTTCGATCTTGTAAGCCGGGGCATCCGAGTCAATAATCTCGGCTTGTTTGGGCAAAGATAAGATCAAGCAGGCATCGCTAACTCTTGGGATCGAAAAGCTAAATTCCAGTTTCGTGGGTTTACTCGTGTTTAAGCTTCTCATGCTCCAGGGAAAGGGCAGATCGAGCGGTTGCATTGCCGCTTCGATTGAGGCTCGTTGCAGATTTATCACGGGCAGCCCAGTTCGGTCGTGCCCCCACATGTTGTCCACAGGTGTCCTAGCAATTCGACTCGACAGTGTGGATTCCCCCGGACGATTCGTATTGATCGCGAGGGACCACGGATCCAAACTAAAGGTCTCTGCTGTAAGCGAACCTCTCGAAAATCGGATCCGAGATGCGATGGAAACCAAGTTAGCTCCATCGAGTCGCGCCGAGAGGTAAAGATTGCTGATCTCCGGTGCTCGTCGAAAAATTTCCGCTGTTTCATTATCAACTTGCAGCGGCGAGAAGATCCCCTGCCAGTCTTCTCGGCGAAGCGGATCGTATTCGCTTAAGTCATCGGCCCACTGTTCGTACACTTCTATCGGCAGGAATACGCGTTGATAGGGAATGATCGATTGTGTCGGAATATCATCCAACTGCACCGATGCTCGTTCGGGCTCTTGGGGGGCAACCTGGGCGACTGCGTTCAACGCAATGAAGAACCAGCAGGCACAGCAAGCCGAGAATGATACGCGAGATATCATCTCAATGGCCCCTTAACGCTTGATCCGCCCTGTCTTCTTCCGTCCTCACGCATCCGGAGTTCCGTTGAATCGTTGGATTCCCGAACGATATCGTTGCTTGGGGAAATGGTCGTGGGTAACGTATCGATCGGATTGACCGGTCCCTCCTGCCTGATATTGACTTTCGAATCCGATTTCCCACTTGATCGATATTGCAACGTACCGACGGTCGTTCCTCGCCCAGCCAAAACGGTTCTGCGCCGAGAACTGCGGTCGAGAACCCAACTGATTATCATCGCGGCAACGGCAAACACGCCAGTCAATAGGGCAACCTGAGACAGCAAAATCGTCCCCTCGAGCCACCAAAAGGACATGCCGACCAACATGATAAGGTAACACATCAGGGCAAACGGAGATCGCAACCACGCGTTCGAATATACAAGGCTAGTAAAACATAAAGTCACCAGTCCGACCGGAAACCACACGACGTATGCCGGCACCAGGCATACCCAACGATCGTGCATGGGGTTGATCGCCATGACGGAGTATTGAGCCAGTTGCAGGTCTAGGTCGGGTTGCTTTGATGCACCTATCCAGGATTCAATCTCTGACTGAGATCGCGGATCTTGCCGAGAAAATAGAAATCTCGACCAACTCCAATGGTTTTGAGGTGCCAAGGTTTCAGAAGATGCTAAGAGGTGCTGGGTCGAGGGCGTCAGAATCTGCCACAGAACGGGAGTGCTCAGCTCTCCGCCTCCCTCAATCTCAATACTGGGCAATCCTAGAACATGCCAAAAACCCGCAGTGTTTTTCTCCCAGATAAAGAGCTCTATAACCGTGGCGGAATCTATCTCGTCGCTCTCTGTACCGATCGCTGTACGAATTCCGAAGTTAGAATCCGCTATCAAGCCGCGACTAATGATCATCTCCTTATTCTCATCGGACGTAAAGGTCCACGTCGCTCTAGCTCCATTGACGCTTACCTCTGTCTCTGCGGGTAGGGACACTTGCGAACGCAAACGGATCGTTGGCTCCGTAGCATCGACTCGAAGAACGATGCGGTGTCGAACGCCCTCCCTTTGAACTACGGATTGCACCCAAGCTTTTTCGAGCTCCACGTTGGACGTTGCTCTGGGATCCTGCTTTACGAGAACACCCTGGAGCCTAACGCTATCGAAAGGAATATCGAGCCGAGTCTGTTTCCAAATGTCGTTTCCGATCCGTATTTCTGCGATACTCTTGGAAAACGCAATATCTTCGACCACCAGTCTCGTGTCCGGTTCCGAAAGAACCAAACACACACATGATAATTGCTGGAGGTGAGATTGATTTACTCCCGATTCGAGCAACGCAAATCCATAGTCAATCTGCAAAGAGCTCGAGCTTGTGTTGCTATCGACTAAACCATCCTCCATGCGCCTCAGGGATAGTAGCGAGGGTGTATCCTGAGAAACCTGCGATCTAAGAAATTCAGGTATCGTTAGCCTTACCCAGTTGTGATCGGGCTTGCACATAGGAAGCCGAAAGTTCAACCTCGCAATCTCCTCATCCCCCAATGGTGTCCATTCGGTAAGGGGCGTACCATTAAACGTAAGATCGAATGCTGAGCGTGGTGCTTCGGAGGGGGATTCATTAGTCACTTCCTCTGCAAACTGCTCCAGCGACGGCAACAATCGCTTTGGCAGGGCAAGTAACAAATGACCGGGAAATGCTCCCTTGGACTTCAGCAACCACTCTTGTTCAAACCCTTGCGTTCCACGTCCAGCCATGATGCGGATCGTCTCGTTGGATTCCAACTCAGGTGGAAGCAATTTCAAGTTGAGCTTCCATTGCTTTTGTGATTGCTCGCCACGATTCATCGCGTTTAGCGAGGAGCGAGATGGCAGTCGAGACAGCGACAACAGCCGCGAATCATTGGCAATGCTATCCAACAGGGAGGCAGTTCCCGAAACACTGACCGCATTCTCTCCCTCAGCATCCGAACCTCGATTCTGCAACTGAAAGATCGACGACTCGAAACGAACCACCCCAGCAGGGCTCCAAAGTCGCCTTGTTTGCGTCACCTCGTCAAGCCAGGAGAGAACGGGCACATTCAAATCCAACTCGGACAACTTTCCAGAATTTTCAATAGAGGCAAAATCCGAAGCGGGAAGCGAATGGACACACTGTACGAGCACCCGTCTCGATACGCTCGTATCGGCGATCGGGGGAACTGCCGGGGATTCTGGCGTTTCATTGAGATCTGCTATGGGCAACGGCAGAATGACTATGTCATCCCCGGGTTTGGTCTGCTGATTCCCGTTCAATTGTTTACCATTCGAAAGCACGACGGCATTGACTAGCGACCAGCCTTTCCCTTCCCATTGAAGAAACGGAAGGTTCCGAACATCCTCTTTGAACTCCACAATCGTTGTCAAGAAGACCCGGTCAGCAAGAATTTGAACGCGATGATCCGCACGGATGGCTGGCAAAGTTTGTTCCTTGGCAATCTGGCACCGCAGCACAAGTGAGTCATCTGGAAGAAAAAAATTATTTGCCAGTACTTCCGTTGGGTCGGCGGAAACGGCTGTTCGAGTAAACAGTATGCCCTCCTGAGGTTCCCATACGAGCGATTGTGCACGACTGAGGCTGAGGGTGATGTTACCAGAATGCCTTGTGACATCGGACACCTTGGGTAAAGAGATTGCGAGAGCGAAGGTGTCAGCCGGCAGTCTACCAGTCCATTCGAGCGATACCTCAAACTCGCTTTGTACAATCGATTCGTCAATCTCGATGGTCTGAACGCGAGGAGAATCAACGCTGGGTATCAGACGGTATCCGGTCAATAGTGCCGTTGAAGACAAGCGATTTTTCCAAACGCTATCCTCAGGCAGTTCGACCGTAAAGCTACGCCCTCCCAAACGTCTCGGTCCTCGAATGGTCATTCGGCAGTTCACGCTATAATCGTTCTTCGCCGAGTCGACGGAGACTCGTAACTGACTGGTGACCTCAGTTGACTGCGCATTGTCGGTCGCAGCTTTGCGGGTCCAGGAAATAACCGACGCTCCACCCGGTACGCGAATAAGAAAACTCTTTTCCTCCAACCTCGGTTCCACAACCTCGCCTCCCGAACCAGATACCGAGATTTCCCAATCGTTAGGTGAAAGCGGAACAAGAATTCTCGAGGGTGAATTCGGAAGATCCAAACGCACCGATCCCCCGTCGGCAGAAGGAGTGATGCTCGTCACCGCTTCGAAGGAGTGCGTTAACCGTCCAGATTGAACTGGCCCATGCCGCCAAACGTAACCACCAGCCGTGGCAGGAATCACGCGTGAAACACTTCGCTGCTCCGAGGGAAGAATCTGAATATTGGAAAAAGCGATCGGAATCTCGAACCACTTTTCCGCCTCCTCTTCGAGCTCCCCACTCAAGGCGCCCTTCAATCGAACCAATCTCCCCTCTAGAGCGAGTTCCAGCGAGGTGTCCTCTAAGCGAAACGCAGGACTGAGGTTGGGAGCCGGATCGTTCTTCGTCCGGAGAAAGTTCTCGAACTCTTTGACGCGGTCCAGTAGCAGACGAACCAACTCGCGATTTTCGTTTTGATAGTAAACCGCATCCGGCAGAAAACCTGGAGGCAAATCGTCCAATTCGCCGGGACCGATGGGCGGTTGCGTCGGCTGAGCACGAGCCGGCGAACTTGCTATCGGTAGAGCAACCAGCGTCCACGCGAGTAACATAATTAGCAGCTTCCCCAATCGGATCGGCCTACTCCTTAGGTCGCTAGTCGATGATCGGTGAGGAAACACAAGTATGGTCCGTCTGTCCGTGGTTGCTTCTAGGTGTAAAATCTCGCTTGCCCAACTTCTCCATTCTACGCAAACCGCAACCTCAGATGAACTCGCTCCCGAGCCGACTCGCGGAAATAGATCGATACTGCCTTACTATCCGCCCTAAACCCTACAAACGGAACTTGGGAAACGTCTATTCGAAAATAAAGCTCATAAGTTCAGCTTGCGAAAGGCTTTAGCTCGTCAAGCACCGCGTCGTGAACCAGCCCGTTGCTCCCCAGGCAGTGCCCCGCGCGAATGTCATAGCGACCATCCCAGCTTGAAAATCGCCCGCCGGCTTCCTGAATCACCGGAGCGACGGCTGCTACGTCCCACGGATTGACAATGGGATCGATCATGACTTCAGCCCGCCCCGTTGCGACCAGCAAATAGCCGTACCCGTCTCCCCAGGTTCGCGTCACATAAGCTATCGACTCAAGCTTTGCGTAGGCGGTTAGAGCATTTCTAAGCTGGAAATTGTCTGCTTGCGACGTGACCAACAACCCATCCTCAAGGGCCGGTTGCTTGGAGACTTGGGCTCTTTGCATAGGGAGCGGCTTGTTTTCACCATCGACCGTTCCGTACCACGCCCCCATGCCTTTTGCTGCAATGATGATTTCGCGTAGGGCAGGGATCGCGATAACTCCAATCGTTGGCTCCCCGTTGTAGGTCATGCCTACCAAACTCGAATACAAAGGTACTCCCGAGATAAAGCTCTTCGTGCCGTCGATCGGATCAACAATCCACTCATAGCCAGAATCTCCAGCGACATTTCCCATTTCCTCGCCGACGATGGCATCGCCGGGAAAGCTCTGGCGAATCAACTCACGCACAACAGATTCCGTCTCCTTGTCAGCCTCGGTGACCGGCGACTTGTCACGTTTCCGCTCGACTTGAAAGCGATCTGTCCGGAAGTATTTGAGTGTCGTATTGCTAGCCTCTTCGGCGAGCCGCATTGCAAACGTGACCCTTCCATCGAAACCACTCTGCAACGCAGCGGGCAAACTAAATTTGGGAAACATATCTTTTTGATCCGGGGAAATAAACTCGGGCAGTCGCGGCTTGAGATTGTAATCGTTCAAGTGGAATTAATCAGGGGGATCTCACCAAGTCCAGCGATTCCAGAGTTCGCGAATCAAAGGTATAGTTGTCAACACGATACCGCACAACTCTTTGCTCCTTTCCCGTTTTGCTCACAGTATGGCCAGCGATAAAACGACAGTCACCCAAAAACAGCAGCCAACCGTATTGGGGATCGCGGGTGGTTCCGGCTCGGGAAAGTCAACGCTGGTGAAGGGGCTATTGGCGAGCAGCGTAGGAGGCCAAATTACGATTCTCAAGCATGACGACTACTATCGCAATCACAGCGACATGCCTGAGCCAATCCGCACTGCAGAAAACTGGGATCACCCCGAATCCATCGACAACGATCTGTTCGTATCGCACTTGATCGCACTCAAGCAGGGCGGCTCGATCGAATCACCTCAGTATGACTTCGCAACACACAGTCGACGACCAGAGACGCTTAGCATCGAAGCCAAACCGATCATCATCGTAGAGGGGATCCTCATTTTTGCGATCCCAGCGATTTGCGATCTGCTCGATTGGCGAATCTATTTGGAAGCCTCACCGGATGAACGTGTGCTTAGACGGATCATACGTGACACGCGAGAACGTGGCCGCACTCTAGAATCGGTCGTAATGCAATACCGGACCACGACTCGCGTCATGCATGACGAATGGATTGAGCCAAGTCGTGAGCACGCTCATTTTCTAATCCCGACTCAGCACGATCGACATCTGACCAAGACCTGTGAATTTCTGGAATGCTTCCTTCAGGAGCAACTACGTCGCTCGGCATGATGCAAACACGTCGGAAGAGGTGTCTTCATGCACGATCCAATTTCAATTCTCGACAACAATCACCAACTCAAGGCGCCGCTGGTTGTTGCTTGGTTCGGGGCCACTTTAGTCAATTCTATTTTGAGCGTTAATGGACACAGCCAGGTGTTTGAGCTAGGCTAATCATATGGACAGGATGCTTGAAATCGCAAAGCGAGTAGACGCCTTTATGATGGAACGATCACCGGTTCACGATACGATGCGCCGACTAGCAAATGCGTTTAATGAGCTGGAGATTCCGTTTGCGATCGCGGGAGCGATGGCAGCCAATGCACACGGACATCGCCGAACAACAGCCGATGTGAACGTGTTGTTGCGTCGTGAGGATTTGTCGCGATTCAAAGACCATTGGATCGGTCGCGGCTGACTAGATCTTTTCGAAGGCTCAAAGGGGTTCAAGGACACGCTCAATGGCGTAAAAGTCGATGTGTTGGACGTGGGTGGCTACCCTGGTGATGGCAAAGTTAAACCAGTGTCTTTTCCAACTCCTGAATCGGTTCGGGAGATTCACAACGAGAACTTGCCATTTCTCAATCTCAAAACGCTGCTTGAACTTAAGATAGCCAGTGGAATGACTGCTGCCCATCGTCCGAGAGATCTTGACGACGTGATCCAATTGATCCGCATCAACAATTTGGATCAGGCTTACGCAAGCCAACTCAATCCCTTTGTCCAAGAAAAATTCGCTGAGCTCTGGCAAGCCGCACAAATCTCCGAGGACTACTGAGCTTTTAAATTGATCGCAACGCTAGTTCGATCGAGAAGCGATCTCATAACAACGTCTGATCGCATTGTCCCCCGGATATCTACACAGCATCACACCACTCCAACGTGTTGCAACGTTGCGGCAAGCGCAGCCCTATCGGGGGTTGGTGCACCATTTTCGCGTGACAACCCCAACGGGGTTAAACATCAAAGCCCAGGGTCGCGAAGTGCACTCTGGGAACACGAAGAGCCCGCATCGAAAGAATGTAAAACAGTTGTCCTCAACTGTTTACGCACAGCCTGCTGATTTCCCCTGATCGTGGCGGCCAGATGAATGCAGCATCGTTCATCGAACCGCCGCAGACGACGTGATCGAAGGTAACGCAACCGTTGATGCAGACCTGAGTCTTGTAACGAGAAACTCACGACTATGCTACAATACTCAACCACTCAAAACGACCATATGCATGCGAGATTAGAAATGAATCAGTTGATGGTTAAGCTTTTATTGGTTGTGGTCTGCTTACTTTCCCATTCAAGTACGCGAGCGGATTTTGACTCCGCAAAGATTTTCCCTGCATCCGCTAAATTTTGGTTACAGATTTCTGATGTGCGGGCGGTCCGAGACTTGATGTCGGGAGGCCTTGTGGAGTCGATGTACCAGAAAATCGTGAAATCTGCTCAGTGGAGCACTGTCCTCCGGAATTTGAATCTCAACGATCACTCTGCATACAATCTAACGGGCTTGAAAACGGTTGAGCTGATTGAATTACTGGAAGGGGAAGTCGCGCTCGGGCTATTCGATGAAGATGAAGCGAAGAGATGGTGCTTTTTCCTTGATCCGAGGAGCGAGTATGTCGCATTGGAAATTCTTCGCTCTAATCTCGAGAAACAGTTTGAAAAGCGAGGCTGTATCCGAGCAGAGAATCGAATTGGGGATTGCTATTTATATTCTTGGAGCAAAGACGAAGACTGCTTTCTTACCTACGTGATTCGAAATGAGAAGCTTTTAGCATCGAACTCGCCCAGAATGCTTGCCGAAATGACAAAGAGGTGGATCGAAAAGGGTACGGATGGGCTACATGCTGATTTAGAATTTGCAACAGCTTGTAGGTCAACCTTTGCCCTATCGCAGCCCGGTATGAATCTATTCATTCGAAATCAGGAAATCAAACTGATTCGTTCGTTCGATGACGCAAATGACTATTCGTTATCCGTAGTCAACAATGTATATTGGGTGATGTTGAATGCGCTAGCCTCGCTCGATGTGTACGGAGTCCTCCCATTCTTCCAATCAGAAGTTACTTCGACTTTTGCAAGCTTACAATTTCCTGATAGGTCAAAAGGTGTTGAGCTCGCCCTCAAGGTTCAGATCAACACTCCTGACGGGGATAAGTTATTCGAGCAACCAGGCAGAGCGACTTTTCCAGAAGATGCCCCCTTTGCGGCATTTGATGCTATCAGTTACTCAGTTCTGAATGCCGACTTCTGGACAGCCTCGGATCACTTACGGCGATTGAGCATGGATGCGACGATGTTGAAAGCACATGAAGAAAATAGGCAACTTGCTCGAAAGCATGGTATACCGGAAACTATATTCGCCAATAAGGATAGCAAACATCTACTACCCATTGTGTTCAGATGCGTTCGAGCTGATGGTTCTAGTGCTATAATTTTCCGTTTTCGAAACCGGGATGTGTCCTTCGACACTTATTCCAAAAGTCGGATGCCTCCAAGGACTGGAGGTTTTATTTCTACAACGCGAACAGCCAGTTCGGATGGCGTCTATCATACCGAAATAATCAACATTTCTATGGAGTTCCCTGCAGAATTGGGGCTTGATACGTCTAAGATCGCCCCTAAGCCGAAGTACTATGGAATTCGTGGAGACTATTTCATCGTATGTAATTCAGAAAATTATTTCCGGGAACTACCGCTCAATCCGGAAGATCCCCTGGGTGAATCAATCGCCTACCAAATGGTTAAACGGAAGCTGGATGAGCAGTTTTCAGGAAAGGCGTTCGCTTTGGATTATTGGGATTTGTCACCATTGCTCGAGAACGCGGCAAATAGTTTCGAAAACTCTACGATTGGGACGCTTTTAGGAATAGTAGGCGCCAAGACATTCGATGATTTGTTCCGTTCCATGGCAGGAGATCTTGGGCCTGTTGGGGGTGCAGTCTCAAAGAACCAAAATGGTTTCCGACTGGAGTACATCATGCTAACTCGCCGATAGTATGTTACTGGGGCAGGACTCATTAATTGACGCCAGAGTCTTTGGTAAGCCATATTGACATGGCACGACGACCACGTGCTGATGAATCAGGTGGGCTTTGCCATGCTTTGAATCGCGGTAATGCCCGTCAGTCCATCTTTCGAAAAGAGGCCGTCTCAGAGGCTTTTGAAAAAAATTCTCTCCGAGAGGCTGGAGCTCTAAGATGCTTCTCTGTCCTTGTTTAAGTTTACAAGCCAAGCTGAGGACACACCACTTTTGGAAGCCCGGGGACAAAATGAGCCGCCAGCCGCTTCCGTTCCTCATCCAACCAAAATTTTAAGTGGGCGAGATTATTTCCAGTCAGCGGGGCATTCCCCAGCGTCTGACCGTTCTACCAAATCCCCGAACTCCGTCAAAAATGTGCTGCGTCCCCGTAACTCAGTGGCTGAGAAGTAACGTGACGACCGTCATGGCTCTGCAATGCCTCCCGCTTGCCGGGTGGATCTTTACGTTTCTCGCTACATAACTCCTCAGCCCCCGTCCCCCCCCTCTTTGCTCGGCGGCAAAGCCGCCGAGCAAAGAGGGGGGGATTGCAGTTGGTGCCATCGAATTAGCGACAAACATGAAACTCCACTGGACAAGCCAGTGGTATCTAAAGTCGGTGTCCCGATTCCGGGGGGGGCTTGGGCGGGCTAAGATCCCCGACCGACGTGAAGGCAAAGAAGTCTGATGTTGATGTTTATACTGGCAGGCGAGCTGCCTCATCAGATTTCATGATTGCGTGCCAGAATGCAACCGACGGACACCAAAGCCAGGGTCGTGAAACGCACCCTGGGAAAGCTAGTAAAACAGCCCTCTTGGAATGCTCGAATCGCTCGATGAGGAAAAAAACATGTCTTGCGATTTTTCCTCCCGTTCCCGCCTGCGTTTGAGAACCAACGAATCCATTCGAGCTGCAAAGGCTTTGTAATCTGTTGGCTTGTATTCGATTTCATCCACCCCCCGAGCTTTCAGATCATTTGTCAACTTGGGATCCGAGACGGAAGTGTGTACAACAATGAGAGGTCGATCGTCGAATTGAAGTAACTGAGTCACGAGCTCATAGCCATGAGTTTTTGGCATCAGAAGATCGGTCACGACCAAGTCGAATGTGGCAACATCCAAGGTGGTCAAGGCATCGGCACCATCGGACGAGCAGAGGCAATTAAAACCCACCAGCTTCAATCCAAAGGTGAGCATCTTGCGAACCATTTCATCATCGTCGACGATCAATGCGGTCATCAATTCCGATTTCATTCATTACATCTTTGGTGAGTGGAGCATTTTCTATGACATTCCCTGTTGAAGCCTAGCCCGAAATTCCCTGGTGCACTCGCTAGTAAAACCTAAACAATTGCTTGATTCTTTCAACAGGTCGTCAAGCTGATCTGCAATTTCTTGTAGATCTCCTACGTGCCCTGCCGATTCAATCTGGCTAGCCAGTTGTACCAATTTTTCTGCATACACTATGCCCGCACATCCCTTGAGCGAATGAGCTGCCGCACCAGCGGACTGTGGATCTCGAGTTTCAACGGCTCGCCTGATCTCATCGGTTCGTTGGGCACAGGTGTTTGCAAATGATTCCAAAAGGGAGATCGCGAAGTCTAGATCCCCCAAGCAGCGTTCTTCCAGAAACGCCACCTGATTGATCGGACGCTGGTCGGAATCTTCAGTACTATCGGATTCTACGGTACAAACGCCATCATCCGCCACGCTTCTCACCTTACCGTTAGTCAACTCGGTACGCTCCTGAACCAGTCTCCCAATGACCTCTACAAGTATCGAAGGATTAAAAGGTTTAGTCACGTATTCGTTCATACCAGCCGCGAGGCATTTTTCCTTATCCCCTTTGATCGCATTGGCTGTCAAGGCGATGATCGGTACTCCCTGTTCTAGTCCCAAGGATCGCTCAAACGCTCGAATGGTCTTTGTTGCGGAAAGACCATCTAACTCAGGCATTTGGCAATCCATTAGGATCACGTCAAATCGGGAACCTCGCGCCTTCTCCACAGCCTCTAGACCATTTGCAGCTATCTCGCATTCCCAACCTTTCCGCTGAAGGATCTCCTGGGCAAACATCTGATTCGTCACGTTGTCCTCTGCGAGCAAAATACGAATCGTTCTGCTGGAACTCTCTAATGCATCCGCATCGATAACCGCTGGTGCTTTAGCACAAAGACTTGAAAAACGCTTGCCGCATAGCTCGTCAACAATTGCATCTAAAAGCAGGGAGGGAGCCAACGGTTTCAAGATTCTAGGGTACTCACCCGCTCTTGTGATCCGTTTTCGTTCATGCCCCTCAAACCAAGACTCAGGGCTGGAAAGATTCTGTGCTCCCAACCAAAAAAATCTCGCTGTATTGAAACGTCGATCGTCCCTCGACAGCTCCATCAATAACGATGGACTCACGCCACATTCTTCACTTACAAAGACGAGATCGAAACCAGACTCGTTGGTTTGGCTCCCCAGCAAGCCATGAAGCGAGCTAAGACTATCGCAGATCTCTAGTCTAATTCCCCACGCTGGCAAAATCTCAGCAACAAACCTTATCGTCTCAAGGTCCTGGTCAACGACCAATGCCCTCATGCCTTGTAACTGACTGGGCGATAAAGGGAGCATGCCTTTCTCATAGGGAGATCGAGGCAGTTCCACTTGGAACCAGAACTCGGAGCCCAGACCATCGATACTCTTGACGCCAACTCTTCCTCCCATAGCCTCGATGATATTCTTACTAATCGACAGGCCTAATCCCGTCCCACTAAATCGGCGAGTTGCCGACTGATCCACCTGAGAGAACTCTTGGAAAAGAAGTTTCTGCTGATCGTCTGGAATCCCGATTCCGGTATCCTTGACTCGGATCCTCAACTTCGCCAATTGCTCGGAAAGGGAAACGAATTCCAATTCGATCGAAACACGCCCTTCATCCGTGAACTTAACGGCGTTGCCGAGAAGATTGATAACCACTTGTCGCAACCGATGGCTATCTCCGACCATACACATCGTAACTGGATGCTTCAGTCGATATCTCAACTGCAAACCCTTTTGGTCTGCGCGAAACTGCATTGATTCCACTGCATCGGTAACCACTTGCAGCAAATCGAAGGGATGCGGATCTAACTCCAGTTTTCCAGATTCGATCTTTGAAAAGTCTAGTATATCATTGATCAGTTTCAGAAGGTTCTGGCCACTCTTTCGACAAGCATCGACAAACCGCTTTTGACGCGAATCCAGGTTCGAATCCGCGAGCAATTCCGTCATACCAATAACACCATTCAAAGGTGTTCGCAACTCGTGGCTCATTGCCGCCAGAAATTCACTCTTCGCTTTGTTCGCCTGTTCAGCTGATTCCTTTGCCGATTGCAGATTTTGCTCGTTTTTTCGACGTTCGGTGACGTCAACCTGTGTTGCAATGAAGTTGGTTAACTCACCCCGATCATTGAGCACGGGATCGATCTTTAGTTCAATCCAGTAGCTGCTACCGTCAGCATGATAGTTTAGAAGCTCGGTTGTCAGACTCGCTCGCTGCTTAAGTGATTCCCGGATTTGCGTAACGGCTGCGGGATCGGTGTCGGGGCCTTGTAGCAACTCTCCCGGCTTTCGACCTTGAACGGATTCGGCGTTATGCCCGGTCAATCGAGTAAACGCTTCGTTGCACCATTCGATCTTGCCATTGGCGTCAGTGATTACGACGGAGTGTTGCGTTTTGCTGGCTACGAGCGAAAGCTTTTCTACTTGTTCATGATAAAGCTGCAGTTCGATCTCTGCTTTCTTGCGAGCGTCAATATCTTCAATCACCTTGACGAAATGTTTCGGTTTGCCTTCTTGATCGCGAACGATAGAGGCTGACACACGCACCCAGACATCCCTGCCTGTTCTGTGAACGTACCTTTTCTCCAGACGATAGGAATCAATGTTACCATGGATAGCGTCCGCAAAATGTCGCTCGACGTTTTCCAGATCTTCAGGATTCGTAACACTCTGGTATGTCAAACTGCAAAGTTCTGTTTCTGAGCGACCCAAAATGTCGCAAAGGATTGGGTTTGCCTTAATCCAGGAACCATCGAGCGCGATTTGAGCAATTCCGATAGCCGCATTCTCAAAGGTTCCTCTAAAATTTTGCTCGCTCTCCAAGAGGGCCTCGGTCTTCAAATGCTTCTCGGTAACATCAATGCACACGCCAACCAATGAGCCTGCACTCGATGCCGTTTTCTTGTTCTCATCAGCAACAAATCTTCCTTGGCAATGGATATAACGAAACTGGCCGTTTGCATGAACGGTTCTGAACTCCGTGCGAAACTCAGAACGTGTGGTGACAGTCTGGTTTAAGAGGGCACGCAACTCGGCTTGGTCATCTTCATTTGCAAGTGAGATGAATTGATCGAAATCAACTTGCCTGGAACTATCGATGCCAAGAATTTCTTGAGCAAGTGAATCCGTTGTTAGTTGGTTCGAGTTGAGATCGACTTCCCAAACTCCGATCATCGCGCTCCCTAATGCCAAATCCAGTCGCTCCTGACTTTTTAACAAACGGTTCGCAAGCAAGGCAGCCGAGGGAAGTTGTAGTGCCAACGGCATGAGACGTATCAGAACAAATACGGTTACCCACGATACCACAGCCGTGAATGCCTTGACCAAACCGGACAATCGGTAGACGGGCCACCAAAAGATCAAAGCCTCGATGAGATGCCCAATGCCACATGCTAGAATGAATGCCGCGAAGAGCCAGATCACCTTGGGAAAGGGAAGGTCTTTCTTTCGAAGCATAAAGAATAAGAGCACACACGGAATCGCAAAGTAGGCCGTAAAGATTCCAATGTCCGACAGGATATGAAGCCACCCAACATCTGTTGACCACGTCCCGCAGTACCATCGCGCTGGGAAATCCCCTGTGTCGAATAACTTGGCCGAAAACGTGGATACACCTTCGGCCTGAAACTGGCGAGTCGCTTGGCCACCTTGTCCCGCTTCTGTTGTACAGCAAACGCCCCCTGCGTTAGCCGCTTCCTGTTCTGGATGCGTGACTCTAAGTTCCCCGGAAGCCGCAACACTACAAAACGCGAGACAAAACCAAAGTGCTCGTGCGAAGATCATAATTGCGTCATCTCTTGGCTTTGTTGCTTTCTAGTCAGTGAGCAAGTGAGCTACCTCATAGGCAATGTCCAAGAATCGATACAGCGAGAGGGGCTGCAATTCCTAGATGCGGTACATCCGGACAGTCCAGCACAAACTACCGAGACATGCTCGGAGAGAGTCTAACCCTAGAAATTGCGCAGGAGGGAAAATTACCCTAGAAATCAAGGGCCACTAAAAAACGGCAGACCGAATAACCGTTCTCAATGGTTCAGAAATTGTGCCAACATGTGCTGCGTCCCACGTTTTCTTCCAAACCTCTGAAATGGCGATCATAGTAGCACAGAAAGGGATAGGGAATAAAAACAGAAACGCTCCGTCCAGACGTATCACAAGTCCTGCTTCATTCTCTCTACGAGCCTCTTCCAATTACTACACGACCATAGGAGCGAAGGAGGTAACGGTGGATCTTGCAATTGTTTCATGCATCGTGTCGCAAGTTTCCTTGCTGCGACCGCCACCTCTCGATTGTGTTTAACGCGGGGGCCCTCTGTCGACTCATCTGTGCTACCGGTATTGAGAAACTGAATCCAGTTCTCAAGGCGATCCTTCGCGAATGCAAAAACAACTTTAGAAAACTCTTCCTCCGAAATTCCAAAAGACTGTGCAGCTTTCCAGAATTCTTCCCGTAGCTGGTCGCAATCTTCTTTGTCGTCATCAACATCGGCCCAAACGATTAGCGTCGTATCTGCTCCCGCGTTCAAACACGCACGCAGCTGCCTCGGCATTTCTCCGATGAGTTCCTTCCGTCCCCCGCAATCCACAGAACGTATCAGGTTGCTGCCTTTGTTGGGGCGTAGCCCAACGCCGTAGCGGATTTTTTTTCTGGAAAAACTGGGGTTTTCTTGACAATGCATAGATGAGAAAAGCTGGACCCCCCCATTAATCAATCTGACAACACATCAGCTTGAAAGGAGTCCAGCTATGTCAATTGGTGTTCGAAAATCGTCAGTGGATCGCAGTTCTGCTTCTAACTCGACGGAAGAGGTTGGTCGCAATCAGACCGACCAAGTCAACCTACTTAAGGATAGTCTAGAATGGATTCTTGTACCAGAGATGTTCCAGGGCATGCAACGCCATGGAAATAGCCGCTGGAATCCTGTTCATTTTGTCGGACTGGTAGTGTTAGCTTCTGTATGTGAGGGAAAGCAATTGACCGAAGCATTTAAGAAAGCTAAGTCGGTCGCGTTAGATTTCTTTGGATCTTTGGCCATCCATACGTATCAAGGAATGATGCGAGCTCTTGTCAGTAATCACAAGGAATTAGTTTCAAGATTGTGGAGTCGACTACAGACACTCATGGAACAAACCGCACCAGCATGCTTTCGTATTGGTCGCTGGTGCCCACTGGCGGTAGATGGTTCACGATTCTCGACGCGTCGATCACGTGGCAATGAACACGCCTTTTCTGCCAAGAACTATGGTAAGGGGCGTGCTGCGAAGTCGCGTCAGCATTGGAAGAACAAGAACAAGCGAAGTAAGAAACTTGCCACACTTAAACCGCAAATTTGGCTTACGTTGATTTGGCATATGGGTCTTAAATTACCGTGGTGCTGGAAAAAAGGCGCATCCAATTCCAGTGAAAGACATCACATGATGGACATGCTGAAATCTATGAATTTCCCAGAAAATACACTGTTTTGCTGTGATGCGGGATTTGTTGGGTACGAGTTGTGGAGTGCGATCATCAATTCCGGCAATAGCTTCTTGCTCAGAGTTGGCGGTAATGTCCGACTGCTTAAAAAACTTGCGAAGATCAGTGGTAGAAGGGACATGGTGTGGGTTTGGCCACGCGAGGCGATGAAACGCAATCAGCCAGCTATCGCGTTGCGTTTGATCACCATCCATGATGGTCGAGGTACCATGTACTTGGTGACTAACGTTTTAAACGAACGACAGTTGTCTATGAAAATGATTCGACAGCTATATCCACTTCGTTGGGGGATTGAACTGCACTTCCGAGCCACGAAGCAAACCTTCGAACGGGGAACGCTCCGAAGTCTCAATTCCGACAACTGTCTGGTGGAACTAGACTGGTCACTCATCGCATTAACGATGGTTCAGTTGATTGCCATTCGCGAGCAAGTGAAGCTAGACATTCCTCCGGAACACACAAGTATAGCTCGAGCACTTAAAGCAGTGCGTTTCGCATTGTTCACAAGACACTCGAAATCAGCGAGCCTCACTCCGTTCAACGACGAACTGAGCAACGCCGTATTGGATGGTTACATTCGTAAGGGATCAAAACAGGGACGCTACCGACCCAACAAGAAGAAAAAACCAAGCGCGACGAAACCGGTCCTCACCTACGCAACAACGGAGCAAAAACACAGATATGCAGAGCTCAGCCAAGCAGCCTAAAAATCCGCTACGGCGTTGGGCGTAGCCACGACGGATTAAGAGCCTTGATCAGAGCGTTTATAAACACCGGGTCGATACTTCGCCCTTTCTTCCCTTCGTGTAAACAAACAATTTGTGTTCGATTAGCCATGAGCCCACCCCCTAGCAACCGCTTCCGCAGGACTAAGTCCGTCTGGAACCTTAAGCGGCCCAAGTCGCGTCGGAGAAATATGGCTATCGCGCCAAAGATAGATTCCATCTTCCTCGCCTGCGTTGCCAACGATCTCAGGGTGATGCGAAATCAGAATTGCTTGATGCTCATCATCAAGCAGCTCTCGCATCGCCAGTACCCAAGGTTGAAGCTCTGGAAGTCCAATATAGTTGTCTGGTTCGTCGATCACGACGGTTCTGGCTGCGTGCGTTTCTAAGGCAGCACGAATCATATAAAGCGCAATCAACGATTTTTCGCCATCCGAAAGTTGATGAAAAAAGATATCAACACCTTCAAAACGAAGCTGAAGCGCTTTCGTATTCATTCCTGCATCCACAAGTTTAAAGGACTTGAAGTCAGGCCAAACATTCTTCAACGCTTCGCGAAGTGCATCGGTCCATTCCTGTTCTTGCGAGAGCGAACGGTACCATGAAATGAGGTTGGTGAAATGAAAGGACGGGCTTCTTGATTCTGACTTGCTTTCTGGTTCCATGGCACGAGGATTCGGCCTCAGGATCAAAAGTCTAGCAAGGGCTTCTTGAAGAATCTGAATGTCCTCTAGCGGTCCATTCGGTTGAATCGCTCCTATCGCAGCCCTTCTCCAGTCAAGCGGAAACTTACCCGAAGAACCGTCCCATTTTTGAAACCGAACCCCATCAAGATCCCGTATAAACAACTCTCGGTCATCGCACACCGCACGCTCATAAACAACTCTTGGTTTCTCATCGCTATCGACTTGCTCTAGATTCAGCTTATACTGGAATCTGTGGCCTTCAGCGTTGACATCTAGCTCAAATTCTTGTGTCTTAAGATTGAGCCACTTCGTGAATTCCAACTGACGAATGTCCTTCTCCCCTTCGCCGCCGAGATACGCATCGCCCATGGCGAGGTCACGCACTAGCTTCAGAACATCAATTACAGAGCTTTTCCCAGAACCATTTGGGCCACACAACACGCCAAAAGAGTCAAATCTGGCCTCGAATGCGACAAGGCAGCGGAAGTTGTTGGCATAAAGTCGTGTAATCATTGTTTATCCAGCAAGGTATGATGCTATGTCGTCGCCCTGATACAGTCCGCCACGGCGTTGCAAAGACTCGCCATGGTTTGCGGAGCCATGCCGGCAACGTTGAGCCGCCCCGTTCCTACGATGTAAATGCCGCGTTCCTTCTTGAGCCAATCCGCCTGCATGGCGTTAAGCCCGCTGTAGGAGAACATTCCCTTTTGAGCAGCCAGGAACGAAAAGTCTCGATCAATGCCAGTCTGCTTCATGCCTTCTATAAACTGAGATCTCATTTGAGAAATACGATTCCTCATGCCATCCACCTCTGCGATCCACTCTTGCTTAAGGGTGGGATCGTTCAAAATCGTGGCGACGATGGTCGCACCATGCCTCGGCGGATTGCTGTAGTTGCATCGAATCGCCATATGCAACTGGCTGAGAGCGGCCCCCCTCTGGCTGGGGTCCGCAGAAACCATCGAAAAACACCCAACTCGCTCAGAATAGAGTCCAAAGTTCTTCGAAAATGAGGAGCAAACAAAGAGCTCCGGATTCTTAGCGAGCAAAATTTTGAGAGGCGCTGTATCCTCCTCTAAGCCATCCCCAAAACCCTGGTAGGCGAAATCGACGAAGGGAATCATTTTTTTTGCGGCGAGCAACTTGGAGATCTTTTCCCACTGCTCCAGACTCGGGTCAACGCCGGTTGGATTGTGACAGCACGCGTGCAAACAAATCAGATCGCCAGGACGCCCTTGCGACTCGATATCCTTTACCATTCCCTCGAAATCCAAGGACGTTTTATCCGCCGACAGATAGGTGTAAACCTCTGGCTTAAGTCCGGCGGCGGCGAAGATCGCCTGGTGATTGGCCCACGTCGGGTTGCTGACCCAAATTCTCGCACTGGGAAAATGACGTCCCACCAAATCAGCCCCCAACCGCAAGGCCCCCGTTCCACCCGGAGTTTGGGCAGCTGCGACTCTGGCGTGATCGATCGAGTCACCAAAAACCAATGGCACAACCGCCGAAAGGAAGCCTGTATGTCCCTCGATCGGCATGTAGCTCTTCGTAGACTGCGTGTTGAGTATTTGAAGCTCCGCCTTTTTTACAGACTCCAAAATGGGAGTACTGCCGTCTTCCGTTTTGTAGACTCCGACCGTCAAATTTACTTTTTCCTGCCGAGGGTCCTTTTGAAAGGCGTCATTCAAGCCCAAGATGGAATCGGGAGGGGCAATCGGAAGATTTTCGAACATGGGATGATTAGGATTGAGGTCATTGGTGAATGCGTCAAAAAAGATTACTATGAATTCGCAGTTCTGAGGAGTCGAAACCTTTTGAATTGCCAAAATCGATATTGACGCGGGTTTTGCTCACAAGGCATAATCTTCCCCCGAGTTACGGATGACTCAAATTGCTCTTGCGGCGCAGCCAATCAGTTGTTCGCGGAGAGCTTTTAATTTCGCTCCTGCACGATGCAATCGAACCGCGTTATCGATATGGTTTGCCACCCGATTTGGGGGCTGCTGTCCCTTCTTGGGGACGATTACCTTTTCGAAATCCCAATGGTTCGCTTGGAGTAACGAGTGTCCTTCGCGATCGATAACGAAGTCAAAGACAGAGTTCGAATCGCAGTCAACATTGTTGACTTGCTTAGTAGCTACATGGAGTTGCGGCGTCAAGGTCGAGGCTTCGTAGGGACCTGTCCGTTTCACGACGACCGACGCCCCAGTCTTCAGGTCAATCCAGACCGCCAGACCTGGAAATGCTGGGTCTGCGACGTTGGAGGTGATGTCTTTAGCTTCGTTATGAAACGCGAAAATGTGACGTTTCCCGAAGCCCTTCGCATGCTCGCCGATCGTGCAGGCATCGTCATCGAGGAATCGAAGTCGCAGTCCAAATTCCGCAGCGACAAGAAGAAGCTCTACGAGACGATGGAGTGGGCTGTCAAGGAATTCCACCAATACCTGCTGACCTCTCCCGATGCGAAAGCGGCACGGGAATATATCGAATCACGCGGCTTGACCGAAGAAAGCATCAAGAAATTCAGCATTGGCTTCACTCCCGAAAGTTGGTCCTGGCTGGTCGACCGTGGAGCGAGCAAGTCGTTCACGCCACAATTGATTGAGTCGGTCGGCTTGGGGGCGAGAGGCGAGCGAGGGACGATTTACGATCGATTCCGCAATCGAGTTATTTTTCCCATCCGCGATGTTCAGTCTCGCCCCATCGCAGTTGGCGGACGAATTCTCCCCGGCGTCAACACAGAAGCCGCCAAGTACGTGAACTGCAACGAGACGGCCCTCTATCATAAAAGTCATCAGCTCTACAATCTCGACCTGGCCCGCGACGCTATCGTAAAGTCAAAACAAGCCGTGGTGATGGAGGGCTACACCGATGTGATTATGGCCGTGCAGCACGGCATCCACAATGCGGTCGCATGCTGCGGTACGGCACTAGGTGAAACGCAGCTCAAGGTGCTACGGCGATACTGCGATTCCGTTGTTTTGTTGCTCGATGGTGATGAAGCAGGACAAAAACGAAGTCGTGAAATCCTAGAGCTGTTCGTCGCTGAACAAATGGATCTCCGAATTCTGACACTGCCCGAAGACCTGGATCCATGCGACTACCTCGTCAAGTATGGTGGCGATGAGTTGCGAAAACAAATCTCGGGGGCGATGGATGCCTTGGAATTCAAAGTTCAGCATCTTTGTCAGGGCTTCGACCCCTTGATCGACACTCACAGAGCTAATTCTGCCCTAGAAGATATTCTCGGTACTATGTCCAAAGTCTCCCGGGAAACGCTCGTCTCTCATGATTCCGCTCGCTTGCGACACGATCAGTTTATTGCACGGCTATCGAGGCAATTTGGAATCGAACAGATGGAGCTGCGAAACCGAATCGAGAGCATAAGGCAGGAATCGTCTGAGCGAGCCCGTCAACGCCAACGATTTCAGGCTGCCCAGAATGCAGCATCCACCAACTCGCCGGCGGCCCCCGCATTGGGCGAGATGGTGTCCGAACACCCTGTTGCACCGCAGCCTATCGTCGTTCGCTATTCGGAATTGACTGCCATCGAAATCGAGCTCTTTGAATTGATGGCATTATATGAACACATTGTACCGATCGCGATTGAGCGTTTTCCCGTTAGCAATCTAAACAGCAACACAGCAAAAAAGATTTTTCAAACATATTTGGACTTGGAGTTGAACGGAAACGCGTTAAACTTTGGAAGTGTTTTGTCGGCTGTAGAGGACGCAGGAGTCAAAAGCGTTCTTGTAAGCATCGAGGAGCATGCTTCGCGAAGAGCGGAGAAGTGTGCGATGACTCCCGACGAACGGCTCCATTCGCTATGCGACCGACTGAGCGGTCATGAAGACCGAGCTTATCGACGGCAGCAAATTAGCATCCTGGAGCGTAAACAGATTGATGAGCAGAGCGAACTCGATCTGCTCAACCAAATTGTAAGTCAAGCGCGGGCCAAGCATGGCCTGACACAAACCGATACCCCGCAATAATTGTTGACCCAGCGAACTGTCAATGGATGACTGTTCGTCGACAATGACCACCACCATCAAAAGGAGTTGATCCCGTGGAATCTCGATCTATTGACCTGCAGCAATTGCTCGACTTGGGCCGCACCCAAGGGCACGTGACTTACGAACAGGTAAATAACTTTCTACCTGACGAAGCCAACAACGCAGAAGCACTTGATCAATTACTGATCGCTCTCGAAAGAGCCGGAATTGAAATTATCGACGATATCGATCCCAAGGGAACGATGTCCCTCAGCGATTCTGCTGATAACGAAGGGGATCTGTCGACCAGTTCGGAGCCGAAACCTCGTTTGACCAACGATCCCATCCGACTCTATCTCAGCCAAATGTGCGAGATACCCCTGCTTAGTCGCGAACAAGAAATCTCCCTCGCAAAGAAGATCGAGATTACCAGACGAAAGTTTCGACGAGCGGCTCTCGGCAATGATTTTGCACTACGAAACACGATTGAAATTCTCCGCCGAGTTGCTGCGGGTGCACTTCCTTTTGATCGCACCATCAAAGTCTCATTGACCGAGCGACTAACCAAAGAACAAATCAGTGCACGCATGCCGCACAACTTGAAAACCCTCGACAATTTAATCAAGGAAAATCGGCATGATTTCCGCTTGATTGTGAGCGAGAGTGCGAGCGAGTCTGAAAAAGAACACGCGAAAAGAAGGTACCAAAGAAGAAGGCAGAAGTCGTTGGTGCTGGTTGAAGAGCTCTCGCTCCGATCGCGTCGCGTAATCCCGCTGATGCGTCAGCTAGAACAATACTCACAACGCATGGACTACCTACAGGCAAGGATTGCTCAACTCAAACAGAGCGGTACCAACACCCTGGAGCTTAACCGCAACATCGCCGAACTTAGGCACCTCATCCTAACAACCCAAGAGAGTCCTCGGTCCCTCCGAAATCGATGCGAGGAGTTTCGACGCAACTTTAAGGAGTACGAAGCGGTCAAGAGACAATTGTCCAGCGGCAACCTAAGGCTTGTTGTTTCGATCGCCAAGAAGTATCGCAATCGCGGCCTGAGCTTCCTCGATCTGATTCAGGAAGGCAACACGGGACTCATGCGAGCCGTCGACAAGTATGAGTACAGACGAGGCTTCAAATTCTCGACTTATGCCACCTGGTGGATTCGCCAAGCGATCACGCGAGCGATCTCCGATCAAGCACGCACGATCCGCATTCCCGTTCACATGATTGATGTTCTGAGCAAGTTGCGAAACATCCAAAAGCGATTGGTTCAAGAGCTACGACGCGAGCCCAGTATGTATGAAATCGCAGAAGCAGCTCAGTTGCCCATCGAAGAAGTAAGCCGAGTTATGGATATCGGACGCAATCCGATCAGCCTTGATCGACCCGTCGGTGAAGGCGAAGATAATGCATTCGGCGAGTTTCTCGAAGATCCAGACAGCGACAACCCCGTTCGCAATGCTGGCAATGGCCTTCTGCGGGACAAAATCGACAGCATGCTCAAGACACTGACCTTCCGGGAGCGAGAGATCATTCGGTTGCGATACGGCTTGAGTGATGGCTATTCGTACACGCTCGAAGAAGTTGGTCGAATCTTTAAAGTCACTCGAGAACGAGTGCGTCAAATCGAAGCCAAGGCCGTTGCTAAGTTGCAGAATCCCATGCGAGCTCAGATGCTCGAGGGTTTCTTGAAGCAAGTTGCATAGGCTCAGCAGGAACAATCACAGTCACTCGAACCAAGGTAGGCCGTAACAAGGCTTTGTAAAGTTACGGCCTACGAGCTTGTCCGCATTCGATCCAAGGGACTGCACTGGATCGATTGAGCCTACTCCCATTGAAGCAATCACGGAATAAATGCCTCTTTTCTTATCGGGATGCGCCGGTCAGGCAAATTAGACGTACCACATCGACCTTGCCGCTGGTGACACTTGTGGGCAAAGAATTCTGATTTTCGGTGCCTCCGCCAGCGAAGAGAAGCCCCGTTCCCGTCGATAGTTTAGGGTGTCGATTCTGTTTCGCTGCGATATCAACGCATCTCATGGATCGATGGAAGTTTGTTTACTCGTAATAGCTTTGGATGGTTCGAATTGTCAGAATTAGCTCAAATTCGTGAGATTGTTGAAGCGGAGATCTGTAACCAAAACCAACTACTACCCAAGGCCTTTCCCCTCACGGAGAAAGTCCTTCGCAAGCAAGGAAGCCCATGCGGTGTTTTCTATTGCTTGCATGGCCCTCGCAGTGTCCGATTGACAGCAGTCTTTGACATCGCGACGGCTCGAGTGCTATTTTATGATTCCACCGGTCAGCGAGCTGGAACACGTTGCGTTAAGGAGATGCTCCTTTCCGCAGCATAGCTCTCGCGAGCTCCGGGGACTCGGCATCGGCGAATGTGGGCCGCACGTGTCGAGATCAGCAAAGCCCAACAGCATAAGGAGAATGGAATCTCAATATGTTGATATTATCCAGGCGAGAGTCAGAACGAGTTCACCTGGGTGACGACATCGTGCTAACCATAGTTCGCGTAAATGGTGATAAGGTACGGATCGGGGTCGAGGCCCCCCCGCACGTGAAGATCCTTCGAACAGAGCTGGAGGTCTCAATTGCTGAGCCTAAACCAGCTTTGGAACAAAACGTAGCACGCCGCGCCGCCTAGGCTCGACGTAAACAACGCAGAGCTATCCACCGAGCAGTCTGCTACAAAAACCAAAGATGCCGCTCATCGCTACCAACAAAGCCTTGAGCGGTTATTTTTTTGTCGCATAAACAACTAGATAGGTTACGCAACCTGGTAGAGATACTGCTGGAAACCAGTAAACATCTTGCCGATCTCCTCCGGTCGCCCCAGTTCCACGATAGCATCAGCAATCGAGTTGTTGTACTTCAGTCGCAGTAGAGCACATCGTCGATATTCTTAAAGGTTTGCTCAAACACCGGTATCCGAATTCCGTTTTGCGTGAAGATCCAAGCCACCCGCCCCAGGTAGCCTGTCGCACAAGATCTTACACCAAAAGACAAGCAGTTTGTACGGGACTAAAGTCAGCTTGGAAAACTACCGTTCTTGCCTGGAATTCCAACACAGAGTCCATCGGAGTGCACGCACTTCCTACGGTTTAGCTCTATCGTTCTCACTGGTCAGGATCCACCAAGGGTACATAGGTGCTTCCGCTTACTTAGAACCTACTAACGAAGCTAAACGCTTCATGTAATCCCCAACATCCAGATTGTGTGATTTAGCGAGCGCTTCCAACGCTTTGGTTGATGGGAACTGTTCACCGCGCTCAATACGCCTGACCTGTCGTTCATCCATACCGGCAATATCCCTTTGTCGCAGCCCAGTCGACGTGCGCAGCTGCTGGATCGCCTTTCCGTACTTCAACGCGAACTCTTTCGAGTTCCCTCTATCTCTAATTGCTTTTGAGGGATGAAGCAATTGATCGAGTTGTTTCCATCCCAAATGGACTTCCGCATGAGGCCAATATAGAAAGCGACCATCCTCATCGATCTCAAATTGTTGCTGCTTGGTTAGACTCTTACCTAAGAATGGCTCTAGCTTGGATAGAGGAACAACCAATCGCTCAAAGGATGCGGAAAGGAGAACCAGTTCATGGGCCTCGAACCAAGCATCGACGATGGATACATTCTCGTCTTTGTCAGCGGCCCCCATCACAAAACGATAGATCAACGCTAGCTCGGTCTTCGTGTCAGGCTTTGAGGAAAAGTGAATTCTATCCGGGCTGCGAACTTTCAGTGCCCGCAACAAAGATGTAATCGCCTCCACGGGGTGACCGCTTGTGAAAACGATATGCTTGTCAATCGTGGTGGATGCGAGATGCTCTAAGACTTCGGCTGTTAGATCCGCCGCGCGAGAAACACTCACGACAGAATTTATACTACGGACACCTGCTAAAGGTTGGTTCTGTGAAACATCCCCCAAACGGAGTGCAAATTTCGGTTTAAACAAAGAGTTGGCCCTCTCCATGGTCCGCTTGACTAGATCTCTGTACTCTGGATTGGTGGGTAAAAATACGACTTCGGATTGATTTGTTTTCGTTTTGGTCATTGCTGCAAGCCAAGCTTAGTTTGATTACTCAACCCCATGGATTCGTTGCCATTCTTCAAGCAGTTCCATTCGATGTTCCTCGGTTAACCTCGTGATTTGTTTCACAAAGCCGCTACCGGGTTGCCCGAATACGGCGTCAATCATCTCTTCTGGTGCGAGAAGGAAATGGACTTTAACCTCCCACTCTCCTCGGCGCTTTACGTGAAAGTGAGGAGGTTCGTGATCGTTCGAGTAAAACCAGATCTTCAGGCCTGGGATTTTGAAAGCTGTCACCGTTACCATTTCTATACTACCCCTTGATCGGACAATTCTCCAATAGTATTTTTGCAAAATGTCCGGTTTGGTTCGGTTGATTGAATCGAGAGTTTAGTACATGGTTATAGAAAACAAGATCTGATGCGCCGGTTACACCAGAAGTACTTAGCCGCGGATCCAACGAGCGGGGCTTGGAATACCAGATTGCACAGACGTCATCGCGCAAAAGGCAAGCAATCCACATCTCTTTGGAAAACGGTTATTGATTTCGTCGGGCTATACGCAACGTGCCAAAACCGAAGATCTTTCAAATCGCTTCTTTGGAACTCTAGACAACCTGCCGGAAATGTCTCCAGGCAGCTGATTATGCAAAGTGTAGATCAAACCCGCGACGAGGGGCAAAGGCTAATCCCTTGAAATGAGGCCCGGAGCAAAGATGTGCTCAGTCCACCGCTCAAGAAAAATCAGGACACAAAAAAACCCAGCAATTTGCTGGGTTCTGATGTCCTAAGCGGGGGTGTGATACCCTACCTAGTGACCCCGACGGGAGTCGAACCCGTGTTACCGCCGTGAAAGGGCGATGTCCTAGGCCTCTAGACGACGGGGCCAGTTGTTCTCGTAACCGAGAGAGGCAAAGTGTACTTAACGCAGTCGAAGTGTCAATACGAAAGATAATCTGATCGTAAGAACAATCCGGCAACCGAACCTACAAGCAATGTGTTCGGTGGAATTGCCAACCAATCTGAAGATATTCCCGGACGAAAATCAGATACTACACCCGAACAAACACGACATCCGTCAAATCGCGGGCTTACTCCATCCAGCAGAATTCAATTTTAGAAACGGTTATGCAGGCCATACGACAACTTTATGCCGCGGCTGAGCAGTGAAACGAACCCAGATTACTCTTCCAACTTCTCAGGTTCTTGGGTTTCCGTTCGCTGGATGGCGTCGTACACTTCACGTCTGTGCACGGGTACCTCCCGCGGGGCTTCTACACCCAACCTTACTTTGTCGCCACGAATCTCGACCACCACGATGGTGATCTCGTTATTTATGACGATGCTCTCGTTCTTCTTTCGAGATAATACTAACATGACTTCCCTTCCTAAAATCCGTGGGCAAAATACCCATCTCCTGTTTCCTGTTGCATACGTGGAAAGACTAGCCGATGGCCATTCGCTTAGCGGCTGATCTAAGTTCCTATACCACACAACTCTAGGTGCATTGACGCGCGAGTCAAGAAAAAGTGCAAAATTACGTTGTGTTTTTTTAAGAAATGGGCCTATCTATGACAATTTTCCGCCAGTCGTCGTCACCCTACCCGTCAATGTCCAAACCATAGCAAAATTTGCAAACCGCGTGAATTCCTCCAAACTAGCCAATTCTGGTCCAGGCTTAAATCGAACGAAACGATGGCACGATTCGTTTTGGATCGATTTTCTCGGGGTTTTTACATTTTTTTTCCTCTACGCTGCATGCCCCGTGCCAGAAGTTAACGAGGTTCACTACTGGACCAAAGCAGCGCATTTTTGGGACCCAAGCTTCGCACCCGGCGATCTGTTCCTAGAATCCGGTGATGCCCATTGGGCCTTTTATTATTTCTTTGGTTCCCTCACGCTCTGGTTTCCCATGGAAACATCCGTCTGGGCGGGACGCTTTGTTACTTGGATAAGCCTGTCTATTGCCTGGACCGCACTTTGTCGGGGAATTCTTAGCGCCTGGAACTCTGGTCCGAGGAACTCTGGTTCGGGCGTGGTTTTGTTAGCAAAAGCTTCTCAGGCGATTCCAGCAACCGTATTAGCTGGCTTATGGCTCTCAGGCATGGAATGGGGGTTGTGGGCGGGCGAGTGGGTCGTCGGGGGCTGCGAATCCAAAGGCATTGCATACGCATTTCTATTCGGCGGCCTAGCGGCATTGTCCCGTTCCAAGCCGACCATCGGCTGGTCGCTCATCGGCCTCGGGTGTTGGTTTCATGTTATTTCCGGGCTTTGGGTCGGAGCCACAGCCTTTGTATCTATTTTCGTGATCGAAGTGGTCTGGGAGCGACAGTCAATACAGCAATGGCTGCGGTCTCATTTCGCCGGCTTAGTGCTATGCGGCATCGGATTCCTCGCCGGTGCAATTCCAGCGGTGCTGATGGATCTCGACACACCGCGAGATCAAGCCACGTTGAGCGCTATGGAACAAGTCTACAACCGACTTGGACACCATTTATCACCCATCAAGTTTAGTGAGATCCGTTGGCGAGGCTTTGCCATTCTGGTCATCTTTACCTTTTCCCTTCTGCTCATCTCAAGAAATGGACGCTGGAAGGTTGCTGGCCGCCCAGATGACTACTCATCGGACGATGCGACAGACCGTCCTGCATCAATCGTCGCTAGGTATATTCCTGGCTGGCTCATCGCTGGACCCAAGCCGTTTCGATTCCTTGCCTTGGTTTGCGTGGTTGCATTTTTTACTTCGATGATTGGTCTGTTGCTGGATCTTGTGCTGAGCAACTTAGCTCCCAAATTTGCATCGTCCCTACTGCGTTTCTACTGGTTTCGCTGGAACGACGTGAGCCTACCTCTTCTCGCCGCACTTCTAGTGTATGTCATCGCCATAGGTGAGCTCCGCTTAGAGGCAAACAGCGAAGGAATGACCCGCAAGGTGCTTGCGACCTTTGGGCTTGTTTTGGTTGTATCGCTGCTGATCACGCGATATCAAAGGAACACCGAACCGGACATTCCGGCGGGCGAAAAACAAAGCTTTTCCCTGAAAACCGATTCCGTAGAGACCCGGCTCAGTCAGTATGCGGACTGGATCGCAGTGTGCGAGTGGATTAACGAAAACATCGAGGAACAAGGACTTTGGCTCACCCCCCGGCGGCAGCAAAGTTTCAAGTGGCGAGTGCGCCAGCCGGAGCTAGCCGTGTGGAAAGATATGCCACAAAATGCTCGAGCGGTTGTAGAATGGAGCTCCCGCTTGAACGACGCATACAAATTCGACAAGCGGAAACAGTTGCTCCCTTGGTCCGAGGAAGACTTGGACCGACTCGTAAACAAATATAAGATTCGGTACGTGTTGCTCGATTTGCGAGTCGCCGGCCAGACGATTCCCGAGGGCAGACAAATCTACCCGAACTTTCCGGAAGCCAATGATTCCTTTGCGGTACTTCAATACAATCCACCCGCATCGGACCTGTCACCATGAGTAAGAAAAAGAACAAAGCTCCTACCCCCACCAAATCCCCCGCCGGCTCCGCCAAGCCTAGGAAGGAGACCAAAGGGGCCAGCTTTAAGTCGATTAGCGAGAACCGAAAGGCCAAATTCCACTACGAGATTCTGGATTCACTCGAATGCGGGTTGGTGCTACACGGAAGCGAGGTTAAAAGCCTGAGGAACGGCCGTTGCTCGATCGAGGAAGCCTACGGACGCATCAAGGATGGTGAGCTTTGGCTGGTGGGTTGCGAGATCGATGAATACCGACAAGCCACGATTTGGAACCACCCGACCAAACGAGTTCGCAAGCTGCTGCTCCATCGACGTGAACTGAGCAAGTTCGCAGGCCGAGCCAAGGAGCGAGGCTTAACCTTGGTCCCACTTCGGCTCTACTTCACTGATCGCGGTATTGCGAAATGCGTGATCGGACTGTGCAAGGGTAAGAAAACCCACGACAAACGGGAAACTCTCAAGAAGAATGATGCGAAGCGGGAGATGCAACGAGCCATGAAGGGACGTGGCCAGGGTCGGTAGCAGTTTGGAAGCCTCGGTCTCCCTATTGTCATAGCCTTTACTGCCTTACCCGAACCCTGGAAATCATCCTCCCGAACCACCGTTGCACCAAAGCGTATATGAGAACATGCTTAAAATAACCAACCTAAAGAAATCATTTCGAGAACCAACTGGGGACCAGCTCCCCATTCTCGACATCCCTCAGTTTTCGATCGATGCGGGGGAGCAAGTCGTACTCAGGGGTGAGAGCGGCTGCGGAAAAACGACGTTGCTCCACATCATATCTGGTCTAATCTCCTGCGATTCGGGCTCGATCCAGCTCGATGGTGTGGAGCTTACCAAGTTCTCCGAAGCTGGGCGGGACCGCATCCGAGCTGCCAAGATGGGCTATGTGTTCCAAACGTTCAATCTCTTGCCCGCCTTTACTGCGATCGAAAACGTGAAGATCGGTATGAAGTTTTCCCGTAAAGGTGTCAACCACGCACGTGCTGTCGAACTACTGGATCGAGTAGGCTTGGGATCACGGCTCAATTACCTCCCGAAGCAACTCTCGGTAGGACAGCAACAACGGGTCGCGGTCGCTAGAGCCCTCGCCAACAAACCGCGACTCCTTTTGGCGGACGAACCGACAGCCAACGTCGACCCCGCAAATCAAGCCACCATAATCGAGTTGATCCAAGAAGTCTGCCGCGCCGAGAATGTTGCCATTCTGATCGTCACACACAGCGATGAAGTCGCTCGCTGCTTCGACCGAATCGATCGATTTGAACAGATCAATAAGGCAGTTGCCGTTAGAGCATCCCAGCCCGAGCCACTACCAGCAGCTCATGCGAGCTTGAGAACAGGAATTGAGGCATAAGCATGAGCTTGATCCGAATCGCGATTCGAAATCTTTTCTATCGACGCTTGCCCAGTTTGCTAACGATGATCTCCATGTCGCTGGGGGTCGCGTTAGTCGTACTCGTATTGACCATCGCTGGCATGATCGAACGTACCTTTGAGCAAACCAGCAACGTTGGTTACAACCTGATCATCGGTGCAAAGGGTAGTTCGGTGCAATTGGTGTTTAACACCGTGATGTTCCTGAGCGAACCGGTTGAAAACATCCCTTATTCGGCTTACATGGAATTCTTGCCCGGCCCGAATGCTCGACAGGAGCACTATCAGAAGATCGGTGGCAAGCTGGATGAGCCCGATCGCAAGGGCAAGTATTCGGCTTACACCTCGGGTGGATTCGCGATTCCAATGTGCATGGGGGATTATGTCGGTCCGTTCCGTTGCGTAGGGACGACTCCCGATTATTTCAATTTGCTCAAACACGGCCGCGATGGGGATAAGGACTACGAGTTCGCAGAAGGGCGGAACTTTGTTGACTACTCCGAGGAGAATGGTTTCTTCGAAGCAGTCATCGGCAGCGAAGTGGCGAGCGTCATGAAGCTCAAGCTCGGTGATGAAGTCTTTGCATCGCACGGCATGGAAGGTGGCGAGCAGCACGACGACGGCTTTCGCGTAGTGGGAATTCTCAAGCCGACTGGGACTCCGAACGATCGCGGGGCCTTTGTAAACATGGAAGGCTTTTACTTGCTCGAAGGACACATTGCTCCAGACCGGGACGATGACGGCATCGAAGTCCGTGGGTCTGCGGTTGCTCCCGAGCGAGAGTCCAAATTATCGAAAGTTCGGCTACCTATCGACAAGCGGGAGGTTACCGCTGTTCTAATCAAATCGGGAGGTGTCGGTGGAGCTGCCGCGATTGGATTACAAAAGCAGGTCAACAAGTCGACTTATGCCGTCGCAGTCTCCCCGATCAACGTATTGACGCAGCTTCTGGAAACATTTGTCAAGCCAGTGCGATTCGGCCTCTTTTTGTTGACCAGTTTGGTCTGCATAGTGAGTGCAATCGGAATTTTGGTTAGCATTTACAACAGCATGAGCGAACGCAAAAGGGATATTGCGGTGATGCGATCGCTCGGAGCATCACGCGATCATATCACGTTGATCATCCTGCTAGAGTCGACCATTATTGCAGTCGTTGGAGGCGGTGTAGGCTGGTTCGTTGGGCATTTAGCTGGACCTATCGGCAATATGTGGACACAAAAAGCAACGGGGACAACCATCGGGTTCCTGGATTCAGCGGCTCCCCAAGAGTTATGGCTGGTACCAGGGATGATCTTATTAGGAATTTTGGCTGGCGTTGTCCCTGCGATCATTGCCTATCGAACTAGTGTGGTAGAATCACTGTAACTGTGTACTTGTGACTTGTGCGAGCTTGGAAGCTTGCCGTCCCAGCGAGCGGGGACAAGGAAGGCGATAGGTTTTGATTCGTGGTAAACGTCGAGCAGTATCTCAAGCCGGAACTGGCTTCTCAAATCAAGCGGCTCGATCTTCGGGCCCAAATGATCGTCAAAGGATTTCTACAGGGGATGCACTCGAGTCCCTACCATGGATTTTCGGTAGAGTTTAGCGAACATCGACTTTACGCACCTGGCGACGACCCCAAAGATATCGATTGGCAAGCGTACGCAAAAACCGAACGCTACTATGTCAAGAAGTTCGAAGCCGAGACGAATATCACAGGCTATATCGTCATGGACCTCAGCCAGTCGATGGACTATACCTATCAACAGAATTTGACCAAATTTGATTACTGCATTTGTCTAGCGGCGGCTTTGTCTTATTTGATGCTTATGCAGCAAGACCCGGTTGGGCTGATAACGTTCGATCAAAAGATTCGAGCCAACTTGCCACCTAAATCGCGTCGCAGTCAATTCGGTGCCATATTGAGTCAGCTCACAAAATTAAAGGTGGCTGGCCAAACAGAGTTAAAGGCGCCGCTGCTTCAGTTGGCCTCCATGCTCAAGCATAAGTCGCTCATTATGTTGATGAGCGATTTGCTCGCCGACACCAAACCAACACTCGAAGCCATCCGCATATTGAAGCATGCCGGGCATGATGTCATCGTGTTTCATGTTCTGGACGAGGCGGAGGTTAAGTTTCCCTTCACTGGTTTAGTCCAATTGGAAGATCCGGAGACCAAGCAAACTGTGAACGTCAATGCTGATGATATTTGCCACGAGTATCAAGAAAACATCCAACAGTTTCGTGAGGAATTAAAAAAGGGTTTGAGCGAATCCAAGATCGATTACGTCCCGCTCGACACCAGCATGCCCTACGACAAAGCGATCACCGAGTACCTGGTCAGTCGTCGTAGCCGGTTCTAGCCCCTTGGTCTTAAAGGGGCTAGGATGGTGTGGAAATCATAATGCGGCAAGAACTAAAATTGAATTTGATATTTCTCGGTCATCGCTCTCCGCATATCGGCAATCATCTGCTCGGCTTGGGACATGGTTTCCCGGAAGGATACATTGTTGAGGCCCCGTGAAACAGCTTGATATTGACCCGGGGTGTTGACGTCGTAGTAACCGTAGCCGTTCCCATACCCGTAGCTATTCACGCTGTAACCTGAATTGACATAAGAGTTGGTGCCGTAGGTCACGTTTGTCTTCTGGATTTCCAGGGTGTTTCCGCGAAAACCTGAGGCTAAACGAGAGGCGAACTCGACGAGTTCTGGATCAACATTTAGTGTCGGTATTTCGTCGATTCGATTTGCCATTCGCCCATTCCAACGGGCTCGATCACCGGTACTGCTTGCGGAATAATCACGAATCCGATGCACCAGATCCACTACCTTTCCAAAGTATTCTTTAGACTTCAATGCAACACCGGAGTCTGTTTCGTATGACTGCGATTCACTTACTAATGACTCAGAGGAATGATTTTGAAGGGAGAAAATCCCTACCAAATCATCAAGCGTGCTGGCAGTAATTGTGCCGCGAAACGAAATGGTGTTCCCGTCAGCTCCAACGGTCCACTTCTTAACATCCGGAATCGAAGCCGAACTCTTCCCCAAAACTTCGGCCAAAAAATCTTTTGCTATAGGCAATAGGACTGCGGGTGAGGATGCGAAATCAACACTTAAGATGCAATCCGTGAGATCTTTCTTACTTACGTAAAGGCGTATACCCTTGAAATCAGACAGCAATCGGACCAGTGAATCTTGGTCGATGCTCTTGGTCGCCTCTATGGTGGATAGCTTTTCCCGAATTGCGATAGGCGACCAAACATCCTCTAAATCAATCGCTAGTAACAATGAGATCGTGGACAAGCTTCGCTGGGCTTCCTTCACCAGATAAGGCGACCTGTCCGTGTCACTGCTGTGCTTTAGGTATCGACTGGCCAGCTTCCGATCGGCAGGTCTAACCATGGACAATTGTGAACTACTGGTTGGAATCAGATAGGCCTGTCGAGGAGACCACACGACTGCGGTGCTACCGATTTTATCAACATATCCACCAACCGATTTTGCAATACTATCTGCATTCGAAACACCGGACAGATCAATCACACCCACCTCCCAATTCGGCTGCAGGGTACCGATATCTAGATCCGCAACGATACGAACTTCTCCCATACGCTCTGATAAGTCTTTGGCAATGGAATCGCCATCGACTAGCTTTCTCAAAACGGGGGTGTCTAAATAAAGAATCGCATTGGCTCTGTCGGGAACGGACAAAACAAGCTTCTGTAAGGCGGGAACCTGGGCGCGACTTATCGTTGCGTTTGGCAGGAAAACCAATGAGAAAACAAGCAAACAAGGTGACAACAACTTCATGATACAACTCCGTAGATATTTTTCTAACAATTGATCGATTGTCCCAAAGCTTCAAAGAGAATCAAGTACCATCAACATAAAGGGAGTGTTGATTCATCTTTCAAACGCGAAAATTTGCTGCCAGTCGTCTTTCATGCGGACGATGATCCAGCAGATAGAGACGCACCTCTTTGACGCGTCGCAAATCATCCATCTTTCCCCGGTGAGAAACAAACAGTGCCGCGTAAGTAATCTACCGCACCTTTTCCCTATGCGGCCCCCTCTCTTGAGATATTCACACCGCTAGAGATAAGAGAAACGCGAGAGGAACAATGATCAACTATTTTCAAGACAACTCTTGCGTCACTCCCATCTCTCGCGGTGTAAACCTATCCACCGAGTTTCGCGGGTCGCTTCGCCCTATGCCTTGCGGCGCGGCAGCGAGCGACGAACGGTGCGACATACTTTTTGGGAGATCGCTAAGATATACTGGGTCTATAGCCTGGTTCCCAGCTTATGCTCCGTTTGACCTGTCATTCGTCTAAAACACTCTAGACCAGACAATTTAGGTGTCCAAAATGCTTACACGTTCGCTATGGATCGTCCAAGCGGTTCTGCTTGTCTGCCTGGTACTGTTCAGTCAGGAAGTCCCCGCAAACGAAGATGCGAGCTCGGAACTGATTAAAGACGATCGCTTACGAGTCGTCATTCTCAGTGATATGTCGAACGAGCCGGACGATCAACAATCTCTCGTGCGGTTTCTGACTTATGCCAATGAGTTTGATATCGAAGGAATCATTGCGACGACTTCTTGTTGGCGGAAGAACAATCCGGATAAGGCCACGATCCTGCAAGTGTTGGATGCTTACGAAAAAGTTCAGCCGAATATTGCGCGACATGCGGTCGGCTACCCGGTTGCGAATGCTCTGCGCGAAGTGACCAAGTCTGGAGTAGATGGATACGGGATGCAAGCCGCCGCTGAGCAGCTGAATAACGAAGGGATCGATCTCATCATCACGGTATTGGATCGAGAAGATCCGCGACCGGTTTGGTTCTGTGTCTGGGGTGGTGGGAATACTCTGGGCGGAGCTGTAATGAAGCTTCAAAGGGAACGCCCTCACGATGCCGAGCGTCTGGTCGCGAAGATTCGAGGTTACGAGATTGCTTTGCAAGATGACGCGTTCGCTTATGTTGCTCACCATTATCCAGATACCTTTTTGATCTCGGCCAAGCTACTTTGGAAAGGCATCTCCAGAACAACTCCGCGATTCAACGCATGGAGCGAATCCTGGGGCGGAGACGATGCATTGTTCAACGCAGCATGGGTTGCAGAAAATGTTCAAAGCAAAGGGCCTCTGGGTGCGGTTTATCCTAATGCCGATTATCTTTGGGAGGGGGACACGCCTTCCTTTCTCTATCTGGTACCTAATGGGCTCAGCGATCCCAATCAACCACACTGGGGTTCCTGGGGAGGTCGCTTCACGGCCGAAAAAGTCGAGAATGTTCGAACCGGTACGGGAAACGATACGGTCGATCCACTACTGGATCAACATCGCCCCTACCGAATGTTCAGCGATGCGAAAGATTCTTGGACTCATGGGGAGCAAGAATACAACAACGAATACGCCACCGTCTTTCGATGGCGTCGAGCGTTCCAGAACGATTTCGCGGCGAGAATGAATTGGTCGATCACTGAAGAATTTACCAAGGCGAATCATCATCCTCGCGTCGTGCTTAACGGCGACGCTTCGAAGAGCGTCACGGAATTAAAGGCGAAATCCGGCGCCTCTATTACTGTTTCGGCAGCAGGTTCCTCCGATCCCGACGGCGACTCGCTTGCGTTTCGCTGGTGGATTTATCCCGAACCAACCTTGGCCAATCGAAGCGAGGAAAGTCTTTCGCAATGGACCAGTTGGTTTAGCACTTTATCCGGAATAGAAATCAAGTTGCAATTGCCGCAAGTTGCCGCGCCGACCTCGTATCATGTTATTCTAGAGGTCGAGGATAGCGGTTCCCCCAGCTTGTTCGCCTACCGCAGACTCATTGTCCATGTCACGCCATAAACCTCTACGAGTAAAGAACCCCAATACGATGAACCTCTCCCTATCAGCAGACTCAACCTTTCGAGATACCACACCGCATGCCAGTCATGCAACGCGACGATCGGTGTTCGGCTTGGTAGTGATTCTTTTCGGATTGCTTGGTTGCTGGCAGATGGGTAGTGCTGCCCGAGGAGAGGTGCCAGAGTTTCGAGTTGCCGATGGCAAGGTGACCATACAAGGCGTTGGGCCGGATAATCCTATCGTTTATGACAACGACTGGTGGTTTGATGTTTTTGATAACAACTATCTTTGGGCCCAGGCCAGCTTGGGAGCGGCTGATCTACGAGGTAACATCGTTTCTCGGGATATGTGGGAATGGCAAAAAGGTTATCAGTACTCGTTTGAACAGTCATGGGAAGATGCGGAGAAAGCCATCAAGCTAGCCCGCGATTCAGGTTTGAAAAACATCCCCGATTTGACACGGGGTTCCGACCGAGCTTTGGAACGCCCGGAGTCTGGGCGCATCGAGGACACTATTCCGCATCCATCGGCCGGTAGTCGGCTGATTGTGGCGGAAGCCCTGCGAGCGACTCCTGAAAAGCCATTACTGGTTATAGCCGGAGGGCCACAAACAACAGTCGCCAATGCGTTGCTCACGAATCCAGAGATTGCCCCCAACATGATCGTCTTTAATCTTACCGTGAATGGTGGTTACAATGGTAAAGACGGTTGGTCAGCGTACATTGTGGCTAAGAAAACACGGTCGGTCGACTGGGGGGGAGGCGATTTTTGGGACCGCGATTCCGTCTTTCAAGCAGCGGACTTTGATGTCCTTCCCGACAATCCGTTCACCATTGATATGAAACGGTTTATTCGAACAGACTTGGGACGCGCGAATCAGCTTGGTGACGGAGCCCCCTTGGTTTGGTTGTGGCAGCCCAAATGTTGGACCGATGCCGTTGTGAAGGGAGTAGAATTTCATGGCAGTTCTATGAGGTACACTGCAGTATCGGAGAGGAAAGAAGGAGACGTCTTGGTGGTCCCCAAACAGAACACGGATCTGCCGCTTAGCCGAGAAGAGTTCTTCCGCGTATTGCGGACCCCAGACTTGTTTTGAACAAGCTTTATCCTGAAGAACCACTGCAACAGAGCGACTAACAATGCCACAGCGGATAAGATGCTCTAACCGTATAGCGAGGTGGCCTACAAAATCGCGAGAGGGTTGCGTGGGTGCTCCAACGTGCCTCGGGTGACTCCCAATCGATTGGCTGCTTTGAGTCGCTTCCAAACGTCGCTACCTTGCAACTCTCCTGTGAGTAAGCTTCGGTAAATCGTGACGATCTCTCCGATATCTTGGGAACTTGCATCACGCAGCAATTCAACTCGGAAACTGATTACTCCTCGCCGCAGAAGACCTGAGACAGCCTCGGCTCCACTTTGGGCTTGGCCGTTGTAAAGTGTGTTGCGACATCCGATGTCGGCGTGCAAGACGTGCTCCATGCCGATTCGGTCGCGCAGCTTGACATCGTGGCGATCGCAAGGCCGCCCGCAATTCGTTTTGTTCGTTCCCGGTGAAAGCACCGTGCAGAATACACAATGCTCCATATGAAACATGGGCATGTGCTGATGAATCACCACCTCGATCGAACGAGGATCCACGCCATCCACCAGTTCGGTGAGTTGGTCGCGGTTCAAATCGTACGATGCTGTGAAGCGCATAGCTCCCTTCTGTATCAACCACTCGGCCGTCAATGGATTCGTGGCGTTCAAACTAAAGTCACATACGAAGGGAATCCCGGCCTTCTTCGCATAATCCAATGCGGCTACATTCCGCACCAACCATCCATCGGCATTTCGCTTCTCAAGAGCCTTGAACAGCCCCATTTCGCCTGGTTTTTGAATTCGTAGACTGGCTAGAAAGATCGCGGCCTTGGCCTGACGACACATTTCGACTGCCTGGCGATACTCTCGAATGTCATGAAAATCCGCATAAATCGATAATTGGCCAGTAGCCAACACCGAATCCAACTGCGTGAGAGACCGTACCAGAACATGCAACTGCGGTATGGCCACATCTTTTGAAGCCGACGCTTCTGGATCTATCGCCAAGTTCGGTGCTGTCGATTGTTTGGCAGTTGTGAGCATTCGCTCGGCAACTCCGCCTGATGCGATTCTTCGAGCCGGCCGCTCGATAAGTAGGTCATCTAGTCGAGGCACCAACTCTTTCCGAATCTCGCCGATGACACTTAAAGGAAGCATCGGGTTCCCCTCGATCTGCGACTCGAGGTCCGCTAGTACAAACTGAGTGGAACCAAGTCGATTCAGTTGCTCAAAGAGAGAATCGTGCTGGACAGAATGCTTGCGAGCTACCTCGGGAACAAAGGCGTGTGTCCAGGTTACTGCGTGGTCTTTCGCGGGTAAAATCCCTGCCTTGCATTCGATTTCCTTTCCGGTTTCGATTTTGATTTCCATCCAAATCGGAAGCTTGCGCAAAGGCTGCTTGGAGTCGAAGGTCGCACGGAGTCTTTTAGTTAGTTGTGGCGAGTCGGTTTGCCAGATTCCGAGACCGGGTTGAAGCGTTTCCGCTTGGATCAGCCCTCGTTGAAAAGCCAGTTCCACTCGGCCTCGCTGCGGCGATTCCGCCAGCTTACCTCCGACGAAGACTTGATAGATGCGTCCGCCGACTTCATCGCCAGCAACGCGATCACCTTCGAACACAACACCGTCGCCGGGCATAAGTTCGTGTTCGAGCTGGGCGACCACGCGCTCGCCGCGAACTTGCAGAACGGTACCAACTCGTACGCCACGCTTCGCACTACTCAGTCCGGGGACCAATCGCTTGTGGTCGCAGCCTTCGAGCCAGCCGGGGCTGAATCCACGGGAGAAGCTAAGTTCCATCTCTCGTCGATCGTCGTTTGACCAAAGGATTGCTTTGTTTTGAACAGCTGCATCGATGGCTTTCCGGTAATGCCAGACTATGTTGGCGACATATTCGGGGGTTTTCAATCGGCCTTCGATTTTCAGGGAGCAGACACCGACATCGATGAGTTGGGGAATGTGAGCGTAGCCGGCTAGATCTTGGGGCGATAGCAAATAGCGATTATCCCCTAGGTCGACATCCGCTCCGTCACAGATCAGATCGTAATTGAGACGGCAGGCCTGGGCGCATTGACCTCGATTGGCACTCCGTCCCCCGAGCGATTCGCTGGTGAGGCATTGCCCACTATAAGCAACGCAAAGGGCACCATGGACAAAGGTCTCGACTGGCATCGAGGTGGCAGATGTGATTTTGCGAATCTCATCGATCGACAACTCGCGAGCCAGCACGACTCGATCGATGCCGAGCCCTTCGATGGCTGCGATCGTCTCGGCCGAAACCATCGTCATCTGAGTGCTAGCATGAACACTGAGTTCGGGGCAGATTTCGCGGATGAGGCGAACAGCCCCGAGGTCTTGGACGAGAACGGCATCGACGCCTGCTCGGGCGAGCAAATCGACGTTCTTTTCAAAGGCAGCCAGCTCATCGGTGAAGATAAGCGTGTTGAGGGTCACATACCCTAAAACCCCTCTTCGATGGAGGGTTTTCATGAGAGGCTCGAGGTCTGCTAATCCAAAATTGGTGGCGCGGGCTCGCGCGTTGAATCCAACGTCGAGGCCAAAGTAGACGGCATCGGCTCCGTTTTCGATCGCTGCTTGAATACATTCCCAGTTTCCTGCGGGAGCCAGCAGCTCGGGCGCCGGCATCCCCCTGGACGGTTCGTTCGTCATGGTTTCTCGATTTGGTCAGGTTGAAGAAATTTGGTGATCATCTTTTGTTTCAGGGTCTGTCGGCTCGGTTTCTGGTTTGGCACTTCGATTTCCATGGTCATTTCTTGGGTCTGTTCGCTTGCGACCAAATAACCGAGCTCGTTGTCGAAGAGCATTTTACCGGTAATTTTTTGGGCAGGAATGGAAATTTTTGCCCCGAAGTTGTTATCCCCGGCAAAAGCTAGATTCGTGGTGACCGTAAATTCGTGCAGGGCACGCCCCCCGAGATTCACAGTTCCTTTGTAAGTATATTGGTTGGTGAGTGAGAATAAGCCGGTCGGAGTTTTGTTCGAGGTAACCTGGGACCAGCTAAAGCCTGGAGCGATAGGCTGAGCCGGGAAGACGGGTGAACCGTTCTCAATCGACTCCTTGATCATCGATTCAATGTTGGCACCGCCTGGGGTATTGCGAAAGCCGGCTAAGGCCGTTTCCGGGATTTTCACGTCTGCGATTTTGCCTAGCACGCTCATGGAGTTCGAGCATTCGGCATCGATCAGGGGGCGAAACATCTTGGCAATTTGCTGAGCGAAGGCGGATTCGCCGTCCTCTTTGCTCGTATCGACTTCGATTTTCCCTGCTCCCGGGATATCGAGTGTGAGTTGGGCACGACGCAAAATCGTGACCACTAGGGCGGTACCATCCCCATAGTTTTCGCGCACCATCCAGTCCTGGGTCATCTCAGTTTTTTGCGAAACAGGGGTCGCAGCCCCCTCTTCGCCTTGCTGTGTTTCTTGGCTAACGATCGACTGCAGAGTAGTCCCCTCAGCCAATTTCCAGCGAAATTCCACCTCTTGGGCTATAGCCGACGGGTGCAGCGCACATGTCGCTGTAGCTAGCAAAACACCGACCACATTCATCAGTTTCACTTTGAGACATTCCTTACTTGGCGGGAGTGCGAGGCCTTTTCTAAACTCTGGCCATGATTTTAAGTGCTTGCGAAACGAAAACCAAACGCAAATTCCTAACGATAGGAGAAGTAATTCAGCCAGTCAACCTTGGCACCACGTGCGAGCAATAGACAGAAATGAACCCAGTGTCCAAGTGCAAGCGAGAGTGCCTGAGCCATTTCAGTCTAGGCAATAAAATTCTTAAGACTTCAATTTTTTTCGGCCCGGACCTGCGGCTCGGTTAGGAGGTAGCATAAGTCAGATCGACTGAGAGGTAGAGCTGTTGCGTCAGCTATGGATTCAGCGGACTACACGCACGACCGCCCACTGAAACCAACCTCGGCATAGCGGCTCAATCTCCCGACCATGGCGGTTGATCCATTCCACGAATGCTTTCCATTCATGTTCCCGCCAAGTGGTATATTGAGAGATCTCGGATCCCTTGCCTTCGTAGTTTTCGAATTCTCGGAAATCGATGAGGTCGTCCAGTCGGATTATCGTCCCTGGCAAAATACAATCGTTGAGCGTTTCAAGAACGGTTTGCGTGCTTGAGTAGAGATCGCAATCAACGTGAAGAAAACCTATGGGGGCCTTGTTTTCTTCCCACCAGGTAGGCAAGGAATCACTAAAGAATCCTTTTACCAATCGAACATTACTCCGAACAACCGGCAAACTCCCCTTGAGATGCCATTTCGTTTTTTTCTTGTATATTTTACTCCCGAGGTCCCAATCTTCCGGGAGCCCCTCGAAACTGTCAAAACCCCAGATGGTTTTCTCGGGCCAATGATCTGCAATACGGTTAATGGATTTCCCATCAAAGACACCGAATTCCAGCATCAGCCCCTCAGGCACAACCAAATGCTGCTTCACATAGTCCAACGACACACGGAACATGTCGTCCATATTGGGTTCATGATCCAAAAACAAAGAGGAGCGGATACCTTCAAGTAAACCGGCTTCACAGTCCACTGTGGCAAGAGTGCTGATTTCCATGCTTAATAGTTTCTTACAAAGAGTTAAACGATTAAAATCATCAATGCATCGATTACTGATCATTTGCTTGCAACGGCGATAATGAATTTACCTTGAGTTCCCGGTAACAGATCTGGCTTGGCCCCATTCTTCTGGCAGTGCCAGCTCTCAACTTGGAAGCCGTGCTTGTTCAAGGATTGCTCCAGCTCTTCGGGTGTGAAGTGCCTGAAATGAAACGGATTGACCGGTTCTTGTAGATGGGGGCGAACAGACTCGTTTGGTGTCGATATAACGAGGAAGTCACTCCACCTTGAGAATTTTTGAATTGCGAGGTCGTAAAACTCAATATGCTCAATAAACTCGAAGCATATAACCGCATCTGCCTTGCATTCCGGTTCAAACGTAAGCAAATCGCCGCATCGGAAATTAATGTTTGGTCGCTCCCAGTTTTCCCGATAGACGCCAAAAGCCTCTTCGCTAATCTCCAGCGACCAGACCTTTTCGACGCGAGATGCCAGTATGGAGGAACCATATCCGACTCCACAGCCAGCATCAATTACGGTGCCAAGTTTATTTAGGCTTACAAGAGTCTCCAAAGCAAACTGGTAACGTTTAAGATGATCTTCCCGAACTTCATCGAGGGTTACTACCATTTGACGCTCTGCCATATTATCACTCCAATTCGGGTTAAGCTACGTTTTTCACTTCCTGAGCCTGTTTGTAGGCCACAGCAACCAAATGGCAGCCATCACTTGCCCCCACAGGTAGATTTCTTCGACGCATTTGGGCAGTTGTAAACCCCTCTAATCGTATCGTAATATTATGGAATCCTGACTCTTGCAAGAAGAATCGCATAATTTGTTCATCATACCCAGATTTGTGCACGTCCCAATAAGTACTGTTGTAGTCGACTTGCGTTGGGTCGCACTCGCGCTGCCATCCAAATAAGCCCGCAAATCCCCACCGGGCGTCGGAGTACCGATTGCTCCACTCTTCACGGCTCCACTCGCTTCGAAGCCATTGTGCAATTGCAAATCTAATATTTGGAACCTCGATTCGAACGAATCCATCGGCCCCTAGAGCACTATTCCAATCTCGCAGTGCTAGTACTGCTTCGTAATAGGTCAAGTGTTCCAACATATGCCGGCTGTAGATTTCCTTGAGATCCCGGCAAAATTGAGAGAGCTCCCAAGCTCTACACGCGATCGTCACATTCGGAAGTGGGCGCAAATCGCATCCCAAGTAACCATCCAGGCTTTGCTCGCCACAACCAATGTAAACTCGTGAGCCTCGAGCAACCTCCCCCACAACTTGGGGACGATAGGCCTTCTTTAGTTCATAGCCAAGACTCTTGGCCATTCGAACAAAGCATTGCTCAAAAATCGAACGATCCGGCTTGAACATGATTGCGATATTCCGGTTACTCGAAGGTGAAAGCATAGAATCAGAGCGAGATATCGGATTATAGCAAGATCCCGACCTTGATTCCTAGATCGAGTTGCCCCCAATCATGCTGTGAGATTTCTAGCTTGCAACGCAAACAGGCTTTTGCTAGAACGACATTCCTTTGAACAACAAAATCTATTGTTTGCAATCGATGAATCGGACTTGAATCACGGTTGAGGAAGCAAAACATAACCGGTTCTACTCGTCAATAGCTCAAGAAGCATGGAAAAATACGGCGTCTTCATTCCAACCGAACTTGAAATGCACCAAACGGCTTTGGAGGCATTCATCGCTGGATTAGATTCGCTTGGATTAAACCACGAACTGCATGCTCTAGAAACCGGTTACCGAGCCTGTGACGTAATTGTAACGTTTGGGATTGGTAAAAAAGCCACCAAAAGAGGCAGATACGTACAGGAAATCATAGACAACCATCGCGTTCACCTTCAAGATGATTTAAAAGGGCAGCCTGTTGAGAATTTTAAACGAAAGCATTTGGTGATCGAGAGAGGATTCGTCCGACGCGAACACTACTACATGGTCGGCTGGGATGGCCTCAACGGACGTGCCGATTTTTGCAACCAACGAAGTCCAGGAAACCGCATTAAGCAATTGGGTGTTACTCTATCGCCATGGCGAAGAAACGGAACCCATATTGTGCTGTGTGGCCAAGTTCCCTGGGATGCATCTGTGCAACACACAGACCATATTGCATGGTGTCGCAAAACCGCCTGTCGCCTTTCCGAGATCACGGACCGTCCTATACGATTTCGGCCACATCCGATGCAACCGAACGCAATCAACATGCAAGATTGCCCCGTGGAAATTTCAACGAATCGCACACTCGATGAAGACATGGTTGATGCTTGGGCCGTCGTTACCTTCAACTCCAATGCAGGTGTGGAGGCAACGATTGCGGGCGTACCTGCTTTTGCTGAAGACATTGGTGCCATGGGGTATTCAATCCTCAACCACGACCTAGAGAAAATCAACAATCCCGAAACACCATGTCGCCAACAGTGGCTAAAGAATTTAGCATACACACAATGGAATCTCGAGGAGATTTCGTCAGGGCAGACACTCAGCCATCTTTTAGGAAAGCCAATACCACGCATCCAGATGTGGTGGAATACGTTGACAGACAGGGTACCTTACAAGAAACGGCACTCAGCTTGACCGAAAAAGCTTCGCGTGCTGCTCGGCATAGTTTTCCCAACTGTATGATAAAACTGTTTTTCTTACATCCCCATTAAGCTTCATCGCCTGACGCACCAAATCAGATATCCTAGAAACTTCAGGCTCATCGGCTGGAAAAAGAAATCCGTTCTTTCCATGCTCAATTACGTCGGGAGCGAATCCCGTGTCGCTAGCAACGGGCACGACATTACTCATCATGGATTCGAGTAACGGAATTGGTCCCCCCTCAAGCTGAGAGACCGATACGAAGACATCAAGTTCACGATAAAAATTAGGATAGTCTTTGTAGGCTGCTTCACGATATTCCAAGTTAGGTAACCCAATCAACTCTGCATAGCGTGGATATTCGTCCCATTTTCGCCCCATCAGGACAAAGTGATACTCGGGGAGGGACCTCGCTATTTCAAGAATTCTGTCGGGCATCTTGCGTTCGTAGTAAGCGGAACAAAACCCAACCTTTCCACCACCGCGATCATGCGGGAGGAACATGTTAGGGTCTGCCGCTCCTGTGATTGTTTGAACTCGGGATTCCTCTAATCCTTTCTCAACTAAAAAGTTTTTCCATCGGCTACACATCGTTACGACAACGGACTTGTTAAGTGCCAGGATCGTTTCCCTGTCACCAAAATTCTCTTCTTTAGGATGGGTAAACCATACGACACAGTTTTTTTCGGCGAGCCATGGATTAATCCTAAGCGCCGAAAGGAAAAAGTGGTAATGACAGAAATAGTAAGCTGTCGCCTCAGGAATCGCTTTGTAATTCCCTTCGTATACGAAGGGAATATCCAAACGCTGCGTGATCTCACGACAAGCGGCTTCAAGTATCCACCCTCGACTCTTGTCCGGAACAAAAAAACACACCGAATCTGTCGCAGGTTTTCTTTTGCGTTGAAATAGTCGCTTGAGCCAGGTTGTTGCTGAATGAGCTTCTGTTGCGTTTATCATATTCGTCTTAAAAATCTTAGAAAACAACTACTGTTCACTAATCGAGCGATCCAAATAGGTGAACTATATTTTAAGCAGCTCGCTTTGAAAGAACTCTGGATCTAGATCCCTTTTGGATCTTTGCAATAATCCTTACAAGGTCTCGTTCGTGAATGTTTCTAAGTTCCTGCCACATAGCGGTAAACTCCTGATCTACGATATCCTTTCCGAAACCTAGCGAGCATCTTTGAGAATATAGGTATTCTAAGGATATACATGCACTACTAACGGTTGCAACGTGCGTCTCTCTTAGTGGCGAGTTTATCGGTGCAAGGTATCTCGCGTACAATGATTCAAATGGAAGATAGAATGTCCACGGATCCGAAAGAGCTAGCACATGGTCGTATTTTTCTTTCACTGCACTCTGGATTCGTTGAATTTTTTCATACGAATCACGAGGGTGAGGTTTTATAACGAGCGCCACAGACTCCCCTCGTGGCAGATCTTCCAAAATCTTGCAATAGCCTCGAATCTCCCCCTCGATACTCATCCTACCTGTTTCAGAGAAATTGGAGGTTAAAAGCACCACATTGTGACCGGGCACAGAATTCAAGCCTACAAGAGCACTATGAGTCTCCGGTGCCTTGGTTTTAAAATCTTCTCCAAAAATGTCGAAAACGTCTCTGAAAATCTGGGGGTCAATCATCAAAACACTGTCCAAATGCTCGTCGAACAGATTTTTTAGCAATAAGCAGTGTGAATCGAAAGGTTTCTCCGCAGTGTCTTGGACAGAGGAACGACTAAAAAAACTTCGCATGAGAGACTTTGCCTTTCGCTCAGCTTTTTTGAACCAAGGAAGGTTGGTTTGGGCTGCGGAGAACTCTTTCGGCCGAAAGTAGGAATTGGTAAAATTGAGGGCAATTCCATCTCCGAAACAGGTCTTCCACGCGTTTGGCATTGCCTGGCGAAGCCACACAGGGAAGTTCTTGTTGTTCTGTCCAACGTAAAGCTCGTCGCAGCGAGTAAGCCCAAACTCTTGCGCGAATAGCGTTGTCAAGTCGAGCTTCTTTTCCCGTATAAGTCCCTGAATTCGCACGACGTCAGAAGTCTTAATAATATGGATTGAGCCCCAGTTTTCCAGCTTCTCTGCGAGATCACGAATGCAAACCGCAAACTCGTCAATCTGCCCCTCTGGCGCACTTAGATCATGAATAAACAAGTGATTTACACAACGGTTTCCAAGTTGCGTTTTCAACAACCCTGAATCGCGGGTTGTCCGCATCGCGGCGATTGCTGACGCCAACTGAACTGCGCCCTGGCAGGCTACGATGCGAACTGTTGGTGAATCAACTTTTTCTGTCGTAGGTATCAAAGGACTGGATGACACGGTCGATTCCATCATTTTGCTAGAGGGTAACACCGACTACGCTGCTTTCTTACCCGCGCCTCGCAAAAGTCGCTTGACTTCACGTTCGATTCGCTTCAAGACACTTTTCTTTTTGTCCGGGGTGGCGGCTACCGTCACTTTCGGAGGTTTGTCCTGCGAATTCTTCTCCGCAGCAACTGGCTTCAAGATATCCTGTCGTGCATAGGCTCGCGATAATGTCTTCTTGATGTCCTCCCCGGTTATAACACCAGCTTTCCGAGCCTCTTCAAAGTACTTGAACCAGATTTTCTCGAACTTGTGCCCGGAAAATTTCCATGGTTGAGTTCCAAGATTCGTGTAATGAATAAGTTTGGTCGATTCATCACAATGATCGAATACGTTCCATGTGGTATCGTACGCACCGAGCTTGAAGGGGTATGCCTTCAAAAATGGGGCCTTCATTTGGTGTAGATCTGCATTCGAAAATAACCCAGAATCCATTTGCCTAAAAATCTTTTCCAGGTCAAAGTGGCACTTAGTGCAGTCAAAGAGGATCTGACTCATCCCCCAGCAGCTATCTCCTTTATATGCTTCTCCTTTTGCGAGCATGTCGCAGCCGTTCATGGGCTGGTCGAAAAACGTTGCGATATCATGCAAGCAAACCATATCAGAGTCCAAAAAGATCGCACGCCCCTGGTGATTACAGATTTCAGGGATCAAAAAGCGATAATTGCTGAACTCGGTATAGTTGCGATACTTGATCCATAGCGGCATATTCGCCAGAACAGGTTCCTCACCTTCATGTTCAATGGAGTTGTGGGTTCCATTGAAAACGTAGATATCGAGCTCCCTAGAACAGTGCTTTCGTAAGGAATAGATCAGCGTTTTTCTTTCAAGTAGGCTGGCCTCACCCGAGCCGATGAACACGCGTACTGGGGATTTCTGTGACATTAAAGGATCTCCTTGAAATTATTGTGTGGGCTGAATGGTGCGATCAAAAAACGGGGGAAACCATGGTCTTCATTTATGCTGCCTTCTTCCGTAGACCAAGCGCACTAAGGACGGATTTGATTTTTCGTTCAAAGCCCTTAGTTCGTGTAATCTCGGCAGAGCTTTTGACACCCTTAAGCCGCCAGTCTTTTCTCCATTTTCTAGCTCCAGCTTCGATGGAGACAAATCTATCCACTAGGTTCGCAGACGAATGCACATCAAACGGATCTGTCACCGAACCAAAGCCTGGATGATCTCGTCGAATCGCCTCTCGCCACTCTGGTCGAATCGGCGTTCCGTCGCTCAATGTGTCGAACTCACACCCTTGGCTTGAAAAATCAGAAACATTAAAACGCTTCAGCGATTCATGATACTCCGCCACCATGGATTTCAGTATAGGCTGATCGTTCAGGGTTGTTCTGTTTTGACAATGGTCAAACTCAAGTGGTGCCGTTGGATTGAGGTTACTGAAATGAAACAGTGCGATTGGGTGGTTGCCAATGCAGGCTCGCCCCGCAGAATCGAGTGAAAGCGAGAACTGCGGCAAAGTCCAATGCCCCGCATTGTAGGCGGGGTCTCTCAAAACATTAACGCGATCAAACAGTCCAGGAACGAGACTCAGCCATTTCTGATCAACAAACATCGAGGCCGACAGATCTACATAACAATGCCTAGACAGCCGACGTTTCCACCAATCTATAAACGCTGTTGAGACGTTATCATTCCGAACCGCAAGAAACCCCGCGTTGAATGTTCCCGCCATCAGAAATAAATCCTCGCTTGGCCGGCAGTTGTCTTCGGGAAAGGGGCAAATTAGGTGTGGCGTAAGGACGATCGAATCGGTTTTTAATGCATTGAACACTGCCTCAAGCGGAGACAAAACACGCATGTCACCATCTAAATAGACGACCTCGTCGTAACCCTTTTCAAGAATGGCCCCAATGGCAAAGGGCTTTAATGCACAGGATAGTTCAAAAGGAGTGTACTGAAATGCAAAGCGTCTCCAATTCTCAATTCCGATGTTCGAAGCGAGAATCGTGCTGACCGCCTCGCAATCCAGCCCCTCAGCCCCAACCGGATTGTCTACGAAGCAAATGAAGAAATCGCATTCTGGATTATGCCTAGAAACCGATTCTCCTAATGCATAGGCATAGTGAGCGTAGTTCCTCGTAGCGATCGTAATGATAGCTCGTTTTGTCATGCAAAGCTCCTTCATAGCGAGGCTTTTCCATTAAGCAGCGCCGGTTAGTTTACTCTTCGATGCTAAAGAGGGGGTAAAAACAACGAATCGAGTACCTGCTATCTGGCTACAACTACCGTGTTCCTCCCAAAACTCATTAACTGCTTTGGTAACTCCGACGCACTCAGAATTCTTTGGCTCCCAAGTGTAATCATGCCAAAGAATACTTCCTCCCGGCTTTAGGAACCGAAGGGCTCTCTGTGTGTCACGCTTAACGAATTCATAAGTGTGATCCGCATCCACAAACACGAAATCCGCTTTCCCAGTCAATCCATCGTCCTCAAACTGCACTAAATTCGCAAAGCGCTGTTCGATCCGATCCTCGTATCGCGTCCCACGAAACAAACATCCCACATCAAACTCGGAGAGCCCAACCCCCATCCCATGAACATGCGTCTTTCGGGCTCGAGGGTCCAAATCAATTGTTATGATTCTTCCCTCTGCTGGCATGTTGGCGACCATAGAGAGTGTCGATCCGCCCATAAAGGTCCCAAACTCTACAACCATCTTGGGCTGTAGCACCTTCGTAAGAGCACCCAATGTCAGCAATTCGTGCTCTGGCATCGCCCACTTGTGACTTCGTATCAACCGCGGCAACATGGTAACTTCGGCATGATCGCCACCCGGGAAAATCTCTTCGAAAGTCGCAGAGGGGACCAAGAACGGCACTTCTGGAATAGCCCCCACCGAGGAGTTTCCTGGAGCCGTTGGTGGTTGGTAGCCAGGAAGTCTTTTCGCGATCGATCGCCTCCACTTAGACACAAACGTTTGAGAACCCATTTTTCCCACACTCTTCCTTGATCAATTAGAGACGATTCGCATTTTAGAGAGATAACACCCCTGGGCGAAAACTTTAGGCAATTCAGCAAGAATGTTGCAATACCATTCTTGGCCAGTGAGCACTTTTTTGCGGATTACAAGCTGAAAAAATGCTATCAATGCCACCGCGTCGATGTTGATTCGAACTTGCATTTACACTACAACACGATATTCCGAATCGATTATTAGTAGGCGTGCTGGAACCGTGAACCACAGAACCAATTTTCTTAAAAGTGCCGGGAGCCTGACAATGCAAAAGGGACTTCGCAGAGTACTATTCGATATTTCCTACACCCTTAGCTCAGAGAAAATGTCAGGGGTGGAGCGCGTGGTCACGAACCTAAATCGTCAGCTTTCAGATATCTGCTCAGAGCGAGGTATTGAATTTCTTCCCGTCATCAGCGTCCGAGGAAAATTCTACCGTGTAACTTTAGAGACCACGACCTCATTCGAACGATTCGTGAATTGGAAAAAATCACCATGGGAGCACACGTCAAACCGTTTCCGATCTGTGGCTAACGCGACCTGTAGGGTTTTTCCACATCGCAAAGTGGTTCGAGCCTTGCAGCCACAGAAAGGGCACCTGGGAATTTTTCGCCTGCCTGCGGAAATTTGGGAACGCAGACTTCGCTACAAAGCCCAAAAATCAGAATTCCTTGCCGACGCAACCGTGGGTGATCTAGTCCTTATGCCAGACGCATACTGGACAGAAATGCAAGCACTGAGAGCGGGAAACGCGGCAAAAGCCAATGGGGCCTTCGTTGTTGCTATCGCTTACGACTTGATCCCACTTACTCATCCGAAGTTCGTCGGGGAGAGTAGAAGCAGCGACTTTCGAGAGTATTTTCGTCAGCTCATGAAAAGCACCTCAGGTATCGTAGCCATATCAAAGACAGTCGAGAAAGAAATCCGCGATGGGACGGACAAATTTTTACGTCCCTACTATGGAGACGAAGATTCTGTGTACACAAAAAAGATCTCATCATTTCGCTTGGGCTGCGATTTTTCAAAGGAGGCCTCCTCCCTTTCCCGTAAATCATCGACGCATCCGATCTTGAAAGCAGCATTCCCTCATCACCGTACTCATCCTGTTCACTTGATGGTTTCTACTTTCGATCCGAGAAAAAACCATGCATTTGTCCTTGATGCCTTTGAGAAAGCCTGGAGCAAAGGATCCAAATCATCATTGTGCTTCATAGGTAGAATGGGATGGTTGTGCGATGATATTCTTGACCGACTAAACAATCATCCCGAAAAGGGAAAACGATTATTTGTCGTGCACGATGCGACGGACACCGACGTTCAATTCGCTTATCAGCAATCCAGCGTTTCAATCCTCCCCTCTGTAACAGAAGGTTTTGGTCTGCCGATCGTTGAGTCGTTGCTTTGCGGAATTCCAACTTGGGCAAGCGACATTCCCATACATCGTGAGGTGGGGCAGGAACATTGCGATTACTTCTGCCTTAACGACAACGATTCGCTAGCAAAAAAGGTATTGGATTTTGAGAAACAGTTTTCATCGGATGCAAAATCTGCCAACGGTATCATCCCGCTTACGCTAACAAGCTGGCGAGAATCCGCAGAACAGCTTCTTGAGGTAGCGGGCAATCTGAATGACGCTCCGGAACGCACTTCCCCGAACGCGGGAATTGCAGTGGCTTAATTGGCTACCTCAATGCTCTCTTAAGACCCGCCAGGGCTGACTGCACTCGACTGTGGTTGCGTCATTCTTTCTGATCGTTTTCCAGTTAGGTTGACCAGAATTCTATTTCTCTATTTGCGTGATCCTTTGAATTTGCTATTAGGGCATCGTGGGTTATTTTCCAAGTATACAAACTGAGTCACTGAATGAAGAATTTTTGCAGAGCACTCCGTGAATCACTGAATTTTCTGCCTACGATTGTGGCTGCAACGCTTTGCTCTATTGGTATTGCCGTCTTGTGGGGCTCGAATATTGGAGCTCTCTACCCTGTAATCGAAATGACTCTTCATGGAGAGTCGATTCAACGATGGTTGGAAAAAAGCGTCGAGCACCACGACGAGCAGGTCCAGGAAGTTGACAATAAGTTAGCCGCGATCAACGATGACGGCTCCCTTTTGCACCCAGCAGATTCTCCGCTGCGAAAGTCTCTAGACCGCCAACGCAAGCAATCCCAAGCGGCTTCGGAGCTTCGTTCGTGGGCTCTGTCGTGGGCCAAGAGGATCTTTCCAACAGATCCGTTCCAAACGATCTGTTTCATCATGGGCATCCTTGTCGTGAGCACACTCGTAAAACACTTGTTAATGCTAGCAAGTGACATGCTGCTCGGATATGCATCGTCATCCATGGTTCGCAATCTTCGGCAGCGACTCTTTCACAAAGCCCTCGAACTCGACAGACTTTCCTATCATAAACATGGCGCTAGTACCCTTTTAGCTTCGGTCACCTCAAAGACAGATCGACTATCCGCTGGATTAATGGCTGTCTTTGGACTGGCCATTCGCGAACCGTTGAGAGTGCTTGCTTGCCTTGTTTTTGCCTCCTTCATTTCCTTCCGACTGTTGCTACTCTCAGCCGTTCTAGCACCATTACTCATTGTGGTCGTCGTGATCGTAAGTCGTTCGTTACGAAAAGTTGCTAGCTCCATGCTTGGAAAAAACGTTCGATTTCACGAGATACTACTGGAATCCCTCAACAACGTCTCAACGATTCAAAATTACACGATGGAGTCTAAAGAGGAGAAAGTCTTTTCCTCTTGCACCAAAGACATGCAACGATTAGGTCTGAAGATGATTCTAGTTTCAGGCTTGGGGAAGCCTGTTGCTGAGTTAATTGGGGTAGGAATGGTCGCTATTGCTGTATGCGGAGGTGCTTACTTGGTGGTCAATCAACAAACCCATATACTCGGACTACAGATCCGAGACACCCCTCTTACAATCACAGACCTACTGATGTTCTTTGGTTTTCTCATCGGCGCGAGCGATCCATTAAGGAAACTATCGGGGCTGTCCATTGTTTTCTATACCGCCGTTATGTCGGCCAATATGATCTATGGAATTCTTGATTCTAAGTCGTTGATCGAATCGCCTGAGAACCCTAAGTCACTCGATAGCAGCCAAAACGACTTGAGTATCGAGGGACTTTCTTTTTCGTTTCATGAAGAGTTTCCCGTTCTTAATGATGTCAACCTGTCGGTTCCCTTTGGCAAAACCATCGTTATCTTGGGACCCAATGGGAGCGGAAAGTCAACGTTGGTTCAATTCATTGGTAGGTTCTATGAACCGCATGCAGGTCGAGTTCGGCTAGGTGGGGTCGACATACGAGAGCTTGATCTTCAAGACCTGCGGCGTCGAGTAGCCTACGTGAGCCAGTCAACTGAACTTTTCAATCAGTCAGTGTCGGAGAACATTCGCTACGGTTCTCCAGACGCCTCGAGAAGCGAAATTGAAAAGGCAGCGATTTTGGCTCATGCACATGAATTTATTACCGACTCTCTCTCGGATGGTTACGATACCGTCGTCGGGCAATCTGGACAGAAACTGAGCGGCGGGCAAAGACAACGAATTGCGCTAGCACGAGCGATCCTGCGGAAACCCGAGATCCTGATCCTCGATGAATCGACGAGCCAAATCGATATGGCTAGCGAAATTCAAATCCGAGAGACACTCGAAAAGATGAAAGGTCAGCTGACCATCATCATTATCACGCACCGGGAAGCCCTCCTCAAAGTTGCTGATGAAATCTACACGATGGATAGAGGCGTCCTCACCCAATCCCACCTAGAGCACGCTGAAAAGGACTCTGTCGCCGCGTAAGACTTGCAAAGTTGTTGCAAGGCGTTAGGCAGTTGGAATTTTATCGCAACTCAAGTAGGAGATAGTTACGTTTCCGGCCCTAAATATCAGGACTTGCCTTGCTAGCTGCAAACCTAACGATCCGCTGGACGAGCCAGCAGGATTCGCTTACGAACCAGCCAGCGTGAATTCGGTAGTTTTTCTGCCGCTCGCCTAAGGTGCTGTCCTTTGTGAAAGCCTGCTCTCGGTATCACGTCATCCGGAAATAACGCCCCATCAAAAAGGTTGGGATGGCAAACAAGCAAATTAGAACTCCAGGCCCTGTTCCTGCGAACTGCAAGGCAATCGCGGCATCCAGGAAAAGGATCGTCAAAATCGACTGTTTAATGGCTGGCACCAAACTCGATACGTTCGGATACTTGATCGAATTCAGAACCCTTAGCCCCCAAGGAATCGACAGCAGCAATATCAACATGGGATACCAATCCCTGGCTCCTAACCTTTGATACAACTCTGGCGAAACGAAGTTAGCAGCCGCCGCGATACAACCCAGACCAGCAAAACTCACCCCCCAGCAAGATGCCAATCGAGCACGTGATTGTATTAACATCGATTCCTTACGGGCTGCCAAAGTCAGCCCCACCACAAATAAACCGTGTCCAGCCAGAAGCAACCAACCACCCGGCGAGAGCAACGTCACCATCTCTCGATCAAGAGCCATGACCACAGCCCCCACCGCCATTCCCAATGCCAAGTTCAAAGAGCGACAAGCCCCCATCAGCCACGGCCCCAAGATGGTCTGCTTGAGCCGACTGTCATAAGCCAGAATCGCGAGCATCAACAACGCCGCGACACCTAACGGAGGCAGCATATGCATCATCCAGCCCGGCGAGTCCGTTGTACCTATCGACGTAAACAATCCGGCAAACGCCGCAAAGATCAAGCCCGCTCCCAGAAGAATCCAGCCCACACTCGTTGCTTGCGCGACCGAGATGCGTTCGGAAACGAGCGGACCTAGTCGACGTTGTGACTTATCTCTTTCAACATCGTTAACGTCGTTGATCACCATGCCCGCCCAGTACATGGAAATCGAAGCCAACGAAACTAAAACGACAGGTAGATAAACTTCAGTCTGGCCAAACCAAGGACCAACGACGAAGCTGAAGCCTGCGATAGAATCCGCGCATGCCGTTAGAGTATTCGGCGCACGCACCAACTGCATCCAGTCTTTCCATTGAGCCATACCTGACTCGCCTAGCGCACGCGGCGTTGAAATTCTTGGATAAGATCTGGAACAGGCAGACCAATAGCACCACGACCTTCCTTCAATCGAAATGCCACATCTTCTTGTGTTGTGTCATTATCGATATCCCAGAATAGCTTTTTAAGCTCAGGCGTTAGTGGCTCTGCCGAACGAACCAACCTCATGCCAACCATCCGAGCTGGATCGGTCGTGAACCACCAGGGGCTTAGGGGGATGTTAGGATCGCTTTCCTTCCAATCCTCGTCAGCCGATCCCATCCTTGCCGCGGCTCTTAGGCGATCCGCAGAGTCCTGCCAGCCGCCACCTTTAACGCAACGTGAGTCTTGTTCGGTGGGCCAAGCTGTACCGTCCTTCCAAGATAGTTTCTTGCCACCACGATCACCGAAACCCGACGCGTCGTACTGATCAATTACCCATTCCCAGACATTGCCATGCATGTCATGCAATCCAAAGGCATTGGGAAGCTTAGAACCAACTTTATCCGCACCTTCACCAGCATTGTCTTCGAACGTTGCATACTTCTCTAATTCCGATGGATCATCACCAAAGCAATAAGCTGTTTTGGCACCGGCTCTGGCTGCATGCTCCCATTCGGCTTCCGTCGGTAATCGGTACTCGATTCCCGTCATTCCACTCAACCACTTCGTGTACTGCTTGGCGGCGTATTGCGTCATGGTTACGGCAGGTTGATACCTGTCCTCGCCATACTCGAAAGTGTGCGCTGGGTCATAGAGCGGTGTCGGGACTGTAATCGCATCGGCTCGGTTCTCGTCGTTGACCGTTCGGATGCCATCGCCTGCAAGACGTTTAAAGACATCGTACATTCGCATAAAGGTCTTGTACTCTCCCCAGGTCAACTCCGTCTTCGCGACCCAGTAAGGAGGCAAACTGACGGTGAACTGTGGTCCCTCGTCGTCCGCTCTTCCTTCTTCACTGTCAGGAGATCCTACGACGACCTCTCCTCCTGGAACGGGAATCATCTCAAACTTAATGCTAGTTCGCTCGATTTCGTGGACGTAGGGGACCATGTAGATGCCGTTGTATTCCACAAAGGGACCCGACTCAGGTTTCACCTTGCTAATTCCCAATACCGAGGCTTCCACACCCGCTTCTTGAGCGATCGCTGGCACGGTAAACTCGAGGGATGCAGGCAAAGAAGCAAGCAAACAGGCTAGAAAAAATCGTTTCATCGCAAAAATCACGGGAGAGTCAGGGCGTGCGGTTCTGCTACAATCAGCCAGAGCAGTTCCCCTAGGTTAACCAACCTCTCCGAGTCCTGCTAGGTGCATTACCTGATCTGATTCCCACCTAGCCAAGAATTTTTTCCATATGCCTACCTCCGAACGCCAAATCGACATACCGAGCAGCCTTCCGATCCTTCCCGACAGCGTTAGCAGAACGATCGAATCGCCCGAATTCCAGGAAAAGTGCCAACAGATTCGAGCCAACGTAGCTGCAAAATACGAACGAGAGATCGAATCGGCCAGCTTTGTAGAATGGGTTTGGATGAAATGGCGAATCCACCGTGAAGTCGATCGGGAATTACGCCTCATCTCCCCCAGCGATCGAGCTCTTTAAGCAAACGGTAATTGCCTAAAACGCAGAAAAAGGGACCAGTCGTAACGGTACCCAGCCTATCCACAAAATAATGTATTTCGAAACAAACAACAACTTGCAAGAAGCTCGCGATTCGGTGCGGCGTTTGGTGATCGTAGGAGGCGGTTCTACTGGTTGGATGGCTGCGGCCATGCTGGCTCGGGCACTGCCCAGTGAATGCCGTGTCACCGTTGTTCGCCCGCCGGGGGACGAGGGAATCGGTGTTGGGGAAGCAACCATTCCATCTATTCTCAGACTTCTGGATTGGTTTCAGATCGATGAATTCGATTGGATGCGTCGTTGCCATGCTACCTATAAGCTAGGTATTCGATTTAATGACTGGTATTCACCAGGGCATGAGTGGTGGCATCCGTTCGGTGTGTGTGGTGCTCGCATCGACGAAGCAGATTTGTTTCACGACTGGTGGGTTCAGCGAAATAAGCATCGACTAGAACGTTCCTACACCAGCTATTCTATACACTTAGCAGCGGCCCTCGCTTCGAAGGGGCCGCATCTAATCTCGGGAATGTCTCCGATTACCCAAACGAGGTCTTATGCCTTTCACCTCTCTGCCACCGGTCTAGCGGAGTGGCTTCGTGAAGAAGCTTTGAAGTATGGAACCAAAGAGGTAACTGGACGAGTAACTGATGTTGTTTTATCCGAAGATGACGTGATTGAAAAACTCGTTGTCGACGGAGCCTCAATAGTCGAGGGAGATTTTTTCCTCGATTGCAGCGGCTTCCAGTCGCTGTTAATGTCGAAGACACTCAAAGATCCGTTCTTGGATTGGTCGAGCCGACTACTCTGCGATCGCGCTGTCGTGACGACTACACCACCACAGGGCAGTGCAAGCTCGTTTACCGAATCGAGAGCACTATCAGCAGGCTGGCGATGGCGAATTCCTTTGGCAAGTCGCGTTGGTTCTGGATACGTCTACAGTGGGCGGTACCAATCCGACGAAGCAGCTTGGGAGGAACTACGCCAGTCTCTGGGTGCGGAAGGGGCTCATGCCGCAGAACCTCGTTACTTGCAGATGCGAATCGGACGTCAGTCGAATTTCTGGCGCGGTAACGTACTGGCGGTAGGATTGGCTGCTGGGTTTATCGAACCTCTCGAATCAACAGGCTTGCATCTGACACAAGTCGGAATCGAGTGGTTCATCGATAACTTCCCCGGTTCAGCGAAGCGTTCAGCCCATGCAGCCGTGTACAACCACTTGATGGGCTCTTTGTATGACGAGATCGCTGACTTTGTCCATCTACACTATTTAGCAAGCAACCGGACTGACACATTGTTTTGGAATGATGCCCGAAATACACAGCCGTCCAAAGCGTTAGCAGATCGACTCACAACTTATGCAGAGGTGGGGCGTCTCGGACCGCTACTCGCAGATGGTTTTACGGAAACGAGCTACTACCATCTATTGACTGGAAACGGACGCCTGCCTCACGGTGTCTCGGCTGTCTCGTTAGCAAAACCCTCGCCTCAGATCCTGCAAGTCCTGGGTGTGATTGACAAGCAGAATCGGGAACTGGTTAATCGATTGCCGATACACGAAGAGCATTTGCAATGGATCCACTTGGGAAGAGACTGAAACGCGACAAAATTGTTGAGCCCTCTCTTCACCGGGGCTTTGAGATCCTGGACGCGTGCAGTTTCCACCAGCATTCCGTCCCTGGGTGGCACGCTCTGAGGAAAGATGGATGGTTTCACCGCATGGGCATCGCCCTGCGCTGGGTCGCCAGGGCGGGCCATAGTCGCATCTAGCAAGGGATGGCAGTCTGGTTTGCGCTGATCCGAACTGGGCTAGAGAGCTCACCGCAGGGCGTTGCCCGTGCGGTTAAACGATTGGGCTCTGCGCTGACGCTTTCAGGGGCAGCCCATAGTAGCATCTAGCAGGGGATGGTGGTCTGGTTAGCGCTGAGCCGGACCGGGTTAGAACGCTTATCGCAGGGCGTTGCCCAACGCCGTAGCGGATTTTTTTTCTGGAAAAACTGGGGTTTTCTTGAGAATGCATAAATGAGAAAAGCTGGACCCCCCCATTAATCAATCTGACAACACATCAGCTTGAAAGGAGTCCAGCTATGTCAATTGGTGTTCGAAAATCGTCAGTGGATCGCAGTTCTGCTTCTAACTCGACGGAAGAGGTTGGTCGCAATCAGACCGACCAAGTCAACCTACTTAAGGATAGTCTAGAATGGATTCTTGTACCAGAGATGTTCCAGGGCATGCAACGCCATGGAAATAGCCGCTGGAATCCTGTTCATTTTGTCGGACTGGTAGTGTTAGCTTCTGTATGTGAGGGAAAGCAATTGACCGAAGCATTTAAGAAAGCTAAGTCGGTCGCGTTAGATTTCTTTGGATCTTTGGCCATCCATACGTATCAAGGAATGATGCGAGCTCTTGTCAGTAATCACAAGGAATTAGTTTCAAGATTGTGGAGTCGACTACAGACACTCATGGAACAAACCGCACCAGCATGCTTTCGTATTGGTCGCTGGTGCCCACTGGCGGTAGATGGTTCACGATTCTCGACGCGTCGATCACGTGGCAATGAACACGCCTTTTCTGCCAAGAACTATGGTAAGGGGCGTGCTGCGAAGTCGCGTCAGCATTGGAAGAACAAGAACAAGCGAAGTAAGAAACTTGCCACACTTAAACCGCAAATTTGGCTTACGTTGATTTGGCATATGGGTCTTAAATTACCGTGGTGCTGGAAAAAAGGCGCATCCAATTCCAGTGAAAGACATCACATGATGGACATGCTGAAATCTATGAATTTCCCAGAAAATACACTGTTTTGCTGTGATGCGGGATTTGTTGGGTACGAGTTGTGGAGTGCGATCATCAATTCCGGCAATAGCTTCTTGCTCAGAGTTGGCGGTAATGTCCGACTGCTTAAAAAACTTGCGAAGATCAGTGGTAGAAGGGACATGGTGTGGGTTTGGCCACGCGAGGCGATGAAACGCAATCAGCCAGCTATCGCGTTGCGTTTGATCACCATCCATGATGGTCGAGGTACCATGTACTTGGTGACTAACGTTTTAAACGAACGACAGTTGTCTATGAAAATGATTCGACAGCTATATCCACTTCGTTGGGGGATTGAACTGCACTTCCGAGCCACGAAGCAAACCTTCGAACGGGGAACGCTCCGAAGTCTCAATTCCGACAACTGTCTGGTGGAACTAGACTGGTCACTCATCGCATTAACGATGGTTCAGTTGATTGCCATTCGCGAGCAAGTGAAGCTAGACATTCCTCCGGAACACACAAGTATAGCTCGAGCACTTAAAGCAGTGCGTTTCGCATTGTTCACAAGACACTCGAAATCAGCGAGCCTCACTCCGTTCAACGACGAACTGAGCAACGCCGTATTGGATGGTTACATTCGTAAGGGATCAAAACAGGGACGCTACCGACCCAACAAGAAGAAAAAACCAAGCGCGACGAAACCGGTCCTCACCTACGCAACAACGGAGCAAAAACACAGATATGCAGAGCTCAGCCAAGCAGCCTAAAAATCCGCTACGGCGTTGGGCGTTGCCCGTGCGGTTAAACGATTTATAGCGTGCCGCTACTGGATGGTTTGTGATAGATGGTTACGAAAGGACGTTGGTTTCTATCCGCTCCGATACCTATGTTTCCAATCATGTGTTTCGATACTTCGAATAGCCAACGCTTTCGTTGCGATTGATCTATCCCGAAACTAGACATAATCGAATTCATCAACGCTTCGCAGTCCCCAACTCTTTTCTCACAGTCATAGCAGTTGATATCATACGAACAACGATCCGTGGACTCATCGCTAATCTCTAACAGATTCAGCTCTTCTTCGGATGTCAATAAACTCTTGAACAAGGACATCATGGCGAACAATTGGTTGCTACTGACGAGACGTTCACAAAGGTTTTGAAAGCGATCTAATGGAACGCCCCTCAAGACTCGATAGCGACTGAGAATCGCGGGACGACTAGTATCGCTGCTAGTCCATTTAAAGCCCAAGAATCGCAGGTCTAAGTTCGCTTCCAGATAACACTTGGTCGTCACTGAGTCTGGTTGGATCTCAAGCCCGAAATGAACATGCTCCGCGCGACTCAAGTATCTCGAGATGGTTTCGATCACCTGAGGTGGTGCGTTCCAGCTATTGCATACCGAGAGAACTTGTCGGGGTAACCAATCTTCCAAATCGACTAATGGTATCGTAAACAAACAGCGTTGATCGGATAGTTCGCCGTCTCGAAAACGGGCTGATCGCTCAAAGGCAAAGGGTACGCCATGGCCCAACAAGATCGATCTTAAATGGTAGAACTCGTTCGTGTTTGCTATCGCCTCGGGTATCATCGGTTCGGCGTATGATGATTAGTAGGTCATCTCGAGACCAAGGGTGAAACCGTGAAAGCCAACGTCGCTTGGGCCCGCGAATGTTGGGGCTAGAGCAAGATTGTTCGGAGTACTCGTTATGGTGGAGAAAGCGGAACTATAGTTGTGCCACATCTGCCACTCGTAACCTCCGCGGAGGGCCATGACGGCTCGGTTCTTGAATAAGCTTTGCGAGTACTGTAATCCACCCCCAAACTCGGTTATTCCAAAGATGCTATTGGTCAAAATAACGGCTTCGTTCGGCTCGCCATCGAGACCGTTGTTGACCATCTTGTCACCGGTGGAAATAGAGCCTCGACCGCGAAGATACAAAGCAGCGTTGGAACCTAGTGCTCGCTGGACTTCGATACCCGCCACGCCGCCGAAGCCTCGAAAGATGTTCTCTCGAATCGGAGCGATGGGCAGGTAGTTTTCCATCGTCTCCTTGAACTCGTTGTAGCGAATACCGCCGCTTAGCTCCATCGCCCAACGATTTCCCAGCCGAATTCGATCAAAGAGTTCCATGTCTATGGTAAACGTCTTAATGTTCGCCGATGCGTCAACGGAATCGAAAAACACGGCGGGTGCATCTGCATCGTATTGAAAGAAGCGAGTACGAAACCCGATACCAGAGTCGAACAGGTATCCAAGCGTCATTCTCGGGGCGGCTTGGGAACTAAAATCGACATCGTCGGTATCAACCACGGGTACGAGGCTATAGTTTCCTGAGCGATTACCGTCGGCTCGATGATACTTAAGGATCAGTAGTTCTGCCGAGCCAAAGAGTTTTGGCTTACGCTTCTCGTTAGAGCTCGTATCAAGTCCAAATACGATCGACGGAGTGCAATCTAAAAGATCCGAGAATTTCCCAAACGGGCCAAGATCGCAAGATGCTCCTTGAAACGTCGTTTGCGTCTGTCCGTTCCCATCCCAGCCGTAATCGTTCGGCAGTGCTGATCTGGCCCCGTCATCTGCCTTAATGCGACCTGTAAATACAGTCACCGCGATGATTACCAACACGAATATTCGCATTCTCTACCTCTTGATCGAATGACAGTCCACTAACATTAGTGCTAATTGGGGATAATTCACAATGTAAGATTTGGTGTCCATACCAAATCACGTTTATTTACAGCCTGGGTCTAAAGCAAGTCGTCCATTAGATCCCATTTTGCCAATATGTGATCGTTCCAAGCGGAGTCCTGCTCCGAGTCTTCGTCGTTCCTACTGATGGGCATGTGCGGTCCCATGAGTGGTTGTTCATCATCGAGTAATAGCACATCATTCGACTCGCTGCCCAAGGACTTCATCAATCGATCCGAACTGTAGACAGCAATTGCTTCGCACCAAGCATCATCAATTTCTTGTTTCAGTTCCGGTAAGCGACGCATGTCCGGGCCAAGCCGATCCAACATGACTGATCGCGCTACCTGTCGAGAATCATTGTCTTCATAGCCCAAAAGGTGACCGATTTCATGGAGAACTACGCTTAGCAAATCAAACTTTCCGTCCATACTACCGGTCCAAGCGTACAAGTTGTTCGCTACATCGCCTGCGACCAAGGCTCTCGCTAGCTCTTCGTCGTAGTACCAACCGTGCCCCGCTGCGTTGGCATCAAGGAAAATGGTATGGGAGTCGACCGAGGCGAGCCCCAAGACATCACTTGGCAGATCTTTGACGATCACTTGCGGAGGCTGGGTCTTCAGTTGCCAATTGGAATCCGCTAGGCCCCACAACTCGATTCCAGCCGCCACGAACAATTCTGCTGTCGCTTGTGACAAAGTCGGGACCGGTGGATTTGCGACCGGAGTCACATCGGCCCGCTGGGTATCAAGTCGTATGACTCGAATCGCATCCGCTTGGATTCGCCCAGTCGCGCCAGCGGTTGTCAACTGAACGATCAGAGTGTTTCCTGTGATCTCATAAGATGTTGCCAGGTCGACCCAATGACCGTGCTGATCGGAAAACGAGCCTGCCGTTAGAGCTGATGCTTGAGTTTGGTTTACCAAAACCGTCGTTGGACTGTTTCCACCCAAGACCGTAAAACGAGTATTGGTCGCTGCTAATCGGTCAGCCATCCAAGTTGTAGATATACGGTACACTCCTGGCTCCAAACCAGTGATGACCCATTCTCCCGTCGTGGTGCTACGATTGGTCGCGAACCGAGCCGTGTTGTTGACCAATCCCACACCAGCACGATCCAAGGTCGAGAAGCCGCCTTCCACGACCCGGAAAGCGGATGAACGATCGTCAAGAACTTGTGCCGTAGAGAGTCCTCGCCCCCGTAGCATGAGATTGAATGTCGCCAGCCCTGCGTCACTGCTTTGCAGAGCCAACTGATGGTTGTAGACTCTGAATAGAGTAGGCGTGAAGGTTACTGTTACATTCAGGTTACCACCTGGAGCCAAAAACTGTGGCTGGAATCCCGTTAGAGAGAATCCGGCTGGCAGTGCTCCGATGGAATGCAGGAAAAGTGGGTTTTCCGAAGGATTGTGAATTCGAATGTTGCGGCTGACCGGTACGCCGATGGGCGTATCACCAAAATCCAACACCGACTCGTGGGTTAAGCGTTTTCCACCGGAGTACAGCTCAACCTTTGGCTCGTAAAGATGGAAGATTCTTATCGAGTCGGCCTGCATCGCTCGCACGGGATCATCGTCTCGTAGAGTTACCGATAATGAGCCGCCGACGATCGTGTAGTTGCTCAACCAAGCCCAAGAGCCCAAGTCGGTAATCTCATCCGATGGAACTAACCGCTGATTGGCCAAAACGGTAGTCGCTGAACTGCCACCACTGATGGTAAACGGAGCGGTCTCGGACAGACCATTCCTATTGTTCCATGAGGTTGACCAACTCGCATACACCGCGTAGTTTCCTGGTGTCAGGTTATTGAAGGTCCAAGTGGCTACACCGCCGGTACCAACGTTTGTACTTACTGCTCGTGTTCCACCAACAGAATACCGATGTGCTTCGGTTGCGAAGTTGGTGGAGAAACCAGCAGGCGAACCGTTGTCGACAACGTACTCCATCTGGACCGTACCGGTCAGTCTAATCGCATGAATGGGATTTCCTGGTTGATTGGTGAATAGCCGCAATTCTGCGGTAGCATTGTTGGGACTAGTCGCGTCGAATCGCACATGGATCATGGTCGATTCGCCCGGCTGCAGCCCGTTTACTGAGATCGGTTGAGCTAACGAGAATCCAACTGGCAAGTTTGGTGCATCGGTAAACTCAAGGTACGCACGACCTTGATTCTCCACGCGGATCGTTCGCACCACCGCGCCGAACAAGCGAGTCGTTCCAAAATCTAGAACGCCGTTTTGATTCTGCAGCCGATTACCGTTCGACAGATCTGTTACGATCATTCGTGGAGCTGGAACGGGTGGAATGACCCATCTCTCGATTCGTATCGCATCCGCAAAAACAACTCCGGTTGGCGAGTTTTGTAATCGAACCGTCAGCGTATTGCCCGTAACAACAAAATCTTCATCCAAATCCATCCAGGTTGCACCGTTGGATTGGAACGCCTCGTCGTACGCTGAAGGACTCATTCGCTGATTCACTTGAACCTCACGCGATACCCCATTCGAGCTGATCGTAAAGGGAGCGGCTGTCGCAGCAGTTGTGGCATTTCCCCCCCAAGTCGCCGAAATACGATAGTGCCCCGGCTCAAGGTTTGTGAACGTCCAGGTCGCGGCCGCATCGCTAGTCGGTTGTGCTAGACGCTCTTGTTGCCCAAAGGCATTGCCATTAACAGACACCCCAAAACTACCTGACACTATACTGAAGCCAGGGTTGACGTTATCGATGATCGTGGTTTGACCAACCGGCGCTAGCGATCGACCTCTTAAAGAGATGGCAAACAGTGCCTCATCAACGTCATTGGTTTCGAAGACGAAATCATCTTGGAATTGGCCAATGGAATTCGCCCCGAAAACAACGGTCAAGATGGTAGATTCGCCTGGGGCAACCGTGTTGCTTCCGAAGGTTGCCGATGTAAATCCACTAGGCAAAGATGATCGCTGCAACGCGTCTAACACCAGACCATTTACTTCACGATACGGCGATGCGCTGCCGACCGTCCTAGTGTTCAGCAGCAATGGCTGATCGCCGTGGTTCTCGATGCGGAACTGGCGAGTGACCGCGTTTCCAACAGTTGTCGTACCAAAGTCCGCCGTAGAAAGCCCCGAAATGACTTCTCGGTTGATATTCAAATCAATAACGCGAATCTCCGGACTTTGAAGCCGCATTCGTTCGATTCGCATCGCATCCGTAAAGTATGCGACATTGTTCTGAACGCCCGTTGTGTTGAGCTGTATATGATAATCGTCAACGAAGATAGGTTGTGTCAAATCTTGCCAACGGGTAGCAAAGGTTTGGTAACTTGACGGCAACAATCGCTGGTCGAATATATCTTGATGACGCAAGTCGCCTTCTGCATTGTAGGCGGCGAAGTTCGCTGATCCCACTGGTGCTCCACCTGCATTCGGCCATGTAACCGATACCGCATACTTTCCAGGTGTTAAGCCGTTGACCAACCATCCTGCCACTGAATCAGGTCCGCTGACGCCGCGGAAGACATCTCCCATATAAGCGCCTCGGAACTGCTGAGTTGCTCCGCCAGATGCGGTCCAGTTTCCTGTTCCGTTGTTGAAGATCAAGGGGGCTGCACCCATCCACTCAATGGTTTCAACCTGATAGTGGTGTATATCTCCCAACCCCGAAACACTCAAAACCAAACCGTTATCCAGCACGCGATTGCCAAAGGTACGAACTCGCATCTCATCGCCAGGGAACGCGACTAGGTCGTCAATGTGCTGCCCCATATCAACGGTGCGCGGCACAGCGATTGGATTGACATAAAGCAGATCGGCATAAGGTGTACCTATAAAGTTCTCAAACGGACTGACCGCAGGCGCAGGTGCATTGCGATTGATTTGAACCGTTGGCCCCGTTTGCGTAACTGGGTTATAGATGAATTGAGGAACATCGAGTCGGTCTAGATCGAAAACGATTCCTGCATTCGCCAAATGGAAGCTGATGGAATCGTAGCCCGTTTCTTCGTTCAGGACGTCAACACCGCCCGGGGTGATGACAAATACATCATCACCATTCCCGCCGTGGATAACATTGTTGCCAACCGAAACGTCCCCTCCCGCGTTGAGGGGTACGAAGTGGCGTTGTAGATCGAACATCGACAATGGTGTTCCGAGCAAGGATCGATACGCGAGATCTCCCCACCCAGAAATCGCTTCGGGCCTAAGCATCGGTAAGTTCAAGGTAGCTTGGTAATTGAGTATTACATCGTTACCATCACCACCAAAGATCGTATCGTTTCCTGTGCCGCCAAAAATCAGATCATCACCAGTTCCGCCATGGATCGTATCATTGCCCCCATAAGCGGGATTCTCGCTGGTAACCGTGACCTGGATCAACATCCATACGCCGTCACGTACTTCCCAGGTTAGACGTCCGGTATCGCCCAGGATGATATCGTTGCCACCGCCGCCGTGGATCACGTCATCGCCAAAGCCACCGACTATGATGTCGTGACCGTTCCCCGTCGTAATCGTGTCGTTGCCGCCCAAGCTAGGTTCGATTGTCTCTAGGCTCAATAGTCGGTCTTGGCCATCGAAATAAGCTTCGCCGTTGTCCCCCATGGCAATAAATTGGGGTGGTTGGAATCCGTCCGGTTGTGGTCCGACCAGGGTATAGGACTCGATAACATCGGCTCCTGCCCCTCCCATAACCACATTGAATCCGGTTGCGGCCCGGATGGTATCGTTACCCCCGATGTGACCACTGAGCGTGCGAACGATGCGGCTTGTGAGCAAACCCGAGATCGAGTCGTAGAAGTTGAGAATCTCTCCTTCGTCACCGAGAAGCGTATTGTGCCCCCCTCCGACTTCGATCAGATCGCTCGCCGCTCCACCAACGACTACATTAACGCCACCTTGCAACTGAATAGTATCCTGGCCGCCAAATCCGTGATTGATGCTACGAGCCGTATTAAGGGTCCCATCGCTATTGAAGAACGCTTCTCCATCATCACCAAACACGACGTTTCGTCCACCACCTGCCGTGATCAAATCGCTGCCGACACCTCCAATGACGGTATTAGTTCCATCAGCTAACTCTATGATATCATCACCACCGAAAGGATCGCTGCTATTGCTTTGAATACTCAGCAGCGTACCGGTGCTTGTGAAGGTCATCGAGCCATTGTCACCCAAGGCAATGCCGATTTGGTCGGAAGATCCATTTGGCCCCGGCAAGACTCGAATCGTATCCGCTCCGCTGCCGCCAATGATGACGTTGAAGCCTTCGCTGACAATGATCTCGTCATCGCCGCTGACCTCGTGCGCAATCGACTCCATGGTCGTTGTACCATCGTCGTTCACTCGAATTCTGCCAGCGTCGCCGATAACAAAGTTGGTACCTGGCCCCAGCTCGATCCGCTCATCGCCAGCACCGGCGATAACTCGGTAGACACCAGCTCCTAGATTAAATAGATCTGCACTACCAATGGTTGGGTTTGTGCTTTCAGCAAGAATGAGCAGCCCGGCTTCGTTGAAAACCACACGCCCTTCGTCTCCGAGGATCGTGTTGACGCCGAAGCCAGCAGTGATCTCGTCAACTCCGACGCCACCGATTACGATATTCTCACCGTCGCCGACATCAATGACGTCGTTTCCGCCGATTCCGGACCCAGTCGACTCGATACTGATGATTCGACCGTTTAGCAGATGAACAGTGGCTTCATCACCGACGGCCCAAACGTTGCCGGATCCGCCTGTGATAGCATCTTCATCGGCCCCACCGATGAGGACCGCTGTTCCAGTACCTAGGTGAGTGATCGTATCACTGCCGCCGATTCCCGACTCTCGGGTGTGGACAGCACTTATGACGCGAGTATCGAAGTCGTAGTCATACGATAGCGAATCTCCATAAATGATGATCGGGCTATCAAGGCCATTGACTGCATGGCTCGTAATTGTGTCATCTGCACCAGCACCTTCGATCAAGACCACTCCCGACGTGATGGCTTCGTCTGTGATGGTGATTAAGTCTTCGTGGTCGGTTCCTCGGATCACTGACAACGGCGCCGCAAGAGCACCACGAATCAGAATCTCTGTCCCGATGTCATCCACATCGTTGTAACCGCCTAGGATTTCGATCAACAAGAATGCAGTGATCGATGAACCCAGCAGAGTGGTAATGTTGTCTCCCGCTTCCAGACGCACTCGGCCAGCCGTCGACTCGATGGAGATATCTTCGAGGATGGTGATATCGTCGCCGGTTCCCGGACTGTCGGTCGCTACGATGAGAATATCGTCAGCAGCAATGATATCCTCGCCCACCGTAACCGGACTTCGAGCAATCAGTCGAACTCTTCCTCCGGAGAGCATTCCTTGCGGGCTCCCCGCGACCACCCCCCCCACCTCGAGATCACCGGTGTTTACAATAAAAGTAGAGCCGGTCGTAGATTGTCCCTCAACGTTGCTGATGATGGTTTCAATCGGGATCAGATCCTCGCCAATGTCTTGCGAGGCGAATAGGAACACGCGACCCGAGAGAATATTCTTACCATCGGGAACTGCGACACGATTGAGAATTCTGCCCGATAGTGCACTGATAAATGCGGTGGCTTCACTTCCTGTGCTGACGGTGTTCAGCCGGAGGTCACCAAGCAATTCCGAAACGTAAGTATTGCCCAGAAGACTGCTCGTTGTCACCAATCCATCGGCAGAGTAACTGCTGTCGATTTGAAGCTCATCACCCGCTGCCCCGATACCGCCAAATAACGCATTGAGGGTGATCGAGTTACCTCGTACGTCCAGTGCAGGACCATTTGTGCCAACAATCGACAGATGGCTTCTGAGATTCACATCACCTTGCGGGGCGTCGATGAATCCGATTCGCATATCACCAAAGACTTCCCACAAGTGAACATCGTGAGTTGTGCTGGTAGCGGTGATGATGTGGGTGTTGGGGTGATCGGTCTTAAGCCACTGGCCAAGTGCTCCGATAGAGCCTCCCGCTGCACTGAGGACGATCTCTTGTCCGGACTTTAGATTGTTGAGATCCCCTCCGAGGTTGTCGAGTATCGATCCTGCAAGCGTGGTCAAGTTGATCGCACCCGAGCGAGAGAAGACGCTATCCACGTTCAAGTTGCCGACATGCTCGACAATGTAAACACTCTCCTGAGCTCGAGCAGTAAACGACGCATTAGGAAGTAGATTCAATCGAATGGGTAGTAGCTGCGTTCCAATTCCTCCCGTGGCAGCTTCGAGCAGAAGATCATCGGATAGAATCATGGCTGCGTCGGGATCGACGGCACCATTGGCAATACCTCCGCCCGTTTTCACGGCGAGGATTCCGCTGGTTTGGATATACTCGATCGAGAAATCGTTTTGCGATCCGATAAAGACCGCATCTCCTGCGACTACATGTAAAGTACCCGATGCCGTTATGTTAACATCATCCCGCTGACCGACTTCGATGGCCGTGATGACGATACCAGGCGCGTTCGGATCGTCGGCCACCGGTGTAATGGTAACCAATCGGTTCGTTTCTGCGACGGTCGCGGAGCGGTGTTCGATCGTAAGCGTATCGCTAGTCACATCAAGGATTCGAACGAACGCTTGATTTTCAGTGATATTGCCGGTGTCCCCTTTGACGCGTACGAACAAACCAGCTTGGAAGCCATCGGCTAGCCAATCGCCACCATCATTTCGAATGATTTGGTCGCCATTAACTGCGTCACGAGTGAAGTTCATCGTGCCGGTTACGATTGTTCCTGCTACAAAGACTACGTCCGTTCGTTCCGCAGCGGCTAATGCCACTCGCTCATCGTTGGTGAGCTGTAGCGGGCGTGGCGTTACATCGATAATGATTGGTTCGCTGTAGGTGCCTACGCCGCCACCGAGCGCCATGACGGTAATGTTTCGCCCAATCAGATTATCGTTTTCTATGACAACTTGCGTACTGGTGACTTCTTTCATCAAGCCAGCACCGATTGTGTTCAGCAACTCCTCTTCGGTCCAAACCTTGATACTTCCGACCAGGGTGTCATGTTCAACATCGCTGAGGGTGTAGGAAAAGTTCTCGATATAAGATGCGGTCAAGTCACCTGCATCGTAGCCACCACGATCATAAGCTGCAAAAGTCGAATGCAGAGTTAGGTACTGCTGAGTCCGAGAATTTTCCAGGGTGGCGATCGCGTTGTCGATGTAGGCTTGCAAGTCAGCGCCCGTGAGCCCTTGTGCGGTCCCCTCAGATTCATAGAACGACTGGTAGAAATCGAGTTCGCTTCCGGTAACTGCGATGGTATGGCTAGGATCGAACTCCGTTGGATCGGCTTGCGTGTTACGCCACTTCCAGTAGGTGTGATACTCGCGGGTCTTACTCGCGGCGAAAGTCTCGAGGGTTTCGGTTATTTTTGCGAGGGCGCCGGATCCTTCGGTGAGACCGAGATCTGACCAAACGCCGTTGAGTAATTCATTGTAGGTTCGCTCGTCTCGTATGGCGAAATCGTTGGCATCGATCAATCCACCCGAAACGATAACGAGACCGATATCGCCAATGGTCGAAATAATCTGATCGACATGCATGTTTCCTGCTGTTTCGACCAGGAAAATACTCTGCGTTGCAGTTGCCCCTACTTTGTTCGAGGTCAAATTACCACTGTCGATTCGCAGATATCGATCTTCTGCACCAATGCCCGCTGTTCCACCATCTAGATAGATCGATCCACCTATGATGTTGTTGTTGCCAGCATAGTGAGCGGCCGAAACAATACCGCTCTGCGACCCCACTTGCACCAAGCCTCGATTGGTCGAGTTGATGTTAATAATTGGCAGCACACCGCTAGCTTGATAGATATCGATTCGCTGTGGTGCCGATGCGGAGACACCAGCTTGCGGTGCACTGCTATTCACATTCGTTCGAACGTCGCGAATATTGGCCCCTGCATTGAGCACAACTTGGCGTCCCCCGATCGTCGCACCGTCATTGGTTTGAAGAATCGAGGCGTTAGAGGTTAATGTTGTCAGACCAGTCGGGTTGAGAATAGGACCCTGGATTAGGATATTCCCACCGGCGTTGGAGGTCACACTGACATTACCTTCTTGAGCTCCGAACATCGTAATCTGAATCGGGCGATCAGCACGGAACGTATGGGTGCTTACGGTTTCCTGCTTAATCTCATCCACCCAAGTTTGATACTCGGTTTTCTTGCCGTACCAAGTGCTGGTTGACCACTGTCGAGTCTTATAGGATCGAGGTGGTTCCAGGTTATTTACCTGTTGGGAATGGGTGTAGTCCCCTAAAGCAGAGCCGGCCTTGTAGAAGTACGAACCAGCGGGTAACAGTCGGGGCTGTTCGAGCACTTCCGTATTGGGACCAGTGCGCACGTTGCCAGGGTCGGCGGCTAATGCATCGATGCCGAGCCAAGCGGAGCTACCGTAAGTGGTAGTCGTTCGGGTCGCCGTTTTCATACCGACCGAGAATCCGTATCGCCAGTTGGCATCGGGCTCGTAGGTACCGCTTTCGGTCACAAGAGTTGCGAGCGGGTTGGACGGAGTTCCCTTGGCTTTATCCGCGATCAACAATGTACCTGCACCTCGCTGGGAGGCATCGAGGCGATCGATGGCAACATCGAATGGTGTTTGATTATCGATTTGGATGGTGCCATAGCCATCGAGCACTCGAATCGAACCGGCTCCGGTGCTGAGAATGTGACCTGTCAGTTGGATGTTGCCGCCACTGACACGCACTTCGCGGACCACAATCTTGTTTTCAACTCGGTCATAGAAGAGGGTAAAGTCTAGATTGGACTTGCTCAGCTTGGTCAGCCTTGGACCGGACGGGTTTCTACGAATATTGTTGATCTCATTGGTTACAGATGCATCGAGCGTCATCGAGTAAACATCTTTACCGCTCTGGATGATACCGTTGATATTCAAAAACTCAGCACTGATGATAACTGTATCGCCGAGCAAGTTGATTTGGTTCGACTGCTCAAGTATTTTGTCGAGGGCAGCTTGAGTGTTGTAAGCACCGATACCATTGCCCAAGCTCTTGAGTTTGCCGTACGGATCCCCTCCAACACTGTAGCTTGTCAAGCCATCGATAAAGACGCTTCCCCCTGCGATCGTTGTTACGTTAGCGGCACGGATACTGGCTCGATAGATAATGTCACCGCGTTGATTGAACGCTGTGAAGCTGCCAGAATAGTTGGTGACATCTCCCTTAACGACGATGGAGGGATTTGTGTAATCGTCATCAACGATGAGATTAGAATCAAAGGTATTGGTTAACGTAATCGAAGGCAGGATGGGATTACCATCGCCATCGGTCAGTGGTGCCACAGGGGGTAGTGCAGCAAAGTTTGCAGACCCGTTGGGATTGTTTAGGTCGTTGAGACTCGCGTTGGTCCCTGTCCGAACACCATTCAAGAATAAGCCTCCGTTGGCTTCGGGGATCGTGACGCCCAGGATGTTCAATTGGGCAGGTGTATGATTGATGACATTGACCGACGCATCGCTCGGGGCATCGATAATGCCACTTCCTGTCAATTGGTCTGCTCGAACGTCGATAACTCCCGCTTGTGCCCAGATCGGATTGACGTTCACGCTCATGACGTAAACTTCACTAGCGGTTAGCGATCCGTCGGCTTGGATTACAGCGAGCCCCTTGGACAGCAATTCTGTTTCGATCCGACTGATTTCTGTCGTGTAAAAATCACGCAAAACGGTATTGGTATTGCGATACAGTTCGAGATTTACTCGAGCAGCATCCAGTTGTTGCATCAACCCTGACTCAAGGATCTCAGTACCGAAATCAAAGCTGATTCCGTCGCTTGCAGAATAGGTGGTGATCACTCCCGCGTCACGATCCCAACCGGTCGGTATGCCGTCCATACCTACGGCTCCCAGAATCAATTCTTGGTGTCGATGGATTCCAGTCCGCAGGGTACCCTCCACCTGTACGACCCCATATGCCTCTGCAAAGATGGAACCACCGAGCATTTCTTGACCACCTAGGGCCGAGTTCAAGGCACCAGAAGCCGCACTAAGCCAGTTAACGGCCTTGGCCGTGCTGCTCATATCGGCCAACCCGAGACGTTCTGCGTGCAGTCGAATATCGCGAGCCGATTCCAACAGAGAGCCAGCGGCAACGTTGATAGTGTTGAATTGAATGAGGTTGGATTGAGAATCGATCGAATCGATCGGGATGGCACTACCGGCGAAGGTGTCCGTTTTGGCATCCAAGGCGTAACGATCTCGGTTGAAATCGATGCTGGTCCCCGCTGCTAGATTCAAGTCGCCGAAGGCACGCAGTGTGGCGTTGGCTCCAACGTTGACGGTATTGTGCGGAGTGATCTCGGAGATCGAATTCGCAATGGCAACAGTGGCAGCACCAAAGGTCTCGGCATTCGTTTTCGTTTTGACATCACCGGTACCGCGTGCAGAAAGCAAGATATCGCCAAGGCTGGTGAGGGTTGCTCCCGTCCCAATGCTGACCTGCGAAACGTTTGCATTGTTGCGAATAATGCTGTCGGCACTTGCTCCCGAGAAAGCTCCACCGGTCGTGAAGTTAACTTTGTCCCTAGCAAAGATCTGGTTGAGCGTGCTGAGGCTTATCGAACCAGGCTGAACGCGCGAACCCGTAATGTTCAGCGTTGCGTTGCTACCTACGGTGATTTGCGTGTTGAAATCGAAGTTGGAAACACTCTTGGCACTTGCACCGCTGATCAATCCGCCCGTCGTACCCCGAATGTTCTCGGAATCCATATCCGGCTTGGTCGAGCTACTCGATGTGTCAACGCGAATCCCGGCAGCGTTGATCGTAACGGAGCCTCCGATTGCCGTAAGAGTTGTCGCGTTAACGGTGTTGTTCACTCGTGCACCGGCACCTGCCAATAAACCACCAGCGAATGTCCTGACGCGACCATTGACCTCGGAATCTCCGTGATTGGTAATATTCAGATCACCCGTGAGGTCAATCACAGAACCGTTACCAATCGTGACGTTCGTAGTACCATTGTTGACCGTTGTAGCACTGGCGGATGCACCTGCCGCAATACCACCACTTCCCGCAAAGGTATCAGCGAACTGGGCTTGGGAGTTGTCTGCGGTAATGGAAAGTGAACCTCCCGTGAACGTGACTCCTGTTCCGATGGAAGATGTCACGCTCGACTGGTTGTTGACCCGAGCCGAAGCGATACCGGCGGCTAGCAAACCGAATGCATAGCTGTCGGCAGTGACAACGTGATCTCCCAAACCAGTCGATCGCAAGGATGTCGCACCGCTGACCATCAGTGTTGCACCATTGGCGATGGAACTCGTAACGTTAGCATTGTTATTCACAACACTTCGAGTCGAATCGACCCCAATCAATCCACCGCTCGAACCTGTCGTTTTTACGCTAGAGGTTTCTCCGCTGTCCGGCAGGTTCAGCATGGATCCAGCGTGAAGGGAGCGAGCGTTGACGGTTCCACTTATGGTGGTCGATACAGTGGGTTGGACATTGATGGTGGCAGAGGAAACGCCGACGGCCAAGGCTCCCGCGTTGACCCCGAAACCGTTCGCAACTCCTTTGGGGGTACTGCTTGATATCATTTCGATATCACGTGCAGTTACCTGCGAACTGTTGATCGAGCTCTGGACGTTACCATTAAAATCGACTCGGGCAACCGATCCGCCCGCAGCAACGGAAATAATTCCAGCCGCAACATTTAGCGTACCGACGACCGCGCTTGCGTTTGCCGTTTCTAAGGCATTGAGTTCCAAATCACCCGAGATGACGACTTCCGAACTCGTGATGAATGCGGATGTCGTGGTGTTGATCGTATTGATCGAATTGGCTCCACCACCACTCGCAGCAGCTAGCCCCGCTGAAAGACTCGCCGCTCTCGAGCTAGCGACGATGGTCGCGTTCTCGGTTGCTTGGATTGAGAAGTCATCGACCACTTCACGCCAAACGTTGGTGTCGAAGTAGTCTTGTGAACCAAGCGCGACCGACGAAACATTTGTCCAAAGGTTGGTGTTCGAAAAATCTTGGATGCTTAGATCTACGCGTGAGACATCACGCCACAACAACGCATTGAGGTAGTTCTCCGTTGACAGATTGATCGACGTGGGGTCAGTACCAAGAAACTCATAGGCAGCTCCTCCCACTCCCAGCGTTGGATCGTAGGTTACGGCCAAGCGAACGCGATCGCCCGGTCCGATGGTTTGCGTTCCGTTAAGCGAGAAGTAGTTGTCTGGAATTCCATTAAACCGGTAAACGGCTCCGACACTTCCGCCCGCTGTATGTCCCTGCGAGACTCTGACGAGTTGTCCTTCGTTGACGAACACCGAGCCAGCAGATGACTCATGATCGGTTGCGAGCCCTAGAAACTCATAGATGGCTCCAGGTCGACCAAGGTTCGGGTTATAGTCGCTTGCTGCTCGTACACGCTGGCCGACCGTTAACGACTGAGTCCCGCTGCTTGTACTAAAGTTGGCTGGATTCTTAAGTGTAGCATTCTCGATGTAGGCTCGAGTAATATTGGAAATGGTGTTTTCAGCTAGCGAAACGCCAACGGATACCGCCGCCCCAACTGTCAATGCCGCTGCCAACGATGCCGCTTGTGCATCAGCGGTTATGGTGGAGTTATCTTCAGCAATCAACGAACCACCGATAGACGCGATTCCCGCCCCTATACTGTTCGTGATTCGAGACTCGATGGTTTGCCCGATCTTGTTAACGGTGCCTACCCCCGCACCGCTAGCAGCGCCGCCGAAACCGCCGATGGCAGCCGCCGCTGAACCAGCATTAACCGTGGCAATGATTGTCGCGGTTGAAATGGCCGATTGATTCAATTCTCCATGAGCAATCAGCGAGGCATTATCGATCCAAGTTCGAATGCCCGCAGATTGAACGCTCCCACGAGCATCGAATCCAATAAAGTTGTTAGCTTGTGCGGCACCGATGGAAACACCGACTGCAACGCCCCCACCAGCGAGTGCGACAGAGGTCGCGAAGACTTCCGCTCGAATGGTAGAGGAACTGGTTGCTGAGATCGTAACATCACCTTGAACAACCGCTTCGGTATTTTCCAGATAGGCACTCACATCACTCAATATGACATTCGTCGCACCTGCCCCAGCACCACTGATTCCAACTCCTAGCCCACCGACTGCGGCGGCGATCGAGGCGGCTTGTGTTTCGCTAACGATGGTTGCATTTTCGGAAGCTTGCAGCGTGAGACTTCCATCGCGAGCAAGCAATCCCATGCCCAAACCACTTACGAACGCCGAGACATCGTTCGCGATTTCATTGTAGGCAACAGCCGCACCAACGCTGATGCTCACCCCAACGGTCCCGAACGCAGCAGCCAACGAGGCCGCACCCGTCTTGGCCTTGATCGCGGAAATATCATCCGCGATCAATACGATTTCCCTCGCTTCGATACGAGTATTAGCATCTCCATCGATTCCCGCATGAACGTGGGTTGCGATACGATTTTCGGCACCGACTCCAGCACCACTCAACGCGACACCTGCAACGCCCGCTCCCCCAACAGCGATCGAGCCAGCAAAAACCTCGGCTTCGATCGTTCCTCGCGAGATAGCGGTCTGATTAAGATGCCCAAACGCATCAACCGAGGTGTTCTCTAGATAGGCTCTTACCTGCGATTGACCTGCCAACAAGTCGACTCGCTTCCATAGTTTGGAATCACCGTAGTCCATGGCACGCAAATCGATGGACCCAGCTTGATTGGTCCCGACATATTCGTAGACTTCGTCGACACGAACACCCGATTGAATCTTGACTCGGGTTCCTAAAGTTAGGCCGTTGACGGTGGCCCCGGAAAGGTGATTGAAACCTACCGTTGCAGGACTGTAACCGATAATGTTGCGTGCTAAACCTACGCCGATCGATGCTCCGATCCCTGCTGTGCCACCTACGCCAGCTCCCACCGAAGCGGTTAGTACAGTAGCATTGATCGTAGAATTACTGTCGGCTGCAATGTCAATGTTGCCTGCGCTGGTAAGACTGCTGTTCAATGCAAACGCATTGGTCGAGGCATTGATGATATTGTTTGCATCCGCTCCCGCACCAGAGATACCGATGCCAGCCGTCCCCCCTAACCCCAACGCCAATGAAGCAGCCCCGGCGAAGACTTGGATCGAAGAAAGCTGTGCAGCATCAACAGTAATTCCTCCAGTCGTCGACTCGACGGAGCTCTGTTTGATCGAGGCTTCTACAGAGGTGTTGATAACGTTCTTGGAATAGGTCGCCCCGACCGAGATTGCTCCGCCCACGGTTCCACCGATTGCTGCCGACAACGAGACTGCTGCCGCATAGGCCGTTATAGTCGAACGATCTGCCGCGAGCACCTCTACCGATGCAGCGGTCACTTCTCCTATCGGCCCGCTTGTTCCATAGTCGATGGTTGCGACAACGTGGGAGCCGATGCGGTTCTCGGCATTGACACCCGATCCGCTAGCGGCGATTCCAGCAGTTCCGCCACCACCAATAGCGACCGATCCCGAAAAGACGGTCGAGCCAATCGTCTGATCAGCAGTCGATATGACACTCAGCCCGTTGCTGACATGGACGTCGGATTGACGAACAGCAGCCACGATCGAAGCGGTGCCAGTCTCATTGTTGTCTCCCATGCCGATGTTATTCTGAGCGACCGCAACTCCGATCGATGCCCCTACACCATTGCTACCACCAATGCCTGCGGCGATGGAGGCTGCCACGACTGTCGCTTGAATAGCGGCGGTGCTGGCTGCACTAACGTTCATGCTACCAGCAACCGTAATTTCCGATCGATCGACGATCGCTTCTGCTTGTGTTTGTACACTATTGATCGCGATAGCTCCGGCTCCGCTGAAAGCGATCCCCGTTTGACCACCAATACCGATCGCGAGCGAAGCTGCCACCGAAATGGCGCTGATGCTGCTTCTTGAAACTTCTAAACGGGTCGGATCTACAGCCGAAAGCTTTAACGTGTAACTGGTGCCGTCGCCTGTTACCAAAAGCCATGACTTTCCTGGCTCGAGGATAGATAACTTGAGCTCTGGGTCCACCCGCCTCCATATTGCGGTATTGCTGTAGTCTTGGGTGCCGAGGTCCCGCGACTGAGTCGTTCCGATGTACTCGTACATATCGCCGCCGATACCGCCCGAGCGGTACCCACGTTCCAGCAACACGGTTTGCCCGCTCTGGATGGTTTGCGTGCCATCACCCGTCGTGTAGGTCCAACCTCCTCGCAGTCGATCCACTGTTGGCAGCTTTTCGCCATTTGCACTTAGAGTCGCTGCTAAATGACCGAGGATGATCTTGTCAGCCGCCGCATCGATGGCAGCTTCGTCTATGAGCGTCGTATCGCCGTTATCTAGGTCTTGGACCGAAGCATCGTCGAGCAGTGCCGCGGATAGTGAGTTCGCGGCGAGCGAGAAGTCGAACAGCGGAGCTGCACGGCTGATTGAAGAAACGTATAGGTCGCCGCTCCGAGTTGCTACGATACCATTGTTTGACATCGTGGCAGACGCCCCACCGGTCAAATCGTTAAAGGCCAGTGACAATCCGATCGACCCAGCGATACCACTCTGGCCAGTAACCGAAGCAGCAATCGACGCAGCACCTGCGACCGATCCAATTCTGGCTGCCTCATCGGCTGTGACATGGATAGAATCCGCGATGATCGCAGGTAGAGTTGGGTCCGCGATAATGACCGGCGTGTTCGTAATCGAAGCACGAACGTTGCTCTCGATCGTATTGACGGAAACGACCCCGGCGATGCTGGCACCGAAGCTGGATTGCGATCCGACTCCGATAGCGACCGCCCCTGATAGAACTTTAGCACCAATGGTGGAAACGCTGTCGGCTGTCACACTGAGGTGACCTACGATGTTCAACACAGTTCCATCAACCGATGCGAGAGTAGAATACTCCGACGCTCGAGTGCTAGCCAGTTTCCATCGCTTTCGATCCTCAAAGTTCTCCTTGGTCAAATCGATGACTTGAGGTGGGCCAAAATGGATGAGCCCTCGACCGACGAACAGATAAACGTTTCCTTGCAGAGGCCCAGCCAGGATGCGAACCTTTTCACCTTGATCGACGGCAGCCGCTGTGTTGTTATCGGTAAAGTCGTGGTCGGTTTGGTCTGTGGTCCATCCAATGAAATTCTTGGCGACCGAAAGCCCGAGTGCGAAGGCAGGAGATTTGCCACCACTCACAGCGACCGATCCCGCCACTGAACGCACGAGCGACTCAATTCTCGACGCGTCATCGCTACGAATCGTCGCGTCACCGTCTGAATCGATATTGCCGCTGACGTGAATCGCACTACCAACGATTTCAGCAACTGCGGAACCCGCGAGGTAATTGACACCGATAGCCCCCCCACCACTGACCGCTTTGGCCCCCGAGGCACTCACAGCCAATCCGATGGCTGTCGCTGTGGTCGTAGCGACAATGGCACCCCGTCGATAAGTCGTGACGAGAAGATCACCACCCACGGCTGCCGGAGCGGCTTGGGTGCCTGCATTCACGATCTTAGCGTTAACATTATTGTCGAGCTCGTTTCGTGCCCAAGTCAATCCGACGGCGACACCGCTGGAATCCCCTGTCCCTGCACCAACGGCGATAGAGCTGGTTTGGACATCTGCGATCACTCGGGAATTGTCGTTCCCAGAAACTGTCAAGTCGCCTCCAGTCGTGAGAGATAGTGGCGAATTGATCTGAGCTTGCGTGTCGGTCGCGACGGTGTTCAAGGCGATTGTTGCACCGACGTTGAGGGTATCACTCCCTCCCGCTGGTGTGACCGAAAGGGTTTTGCCCGCGTATGTGATCAAGGCATCGATCGCTCCCGATGCGCGAGCATTGGTACCGACGGATCCCGAGGCATTGATCAAGGAATTGTTGATCAACGCAAAGGTCTGGACAGGATCTTTGGTTGCGAGCAAATTGCCTGCGATGACGTTGACCAAGTTCGAAAGGAAATTCTGCGGGATGTAACCAACCGTGTTGAATGCAAGCGTCACTCCGATGCCGTGCCCGTTGGCTTCAACGGTACTGGCGGTCGTGGCGCGGATACGGGCCGCATTGGTCGCTTCGACCTCGATATCGCCAAGGCTGGCCCCGTGGGCAGATGCGGTAAGAGAACTACGTTCGACGAGAGCCTTGGCAGAAGCTTGGACAGCGTTCGTTGCGACGATAGCGTTCAGAGCAACGCTGGCACCCTCACCAGCCATGCTGCCGCCGCTGCTCGTGACAGTGGAGTCATTGTTGGCGTTGATGGTCGCTCGTTCGTTAGCAATAACAGCTAGGTTACCGTGTACCTCAACTGTGTAGTTATCCAGCAAAGCTTCGACGCCGGTACGAACCGCGTTGCGAACGAATAGGCCACCGAAACCGTGCGAATCTGACGAGGTGCTATTCAGGCTTAGGCCAGGAATCAGATCGGTCGGTTGAATGCTGGGCAAGGTCTGCCAAAGATTGGTGTCGTCGTAGTTGGTCGTCGCGAGATTGATACTCTGAGTAGGACCAATATACATGTATAGTTGTTCGATCTGACCATTCAGCTTTCGCCACAAAGTCGTATTGCTATAGTCGACGATGTCTAGATCGACCCCTTCCCAGTCATCAGCACCGATGTACTCAAAAACATCTCCCTTGGCGGCATACTCGGTGTCAAACTCCAGCAGAACTCGCTGACCGCGACTGAGCACGTCGGCAAAATCGAACGAGGTGTAGTCGGCATCATCACGCAGAACGATCGTTAATGGAGACAACGTCTGTACACCAGAGCGGTCTGTGAAATCGTAGCCGATCAGATCGGCGATCGCGTTGAACACGAGCGAAAGGCCGCCATCGTTAGTGGTCGAGGAGGTGGCTAGGAGTTTCGTGTTGGCAGTGATGTTGGCTTGGTCGTTTGCCTGAACGATAAAGTCGCCACCGTTCGCAGTCGCTTGGCCATTACCACCATTGGGCTTTTGAATCGTCGCTTTCGTATCAGCCAAAACGACGTTGCTGGAGAGGATCGCGCCTCCCGCCTTGCCGCTTGCTCCCGACAAGGCACCGGCATTCGAGGCGACTTCGTTCGAGACTAATGCTCGGATTGTTGCGGTTGCATCGGCAGTCACCGAAATTCCACCACCAGCGACCAACGGCGTATTGGTTACCACAGCGTGGACTTTGGAGGCGTTCTCGCGAGCGAACCAATCACCTGCGAAAAGAGCGTCAAAGGTCTGTGAGAGAATATCCTGTGTTTCGTAGCCAATCGTGTTGTATGCCAGCGTGATGCCGACGCCGGTGTCCCCGGTCTCTACCGAGGATTTGTTGCGAGCTACCAACAACGAAGAGTTTTCGCTGTGAACGATAATGTCACCATCGGTCGTTGTGATGGTTCCATCTGTAACGAGTGCTTCCGCACTAGACAGAACAAGATTGACTGCGATGATTCCATTCACAGCGAGCGAAGTGCCGCTCCCCGTTTGGCTACCCCCCGACGAAGTAACAGATGCATCGATTGCCGCTGTAATCGCTGCTCGTTCGATCGCTTGAACCGATACGTCATCCACTGCTGTAACGGTTGTGTTCGTTAAATACGCATCGACACTGCTTCGCACATCGTTACGAATAATGATTCCACCGACGGCGGTGGAGTCGGAATCAGAGATGTTTCCAGTTGATGGAATCAAACGAACTAGTGAGACTTCGCGCCAGTACCCCGTGTCGCTGAAGTCGGTATTGATTAAATCAAGGTCCGCTTCTTCACCCATGTATTTGTAGCGACTGCCGCCATTACCACCAGCGGAGTGCCCCCGCGTCAATCGTACAGTATCACCAAACTGAACTGTTTGGGTTCCATCACTGCTGAGATAGGTAAATGGGGTTGGATCGAGCCCCATGAGGCTGTTTTTTGCGATCGACAGTCCGCCATCGTTGATCGTTTCGCTCGAGGCAACCATCTTAGTGTTGCTGTAATTGCCAGCCCGATTCTCAGCCAGGATGTCGACAGAACCACCAGCGTTGACAGTAGGATTGCTGAAGCCATTGGCGAACTCGATTCCGGCTTCTGCCTCGGTAATAACGCGGTTGGCAGCTAGGATAAAGCTCGCTGCCTTGCCACTTGCTCCAGTGAGAGCACCTGCATTGGAAGCAACCGAGTTGGTGACGCTCGCGTTGAGTTCCGCAAAGTTATCTCCAACGACGCTGACGTTGCCTGACACATTGATGGGCGTGTTGTTGACTTTCGCTTTGACTTCAGCGGGAGCATCGATCAATAAATCGGAATTGATACCAAGCAAGGTATCCACCAGCGTTCCAAATAGATTCAGCGAGCGAACACCGAGCAAGTTGAATGCGGCTGTAACGCCCGCGCCGGTATCTCCCGTTTCCACTGATGCGTTGAGCGAGGAATCGATTCCGCTTCGATTCTCTGCGAGTACACTCAGGTTTGCACCGCCACTTATCAAACTAGCATCAAGGTCGACGACAGCACTGCTCAGGACGATGTTTGTTGCAATCACGCCGCTAATAGCGAGAGAGGTCCCCGCGCCTTGATTGCTTCCACCACTGCTAGTCACGAGGGACGATGTGGTAGCGATAATGTCCGCTTGTTCCAAGGCTGCGATCGAGATGTTGCCGATTGCGTTGACATGGGTGCGATCGATGGTGGTCGTCACTTCGCTTCTGACATCGTTTCGAATCAAAAGCAAACCAGCGCCTATGGAATCAGATTCTGTGACATTTCCAAAATTCGGCAGGAAGTCTTCGATCGCAAAAGTGACGCGGGTCCATCGGGCTGCGTTCGAATAGTCTTCGGTGCCGAGGTTAGCGTTGGTGGCGACTCCAATAAATCGATAAAGTCCGCCAGGTACCCCCCCGCCTGTGTAACCGGGCGCGATGCGGACCGGTGTCAAAGGGGACACAAGTCGCGTACCTGAATTGCTGGTATACGTGTACGTGTTTTCGAATTGACTGAGGAAGGTTGCCAGGACTGCATCTTCCCCGAGGTTAGTTGTTTGAGAGGTCGATTCTAATGTCGTGTCAGAGAGGATTCCGGCCCGATCTCTTGAACGAATCGTGATCGAACCACCAGCCTCCATAGGGCCGTGATTCAAGTTGTTGGTGGTTAAATAGCTAGAGGTAAAATCAACGGTAACCGAAGCTTCGCTGTCGACCATATTGCTCGCTACGATTGCGGCAGCGGCCATTCCGCTAGCACCGGTAAAGGCGGCAGCATTCGACGCCGTCGCGTTGGTGACCTCCGCAGTCAACATCGCGTCATTGTGGGCTAGTACAGAAACATCGTTAGCAGCGGAAACAGGTGAGTTCCGCATCCACGCTTTCGCACCAACTGGGGCATCGCCGCCTAAGATGGTTCCAAAGATCGCTTGAAGCGTATTGAACAGCAAATTGTCCGGTGCATAACCGAGTCGGTTAAAGGCGAGCGTAACCCCAGCAGCCGTATCGCCGGATTGTGTACTGCTCGTATTGATGGCTGTGAACGATGCCGTGTTTTCCGCAACCAGTTGGAAATCGCCTTGAGCGTCGTCCGGATCATTCCCTGCTGAAGTCGTCGTGATAGAGCTATTGTTCGTGTAGGCTTCACTAAAACCAGTCATGTTATTGGTAACGATGACGCCGTTGATCGCGAGCGAAACCCCATCGCCGAATTTACTTCCTCCGGATGAGCTGACAGTGCTATCAGTTCTTGCATCGAGGTTCTGATTCCCCGTGGCGGAAATGGTGATATCGCCAATCGAAGATGCTGTAACATACGACAGATAGGCCTTTACGTTACCGTCGACATCGTTGCGAACAACCAAGCCTCCCACGGCGACGGAATCGGAGTCGGACACGTTCATTCCGGCTTCAGGCATGTTAAACGGTTCCAGCTTCTTCCATAAACCATAGTCGGAATAGTCGGTTGCGTTCAAATCGACCAGGGCGGCTGTACCCATGTATTGATAGACCGCTTCGGCTTCGAAATTGTCTTCGTCTATCGCATTGGCGGGTAGTTCATACACCGAAGCCACTCGGACTTTGTCTCCAAACACGAGGTTCTTAGCCCCCGAAGTACTGGAGTACTCGTATTGCATAATCAACGAGGTCAGGAAATCGCCGAACAAGCTGCTGCCACCATCATTGGTTGTGGTCGAGTCCGCCAATAAACTAGTATCCGATGTAATCGATGCCGAGTCGTTTGCATCGACGGTAATGTTCCCACCAGCTTGCACGATTCGATCCGAAGCAGGGGTGATCCCCGAGCTGTCGATGAAGGCGGTGACATTGGACGCGACCATATTGGAGGCTATCACACCTCCGATGGCTTTACCGCTAGCTCCCTCTAGAGCGGACGCAGCTGAAGTCGTTGCATTGCTGACCGTAGAGTTGATCGACGAGGTTGAACTGGCTAAAACGTCCACATTCCCCGCTGCAACCACCTTTGTGTTGAGCAATGAAGCATTGGTCAATGCAGGTTGTTTAGTCCCGATGTTGCTAGTCAGAATGGTGTTCATGGAGTTGAACAACGCGTTCTGCGGAACGTAACCAATCGTATTGAACGCTAACATCGCGCCGCCAGCTGTATCCCCCGACTTGGTGACACTGTTGTTCGCCGCATCGACGATGGACGTATTGGTGGCCGAAACGTAAATGGCCCCGTTGCTATCTCCTGCTGCGGTCGTGGTGATGTGACTATTCGTGATAGTAGCACTGGAATAGGTCAATACACTATTGGTAGCGATCGTACCGTTGACTGCTAGGCTGGTGCCTTCGCCAAAAGCACTGCCTCCGGACGATTCCACGGTCGAGTCAACCGTCGCTAGGATGACGGCATTCTCAATCGATTCGACTTGAACGGAACCAGCATCGACATTGGCATTCTTGATCGTAGCAGTAGCGCCACCACGAACATCATTGAAAGTCACCACGCCACCAACAGCCACCGAGTTGCTGTCGTCTACGTTCATGACTTCAGGGAAGATCGCCGTAGGAGGAGGCAACCAAAAGTCGAGATCGCCAAAATCGGCGGTGCTCAGATCAAAAGTCGTCGGATTGCCGTCCTGATCAAGCCCTGTACCGAGATAGGTATAGACCTTGCCCGATTCCCCGCCACCCGTGTGTCCCTTAAGAACTCGTACTTTCGAGCCAAAGATCAATGCGGCCGTTTGATTCGATGAAACGAAATCGGAGGGCAAGAAGTAATCGATCAAGTCCGGTAACAGCAAGGCACCGCCATGATTGGTAACAATGCTGGATGAAACTAGTTTTGTGTTCGCATAGATTTCGCCATTGTCTTCGGCAGAAATCTCAAGATCGCCACCCACTAGAACTTGTCCCAAGCTCGGTAGGCCTAGAATCTCATAGTCGTCTGCAAAGTCGAGATGGGCAAAGGTGTAAGCATTGATGTAGTTGGTCGCAACAACTCCAGCAGCAGCGGAGCCAGCGGAACCAAAGACCGTCGAAGCGATCGATTCCGCCGCGTTGCTTACCGTGGAATTGATGCCGATACGTGACTCTGCATCGATCCGAAAATCACCAACGATGTTGATCGAGGCGTTATAGACGCGGGCCAAGATTTCGGCAGGTGTTTCGCTACGGGTCTCTGGTGCGAGGGCTTGCGCGGCACCGAGGGCCGATTCCACGAGCCCGGAGCCAGCAGCAGCGTTGTAAGCGATCGAAGAACCTACGGAGAATCCCGAGCTAGGAAAAACTTCGGAAATCGTACGAGCTGCTAAATCGCTGGTAGCCGTGAGAATGGAATCATCGACTGCCGACACGCTGGCTTCTGTTGCTTGAAGGGAACCGCCAGTTATTGCGGCACGCACGTTGCCGATCAGCAGGTTGGAAGCATAGGTTCCGCCGAGCGAAATGCTAAGATCGGAGATTGGCGAGCTTTGGGCGATAGAAACCGAGGAAACGTCGGTAAGCCCGATCGTTTTTCGATTGGCTTCGATCCTAGTTCCCGCCCCGCCACCTATGAATTGAGAGAGTACGGTATCGGTCACTATAACTTGCGTATCACCGATGAAGGTGTTTCTCGCAGAGCTAGCGTCCATCGCGAAGGGGACCAACCAGCTCGATAGATTGAGCGATAGGTCAGGGCTGATCGCATCCGCTCTAACATTGTCGACGGCGCGAATCGAGAGGCTGTTGCCGGCCGTGATTTGTGTGTTTTGCCCGGCGGTGCCAACGGTGATCGACGTATCGCCAACAATACGATTGAGGGCTGCTACTCCAGAGGCGGAGTAGGTCGTTCCTCGCTCTGCAAGCAAGTCGACGGATTGCGTGCCGTCAATGGTTGCGCCAGGCGAAACGATGATGGTCGCCGAGTCGGTGAATCGGTTTTCGGCGCTGCCGGTGAAGGTGCTTCCCGTGGACTCAATGGTTCCACTTGTAGTTGCATGAACGATGATACTTGTGGCGCGAAGATGACCTGACACAGTGACACCGGCTACTACGGACCCTGTCTGCGAGACATCAACACCACTTACTTGAGAGGTGCCCAGATCAGCTGCTGCGTTGAGTTGCAGTCCCGTTCCACTCGACAAATAGTTGCCCGCCCCAACCAAGATCGTTTCTGCGTTGACGATCAAGTTGCCGGTAACGGCGGTATGGCCCGTGAAGCGCACATCATCAGTGCCAGCCAGACCATTGACGGTGATCGAGGCCGGGACGACGTCGTTGAAGTTCCCGTTTGCGTCAACGGTTGTCACGGTCGAAAAATCGATCCAGAGACTGTCGTCGCCGGTAGAGCCTGCGATTGAGACGTTTTGTGGAGTTACCGACAGCAGGAGTTGTTGCAATGGCAACGCCGGACTAGATCGATCCCGCAACGACAGCCTGTAGTCCGCACCTTGCTTTTCGGCGGTAAGCAAAAAACCTTCTACTGCTGGATGGAGGCTAAGATCGAAATCCACAGCCAGCATTTGCCTTTGCTCGAGCGATTCCATCAAGGAGCGTCGTACACGCGACCTACTTGTCTGCCGTTCGGCAGAACGATTCATCGAACGAATTTTTCTTTGGCGAATCACGATCTGCCCCCGGCGTTGAAGGTTGGAGTATTTACAAGATCTAGCGGCGAGATTGCTAGCTTTGCGTCGGAGATAGGGCGAAAGGCTGTCTGCTGACAGCACTCAAGAAAGAGAGAATGACGTGAAACCCCAACAATTCGTCTCGTAAGCGAACTGAACCCAAGGTAATTGGTGGTTGCGTTTAGACTGCGCACATCCTGTGCATGGTCTCGAATCGTCATTTTTTGCCCCGCTGAATGCTTCCTTGCAAACGAGAATTTCGCGGAATTTACTAAAGTTCTGCGAATGCTGCTAGAGCGCATTAAAACAGGGGATCTGGGAAGGGTGAGAATGGATGGCGAACTAGGCTGAAATTTAGGTACACTGGGTGAGGTTGAGGGGCGGGTTATTCGTTTCCCAGTAGCAATTTTTTAACAAACAGAGGTCACCAGCCATGCTGCGTGTAGTCTTTTTAATGGTAGCGAAGGCTGCATTGTTTGGATGCCTTGCGATTCCCGCTGAGGCCCAAACGTTTCAGCTAAACCCCGGCCCCAGTCCCCTTGAGAATCCGCTTAAAGGCTTGGTTCCCTACGCCAATCCGAAACGGGATCGATTCCCGCATACGATGGAGTTCAACTATCTCCCATTTGCGAAACTAAATGTTGGGCCCAATAAATACGATTGGACGGAGTTGGAGAAGCTGCTGGATGACATCGCCTCCCGTGGCAACATGGCTATCATTCGAATCTATCTAGAGTATCCCGGCAAGAAAGACTGCATTCCAAAGTATTTGATCGAGGCTGGTCTCAAGACGGAGACTTATACCAATACCAACACCGCACCACTTCCTCCCACGGACGTTACCACCCCCGATTACGACTCACCTCTACTCCGCAAAGCTTTGGTCAATTTCATATGCGAGTTTGGTCACAAGTATGACGGCGATCCAAGACTTGCCTTCATCACCGCCGGGTTACTCGGAACTTGGGGGGAATGGCACACGTATCCTCGCGAAGATTTATGGGCCAGCAAGGAAACGCAGACCTTGGTTATGGATGCTTACGAAGCATCATTTCAAGTAACGCCAATCTTGTTGCGATACCCTGCTGGGGTCGACAATTATGACAAAGCTCCTAATCATGATCGCAGTTTTGGATACCACGACGACTCCCTATGCTGGGCAACCTTGGAAACCGGCCGGAAAGAGGACGACTGGTTTTTTGTTCCGGCACTCCAGGCTGCGGGGAGCGAGGCGTTGAACAAATGGAAATCGCACCCTATCGGTGGTGAAATTCGCCCCGAAGTCTGGGGTAAAATCTTTGATGCCAACGTCAAGATTCCGCAGGCTCAGCCATTCGATGAATGTGCGCGAGCCATACATTTGTCCTGGACTATGGACACGGGAATGTTTCGCGAATCTGCTCCTAAGGAAAGGATGTCACGTGCTTTGAAGTCGGTTTCAATGATTGGCTACGATTTCTATGCAAAGGATGCAACGCTCGCTTGGTCCGATTCGGACCGATCGCTATCGGTAAGCGTCTCCATTGTGAACAAGGGCATAGCTCCGTTTTACTACGATTGGCCCATGGAAATCGCGATCGCAAACGAAACGGGTGGGATTATCTACTCCTCGATTGCCGCAGATTGGTCGCTGAAAGGGCAGTTGCCATCCGACGAACCAAACACGCGTACAGCACAGTTAAATCTGGCGAGTTTAACTGCTGGTAAATACAGCGTGCTTCTTCGGGCGAAAAATCCATTGGCGAACGGTAAGCCACTCAAGTTCGCTAACGAAACGCAAGATGCAACGGTCGCTGGCTACTTAACCCTCGGCGATTTTAAGGTTAAGTGAGCGAGCACCGAACGCTAGATACTTACGTTTAAACCCCGGCAGACTCGAGTTTCTTCTGTTCAATGAGCTTGTCGAGTTCCGTCTTTAGCACGCCGAGGATCTCGTCATAAGGATACGATCCGAGGGATTCCTCTCCCTTTTTGAGGTTCACTCGATTCGGGCCGCACCACAAACCGAGGTCTGCATCGTCGGTCTCTCCTGGTCCATTTACACGACATCCCATGACCGCAATGGTAATCGCGTAGTCCTTCGCGTAGGTTGTCATCTCCTTGACGTCTTGAGCCAATTCCACAAAGGCTTCGTTTTCCACTCGCGAGCAGCTCGGACAGGAAATGATATTCAGCTTGGATGGATCCAATGCCACCACAGATCGGAGGCGTCCGTTTCGAATGTCGTCGATGATCTGGTTCCCCGCCTCGATCTCCATCGACTTCTTCGAGTTCGGTACAGTTAAGCTGACCCGTATCGTATCTCCTATACCTCGTCCGATGAGCTGCTCGAAGGCGATGCGTGTTTTGATAATGCCGTCTGGTGGAAGCCCTGCTTCAGTAACTCCCAAATGCAAGGGAATGTCTGGGCGCTGCTCGGCGAATCGTTTGTTGACCTCGACGACCTTGCTCGGATCACTGTCTTTAAGAGATACGACGAACCTCACAAAACCTATCGACTCAAGTAATTCGCAATGCTCAAAGGCCGAAGCTAACATGGGACCGATAGAGTCCTTATCCCCGAATTTCTCTTTCTGAGCGGGATCGACGCTGCCGCAATTCACACCGACTCGCAACGCACAATCGTTTGCCGCTGCAACCTCAGCAATAAACTTGACCTTGTCCTCCCAGGGGCGATTTCGCTCGTGGTGGTAAAGGTGACCCGGGTTGTACCGGACCTTATCAACGTGAGGAGCGACCTTTTCGATCAGTCGATAGTTCTCTTGCAAATCGACGGACAAGTTGGCTTCTGTTTGTTTACGAATTTCAGCTAGGGCCAACGCATCCTTGTCGCTATCCACTGCAATTCGGACTACGTGAGCTCCCGCACGATGCAAATCATTGACCAATGCCACGGTGGCATCAATGTCGGTCGTATGCGTGGCAGTCATGCTCTGGACTGCGATAGGATGAGCGGCACCGATGAAGATATTGCCAACTTTGACGGAGCGGGTCGGATTGCGTTTTATTTCCATGTTTGTTTTTCTCGACAGGTACTTTGCAAGGTCGCTTTACTATACCTATTTGGCAATTTCCTTATAAGGCTTTCGCTTTCTCCTCCGCTGCGCTTCCCCGAAAATAATTGGGAAGCAGGAGGAATGGGTCGATTTGTCGGCCCTGGTTCCAGCGTTCAAGTCCGAGTTTTGCCACAAAAACTGCATGCGGCTCAAAATCGGTACTCTCAAAACAGGGCAATTGCTCACACCACCCTTTTAGCTCTGCATCCTCTAGTTCCCGCTCGCAAAATCGAAGAACCCGCTGACAACCGGGGCCGATTAATGCGTGAGCTTGCGGGGAATCGTTTGATTCTCGGCATTCTCGCAAAAAGTCTTCGATATCCAGCACACCGGTATTCGAAAGGGAGCTGCGAATGCTTCGCGATTGCACAAACAATTGCCCCCGGTACGCATCCAGCAAAGCATGAATGTGCTTAGGAGGATCCGTTCGCTGCGCGAGCAACGCGGCGTTTGCCCCTTGCAAATGAACCACATCCAGCGTATCCAAAGGAACAACCGGAACCCGCAGCGCGTAGGCCAGAGACTTGGCGGTGGCCACCCCGACTCGCAATCCCGTAAAGGAGCCTGGACCGTTCACTAAGGCAATACACCCCAGCTCGGACAGAGGCATACCGTGCGTCGCTGCGATTTGTTCTATGCATGGAGCAAGTGACTGCGCCGAACCAATCGTTTTGGGGAGATCAAGGGAGACGATCGCTTGAGAAGATTCTTCAGTTCTTGAGGCGATAGCAACCGATCCGAATTTCCCGCTCGTTTCGATAGCTAGGAGGTAGTTCATGAGTCTGCATCCGCAGATTCTTTTGCGAACATCTCCGCAAAGGTTCTAACCAGAGTACCTGTCGCTCCGGCATCGCACCAAGCTTTCGCTGAATCGAGAAAGGCGGGACCTGCGATATCCATGTGAGTCCAGGGTGTCTGGCCGACGAACTCTTCGAGGAACTTAGCCGCTGTAATGGCTCCCCCCCATCGTCCTTCGCCCACGTTCTTGATGTCAGCGATCTTGCCAGCGATTTGTTCTGAGAAGAATGCATGCATGGGCAGCGGCCACATATACTCACCTGCCGCTTCTGCTGCAAGTGAGATCTCAGATTGCCAAGATGTGTTGTTCGACATCGAACCAGAAATGTCATTTCCTAAAGCTACGACGCACGCCCCCGTCAGAGTAGCAAAGTCAACGATCTTGCTCGGTTGTGAGTCCAGAGCGACGTTCAAGCAATCGGCGAGAACCAATCGCCCCTCGGCATCAGTATTATGGATCTCGATCGTTTTGCCACTTCGAGCAACGAGCACATCACCAAGCTTGAATGCTGAACCCGATATCATATTCTCGACTAGGCCAATAATGCCGATTAAGTTGCACTTAGCATTGAGTAGTGCGGCAGCCTGCATGATCCCAAGCACGGTCGCTGCGCCAGCCATGTCGCACTTCATGGTGAGCATACCGTCTGACGGTTTGATAGAGTAACCACCGCTATCAAAGGTTACCCCCTTACCGACTAGGGCAGTCGGCGGTTCGGTGGACTCACCTCCTCGGTATCGCATGATGAGCAGTCGTGGCTCCCGACTCGAACCACGCGACACTCCTAACAAAGCGTTGCACCGTTCCGATTCCAATTTCGACTTGTCCCAAATCTCGAGCTCCAGCTTGCATTGCTGTGCGACCAAGGTGGCTTCTTCGGTGAACGACTCTGGGTACAGATAGTTAGCCGGCAAGTTTACTAGTTTACGTACTAAATTCACCGAGTCCCCGATGATTGTGCCGCGACGAATGTTCGCTTCGCTAAGACCAACCCATTCACAAAACTCAGGCTGAATCAATGACTTTTCCTGTTTGAACAGGTCTTGCCCGACGCAACCTGCGGTAGCTCCGCAGATCGCAGCTCGTTCTGCGATCGGTAGACCATGGAAGCCAACGAATCTAACGCGCTCGCGGTATTTGTTCGCAATTTTCTTCATCGCGCTACCGGCTGCACGGTGTGCGACCAAGGGAGCAAGTTCCTGAGCTTCGCCGACCCCGACCATTACCACCTGAGAAGAAGCGACACCGATCAAGGAATAGAGCGTGGAGATTTGATTCGGCTTTGTAGATATCTCGCCGGACTCGATCAGTTTTGAGATCAAGCCCCCAGTTGTTTGGTCTAGCTCAAGAATCGAAGGAGTGGTTCGCCACTGATCGGATACGGCGATCACAAGTGCATCACACGGACTCTGAATCCATTGCTGAGGAGCTGGTAAAGATCTCATGAAGCTGACGAGTTGGTGTTGGAGTATCGTTAAGACAACGGCAGTATCTTATCCGAAAAACCAGAATGGTACATCAGTCATCTTTCAGCCCCAACCTAGCCCACCATTTTCCTTTCTGGAGCGATCTCGGGGATGAGGCTGTTTCTCCGTCAGTCGGCACTTGACTGGCTCGCTCCGCCTCTAATTGTTGTAATTTCTCTTGTATCTCAAGCCTTTCTCTAGCCAATTTTGCACGTTCTAGAGACATTTCGATCTCGTCCTGGCGTTGCTTCTGCTCCCATTGTTGTTGCTTTTCTTTCAATCGCTGACGCTCCTCGGCGATAATTTCGTCTGCGTCAACAAATTGAGCGACGGCAGCAGCACCGATAGCCATGCCGTTCGCCGCCACAGATTGTTGTTCGAGCAGGCTACGTAGGTCTGCAATTTCCTTGTCTTTAAGGTTGACCTGAGCGGATGTCTCGTCAAGAATCCGCTTTATATCAAGGGTCTCTGCTGCACCCTCGTTGCTGTCCAATTCTTGCTGCTCGAGAATTTGTAGCAAGGCTTGCTTTCGATCCTCCCAGGTGACCGCTTCGTGGCTTATCGTGCTGGGGTCCTGGTATTTTGCCAGCCTTGATGCGAGCTCGTTGCTGTGAAGCCGAAGCTCGACAACTTCGTGTCTTGTCTCCATCAGCTCGCTCTTCAGGGTAGTTATCTGCTTCCTAAGCTCGCTCTCTGATCCGGTACCGAGGCTTGACCCGAGTTCGTCCTCCAGAAGCTGATTCTTTTCCTTGAGCTTATCGATCTCGCGGTTCAATTCGCACTCTCGCTCAATGTGCTCGTTGCGAACGACGGTGGTAAGCTCCTTGATGTCTTCATTCTCAATGAAGTCGAGCAAGGTCTGATATTCAGCTCGCGAATGGTTTAACAGGCTGTTCAACCGCTCATTCTCTATACGCATGGATTCAACAATCCCGCTTTGCCCCGACGTATCCTGTCCGATTGAACGCGTATCGGCCTGGGCGATTCGCAATTCTGCGGCATCAATAGCATGCTGTAACTGGCTTCGCAGATCCTGGATCTCGAGTCTCTCTCTTTCCAGTTGGGCCGCACTACTTGCCAATTCAGAAAGCTTGCGATCGATTCGATCAATCAGAACTTCATCTGCCTTACTGGTGCCCGGGGAGGACACAAGTTCGTTGGGCGTGGCTGAATCGGTCTCCGGTTTAGCTTGAGAGTCGACGGTTAACAACGACTCGAGCTGTTCTAAAGTTTGATCGAATGGCATGATTTGATCCGCTTTCTCGGCCGAAAGCGCAGAGGGACGTTCAGCGGAAGCCAAACCTCCACGCTTTGCTTTTTTCTTAATTCTACGCCGATTAGGTATCATCTGAATCACGTTGTTAGGGCTTGGGCTCCACTCCAGGTGCTATGGAGCAATCTACGCGTGAACGATAGGTTATTAGGTTACCGGTAGCTCCCGTTTCGCGCCGGGAGGGTAGAATTTTTCGTGAGGATGATTAACGGTTTTGCCGATTTGAGCGATGATCACAATGATAAGGAGTTGCTGTTGAGTACCGAAAAGAACCACTGTTCCGAAGACATGACGTTTGAGGACGCTATATTTGCCCTAGAGCAATCCGTCAGAAGACTCGAGGGTAATTCGCTGGGACTAGAGCAATCGCTGGAGGAATATGCCAAAGCAGTGGCGTACGTAACGCACTGCCAGAATCGGCTTGGGCAAGCCAAGCAAAAAATCGAGCAGCTGAGAAGCATGTCCAAATCCGGGGAGGTTGTCGCCACAACCTGGCAGGAGACTGCACCAGAACCAGACTCGCCTTCTCCTAGGCGTCGGAAATCAGAACCTTAAGCCAGCACGTAAGTTGCGAGGGTTACGGGAAGCGGGTCCAAACTATCTGAAGGCTGAACCTCTTCCATCGGCAGCCCTACTTGGTCCGGCGAGTGGCATTTCTGTGACATAAAATTCGGCCCAAATAGGAAGATGGTCCGAGATCGCAAGTGCTTCGTCGCGACTTATACGAAACATCTGCTCCATATCTAGCACTCCGAAACGTCCCGTGAATTCGTTGGTGAGGTCCCGATCGAGTAGTATGTTGTCCCAGATTCGGGTTCGCCGGGTGTTGGTCGGTTCATTAAACAACCAGATCAACCCGGGAACTCGAGCCAAGCTCTGGAAATTCCTAGGCTCGATGTTGAGATCTCCAAGCAGTATGACATCATCTTCACCCGCGTTGGCATACTCGAAATTCTGGATTGACTTGAATACAGCGGACATAACCTCGCTCTCTTCTAACGCTTCATCCGGGTCGGAGTGGATATTGATCAATGTAAAGCGGAATGGCTGGAATCCTGTTGGCACCCGCGTCACAAATCGTGCGACCAGAGGTTCTCGGTGCAGCAGGTCCTGAGTGTCTTCAACAAGGTAGCTAAACTCATTTGAGGAAACGATGGTTTCTGTGTTGAACACGTAAGCGTATTGTTCTTTCGAAACCGTTCTGCCGAGGGGCGGGCTAATGATATAGTCATACTTAGCACCGTTTCGATTGACGTACTCCATCAGAGCAGGGAGGGACTTGTTGGATCTATCGCGGATCTCTTGGATGGCAACTATGTCGAACTGCCTGATGATCTCTGCCAGCTGCTCCGGGATGCCCGGTTTGGACATCTTTGACACGCCGAAGACTTGAATGTTGAAGCTGGCGATCAGTATGGTTTGCGGATTGCGAGCCGGGAGTCCGGGCGCCCGGCTGGCCGTTGATTGCGATACCAACCAACCTGCATTAGCGGGGCGATTGTTCTCGAGTGTGGCCCCGTTCGGAGCTCCTGCAAGGCGTTCGTTATTCTGCGTAAGGATTTGGTCGGAAAACGATTCGACATGCTCGCAGCCGACGAAAAACGAAATCAGAAAAAGGCTCGCGAAAATAGCGAATGCAGCTGTCTTACGGCTCATTCCCCTCGCCTCCATGCTCGGGTAATTGACAACAAAACCAATGAAAACGATCGCCAATGCGCTATCCGTGCGCATCCAGCCTGAACATGCCTCACCGGCAAAGGTGCGATCGATGCAGCTTGCCTAAACAGTGCACTGTTCGCGGGCTATGTGGTCAATTAGCCAAAATACGAGAGGGTGTCGAGGTCGAATCCTGTCGAAATGCCCTAGATACCGCTTCCTTGCCGGGTATTGCGTGAGTGGGATAGGTCGATATCCCGCAAGATTCCCCAGCACTGAATCCTCAGGAACTGGCAGCTAGGTATGCTGTAACAAGGCTCTGCGCAGTTACAGCATTCACTCTCCCTTCGAGGGAGAGTCGAGCGTAGCTCGGAGAGGGTGAATAAGAACGCATTCATTCTCCCTTGAGGGAGAGTCGAGCGTAGCTCGGAGAGGGTGAGAGGCACAGCGATGCATAATGGCCCCGACTAGTCAGCGATCCTAAAGCCCCTTCCCCTCGTGATCGTAAACTCCACTCGACCCTCCCAAATTCTTTGGGAGGGTGAATAAGGCGGTAACTCACGCTGCAGGACTGGTGGTTCACGAGCCAAGAGTTCGCCTCGATCAGTGAGCTCGAAGTTGGCGAAACAATAACCTGCTCACAACTGGAGTGCTCATGCACTCGTGTGAGTAGCATTGACCTGTTCGTGAACGCCTCCAGCCAACCTCGAGTCGGTGGAGCGATGACTAACAGGCTAGCAACGGATACCCCAATATAAACCTCCCCCTTCCCTTCTGTCTCGCCGCAGGCGAGACAGAAGGGAGGGGGGAGGAGAGCGTCGTGGCTAGCTTTGTTAGTCGTGCTTCCACTGAGTGAACTCAGTGGAGAGCAAATGACCGAATTCGGTGCAACAAACTGCTCGAAAACGGTATCTCATGGCTCGCTTGAGCCTCGATCGGAAGACTAGGAAAACCAAAACACCGTTGGTAATCCTATAGGGAAAAGATTGGCTTTCTTTGAAACTTCCCACTTCACCCTTCAAATTTCCTCCGCCCGACCGCAATTGGCGGAGACCTTACTGACTGGTCTTATCTCTTATTCTGTGAACGGTTTTCAGCTTGACCACTGTTATTCGTAAAGAACCATCTTCCTTTTTCTATCGATTCGAAAAGTGTGTGTATCCCCTGGATCAATCGTCCGCCCAAGGAGCAGAAGATTTGCGTCTGCATTAGTTTCTGAATCTAGTGACGCTGAATCAAGCCAGCGATCAACCTCGTTACGATTAAATTCAATCGCTACGCAAGGTTTGAATCTGTCGTGATTGTCTACAACTCGACAATTAATCGCTTTTGCACTACAGTCGGGTTTCTCTAACGTAAAGCATTCCGGAAAATCCTCAATGGAAAACGCAAAATCAAATACCCAAAGAAGACGAGGGATTCGAAGCATCGAGTATTGATAGAAAATTGAATCACCAATTCCTAAAAACAAACTTTCTTGTTCGTCAATCGTGGCAAACACCATCGTTGTACCCATAGGTGCAGAACTGAACACATATCGCAATGCGAATGCAAGAAGCTTCTCCTCCCTTGGATGAAATCCTACCGTGATTCGCATGACGTTACTCCAGAAGGATTGCCCGGAACTACATTTGGCCTCGCTGGGTTTCGCAAACAATTGCAACAAACCGGAATGGATCCCGCGCCCGGTATACATGGTGGAGAAAACGGTCCAAATCCACGCAAAGGGTTAAAGCTCGTAATGCAAGCGATAAATTTAGCCGTACACCCTGCGGAATAAGCTGCTTTGTGAGCCGGTTTGGCGCAGTTGTAGAACGAGTTTTGAGTTGGCGGACGTTGCCCTTGATTGCCACACTTCACTCTGCATAGTTGAAAATCATTCCAAGCGCATGTTTCCAAAACTTGGCCAGTAGGTTTCGCCTGTTCACATTGATGCCACACGTATGCACAATACGATAAACGTGCAACTATCACAGCACCACCAAGAATCCCACCTCCAATTAAGATTCTGGGTAGAACCTGTGTTAGTATTGGTAAAAGATTAGCCGGAATTGTGATAGGCAGCCTGAACGGAAGGCCTGTCGGCAATCGTGGTGGTTCAAACGGGAATGCACCTGGATTAAGGTTTGGCACCAAAACATCATAGAAAACAGCGAGACCTTCAGGGTCTGTCAAATGAAGGTTAATAAATAGTGCGAAGAGATTTAATCCATCCAAATATCCGATCGGATCTCTCCCCAAGAATCTACCTGCCAGCGGACTCATCCATCGGGCTCGGAAGTGATGGAGACCTAAGGTCTCGTCCCATTCTCTGCCGGTATACGTCTACCGATTGCCAACCGCGGAACTCGTAAGTACAGTTCCACTGGCGTTTAGGATCGTAGGTTGACCATACGCCGTGTACGCGTAGCGTTCTGCGACTGCGCCACTTGAGGTGGTCATAGCGGTGATGGAGTACTGTTGGTTGCGATGGTAGCCTAGTGCAACTTCGGTGACGGTCGTAGTTTCTAATGTAGGTACTACGGACGCGGTGAAAGAGGTGGTGAGCGAGTCGATGGAATCCAACGAGGCATCGAATGGCAGCGATGCGGAAGAGGGGGCTTCGGAAGTGATGGTCGGGTGATTCGTCATATCCGAATTGTAAACGGTCAAGGAGGCGGATTGGTAGCTGATTTTTGGGATTTTTTTCGCGTGTAGTGGACGAGGCAACGAGGCCCGACCGCCTGGCACGAATACGGCAGGAGTCCTTTTGGTATAAGAACAGGCGGTCTCCAGTGCAAATGGACTCGTTGCCTCGTCCACTACAAAAAGCCGGGACTCGTTGCCTCGTCCACTACAACAGCCGGGACTCGTTGCCTCGTCCACTACAAGCCCCCTCCCCGAGTGATCGTCCCTCCACTCTGGTCCTCCCGAATTCTTCGGGAGGGTGAAGTTCGATGCCAAATTTTCCATAATTTTAATTGACACAGTATGTGGTCGGGGCATACTGCAACCGGCCATCGAGGCATGCATATCTCCGAGGAGTATTGATTTGAATAGATATTTGTTTCTTACCGGCGCTACAGGTCTGCTTGGGCGTTATTTGCTTTGTGATTTGATGCAGCAGGGACACAGGCTCGCAGTGTTGGTTCGTGGGAGCAAACGCGAAAGTTCGCGTGAACGAATTGAGGTTATAATGCAACACTGGGAGGATAAAATAGGGAAGACGTTGCCTCGACCGGTGGTGATCGAAGGAGACATTTGCCAAGCCAACCTTGGCCTCACAGAGGTCGATATTCGGTGGTTGGCTCGAAATTGCGAAGCAGTACTACATAGTGCTGCGTCGCTTCAATTCTTGTCGGACGGCTCTGGAGAACCACACAGGTCCAATTTGGGTGGTACGGAGAACATGCTCACTCTATGTGAGGCGGCCAATCTTCGAGAGTTACATTATGTTTCCACAGCCTACGTTTGCGGACTAAGGCAAGGAACGATCATGGAGTCTGAGCTTGCGTGCAATCAAGCGTTTCGCAATGACTATGAGGAGAGTAAGTTCCAAGCGGAAACTTTAGTTCGAAAAAATCGTCAAATTCAAAATCTTACTGTGTATCGCCCCGCAGTGATCGCTGGTGACTCTGAGACGGGTTACACGAATACCTATCACGGGATTTATCTATACCTCCGTTTAATGGCTCTATTGGTCCCTCGCCAACCCTTGGGACCAGACGGCAAACGTGTCACTCGTTTGCGTCTACCTATGACAGGTGATGAACGACGTAATGTGATTCCTGTTGACTGGGTGTCGAAAGTTATCGCAAAGCTCTACAGTTCTCCGGAAGCACATGGGCGAACCTTTCATCTGGCTCCAGAGACTTGTCTTACCCCCAAACTCCTGATTGATGCGGGCTACAGTTATTTCGGCTCAACTGGGGTTGAATACGTAGGAGAGCAGAAACCGGATCCCTCAACCTACAGCGATTTCGAAGCTGAGATACTGCCCGCCTTTACCATGTATTCCAACTACGAGAGAACGGATCCTACCTTTGACTGCATGAACACAAAAACCTATGCTCCCGAACTGCCGTGTCCGATTATCGATGAATCGATGATTCACACTTACATGCGATATGGCGAGGAAGATCGTTGGGGAAAAAGACGGGTTAAAAAGGGGACGGTAAAGCTCGATGCAAAAAAATTCTTTGAAAACTACCGGATGGTCTCCTCCGATCCACCTTGCTCTTCCAAAATCGCTTTTGATATCCTCGGTCCAGGGGGTGGGCAATGGACATTCCATCGACAATCCGATCAGTCGTTAGCTATCGAACCTGGCATTAAGGCGGATGACAGCATGACGGTGCGGGTTTCGATCGAAGAGTTTGAAAAAATGATATCCTCTGCACCACGGAAAGAGGGGCAAAATGCTCACCCGGACTTTTTGGATCACTTCTTTCCTAGCAATATGCCCAAAATACGGCGAGAAAACGCACCGAATTAAACAAGCCAAGCCATTGCCCCTCGTGATTTTCATCTCTTAAGGTCAAAGTCTCGAAAATGGCAATCAATAGGCACGACGAAACCAACAAGGCGTGGCCGCCTCGCTGGCTCCCTGTATTGGCGATAATTCTCGTTGCTTGCGTGTGGCCAGTCGCTGGTTGGTTTGCACAACAAGCGATCCAGAAGAGTCAGAATCGAATTGAGGACTGGCTACCCGCGAGCTTTGCCGAAACCCAAAGTCTTTATCGATTTGTGGAACGATTCGGTAGCGATGAATTTCTGATGATCAGCTGGGAGGGCTGCACATTTTCGGATGCCCGTGCCGCAGCACTCGCGACCCGCTTAACTTCACCTGCGGATGATGGTGTCGTTTACTTTCAAAGAGCGACAACTGCGGACGATGCGTTGGAGTCACTCAAGGATTTGACTTCGGCGAGGGCCAAGGCAGGGATGCAGGGTATTTTCATCGGCGCAGATGGCAAACAGACATGCATCATTGCGTTAATCTCCGATGCTGGAATGCAAGATCGTCGATCTGCTGTCGAGTGGGCATGGCAAGCATCGACCTCGGTGACGGGGTTGCCACGTGATGAAATTCATATCGCAGGGACAACGGCAGATTCTGTTGCTGTTGACGAAGCAGCTGGCGAAAATCTCCTGTTACTTAATGCCGTATCCTATATAGTATGCCTCGCCATTCTCGTTGTATCGCTCAAACAGTTTTTGCTCGTCGCAACACTGTTCCTTTGTGCCGTCTTTAGTCAGCATGTGGCTTTGGCCTGCATCTACTTGAGTAACGGTTACATCGATTCAGTGCAACTGCTTGTTGCGAACCTCTGCTTCGTTTTGACGATTTCAGCAGGTCTTCATTATCTTGGTTACTTCAGGGAAGCTCAAAAAGTCAGCCGTAGTAAACCAGCACTCATTGCATTGAGAGTTGCTTGGACACCGTCACTGCTCGCAGCATTGACAACAGCCCTCGGCTTTCTCTCTCTTTGCTCAAGTGAACTGATTCCTATTCGATCGTTCGGATTCTACTCTGCCATTTTGGTTCCGATCAATGCTTTGACCGTACTAGCGATTCTTTCCATTCACGGGAAATGGACTAGCTCTCGGCGATGGTATGGGAGGTTAATTCCTGAATCTCAAGGAATTGTAGATAAAACAAAAACTGACCAGTCATTCGCACTGTACATCATCCGAATAGTGCGTCGCGCACCTCGAACGATTATCGTCGTCTGGCTAATAACTCTGATTGGATTCTCATTCGGTGTTACGAAGCTCAAGACAAGCGTTGGAACGCACAAGCTTCTCTCGACACAGTCGAAACTTGTACAAGATTATGAATGGCTGGAAAGTCGTATCGGTCCATTAGTGCCGGTTGAGTTTGTACTGAAGTACGATGGGAATTCGAGCTTACTAAACACCGATTACACGACCAGGCTGCTAGCTTTGGAAAAACTGCGAGATCGGGTTATTGCCATCCCAGAGATCGAAAGTACCCTTTCAGTGCTTAACTTCGTCCCGTCGATTCCCACGGAACGAGGAGCCAAGTATGCAGCGAGACGCGGGCTAATTGGCAAACGAATTAGTGATGCTACAGGGCGATTTCAGGATTCGAGATATCTTTATGAAGATGAGGTAGAACAAAGCTGGCGGATTAGCGGACGCGTTGCGGGCTCCAAATCCGTTGAGTATTCCGAACTTCTAGATCGATTACAACATGAGATCGATCAGTTTCTCGCGGAGGATCAATCCGGAGCCGTAACCGTGGAGGTTGGAGGTGGTGTTCCCTTCATTTACAGAACGCAGCGGCAACTGTTGCTCGATCTCTTGAACAGCTTTACTTTCGCATTTATTTCTATTGCTGTCGCGATGGCTGTACTTTTCAAAAGCTTCTCTGGTGGTCTATTGACCATGATTCCTAACGTCACTCCTGCTTTAATGGTATTTGGTCTGATGGGATGGTATGGATTGGAGGTGGAACTCGGAACGGTCCTCACGGCCAGTGTGATGATGGGTGTTTGTGTTGATGATACTTTGCATTTCATAACCCATTTTCGCGAATCAAGAAAACAAGGCCTATCCCCATCGCATGCAGTCGATGAAGCGATTCGGTGCTGTGGGGGGGCGATCGTACAAACCGCACTGGTGTGCGGTCTAGGGATGCTTGTGTTTTCGTGGAGTTCTTTTGTGCCGGTGGCTCGGTTCGCTTGGTTGACCTTTGCATTACTGTTCGTAGGCTTGCTCAGCGATCTCATCCTCACTCCCGCTATTCTTCTATCACCGCTACACCATTTATTCTATTGGGAAAGACGTAAAGATCTTGGGCCGGTCACCAATCAGTCTCCGTCCGGACAGAGCGGCCATGAACCGTAAAATCCCCTTTACTCCCTTTGAAGAACTAATGGTGGCCCAGGATTCTCGGGAATATCCATGTGACATTTGGGTCAAGCTGACTCTAATAGGATCTTTGAATCGAAACATTTTCGAACGCTCTGTATTCCGCTGGTTGAAGCTTCATCCCCTGCTCTCATCAAAGGTCACAAGACAACGAAATGGACATCAATGGCATATCCATGAGTCCGTGGCTTCGGTTCATTGGATAACCGAATCCGCGTTAACCTCGTCGGGCTGGCCTGAGCCAAAAACGCTATCGCTGGAGACGGGTAAAGCGCTTCACTTGTTTGTGGTGGAAACGGAGTCAATCGAGGGCAAGGCGAGTTCGACTCTATTTATCCAGTACCATCACGCTCAAGCTGACGGACTGGGCATAATCCGAGCCATCCATGAACTGCTTCTCATTTATGATGCGGAATTTCGTGGGGCTTTGCACAACCCTCCCGAGCGATCTATAGAGGACTTGTTTCTAAGGAATCGGTTTGGTTTGAGTTGGGGTAAAATCATTCGGATTCTCCCTCAACAAGCTATAGGCCTCGCGGGTGTTCGCCAATTTCTACTGCGGCATCCTGTTCCCATTGTGCCGCACGAAAGAGGCTCAGAGAAACCGGAACAAGTTGCGACCGAAAGTATTTCTCTTTCCGAAAGCGATATTCAGAGACTAAAACGTCATGCAACATGGAAACGGGTTTCCATGAACGAGTGCCTTGCCACCGGATTATTTAGAGGTATCGCCGCTTTTCGCGGTTCACGGGAATTACAATTGGACAACGATTGGATACGCGCGATGATCCCGGTCAACATGAGGACCGCTCACGAGATGAAAACACTTTCCGCCTGCAATGTCGTAAGTGCGGTGTTTCTTGATCGAACTCCTGTTCAGATTAGGGATCCGGATTCGTTGCTACAAGGGATTCATGCAGAGATGAATTTGATCAAAGAGAACAAACTGGCATTGCTGTTTATCTTCTCGATTTGGCTTCGAAAGATTCTTTCGTGGGGGCGACACGCCTCGAAGAGAGTTAGACGCTGTGAAACGAGTTTTGTTTTTTCAAATCTCGGAAAGGTGTTTGCAAAGTCCCCTTTGTATTCAGCAAAAAATCACAATTCTGCTTTAATGTCAGGCGATATCATTGTCAAGGATTTCGAAATCTTAGCGCCGCTCAATCCGTATATGGTTGCTGCCTTTACATTCGTGCAATTTGGAGAAAGAGGTCGCCTGACTCTCAGGTACGACGATCGCATCCTTGACCGATCGGAAGCGCAAGACCTAATGCAACACGTGCAACGGGACCTTTTTCGGCAGATAAATGATCAAGAGGCAACTGAGTGTTAACAGTTCTTGTCGGTGCCGTTGTAATCTCAGCTTTCGTCCAGGGAATTCTTGTCCTCGGATTTGTACGAAAATTGTGGGGTTGGCGACGCAAACTACTAGAGGATAGAGAATGCCCTCCGGCGACCGTTATTTTGTGCCTGCGGGGTGGAGATCCCTTTTTGGAGCGTTGTATTGAAGGCATCAAGAATCTAGAGTATCCAGACTATGATGTTTTGTTCGTTGTGGATCATGAAAACGACCCCAGCGTTTCCGTCCTCAATCCTTACATTGAGAACGGATGGGAAAATGCAAGAGTCCTTTATTTGAAGGATCGGATACAAACCTGCAGTCTAAAGTGTTCCAGTCTTCTGACGGCTATCAAGTGCCTGCGGTCTGAGACACAGTTTATCGCCTTGATCGACGCGGATACCGTCCCGCACAAATCGTGGTTACGAGAGTTGGCGACCGGGATCCAATCACCAGCCGTGGGAGCAGCAACCGGGAATCGATGGTATATGCCTGAGAAGGAAACCAATGGCGCATGGATTCGTTACGTTTGGAACGCTGCCGCAGTCGTGCAGATGGCGTGGTACCGTATTGCTTGGGGAGGAACTCTAGCGATCAAAACGGAGGCAATTGAACGAGCAGGTTTACTCGAAAAATGGTCTCGGTCCTTGTGCGAGGACACAATGCTAAAGAGACAACTGGGCAAGGTAGGATTGCGAGTGGAATTTATACCTAGCTTGATGATGATAAATCGAGAGAACTGCGGCGTTTCGAGCTTCTATTCCTGGGTTAAACGTCAATTGCTCACCGCTAGGTTGTATCATCCGATGTGGTGGGCGGTTGTCGGGCACGGGATCTCTTCGGCTGCCCTACTGATTTTGTGCTGGGGCTATGTCGCTTGGAGTGCTTGGACAGGAGTTTGGAGCCATAGTGTCTGGTTGACTGCCCTCCTGCTATTATTCCATCTGTATTTGTGTGCTCTGATACCATGGATGGAACGCCCTGTTTCAGCCATGGCGCGTGCACGTGGCGAGGCTCATCAATGGGAGGGGCAAGGAAATTTTTTGCGTTTGTGTTGGTCGGTCTGGTTGACACAATGGGTCTATACGCTCGCTTTGCTCCAGTGTCTTGTAATGCGCAAAGTGGAATGGCGAGGAATCGAGTACCAAGTTCTTGGTCCCTTCGATATTGAGCAGCAAAGCTATCTCCCCTTCGAATCCTCCCCGCCCGCCTCGAGTCATGGGAACTCATTGTGATCGAATTGAATCTATTGAACGTTTCCTGGCTCGTGTTTGGTCTGGTTACCTTTGTAGGATCCTTGCAGTTATTCTTTGCGTTCCTCTATTTTTTGGTGTTGCGATTTCGCAAATCAGTTTTTCCGAAACGAGAAACAGGCAGGGATGAAGATTCGCTTACCGCAGATCCTAAGGTCGCGGTTGTCCTTTCCTTGCGTGGTTCTGATCCTGATTTGCGTCATAATTTGAAAAACCTTCTTTGCCAAGATTACTCGAACTACCATATTTTTGTTGTTGTCGACCACCCCGACGATTCAGCTTGGCAAGATGTTCACCGCTGGATTGCAGAGGCTCCTGACCGAATTACGGCTTGGTCATTGGAGAATCGACAGACAACATGTAGCCTTAAGTCTTCCGCGATTGCTGAAGCCTTGGAGAAATTCGGATCGGCCTATGATGTATGGGCATTCATTGATGGAGATGCTCATCCCCATTCAAAATGGATTTCAGATTTGACGAAACCGCTCGCAGATCCAAACGTTGGGGTATCGGCTGGCAATCGTTGGTTCGTACCAGTTAGTTTGAAACCAGGAACGATGGCTCGCTATTTTTGGAACATCGGAGCAGTTGTGCAAGTTTGGTGGAATGGATTGACCTGGGGAGGGAGCATGGCTCTCCGATGGAACACTATCGAACAGGTCCAACTGATCGATTCGCTCAGAGTATCTTTCGTCGATGATGGGGCGGTCATTCAGCAGATACAAAAGTTTGGCTATCGTGCTCATTTCGAGCCGACAGTCATTATGCCAAATCGAGAGAGCATGCGTGTTGGGCAATTCATTCCATGGGCGACCCGACAATTGGTTGCGGCACGTTCTTCGGGAGCGGGCTGGGCGGTAGTGCTTTTCCATGCGTCTTTGATTTGTGGTAGCGTTTGTTTGCCAGTATTCTTGCTGTGCGTATCAGTGATTTCCCGCAACCTTCAAGCAGTTCAAGTAAATCTCATTTCCATTGCAACTCACTGGAGCCTTGCACTGCTCGCATCATGGCTAGTGGAGATGGGGATGAGATATCGATTGAGAATTAATGGACACGAACCGATCCGAATGAATTTTGCATTTCTGATCCGGTGTCTCCCAGGGATCGTTGGTTCGCATTTTTTATATTGGGTCTGTTTGGTTCGAGCGCATTTTTGCAGTCGCATATCTTGGCGTGGAATTGAGTATGACATCGAACGGTCCGGTGCAGTTCGAATGCGAGAGTATCGGACGTTCAGAAACCCAGCTTCAATGACTGAAGGGGAAAGCATTATTTGAGAAACGGTTGCTCTTGTTGGGCCGATTCTAAATCTCTCATTTCCTCCCAGGATTCTCGTCCTAAGGCATTGAGGAAATTCGCAAAAGCGGTATGTGGCCATGACCAGTATCTTGCTGCGGCTAATAGCGCTCCGCCGAGATGGATCGCCGATTTGTTCCGGACCTTAGGAAGTTCCGACTTTTCACGCACATTTGCCACCCCTACCTTTTCTAGCACTATTGGATTCCAGAAAAAGGCACCGTCGATCGGCACTAACCCCAGTGGGTAAAAAAGCTGCCGCAAGTCTCCACTGTAGCGACGATTGGATGCTAAATGGGTCGGCACATTGGGAGATAGGTACCAAAATGGGGCATGCAAGATCAGCTTGCCATTGGGGCGTAACGTGTTACTTAATAGCCGAACCACCTCTGCTGGCTCGGGGACATGTTCCAACACATCTAGGCACACCACGACGTCGTAGATGGCTGGTTCAAGCTGTTCAATCGACGAAAGCATTTGAACTGGGGCTCGATAGTCATCGAACATCCTTTTTGCGAATTGCGATGACTTCTTTGATACCTCGAAATAATCGACTTGGTGCCCTGCGCGTGCGAGATAGAAGCTATCAAACCCTTGTCCATCACCGAAAACCACGATTCGAGCAGGCGAAGTAAACTGCGTAGCCAAGAACTCAGCAATCCATAGTCGCATCTTCTTTTTGGTAGCAGTACGGTTCCAGCAAATGGATTCGAATAGAAATGCGTCTGTGTTCTCGTAAAAATCCGACAGATTATCGCTCCAGACATAGGCTGGTATGTTGAGACGCCGCAGTTCTTCCGAGACCAAGAAGCCCGAACGACCAAATTCCATCCGTAATTTACGTAACGCCTCGACTGGTGTCAGTCCTGTAGTGTCAACAACATACTGAAGCAGTTTTGGCGCGTCATTTAACAAATCGATGTCGGGATCGGGAACAGAAATCGTCATGTCGAGCTAACGCATGAATGTTCGTCGAATGGCGTCAGCCAAAAAATTACCCAAGTTTCTGGAAGAACTACTTTCCGAAACTGAAGCCCTTGGATCCCGTGGTCATTCTGGCGCTCGAGGCACGTGCGGTTCGAGCCGAGCTTACGGCAGTTTTGTGATAGTTCTGAGGGCTCATCGGAGCTTTTGTTACGGAAGGAGGAGCCCCGCCGTAGAAACTATTCTGACGTCCCAGCATCGAACCCAGCATATATCCCATTAGAAATCCTCCGGGACGGAAGCCGTAGGGGCGATGATGTCCATTGTTGTCGGAAGCGATCAAGCGGCTATTCTCAACGTCGATGGTTACCTTGAACTCAGTGCTCTCGCCAGCCTCTTGGATGTTGTTACCGTTTGGATCTAAGAAGCCGACGATTTCTCCTCCAGCCGCCATGGAAACGCCGACCTGGCTTTCCATGACTTTCAGCTCATTCATCTTGGCGGCAAGCTTGGTGAGAAATTCCTTCTCCTTTTCGGAATCTTGAGAAGCCGGATCGATCGCCGCGAGGATAATTTCCTGAGAATCCACCTCCGCAGAAGCTTCTATTGTTGCCGTTTCCGACGATCGCCCGCCGTCCGATTCCTCGAGCACTGCGGCAACCGCTTCCAGTACCTTGTTCAAATCCACCACGTCAACTTGGTCGTTCATACAACCAGTGAACGAAACCAACGAGCAAAAAACAACGCAGATCGTCCCAAAGACTTTTCTCATTTTTAAAACCTCGCCGTGATCGGAAGAACAGAACTATATAAGTGTATCAAATCCGCTTATTCGCGTAAAGCAACTTTGTAATCTGGCGAAACGTCGCAGAAACTACCGGTTCCGTCCCGTAGCATCCCGGTTTGCGCACCTATCTGATGTAGGTATTCTATGCATTCCGGCATTCCAATAGCCGTTTTGGTAGGATTTTGTGTATGCACTACGAAAGCTGATCCTGAGATGTCCCTTATTTCCCTTGATCCCCCAGCAGCTGATGAGGCCTATGAGTTTTACTGGACCTATATTCGGCTTGTGCCGCCAGGCAACCTTTTCGAGTTAGCGGAGGTGCAGAATCAGGAAGTCAGAGATTTCTTTCGTCAAGTTACCGACCAGCAGGCGTCCAAGGTTCATTCCCCCTACAAGTGGACAATCAAACAAGTAGTCGGGCACATGATCGACACCGAACGGATATTTGCGGATCGGCTACATCGATTCGCGTGTGGCGAACACCAATCCCTTCCCGGCATGGACCAAGAACCGTATGTGGCAAACTGCGATTATACTACGCCGACCATCGCATCGCTCGTGGACGAATTGTGTTGCCTGCGAAGTGCGAATGTGGGGCTGATGCGTCGACTCAAGGAATCACAATGGGACCTGCGCGGTGTCGCATCAGGTCATCCGGTCACGGTACGCGCCCTAGGATTTATGCTCGTTGGACACGTGACCTACCATATGCAAATCATCAAAAAGCGACTCGCGTGAACAAGGCCTGGAACGCATCGGAAAAGGAGGTGATCTGGCGCAAACTGTCAGAACTGGATATCACGCCTCACCATTACTCACTGACTTTTGAGGCGAGGTTGGCTCGCGAGCAAGCCTGGAGTTTGGATAAGGCTCTAGCGGTTGTTGAAGAATACCGCCGATTCCTATTCCTGCTTTTGACCTGCCAACATCCGGTGACGCCTTCAGAAGCTGTCGATGCGGCGTGGCACCTGCATTTACTGTATACTAGGAACTACTACGAGGAATTGTGTCAGGGAATTGCTGGTTTCATTATCCATCATCAACCAACAGCGGGTGGCGAAGAAGAAGGGGACAAATTTCGAATTTGGTACCAAAAGACCTTAGACTCTTATTGCGAGTCGTTCGGGACTCCGCCTCCGGATATTTGGCCCGATGTGGATGCTCGCTTCGCGCATGCAGGGGCAGGGCAGTGGTACAACCCCATGACTCATGTGCTTGTGCCTCGCATCAGCTACTGGTTGAAAGACTGGTTCAAGTCCAAGGTTCCCTTCAAACGCAAAAGCCGTAAAGACAAAAACAACAAAGGCAATACATAAAGGATAGCAGCATATGACAAATCCTCTGAACATGGACGGGCCTGATTTTCTCAAGCTGTTTTCTTTGTTGATCGCGATCGCTTCGGTGCTAGCCATTGTTTACCGCATGCTGACCAGTTCTTGGAATCGTGACGATCAGCAGTCTGATGTTGCCCAGCTAGATCCGTGGCAATTGGCCTATCTTCGCGAAGGGCCTCTAGCCGTAGCCCAAACCGCGATTGTCGACTTGTCCGCCAAGAAGCTTATCCAAGCTGCACCGAGTCGTAAGAAATTTGTAGCAGTCGGTGGCAACGAACGAATTCGTTTAGCTCCCGTCTCCAGGGCCATACTTCGTGCAGCCCAGATGGGTGAAGGTGTAAAGCCATCGCAGATTCTGAATGTGATCCAGTACGAATGCAAAAAGATCAAGGAAGAGTTGATTGATATGGGGGTGCTCCGCTCGGCTAGTCAGAGACTTGGAGCGGTATGGCCAGGCATAGTTGCGTTTGGTGGTGTAATCATCCTGGGCATTTCCAAGTTGGTTGTCGGAATCCTTCGTGGCAAACCTGTCGGTTATCTTCTGTTGCTCCTAATCCTCTCGATTGTTTTAGCGATCGTCTTGAACTATACCTCTCGAATGACCAAGCGGGGAGTACTGGCGATGGAGAAAGGAGTCCGAAGTGGAGGGCAAGAGCGACCATCAGAAATGGAAAGATCGCCTTCCGGTACGGCCAATTCGGACTTTGCGTTGATGGCACTGCATCCTATCGCCATTGGTTTTGCAGCAGGTGGTTTTAACAGCATTTCCGGAAACGAATTTGTCGATCTCACTACGTTGAAAATGACGCGTGACCTCAGGTCGTCGGCTTCCGGCGCGGACGGGGCTATGACGGGAGGAGGCTGCGGTGGTGGAGATGGTGGCGGAGGTGGTGGAGGCTGTGGAGGGGGTGGCTGTGGAGGTTGTGGGAGCTAACTTTTTCTTAAGATTTCGGATGATTTAGTAGGCTGAGTGAAAGTTTATTTAACTACCGGGAATCGATTCGACTCCACTGGCTCAGCAAATGGATTATAATCGCAGATGACCTTCCTTCCCCTCCCTATTCCACGACTGGAGTTAGACGATGACCAAGCCTGCACCGAGACCTGCCCCTGCTGAACCAACTGATCGCCGCAATTTCTTGAAAACATCCACGGTAGCCGCAGCAGCGGCAGGAACCGCAACCGCTAACTTTTCCCGCATGGTGCACGCTGGTGAAGACAACACGATCCGAGTTGCGTTGATCGGCTGTGGTGGCCGTGGATCGGGGGCTGCTGCAAATGCCCTCAGCGTAGAGAATGGCCCCATCGAATTGGTGGCCATGGCCGATGTTTTTGACTACAAGCTCAAGAATGCCTTCGACGGTTTGAATCAACAATTCAAGGACAAGATGAACGTCCCCGACGAACGTAAATTTGTCGACTTCGACGGCTACAAGAAGGCGATTGATTGTTTGCGACCAGGTGACATTGCTGTCATGGCGACCCCTCCCGCATTTCGTACCATGATGTTCGAATACGCGATTGAAAAAGGGGTCAACGTCTTTATGGAAAAGCCTGTCACCGTCGACGGCCCCACCAGCGTCAGAATGCTTGAGCTGGCAAAGAAGTCAGTCGAGAAGAATCTCAAAGTCGGCGTTGGTCTTATGTGTCGCCACTGCGATGCTCGCCATGAGCTTTATCGACGTATCAAGGACGGCATGATTGGCGATATCACCTTTATGCGAGCTTATCGAAACGCAGGCCCTACAGGCTCAGCGGCTACAGGTCCCAAGCCAGAAGGGATGAGCGAGTTGATGTACCAGATCAATCGATTCCACGGTTTCCTTTGGGCCAGCGGCGGTGCCGTCAGCGACTTCCTCATTCACAACATCGACGAGTGCTGCTGGATGAAGGATGCTTGGCCGGTGAAGGCACAGGCCAACGGTGGGCGTCACTATCGCGGTGACAGCGTTGACCAGAACTTTGACTCTTACTCGATGGAGTACACCTTTGCCGACGGCACAAAGTTGTTTGTAAGCGGACGAACGATTCCTGGCTGCAAGAATGACTTTGCCAGCTTCGCGCACGGTACCAAGGGGCTAGGCGTCATTTCGACTGCCGCACACACCCCTGCTCGCTGCCGAATCTACAGCGACCATACCATGTCAAAACAGTCGCTCGCTTGGCAATATCCAACCCCTGAAGAGCCAAACCCATACCAACTCGAATGGAACCATCTCATTGCGGCAATTCGAGACGATGAGCCTTACAACGAGGTCGAGCGAGGCGTTCAGGCCTCGGTCGTAACCAGCATGGGACGTATGGCAGCTCACACTGGCGTGGAGATTACCTATGAGGACATGCTCAATTGCCCGCACGAATTTGCACCGGGGATTGAGAATCTGACCTTTGACTCACCTGCTCCGCTACAGCGGCTCGCTAATGGACTCTATCCGGTACCACAGCCTGGTATTGTTACTGACCAGGAATACATGGGCTAAGGGCTCGCAAATCGTTGAGTAGTGGACGAGGCAACGAGTCCCGATGACACGGGGCGTATCCGGGATGCTGGGTCTCGTGGCCTCGTCCACTACATGTCCGAGGGTCTCGTGGCCTCGCCCACTACATGTCCGAGGGTCTTGTGGCCTCGTCCACTACAAGACTGAGCGCGGTACTTACCATTCCCGTCCGAACCTACTTTAGGACGTCTCCCAATCATGAGACTATCGTCTTCCTCCGTTCAGCAGTACTTCAGGCTCATTGTCAACGATTTCCACTGGCTCGCTATCTTATGCTTGGCCGGTATCAGTCCGCTCGTTTCAAGTCGTCTCGTCTTTAGCGATGGCAACTCGAACGATTCCGATAAACTCTACCTCCAATCGATCAAGCCGATTCTTGAGAAACATTGTTACGCTTGCCACGGAGGGTTGAAACAAGAGTCAGGCTTGCGTCTCGATACGGCCAAATTCATACTGGCTGGTGGGCACTCAGGTGAAATCGTCGACCAACAAACCCCGGCAAACAGCGAACTGCTAAAGCGAATCTCGGCCAACGACGATTCCTTGATGCCCCCAAAGCACGAGGGAGAACGCCTCTCTCCAGCGCAAGTAGAATTGATCGCATCTTGGATTGCCTCTGGGGTACAAGCGATCCCTGATGAAGCAGCATCGATGGAGCCTTCTCAGCACTGGGCCTTTCAACCGATCCAGCGTCCGACTTTGCCGACCAAAGTTGCCACGAGTCCCAGCCATAATCCCATAGATCAAATACTCTCTTCCAATGCGTTCGGTGAATCATCGCAGCAAAGGGAACCTCCTGCCCTTGTTACTTTACTTCGTCGTTTGTCCATCGATTTGCGTGGCCTGCCGATCGAAGAGGAAGTGCTCGTTTCCGTCCTATCGAACGACTCCGATTCCATTTACAGCGAGCTGGTGGAAAAGTGGTTGGCTGACGACGCGTACGGCGAGCGTTGGGGCCGCCATTGGATGGATATTTGGAGATATAGCGATTGGTGGGGACTGGGCGAAGAGCTTCGGAACAGCCAGTTGCACATGTGGCATTGGCGAGATTGGATCATCGAAAGCCTCACTGCCAATGTCCCTTACGATGAAATGGTACGTCAGATGCTGGCTGCGGATGAACTCTACCCAGATGATCAACAAAAACTGAGAGCGACCGGTTTTCTTGCTCGCAATTTCTTTCTGTTCAATCGCAACCAATGGATGGAGGAAACCGTTGAGCATGTCGGCAAAGGGCTACTCGGTTTAACAATGAACTGTGCCAAGTGCCACGATCACAAATACGACCCGATCTCACAGGTTGATTACTACCGCATGCGGGCCATATTCGAGCCCTATCACGTTCGACTGGATCTAATCGAAGGTGAGGCAGACGTGCGAAAGAATGCTGTCCCTCGTATCTTTGATCGGGAAATAGATACTGCAACTTATCTCTTTGTCCGTGGCGAAGAATCAAAACCTGATGAAAGCAAACCTATGGCCCCTGGGATGCCTGAGTTCTTTGCATTTGCCCCGTATACGCCCGAGCCAATCCAGTTACCGAAAGCGTCTTTTCAACCGGAAACGAATAGAGCCGCCATCAAGACGTATATCAACAAGTCGGAAACGCGGCTTGCGTCTCTCGACAAAAAGCGAGCTGCTGCACAGGCAAGAATCGACGAACTTACAAAGAGGTTTGACGCGTTGCAGAGTGACCTTAGCGACACGGACCAAATCGCCCAAGAATCGCATGCCCCCTCTATGAGTTTCACTGAGGAATGGAACGGAACCGACGATCTGGCAAGCCTCATGGACCGCTGGCAGTTGTATTCCGGCGAGTGGTCACTCTCGAACGGCATGCTTCATCAGTCCGCCAGGTCCTCAGATCGAGCAATCGCTCGTTGGAAAGGTGAAGTGCCTCGAGATTTAGATGCCGAGATAACGTTTCAACACACGGGCGGCAATCAATGGAAGAGTGTAGGTATCTCGTTCGACTGCACTGACGAAAATCCACTCGACGGTTTTCAAAGCAGCGACAACGAAGTTTCGGTCTACGCAAGTGCTTACGCGGGGGAGCAAAAGATTCAGATATCCTACGTTGCCAACGGGCAATGGGTTTATCCGGGCGAGGGCAAAGTCCAACAACCTATTGAACTCAATCAGCTTAACACGATGCGAGTCATTGTTCGAGACCAGCTCATCAATGTGATGTGGAATGGGAAGCTGGTGTTGGCATGGAATTTGCCTATTCCCCGACAAGACGGAGTCTTGCAACTAACCACCTTTGACGCACAGGCGAGCTTCGATCGATTCCGGGTCGAAGCCCTCGACGATGAGACGGTTATGAAGCGACCAACAGGTGAGCTGGCATTCAGCAATCGTTCGCCAGCGGGTATCAACGCCCAGGTTCAGGAATTACGTCGTGAGTTGGAACTGTTAGAACTGGAGTCAGCGGTAGCACATGAGGAATTGGCTTTCCATGAACTCCGTTTGAATGATCCAGATAAGGCGAAGTTTAATTCTTGGGCGTCGGCTACCGCATCACATAAGTTGGCCCAAGCACAACGGGCACTAGACCTGGCAGGTGAAGATTCGAAAGATGCGAAAACGCAAGAATGGAATCAAGCCAAGCAATTTCTCGAACAGGTTGCTAAAGGCGATCTATCCGGATTCGATCCTGCTTATCCTGGTGCGAAGTGGTCGGCAACTCGTTTTCAATTTTCCGGCAAAGATGACCCCGACAAAGAGTTTCCGGAAACGAGCACCGGTCGCCGCAAAGCCTTGGCCCAGTGGATCACTTCTCCCGACAATCCGCTCACAGCCAGAGTCGCCGTGAATCATATTTGGGTACGTCATTTTGGTGAGCACTTAGTACAGGACACTTTTGATTTCGGCATGAAAGCGAAGCGACCGGAGCATTTGGCGCTGCTTGATTGGCTCGCGGCTGAATTCATCGAAAGCCGGTGGGATATGAAACATTTGCACCGTTTGATCGTACAGTCGGAATATTACAAGAGTCATCACCGAAGCGTACCCCGCTTAGAATCCCAAGTAGTACGAGATTCTCTGCTCTCGCTAGCGGGCAAACTGGACCGAACACTCGGTGGGCCGACGATTCCAGCTTCCGAACAAGCGACGTCACCGAGACGAAGTTTATATTTCTTTCATTCCAACAATGAAAGAAACCTGTTCCTGTCGATGTTCGATGAAGCTCTTGTCACCGAATGCTACCGCAGAGAGGAGAGCATTGTCCCGCAGCAAGCGTTAGCGCTCAGCCACAGCCGGATGGTATTGGAAAGCGTTCCTGCAATCGCTGCGAGAATCCAAAAACTCGCACAAGGCTCGCATGAACAGTTTGTCAGGTTAGCCTTCGCGTCGATCATAGGCTTAGAGCCCACTGAGACAGAATTGAGTTTGTGTCTAGCGATGCTTTCTGAAACCGATGTCCCGTCCGATGGGACCGTCGCCAATCCAACTCAAGAATCCTTTTCCAACAAGGAAGAATTGGTTTGGGTCTTGTTAAACCATCATCACTTTTTGCAGGTGCCCTAATGAATCGTAAACTCAGCAGTCTTTATGAGGGGCGGTACACAAGACGAGCGGCTTTGTCGTCGATTGGATCCATCGCGCTCGCGACTTTGCTACAACGCGAGGGTGTGGGAGCCAGCTACCGTGACGAAGTAGTTGGTGAGAAGCTAGGGAGAGGAAATGCACCCGACGGGCTGCCTCATTTTCCACCCAAGGCGAAGAGTGTAATCTGGCTCTTCATGAACGGAGGGGTGAGTCATATGGAGAGCTTTGACCCAAAGCCGATGCTGACCAAGTACGCCGGCAAGACGATTTCCGAGACTCCCTTTGCGTCGACTCTGGATCCGGACAAGCTCGCCATCGAACGCTTGGTGGTGCCGGATGCGAATGGCAATCAACGAACCGAACTCTACCCGCTCCAAGTTGGCTTCCAAAAGTACGGCGAGAGTGGGCTCGAAATCAGTGATTGGTTCCCGCATATCGGAAAGAATGCGGATCGGATTGCTGTGGTTCGATCCATGTGGACGACTGACAGCAATCACGGGGCGCAAACGCAATTTCATACTGGGCGACATCGAAACGATGGCGAATTTCCGACTCTAGGGGCATGGGTGCACTATGGGCTTGGTTCGCTTAACGAGGAACTACCGCAGTTCGTTTCTATCGGCACTCGCGAGTACTGGAATAAACGAGATGGCTATTATCTAGGACCATCGCATGATGCTGTACCACTGAAAATCGATCCGTCCAATCCGCTCGATTTTGCCAAGCAAGAGATTCCTGTTCAGCGCAATGCTAAACGCAGGTCGTTGGATTTACTTCGCGAGTTGCACGCCGCGCGAATGAATGAGCAGCCAGACGACGAATTGTTGAAAGCCAGGATTGCCTCTTATGAGCTAGCCTATCGCATGCAGGACAGCATTCCCAAAGTGGTTGATTTCTCGGACGAGACGGCGGCGACCAAGACCATGTATGGATTGGATCGCTCCGAGTGCCGTGATTTCGGCATGCAACTATTGGCATCGCGTCGAATGGTAGAGCGAGGTGTGAGGTTCGTTCAGATCCAGCACGGTGGAGGTGGAGCCGGGGCATGGGATGCTCATGGCGGCCTCAAAGCGAACCATTCAGCCAATGCAGCGGCAGTCGATCAGCCCATTGGTGGCTTGCTCACAGATCTTCATCAGAGAGGTCTATTAGATGAAACCATCGTTGTTTTTGCGTCCGAGTTCGGCCGAACTCCGGGGAGCCAAGGCTCCGATGGCCGGGATCATCACATCTTTGGCTTTAGTGTTTGGATGGCAGGGGGAGGAATTAAAGGTGGCATCGCTCACGGAGCGACTGACGAGATTGGATTTCACGCCGTGGAGAATCGGCACTATGTCACCGACATCCACGCAACGATTTTGAAACAGCTGGGGCTCGATTCTCGCAAGCTTGAGCTGCCTGGACGGAAAAGATTGGAGGTCGACCACGGCGCAGCGATCGAAGAGATTCTTATCTGACCCAGGGTGATTGCCGACAGCCCATGGCGATGGCATTCTCTTGTTCCGGAAACTCAACTATGGATCGACCGAGGCTTGCGTTGCGGCAGGGGCGTTGATAAATGGAAACAGCGACCAGAACAGCCCGATATCCACCAGTTCGCCTGTTGGGTTGCTTCTGCGGTCGTTGCAGCCTACCTGTGATATCGCGGTATTGCCTTAATGAACAGACTTCATGAGAGAACGAGCATGTATCAGTTTTTCGATTTTGGTTGGAAGCGTCTGGTCCGATATTTCATGGTCGGACTGTTGGCGGTCCTACCACTTGTTTTGACCATTGCGATCGTATCGTGGGTGTTCAATTTCCTGCGTGGAATCGTTGGGCCAAACACTTATATTGGCAAAAGCCTCGCCTCGATTGGCGTTCGATTGTTTCGGCTCGAAACGGGATTGAGCAAAGAAACCATCGAATCAGCAACTCCCTTTGGCTATTTCACGGGCATTCTGATCGTTCTGATGGTTTTGTTTTTACTGGGCTTGTTTTTGGAGTTAGGTGCCAAGCGTTTTTTACAAAATCTAACCGAACGACTCATTCGGAAAATTCCAATCGTCGGCAGTCTGTACGGCAGCATGAAAAAGATGGTTGACTTATTCGATCAACCAGAAGAAGCAGAAATCAAAGCCATGAGTGTGGTATTTTGTTCTTTTTCCGGGGGAGTCGGAGGAACGGGCGTGTTGGCCTTGATGCCTTCGCCTGAAAAAATCCTGATCGATGACGTTGAATACCATGTGGTCATGATCCCAACCGCACCTATCCCCTTTGGTGGCGGTTTAGTTTACGTACCCGCCAACCAAGTCAAGACGCTCGATATGAGCGTAGACAACTTTATCAGCATTTACGTTTCAATGGGCGTCACGACCCCACAGTATATGCGCAACGCTTCAGAGAATGCTAAGAAGAGAAAACAATCCATCGAAGCAGGCGTAAAAAACCAGTCGTAGGCTAGGCGATGCGTTTGTCTACTCACAACCGCGACTGCTTCGCCTGACTATTATCGGCCCAAGAAGCATTCGAATGATGGAAATCTCTTCGAGCAATACGCCGCAGCAATCTTCCCAACAAATCCGAGCCGGTGATTATCCGGCGCTCCGTGTCGGTGTAAACGAGGATTAAATCCAAGTCAATCACGTCATCATCGCTTCTCTCAGGCTGTACCGTCAGCCGACCCAGCACCTGCCCGAGGGGCTGGCTCGCGTCCCGCACGATCAAGGGATGATGACAAAGTGAGTGAGGTTGGAATGTCTCCCCGCCAAACAACGCAGCATGGAGAAAACTGGGAGCACTGGCCACCAACCGCGGTTCGCCGGTTTCGTCAGTGAGCACGACCCACTTTCTTCCCGAGGCGGCAATCTGGCAAAGGAACGGATCATCGGAAGTGCGGGTGAACTTTGGAAACACCGGGTGCCCGTCGCAGAACTGCAAAGGGATGATACTGCGCGGATCCAGAGGTTCGCCTTCATGCCCCACCGGTACATCGTCCAACGCGAGGAAGTTAATCGCACCGGTGGCTTCAACGGCGCTGATTTCCGTGCCCTGTCCGCGCGCGTGGTGCTGCAGCATCTCACGCAACTCGTGCTCCCGATACCACGGCCTCCCCTCTGGGCCTAGCCAGACGTCGAGCAGCCTGGCCGAGGGCCACGCCACCGGCCAAAGTAGCACTTGATAGCACCGCAGTACCGGAGACAAAAAAGATGCCACCCGCAGCGCGTGCCGTGAGAAATATGCCTGCGGCGCAATTTCACCGGCGAGGGTGATGACGACAGTGGAAAACAGAAAAGCCGCCACCCCGGTCAATACCGACTCCGCCAACAGAGTCAACAGCACGTTGATAGCGACGTTGCCCCACAGAATGGTGGTCAGTGCGAAATTGGCATTTCCTCGCAAAGCTAGCACGCGTTGGGCTTGGACGTTGCCCGCCATGGCTATAGTCTCGAGCCGCAGTCGGCTCAAGCTGAACAACGCGAGGTTCAGCCCTGAAAACATCGCGGACTGAGATAGACACACTACGATGCCCAGCCAAATGAGGGTATCGGTCATGAAACGGGTTGCCTAAAAATTTTCACCATTCGTTTCCACATTCCGCGACGTTGGCTAAAAGCGCGTCGGTGGCTAAAAACGGACCGCCTGGGTGTGTTTCAAATCGCTTCGCCAACGGCCCTTTTTATTTCCAATTTGATTCGCTGCAAAATGGCTTGCAGCCCTTGCGTCCGAACCATTCCGAGTGCCTCTGCTAGCCCCAGTTCACGCAGCAGGCTTGGTTTCAACGCTAAAACCTCTGAAGGTGCTGCTCCGCTAAGCGAGCTCACCAACAAGCTGATGAACCCGCGCACTGTCGGCGATTCCCTCGGCACTTCGGCGTAAATCGCAACCTGATTGTTGACCACTTCGATCCACAGGTATACTGGAGTTTGACACTCATGCACTCGGTTCTCTTCCGCTTGGCGTTTCGACTGAAAACGCTGCGGTAAATCGGGCAGGTTCTCCGAATACTCTAACAACACCTCCAACCGATCTGAAACATCTAGATCGCGGAACGTGCTCTTAATTTCATCGAGTTTGCTTGTTTGATCAGAAGACTCGTCGATCACAACATTCCTTTTTCAATGCGTCTAAACATTCTTTTCAATGGGCATGCCGACTAAGTTACCCCACTCAGTCCATGAGCCGTCATAATTTTTCACGTTAGGGAATCCTAGCAGATACTTCAATACGAACCACGTATGGCTCGACCTTTCACCGATCCGACAATAGGCAACGATCAGTTCTCCATCGCGTTTCAAGCCGGCTTCATCGACGTAGAGTTGTTCCAGATCGGCCTCGGACTTGAAAGTCCCATCCTCTTTGACCGCGCGCGACCATGGTACGCTGGCAGCACCTGGAATATGACCAGCCCGCAGAGTCCCCTCTTGCGGATAATCGTCCATATGCAGCAGTTCACCCGTGTACTCACCCGTCGAACGCACATCAATTAAAGGGCGACCGGCGGCCTGGTGCTTGAGTACCTCGTCGCGAAATGCACGAATGCTGAGATCTGCGTCTTTAGCGACGTAGGAACCGCGAGGATAGACAGGCTCCGGTTGACGCACAAATTCGCGACCATCTAGCTCCCAACGTTTCCGACCACCATCCATAATCAGGCATTTCTCGTGCCCGTAAAGCTTGAACACCCACAGCGCGTAGCATGCCCACCAATTGCTTTTGTCGCCATAGAACACGACTGTTGTGTCATTGGAAATACCCTTGGAGGCACAAAGTTCAGCAAACCGCTCTTTTGAGATATAGTCTCGGACCGTTTGATCTTGCAAATCCGTTTGCCAATCGATCTTCACGGCCCCGCTAATGTGACCTTGTCCGTACAACAGCACGTCCTCGTCCGACTCTACAATTCTTACGTTTTCGTCGTTGCCATGCTCTGCGACCCAATCGGTGCTAACGAGTACTTCTGTTTTTAGTAGTGTGGCATCCATTTGTTGCGATCTCATCTCTTGTTAATGTTGGAACTATTTTAGTCGGCTAAATTTTCAAACCTCGGGCAAGCCGCGATCAGCTAGCAGGAGGGATTCCAGATGCTTACGAACCTCGGCCACGTTGACACTCTGTACGATGTCGTTGGCAAACGCGAATATCAGCATGGCCCTCGCCAAGTCCATAGGAATACCGCGCGAACGTAGGTAATTGAGAGCCTGAGCATCGAGTTCTCCTACCGTCGCACCGTGCGTACATCGCACATCATCGGCATAGATCTCCAACTGAGGCTTGGTGTCGATGACCGCATCGTCGGAGAGCAATATAGCCTGATTGCTTTGCATGGCGTTCGTCTTTTGTGCCTGCGGATGAACGTAAATTTTGCCATTAAATACGCCTTTGGCCTTGTTGTCGAGAATACCCTTGTAGATTTCATTGCTGCGGCAATTGGGTTTCGCATGGTCGATCCTGGTACGACAATCCATCAATTGCTCACCGCTAGGCATATAAAGACCGTTCAGCGTGCAATCAATCTCTTCGCCATCTAAAAAACAATCCACCTCGTTTCTTGCAAGGGCACCGCCGAACGCAAAGTAGTGGGAGTCGTAAGAACTGTGAGATTGCAACTGAACGCGAGTTGTAGCAACGTGCAAGGCGTCGATTTGCTCCTGCTGCAGTTTGTGATGATACAATTTTGCCGATTCGGCTACCTTAATCTCCGTAAAGCAGTTGTTGAAATAGCCAGCAGTACTATGTCCAACGTGACTTTCAATAATCGTGGCTTGGCTGTTCCTACCTAGCGAGATCAAATTTCTTGGATGGCAAGCGATCGACTGGTCGCCGACAGTAATGAAAAGCAAATGAATCGGCTGACTCAATTGAACATCGTCTGGAATATCAATTAAGGCTCCATCCTCGATGAAGGCCGAATTGAGTGAGCTAAATACGGACTGCGGTGAAACCGAAGCATCCAACAGCCGTTGCCGGACCGAGCCTTGGTTCTTAAGAATGGAATCTGCCAAACTGCCCGCATACTGCGTGTCAACCTGGCTACGACGCGACCAACGCTGACTGTAGCGACCGTTGATAAACACCAGCCGATCGCAGTTTTCCGTCAACGCCGCCTGTTCCACCAATGGGCCAACGAGGGAATCTATCGACGAATCGTGGACTGGTAGTTGAAAGGGACGGCGAAGCAGTGGCGCGATGTTGGTGAATCGCCACTCCTCATCGCGAGTTGTAGGGAGCCCTTTTTGGCGAAAGCCATTCATACCTTCCAATCGGATCGAATTGGCCCAATCAGGAATCTCCACAGACTGTTGCCCCTGGAATTTCGCATGTTGCTGTTCAAAGCTCGATATTTCTGTAGCAACCATGTCCTTGTTTTCTCTCCTCAAAGAATGTCAAAGTGTTTAAAAATCTCAAACACCCGCCGAAGCGGTTGGCCCTAGAAATGCGTAGCCATTCTCTTCTAGCTCAAGCGCCAGCGATTTGTCGCCAGACCGCGCGATCTGGCCTTCTGCCAGAACGTGAACGTAATCCGGCACGATGTAGTCAAGCAAACGTTGATAGTGCGTCACAACAATGATGGCCCGGTCAGGGCTTCGCAATCGATTCACCCCATCTGCCACGATCTTCAAGGCGTCGATATCCAGCCCGGAATCCGTTTCGTCTAGCACCGCTAGCTTTGGTTCCAACATGGCCATTTGAAGAATTTCGTTCCGTTTCTTTTCCCCGCCTGAGAAGCCTTCGTTGACAGAGCGTTCCATCATGCTCTTATCCATTCCCAGCCAAGCCATTTTCTCTTTGAGCAATCGCAAAAACTCAACCGTTTCGATCAGTGGTTGTTGGCGATACTTGCGAATGGAGTTGATGGCGGCCTTCAAGAAATACTTGTTGCTAACACCAGGAATTTCGACAGGGTATTGATAGGCCAAGAAGATCCCTTCCGCCGCGCGCTCTTCGATCTCCATTTCCAGCAGGTTCTTACCGCAGTAGAGCACTTCACCATCGGTCACTTCATAGTCCTCACGACCAGCCAGCACGTGCGCCAGAGTGCTTTTGCCGGAGCCGTTGGGACCCATGATCGCGTGGACTTCACCAGCAGATACGGTCAGATTGATACCCCGCAGGATTTCTCGATCCTCGGAACGAGCATGCAGATTCTTAATTTCAAGCATTTTTAGTTTTCCTTTTGATGTATTGTTTATCCAACGCTACCTTCGAGGCTGACGCTGAGGAGTTTTCGGGCTTCCACGGCAAATTCCATAGGAAGTGCATCGTAGACTTCCTTACAAAATCCGTTGACGATCATATTCACCGCGTCTTCTGTAGGCAGACCGCGCTGCCGACAGTAATAGATCTGGTCCTCACCCACTTTCGAAGTCGAAGCTTCGTGCTCCACTTTTGACGATGTATTTCGAACTTCAATGTAGGGAAAGGTATGGGCTCCACACTGATCGCCAATCAGCAACGAATCGCACTGAGAAAAATTGCGAGCGTTGGTCGCACCCTTCTGAATCTTGACCAGACCGCGGTAGCTGTTCTGCCCCTGACCGGCTGATATACCCTTTGAGATAATCGTACTCTTGGTGTTCTTGCCGATATGGATCATTTTGGTCCCCGTATCCGCTTGCTGATGATTGGCGGTCAAAGCAACCGAATAAAATTCGCCGACGGAATTGTCACCCTGCAGGATGACGCTGGGGTACTTCCAAGTGATCGCCGATCCGGTTTCAACTTGGGTCCAAGAGATTTTGGAGTTATCGCCTCGACAAGCTCCACGCTTGGTTACAAAGTTGTAGATGCCACCACGCCCCTCTGCGTCTCCAGGGTACCAATTCTGCACCGTCGAGTATTTGATCTGGGCATCTTCCAACGCGACCAACTCGACCACCGCAGCATGAAGCTGATTCTCATCTCGTTTCGGCGCTGTGCATCCTTCCAGATAGCTGACGTAGCTGCCCGCTTCCGCGATGATCAACGTCCGTTCGAACTGTCCGGTGTTTTGCGCATTGATGCGGAAGTAGGTTGACAGCTCCATAGGGCAACGAACCCCGGCGGGAATGAAGCAGAAGGAGCCATCGCTGAAGACCGCTGAGTTCAAGGTCGCAAAGAAATTGTCGGAATAGGGCACGACCGATCCCAAGTACTTTTGCACTAGGTCCGGATACTTGTGAACCGCTTCCGAGAACGCACAGAAGATAACACCATGCTTTTCCAATGTCTCTTTAAAGGTGGTTGCTACGGAAACACTATCGAACACCGCATCGACGGCAACTCCGGATAAAGCCTTTTGCTCTTCCAGCGAAATGCCAAGCTTCGCATAGGTCTCTAGCAATACGGGATCCACCTCGTCCAAGCTGTTGAGCTTGGGACGTTGTTTCGGCGCTGAATAGTAAACTGATTTCTGGTAGTCGATGCGCGGATATTGAACGTTATGCCACACGGGCTCCTCGAGCGTCAACCAATGACGATACGCCTTCAGACGCCAGTCCAGCAACCATCCAGGCTCATCTTTCTTTTCTGAAATCAGCCGAACGACATCTTCACTCAAGCCGGGCGGAATCGCATCCGCTTCGATCTCAGTAACGAAGCCATGTTGGTATTCGCGTTCTGAATACTCTTTCAGCAACGCATTTTCCGTTGTCATTGCAGATACTCCAAATCGGTTCTCTGGGACAATAAATAGTCAAATGGTTTGGGGCTAAGCCGAGAACGAACTGCCGCAGCCACAAGACTTCACAGCATTGGGATTGTTGAACACAAAGCCTCGCTTTTCCAGAGACTCGTGAAAATCGACCTCGGTTCCGTCTAGCAACAGCGAGCTCTTCTTATCCACAACTACCCGGATTCCGTGTAGCTCCCTAACCGAGTCAGCTTCTTCATTCACATTTTCATCGAAGCCAAGCTTGTATTCAAAACCACTGCAGCCACCACCTACGACACCGATTCGCAGAGCGACTGTGTCTGGTAACTGTTGGTCAGCAATAAACTTTTTCAATTCGTCCGCAGCCCGCTCGGTTAATTGGACAGCCATTGGCATTCTCCCTAATTTTTGAAGTTTTTTGGGTTAGTTAGTGTTGGTAATGCGGCAGGACTTTGGCGTGCCATCGTAGCATTCAAATCTCGGTACGGCAGCCACTCCGCCAACAAATCATCCTCGTGAAAAATGGCGTCTACCGGACAGGCAGCCACGCAAGCCTCACAGTCAATACACTGTTCTGGATCGATAAACATCATCCGCTCCCCTTCGCGAAAACTGTTCGAAGGACAAACGGCTACGCACTCTGCGTGCTTGCAATCAAGACACGCTTCCGTCACGACATGAGCCATTGCTTTCACCCCGAATACGGTTTTCAGCCGAGGAAACACTTTTCTCAACAGGACTAAGAAGCGAATGGCGCGCCAAACCGACCAAAAGGAAAACAAAAGCCATAAGTCCTTGTCTAAAAGCAACTTGCAGCATCTCCTTGCCTTCCATCAAAAGCGTACACAATGACCATATTTGGACATTTTGATGCCCTGTGCATAGCATTTTTAGTAGACAAGCCTCTTGCAATTCTTCGCATCTGCAGTTTTTCCCTGTGCAAATGACCTATAATGCGGTATCGCTCAGCACGCTGACCACATTTCGTCGAATATCTATATTTGGTTGAAGGGAAAGAAGGCAAATGCCTCTATCAACAAGCTCCCATCCGGTAGAGCGCCTCAATGAGCGATTGCTCGAACAGCTCAATATGGGGCAGAGTTTTGAAGAGCTATTCGATTCCGTGTTTGACCGTTTCCAAGGATTCGTTCCCTACAACCGGATTGCGGTCGCACTGTTGGAAGAAAAAACTGGCCTGTTGCGACTGAGTTCCTGTCGCTCGGATGGGCCGGTTGCTCTGAAAGTCGGCTACGCAGCCCGCATCGCAGGTTCCACTCTTGCTCTCTTGCTAGAGCACGGACAGCCTCGAATCATTGAGGATTTACAGGTTTACTTGCAGAACAAACCTAATTCTGCATCGACTGGTCTGATCGTTCGGGAAGGCATGAGATCCAGTTTAACTCTGCCGCTTATCGCCAATGGTCAGCCAATTGGCGTTGTGTTCTTTTCAAGCCGCCAACCTCATACTTACACCGAACAGCACGTTGCACTGTTGCGACCACTAGCAGGTCATATCGCCATTAGCGTAGAGCGGACACAGTTGATCCACGAGCTTCGCCAAAAGCAGGCGGAGTTAGTGGAAGCCAATAAGACGAAGGACGAGTTTCTGGATCTTCTCAAGAGCGAAGTGGAAAAGCAGACTCGTGAATTGCGGGCTTCCGAACAACGATACCGATTGTTAGTAGAGCTAAGCCGGATCATCAATTCTAGTTTGGACATTCGGGAGATCTTTCAATTGGCTGCTGCTGAGATCCAAAAGCTGCTGGGGTGCGACCGAATAAGTCTCCTCACCACCCATGAATTTGGATTGGCTCGCAATGGCTTTGCCATCGAATATCAGGGTGCCGATGGTCATTGCGTTGAGGTCCCCACTCGGGCGCTCCCTGGTTCGGCGTTTGATTGGGTCATGCAGCATGGCATGCCTCGTGTCGTTCGTCGCTTGGAGGAGACATCGCAATTCCCAGAAGATCAGATGTTGCGGGACATGGGCTACGGCTCAATGGTCTACCTACCCCTGCAATCTCGCGAGCAGAGTGTGGCTGTCTTGGGGCTCATTTCGCGCCGCGCCAACGAGCCGGATCATTGGGACATGGGATTATTGAGCGAAGTCTGCGGTCAGCTTTCCATCGCGCTCGCCAATGCCTCAACCTTTAACGAAATCAGTCGCCTGAAAGCGGATCTGGAACAACAGAATGTCTACCTCCGCGATGAGATCCGTTCGACCCAAGGCATAACGAATATCATTGGAGATAGCCGTTCCATGAGTCAGGTTCGCGTCGCTATCGAACAGGTCGCGGAAGTTGACTCGACCGTGCTGATCCTTGGCGAGACGGGCACCGGAAAGGAACTGATTGCTCGTGCCATCCACGACGCTAGCCAGCGACGCGAACAGCTGATGGTGAAAGTTAATTGTGCTGCCTTGTCCGCCAATTTGATAACGAGTGAGTTGTTTGGTCACGAGTCGGGTGCGTTCACCGGTGCCTCCGAGCGGCGTAAGGGCCGATTTGAGCTGGCTCATGGCGGAAGCATCTTTTTGGATGAAATATCGGAAGTCCCACTTGAGACGCAGGTCATGCTACTTCGCGTTCTCCAGGAGCGGACTATCGAGAGAGTGGGGGGCAGTGAGCCTATTCCTATCAACATTCGGGTTATCACCGCATCTAATCGCGACTTGAAAAATGCCGTGGATGCAGGTCGTTTTCGTGAGGATCTCTATTATCGTCTCAACGTATTTCCGATTCATGTCCCTCCGTTGCGAGAGCGCCGGGAGGACATCCCAGCATTGTTAAATCACTTCATTGAGCGATTCAGCCGGAAGCTCAACAAGCGAATCAAAGGCGTGGCGCGACAAACAATGGAATTGTTGATGAGTTACCACTGGCCCGGCAATATTCGTGAACTTGAGAACATCGTCGAGCGTGCCATGGTTGTCAGCAGCGACGACAACTTAGTCGTCGATGCCTCATGGTTAACCGGAGTTGTTCCGAACAGCTCATCGCTTCCAAGTCAGAATCGATCGTTCGCCAACATGGAACGGGAGACCATTCGAGACGCATTGGCACGCACGGGCGGTAAGATCTACGGTTCCAATGGAGCTGCGACGCTGCTTGGGCTAAAGCCGACCACTCTCTACGGCAAAATGCGAAAGTTAGGAATTGCCACAACTCGGCAAATCAGGCAGGTAAACAGCCCCTGACAACGGAGTTGATGGATGGTTTCGTTGGATAGGCTGCGAGAGTCATTACGCAGCCATCACAAAGAGCCATTAGACATTCGCGTCATGAATTGCTCGACCTTATGCTGCGCTTCAGCGCTACTCCAGCCGTACCTCGTCATCACGAGCCCCACCAACTGTGCTGAGGACCCATCGAGTTGCTCTATATCCAGAGTATCAAGTTTTCCAAAGGTGGTAATGATTCCATGATGGAATCGCTGCCTTGCTGACCTTTTTGCTATACCTGCCATCGTGATTTAATCCTTATCGTTGGAAAAGTTGTTAATGAATCGAAATAGCCATTCGCGTTTCGCAACGCCCAGACGTTGACGTTCAGCTCTTTGAGCAACCGTCCATTTACGCGCAATCCGAGCTGCTCGCGATTTAATTTCATCGGTCGTGATTCTTGACGCCCGATACAATACTTTCCCAAGTCGTTTTTGATCGGGATTGGAGGGGGTTAGAAGTGGCATTGAGGCATCCTTTACTCAGGCGGATTTACAAACATAGATTCAGCTCGCTATCTGCGAGCATGACTAGGATTGTTACAGATGCGGAGCAAGAGTTGAATAGAGTAGAATCGGATAATCTCATAGTTGATTCCACCACGCCGTTCGCTTACGCAAATTGTCTGAATAAGTTCTTCGCTTTGCGAAGGATTTATGACAATAAAGCAGCTTTCTGCTTCTGTTGCTCGCCGAGAGCTGCAGCAATGAGTAAGAATTCGCGAACATTCTCGGCAGTCAACAGTCCAACCATGGCGTTGTGCTGCATTACCGGAGCCGTCGAGCAACATTCAGACGCTTGCACTTGCATAAGGGCTTTGTCGAGCATGTCATTGGCATCAACAGATAGAAAGTCACGACGCATGACATCGCTTACCAGAGCGTCTTGCCCTTGTCTTTGCAATGCCAACATCAGTTCGCGACTAGGGAGAACGCCAACTACCGTGCCATCATCCACGACCGGGAAATCCTGCTGCGGCGTCGCCAAGACAAGTTCGATTGCACGCTGCAGAGTATCACTTGGATTTAGGGAGCGAAAATCGGTCATCATCGCGCGCTTCACAGGAATGCCGCCAAGTGCGGATTTCATCGTCGCCATGCTAGCTTCCTGTGTTGCCCCGATCCAAACGAATAGAGCGATGAAAATTAGAAACGGATTGACGAAGAAGCCAATGAAGGCGAAGAATAATGCCATCGCCTGGCCAATATTTGCAGCAATCTGGGTAGCATGTGCGTATTCGAGTCTTGTCGCCAACAACGCCCGCAGTACACGCCCACCATCCATTGGAAAGGCAGGAAGCATGTTGAAGACAACCAAAATGACGTTGACAAACAGTAGCCGCTCGAGAAACGGTCCGCTGGTTACGCTGACCTGTTCTAGAGGTGCGAGCGCGCTAGCGAACCAAAGCCAGGCAAACAAGCCCGCGGCAATGACGACGTTGACCGCCGGACCAGCGAGCGCTACCCACAACTCCTCCATCGGTTTTTCTGGCATGCGTTCCAGGCGTGCGATGCCTCCGATGGGTAACAGCGTAATATCCTTTGTCTTGATTCCGTAGCGGGCTGCCATGAACGCATGTCCAAATTCGTGCAGCACCACACACGCGAAAATAGCGAGAATGAAGCCAACGCCTTCTAGCGTTTTCCCCAAACTATGACCCGCTGAGTAATGACTTAGAACAACAAAGCCGATCAGAATTAAGAACGTGGCATGCATATAAACGCCAATGCCACGAATCTCACCGAGTTTCCAAGACCATTTCATAATCTACCGATTTCATTTTGTGGATTTCCTAGAGTCTGAACTGAGAGCAATTGGTTGTCAACAGCCCATTCCCCAGTCATTCAGCGCGCAAGCGTTAAGCTAAGAGGTAAGCATTGCGGTCAATTCCATAGATTATGAGGTTTGGTGATTCTCGATCGTCCGTATCTTCGTCTTATTGTCTTATTCGGCGTTCGTCTTGTTTGTAATTCGCCTTCAGTTTTAGGCAAACATGCCCTTGGTGGGTTCTCTTGAGCCTGACTTATGAGGTTGGATCATGCCCGTTGCGGTCGTCGCCTTCAGCCTTTAGAGCTTCACGCCCAAGCTTATCGCGTTCATCCTGGGCGGCATTCTCGATGAATAAAGGGATATAAGGGAGGATAATCAGGACGACTAGCATGAACAGAACGGTTGCGGCGAGCCCAACCTTTGCCCAGTCATCAAACATGGTCGCAGCGACAATAAAAGTGGCGGTAGCGAATAGCATGATGAGGCCAATGGCCGTATAGATGCCCGCGTATTGAACGTTCATTTCAACTTCCTCGGGCGAAATCGTAGCCTGATGCCTGACTCGAATTTTTTTTACTCGCGATTTTTTCTCCAAATAGCTTACGACGATGAGAGCAAGAAAAAGAGGTGGCACTGGCAAGGCTGCGATGTAAGCTGCTTGACGATTGAAGATGAACAGTACTATGGTTGCGATCAGCGAAACAACAAGGCACAGGCCAAAAAACATTCTTGCATGTCGCATCATCACATGTCCATTAGGCTCACCGAGCTTTTCATCTCCAGCAGTGGTCGTCATGATTGTCTCCTACGATTCTTCCATTTTCTATCTGAAACCATCAATTCAGTTTTGTATCTCTAGCGTTGCTTGTTACCGGAATGCTGACTAGTCACCAACAGCATCGGTGAGCTACCTTTCAACATGAACTCCAAAAACTTAGATTCACCTACAGTTGCCGAAACCTGCTGAGTTTCAGAAATAAGCTTGCCACTGGCGTCTGGCATTTCTGCACGAACTGTGAATTGGTACACACTCCCTGGCTGCAAGTTTCTGCTGACAAATGAACGGTGGCTTCCTGTGGTTCTCGTAAGCTTCTCGTTGATGTAGATTTTTGCGCCAGCAGGAACCTTGGCAACAAGGTTAACTGACGTGCTCTTTCTTGAATCGATGACCACCGTAGGTGATGTTGATACTGCTGATTGGACAAAAGGTTGATTCGATGAACGGTTAAGTCTTGTTGAAACGCCATGGTGCTGCAAAGTTGCACCACCTGCTGATCCATAGCCACCTGCTGATCCGTAGCCACCTGCTGATCCGTAGCCACCCGACGATCCGTAGCCACCCGACGATCCGTAGCCACCCGACGATCCGTAGCCAGTACTCTGCCTTGTTGCTCGTCGTGCAGCATGGCGTTCGTGAATTCGCGATACGAAACGCCCAACAGCCCCTCCACCTCCTGACGATCCACCCGCGAAGCTGCCGCTGCTTCCGTATCCACCTCCATTGCTGCCATAACTCAACATTGAGTAACTACCATTTGAACCGCCGCTAGATCCCCACTGAGCAAAGGCTGCGCTAGGGAGGGTTACGGACAGCAGAGAGAGTGCAACAGCGAGCTTCAATGGTGAAGGAACACATCGGAATGTATTCTCCGTTGTTGCTCCGTAAGTTTTAGTGCATTTAGTCATCATGTTCAATTTCCAACGAGTATGAGTTTAGTTCTGCCGCGTCGTGTGACAGGAGCCTCTATGGTTGCAATTATTGATAATGAACCAAGAAGCGAATATCGAGCAGACTACGAAACTGTGATGGCGGATAGGACCATCGGTCGAATTGAGTGTTCTCTTAGTTGATCCTACAACCCTACCGACGAGAGTCACTGATGTTATGTAGGCGCCCGATTTTTTTCGACGAGCATTCCTACAGACGACCTGTGAGTACTAAAATCAGCAACACAACAACCAGGATGCTGAGAAGACTTAATCCTCCGCTCGGACCATAGCCCCAGTTACGGCTATGCGACCATCTGGGCAGAGTTCCGATACCACCAAATAGGAATAAAATCAGTAAGACGATCAAAATGGTCTGAAGCATTGAAAGAGCCACACTTAGGAGGAAAGATTTGAAGGGAAAAAACGAGTGCGAGTACAGGGAGCTGAGATTCTCAAGCTCCCTCTCGCACACTCGTTTTCTTCGATAGTTTCCTGCGAGACACAGGTATTACCGAACAGAGCCTCTTACTTGGATGGGAGCACGCCAACCTTAGTAGGGTCGCTAGCTGCTAGATCTTCCATCAATTTGACGGCTGCCTGCATATGGGCAGCATTCATCTTCAGTCCTTTTCGAATCATTCCTTGTACGTCGCCCGTCGCGTGTCGATCGAGAACGGTGAGACTGGACTTCATCGCTGCATGTTTTGCGATTTGCATACCGATGAAGCATTTATCAAGTTCGATCCCTTCCTGTTTTCCTAGCCATTCCTCGCCATCCTTCAGACACTGTTCCGAAATTTCTTGGTAGAGTTGCAGAAAATCCACCTCTGAATTTGGGATACTTGGCTTTAGAGCGGTAACATCTGTTGCTCTGTTTTCAGCTAACAATGGATTCGTTTCCGAACGACCGTTTTCTTGTCGCGTCGTCCGGGAGCTCTCCGAGAGGCTCGCGGTTGCCCCCTTGGACGCAAACCCTTTGAGTTCGTCCACACACGCCTGATGATCCTTTTCCAAAAGCTTTGCAAAAGCTTTCACCGCATCATTTGTTGCGTGTTTCTGTCCGAGGCGTGAAAACGCAACTTGCTCTTTGTTGGTTATCACCAAGTAATCCGCAAAAGTCTGCTCTTTAGATTGCTGAGCAGATAAACGGTTTTTCTGAGTTGGAACATCTCGGGGATTGTTGGCCCTGGTTGGGGGTTGTTGAGCTACGACAACTCCACCGAAAGGTATCGTAACGAGTGCTGCCATTGCAAATTGATTGATTTTCATTTTTTCTATCCTTAGGTTTTTTTTATTCACGTTTGGGGTCGCTCGGACAATCCGATTGATCCCCTTCCGATTTCGTCCTAGTACTAGGTGAGTGCCAAATCGGGAATGTGTTCTCCACAATCCACGAGATTCACCTTGCTTTTCTCGTCATTACACATGGTCATGCGGATTGTTTCCCCCTTTTTGATGTTCACCAACTTGGTTGGCTTACCGTCACGCATAACCTTCGTCTCTTTGTCAACCGAGTACTGATGCTCTTCACCCTCTTCACAGGTGAAGATAAGCTTTTCGCCTGACACTTTGACGAACTTTCCATCGCAGCACCCTGCTGTAGCATCTTTCGTTGTGCTTTTCTTCATATCAAATCCCTTGATGTTGTCGGCATGGGAGTCATTCCTGTTTTCACGCTTGGAAAGACGTTGAAAAAAAACAGGTTGATTTGCCGTCCTGACCAGTATCACAATCGTCGATCGGCTCGAATATCGAAGGATGTATGAAAGAATCCTGGTGGATTGAGCTAGTTCGGATCCTTTGTGGGAGACAGGACGCATAGCACCCAAGCGCTCCTGGGATGGTGAGTTCCACCATTCGGGGGAAGGTAACGTAGAAGAATCTTGGTTATATGGTATCTTCCTGAGATTGAATCTAGTGAGTTTCCACGGATAAACGGTCCTTCTGCATGAAAAACAGTTCTAATCTCTCGGCAGGGAGTCGGTCTAACGAGGACGAGTCACCTCTCAACGTAAACAGCGAAGCATTGCAGAGTCTAGAACCTAAAAGCAGGAAGATAAACACGGATGGTGAAATGCCCAAGCCATTCCCCATTGTAGGAATCGTTGCTTCGGCGGGTGGATTAGACGCGTTTAAGAAATTTTTCTTGTCGATGCCTACAGATAGCGGTATGGCATTTGTTTTGGTTCCGCACCTAGACCCGTCTCATGACAGCTTAATGGTGGAGCTTTTGAGCAAATACACTTCGATGCCGGTCGTCGAGGCAGAGCATGGGATGTCTGTTCTGACGAATCGAGTATACATTATTCCGCCTCAGAGCTTTCTCGCTATTTCCGATGCGAGACTGCAGTTAAGTCAACCGCCCAAAGACCGTCGATGGCAAACCTCGATTGACTTTTTCCTCCGATCGCTTGCTCAGAACCATGGCGAACGGGCGATTGGTATCGTTTTGTCGGGCACTGGCAGTCACGGCGCACTGGGTGTCCGCGAGATTAAACTTGCTGGTGGAATGGTGATAGCGCAAGAACCTGAGTCTGCAGAATATGATCAGATGCCGAAGAGCGCGATCGACACCGGAGTGGTTGACTGCGTGTTACCGCCAGAGCAAATGCCCGCAGCACTGATCAGCTTTTTAGACCTTCCGACTCTGAAGAATATCGACGAAGCTTCTGCAGTGTCAGACCCCTCGTCGGACTATCTCAACCGAGTCTTGGCCATACTGCATTTACAAATGAAACATGATTTCCGTCCCTATCGAAAACCGATGGTGCTGCGACGGATACAGCGTAGGATGGGACTGGTACACATTTCGAGTATCGCGTCATACTTGGATCATCTCGCGCAACGTCCCGAAGAAGTTGTCGCCCTGTGCAGGGATTTATTGATCAGTGTTACAGCTTTTTTTAGAGATCCAGAAGCCTTTCGTATTCTGGAGAACGAGATTATTCCTGATCTGCTCGCACGTCAAAAAGGGGATATGGCGATCCGTGTTTGGGTTCCAGGTTGCGCCACGGGGGAAGAGGCCTATTCCATAGCCATGTTGTTGTTTGAAGGAGTTGCAGAACGAAAACTCCCAATGGCAATTCAAATTTTTGCAAGTGACATTGATGCGGATGCGATAGAAGTCGCACGTGCAGGAATCTATCCGAGTAGTGTTGTGAGTGATGTTTCGCCCGAACGACTAAATAAGTTTTTTGTAATGATTGACGAAGATCGTTATCAAATCAACAAACAGATTCGCGATTCGATTGTATTCTCCAATCAGAATTTGATTGGTGACGCGCCGTTTTCCAAACTCGATTTAATTAGCTGCCGCAATTTGTTGATCTATCTCGAATCGGAAATGCAACAAAAAGTTATTTCGCTTTTCCACTTTGCTCTCGAGGCGGACGGGTACCTTTTGCTCGGTCCCTCAGAGACCATTGGCAGATCGACCGACATTTTTACTACTGTTTCTAAAACCTGGAGAGTCTACCGGCGTACCGGTTCGGCGCGCCGGGATTTGGTGAGCTTTCCATTAACTAAGACCGAAGAGCGTCGTAGAATGCTCCCACATCACGTAGGTTCTGCACCCCAACGAAAAAATTACAAGGAACTGACCGAACAGATCGTTCTCAATGAATTCGCTCCTGCATCTGCGTTGATAAACCAGAATCTGGAATTACTTTACGTCACGGGACCTTTAGTAAATTACCTTGAGTTCCCTAGAGGCGAGTTGACAAAAGATTTGCTTGCGATGGCAAGACCCGGTTTACGGACCAAGTTGCGAGCGGTTTGCCATCAAGCCATGCGTAATCAGAAGATTTCGTTTGAGGGAAACGCAAAGGTAAAGCGGAATGGGCGATATCTTCGGTGCTCAATCACAGTCCGTCCCCTTACCGAACCGAAAGAGGCTCATGGATTGTTACTTGTCCTTTTCCATGATTCGGGGGTTTTTGACACGCATTCGGACCAAGAGTGCACGGACCCATCGGATCCCCTAGGAATGAACCAAAATTCCTTGCTGGCGGAAATGGAGCTTTCTCAATCCGAGGACTCTCGAATAGTGCAGCAGCTCGAATTGGAGCTGAAATCAAAGGACGAGGAATTATACAGCACGATCGAGGAGATGGAGAGTTCGAATGAGGAACTCAAAACCTCGAACGAAGAAATCATGTCGATCAACGAGGAGCTTCAATCGGTGAATGAGGAATTGGAGACATCCAAGGAGGAGCTTCAATCGTTGAACGAGGAGTTAGGTACAGTCAACAGCGAACTCCAGGAAAAGGTTGCTGAATTAGACAAGACTACCGATGATTTGCTGAATTTGATTTCGAGCACCGAGATCGCGACTATCTTTCTCGACAAACAGTTAAACATTAAGAAATTCACACCGTCTACGAAGTCGTTACTGAATCTGCTCTCAACGGATATTGGACGACCACTAAGGGATATTGCTCCGAGATTCGTTTATGACCAAATGATGGCTGAGTGCCAAGAAGTTCTGATCCATCCGACAACTTTAGATCGGGAAATTGAAACGGACGACAATCGCTTTTACCTTCGCCGCATTCTACCCTATAGAACAGGTGATCATGACGTAGATGGAGTCGTGATCACCTTTGTCGAAATTACACAGCGTAAAAGAGCGGAGTCCCTTCAGCGAGAGGCAGACGCCAAACACTTCGCGGAGCTATACGAAAGCGCGGAGCGTCTCAAAGCTATATTGAATACAGCGATGGATGCTATTTTGACGTTTGATTCGAAGGGGAAAATTGAAACGGTGAACGAAGCTACAGAAAGAATTTTTCGTCATAAGTCAGACCAGCTTATAGGAAAGAATCTCTCGGTTTTGATTCCCTCTTTTTTGGAGAGTCCGGGGCATTCGGAGGGTTCTGATACAAACAATAGCGAAATGACACGAAGCATCGGCAAACGTTGTGAGTTGTTTGCACGTTGTAGCGATGGAACCGTGTTGCCCATCGATCTAGCGATTACGAGAATTGATCACCTCGATCTTTATTGCGGGATTTTGCGTGACATTTCGGATCGCAAGCAATTGCAAGCACATATTTTGGAAATTGCTTCGGAGGAGCAACGTCGTATCGGACAAGAACTCCATGATGGGACGCAACAAGAACTTATTGGGCTTTCCTTGTTTTCAGGTAGCCTAGGCGAATGTCTTGGAAATGCGAAACGCGCCGAGGTGCAAGGTGGTGTGGAGTGGAACCTAGTGGAATCCGATTACCAGCAACTTGTAAAGACAACCGAAAAACTAAACAAAGGTTTGAAGGAAGCTAATTTACACGTTCAGAAGTTATCGCATGGGATCATGCCAGTACAAATTGATGCCCGTGGGCTTCATTCGGCACTGACCGAGTTAGCCATAGCAACCGACGAGCAACAAGGCGTGCGTTGTCGGTTTGAGACCGAGGGTACGGTTGTTTTTCCGAATAGCGTGGTCGCGACACAACTCTATCGAATTGCACAGGAATCCCTCAACAATGCACTCAAGCATGGTCAGGCTACGGAGATTCTCATTGCTCTCAAGCAGCAGGAGGGTATGAATGCTCTCGAAATCCGCGATGATGGAGTGGGATTCGATACGCAGCACATTCCGCAGCCTTTGTCGGACGGGGTCGGAGTAGGACTTCGCATCATGGAGTACCGCGCGGGCATCATCGGCGGAGAACTTCAGATTAGCAGTCGTATCGGGTCCGGCACTACGGTTCGTTGTACAATTCCAGCAGAGAACGGATTACTATGAGTAAACTACGAAGTGTTACAAGGATTTTGATCGTTGATGATCATCCAATCATGCGAGATGGACTTAGTATGCGAATATCGACGCAACCAGACCTAGAAGTGTGTGGCGAAGCCGTGTCGGAAGATCAGGCTTTTGAACTTGTGAAGGCTCTCGAGCCTGGCTTAGTGATTATCGATATTTCGTTGAAGCAGGGAAACGGTATCGAGGTGATTAAGCGAATCAAAGCCTACCTTCCCTCCACAAAGATGTTAGTGGTTTCGGCCTTTAAGGAATCTTTGTATGCGGAAAGAGCCCTCAGGGCCGGCGCGCATGGATATCTCAACAAACAGGAATCGAATGAGAAATTAATTGAAGCAATTCGCACTGTTCTCAAGGGGGAACGCTATACGAGTGAAGAATTGACGCAACGATTAGTGTCGCAGGCTTTGGGAAAGCGTTGCGAATCCCAAGACCCCATTCATCTGTTGAGCGATAGGGAGCTTGAGATTTTTAAGATGATTGGTGCAGGAGTGTCTACCGGTGCGATCGCCGAGCAACTGTTCTTAAGCACTCACACAATTGATACCCATCGGGAGAACATTAAGCGCAAATTGGGTTTGAAAAGCGGACCAGAATTAACTCTCAAAGCGATTCAATCCGTTTTAGAAGATGGCTGAACCAGTTGTTGGGTAGCTATCACCTTCTTTTGATTGGCCTCGTTATCGGGGGTTCGTCGAGTGTGAAAACAAGGATTTCATCTCCCGTGATTGTGCAAAGGTCGTGATGCAGAGAAACTACATTTACGACCGTACACGACCCGACCATCGCATAGAGTTCGTTTTTGGCAATCTCAACCAGTTGCCTGCGAAATTGCCGGAGAACATTTTTGTCTATATCGGAGGATGTTGAAGCCAAACGCTGTTCTGCAACGGTCAATACACCCGACATTCGAATAACTAGAAGCTCATCTACCAAATGCACTCGTACGTCCTTGGGGCCGCGTCCTGTATACTCGAGCGAGAATCGCCGAGCGATCTCGCATACCTCGGCTTCGATCTCGCCTTGCGTTTTTTCCAGTAGTTTCTGTGTGAGCTGGTCCGGTCGTATTGTGCCATTGCGTGCAGGTGCGAGTCGAGAGAAGGGGGGCGATTCGCTGCTGGTTTCCGTATGCATAGTGCGTTTTCTTTCGAATCTACGTGTTGTCAGTTGCTGAAAGTCCGTCGGACAGGGGAGGCTCCCCTCCGTAACCTGGCCGCTGAACTTGATCCCCGATAGATTGTTCCTATTCGGTATCGGGGTACCATCAGGTTAATGGCCAAAAACGAATGGCGGGATTCGCTATCGATTTCTTCTGAAAATTACTACGTGCTGGACTTGCTTCTGCCCTGTCGTTTTTACTCAAGTAATACATGTGATCGTTCGTTTGTCCAAGACGAATTCGAAATCACGCCCCGTGTTCTTCTTTTTCCACCGTCATCGAAGCACCGTAAACCACATCGATTTGATTCATGATCTGGTCCATGCCAGTCAGTAGGCGAAGTCTCTCCTGGGCAAGTTGTTTCAAATAGTAGGAGCAAACCTGACCACGAATTATCAGAATGCCCTCGAAAATTTCGCAACTCAACAAGCGAATCTGGTAGTAGTGACAGGACTGAAATTGGTACAAAGCCGACACAAGCATCTCGTGACCATCTGAGTGGTGTTTACACTCTTCGTCGTGTCGATATTCGGCACGCTGCTCTTGCTCCTTATCGACCATAGATTGACTCATCGTGCAATCTCCTCTTGTTTGATTACGTCTGGAAGAACAGAAACGTTCCTGGAAAATCCTATGCTGCCCCAATTGGGTTCTAGGTAACCTATTGGAACGTAGGGTATTTTCTCTATAGATGGAGTCGGGGCCAATCGAAAATAAAACCATTCAGCGTATGGCGGATTCCGTTGGGATACTGTTCCCTTGCAGCGAGAAGATGAGAGGAAGACTTATGTTGTGACGACTACAATGAAGGTCAGCTTTTCATCCATGATTGAACCTTAGTTTTACTGATGGTGACGCAGCTTGGTTCTGTTAGGGCAGCAGCAACTCGCGGGTCTCGTCGAATCGAAACCGAACGGAATTAGGTAGAATTCCTCAGAAATAATGGAGACACAATTACGCAGGAGCGTTAGCCTCCGGTTTTTTGTCCGTGGCCAACACCCGCTGCGAACAGGTTATCGTTACTCGTATCGTTACTCTTGGGTTACCTTGATTTTGATCTCTTCAGAAAAATCGGCGCTGCTGCTACTGGTTTGACCAGTCACCTTGATAGTAAAGTCACCCAGCGCGGCCTCTTTGGTGGCGATCAGCTTCAGCGACGCATCGTTATCGCCTTTGGCAATCATGGAAGTTTCTTTTTCCATGGTCACGCCCGAAGGTAGATTCGACACCTTCAATGTAACGTCTTCTCCAAAGTTTGGACCTCGATTGATACCAATCTTGATGGGCGTTTGTCCTCCCTGGATGACGGTGACTGTATCGAACGGGACGCTAAGACTGAACGTTTGGTCAGCTACACCACTAACCGGAACTTTAGCTACCGTTCGCTCCTGACCTTGGTTCGCTCCTGTTTTCGAAGTCTCGGTGGGCGCCCGGGTGCAACTAATTGCTAAAACAGGCACGAATAACATCATACCAATCACTACATACTTCATGGTTTCTACTCTTCTCTAAAAATTCGACTCCGATGGCAACTCGCAACGCACGAGACCAACGCGATTCGACTGTACAAAAAAAAACGACCCGGTCTGCTCATCGATATTCGAGGAACACACCGAGTCGGCTAACTCTTATCACAGAAGCTCGGAAAGGACCGGCCCGCTGCTACACTAGTTTTCCAATAACGCTCATGCTGCCATATGCTCTTTCGCGTCGCGAAAGCTCATCTGCACGCCATAGGGATATTATGCCGTTGCTTGCCTGGAGTCAAGAATTACTAATCGCAATTCCTTTTACGTTGTAGCATAGCGGCAGATGGTAAACTGATAGGCAAACACTGGAGTTCTTGTGGGCATCATAGCACGGTCAATTTATTCGAAGCCCCTTGACGCTTGGCCCCGGGTTGCGAATAATCGAAATGACAGTTGGCGGGAGACGCATCAGCGATGATGTCTAGACCTGCCCGCTAGGATGACTTAATGAATCGCAGCCCCTAAGCGGGAGGCGAGTTGTATAGTAAGCCGGCGTAGCAGAAAGCCTTTGGGCATTCTTCTACGTCGGCTTTTTTTGTTTCCATTCCATGGTGTTCCGATGTCGCAATCGCTGCAAGTTATCATTCTCAAGCCCAGCAAGTATGCCGTTGATGGGGTCGTAGAGCGTTTTCATCGTGGATTTATGCCCAACAGCACCGTTCCCTATGTTCGGAGTATCACACCAACGATGGTGGACGACACTTCGATCGATGTTCATACGATTGATGAGTACGTCCACACCGACCTGCGATATCTCTCCCTGCTCCGACCAGCAAAGGGTGGGCGGACCTTACTGGCCTTGGTTGGCGTTCAGAGCCACCAGTTCCATCGCGCCCTGGATTTAGCGGCCTTGGCTCGTTCCCAGGGATGCATGGTGGTAATTGGTGGACCGCACGTTATGACCTGTGACACATCACCGTTGCATGGTTGTGGGATCAGTTTTGCATTAGCCGAAGCGGAGCTCATTTGGACTCAGATTCTGCGCGATGCAGTTGCCGGAGAGTTGCAATCGGTTTACGGGCGGGAGCAACGTTGGCAAAAGGAACTCGACTCGCCAGTGATTATTCCCCCGTCCCGAGAAGATCTGAAACGTTATGTCGTTCCCATGCTCGGGCTCTATCCAGCGCGTGGATGCCCCTTTCTATGTAATTTCTGTTCCGTGATCAAGATCGCAGGACGCAAGATTCGCAGTCAGAGCATTTCCACGACGCTGGCTAGCCTTCGCGAAGCTAAGGCTGCTGGGATTCGTACCATCATGTTTACGTCGGACAATTTCAACAAATACCCTGATGCGGAATTGTTGCTGACATCAATGATCGATGAGAAACTCGATCTGAATTTTTTCGTCCAGTGTGATACGCAAATCGCCAGACAGGAACATCTTGTCGAACTGTTGGCTAAAGCGGGTTGTTTTCAAATGTTTGTGGGGGCCGAGTCGTTCAATCGACAGACGCTGTTGGCAGCCCACAAAGGACAAAATCGTCCGGAGACGTATCGCGACATTGTCCGGCTTTGTCGGACACACGGGATCAGTTCCCATTTTTCGAATATTATTGGCTTCCCTCAAGACTCAGAGAGGGATGTGATGGAGCATCTGGCGATACTCCGTGAATTATCTCCCACCTGGGCATCCTTTTATATCCTCTGTCCTATCCCAGGAACCGAACAGTACGACGACTTTCTGGCTCGGGACATGATCACTGAGAGAAACCTCGACCGTTTCGATACGACCTGCCTCACTTGGAGACACCCCAACTTCACCCGGAAGCAGTTGTCACACCTTCTGTTTGATTGTTACCGTCAATTTTTTTCCCTAGGACATTCACTGCAGAATGTCAGAGACGAAACTCGGTTCCGCAAAAAGGGATTGCTAAGTCGTTCCGTGGGTAGCCTGGCGATGTCGCTTTTCAGTCGTTACTGTGCCTCGCGTCGACGTCATCCCATGTCCGGTGGGATTCGTCGGGTACGGCTGGACAGCGCGGACGATTACCTTCGTCTCCGACAGCAAACCTACGGTTTCGCCCTAATGCCACTTCCGCAAAGCTTACAACTTCCAGCAGCGGAACTTGCAACACTTCCAAGTCGAAAACACGATCTCGTAGGAAGCGATCCAAGGTAATCCAATGGGAGCGCAGCAATAGGCGCGAATGCGAGCGATCAGCCTAAACGTCCACGGGTATCAGCAACCAATCGGTAGACTAATTCAAGAGTAACCTCGCGCTTGCCAGGGGGCTAGTGAGCGAGTAAACCGACTTGTTCGCAATCCCAGCTCGCCAGGAAGCCTACGGGTCTTTTGGCACATCGATATTTTTTACCACCAGCCGTTTCATGCTGGTCACGTTTGGCAAGAAGATGACTCGGTTCATCGATCCCCAGGACGTTTTGCTCGGATACACAAAAAGAAAATAGAAAGAGTCTCAACCATGAACGAACTCAATTATGGATGGTTTCCATACGGCATAGTCGTCATTGTGGCCTTCGTCGTCATCGTGTTGTTGGCGAATACGTTTTTTATGGTGCAGCAACGAACGGTAGCCATCGTGCAGCGCTTTGGGAAATTCCAGCGTGAAGCCGGACCTGGACTAAATCTTAAAATCCCCTTTATCGACCGCGTGGTCGCCCGCATCAATCTTCGCGTACAGCAACTGGATGTGAAAATAGAGACTAAAACGGAGGATAATGTATTCGTTCAATTGATTGTTGCGGTCCAGTTTTTCGTCCTGCCCGAAAAGGCTTATGACGCGTTCTATAAACTGGATAACGCTCAGCGTCAGATTACCTCGTATGTCTTTGACGTCGTGCGAGCTCAAGTTCCCAAAATCAAGCTCGATGATGTCTTCGAGAAGAAAGATGATATTGCCAATATCGTCAAATCCGAATTGGAGCAGGTCATGGAAGGCTTTGGCTATGGGATCCTCAAAGCGCTCGTCACCGATATCGACCCAGATGCTAAAGTAAAGCAGTCGATGAACGAGATTAACGCAGCGCAGCGAATGCGTGTCGCGGCTACCGAAAAAGGGGAAGCAGAGCGTATCATCAAAGTGAAGTCAGCTGAAGGAGATGCCCAAAGCAAAGCCTTGCAAGGACGCGGAATTGCGGAGCAGCGGCAAGCCATAGTCGCGGGATTGCGAGATTCGGTCGACGAATTCCAAAGGTCGGTACCAGGCACTACGGCCAAAGATGTCATGAATCTAGTGCTCATGACACAATATTTCGACACGATGAAGGATATTGGTGCTTCTTCGAGAACGAACGCCATCTTTATTCCGCACAGTCCCGGAAATCTTTCCAACCTAACGGAACAGATTCGAAATGCAATGATCGAAGCCAACCAAGTTACTGATATACAAACGCCTCGCGATCGCAACGAGCAACCCGAGACCATGTACGCGCTATCGAGAGACCATTCGTAAGAAGAATCTCTGTGGACAAGATGTTTTACCATTTCAAGAAAAGAAGAGTTTTATCATGTTACAGCTAGCTATTGTGTGTTTGGTCATCGCTTTAATTGCAGCCGTGTTGGGCTTCGGGGGAATCGCCGGTTCCTTTGTCGGAGTTGCCAAGATTCTGTTTGTTGTCTTCCTCATTCTCGCGGTGCTCTCCTTTCTCTTCGGAGGTAGGCTTGGGCGGGGGCGAATCTAAAGAAACACGAAGGATGCTTATGCGTCGACCCACCTGATAACGAATTATTTATAGCGAGCGGTTTCCCGCGAGACGATTGCATTGGAAGATGATTGAGTGGCCGTTTTTGAAGGAAAAGATTCGTCGCAGTAGGCAACACCTTATCGCTCGAATCGGAATGGATGGTCTATTCCGAGAATTTGGTGATGATTTGCCACTGCGTTCGGAGCTATTTAGTCTGAATCAGTTGGCACGTCATGGCAATGCCCTTGCGGATTGGCACGAGATCGATCACCGCCCCGGTCCCGATCGTCTGCTGACTCGGTTGTTCGATAACGAACGAGTTCTACTGCATGCATACCAAGTCGTGACGGAGGTGGTGGCTCAAAAGCGACCGGTCTCGCCTGCTGGGCAATGGTTGCTGGACAACTTTCATGTCATCGAAGAGCAGATTCGTACGACCCGTAGGCACCTGCCCAAACAGTACAGCCGAGGATTGCCACGATTACTGAACGGTCCCTCCGCGAATTACCCAAGAGTTTACGATCTTGCGCTGGAATTGATCTCCCATGTCGATGGCCGAGTGGACGACGAATCCTTGCGAAGTTTTGTTACTGCCTATCAACAGCGGTCGCATTTGAATTTAGGTGAACTATGGGCCATCCCCATCATGATTCGCCAAGCGTTGATCGAAAACCTGAGACGGGTTGCGGTCCGGATCGTACAAGGCACCTTGGATAGAAACAGAGCCAGCCAATGGGCTGATCAGTTTATCGAATGTGCTGAACTGTCCCCCTCCAAGCAAATCCTGATCGTAGCGGAAATGGTCAAACAGGATCCGCCACTCTCCCATGCATTTGTAGCAGAAATGACTCGGCGATTGAGCGGTCAAAGCCCAGCCCTGTCGGTCCCGTTGACTTGGATCGAGCAGCGTTTGGGAGAGGATGGGCAGACCATCGAGCAGCGTGTTCAGTCCGAGGGGCAGCAACAGGCGGTCGATCAAGTCTCGATTGCCAACAGCATTATCAGCCTTCGGGAGCTGGATGCCATCGACTGGCGAACCTTTGTGGAATCGTTGAGCATCGTCGAACAGACTTTGCTGGGTGATCCGGCGGGGGTCTACAGCCAGATGGACTTTGACACTCGCGACCAATACAGGCACGTCGTAGAACGCATCGCGAAACGAAGTCTTTTGACCGAACAAGCCGTTGCCCGTCAAGCGATTCAGTTGGCCGAACGGGCCGGAGGGGCTCCCGATACGGAACATAGGTCGAATCACATCGGCTATTTCTTAATCGACCAGGGATTATCAGAACTCAAGCAAGCGACACGCATGCGCCGTTCGCTTACGAGCCATTTCTCTCGCTTCGGTCGGAAAACGCCGCTCGTGTGGTATATGGTTGCGCTGGTCCTCTTTGCGTTGGGAGCAACTGCCGGCACGCTCGGCTTGGTGACCGCAACGGGTTGGCCCATTTGGGTGCTGGGGGGGCTTCTGTTCCTCGGTGCCACCCAACTTGGGATCGGACTGATCAATTGGCTGGTAACGTTGTGCATCCCGCCGAATCGTCTGCCAAGATTGGATTTCTCGCGAGGCATCCCACCGGAGCTGCACTCGCTAGTCGTCATCCCAACGATGCTCGTCAGCGAAAAGAATATTGCTCACCTGATCGAAGGAATCGAAGTTCGCTATCTCGCTAATCGGGACAACAACCTGAGTTTCGGTTTGCTGACCGATTTTCGCGATGCGCCGCAGCAACATTTGCCCGAAGACGAATCGCTATTGCAACTAGCCATGGCGGGGGTGGAATCGCTCAATGCCAAATACACGAACGGCGCGGGGGAGATTTTCTTTCTGTTTCATCGACCTCGTCAATGGAATGCTCAGGAAAAAACCTGGATGGGTTACGAGCGCAAGCGAGGCAAACTCAGCGACCTCAACACGCTCCTCCGCGGTGGTTCTCATGAACCGTTTTCTCAAATCGTCGGAGATACATCGTTGCTGATAGGGGCGAAATACGTCATCACCCTGGACACCGACACGATGCTACCTCGCGGCATCGCGCAGCAACTAATTGGAACGTTGGCGCATCCGCTCAATCATGCCCGACTGGATCCCCACCGCAACATCGTTACCCACGGGTATGGAATCTTGCAACCAGGTGTCGCGACAACCATGGAACGGGAGGGACTGTCCTGGTTTGCGCGTTTGAACTGCGGAGAGCCAGGGCTGGACCCCTACACGCGAGCTATCTCCGATGTGTATCAAGACCTGTTCCACGAAGGCTCGTTCATTGGCAAAGGGATCTACGACGTGGATGCGTTCGCCGCCACGACCGAGAAACGTTTCCTGGAGAACCAGATTCTGAGCCACGACCTGTTGGAGGGCTGTTACGCACGTTGCGGGTTGGTCAGTGACATTCAAGTCTACGAAAGCTATCCCAATCGCTACCTGAGCGATGTCAGCCGACGGCACCGTTGGACGCGAGGTGACTGGCAGATTTCTGGGTGGGGACTCCCCTATATATTGGGGCCCAAAAATCGCTGCGAGCGCAATCCCCTCAGTCTGCTCTCCCGCTGGAAGATCCTCGATAACCTTCGAAGGAGTCTGCTGCCGTGTGGTTTGTTGCTGTTGCTGATACTAGGTTGGTTGACGACGCCTCCCGCCTGGATTTGGACTGGATTCGTGTTGGCGATCGTGCTCATTCCCGCAGTTTTGTTGTCATTGTTTTCTGCCTATCGCAAGGCAGTCGATGTGCCGGTATGGGCCCATTATCGTGATGTCGGAAACGCTTTGAGTAATAGCTTGCAGCAAGCGGGCATGTCGCTTGCGTTTCTCCCGTACGAAGCGTGGGTGAACTGGGATGCTATTGCGCGCACCATGGTACGAATGCGATGGACGCGGGCTCGGATGTTGGAGTGGAAGACGGCCAGCGATACCGAGCTCGAAGGCCCGGGTGGGATCGTCTCTATCTATCGGACGATGTGGAGCGCGCCGGTCTTCGCGCTCGTCATGGCGATGTTACTGTGGCTGGCTCGTCCAGAGGCCCTATTGTCGGCTGCCGGCCTGCTGGTGCTATGGCTGTTAGCGCCGCTCATCGCATGGCGAATCAGTTGGCCGCCGCGAATTAAAGAGGCCAAGCTATCGCCGCAGCAAGATTTGTTTCTGCATCAACTGTCTAGAAAGACTTGGCGATTTTTTACCCAATTTGTTGGGGCGGAGGATAATTGGTTGCCGCCGGACAATTTCCAGGAAGAGCCCGTCGCCGCGATTGCGCATCGAACGTCCCCCACGAATATAGGCGTCTCGCTGCTTGCCAATCTAGTTGCTGCAGATTTCGGCTACATTTCTATGGGTCGGCTCGTTGAACGGACTCGAGATGCGTTGACCACAATGGGGCAATTGGAACGATTTCACGGTCATTTTCTGAATTGGTACGACACCCGAACGTTGCAACCACTGCTGCCGCGATACGTCTCGTCCGTTGATAGCGGAAATCTCGCGGGTTACCTGCTGACACTTCGAGCAGGATTGAGGGAGCTCCCGGCGCGACCGGTGATCGGAGCCGAACTCTGGACTTCTTTGAGCATAATGCGGCAGATCGTGGAGGACTCCTTAGAACATCCACAACAAGCAAAACGCACCAGCGCGATCGATCCATCTATCTGGCAGAAGCTTTGGGAACAGCTACCCCAAGCCAGTCGCCTAAACGGCGACTTCCTCAGTCTTAAGGCTACGCGAGATCTATTGCAGTCACTTTGCACACGATTCGCGGAGCTTTCCATCGGTCCGTTTCAGCGCGATGAACCGGAACTCACCACGTGGTTTCGAGATTTGAAGGAACAATGTACCGATCATTTAAGCGACCTGCTATCGCTCGCACCCTGGCTTGCAGATCCATCACGGTTGGATTGGCAGAAGAATGGACTATTGCTTAACGACCAGCAGTTGGTGAAATTGCAAGCGCTGCTGGCTGAAATGGACATGTCTCGATCGCTACAGGATGTGGCCAATGCGGAACGCTATTTGATGATGATCGACACACTCACTCAAGAATGCTGTAGCGAAAAGGGAAGCGATGCTGCGAAAATTCAAGCTTGGTTCAAGGCTTTACGAGAAACGGTATGCTCGGGAGCGGACGTAGCCAAGCAGCGGATACGGGAGGTGGAGTCTCTGGTGATGCAATGCGGTGAATTCGCAACCATGGAATACGACTTCCTGTACGACCGATCCCGTCGTTTACTGACAATTGGATACAACGTCAGCGAACGTCGTCGCGATGCCAGTTTTTACGATCTGCTGGCCTCGGAAGCTCGCTTAGGTAGCTTCGTAGCGATTGCTCAGGGGCAATTGGAACAGGAGCACTGGTTCGCACTCGGACGATTGCTGACAACGGCGAATGGCCAGCCGGCATTACTCTCGTGGAGTGGGTCGATGTTTGAATACTTGATGCCATTACTGGTGATGCCGACTTACAAGGACACCTTGCTCGATCAAACCTATGCTGCGGTGATCGATCGACACAGAGAGTATGGAAGACAACGCGGTGTACCGTGGGGGATCTCGGAATCGGGGTACAACATGACCGATGCCCAGTTGATCTATCAGTATCGTGCCTTTGGCGTTCCGGGACTCGGTTTCAAGCGGGGTTTGGTGGATGACTTGGTAATAGCCCCATATGCATCCGTAATGGCTCTTATGGTGGCTCCGCAACATGCCTGTGAGAACTTGCAGCGGATGGCGCGAGATGGGTATTTCGGGCGTTATGGTTTCTATGAAGCCATCGACTATACGCGTTCCCGAGTGCCGCGCGGTCAAACTCATGCGGTAGTTCGATCGTACATGGCCCATCATCAAGGCATGAGCTTTCTATCGCTTGCGCATCTGCTTTTGAACCGACCCATGCAGCAGCGTTTTCGTTCGGATCCGCAGTTTCGGGCCACCGAGCTGTTATTGCAAGAACGGGTTCCCAAGGCGGCACCGTTTTATCCGCATTCGGCGGAAGTAACTGGGGAGGGGCAATTCACCGATGAACCCGAGGCATTACTTAGGGTTTTCAAGACACCCCATACGCCAACCCCGGAAGTGCATTTGCTCTCCAACGGCCGCTATCACGTCATGGTGACAAATGCCGGAGGCGGTTACAGTTCCTGGCAAGGGCTGGCGGTGACGCGTTGGCGTGAGGATACCACGCGAGACAACCTGGGGATGTTCTGTTACGTACGCGATGTCGAGAGCAATACAATTTGGTCGACCACGTATCAACCGACACGACGAGGGACGAAAACGTACGAGGCTGTTTTTTCCCAAGCCCGCGCCGAGTACCGACGACGCGATCATGACATCGCGATTCATACCGAGATCGCAGTTTCCCCGGAGGACGACATCGAGATACGTCGTAGTGCGATCACGAATCACTCCAGCGTCGCGCGCACGATCGAATTAACTAGCTATGGAGAAGTCGTGCTGGCCACGCCCGCTGCGGATGCCACCCATCCAGCTTTTTCGAATCTATTCGTGCAAACGGAGATTCTCGATTCCCACCAGGCCATCTTGTGCACTAGGCGGCCACGGTCATCCCAGGAGCAGCCACCCTGGATGTTGCACTTGGTTGCCGTCGTGAATGCTAAGACCGGGGAAACGTCTTACGAGACCGACCGCTTGAAGTTTATCGGTCGGTGCAGCAATCCATCTGCACCGGTAGCTATGCACAGTTCAGGGAAGTTATCGAATAGCGCCGGCTCTGTGCTCGATCCGATCGTGGCCATTCGTATAGAGCTGACACTGTTGCCGGATGAAACGGTAAGCGTGGATTTCGTCACTGGCATGGCGAACACACGCGATACTGCCGTGGAGTTGATCAACAAGTACCGCGATCGGCACTTAGCGGACCGAGTCTTTGACATGGCTTGGACGCATGGTCAAGTGGTACTGCGTCAGTTGAATGCGAGCGAGGCAGATGCGCAGCTCTTTGGACGGCTAGCTAGTTTCGTTGTGTATGCCAGTCACGGGCTACGTTCGGAGGCTGCGATCCTCAAGCGGAACCGTCGTGGTCAGTCAGGTTTGTGGGGACACGGTATCTCTGGCGACTCGCCGATCGTCCTGCTGCGTATCGGCAACGTCGAGAATATTCATCTGGTCCGGCAATTGGTCCAGGCGCACGCTTGGTGGCGGATAAAAGGGCTCGAGGTCGATTTGGTTATCTGGAATGAAGGCCCCGAAGGTTATCGGCAAGAACTGCAGGAACTGATTGTCGGTCTAGCTTCGGCTGGCAGTGAAGCTCGGACAATGGATCATCCCGGCGGCATCTTCGTCCGTCGCTCGGAACAAATGTCAGAAGAGGACCGCGTTCTTCTGCAAACCGTTGCTCGAGTTATCATCGATGACAGAGCTGGCAGTCTCGCCAAGCAGTTGGAACGCCGCTACTCGAGCGATTTGAAAATACCAGAACTTGTGCCTCGCCCTCACCGCATCGCCCCTCACTCACCCTCAGCACCTCCACGCAGTGATCTCGTCTTTGATAATGGTACCGGTGGCTTCACAGCCGACGGACGGGAGTACGTGATCCGCACCGGAACTGAGCAAGTGACTCCGGCTCCTTGGGTCAACGTGATCGCCAATTCGAGCTTTGGAACGGTGATCTCAGAAAGTGGGAGTGCCTATAGTTGGAGCGAGAACGCGCATGAATTTCGCCTGACCCCGTGGTACAACGATCCTGTCGGTGATCTCAGCGGGGAAGCGTTCTATCTGCGCGATGAAGAAAGCGGAGAATTTTGGTCACCAACTCCGCTGCCGGTCCGGGGCGATCAACCGTATGTTACCCGCCATGGGTTTGGCTACAGTGTATTCGAAACAACGCAACATGGCATAGAGAGCGAGTTGTGGATCTATGTTGCCGTCGATGCACCGATCAAGTTTGCTGTCCTCAAAGTTCGAAATCGCTCGGGACGACTGCGAAGGCTTTCTGCTACCGCTTACTGCGAGTGGGCGTTGGGGGAAATGCGTTCCAAGGGGATGATGCACGTGGTGACAGAAGTCGATCCGCAGTGCGGTGCGTTGCTGGCTCAAAACCCCTATAGCATCGAGTTCCCTGGTCGCATTGGCTTTCTCGACATGGCTGATCCGGCGCGGACGCTCACCGGAGACAGGACGGAGTTTTTGGGACGCAACGGCGACTTGGGGCAACCGGCCGCCATGCGACGCAAGCGATTGTCAGGCAAGGTGGGAGCGGGATTGGATCCTTGTGGAGCGATTCAAACTCCGTTCGATCTACCTGATGGTCGCCAGCACGAAGTCGTTTTCATGTTGGGCGCGGGACATGACATTGAGGAGGTGCAACGACTTGTAAATCGCTATCGAGGTGCTGAGCCTGCACGCCGCGCGTTGGAGGAGGTATGGAGTACGTGGAACCAAACGCTCGGAGCCGTGCAGATAGAAACCCCCGATCCGGCCGTTAATGTCCTGGGTAACGGTTGGCTGTTGTATCAAACGCTCTCCTGCCGATACTGGGCTCGCAGCGGCTACTACCAGTCCGGTGGCGCTTATGGTTTTCGAGATCAATTGCAGGACGTGGCGGCTCTGGTACATACCCAACCGCAACGGATCCGGGAGCATCTGCTAAGAGCCGCCGCCCGTCAATTTGTTGAGGGAGACGTCCAGCACTGGTGGCATCCGCCGCTCGGACGGGGTGTCCGAACCCACTTTTCGGATGACTTCCTCTGGCTTCCGCTGGTCACCTGCCTTTACGTCAAAGCGACCGGTGACACGGGGGTGCTCGAAGAACGAATTCCGTTCCTCGAGGGGCGACCGCTTCAATCCGGTGAAGAGGCTTACTACGATTTGCCGACAACCTCATCGGAATCCGGGACACTCTACGAACATGGGGTCCGGGCCATCACCAACGGATTGTCTTTCGGCGTGCATGGTCTGCCGCTGATCGGCTGTGGGGATTGGAACGACGGCATGAATCTCGTCGGCCAACATGGTCAGGGAGAAAGCGTCTGGTTAGCCTTCTTCCTGCATGAAAATTTGCAACAGTTTGCGGCCCTAGCACACGGACGGGGAGATGATCTCTTCGCGACTCGCTGCGAATCGGAAGCGGCCCAACTCCGTGCTAACATCGAACAGCACGCGTGGGACGGCCAGTGGTATCGGCGGGCTTATTTCGACAACGGTCAACCGCTCGGGTCGGCCAGCAACTCGGAGTGCCAGATCGATTCCATAGCGCAGAGTTGGTCCGTTTTGTCGGGGGCCGGCGATCCGGAGCGTGCACGCCAAGCCATGGAGGCCGTGGACCAGCGGCTCGTTCGCCGCGACAGCTCACTCATTCAGCTTTTCGATCCTCCGTTTGATAAGTCCGACCAAGATCCCGGTTATATCCGCGGCTACGTCCCCGGCGTTCGCGAGAATGGTGGGCAATACACCCATGCCGCCATCTGGACCGTCATGGCATTCGCAAAACTGGGAGATACCCATCGCGCATGGGAATTGTTCTCGATGATCAATCCCATCCATCATGGCACCACCCCAGCGCAGGTGCAAACCTACAAAGTCGAACCGTACGTCGTCGCGGCGGATGTCTACGCGGTTCCTCCCCACACGGGCCGAGGAGGATGGACCTGGTACACTGGCTCAGCCAGTTGGATGTATCGCTTGTTGATCGAATCCCTGTTGGGGCTGCACTTGGAGGTCGATCGGTTGCGATTCACCCCTTGTCTGCCGGCCGACTGGAAATCGTTGAAAATCCATTATCGTTATCGGGAAACTCGATATCACATCACCGTGCTGCAACCGGAACCGGGCGGAATCGTGAAGCGAATTACGGTTGATGGAATTGAGCAACAGGGAGATGTGCTACGACTGACGGATGATGGACAAGATCATCAGGTCGAGGTCGAGCTTACACGTGAGGCAGGCGATGCGGCCTGATCATGAGGGTCGAATGTCCTAAACGCGACCGAATAGGGCAATTGGTCAAAGCCCCCTAAGAAGGGTCTGTGCAGCATGATACAATGTGCCAAGTAATCGATGTCCAGATTTGACTTGAGCCGGATTTCAGGCGGGTTTTCGAGATATCATAACTCGCTAACTTAAAGGCTGCTGATGAGAATTGCCGTTGTGGGAAGTGGAATTGCGGGTCTGACAGCCGCTTGGTTGTTGAACCGTGCAGGACACCACGTGGTGCTGATCGAACGGCTTCCTGATCTTGGGCTTTCGGCACACGGAATGCCACTCTTGATCGACGGGGTGAACCTGTCGGCTGACATACCCTCGCGTATGTTTAACGCGGCTCTGTGGCCAAATTTGTGTCGACTGTATTCTGAACTAGGAGTTGAAACGGAACAGATTGATCCTGCCCAAACATTTGGAGAATGGAAGAGGGATCCCGTATTTCGGCTCGATGACTCGTACTTTTCTCAATGGGCTGCTGGTCGACTTTGGCAATCGGAATGTCGGCAGATCCGGCACGATATTAAGCGGATGAAGGCATCCGCCCACCAAGACTTGACAACCTGCGAACGCGATCCCGTCGATTTTCAAACTTATCTCAATTCCCATCAATATTCAGCGCCTTTTTGCGAACTATTTCTCTTTCCCGCGCTAGCTTCAACCGTGTGCACCTGCTCCTACGAGAGCCTGTGGCGTTATCCTGCGGCAACGGTCTTGAGAGCCATGATTTCATTGACATCTGGAGTTCGTTTGCTGCGTGCACGAAACGGGGCGAAAGATATTGCGATGCGTCTTACTGCACCGCTCGCCGATATCCGATGTAACACCAGCTTGGAGTCGGTGAAAATCGTTGATCATCAAGTTCAATTGAACTTAAGCTCACGTGAAGTTCTCGCGGTGGATCACTTGGTAATGGCGACTCAAGCCAATACGGCCCTAAAAATTCTTGATGACCTAGCTGACCGCGAACGTCAAATGCTCGAGTCGTTCACTTACGAACCTGTGAAAGTTGTTTTGCACCGAGATGAGTCGTTGATGCCCCCTACTCGGAAAGAATGGGGAACTTTCAACATTATTACCAACGCCTCCAGGAACACGGCCATGTGTACCATATGGATGAATCGTTTTTGTCCAGAATGGAAAATCGAAACACCTATCTTTCAAACGATTATGCCATTTGTGGAGGTCGATCCGGACAAGATGTTCTGCGAGCGTGTTCTGCAACGCCCAATCGTCAACCCACAGTCTCTCGAAGGTCTCGCGGAATTGGCCGAACTGCATCAGGAGAAGCAACGAAGAATTTGGTTTTGTGGGTCCTATGCCAGCGACGGCGTCCCGCTACTCGAAAGCGGCGTGAACTCGAGTTATGCTGTTCAACAGGCACTAGCGCTGCAATAATTGACTTGCGATGTTAAACTTGTGCACTCTAATTACCCGACCACAGCCCTGATACCGAACGGGTGCTGCATTATGCAACGAGATAATATGATGCCGGACCTAGAACACTCTGTCCGCGAGGTCTTGGCCCAGTTGGAAGCGGTCGAAGTTAGCTAAGAAATGCTGCACCAACCGCGGCATCTCATCTGAAAACCCTCCTGCGGTGTGTGGCGTTATAAAACAACTCGGTGCTTTCCAAAGTGGATGATCTGTTGGTAACGGTTCGGGATTTGTTACGTCCAAATAGGCACCTGCCAACTTACCAGCTGTTAACAATTCACCCAAGAAATCCTGATCGACCGTAACTCCGCGACCAATGTTGTAGAAATAGGCCGTTGGTTTCAGCAGGCTCAGGACCTCTCGATCAAAGAAATCCTTAGTGGCACCATTCGCGGGCAAAATGTTGACCACATGGTCCGCTTGTGACAACCATGCTTTGTGCTCATCCAGCGAAACCATGGGTACCGGTTCCTTGCCCGTGAGGCGTCGCCGCACTCCAACGACGTTCAATCCCAACGGCTTTAACAATGCGGTGAGCCGACGAGCGATCGCCCCGAAACCGTAAATCATAACATTCTGGTCGTTAAGTAAAGTCGACTTGCGACGTATAACGGAGTCCGACCAGGCTCGATCCGTAGTTTGCTCTGCCCAAGCCATTGGCAGTTGACGAGCAAACGCAAGTATCATAGCTAGAGCATGCTGCGCACAAGGCTCAGCGTAGACGCTAGAGCTATTGGTGAGAACAACGCCCCGCGACTTAAAAGAGTCTCGCAAGTCGTCTCGGTCGTAGTTAGTGTATCCAGCTGACGTTAGATGCACCCAGCGAAGCTTCGGGAGATGAAACAGCTGCCCGACATCCGGTTGACCGAATGCAATGACTGCGTCCTCTAAGCTCGGATCTGGTGGTGAACTAACCAAATTTCCCGAAACCGTCTGCGTCGCGAAAACCAATTCCGCTTCCGCGAGTCCTGAATGCAACTGGCTGAGCGTTTCGCCTTGAAAGTCGGTGTTGGTCCATACTCTGCACTTCATGCCGCTCCGGTCACTCATTGCGTCCCCTCAAAAGCACTGGCGAATTCTTGCCGAAGCTTTCTCAAGCGGATCCTGTTTCCGGCGGCTTGCGCCGATGACTCGAATTTATAGGCTTCTTCCGCAGCAACGAAATTTTCGGTCAATTCATACATTCGCCCAAGAAGATAATTTGCATGCGAATGCCAAAACTCGGACCCCTTTAATTGCAGCGTTCGTTCTTTTAGCCAATTTATGGCTGTTGTCGGTTTACCGAGATCTCGATTCGCCATCGCCAAATACATACCGACGTCGAATTTGGAACGGCGGAAGTAGGTTTGCGCCAGAAGCAAGCGAGCGTCGAACACCTCGAGCGGCTCGAACTCGCCGCGAACCAATCCGAGTTCCTTTTGAACGTCCTTGTTTATGAGCATCTCTTTCAAGGTTTGTTCATCGACCCGATAGTCCATGTAGGCCCGTAGAGCGCCCGTCTCCTCCAAGGAACTTTCGAATTTGCCTTTGAAGTGAAGCATTCTTGCTCGACTGATAGGCGTATCAGTAACCAGGGCGCCAAATCGCTCGAGATAGCCTACCGAGAATGGCGAGTTTTCATTCAATCGCTCGCGGATCGATTTATTGTAAACATAAGCTAACCACGGTGCATTCCAGAGTCTGACCTGCAGGTTGGGAGTGGAGGCTAACAGCACATCCTGGAACGCATCTACGTCGAGACTCAAGCGAATCCGATTGGAGCCAACTAAAGATTGCTGCACCGTGAACATGGACTTGCCAACCGCGAAAGGATCACAATCGATCAGTGCAACAAGTTGTTCGATGTCCTTTTGCTCGACAGGATAATCGAACAGACCTGGCACCTTGGCACGGCGCAGTACATTGGGATTGGAACGTGCCTCGCGTAAGGTGGCAACCCCGCCGGTCTCCTGACTCGGAATCGGCATTCCCCATTGAGGCTCAAATAAATATAGCTCCCCTTGAACTGGTACTCCCACGCACCACAACCGCAAAGCGGAGTCGTCGGTGGCTCCACTCAAACTTGGCAAGGCAAGCACGCAGGTATCGATTCCCTGCGAGAACATCAATTGGGTAAATAGCCGCGCCCGCTCCCATCGATCCCCGCTCGCAAACATCAATGTCTGCCATGGTAGTTGACGATAGACGCTTCCTTGATCCGAATTGGCAGAGGTTGGATTGGTAACCAATTGCTCAACGTCCTTGGGATTGCCGATTAGCCCTACATTAGCCATCGTCCAATCAAAAAGTTTGAGCGAAGTTTCCAATCGCTGCCAATTCTCTGACTCCAGCTCGGACCTCTTGCCTTCCAGCCACTTCTCAAAAAGTGGATCTTGATAAGGTCGGTCCAATACCCATTTGGTAACATCCGTTAGGATCTGGCACTGCAACAAAAACTCACATTCTGCCTCGCCAAACTCGAGCTTGTCTAATCGCTGTGCGAAGTCGATCGTTCTCAATGCAGGTGCTACCGAGAACAAAAGGTCTGGCGAATTCCAATCCTTCGGAGCCTCGACGCTCCCCGCCCAAGTATTTAGGTGCATACGAATCTCTTTGATGGCAGCGGTCCGATTCAAACGAATCAGCTGAGGGAGGTAAGCAAACGCCTCGCGGAGTGCATCCTTTCGTTCTTTCGAAACGGTTTTTCGAGTTTCAATATCGATGATCCGGTCATGGGCTGTGTTATCGCACCCAGCGATACCGACCAAAATCAGACCAACGGTGACCAACACCGATTTCACGCCCGAACGGCCGGTCCCTTTTGCTGAAACCAAACGTGAGCGATCCTCAGGTAAGTTGTTGAGACATGAAGCTTTATTGGATTCGATCAAATGTGCCATTTTTGTTTTACGCTAGCCATGGACGAACGGTTCGCCAAACTGTGTGCACTCTTTCCAAGACACCACCAAACTCGTTTAACGGTACCATGTTTGGTCCGTCACTGGGGCTTGCTGAGGGATCGGGATGGGTTTCGAAAAAGAAACCATCCACCCCGACCGCAGCGGCAGCGCGAGCTAGCGGCTCTACCATCGACCGATTTCCTCCTGTCGCGCCACCCAGCCCACCCGGTTGCTGGACCGAATGGGTCGCATCGAAGATTACCGGTGCACCGAAGCCCCTCATGACTGGCAGTCCCGTCATGTCGTTTACCAAACGACCGTATCCGAAGAACGTTCCTCGCTCGCAAAGCATCACACCGGCATTGGAGCAATCTCGGGCCTTGTCCAAGACGTACTTCATATCCGCAGGTGCCATGAATTGCCCCTTCTTGATGTTCAAAGGCTTGTGCGTCATCGCACAAGCCACGATGAGATCCGTTTGCCTAGCGAGGAAAGCTGGAATCTGCAACAAATCGCAAACCTCCGCAACCGTTTTCGCTTGTTCTGGAATGTGAACATCAGTTGTAACGGGACACCCCAACCTGGCTTTCACTTGGGACAGGATTTCGAGCCCCTCGTCGATACCCGGCCCACGAAAAGCTCCACCGCTGGTTCGATTCGCTTTGTCGAACGACCCCTTGAACACGTACTGGATACCAAGCCGCTCGCACTCAGCTGCAACCTGACTACCGATCTCCAAACATCCGTCAAGCGATTCGATCACGCACGGACCGGCGATTAGTACCATCGGTCCGTGGCCGTCTACGACTTGATTTCCTATGGTTACGGGGAACATAAATCGATTACCCGTTGCTCATAAATGGCAATGTAATCAAAGCTCCAGTTTTGTCTCGGCATTCCATTTCTAGATGCTCAGGGAACAAACTATCCGTTCCATGGATCAAAACGCTCACGCCAGTCAATTCCTCCAGCTTGATCAGATCTCGACGCTTCTTGTTATTCAGATAGGCGGCGACATTCTCATGAACCTTGACGACAACACGCGATGCGTTCGGCAGCTGGCACGCCATGATCAGAAGCCGAGTTACCTCGATCGACATGCTCTCGGCAGTCTTCACAACAGCTCGACCCTTGCAGCATGGGCAATCTTCGTACACGCTCTTCTTAAAGCTTGGACGAATTCTTTGCCTCGTCATTTCGATCAAGCCGAATGGGCTCGTTCGCAGGATCTTCGTCCGAGCGCGGTCTCGCCTCATGGCATCTCGCAAAGTCTTCTCCACTTTGCGACGATGACTTTCCTTGCGCATATCGATAAAGTCGTTGACGATAACGCCACCTAAATCTCGCAGTCGCAATTGCCTGGAGATCTCTTTGGCTGCCGCCATGTTGAGATGGAAAGCGTTCTCTTCCGCGTTGTCCTCATGACCCCGGAAATTGCCGCTATTGACGTCGATCGCAACCAAAGCTTCCGTTTGGTCAATGACGATCGAACCACCTCCCTTGAGGGGCACAACTCTTTGGTGGATGCGTGCGATTTCTTGTTCCAATTTGTAATGATGGAACAATGGCACTTTTTCGTCGAATTTTTGCAAACGATCCACAAAGCGAGGCATAACCAACTCGAGAAAGTCGAGGGCTCTCTGATAAGCAGCATCCTCGTCAACGACGATCGTATCGATGTCCTCCGTGAAGGTATCTCGAATCGTGCGGATCATGATATCGTTCTCTTCGTAGATATCACACGGTCCCGGGGTCGATTTGACTCGCTTGACGATGAGCTTCCAAAGCCTTAGCAGGTAAGCCACATCGCGGGAAAGCTCTTTACGTGTTCGATCCTGACCCGCCGTTCGAACAATGAAACCAACGCCTTTTGGCAACTGCATATCGAGCATCATGCCCCGCAGCTTTCGCCGTTCGTCTTCATCCTCAATCTTGCGACTAACACCGACACGGCCTAGTGCAGGCATTAAAACGAGGTAGCGACCGGGTATGCTTATGTAAGTGGATAGAGTCGGGCCTTTGGTTCCGATCCCTTCCTTGATAACTTGCACGAGTACTTCGTCGCCTCGCTTAAAAATCTCTTGAATTGGTGGCTTGAATCGAGGGCGTCCGCTTCGCAGCTTTCCACCTTTCCGATGCCCCTTGTGTTGCTTTTGCTTGTCGTCTTCTTCCTCGCCCTCATCGTCTCCCGAGTCGTAGCCGTCGTAGTGTTCGTCCATGATTTCGGCAGGATCATATCCTGCTTGGCGGAAGTACTGAGGTTCCACATCACTAATATGCAAGAACCCGTTTCTTCCAACTCCGAAGTCCACAAAAGCGGCTTGAATGCTAGGCTCGATGTTAACGATCTTGCCTTTATAGATGTTCCCCACCCAATTGTCTTGACTGGTTCGTTCCGTGTACAGTTCCTCTAGAACTCCGTCCTCGAGCAATGCAATGCGGCACTCCTCCGATTGGGAGATATTGATCAGCATTTCCTTTTTCATTAATCCGTTCATTCCTTCTAACCGCTTGGACAACGCTCAAGTCGATGTGGCTAGCACCTACCCTGTGGAATAAGCTTTGGAGAGGCATGAAGCTCGTCCCTTGCTAGTTGGTCGCGGTCAATTTCTTCTTGCTATTTGTTTTGTTAAGGATCGTCGGACCCGAGGTCGTTGGCATGAATCATGCGACAACGTTGCCTCAAGCCTGCAAGACGATTTCGGGCACAAGCCCGGCTAATTGATTCATCAAGAATGCATCAACTTCTCGCGCCGTGGACAATCGAAGTGCTCGCCAAGCCATGGCCTCGCACTGTCCGACCGTCACGGATCGAATCGCTTTCTTGAGGATGGGAATTGCGGCGGGCGCTGTACTTAGCGTCCGAACTCCCATGCCGACCAGCAGCAACGAGTAAGCAGGATTGTTGCTCATCTCGCCGCACACGCTGGTCGACTTTTGATGTTGGGATGCGATCTGTTCCGTACGCTGGATCAGCCGCAACACCGATGGGTCACACGCTTGGTAAAGATCGGCAACGGAATCGTTGCTCCGATCGACGGCCAGCGTGTACTGGGTCAAATCGTTGGTTCCAATGCTGACGAAATCGATCTCTTCAATAAAACGATCCAACATCAACACGGCAGCAGGTACCTCCACCATCATGCCAACAGGGACATTCTGGGGGACTTGTACATTCTCGGAAGCCAAATCTTCTGCGACGGATCGCAGAAGGAATCTCGCGCTACGCAGCTCGTCGAGCGTTGTGATCATTGGGAACATGACCCTTACATCACCGAGACAAGCCGCTCTTAGCAGCGCGCGTAACTGGATACGGAACAGGGGAGGATTCCTCAGACTGAGCCGTATACTGCGGAGGCCCAGGAACGGGTTGTTCTCTGGCTCCGCTGGACGTGACATACCCATCTTGTCCGCGCCTAAATCCAAGGTGCGAATCACGACAGGTCTTCCTTGCATATCACGCACAACCTGCGCGTATGCTTGATAGTGTTCCTCCTCCGTGGGCTCTTTGTTGTGCCCTAAGTAGAGAAACTCTGTTCGATACAATCCCACCCCATCAGCACCCCGTGCGATACATGCCGGGGCCTCGGAGGGGAACTCGACATTCGCCATCAACTGAATCCGAACGCCATCGCTCGTGGAAGCAGGCAGATCGCGTAGCTCATCCAACTGGAGGATGATCGACTGTCGATACTGACGACGTTCGAGATAATGTTGCTTTGTTGCTTCGTCAGGCGAAACGATAATTCGCCCCAAATGGCCGTCGACGATGACCTCGTCACCAGTACGGATGTTGTGTAAGAAATTGCCAACGCCGACTACTGCGGGAATCTCCATGCCACGAGCTACGATGGCTGTGTGACCGCCGGGACCTCCCGCTTCCGTGCAAATACCGAGCACTCGCGTTCGGTCAAACGAAGCCGTCTCACCCGGGGTCAAGTCGTGGCTTACGACAATGGTCTCCGGTGCGAGCTGATTCAGAGTCGCTAACGGCTGCCCGGTCAAACGCTCGAGCAGCAACCGTTCGACATCTCGAACATCGTTGACCCGGTCGACGAGAAACGAGCTAGAGGACTTGCGAAATGCCGCTGCATAACGACTGAAGACTTCGCTGACCGCATACTCCGCAGAATACTGCTTTGTGCGGATCAGATGCTCCAGCTCCGATTTGAGATGCGGATCGGTCAGGACTTGCTGATGGGCGGAAAAAATACTCCCCATGCGTTCGCCCATCGACTCAGAAGTGGTTTTCTGTGTCGACTCTAAGGCTTGACGTGCGTCACCAATCGCGTCGATAAGCCGCTGCCATTCGACAACATCGTCACCCGGACGGACCAAGCACCGCGTAATGCGATACCCCTCTCGGTCGAACACCATCGCTCGGCCGATAGCGACGCCAGGTGATACCGCGATTCCTTGCAGCTCAAGCATTCTCGGCTCGGTTCCTGAGATTAAGGTGCGGGTTCAAAACCATGAATCCGTTCCAACCTTTGATGATTAAATTGTGATGAGTATTGGCTCTTTGTTGCAAGCTACGCAGTTGACGCATTCAATTCGTCGAACTGTGACTCGAACAACAAACTTATCGCCTGAATTGCAGCCTCTGCATCTGGGCCCTGAGCGCGAAGCACCAGCTCGCACCCCTGGGTCGCCCCCAAGGTTAGCAAACTCAGAATGCTTCGGCAGTCAGCTATCTGTCCCGCCCGCTCCAGCTCAATCTGCGACTGAAACGAAGAGGCTGCACGAACCAGCCTATCCGCTGGTCGCATATGCAAACCCTCTGGATTTTTGACAGTGACGACGCAGTGCTGCATTGACGGAGCCATTAGTCCTATTATGAACCAAACTGATTGCTATCAGCCTCGTCCAACAAATGAAGAATGTCCTCAGGCGTCTTCGACTGTCGCAAGAACCGACAAAAGGTATCGTCTCGCAGTTGTCGCGAAATGTTCTCGAGCGCTCTCAGGTGATCCCCAGGGCGATCCGGTGGCGATACCAACAAGAAAAACAATGACGCGTCTTGACCGTCTAGCGACTCGAAATCCAAACCTTCTTGGCTTACTCCCACCGTCCCAACCAGCTTTTCTACGCTCGCATGCTTGGTGTGGGGAACAGCGACTCCGCGTCCGATCCCGGTGCTGCCGAGCTCTTCTCGCTTCATAATCGCTTTGATGATGTCAGCTTTGTCGGAATCTTTGATTTCTCCAGCGTCAACCAAGGCATCAACCAACTCGGCGATGACTCCCTCTTTCGAGTTGGCTGTCAAGCTAGACCGAATCGCCTTAGGAGAAATAAATGCAGAAAACTTCATGGACTAAAAAATCCTTCCAAGGAATCATGTGGCCCGATTTAGGCAATCTTATGAACTCAATCCTCGCCATCTGTTAGTCTGGCGAGGGATAAATACGTTGTTGTTAGACGGACTCGCCGCCAGTGTACTTCACACTTGCTGCCTTGTGGTCCGTTACCTTCTCTTTGTGTTTGCGAATTTGCTGTTCTACCTTGGCAATCGTCAAGTCCAAAGCCGCTAGTATTGTCTGGGAATCTGTCGAAGCGACGAAGTCATGCGCATGTTCCGCCGAGACATTGATTTCGACACTCGGACGCTCCGTGTGTCCCAGGTCGACCGTGACATCGATCGAATTGATCCGATCAAAAAGCCTGCGGACACGTTCTACCTTCTCTACGATTATGGCTTGATCTTCTTGCTTTAAATGGCCATGACGGGCAGATACATTCACTTGCACAGGAAAACTCCAATCTTTCTAGTTGTCCGATTCCTCGTTCGAAAAAATGGGACGCGGCGATCATCTCGCTTGCGTCGAATTCGACAAAGGCCGGGAGGCGATAAGGGAATTGTACATCTTTTGCACACGGTAAACAAATCCCCCTCGCAATCGTAAAATTCTTCAACGACAGACGGAAACATGCTTTGAAAGTAGCTCGCACCGAGCTCCCTGCCCAAATGAGAGTCTGGGCTATTGGAGCCTAAAGAGGGGACTATTTTCGATAAATTCGCGAAAATAGCCAATCGGCTTCGTTCGATAGAACCTGAGCGGCTGACTTTGAGGACCGACCGAGAATCCTTGCAAAAGTTTTTTTTATCCTGCCGATCGACCTAGCGAACGTTTTTTGGGTATCGCTCCCTAGATTCTGTATCTGAAAACTAACCCAACCCTTTTAACATGCCATTCCAATAGAGAGCTGGCAGCCCGTAAGCTTTCAGCAAATACATCGAATACCTTTCCTTGGACTGATCGATCGGAAAAGTCTCTGCTGGTTTGCCGTCGTAGTCGAACTCGGCTAGAACCAGCTTGCCATAACCAGTTACCAGCGGACAAGAAGTATACCCATTGTACCGAGCCGATAGCGGCTGCCCCCTCATTGCGGATATAAGATTCGCGACCAACACGGGGGCCTGCTTACGTATCGCTGCTCCGGTTTTGGATGTTGGCAGCCCGCTGCAATCACCGATGGGAAAAACGTTTTGGTACTTGGGATGCTGCAGGGTGTGCTTGTCAACATCGACCCAACCAGCCGCGTTGGCGAGCACGCTGTTCTTGACTATGTCCGGAGGCCCCATCGGAGGTGTCACGTGGATCATGTCAAAGCGAATCGACTCCTGTTCCTTGGTTGCAAGATTCTCGAACACCGCTTCTTTGGTGTCTGGGCTTAGAGCGACCAAGTTGCGTTGGAATCGTAAATCAATTTCCTTGCGAGCTGCTACCTTTTCCAGTGTCCGGCGATATTTTTCGACGGCAAACAACGAAGCCTGACCGGATGCAAAGATGACCTGAGACTTATCCCTGACTCCTGATTTTCGAAACGTATCATCAGCTAGATACATGATCTTCTGCGGAGCGCCGCCACATTTGACCGCTGTGTTTGGCATCGTAAACAACGCTGTACCGCCACGGAATTGCCTGATGCATTCCCAGGTATAGTCAACATGCTTGTAGGAATAGTTGCTACAAATCTGCTGCCGTCCAATGCCCTCGGTTAGTCCTGGGATCTTGTTCCAATCAACTTGAATCCCTAGTGCGACCACCAAGTAATCATATCGAACGGTCTTGCCTGCCGTAGTAACGATGGAATTGTTGTCTGGATCGAAACTCTGGATGCTATCCTGAATCCAAGCTACCCCAGGCGGAATAAGGGTTTTCTCATCCCTCTCACTTTTCTCCTTGGGAAATACGCCTCCACCCACGAGAGTCCAAAGAGGTTGATAGTAATGCTTCGTCGAGGGCTCGACGATCGCGATGTCACTCCCCTTGTTTTTTCGTCTTAGTTGAGCAGCGACCGTGATGCCAGCGGTGCCACCGCCAACAATCAGGATCGAATAGTGGTCTTTGGTCATCGGTGTATTCCTTGTTAGATTTCGTCAACGTTAGATTTCTTCAACCCAAAACCAACCTCGCAAATCGCCGTCACGGAATCCGGTCGCTTGATCGTTCGGATACCTGTTGGCCAGGACTCGCTTTACTTCCTCTGAGATCTGCTCAACCGGCCCATGGCACATCAGGCATTGCGGTTGCAGCTTGATGGGAAGCAACGCAACAGCTTTATCGTTACTCAACACGGCAAACGTGGGAGTATCGATCTGCGACTCAACCAGCTCTTTGGCCCAACCGGGGGCTTCGTTGCTGGTATTTCGCAATCGCACCCCAGTTCGCCCGATACGAATATTGTGCGTCTCTCCAACTTCTTTGGCAATCTTGGGAGCTTGCGCATAGCACACTTCGACGGCTTCAGCAGGGCCACCAGTATTCATGGCAGCCATCAACCGACCCGATAGTTGCTTGAACAAATCCTCTTTGGCAGCCAGTAAAACCTTCTTTGATTCTTCAGTGGGTTCAATTCCCTCAGCAATCGTGGTCGGTTCAAGTACCGTTGCTGCCGATTGTGGTTGCGTACTGCATCCCAATAAAACCGAAGTGCCTATCGCGATCAGACCAAAAAACTGGATCGGTTGTTGCAATTTCATTTACATCCTGTTGCTTTATGGGAGGCGGGGAATGCCGAGAGAACGTTTTCGGAGAGCTTGCTCGGACCTGTGTCAGTGAGAAGTTCCCTAGGAAAACTGAGCCGCGAAGACACACAAGGTTACAAGATTTGCGAAGCCCATGAAAATATTTTGGCAAAACGAACCTATTTTGGCAGGACTTTTTCAAGAGCGCCTGGCAACATGTGTTCCTAAGGATTTCGCCGAATCTTTTTTTGTAACCTTTTGCCGGGTCGCGGATCTAAACTTATGAAGAGGAGGGGGGATTGCCTAACGCATGGTAAATTAACCACTAACCTCCCAGCCCTCGCAACATCCCACTAGACTTGGAAGACGACGTGAAACGACGAAACGGGTTACCAAGGTGTCTGGACGCAGCGACGCGTGTGATGGCTTTATTCGCGGCATGTCTTGTATCGCACGGTTGTTTATTTGCACAAGCCCCCAACGCTGATGACAGTACACTCGATGATCTTGGCGAATTGGGAAAGGTCATTCGTCTAGGGGAAGCAATCGTGCAGAACACGGTCGAGCATCCTCTGTCGAAGGACTATGTAGGTAACAAATTAAACTGTACGAGTTGTCATTTGAAGAATGGCAAGCACCCGAAGGCAGGGACTTTTATGGGGACCGCGACCGCTTACCCTGCCTGGGCACCTCGCGAACAACGTGTGATCACACTTGAGGATCGGGTACTGAACTGCTTTATGCGAAGCTGCAATGGAGTGCGTCCGCCGCTAGGAAGCGAGGTTTCTGTCGCGGTTACGACTTACATTTCCTGGTTATCTCGTGGCCAAACGATTCAACAGAACGCGAAACGCCCCCTCGGCCCCAACGCGATTCCCGCACTAGACATCAAAGCAGCCGCAGCCGATCTCAAGCGTGGAGAGGGACTCTATGCTCAGAAGTGCGCGGACTGCCACGGTTCCGATGGGCTCGGCGACTCTGACAACCCTCCCGTTTGGGGCCCCGGATCCTATAACCACGGTGCTGGACTATCCAACACAGACCACCTAGCAGCCTGGTTAAAAGTGGCAATGCCGCTGGACGATGAAACACTGACTGAACAAGAAGCGGTTGACATCGCAGCGTATGTGAATTCCAAAGAGCGTCCAAGTTTTGAACTAAAAGATCACCTTCCTCCCGTCCAAGACCTTGGAAGATATAATGGCGTGATTCCCGATTCCCCTCGTTGAGCCACCATAACGCAACGCCCTCAACGAAATCCCCTCTAGGAGTAGACACTTGAAGAGTAGAACCTCGAAGTCACTAAAGCATGTTTTGATCGCCGCCACAACGGGATTCGTTGTGATTGGTGGTCTTTCTCCATCCGTTTTGTTTTCCCAAGAAAAAAGCGTGAAGCCAGGCATCAACGACTCCTTCATCAAGCCGAATCCGGACGAATACGTCGAGCGATTCGAGATCGAAAGCCGTGAGGTCTTCGCACAGCGAGAAGCCATCGTCAAGGCTTGCAAAATTGAGAAAGGAATGACCTTAGCCGACATCGGTGCAGGTACGGGATTGTTCACCCGACTGTTCGCTAAGGAGGTCGGCCCAGAAGGAAAGGTGTTGGCTGTTGATATCGCCGAGAACTTCTTAGAGCATATCAATGTCACCAGCCGATCGCTCGGAATCAAGAACATCGAGACGGTACTTTGCACTCCGGAGTCCACAATGCTGCCCCCTAACTCGGTTGACTTGGCGTACATTTGCGACACTTACCACCACTTTGAGTTTCCTCAAAAGACTCTCAAGTCTCTGTATGAGGCACTCAAACCTGATGGACGCGTCGTACTCATCGACTTCAAACGTATTAAAGGAGTGAGTTCGGAGTGGACCATGAATCACGTCCGCGCCGGCCAAGAAGTCTTTGAGGCGGAGATTATCGAAGCCGGATTCCAAAAGATTCACGAGCACAAGGACCTGCTCAAAGAGAACTACTTCGTAGAGTTCAAAAAGGCTGAGGCACAGTAAGTATCGTCAAGTATCGTCGCGGTACTATCTCTGATAGATTGGCAAGAAGTGGTGCTTGACGGACAAGCTAAGGATGGCGAGGGAAGTACAGTAGACTTCCCCGATCCCTTGTTCCTCGTTAGCGGGGCTGCTCCAAGCTCCGCTGTTTAATTGATTTTCTATTAGATACGAGCGAACGTTCTCTTCGGCGGTTCGCGCTGCGTCGCCACCGCGTTGATGCATGGCTTGTGCGTAATAGTACAGGCCGTACATCAGAAAACGATCGTCTCGTTTGGGTGGGCGATCCAAAAGCCATTCCGTGGCACCTTGCACGAAATCTGAATCGTAGTCCCCGCACACCTGCATGGCCAACAATCCCGCTGCGGTCATAGTAAACGTCGGATTACGTTGATTGGGTTCGTAGGTGAAGCCATTTTTCCGTTCTAGTGGTTGCCGATTGGTTCCCAGCGGAGATGCAAAGGAGCGTTTGAGATAAGCGATCGCATCCTCAATGGTTTCACCAGGTACATCCAAGCCATCATTCTTTGCGCTCCGCAAGGCCATCAGTTGCCAAACGGAAACCGATAAGTCGCTATCCTCGGAAACAGGAGTGTACCGCCAGCCCCCTTGGGCTGAATTGTTTTTCCGGATCTTTTGGCTTTTCACGATCAGGTCGATTCCTTTCTGACATCGCTCGTGAATGAGTTGGTCCATTGCCTCATCAACTCCCATGCCGATCATTTCCGTCAGCATGAGTGACACAATCCCGTGGCCGTACATGCGTGAACCATCACTTGCACCGAAGTACCCATTGCTATCCTGTCGCTCTTTTGCAAGGATGAATTCGAGTGCCTCCTTGATTGCTTTACCCTCGGGAGTCGGATCGGTCACTTGATGACCGACCGACGCCAATGCCATAATCGCTAGCGATGTCATGGCACTGGGATGCCCACGATCCAAAATAGAGCCATCGCTCTTTTGTTGTGAGAGTAAATATGCTACGCCCCGGTCGGTTGATGCTTGTGCAGAATGATCCTGAGCGATGAGGCCGGGAGCTAAAACAGGGAGAACGGCAATAATTCCAATAGCTCGAACGATGCTAAGCACAAAAACCGAATACTTGCAACGAACAGCCATTAGCGTCTTTGCTTTCGTCTAGCATTTAAATTGATGGGAGTGAATACGCCGTCGTTCTCCTCTGCGATGATTTGCAGGGCACGATATCCCACCAAGCTGTCGAGCAAATACGTGTGGATTGGAACTTTGATGGAGTAATTGTCTTCATCGGTCCAGTTGCGGTTCAGTCGTCTCAACTTAGCAATAGAGTCATCCGCAATTTCGCCATCAGACAACAGCATGATCGCGTCAGGTTGAAGTGACAACGCAAGCGCGAGGCTAGAAGCGGGTAATGTAGAGTTGCCGAGTCGAATACCGTTTAGCCAGGTTTGTAGCTTTTGAACATTCGATGAGGTTGGGTGCAAAAACTTACCTTTTGGGGGTGGCTGGCCAAACATGGGCTTGCATTCTGAATCAAAACTTATGACGAAAAAATGCTGGTCTAGGGAAAGGTTCCTAATACAGCCAACGAGCTCCTCTTTGAGAGACTGCCAGCGAGGCCCCGTCATAGAACTCGAGGAATCGATCACAAATACGAATCTGCTGCCGCTCAGTTCCGTTCCATAGAACTTGGCAACCGTCTTCCCCTCAGCACTGGAATTCGCTGCTGAGCTATTGGATTCCGTCAACGCTGATTTAAGCCCCTCAGAAATGGATTCCGTCGCGATCTCACTTAATAACGACTCGTCGAAGAGAACGGTTTCGTAACTGGTTAGTTTGGCCGGAACGGCCGATTCGGTAACGGGCTCGTCAGGTATTGGCGATTCGATCTCTAGGCTTGGCGTTTCTAGCGTTAGGTCGGTGAGGGATTCCGATTCGCTAAGGTCGTCCATGAATAGTTCAAAAGATCCCGACCGCTGACCGCCACCGCCGCCAGCGTACAAGCATGCCAGGATCAGACAGCATCCTAGGTGCACCGCGCAGCTGGACCAGAAAGCAATGTGTTCACCGAAAAGAATCGGTGTTTTGCGGTTCGGTTTCTCGACTGGTTCCATCGCATGACTTCCGTATGGCATAGTTGGTTAGGCGAGATTCACGTCAGACGGGGTTAGTTCTTTTGCTGACCTTTGCCGGTAGGCTTGGGGGGACGAGGAACAAAACGGTAGGTTCCCAAATTTTCCGCAGCGACCTTTTGCATGTCTTTTGCAAAGGATTCCTCGAAAAAATGGATAACGTGGATAGGCACCTTGGGTACATCATCCGAAATGATGTCATTCGTGCGATTTACGTCTCGCAAAAACTTAGGGACATCCGCCCTCGTGTCACCATCGAACAACATGAAAATCGCATCGGGATCCATCGCAATGGCTACCTTAAGAGCTTCGTTGGGAGGCCAACCATCCTTTTGAACCGTCGTTGTTTGCAGCCAGTCGATCGCTTTCTTGACATTTTCGGGCGTAGCATAGACCAGCGATTTGATTTCCCCTTCACCTGGAAAGGAGAGCTGCTGTAGTTCCTTGCCAAACATGATCAGATGAAACTTTTGCTTCGGCTTCATGCTCATAAGTGAGCGAATCATCTCGTTGCGAGCGTTGTCAAACGCACCGTCACGTCTCATGCTGGGTGAATTGTCGACTAGATAGATAAAACTGTTTCCGGTCGCCTGCAGTCCAAAGAAAGCTGCCCCTTGCATCGACTTGGACTCGGACATGCCAGCCATGGCACTTTTCATTTGGTTTGCCAGACTGGAGCTGGCTTCGCTACCGACTAAACCATCGACATTGACGGCAACATCTACCGAGGGCAGACTCACATCGGTGACACTGCTGAGGTCGGGGGATTCCATCGACGCGGGAGTGGTCGATTCCTCGAGGGGCTCAATCTCTTCCTCGAGCGGCGTCTCGGTCAATGCGATTTCCGACTCAAGCGGGGCGGAAACGATGGCAACTTTCTCAGGCGGGGCTGCTTGGCGTATAACGATAAAGGCGAGCACGAGAACGATCGCGACGTGAATGATAACGCTGCCAATTACATCCAGCCTCGCGAAGAATTTCTTTGTGCTCTTCGAGTTTTCTGAGGGTGGAGTGATTTGCACCGCCGGTTGGGCAGCCAAACGTTTTTCGGCAGCGGCAGCCATGGGGGTCCAGAATGAGCCATCCGGCTCAGGCTGATCGGACGGACCTGATTGACCTGACTGATCTGACTGATCTGACTGACCGGACAGATCTGACTGATCTGACTGATCTGACTGATCTGACAGATCTGACTGATCTATTCGTCCCAATCCCTGCGGGGTTATCTCTGCCCCTTCGATGAGCGGACTATTCTTTGCGAGCCACAAATCCAGATCCGCTGTTTGGCCCATTTCCGCATTTTTAATAGCGATCTCGAGCGATGCCGCCGCCGCATGGTACAGGGCAGCCTGTTCACGATACCGCAATGCGGTCAGCGCCTTCTGTGCCCGATCCAGCACTGCTCCCTGTTCTTCGGACGGGATTTGAAATTTCATGGGCAAAGGTGAGCCGGTTAAAGATCAGTCTATCAGCGTAAAACCCTGATTTTCCGTCTATCGACACCGCCCGTCAAGCAGCAGTCCGTGAAGATTTCCCAACTAAACGACGCAAGGCTCCTCAACCTCGATGAGATTAGCTATCCCCTCGATCCCCTCAATTTGCCGCAACGACTCCTGGATCATTTGCTTTTGGTAGAAACTGTCTACCTTGCCCCTAAGGGTGATTTTCCCGTTCGTGCTCTCCAGAAAGACTCGCGAGCGAATCGCGTGGGGATTGCATCGAATCGCTCGATCAATTCGATGTAACAGCGGACCAGATGCCATCTCGTGAACTCCGACTAACATAACAGCGTCCAAGCAAATCTATTGCATGGAAGGGGGGAGAGAAACTGCCGAATCTTTGCACCCAATTCTGACAGCAGTTTACAAACCTTCCGCAAAATGATTGTTATAATCAAGACCTCCGTCCGTCGATCGCGTTTGTATCGATTGGACCATACCATCCTTCCTTTCCGCTTGACTACGGTACGAACATCCTGATGAAAACCCTACCAAAACCTTCTGCACGAACCGACTCCCGAAGAATAGCTTCAAAGCTCGGACTATTGTCTCTTATCGGGTTAGCTTGCCTAGGCAACGCCGCTACCAACAATATTTCTCATGCAGAATCTCCTCGCATCGAAGCAATCGTCGCTGATGACTCAGCAGGAAAAAGTCTGTTTGATGGGAAAACGCTAGATGGCTGGAAAGGCTTGGCTGAGAACTGGAGCGTTGAGGATGGTGCCATCACAGGTGTGAATACGTCTGAAAACCCAATCAAGAACAACACATTCCTCGTCTACGAAAAGCCCTTTGCCGACTTTGAACTGAACCTCAAGTTCCGTATCCAAGGGGGCAACTCAGGCATCCAGTACCGAAGTAAGCTCGTAGACACGGAAAAATTCATCGTCGGCGGCTATCAAGCGGACATCGATGCCAACGGACGATACATGGGTATCAACTACGAAGAACGTGGTCGCGGAATCATCGCGGAAAGAGGTGAAGTCATCGCTATCGATGAGCAAGGTAAACGTGCAAAGGTTGAGTCTTCCGGAGATCCCGACGAGCTTCTAGCTAAGATCAACATGGAGGATTGGAATGACTATCGGATCGTTGCCAAGGGAACGGTCGTCCAGCATTTCATCAACGGGGCTCTCATGTCCGAAGTTCGCGATTCGGAAACCGGCAAGAGGGCGAGCGACGGGATTATCGCTTTTCAAGTCCACGCGGGACCACCGATGAAGGTCCAGTTCAAAGACATCTTCATCAAAGAGTAGGCCGTCTGTTGGCCTCCAGTCTTCATCTTTCAGACTTCCCGCATAATCGCCAGAATCCGCACTATTTGAGCGGACTGGCGGAAAACCGTGGCTGAACTTACCATATCGCTTGGCTTGACGCGCAGCATGTAATGTTCAGGTGGCCCATCGCACCACACCAATCTTTTTTTCCACGGATCTTAAATTATGTCGTTAGAAGCCGATCGCGATGCGATCCTTGCCAAAACCCAGCAACTGCTCGTCGCCATCGCCGCCGGTGATTGGAACACTTACGCCGAGCTTTGCGACCCGTCTCTGACATGCTTCGAACCAGAAGCCCTCGGCAACCTCGTCGACGGTCTCGATTTCCACAAATACTATTTCAATTTGCCCAACCCGAATCCCTCGCCTGTGCAAGCGACCATGATCGGACCCCATATTCGCATCATTGGTGATGTCGGCATCATCGCTTATGTTCGGCTGGTCCAGAAGATCGCGGACGGAAAACCGACCACATCGGCCATGGAGGAAACTCGCGTTTGGCACCGGCAAAGCGGAAAATGGAAGCATGTGCACTTCCATCGTTCCCCCGCATAGACGTAAACTCTAACGCCGTCGGACAAAATAAGGCTCGACATGACCCCAACCGGCTTTCTAAGAATTTCTGCGATCTGTGTTCCGACCTGGATTGCAAATCCCCAGCGAAATCGAGAGGCAATCGAAGCTGCGATTCATCGCGAAGCCGACTCGGACATACTATTGTTCGGCGAGCTAACCTTAAGTGGCTACACCTGCGGAGAACTCTTTCTGCAATCGACACTTCTCGCAAGCTGCCGCCATGAGTTATTCCAATTGTGCAAATCGGTAAGCGACCGGCAATTGGTTGTCGTGGGGATCCCTTGGGTCCATAACAGCAAACTCTACAATTGCGCAGCCCTTCTATGGAACCACTCATTGATTGGGTTGGTTCCCAAACAACATCTGCCCACCTACCAAGAGTTCTACGAGGGACGCTGGTTTCAATCGGGCAGTGGCGTTAGTGAGCAGTTGCAGCTCGCAGAGCAAACGATGACCGTGCCGTTTGGGCCTGATCTGCTCGTCGAAGCTGGCTCAGCAATCATTGGAGTTGAGATATGCGAAGACCTATGGGTTCCGATACCTCCGAGCTCCGTTCAAACGCTCGCCGGTGCAACTGTTTGTTTAAATCTGTCTGCTAGCAACGAGACGGTCGGAAAAGCTGCATACCGACAACGCTTAGTCGCTGCCCAATCCGGTCGTTGCAATGCAGCTTATGCCTACGCCAGTGTTGGCCCCACCGAATCGACTACCGACTTGGTCTTCGGAGCACACTGTCTGATTGCCGAGAATGGTAGCTTGCTCGCCGAATCACAAAGAGTCGGAACCGGCTTGCAGCTTCATCCAAATGATTTGGAACCTAGCCATTCCTCCATAGCGACCGCAGATATCGATCTCGGACGGATTGAACACGACCGCCGAATGACCGGGACGATGCACCAGACCAATCTGAGCTTGCCTAGCTTTCGCAGAATCCCAGTTTCTCTACCCATCGGTACTAGAAAGCTTAAACGCTTCGTTGATCCTCGCCCCTTCGTGCCCAGCAATACTAGCCAGCTTGCAGAACGCTGCGCCGAAGTTTTTGAGATCCAAGTCGCTGCTCTCACGAAGCGTATCAGCAGCCTGCCGGATAGCACTCCGCTAACGATCGGCGTTTCTGGTGGACTCGACAGCACTTTAGCGTTGCTGGTTGCGGCCAAAATGTTCGACTTAACGCGGTTCGACAAGTCCCGATTAGTTGGCCTGACGATGCCTGGATTCGGAACTTCGTCACAAACAAAAAGTAACGCCATAGAGCTAATGAAGTGCTTAGGAGTCCGGTCTGAGGTGATTGATATCCGAGCTAGCTGCTTGGAAATCTTCCGCAATTTGGGGCATAAACCGTTCGGTATCGATTGCACAGGGCTGACGATTGATTCGTTGCAAGAGCAACTAGAGCACCTCCCCGATTCACATCGGAACGATCTAGTATTCGAAAACGTACAAGCTCGCATGAGAACACTCTTGCTCATGAGCCGCGGTTTCGTGATTGGGACTGGCGACTTATCCGAGAGTGCGCTCGGATGGAGTACGTACAATGCCGACCACATGTCTATGTACAATGTAAATTGCTCGGTTCCAAAAACGCTTGTTCGCTTCTTAGTCGAGTTTGTGGCCAATCACGAATTTGCAAGCAGCGAGGCGCACGGTAGCCGAGTTCGGGAAATTCTGCTTGATATTGCTGCGACCCCCATATCCCCAGAATTGTTACCGTTGACAAAGGACAAGAGTGTCAGCCAAGCGACCGAGGAAACCGTTGGACCTTATGAGCTGCACGATTTCTACTTGTACCATTTTGTTAGAAGCGGTGCATCGCAGGAAAAGATCCTGGAGCTGGCATCGAATGCAGAGTTCAGCGTCGAATACTCAGAGCTGACGATCCGGAAATGGCTGAATGTCTTCTTCAAACGATTCTTCCAAGCCCAGTTCAAACGGACTTGCGTTCCAGATGGTCCGAAGGTCGGGACAGTTTCGTTGTCACCCCGTGGCGATTGGCGAATGCCTACGGATGCTGACCCAGGGCTTTGGCTATGAACCATTTGATTTCTTCGGCAATCCCTGCTGCAAGGTCGGCTGTTTTCAAATCTTCGGGTAGGACCGTCCAAGCGTAGGTCTCTATCTCGAAGTGCCCAGTCGGGAATCGATCTGTCCCCGCAAGTGGTGCAAGCAAAGAAATTGTTTTCTCGATCTCAGGCTGCGTTGTGAGAAGTTGGCCGAATCGCTCTAGATAGATTGGCACATGAAAGTGGACTCGCCATTCGTCTTGCAATGGAAGATCGATGGTCTGTGTGTTTGCATTCGGCGCGCCTATCGTTCGACCAGCAAGAGCGATTGGCAAATCTTCAACTAAACGTTGCAGGATTGGTAATTTCGCCTCATGCTCGCCTCCCGGTAAACGCCCCAAAGTTGTTTGATGCAAATAGCGATCCTCTGCGAATTGTGATAGCTGGCTCAATGCATCCGTCTTTTGTTCGGAGTTCATCTTCCACCAGGGAACCGCTATGGCCGAAGAAACTTGGACTTTGCCAACCTTGATTCCATACTCGAACAATGCGGACAACTCTGTGGCTTGGTCCTCAAACATGACCGCAGCATGGCAAACGTCGTGACATAGTGTGATGTGCTCCAGAACGTCGGTCTCGGCCTGCTGATTCGGACACGTCGCAAGCAGGTGCTCCCGATAAAACTCGAGAAAGGTCTGGGTTGAGGTGAGATAGCAGCCAGGTTCCGGCTCGATCGCGATCACGATAAGTCGACCCGTGTTCTCCCGCAATGCAGCAAGCTCCTGTGCTAGAAAGATAAGATTCTTGCAAGCGACCTGCAACTGTTCACTAGAGGGGCCCGGTGAGCCCCACGCAATCGGAAGCGTGGAAATGCTACCGTGCTGATCATCCGGCAGTATCGCGTCCAAGATGCGAACCAGTTTGCGAGTGTACTCTAAGCGAGCGGTATCCCACCAAGTCGGCAAATAGACTGCCTGCTTAACGATGGTCTGGTGAAAGTCCCCCTGCGGAAAGCCGTTCAGAGTAAAAGGCGTGAGCGAACGTCGAGCCAATGTTGCCCGGAGCAACTCTAGATTGGCAATTTCCAGAGCTTCGCATGCTGAGGTTTCAGAGAACCAGAGTCCGATCCCGATTGGGGAACCGACGAGTGTTTGGACTCGGGCACTGTAATTTTCAAGATTTGCTAATACTTCCGGAAAAGTCCGTCCCGCATGAACGTTCATGCAGTACCCGGTTTTTCCGTTTAATTGTGCTGAATCCATCGATGTTTCTTTCTCGAGAATGCAACGAAGCGTGCGAGGAAAGGCCAACGCGGCTTGGCTTAGGGCTAAACGATACTAAACTGTTGAGTACATTAACCGAGTGGCCAAATTGACATTTAGCCGCTCTGCCATAGCCAAAAATCGCTAACCACTCAGTCTGTTCTTCATGTTACGTTATTGGACCGCCGGAGAATCTCACGGAAAAGCCCTCCTCGCCCTTATCGATGGTTTTCCGGCTGGATTGACGATCGATACCGACCACATCGATCGGGAGCTCCAGTTGCGACAAGGTGGATACGGACGCGGCGGTCGCCAGAAACTGGAACAAGACCGCGTGGAGTTCCTGACCGGTGTATGGCAAGGAACCACCCTCGGTTCTCCCCTCACCTTGCAAGTTGTTAATAACGATTACAAATTGGAGCGGCTCAAGGAACTCGAGCGGCCTCGTCCGGGGCACGCCGATTTGACCGGCTCGATCAAATATCTGGGTTCCATCCGAGGTGTGCTGGAGCGATCAAGTGCTCGTGAAACAGCAGTGCGGGTTGCGGCTGGGGCACTCGCTCGGCAATTGTTAAGCCAATTCGGAATTGAGACGATCGGCTATGTTCTCGAGTTGGGCGCGATGCCGATCGGGCGTGGCGACTCGTTAAGCAAGAAGATTAGTGACGTGCGAGCGTTGCGGGATACCAGCAGTATCTACTCCGTCGAGCCGAGCCAGGACAAGGATGCGGAAGCCTACATCGATCGAACTGCCGACGACGGCGATACACTCGGTGGTATCATCGAGGTTCGAGTCGACGGATTGCCCTTTGGTTTAGGAACCCATGCGCAGTGGGATCGCAAGCTGGATGGCAAGATCGCGCAAGCCGTGATGGCGGTACAGGCGATCAAGGGAGTTGAAATCGGCATGGGCTTTGAAGCCGCTCGGCGGCCGGGATCGCAAGTCCACGACCCGATTCATTTCGATCCAGAACAAGTGAGTACACCGAACTTGGGCTACGTCCGTCCTAGCAACAATGCTGGTGGTCTCGAAGGTGGGATGACCAATGGACAATCCTTGATCGTTCGTGCAGCAAAGAAGCCGATTAGCACGCTTCGGAAACCGCTCGATTCCATTCGCATGGAAGACAAAGGCTCTCATCGGGCCAGTTACGAGCGGAGCGATGTTTGTGCCATTTCAGCGGCGGCCATTATTGTAGAACATGTTGTCGCCTTTGAGGTGGCAGCGGCGTTGGTCGACAAGTTTGGCGGTGACAGTCTCGTTGAGATGAAAGCGCGATACGAGTTGTTCCAGAAGATGGCAAGAGAACGGTAAGAGCCTATCCGAAAAGGGGTCTGCCCCTCTCCGGCGAGGCCAGAAAACCAATGAAATCGACTCGCCTCCAAAGGGTCAGCCCCCTTTTCGGATAGGTAAGCGTGTTGCCAGAGGCTTTACGTATACATAGGAATAAGACATGAATCCGACAGAGCTAGAAGCTTGTATGAACGACCCCGAGTTGGCAATGAAGAATCTTGGTTCGTTGCTCGAGCTAGTCAATCATGAAGATGAGACTACCTCGAATTATGCTGTAGAATCACTAGAAAATTGCGGTGCTCCAACCGCTGAGCATTTGGGCTTATTGCAAAAGTGTTTAAGCGATTCCGATTCGTTGCGAGTTTATTGGGACGCTACCTTGCTAGGCCGTTTGTTTGCAGAACAAGCCGAGGAGTTAGCTGGTTCGTTGCCACCTCTGCAAGTAGCCTTGGGGCAGAGACTTAATGACAAGTCCTTGGACGATTCGGCACGGGAAAGGATTTGCTGGGCGATCACAAAATTACCATCGATCGATGAAGGACTACGTACAGCTCTCCAAGCGGCATCCCAAGACGCCAAGCCGCGAATGCTGAAATTGATCGAAACGGCATTATCGATCTAGAGACACTCGCCAATTGCGAGTTCGGGTTCTCCATCTCTCGCACATGCCGTTGCGGCAATTTTAACTTCACTCATGCCAACTCGAAACAAACGCGTACTCGTCCCAGACATTACTACCTTGTTGGTGCCACAAGGTGACCAGGTCACATACCCCGTCTCTTTCTCGTTCGGCCAGACGATGGGTACGACTTGGCGATGTCATTTTGTTTTATCTCCAGGCCATAGGTTTGACGATATCATAACGCTGATCGAACAAACACTAGCACTGGTGATCGATCAAATGAGTCACTGGGATCCAAGATCGAGCTTATCGCGATACAACCGTGCAATGGCTGATACTTGGGTGGCGATTCCCGACGAGTTTTTCATTGTCCTTACCGAGGCTCTTGGCTTAGCAGAGAAAACGGGAGGGCTCTATGATCCAACCGTCGGTCATGTTATTCAGATGCTCGGTTTTGGTCCCGAACCACCAGCAAGTCACCGCGTCGACCTAGATTCATTGCGGCAAAACGACCAGAGATATGACTGGAAGAGTGTCAGTCTTGACTTCTCTGCCAAACGTGTGCTTCAGCCTGGTCAAATTCACTTGGACCTGTCTTCGATAGCAAAGGGGTTCGCAGTAGATTTAGTGAGCGAGCGCCTGTTGGATATTGGGTTGAATCATTTCCTGTTCGAGATTGGGGGGGAGTTTCGCGGCGAGGGATGCAAACCCAACGGCACCCCTTGGTGGGTCGGCTTGGAATCTATTCATGCGGAGGATAAGGAGACAGCAGATCGTGAATCCCCCGCATCTCCTGAGGTAATCATTGCGGCATGTGGTTTATCCATAGCGACGTCAGGCCCCTCGCACCATCGGCACGTCCTGCCGGATGGAAAGATGATTAGTCATCTAGTTAATGCCGTCACCTGTGATGCACAGGTCAGAGAATTGTCGAGTGTAACGGTAATCGAACGACGGTGCATACAAGCAGACGGGTGGGCGACAGCGTTGTTTGTGGCTGGTTTAGAGACAGGCCTCGAGCTAGCAGAACAGCATCGAATAGCTGCCATCTTTTCGTGTAAAACAGGGAAAGCGATAGAAAGCTCCCAGATTTCGACTCTGTTCGATAGCTAGTTGGGAAACACGATCGACTCATAAGAACGAACCCCCAACGCTGGTTCGTTATCGGCTACAATGAGACCCTCTTCTATTTTCTGAAATCGCCGCAGGGTAATCGAAATGATCATATTTGGATGGGGCAGTCGTAAAAGTGTTAGTGGTTCGGGGCATTTCGATTGTCCATTATGCAAAACCACGACCCCATTTCAGCACATAAAAAGCCGACGTTGGTTCAACCTCTTTTTTGTACCGATATTTCCTCTGAGCGGGTCCGACGATTCTATTAACTGCATGACCTGTCGTACCTCATTTCGCCCCGACGCCCTGCCAGATCTTCAAAGCAAACTGCCCGTCTCGACCAGCATTTCACCATTTTCTATCGTGGGGATGCTGCTGGGGATTGTGTCCTTGATCATGAGTTGCGTTTTCTTCGTATCTGGCCCCTTTGCGCTCTTTGCCGTTATTCTGAGCCATACTGCGCTGGGTTCCATCAAAAAGAACCAACCGCACATGGAAGGGCGTTGGCAAGCTGTCACTGGTCTAGTCACAGGATATTTAGCGCTGACGTTCTCAATTGCCGTAGGAGTCATTGTAATGATGGCGCCGCGTTGGTTTCCTCGCGACCCTGGTGGGGCCTCAAACTGGGCATTAAGCGAAGATAAGGATGAGGGAGATCGCAGTTTCCAGGTCTCCGAATCAGGAAACGCCAGCTTCAAATCGGCGGAGTACGAAATCGCTGCTAAACGTGACCAACCCGTCGGACGCGGAAATTCGAAAGAAGCGATTGAGTTAGCCGAAGAGTTTGCTGAGAAGCTCAAAGAGTTGTGTGATATCTCTTTTACCTCCAACAAACGTCCCTTCCAAGTGTTCTCTGAGGATGAGTATTTGACTTTTTGCGAGTTAAAAGAGGATCGGTGCTTGTTCCTGGTACACGTTCCGTCGTACCGAAAGTTTACGGGCAGCGCGAAAAAGACGCTTGCTGATATCGCCTGGGCAACAGCCCAAGTCGTTACTGTAGAAAAGCTAAAGCCAAATGTGCGACTAGGAGTCGGGCTGCGTGGGGTACTTTTGTACGGAGATATTATGCTGGGCACAACGGTAGAGTCCAGTGAATCCAGATTTACACCCTATCGAGCGGGCGATAAAGCAGATCTGATCGCATTCTTCGAACCTAGCCGCCTTGCTAATCAAGCTACAGTCGATAACACAGCCGCTTTTCAACAAGCTTCCGATTCGGAGCATGATAGGTCAATTACGGATTCAACGATGGAACGCAACTTCTTTGATGATGGCAAAGTCACACAGACCGCACCTTCGGAGTCTAAGCCCAGCGTCCCCGATGTCGACTCCAAAGGAATTTCCGAGAGTCCCGCAGTGACTTCTCCGAGAACCACAAGGGATAGAAAGATTGCTGCCGATCGCCGTCAGCCCAGTCCCCCTGCCAAGCCACCGAAACCGGAAGAGCCCAAGTTCGAGAATAAGATTCCTATTAAACTCGTAATGACATTGGATAACAAATCCTGGGGATTTACTTCGCTCGCGTTTAGTCCCAATGGAAAATGGATAGCGGCTGGCAAGATGGATCAGTCTATTATCATTTTCAATGCACAGTCAGGTGAAGTTGTCCACCATGAGGAAAGGATCAGTGAACTAAGCAGCGTATCGTCGATTGCGTTCGATCGTTCCAGTGAACGAATCATAGCCGGTGGGTCAACCGGTCAAGCCGTACTGTGGGAGGTGAGCAACTCTGGACTTCTATCCAATTCTAGTAAAGCGTATCGGTTTGATGGCGAATTGAGGTTTTTAAAGACCAGTCCTATTCATAGTTTCTTTATGGGTGCCAGTGCCAAGGGAACGATCGCATGGCAAGCATTCGGGGAATCGAAGTCACAGCCCCGATTACTCCAAGAATTCGGTAAAGACATTCAAGCGATATGGCTGCCGTCGGACGGAATAGAAGCCCAAGCTACAGATGGATCAAAAATCATTCGCTTCTCACTTCGTGATGGCACCATTGCTAGTAGCCAGGACTTGGGTTTGCGTTACGCAAATTTTGCAACCTTCAGTGACAATGGCAACCGAATCGCAGTTGCTGCCTCTGACACGCTTCATTTCATAGATCAAGAAGAGGGGAGCTCAGTTCGCAATACCAAGCTTCCTCGAGGAGAAAGTGTTTATGCACTAGAGTTCCATCCGAATGGTCATTGGGTGATGATTGGAATGCGAGCGAAAGTGGCGGTGTACGATTTTGAGACTGCGGAGGTTATTGCGTACCTTGATCCAGGGTCGATTTTTTATCAAACGAACATCGCCTTTAGATCCGACGGACAATTCCTCGCAACTTCGTCTAACACCGCACAAGATGCCATTCGCATCTTCGAACTTGGTTCATCCCCTTGAGTTGGTTGCAACTTCACCTTGCGGTACAAACCAAAGGACTGGAACGCCCAAAATGAGAAAAAGTCCTGCACCGCCAGCTTGGGCTGCACAGGGCTTTTCAGGAATAGGAACAAACTAATTGGACGGAACACGATGAAGACCCGTTGCAGCCATATTGCGACATCTGATACAGCTACTGTACCTGACACAAGTTACTGTTGTTACTATTGCGATTCTTAAGCCGTATCGGTCAAGCATAGCATGGATACTGCCTGCTCTGCGTCGCCACAAAAAGCTATTGGTCTAGTGGTCTACTCTACCATGAGAATCGACTATGCGTTTGCCGCTAGGTTTGCGGTTTTGCTGAGCTTGCTCAGCATCTTGTCAGCCTTCTCTTCATCGTCCATATTCTGTCCCAAAAGTTTTTTAGCACTCGAGTATCCGAGCTGATCAGCCCATGTACACAAGGTTCCATAGGTTGCAATCTCGTAGTGCTCAACTTTTTGTGCCAGACCAATCAAAATTGCATCTGCCACATCGGAATCTGCATCCTGAGCCATCGTTTCCTCCACCTCCTTGATCAAACCAGCCATCGCTTCGCACTTTTTGGCCTTAGCGGCTTTGCCCGTTTCATCAAATGCGCTTACCACACGGTCGACGTGTGCTTTCGTTGCTTCGAGATGTTCGGTAAGTGCAAGGGTAAGCTTTTCACTACTCGCCTTTTTCACCATCTTCGGTAAAGCTTTTACGAGTTGTTGTTCCGCGCTGTAAATATCTTGTAGTTCAGCATAGAAGGCGTCTGCAAGTGTTTCGAGTTTTGTCATATAAATTTCCTTGAAAAAGTGTGTTCGTTGGTCGCGTTTTCTATTAGCTTTTGCCAGCAACCGACGCTTCGCGAGATGACGTGATGTCTTCAGCGCCTGCGTTCTCAAAAATCTCTTTTATCTTTTCGGTTTCCTCTGTGTTCTCAGAGTGAACCGATAGGAGGCAGCGTCCTCCTTTGAGTTTACCCTCAAACTTCTTGGCTTCGAATTCAGGAATCCCCATGCCTATCAGCGCACCTGAGATTCCACCCACCGCACCGCCGATCGCGGTACCAGCGAGCGCGGCCATGATCGGACCGGCGGCGATGAATGGACCGACACCGGGAATTGCAAGAGCCCCGATTCCCAGTAGCCAGCCGAGTCCACCACCTACGACCGCGCCAGTGCCTGCACCGATCGTTGCTCCTTCAGGCGACTTCGTTTCGTTATCGACGGCGAAGTCCTTGGTCCCTTGGTTGTCCGGCATCAGGACTGAGATATCTTCAGCAGTGAACCCTTCGGCTTTGAGACGATCGACAACGGTAATTGCTTCGTTCGAGGTTTTTACTGTACAAAAAATTGCATATGCCATCTTAATTTCCTTGAAATTTCAGTGAGTGAGTTTAGTTTGATTTCGCGACTTCGAGCTGACTATCAACTTTCGTCTCGCCAGCAATCTTGCGAGCGATGGTTTCTATTTGTGCTTTTTCGTCGAGGGTTGCGACTGGACCGCGAAGTGTGACTTGGCCGTTCTGAGTCATGATCTTGACGTTCTGAGCATTGATGGACATTTTGGTAGCTACGACCTGCTTACGGATGTTTGCCGTGATGTCGATGTCCTTCTGGTTTTCATTTTGATCCAACGGAGTTTTCGCAGAACTGCTTCGATCACGTTGGTTCACTGCTGAGTTGTCGCTATTTGGAGGTGTCTGCATTACGTTTTCGCAACCCGTAACAGCCATTCCAAATACTAAGAGTATTGAAGTGTATTTCACTTTATAGCTCCCTGTTTATTTCGAGTCTTTCGAAGGTTTGCCGAGTCATTTGCGGCGAGTCGTTTCATCTTCATACCGTTTCCTTTATACGATTTTGGCAGAAGTATCGTTTGCTTCCACACCTAGATCGGTGTTGTCTAAAGTACATGTCACTTTGCCAGTGATGTCAGTTTTACAACATTCGACGCTAGAACATATCGGAGGAAACATCAAAACAACCTGGCGGACTTAACCACGAGTGTTGTATTGGGATGACTACAAAACGAAATTAGATTGCTAGTGCGTTAACTAGCGCGATGCTGGCGATAAAATCGGAACCTGACACCACAAGAGCGAGCATCAATTTTTAAGGAGGTTGACGTTGAGGTTGTTCGTTGAGGTTCAGCAAGAATTATTTTACGACAGGAGTGCCTCGTCCTCTGTCGTGACGTTTCCCGATGACAATCCATGACAGTTTGTTGCAAGCCGCAGCCCTGAAAAAAATTAAGCCCCGTGCTGCCGAAAGGGGCAACAAAGGGCTTCTCATAGATTCTTGATGCGTCTACCGAGTCAACATTAAACGTTGAACGCGGCGATTGCTTTGAGGTATCTTATGCAAACTACCGTTGCAATTCTTGGGCCGTGTCGGCCAAGGATCGCATGGTGACGGATTGCTCTTCCACTGCGGCGGAGATCACCACCATGTTTTGACTGACGCTGGCGACGCTATTGGAGATTTGCTCGGCTGAGCCAACCACTCCCTTGATACTGCCTTGGATGAGCTGAACGGTCTGCTCGATGCTTTGAGTAGCCTTTGCCGTTTGTTTCGCAAGCTCTTTGACTTCGCTAGCCACGACCGCAAAACCGCGTCCTGCTTCACCTGCACGGGCCGATTCAATCGTAGCGTTCAACGCAAGAAGATTGGTTTGCTCTGCCAGTTCGCGGATCGTCTCGACGACCTTTCCAATCGATCGGCTCTGCTCATCGAGTTGCTCGACGGTTGTTTTCGCAGTTGACGCTAAATTCTCAGCATCTTGGGCGAGAGAAGCTGTCGACGATACATTTCCGGAGATCTCTTGGATCGTTTGTGTCATTTGAGAAACACTGGACGCAACAGAATGCGCAACAGACGTAGTCGTTTTTCGATTGACGACTGCTTCAGTCACATTGGTCGCGAACTTGATGACCGAGGTGATTTCCCCATTCAGTCCGAATACGGGGTTGTAAGAAGCTTGGATGTAAACTTCTTTCCCACCCTTACCAACGCGTTTGTACTCGCCAGCATGATGTTCACCTCTACCGAGCGAACGCCAAAACTCTGAGTATTCTGGGGAGTTCCTCCATGATGCTTCAGCGAACATGCTGTGATGCTTACCTTGAATCTCCGACATGGAGTATCCGACAGTGTCAAGGAAATTGTCATTTGCACGGATGATCGTTCCGTCCACTTCAAACTCGATCACCGCAAAGCATCGATTCACAGCTTCCAGTTGACTAGTCAAACTCGCCCATTCGCGTTTCTGTTCCGTGACATCAGACGCGAATTTCACAATGCTTTTTACTTGACCATCTTCGCCAAACACGGGATTATAGGTCGCCTGGATCCAGACCTGCTCCCCACGCTTGTTCACTCTCAAAAACTGACCGGAAAAGAATTCACCAGACCGAAGCTTCGACCAAAAGGTCGCGTACTCGGAGGATCGCGCATCCTCAGAACGCAAAAACATCCTATGGTGCTTTCCCACGATTTCATCGAGCGAATAGCCAACCGTTGCTAGAAAATTCTCATTTGCGGAGAGTATGGTTCCGTTGATGTCGAATTCAATAATCGCCATTGACCTCCCAATGGGTGCATTCCCATTCTGCGTAAGCATTTGCTAGCAAATCACAGTGGTTTTTGCCTTAGCAGTTTGTCGGTATCCTCATAGTTTTAGAACTTATGATCGCATGGAGGCGAATGCAATGGGGACATCGCGAATGGGTAGCAAAGACGGCGAACTTATTGAGTCAGTTGGGCAAATGGTTGGAAAGTTTACCGGCCAACTGTATTCGAAGTTGGGAGGATGGGAGAACCAGTTGATGCAGTCCCCTGACTCCTTGGAAGCTGTTGAGCGAGAGATCCAAGAAGCTTTCTTGTACGGCGCTGGCATGGTGACCTCTGGTCTAATAGCTGTCGTCCTCCTATCAAAAGATCTGGAACGAAAGAGCGAAGAGACAAGGCGAGGGTTCGACTATCCTTTAGCACGAGGACGCAATCGGAACATTCGAATTCGGCTGCTCGGTGGTTTCTTCATGTGGATCAGTTCGTTGTATTGTGAACCCAAAAAGGGAGTCTTCCGAAGGACTAACCCAGAAGTGTCTGGTCTTTATATCGAGTTGGCACAGTTTGGATTCGGTAAAGGTGTTACGCCAGCGGTTCAGAGCACCGTAGCCCGACAAGCCGCTTTAAGCCCTTCCTTTAAGTTCGCAGTCAACGAACTTGCTAGAAATGGTTTGAAACTGGATACCAAAACGGTTCGTCGAATTACCAATCAATGCGGAGAAAACTTGCTTCAATTGCGAAAGCAACGAATCCTTGACTGGCGAATGGGCAAAATGACTCGGGGGGATTCTTTGGCTGGAAAGCGAGTGAGCGTTCAAATCGATGGGGGGCGAACACGTCTGCGTGAAGCGTTGAAGAATGCGGTACGCATTCAGGATAACCCCGACTCTGATGGATTATTGCAGCAAGACGCAGCAGCCAGATCCAAGCCCGTTTCGAAGTCAAGTTATGCTCCACAGTGGCGAGAACCGAAGCTTTGTACGATCTTTGTCCATGACGAAAACGGTCGTATGGAGAAACACTCGCAAGCAACGATCGACGGAACGTTTGAGGGTCCCGATGCGATAGCTGAGCTTGTTGCGATGCACCTTCATCGCATGGGGGCCGCCCAGGCACTGAGCATTACATTCGTTTCCGATGGCGCAACGTGGATTTGGGAGCGGATTGATGCGATCGTATCCAAAGCAGGTATCCCGGCAGAAGTGAAGATTCACCAAGTGCTTGACTGTTGTCATGGAGTTCACCACATTTCTCTTGCGCTGGCTTGTCTTGGGCTTAATGAAGCGGAACGCATGCCACTATACCGAGTGATGCGCACGATGCTTCGCAATGGGCAATGGCAGCAGGTAGTCGATGACCTGAGCGATTTGGCGGAAGACAAAAAGTGGCCATCATCGATCGCGACGGAGATCGAATACCTTCGAAAGCATGGCGAAGCGGGCCGATTAAGTTATGTTTACTTTCGCAAGATTGGAATTCCCCTAGGCAGTGGCTCGATTGAGAGCAGTATTCGCCGGGTTGTCAATAATCGGATGAAGGGTAACGGAATGTTCTGGCGAGCCGACAATGCGGAAACGATGCTTCAGCTTCGATGCCAAGTGACAAGCGAACGTTGGGATGAGAGTGTTGCTGCAATGCGAAATATGAATCGGAAAACCAACCATCACGACTGGCGATGGATACCAAATCCAATGAATTTAAAAGTTGAAGCGAACAAGCAAGATGATCCAAAAATCAAGAAATCACAGGGAAAAATGTGACGCAAATTGGGAATGCACCCCCTCCCAATGGCATCAAGCTTACCTCGATAGGTTTCACTCGCGTTGTTTGTTTCATCCAAAAGGCGTTGTACTTCGTCAAGTCGTTCGCTGACCTTCGAGCTCCAAGGTAATGTTAATTGCATGATTTTTTTAATTGGGATTAGTGAAAAGACAATAGGACAGGGCATGTAGTAGACGCAAACCTAGCACAATGATTAAAGGAAGAAGCCATGGGTACGCAATTTCGTGCAAAAATCCCAGGCACGGGTATTGACATTCCGGCTGTAGGGGCTAGGTCGAAATGACGCGAAACTTAATTGATTTTACATGCTCTTTTTGCAGCGATTGGAACAACGATAAATTCGAGAGGTACGTTCCATTTTTACTCAGCGGGCGATGCAAAATATACCACTTATCAAGAAGACGCACTTAACTTGGGCAACGTGTGACGAAACGGCACGGCTCATAATGACTACGCTCGAATCCTATCAATTACCTCTCCATGTACATCCGTCAAACGAAAGTTTCTTCCAGCATATCGATATGTCAATTGTTCATGATCTAATCCTAGCAATGATAAAATCGTGGCATGCCAATCATGAATGTGGCACTTGTCTTCCACTGCTGCCGATCCATGGTCGTCTGTCGCTCCGTAACTAAACCCACCCTTGACTCCACCACCTGCCATCCAAGTTGTATACCCCTTGTTATTGTGATCTCTTCCATCACCATTCTGGGCATAGGGAGTCCGTCCGAATTCACCTCCCCAAACGACCAAGGTTTCATCCAACAAGCCTCGCTGCTTTAAATCCTCCAGCAACCCAGCGATCGGCTTATCGATCTCGCGGCATTTCTGCGGTAACTGAGTCGATAACCTGAAGTGATGATCCCAGTTTCCATGCGTTATTTCCACGAAACGAACCCCGGCTTCGATAAACCGTCTCGCCATCAAGCATTGACGGCCAAAATCATTCGTACCGTTTTGATCGATACCATACATGGCCATTGTCTTGCTCGATTCACTCGCGAGATCCATCAATTCCGGCACAACGCTTTGCATCCGAAACGCGAGCTCATACGACTCAATAACTCCCTCAACCTCAGGCTGATATATATCTCGCTCCAATTTTTCGCGATTAAGCTTTTGAATAAGGTCGATCTGATTTCGCTGTTGTTGAGCTGACCACTTGGGATTCTTAATATCTGGCAATGCTGAGGTATTTGTGCCTCGACCTGCATTCACCAATCGACCACGCGGCCTGTCGATCTTGGTCCCGGAATAGACCGCTGGCAAGAATGAACTTCCATACAACTGCGACGAGGCAGCCGGTGGATTCAACGCTATGAACCCGGGCATACTGCTGTTCTCGGTCCCTAATCCGTACAGCGTCCAAGCACCTAGAGATGGCCGCACGAATTGCGCTGTACCTGTATGCATTTGCGTCATAGCGCGGGCATGAACCGGTTGATCGCAATGCATCGATCGGATCAAACACAATTCGTCAGCTTGCTTCTGAATCTCAGGCAGAAGCTCGGAGATCCAAAGCCCGCTCTTACCCGACTGTTGGAACTGCCACGGTGAGGCCAGCAATGTTCCACGCCCACCAATCTTTTTGCCCTCGTCCTTCTTCAACTGCGGTCGATAGTCAAAAGTATCGACGTGCGATGGCCCCCCCTGCATACAAAGAAAGATCACTCGCTTGGCCTTGGCCTGGAAATGCGGTGCTTTCGGAGCTAGCGGGTTGCTTCCAATGGGTTCGCTCTTATCGTTCTTGGCCGCCTCCTGCGCCCACATTGTACTCAGGCCTGAGAAAGCCAAGTATCCAAACCCGGCCGATGCTGACTGCAATACTTCTCGTCGACTAATGAAGGATGATGGGAACATAATGTTTTGCCCAGGGATTTAAATGGATAACTGATCTTGAGGATCGAACTAATCGACAATACGAAATTCGGCAGAGCACATGAGTGATTGGCAAAGCTGACTAAGCATTTGAATGGCTGCTTGATCCTTGTTTCTACTCGTATTCGACTTCTCCGCATTGCGGAAGAAGCTCTCTAGCGCCCGGCGTTCCGAATCGGTGGGATCGCGCCCCAGGATTTGTTGAAATGCAGCGTTCGCTTGCCCCCGCCGATTGCTAACCTTCTTGATGAGACTACGCGCCAGTGCATCACTTTGTTCCAAAACAAATGTACTGTTCAGCATGAATAGAGCTTGGTCGGGAGTATTGGAGGTTTCTCGTTCCCCTACCACTAAAGATGGTTCAGCGAAGTCAAACACGTCCAAGGCTCTCGGTGGCGAGTTTCTTGCGATGGGCAAGTAAACGGAACGAAAATAGCTGGGAGCATTAGGAACCTGCGAGTTTCCTCGCAAGCCCCCTGAGAGTTTTTGCAATGCCGAGAAATCGTTCCCTTGCCCAACAAGCGTGGTAAAGATACCGGGTGGAACTGTGGCAGGTCCGTTTGGACCGATCGTTACTTCGCCCATTCTAGCGATGGGACTCTTGGCCGGACGCTTAAGGTCGATCTGACCGCTCACGGCGAGAATCGCATCTCGCATACCTTCTGCGTCCAGCTTTCGGCTGTTACCCCGAGCAACGTACAGATTCTCAGGATCTAGCTCGAACTGTGGGGCATCAAACCGACTGGATAATCGGTAAGCTCTAGAGGTTGCGATCAGCTTGACAACATGCTTCACCGACCACCCGCTCTCCATGAACTCCACCGCCAAATAATCGAGCAACTCAGGATGGGTTGGCCGGGGGCCCGACACGCCGAAGTTGTCGGTCTCTCGCACGATAGCTTTGCCTATCATGTGCAACCAGATTCGATTCACCATCACTCGGGCTGTCAACGGATTGTCGGTCGACGTTAGCCATGCCGCCAGTTCGAGCCGTCCCGAACTGTTCGCGGGTATCTTTATCTCTCGATCACTTAAGACACGTACGATACCGCGTTGCACCTCTTGGGCTGGTTGATTGATTTCGCCGCGAACTAACAACCTGGCGTTGCGAACGTTGGAACGATCCTGGACACCCATGCAGAGGGTATAGGGTTTTCCCTGTTCATCGAATCGACTAAGAATCCCCTTGGTTTGCCCCATGAGCTGATCCAATAGCCCAACGTTGAGTAGCGTGCGGCCTTGGTTCGACTCGATGCGACGGGCTCGGAGGGCTTCTGCGTATAGGGTTTCAAGTGTCTTGAGTTCCTCTTTTAGTTTCGTTCGGTCTGACGGAGCGATCCAGGCGACACGTTTATCTTGGTCTTCGATAGGCAACTGAATCAGTCGGCTGGGTTGTCGATTTCTCTGCGTCCGAGTACCTCCGTAGCAAGTTTCCGTACTTGAGAAGATTCCCGCCATGGCATAGTAGTCTTCTTGCGCGATCGCGTCGAATTTATGATCGTGGCATCGAGCGCAAGATACAGAAAGCCCGAGGATGACCCGCGTGGTGACATCGATTTGTTCATCGACCAAGTCAGCTTGGAACTGCCGAGGGTTTTGCTCCATGAGTGCTTTGGGACCGATGGCAAGAAACCCGGTAGCGATCAGGTTTTCCGCCCACTCCTCGTCCGAGTTCACCTTTAACAAGTCCCCCGCGATTTGCTGGCGTACAAATAAGTCATACGGCTTATCTTGCTGAAAAGAATCAATCACAAAATCTCTGTATCGCCATGCCTGTGGGAAAGTCATGTCACTTTCTTGACCTGTGCTCTCCGCGTAGCGAGCGACGTCGAGCCAATGCCGGCCCCAGCGTTCACCAAACTGCGGGCGCTGTAGCAAATCATCAGCCAGCTTCGCGATTGCTTGCTCTGCGTTCTTCTCATAAGCAGCCAGAAATTGATTCCGTTCCGATATAGTGGGGGGGAGACCAATTAGATCGTTGAACAGCCGACGGACTAGTTCCGAGGGTGTCGTATCCGTTGCAGGAGTTAGCCCCGCTGCATCCCAAGTTGACGCTACGTATTGATCAAGATCGGTTCGGGTCCAATCGTCAAAGGGGCCCGCGTCGACAGCCACTCTCATAGGCGGTTGAAATGACCAATGCTCTCTTCCCTCCTCGATGATTTCATACGTCACCTTGGAATGAACCACGACTCCCTCGTTAACACGAGGATCGGGAGCTCCCATCTCGATCCATTTTTTGAAGTCCGCTAGAACCGCAGTCGGAAGCTTTCGATTGGGGGGCATCTGATAATCAGCGTAATTAATGGCGTTCCATAAAACGCTTTCGTCCAGATTACCGGGCACTACAGCAGGACCTGATGCTCCACCGCTGAAAAGAGCTTCGCGATGATCGACTCCGAGTCCGCCACGAACAGTACCACTCTCTGTGGAGTGGCATTTGTAGCAGTGCTCTACTAGAACCGGTCGAATTTTCGATTCAAAGAATTGGATTTGCTCCGGGCTAGGTCGTGACTCTTCCTGTGCAGCACCGAGGGAGGTGACCAATAAAAGGACGGTTAGCAATAGTAGAAGACGGCGGACCATAAATGTTGCTCGATCGCAAAGGAAAATGTGGTCTTGAATACAACGATGAAAGGACTGCTCGCGATTCGATGCGAGCAGCCCTATTGTTCTAGATTAGTCGGTCGATCAATCATTGGTTGGGGCGACGAGGTCGGATTGGGCCATCCCCTTCTCCACCGCCGCCACCGCGACGACCGCCAGCCCCAGCACCGAATCCTTCTCTTAGTCGCTCCATCATTCCTGGCGGGATCTGCTGAAGCTCGTCTTTGCTGATCTTCCCGTCGCCATCCTTGTCGATTCGAGCCATGATACCTTGCATGCGTTCGGGAATTTCGTCGCCGCTGAGAAATCCATCGCTGTTCGTATCGCGTTGCTCGAACATGCGAGCAAGCATATCAGCTCCCATACCGCGTCCCTCGCCCCCTTCGCCGCCACGGCCCATGCCTCCGAGAAGTCCAGGTCTCATGTCTGCGGGGTTGGGCCGCAATTCATCGACAGAAAGCTTTCCGTCGCCGTTGGTGTCAAGTGAGAGCAAGACCTTGGATGCATTTTCAATTTCCACAGCAGATAGCTCGCCATCGCCGTCCGCATCGAGAGCCTTCATCAATGGAAGAGCCTTCATCAACTGTCCAAACATCATGCTGCCATCGAAACCGCCGGGACCAAAGCCTCCGAAGCCAGGCCCACCCTGTCCAGGGCCACCCTGTCCAGGACCACCCCTACCGGGGCCACCCTGTCCGGAGGCATCTCGTCCTGGGCCGCCACGTTGTTGGCCTTCGCGACCTTCGCCGCCGCCACGTTGCCCTCCGGCTCCTCCCTGGCCGCGTGCTCCTTCGCCTCGTCGAGGATTTCTTCTGTCACCATCGTCTTGCGCGGACACATCGAGGGCGAAAGTGATCGGGGCTACCACAGCGGCAGCCAAAGTGAGCAATGCAAGTCGCTTCTTCATGATTTTTTATCCTAAATTTCGTAGTGGGAGAGGCGTCATAAGAAAGGTACCGACGTGATCTGCTCCACATCCACTGAAGATTTTCCAAAATTCCGTTATTGGTTTCTCGGGGCTAGGTTTGAGGCCCACATGACACGATCGCAATTGTCTGGTACGACTAAGATGCAGAGTCACGTTTGAACCACAATTCTTGGGAGAGGTTACATGTCGGGATGGGGGATTATCGGGTGCGGGATGATTGCCAAATTTCATGCCAGGGCAATCCAGGATATGAAGGGAGAACGGCTTGCTGCTTGCTACAGCCGCGATCCAGCCAAAGGTGCCGCGTTTGCCGGTGAATTCGGTGGCCAAGCTTATTCGGATCTGGGCAAAATGCTGGCCGACCCCAAGGTTGAGATCGTTACGATCTGCACTCCGAGCGGCGCCCACCTGGAACCTGCCATCGCGGCAGCTCGGGCGGGTAAGCACGTATTGGTGGAAAAGCCGCTCGAGGTGACTGTCGCTCGGTGTGATAAACTCATCGAGGTCTGCGACAAAGAAGGTGTTCGGCTCGGGACCATTTTTCCCTCGAGATACCATCGCTCGGCCATTCTGCTCAAGAAGGCGATTGAGGCCGGACGTTTTGGCGCGATTTCTATGGCATCGGCCTACGTGAAGTGGTATCGCACACAACAATACTACGACAGCGGTGCATGGAGAGGGACATGGAAGCTCGATGGTGGAGGGGCACTGATGAACCAAGCCATCCACAGTGTCGACTTGCTGCTTTGGTTAATGGGGGATGTGAAAGCACTTTCAGCCACAACGGCGTTGATAGCGCATGAAAGAATTGAGGTCGAAGACGCAGCGGCTGCGGTTCTCGAGTTTGCATCGGGTGCAATAGGCAGCATCGAGGCAACGACGGCCGCCTATCCGGGCACCCTGAAGCGAATCGATATTTGCGGCTCGACCGGCTATGCAACATTGGAAGAAGAAGCGCTCATCAAATGGGATTTTCTTAAAGAGCTGAAGTCAGACGCAAAGATCAAAGAGGAAATGCTTAACAACGTGACGGGCGGAGGTGCTTTTGATCCTGCTGCCATTGGCCACAAAGCTCACCAGTCTCTGTTTGAGGATTTCCAGCGATCCATCAAGAAGGGGACTCCGAACTTGATTGACGGCCACGAGGGACGTCGAAGCGTCGAGCTTATCACAGCCATCTACAAGTCAGCGAAAACGGGCAAGCGAATCAAACTGCGTAGCTAGCATGAGGTTGCGAACGACTTTTTTATTCTTAACGAATACGCCGCTAATATTCTGGCTGGTTTGCGAAAAATTCAACTCGCCTTTGATTTTGTGTCAACCTTTGGCGTCGCCATGTGGAAAACCGCACCTGTTTTTCGCGTTTCAAACTGGTCTCACTGAGATCTATGTTCCGAAATAACAAGCAGACCCCTGTGAAACCTTCGGGGCAGTCGGATCCAAAATGCTGGGGGCAGCGCTTTCGGTTCGATGAAGGTCACAGGGGTTTTTTCGTTGCTTTACGTCATCTGCGTGAGAAGAGCCAGGATCAAAAGGGGACCTGGAACGCCTGCACTGGCATAGAGAGAAGGATGATGCCGTGCTCTCCATCTCTATCGCCCATCTGGGGGGGATAGCTTTAACAGGGAAGTTGCAAGTCTTGAGAATTTGCAACTTCGTTACAAGACGACGCTCTACGGCAAATCACCAAGATTCGCGTTTACTTTAGCTTTTCTCATTCGGTTCAACGAGTCGACCACAAACATGGGACGGGCTTCACAACGAACTCTTCCCCTTCATTGCTCCCTAACCCTACGGAATTCGCAGTGTCAAAAATTTCTCGCGAGACAACAGAGCAGTTTAGCCCAAGCTGCAAAACCGATCTCGAATTCCTCGGATCGCCCGAGCAGGCTACTAATCCCACACACACGACCGAGATTAGCGGAATTGCGGATTCGGCATTTGGGAGAATCAATGAAGCGGGGCGACTGGTGGACGCTTATCTCGGCAATGATGTACCAACCGTTTCCATCATCATTCCGGCATTCAACGAAATGGGTACGATCGATACCGTCGTCAATTCCATTCGATCTTTACCTGTCAGCAAACAAATTATCGTTGTGGACGACGGAAGTACGGACGGAACGCGACAGTACATCGAGCGATTGCATGAACTGCCTGGAGTGGATGTCTGCCTACACGAAGTCAACTCCGGCAAGGGAGCTGCAATTCAAAGTGGAATACAACGAGCGATCGGTGAAATCGTCATCGTTCAAGATGCCGATCTTGAGTATGAACCGACCGATATCCTGAAAGTGATTGAACCGATCGTTCGAGGTGAATCGGACGTGGTGTATGGCTCTCGATATTTAACGAATCCCAAGCAGGATGGTTCCGCGCTGCATCGCTTTGGCAACAGGGTTCTGACCGGACTGAGCAACCTAGCCACAGGCCAAAAATTAACGGACATGGAAACCTGCTACAAGGCTTTCAGACGAGAGTTGATCCAAAGCATTCGTATTGAACAAAACCGATTTGGTTTCGAGCCGGAGATAACGGCAAAGCTAGCACGTAAGAAGGTACTGATCCACGAGGTTCCCATCGGCTACAAGCCACGCTCGTGGGACGAAGGCAAGAAGATCGGTGTCAAAGACTTGATCAACACGTTGTGGTGCATAGTCCGATATCGACTGTTTTCTTGAGCCCTCAGCTGACTCGAAGCGACGCTTCAAGAGTCTTCAAGATTTCCTTCACAGTCAGCTTGCCACGCCCACATTGAATGATTTCGTCTTCGCTCAGCCAGCAGTCTACTTTTTTCTGTGCGGATATAACGGTGGAATGCTGTCTTTTACCGAAATACTCTCCGATCTCCGAAAGGGCTGATCGGGTGTACTTTCGAGCAAGAAACATCGCGAGCATGCGAGGCTGACTGACGCTCTGACATTTGGTTTTGGCCTTGAGAATGTTTTCTTCGAGTCCAAATACATCGGAAACGACCCGTTCTATATCCTTCAGTCGCACCACCGGTTGGCTCGCTCTAACGAGATCCAGCGTCGCCCGGATCGCTTGATCTTCTTGAAGAGGCTGCCCCTGAATTCTTTGCTCGACAACCAAACGGTGTACGACACCCTGCAAGATTCGTGCATCCCCTGATGCTTGAGAGGCGAGCTGACGAGCGGTCGCAGGTGCGATCGCAACTTGGTGCTTCTCGCAAAGCTTGCCCAGCAGCTTTGTTCGTGTCTCTACGTCCAGCGGTTCCATGCCACAGGCCATGCCACCTGACAACCGTGCATGAAGGTCTGATGAAAGTCCAGTCAATTCGTTCAAGCTACGATCTGCAACTAGGATCACCTGTTTTTTGTCTCGCAAAAGCATATCGATGGTGTTGCGTAGCTCGGCTAAAGTCGCATTCTTGCCCAGGCAAAATTGCAAATCATCGATCACGAGAACATCGACATCTCGATACTTGCGTCGGAAACTAGCGAAGCCTCCCCCTCGCGCGCTTTCCGTAAACTCGATCGTGAATTGCTCGCCGGTCAAAATGAGAACGCGACGCATGCGGTGTTGCATCTTGAGCCTGTGAGCGAGGCCAATCGCCAAATGCGATTTGCCACAACCGTGCGGGCCAAAAATCAGGAGCGGACTAATCTGTCCCGGTTTTTCCAGAACCATGTTTGCGGCGGTGTAGACCAAGCGATTATGCTCGCCTGGAATAAACTCCTCCCAACGACGCTCGTTCTCACGCCGCAACTGAGCGAGTCGCTCCAAACTGTTGTCCTCAGGCTTCGATTGTGACGGAAGCGGTACTACCACCGGGGACGTGCGTTCGACCTGTCCGGCATCGCTGCGATGCAATCGCAGGGCAGGTCTCGACGAAGCCGGCGAGGTCTCTTCCAGGATGGGAGCAGCAACTGTGGACACGAGTGCCTTTTTACTAGCAGGAGATGAAACGATCGAATTGATTTTGCTCTGAGGCGGAGTAGTTCGCGAGTCCGTTTCGGTAAGCGATTGCCGAACCTGAACTCGGTATCCGAACCCGTCTCCGGCGACCTCTTCGATCGATTGCTGCAACTCTGTTCGAAACATCCGCGTCACGCAATCGACCAGGAACGGGCTCCCCACCTCGATGATCACATTATGATCGAAAAGGCTCCACTTCGCATCAGGCCCGAACCAAACATCCATTCTTTGGGAGCCCAACTTTTGCCGAACCAAGGACTCCACCTTTTGGGGGGTATCCTGAGTTATGCCTGCTAATTGTGGGGCTGCCGTCATCGCCTACTCCTGTACCATGCGAGGCCAAGCGAAACGCCATCGTGCGTTTCGAAAGGTTTCCATCCGTACAGGAACCATCCTGCCGGAGATTTGACTTAAGGGCAGGAATCGTTCCCCAGTGGCAATTTTGCAAGACTTGAGTCAATCTTGCAAATTCGCCGCCCTTTGCTGTCATTTCAGGGGGTGATTCTATGACTGCTAGCATTTCCGTCAAATTCAGGTGGCACAGGTTTTGGGATTTTGTTTCGAACAGAGTGATGAAGATACGGTAAAGATCGATCGTTCCGGATTCACAAAAATTTTGCTGCACCGAAGTGTGCCTGGGGCCGTGTTGTGGAAAAGCTGTTGGTATCGAGCGAACGTCCCCAAAGAGTCCGGCGACGACAGAAAGCGCTCGGTGTGGTACGATAATTCGGCCGTGATTTGACCGCTTGCGCGTAACTGGAGACACCTCGTTGAATCGCAATATACCGTATGTTTTCTCCCTATTTTGCGTATTGTGTGGATTGCATATAGCCAAGGGCAATCATGCCGAGCGGGAAACCTCAGAGAATGCGGGGCCGCTGAATGTGGTGTTCATTCTGGCAGACGATTTGGGATGGGGAGACATCGGTTGCTTTGGGCAGTTTCAGTTTGAGACCCCCAACCTAGACAGGCTTGCAGCCTCAGGCATGCGTTTCACTCAGCATTACAGCGGGGCTCCGGTATGTGCCCCGGCTCGCTGCGTGCTCATGACCGGTCGCCATTTAGGACATGCTGAAATTAGAGGTAACAAACAAGCATCTGCAATCGACCCAAGCTTTGAGGAGGGACAGGTCCCGCTTTCTGAAAAAGCAATCACGTTTGCGAGGGTCTTGCAGCAGCAGGGTTACAAGACCGGTGCGTTTGGCAAGTGGGGTTTAGGTCCCGTCAGGAGTAGCGGTGCGCCTGATCGACAGGGTTTTGACGAATTCTTCGGATACAATTGTCAAGCGGTTGCGCACAGTTACTATCCTGCCTACTTATGGAATAATTCCATTAGGATTCCGCTTAATTCGAGTCCCATTCCTGGACACGGCAAACAACTCTCTGGAGATATTCGACCGGAAGAATGGGTGGGAGAGAACTATGCACCTTACCGCATCATGGAGGAAGCCATTGCGTTTTTGCGTGACTCAGCTGATCAACCATTTTTTCTTTACCTGCCGCTGATCGAGCCACATGTAGCGTTGCATCCGCCCTTGAGTCGGTTGGATGATTTCCCCCGCGAGTGGGACCCCGACGTTTATCGTGGCGAAAACGGTTACGTACCAACAACCAGACCACGTGCGGCTTATGCAGCGCTCGTTACAGACATAGATCGATATGTCGGTCGAATTCTGGATACCTTGGAGGAACTGAACCTTCGCGATCGGACACTCGTCATCTTTACGAGTGACAATGGAGCGACTCATGCAGGAACCGTCAACTCGCGACTAAACGTGGGTGGCACCGATATGACTTTTTTTCAAAGCACGCGGCACCTGAGGGGGTTCAAAGGAAGCGTCTATGAGGGAGGGATCCGAGTACCGATGATCGCAAGCCTGCCCGGTCGAATCCAAGCCTCCATCGTATCCGATCAGCCAACTTACTTTGCCGATTGGTTTCCAACGATTTTGGAGGCGACTGGAATCCCGCACTCGGACTACGACATCGATGGTGAGAGCTTCTGGCCTTTGTTGATCGGTGAGCAACCGAATTGGAAACGTAAGAATCCCATGGTTTGGGTGTTTCCGGAATACGGTGGCCAGGTGGCGATTCGATCGGAGCAGTGGAAACTGGTACGTCAGAGGCTGAATTCACTTCGTGGCCCAGACCAATGGGAGCTATACGACCTGAGCCAGGACGAATCCGAGACGGAGAACGTTGCTTGGAAGTATTCAGATTTCGTTCAGTTACTAAGCGAACGCTTACGGAACGAGATGGACGACAATCCCATCTTCCCCGTCGTTGTCCCAATAGATTAGAGATGGCATAAAAAAATCCCATCCGAATTTGCGAAAACTCGGATGGGATAAGCTAAATTCTAGCGTCTGCCGGTGGCTTCTTAGAAGCTGTAGGACAGGTTAACTTTGTAGAAGTTATTGCTTCCAGCAACAGCACGGGTTCGGGAAACGTCCCAACCGCCGGTGAATCGCAATGCAAAGTTGTTTGGCAACGAGATTTGCATGTAAGGTCCGAGCCACTTGTACAAATCGTTATCGACTCGCGTCGCACGAAGGTTCTCGTAGTGGATACCGGTGGAAATCACGGACTTCCAGTCGTCGCAGTCACCCCAAGGCTTGATGCCGGTGTTGTACCACCAGTGCAAGAAGTCGGCGTTGTTCGCCCTGTCGCCTCGAGTTCCTACATAGTAACCCATGTAGAATTCTGATTCGGTGTAAATGCCATTGAAGGTTGCTGTGATATTGGGCACGATACCTTCAAAAGCTCGAGGAGGTACCCCTGCGGCGCTGCCTGCGGACAGCAGCGAACCGTTAAGAAAACCCATCTGTGGGTTGATGTTCAAGGCTCCGTCCATTCCCTTGAAGTTCAAACCACCACCGAATTCCGTCCACAAGCCAGCGTTAGCACCGTTTGCGGAGAACGCATCGGTGTGCCAGAGTAGGGAGTAGAACGTGACGTCAACTTTGTCGGTAACTGCAATACCTGCGTTCGCAAGTGTATAGTTGCCGAAGAAGGCATCTTGGTTAAAGGACAAACGTCCACCAACCACACTGTCGCCACCAAAGGCTCCAGTGCCTGGGCAAATATCCCTCTCCCACCACGATTGGAAGCCCGACTGCGCATTCGCAGCAGTCGTGCAAACAAGCATCGCCATGGTCATAAAGGCGAGTCTTGTAATTATTTCGAAACTTTGTTTGACCATTCCTCTTTGCTCCTCCGTAAGCAATGTGTATCCTACGTCCTCACATCTCCGTGATGCTCGGCAGGTCGGTGATAACAAGCAGACCAGTGTGATGTTGAAATGCGTCACACCTACGCTACTTGGGAAGCATCCCGGGTCTGCGCCATAACAAGCGCAGACCTTCCCTGCATCCTTCTCAGTCATCCAATCAACCTGGATTGCTCCGCGCCGCCTGCGCGTCATCCAGCGTCAACTATCGGCGACAGGCTTTACTGGCGAACAGTTTTAGTAGCCAAATTTCCATGGGACGGCACGTTTGGCCTTAAGGGCGTGTTAAAAAATGACGATTACGAAGGCTGGTGGGATTGTAGATAGCAATCCTAGGCAGGATGGTCTGAACGCCTGCCGTCGAATGGTAGCATAAACCAGTACAATCCTGGCCGAACCAAAAGCTCACACAATGTTGATGTCAGCAAACCGCCAACAATAACAGTTGCCACTGGGAATAAGATCTCTTTGCCCGGCTGAGTACCACCTATAACCAGCGGTACCAATCCCAGGGCGGTTGTCAGAGCTGAGATCAGGACAGGTGAGAGCCTCTCGAGCGAACCTTGCAGAATCAATGCGTGAGTCATGCCTGAACTCGTTTTTAAGTTTCTATAAGTGGAAATCAGCAACAACCCGTTTCGTGTAGCGATCCCTCCCAGAGAAACAAAACCAACAAGAGCTGCGACGGACAAAGATTGCCCCGTCCACGCCAACGCCATGACTCCGCCAACAAACGCGGCTGGAACAGCGACAAGCACCTGCAACACAACCCGCACCTCAGGAAAAATTGAGTAGAGGATTGCAATCACTATTAATGTGGAGCATATCGAAAACGTGAACAAGTTTCGCTGCGCAGACTGTCGTGCCTCAAACTGCCCACCATAAGTGATATAGTAGCCTTCGGGCATGCTGACCGATTCCGAAATGCGTTGCCGAATCTCCTGAACAACACCACTCAAATCGCCGCCAGTTGTATTGACCCGGACGACAATACGGCGTCGCGCATTCTCGCGATTGATCGTGTTAGGCCCACCTCCCCGTTGAATATGAACCAAGCTACCGAGCTGAATCCTCGCTCCATCGTTTAACTCGAGATGAAGTCGCTCTAAGTTATCAATATCCAAACGGTATTCATCCTGCATTCGCAATACAACGTCAAAGAACCGTTGACCGTCGGTAACCTGTGTCACCGTTCGTCCATGCATGGCCGTTTCGATCATGTCGGTCAATTGACGCGCCGTCAATCCATAGCGAGCAAGAGCCTCGTAATCAATCTCGAATCGCAACTGTGGAACCCATTGCTGTTGCTCTACAAACGGATCAGCGATTCCTGGTACGGTCTCGATAGTACGACGAATCTCATCCGCCTTGCGTTTGAGCACCTCAAGGTCATCACCATGGATCTTAATCGCAATTTGCGCAGCGACCCCGGAAAGCATATGGCTAATAAGGTGTGCAATTGGCTGCTCGATCTCGTGCTCGACCCCAGGAAAATCATCAACCGCCTCCGTCAACGCATCAATCACCTCGCGTCTCGTTTTATTGGTATTGGGATTCAGAGTGATCACGTACTCAGCAACATTGACTCCCATGATATGCTCATCCATCTCGGCTCGCCCGATCTTGCAGGTAAAATCAGCAATCGGAAGCATTGGGTTTTCCGGTGACATCTGCAATGCTTTGAAACGAGCATCTGCTCGCTGACTGACCGAAACCATCGTTTCCAATGATGTACCCGGAGTTGTATACAGATTGACCTGCGTCGCCCCCTCGTCAAATTCAGGTAAAAAATCCCGTGGCAAGGTCTGCACGGTTTGAATGGCGATCACCACAGACAACACGCCGACAACTGCAACACACAAGAATCCCACTGGATTAAGGCTAAAACGAATCCAAGGTGCGGCGATCTTCTTGGCATACTTTAAGAGAATTCCGTCACCAGTCATCTTCTTGATGCCACCACTCGAAGGAAGCAAAACTAAAGAAAGTGCCGGAGTCAATGTCAAGGCAACTAAGGTCGATGCCACTATCGAAACGAGATAGGCTATTGCCAAAGGGGTAAACAAACGGCCTTCCATGCCGGACAGCATAAACAAGGGCCCAAACACGACAACCACAATCAGCGTACTGACAACGATAGCTTGCAGAACCTCCTGTGTGGCTTGTAGTACGATAGCATAAGGTGACGCAGTGCTGTCCATTGCCCGTGATCGTAATCTCTGATAGATATTCTCAACACCAACAATGGCATCGTCGACAAGCATCCCTAGCCCAACTGCTAACCCGCCGAGGGTCATAACATTGATCCCCAACCCCCACCGCCAAAAAACCAAGGCTGTAATCGCCAAAGACATCGGGATAGCTAATAGCGTGATCAAGGTTGTTCGCACGTTCATCAGAAAAACGAAGAGTACGATCACAACCAAGACCGAGCCACTCTGTAACGCACTAATTACATTCGCAACACCAAGGTCTATAAATTCTCGTTGCTCGTAGGTAGGACGCAAAACAACGTCAGGAGGTAGCGAACTGCGCAGCTCATCCAGCGCGACCAGTATCTGTTCGGTCAACTCTCTCGTGTCAGCATCGGGCTGTTTTTGTATGGTCAACACAACAGCAGGACGACCGTTTACCGAGGAATCCCCACGCTTGAATTGCGGCCCCTCGACAACATCAGCTACCTGCTCCAGCAGAACCGGTCTCCTCGATGAGGAACGCACGACAATCTTCTTCATCGTGTCCACATCGCTAATCAAACCCAATCCGCGAATCAATAACTCCTCGGATCCATCTTGAATATATCCTCCGGCGACACTGAGATTCGAATTGAGCAAAGCTTGCTCGATATCTGCCAACGTCACTTCATAGCGATGCATACTATGAAAATCGACTAAGATTTGAAACTGCTTGCGTGCACCACCCATCGCGATCACTTGAGTCACACCGCGTATGGATCGGAGCCGTTGACCAACAACCCAATCCGCCTGAGTCCGCAATTCCATGAGATCCGTGGTCCCATCCTCACTCCACATCCCCACCAGCATGATCTGCCCAAGCAGCGAAGCCATCGGGGCCAATTGCGGCTGGACGCGTTCGGGCAATCGATCCAGCGCAGATACTAATCGCTCCTGAACGATCTGTCGCGCTCGATACAGGTCTTGTCCCCAATCAAACTCGACTTGAATGACCGACAAACCTATATCGCTTGTCGTCCTTACATCGAGCACATCCGTCGCACCATTGAGGGCGTTTTCGAGTGGAATCGTGACGCGCAGTTCCACCTCTTCGGGGGCCATACCGGGACATTCGGTGATCACAACGACCCGGGGCCGCGATAGGTTTGGCAAGACATCCAGCGTTAACTGGCTTGCGACGAAGGTCCCCAGTGTCAAAAACGCTAACGAGATCGTGATGACGAGATAGCGAAATCGAAGTGATAGTTCAACCAGTGCAGAAATCATGTGGATCAGCTCTTCAAGTCAAAACGAACGGAAGAACCCTTCTTTCCTCTCGAGAGCTAATGGTCGTGATGATGCCCACCACCGCCGCTACTTTCCATCTTCCAAGCTAACAATAGCTGATAAGCTTGATTCATGGCAACAAAGTCCCCAGGGGCCAAATCGCCCGATGGATCTATGACCACATTTCGGCGATCTTGATACAGGATACGAACCGAGACAGGTTGAAATTCCCAGTCGGGTAATTTCTCAAGTTCATTTTGCAGGTCCTCGATGGGAAGACTTCGAACTTGATTCGGCGACTCTAGTTCATCTAGATTGATCAATCGAAAGGCGTAATGCTCAATCCCGCTCCGAACGACGGCGTCTCTCGGGATCACAATCGATTCGCTCCACGAATCAATCGGCAAGACCAGATGCGCCCTCTGCCCGGGCTTAAATCTCCACGAACGAAAGACCCTCCCCATCGCATCGCGAGTCTCCGAAACGACCTGGTTCGGCAACGCTAGATAAAAAGGAAAGGTTTGTGTCGCCGGATCGACGTGATTGTCGATGTAGGTCACTGCTAGGCCGTCAACAACATGATGAGGCAGCTTGGATGACATGACATCGCCAAACTCCGATCGGATCGGCCGTCGACTTTCTACTACTCCGTGAATCGCCTTTAAGTCGGTCTCAAAAGCTTCGCCACGTAAAAATAACTCATGGTGATTGGCAACATGACACAACTCTTCCCCTTTCTGAACGGAACGCCCAGGAAAGACGTTCAGATGCTCCATGGTGTAGATTAGCTCTTGTCTAAAGCCATCGTCCGTTGGTAAGAGAACCTCCAACGAGACATCGATCTGGCCAACTAATTCGCGAGTTTCCAAAACACGATCTACCTGCGCTGCCGACAAACCTCGCAACCTTAACTCCTGCAGTCGAGCCGAACGTTCGGAGGTCAACTGCTTCAATTCGTACTCCATCTCCAGCTTTCGACGCCCCAGCACCGCCCCCGACTCCGTGAGCGGCTCCATCCGGGCTAACTCTTTCTCAACAACAGAAATTCGAGTGAGCGTTTCCAGAATCGATAACTGAGCACTCTCCAACGCTTCGTCAGTGAGCTGGATCGTAAACAATCGATCGCCGGGACTGAGGGCTTGGCCGGGAAAGCGAAAGATCTCCCGCACAACTCCTTGAGCAGGAGCGGTCACCGACAGACCGCTTTGCCCCGGCTTTTCGATCACGGTGGCCGGAATCAGTAGTGGCTTTTGGTAATCTCCCAAGGTAACCGGTCTAACGATCAACCCTAGATTCTTTGCAGCGGGAATCGATACATCGAAATGCTCCACGTGCTCGTGATCGTCGCTATTCTCATCGACCGGTTCCGCTCGCTCTTTCGTGGAGCGATCTGCGGACCGTCGGAACTCATTCGCCGAATATCCCGCTATCAACCCGCCGAGACACGCGAGAATCACTAGCGGCAAGGTAGGAAGATTCTGAAAACGAAATGGCATCAATTTGCTTTGCGGTAGGAGTACTCACCGTGAAACTCGATTCTGACTCTCATCTTAGTATCTGTCAAGTTTTCCAAACAATTGAGATGCCATCGCATTTGCCTAACGTTTTCTCGTAATGCTACCCGTCGTACCACTCGTAGCGACAAACGCTACAGGAATGCTCAAACTCTCCACTTGGCGATTCAAAACCGGGGTTGTTAAATGCGATAGCGTGATCTTCATTTGTGCTTCGAAGGACGGATTGATGGACCAAATGCGAAGAATCCAGCGAATCTTGATCAACTGCCCGTCCAAGCTGACCGGTCCGGCAGGCAAGGTCCAGCGAAAGGGTTCTCGGCCAGCAGAAGACTGCGGTGCCCATGCTTGCTCAACGCATACCTCTCCGTCTGGATCTCCTTTTCCTTCCGTTTCCCATTCCAAGGAAACCGCAATGTTTTGCGGAGTCGAAGGAAATTCCCAGACAGCCTCACCCTCGAGAACGTCACCCGGGCGAAAGCGATTGTTCTCCGATTTAAGTTCGATGCGAATCATGCCGGCACTCCTTGAATTGTCGGTGGATATACAACAACGGTAAAGTCGTCCAGAATGTCGGGCCAGAACGGAATATCGCCGTGGACTTGTACTGTCCAAATAATCTTGTTGCTAGCACCGTCAAATGTGTGCATAGCATTTTCAGGGATCTGACAATCGCGAAATCCACTTTCGATCTCTGCGGGATCGGTGGTTTCCAAGACTCGCTCAGAAAAGAAGACACTAGTCTCGGTGCGTGTCTTTGTTCCTTGTCGAAAGGTTACTAGCTCCTTGCCTTCGAGGGTAATGGCAAGTTTCCTAATTCTCTTGGGGTTCCCTTTTTGAAGCCAGCTAATTTCAAATTCAGAACCCGGTTGCAAATAGGAGTGACTGCAAACTGCAACGGTTCGAGGATTGAACAACTGTAGAACACTGTGAATCGCGGCCAAAAGAATCAACACACCGATCAACAAAAATATCGACATGAATAGCAGCGGGATAATACTGAAATCCGCCACAGCAAAGTACGTAATCGTTCCCGTGATGCCATTCCAAAATAATGCGAAGAGTACCATGCCAATCGCCTTCAAACCGCGAGACACAGTCTGCTCCAAAACCAACGGCTCATCGGGACCTGTGCGTGCAGTCGGCAGGCACTTTGGGGGTGTGTACTTAGCTCCTGAAGTAGGAGCGATCGATCGAATGCTTCGGTCCCTCTCGTCTCGATAAGTGTCATCGCCAAAAAGTGAGGAGCGCTCCGGTAGAGCCCGAGCACTGTCCGTTGCTGCACCCTGTACAGGAATAACCGGTGGTCGTTTGGCCTTTCTTTCGGCTCGAACCATCCCGATCCCCATCACTACGCCACCCAAGCCGACGAGAGAAAAAATCCCCCCGATAAAAAGTCCGATAAAAACACCTGGCCCCGTTTCCCTGAGCAAGACCGCTTCTTCAGGATTCGAGGGGTTGACGTAACAGATAGCCTCACCGCCAGGTTTAAAAGGACGCATAGCTTTTTCCAGATTTACCCTATTGCTGGAACTGCCAGTACCGAACCAAAACCTTTCGCCTAGGTACTCTTCGTCACCTACGAAATAACGATAGCTGACCTCCGGCGAGTACGAGCTTTTCCCCTTGGACGTCGTGCTGGTAATGTTGGTCCATTGAATCACACAGGGTGCCTCATCCCATGCTTGCGACCGGGACACGTCATACCACGGCTTAATCGCCAGAAAATATTCAGCCGCTAACCCAGCTACCAAAAAAATAGTGAAGAATGGAATGAGAAACCAACCGCCACCGTTTTTGGAATTGCTCCGGATTCGGATCCGCCCTGCCATAGGTAAGTTGTACTCCTATAAATCGTTGTACGTAAAGGTTACCGCGATATGGGATGCGTCGAATGGATCATCTATCGCATTTCGTGCCTGCGCGACATTCTCCCCTCGCCGAGTTATGTTATCATACCACGCCGCACTCGGTGTGAGTTACCATAGGGAGATTTCAGGTTTACAGAGTTGTAATACGGAGTTGTAATGAAGAGCAAGTCACGCATCGTGCGACTAGCTTTGGTTCAGATGTCCTGCACCAACAATCAAAGCGAAAATATTGAGAAAGCCATCACCCAAGTCGAAAAGGCAGCCCATTCGGGGGCCAACCTTGTCTGCTTGCAAGAACTCTTCAATGCTCACTATCCGTGCCAAAGCGAAGATCACCAACGTTTCGAGTGGGCAGAAGAAATCCCCGGTCCGACCAGTATCGCGATGAGCGAGGCTGCAAAAAAATTCGGAGTTGTGGTAACGGGCTCTATCTTCGAACGCCGCGCACAAGGTCTCTATCATAACACGGCTGTCGTCTATGATCGCGACGGTTCACTGGCCGGTTTCTACCGAAAGATGCACATTCCCGACGATCCCCTGTACTACGAAAAATTTTACTTCGCTCCCGGTGATACTGGCTTTACCATCGCAAAAACCTCTATCGGAAAAATCGGGGTCGGTGTGTGCTGGGACCAATGGTATCCGGAGGCAGCTCGACTGTTTGCACTCCGAGGTGCAGAGATTCTCTTATATCCTACAGCCATCGGCTGGCTACCGGCCGATAAAGCCGAGTTTGGTAAAAGCCAGCATGAAGCTTGGGAAACCATGATGCGATCTCACGCGATCGCAAACGGCGTTTACGTAGGGGCAGCAAATCGCGTCGGTCTCGAAGGGGAATTGCAATTCTGGGGGGCTTCGTTTGCCTTTGATCCTGCCGGTAACCTCCTGCACCGGGCTTCTCACGACGACGAGGAAATGGTCATCGTGAATTGCGATTTAAACAGTATCGATACGCAGCGTACACACTGGCCGTTCCTAAGAGATCGCCGCATTGATGCTTATCACGACCTTACCAAGAGATGGATCGACGAGTGAACCAAGACTCCCACAATCTCGACGCTAACGTAGCCCCCGCCGCAGCATCTCCATCAAGCGGGAATGGATACCGCTGGGTGGCCGAATGGGAACCGCACGAAGCGACCTGGATCTCCTGGCCTCATAATCAGGAAACTTGGCCAGGGCTTTTTGAAGCTATCCCACCTGTCACAGAACGGGTCATCCGCACGCTTGCCGAGGTGGAAACAGTTCACGTCCTGGGTGGACCGGACCTTGCGTATGACGCTGCTCAAAAACAACTAGATCAAGTCTCGAATGTGACAGTGCATCGAATCCCGACCAACGATTGCTGGATTCGCGACTATGGCCCGACGTTTCTCTTAAGCGACGACCAGGCTAGCTTGGGAGCTGTCCTTTGGCGTTTCAACGCTTGGGGAAACAAATACCATCCACACGATGACGATGCCGCAGCCGCAAGCCGGATCGTAAAACAACTCCAAGACTCTGGTAACATCGGTGAAGTCTTTTGTTCAGACCTGGTCGCTGAAGGAGGTGGGCTAGAAACGGATGGACAAGGGACGTTGCTTACGACGAGTTCTTGCTTAAAAGCGTATTCCCGCAATCCGAATTGGAATGAATCGCAAATCGAATCGGAATTGAAACGGCTTCTGGGTATCGAACAGGTCCTATGGATCGATGGTGGTGAGCTGGCGGGGGATGACACCGATAGCCATATCGATCAACTGGTACGGTTTGTGCGCCCCGGAGTCGTGGTCGCCGCTGTTTCTTATAGCCTTGACGACAGCAATGCCCCTAAACTCGCCAAGCAATTCGAGGTGCTAAAAGGATGCGTCGACGCGCGAGGCCGCCAGCTTGAGATCATTCCCCTGGTCACTCCCCCGCCCCGCTACATACAAGGAAAACGGGTTCCCGAAAGCTACTGCAATTTCTATATCGCAAACGGGATCGTCATCGTTCCAACGTTCGGGTATCGAGAAACGGATGATGCTGCCACAGCCAAACTCGCCGAGCTTTTTCCGAATCACCAAATTGTACCCATTGATGCGGCCTCATTCATTTGGGGGCTCGGGGCTTTCCATTGTGCAACACAACAGCAGCCTCAGGTGAAGTCGTTAACGTGACAGAGGCATCACCCGCGTGGCATTCGGATGAAAACTACCGCCGCGAACATCCCATCGCATGGTGGTTATCACTGGTTGTGCCGTTGCTTATGACCTTTGGAGTCATCGTCACCCTATTGCTGCGAGGAGGCCTCGGGGGAGCTACCCATTTCTTTGCAACCTGCTTCATCATCGTATTCGTTGCGGGCAAGGCGATCATCACAGCGGGGCATTTAGAGTCGGCCAGCGAGACCATTGATTTTTATTCACCGAATGAACTCTTCGCGATGGTCATATACATTGACTTTTGCACTACACTGTTGGTTGTATATCATTTAGATGTAATCCTCCGTCTCCCTCTATTGGGCTGGCTTTTTGATCGATTGGTCACGGCTACGACCAAGCTGCTGTACCGATACCCACGATTGCGCAAGCTGACATATATCGGGATCGGATTATTGGTGGCGATGCCATTCGCAGGTGGGCTGTCAGGAGGTGTCCTAGGCAGGCTCTTAGGGTTGGAGCGGCCAAGCATATTCCTTTCGTCCATGGCCGGCACCCTGTCCGGTTCCCTATTAGTTCTTTTCTCCAGCGACCTCCTGGCCCGTGTGATAGGTCCAACCAACTTTCTAATTGGGTTGCTTGGCATCTGTATGCTCGCACTGTTCGCAGGCATCGCTCGCTGGGGGCTGCGAAAGTGGCTAGTCCGCTCCGCGTAATCGACCCAGACCTCACGAATCCTTTGCCGGGCTTTGATCTAAAAACCGGCAGCAACAAGCTTAGTGGGATGGGATGATTTTTGTGCAGAGGCGGTGTAGCCACTTGCCCATTTTGTAGAAATGCCCCACGCTTGGGAACTGTCGAAATTCGGCTCGGAAAACGGAGGCTCGGATTGACTAACTACAGATCATGGTTGGATAACCAGCTACTATTCACTTTTAAGAATTATGCCGGGGAGTTGGCTGGCACTTGCTGCGGCACCGCGAATGAGAACCGCATAGCGTGCGATGCTTTCGGGACTGTCAGCAGCACCTAGGTAGTATGTGGTGCCGTTAATCTCACAAACAGACTGCCCGCTGATGTGGTATCGCAAAGCGGGAACGAGTGACCTTGGTCTAGCCATTTGAGCGACTCCTCTTGATTTCGCCCATTCCGGTGTACTGCCTTGTTAGGACAGTTTTCCGGTATGAACTTCAACTTTGAAGGGTCCCTCGGTCGTTTTGACCGGTACGCAAAAACGCGTCCGACTAGGAAAAACATTGGTAAAACCAACAAATACACCCGACACGGCTCGAACGTGTAACCTTCGGTTCCGTAGACCGATGCTCTATCCAATTGAGCTACGGGTGCTTTTGCGTGGGATGAGAGTATAGAAACCTTTTTCACTCCTGCCAATCCGAAAACGCATCGCCTCGGATTTTTCATGCTTGCTGCATCGGCGGGGCTCGCTGCGCCAGTTCTAGGGGGCCAGTCGCTCCAACTGCCAGACGGTTTCTTGTAGGTTAGAACGCTTGTAACGAAAACGATCGTGCAGGCGGGACGGACGACCTTGCCAAAACTCGATCCTCAACGGGATTAGCCTGTAGCCGCCCCAGTGAGCTGGGCGAGAGATCGAGTTGCTGCCAAACCGTGCGTCTAGCTCTGCCACCTTTTCCACCAGGTCGTGATCGTCCGGTATGATCTTGGATTGCGGTGAACAAATCGCCCCTAACTGGCTGCTTCTTGGTCGCGAACCAAAATATTGATCCGATTGCTCTGCCGATGTCTTGCTGACGACACCTTCCACACGGACCTGCCTCTCGAAAAAGGGCCAAAAAAAGTGAATCGCAGCCATGCAGTGCTTTGCCAATTGCTGGCCTTTCTCCGAGTCGTAATTGGTGAAGAAACAAAACCCCTCATCCAAACCCTTTAGCAATACGACTCGCGATGAAACTCCGATTTCACCGCCTGAGTCGCTATCGCCCCGCTCAGCCAAGGTCGACAGAGTCATAGCGTTAATCTCGTACCATTCGGGCAGAGTGGCTTTTTCTACCTCCGCCCACCAAACGCGGAACAGCTCCATCGGGTCAGTAGGTAACTGCTCCCTTATCAACGATCCAAATTCATAATTTCGTCGCAAATCTTTCATCCTGCACCCCTTAAGCACCCATTATCGGCGTTTCGTTACCCCACAGCCTGCTCGGGCAGCCGATTATGACTGGGTGCCCGCTAGTCAAGCTCGTAAAGTACCGGAAAGGCTTGGAATCGAAAACTGTTACGTGGCAGAAAATGCCCGGGATCAGTCTAGATTGCTGCCGGCAGGGGGCAGAGCCCTCGGCTTGGCACTGCGTTTGCATCGCTATGAGTTTTCGAGTGTTGGTTTTTTGCCATAATGGCACTACTCTTTTGAATTTTGGGGTGGAACCATGAACCGTAGTCCTTCATCCGTTGATACTGCAGGAACATCACCTGTTTCGCTCGCCGGCTACCTGTTGGTCGCCGCTCCTGGACAGAGTAACCAGCTATACGAGAGATCTGTTTGTTTGATTCTTGAGCACTCTCTCGAACGCGCCGTTGGGATTGTCCTGAACAAACCACTAGCGGTTAACTTGGCTTCTGTTTTTGCTCAATCGATGCCCAGCCTTACGGCAGAGAAAGCCAAGGAACCGTTGCATTTCGGTGGTCCAGAAAGTGGTCCCATCCTGGCTGTGCACGATGTTGAGGAATTCGCTGAGGGAGGTAACAAGCTTGGTGTCTACCTGTCGGCGGAGCTTCCTCACTTGAAGCAACTCACGGAGGCCGACACAAACCGGCTCCGAATTTTTGCAGGAAACTCGCTTTGGGGACCACTCCAGCTAGAGCAGCAAGTTTTGGACGGAATCTGGCATGTTCTCCCCGCAGTCCCCGAAATCGTATTTGACGACGAATCAATGATGTGGGTCAAGGCGATGCGAACGATTACGAACCAGATTCTGGCAGAGACTACTGGCGTTGACCTTCAGAGTTATTCCTGCGAGTGGAATTAAGGCGATAGCGATTCCTCTCAGCTGCTGAGCTCTCATGCTGCGGCTAGCTTGATATACTTCTGAGGCGAGCTTCTCTCCTCAGGAATCCATTGATGGCTGCCGAGAAACCAAGACCAAAACGAAAATCAAATCAAGAGATTAACCTCCTCCAAGCGGAGCCCCGTAGGAATAACTCTCTTTTAAAGCGTTCTTTGTCGCAGCTGTACGTTCAGACTATACTGGGAGTGGTTCTGGGAGGGCTCGTAGGATGTCTGTTTAGCGATTTTGCCAAGGGGCTCAAACCTCTTGGTGAGGCGTTCGTTAATTTGATCAAGATGATGATCGGCCCGATCATTTTTTGCACTATCGTTCACGGCATAGCGTCGGTCGGCAATCTGAGACAAGTAGGAAGACTGGGACTAAAGGTCCTGATCTATTTTGAAGTCGTTTCAACCTTAGCATTGATCATTGGTTTGTTGGTGGTCAATCTAACCAAACCGGGCATCAACTTTGCCACGCCGGAGCAGATCTCCGAGTTTCTCGTCTCCTCTGCATCTCGTATGGAACAGACGGCGGCCGCCGCAGGGCAGCTTTCAACCGCCGATTTTTTTCTTCATCTCATCCCCAGAACAATTGTCAGCCCATTTGTTACGGGAGATCTCCTCCAAATCTTGCTGGTATCTCTGCTGACATCGATTGCCATTCTGGGGCTTGGCGAACGGCGGCACGCTGTATTGAGTTGGATCGACACCGCATCCGAAGTGTTCTTTGGCATCCTCAAAATACTCGTTCGCTTCGCGCCCATCGGAGCATTCGGTGCCATGGCGTTTACGGTTGCCGAGTTTCAAGGGGAAGGGTTACTGAAGCTGATACGCTTTATGCTGCTCTTTTACTTCACCGCGTTTCTGTTCATTGCCATTGTTCTAGGAGCCATTTCCAAGTGGTGCGGTTTTTCGCTTCTCCAATTTCTGATTTTCATCAAAGAGGAAATCCTTTTGGTACTAGGCACTAGCTCTTCAGAAACCGCATTGCCCGGTTTGATGAAGAAACTGGAACGAGCAGGCTGCTCGAGATCCACGGTCGGATTGGTGGTGCCAACCGGATACAGCTTCAATCTTGACGGAACCAACATCTACATGGCCATGGCCGCCTTGTTCGTCGCACAAGCGACCGGCGTGGATTTGACATGGTCGCAGCAAATCTGGTTGCTGGCGGTCGCAATGCTGACGTCAAAGGGAGCCAGCGGCGTAACCGGCGCTGGGTTCGTGACCCTCATCGCGACGCTTCAGGTATTCCCTCAAATCCCTGCCGCAGCCGCCTTCTTGTTGCTAGGAATCGATCGGTTCATGAGTGAATGCCGAGCTCTGACCAACTTTATCGGCAATGGAGTTGCATGTTTAGTCATTAGCCGATGGGAGAAAGAGATCGGAGTGGACGGTCAACCGATCGCGTTCCCAAAAGATTAGCCAAGTTTCGTGAGATGTTCGCGAATCCGTAGTTACGCCATTTGCGGATCGCTCGTAGTCCACGCTCCGCTCTCAACGTGTCCGGCGTAGACACGCTGGAAGTGAGGGTGAGCTGGGATCGAAACCGCGAAATCGTACCACTGGCTGCTCGCGGCGACATCGATTGCAAAGTCTATGGTCTCGCCAGGTGCCACAGTCCCTTTTTGATCAGGCGAACCGTAAGCATTGTCGACCACGCGTAGTTTGATTGGGTTTTCTGAAGATGCGTTTTTGATCTGTACAGCGACTTCGCAATCTTGAGGCTTTTCCCGACGACACATCTCCTTGAGAGAAGTTGAAAGTGTCGGGTCACTCTGACTGCCCGACCATTGGCGATAAAATCCGTTGGGCCCATAGAGACGAACTGAGTACATCTCGTTTTCGAACAAGTTCAATGCGAGAGAATCGTCCACTTTACCGCCGGCTTGGACCGCGTAGTGCTTGACGATCATCCCGTTTTTCGTGTCCGCATAGAGGATAAAGGGGGCACCAGCGGAGCGGTCTCCAAAGCGATCTTTTTTGGCTTCGATGGTGATTTCGAATGCTGTTCGATTTTCGTTGATCCCCCCCTCACAAACAAGTTCGTACGGAAGCGGGCAAGCCGGTCGCAAGCCAGGTTCCTGCATCGGCAACCCCATTTTTCTGCGTTCTTGAACGATTCGACCAATCTGGCTGTCGTCCAGCGGTTCGAACGTAGTCGGCAAATCTTTATATTGCGCACGGTGAATGTCCGACAAGTAAGCATCGCGATCGACAAAGGGCATTGGTCGATCATCGGCATGTGACGGTTCCTCACTTATAATTCGCTGTAACTGATTGCCCGCTGCGCCAAAAACCGAACTTAAATCACCGCAGATAGCACGTCGCCACGGTGAGATGTTGGTTTCACTGATCCGCTTGCCCGTTTGGTGCGTAAGGATCGTCTCCATTAGTTGGATCACAGATGTATGATCGAAGACCTGGGAGCAAACCGCCCCGCCCCGGCTCCATGGTGACGCAATAACCATCGGGACTCGAAAGCCGAGACCAATCGCATTGCTGCGCAGAGCTGCCTTAGGCTTGAACTGTTTGTCGTGCTCGGCATCCAGATAATCCAGCGAACAATCGAGGCCAGAAGATGCCTTGCCAGTCCCGGCATGAGGCGCTTGAAACGGAGGAACATGGTCAAAGAAGCCGTCGTTCTCATCGTAGGTGAGGATGAAAATCGTTTTCCGCCACACCTCGGGATTGGCGGTCAAGATGTTCATAACCTCGGACAGATACCATTGGCCATACCAAGCAGAACATGGATGGTCGGAATATCGCTCGGGGGGGATAAGCCATGAAATTCTAGGCAGTTCCCCCTTTGCAACATCGGTACGGAACTGGTGCAGTATATCCCCTTTGGGAATCTGCATTCGTTTCGTCACACCCTCGTGTTCGTAGGTCAACTCCTCGAGCTGTCGATACGCGGAGTCGTTCCGATTCGTGCAGAAAGCCTTGTCATGAAGCGGATTGCTTTCAGTTGGCTTGGTTCCTACTGGTTGCCCTCGGAAGCGGCGATGGGCATCATGCGAGAAAACGTCATACTGCTTGAACCATTCCAGAGGGTTATCAGTAAAGTTTGCGAGCCACGATTCGGCTTCATCTTCTAACCCAGTGGATACACTCAATTCGTTTTGATAAATCTTCCAGGAGATGCCGTGTTCCTCGAGACGTTCTGGAAACGTTTTCCAATCAGCCAAATTGGAATAGTTGCAGTCTTCATTGCGAACAACAACTTGCGCCGCAGCGTCTTGGGCTCGGCGAGCAGTTCCGGTCCAAAGATGGAGTCGATTCGGGGTGGTGCCGGTTAGCGTGGAGCAGAAGTTTTGGTCGCATACGGTAAAGGCATCCGAGAGAGTGTAGTAGAACGGAAGATCTTCACGATTATGGTAGCCCATCGTTAGGGGCACTCCGGCATATTGGCCCTTGATAGCCTTGGCATCCAGCCAGCGATCATGCTTGCCTCCGTTTGCCGCGTCCACTTGATCGGTCCAGCTGTGAGGCAGACATCCCATCCATGTCGACTTGGTTTGTTTCATATCGAGCCGGAACGGGACGTAGCTCTTGCCATCTTTGTTCGTTTGGATCCATACGGGATTTCCGTTTTCGAGAGGGATCGCGCGAGGGTCATGGAATCCACGCACTCCTCGCATGGCACCGAAAGCATGATCGAAAGAGCGATTTTCCTGCATCAGTACGACGATGTGCTGTGCATCGAGGAAAGAGGAATCTCGTTCCGGTTCAATGGCCACTGCACGTTGGATCGACCCAACAAGATTCCCCAGCACGACGTTCGAGCCCGCGAGTGCGATCATATTCTGGATGAAGTTTCGACGGGTGAACATGTCGATGGTCGCTTTCGTTGAGGAGGTATAATATTCGAGATTACATGATAGCAAAAAGTCGACTATCCAGGTTGCGTTGTTGTATGAACTAACGATGAAGAATTAGCGATCGCATTCCCCCTTAACTGTACAAGCCGCAACGAATGCACGAGCATTAGCCGCGATGAGTGCCCAATCCTTTTTCTCGATCGCCTTGGGATCCAGAAATTGGCCTCCGACTCCGACGGCTACAGCACCTGCTGCAAAGTAAGCATCGACATTGTTCAGATCGATACCACCGGTCGGCATGAGCCTCAGAAAGGGCATGGGGGCCAAGACATCTTTGATGTAGGCCGGTCCTAATGCACGTGCGGGGAACACCTTGACGATGTCACTCCCTTCGGAGTAGGCGTCGTAGATTTCTGTTGGCGAGAACGCACCACTGCATATCATGGTCCGTTGTGACTTGCATAGGCTTATGACACTGGGTGAGAAAATTGGGGTAACAACAAATTGCGAGCCAGAATCAATGGCCAGATTCGCTTCGTCGACGGTCCGTATTGACCCGAGTCCGATCGCAGCACTCCCGGAGGAGAACGACTCTAGTTCGGACCGACACTGAGCTACCGCACGAGCCGCGTCCGGATTGGTCAGCGTGAATTCAATCAACCGTACGCCGCCAGCTAGCAGAGCCTCGACCAGTGGGACGGCGTGGGTCAGGTCTGACAATCGAAGAATCGCAACCAACCGATGGTGCAAAGCGAGATCTAGTATGGGCTGGGAAGTCGATTGGTTCATTTGGAGTCGTCAAAAACTAGTGGGCAAAGGATTGGTCGGGAGAGAAAAAATATTGGGCACCCCATTCTAGCGAGAAACGTCCCATTAAGGATGGTTTTCTGTTGTCAACAAGTTCCTATTCGGCACAGGATGCAGCGAATCGAGCGAATCGAAGATGCTAGACTGCATGTTTGCCTTTCGATACTCCGCGTAGCGATGCCACTCGTATATGACATGAATGGGTCGAACCGTTTTTCCGAATAATCTCGAGGGGAGCATTCTACGAAAAGTGGGCTTTATGTATTGCAGTTCTACATTTTCTCAGATTTTAGGTCTTGCTTGCAATCTCGCCAGAGAAAAGCCATTGCCCAAATCCGTGACCTGCTACACACTGCTATTTGGTCAGTTGGCGCACCTTTTTGGGGCCCGCTTTCAACAGTTCGCACTCGGAGCAAAACACTTTGAAGATACTTTTAGCAAACGACGATGGCGTTTATGCGCCTGGCCTCAGATGTCTGCGAAAGGAACTCGAAGAGTTGGGGGACGTTCTCATGGTCGCTCCTGCAACGGAGCAGAGTGGTGTAGGGCATTCCATCACTTACCTTACTCCGTTGACCTGCAAAGTGATTTTTGAGGGAGATGCGTTCTGCGGTTGGGCCGTGGACGGTGCCCCGGCCGATTGCGTCAAGCTTGGGGTCAGTGAATTGGCTCAGGGGCCTGTCGATTTGATCGTGAGTGGAATCAATAGTGGACTTAACGCGGGAATTAATGTCCTGTATTCCGGAACGGTGGCCGCCGCCATTGAGGGAGCGTTTTTTCGCATCCCGAGCATCGCGGTATCGCTGGAGGAGGATCCACATGCTGACTTTGAGGCAGCGGCTAGAATTGCGTTGAATTTGATTCGACAAATTCTTGCGAATCAGCAAGGTGAACAAAACCTATTCAATATCAACATACCAACGGCAGCAACTGCCCAGTTTCGTCAAGGGGTTATGCCAGAGGTTCGCTGTGTGCCGATGGGAGTCGAGCGATACGGCGATCACTACATCAAAAGACAAGACCCCAAGGGCAGAAACTACTATTGGTCTACTAACGACCCACCGCCACGTCCCTCAGCCCACGAGACCGACTTAACGAGTCTGGCCGCTGGTTACGTCACGATCACTCCTTTGCAATTCGACATGACCAAGCATCCGTTACTTGAGAACATGCAAGCCTGGGATTTTCGGCTCTAAGGATCGGAGTCTTGGCGGGAGAACTATGGTAGACCAATCTGATACGGATAGAACGTTTTTGGAGAAGAAACGAGTCGCCTTGCTCGGCAAGCTCGGGGCATTTTCGCGTAAGGAAGCATTTCAGTTGCTTCGTGAATATGGCGCGGAACCCTCGGACAAAATCACAGATGATATCGATTGTATTGTAATCGGAGCAGATGAGCTACCTAGCGAGGACATATCTAAGTTTTTAGACAACACGATTCGAAGGCGGTTGCGCGATGGCAAAACCGTTGTCATACATGAGCACGAACTGTTGCATCGACTAGGAGTAGCGGATCAAGCTACGCGGCAACAATACACTCCCGCCATGATGGCCGAGATTCTTTCGACGCCGGTTCGCAATATACGACGCTGGCACCGAATGGGGCTCTTACAAAGTTCGCGGGTTGTTCGCAGGCTTCCATATTTCGATTTTGAGCAAATTCAAAATGCACGGCAAATAACGGCTTGGATTTCGCGAGGTGCCCGTCCAGCCGACATTGTCAAGCAGCTTTCTCACTTTAAGCCTTGGGTGGAGAAGCGATCCCTACTTGATCTTGATTTAGTCGTCGATGGAAGACGGCTTCTGCTTCGACAGGGGGGCAAGTTGCTCGGGGCTCATGGTCAGTTGCATCTGGATTTTGATTCCGACGACACGATTCCCGTTTCCGATGATTCCCTGCCAATTGTATTGGCTGCTCAGCCAGACTCGTTGCCTGAGAAAGAGGTCGCGGGGGAATCTGGCCCGCCACCGGTCGATTTAAGCAATTGGACTCGGGACGATCTGCTTCGTACCGCCGAGGAATTAGAAGACTCCGGTCAACTCGAGGAGTCGATCGAGTGGTATCGCGTCATACTAGCTCGGTACGGCAGCCACCCGGAGATTTGTTTCCAGTTGGCCGAGTTGCTCTATCGTACTGGAGACGTAACCGCAGCTAGGGAACGGTACTACAACGTAATAGAACTCGATGAAGAGTTTATCGAGGCTCGGGCGAACCTTGGCTGCGTGTTGGCCGAAACCGGCCGAGTTGATTTAGCCATCGCGGCTTTCGAGGGCGCTTTGTCGCGTGACGATCGGTATCCTGATTTGCATTATCATCTCGCGCGGTGCTTGGACGAAGTAGGGGAAATGGATCGAGCAGCACCTCACTGGCTTCGTTTCTTGCAACTGGCTCCGCAAAGCCCCTGGGCGGATGAGGCGATAGATCGACTCGGTACGCTATGACGTGAGTATAGACTGATCTGTTCTTAGCTGAGGCTTATTTGTCGAACAGCTTTTCACCCTTGCTGAGTACCTCTCGTTCCCCGCGTCTGGAGCCTGCCATGACCGTCATCGGGTCAAATTGCAACAGAGTAGGATTCACGGCCATGAGCGTTGCGGCCAATTGTGCCCCCTGCATAACCATCAGCATAACCCCTGACCCCACGACGGTTTTTACAACGAGTGAATCCATGGCGAATTGCACATTTGACTTTTCCCTGTCATCAAAAGACCTTCGTCTTTCGTCACGAATCTCCAAAGAGTCCGATTCGACAAAGTCTCGCCCCTTGTCGCCAACAAAGTACTCAAAACGGACGGCGTTAGATGTAAAGGTACCGAATTGCGTTGCCGCATATGCCGTTTGACGAGCAAACCCGACTTTGAGATCGCTCGATTGTGATTCCTGAGTTTGTTCTATCGCGATTGGTAAACGTTCCGTCATAGCCGCAGCGCGAGCCGCATCGTCGGAATCGTTGTCAGTGTTCTGATTTTGAACATTTGTCGGACTGATTGGCTTAGCGACGAATCCCATATTTTGCGATGGATTTCCAGTTGGGCCTGAAGCAGCCGATGAGCTAGAAGTGCTGGAACTCGAACTGGAGGTGGACGAGCTACTGCTCGACGATGGCTGGGCAACCGCTGGCATTACCACTTCAATTCGAACGGTAGCCACGTTTGAAAAGAGTTCGCCATCGGTAACCATATATGCGAGTTCGACAGTGCCCTGGAAACCTGCTTCAGGTCGATATCGGAAGGAACCCGTCGGGGAAAAGCTGAGCAAGGTTCCGCGAATCGGACCCGAAACAAGAACAGCCGTCAACTGATCACCATCAGGGTCAAAATCATTCGCCAGAATGCCTGAACCACTGACTACGAGATCATCGATAAAACTAGTACTGTATCGATTATCTCTGGCGACGGGAGCTTCATTGACATCGTCGACGATGATCGTCAACCACAATTCAGCAAACGCCCCTGCACTATCCGTTACTCTTGCCAACACAGCATGGTTTGTATTGGTTTCGTAGTCTAGCAAAGTGCCGTTGGAGACAACAATCACTCCCGTCGCAGAGTTGATGGCGAATCGACCTCCTGCATTATTCAGTAAGCTGTAGGTTAGTACGTCCGACGCATCTAAATCTGTTCCTGTTAATTGCCCAACAACTGTACTAATCGGAGAATTCTCCGCCACATGCAGGTACCCCGCTGTCAGTTGAGGAGCGTCATTGGTGCCATTGATGACGATCGTGACATTTTGTGTACCGGTGTCGTTTTCCGAGTCAGTCACGGTAATCGTGTAAGTCAAAACCAATGATTCTCCAACAGCAAGATAATCAAATGCCTCGCTGCCTGAGTTGAAAGCCCAAGCGACCTGGCCGGTCTCGCTTGTTCCATCAATGATATTTGTCTCGACCAAGGATAGCATGGCGAGCAAGCCGGCTTCGTTGGATTGTAGACCGGTCGTTGTTCCCGATACCAAAACGCTCGTTATTGCTGCGGTGACCGTATCGGTGGTATTGATATCTACAACTGATAAGGTGCCACTGCTCGATAAGGTAGAGTTCGTTTCGGTGAGAGCTACATTGTCGCTATCCCCAATCTCGACGGTGATCCCTGGGGCCGTGTTCACTCCATTGATAACGATTGTAACATCTTGCAATGCCGAGAAATTCTGCGAGTCGGTGGCCGTGATCGTATAAGTCAACGTAAGCGACTGACCCGCACCAAGATAACCGAACGTGTAACCGTCGGAATCGAACCTCCATTCGATCGTGCCTGATTGCTGAGTGTTAGAAATAATGTTCGTATCGACCAACGACAGAAACGCTTCGAGTTCGGCATCGGAAAGGGTTAGCCCTACCGTTTGCCCAAACTTACTGAAGTTGGTAATCGTCGCAGTCACTGTATCGGTCCGATCTAAATCGGTGACGGTTAACGTCCCATCGGCTTCTAAGCTAGATCCCGTCACTCCTAAAAGCACACCCGCACTATTATCATATTCAATGATGATCTGCGGAGCATCGTTGGTACCGGTGATGACGACGGTGACGTCTTGCGTTGCCGTGTCGTTAGAGGTTCCGCTATCGTCGCTGACAGTGATGGTGTAAACAGCCGTTACGGTCTCGCCATCGGCCAAGTACTGCGTGAGACTATTGGCGAGGGCAAAATCCCAAACGATCGTGCCGTCGTTGGTGCCGGTTTGGGTCAAGGTGACCGCACTGGCGAGTGCTGTCGCCAGATCGGATGGGATCGCTGGGCCGGTTGTTGAGGTACTGCTGAGAGCTACCGACGAGTTGATGACATCGGTGTCATCGACCTCTGCGAAGGTAATCGAACCGCTATCCGCCAGTGTCGGTGTCGAATCGTCTTCGGTGACCGCTCCGGTCACCTTCACCACCGTGATGGTCGGGACGTCGTTCGTGCCAGTGATCACCACGGTGACCTCTTGCGTTGCCGTATCGTTGGCCGTTCCGCTATCGTCGGACACGGTAATCGTGTAAACAGCGGTGACCGTTTCGCCATCGGCCAAGTACTGCGTGAGGCTGTTGTCTAGAGCAAAGTCCCAAACAATGGTGCCGTCGTTGGTGCCGGTCTGCGTCAACGTGACCGCACTGGCTAGTGCCGTTGCCAAGTCTACAGGAATCGCTGGGCCGGTGGTGGAGGTACTAGCCAGTGCTACCGACGAACCGATCACATCGGTCTCGTCCACTTCGGCGAAGGTGATTGAACCGCTGTCAGTCAATGTCGGGGTCGAAGCATCTTCAATAACTGCACCGCCAACCTTCACCACGGTGATGGTTGGGACGTCGTTCGTGCCGGTGATCACCACGGTCAACTCTTGCGTTGCCGTGTCGTTAGCGGTTCCGCTATCGTCGCTGACTGTGATCGTGTAAATAGCCGTGACCGTTTCGCCTTCGGCCAAGTACTGCGTGAGGCTATTGGCTATTGCAAAGTCCCAGACGATCGTCCCGTCGTTGGTACCGGTTTGGGTCAAGGTGACCGCACTGGTGAGCGCTGTCGCCAAGTCCGCCGGGATCGCTGGGCCAGTGGTCGACGTGCTGCTGAGAGCAACCGACGAGCTGATCACATCGGTTTCGTCGATTTCGGCGAAAGTAATCGAACCGCTGTCGGTCAGCGTTGGCGTCGAAGCGTCTTCGGTGACCGCCCCATCAACCTTTACCACAGTGATGGTTGGCACATCGTTGGTGCCCGTGATAACCACGGTGACATTTTGAGTTGCCGTGTCGTTGGCCGTTCCGCTATCATCGCTAACCGTGATCGTGTAGATAGCCGTGACCGTTTCACCATCGGCCAAGTATTGTGTAAGGCTGTTGGCCAGTGCAAAATCCCAGACGATCGTGCCGTCATTGGTGCCGGTTTGCGTTAAGGTGACCGCACTGGTGAGCGCTGTTGCTAAGTCCGCCGGGATCGCTGGGCCAGTGGTCGACGTGCTGCTGAGAGCAACCGTCGAACTGATGACATCGGTTTCGTCGACTTCCGCGAAGGTAACCGAACCACTATCTGTGAGTGTCGGTGTGGAAGCATCTTCGGTAACGGCGCCTGTCACCTTCACCACGGTGATGGTTGGCACGTCGTTCGTGCCGGTGATCACCACGGTCACCTCTTGCGTTGCTGTATCGTTGGCCGTCCCGCTGTCATCGCTAACCGTGATCGTGTAAATGGCGGTCACGGTTTCACCAGCAGCTAGGTACTGCGTGAGACTATTGGCCAAGGTAAAATCCCAAACGATCGTGCCGTCGTTGGTACCGGTCTGCGTCAAGGTGACGGCACTGGTGAGTGCGGTTGCCAAGTCTGCTGGAATCGCCGGACCGGTGGTTGAGGTGCTGGTTAAAGCTACCGAGGAACTGATGACATCGGTCTCGTCGATTTCGGCGAAGGTGACCGCCCCACTGTCGGTCAGTGTCGGTGAGGAAGCGTCTTCGGTGACCGCTCCGGTCACCTTCACGACGGTGATGGTTGGCACGTCGTTCGTGCCGGTGATCACCACGGTCACCTCTTGCGTTGCTGTATCGTTGGCCGTTCCGCTGTCGTCGCTGACGGTGATCGTGTAGATGGCGGTAACGGTTTCGCCATCGGCCAAGTACTGCGTGAGGCTATTGGCTATTGCAAAGTCCCAGACGATCGTCCCGTCGTTGGTACCGGTTTGGGTCAAGGTGACGGCACTGGCGAGTGCAGTCGCCAAGTCCGCCGGGATCGCTGGGCCAGTGGTCGACGTGCTGCTGAGAGCAACCGACGAGCTGATCACATCGGTTTCGTCGATTTCGGCGAAAGTAATCGAACCGCTGTCGGTCAGCGTTGGCGTCGAAGCGTCTTCGGTGACCGCCCCATCAACCTTTACCACAGTAATGGTTGGCACGTCGTTCGTGCCGGTGATCACCACGGTCACCTCTTGCGTTGCCGTGTCGTTAGCGGTTCCGCTATCGTCGCTGACGGTGATGGTGTAAACAGCCGTGACCGTTTCGCCTTCGGCCAGGTACTGGGTGAGGCTGTTAGCCAGGGCAAAATCCCAGACGATCGTGCCGTCGTTGGTGCCCGTTTGGGTCAACGTGACGGCACTGGTGAGCGCTGTTGCCAGATCCGTTGGTATAGCAGGACCAGTGGTGGAGGTGCTACTGAGTGCAACCGAGGAACTGATCACGTCGGTATCATCGACTTCGGCGAACGTGACAGAGCCGCTATCTGTCAGTGTCGGTGTGGAGGCGTCTTCCGTGACGGCGCCGTCAACCTTTACGACGGTGATGGTCGGGACGTCGTTGGTTCCCGTGATGACCACGGTGACTTCTTGCGTTGCCGTGTCATTCACCGTTCCGCTGTCATCGCTAACCGTGATCGTGTAAACAGCCGTGACCGTTTCGCCGTCAGCCAGGTACTGGGTGAGGCTGTTAGCCAGGGCAAAATCCCAAACGATCGTGCCGTCGTTGTTTCCGGTCTGTGTCAATGTGACGGCGCTGGCTAGTGCTGTCGCCAAGTCGGCTGGAATCGTCGGACCGGTGGTTGAGGTGCTGGTTAAAGCGACCGAGGAACTGATGACATCAGTCTCGTCGGTTTCGGCGAAGGTAACCGAACCACTATCTGTCAATGTCGGTGTGGAGGCATCTTCGGTAACGGCGCCGTCAACCTTCACGACAGTAATGGTTGGCACGTCGTTCGTGCCGGTAATGACCACGGTGACATTTTGAGTCGCCGTGTCGTTAGCTGTTCCGCTATCGTCGCTGACTGTGATCGTGTAAATAGCCGTGACCGTTTCGCCTTCGGCCAAGTACTGCGTGAGGCTATTGGCTATTGCAAAGTCCCAGACGATCGTCCCGTCGTTGGTGCCCGTTTGATTTAAGGTGACGGCACTGGCGAGCGCTGTTGCCAGATCGGCTGGGATCGCTGGGCCGGTGGTAGATGTGCTACTAAGCGCAACCGAGGAACTGATGACATCGGTCTCGTCGATTTCGGCGAAAGTAATCGATCCGCTGTCGCTCAATGTTGGCGTCGAAGCGTCTTCAGTGACCGCTCCGGTCACCTTCACCACGGTGATGGTTGGGACGTCGTTGGTGCCAGTGATGACGACGGTCACCTCTTGTGTTGCCGTATCATTCGCGGTTCCGCTATCGTCGCTGACTGTGATCGTGTAAATGGCGGTCACCGTTTCGCCGTCCGCCAAGTACTGCGTGAGACTATTGGCTATTGCAAAATCCCAAACGATCGTACCGTCGTTGGTGCCGGTCTGCGTCAACGTGACGGCACTGGCGAGCGCTGTTGCCAGATCGGCTGGGATCGCTGGGCCAGTGGTCGACGTGCTGCTGAGAGCAACCGACGAGCTGATCACATCGGTGTCGTCGATTTCGGCGAAGATAACCGAACCACTATCTGTCAATGTCGGTGTGGAGGCATCTTCGGTAACGGCGCCGTCAACCTTCACGACAGTAATGGTTGGCACGTCGTTGGTGCCGGTAATGACCACGGTGACATCTTGAGTCGCCGTGTCGTTAGCTGTTCCGCTATCGTCGCTGACGGTGATGGTTTAAACAGCCGTGACCGTTTCGCCGTCCGCCAAGTACTGCGTGAGGCTATTAGCCAGGGCAAAATCCCAGACAATCGTGCCGTCGTTGGTACCGGTCTGCGTCAACGTCACGGCACTAGCAAGTGCTGTTGCCAAGTCTGTTGGAATCGCCGGACCGGTGGTTGAGGTGCTGGTTAAAGCTACCGAGGAACTGATGACATCGGTCTCGTCGATTTCGGCGAAGGTGACCGACCCACTGTCGGTCAGTGTCGGTGTGGAAGCATCTTCGGTGACCGCTCCGGTAACCTTCACCACAGTGATGGTTGGCGCGTCATTGGTACCGGTGATGGTGATGGTGACCGTTTCGGTATCCGTGTCGTTCTGAGAATCGGTTGCGGTAATGGTATAGGTCAGAACGAGCGATTCACCAACTGCCAAGTAATCGAACGCTTCGCTGCCCGAATGGAAATTCCAGGTGATTTGGCCCGTCTCGGTCGTTCCGTCGATAACGTTTGATTCAACCAAGGAAAGCATGGCGAGCAAGGCCGCTTCGTCTGATTGCAGTCCAGCCGTCGTACCGGAAGTCGCAACACTCGTCACCGCTGCCGTCACCGTATCGGTGGTGTTGATATCGAGAACCGATAGGGTACCGGTGCTTGTGAGGGTTGAATCGGTTTCAACCAAGGTGTCGCTGTTACTATCGCCGGTTTCGACCGTGATGTTAGGAGCAGTATTGGCCCCCGTAATGGTGACGAGCACATCTTGGGTATCGGTCGCCCCTTGGCTGTCGGTCACGGTGATGGTGTAAGTCAACGTGATCGACTGCCCTGCTGATAGGTAACCGAACGTGTAACCATCGGAATCAAACGCCCAATGGACAACTCCTGATTGGTCGGTGTTCGAAATGACGTCAGCATTGAGTGACAGCATGGCTTCGAGCTGCGCATCGCTTAGCGTCAAACCGGTAAGATCACCTGATTTGGCAAAGTTAGTAACGCCCGCCGTCACCACATCGGTGCGATCGACATCGGCCACCGATAGCGACCCAGCCGTGGTCAACGTTGCTCCCGTGACACCGAGCGTCTCTGCCGCGCTATCGCTGCCACCGATCGAGATGGTTGGCACGTCATTCGTGCCGGTGATGACCACGGTCACGTCTTGAGTCGCTGTATCGTTGGCTGTTCCGCTGTCGTCGCTGACAGTAATTGTGTAAACAGCCGTTACGGTCTCGCCATCGGCCAAGTACTGCGTGAGACTATTGGCCAGGGCAACGTCCCAGACGATCGTGCCGTCGTTGGTGCCTGTCTGGGTTAACGTCACGGCACTGGTGAGCGCGGTTGCTAAGTCCGCAGGAATCGCTGGGCCAGTCGTCGAGGTACTGCTCAACGCAACCGACGAACTGATCACATCGGTTTCGTCGACTTCGGCGAAAGTAATAGATCCGCTATCGGTCAGTGTCGGTGTAGAGGCGTCTTCAGTCACGGCGCCATTCACATCGACGACGGTAATGGTCGGCGCGTCGTTGGTGCCGGTAATCACTACCGTCACATCTTGCGTTACCGTGTTGTTTGCGGTTCCACTGTCATCCGTCACGGTAATCGTGTAAACGGCCGTGACGGATTCGCCAGCGGCCAAGTACTGAGTAAGGCTGTTAGCCAGTGCAAAATCCCAGACGATCGTGCCGTCGTTGGTGCCGGTTTGAGTTAAGGTGACAGCGCTGGCGAGCGCTGTTTCCAAGTCTGCTGGAATCGCCGGACCGGTGGTTGAGGTGTTGGTTAAAGCTACCGAGGAACTGATGACATCGGTTTCGTCGACTTCGGCGAAAGTAATCGAGCCGCTGTCCGTCAGTGTCGGTGTGGAAGCGTCTTCAGTGACCGCACCATCAACCTTCACCACGGTAATGGTTGGCACATCGTTGGTACCGGTGATGACCACGGTGACATTTTGCGTCGCCGTGTCGTTCGCCGTTCCGCTATCGTCACTAACGGTGATCGTGTAGATAGCCGTGACCGTTTCACCATCGGCCAAGTATTGTGTAAGGCTGTTGGCCAGTGCAAAATCCCAGACGATCGTGCCGTCATTGGTGCCGGTCTGCGTCAAGGTGACCGCACTGGTGAGCGCTGTTGCTAAGTCCGCCGGGATCGCTGGGCCAGTGGTCGAGGTACTGGTCAGTGCAACCGACGAACTGATCACGTCGGTCTCGTCGATTTCCGCAAACGTAACCGAGCCGCTATCGGTCAACGTGGGCGTCGATGCGTCTTCCGTGACCGCTCCGGTCACCTTCACGACAGTGATCGTCGGCACATCGTTGGTACCGGTAATCGTGATGGTGACCGTTTCGGTATCCGTGTCGTTCTGAGAATCGGTTGCCGTAATGGTATAGGTCAAAACGAGTGATTCGCCCGCGGCCAAGTAATCGAACGCTTCGCTACCCGAATTAAAATTCCACGTGATCTGGCCCGTTTCGGTCGTTCCGTCGATAACGTTTGATTCAACCAAAGAAAGCATGGCGAGCAAGGCCGCTTCGTCTGATTGCAGTCCGGCGGTCGTACCGGAAGTCGAAACACTCGTCACCGCTGCCGTCACCGTATCGGTGGTGTTGATATCGAGAACCGATAGGGTACCGGTGCTTGTGAGGGTTGTATCGGTCTCGGCCAAGGTGTCGGAATTGCTGTCGCCCGATTGGATCGTTATATCGGGGGCTGCGTTATTGCCGCTGATGATGATCGTAACGGTTTGCGTATCGATTGCCCCTTGCGAGTCGGTCACTCTAATGGTGTAAACCAACGTGATCGACTCATTCGCGCCGAGGTAATCGAACGTGTATCCGTCGGAATCAAAGGTCCATTGGACAAATCCTTCAACATTGGATCCGTCGATAATTTCTGAGTTGATCGTCAGCAACGATTCGAGCTGACTATCTGTGAGTGTTAGACCGGTGTCCTCGCCCCAACGTGTAAAGCCAGAGATCGTTGCTGTGACTTCATCGCTATAGTCAAGATCAATGACGCGTAGCGCACCTGCGGTAATCAATGTCCCGCCCGTGATCGATAGCTCGGCTTCCCAAGTATCGCTACCATCGGGCATAAACTGTGGCGAATCATTGGTGCCGGTAATCGTGATCGTCACCTGATAGGTGCCAAAGTCACCCTGCGTATCTTCGGCACGAATGGTGTAGGTCAAAGTGAGTGACTCGCCAACGGCTAGGAAGTCAAACGGTTCGCCTCTCGAATCGAACGTCCAAGTGATTGAACCCGTTTCTGTTGAACCATCAATCACGTCCGAATCGACCGTGAGCATGTCCAGGAGGGCGGCGTTATCGGGTATCAGCCCAGTGGTGGTTCCCGAGGTGACCACACTTGTAACCGTGGCAGTGACTTCGTCGGTCGTGTTGATGTCGGTAACGGTGAGCGTCCCGCTGGTAGCAAGCGTGTCATCAGTTTCGACCAGGGTGTCGTTATCTCTGTCACCAGGCTCGACAGTAATCGTCGGGGCTGTGTTGACGCCGTCAATGACAATGGTGATGTCTTGCGTGGCGGATACGTTCTGGGAATCGGTCGCCGTGATCGTATAGACCAGCGTCAAAGACTCGCCAGCACCCAAGTAGCCGAACGTGTAACCATCCGAATCAAACACCCACTCGATCGTACCCGATTGCTGAGTGTTCGAAATGATGCTGGTATCGACGAGCGAAAGAAGTGCCTCGAGTTCGGTATCGCTGAGCGCCAAACCGGCGGTGTTTCCGGACTTGCTGAAGTTGGTAACTGTAGCAGTTACCGAATCACTTCGATCGAGGTCGGCTACGCTCAAAGTGCCCTCCGTGGTGAGCGTGCCGCCGTCGACTGTCAGGCTATCGCCAGCACTGTCACTACCACCAATCGAGATTACCGGCGCGTCGTTGGTGCCGGTGATGGTAACGGTGATGTCTTGTGTGTCGAAGTCGCCTGTCGGGTCTTCGACGCGGATGGTGTACGTCAATGTCAACGATTCACCCACGGCCAAGTAATCAAAGGCCTCGCTACCCGAATTGAACGACCAATGGATCGTACCGGTTTCGGTGGTTCCATCGATCGGGGTTGAATTGACAGTCAACATCGCTAGAAGAGCGGCGTTGTCGCTGATCAATCCATTGCTGTTGCCGGCAGGAATGACGCTGGTTACCGTCGCGGTGACCGTATCGGGTAAATCGAGGTCGGTGACAGTTAACGATCCTGCCGCCGTGATCCCAGAATTCGTTTCTGCGATTGTCTCGTTGGCACTGTCATTCACACCGATCGTAATCTCAGGCGCATCGTTGACACTCGTCACAAAAACATCACGAGTGAACTCGATACTGTTGGCTTCGCCGTCATTGACTTGGAAGGAGACGGTACGAATTGCCTCGGATGGAAAGTTGCTGGTGTTGTGATAAGTGACACTTCTCAGGGCGGATTGGTATTGCTCGATTGTGGCGGCCCCTGTCAAGGTCAGCGTGCCGTTGACTGCATCCCAACTGCCGGTGATTCCCAGTTGATTGGTGAAACTCAACACGTCTTGTCCAGCAACAAAGTTGTCTTGAATTCGAATCACTGCTGATAACAAATGTGTGCTATCAATATCCCCGAGATTCAGTTGATTGTGGATCGTAATGGGGGGATCTTTTTCGGTGTAACTGATGGGGGTGACGTTTTCGACAACAGCCTTGACCGAGACATTATCCAAATAGCCCCGCACCCCGGAGTGACTCGTTGACTCGTCAGAGAAGACTATCGTGGTTGTCGTATCAGTCGCCACAAATCGGAAGGTATATGGCTGCAGCGTGTCGGCTTCTACTCCGGAAGTAATGACGGTGTTGAGAGGGGATTCTGAACCTTGGATCTGGAGTCGCAAGGATTGGCTCTGCGTTGAACTGAAGTCCCCGTATTGAAACGTGATGTAATAGACTTGGCCGGGAACCGTGTTTAGTGTTTGCGAAATCTGACCGTTGATTCCTCCGCCGAAGCCACCAAACCGGACGAGACCAGCACTATAACCGACATTGCCCGATGCGACCCAACCGTCGAGTTCCGCATCGAAAGTGCCGTTGTCGACCTGGTTAGCTCCCAAGAACTCGGGAGCATCATTGACCGGGGTGATCTGCTTGATCGCAGTTGCGATACTTGCACTAAACGCGGTCGTTCCGCCATTAGCGGAAACATCAACTCCCGACTGGCCGTTGCTTCCATCGGTTTGGTCCCAGCCTCGGAATGTGATGCTTGCCTCTCCAAAGTAGTCTAAGCGTGGTTCGAATCGCACCAGAGCAGTTGTGTCCAACAACAGAGCCGAGCTATCGTTGGCTCCGGCAATTGAGACACCAGCGTCGGCTATCGAAACCCAGGTATCCCCGTCCAGCGAGTAGAACCAGATACCGTTATTGTTATCAATTCCGGTGATCGCAATTCCTTGGACCGCACCGTTATCCACATCGGTAAAGACACCAGAACCAGCACTAGCAATCAAATCGGCGATCGTTGTTCCCGAGTTGGCCGCAGAATGGGTGTCTTCGGCAATCGGGGTGAAAGTGAAGTTGCCACCTAGATTCACGACTGGCGCATCATTCACGTCAGTCACCGTTAAATTAACGGTCCCGATCGCGTTGCTGAGGGAGGTTGTGCCCCCATTGTTAGTCGAACTGGTATCGACTTTGGTCCCGGCAGTACCAGCGGTTTGGTCCCAGGCTCGAAAGGTGAAGCTTGCGTTTGTTCCATTTTCCCCATCGGGAACAAAACGGACCAAGTCGCTGTCTCGCAGCAACAGGGCATTGCCGTTCAAGACATTGCCTACGTTCTGCCAAGTCGATCCGTCGTCCAGTGAGTATTGCCAAGTACCGTTGCCGGTCGTCGTTCGAATGGCAATCCCCCGCAACGAATCGGGGCCATCGACATCATTGATCGGGTTGCCACCGTTCGAGGCCAAGATTGCGGCCACTGATTGTCCGGGATTACTCAGATCATCTTCTGTGATCGTCGTCATTGAAAACGGTTGACTGTTATTCAAAGTCGGTGCGTCGTTGACATCCGTCACCACAATCTCAGCCAACGCGTCACTCGTACTGAACGCCGTTGTCCCGCCATTTACGGAGGAGTCCACCTTGGTTCCTGCTGTCCCGCTGGTTTGATCCCAGCCGCGGAAAGTAAAATGGGCGATGGTGCCGGTTTGTCCGTTGGGAACGAATCGAATTAGGTCGCTTTCTCGCAACAGCAACGCGTTAGAGTCCGACACGGCACCGACATTGATCCAAGTGCTGCCTCCATTGATCGAATATTGCCAACTGCCATTGCCGCTGTTCAGGGCGGTGATCGCCAAGCCTTGCACAGCCCCAGCGTCCTGGTCGGTGATTCCGCCAATCCCACCCGAGGCGATGATCGAAGCGACCGTTTGTCCGGTATTATTGAGTTGGTCTTCGGTAATTGAATGGAGCGTAAATGTGGCCACTGGATCGATGACCGGTGCATCGTTGGTGTCGATGATAGTGACCGTCTTGATCTTCTCGAACCAGGTACCTTCCAAGTCGGTTGCCCGCACGGTGATCTGATGGGAGCTGGCGATTTCGTAATCGATCAAGCTGGCGTTCGCAACGAAAATCTGGCCAGTCGCCGCTTGGATTGTGAACCGTCCCTCGGCATCATCTTCCAGGGTATAAGTCAGCACATCGCCAGAATCAAAATCTAAACCGACCACCGTTCCAACAAGCATGCCGTCCGTACCGTTTTCGGCAACCGACAAACCGGTCGTAGTGATCTCATGCGGTGCGTCGTTGGCCCCTTGGATCGTGATCGTTATTTGCGTGGTGCTGGTCAGACCTCCACTGTCGGTAATCGTGTAGGTAAAGACATCGGTTAGCGTGTCGTCCGCAGTACGGAGGGCTTGCACATCGGCATGGTCGTTGTTGAGGGTGTAGGTGTAGGAACCGTCTTCTGCGATGGTGATGCTGCCGAAGGAACCGGAGATCGGGGTATCGACAGGCCCGGCGCCTAAAGGCTGGACACCAGCGCTGACACCGATCACGGTCTTGGTGTCGCCTGCGTCGGGATCGGTATCGTTGGTCAGGACGTTGCCCGTTGGGTTCGTGCCTCCGGTTCCGTTGGCGATGCCACCAGCCTCCACTGCGATGGCTGAATCGGGATTGGCAACGGGGGCGTTGTTGTTGACAGTTACGGTCAACATTTGTGTGGTTGCGGTCCCTACGCGCACGGTCGCTTCTTGAGCAATCTCTTCTGCCGTCAAAGCTCGATCAAAAATCGCTACCCGATCGATACCTCCATTAAAGGCGCGAATCGGATTGGTGTCCTGCAAGCGACCAATGTTGTAATCCAGGTCGGCCCACATCCCCGAGGTGGTCGCTGCGCTGCCAACCATTTCTCCGTTGACGTACAAGAACATCTCAGTGCCCGCTCGCACCGCCGTCACCTGCATCCAGTCTCCATTGGCGTAATCGGGCAGATTGACAATGATATTGTCACCTCCCACCGTTCCACCATTGGGACGATTGAGGAACCTCAGATTGCCATCGAGTTGGAACTCGATCAACGATCCCTGACCAGTCCCATTGTACAAAGTCACCACGGCCCCTCGATGAATCGAATCGGGACGTGCCCAGAACGAAATCGAATAGTCACTTATTAAACTAAGCGGTGCAACCGAGTCACTATTGAGATAATTTTCTGTTCCGGCCAACTCGGCGATACCGTCGGTGAATGGAACCGGGCCTACTTCCGTTAAATCGCGATTGTTCCCGGAGCTATCAGCCAGTGGATTGATTCCATCGAACTCATAAGCGGCCAAGGCGCCACTGGCGAAGGGGGTATTGGCCCGAGCTGTGACGCTGAGCACGATTTCAGATCCGTCATTGAGCGGCGGAGTGATCGTCAAACCAACCAAGTCGGCTTCGGTCAAATACCAAACGCCCCCTCCCAGATCGTTTCCAGCCGACAGCGTCGCGCCAGCAGGCACACCGCTGATCGTCAAATAGATCGTTTCGTCACCGGCCAGCGACGTGCTGCTGACCGCGATATCCAGTGGTATAGCCGTGTTCAAACCGCCGCTGGCATCGACGGTGAGCAGTGTCGGTGCATCGGCCGTATTGGCGATCGAGATACCGAAATCACTCGATACGTCCAGCCCACCACTGTCCGTCGCCGTAACGCGAACGTTGATCGTTCCAACATCTTCGTTCAGCGGTGTTCCACTAAAGGTTCCGGTGGCAGGATCGAACAACAGCCAGCTTGGTAACGGATCACCATTGGCCAGCGTAGCTGTGTACGTCAGCGTATCACCAGCATCGACGTCAGCAAACGTATTGGCTGGAATCGTGAAACTGAACGGTCGATCTTCGACGGCCCACTGCGATTGCAGGGGATTTTCAATGTTCGGTGCGTCGTTGGTACCGGTGACCGTTATTGTGACTGTGTTCTGCGAAGTCGCGCCGTGGTTGTCTTCTACTTCGTAAACGAATGTCACGTCGCGGGTTTCACCCACTGCCAAGTCTTGGAAGTCGCTGCCTGGATTGAACGTGTACGAACCATCGGCGTTGACCACGACCGAACCTTCGCTGGGGCCGGTCACCAGCGTGAAAGTATGCGTATCGCTGGTGTCAACATCGGTGGCGATCAGTTGCCCGGTGACTGCTGGGCCGTCCTCGATGGCTGCGTTGACTCCCGCCTGAGAAATCGGTGCGTCGTTGGTTCCCGTTACGACAATCGTAACTTGTTTTGCATCGGTCAAACCTGGGGAGTCTACCACCTCGATCGTGTAGGTTAACACCAGTGATTCACCTACCGCCAAGAAGTCAAACGCTTCGCTGCCGGAATCGAAAATCCAAGCGATCTGACCTGAAGTCGAAGCGCCATCGATGATATCCGTATTGATCGCCAGCATCGCCAATAGGGCGGCGTTATCGGATAGCAATCCGCTGGTGGTTCCTGAGGCAATAGCGCTCGTGACACTGGCAGTCACGGTGTCGGCAATGTCGACATCGGTTACCGTCAACGTGCCTTGTGTTTGAAGCGAAGGGTTGGTTTCGACAAGGGTAACCGCATCCAAATCGCCTGGTTCGACCGTGATCACGGGAGCATCATTCACATCGGTAACGGTCAACTGAGCCGTTGCGGTGGCAGTGCTATAGGCCGTCGTGCCACCGCCAACTCCGGGGTCTGCATAGGCTGGCGATCCGTTGGTCGATGCGGTGCCGCTGGTTTGATCCCAAGCTCGGAACTCAAACGTGGCTGTCTCGCCGTTGATGCCGTTGGGGATGTAGCGAATCTGGCTGGTCGAGGTGAGCAATAGGGCATTGGTGCTGCTGACCGAAGTGATTTCGTTCCAGGTGGTGCCATCGGTCGAATACTGCCAAGTGCCATCGCCTGAGATGGCTGTGATAGCCAGTCCCGATAGTGCCCCATCATCCACATCGGAATAGCCAGCACCTGCGAGGAAGCTACTGACCGTTACTGGAATCGATGCCGTGTTTTCGTCGGTCGTTCCGATCGAGAACGGAGTGGAGATAACTATAGGCGCATCGTTGATATCGGTGACCAAGATGGAAGCCACATCGGTATCGGTACTGAACGCCGTGGTGCCGCCGTTGACTGACGCATCGACCTTCTGCCCAGCCGATCCGCTGGTTTGATCCCACGCCCGGAAGGTAAACTCGGCCGTGGTGCCATTTTCGGCATTGGGTACGAAGCGGATCAGGTCGGTGCTGCGCAGGAGTAACGCGGAGTCATCGGCGACGGTGCCGACGGCGAGCCAATTGGTGCCGCCGTCGATCGAGTATTCCCAAGTGCCATTGCCGCTGGTGAGCGACGTGATGGCGATCCCTTCCACGGAACCGTTATCAACATCCGTAATGCGATCGCCACCGGCGGAGTTGATGATCGAAGCGACGGACTGGCCCGCGTTGTTGGTGTTGTCTTCGGTGATCGAGGTCAGCGTCATGTCACCGCTGTTTTCGAGCACCGGGGCATCGTTGACGCTGGTGACATTCACGGTGATCGTGTCGGTGGCGATGCTGAAGGCAGTCGTGCCACCGGTTGTCGACACGTCCGCCAGTCCGCCTGCGGTGCCGGACGTTTGGTCCCAAGCGTGATAGGAAATCAGGGTGGTGCCGCCGTTGGTGGTGCTGGGCGTGAACCGCATCTGGTCGGTCGCCCGCAACAGCAGTGCGCTCGTTGGCGATACGCCGCTGACCGTGATCCAGTCGGTGCCGTTGATGCTGTACTGCAGCGTTCCGCCATCGAGCGAAAGTCCCGTGATCGCGATCCCTTCGACCGCACCGGGATCGGAATCGGTGACACTTGAGCCCAATAGCGATGCGATTGTCGCGGTGAACGGCGAGCCGTCTTCGACCAGTGGCAATGTTGGTGCGAATGGGGTTAGAACTGGCGCGTCGTTGACGTTTGTGATGGTGAAGTTGAAGGTGCCTGAAGATGCCGTGCCACTTCCGTCGTCGACGGTGAACGAGAATGAGTCGGTCGGACTTTCCGAGTCGTCGTGATCGTAGGTGACGAGACCAGCGTCGATGTCGGCTTGGGTGAAGGTGTTGCCGGCGGTGAGCGCCGTGCCGCTCAATCGCAACGCACCGTTGGTCGGCAGCGCCGTGACGGCGTAGACGAGTTGGCTGTCGGTGTTGTCAACGTCGGTCGTTTGCAGCATCGCGGAGGTGATGACGTTGGCGGTTGAACCTTCATCGACGGTGGTGCCGGTGTTGGTCGCGATTACTTGTTCGTCGTTTCGACCTTCGATGGTGATCGTGATTTGGGTGGTGCTGGTCAGCCCGCCCGAATCTTCCATTGTGTAGGTGAAAACGTCTTGCAGTGACTGGCCGACGTTGAGTGCTTGGACGGTGGGGTTGTCGTTGTCGAGGGTGTAGGTGTAGGTGCCGTCGGCAGCGATGGTGATGGTGCCGTAGGTGCCGGTGACGGGGGTGGATACAGGGGAGTCGCCTAAAGGCTGGACACCAGCGCTGACACCGACAACTTCTTTCGTATCACCCGCGTCGACGTCGGTGTCGTTGTCCAGGACGTTGCCGGTTGGGTTGGTGCCCGCGGTGCCGTTGGCAACGCCGCCGGCTTCGACGGCGATCGCAGTATCGGCGACGGCGACAGGCGCGTCGTTGACGGCATTGATTGTCATCGAAACGGTTGCGGTTTCGGTTTGGATAATCGTTTCAAAACCGGTGATGTTGTCGACTCGGAAGCCGGTTGGCCCGCCGGTATCGCGAACCACAAAAGTCAGCGTGTTGAGACCTGCTTGATAGAAGTTGAAGTTAGCGGCGTTGAGATTGAAGTCTCCAAGCGTCATAAAGGTGTCATACGTCAAGCCAGTGGATTGGCCATTGATCAGGATGTTGTCAAGATAATTGTCGGTACCGACGGAAAGGCTAAGCAGGATGCTGGCAAGGTCAGCATCCGCACTGATGCTAAATGACGTTTGGTAGTGGTAGGTATTGTTGGATGGCGACAACTGTGGACGCAGCCACTGCGAGTTCGAATCGTTGGCTACGTAGGTATGCGGTTGACCCGCATAAACAACGGCATTATCTCCTGCAACGGGTGCTAACGCGAGCGTGTAGTTTGCATCGATGACGTTGCCCGCGATCAGCGTCCAGTCTTGGTTCACACCGGTATTGAACAGACCCGCAATTTGTTGCGTGTTGCGAGAGGTAACGTCGATCGTGAAACTGTCGCTGCCGTTGGCGTTACTATTGGGTGTATAAGTATAAGTTCCATCGGGATTGACGACGACATTTCCAAGCGTTGCATTGGTGCCAAGGGCATATTCGATCGATGTCGCGTCGGCGTCGGTGGCAACATACGTTCCGTTGAAGACGATATCTTCGTCGGTGGTTACGCTGATGTTGTTTGCGACGAGCGCGTCTTGGACGCTCAATACGATGATCGTCGATTTTGCCGCCAGCGATGCGAGACCACCTGAGTCGATAACGCTAAACGTGAATGCTCGCGCGCCAGCGGTTGGGATTTCGCCAAGGTCTTCATAGGTGATACCGCGGATCAGCGTTTGCAGATCGGCGGTCGAAACAATACCGCCGCCGGTTTGCGTGATGGTTACCAATCCCGTGGATGCGGTGTAGTTGATATCGAACGAGGTTCCACCAACTGTGATATTCGTGAACGATTGGTTGGCGTTCAGCGGAAAGTCTTGGCCCGCGATCGTCAGGCGTTCGTTGGCTCCGTCAAGGTTTCCGGTGACGGTGATGCGAAGCTCGGTCAAATCCGCTTCGCCCAAATCGCTGAGCACCGCGTCGCTATTGACAACGCTGATCGCCGGATCGTTTTCGGTGAAGACCGCTAAGTAACCGAGTCCACCTGACGAAGCGTTCAGATCGAGCGTCGGAGCGTCGTTGGCACCTTCGATGGTGATCGTGATTTGCGTCGTGCTGGTCAGTCCGCCCGAGTCTTCCATCGTGTAGGTAAAGACGTCTTGCAGTGACTGTCCGACGTTGAGTGCTTGGACGGTGGGGTTGTCGTTGTCGAGGGTGTAGGTGTAGGTGCCGTCGGCGGCGATGGTGATGGTGCCGTAGGTGCCGGTGATGGGGGCGGATACAGACCCGGCGGCTAAAGGCTGGACACCAGCGCTGACGCCGACCACGGTCTTGGTGTCGCCAGCGTCGGGATCGGTGTCGTTGGTCAAGACGTTTCCGCTTGGGTTAACGCCGGCAACGCCGTTGTTCGCTCCGCCCGCCTCTACGGCGATAGCGGTATCGGCGACGGCAGTGGGCGATTCGTTGACATCGTTAAGATTGATCGTAACGGTTTTATCGAACGTCAATCCGGCTGGGTCGATGGCGCGGACGGTGATCGTGTGTGAGGAACTTGCTTCGAAGTTTAGTAAGCTGCCGTTTGCGACGGTGATTTCTCCGTTCAAGCTGTTAATGGCAAAGCGTCCGTCTGCGTCGTCGAGCAACTGGTAAGTCAGGCCTACCGACATGACCGCCAAGTTATCGATTCCATATGACTCATCATTGATATCTTGATCAAGCGTAGAGCCGAAGCCGACTTTCAGCTCTGTTCCTGGGTCGGTAATCGTTAGCGATAGTCGAATAGTCTGATCAGGCCAGTGACCGAAACCCGTGTTGACATAGGTACTCGAAGGCACTGCCGTCCAGGTGACGTTACCGGACGAACCACTGGCTCCACTGAAAGCAAGTTGGACGAATGAAATCGAGACTACTTGATTATCATTGATGAAAACAAGGAAGTTCTCTCCATCCCAGGAATCCAAACGATAAAGGTCAAACTCGACCGTTGCCGGGTTCGATCCGTTAGAGAAGTTGAATGTCTTGCTGACCGCTTGCGTGCCATCGCTTCCGCCGAAACGTCCGAGGAAACGAGTGAAGCCTGTCGCATTGGTGGTCGTGTTGTTCGACCAACCCGTGGCACCGGACTCGAAATCCTCGAAGAACCTTTCGGTATTCGTACTTTCATGATCGAGTCCGACAATGGTTCCAACCACCGTTCCTGTGGCTACGTTTTCGTCAACGCTCAGCGGTCCTCCTATGATGTCGTATGGAGCGTCGTTAAGGCCTTGGATCGTGATGGTGATCTGCGTCGTGCTGGTCAGGCCGCCGCTGTCTTGCATCGTATAGGTGAAGGTGTCGGTCAGTGACTGGCCGACATTGAGCGCTTGGACGGTTGGGTTGGTGTTGTCGACCGTGTAGGTGTAGGTGCCGTCTGCGGCGATGGTGATGGTGCCGTAAAGGCCGGAGACAGGGGAGGATGCTGGGGAGGCGCCTAAAGGCTGGACACCAGCGCTGACTCCGATCACTTCCTTCGTGTCGCCCGCGTCGGGGTCGGTGTCGTTGGTCAAGACGTTGCCGGTGGGGTTCACCCCGGCGGTGCCGTTGTTGGTGCCGCCTGCTTCGACGGCGATGGCGGTGTCGGGATTGGCTGTGGGGGCTTCGTTGACGTTGCTGACGTTGATCGTCATCTGTTCGTCATAGGAGTTTCCGAACGCGTCGGTGACCTGGACGGTGATCGTGTGCGCGGTGGCGGTTTCAAAGTCCAACAGCGATCCGTTGGCGACGGTGATTTCACCCGTGGTGGCATCAATCGCAAAACGCCCGCCGGCATTGTCAGTCAGCGAGTAGGTGTAGGTCGTTCCAGAGATCGGATGCGCCGTGAAGACCATTCCCACCCGCGTCCCGTCGATGGCGTTCTCGACAACTCGGAATTGGTTGTTTTGTTGGTAGAGTGCACTGACATCTTCTGCCGACATCACACCTCGAGCGATGAGAAAATTATCAATGGCGCCATCTAGATAGGCGTCGCTCCAGTTCGAGCGACCGATGAAGTTATTTACCCGCACTGTCTCAGTAAGTGCAACGGCCGCTCGAGTCGCAGCCTGCACACCGTTTACGTACAGTACCATATTACCATTGCCATCAATTGTCGCGGCAAAGTGAAGCCACGTACCATTGGTTATTGCCCCAACAGCTGTGGCGCGATGCGTGAAGACTCCGTTTTGCTCGATGGTGAAGGTCAGGTCGTTACTAGTGCCGAGACGACCGACGTAAATATTATCGATCCCAATTGCATTGGGGCCACCAAAATCGAACACACGTTGCCAGCTACCAGTCGTGTCGAATCGAACCCAGCCAGCGAAAGTCATCGCGCCACCGGTGCTGAGACCGGCGATATCACCGTATTGGTTGGTGCCGTTGAAGTCGATCGCCTCACTACCACTGGGTCCGGTCGTTTGTGTCGGATTATTGAAGAGCGTGATTGGCTGGTCATCCCCAGCGTCATCGCGGCCTAGATTGTTCGAATCGGTGAAGCTGTAGTAGCCAATGACGTTGCCATTGTCTATGGTTGGCACGGCGAAAAGATCGCGAGGCTGGTCATCCACGTCGATCAGCGAAATCGTCATGATTTGACTGAAGCTCGCGCCTAGTGCATCGGTCACTTGTACAGTGATTGTATGGCTGGTTTGCGTTTCATAATCGAGCAGTGTTCCATTGGCGACCGTAATCACGCCGGTACTCGCATCGATAGTAAACGCACCAGCGACCGTTTGCGAGGTGATCGAGTAGATCAATGCATTGGTGGAATCCAGTACTGCATCAGCATTCCATTCGATGACATAGCCGAGGGAAAAACCATTATTGGTTGAATCGAGCCAACGACCATCGGAGGGGCGGAGACGCATATAGTCATCTGCGGGAACCGTCTCACTCGGCTCCGAAGGGGTCCAATTGGTGTAAGCACCATCGATGCGATAGCCTCCCACGCCGCCTTGCCAGAAATATTGATCATCATTTCCGTCAACAACCCACCGCCATTCCCCTTCGACAGTTCGATCCGTGGCGCCTATCCAAATCTCACCGCCGTGCAATATTGCCAATGACCAAACAATCTGATTTTCCGCGGCAGACTGGATGGTAACAAGATTACCAGACACCCCGCCCAGTGTGACTGATTGTGCCGCACTAAGCGCAGTGGTCCAAGAAACGTTCGTGCTAACCAGTTTATAGAAGCTGCCCGTTTCAGCGCTGTATCGTAGCGACGGATCAGCGGCCAGGAGTTGTTGAATGCGAGCTTCTCTTTCCGCGTCAAAACCGTAGACGGTCCCCACCACCGTACCAGCGGTAGCGTTCTCCTGCACGGCCAAATAGAGGTTGGTGGAACTTGCAGTAAAGCCAGGCGCATTGATGGTTTGCAAGGTCAGGTTGTTGCCGCTGACCGTATCGGTGACGACTCCACCTGTTGACAGATCGTTGAAGGTCCAGTTGGCTCGCAGGTTAGGCTCAAAGTACGGAACCGTGTTGTCGTAGTTGTTTGCAATCTGGGCTGCCGTTCTGACTCCAGAAAAGATCCGTGCGTCATAGAACGTCCCATTGAAAGCTTGTGCCGGGTCATAGCCACCACCCACGGAATCCTGATCGTTACCCAGCACCAAGGTACCGCCGCCGGCCAGCGTGGCGGCATTGCGGAAGCCCGTGCCACTGGCGAATAGAACGCCATCGAGGTACATCGCCCAATTTCCGCCGGCGTTGGTCCAGGTCACGCTAAGCGTATGTTGGCCGGTACCCACCAGAGAATTGAAGTCGATGGCGCTTGAGGTAACTCCAATTCCCTTAAGAAGCAGCCTAACACTGCCATTGGCGAGTGTGCTGAGGTACACCTCGTTGTCCGTGCCGGGCACCGCGTAACTGAGGAAGGTGTGCTGAACATTTGCCTCCGACAACGAAAACTGGAACTCCATCGACAGCGACGTTAACCCTCCGAGAATGGCACCTCCGTTATCAGCCACGAAGATTGTGTCCGTGCCGCCTCCCTGGTTGATCTGCACGCCACCAGTCGTGGAATTGGTAACTTGTAGAGCGGATGGGGCAAGATTGACGAATGCGGCTGCAACGGCCAGCGCGAATTCGGACGTGTTATTCGTCGTCAGGTCGGTGGCGGTCATCGAGATGAATTCGCCGTCGGCGACTGAAACGCCATTAAGCGTTTGATCAAACGTCACATTCCCGCTGCCATCGGTGGTGACGTTAAACGTACCGAGATAACGTTGTCCTTCACCGTGACCACTGGCATCGGCGGCCGTACTAGCGAAGACCTCGATTCGGAACGATCGACTAGCGACGCTGTTGAGATTTCCTTGAACTGTAAGTCCGAGAACGGAGCTTTGTGCCGCAGAAACTACAGGGAAATTCTGTAGGCCGTTCGGACCGGTATCAGCATCGCCTACATCATTGGCGGTTACTCCAAATCCATTTTGAGAGCCACCGACCAAGTTGATACCAAGGCCTGTATTGCTGTAGATACGATTCCCCAGGATGGCGTTTCCTGTTCCAGCGGTACTGTCGATGCGCACGCCATCACGGCCGTTGAAAGCGATGGTATTCCCAGCCCCAGGGATAGTACCACCGATCGAAACATTGCTGGCTCCATTGGTAATGAAGATGCCGTCGATCGAGTTGCCCAAATCTACTAAACCCGTGGAGTTGGTGCCGACGAAATTGCCATAGATCCAGACGTTGGCTGTAGTCGCGCCGTTGACTTCGATACCGGCGAAAGCGCTGCCACCGATGACATTTCCAGCTCCCGCGCCCGCACCACCGATGACAATCGATGCCGCTCCGCCGCCGATCCAGATCCCCTGGGCTCCATTTCCTAATTTAGCCGTGGCTGTCGCGTTGACACCGATCAAGTTCCCCTGCACGGTCACATTCGAAGTTCCCGCATCGGAGATTGTGATTCCGTCATTGCCATTGCCCGAGATAACGTTGCCCGCGCCGGCAGCGCTACCTCCAATGGTGTTGTACTGGGCTCCAAACCAAACGGCGATGCCAGCTCCAGCATTTCCGACCGCGTTCATACCTGTCGCATCGGTTCCAATATAGTTGCCCTGCACCACGTTGAGCGTTGCGCCGGCCCCCTGAATCACAATTCCTCGGGAACTATTACCAGAGATGACGTTGCGGCCGGCAACTGTTCCGTTGCCAATCTGCGTGCCGCTGGCGTCAGAGATCCGAATACCATCCGTGCCGTTGGCCAGTGCCGTGGTGCCCGAGACATCCAGCCCGATGTAGTTGCCTCGAATCAAGGCACCCGTCGATCCATTACCAACATAAACTCCCATTCCTAAGTTGCCTGAGATCAGGTTGTCAACCAGAAGATTACCAGTTCCGGCACCCCAGAAGGAAAATCCACCGCTGGTATTGCCGATAGCGGCAGTACCGGCGGCATTGGTGCCGATGTAGTTCCCGGAAATGGTGTTATTGATGGATGTAGCGTCCCATATTTCGACGCCGAAATGATTGTTGCCCGAAAAGACGTTGCGAGCCCCGGAAACACTCACGTTGCCAATCTGGTTTCCTGACGATCCGTTGGAGAGTACGAGTCCGCTTTGAGCCACACTGTAGGTCGTCCCGTTCAGATCGGCGGTGCCGGCTGCGTTGGTGCCGACGTAGTTGCCGTACACAAAACTATTGTCAACGTTATCAAAGAGGATTCCAAACGCCCCATTGGCTGAAATCACGTTGCGGTGATTGGCGGTCGTACCGCCAATGATTAACCCTTGACTGCCGCCAGCCCAGATACCCAAGGCAGAGTTCCCAAGAGCTCCTGTGCCCGCAGCATTCACACCGATGTAGTTCCCGATGATCTGCGTATTGTGGGCACCACCCCCCACGACCATTCCGTTATTCGTGTTACCCGAGATCACATTACGGTCGTTGGCCCCCGTGCCGCCAATGATGTTGCCGGTTCCACCCCAAATGTTGATCCCTTCAAAATTTCCTGCCGCAGCAGTCCCTGCCGCGTTGGTACCTAAATAGTTGCCAACAATCAAATTGTTGTTGGAGGTAATGTTGATTCCTGCAGAGCCGAATCCTTGAATGTTCAAACCTCGAATCGTGCTACCGCTACTGCCACCTTCTAAAGAGAGGCCAATTTGCCGACCCGCTCCGGCGACCAATGAGATCAAAGGAGAACCGATGTATCCGGGCTGAGTCGAGGCGTCAATGATGACCGCCTGAGTCAGTGCGGCCAGATCGCTGCCGGTCACTGTAATGATCTGGGCACCCGTGTTGATACTAAAATAGATTCGGTCGGGTCCACCGGTACCGTTGGCCGAATTGTTGGCGGCCAGAATCGCTTCACGCAGGGATATCTGTCCATCGGCACCACGGTTGTTCAACAGCGCTGCGATGCTACTGGTATCGCCGTCGGCCGTGTTGCTGGTGGTGGTGACAGTAAGTGTACTAAAGTTGGTTGTTGTGTATCGCTGCAGGAAGATACCTTGGTTGTCACCGGTGCCCCTGCCCCCCCAACTCACCACAGCCGAGTTACCATGAAACGCTACGGAGGGTGTGCTCTGGTTATTGGCTGTTGTGGTGTTCACCAGGACTTGACCGCCAATTCTGGTACCGGCACTGTCAAACTGTTGTGCCCAGACGCTGGTGCCCGAACCATCGGCCGCCGAGTCTTGCCAGGTCACAATAAAATCGCCGGCGGCGTTCATGTCGATATGTGAAAATTGCTGGTTATTGGCTGTCAGCGTATTGACCAACACGTCACCCGTCAGGGCTGTTCCCGACGCATCGAACCGCTTCATGTAGATGCCGTCACCCGAACCATCCTGGTTGGCACTGGTCCAGGTGATGACAAAGTTTCCGTTGGAATCCGAAGAGATGGAAGAATACCCCTGATTCCCGGTCGTGAACGTGTTGACCAGGAACTGGTTGGCTAGAGCCGTTCCCGAACTGTCAAACATTCGAGCGTAAACACCTGTACCGTTTCCATCGTTGACCGAATCGCTCCAGGTGACAATGAAGGAACCATCGTCGCGAACTGCGATATCGCGGGAAATCTGAGTGCCGGACGTCAGATTATTGACTTTTGTATTGGCACCTTCAGCAACTCCGCTGGAGTTGTATCTCTGGAAGTAGATGTCGGTGTCGGCTGCACTCTGAAAGGCAACCACAAACGACCCATCTGCGGCGAAATCGGCGGAGTGATAATCCTGCGCGCCAGCAAGCGTGCTGACCATCGTTTCGCCCGTCAGGGCCGTTCCGTCTACATTAAACAGTCGCATATAGACTTCGTAATTTCCCGAGCGGTTGTCGCTCCAGGTGACCACGAAGGTTCCATTGTCGGCCATCGCCACGTTGGTCCAGTCCTGCAACGAAGACTGCGTCGAGTGAACCATGAACTCGTTGACTCGAACCGAGCCATCGGCATTGTATACCTTGGCATAGACATCCATGTTGCCTGAGCGTTCATCAAACCACGTCACCACGTATCGTCCGGACGCATCCATGGCCAAATGCTGACCTACTTCGGGGGTGACGTTCTGAAGGCTGGCCGTCGCCCCATTGACCAGCGTCTCCCCACCCACTGCCGTCAAATCCAACGTTCCATACCAATTAGCCATTACATCGGCAGAGAAGACCAACTGAGCGTCAATCTGCCCGATGGAAAACTCGAGCACCCAGTTACCGCCCAGGTCGGCATGGCCAGTGATGTCCTCGCTGGCTGCGATATCGGCTCCGGTCCACTCTGCAATTAGATGCAGAATCGTTATGCCTTCTTCGCTGCCGGCTAGTTCACACGCATAGAAAAGAATATCTGCATCTGCGGCGAGGATTCCGCTCCAAGCGTTAAATTCGGCTTCTCTTGCTACCATCGCAGCATAGTCAAACCATGTACTGCCGAGCTTGAATGCAAGATTCGTACCGTGACTAATAAAATGGATCGCATCGACCGGTTGAGATAGTGTCGCTAGGTGCACATTGACCTGCTCCAAACCGTCCTGGTCGGCACTGATCACGAAGACGAAGGTTTGGATGCCGTCTAGTTCACGATTGGTGAGGTCGAGGAACAGTGTTTCAAAATCCTCGATACCCTCGTCGAGGAACACCACTTCGATACGAGTGCTTGTAACCTCAGACGAAACGATCGGCATGATCAATACGTTCGAATCGATATGCCCCGACCGGTACTCATGCGCCCAGGTATGGTGAGTGAAATTCTCATCGATCGACTTCGTCAGTACTAAAGCGTCTGCGTTGGCTGTTGCCGCGATGTGACTAACTAACGCATCAAAATCAAGGGAATCACTGTCTACACTTCCCAGAGTATTGACGTAAAAAATGATGTCGGCCTGCGAGTTTAGGCTTGCCTGCCAATTTTCGAAATAGATGTCAAATTGCGAGATTCCATGACTATCTAGCCAATCACTACCAAACTCAATACCGTGCTGATCGCTCTGGGAAAAAATATGAATGGCATCGATCTGCTCGTATTCTGCAAGCAAGGCTTCGATCTGCGCAAAGCCACTCTCTAACCGATCGATGACAAAAACATCAAACTGAACCTCGATCTCACTATTTATTGACTCAAAGGAGGCGAGGATGTCAGTCGAGGAAAAGAGATCCCCCTGAATCAGGATTAGCTCTCTTCGTGACGTACCGCTGGACGCCTGGGTTGTCGACTCCTCAACATCGCCAGAAATCGAATCGCTCGGGAATTCTTCGAGCGAGATATCATCACAACACTCTTGTTCGACATATTGATCAAAATAGGCTTGGGCCGCCTCAATCAATTCTGGGGACACACCTGAATCAACAGGTTCGATCTCTGCTCCGTCCAGCATAGCCATCGGTGTGGCACTGTACAGAATGCGATCCTCTAGAAGAATCGCATCGACTTCATTCGGGTTCGGAATAGGCTCCAGACGCAGGAAGTTGTCAATCCAGGTTTCTATCTTCTTCCAGTAGGTATCGCTTATACTTTGAGCAAACGTAGAAAGCTTGTCCTTTGTTAGATTCGTTATCTTGTTCACCGCTGTGCCTCTGCCATGAATCGGAGCCATACTGGTTCCGTAACGGCTACTACCCGTTTGTCTAATCAGGTAAATTGCACCGAAAGCTCTATCAACTAGCTAAGGTAGATCGATGAAGTCGAGCTGCAGACTTATGACGAATGTATAGGTTTGCACGCGCTTAGCGTTTAGGCCAGCAGCAGATGATCTCTCAGGCGATCGTCAGAGTGAGATAACTAGGTAGAATAATGGCCGTGAGGGCGCCGGAGCCCCACCGGAGGGCTAGCGCCAAGACCGCTTACTATTGGCTTCGCGATGCGAAGCAGACTTTACTTAATGACCTTCTTAGCCCGAAGTATTTCCATTACTTCTTCGACACATTCCGCGATCGACTTCTTGCTTGTGTCGAGGACCAGATCCGGATTCTCAGGCTCTTCGTAGATGGCGGTAACACCAGGGAAGTTCGGCAGCTCGCCAGCTTCCGCTTTCGCATAGTGCCCCTTTTCATCTCGTTCCCGACGCGTCTTTTCGTCAGCGGTGCAATAGACGATCAAGAAACGGTCGCGACCAATTAGGTCCGCAACTCGATCTCGCACGGTCTGGTTGGGTGCGTTGAACGCCGCCAAACAGATTAAGCCGTTATCGTTAATGATCTTGGCAATGTGAGCGGAACGACGAAGATTCTCGCTTCGTTCCTCGACGGTAAACCCTAGATCGCGGTTGACTCCGCGTCGCATTATTTCGCCGTCGATAACTGCGACAGCTCGCCCCGAGTCAAACAGTTGCCGCTCCACCGCGTTGGCGATGGTTGTTTTGCCAGAGCCGGTAAGCCCTGCGAAAAGCACGGTCGCTGGCTGCTGACCGAATCGAGCTGCACGTTCCTCGGAGGTGACCGATGATACACCCGAGCCCCCCTCGCTGGTTTCTTTTTCGTTCGTTTCCCATGCCGCCGTCGTGCTCTTAGCCGAGTCGCGATCGGAGATCATGCCCGCCCCAACGGTCGCATTGGTAATCCGATCGATGATGATAAACGAACCGGTCGATCGATTTCGTGCGTACGCGTCAAAGTAGATCGGCTGACTCAGCGTGACGGAGCAGCGCCCCATCTCATTCAACTGCAAATCGGGTGCTGGCGAACTACGCAGCGTGTTCACGTCAACTCGATATCGCAATGAGTCGATCTGTCCCGCTACCGTTTGAGTCGTGTGCTTGAACAGGTAGGTTTTACCGGGGATCATCGCGTCGGCGCTCATCCAAACGATGGTGGCATCGAACGAGTTCTGCAGCTTGGGCACATTCCCTGGCTTGACGATCATGTCACCTCGCGAGCAATCGACCTCATCCTCGAGGACGAGGGTGACCGATTGCGGCGCGTACGCCTCCTGCTGGTCCCCATCGAATGTCACGATGCGTTTAACGCGACTGGTTCGCTTTGAGGGGAGAATCATGACCTCTTCGCCAGCCCGAATCACCCCCGACGAAAGGGTTCCGCAGAAGCCTCGGAAGTCTAGATTAGGGCGATTGACGTACTGAATAGGCAATCGGAAGTCTACTAGATTTCGGTCGGAGCCGATGTAGACCGTTTCGAGCATGTTCATGAGTGTGCTCCCTTTGTACCAAGGCATATTGGGACTCGGGTCGACAAGATTGTCCCCGTGAAGAGCAGCGATCGGAATAAAGTGCAAATCGGGTAGCTCGAGCCGCGACGCAAATGATCGATAATCCTCGCAGATTTGGTCGAATCGCTGTTGGCTAAAACCGACCAAATCCATCTTGTTGATCGTGACGACCACGTGACGGATACCGAGCAAGGAGACAATAAAACTATGCCGTTTGGTCTGAGTCAGAACGCCTTGGCGAGCATCGATGAGAATGATCGCTAGGTCGGCGGTCGAGGCCCCCGTCACCATATTGCGGGTGTACTGCTCGTGCCCAGGAGTGTCGGCGATGATGAACTTTCGCTTGGCGGTCGAAAAATAGCGATAGGCCACATCGATCGTGATCCCCTGCTCCCGCTCGGCTCTCAAGCCGTCGGTCACGAGGGCAGGATCGAACCCGCCGCCGGTCGTGCCATGCGTTTTGCTTTCTGACTCAAGTTGCGACAACTGATCTTCGTAGAGCATTTTGCTGTCGTAGAGCAAACGACCGATGAGAGTACTCTTGCCATCATCGACACTGCCGCACGTGATGAAGCGGAGCAACTCCTTGCGCTCATGCTGCTCCAGGTAGGCAAGGATATCTTGGGCAATTAATTCGCTTTGATGAGACATGATTAGAAGTACCCTTGGATTTTCTTGAGTTCCATACCTGCACCGCCGCCATCTTTGTCAATCACGCGGCCTTGTCGCTCGGAAGTTTTCGTGAGCAGCATTTCCTGGATAATTTCGGGCAAGGTAGCCGCCGTAGACTCCACGCCTCCGGTCAGTGGGTAGCAGCCCAGCGTTCGGAACCGAATCATTCGCTCTTCAACGACCTCTCCTGGCTCAAAGGTCATCCGATCATCGTTTACTTGAATCCAAATCCCGTTGCGGTTCACGCACTTGCGAGGAGCTGCGAAATACAAATCCGGCAGAGGAATTTTTTCTAGGTAGATGTACTGCCAAACATCGAGTTCGGTCCAGTTGGAGAGTGGGAAAACGCGGATGCTTTCCCCTGGATTGACCTTGGCGTTGTAGAGATTCCACAATTCGGGACGTTGATTTTTCGGGTCCCAACGGTGGAATTTATCGCGGAAGGAAAAGACTCGTTCTTTGGCCCGAGATTTTTCCTCGTCCCGTCTAGCACCGCCGAACGCCGCGTCGAAACCGTATTTGTTCAAGGCTTGTTTCAAGGAATCGGTCTTCATCACTTCGGTGTGCTTTTCGCTGTTTTCGAAGGGGCTGATGTTCAGCTTCAGCCCTTCGTGATTGATGTGCACCAGAAGCTCGATTCCCAACTCGTTCTTCACATAGCTATCGCGGAATGCGATCATTTCCTTGAACTTCCAAGTCGTATCGACGTGCAGGAAGGGAAAGGGAGGCTTGTCGGGGTAGAATGCTTTGAGAGCCAGATGGGTCATCACGGCCGAGTCTTTCCCAACGGAATAGAGCATGACCGGTTTTTTGAATTCGGCAGCTACTTCACGGATGATGTGAATGCTTTCCGACTCCAGTTGTTTCAAATGGGTTAACTGGTATGAATTCATGGTATTCTTAATCCTTTTACGGCAAATCGATTCCGCTGGAGTGTCGAAATTTTGCATGCCACGTCAAGGCAGGAATGCCGACAGCGATCAACATGAGCAAGCTTAATTCAGTAAAATTCCATTGAAAAGTTAGGGTGCCGATCGGAAGTTTCAGGAATCTGCCGATAGCAAACGCCAAATACTTTGAAAAAACCAAACAGCCCGCATGTCAAAACACGACGTAGCCGTTCACGGCTCCACTGACCTAGCGTCAGTGGACCGATGACTAACCGGCTAGTGCTGCGACAACGCCTCCCGCGTTCTTCGCCCCCATTGAGCTTGCCTCAATGGAGCGTATGACTCGCTGGCTGGAGGACGCGCCGACAACCCGGTTTCCTCGTTCCCAGGCTCTGCCTGGGAACGAGGGGGGTACCCCAAGATTACACGCGGTAGAACTCGCGATACCACTCTACGAAACGCGGGACTCCGACCTCGATGGAGGTCTTTGGGACGTAATTCACCGCTTGATGCAATGCGTCAATGTCTGCGTAAGTATTCGGGACATCTCCCGCTTGCATGGGCATTAGATTGATTTGGGCTTTCTTGCCGATTGCCTGCTCCAATACGGCGATGAAGTGCAACAGGTCTACCGATTGGTGATTGCCGATATTGAACACGCGGTAAGGTGCGGTGCTGCTGGCGGGATCTGGATCTGTCGAATCCCATTCTGGATTCGGTGCGGGAATACAATCTGAAACAGCTACAATGGCGCTGACGATATCATCCACGTAGGTAAAGTCCCGTTTCATGATGCCTTGGTTGTAGACATCGATCGGTTTGCCTTCCAAAATCGCTTTAGTGAACTTGAACAACGCCATGTCGGGCCGCCCCCATGGACCATAGACTGTAAAGAAGCGCAGTCCAGTCGTCGGCAACCCGTATAGGTGCGAGTAAGTGTGCGCCATCAACTCATTCGACTTCTTGGTGGCTGCATACAGGCTGATGGGATGATCGACGGAATCGTGCTCAGCAAACGGCAGCTTCACATTGTTACCGTAAACACTCGAGCTACTCGCGTAAACGAGGTGCGGCACCTTGTGATGCCGGCATCCTTCTAAAATGGTCAGAGTCCCGGAAATGTTGGAATCGATGTAAGCGAACGGATTTTCCAGCGAATACCGGACGCCCGCTTGAGCCCCGAGGTGAATGACTCGATCGAAAGACTGACTAGCAAACAAGCCAACCATTTTCTCTCGATCGGCTAGATCGATCCGATGAAACACAAACGAAGGATACGGTTCGAGTTCTTTTAACCGGGCCTCCTTTAGCGTGACATCGTAATAGTCGTTGACGTTATCAAGGCCGACCACCTGGTCCCCCCGTTCCAGCAGAACCTTGCACGTATGAAAACCAATGAAACCAGCCGCACCGGTTACAAGCACTCGTAATGCCATAGTCTATTTGAGCCGCTGAAAGGGCACAGTTTGAGGAAGCGAAGCAATGAGGGGATGAAGCTCCTTTAGTGTGGTAGGCAATCGCTCGACTGCAACCCTAGTCCAGCTCCTCAAGGTGGAAAAGTCAAAGATCACCCCCGCGAATCCGAGCGCGGTGGCCCATTCTAGGCTCGACTGGCCTTTATCCCCCCAGTCCCATACTAAGTAAATACCATTGGAATGGCCCCTTTGGCAAAAGATGTCTGACGCTGCGAACGACGATTTTGCATCATTCCTGGCTTGCTCGATCGCTTGTTCGACGATTCTGCGATCGACCAGCGTCACCTGAGCTGGCTCGAGGTTATTCGAAATGGCTGCGTCCGCGAAAGCAGGTAATTTCTGTTGGAAATCGCCTATTGAGGGTTCATTAATCGTCCATTGGATGACAACGTCTCTCGTCAATAACGCGATACGGTCAGCTTCACGTCTGGCGATCGATTGGTGCCAGCGGCTCAAACCGATGCAGCGCCACTTTTGCGTGGGAGAGGGAGCGAGGCTGGTTCGCATGGTTTGGTCCAACTTACCTCTAGAGTTACCTTGCCAACAAAGCCACTGAATCAACGTCGATGTCCAGCGTTGCCGATGGGCAAGCTGCTGGAATGAGTAAACTGTCACCGCGTTTTAGCTCCCAGGACTTTTCTCCGACTATCAAGCGAGCCGTGCCTTTGGGGACAGTTAGGATGGCAAAACCTTTCGACTCAATGGGTAAACTTTGAGGCCCAATCCCTTCGTCGAGAGTAAACTTGTCGCAATCGACCAATCGTTGCCAACCGCTCGCCGTATCGTCGGACGAGTCGCTTGCAGCGGGCACTGAGGCTCGCTGACAAAACACTCGTGGCCCGCTCGCGAAGTCGATGACCTCCATGGCTTGCTCAATATGTAGCTCGCGAGCCTTGCCATCCTTGTCGAATCGGTTCCAATCGAAGAGTCGAAAGGTACAATCGGACGCTTGCTGAATCTCGGCAACCAGCAGCCCGGCCCCTAGAGCGTGAACCGTGCCCGCAGGAATGAAAACGCAGTCGCCCGCTTGAGGGTGAAGAACGTGGAGGCAATCCTCGGTTTTTCCGTCGGCGATAGCCTGCTCGAGTGTCTGCCGATCGACTCCTTTTTTTAGCCCGGCATAGAGCTTAGCCCCGGGGGCAGCGTCAATGACGTACCAAGCTTCGGTTTTGCCCCGATCGGGGATGGTCATTTTGGCTCCGTAAGCGTCGTCCGGGTGCACTTGAACGCTGAGTACACGCTCGCAGTCTAGGTACTTTAAGAGGAGCGGGAGACGCTCGTCGGGAGTGTTCCGTCCCAAAATTTCGTTGGGAAAGGAAAAAATCAGCTCGCGGATGGTTTTCCCTTGAAATTCTCCATCGGCGACCACCGATTCCGCCTCGCGATGATCTACAATTTCCCAGCTCTCCGCCCAAATCCCGCCATCTGGCGTTTTTTTTCCCAGTTCGCTCGCCAGCCTCGTTCCTCCCCAAATGTACGAACGGAACACCGGCTGGAAACGAAGTGGATGATCTGGAGTAAACATGGATTGCCAAAATCGAGCAAGCGAACAAAGCTAGATAATAGCCCATCCTAACGGAGAAACCATCGATGCTGAAGAGCGTAAACGCCTTGAAAAAATCTGACGACCTGTTCGAGAAGAGCTCCATGAGCTTTGGCGAACACCTGGATGAGCTGAGAAAATCGCTTATCAAGGCGTCGATGTGCTTGCTCGGTGGGCTGTTAATTGGCGTCCCATCCGCGAACTTCGTGGTCGATTACCTCCAAACTCCGCTGCGGGAGGCTCTGGAGACTTTCTACGAAGAAAAGAGTATGGCGGAAATGGCCAAGTCCGCAAATACTCCCTTGTCCCCCGGACTTAAGCAGTGGATCGTCGATAACAAAAAGCAGAGCGAGGTGATTTTTCTCGACGTAAAGCGTGTAGAGTCTCTAGCCAAGCAAATAGCCGGCCTCGCAGATGACTCCGCTCCGGATTCGGATAGTTTTCGGCCCGTTGGGTCAGGTGCCATGCGTGACAAGAGCCAAATCGTATCGGAGATTTCTTCGGACGAAGAAGCAATTGCTATAGAAAAATCCAAAGCCATCGAACGCGTTAATCTGTTCGTCAACCCAGACTCGACTGGATTGCCGAACCCGGAAAACTTGGTCGCCTTCCGGATCTTTCGCGGTATTCAAGCGCAATCGGAAGCATTGAGTCTTCAGGAGCCGATCTTCATCTGGTTCAAAGCGGCTCTGTTGGTCGCGGTGATCATCGCCAGTCCCGGTATCTTTTATTTTATATGGGAATTTGTCTCCTCAGGTCTGTATCCGCATGAACGACGCTACGTCTACCTCTTTTTGCCATCCAGTATCGGATTGTTTTTGACGGGGGCCGCCTTCGCATTCTTCATCATTTTCAAGCTGGTGATCGGGTTCCTGCTTACATTCAACAGCTACATGGGGGTAGGCATGACACCTCGACTCAATGACTATATGTCGTTCGCTCTGATGCTGCCACTGGGATTTGGTATCTCGTTTCAGTTGCCATTGGTCATGCTCATTGTGGAACGTTTGGGGCTTGTCACGTACAAGTTCTACCTCGAGCAATGGCGTGGTGCGGTCTTCGTGATCATGCTGATTTCCATGCTGCTCACCCCGGCTGACTGGACCAGTATGGTTGCCATGGCAGTGCCGCTGACGTTTCTTTATTTCTTAGGGATCTTGCTTTGCAAGTACCTTCCTCGTTCAACCATGCAAACGGGAAGTGCAGCAGACCCACGCTAAATGGACCAGAATTCCTTGCTAATTCCGAAACTGCCCGTACGCACTGAAGATTGCCACAAAGGTGATTTCGGTCATGCCTTGATTCTGGGTGGCAGACGAGGCATGACAGGGGCTGCCATACTAGCCGGGCAATCCGCTCTGCGCATCGGTGCGGGACTCGTCACCATCGCGACTCCCAAGAAATGCCAACCAATTGCCGCCGCAGCTTGTCCGGTTGCGATGACCATCGGTCTACCATGGAAGCAGAACGTATCTCGGCTGAGGCATAAGCTTTTCGAAGGTCGGCATCGCAAGTGCGTTCTGGCGGTTGGTCCTGGATTGGGGCGGCGACCCAACATCGACGAATTGGTGGTAGACCTGTTCCAAAACTGGAAGAACCCGATGATCCTGGACGCCGACGCTCTCAACGTCTTGGCAGAGAATTTGACCGCTTTCGACCAGCAATCGCGAAAAGACGCCCCCGCGCGCGCTGCGGCTCGGATTCTAACCCCGCATCCTGGCGAGTGGAGCCGCGTCTGTCACGTGCCTGCCTCGCAACGAGAATCGCAGATCGCTGCTGCAAGAGATTTCGCTAAACGGCATCAATGCATCATCGTTTTGAAAGGTGCGAAAACGTTTATAACCGATGGATGCACCGACTATGTGAACCAAACCGGCAATTCCAGCTTGGCGGTCGGAGGCAGCGGAGACTGCTTGACCGGTATGATAACGGGGCTCGTGTGCCAGGGGCTCGCGGCGATGGACGCTGCCATACTTGGAGTTCATCTACACGGATTGGCTGCTGATCTTGCTCATGGAGAACTAGGTACCCCGAGTACTTTAGCCACGGATCTACTCCACTTTCTGCCAGCAGTCATGAAAAGTCTTGCGGCGACTTAGCCCAAGTTCTTAATCAGGACCAACGACCGATCGAGCCCCGATCCCATGCCACGTTCAAAGGTTGGCAGCGTTCTCGCCAGAAAGCCTGCGATGTCGGAGCATTTCTGATTGATCATGTCCATGATGACCCTCAGAAACGTATTTTGATCCAGTGCGGTGTACGGAACATTCTTTCTCCGATTCGAATGATTCATCAAATTCGGAACGAGAATGTCTGATGTATAGGCTACCAGGATCTCACCCTTTTGTAGCACAAACCGCTTAGGAACAAACTCCGTGTCTGGCTCACTGCCAACCTCTAGTACCTGCGAACCGATCGGCCTGAATCCACGCTCGGATACGATAAACGCCTGGATCTTGCCCGCACAACAAATAGAACCATGATTCGTTTTCGGATTGATTTGGATTAACCCGGCTGAAGCTTTCCAGTTCGCATCGGGCATGGACCAATGAATGTCGTTGATCGCTCTCATCGTGTTTGCAATGGACGCTTGAGCACGCCACTGCACCCGAGTAATCGATTGGATGCTGGTCGCCACCAACGCTCCCTCTGGCCCATCTTGTGAAGAGTTGCCAACCAGCAGACTGATCATGTTGTTCGGAGTTAGGTCCCAATGGTGGAATCCTCCGCCGAGCCCTGCGTTCTGATAGGTCCAACCATGCACGTCGAATGATTCATGCAGTCGCTGCGAATCGGGGAGCAGACTAGCTTGGGTCATGCTGGCCGTCTCGAGCTGTTGGCGAATCTCTCTCGACTCGGTTAGCTCCTCTCCCAAAATCGATTGCTCGATTTCGTTCATCACGCGACCTGCCGCGAGATTGGCTACTTCGATTTGGGTCGCAGAATACCCGCGACTTTCTTCCGACCAAAACCAAAGTGTCCCGTAGGGCATCGAGGGAGAGCCGATCGGAACCACAATCGCAGAACCAAAGTCTTCAGGGCTCGGCCATTCCGGCATCATTTCGATGTCGCTGAGAAGGACCGCGTTGCCGAGCAGTGCCTCGAGATCTGCCAACGATCCTTTTAGCGGGCGAGCCGGTATCGAAAGTCGACTGGCAGGCAGTCCAATGCAAGATCTCAATTTTAAGCTCGTGGTCTCTTCGTCTAGCAGATAGATGGCCGCAGCGCAGGAGCCGATCGTCCGCGACGTACTATCCAATATCGACTCGAGCCGATCTGCAATCTCGCGATCTCGGTCCTTGCGACTCGACAAGCCGACGGCAGTTGCCAGTTCCGCCTCCTGCCTCCTGAGGGTATCCTCGGCCCCTTCCAGCCGGTCCACCAATCGCTCCAATGCATTGAGCAGCTTTTGTGCTTTCTCCATGGAAACGGAAGGCAAATCGAGGAGATCACCATCCAAATTGCCGTCTTGGATAGAGCTTTCGATCAATCGCCAACGCCGTGGTTTGAGCCCGGTCATGACGTGCGGTTGTGGAATACCTAGTCCACTCTCCGAGTTCAACCGCTGGGAAATGCCCCAACTGGTGGCTTCCGCAAAACAAGTTAACAGCTCTTGGACTTCGTCTTGCACCAACCCGACATTCCTCCGCTTTGACTGCTCGGCGGTGGTCTCGCGGTCTTCGGAGTGGAGCCGTAAATGTGAGGGGTACCGTCTTTTCACGATGATTAGCGTCGCTGTAAATGGATGGGAGTAAAAACACTGTAGACGCGGGCCGAATCGTTGGAGCGGTAGCCGATGCGAATACTTAAACCTCTATCGGAGAACTTCCCTGGAGAAGTGATGCAGAGAGTCTGACGGCTACGAAATGCTTGCAAATCCCGTGGAGATTGCCGATTATCGGGATTTTGATGCGGGAAAGGCTCGATTTCGGCGAATTCGGGTCGCTGCTAGCCCCGCGTTGACCTCAAGTGGCCTCGGCAGGTAAAATCCAGCATACGCCGTACCACTGGAGATCCTATGTTCCGACTCAAATTGATCGCGTTATTGTTGGCCCTAACAGCAGGCTTCGCCGCAAATCACCCCGCGTGCTTTGCTCAGCGATCCGGTCTCGATGGCTTGCCACAGTTCGGACTTCCGTCGCTCGGGGGCGGTAGCCAATTGCCGTGCCAATTTTCGGCAAACTACGAAATCGAACGAGGTTCCCAGCGTGGCACCTTGCGAGTCACTGCCATGCCCGACGATGGCTATCACATCTTCTCGATCACGCAACCAAAGGGTGGCCCCCTCAAAACCACCATCAAGGCAAAGGGGACTGCCTACAAGATTATCGGTGAGTTCGAAGCAGACAGCCAACCGCACGTTTCTGAAAACGAAGAAGGCTTTGAAGGGATCCGCGTCGAGTCGCACGAGATGCCCGTTACGTGGACAGCCCTAATCGAACTCGCCGAACCGCACGGAGAAGAGCCGGCTGACTTAGAGGTGACTCTCAATGGGCAGGTGTGCACCAACGAAGCCGGACAGTGCATTCCCGTCCAAGGTGAGTTGATCAAGGCCAAGTTTGCGGGCTTCTACGAACCGGCTCGCCCGACCGCAGAAGGAGCGATCACCACGCTTCGCGAAGTGGATTCACTATCTGAGTGGAAAGTCTCGCTGTCCAAGAGTGTCGCAAAGGCTGGCGACAAGCTCGATATCGTGATCACCGGAAAGCCGAACGAGTCCTTCTACTTTTACAAATACGATCCGAACGATTCAGAAACCCTAAATCGAACCCTTATCGTCCTTCGTCAAAAAGGTGGCTTGAAAGCGGGCTCGCCTGTCGCCAACAAGAAACTCAGGTCAAAGGTTCTGGCAGGTGACAAGATCGATTATTACGAAGGAGAGGTCGAGTGGCGCATCCCATTGACGATCGGACAGGAAGTTATTCCGAATACCTATCCAATTGTGGGGCTAGTCGGTTACCAAGCTTGCAACGAAAACCTTTGTGATCAACCGCGTGGACTTGAGTTTCGGGCCGAGCTAACCATCAGCGAGACCGAATCCAACAATGAGCCCAGCATTGCTGTTCTCAAGCCGGTTAGCTATGGCTCGATCGCGAATCTCTCCAACCGGAGTGGTTGGATAGATATCGTACGGGAGAGGGCTCTCACTCTCAGCGCCGCAGAAATATTGACGAAATTCTGCTTGGCCATGCTGGGTGGTTTGATTCTCAACTTCATGCCATGCGTTCTGCCAGTGATCGGACTTAAGATTTTGGGTTTCGTGAACGAAGCTGCCGGAGATCGACGTACCGCCTCCAAATTGACCCTGGTTTATGCCTCCGGAATCATTGCCTTGATCCTGGGGCTCGGGATTCTCTCGGTTGTCGTTCGTGGCGTAACGGGTGAGGCCTACGGATGGGGGCAACAATTTGGTTCTTTAACGTTTCGAATCATTATCACGTCGTTCATGTTTGCTTTAGCTTTGAGCTTCCTGGGTGTTTGGGAGATTCCTATCCCTGGTTTTGCGATGAACGCGAAGAGCACGGAACTCTCCAGCCGAGCAGGCTATGTAGGAGCGTTCAACAAAGGGTTGATAACAACGATTCTCGCGACACCATGTAGCGCCCCTTTCTTAGGTGGCGTCTTCTTGGTCGCTCTCAGCCAGCCATCATGGCTCGTTCTATTGATTTTCTTTGGCGTGGGGCTAGGGATGGCACTACCTTATTTAATCATTGCAGCCCAACCACAATTGCTTAGCTTCATTCCCAAGCCCGGGGATTGGATGGTGACCTTTAAGGAGTTTCTTGCGTTCCCGATGTTGTTGGCCGTGGTTATGTTCGTGAATGGATTTTCTAGTGATGACAAAATCGCCATGATGGCAGCTCTGATCTTCGTTTGGTTTGCGTGCTGGCTGATTGGCAGAATGCCGATCTGGGCCGAGTTTGGGGCAAAGATCCGAACATGGGCATTCGCGACCGTTGTGGCAATTGCAGGGGCCTGGGGCTCGTTCTACTTTATGCAGCCAAATCCTTATCGACTTGCTTGGAAGCCGTACGACGAAAAAGAGCTAATGGAGGCTGTTGCGAGTGGGAAGACCGTATTGATCGACTTCACCGCAGAATGGTGCCTGAATTGCAAATTGAATTTGAACACGGCTATCCAAACACGCAAAGTGAAATCGCTCGTCGAGCAAAACCAGGTTATCGCCATGGAGGCGGATATGACCGACTATCCGCCTCACATCAAAGAAAAACTGATCAAATTAGAAAGTATTTCCATTCCCGTTTTGGCAATCTACAAGCCGGGAGATACGGAAAACCCTATAGTACTGCGGGACGTATTGCAAGAGTATCAGGTTCTTGAAGCATTGACTCAAGCCGGGCCAAGCGTTAACAAGACATCTCTTCCAACTTCGGTTCAGAGTGAACCATCCCAATCGATCGACTAATTACCTGCTAGAGGGTTCCATGGAAAAATCATCCCAGGTTGCAAAACTGGAAGCTACCGAGGGGCAGATCATCTCGTATCTAGCGAACATGCTCGGAAACACTCCCACTCCCGACGATTCTCTAGCCCTCATCGGAGTCGATTCGGTTGCGATGGCGGAGCTGACCTTCGAACTGGAAAAGCGGTTCTCGATTCAAATCGACGACGATGTCCTCGACGTCGATACCATCCGCGAGCTTACACACTATGTGATCTCTCGGATGCCTGCATAAAATCGACCTTTACCAACTTCAGGCCTGTGATCGTCACCAAATTCTACGGCTGAGGCTTCTCAAGTTTGCCGTGATTCTCGATGGCCCATTCAACTGCGGCCCCCATCATGTAAGGTGGCGTACCTCCAGCGGATCGGAGAACCGTAGGATCATCCATGCCACCGATTCTGCCCAAGGAGATCGCACTAGCGAAGCGTACATTCTCTATTTCTCCATCCGGTCCTTGATCAAAGAATCGCTCTTGCAGCTGCGCAGACAATTGCCTATCCCCAGAGCCCTGCAGAATCTTTCCTAAGGACCAAATCGCAGGGCCTCTCGCGTGAGGTGTCATCTTTTGCCCACCTTTTGGGACGTACTCTCGCAACAAACTCTCGGCGGGACCGTAATAATTCGTTCCGAACACGTGGAGCAAATAGGCGAGTTGCACTCTTTCAGTCTCATCAATACCAGGGCCGTTCCGAAGCTGTTCTGTGAACCGAGTGACAATCCCTAAGACTTGGAGAATCGTTTCCTCCCCAGCAGCTATCTCCTGCAGTCCCCAAGCCGCACGAATACGCAGAATCTCTTTGGGATGATCTAGCAGAACCAGCATTCGTTGACACAGATCTTTTCGATCTAATTGAACAGCGAGTATTAAGGCTTGTTCGACCGCAAGCTCGCTTCCATCGGCTATCTGCTGATCGACGATTCTATCTACTATCAACCGCCACTCAGGTGCAAAAGAGTGCTGGAACAAAGCTTCCCTGGCTAAGTCACGAAGGTCGACATGTGTATCGTTCAAGGCGCTCGCTAATTGTCGCAGATTCGCCTCGTCTGGATTGTTGCTTAAATTTTCAATCGCCAGCTTCCGCACAAGAAACTCTGAATGCGAAAACAACGCTGGAGCCAGTTCACTGGCTAATGATTCATGAAATTGACTCAAGGAGCTATAGGCTATGCTTACCGCTACCGGTTGACTCGATCGAACCAACTCTTGTTGCAACGACATGGCATCCTGGCTGTCATGCTCGGCAATCAATTGGGCGGCGAACAATTCCTTTGCAGGGAAAGTGGATTCGAAAAACTCGCGCGCCATCGGTTCCAAGCCACTTTTCTTCAAACGTCCGAGGACTCTCGAACTCGCAATCTTGATCGGCAACGGTAGATTCGGTTTGCTCAACAACGCAAGCAGACTGTCAATGGAACCTTCGTCCGCGTAGGTCTCGATTCCTTGAATAGCTAAACTAATAGCTTGCCAATCCCCATCTAAATTCTTGATGCGCTCTCGCCAAACATTAAGTGGGGCTGGATGATTCCATTGCATAAGCACCGATTCGACCTGCATTGCAAGATCAGGCGAGGTTTGAGCGATACGCCATAGTAGATCACCATGTTCTTTCCCACCTAACTTGCCAATCGCCGTCACTAGCGCCTGCGTCAAAAGACGAGTGCTGGGCGCTTTCTGACTATCCGATGCAGCTTGCATCGCATCCAATTTGTCCAGGACCCAAGTCACCAACCTATCTCTCTGTCCGACTGGCACTAGGGAAGAGAATTTGATGATCCGCTTCAGTTCGTCCAGTTGTATCTCTAAATCGTCAGCCTCTAGCTTGCTGAATGAGACTTGGACGGGATTGTCCGGTTCAGAAACAAACCACATACCGTTCAGTTCCGGATCGAGTTCATACCGGTTAGTAGTGCGGTGGTTGCTTTGACCCCAAACCTGCGATGCACTTGCCCCTAAGCCTGCCATGGTCAGAGCAATCACACCTAGACGTCTGAGTTTCCACATTCGATGTTTCCGTATTCGATTTCCCATTGTCCCGTTCATAGCTTTTCCATCGATTTAATCTGGCCGTGTCATCTTCCAAACGCGAACCGACATGAGCAACGCACATCCGATCGATATACCGATCCCAATCCACCAACACATGGGAGCGAGGCGATACGCTTCGAACCCTGGAGCCTTCATCTCGCTCAAAGCCGCAGCCGCTGGGTTAAACATCAAAACTCGTTCGACGAATAGGGCACCGAAGGGTCGACCCTGCGCAAGCCAAACTAAAAGTGTTCCTGCGAACAAAGACAAGAGCACGCCATAACTCATAGCCGTGGCTGCCGCTGTCGATTTCGCAAACGTACTTACGCATGCACTAATGCAAACCACCAGTGCGATGGCTACGAGCATGGAGATCATGACATTTCCAACTTGCCCACTCATATCGGGCTGAATGTAGCTCATCACCGCATAACCTGGCAGACTCGCCATCAACACTAGCAGCAACGTCCAAACGACGCTCATAAGTTTGCCTGACACAATACGCAGAGAGGAAATCGGACTCGTTCTCAAAATGGGCCAACCACCACTTTCGAGCTCAGATGCAAAAAGGTTTGCCCCCAAACTAGGCCCAACTAATAACAAAAGCCCGAGCTGCATCAGAACCATCGAACTCGCAATTCTCGTAACGCCCCAGCTTACAGTTCCTGTAGCTGCCACCACTGTTAACCCGAGAGATACGATCCCGCAAAGAAAGATGAGTCGAATGAGCCAGTGCAGACGCCCAAATTTCCGTGTACGGAACTCCTTGACCATGATCGGATTGAGCCACCATGGAATTCCCGACTTGCGTTTATTGGGATCGACAATGTAGTTCACGCTCCGCAGAACCCCCGCTTTATTGGCATCGCGAGCGATGATTCTGCCTGTCGGGCGAGCTTTATCCAGCTTGACCGGATCCAGCGATCGCAAGGTTACTACGGCTAATATAACAGTGATGATAACACTAGCGACCAAGAAAGCCCCCCAGCCGGTTTGAATCCCGAGCACGGATGCAGCCCCCTGCGAACTAGTGATTTGTTGCAGCGCCGATGCTGGAGAAATCGCTGTCAATGCTTGTGCAATTAACGCATTCGGCCCCGCTAACTTGCCGACAAAAACCATCGGTGCAATCGAAAACAAAACCAGAAACAAGACTGCAATGTAGGTCCAGCGCAAACTCGCATCAGTCGATTGCGATCGCTGGCTGATCCACAACCCCACGGCGGTGTATTGCAACGACATGGCAAGAAAAACGATAATCATCGGACCTAAGTGATCAAGAATCGACACCCCGCCCATGGCAACGCAAGCCGCAAAGGCGGGCAAGCTTGCCGACATCAGAATAGCACCGAGAGTGACGTTGCTCGCTAGCTTGCCAAGATAAATCTGCAGAGGTGTCATGGGCGAATTCAACAAAATAGCCAACGTCCCCCTTTTGCGTTCACTCACCAGCGACGTTGCAGGGAAAGCAGGAACCAACATCATAACAGCCAGTGTTACTGCAAAGGCAAGTGGACGAAAAATGAGAACCGCGCCTTGACTCACAATGTCTATGGTAGAGTCGGTCGGCCAACGCAACATAACCAGACCGGAACTGACAATCGCGACGCTTGCTATAGCAGCCAACGTTTTCCATGATCGTAGTCGATCCAGTAGCTCTCGGCGAAAAATGGGGTTGGACCAAAATAGCAATGCATCTTTCATCGTTTGATAGATCCTACTTGGATTCGCTCGGGGAGTTGGCGGCTACGGACAAGAAAGCATCCTCGAGATCCCCCACAACCTCCCGGAACTGCGAGACCATCACTCCTTGCTGCAAGAGCTTTCTCAACAACTCGGAAAGTGATTGCTCGGACTCCGATGTCGGAAAACGAATCACGCGTTCCTGTTTGCTAAGCTGCAAATCGACATTCGGCCCGAGCTGCTCGCGAACAATTGCATCGGCTTTGGACACATCGGACTCCGAGAGAACTTGAACCTCGTAGCTCCGCGTAGGACACAAGTCTCGCATGACGTCATCCAATGCTCCGAAAGCTCGAAGCTTGCCTCCCGTGATAATCGCAACGGTGTCGCATATACGCGCCAATTCAGGAAGAATGTGACTGGTCACGATCAACGTTTTTCCTTCTGCCGCCAATCGCAACAAAATTTCCCGCATCTCGATTCGAGCCTTTGGATCCAAACCGTTGGCGGGCTCATCCAATATTAAAACCTGCGGGTTATGCAACAGAGTGCGTGCAATGCCAACGCGTTGCTGCATACCATGACTTAAGCTTTCGACGAACTTATCTTGCATGTAGCGGGAATTCGTAACTTCGAGCACCTCATCAATCCGCTTGGAGCGGTCTGCACCGTTTAAGCCAAACACTGCACCGAAGAAATCTAGATACTCACGAACTCGCATGTTGTCATACGAACCGAATTTATCTGGCATGTAGCCGACCAAATGCTTGATCCGCCCCGCATTCTCGGAACAATTCACTCCCGCAATAAAGGCGGAACCTGATGTGGGACGAGACAGTCCAACCAAAATTTTGATGGTCGTGGTTTTACCAGCGCCGTTTGGCCCAATAAAACCAAGGATTTGCCCCTTTTTGACGTAGATCGAAAGATCGTCCAAGGCAACAAAGTCACCATAACGCTTCGTTAAATTCCTCGTCTCTACAACGTACGATTCTGATTGACTCATGGGGCTCCCACTATCTCCGACGATAAAACCGAATCGGCACCGACGCTTCCTCGGAAACTCAAATGAAAATGACTGACTTGCCAACTCACTAACGATACTGATCCAGTATCGCTACCTGCATCTTTTCTATCGCTAACCACCAGCTTCAATCTAAGCACCCCATCTGAGCAATCCTGTAACACTTGCTCGTCCTTAATCGTAAATCGCCACGGTACAGATGGGCTGTCCACTTTTCCGAGCTCCTTTGCGTTATCACCTAAAATGTGTAACACGGTAGCGGTTCGGCGTGGCGCCCGGATGTCGAGTTCGACATCGATTTGGTCTGCAACAAATGGCAATACTTCTTGGGGCAACACGAACTCCAAATCAATCTCGGTCGCATACGTAGATTCCGCAACCCATTCTCCTCGCAACGAATCGAACGCGGTCGACAACGATATCGAATCCCTGGCATTACGAATAGAAATAAGTCCATGCGGAACTAAAATCGACTGGTTCGGGGCTGGTGGAATCAGTTGAATCGGAATGCTTACCAATGCCGCGCCTGCAAGTTCGAGATCGTCCCGATTCCATCGCGGTAACTCTTTCCATCGTTTACTCCATCCTAGCAACCGGCGAGGCATTCGCGTCTCCCGCTCTCTAACTAGAAAATAGTCCCTGTATACTTCGGCACGTCGCGTTTGTTCGTTAGAAACCAATGTGTCAACGAACCATCGATCCCCCGCAGCCTTCAAAGCTCCATCGGTGAAAAACGTATCACCATTCTGGCTACAAATCATCCGATTGCCTGGAACAAAATTGATCACCACATCGGCGAGCTCCAATCCCGTTGGGGGCTCGATCTCAAGCCCCTTGTCCGTAAGCCTGCCGGAGGCCCGCATGGACTGCACCTCAACCAAGCCTGCGGTAGAGTACCGCCAAATCCCAGGAGGCCACGCCGTGTTTTGCATCGACCAGCTGAGCATATCGTCAGCGACTAAAGTCTTTATGCCAGAAGTAACCGAAGGGTCAGACGCTGCACTGCCGGAGATTTTTCCGACTAGCTTCATGTCGGAAGCACTGTTCTGAAAGATGGCTCCATGCTCCCGAACGTAAGCATTGTTCCCATCTTCGCTAGCTTCAACGATTTGCAGCCTGGCATCCGTTTGCTTGATCTCCCGTCTTACCCATGCCGAACCAATCAGAATCCCAACCGCAACAACAACAGAAATCGCTGGGGCCAAAAATCCTATCTGACTTAAATCCCCCACGGAATATCGCCAAAACCCGACAGCTACGATAACGAAACAAAAGCTGGACAGAAGCCCAATCATGAGGGTGCGAGATGGTACAGGCGACCCAATCAACTCGACTGCATAGTTCGACTCAATTCTTGAGAAAGGTTGAAATGATCTTGTGTTAGACACCTCTCGCACCCAATTCGTCGACCATAGTTGACTTTGAAAGTCCGAGGTCATGGCCAAGTCGTATGGACGAGTACCGGTTCTACCCTTGATCCATGCTTGACTTCCCACAGTAGTAAAATACATCTTGCCATACCCTGACTGCATTTGAAATGCAGCAGGCCAATCCCCGATTTTGTGCGTCACATCGGCCCCTTCGACGGCAACCCGCTTCATCTTGACCGGCGACTTTACACTGACAGTTCGATCAACCTCCGAGATTACTGCTGTTGGGGAAATCAATTCCACGACGAATTCTGTCAGCTCGGTTTCGTCAACCTCTTCCACCAACTGACGTCCACTCAGCAGCGGGCGAACTTGTTCCACGGGCACATGATCGAGCATGATCCACAAAGTACCTCCCGACTGGACAAATCGTTTGATCGTTTCGACCGTCGAGGCATCCTGTAACGTTTCTACTTCCCCAATTACCAACCAGTCGATGGCATCCCACCCGAGATAGCTTGTTGGCAAGGGATAAACATCAAAGTTTGCCGTGCGAATGGAAAGCCCCGAATCAACACACGTCGCCTTGATATGTTCGTAGGGGTAAAACGATTCCGCCGGAGGCCAATGCCAAAATGGCTGATTGGGCGGAAAGAGATCTATTATCATCGCTGGGAAAACCGGACTGTTGTCTAGCGATAGAGGTAAGCTCTGACTCATCGGTTTTCCATCGATCTCCAGCTGATAGAAGCTGCCGCCTCGCTCCTGCATAGCATCGACGATAACCTCGATCCTCTCAGTACCTCGTGTTTCTTCAGGAACCCTGATGAGAAGATCGTAATGGCACTCAGAACGAGGTGCGATTTCCACATCGCGTGCGTGCTCCTGACTGGGAAAGCCGTCGATCTTTCCACTGAGCCTTAACTTAGCCGCCGAATCCGCTCGGTTCAGGACCATGGCTCGCACAGTGACCAAGCCGCCTGAAACTGCTCTCGTCAACGGCGTGCGTGTCACCGATCTAAGCTCGAGTGGAGGGTCGGCTCCGACTCCTAGTTCTAGAGAGATGCAAACAATTGATAGAGCTATAACGTGCGAGAGAAAGGATTGAAGAGAGGTTGCTGGTATCATAAGACCGCGATGGTGTAACTCGTGGTGAGGCGAGTGGAGGGACGACAGTAATGTTTCTGGGAACGGCCAGTATAACGTCTTTAAAAACGTTTACAGCTAGAGGTTCGCCCATCGCTGAGCAAATTCCCAAAGTCTAGGGAACGATGCAAAGGCAGCCGGCGTGTCGTCGCTCGACTTACCGGAACTCTGCAATTCCCGCATCGCCAACTGAGTTCTTCGATCAAATAACTGATCGATCGGCACCTTCACCTTGGCATCCAACGCTTTGCACAGATCACCTAGAATCTGATCAGGCTGCTTACCGCGTATCAACGCGATTTCGCCGAGCCGATAGCCATGCTGAACCAATCTAGCCGTCCAATGCCAATCCTCAACAGTCGGTGACATTGGGTCTCGCACGGCACTGGCATCGCTCTGATGCGTTGGATCCAAATTAGTAGTCGATCGAACTTCTGCCCAATGGGATTCCTCTGGCTCAAGCTTTGCCATGCTCTTTGAGGGGGGCGCATCGGACTTCACTTCCTCTTTGGTTCGCTGAGGCTGCTCCAAGGCAGGAGTCTTCACCGGAACCGGCTGCGACTGGGGCTTTTCCAATACGGAAGCACTGGATCTATGAATCCATCCGATCACTTCGTCCGGGTACGCTTGCTCACCGTTGAGACAAGCCAACCCTGTTGGCCCGACGGATACCGTAACCTTTCCCTGCCTCAATTCCGTCAAAAGCAATAAGCTCGTGTCTAACATCAAGTCGAGCAAGGCGGAGACATGGGTGCGCTTCCAATTCTGAAGTAGACCGAATTCACTCAACCTCGACAGCCGCAGCCCCTGGATGGCCTTGTTATCGGTTCCTGCAAAAAACTGCGACAGAATGGTCTTGCTCAAATAACCGTGAGTTCGATCGATTGCGGCTAAAACCTGATTCGCAATCGTTCTGGCGAGTTCCTGCTCGGCTGGGAGCAAAACCTCGGCAGCACCACGCTCAGCAGCTTGCTTACTCTTAGAAATCTTCTCTGATTTTTTCTTTGTACCGGTTGCCTCGTTAGACTCAGTCGTCGCCTCCCCATCGCCTTGGTCCATAGCGGGACTCGACTGCTGTTTCTCTTTTTCGGGTGCCATTTTTTGCTTGGCAGACTCTGGCAATTCAGGTAGAGGCACCCAACCAGTCTTGCCATGACAACGGTCACACAAACGGCAATCGCTGGCAGAACCATCCCCAAAGTATTCCAGGATATCCTTCTGGCGACAGGTTCGCGTCTGGCAGTAGGCTGCCATGCGATCTAGTTTCTCATAGTCTGCTTTTTTACGCTCGGCGAGATGCTTATGATCTATACCTAGGTTTTCAAAGGGGACATCTTTCTTGCGAATATGAATCGCGCGCCCCCGAAACGGTGGCACATAATCAAAACCGGGCAGATTGCACAACTCTCTTAGGTGCCTCGATAAAATATCACGTTCCATCTGCAATTGCTGCATCAACCATCTAGGATTGACGTAAACGGCCTCTTCCCTTCGATCGCCGACCGCTTTTTCAACCGTTTTTAACACGGCGCGCTTGACCGTTGCTTCCCTGGGTAGAAGATCAACGAGAGTTGGTAATTTAGAGTCGATACGGACCATCGCCAAACCACCGGCTACCTCTAATCGTTCTACGACCTCGGTACGCCCCAAAAGCTGCAAACAAGAGTTAATGGCCTCGGATGATACCGGCGCATTGATTCGCTCCTTGATTTCTTCAGCGGTCAGCTCGATCGGATCGGTTGGATAACTGACTAGAAACTTGTAAACGCTCTCGATGATTCCCTTGGAAGGATTAGCGTTCTCGATAAAGAACTCTTGGATGTAACGATCTTGTTGAGAATACAGAAGCACGCACTGCGAAGGGAGCCCGTCCCGCCCCGCGCGGCCCGCCTCTTGGTAGTAAGCCTCTATGGTTCCTGGCATGTTAAAGTGAACAACGTACCTTAGATCGGATTTATCGATGCCCATGCCGAATGCGTTGGTAGCGACGATCGCGTCTAGTTCGCCACGCATGAACTGCTCCTGAATAAATTTGCGTTGATCAGGTGCTAAGCCCGCGTGATAAACTCCGACAGAAAGACGAGCTTCCTTCGCAAGCAACTCCACTAACGCTTCGCAACGCTTACGCGTTGCCGCGTAAATAATGCCGCTACCAGGTTTCGTTTGGAGAAACTCGACAAGCTTCTGCTCGCGTTCGCGATCGCTACGACATTGCACGACTCCAAAATAGAGATTGTCTCGAGCGAATCCGGTGATAAAGTGCTTCGCAACTCGGAGCTGTAACGAGTCGACGATGTCCTGTCGGACCCGTGGGGTTGCAGTTGCGGTTAACGCAACCGTTTGCACGCCACCCAAAGCATCGCGGAAACGGCCAACACGTTGATAGTCAGGGCGAAAATCATGTCCCCACTCGCTGATGCAGTGGGCTTCATCGATGGCCAAGAGCTGAATGGGAGTGGACCGGATCGCGTCTACGAAATTCTGGTTCCGCAAACGTTCCGGCGCTACGTAGAGCAGAGAATATTTACCACGGGCCACCCTGTCGAGTCGCTGGTTTTGCTCGGCTGGTGACAATGTGCTATTGATGAGAGTTGCGGAAATCCCGCGACGGGTCAAAGCGTCTACCTGATCCTTCATCAGTGCGATCAACGGAGAAACGACGATCGTCAATCCACTGCGAACAACACTCGGCAGTTGATAACATAGGCTTTTCCCCCCCCCAGTCGGCATCACGCACAAACAGTCATTGCCTGCTAGAATATGGTCAATGACCTCTCGCTGGCCTCGGCGAAAATCGGAAAGTCCGAACTTCGCTAATGCGTTTTTGAGATCTGGAGTTGAGGTCGTTGACATGCGGAGGAAGTTATTCGGCTTTGCGAGGAGACTAGCTCCCCACAGTTTACCGACTTTTTCCGCAACTGACAGTCGAGACCAAGAATAGGACTCGAGTGATCACTCGACTGATCACTCGACTCCACACAAGGACACGAGTGCCTTGCCCTTATCTCGATGCTGGGACCGATCGCACGGTTTCTGGTGCAGGGGCGTTTCGATAGGTCTGTGGTGCAGAATAGCTAACAGGCGCACCGATCTCGTAAGAACTGGGATAGTTGCTGATCACTTCACCGTCAATTCCACCGTACTGACTGGTGTAACCATCGCCACACGATGCGCAGGCCGGCGGTGGTACACATTGTGCATCACACGGAGCGCCTACATTGGATGGACCATGAAATCTATTAAATAGATTCGGCAGGATGTTGGGTCTCCATCCTTGACCGCATGAGCATCCGGAAAACGCCATCACCATGGTGGCGCAGAAGATCGCAAGCCTGTTGTTGATTGTCTTTTTCATTTTGTTTCCCCCCATATTGGATTTTGCGACCTTGTTCGGTCCACAAATTAACAGGAAACTCTACGTCACCGTTAGAGCTTTGCAAATCAACTTTAGCCTTTTTCGAAAAATCTTACAAAACCTACAAACCTCACTTCTTGCGACGGAAAAACAGGGAATTCTCTAAACCTCGGAAATGCTCGCAATCTTTTCTATTCCAAATTACGAAACCAACCAGACGAACTCCCCTCGCACCGAAGTAGAAGCCATGAACTGCGAACCTCGCGACAATCTTACCGACCCGGTCAGCTTGAAGGCTGGTCGATTGTCGCTGCTAGGCCGTCCACTGAAAATCGCAATGCCGGTTTGCGTCGCATTACTTTGGGCGTTAGTCGGCAACGCCCAGCACCAACCAAGCCCCTCGGACCGGATTGTCTTGGAACATCAAGTCGCCTTTTTAGGTGACGATCAAGCTGACACATCGGATGAGCTTACCACTTCCGAGAGCCTTCCTCGATGTGCGGAATCCGAAATTTTTGAGGTTTCGACACGACACCTCAGTGATCGCTTTTGCTCGATCGACGAAAACGCTCCCAACTTTCAAGTCTGCAAATGGGAGTTCTGCCGCTGGAATCCTTCAACGATTCAAGATGCACTTAATGGTGAAGACAAGCTTACGATTATTTACGTCCACGGCAATTTCATGGAACGTAACAACACTCGGGATCGCGTTCGCATTATTGACTCCTATCTCAAGCGGCAAGCAAATGAGAACTACAGATTAATACTTCTATCTTGGCCTAGTGAGAAGCAACGCCCAGTTCTTCGAGACGCGGCCGAGAATGCCAAAGTGGCGGAACGAGAATCGCTCTATCTAGCCTGGATCCTCAAGCAATTAAGGTCTCAGAGTAGAGTCTCGCTACTAGGATTCTCCTACGGGGCACGAACAGTCACCGGCGCTCTGCACCTGGATGCTATGGGCACGATCCCGGGACTTACTCTCTACTCCCCCGCCGAGCCTCGCGAGAATCCCTATAGGCTGGGGCTCATCGCACCTGCGGTGGATAAGAATTGGTTGACACCCTACGGGAGATACTGCTGCGCTCTGAGCCAGGTCGACGGCTTCGTAAACCTTTACAATTCTAGAGACCCCGTACTCCGTCGATTCCGATTTGTCGATAACGCATCCCGTCCCATCGCAGGCGGCTTGAACGGATTCGAAGGGTTATCTGATCCGCGAAGCCTCACACCCCTAGCAAGTGGAGATTCGGCAAACGTAAGGCAATACGATTGTGGCGCTATCATTGGCACTACGCATTCAGAAGTTAGCTATTTCAGTAAATGCCCCTACTTTCGTGGCCTTCTCGACAACGTCCTCTGGAATAGCCCGTCACTCGAAGTAGGCTGCTCCTCCTGCACCGTAAAGTGAACCAGTGTCTCAGAATAGCCAGACGATACTGCCTCGGAGCAAAGCGATCTTGAGGTTTGAGAGCCAGCCTGAACCAGTCATCTCCGACTGGACGAATGTAGGCTGGAATCTCGATGCTCCAGGTCCAATCCATGGAGCCATTCTTGTGGAAAGAGCGCGTACCTTTGGCGGTAAGCTCATTGACCTTCGGTGGAATGTGGAACGGCTCCGCCTCGGAGCTCAAACGATAGGATTCACCGATGCACCTGACGCGATGGGTTGCGTGACAGCTTGGTACCGCAATGTTTGCCAGCTACTCTTAGACGTCAACCGTGATCTATTGGGTGAGCAAGATGTCTCGGTGGTAGTACTTTTTTCGCCTCTCGAGTCAGGAGATTCCCTCTCGTGGCAATCCATCGGTTATCTGGCTCCGCTGCCCAAATCACGCTTGAATCGTTGGTATCAAAAAGGCTGCGACCTACGAACCACTGCAATTGGTATGTTCCCTGACCAATTATTTCCGACCTCCATCAAGCATCGTAGTCGCATTCATTATTGGCTAGCTGACAGGCGAGCCCGTGAGGTTAATCCCAACGCCACCGCAGTACTCATAGATCAAGAGGAACGACTCGGTGACTCTTCCGTTGCAAACTTGTTGCTAATTGATCAAAACAACAATTGGTCTACACCAAGCGAAGAGTGGTCGCACCACGGCACAACATTGAAGCAATCCATCGAATTGCTTCGGAACTCTAGAATCACCGTGACACCTCGCACGGTTAAACTCTGTGAAGCGAGTGCATGTCGAGAAATCATTCTGGTTGGTTCGACCGGAGTCGCTTGGTCTGCAAATTCCTGGAACGAAGTCGAACTACCACAGAATAGGCCGAATTGCCACTTGTTGCAGTCATTATGGAAGAACTATCTAGGCTTCGATTTTATTGCGAATCATGCGTCTGGAGTATTTGCTAACGACCTTTGAATTCGTAGCATCATTGGCATCACGTTGTTGTATTGTTGGTTCAATGGACGCATCGTGTTCTTCGCAACGAGATGGCGACAGTGGAGTCGCCGTGCCGCTTGCCGAGTGTTCCAATTGGCTTAGGATGACTTTGACGTCTCGCCAATCCTCAGGCAAGCCTTCCGCTTGGATGGACCAATGGTAGCTACTGTCAGGTGCCGATTTGATCAGCTTCTTTGCTCCGTTCTGACGCCAGGCTGTCATGAGCCCTAAAGTGTCCTCTGGATCAAGTGTCCCTAATCCAACCGTCTCTTCAGTGGAACGCCAACCACTAAGGATCTTTTGAAGTGCATTCCATTCTTTTTGGGTTCTAGGTTGGTAGCATACGTGTAGGATTCCTCCCTTTCGCAACAGGTACCACACAGGTCGGTTTTCTGGATTGGCTAAGGTACGATTCGCGAGACAGTAGAGAACGGGACCATCGCTTCTTGACTTGCGATATTGCTGAAGACGTTTGGAAAGCCAGCGAATAATGCGTAAATCCTCCTTGAGCCGTTGCGCGTACTCGAAGTGGTGTCGCTCGGCTGCCCGTAACATTTCTGTTTCAATGCCGGTTGCGATATCGAACTCCTCGCCCATGAGGAAACGACACGCCTCGGACACTTGAGCTTGGTAAACCGCGCGATTGCAATTGGTCATACAAGGGGCTAAACAGTTTTGCAACTCGTGACGGATGCACCCCGCTCGTTCTTCCATGTCAAACAAAGAAAGCTGGTCGGTCAAAAACATCGGAGTCTTTTGGCTACAGTCTCGCAATTTGAAATAACGGGTCAAAATCTCAACAGCTCGAAAAATGGCCGAGACACCTGCCAGAGGCCCAACGCTACAGCGAGCTTCGGGATCATGAAAACGACTCACATAAAATTGCTCGCCGGGGCCTTTGCCTAAGCAAAGGTATGCTTGCTGCTGCCGATTGGGCATCCCAACGACATTCATGCGTGGCATCCAAGTCCTTATCAACCACTGTTCTCGCAGCAACGCGTTAAGCTCATTAGGATGATATTCCCAGACGATTGCCTTTGCCGATTGGATGATACGACCGGCCTTTTCCTCTTCATTGTTGGGAAGAAAGTAGCTAATGAGTCGATTTCGCAAAGCCTTGGACTTACCGACATAGATGAGACGACCGATATCGTCCAGCATTCCGTATACGCCAGGTTCCCGCTCTACCTCTCCCAACACTTCACTTTTTAGTGCGGCGAGGCGATCGGAGTGGGATAAGGAGTCATTACAACTGGTTCTAAATAGCTTTGCCTGGCCCAGTGGACCGTATGGATCTGCTCCGAATTCTTCAAACTGTTCCGTCCATTTGCCAACCATTGCCATCTTGCTCCTCCGTGTTTACAGACGAACATTATGGCAATCCACTGCATTGAAAGCAACAATCAGTCTGACGAAGTAAACGGAATCCAATCTATATCAACCCTCGACAGAATGCGTGGGACGAGATTCCACGTCTCTGTAGTCGGAAGAAAGAGACGTTCCAAAAGGTTCTCTAGGTCCAAATTCGTACCGATCGAGATCAGAATCGGTTCGGTCAAGTGCTCCACGTGTTGAATTTCGCATTTATTGCGAATGGCATCACGAGTAGCAAGCGGAATCTGATGCCACATGTAGGCTGGCAATTGCAGAATCTGTCGCGACTTACCACCGAATTCCACGAAATAAGGAGAAGCTTCGCGTAGACGTTTGTATAGTTCTTCGATGACGGCTACTTCTCTATCTGTTCCCTTGGCGAGGTCAAGTATCTCGGAATAGTGGGGAGTTGTGCTAGTGAGGTCCTCAAGAGCCAGATCCTGCAAAATTGCGGAGTGCAATTCCGGTTCGGTTTTTGGATCCTCTTGCTTGGGTCCATCCGATTTCAATTCGCTTTCGAGAAGATCGATCACCATTGTCAGCAGGTCGCTGGTCGAAGCCGAAGAATCATTCTCCAAGCCTTGAGGCCACCGATCTGAGCTTGGATGCCAAGATCCGAGCTTACTAAATCGATTCCATCGGTCTACCAAAAGGCTGTTCAGCCACGTGTTGGCGGTTTTGGCATGTCGATCTACCCGAGATGCGGGCTTGTCCTTCATGTACGACTCGAGGGGTATTCCCAAGTCCTGCTCGCAGAGTCTATTAACAAATCCCAGCAACTCTCTGGCAAAGCTTGTCGAAAAATCGCACCACTTCGTTCGATAGCCGGTAAGCGAGTCGACGATACACCCAAGCAGTTTACCTGCTAATGCATGAAACTGTGACTCGATAAATAGTCGAGAGAGCCTGTCTGCCTCTTCTGTCAAATCCGTATCCTGCGTTTCCGCTTGTTCAATAATGCTGTCGTGTTGGTTTGCTAATTTCTGAGCTACAGTGAAGAGCGAATTGATCTGTATCTTCAGTTTGGCAGCTAGGTACTCTAACAGCGATGGAATCAGCCCCCATTGTTGTGGATGGGTTAACCATTTATCACATAGATGGATGTGTAGATTACTAAGCCCCTCGTGCAACATCGATGCAAAGGCAGTGTTGGTACGATGCGGATCTATTCCCAGCGAATTGCAGATTGTATTTATCTCTTCAATCAAACCTATTCCGAATCGATCCAGTGAGGGATCTGCAATTGGCTTCTCGGACTGCTCATTTATGGATGACGCAGTTGCCATGCAAGAACGAACCCAGGCTTGAGCGTTCCAACCAGATTCTCGAAGCAAATCATTGACCAGATACTCGATTTTTTCTCCCATTTTGGTTGAGAGCTGAGCGACTGGTACCGGGGACTTGTTCACCTCAACGTAATGATCGAGTCGTTGCACCCAATTGAGAATGATGTCCAACACCAGCGTCAAGTTGGCGCGCCTCGGATCGAGGATGTAGGACATGTCAAAAACATTAGTCGAAACAGTCGAAAGCCACGGATAGCAATCTTCTTCGCTGGCTGATGCCTCCAAATTCGATTGCTGGATGAGCAGATCGACACCATGCATAAGTGTGAGGGCAGCCTCGCGTACGGAATGAAACCCGTCCTCTCGTCGGCCTGCTTGTCCGCAGTAGAGCAGACATACGCGGTCGAATGGTGGTTTACTGGCTACGTTTTCATCCAAACCTGGCAAGGCAGGATGCAATCCATTCGTTCGGAAATAGTGATTGATCTCGAGCAGGCAACCTATCGCCGATGCAGATGACAGGTCTGCATTCGCTAGCGGATTGGGGGATGCGCACATCAATGTCAAGCTAATCTCGACAGGGAAATCAAGTGACTCAGCAATGTGACGCGCCATGAATCCCACCTCCGAAGCGATGGCGCTGCCCGTCCCCCCAGATGCAGATGCGACGATCTGAATTCGAAGCTTTTTTACTGAGGTCTTGTCGTTCATCGCAGCTTCAAAGATGTCTTCGATTTTTGCGACTATCTTATCTTGGCAGAACCGTGCGTGATCCAAGAGAGCGAGCATCCCCAGAGGCCGAACGCCGTCCGTAAGTTGAGACCGAGGAATATTGTAAACCCAACGACGACTTAATTGTGCGAACGGCTCCGTCTCCGAGCGATAATAGTGGGGGCTTTTTATTGGGATGTGTATGATAGAACCGTAATCAAGATAGGTTTCACGGCTGCGATCCACTAGCGATTCTAGCGCAGAATGATCCGTGTCAATTGCCAGGAAAGCATAGCTTTTATCTTTACTGGTTGTCTTTGTATCGAGACTGTGCAAATACGATAGAACCTCGTTGCCTTTCCCACCGATTCCGATGATTAGATCAACGCTTTTCGACGCCCCTTGAGCTCCATGTCCCTGCTCTCTAACCAGTTCTGACAACTCGACCCTAGACTCTGGCTTTCTCGTTTGTTCAGCATTGCGAGACGCCATGGCATGGAGGCCCGCTTGCGAGGGACTTCGCATATCCATACTGATTCGCCGGGCAGTCGATGTTCTACGATGAGCGGACTGTTTGGGAACTTTGCTGGTGCTGCCTGTGTTGGGGGACCACCCGCGGACTTGAACCAGATCATCACCTTTCGATTGCTCATGTCTAGGAGCCTCTATCAAGGCATTGATCAGCTCGCGGCAATCTGAATAACGTTGCTGCGGACGCTTGGCCAGTGCTTTGGCAACGACAGCTCGATCAGACGCGGGTAGCGAATTCAGGTCGGGGGCTCGATTTAAATGTTCATTGGCAAGTTGTGCGGTGGTTCGGCCTCGAAAAGGCAGTTCGCCAGTGAGCATCTCCTGATAAAGTATGGCGAGAGAGTACTGATCGCTAAACCGTCCCGGCCGACCATCAAACATCTCCGGTGCAGCATACGTTGGAGTCATGCCGGCTAACATCGATTGCGTGGCCGATTGCAAATCCTTTACCAAGCCAAAATCGGCAACCTTGATGCGATCCGATAATAGCAACAGATTTCCGGGCTTTACGTCCAAGTGTTGCAGGTCATGCTTCTGGCAAAGAAAGTCCAAACCATCAGCAGCATCTGCCAAGTAGGTTAGCAGGCGATCCCGTGGTATACCAACAATCTGCTTTTTCCTAAACTCAGCGTAGCGATCATGCAGTGAACACTGCGCGAGTTCCGAAACGATGATCAACTGACCTTCGATGATCTCGATTCGTTCAAGCGACAAAATAAATGGGTGGTTAACCTGTCGAATGCGTTGCAGAGATTTCAGCTCGCTCGATGCCCGATCACCTTCGATATTTCCGTATACGAACTTGATCGCTTTTTTCAATCCTCCCGGCGCGTCCGCTGACCATACCTCACCATAGCCACCCGACCCGAGCCTGTCCCGAAGAAAGTACCCAGGTATTGGTTCGAAACCAGATTGCAACTTCGCAGCTAGCGTATTCATTTTGGGGGCACTCTTAGTGAGAGTTAGTGCGTGGCACAGAGGCTGTAGACCCGCTTTGCATTGGATTGGTCCGCATGCTTTCCGTTATTGGGCGGGAACCTTGGACGCTTTTGGGCTGCGATGGAATTGGGACAATAGGGCTTGTCCTGCTCGAAATTGGCATCGGTTGCGAGGGAAGGTTGCCTTGTTGAGCATTGACCTCAGTCCTGTTATTGGTCACACCTGGTCGCACATGTTGTGGTGACATGCTATTGGGCTCTCGAAGGATGGGCTGATTCCCGAAATAGTTCTTGCTCGCGATCTCAAGAAAATCACTTCGGAGCTCCACCTTTTCGCCTCTATAAGCACATAAGCAACTAATCTGGTGGACCAGATCACGAGGATGGCAGCGTCTGAGATTTCGTCCCAATCGCTTGTAAGTCTTGAGAATAAACTCTTCGACTATTTGAGGTCTCCAAGCAATGTCGTAGGTTTGGCATGTACGTCGAAAGATCTCCATGAACTCTTCGAGACTAGGATCCCCGACGCTGATCTTAAAAGGCACTCGACGAAGAAACGCTTCGTCCACCAACGATTCAGGCTGAAGGTTGGTTGAAAACAGGATGATCTGCTCGAAGGGAACGCAGATCTTTTTTCCTGTAGACAGCGACAAATAATCAACGCGATTCTCAAGCGGTATGATCCATCGGTTCAGCAGCTCGGATGGTGCCAATCGTTGTCGTCCAAAGTCGTCGATCAGCAAACAGCCGCAGTTGCTCTTCAGTTGGAGAGGGGCCTCGCACGTATTGCTGCGTGGGTCGTGCCGAATCTCCAGATGCTCCAGCGTCAATTCACCTCCCACGACAACAGTCGGCCGTTTGACTCGCACCCAACGTCGATCATGCTCTTGATCCGCCACAATTCCAGTGTGACTGACGGAGTTCTTGGATTCTTGATGATAGGCACTATCGAAGAAATTGATGATCACACCATCATCGATGATGGCATGAGGAATCCAAATATCCTCGCCTCTGCACGATGCGAGGCACTTCGCGAGGGTCGTTTTGCCATTTCCAGGAGGCCCATACAAGAAGATGCCTGAGTTACTATTGACCGCTGGCCCGAGAAAATCAAGCCATGCGTTTTCATAGGTAACATTCCCAAATGAGGCGATCAGCTGGTTGCGTTTTATCGGTTCATAGGTACTAGCCTGTGCCTCGACGCTCAAAACATAGTCCATCAATGGGACTGGGGCTGGCCCGGTGTAAGATGCGACACTTTGGTAATGCAGTGCCCGCTTCTGGCCTACTTCTGTAAGACTGTAGTAAAAGTCGTTGAGAGGAGCGGGGCGAGCATGAGCCACCATTTGTCTAACCCGTAACTTTGCTAACATCTCTTCTATGATGCGAAAAGGGAGTCGCACACGGTCGGTGAGTGCTCTGCCCGACAAGGTTCCAGCTGCAAGCAATGTCTGCAGAACCAATGACTCCAGCACCATTTCGGAAACACCGCTCTCCTCGAGCGATTTTGGCTCTACGGGCCAGAATGCATCATCATTTAATATGGCCGGTAACGCTTCTCCTCCTAAGCTCGAGGTGTCTTGACTAAAGCTTGTTTGCATAATTGATACTCTGGGTCGTTCCGGCGTAAACGGTAGAATCGTTGATCTCCTAACTAGCCCTCCAGATCGCTTCGATTTGGAAAACGAATTAGCGTGGTAAACATCGATTGATTGGCGTACTGGAATTGAGCTCGAGAAAAAACGTGCGGAAGATTCCAATTTTTCATGCACCATCACGATCCGTGTTCTAAGCTTCGCCGATCGGCAAAACCGATTGTGCTATCCAGGCAATTCTTATGAAAGAAATGGTACGATAGCGCCCCGAAAAAGTACCAATTAGGAATAAACGAGAAAAATGATTGTTGACGCTGGACTTTGCAACCGCCCAGTATCGACTCAGAGCAGGAGAAGCCTCTCCAGTGACTCTAAGTTGGTTTGGTTGCTTGAAAAAATAGGTCAATCGGAAATCGATTCGCTGACGGTAATTTATCCCGTTCCCTTTTCTATTGGCCGCAAGGCTGGATGTAGCCTGCAGTTGCAGTCGCGTACGGTATCCAGCCATCATGCAGATTTATCGATTCGGGATGGCGGTTTGGTGCTGATCGATCGGCAAAGCACGAACGGCACGTTTGTGAATGGCCAACGAGTACGCGACATGGTCGCCGTCAAGCCTGACGATGTGCTGCAATTCGCTGACATCGCATTTCGCGTTCGTTGTGACGATCACGCCACATCGGCGAATACTATTGCCGAGGATGTGTGCGACCAAGCCCTTGCCTTGGTACAGTTCGATCGCATGATGGAAAAGCGTTTGGTAACACCATTCTTTCAACCGATCGTCACCATGGATGGGGCTCGAACAATCGGATATGAGGTGCTGGCCAGAAGCCGGATGTTCGGACTGGAGACCAGTGCAGCTATGTTCGGAGCTGCTGCTAAACTCAATATGGAGATAGAACTAAGCCAAATGCTGCGTTGGGAAGGAATTCGCGAGTCGCTATCTCTACCTAAAGGCAGCCATATATTCGTTAACACCCACCCCAACGAGCTCAACAAACCGGAACTGCTTGAATCGATGCGAAGCGTTCGGGAAATGACGGCCGACACTCCCATTACTCTCGAGGTTCACGAAGCCGCAATCACCAGCGTGCCTCAGATGATCGAATTACGCAAGGGACTTCGCGATCTCAATGTACGCATTGCCTACGATGACTTCGGCGCGGGACAGAATCGACTCGTGGAGCTCGGCAACGCAGCACCAGACGTCATGAAATTCGATATGGGGCTCATACGCGACATCGACAAAGGCCCCCCAGAACGAGTCAAACTGCTCCGATCTATCGTCCAGGTCGTCCTGGATCTGAACGTCGTTCCACTCGCCGAAGGGATCGAATCCGAAGCCGAAGCACAAGTTTGCCTGGAGCTGGGGTTCCAGCTCGCACAAGGTTTTTATTTTGGACGGCCAGCCCCACCAAACAAGTTTGCTGAACTCAGGCCTCTTTAAAATCCGCTAAAATTCCTGCTAAGAATGCGCTCCCGCCCAACTAGCTGATCATTCTCGCTCCGGGCTGCTTGTGCAGCACTCTCGCCCCTCTTATGCTATAGGGTAGACGGCTAGGCCTTAACCGGCCCTGACGTTAGCATTTCTACCGCAAACGGCCTCCCATTTTTGTCCTAGTTCGCTAGGCCAACCGATGAGCCCCGTTCGCGTGCAGCTCCCCACCCTCCTTATATGCCTCAGAGATCCCTTCTATGTCAAAGAGCATCCCAAAGCTGGAACGCCGACAGTTCCTCAAAAAATCTGCTATCGGTACTGCGGTCGCCATGGCCCCCACTATCATCCCCGCCTCTGCCCTAGGCCGCGACGGAACAACCCCTCCCAGCGAGCGAATCGTTCTTGGCGGGATCGGGATCGGCAATCGCGGCCTCTATGATTTAGGCTGTTTTCTGGAACAGAAAGATGTTCAGTTTGCAGCGGTTTGCGATATTAAGGAATCGAGACGGCAACTCGTAAAAAAACGGGTCGACGAACTCTACGGCAATCAAAACTGTGACATGTTTCGCGACTACCGTGAATTGCTCGATCGCAGCTACATCGACGCGGTACTTATTGCAACGGGTCCTAATTGGCACGGCACCATGTCGATCAATGCCGCCAAAGCGGGCAAGGACATATACTGCGAGAAGCCTTGTACGAAAAACATCGAGCAGAGCCTCATTCTCGCGGACACCATCCGACGAACCGCGCGAGTTTATCAAGCCGGAACGCAACGCCGCAATCTACCCCACTTCGCCTTTGCCTGCTATTTGGCACGCACAGGTAAGCTCGGAAAGTTGAAGCGAGTCTATGCTCACCCGATGGGCATGACCGCCAAAACGAGTGGCTGGCTACCCGAAGAGCCAGAACCACCAAAGGAGTCGATCGATTGGGATACCTATCTCGGGCCAGCTGCATGGCGACCATTCAACAAAGCTTTCCTCAATGGTTTCGAATTCGAAAAGGGAGGCGGTTTGGTCGGCGGTGGTGTACTCGAATGGGGCTCGCACTGCGTCGATCTGTGCCAATGGGCGGTCGACGATGCGCTGCCACCCGTCGAGTACAACCCTCCTGCCAACGGTGAACTAGTTGCTAAGTACGAAAACGGGACAGAACTCGTATTCCGAGAGCAAGGCTGGATTCCGCTCGGCTCCTGCCCCGTTCGCTTCGAAGGGGAAGATGGCTGGGTCGAAGCCGGCGACAGCGGCAAAATGGTCTTGAGTTCCCCTACCCTACTGGCAGGTCGAAAGATCGAAGAAATCGGAGGCTACCCTGCAACGTTCCACGTCAGGGACTTCCTAGATTGCATCAAAACGAGAGGTGAACCCAAAGGAAACGCACAAGCTGCCTGCAATGCTCACATTGCATGCCACTCTGCCAACATCGCTATCTTCCTGGATCGAACGGTCAAGTATGACAACGCAACTCATCGATTCATCGGTGACGACGAGGCGAACCGTTTGCGTTCAGAAGCCCTGCGCGAACCATGGCGGCTCTAGGTCTCCGTGCGTTGTTAAAGCCATAAGGCGTTTTTCCTGAAACCTATTCGATCCCAATCCAAATCAAAATATGAATATCCGAAAATCACTCAAACGCTACCTGCTTGGGCTGGTCCTGTCGAGCGTTATCAGCTCGGGAACGATCTTCGCTCAAGTCGACAAACTTACTACGGAGAAAGATCTCGTCGCCGTCATCGTGGGCGATAGCTCGCTGGGAGACAAAGCGATAGCATGCAAACGGCTTGCTGTTTATGGATCCGAGGCGTGTGTACCCGGGGTTGCTCCGCTGCTAGCCGACGAAAAGCTTTCTTCCTGGGCACGTATCACACTTGAGGCCATTCCTGGGCCTGCTTCAGCAGAAGCACTTCGCAAAGCGGCATCGTCGCTGGAAGGACGCATTCTGATTGGAGTGATAAACTCCATCGGTGTTCGTCGCGATGTTTCCTCGACCGATGTCCTGGCAAAACATTTGACGAACACGGACGCCGACGTTGCAGCCGCTGCCGCAGTCGCTTTGGGACATATCGCAACAGACGAAGCCATGAAACTCCTAGCGCAACACTTGGGAGATAGTCGCGAATCGGTCCGATCCGCCGTCGCAGAAGGTTTAATACTCTGTGCGGAGTCGAGCGTGTCGCAGGACAAACTACCGCAAGCCATTCGACTATATGAGGCAGTCCGAACCGCCAAGGTGCCTCAACAAAGAATCATCGAAGCCACTCGCGGATCGATTCTCGCTCGGAAAGCCGATGGAATCCCGATGCTAGCCGAGGAACTTCAAGCGTCCGAGATTTACCGTTTTCAATTGGGGCTTCGCGTTGCTCGTGAACTTGATGCACCCGGCGTCGACAATGCTTTGGCAAGATTACTCGGTAGTATTCCGGAACAACGCGCAGCACTTTTGCTGACCGCTATGGCGGACAGACCCGCTACGGTAAACCGTGAAGCGATCGTCAAGGCCTTGGGTGCCTCATCGAAGCTGGTCAAACTGGCAGCTATCGATGCGTTGGGTAAAGTTGGAGACGCCGATTGTATCGATCCACTTTTAGCATTTGGAGCTTCTGCGGACGAAGAGATGATCAATGCTGCGGTGAATTCCTTGGCACAGGTTCCTGACGAGGCGGTTGGGACGGCACTCGCTGGCCGTCTGGAAGATTTGAGTGGACCGGAGCTCATGATGGCCATTCAAGTCGTCGGGTTGCGGGGGATTTCTGCCGAAGAGAGTATTATCAAAGCCTTGGATAATTCGGACCCCGGAGTTCGCATCGCAGCGTTTTCGGCTCTGGGAGATACCCTGAGCGAGGATAAACTCTCGGTTTTGATCGGTCAGTTTCTGACACCCAATTTCGAAGCGGATACGGACTATGCCTACAAGGCCTTAATGACAGCCGCGGTAAGAATGCCAGATCGCGATCGCTGTGCGACCTCAATCACAACGGCCTATGCGAATGGCTCAACGGCTCAGAAGGTTAAGGCATTGGAGATTCTCGGGGCTGTTGGAGGGACGCAGGCATTGAAGACCGTAGGTGAAGCGGCAACGAGCACCGAGGAATCGGTTAAAGATGCTGCGACCAAGGCACTTGGCAATTGGATGACAGCCGATGCGGCTCCAGTGTTATTGGATTTGGCTAAGAGTTTGCCAGCCGATCGCTACCAAGTTCGAACGGTCCGGGCTTACTTGCGAATTGCGCGTCAGTTTGACATGAGCTCAGACGAGCGATTGGAAATGGCCAAGGTTGGATTAACGATCGCCAAGCAACCGGACGAGAAGAAGCTGGTTTTGGATGCATTAAAGCGAAATCCAAGACTCGAGACGCTGGAACTAGCGGTATCGCTGGCAAAAAGCGATGGAGTTGGCGAGCTAGCGATTGCGACCGCTCGCGAGATTGCTGGCAAAATCCAGGGGCAGGAAGCCAAGGTCCAAGAGCAATTGTCCAAGCTCCCTCAGCAGTAGGCGGTCCTCGCTCGAATCGATATAGCGAGGTTTTTGCTCCTTTGCTACAAGAGCTTTGTAGAGAAGTAGCCCTAACCTCGTTAAGGAGACAGAGGATGTCGAGCAATCTAGGACTTTTTGGCTGGATTCGGGAAGGAGTCAGGCAATCGGTACTTTTGGGGGTTTCGGATGCCCTCGAATCCATTGGTTCTCCTGATAGTTCTGAGAAACTACATCCTGCATTGCTGGCAATCGATGCGAATCGTTCCTCAGCTTTGCTGGAAAGCCCCGACTCTATTGGCGTCGATTCTAGCGGCCCCGGATCTGCCAGCCCAAAACGGGCGACCGGCGGATCGACTGCCACTCGCAAGCGGCTGGGCCGTTCGCTGAAAGATATCGAGCCCGTATCTAAGCCAGCAACTTCCAACCCGTAGTCGATTCCGTTGCGATTCATCGTCAAGAAAAATGTCGCCGCCGGCCTCGCGGTGGCATGCATTTCCATGGCCGCAATCGGATGCAGCTCACCCCTTGCCAACAGGTGGGGTTTAACACCAGTCCCGTTGGATAAGTCGACTTGGTTGGCGAATCCGATCTCGCTACCGGTCCGGGATAGCGAGTTCGTTTGGAATCAAATCGTTGACGTAGTGGATGATTATTTCCGAATCAAGAGCGAGCAACGTCCGACCATTGAGCCCACGCACTGGTTAGAAGGCAAGCTGGAGACATGGCCACAGATCGGTGCAACAGCACTTGAGCCATGGCGAAAAGATGCTGGCATTGGAGTTCAACTTTGGGAGAGTTCCCTTCAAACGATTCGCCGGATTGCGACCGTTCGCGTCGTTCCATCAGAGTCAGGATTCGATGTGTATGTCGAGGTATTGAAGGAGCTCGAGGACGTGAACCGCTCCTTAATGTCGTCGGAGGGATCTGCTGCCCAGCGTCACGACGGAACAGTGGTTCGAGTCGACAATCAGCTGATGGGCGGCCCAGTAACTCTGGATTGGATTCGGCTGGAGAACGACACTGAGTTAGAGCAACGGATCTTGCGAGAAATTCTCGGTAGAACAACAAACGTAAAAGCCCCGCGAAATCGCCTTGGGAATGGCAGCCTGCTAAAACTAGGAAAGTAAATGGTTCCGTTACCAGCAGGCTACTTTCTAAAAACTCCTATTCCTTCGATAGCAATCCAATGGGAATCAGGGCTTAAGTCGCCATAGTTCTCGACTAAACCTGACGGCCAAGTGACCTCTACAGAACTTAGTAGATCGCTTTGATTCAATCCGAAATGAAGCATTTTTTGGTTGGAGCACATGTATCCGTCACCGGATACCAATTGCCGATAAATCCTTTTCTCTCCAACAGAACCAACGATCTGAGTACCAATCGCATTACGATGTGATTGCGTACCGACCAACTCGATTACGACGGCGGTTCCCCCAGATATTTGGTTCTGAACGATTCGAGGTTTTTGTTCAAGATCGGTTGCAATAAAATCCATTTTTCCATCTCTATTCCAATCGCCGGTCGCGAGAGCACGTCCCAGTGCGGGCTGAGAGAAGAACGGATGCTTGTCCGGCTTGAGTTCGACAAAGCGACCACTACCGTCATTTTTGAAAAGTTGAGCAGGCATTCTAAAGGGACGCTTCGCGTGGGTCATGTCGTCGATATGCCCGTTCAACACGATCAGATCCAGATGCGTATTATTATCGATATCTAGTAATTGTGTGCCAAACCCCAGAACCGGTAGTGATGGCTGCACTAACCCCCACTTGGCCGCGACGTCATCGAAACCGCCGAGATCATTTTGAACATAGACGGCATTGTGCTCACCGAGAAAATTGGTCACCACAAAGTCCAACCTTCCATCCTCATTGATATCTCCAGAAGCTACTCCCATACATGCTTGTGCTCTCCCCTGATAATCATATGCCATGCCACGCATCAATGACTCATCATCAAACATTATGCCAGAACCTTTAGAGAGCGAAGTTTTTCCTACCAAAAGAAGATTGGCGACTTGATCATTGGCGACGAAGAGCGATGGGAAAGTCGACTGGTCCCACCGAAATGCTACCACTCCCAGAGCGTTGCCTTCCCTTACGCCTTGAGCGTAAGCTTTGGAGGAGAACTCCTCAAAACCTGCTTTGCCGTCATGCCTTAACCATCGACCGGCTGATGCCTGAAAAATCGTCGGTGGGCAGGTACGCGGTTGCCCCTCAACATTGCATAGCCGGGTGTACACATCCTCCCCCGCAACGTATCTCGCATCGTAAATCTCGGCAAAGCCATCGTTGTCGATATCGATTATTACGGAGCTGACTGTCCACTGGTCGGTTGACTCGGGCAGCAAATCGTTGCCATCACGAAATGTCCCATCTCCTTGGTTGAGCCAAAGTTGATTGATACCGATGTTTGCAATGTACAGATCGGGAAAACCATCGCTATTTACATCACCGACCGCGACACCTTGTCCAAAAGCGGACTCCTTGATTCCAGCTAATGCGGTAACCTCAGTGAAGTGAATTTTTTCGTGATTGGTTCTACCAGAATTACGGAACAGCGCGTCGCTGTACTTTGTGTCTGATTTTCTCGTCGGCCATTCGCACCCCTGCGACAAAAAAATATCTGGCCAACCATCAAGATCATAATCCAGAACCCCGACACCTCCGCCGGTCGACTCGTGCATGCGGCGCCCGACAATTGGCTCTGGCCGTGAACAGAAATAGGAGAAATCGACTCCGCAGTCGATAAGGACCAGACTATCTGCCAGGTTAGGAATAGCTGGCTGACTGCTCGGGGTTAGATTCTGTTGGGTCATCAGGTCCCCCCTCGATTCGAAAAACAAGGGTAATGGCAGGTCGCGGTAGGACGTGTCAGTCATAAGATAGCTCGCTTCTGAGTATCTAGGTAAACGATTTCCATTTTTGACGAACGGCTCTTTTAGTTCGTTGTACAGCTTGCGTAGCGTTGGCGATTTGGGATCGAGCACGAGCCCCATTCGAGTCCAAGCCCATGCTTCGCTCGATCTGCCGATTTGAGCTGTCAGGATTGCCATTTGCTCAACGGGAGGAAAATAGCTAGTTTGTGGATTCACTTGGTCTAATTGTGCAATTAACTTTTCCAGCAAGTGTGCACGTTCGTGAAATTTCTTGGATGCCTCTTGTTCCCCTTTCAACGCCAATGCTTGTGATATGGATACCATCGAGGCATGATGATCCGGATCCAGTCGGATGGCTTCACTAAAACAGCGTACTGCACCGTTAACATCTTGTTGTTCTAGAGACAGTTTCCCGCGTATCCACCAAATGTCTGGGTGCTGATCAGCTTTTTGGGGAAGCCCTGCGTTCCAGGGAACCAATTCGTCGGTGCTCGAACTCAAAAGCGCGAATCCTAGTTGAACATGGGCCTCGACCAAATCAGGGGCATGCGGGACAATCTCATTCCTCAGGGTGCGAATGGCGTCCTGAAACCGGCCCTCTCGAACAGCGATCCGAGCTTGTCCCAATTTCGCGAGAACATCCGTTGGCGAACGCTTTAGACACTTTTCTATAAACTCTGGATCTTCAATTGGTTTCGCATGATTGCCAACGAATCGCATTCGATCAAAATCCCAATTGTCTCGATCGGTAAAGGACCAGACATCCGACAAGGCTTTCCAGCGTTGTCCAGAGACATGTAGGATTTGAATGCGACGTTCGCGTGCCTTATCGTTCGACACATCTAGATCGAGGCATTCATTCAGCGCAGCTAGGCTTTCGGTCAGCAATCCCTGATAAAAGTAGATCTCACCCATCGCCCAGCGAGATGTTGCGCGTTTCTTGGATTCCGAGGTAGAGACTTTAGAGTAAGCCTCCGTGGCCTCGTCGAGCAATCCAACTCGCTGCAATCCTTCTGCAATCTCCATCAATTGATCATCGGTAGATTCAGAATGGTTTACGATTCGTTCCGCGTAATTTTGAAGTCGAGCGATATCGCCTCGGGTGATCGCATCGCGGATTTCCTGCTGAGTCGGCAATCTCCTATTTCCATAACTCAGGTATAGACAAACGGTCAGCGTACTGAAAATCATCAGTAACCCCAGCAGAAATAATGCAATCCTCAAGCGGCACGCCCCTACACGAAACTTGTCTAACAATTCTCGAGATCAGGACTAACGGGCCTGACCGACAATGGGCGGCGACAGTTTCCACCCCACACTTATTGTGAGGCTTGCAATGTCTTTGGGCAACCAGGGGATTCGACGGAACCTAAAAGGGTGGGGGGATGGGTGATTGAGATATCGACCATGGAAGAGTACGCTAGGAATAGCGACTACATAGCAATCCAAGTGCCTTGACGCGTCTCACCATATCCTTAGTCGGCCTGCCATATCCCTAATCGGCCCAATTGTCATGAAACAACCAAGAGTAACCGATAACTCGACCCCTGACATCGAAGATGGGAGTCAATCGGATTTGTCAAAATCGCTTCGAGGTAAAGAGATCGGAAAGAAGGACAGAAAGCGGTACCGCTCACTTTTATTTTTGACGTTTTGGACATTGCTCGTAATCGGAGGACTTTCCGCGATCTACTCGCTGAGAAGGTCCGATTACATTCGCGGTTTAGAGCAACAATGCAGAGTCGCGAGAGAACTTGGTAGATGGGAAGAACTAGAGGAGTTGGCGGTGGAATGGGGTATCGCAGAACCTTTGAATCCTGTCCCATTCGAGCATGCGGCGGTAGCTGCTCACCAAAGAGGCGGGATCGATAGATGCTACGCTTATCTAGCTGAAATGCCACAACCGGGAACTTTGGAGGCATGGCTATTAAAAGGGGAGATCGAGCTTAATGCACTTGATGCCCCCCTGGCATCCATTGATTCCTGCGAAAGGGCTGTATCGATTGATCCTTCCAATGCAGAGGCACATCACCGATTGCTCTATTTTTGGTCAATGAGTCGCCAGACGAATAGGCTAAAGCGAGAAATTGAACGTGGTATCAAAAACGGCGCTGCAACACTCGAGACCTATGCTTATTGGTTTGCGTTAGATCACTTGCGGTATGCAGACGCTGCACAAGTCAACAGATCTTGGGCGGAAAAATATCCCGATGAAGAACACTTTCATGTAGCCGCTATCCTTGCTTTAGCGTTGATGCCTGAGTTTACGGAGCTTCAACGCGAAAATGATTTGAGACTTCTCGAAGAGCGGTTTCCGAACAACCCGGAAGTCTTGTTCACACAAATCGAAAGAGGAATCGAAAGGGGGGATGATATTCGAGTAGAGAGCTTACTCGATACCAAAAAGTCCTACTTGGAAAACGACCATCGATATTGGCGTTCTAAAGGCTGGTTGGACACTGAGAGGGACAGGTTTGAAGAAGCCAGCAAGGCTTTCGAAACGGCCGCTAAGATCGCACCACTTGATTGGCAAACTCGGACCGAAAGGTTAAACCTCATACGGAAACGAGGAACAGACCTCGATCAAGCGGAACAGCTCGCGAGGTACGTTCAAACGGGACGAACCCTGTATGAACAGGTTAAGCGAGCAGAAAGTATCTTTAGCCTGCCGGGTTCCTTCTACACCGATTTGGCGAGTTATTTTGATGTTTGCGGGTTACCGGATTCGGCCAACGTGATTCGTGGTCGCGTTGAGGAGCGTGGACGATGAAGCAATTTCCAGAAGATACTTGCCGACCGCATTGGCGACTGTATCGGTTCTCTAAATGGCTGGCTATCCATGCTCTAATCCTTGGCGTACCTGGATGCTCGAGAGACGTTAAAACACCCCCACGCGAGGTAGGGAACGCAAAACCAAGCCATGATCTCGATTTTCCTACGAATCAAGCTACCATCGTGGCAAATACTGAGGAATCTTTTGCCGGACGCGACACCGAGTGGAAAGGGATTCCGTTTGTCGAAGTGGCTCAATCGGTCGGAGTCGATTTCGTTTATGAAACAGGAGCAAGCGGAAGCATGTTCTTTCATGAAACGTTTGGCGGTGGCCACGGTTGGCTAGATTTTGATTTAGATGGTTTCGTTGACCTATATCTCGTTCAAGGTGGAGACGGAATCGCAGTAGACAAGACCACGCAACCGTCGGATCAGCTGTATCGGAACCGAGGAGGAAACTTTAGGAACATCACAAGGGAAGCGAGTATTGTTGCCAGAGAATATGGTCAAGGAGTGATGATTGCCGATTTTGACAATGACGGTTTTGACGACATCTACGTTACCAATTTGGGAGCAAATCTTTTCTTCCGGAACCAAGGTGATGGGACCTTTGAAGAGATAGGCAAAGAGTGCAGGGTTGACTGCCCCAGCTGGAGCTCCTCTGCTGCGTGGGTTGATATCGATTTGGATGGAAACCTAGATCTGTATGTTTGCAACTATGTCGAGTACGAAAACGTTGTCCCGAGAAATTGCTTTGATCAACAGGGGAACCCGATTGTTTGCAATCCGCTCACCTTTGCCCCATCTCCTGATCGGTTGTATTGGAACGATGGCAAGGGTGGGTTCATCGAGGTTAGTCGAGAGCGTGGCTGTTTCGGTACTAACAATCGTGCGTTGGGTGTGGTAGCCGCAGACTTTGATCAAGATGGATGGCCGGATTTGTATGTCGCGAACGATGCTAGCAACAACTTTTTCTTTCGGAATTTAGGCGATGGCTATTTCGAAGAAGTAGCGGTGAAATTGGGATGTGCCACGGATCGACGTGGAGCGCCACAGGCAAGTATGGGACTCGCTGTCAACGACTATAACTTTGACGGAAGGCTAGACATCTACGCGACACATTTTCAGTCAGAATCGAATACGCTTTACAAGAATCTAGGAGCAGCAGGATTTCTTGACGTTACAGGTCCGAGTGGATTGCACACACCGACCATCGACAAGCTCGGATTCGGTACTGTGATGGCCGATCTGGATCAAGATGGGTGCATGGACTTGTTTGTTGTGAATGGTCATATCGATAATTCAGGTAGCAATCCAGAGGAAAGGATGGAGGCGCAACTATTCTCTTATCGGAACCAGCGCTGGCGGGACCTGAGTGAGTACAGCGGGGATTGGTTTCGAAGGAAAATGGTATCGCGCGGTGCGACCTGGGTAGATTTCGACATGGATGGCCGCATTGATCTTGGGATATCCAATCAGAACGATCGATTCGAGCTTCTGAGAAACGCGAGCGCTTCCCCATCCTTTAAATGGATCAAGGCGATAGGTGTGACGTCCAATCGGAGTGGAATCGGGACAAAATTGCGGTGGGAGACGTCCAGAGGGTGGCAGAGCTACGAAATTTCTGGGGGAGGAAGCTACTGTTCTAGTTCCTGGTTAGCGATCCCATGGTTCCCAGATTCCCAAGAAATCAAGGGAAATCTTGAAATTGTGTGGCCAAAACAGCATTCTCGAGCGGTTGAATTCCCCCACATTGGGGGTGAGGTTTTTTTAATTGAAAACCCAGCAAAGTAAATTTTTACCCCACAATCTATTGCCTAATACCACCTCAAACCCCACAATAGTAGGATCCTTTCCAGTTTCTTTTCTATACGAGGGTCCTCTTTATGAAGAATCGTTCTCGCAGACCTGCGTTCACGCTGGTCGAACTCTTGGTGGTTATCGCCATCATCGGAATCTTAGTGGGGTTGTTGCTCCCCGCCGTTCAGGCTGCTCGAGAAGCGGCTCGACGTATGCAATGCTCCAACAATTTGAAACAGATCGCCTTGGCGGCGATCAACTACGAAAGCGCCTTCAGGCGTTTTCCTTATCGACAAGGTGGTACGGATGGTCCGAATCTCAACAACAAGAATCGGCGAAGCGGTTTTATCTCGGTTCTGCCTTTTATCGAAGGTGGCAATCAGTTCCAGAACATTGAGGGTGGGGGTAACGACCCAGGATTCCCTGCACAACCGCCTGGAGGTCCGGAGGGTTGGAACAACAATTACTTCTGGCGAATCTCGCCCTCGTTTATGCGATGCCCATCCGATCCGATGGCGATAGGCAATGGGGGGTTGAACTCTTATTCCATGTCCTTGGGTGATAGCATGGGGCGATGGCAATGGGAGCTTAACAACCATAACAATGTTCGCGGCATGTTCTCGAACCGAGGGCACGCAGCACATGGATCGATTACGGACGGAACAAGCAATACGCTCATGTATAGTGAACGACTGATCTCCTCGCAGCCCTACCCTAGTGCAGAAGGCAACATGGGAACAATGGCGAGGACGGTTAGACACCAGACTACGATTGCTCAAGTGCCCAACGTTTTCCAAAATCCACTCACCTGTCGGCAGGTGTCTGACGGTCAGTTCTTAGTTGCTGGCACAGTCCACCAGGGTAACGGCGGAAAGTTTTGGCATGATGGTCACCCAACGTATGTAGCGTTCAATACGATTCTTCCACCTAATGCTCCTTCCTGTGTACACGTCGTCACATGGGGAGACGGAGACCCTGCGGTTCTTCCACCAACCAGTTCTCACACCGGTGGTGTGAATGCAGCCAGAGTCGACGGATCTGTTGGATTTATCAGTAACAACATCGACACGGGCAACCTAACGATCGGTTCTCCTATGTGGGGGGAAACTGGCCCCAGCCCCTATGGTGTTTGGGGAGCGTTGGGCTCCAAATCTGGTGGAGAAGTGGTTTCAGGTGAGCTCTGATTACTAATGTTAGGAACCACCCGAGGCAAGATGCGGGTATCGCCCGCATCTTGCCCTTCGGATTACTAACTTACCTTTTGAATTAGAAAGCTGCTTATGAAAAATAGTAATGCATTATTCGGGCTGGCGCTGCTTATAGGGTTGGGATTGTTGCTGGGTTGTGGTCCGTCGAACCCACCGACTTATAAAGTTTCCGGTGTCGTGTCGCTCGACGGGCAACCTGTTCCCGGGGCGACCATAACTTTCATCCCAGAGATGGGAACGGATACACAGCCCGCCGTCGGCACCTCCGATCACGAGGGAAAGTATTCGCTTACGACCTTCGTTTCCGGTGATGGAGCCATGAAGGGGATGTACACGGTCACTGTAATGAAGGTCCAAACCGAAGCGGGGCAGAGTCCCTACGATGCGTACCGACAGTCTGATGCGAAATCAGCCTCGTCTTCGAGTTCGAATCAGAGTCTTGAAGACATGTACGCTGCCTACGGGAACTCTTACACTGGCCCGCCAGAAGACGCTGGAAAAGTCCGTCAACCTGCTTCAAAGGATCTTGTTCCAGCCCGATATAAATCGAAAGAAAGTTCAGGTATTCGATTCCCTGTAAGCGATTCTGGTGCGAATAATATCGATTTGGTGTTAACGTCCAAATAAGCTGAGCTTTTTGGCACGCTCCGAGCTAACAATCCTTGGTTCATTAATCGTTCCTCTCAATCGGGTGGCTCTTTTGCCACCCGATTGCGTTTCCATAGGCTTGCTGAATTGAGAGTTACGCATGTTGCGAAGTCAGGTTGTTTCGCTCGTGAGTAGTAGGAAACTGTCCATCTTTCCGGTGGTTCATTGGTTTATCGCGATCACTTTGCTACAAACCGGGTGTGAAAATCGCCCGATTGATGAAGTGGTTGTCCCGAACGAAACGGACAAATCGACGGTGCAAATCGAAATGGAGATGAATCCTCTACATAGCCCAGTCTTTGGGACCATTGCGAACGAGGCGTCAGATGTTTCCGTTGGCCTATCGGCTAATTGGCAGAATTTTGAGAAAACAGACCTAATTGATGAAGCCACTAAGGTCATGAGCATTCTCGTAGAACAGTTTCCGAATGTTCCAGATGCCCATGAAGCTAGCGCTAGAGTTCAATTACTGATCGGCCAAACGGAAGCAGCTAGGAAGTCATGGAAGAGATGCCTCGAATTAAATCCTGATTACGGGTATGCACATCATGGGCTTGGCCTAATCGCGATGAAAAACTCTCAATACAAGGAGGCAATCAGCTTGTTTCAAAAGGCTTTGGAGACTATCCCAAATTACCGGGACAGCGTCAGAGAGTTGAGCGATGCGTTTTTAAAGGATGGGCAGGTTGAACTCGCAGCAAAAACTCTGGAAAGTTTTCTTGAGTCTCAAGCCGATGATTCTGAATTTTGGCTGCGATTAGGTCAGGTTTGCAATGCAGGCCTTGATTTTCAAAAAGCCAGATTAGCCTTTGAACGGTCGCTGCAACTATCGGAGGAAAATCCCAAAGCGGAGCAAGGGCTAATCACCGCGTTGGTCCGCGTAGGAGAACGAAAGAAAGCAAAGGAACTGGCAGATAAAGTCGCCGCTAGACCAGCCCGAGAAAACGATCCGATCGAGCAACTTCTGAAGAACGAACGAATGGACATATCGAATCGCTATTGGATTGCGGCTCTCGTCTACCGAGGCTTTCAACGCTTTGATGCATGCATGCAACTACTCCAGCGAGCGCACCAGTACGACCAATCCAACACGAAAGTTCTTGAAAGCTTGATCGAGCAACATATTCGGCAGAACGAATTACAAACTGCATATCAATACACCTTGAAGTTAATGGAGCTTGAACCAGCAAACGCGAACTATTTCTTTGGTGCAGCGGCTCTAGCAGAAAAACTGAATCATAAAGACGATGCAAAACAACATTACCGCCGAGTCATCGAACTCGCTCCCCAAGACGGAAAAGCCTACAGGCAATTGGTTTCCCTATTGGCATTGCATCGAGAGGACCTACGAGAGGCAGAGGAGGTCGCCATTGCATGGACAACAAGAGATCCATCTGCAATCCCGCTTGCCTTTCTCGCAAATACGCAGGCAATGCAGGGTAAATTGTTAGAGGCAGAACAAAGTCTCGAGAAGGCGATTGCCTTAGATCCTCTAAGCAATGAATTGCAAGCCAGACTGGGGCAACTCAGAGCAGCCCGCGAAAAAGAAACTAAGTAAAGCCACGCGAATGTAACAAGTTTGAGATCCATGCGAGAAGTACTGCAAAGAAACCACGACCTAAGAACAAAAGACGATGCGGTTCATTGCATTGATTCCTTATCCACGATGCGGACATTCGCTATTTTCTGTGTAGTTTGGATCGCAGGAGTCGTCGCTTTGGGGGCTCCGCAAGGGCCACTCAAAGACGCGGTCGACGCACAAGGTCTTCTCTTTGTTGATGTGATCGAACACAGCGGAATCGATTTTGAACACTTCTCAGGGAGAACGAACAAGCACTATCTAATCGAAACGATCGCTTCTGGGCTAGCGACTTTGGATTTTGATCAAGATGGTCTAATCGACATCTATTTTCTCAATGGAAGTATGGTGGATGGATTTGAATATCCACAGGAATTTCTCGATCAATGGGAGGATAGACCACCGAGCAATCGATTGTATCGCAATCGAGGTAAATGGAGTTTTTCGGACGTGACCGAGCACGCGGGGCTACAAGATGCCGCACATAGTGTTGGCGTTGCAGTTGCGGACGTTAACAACGATGGATTTCCCGATATTTTCGTCTGCAATCATGGTCAAAATCAATTGTATTGGAATTGTGGTGACGGGACTTTTCAACCTGATCAATCCGATTTTACGAACACGACCGTCCGAACAGCGGGTGGTGCCTCATTCGCCGATATTGATCAAGATTCCAACTTGGACCTGCTTGTTGCAAATTACGTTAAGTTCGACATCAAAACCAAGATTGTCCGGACCATTTTTGGAGTCGAAGCCAGTGCGGGACCGCTAGATTACCCCCCCGATGACAATATCCTTTACCATAACCTTGGTGATGGTCGCTTTCGAGATATCACAAAAGAAAGCGGAATTACCGGAGTCCCGAAAACGGGGATGGGAACCATAGCATTTGACTTCGATGAAGATGGCCGCCAAGATTTCTTCGTGTGCAATGACACGATGGTGAATCAGCTCTACCTGAATCAAGGTGATAAGGTCTTTTCCGAAGAGGCGATCCTGTCCGGGGTCGCGATGAATTATGCAGGTGCAACTATGGCATCAATGGGTGTAGACTGCGCCGATTATGACAACGACGGGCGAATGGATCTCATTATCTCGAACTTCGAAAACGAAATCCCAGTTCTCTATAAAGGGCAAGGAAATGGGTTGTTCGATGATGTCGCAGTTCTTGCTGGACTTGGTCTGGCAAACAAAAATGTCAAATGGGGGATCTCAATGGCTGATTTTGACAATGATTCCATCGTCGATCTGTACATCGCCAATGGTCACTTGATCGATACAGTCAACAGCCTTAGCGACACCGTAAGTTTCGCCGCGAAAAATTTGCTGTTTCGAGGTACTCCGCAGAAGCGATTCGTTGATGTTTCCAAAGACAGCGGGCCGGGAATGCAAGTCGTCGAGGTAAGCCGAGGCGTTTGCGTCGACGATTTGGATAACGATGGTAAGCTTGATATTGTCATTCTGAATTTCAATAGTCGCCCTACTCTTCTTCGCAACGATTCCAGTAACGAGCACCACTGGATTCAAATTCGAACCATCGGAACTAAATCTAACCGCGATGGGGTTGGAGCATCGGTCAAGGTACGTTTTGGCGATCAAACTCGCATAGCGGGTGTGTTCAGCGGTAGGGGTTATCAGTCGTCTTATGGGCGTAGTGTGCATTTCGGACTTGGGGAACATTCCGATCCCGTGGACGTCGAGATTGTTTGGCCTAGCGGAGCTTCCCGAGTGTACCATAATCTAGACGTTGACAGAGTGCATCTTTTGTACGAGTGACACCCTCACCGAAAAAGAATCGATTATGGCTGGCTCGAAGAAAATATTGTTTATCGTTGGTGATTTCGTAGAAGACTACGAGGTTATGGTCCCCTACCAAATGCTTTTGCTCATTGGGCATGCGTGTCATGCGGTTTGCCCAGGCAAAAAAGCAGGAGATTATGTAACCACCGCCATCCACGACTTCGACGGCTACCAAACCTACTCCGAAAAACCCGGCCATCGGTTCGTTCTCAACACCGATTTCGATTCTGTTGATCCGAATGCTTATGATGCGCTCGTTTTGCCTGGTGGGCGTGCTCCCGAGTATCTTCGACTCGACAATCGAGTGCTGGAAATTGTTCGGCATTTCGATCAACATGCAAAACCAATCGCGGCCATCTGCCACGGTCCCCAAATACTGGCCGCTGCGGGAGTTCTCAAAGGGAGAACATGCAGCTGTTACCCGGCGGTTAAGTTCGATATCGATCTAGCTGGTGGTTCCTATGTCGACCCATCTGCCAATTTTGACTCGGCTCATACGGAGGGAAATTTGGTTACAGCTCCCGCGTGGCCAGCTCACCCCGAATGGATCCGTCAATTCGCCGCGCTGCTCGGCTCTACGATTCAGGCCTAGTCAAGATAGTGGATCCTTACTTACGAATTCTTCAGGAAGCCTTTGGCTATTCCTCGTTTCGCTTTCCGCAACAGGAGGTTATCGAACGAACTGCCGCAGGTGGGCATTCGCTGGTGCTCATGCCGACCGGGGGCGGGAAGTCAATCTGCTTCCAAATTCCCGCTTTGCACTTGGCGGAGCAAGAACGAGACTCATCAGCCAAACCTCTTACGCTGGTTCTGTCGCCGCTGGTCGCCCTTATGAAGGATCAAGTCGATGGACTGATCTCCCGCGGGCTAGAAGTCACGATGATCAACTCGCTGCTTGACACCAAAGAACGAAAACGCCGCTACCAAGGGGTTGCGACTGGCAAGTACAGCATGCTCTATGTCACCCCAGAACGCTTTCGAAAGCCTGAGTTTCTCGAGGTTCTATCGAAGCGTTCGGTGAAGCTTCTCGTCGTTGACGAAGCCCACTGTATAAGTGAATGGGGACACGATTTTCGGCCCGACTACTCTCGACTTTGCGAGATCCGCTCCCATGTCGGAAATCCCACCACGATAGCCCTCACAGCAACAGCCACCCCGGACGTCCAGGCAGATATACTCCTTCAACTCGGGCTAGAACGAGGCGATGCACTGTATCAATGCAAGCTGTTTCACTGTGGATTCGATCGCCCTAACTTAGAACTCGAAGTCGAGGAGGTCTGGGGGGAGGAAGAAAAACAAGCGGCGATTCTCAAAGTTGCAAACCGCTGGCCGAACGAGTCCGGTATTGTCTACTTCACTTTGATACGAACCCTCGAGGAGATGAGCAGGCAGCTCCGTCGGCTTGGTTGCGATCATGTTGTCTATCATGGTGATCTGCCGCGACGAATCCGCACGGAAATCCAAGAGCGATTTATGGATGGGGAAGTACCACTGGTTCTGGCGACCAACGCTTTCGGCATGGGAATCGACAAGGAGGATATTCGATATGTTATCCATGCCGAGGTTCCTGGATCTCTGGAGTCTTATTACCAAGAGATTGGTAGAGCGGGTCGTGATGGAAAGCCATCCCTTTGTCAACTGCTCTACAGCCAAGACGATCTCCTAACCCAAATGGAATTCAACAAATGGAGCAATCCGGAAGCGGATTTCTATCAGCGGGTCTACGATTTTCTTAAACACGACACCGATCAAGTAAGAGCGTTCGGACTTGAGTGGCTGCGCGAACGTCTCACTGCCAAGCACAAGCATGATCGCCGCCTCGAAACAGCGTTATCGATGCTATATCGCTATGGAATCATTTCCGACGAGTACGACTTGAGCAACGTCTCGATCAACGGGGAATTGCCTAGGGAACTATCCGATGAAGAAAGTCGAAGCCAAAAGAAAATACGAGACCAGAAGAAGCTGTTCGCACTCGTGGAGTACGTAAAAAGCAACGATCGCAGGGCGGCTCTGAATCGCTACTTCCACGGCGAGTAACACCGAACTAAATCGACTCACGTATAGTTCGTATAAAAGATCTCGTGAGTTTACTCTGGAAGCGGTAAGGATTGGTAACCATAACGATGGTGCGCGTCGGCTTGCTCGACGAAAACGATTTGTAAACTCGATCTTTAGAATGATCCGTGACACTCGCCATTGCGGGAATAAGACTGACGCCATGATTGAGGGAGACCAGTTCCTGGATCATCGCGATCTGGGTCGTGCGTTCGACTGATAACGGAAAAACGGTTTTCTGATGGCAATAAGAAACGACATTTGTCGTTAAACAATGAGCTTCACCCATGAGAATAAACGATTGCCCCTCCAAGTCGGTGGGTTTGATGGACATCTTCTTTTCCAAAGGGTGAGACGTGGAAACCAGCAGTTTGAGTTCCTCTTCAAAGAGTTCTTCCACTGTCAAATATTTGCCGTCAAACGGCAAGGCTGCGATCGCTAAATCGATTGCACCATCGTAGAGTTTGCGAGTCAATTCCGCGGTCGTATCCTCTTGGACAATGAGCTTGGCACTAGGAAAGCACCGTTGAAAAGTCTGCAATCGCTTCGGTAGGAAATAAGGGGCGATAGTAGGAATTGCACCGACCCGTACATTTCCGGTCTGACCATCATCGCAAATCTCCGCTCGCAATTCGTCAACACCCGACACGATCTGCCTTGCTCTACCCTCCAAAGTCCTCCCAGCGTCCGTCAAAACTACTTTGCGAGTTTGGCGGTCAAATAGCGGCTGTCCCAACTCTTCCTCCAGTCTGAGGATGGATCGACTCAGGGCGGATTGGGAAAGACCTACCAGCACCGCTGCTTTCGTGAAATTGCCGAGTTCCGCCACGCTGAGAAAGTGCTTAAGCTGCTCTAATTCCATAGAAATTCTTCATGTTTGGAGGTTCGGTTAACCTCAATTTCCAACAAGGGCTACCAAATGTCCATTGAATATAGGGAAATTCTCGCCGAGTTATCCCTAGACGCAACATTATTATGCACTAGACGCATAAATACAATGCGTTGCATGCATTGGACAATAGGCTATTTCAGACCTATCGTTTATCGTCCAGAATAAATGTGATCCCATAGAACGGGACGTTTCCACAGAAATTCAACTGGATCGTTTTGAAGTTTAGGTTAGAGGAGAAAAGAATGAAAAGGGTTCAACACATGACAGGTTCGCAAAGAAAGTCCTCCGGCGTGGGTCGGTACCTGACCGGCATTGGTCTCGCGACACGCAAGGCCCGGTTGGCCATGATTTCCGCTATCGCCTGTGGCACGGTTTTTGGTCTTAGCGTCTCGTCATCGTACGGACAATCGGGAGATGCGGCCAGCTGCCCCGTGATTGGTTCGGGGAACGGAGCACACGCTAACAACGCTGGAACATCCTCAGGGGCCAAATGTCCGATAACCGGAGCATTGCAAGGTCTCACAGCTCTAACGAGCTTCTCATCCCCTTCTGACGCCACCTCAAACACAGCATCGGGAATGTATACCAACAAAGATTGGTGGCCAAATCAACTCAATTTGAGAATTCTGCATCAGAACTCCCCGATGAGTAATCCGATGGGAGCGGATTTCAACTACGCCGATGAGTTTCAAAAGCTCGACCTCGACGCGATTAAAAAAGATATCATCGATTTGATGACCGACTCGCAGGATTGGTGGCCAGCCGATTATGGTCATTACGGACCACTCTTTATTCGCATGGCTTGGCACAGCGCCGGTACCTATCGCGTTACAGACGGTCGCGGTGGAGCTAGGTATGGTTTGCAACGTTTTGCTCCCCTCAATAGCTGGCCCGACAACGCAAACCTAGACAAGGCCAGACGATTGCTTTGGCCCATCAAGCAGAAGTACGGGAACAAGATATCTTGGGCTGACTTGATGGTTCTGACCGGCAACTGTGCTCTTGAGTCGATGGGATTCGAGACCTTTGGGTTTGCGGGTGGCCGAGCCGACGTTTGGGAGCCACAAGAAGATATTTATTGGGGACCAGAAAGTGAATGGCTTGGTGATAAACGATACAGCGGAGATCGACAGCTAGAAGGGCCGCTAGCTGCTGTCCAAATGGGGCTAATTTACGTCAATCCCGAAGGCCCGAACGGCAAACCTGACCCACTAGCTGCCGCCCGTGATATCCGAGAAACCTTTGCTCGTATGGCAATGAACGACGAAGAAACCGTCGCTCTTATCGCTGGAGGTCATACGTTCGGCAAAGCTCACGGTGCCGCATCTCCGGAAGGCACTGTCGGACCAGAACCAGAAGGTGCACCGATCGAGCTGCAAGGCATGGGATGGAAAAACACCTACGGTAAAGGAAATGCCGAGGATACCATTACCAGTGGACTTGAGGGTGCGTGGACATCAACCCCCACCTCGTGGTCAAACGGCTACTTTGACAATCTCTTCGGTTACAATTGGAAGCTCGTCAAGAGCCCAGCCGGGGCATGGCAATGGACACCAGAGGAAGAGTCCGCGCAGGGAACTGTTCCTGATGCTCACGTCGCGGACAAAACTCATGCACCGATGATGTTCACAACCGATCTCGCCTTGAAGATGGATCCTGCCTACGGCAAGATTTCGAAGCGATTCCACGAGAATCCAGAGGAATTTGCAGATGCGTTTGCCAAGGCTTGGTACAAGCTGACGCACCGCGATATGGGCCCAATCAGCCGTTTGCTCGGTCCGTTGGTGCCAGAAGCTCAGTTGTGGCAAGATCCCGTTCCAGCAGTCGATCACCCGCTGGTTACAGCAGAAGACATTGCAGATCTCAAGGGGAAGGTTCTGGCAAAAGGATTGCCAATCTCCCACTTAGTATCAGCAGCTTGGGCGTCTGCATCGACGTTCCGAGGTACTGATAATCGAGGTGGAGCGAACGGTGCAAGACTGCAATTGGCTCCTCAAAAGGATTGGGAAGTCAACCAACCCGAGCAGCTCGCATCAGTCCTAGGTGCTCTGGAAGCTGTCCAAGCAGAGTTCAATAAGACCGCCAAGGGAGGTAAAAAGATTTCGATGGCTGACCTTATCGTGCTCGCAGGCAACGCAGCTGTAGAAGCCGCTGCTGCCAAGGCTGGTCATGTCGTTGAGGTTCCGTTTGTTCCCGGCCGCACCGATGCGTCTCAGGAGATGACCGACGTGAGCTCCTTTGCGGTTCTAGAACCGTCGGCAGATGGTTTCCGCAATTACAAGAGCTCCAGCGTAGGGACACCCCCAGAGCAAATGCTTGTAGACCGTGCTCACCTGCTGACTTTGTCTGCTCCTGAAATGACGGTCTTGGTTGGTGGATTGCGTGCTCTCAAAGCAAACCACGGGCATAATCGCTTAGGTGTTCTAACGGACCGTCCTGAAGTGTTGACCAATGACTTCTTCGTGAATCTCATTGATGACAACATCGAATGGCAACCATCCGAAAGACTGGAGGGTGTTTTCGAAGGAAAAGATCGTTCGACAGGTAAGCTCCGATGGGCAGGCAGTCGAGTCGACTTGGTGTTCGGTTCGAATTCGCAATTGCGAGCGATCGCCGAGGTCTATGCCAGTGCCGATGCAGAAGAGAAATTCGTTAAGGATTTCGTAGCAGCGTGGACCAAGGTGATGAACCTAGATCGGTTCGACGTGACCGGTCCGAATGCATCTGCACCAGATAAGTTGGTCAGTAAATAGTTGCTAAGGAGTGACTTAACTAGCCCCTTCCCACTGATAAGACGTGGGGAGGGGAGGTTGGCCTGACGAGATGGCAGCAACAATCCCTCGGGAAATGTGCTGGGTGGCACATCCTGAGAAAAAAAGGGTGTGTGGAGTTGGGACACGACCTCCGCCTCTCAGAGAGCGGCATCCAAACCGGCTTAATATTGCCAGCTTATCGCAATCTCAACAAAGTTAATCATTTAGAAAAACAGTACAGTGCACTGTCACTGCGAATGAAGAGCTCGTTGTCAACAAACGCAGGCGTGGCATCAACCCCCTCTTCGAGCTCATTCGTAGCTACAACCTCGACCGAGTCTGAATCTTTGATCACCGTAATCTTACCCTGTCGATCGGTCAAGTAAACGTATCCGTTGGCCACCACAGGAGAGGCGTAAGTGCTATTCACTCCCGGGATACGAGCTGCCGAGAAGAGCTCTCTGCCAGTTAGAATATCTACACACGTAAGAAGCCCTGTCTTTTCTTTGTAGTAATACATGCGATTCCCCGATAGAGCAGGAGAGGCGACGTCCGGCGTGTTCCGATTAGCAGTCCACTTGACGTACTGCGTCCCCTTAAGATCTCCCTTGCCCGCCATATCAAAGGCACCCGCGAAAGAACCGCGAAAGCCACTCGCGACATAAGCGATCCCATCTTTGGCAACGGCCGACGCGCATGGTCTCTGAGTCTGGCCGCCACACTTCCAAAGCTCTTCACCCGTCTTCAAATCGTATCCGCGAGCCGCCGTTTGCCCGTTCATAACAATCTGACGACGACCCTTCGCATCGGTAGCAATCAACGGCGTCGCCCAACAAGTTGGTTCGTCCCGCTTCGCTTCCCAAACCGTTTCACCAGTTAGCTTATTAAGTGCAAAAAGTTTGGATCCCGACTCGTGATCCCACGGCACGATGATCATGTCGTCCACAATTGTTGGTGAGCTTCCCTCTCCGAAGCCATTGCGAATTCGCATTTTTCCAAATTGTTTCGACCAGACCAAATCACCTTGCATGGTGTAGCAGAAGAGTCCTTGTGAACCGAAGTGGGCATAGACGTGCTCTCCATCGGTGCACGGAGACGCGGAAGCAAAGGTGTTCGTCGAATGCGTTGGGTCATGCGGTACGGCCTCAATGGCAGTCTTCTCCCAAACCGGTTTGCCTGTCTCGCGATCAAAACAATACACGCGAAAACTTAGCTTGGATCGTTCCCCTGAAATCGGAGCAGCGGTAACGATAAAAACTTGATTCCCCCAAACAACCGGCGAGCCAGAGCTGCGACCAGGAATGGGGACGCGCCATTTAAGATTCTTCGATGGACCGAACTCGGTGGGTGGATCGACGTTTACTGCCACACCATTACCGTCGACGCCGCGCCAATGCCCCCAGTTATCTGCATAAGCCGACTGGCCCGAGACGGTGGCGGCTAGAACCGACAGAGCGAGAGTCATTGTTCTCGTTTTCATAGAATACTCCTTTGGATTCACAAAGTCGCCGAAGCGATTCAAACGGCGCGAAACTGCATACTAAACCAAACGTTATCGCTCAAGTATACAGGCCCGAGAATCAGCATGGTACAGACTATTGAAATGCTAAACCGTACCTCTAAAGCAAAGTCAAGCGACGGAGTGCCACATCGATGACTAACATAGTGCAAGCAAAAGCGAGTAGCCACGGCCAAAGCGGTTGCGGACGTGTTGCTGTGCGGCCATCTCCTTGAAGCAAGGATGCCGACTCGACTTGATAACGACCACCAGATACGGTTGCCAACTCCCTTAACCACTCTTCATTGGTGGGGCGAATTCGTAACTCGTCACTATAACCTCGGATCAAACCTCGCGATTGCCTATAAGTAACTTGACCATCCTGTTTGACGGCAATGTCGACGTGGTATGCTCCTGGATCAGAAACTTGGATGGACGTAGCATAGCGTCCAGGGGCTGCTTGCTCGATCTTTCTGGTCTCTCGTTTCATCTGTGGGCCGATGACGCTCAATTCCACTTCGGCTTGATTCAAGAAACCGCCTAATTCGTTGGCGACATCGATCGACCAGCTCGAATCATTTCCTCTGCGGTCCACCGCGATGGATATGCCTCTCCCGTCACTCTTTCGCATGGTCTGTCTGACCACCTGCGTCCAAAATTTCCCATAACCCGACCAAGTCATCCATTCCGCAGCCCAACGTGACTTCGCATCCGAAGTAAACGCGACCGACATCCCTAACCCGTAACGCCACCAAGCGAGGAGTGGATCCCCCTTCTCGGTAGCCAGGATCACTTCGCTGGTGGGCTTGGGACGAGTCATGACATACCCCAGAAGAAAAGGGGCAGTATCCATATCGATGTCCGACAATGCCATCGTGGCTCGTATGACTTGTGGCACAAAAGGCTGCTCATCGATGGCAGACTTGCTAGCCGTAACCGTTTCCTTAGCGAAGATCTGAGGCACTTGGGCCGGATCCGCCGTGAAGTAGTATCGTCCCTTTCCGACCTTGGCAATCTGCTCTAGCATCTCGGTATCGGAACCATCCCCCACAGCAACCGTGGATACAGTCATCTTGGCTGAAACCATCTGTTGGGTGATTCCCTCAAAGTCACCGGGATTGGAAATACCATCCGTCAAAAAGATGGCGTGCTTGAGCCGCGTCTGTGTTCGTTGCAAAATCTCGAAGGCTTGTTCCATGGCGGGATACATATTTGTTCCTCCCGCCGATTCGATCCGCAAAATATCGTCGATGATTTTCGACTTATTAGCAGCAGATTGCATCTCGCTCACCACGTAGGTTTCGTGATCGAATGCCAACACGCCAACCTGGTCACGCTTCCCCAGTAATTCGACTGCTGCCTTGGCTGCCGACTTGGCCATTTCAATCCGATCCCCTTCCATGGAGCCAGACCGATCGATGACGAGCATGATCCCCAGCGACGGCTTCTCTTTTTCCTTTTCGAAGTCGCTTCTTACGGGCAGTATGTCCTCCAAAGTCGATTTGTAGTATCCACCTAGACCAAAGGATTGCTCTCCACCGAGCATAATAAAGCCGCCGCCGAGCTCCTGGACCCACGTCCTGGCGAGCTGCATCTGTTGCTGTGTGAGAGCGGTCGCTGGCACATTGGAAAGGATAAGCGTTTCATAGTTTTGTAAATCCGCCAACGTTTCCGGCATGCCTTGCGGGGGCCTAACATCAACCTGGATACCTTCGTCCTCGAGAGCGTAGGCGAACTCGCGAATCAAGCTTGGATCGCTTTCAATCACAAGAACGCGAGGTTTACCCGATGCGTAAACAAGCCCGGCTGTGGTATTGTTATCCAACAACGTATCACTCGCTAAATCGGAGATGCGTGCTTGGAACACGGCCAATCTTTCCCGGTCGACCGACTGTTGAAATCGAAAGCGATTCTCACCAGTCTTGATCTTTTTTCGTTCGCTGAGCACCTTGTGATCGCCTCGGTAAACATCGATGACTCCCTCGTCATCATGATTGGATTGCACAACCACCTCGACCATGAATGGTTCTCCCTCGCGCACCTCAGCCGGGACGTTTACCTCGGCGACTTGCACCTCTGGATCGGTCGGGGTCGGCAAGGGAACGGTAGATATGGGAATCCGGCTTTGCCCCGCAATGGAAAGACCATCACCTAGCGTTTCGTTTCCATCCGAAAGCAATACGATATGAGGGACATACCCTGGAGGGACATACCCCGAAGCGGATTGGATGGCAGCCGCAATGTCGGTATCGCGACGATAATTTTTCTCAGCCGAATCCGATGAGGGAATCGGCACTTCCAATTCATTTTCTACAAGCGAGATTGGATTCGGTGCATTCGATTGTTCGGACTCGGTCTTTGGTTTCCCTTTGTCGAGCGAATCATCTCCGAGCGATACCTCTTCGCTTTTTCCGGTGGACACGGCATCTTGCTGCTTTAGCCATATCTTGCCATCGCTAATCGCACCGGGGGTCGACGCAAAAGGCAGCACGGCGACGCGATGCGACCCCGGTTCCTTGAGAATAGCATCCACAAAACGCTTGGTCGCCTCGGAGCCATCGTCGCTGACACTCTGACTCTCATCAGCGAGCACAACAACAAAAGCCTCTTCGGTCGTTCGAAGCCAATGTAGACCTGCTATGGCGAGCACAACCGCTCCGATCATCAGCCCACGTACTACCAACGATGCGATTCGCTGGGATCTTGAAAAATCGGCCAAACTGACGCGATAAAACCAATAGATCACTAACAAAGTAGGGACGATGAGCAGGAGCAACCAAGGGCGTATGAATTCGATCGGTATCACATCGGACATTAGGCGAGCACCCTTCTTTGATACATTCCCCACTCGATGACTAACAAAAGGCCTATGCACAAAGCCAAGTAGAACCAGATGGGATAGGATAGCCAGGATGAGACCACAGCCTGTGTCGAGGTTTGGCTAGTTTCATCCGGGTTTCTAAGGTCGGTTTCGCTGGGGCTGCTTAAGTTTACGGCGAATCGTTCGGCTAGCTTGCCTTCGCGACCGAGAGTTTCCTGCGATGGCCCCCCCTCCCCGAGTTTCTGATTCTTCGAGTAGGCATCGGAATCGGCTTTCCATTCGTACAATTCCCATACACCAATCTGCTTGAGCGGCCCGATCGTCTTACCTGACTGTCGCTCTACCAAACCACGTGGTGATACGAGCCACAAGTGCGATGGTTCCTCGGAATTGGAAATGGAGTCGGCATCGGAATCGGAACCGGTCTGCGTGCCTACACCGATGCTAGCCGTACTCCCACCGGAGAGTGACAAGCTTAACTCGCCACTTTGATTGGAAAACCATGCGATCGCATTGCTGGCGAGGATAGGAAAAACCGTTCGAAAGGCCAGATCGCTCTCTTCGAGGTTCACCCCTAATACAATCGTTCTCCTGTCCCCGTTCTGCACCAAAGAAAAAATCGAATCCCCCTCAACCGATGAAGCTAGCGATTTTACCCCCTCACTCAAAAAGCTTACCTTCTTGGTGTTGGGGAACAGAACGTTGTCCAAGCGGACGTGGGTCATCAGCGGAGAGTCTTTGTCTTGCTCCGTCACAAGCGGACTATCGATGAGCCCATCGACTTTGAACAAACTGCAATCGGATTCGGGATCGATGATCAACAAGGGATTCGGAGGCAGATCTGTCGGTATTAACTTGTGGAGAACGATGATTGAATTCGCTGGCCACTCGGCAGGAAGCTCCTTTGTGACACTTACGGAAACCAACGGATTGGCTTCGAATACTTTTTGTAAAAACAGATTGCCGGGTGAGACGATGAGAACGGGTTGGATCGTTCGAGATGGAAGAATCGCCCAAGCGTGATCGTCAACGGATAGTTGATTAGCAGTCGAAATTCCATCGTCAGCAACATCATCGAATTTTGCCAGGGTGGCTTTCAAGACACCTCCCTCGAGCGAGGTTTTCTCAAGAGTCCGAGACCACGTTTCATTCGGCTGGAGTTTGAGTGGCAAGATATCGACGGGGCGTTCTCCTAGTTCAATCTCAAGGCGGCAGTTCACCGGTTGGTCTGACGCGTTCATCACGTGGACGAGAATCTCATAACCGACCGCATCGACCATGCTGCGACGCGTTTGAAATTGCGTAATTCCCACATTGCCAGCGTTCGTCCCAAAGGAGCGGTACTGGACTGAGTCCCGCGATGGATCTGTCTGATCTGTCTGATCTGTCTGATCTGTCTGATCTGTCTGATCTGTCTGATCTGTCTGATCTGTGAAAACCAACACCTGACCGTTTGGCGAGTCGCCGATTAGCTGCTTAGCGAGGGCAATCGCTGCATCCAGAGACGCATGACTATCGACCGGTTCCAAACCATCGATCGCGCGCCTGAGCGACGGAACGTGATTCCCCATCCCGAGGACGACCTCCGGTCTCGCTCCAGCCGTCAGGACCGCCACGCTGTCCCGCTCCCGCACGCCATCCAAGACTCGCTGTGCCGCTTGTTGGGCCGCTGCGAATCGTGACGGCTGAATGTCAGTAGCCTTCATGCTGGCCGAAACGTCCATAATCAGAACAATGCGCCGCGCCGACGCGTTTTGCCAGGACAGAATAGGATCGGCGATTGCCAATATGAGAAACGCCAGAATCAGAAGTTGTGCGAGTAAGGAAAGCCAGTGTCTGAGGTTTTGCCAAAGGGACTTTGGTGGCTTTTCCTCGAATATTTGATTCCAGAATAGATTCGTGGAGACGGGGACCCGTCTCAAACGAACCTTCAAAATGTAAAGAACCACCACGGGTATGGCGATCGCGGCGAGCAGTAGAGCGATTGGCATGCCTAGTGTCATGTTAACCTCTCATCGCTGCGGAACGCATCATACTCATAACCAGATCGTCAAACGGAACGATTGACGGGGACTGTGTGCAGCTCAATCCGTAGTTGCGGCAGTAGTCTCGAATCGAGGTTTGATGATCCTCAAAGAGCTGTTTGTAACGTCGGAGCATCTTTTCATTGATCGTCACCATGCGAATAGAGCCATTCTCGACATCCTCCAGTTCCGCATCACCAAGCAATTTCGGATCTGCTTCCTTGGGATCGTGCAATTGTAATACGTGCGATTCGAATCGACGGGACCGCAACTGGTCAAAGCCTCGAGCATAGCCATTTGCGTCGAACAAATCGCTTAGCACGACCACTAATCCGTTTCGCGTTCCTCGGTGCAGCAAGCCTTGAACTGCCTTAGAAAGATTTGTATCGGTGCCAACAGTGGAGAGGGATTCCAGATATCGCATGAGCGCGAGTATTCTCGCCTTTCCTCTCGTCACAGGAAACTCCGAGATGATATCGTTCGCATATGCCACTACTGCGATGCGATCCAGATCGGCCAAGGCGATATAAGCTAACGCCGCTGTGAGTTGCCGCGCAAGATCAAATTTGGGAGGGCTGCCGAACCCCATGCTGCGAGAACAGTCCACCATGAGATAGACATGAAGATCCTGCTCTTCTTGAAAACGCTTTAGCAATAGATCACCATGCCGTGCGTAGACATTCCAATCGAGATAACGGAGATCGTCTCCCAGCGCGTACTCGCGGTGATCGGAAAACTCGATCCCCGAGCCCAATTGCATGGAGCGGCGTTGTGCAAGGAGCGAGCCTCGAAAGACCCGCTTTGACATGATCGAGAGATACTCGAGCTTCGTCAAAAAGTCTGGTGGAAATAACATAGGTGCAGGGGCGTGTTATGCTGCGATCGCAGAGTCGGGAATATTAGGAAGAATTTGATCGATGACTTCATCGGAAGTCATCCCCTCTGCTTGCCCCTCAAAATTGAGAATCATGCGATGTCTGAGGACCGGTTTGGCCATGAGTTGTAGATCTTCGCGGGCAACGTGGTAGCGTGAATCGAGAATGGCTCGAATTTTGGCACCCAGAATGAGAGACTGTAAACCGCGTGGACTGGATCCATAGCGGACGTACTTCTTGGTAGCGTTGGTCGCAAGAGCCTGATCGGGGTGGGTTGCCATGACGATTCCGATACCATACCGTCTGATCTCTGGCGCGATCGGGATTTGGCGGGCGAGGTGGGACATCGCCAAAATGCGTTCCCCCGTAATGACCGGCGATGCTTGCGTCTTTGTCGTTTCAGTCGTGCGATCAAGAATCATCTCGAGATCACTCATCGACGGATACTTGACCAGCAGTTTGCAGAAAAAGCGATCGAGTTGGGCTTCGGGGAGAGGATAGGTGCCTTCCATTTCTAGCGGGTTTTGCGTCGCCATGACGAAGAAGGGCTCCGACAATTTATGCGTTACCCCCGCGACTGTAACGGAATGCTCTTGCATGGCTTCGAGCAGCGCGGATTGAGTCTTGGGAGTCGCGCGGTTGATTTCATCGGCGAGCAGAACATTCGCGAAAATAGGACCTTTTTGAAACTCGAAGAATTTGCGACCGTTTTCTCCTTCGGCAATAACTTGCGTCCCGATCAAATCTGCGGGCATGAGATCGGGTGTAAATTGAATGCGATGGAATTTTAGTTCGATGGCTTCGGCAAGCGTCCTAACAGTCAGAGTTTTCCCCAGTCCGGGAACCCCTTCCAGGAGCACATGTCCTCCCGCAATGAGCGCGATAAGCGTGTCGTCCAAAATCTCAAGTTGACCGACGATAACTTTGGAGACTTCCGCACGAAGTGTTTGGAAGTCTTGTCGGAACTGGTCAAGCTGCTGCTTCAAGGAATCATCGATGGTCATTGGAAACTTTCTTGGAAATGGTTGATTGGTTTGATAAGTATTGACATGTTTTGTGTACCCTCCCCGCTTCGTCGTTCCTCCTCAGCGACCCTCCCAAAGGGAGGGTGAATTAATTTAATCGCAGCGTCGCCCCCCCCTAATTCACCCTCCCTTTGGGAGGGTCGAGCGAAGCGAGGGGAGGGTAAGGGACCGGTCAACTGTTTATGGCTTCGCATCCGGCAGCGCCAAAACCTGCTCCGACAACGGCGGCAGTGACTTGGGCCATTCGCCACGATAGGTCATGTTTCTAAATCGGACTTGTGTCCCTCCAAATCCCAACATGCCGATGTGGCGTTTCTCTGGAGGATCAGTGATGGAAACCGTTGCCACGACTTCATCGTTGACTGCAATCGACAGTTCGTCTCCTTGGAGTTCCAATCGGACTCGGTTCCATTGACCCGATTTCCATTCAATCGGCTTCGAAGCAGACTCGACCGGGGGAGCGACACCAGTGGGCAAACTGCTATTCTTGTCTGGTAGAAATCCAATCCTATGAATCTTCAAACCGTCTTTGTTCAGCAAGAACGCTTGACCACCAATCGCAGGGTGAACCTCGGTGTTTTCGTCAGACCAGCACTCATACTCCACGACACCATCTTCCAACATTGGCCTTAAGTAACGAATGTAACTCTCGGAATTGGGGGAATTGGAGTAGGCATTACCAATCACCTCCCCGTTGCGAAACATCCAATTTCCGCCTCGATCCTCATCGTTGGTGATCGATTGGCCACCTAAGCTGCCATCCCACGCCTCGTACCCAATGGGGCTGGTCAGAATTAACTCATCTGGGATGGTGGGAGTACCAACGATCCGGAGGTTGTCTACTTCACCACGGAAATCAGGGTAAGCGGCCTCTAGCATCAACCATGGAGAAGAACTCTCTGCCATCGCATGTTCATAGATTTTCACATCGTTGGTGTAGGTCACAATCTCGTTCTTGTTGACAACGATTCGGAAGCGAGCTCGTCCACGCTCGCGGAATCCGGGAACGTCTAAAGTATCGCCCCAGTCCACAACATTTGATCGACTCGAAACCGACACCTTCGACAAATCGTACTTGGGTTCCGCCGCGTGCATCGCGTACATGATGGCGATCTCTTGGCGATCCCAGGTGGTACGTTCTGCGAGTATCTCAAATTGGCCAGTCAGCGGCGACTGAAAGATGAGGGGACTCGATTGGTCCGAACCATAGTGAACCGTCTTGCCAGGAGTTACTACCCATGTTGAAGACTCATTGCTGCGCCCTCCGTTGTTGCCATGCCTCAAGTTGCCAATATCGAGCTTAGTCCACTGCTTCGTCGGAGTATGTTTGGCCACTATCGATTCTGAATCAGCCATGAATTGCAGATCACCGGCTAAACGCTTCACCCATTTTATTAGTGTTGGATTCGAGGTTCGTGATCGCTCCTCTCGATCGAGTTCCTCGATTCGCTCTACTATTTTTTTGCTTAGACCACGAAGGCTCGGGGGGGATGCAGCGCGCCATGCCACCACAAAGTCGGCCGCTTGTTCCAGATGACGAAATAGATCTACGTCGTCTTGCAGCATTTCTTGGATGTAGCTTTCCAATCCCTGTCGAGCGATCTTTTCATCCGACGACTCGATCGCTAATAAACAACGCAATGCACCTAACACGCGTTTTGCCCCCGGATTCCTAATCTGGAATTCGGCGATTGCTTGGAGGACGTCGTCCGTCCTGTTTTGCTTGTAAGCTAATTTAGCTAACTCTACCGCTACACAATCTAGCTGTACGAAATTTCGGAGTCTTTCTGGGGCTGCTAAACTGCTCGTCGGTGATAGCTCTAATACTTCGAAACTCAACCGTGGGTATTTTCCATTCGTGGGTAAAACCAATGCGAGAAGTTCGAAGACGCTCGCGTCGTTGTCCATCTCAACCGCTTTCCGCCAATCGATCGGTGCAATGGTATTCGAAACAGTAGGTGCGGAGCGGTCCTGGACATCAGCGACAACGCGTTGTTTGTTGGATGCATTCCAGCTTTCAACTAACTCCTCAGAGACGTTGCTAGGCCATGCCCCTGAAAGAACGACATTACGAATCAAACACTCTTGATGCTTATAACGGAAGAAGCCAAATTGAGTCGACATGTCTGTATCTACAGGCAATGAGTACACAAGCTCATCATTAATGATCAAGTCGATTTTTCCCTCCGAATAGGTAAGTGAGACTTGGTTCCATTCCTCTTCGCGAATCGGTAGTCTGTCGGTGGTCATTTTGCTTGGTTTCAGTTGAAACATACTTTCTGCATTCAAACCAAAAAGAATGTTCGCATCATTGTCCGAATCGATGTAATGTAGGTACAGCCCGTCGGGCTTCAAAACCAAAGCAACGTTCCCGATCGTGGGATGGGCGACCATTTCCTCTTTTTTGGAAAAAAATTCGTATCGAAATGTTTCTCCTGAAGCGAGTGGTCGACCATATTGCAACCAGCTTTGTTGCGGCGTGGAACCAGATTTCGAGGTTTTTCTCGCCTTGAGATTACCATCTTCAACAAGCCAGTCGAACGGTGGTTGCTGAGTGGAAGAGATCTCTCCTGGATTGCGAAAGTATCGCGGATTTCGCTTCTCAAACTCGATCCGCTCTGTAGTGCGTCGCGGTATTCTCTGAGATTCATTGAATGCCGTCGAACTCCATCCTTCCATAGTATCCCCAGCAATGAGACGCACTTCCGACGGAATCGTCGGATTACCCTCAATCCGAAGATTGCGCCAGGGCATGATCTCATTGCTGATTTCTAATGCGAGCCACGGCGACGTGCCCCAGGTCGTCTCTTTGGTAATTTCAAGACCGTCTATACGGATGGTAAATTCGCCACTCTCTACCTGAATCTCTATCCGACCTGATCGTGAGATAGTTGAGTAACGTGGGATGAAGGCAAGTAAACCGCTCGAGTCAGTTAACACACCGTTCTGCGGAGAGAGCCGTGCACTAGCAAACTCAAAAGTGGAAACAGTCTTAGGTGTATCCCAAGAAATCGTGAAGTCACCTGTTATTGGGTAACGAAGCCACGCCCCCCCCGTCGAAGCCGGCAGGGGTGAATACCATCGATCGGCAACTGATGCGTTTCTATTCGGGCGGATTTGACGGATCCAATGTTCGTCATCGGCGTTGAAATTCTCGACAAAGGTTTGATCTACACCTATCAATTTTCGGAGCTTGGTAGCTTCTTGAAGGTAGCCATGCTTTCGGCAGTAGCTAGCCAGAATCGCATGTCCATCACTTAGCAAAATGGCTAATTGGCTCTGATCTGGATTCTTTTTACGCTCATAATGATCCAGGATCCGCTTGTTAACGAGCTCTGCAACCTCAGAATCTCTTTTCTCTTCAATCGTGATTAGATCTAGTAGTAGTTGAGAAGCAGAATCGGAATCGGATGCTTGTGATAACTTTTCGACTTCCTTCTTCAGATTCACCAGTTGGTTGGCTTCCACGGCCGCAACAACCAGTTCGGTTAGATTCGAATGGACGCCGGGTTCGATTTCATGACGGGCCAACGCTGCCCCTCTTTGGGAAAGGTCTGTGATCGCAGCAGGCACATGGAGGGGACTGACGACATCAAAAACCATTCGAACGAATCCTCGATCCGAATTGGGCATCGTCCAATCTCGCCATACTTGATATCGCTCCGCAGATTCAAGCGATCTGTGCGATCGAATCAAGTACTCCATCACACGGCCAACACCGACCTGGGACGTTCTGTACTGATAGTCGATTGGCAGATCTACTGATCTTCCGATCAAATCCATCGTGTAGTCGAGTAAATCGAGCTCAGATGTTCGTTGCGCGATACGTCGCAGATCGTCACGCAACAGCGACGCTCCGTAACCAGCGTTTGAATATCGCGAGTGAGAACGCGTTCGCGACTGTAAGATTGATTCAAAGTTTTGCTGCACTCCTTGCAGATCCCCACTTTCGATTAGATACCTGTTAAGTCGAGCAACTAAATCCGCCTGTGGCGATTTTGTACGTTGAGATGATGAGAAGAGGTCATCATTGTTCAAGGTAGCCGACGTTAGTTGGGATGTAACAAGTCGCTTTAGTAGTGGTAGCGCATCATTCCGAAGATCTGATTTTTCGCAAGCTCGCAACGCTAACAAGCCACGAATCTGAATCGATGTAGAGTTGTAAAGCTTTTCGGATTCTGCAATTAACTGCTCAATGATACTTTTTGCAGTAGCTTGGTCTCCTTTTTCGATTGCGATTAACGCTAATAGTACGTCTTTGGAAAGAAGATTAGTCCCGCTCGCAATGCGTCCCATTACCTGCTTTCTCAGGAAGTCAAGTTTGTTGGACTTGGCTGCTACTCGAACGAGCGAGGATGCGAGCGACTCTTCGCGACCTTCTTCGACTGCTTTTCCATTTACGAAAAGGCGAACCTCTTCCGGCCGATTGGCGGGTAACACGACCAATCGAAGCGCATCAAATAGATCCACCGGCGTATCTTCGATTTGATCCCAGAAAGCCAGTGCACCTTGCAGAGTATTCTGAACTTCCTTTTCGATCGGATCTTCCTTAGTCGAGTCATTACCGCTACGGACGATCACGGGAGAGCGTTGAGAATCAACCGGACTCATGTTGGGGTCAGAAACAGGCATCCCCCCGCGAAGCGACATTCCCAAAGCTCTGGCTGCTAACTCCATGTCTCCATATTTTGCGGCCATATTATGAACCGACATGACAATACGAAACTGCGATATGGTCAACGCAGGCACGAACTCTACAGAGGAATCGGGTTTGACGACATCCGCTGGCCCCGTCCTTTCGCCTTGGGATATGGATGATTTTGTGTTGTTAGATGTTGCTCGGTGGAGCAATTCCTTCCAATTTTTTGTTGCTTGTTCCAATAGATTTTGCTGCGCTTGCACACTCGCGAGCTCTAGAAGGACCTCGCATTGTTCACCCCGGTTTAACATCCTTTCACTCGCCTCCACGGCGAGATCAGCAGCTTTCAAAGCCAATTCTCGACATGAGGCATGAGACCTATAGGGACGGATATTCTGTACAACTTCTTTCGATTCCGATTCGGATATACTGGAACTAGCGTTATCCTTCAGGATCTCCCGAGCTACCAACCATATACGAGTCACTGTTTTCGCTTGTTCGCGTTGGCGATTGTTGGGTCGGCGACCCTCAGCAATGGGTTCGAGTTTTGCCAACTCGAGAATTTTCGATAATTCCTCGGCTAGCACATCTCCTTCGCAATCCTGCTCTATCATCCATAGAGCTTTCGTTAGGCGGACCTCAATATCCCCGGGCCGACTCTCCGCCAAAATGGCGAGTCGATCCGCAATCACAGATTGAGTTTCAGGTTTCTTTGCCGCACGTTTGAGAACCGATATCAGCTCGCTTTGCATCTTTGGAACAGAGGCCGACTTCTCATCAGGATTTTTGGAAGCCGCAGGATTATCGAGCTTCACCATTAGGTCGAGGCGACCGCTCTCAGGCAGAAGGCGGTCCAGTGCCAAGGGTAGAGTCTGGTCTGAGAATGCTTTGGTCGCTCGACTAAGTACGCTTGACCATTCCGATTTTATGTACATTGTATCGCCATAGAACCGTTCTAATGCACCGGAGTCAAGCTCATTTTCTATAGCTTTAGCAGCCAAGTAGGAGTCGACTGGATAACCCAGGTTAAGGTAAAGCCTGGACATCCCGATTCCACCTTGAACGCGCTGATAGACTTCGTAGTCCGAATCGTTGTAGGATGCGATCCTAATAGCAGCCTTTTTTTGAATGTCATCTAATCGCTCTTTGACATATTTTTTCTCCACCTCGCGATCGCTAACTAATTTGGCCAAAGCGGAAATCGGAGAATACGTTAGATCGCTCATTCCACGACTGCCCTGACGCAGGTCGGCCTCTTTCAGTAGACGGATCGCAAGTTCTTTGGCAGAGTTATCAGAGGCTAATTGCAACCCTAGGAACCAACATGCTTCATAAGGCATGTCAGTCCATGTCGATTCGTCCTCTAGCAGGGTTTGTATTCTGTTTAGCCCATTTTCTTTGTTCTTTAAACTCATCTCCAATAGGCCCAGCATTATGTGCCCCGCAAGCCAATTCGGATTCTTTTGCGTTTGCAGCTCAATGGAGCTTCTGATTTCTGCGGTTCGAGCAGGGTTGTTCCTAGCCATGTTGATCAGACTGGAAAAAACAACCTCAACACTATCCTCGCTGTAGCTAAGAATTTGGTCCAAACCTGACCAAGGATTCGAAGCAGCCCCCGACGTAGCCCCGGCAGTGACACTGCGTTTCACCAGCTCGAACACGCGATCGTTCCTTAGCAGCGACGGATTGTCGACTAAGTTTCGGATCAAGTTCGAGCGAGAATTCGGTTGCGATTCATGGATGCGCTCGATCAGACCAATCATTCCTTCGGCATTAGTTGGATTTTGCTGCAAGGCATTGCTGACCATGTTGATTAGTCCCCATGAATTGCGGAAACGTCGCAGGTCCTGGGACGCAAGCTTGGCAAATAACTCACCTTGTCTCTTTGCCTGTGAGAACGCTCGCTGCACTTCATAGTATTCGTCGGTAATCCAAGAGGGCTGAGCGTCCATGATTCGTAAGTACTGATCACATGCCTCACTGTATTTCCCCATAGCGGAAAGATTGCTAGCCAAATTCCACCGTAGAACATGCGATTCGGGTCGCAAGTTCAGCGCTTTGGCCAAATACTCATCTGCATCGCGTTTCTGGTTAGTGGCCATCGAAAACTCGATAAGCTGTTCCAATGTATGAACAGAATCGGGTGACCGATCAAGCTTCTCCTTGAGTTGCTCCAATAACTTCTTTAATGCACCGGACCGAACAAGCTGTTGCACCGCTGCTTGCCGTTGACTGTTCTCAGAAGTTTGAATTCGTGGAGAATAAGAATTGGCAGTATTTCGTGCTGCTGAGTACGGGGACGTCGTTTTTCGCAAGATGGCCATCGCTGTCTGGTTTGCATTCTCGATTTTACCCTGCGATTGATATAGATTCATTAGCGATAACAGACTCGATGGTTGGCGTGCCGACGTTCGTTCCATCCTGCTCATTATCGCGTCCGCTTGTGCATCCATCCCCAACCTCCGCATTTGTGGAACGAGCTGCATCTGCATGTCGCTCGTCAATCGAAGCCCGAATAATCGCTCGGCAGCCTGTCTAGCTCGATCAGTATCCCCGACTCGTTCTGCCAATCTCAAGGCCGCACTCTCCCTAAGAATGAGTCGGCTTTGATCTCGCGGTGCGATCTGGTTGACGATGGCTAGTGCATCTTCGAACTCATTTCTGGACTCTAACAACCAGATCCAACGGAACTGCATAGCAGCATCCTGCGGACGATCCACCATAATTCGTGCCACTAGGTTCATAGCACCATCTTGATCGTCACCCCACCAGTGAATTGCCGCCAAGCACCACTTCCAGAAGACGGAGGTTTCCCATTTTGACTCACCGAGCGTCCGGAGCTTCAAAAGCATGTCCTCGCTAACGCTATTCTTCTGCAATACGCCGAATACTTGTCGGAGCAAAGTGATTGTAGTCGTATCTAGCTCAGTCGTTGCAGGAGGAAAAGTCACGAGCACGCCCTCGGTGGTCTTCCCGTAGTAAATAGGAATATTGAAGTTGCTCGAAGAGGGATTGGAATTGAGTTGAGTATTGTTCGCTACCGAGGAAACGGCTGCCACTCTGACCCGGAATTGGCTTTCTGCTTCCGCGATTTCCAGTATGTTTGCCAACAACTGAAGCACCCTCTCGTTTTCTTCTTCGCTACCGAGTTGGCCAATCCACTGTTGTAAGAAATTTACTGCCGTCGATAACGGGAGCGGTTTCGATTGCGTGTTGCGGCCGCGATTGGCAACTACTGGCCGTTCGGCAATCTCTTTCAGTGCTGCCACTCGCCACTTTTCAATTGCGTTCGGAATCTCGTCTGTACGTTCCTCGCTGCGGAGAGTAGTCAGCACGGCGATCCAATCGCTGGCCGTCTTTGCAGACTTCAACTGCTCTTGAATGATCTGTTCGATTCGCTCCGTCTTTCCTGCGAAGCGATACTCCTCCATTAGTAGCGTTTGGAATCCGCCTGAATTGCGAAAAACTCCGGGCAGGGGCTGATAGCCCGAGCCAACTAGCACGTAAGCTTGGCCATTGTTGTCGTAAGCGATATTCGGACCATACAACGCTTCCAGATCCTGATCCTTGGTCTTTGCATTCACATTATCGAAGCACACCTGCATGAATTCCAAGTCGGCATCGCTGAGCGGTGTGCGTTTCGGAAGCGTATTGCTGTTGGATCGCGAGTTGTTGGCTACTGTTTCGCGGGTCCGAAGGGATTGCAAGAAAAATCGCTTTTCCTCGAGATCGCCGTTGGCTGCCATCTTCTTGGACAATGCAAAAGTCGATGGGTAGTCATTCTTGAGCACACAAATGTAAAGCCAATCCAGGACGGCTCGGGGCGAGGGGACTTCTGCAAAAGCACTCTCCTTGATCGAGTCCGCAAAGCTTACTATTGCGTTACTAGTACCGTCCCCAGAACTACCTGCGGGACCATCCGCAGCTTCTCTCTTAGAATTGAGCGATGCTTCTTGTTCCAAACGCAACATCCATCCCAAAGCGGCCATGCGCGCCAATCCGTATGATTCCGGAGTCCAGACTGTTGGCGGGGAATTGCTATAGTAATCCTCCACAATCAATCCTACCGCCGTGCGAACTACAGCAGCCCTATTCGCCATCTGGAGCGCTGACTCTCTCACAGGCATCGTCGTCGCGATACCACGCAGATTGTCCGAGCGAGCTTTCTCCTGAGCCTGCTTCATCTTGGCCGCAGCAGCTCGACCGAGCGTGTCATGCGGCAGTGGTAGTGCAAGGATTTGTTCAAAACGTGATTTCGCTTCCTCGTTGTTCTTTAAGCCTTGCCAACAAACTCCGTACCGATAGAGAAGCTCCCAGTCGTCCCGTTGCCTCTCCAGCATCGGTTCCATGACCCGCAACGCGGTATCGTAGTTGCCGGAGTTCAACAGAGCATCGAGCGATCGCAACTGCCGAACCGGATCCTCCTCCGACATAATCAGCTTGGCATAAATCTCGCGAGCCTCCTCCATCTCACCTGCTCGCAGCAGCATGCTGGCAAGAGGCGATTCGGTTTCATCGCCTGGTGCTAGGGCAACCAGTTGACGCTGGTAATTGATGGCGGCATCCATATCGGCATCATCTTGGCAAAGCTTCGCCAATTGGTTCAGCAAATTTGTGTCACGAGTGTTTTCACTAAGCAGCCCTTCCAATTCCTTGCGAGCTTCCGCGATATCTCCCAAAGTCTGCCAAGCTTGCGCGATCGATATCGTAACTCCACGTCGATTGTCTTCTTCCTGTCGCTCCCGCTCAAGTCGCTCAAAGAGTTTGTCGATCTGATTGAGCTGCGAATATAAAGGTACGAGCTTGGTGACCATCGAGGATTTGTCAGACAGTTCCTCAGACTTTTCATAGGCCCGCCAATAGAGTTCAATCGCCTCATCCGTTCGCATCTGTTCCGACAACGCTGTTCCCAAGGCCATCATAAGGCTCGGTTCATTCGGATTGATCCGGATTGCCTTTCGAAGAGCTTGCAACCCTTCGTCGGTTTCGCCGAGTCGGAAACAGGTCTGCGCGTAAAACTCGTAGCTCTCTGTCTTCGAGGGTGCCGATACAATCAACTGTTTAGCGGCCTCGAGCGCTTGCTCTTTGCGTCCCATCTGCGTTTCCAGACGAGTGACACTCGTCCAGTGGTCGCTGACTGAGCGACGATCCACCTGCGTCAGTTTGCGGAACAAATCGGCTGCACGACCAAAGTCTCCTGCGTTCTCCGCTATGCGGGCGGCGGCTGTGAATGCCAGAATCGACTGAGGATCCTTTTCCATCGCTTTGTCAATGGCTGAAGCGGCCTCCTCCCATTGACGCTGACTTTCTCGGTAGCGAGCCAATCGATACCAATCTCGCGAGGTGGTTTCGGCATCTGCTAGGAACCTAGCCTCCATCGCTTCTGCTTCGGCGTCGAGCTGTTGACTTGATTGAAGCACGTTAATTCGCGTATTCAGAACTGACTCTCGCTCATCATCGTTCGCAACCAGTTTCTCGGCTTGTTCGACCAGCTTTAACGCACCGTCAAAACGGGCCGCTTTGTTGTGGTACTCTGCTCCCTTTAGAACCAGCGTGAATTCCTTGGGATCCAACTCGATCGATTCCGCGATCTTGTCGCAAGCCTCGTCGCTGAATCCGAAGCTATTGTAAATCTCCGCTAAGCGAGCCAGGTTAATGGCATTGCGTCTTTCGCCCGCTGCGATCGCTTGCCAAACGGCTCTCGCCTCTTCCGCTCGCTTTTGAATATGCAAAAACTCCCCCAAATACTCCCGGTACTGCGGCTCCGAAGGTGCCAACTCAATCGCGCGACGGTAGAGGCCCTCGGCTTCCTCCGGCATCTGGTTTTGTCGGCAAAGATCGGCTACTTGCGATACCAGCACTGCATCTTTTGGGTTCGGCTCCAAGATCCGATTCCAGATGGCCAGGGCTTTCTTTCGTCGTTCTGGCTCGGGCGTCTCCTTGTTGCGAAGGATCATCTTGCCCCAGTCGCGGAGATAGTCGGTATTCCCCGGAGAAGCATTGATGAGTTGCTCGAATTGCTTGGCAGCTTCTTCAAAGCGTTTGTCTTCGGCCAAGAGGTCGATGTACGTTTTGCGAATGTCAGGCCGCTTCGGAGCTAGGGTCAAGGCTTTGTTCAGCCACTCGGCGGCTTCCGGGTTGCGAGCCGATTGTTTAAGAAAGCGTGCGAGGCGGTTCATGGCCTCGATGTCTTGCGGGTGAGTTTCTAGCCAAGACTGATAGTAAGCGACCAATCCGTCTTGATCGCCGGATCGTAAAAAGCAATCATCGATTCTGCGTCGCACGTCGCGGTAGAGCCAACCCTCGGGATTTAGGTCCTCGAGCAATTTTTCCAACCGAGCGATGCCGCCGGTTTTGTTCCCTTGTTTGACGACCGTTTCTGCGGCGGAGATCGCAAAGCTGGTGCGTCGGTAATCGTCCTTGGTAATCGCAGCTAGCTTCTCGAATCGCGGTAGCGCCTCAGCAAACTGATTCTCTTCCGAGAGAGTGATCGCAATCTGTTCGAGAACTCGCGCGTCATCTGGATAGAGTTCCTCTAGCCTCTTCCAAACCTTCATTGCTTCGTCTGTTCGCTGCGCGCGTTGATGAAGTCGACCGAGTTGCTGAAAGATTTCGAGTTGGTCGGCTCGTTGCGGTTTGCGTTGCAGAGCTCGTTCAAAGGACTCGACCGCTGCATTGCCATCACCGATGCGTATTTGGGCTTGGCCGAGATAATAGGCGGGAAGCGGATCGTTGGTCCGAATTGATTCGGCTTTGGTCAAGGCCTCGACAGCATCAGCATCGTTACCACGTTGATACTCGAGCATTCCGAGGATCATCCAGTGCTCATCCTTTGCGTTGGCAGCGTTGGCTTGCTTCTTCAAATCCGCTACGAACTTATCCAACGTCCCGAACTCAACATGATGCCCGTAAACCCGATCAAACGCGGTCCCACGACGCGGGTTCTTTTCCAGCACGGTCACGAATCTGGCGACCGCTTCTACCTGTCTGCGTTCCTCTTCGGTGATCTCGTCGTCATCGGGGGCATCATCGTCCGTGTCTTGGACGCTGGCAGGCAGAGGTTCCGCGAAAACAGGGTTCGGCGGAATGGCGAAAAGTACAAGATACCCGGCCAGACAGAACGGGACGGCAATCCCTATCGTGAGTTTAAGCCAGGATATATAGCGATAAGCGGACATTTGTAGGGCTCCATTTGTCTCATCTTGGACGGGGCGATCAGCAGATGAAATCCACGTAGGGACGATCTTACGTAGTGGACGAGGCAACGAGGCCATCACGATCTAGGACTCGTTGCCTCGTCCACTACCCGGCAATCTAGGACTCGTTGCCTCGTCCACTACGGGAAATATTTTCTGCGTTCGCCTTAAAAAAGGAGCACTTAATGTAACACGTTTCCGCGCAGATTTCACTAAATCTATAGCTTTCTCGAAAAAGTTATGTTAGCTTGACCATACTTCTTTGTGCTAAGCATCGGTTTGTACTTCCGTCCGTTTTCTTCCGAAGGATAGCAATTATGGGTAAGCTCGACGCTAACATGCCAGCCGTTACAGAGCAGCTATTGTTAAGAGTACGTAGCGTTCGCAATCGGCAGCAGCTCTCATGGCTTTGGCAGTCTGCCTCGTCAGGTTTGCTCGCCGGTGGCGTCATCGCCTGCGGCATGGCGTTTGTAAAACGGATGGATGGGAGTCTGTATCCATGGAGTTGGGTGGCTTATGCCTCGCTTGCGGGAATGCTAGCCGGAGCACTCTACGCTCTCATTCGTTTTCGATCATTGCATGCCGCCGCGAGACAAATCGATCAGAGCTGCGGACTGAAGGATCGAGTTGTAACCGCGATGGATTTTCAACGCTCGACCAATCAAGGACGCGAACTAAATCCCGTGCAGATGCTTCAGCTTCGAGATGCCGAGGAACATGCGTCGCGTGTCGACCCGATCCAGGTGGCACCTATCGCAATGCCTCGATCGTTCCCGACCGCTCTAGTTGTTAATATTTGTGCCGCCATCATTCTTCTCGTGCCGATGCAGTCCGAGAGCCCCGTTTTACCACTTGTTGTAAACGAAGTGGTCAATCGCCAAGCGGACAAGGTTAGCGAAAGCCTTCAAGAGTTGCGAGCCATCCAAGAAGAGCAACAGGATCCAGAGCTTGAGAAACTCTTGCAGCAATTGCAAAGTTTGCTTCAAGAAATGAAAGAGCCTGGAGTGGATCCGAAAGAAGCGATGGCCAAGCTTTCCGAAATGGAGGCTTCTTTAATGGAAATGCAGACGCAGCTCAAAGACTCCGACTCCATGGCAAAGATGGAGATGCTTGGACAAGCACTCGCGTTGTCTCCAGCAATGGCCCAAGCGGGCAATGCACTTGCCAAGGGGGACATGGAGAAAGCGGCCGAGCAGTTAGCGAAACTCGAAATGCCCGACCTCGACCGTCAAACCGAGAAAGCGATTTTGGAAAAGCTCGAACAGGCTAGGAGTCAGCAAGAGAATAGTGCTGCGTCACAAAAGAAACCCGAGAGCCAAATCGACAAAGCTGCTGAACAAATGACACAAGGCTTGAGCCAAGGCAACCGATCCAAGTTCAGCGACGGAGCCAAGGGGCTCAGTGGCGAGGCGAAGAAACTTGCAAACAAGAAGAAGCTCAGCGATTTGCTAAAGAAGCAATGTCAGTGCTTGGGGGAATGCAAATCCGAATGTGAGGGAGAATGCCAATCCCAGAGTGAATCCAAGGCGAAGAACTCCGGCAACAAAGCGGGAAGTTCTTCCGGCGACAAAACTCCTGGCGATAAGACGCTGGCCCTGTCCGCGAATCAAAAGATGAACCTCAAGGGGCAAGAGTCGGGGCAAGGGGAATCGGATATCGAGACGGAGAAATCGAATCCACAAGAAGAAGAATCGTTACGAGCTTACCGCGAACAGATTCAAAAGTTCGAGAGTCTTAGCGAATCGGCTATCGAATCAGAATCGATCCCGATGGGCCATAGGCAAACGATTCGCAAGTACTTTGAGTTGATCCGTCCGACGAGCGAGCAAACCGATCAGGTGAAAGAGAAGTTGTAACGGAATTGTTCTGAAGGAACGCATGTTTAAACTGTTAAAACCTTTCGGTCAACACAAGCAATCTTCTGGGGCGCCATATCTCATTACGAGATGGCAGAAGCCAAGTCAATAAGCATCAAATCTGTCAGATTTTGACCTTTCGCAATGACTAAGCATAGTGCAACAATTCATTGAACAGGATTGCAATAACGTTCGAACTCCGCCTGCAAATCCTTGCCTCGATGATAGCCGCGATCCGTAACGAGTTGTAGCAATCGCTTTGCTTCTCTTAGATCTTCGAGGTTAGCTTCCCCGAGCAGATTCCGAATGTCAATGACATCCTGAGGTCGATCGACCGGATGAACTGAAAGCACTTTGAGAGCTAGAAGTCCAGGGAGTGAAGCAACATCGACATATAGGTTTTCAAAGACTTCAATGGATTCAGCACCAGCTACGATTTCCGCTTCAATGCCCGATGAAGCGAATAGAAGATCGACGAAGACGCTGCCTTGAGACGCTTTGATCATACGAACCGTAGCGATTCTTCCGTGCTTGGTTTGCTCAAGTAACGTTTGTACTTGAAACCCTAAACCTGCGAGTTCGTGAACACACGACTCTGCCTGTTGGTCATTCTCAACGGCGATTGCGAAATCTATGTCCTTCGTAAATCGTTCGATGGTTCTAAACGAGACAGCAAAGCCGCCGATTAACGCATACCGATTCCCACTTCGCAAAAGCCATGCGACTATCTCCCTCGTTACTTGTTCGAGTTGTCGCATCGATTGAACCTACTGATATCCCCTGGTTCGCCCACTCCATCACCAAACTCTGCACCAGGTCGCTCTTGATACCAAGCTCTAACGGCTTCTTCGATCGCAGCTGACGAAATCAGCGGATCTTTTTTCTTCAACTTGAAAACAAACGCCCTTTCGCCGAGTTCGACTAATTCGAAAATCATTTCGAATTTTGATTGATTACTGGACATCGCTTTCGATTGACCTCATTTACTGCTCCCGCTGTTCGAATGGCGGGAATAAGTTTCACCATAAATCCTTTTAACACAAGCAGTCTACCAGCCCAAGTGGTTCGTACAAGAGTATGTTCGTGGGGACAGAGTACGTTCGTGGGGACACACACCGTTTCGATGCGGCCCCGGTTTATCCGGGGTATCTTCTGTATTTCCATTCTGTCCGTGCTAAATCCCACGTTGAGATATTCACACCGCGAGAGATTAGAGAAACGCGAGAGGTTTCGTGATCGATTGATTGCAAGATAACTCTTGCGTCACTCTTATCTCTTGCGGTGTGATCCTATCCATCGAATTTTGAAGTACATTGGTGGGGACACACACCGTAACGATTCCTCGTGAAGTACATTGGTGGGGACACACACCGTAACGATTCCTCGTGCGGGCAGCAGTACCTATTGGCTTTGACGCTCGCAAATCGACTTCCGTTTTTAGTCTCCATTCTCCAGCCTGCATGCTATGCCACACGTCGCGTTGGTCCCATTTACCGGCTTAAGAGTTGCGGAGCCAGAGATGCTGGCTTTTGGCATGAGTCTTCCAGGATTTCGGGAACGAGCTGGTGCCATTAGCGAGCTTCCTTCGTTGGGACTACTGACGCTCGCCGGAATGCTACCCGAGCATTGGAGTTGCAGCTACCATCCGTCAGCCAGATCAGACGATCTCGTGCGAGACGTTCTGGATACTTCTCCTGACTTGGTCGCCGTGAGTGCCTTAACCGCGTCTGTTGACGAAGCCTATAGCTTTGCTCGCGAGATTCGGCGTAACGGAGTTCCGGTGGTGCTCGGAGGATTGCACGCGACAGCTTTGCCTGACGAAGCCCTTAAGCATGTCGATGCGGTGTGTGTGGGAGATGGAGAGAGTTCTTGGCCTGGCATTCTGTCCGACATCGAGGCGGATGAATTGCAGCCCATTTACAAAAGCGCGAAACCATTTTCGTTACAAAACGCTACCAAGCCTCGTTTTGATTTAGTCCCCATGGGGCAAGTGGCTCGATGGACGGTTCAAACACAGCGGGGCTGCCCATGGGCATGTGAGTTTTGCGGAGCAAGCCGATTGCTGGGGCCTCCACGGTACAAACCACCGGCTCTCATTGATCAAGAGCTCGACGCCATCAAGCAGCTAGACGCCAGTCCTTGGATTGAACTCGCCGATGATAACACTTTGGCAGGTAGAGCTGATGCGGAATTACTACTCGAAACGCTCGAGTCCCAATCGATACGCTACTTCACCGAAAACGACTATCGCATCGGTGAGGATCCCGAGTTACTGAAACGATTGGCAAAATCGGGATGTGTACAAGTGCTTATCGGAATCGAATCGTTAGCCTTTGGTTATCATGGGATGGGAAAAAAGGAAAGTCAATTGACTCGGATCATGGCCGCGATTGATGCCATCCAAGATGCCGGGATCGTCGTCAACGGCTGTTTCATCCTAGGAGCCGATGGAGAGACACCCTCTTCCATCGACCACTTGATCGATTTCGCAAGAAACAGTTCTCTAGCTGAGATTCAATTGACGCTTCAGACTCCGTTTCCGGGAACGGGACTGTATCGCAGGCTTCAATCGCAAGGTAGATTGCTCAGTAAGCCTTGGTCACATTTCAACTTGTTCGATGTTGTCTACCAGCCGGATCAGTTGACCGTGAGTGACTTAGAGGCGGGCTTTAGGCGGGCACTCCAAGGCATATTTTCTGAGGATGTCGCGCAGGCCCGAAAGAAAAGGCGACTGGCGATTTGGCGGAATCATCCATCGTTTTCCAATCAGAAAAAGCAATGAGTCGAATTCTAGGGGAATCTGGCTGAGTACAATGGAAATGATAACCATATCAACCATAGTTCGGTTCCTGTGCTTTCGTGAGGATGCACATAAGCATGTGATGCAAAGTCGCGATGTGCGATGGCTGGGAGCCCTTTTCGTGTTGTCAGCTGGCTTTGCACGCGAGTACGATGGCGAGTACTTGCTGGCCGATTGGTGGTATTTGGTCATACCGCTCGTTGCATCGCTAGTCGGCTCTTTTGCGCTCACTCTGTTGGTTTGGGTTACTGCCTGGATTCGAGGTGTAAGGACGGTTGGATTGCTTACCAGTTACGGAGCGATACTCAATGCCTATTGGATGACCGCACCGCTAGCTTGGTTGTATGCCATCCCTGTGGAACGCATGTTAGGGGAGGTGGATGCGGTACGAGCTAATTTGTGTTTACTCGGAATCGTATCGATTTGGCGAGTGACGCTGATGCTGCGATCGTTGAAAATCCTTTATGGGTGTCGTTACTGGGAGGCTCTCATGCCGACTATGGTGTTTAGTTTGATCGTGGGCTATATCGCCATTCTCATGTTGCCCGTACCGTTGTTTGTGGTGATGGGTGGAGTTCGCGTACCACAAAGTGAAGAGATCATCGTTGCGACCCGGCTTCAAATCACCTTCGCGGCCGTTATGAGCTCACCTGTTTGGGTGATTGGTCTTCTCGTAGTGTGGTTCATGAAAAGACGATGGGTTTGGAGTTTGCGGAAAGATGATCAGTCAGCTTCGTTCCGGGTTAGCTCCACTGCGTATGCGCTCGGTGTTTTGTCGGTGCTAATTTGGTTGCCTTTACTTCCATGGACGCAAGCGGAGCAGTACCAAAGGTGGCAAGCCGAACAGATGCTTAAATCTGCCAATTACCGGGGACTCGCCGAGTGGAGTCATAGCGTAAGCGAAAAAGACCTGCCACCTCATTGGATTCCTCCCCCTAGATTGACCTATGGGTATGCCGATTTGAAGACTATTGAGCAGACGACCTACCTTCTACAAGAAGACTTGGCAGATTGGTATTCAGAGCAATGCCTCGACACTTTGAAAGAAAATTTGCGGGCGATGTTCAGCACTAGCGCGTTCGCAAACTGCGATCCAGAGATTTTGCGAGGGCTCATTCGATTGAAGGAGCACGGAAAACTAGATGAAAAAATCACCACAACACTGTCCGATCGGTTGAAATGGGATTTGCAGAGCGAGTCTTTAGACTTCAACGATGAAAACCGAGCCTTGCTAGAGGAGATACATTCGTGGCAGACTAACAAAGTAGACTCGTCTGATTGAATTAACGAGCGTCCTAAGGCGTGTTCGGGTTTGATCGAACTCGGGCATGAGAAAAGCGATCTTGTTACCTGCCTTCCTACATAATCCACATCCAAGACGGGTCTAGGTGGAGACGGTAGCTATGTTTAGCTCTTCCCTTTTTTGACGCACAATGGTTTCAGCGATACCAAGTTCGGCTGCGACCTCGGCATCGGGCACAACTCCCAGTTTGGCGAGCCTTTCAGCGGTCCATTGTTTTTTGCTGCGTCGAAATGGGGGAATACCCAGTTCACACCGCTTTTGACTAACATATTGAAAGGATAATCCAAGCTCTAACGCGAGCTCATCGTCAGGGACTTTACCGAGACGATTGAGGTCTCGTTCCTTCCATGGAAATGGCCCACTGGCCTTGAACGGTGAAATCCCAAGCTCATTGCGTTTGTTTATAACAGCCGATTGCGATATTCCTAACTCTTTCGCTAAATCGGTATCGTGCATGGTTCCTAGTTTGGCAATTTCGTCCTGCGTCCAAGGCCTAACTTGGCTGTTAAATGGGGAGATGCCTAAAGATTCTCGCTTTTCTCGCACTACGCGAATCGGATAACTCCACTTTCTGGCTAGGATCTGATCTGGCTGCTGGCCAAGTTGCTCGGTTTTGTCTGTTGTCCATCGAACTTTTGCTTTTCGATCGAACGGGGCGATCCCTAAAGTGACACGTCGATAGTGAACCTGCGTAACGGGAACGTTTAGTTTTCGCGCGACGTTTCCGTCTGACATCGTCCCTAATATAGCTTCTTCTTCGGCGGTCCATTCGTGCAGGGGCTTTTGCACGTATTCCGCGAGCGGAATTTTATGCAAAGCGCGATAAATTCGGAGACGAGATCGACTGACATTAAATTGTTTTGCAATCTCACTGTCTGTGATTTTGCCAATGAGCGGGACCACTCCTCTAGGAAACTCAGGTTCAGGATCCATAACTTTTTTACCGAAGGGCAGTATTCCTAACTCAATACGTTTTATTTTCACTGCCAACGGTGAGACTTCGTACTCTCTAGCAATATGTGCGTCAGGAACCTCGCCGAGCAAATTCAGCATCCCTATGGTCCATTCCGCTTCGTTGCAGGTTTGGAAAGGTGGAATGCCGAGCTTGTTTCGGTGCTTGGTCACTGTGCCAGGATTGCACCCCCACTCTTCTGCCAATAACGTGTCGGGCACCTTTCCCAGTCTCTTTTTTCGGGCTTCTGTAAGAACCAGCTTGGTTTGATTGTTTAATTCCGCTTCCGGTAACGGTGGCGCGACGTATGCTGGAATCCCTAATTCAGACCGACGTTGTCGAACGTGATACGAAGTCGTTCCAATTTCTGACGCCAGCTGATTGTCAGTCATCGTGCCTAGCCGCTTGTCTAGTTTCTTGGTCCATCGCGGTGGATCAGAACACGAAACAGCCTCAGATTTGATATCGAGGCGATTTCTGCGTAGCCTCACAGCCCGGGGGGCGATTCCAAAACGTTCACCAATTTCACGATCGGTGCACTTGCCCAACAGCGAATCGATTTCCTCTGTCCATACGACATCGGCGTATCTCTTTAACGTATGTTCTGTGGCATTATCTGCATTCATGTTTCATCTAGGTCGACAACATCGGCGGAGTAGACTGCAAAACAGCTGCTACTTCTTGTAATGAAGTGCGAGTTGAACCCAAGCTGTGACACACGCTGCCGACCAACAGGGATCAACTCAACCACTTAAGTTAAACGAATCTCGAATATTCAGAAGTGCTATTGAGCGAGAAATTTCGCAAGCCGATCGACGGGAGTCCCCGACACATGGTCTAAAAGAAATGGGGCGGGTCGGGAGTTCAAGTGTTGCTAACCATTGGGTCATCGGTCCATTGACACAAGTCAATGGAACCGCAAGACTGCAAACCCCACTACTCAAGGGCTCATCTAGTTGTCACGTCGTTGTCGTCCGCCGCCAGGACCACCTTGGCCGCCACGACCTCGCAGTGGTGCTAAGTCGACCTTGAGCTCAGAGCCCTTAATCTCTTCTAGCTTTGCTTTTTGCTCTTCGTTTAGAACCGCCAACAAGGCCTTGTCGGACTCAGCACGCATTTTGGCCATCATCTCGGTTCGCTCTTCTGGCGACATATCGCGCAGCCCTTGCATGCTCTCACGCGATGCTTCGCGACTCTTACGTTGAGCGTCTGCAAAGCCTTTCTTTTGATCCTCGGTAATTCCAAGCATACCCTGTAGTTCAGTGTCCATCAGCGCTGCAGCACCGACCACCTGAAACATGATGCCCGTCATTCGAACCTTTTGCTTATCGTCAAGTTTGGCGGCAAATTCACCGTCCATCTTCTGACGCATTTCGTTCATTTTTGCCATGGCAGCTTGTCGATCACCACCGCCGCCACCACCACCACCACCTTGCATCGAAGCTCGCTGCTCTTCGCGCATTTTCGCTGTCATATCAGACGCGGCGCTCTTCTGATCATCGGACAACCCCAAAACCGACTGAACTTCCGATAAAGTCGCCAATTGAAAACGAGTATACGCTTGCGGGCCCATTGGCATACCGCCCCCACGCTGAGCAAACGCCTCGTTCGTTGTGGCCACAGCTAGCCCAATCAACGACATGGACAACAAACAAATCTTAGAGAGCTTCATAACACACCTCCACGGAATAGATTCGATGATGTCTTTGTTATGCACTAGAGCATCATCCTTAAACACAAATGCGGCAAAGAGCAAAAATTGCTTGCCGAACTACATCTGATCAATCTATCCTCGGAAGCGGGCGTCAACAATCTGCCAAGGGCATGAAAATTTGAATACTCATGACTCTAAAGTGGAAGAAAGCCCGAATCTGATTGGTTTGAGCGTAGTGGGTGGAAAGATTCAATACCATCAAAGCACCAACCTCGGTAAGGCGAGCAGCTAGTGGCCTGGCGAAACGATGGAAACAATTAGGAGATTTATGACTTGGCACATCCTGAGCATCGAAGCCTGCGGAGAAGCAACACGCCCTTGTTTCCTCAGGGCGTGCCACTCGAATAACCTATAACGGCCGAGAGATGATTCGGAGCTAGAAGTCGCCCGAATCCAGGTCTAACAAGTCCCCGAGATCGGCCCCTTCGCCGATAACCTTAAGCTCGCCAGAAGTGGTCAAGTAGATCTTGTCTTGCAAGATCTCATGAATCACGATCTCCATTTTGTCATCGCTATTGAAGTCAACGAGCGGACGACTGCCACGATTGAGCTGGACAAGCCGCTTTTGAATCAAAGTCGAGAGTTTGAAGCGACCGCCTACTTTGTTGACGATTTCTTCTTCTTTTAACTCTTCGAGCATGGGGTCTCTTCTCCTTGGTATTGTTGAAGCAAACTATCAATTCGCTCAACGGTGGTGTCAATGCTGTCGTTTATAACTTCGTGCGTGTAATTGTGCCTCAGGCTCATCTCGTCGAATGCTACATCCAGGCGTCGTCGAATTGCTTCCTCGGGATCGGTTTTCCGAGCCCGGAGGCGACGTTCCAATTCCTCCATCGACCCGGGATGAACAAAGATGGTGATCGCCGAGGGAAATTGCTGCTGAACAGTGAGGGCACCCTGTACATCAATCTCTAAGATTACCCACTTTCCCGATTCTAGGCCAGCCTTAACTGTCTCCTTCAACGTTCCGTACCAGAAACCGCGGCCAAAAACCTCTTTGCACTCGAGAAATTCCCCCCGCCGTCGCTTCTGCTCAAACTCATCATCTGACAGAAACCAGTAATTTTTACCGTTCTCTTCTCCCGTTCGCGGGGGGCGGGTGGTGGCAGAAACGCTCAGCAGCAGGGGCAAGCTGCTCTCAGTGATAAGTCGGCTGACCACGGTCGATTTTCCCGCTCCAGACGGTCCTGATATAATGACTAGTTTTCCTGGGATTGGCATTTTTACTCGATGTTTTGAACCAATTCTCGAATTTGCTCGATGATAACCTTGATGGAAACCACATGTTTCGAAATTTCCGAATCGTTCGCTTTGGAACCGATCGTGTTGGTTTCTCGCCCCATCTCCTGCAACAGAAAATCGAGCCGCCTCCCTTGACTCCCGTTTTGGTCGAACAAGGTACTAAACTGCTTCAGGTGGCTTTCCAGCCTCGTAATTTCTTCAGAAATATCGGATTTGTCGCTGAACAAGACGATTTCTCGAACCAAGTCCGCACTACTTAAATCCAGCCCTTTTTCCTCGACAGCGAGTCGGACCTTTTGTTCCAGCCGGGCTTGATAATCACTCAGAACCATGGGGGCCCGTTTCGAAATTGCCGAAATACACTCGCCGATTTCGGAGAGACTTTCCTTGAGTTTTTGAGCCATGGATTGCCCCTCGGCCTGCCGCATGATCTGCAGGTCCTTTAACGCAGCCCGCAAGCCCTGCCTGACGGCTTCGTGTACGTCCGGATCATCGACGGATCCCCTCGTATCCAGCACCCCGGGCAGTTGTAGAAAGCTGCCGAGCTCAACCTGATGCGAAATTCCGCATTCCGCCGCCAAGCTCTTCGCTTCTTGCAAATAGGTTCGCAATGTGTCTCTCGATATCGTACTCGTTGCCCCCCCAGCGCAGTTCCCGAGCTTTACGGATACCGACACACTGCCTCGCTTTAGGTGCTCGCGAACGAGGCTCTCGATTTCGCCTTCAAAAGCGGGGGGTAATTCCGGTGCACGCGCCAAGATTTTTAAGTAGCGGTTGTTGACGGTCCGCACTTCGACATCGATTGTGAATTGGCCAGCCTTTCTCGAAGACTGACCATGCCCGGTCATGCTGTATAGCAACGAATTAACCTCAGAAACTTCTAATTCCCGTCGCCAGCCGAACTACCTGTTGCCCCACCACCATCACCAGTATTCGCAGGTGGATCGTCAGTCTTGGCGGCCTCTGTGGTTTGGGCCGCCTCAGCGGATTCGGTCGCAACCTCCGCAGATTCTGCATCCTTTTTGACTTCAGCCCCCTCGGTCTCGGTTGGTTTCGTCTCACTCGTCGCTGCGTCGGAGTTCGGGTCAGTTGACTTCGGAGCATCCCCCTCAGCAGGAACTGACGGAGTTGGCTGCGATGACGGACTTGGCTGTGACGGAGTTGGCAAAACGGTCTGTGCGGGGCTTACCACCTCCGAACTCGCTTCGTCTGAGGAAATTCCAGCTCCTGCGGCACCATCGCGAGGACCGATCGAGAGCGAAGGGGTATCGCTTGAAGGTCCAGCTGATATATCAGGCAATGGCTCCAAATAGAACCAGCAAACGAATGCGCATAGGAAAATCCAGAGGATCACCGAGACTGCCGTGATTCTCGTGAAGATGTCGCCAGCCTTGACGCCCAGCGCGCTGGATCCGCCAGCCCCTCCAAGTGCCCCGGCCAACCCGCCACCTCGACCACGCTGTAAAAGCACGATCAGGATGATGAATAGGGACAGCAAAAAAAGCAGAGGCCCAAAAACATATTGGTCGAAGTTAAAAGCGAATGGAAGTAGCACGAAAACTGGTCTCCTGTGCCCTGTATTTTGTAGTGGTCGATTTCCGTAAGTGCGAAATTGTAGCAAAACAAGGGCCAACTGTTGAGACCTGTTTTCCTCGCGAGACGCGAATCTATTGCGACTACGGAACGGAGTAGCGATACCAACCTAATAGCAGTAAAAAACGGCGAACCTAGCTAGGTATTCTTTTTTTCTCTCACAGAACGAGAATAGCGTTCCAAGAACTTCCGCTCCTTGCCAGTCAGCGAATCTTTGCCCTGCTCGTGTATTTTTGCGAGAATCCGATCCGCTTCCTGGGACTCGTTGATTTGCCTACTCGATTCAGAATGAACCTTTAACCGAGGACCAAACCACTTCCGCTTCTGTCGTTTCAACACCCCTCCGAGATCGCCGATGGCCCCAAAATTCACCCCGAGAAAAAAATACCCGGCCGCAAAGAGTATCCCAATCAAGTGAACGTCGACTGCCACGTTCCCCGGTTGACTGACGAAATTCATCAGCACCAACAAAATACCTAGCACCCACGCAGGCATGGGGAATACGAACAGCATCACAGTACTGGTAGGAAAGTTGAAAACAAACAGCATTTCCATGCAAATGACGGCACCCGACGCCCCGACCAAGCCAATCGAGTCAGCAGTCGTCCCCAACATGACGTGCTTGAGCAACCAGAGAGAGCCACAAACCGTCGCACAAAGCAAGTACACCCTCAGAAACTCACTCTTGCCGTATCTGTTCTCAACACTACGCCCAAGAAAATAGAGCCCGAGCATATTGAACAAAAGGTGAAACGGCCCGTCGTGAGCAAAAGCATAGGACAAGCACCTCCACCATTGCCACGGCTGCCACGCCGCCTCCGGCGTCAACTGGAACAATCTATTTATAACACCCAGATCGCCCCTGCTTCGAATATCACTGAAGAGAATGTTCGCTACAAAAACCGCTACGTTCGCAATGATTAGCAAACTGACTGCCGAGCGACTGTTCCAGTCGGGCTGCAAGTTGATCGAATCTTCGCGATAATATTCTCTGTCGTGAATTCCCATTTCACCAAGCTACACAACTTTCCGTAAAAAGAAAATCGCGATCCTCCAGAAAGCTGCGATCTCTACTGCTTGCCAGGATCGGTCTGGGCTGGCGGCTCCGTCTGCTTAGGTGGATCGTCCTGAGCTGGCGGCTCCGTCTGCTTAGGTGGATCGTCCTGAGCTGGTGGCTCCGTCTGCTTAGGTGGGTCGTCCTGAGCTGGTGGCTCCGTCTGCTTAGGTGGATCGTCCTGAGCTGGTGGTGTGGTCGATTCGACTGGTGGCTCTGCTGCCCCCTCGGGAGGAGTCGCTTCTGTCGTCGGAACCGTCTCTGTCGCCGTCTCACCCTCAAGCTTAGTGGTCTCAGGTTCGTCAGCCGGATGATCCAACTCCCCAGCCTCTTCTAGTTCGTCTCGACGCTTTTGCTCGATTGCCCACTCTTTGAACATCTCTTCCATCTCGGGATTGGTGTCATCTCCTACCAACTCCACATCGATGGAGTTTCGATATTCGATAAACCAGCCCAAAGGAAAGCCTTGGTCCAGCTCGGTTTCAAGCAGCCTCTTGTATCGATTAACCGCCTTGAAAACATCATCCCCGACCTCTTCCTTGGCAAACCGAGGGAAACGCCTCAAGGTTTTATTCCAAAGCTCAAAAGAAGTCTCAAAATTTTGGATAGCAGCTTCGGGGTCCCCCGCATTGATCATCTTCGTTGCCTCAAACATCGTCCGTCGTGCCTCGACTGTTCGAGGCATCTGCTCGGCCTGAGCTCGCTCCTCCCAGTAGTCGTAGTTCACTGTGGAACGATAGATGTTTGTAATCCGAAGCTTCTCCTCCAACATATTGATCTCATTGACCATTCGGAGCAAGTCAGGCTGAATGGCTCTGGGGCACTCGGCTACGATTTCCTGAAGCGACGGATTTGCAAGCGACTGCGCTTGAGTTCGTCGGTCGTACTGCTCCCGCGTCTTAATATCCGCATCGGTCCAAGCAAACGCTTCCTTAAGTTCATCCGGCAGTCGGTTAAGCTTTGATTCCCGGAGCAGCCTTTGCGGTTCGGCAGATGCCTCGTCAAAATTTGCCTTGATCCCTCGCGCGATCTCGGCACTACTCGCCATCTCACCCAGTCGTATGTACCCCTCGCCAGTCCAAGGAATGTCGGTCATTCCATACTCTCTCCAAAGACGACCGGCCTCATCCCAAGCGAGTTGCGTACTATCGTTCAAAATCCCTTCCTCCTGCATGGCCTCACCGTAGTACATGATCCAGAGTGGCCCGTAACTGTAAAGAAGGTGCGGTGTCTTGGCGATCCGATTCCCTCGCTGGAATGAGCTGACAGCACCGTCGAACCATAGTCTACCAACACGCCAATTATCCGGAGTCTGATCGTATCCAAGCCCCTTCGTTTCAAACCCCTCTAGACCTTCTTTGACAAAGAAATCATGAAATTCTTTGTCCTTTCGGAACATGGAGCGATACTGCAAATGCTCGTCCGCTTTGCCAATCTTGTGACCGACATAATGCCCGAGGTCGTACAACAGGATTGGCTTCTTCTCGTTGTATTTGGTTCCCGTGACGAGATAGTCGATACCTTTCTTGATCCAGGCATATCTCAGTCGATAGTCATCAAATGTCGGAGCAACGTTGTAGCTAAGATTATGCGCTTGATGCTGCCATACGCTGATGAAGTGCGGTTGCAAAAGTGCAATCTGCTTCAATGATGCCGCGAACCGATCATAGTACTTGTTCTCTTTGTAATAATCGGCCTTGAGCCAAAGGATCGACGCTGCAATCCCGCGCATACCGAGCGTTGCGAGCCGCATGCCTTCGCTGGCAGGATCTGGTTGCCCCAGATAAGTCTGCCCGATCCGATACTTGTTCCGCATCTGCGAAATGGATCCGTTTTTTGGTTGCCCCAAAGCGTAAAGCGGCAGGAGCAACCCAACGATGCAGCAAACATAAACGACTTTGCGTCTCAGACTCTTGTTCATAGAAATTAGCCTGCCATCTCGCGAGTCTTAAGGAAAAAGTATGCAATAAGCGATGTCATAACGAAGTAACCAAATGCGATCGTCAAATGTCGGGCAAGCAGCCCCTCAAACAAATTGACACCATAGGTGATGAATTCCGTCGTTCCGAGATCGTACAAATTAGGCAAAGCATTCTTGAGCAGGCCGACCGAGACCAAAATCCCCTTATCGATCCCACGCACCACATTCTCTACCAATGGACTACCCAAGTCCAACTCGGTTACCGCGCCACTCTGCAACGGCAATCGAATCAATGACTCCACCGGCCCTCCTCCAGGAATCTCGCCCGTGGTCAAATCGTCCAGGAACCAACCGAACATTCCCAATACGATCACCGAAAGCGTCGCTACGATTGCAACAGGACCAGATAGGAACGTCGAGAACATAACCCCAAAACAAATGACGATGCACATTTGCAACCAAATGCTGATAAAGCCCTTGGTAAAGTTCCACTCAAAAGACTTCTCTTTGGCACGCAAGTAAAGATCTGCCTGCGCCATACCAAGGTATTGCCCGCGGTCAGTACAGCGAATCACCAGCTCAAAACTACCCTCAGGTGCGATATCATCAAAGAAATTTAGCTCTTTTCCATCTACCGACTTCAAATTGAGCGAGACACTCTTTTGGTCAAGCAAACCTTCCTTGACCTTGAACGGAAACCGCTCTGTCTCGACGGCACCGTCCATCGACCTGAAGAAGAAAAGCCCTCCAACCGGCGTTACGATATCCCCTTTAAACGTTCGAAACGCATCCAGGGTCATTTCGAAAGTCACGGAATTCGCGAACAAATCTCGCGGCACGTTTGCAAATGTGAAAATCGCGCTCGACAGCGTGTCTCCTTCGACATATTTGAGATACTCGGAAATGCTGCCAACGTTGATACCATCACTGTCCTCTCCGTCACGGCCCGTGAAACGAAGCCTACCGTAAATGGGATTCCTCGCCTCCAAATCCCCGATCTGCTCAGAGACGATCAGCTTGTCTCCCACCTTTTCAACGATGTGCCGGTGCCCTTTCACCAGGTCAGTTACCCCCTGCCCTTGCTCGTCCAGAGTAAAGGTATGTGAGTGAAGACGGTAATTGGTGGTTTGCCCGACCACGCTTTCGGTGGGCACAATCTCCACCTCGTGAGTGTGGCGAAGCCCCCGTGTGATAAACACATAGCTGATTACACCAAAGATAGCTACCGTCAACGTCCCAACCGCGACCATCCCCAAGACGCGACCAAGAAAAATCTCGGTGGGCCTGACCGGTTTCGTCACGATGGTGTAAATGATCTTGCTGGTAATATCACGAGGGATACTAAAGGTGCTAAGAAAAAGCCCCATCAGCAAAACCAGCATGTTGGTCAAAAACAAAACCGTTGAGATGTAAAGCTGTGCGGGATTATCCGATTTCGGGTCTATAAACCAGCCCGCAAACATAATCGCCACAACGAAAACCGCAACGACAACCAAAACCCGGCTCCGGATCGCCTCTTTAAAAGAGAGTTTTGCGATCGCGAAGATGCGGCTCGGTGACATCTTGGGAATGTCGACCGTAAAAAGCTGACCAATGATTTTGGCGACAACCAAAAAACCTTCGGCCGGTCCATGCTTGATGGTCGAAACTATATATCCGACCAAAAATCCGAGGACGGCCAAAATGAGAGCCAGAATTCCTCCGTATAGGAATCCACTCCTCTCAAAGGCCCACTCCCAGTATGTCCAAAATTGATTAGGCTCTAAACGCATTTTGATTCGATTCTATGGTGATTCCGTGTGCTCAATCGGTATTGGCGACCTGAGGTTAATTCGCTGCCCCAGCCGACCGCGCCCCGGGTCGTTGCTCGCTTTGTTGAACAATATCTAGGAACAACTCTTCCATAGTTGTAGTTGGGTTATCCATCTTGATCAGCTCCGAGTTGGACTGCTGAATGATTTCCCGAATCCTCGCCTTTGCGTCTTCCGAAAGTCCCTTGGCATGAATCTGCGTGACATCCTGCACCTTCAGCAACGCGTCGACCCGACCTGCCTCCTTGAGCTCTCCTTGGTGCAAAATTGCGACCCGATCGCAAACGTCCTGCACATCTGCCAACTGGTGAGAGCAGAGAAGAATGGTTTTCCCTTCGTCTCGCAGCTTGAGAATCAGATCCTTCATTTCCTTGGTGCCAATCGGGTCGAGCCCCGTGGTTGGTTCGTCTAGCACCAAGAACTCGGGTTCGTTGATCAAAGCCTGCGCCAACCCAATCCGACGGGTCATCCCCTTGGAATATTCTCGCAACTGGCGTCTTCGGTGCCGTTGCAACCCGACTCGCTGAATCAAATCGGAAGCTCTCTGCTTGCGTACGCTGGCGGGCATATCAAACAGGCGGCCATAAAAATCGAGGGTTTCTTCCGCGTTCAAGAATTTGTAAAGATACGATTCTTCTGGGAGATAGCCGATTCTTTCGTTCTTGGCTACATCCGTGGCTTCTTTTCCAAACACAAACGCTCGGCCCGACGTCGGAAATAGCAAGCCCAACATCAGCTTGATCGTGGTGGATTTTCCCGATCCGTTTGGCCCCAGCAGGCCGAAAATCTCTCCTCGACGAATCTCGATGTCCAAGCTTTTCAAGGCTTGCACCTTTTTTCGACCCCAGAAATCCCGATAAATCTTGCCCAGATTTCGAGTTTCCACGATCACATCAGAACTAACGGCAGTTGAGACGGGTGTTGGAGTTTCAGTTGACATGAATTGGCTTTTGCAGGGAAAAGGGCGGCTGTACGAGCACAGGCGGCGGATCTGGCCGGAATAGAGCGACGTACGTTACTCTCTTCTTTCCGGTTCATCCGTGAACACTAACCAACAATCCCACCAAGAACAGAACTATAAATGGGTTCCTTAGGTCCTACAAGCTACCAGCCTATTGAAGAAGATGCCGCGGCAGAAATAATCTAGGATTGATCCTAACTTGGCAATTATGCGGCCTGGGTCAGCCAACCTGACATCCCGTGCCAATTTAGGTTCCCACAAACTCACAAGCTATATGGATCACACTGACCCAAAATACGTTGAAGCCGTTCGTTTTCTTCTGGATCGCGTCAACTATGAAAAAACGACAAACCAGCCTTACAACCAACGGACCTACCGGTTGGCTCGGATGGAAAGACTGCTGGAGTTACTAGGAAATCCGCAAAATACAGCACCGATAGTGCATGTCGCCGGTTCCAAAGGAAAAGGCTCCGTCTCCTGGCTGGTGGCCGAATCCGCCCGTGCAGCAGGCTACAAGGTTGGACTCTACACTTCTCCGCATTTAGTCCACTTGGAAGAGCGATTCGTTATCAACGGCAGCGCTATCTCCCCTGAATCTCTCTGCTCGGCTGTCGAAGCGGTGCGTGCCGCGGCAGCCCCCACAAATTTCCCGGATTTGGAAGGTCCAACTTTTTTCGAACTCACCACCGCCATCGCATGGCTGCTTTTCCGAGATGCCAAAACGGATCTGAATGTAATCGAGGTCGGACTCGGCGGACGCCTCGATTCGACAAACGTCTGCCAAAGCCTAGTCTCAGTGATTACGTCGATCAGTTTTGATCACCAAGCCCAACTGGGACGGACGATCGCGGAAATTGCCGGCGAAAAAGCTGGGATTATCAAACCCAACCAACATACCATCGCGGGTGCTCGCCACCCGGACGCAAGGCAAGTCATTCGAGCCAAAGCAATCGAGAACCAGAGCCAAATTTGGGAACTGGGACGCGATTTTGATTGCCTAAGCATTTCCCCGCAAGAATCGAAGATGGAGGAAACTGGCAAAGAAACCAAAACAGCTCCCATCGAGTCGTGGCAAATGGAATACCTTTCCTTGTTCCATACCGCTGGGATTCAGTCTTTATCAAAAATTAACGTTGGTATGCTGGGACGGCATCAAGCAGACAATGGGGCCATCGCCATCGCCTGCTGCCAAAAACTGAATCAATTGGGCTGGAGTATCCCCGAGTCAGCTATGCGAACCGCTCTCGAACACACGAGAGTCCCTTGCCGCATTCAACAAGTTAACGACTCCCCGAAACTAATCCTCGACACGGCTCACAATGTTGCTTCGATAAGCTCTCTGACCTCAACCCTAAAGGAAACCTTCGGAACCGTTCGTACAACCTACGTTTTTTCTTGCTCCAAGGACAAAGAGTACGAGGCCATGTTGGAACTCTTGATGGGAGCGGCTGATGAGCTGGTTCTGACCCAGTACACGACTAACCCTCGCTATGTGCCCTTGGAGCTTTTGGAGTCGGTAGCCCAATCGATGAGCCCGCGATTTCCCAAAACCAAAATTGTGTCGTCTGCGAATCCTCGCGACGCCTTGGATTACGCGATGTCCAAGGCATCTCCCGAGGACTTGATCGTTTGCACGGGATCATTCTTCTTAGCAGCCGAGTACTATGCGGAACTGTCGATGATTTCGACAAGATGAAAGGTGTTAACCATTTTTCATCGTCCGGTCATCTAAAAGGCTCTGTCTGATGGTGTGCCAGACTGTCCAATTTTAGGAGAGGCGGTTTGCTGTTCGTCGCTCGCTGCTAATTGGCTGTTCCGATGACGTCCCTCAAATAGATCCAAAATCTCGTGATCGACGGATCGTATGTGTAAATCTCGCTGAGGAAATGGTATCTCGATTCCTTCTCGATTGAATCTCTCAAAGATTGCAACGAGCACATCGTGCTGCGTCGTTAGTCGTGAACTCAAATCACCGACGAACATTCGAGCTGTGATGGTCAGACTACTGTCCCCCATGAGCTCAAAGAACGCGCTGGGAGCCGGATCCTTGAGTACATTAGGATGATCATTGCATATCTCCTGAATGGCCTTACATGCCTTGACCGGATCAGATTTGTAGGAAATCCCGACAGTGATCACCAAGCGACTACTTCTGTCGGTCAAAGTCCAGTTTAGCAGTCTCCCTGTTATCAGATCCTTGTTGGGGATAATAAACTCTTGCCGATCAAAGTTGACCACCGTCGTGGCACGAATCCGAATCTTGGCAACCGTACCAGTCGTGTTGTCCACTGTGATGATATCCCCGACCCGCACGGGTTGCTCGAATAGCAGAATCAGACCGGAAACAAAGTTGGCGAAGATCTCTTGAAGGCCGAAACCTAATCCTACCCCCAACGCGGCCACCAGCCACTGGATGCTGTTCCAACGGACGCCCAGATTGGAAAAGGTTAGCACGATACCCAGAATCAATATGGCGTATCGAGAGATGGTTGAAATGGCATAACGCACGGCGTTTTCGATCGGAAGGTGTTGAAGCAACGCAATCTCTAACAACCCCGGAAGATTCTTGGCTGCCACGGCAGCCATGAGCGCGATCGGTATAGCAATGACTAGATTTGCGAGCGTTATCGGAATTCGTTCTCCCGGGTTCGCTCCCTCGATGGACCATCCCAAAGGAACCGAGTTCAAAACCCCCACTGCCGGTAACACCGATGTCCAAATAATCGCGACTGCCGCCACTGCGGCAAATACAAGCGTGCTTCCCACCAATCGCATGGTCTGCGCATTGATCTCAGCCAGATTAAGCTCTTGGTCGATGGTAATGGCTTCATCACCGGAGTCGCTAGTTTCCTTCCTTGTCGCATCCTCAATCCGTTGCCTTGCTTGGACCAACAAAATCTGACGCCTTCGCAATAAGAGCCAGCGACGAATAATGCTGTAGGCCAACAAGATTCCGATCAATGCCGTGAATGTGGTGTGGAGATGAACCGACAATCGTTCCGCCGTATAGTGATATCCGACCAGGCTAAGTAGAGTCAGAGCCAGAGGGGCAGATATTAGAACCAAGTACCAAAAGTACCGAAATCGATCCAGCCACCCTCCGGCATGAGCACTGAGGTATTCGCTAAAGACACCTTTACTAGGGTTCAGTACGACCAACAGGAACACACTATAGGCAATCATCGCTACGCAGTAAGCGAGCCGCCCTAACGAAGTGTCGTACTTAGCCTCACCAAACTCGGTTGTCATGGCCACAACACCTATCGCTGGTATCGCAATTTGAATCAGCCACCTAGCGTTTCTACGCAATAATAACGTTGCCTGAGAGGGCCAGCGAAAATGGGCTTCCGCTAATCCATTCGTAGCACAAATGCGCCGCAGCAACTCCAGTGGAAAGTAATAGCGCGCCGCGACCATCAACCCCATGCCCACGGCATAGGAAAACGGGTCAGCCTCATCGGCTTGATAAAGCCGATATCCGAGAAACAACAATGCTAACGGAAACACGCTCGCCAGTAGTAACACGCAAACGATCGCTCGCAGCGTAGGGACAAATGTTGTCACATTAGGCTTTGTTGCTAGGTCCCCTTGTTTATGGTACTCTCGCTTGAGCCTGACTAAATTAAAAACCACAACCGTCGCAACTATCGCCACGAACAAGTAGAGCCAGCTTCGCTTCTGAACGTCTTCCCGAAGGCTATTCAGTACGTCTTGCCAGTGCGGAATTCCTAGAAGCCATGTGATCGATGGCCAGACTTGCAAGGCATCTGCTCGTCCAAACTGATCACACGAGCGAATCCAGAGAACGTGCTCATCAATAAATTCTTGATACTCCTTAACTTGCCTTAAGTGGCTCTCGGTCGATTCGGCTAACGTCAGGACATTGTCAAGATGCGAATTGACGTCTGCGCGATAACCATCAACGACCTGTTTCTCCATCGCTGCCAACAATTGCCTCTGCTCCTCAACAGTCATGTCGAGCAGTCGATCGGAGAGTTGCTGTTCATACTCTGGTATCGCAAGCTTATTGTCCACCAGCATGGCTGCTTTCCAATCGTCCAACTCCAAGATCAGCGTCTCAGCTGCTAGCATCTGCTGCTGGTACTCCGATAATCGATACCTTAACTTGGCCGGATCAGGCAACTCTGCTCGCTGCTTTCGAAGCATAAAGCCAACAATACTGCTGAAATTGAATTGCTGCGTATTCTGCGAAGAAATCTTGTTGCTCATGATGCGGAATCGCTCGTCCCACTTCTTTGAGTCGGCTTGCACGGAATCCGTTGCTAATTGAACGCTAGCTGAGCTTCGAATCAGATTCAACCAGTTCTCACAGCGTTCCAAAACTTTCTCTGCATCGGCACGCAGTGTGGGATCCGCACGCTCGGCAAAAATCATCGCCATACGCTTTTGATCGATCACGCGACTTTCGCGCCGTTGCCCCAACTCGGCAACAACCTCTCTTAGCCTGCCTTGATAGTGATTCTGATCGGCCGTAGAATTTTCTCGCCGTAGATTAAGCAACTCATTCTCTGCATCATACGTTCTCTGCTCCTGCTCAAGCCGCCGGACTCTCTCATTGAGTTTCGAAAGCCTGGTTCTTTGAGCTAATCGAGTCACCTCGCGAAGTCGAGGGTCGGTCCCTTCAGGCACCGCCGTGTTGATGTCTTCTGTTAATTTCGCAATCGCAGCTCTAGCATCCGAAACCAGCTTGGGAATCTCCTTCTTCTTTGCGTCACGCGATACGATCGCTGTCTCGACATTGGCTTTCCTGTCCGAAGCCGCTTGCAACAATGTTTGCAGTTCCGTCTGATATGCTTGCAAATCCTCTATCGTTGCACGTGGCAAGTAAGCGGAATCGAACACCGGAGTATAACTTGGACTCTCTTTTCGCCGTCTAGCCTCCACGGTGGCATTCGGCGCTGCTTCAAATGCCGCCAACAACTCTCGGTAGAACCGCTCGATTTCCGTTCGATCCTTTATCTCTGTTAGCAAACTCTCATACGCCGAAATCAACTGCTGACGTAGTGTGGCCTCGATTTCTGTCGATGCATTTAACTGAGTGATGGCCGCTTGAACCGCCTCAGCCGTAATCGTCGCCTCTTCCGTTACCGGTCTTTCCTCAAATGGTCCGGTGCTTCCCCCACCCTGACTTGCCCCTTGATTCATAGCGGGAGTCTGAGCAGCATTGGCGTTAACCTGTGGTACACCGGTCTGCTGTCCCGCTGTTTGCTGGGGTGGCTGTTGGGATTCGAGAGTCTGCTGCGCAGGTGCCCTAAGCGTGTTGGCTGGCTGCCCTTCCGATTGCTGCGGCGCCCCCTGCGATGGAACAGGTGGTTGATTTCCAGGCGGAAACTCGATTTGACCGTGAATCAATCGCGGTACTGCCGCGAATACAACGAATATCGCAGCGCCCCACGCCAATCGCATTGCTAGCGTTTTTGAATTTTGAGATTGCATGCTGCGAAACTAAACCAATCTGCTGAATCAATCAACCCTAACCGCCTTTTCGGAAAATTCTGCACAATCGTCAAAGTTTACCAAAGGAGCCGCCGATAACCCAAGTGTGGCCACCAAAATCTGCTCCGGCAGACGAGATGGACATGTTAGGGGGGCACCTAACCAAAGCACCAGATCTCTTGCATACCTTCGGCTCACCGTGGTGGTGGATCGAAACGTGTGTTCACGTATAGACTTACGTGATGAGGTTTGAACGGCGAAAGACGGTACCTCCATGAAACGTAACCTTATTAAATGGATTGTTGGTTTGCAAATCGGCAGCACCTTGCTGACCGGATGTGCACCAACCCAACCATTCTTTATCGGTGAACGGGGCCAGCTCGCGCATTACATCGATCGCGTGCAAAAAATCGAATACCCCGATCTTCAGCGAGAACCGATTCCCGAGGTCACGCAATCTCTGCCACCTATCAGCCTGGACAACCTCAACTTCGAGTTCTCCGACCTGACGCTCGAAGATTGTATCCAGTACGCACTAAACAACACGCATATCGTTCGTACGCTCCCCGGCACACAACGCCAAAACGCAGACATGTCGGCTGTCGTCCTGGCTACTCCAAGCCAGCAATTGGCCTCGATCTACGATCCAGCGCTCGTAGCGACTACAACCAACTCGCAACCATTGGTCATCGATGGAAACGGCAACCGAGTACTCGCTCGTGGTGCCGCTCGCGCCAATCAAGTTGGTGGCGTCGAAGATGTTCTCTCCGAGTTCGATGCTCAATACAGCGCTTTCATGTCGTACAACACAACCGACCGCCCGAGAAACGTCGGTGCAGGCAACGTGTTCAACCCACAGTTCTTCCAAGGTCGAGATGGCACCGGCCAAATGGCTCTGTCCAAGCGTATGGCAACCGGTGGCGTGGTTACCCTGAGGTCGCAAACGATCTACTCGTTCAACAATATTCCAACTCAGCTCGATGGGCTAGGTAACTTTGGACGTGCTGTACCAAGCGACTACACTCAAACCGTCGAACTCCAAGTCCAACATCCTCTCATGCGAGGTCGTGGAACTCTGGTAAACCGTATCCCAGTCGTTCTGGCCCGTATCAATGAAGACATCTCCCTCACGCAATACGAAGAACGAGTCCGCAACTTAGTCCGCGATGTCGAGTACGCCTACTGGGATCTCTACGCTGCCTACTGGACCTTTGACACCGCCAAGACGGCTCGCGATGCTGCGGCCAACTCCTACAAGATCGCGAACGAAAAGTTCCGTCAGGGTGCTGCAGCCAACGCCGAAGCCCAAGCTCGATTGACTTTGAATCAAGCAGAAACACAAGTCTACGGCTCCTTGATCGGCAACGGTGCTAATGATCCTGGCTTGTTAGGACGAGAACAAAATCTACGCTATCTCATGGGCTGGGCTGCCACCGACGGTCGCTTGATTCGTCCCAGCGACAAACCAGCCGTTGCTCGCGCTTACTTCGACTGGGACTCGGTCCGAGGTGAGGCACTAACCCGAAACGTAGATCTTAGATCTGCCAAGTGGGTCGTAAAGCAACGCGAGTTGGAATTGATCTCGGCCAAGAATCAACTTTTGCCTGAAGTAAACCTAACACTTCTCGCTCGTGCGGTGGGCGTTGGTGGACGATGGCTCGATAACGATGGATCGAACCCACCGTTCCCGATTGGTCCCAACGCCAGTGCCTGGGAAGAGCTGTTGGAAGGCAACTACCAAGAAGGTGGCATTCGAGTGGACTTTGTACCACAAGCTCTTGGTGCACGTCGAGCGATGACTGATGTCGCAGGACGACGCTTGGCTCTGTCGGTTGCCAATCGCACTCTCGAAGAAAAAGAGATGGCTCTGCTTGCTCAGATCACCAAGAAGTGGCAGGAAATCGAAGGATTGCATACACAGATGACCTACGCCTTTCTCGCCTTCGACGGTGGAGAAGATTGGGTGAACGTCTCAGACGAACAATTCCGAGCTGGTAGTGCTGGTACCCAAGGCAACCCGGTCGACGAAACGCTACGAGCTCAACAAACTCGTGCACAAGCTGGACAGCAATACTTCCGAGCTGTCGCGGAATACAACAAGGCTCTGGTCGATATGCACGTCCTCAAGGGGTCGTTGCTCGAATACAACAACATCCTCCTCGAGGAAGATCTCTGGCCAGAAAAAGCCTACTGGGATGCTCACGAACGAGCACGCGAACGAGATGCTGCTCGGTTCATGTCACCCGGTGCTAGCCGTCCAAGAGTGGTGAGCCAAGGAGAATACGAACAGTTCACTGGCAACGCTCAACCGCAGTCCAGACCGATCCAACAGCCTGCTGTAGATCGGAACACCGAACCGCGAGAAGTTATCCCTGCGGTACCAGAAACAGAAGTCATCCCACCCGATCGCCGCACTCAAGCGATCGGTTCCGGAAGACGCCAATAAGACAATCGGATTTTCAAGCGAACAGCGAAAGCTGTGAACGAGTTAGGGGGCGCTCTCAAAGGGATGGTTTGCCGATAAGGCAGACCATCCCTTGAGGCATTTTTTGGTTCTAAGTTTGGCTACCGGCAAACTCAAGGTTAAAATCCCCGTGGGAAGAATCTTTGCCTGAACACAATAGCCTCCAGCCTAATGGACAGAAAAGGAGTAGGTCTCATGCCGATGCACGACTGGTCGCGCGTAACTCCCGGAACCTATCATAACTTTCATTATCATTGGATTTCGGCGATAACAAACAGGTTAAACGCCGGTCTACTACCGGAAGGCATGATAGCCATGGCAGAGCAAGTTGTAGGCGGCCCTGCCCCTGACGTCGTAACTTTGCAGACCGGAAACAACGAATTTCCCCTGGTTTCGGGTTCTAGTAATGTAATGACATTGTCCGAAGCCCCACCGCAGCCGAAGACTCGATTCGTCATTCCCGCCGAGAGCGAGCGGTACGCCGCAAAAGCAAACCGAGTTGTCGTGCGACACGGACTAGGGAAAGTGGTAGCAATCATCGAACTCCTATCGCCGGGAAACAAAGATTCTCGCCATGCTTTGCGATCCTTTGTCGAGAAGACGGTAGACTTGCTCTACGACAACGTCAACTTGCTAGTGATCGATCCATTCCCTCCCGGGCCGCGTGATCCTCAAGGAATTCACAAAGCCATATGGGACGAAATTTCCGATGAGCCATTTGCGCTACCTTCAGATCGTCTACTGACTTTGGCGTCTTATCAGGCATCTCCAACGAAAACAGCGTATGTCGAGCCATACGCTGTTGATGAACCGATCCCCGATATGCCACTCTTCCTGCACGATCACTTTTACATCAACGTCCCATTGGAAGCGACCTACATGGAGACTTGGAACGTTCTTCCCAAACTCCTTCGCGACCTTGTTGAGCGAGGCATAAGCAAGCCGTAGTGAAACTGTTCACGCTCCACTAATCCTCCGCCTAATTGGATTTCTCAGATCGAAGACACCACCGTAAAAGTGGTGACGCCGCAAATGTTGCGGATTAAGACTCGAAGACACTAGTCCAAGAGCTCTTTTTTTCGCAACGAAGACTTAAGAACGTTCAGGGTGGGGTATTTCATAGCAAGATGAGCCGCATGCCTGCGAGCGATCTGATTGCCTTGCTCGCCACCTACGGCGTCGCGCAGATCGGCGAGAATACTGGCCGCTTCACGGTAATTGGGTGTGCCACGTTCTTCCACCAACTTTGAAGCCTGCGTCAGCCATTTTTCGGGATCAGACTGCATCTCGACCATTCTAGCTTGACGCAGCTTTTCTGCTTTTTCCGCTTCCCGTTTTGCCTTGGCAGCAGCTTTTTGCTTCTCCTTAAGGTCTGCTTTCTCGCGGAGTAATGCGCAACTTTCGAACAATTGCGCCACGGTGCGTGTGGGAGGTTCAACGGGCCAAACTGGGGTTTCCTGGCTTTCACGCATTTCGGAAAGCAATTCGGCTTTCAACGCGACAGGATCTTCGGAAATCAGTCGCTGCAGGATCTCATTCCGACGCGATTCAGAAATTGTGGAGAGCCAAGCACCTGCTAAATCAACTTGCAAGGCTTTACTATTAAGCGTTGGGATGCCTACGGCTGCAGCATCAACGAGCATGGGGTCGGTTTCGAAGAACGCCAAGATATCTGCTGCGACTATGGGGACAGCGTTCATGCCATGGGGCACAGGTGGCTCCATCAAAGCCTCATCCTCGTCACATAGAGAGCTGGCACAACAAAGCCAAAGAATGTAAAGAGCCCGAAGATCACCGGCTATCAACATTTCTCTGAGCGACGTAGCAGCATCGAGATAGTCATCAAATTCCCAGACCGGATCGAAAGCCTCTTCAAGAAAGGGGGCTATCGTGAGGATGCCTGCTTTGCCCTTCTTGTCTGCGGTCCACTTTAGGCCATTGGCTCCGATGTATTTGGAGTAAACGCTCTTCGCGAACGGCAAGCCACTTGGCAACCGTATTCGAATCTCGCGGCATCCATAGTTGGAATACATCAAATAGACGTCGTATCCGTTACGCAGCATGCCATCGACATCTCCACGAAACGAGGCGTAATTGTATTCCACCTCAAACTCCCACTTGGTAGCCTCCGCGCGCGAGGACTGTCGATCCATGAACTCCAATTGTTTATCTGACAATGGGCGATCGATGGCACGAAACTTGACAAATTGGAATTCGCTCATTTGGGAATGTTTCTCGCAAGTAATGCCCAAGTACCTGTTGGTCCACTCAGCATCATGGCACAAAAAGAAGATTTGTTCCAGCCATCTTGTTGCCCCATAGAAGTCCGGCTCTTTATTGTAGGTTGGCAAATGAATCTAGCGATCAAGCTCTACGGCTCCACTGACTCAAAGGTCCGCTTGAGTCAGTGGACCGATGACTAATCAGCTAGTACCGCGACGATGCCCCCCCACGTTCTTCGCCCCCAATTGAGCTTGCCTCAATGGATCGCATGAATTACCAGCCAATTAATTGCAATTCCCCTTGAATTCTCCCGGTCCCACGCGAGGCATCCGCCAGTTCCGCTTTGGCATTCGAACGGGGTGCCTTACGAGCTCACTCAGATGTCAATCTTTCGACTGCCCACTTGGCGGTGCTGCTCAATACCGGATCCTCGCTCTCGCACAGTTTTTTGATTGTCTGTAACAAATCAGATCGCCCGCGATTGACCGCTGCCACGATAGCATTCCGCTGCATGCCGACTAGCTTGGTCCGGTAGAAAGGAGTTTTGCGATACAGCCGCCGGAATGATTCCTCATCCAATGTAAGCCAATGCTCCAGGTTGGTTTTCATGTCGATATCCACGGGTGCGAACCAAGGCATCCCTTGATCGGGACGTTTGCGATTCCAGGGACACACGATCTGGCATACATCGCAGCCAAAGATCCAGTCTTGCATCTGCGATCGCAATTCCAAATCACTCTCGCCTCGATGCTCGATCGTCAAATAGCTTATGCATCGCGTTGCATCCAAAACGCGAGGCTCCGGGAACGCATCGGTCGGACAAGCGTCCAGGCATGCCGTACAACTTCCGCAATGATCACTCTCGATCGTGTCGGTCGACTTTAACTCTTGATCGGTCAAGATCGCGGCCAAGAAAAAATAGCTGCCCCATTCTCGATTGAGCAAAAGCGTGTTCTTTCCCACCCAACCCAGCCCCGCAAGTTCGGCAAACTCTCTCTCTAATAACGGGGCGGTATCGACAACTCCTCGATAACTCCCGCCCCATTCTTTTTCCAAGATGGCACAAATCCCATTTAGCCGATCGCGAATCAAATCGTGATAATCAACCGAGCCGCTCGCGTAATGACCGATGCGAGTCTCTCTCTGGAGCGATTCCGAACAAGCAGTTGCGCCCGATGCTTCTGCATGCCGCTTGCGCTTGGCTGGTAGCGTTTCTGGGTGAGAGTCGTACGGCATACCGAGCATGATCAGCGAACGACAGCCGTCCAGAACGCCTGAGGGATGTCGGTAGGCATCGCGTCGCTTCTCCAGGTAAGTCATGCTTCCGTGTCGCCCTCGCTCAAGCCAATCAAGAAATTTCTGGTAACGGGGTGCCTCGGTGGCTTGGGTGATTCCGAACAAGGGAAACCCATGCTCCAAGCAAATCGATCTGAGCCACGCAGAGTCAAACATGGGTAGCGAGTCTACTTATGGAGGGAGCAGGTGCCACCATCGTCGCAATGACGCCCCGCGATCTTGTACCGTCGCTTGGCAATCTGCCTGTAGAGAAACCGCCAGAGTGGCATGCTGCCAGGAAAATGCAACATGGGTGCAAGAGGCCAAAGCATGGGCAAGTGACGGGACAGATACCTCACCGCATCCGCACCGCCATATTTTTTTCCTTCGTAGGAAACGACCCACATTTGTTCCATGAGTTGGTCAAAACTCAAATCTGGGTAGAGTTCTGCAACCGAAGGGTCGTGCAACGAAACCAGTTGTAACCGATCCTTGCCATCCATGCGTTGTAGGTTCTTTACCCCTTGCGTGCAAAATTTGCACTGCCCATCGTAAAGAACTACAATTCGCTTGGCGGTTACTGGAGCTGACACGAAAAGATTCCCAATTGATTGCTAAAAACCGGAAAAAAACCGATTCTGTTTGTTGCACATCGAAACTTGCTATGTTCCGCGAACATGACGCCCCAACTATACCCCACCGCAGACCAACGAACCAGTACAACCACCTACGATCGCATTTTTCCAGAATATCCTACGAGGAGTCCGCAACATCGATCGATCTTCAAGGCCCTCTGAATGAAACAGCAAGAGTACGTCACCGAAGTTGGAAAACCCTCTCAATCGGTCGCCATGCTCGGTATGGCAATCGCGACCGTCATCTCCGCTGCACTCCTTTTTTTGGTAATCGGTGTAGCCATCGTTGCCCCCGACAGGAAGCTGCTGGGGGCAACGATAGTATGCGTTGTAATTTTCGGATTGTTGATGCTAGCCAGTGGTTGGATTTTCATCCGTTTAGCTAGAGATGCAAAATCGGTTAATGGCCAAACCACTATGCCAGAGTGGTTCATCCAGGTATGCGGGGCCGTGTTTTTTGTAGGGCTCTGCTTTACTGCCTTTTTTGGAGGCAATCTATGGCTTCTTCCCGAAGCCCTCGGCGTGGCATTGGCTATGATTGGAATCCGAAGATTGATACATAGAGTCCCGTAATAATCAGGTGCAATGATATTCCTTCCCTAGGTAGACGGCGACGGACTCATCTCCTCGACCTGGTTATATCGGAGCGGCAGCTTTACGCGAAATGTGCTACCGAATCCCACTTGGCTAGACAACCCGATGTCTCCGCCAAGCAATCGGCATAGCTCGCGAACAATAGATAAACCAAGTCCCGTGCCGGAATGTTCTCGGGTCAAGCCATCGGTACCTGTTACCCGCCGTGCTTGACGAAACTTCTCAAAGATGATGTCGTGATCTTCAATGGCGATTCCAACTCCCGTATCCGAGACAGAAATGAGGACGTCCATATCTTTGTTCAAGCAATGGACCGTGATCAGCCCTCCCTCCGGAGTGAATTTGATCGCATTGGACAGAAGATTGGTCAGGATTTGCTGAACTTTGCTTTGATCCTGGTAGACCAAGATAGACTCGGAGTCTGCATCGACTCGGACGTCAATGTTTTTTTGTTCCGCGAGCGGCCGGACTAAGTCGCACTGAGAATGAATGAGCCCAATGAGATCGAACTCGGTCAGGCGCACTTGCATCTTGCCTGCCTCGACCTTGGCCAGATCCAAAATGTCGTTGATCATTTCCAAAAGCTTGCGACCGCTGAGCTGGATATTATTGACGAAACGACGCTGTTTGTCGGTGAGTGTCTCAAAGCCTTGCAATACCTCGCTGAACCCCAAGATACTGTTCAGCGGTGTTCGCAATTCGTGACTCATGTTGGCGAGAAACTCACCTTTCAGTCGGTTGGCTTCGAAAAGTTCCAAGTTGATCCGAGCGAGTTCGTCCACTTGAAAATTCATCCGACCGTTTACATCTTGCAGTTCGTTCTGAATATTGGTCAAGTGGCGAAGCATCGCGTTAAAGGACTCTGCAAGATCATTGAACTCATCATCGGTGTCTAGCTGGAATCGTAACGCCGTATCCCCCTCGGTAATTCGTTCGCTCACCTTCTTCATGTGGAGAAGCGGTCGGATCACAAGTCGTTTCAGAATATAATGAATGAAGAACAGCGAAATGGCGACGGTTCCAATCGCAATCGATGTCAGGATCGAGTAGCTCCAGATGCTCCAGAATCGAGCGTAGCTGTCCGGCATTTGGACTCGCAACACACGAAACGGGTCCACAGAGGAGCTGCTTTCTTCGACTGAGGGCCTGAGTCGGACATGGCATTCGCGACACTCGCTCCGAAACGTAAGCGGGTGGTAGTAATAGTAGAAACCGTCATAAGGTCCCGCTTCTTCGAACACGAACGCTTGAGCGGGACTCGAAAACGTCATAGCAGACGCCACCGCAGGATTGTCACTATTGACGGGGGCGAGGGGAGGTGCATCCGTGGCAGATGCCGGGTCCGTGAGTTGCTCGAGAGCGATCCGGTCCCTTTCGGCCAATTTTGCGTGAATATTCTCCAGCCTCGGCAAATCTGTACCTGTCGCAATCTCGCCTTTCAAAGACTCATGCTCGAGATCGTCATCCAACCGTAGTAAATACGCCTCAAATTGCGACTGAAGCATCGAAGCCCGCAAATGTTCGAGCAATTTTGTCTTGTCCGTTTGAGCAAGACTCGATTCCAAACCACCTTGATCGGAGATCGGGTCAAGCTTTCCGATCGCATATAGGTGTTTCCAACCGATATAGGAGTTCGCATAATCCCGGGCCGACTGGCGAGCCGTCTCGAGCACCAAGTGCTGAGCCACAAACTGGATAGCGAAAAGAGCCAAAACCATGGAGACCACAATTGCCAGCCCCAGAAAAACCAAGCTTTTCCGCTCCACCGACCAACTACCAACGAATGACTTGACGAGTGAGCGAAACATTTTCAGGGGTGCTAGACCTTGGAAATCTCAGTGGAAAGGGAGGCGAATCGACGCAAAACCGACAAAATCGGATTCTATCGTGAACTCCCCCCGGGATTTGAGGCTTTTCCTCAAAGTACTAAAGTATTCCGTCCATTTAATAGCCGAACACAGACTTTGCGTAAACGGATCAGAGTCGCTGATCGCTACAAATTTGTTGCGGCTCTGAGATCCATTAAGTACCATTTAGGGTAATTGTCGGGGTTGTGCAAGCTTTACCGAACACAGCTAGCACCGTGCACATAAGAGTTAATTCGCAATCAGGAGTCAGTTTCCATGTCTAAGCCGTTCACGTACTGGGTTCGTTTGGCAACAGTCGCAACCTTGTGCACACTCACCACCTTCAATCCTGTTCTCGCAGGTCGGTGCATCGAAAGGCTGCTAAAACGAAATCATTGCGTGCCAGCTTGCCTCGATGTTCCAGCATACGAGTGCTGCATCGTCGTGTCGCCTTGCCAGCCCATAACAGCTTGTGACGAACTACCGACAACTCCTCAAGTCGCACCTGAGTCCACATCGGAATCCACGGCACCTGCCGAATCGGCTCCTCCAGCTACACCGAAAGCGGAACCAGAGGCTCCCGCAGTTGCGCCGTCTGTTCCCTTGACTCCGATCGAGCCGGCTGCCCCAGCTGCTGAGCCCCCTGCGGCCGCCACCCCAGCTATTCCACTCATCCCTCTCCTCGGCCCAGAAGAGTCAGCACCCGAAGAATCAGCCCCCAAGGCGGCTGATCCCGTGGACGCCTTGTTCAATGATGAGCCCGTTAAAGCCACCGAGCCTGCGGTCACCGCTGATCCTACACCGGCCGTGATAGCTCCCACGGAAGCAGAGGGTGAGGCCCCAGCTAAAGAAGCTCCCGTTACCGAAGATCCAGTAAAGGAAGATCCGATCGGCGATTTGTTCGGTGACGCGGCCGAAACAACTGACCCAGTCATGGAAGCCGATCCCGTCAAGGATACAGGTATTGATGATCTGTTCGGAACAGAAGAAGCCACCCCACCCGTCAAGGATGCTGTTGAGACTCCACCTAAAGAATCGATCGACGATATTTTTGGTATCGAATCCACAACACCTCCTGCGGATAAGCCAGCGACCGACACCAAGGACGCTCTCGACGATCTGTTCGGTTCCGACGCGACTGACACCTCCGCAACGCCTCCCAAAGCGACCAGCGGAAACGAACTCGATGACTTGTTTGGAACAGAGGCCACCGAGCCGCCACCAGCCAAGAAGGAACCTGCTCCCGCAGTAAACGAATCGATTGAAGATTTGTTCGGAACCCCAGCCACCGAAAGCGGCAACAAGGCAGCCGAGGAAGCCGCTGATGCACTTGACGATTTATTCGGAAAGCCGGTCAGCACCGAGTCTGCGGATTCAAAGAACGATGATGACAAATATCTGGATTCCTTGTTCCCTACAACTCCAGCCATCAAGTCCGAGTCCCCTGTTGCTGAGCCAAAGGAAAAGGCAGAACCAAAGCCTGAGCCAAAAGCTGAACCCAAAAAGGATGTGGATCCACTCGATATCCTGTTCGGTCTAGGCGAGTTTACCCCTCCCGAAGAGTTCCGTGGTGCCGAATACCAAACCTGGGTGGATAACACCGGAACCTACAGCGTTAAAGCTCGCTTGGCAGTCATCTATACTGATCGCGTCAAATTGCTCAAAGAGAATGGCAAGTACACAACCGTTCCACTAAGCCGACTCAGTGACCGCGACTTTGCGTACGTTCAATGGGTTGCTGGCAATCTTTCTTCCGAGTCGAACACCAAGTTCGTCAAGAAGGACGGCGAGAGCACCAACTCGGAGAACATAAGATAGTTGGAGATCGGATTGCTCAGCTCAGTGGAGTTTTTGGAGCGACCGATACGAACGATCATTTCTGAGCGACCCACGCGAGTGCTGTTTTCGGACCGACCGCGTGGGTTTTTCATTCCCTACACTTTTGTCCCCCGCATTTTTGTACCAAGGCACGGATGTTCAAACCACGTTCCAACTTTACTCCAGACTCCAGAGAACTAATTCTGGCTAGCTCCTCCCCCCGCAGGTCCGAACTCCTGGCCAGTTACGGCTATCGATTTCGCGTCGTCGAGCCTGATCCAACAGCCGAATGCGGTGTCTGCTCGCGCGAAACGCCACCGGAACTCGTCGCACGGTTGGCTTACCAAAAGGGATCCAATGTCGTCGACAAGATCGAAAGCGGGATCGTGCTGGCCGCTGACACGGTCGCCGAATGTGTCGGCATTATTCTCGGCAAGCCGGAATCTCGTGAGCACGCCCGAGAAATGCTCTGCCGATTGCGAGGACGCGAACACTCCGTCTACAGCGGAGTGTGCCTATGGGACAAGGCGTCGGCGTCGAGATCGGTCTGCGTCGATGTTTCCCGGTTGGTCATGGACCCTATCTCAGACCAAGAAGTAGAGGACTATCTCGATACCGATCAATGGGTTGGCAAAGCGGGTGCCTTTGGCTTTCAAGACGGCCCCCCTTGGGTTCACTTGAAATCCGGGTCGCCAACCAACGTAGTGGGCCTGCCGATGGAGCTTCTGGATAGTATGCTATCGAAGTTTCTCATCTAATTCGTTACGATCGTTGGAGAAGGGAGTGCCAAATGATCAACAAAAGTTTGAGCGTGCACGCAATCGGTGCGCTTTTAACCAGCAAATTCAAATCGATTCATCGACTGCGGGCCTATCGATGAGTTTTCTCCATCTATCACTGCTAGCTGGTGGATTGTTAGCGGCAGCTCCCATTCTGCTGCATCTGCTAGGCAAGAAGCAACCAAAGGTGATTATTTTTCCAGCGGTTCGCTTCGTCAGGCAAACAGCTGTCGAGTCGCAAAAAGGTTGGTCGATCCGCCGATGGCTTTTGTTGTTCCTGAGAGCTTTACTGGTTCTGCTAGCCGCGATTGCGTTCGCGTCTCCCCGCGTTCCCAGTGCCCAATGGGCAACGGCAGTTCTGATCGGGTTGGTCTGCCTCTTAGCCGTGATCGCAACGGCTATTGCGGTCACTGCGGTTCTCTCGCAACGTTCCCGATGGATCGTCACCATTGCTTCGATAGCTTCGTTGGTGCTCTGGCTCATGGGAGGGGCTTGGTTTACGCTCGCTAGCTTTGGAGGAGCCGGCGCAGCGATTCCGAATCTCAGCGGCCCGATCGCGGCTGCTATCGTGTTGGACACCTCCCCCTCAATGGATTATCTGTACCAAAACCAATCTCGTTTGGAAGTTGCCAAAGAAACCGCCACTTGGCTTATGAACAAGCTACCCATTGGCAGCCAGATCGCCATCTGCAACAGCGATGGGGCCGTTCGCTTACTCAACGATCGTACCTCAGCCAATCGCTTGCTTGACAAGACGGAGGTCGAGGGCCGAGCCTCCTCGATGGTCCAAAGGATCGCCGCCTCCATCGAAGCCCTAAAGAAGTCGGAATTGGATCGCAGAGAGATCTATATCTTATCCGACCTGAACACTTCGTCTTGGAAGGGAGTCGAGACGCCGACGATTTCTCGCTTGCTCTCGACCGAGCCCGAATCCGACAAATCCCCGCCCATTCTTATGCAAATTGTCGACCTGAGCGTACCTAGCAAGGAGATCCGCAACTGGGGTATCAGCACCGTCGACATGAGTCAAAAATCGGCCACGACAGGTGGCAATGTTTCGCTAGAAGTCGAGATCTTCGCTTCCGACGGCGAGGTGACTGCAACTCCCGAACAGATGACGGTCGAGTTCGCAGTCGAGGGACCGAACCGCGAATCGGCAGTTAGCGGTAACTCACTTACTCCCGCCGAGCTGATCGTGCGAGACCGACAGCTCGTAAGCGTATCGAATGCATCATCGATGAAGCTCAAATTCGAATGGCGCGATCTGCTCGAAGGTCTCAACAACGCTGAGATTCGAATCGCTCGCCCCGACCCTTTAATGGCTGACAACAAACTTTTTCTTTCCCTCGAGACGATCGCCGTGGGGCAATCAATCGTTGCGGCCAGCGACCAAAACGCTGCCGATCTAATTTCCATAGCCATTGATCCGGATTCCGCTTCATCCGACATCGCCTACCGATCGGTCCGCCAAGAATCGTATGCGGGGCTAGCCTCAGCTCGACTAAACGACTTGTCGATGGTTGTACTCTACGATCCAGCCTCGATTGACGCCGATACGTGCGACCGACTCGACCAGTGGGTCAACGGAGGGGGCGGACTTATGATTATTCTGGGACCTGGCTATCGCACCGCCGAGGAGTGGAATGCCAGCCCGGTTCGAAAGCTTCTTCCCGGCACGATCAAACGTCAGACTAGAAGGGCCGACACGGACCGTGGTATTGTTCTCTATCCGACCAATCCGAATCATCCCATTTGGAGCGTCTTTGAGATGCCGGTCGATGAAGTTCCCTGGGCCAACTATCCCGTATTTCGACATTGGGATATCGAGGACTTAACGGACAGCTCCTTTCCACTGATGAGGTTCACGCAAAACGAGCTCCCCGCCATCATCGAGGAGTATCGCGGACAAGGCCGAATTCTTACTTGGGCGTTACCTTATCCTGATTCCGCGGATCAACCCTGGAGCGAGTTGTTTCGCACTACCTCGTCTCCCGAATGGCCGTTCGGTTTGTTCGAAGGCTCACTGCGTTACCTCGCAGCTCCCAACAGCCAACAGACCAACTACTTTGTCGACCAGCGAGTTCTGCTTCAAAACGACAACACGACTCACCCCTCGAAGTATGTATTGTTCGATCCCAAAGGAGAACAATCGGTCGTCGAAGCTAGCGAGTCCGCCATAGAAGTCAGCTTCACTAAGCACGCCGGATTCTATCGCCTCAAGGGCTTGCGCCCCCAAGGAATCATTCTGCGAGGCTTTAGCGTGAACGTTGATCGATCAGAGATTAGCTTAGATCGTGTCTCCGAGGATATCCTGACGACAGGCCTGGGAGAGTCGAACTTTCGGCTCGCACGAGATCGTGAAGGAATCGAATTCTCGCTCGGCGAGGGACGCAGTGGGCGAGAGCTGACACCCTATATCCTGGTGGTTGTAGTGCTGTTGTTTTTGTCGGAGCAAGCGATGGCGAGTCGCTTTTACGCTACGAATTCTTCTTCATTGCAGCCCAGCATGTCAAGTCGCCTATCGTCGCCTCAGCGACCGAAGCGGCCGGCTTCCGCATCCGCTTCTCTGAGCGGGAGGGCGTGATGGATTGGTCTCTCAGTCCCATCTTCGGGAGCTTTACGCTCGTCTTGTTGTTTTCCCTGGCATTCCTGCTCCTCTTGATCCTGCTCAATGAAACTGGCAGGATCACGCGATGGCAATCGATTTGTTTGTGGAGTCTGCGTCTACTCACTTGTTTAGTCTTGCTCCTGGTACTACTCAAGCCGGGCATTACGTTTACTCGCCAATCGACACCGCCGGGCACGATCGCCGTGGTTCTCGACGAATCTGCCAGCATGCAACTGGCCTTTGGTGATGGAGAGAGAAGCCGTTGGCAAGTCCAATTAGAGACGATCGATCGCATTTGGAAGCAGCGGGACACCATTGGCAGCAATAGCATTTGGCAGTCGTTCTTGTACGGGAAAAATTTGCGACCCCTTAGTGCAGGTGGCAGTAGCAGCCCCACCGTTGCAGCTCCAGAAAAAGCCAACGAGCCTGTAACCGATATTGGAGGCCCGCTGAGCCAATTGATGTCCATGAATCTGGAATCCCCCCTCTCGGCTGTCATCTGGATGGGTGACGGCGCGCAGACGCTAAACCCGGCCAGCATCGACCCGATGCTTATGTCTCGCAAACTTTTGCAGATCGATGTGCCACTCTACATGGTTGGGATCGGGCCTCGAGCACAAAGCGAAAATTCTCGGGACCTTAGCGTTACAGGTATCCCAGAGCAGATCGATGTCTTTACCAAGAATCAATTCAATCTGGTCGGCAGTTTGCGTGCTCGCGGAGTCGCAAATCGCTCCGTAGCAGTCCGACTCTATCTCAAAACGGAAACGAACGAGTCGACCGAACTAACGCGAGTCATTCTTAACCCAACTCGCGACGATGAAACCATTCCGTTTCAATTGGGACTCATAGCGCCCGAGCCAGGGGCATACGAACTCCTCGTTCGAGCCGATCCGGTAGCCGGAGAGATCACCGAACAGAACAATCAGCAGACGACGTATCTCAACGTACGTGACGGCGGCTCTCGCATTCTATTTCTCGAGGGAGAAGCCCGCTTTGAGATGAAGTTCATGCGGAATTCGATCGCGGAAAGCAAAGACTTTACCTTGTCGACACGCCCTATCAGGAAACCACCGGTACAGAATTGGCCCATCGATCTAACCGAACAACTTTCCGGTTCCGCTTATGACTGCATCATTCTGGGGGATGTGGATTATCGAGCGATCGATGCCGCTGGAGCGCAATTGATCGCCGAGCAAGTGAGAAACGGAACGGGCTTGATCACCCTCGGTGGATATCACACCTATGCACCTGGTGGCTGGGGGGAATCGCAACCCTTTCGTGACCTGCTCCCAGTCGTGCTCGGCACTGCTCCCCGACAACCGTTGGACGGAACGGTTGATACTCGCTCTCAAATCGCGGGACCTGTAAAGCTCAACGTCGTTGGTAACCCTGAGATGCTAAGAATCGATGAAACGGGAGGGCTAGCGATTTGGAACGAGCTGAATCCTTTGCTTGGTGCAAACCGCTGGGAAGGAATCAAGAACACTCCAGGAACGGTGCTCTTGGCGAAAAGCGACCGAAACGAGCCTTTGATGGTGGCAGGCCAAGCGGGTATGGGGCGAGTCCTCTGCCTCGCGTTCGACTCGACCTACGTTTGGGTAAGACAGGGCCGACAAGAGGAACACAAAGCCTTTTGGCGTCAATTGATCTATTGGTGCATGCGTAGAGAAGTCGTTGAGGAGGGAATGAATCTTCGGATGAGTCGAAGACGACTTACCTTGAGCGAGTCCGCTGAAGTCATCTTGGACTGGAATGGTGGAACGGACAATTTAGAAATGCCATCGAACATATCGTTGCACCTATGGAAGATTTCGGATACCGACTCAGCTTCTCAGCCTGTCGACTTGGGAGAGGTCATCATGTCAAAGCGTGACAACAAGTCGCTTCGAGCGAATTTTCCTGGCACCGCCAATCCCGGCCGCTATGAATGGCGGGCCTCAACGGTCGGTTCTCAAGGCCAGAGGGTAGAAGCTAAGCTCCCTTTTATTGTGGAAGATCTGTCACTTGAGAATCTGCAACCTATTCCAGATTGGGGGCTGATGGAACAGATGGTCCGTTTGAACCGTGATGCGGGGGGCAAGCTTTTCACGCCCGACCAAGCTGACGAGATTGTCAGCTTGCTCAGAGAACGTCGAAAAATGGCGACTGAAACCATCGTAGAAAACCAGCGTCTCGGGGACGGAATCGTTGATAGTTGGATTACCTTTCTATTGTTAGGGGCCCTCATGATTTCGCAATGGGGACTTAGAAAGCGCTGGAATTTGCCTTAGAATCGTTCGGTAGGAAACAGAGCACCTCACCCTCCCTTCTTTTTCACCTCAACCTCCCTTTGGGAGGGTCGAGCGAAGCGAGGGGATGGAAGCGAGGCGTGGTGAGGGATCAATCAGACGGAACAGGCAACTCGATGCATTCGTTTTATCAATCCATTTCGACGTGCATTGCTAGAGACATAGCTACTTGGCGGGTCGCATCGCAACGGCTTGTTCGTTCGGTTTCTGCTCAGCGTTACGTGGTCTACGTACCCGATTACGATCTGGAATTGTTTCGCAGAGAAACCGACAGCGAATTCGAGATCGTTGCAGAATCCAGCTTGAATCTGCCTAGTCTTGCCGAGATAAAGGACCGGCTGGGACCGAGCCTTGCCCATCGTGCCGGCTGGATTCTTCAGCAATTGATCAAGATCGAAGCGTTGCGGGCAGGAGACGCCGGCAGCGTATCACTCATCTGGGATGCTGACACGATTCCTTTGAAGCCACTCGAATTCTTTCACGGTGACCGATTGCTCTTCCGTGAATCGGATGAGATGCACGAGCCTTACTTTCTCTCCATGCAGTCCCTTCTCGGAATACCGAAACTTGCTGAGAAGAGTTTCATCGCTCAGTGTTTTCCCTACCCTTGCTCGGCTGCACAATATTTTTGCCAGGGAGTCGAACAGAAACACAATAAACCTTGGTGGGATGCGATCATAGAACATACAGACCGCAGCACCGAAGCTGGATTTAGCGAATACGAAACGCTCGGTAATTTTCTGTTGTGGACCAATCCTCAGATCGTCGAGCGACTTCCATCAAAATGGTATCGCAAAGGGAACAAGCTGTTCTCTAGCCCGAGCCAGTTAGCCCTCGGCAGCGAACCAAGCTTTGTAAAACGGCTCCCCTATGAGTTTGTGAGTTTCGAAAGCTGGGAAAGTAAACGAACGATTGAGCGACCGTTACAAATCGCAACGCATATCATGTTCGACCTAGCCCACCGCTCTTTGGCAGCTCTAACCGGTCGATCACGCCACCTCATTAGCGACAAAGATGCCGTGGTAGCTCAGTTCCTGCGATGGTATTTTCGTCAACCGGAGCCGAAGTTCCTGGTCCAAGTCGGAGCGAACGACGGCGAAATGTGCGATCCGCTCCGCCCATTTCTTCGAACGCCCGGCAACTCCGATAATTACCGAGCCGTGCTAGTAGAACCACTATGGTTTTATGTGAAAAAGCTTGAGGCTCTTTATACGAACCGAGACGACATTGAGATCCGACAATGTGCATGCAGCAAAACCCCGGGAAGCTTGAGCTTCTTTTCCATCCCGCCTGACATGGCCGATCAGATGGATGGTGAGGGACCGGCAAACCGCTGGGCGCACGGACAAGGCTCGTTTGAGAAGTCGATCGTCGAGGAATGGATTCAACGGAATAGCTTTCGGGGAGAATCTTATCGGCGTCGTATTCCTGAGTTCCTGGCATCCATTCGCGAAGACCACGTCCCTGTCGTTCCCGTGTCGGATATGTTTCAGACCGCCGCTTCAGGCGATTTGAAGCTACTGCTGATCGACGCTCAAGGATTCGAGCTAGAAGTGCTCCAGGGTATCGATTGGGACATGCCTCCCGAGTTTGTGATTTGCGAGGACGACCGAAAGTCAGGCCGGAGGGCTGCGGATCTGCTAGCCCAAAAGGGTTACGATTTTTTGGGGGGCAAATCTGACAAACTCTATGCCCAGAAGCAAGTAGTAGAACGGTTTATGAAGTCAAACTCCCCCATTTGTAGTGGAACCCTCAAGCCTTTTTGAGGATTTTCCAGCGGGCAACAAAGTTCGGGCGTAGTCAATCGGTCGAAACTCTGCGACACTACCCGCAATGGGGTGGCCATCCCGGGCTCGGTTGGCTGCTCGGAACAAAACGATTTCTTTTTATGGTTTCTAAGGTTATGTCTCAATCTGACAGCAACACATTCGCAGAACTCACAGCCGCGATCTCCCAAGAGGACAGCGGTGCTGTGCAGTCGTGGTTCCTCAACCGCGAGTTTTTCCTCTTAGTGCTCGCGTCAGAAGAAGACGAAGAAGCTTACTCGGCCTTGATCGTCGAGGGTGAAGACTTTCCCGCCGTCGTGGTTTTTCTGGACGAAGAGCGAGCCAACACTTTCTCCAAGACCATCGCGGAACAACTCGATGGCGAAGTCGTGGAGTTGCTATCAGTTGATGGAGCGACACTGCTCGATCCGCTCAACTTCGAAATCGGCATCGTGCTCAATCCCGAGGAAGAAGACATGATCATGGTTCACCCTGATCTCGTCGGGCTCGAAATGGAAGATGGCGAGGAAGACGATGAAGATGAAGATGATCTCGACGACGAAGAGTTCGACGACGACTTTGATGAGGAATTCGACGATGAAGATGACGAAGAGTCAGACGAGGAAGAATCCGAAGAAAAGCGATAGTACGGACAGCCAGTGACACTTCCGATTGATGAAACAGCATCGCCCGAATCGCCTGAGTCTACCGAATCGGTGGCTGCTGAATTGCTAGCCCCCGAATCGACTGTCATTGAGTCGCCTGACGATTCAGCCGAATCGCTCGAGAATGTGGAATTCGTGGTACCCTCCGAGCATGAAGGAAAGAGGATCGATCTCTTTCTAACTCTCATGCTTGACGGCTATAGCCGCGTTTTCCTACGACGAGTGATCGCTGAGGATCAGGTCTTCGTGGACGGTCGGCCGGTCAAGCCTGCGTTTAAAGTCTTCGAGGGGCAACGAATCCGAATCGGGGTTCTGCCACCACCTCCGACGGATGGTCCCATCCCGGAAAAGATCCCTCTGAATGTCTTGTTCGAAGATGAGTATCTAGCCGTTATCAACAAGCCGCCAGGCATGGTTGTGCATCCGGCCAAAGGTCATTGGTCAGGAACCTTGACCGCTGCACTCGCTCACCATTTCCAGCAACTCAGTGACGCCGGCGGAGCAACTCGCCCCGGCATCGTACACCGCCTGGATCGTGATACGAGCGGTGTGATTGCGATCGCCAAAACCAACGAAGTGCACTTTAAACTATGTGCCCAGTTTGAAGCCAGAGAAGTCAACAAGACATACATGGCACTAGTGCTCGGCAAGCTGGACCGTGATCGCGACTGGATCAACCAACCGATCGGGCATCATCCTTACCAACGCGAAAAAATGGCGATTCGCTCAGGGCATCATTCGAGCCGCGATGCGTCGACTTATTTTGAAGTCGTCGAACGGTATGAGGGCTATGCTCTGCTCAACGTCTTGCCCAAGACGGGGCGAACGCACCAAATCCGTTTGCATCTCGCCCACATCGGATGTCCTATCCTTTGTGACCGATTGTATGGTGGACATGCACAGGTCACCCGCGGACAGCTTCTACGACGGCACGCTTCGGGACTCCCCCCCAAGCCGGGAGACGATACTGTCGAGCTCGAACGTCAAGCCTTGCATGCATATAAGCTGGAATTCAAACATCCCAAATCAGGTGAGTCGATGCAGTTTGTCGCTCCCATCCCTGAGGATTTCGAGCGTGTACTGACCGTGTTAAGAAACGCTTAAAAGGGAGCGATGTTGGCAAGGTTTGCCCCCATGGAGGAGCGTGATCCATTAAGCTCTGGGAACACAGCCTAACACAGGCCGGACGAAATGTTGGTCACCGGTTGGGAACGAGTGGGGTGCCCACCAGTCTCGTCGTTTCTGCGGCGATTGGAGCTAGCCTACCTGTGATGGCCAAACGATCCTTTGAACGCAAAGTTACTTCCAAAACTTCCATGAAGACGCAACCAACACTTCTATTCCTGCTGAACCTTGGCTTTCTAGTTTCCTCTGGTTCCTGGGCATTCCAGCAAACCGTTTATGCTCAGCAGGTCGCTCCCCCCGCCCCCGGGACCTACCGAGTCGCAACATTCAACATGGCGTTGAATCGCAAGAACAATGGCGATTTGGCCAGAGATCTGGAACAGGGAGACGAGCAAGCCAAAAAGATTGCTACCATCGTGCAGATCGTCCGACCTGACGTGCTTTTGGCCAACGAAGTCGACTATGACGGTGGAAAAACGGCCAAGCTGCTCGCCGAAGGCTATCTCAACACTGAGATCTCAGAAGCCCAAACAAAACCGATGGATTACCAGCATTGGTTTACTGCCGAGGTCAATACCGGCATTCAGTCGGGATTGAATTTGACAGGGACGGGAAAAACCGGAAAGCCCGAAGATGCCTGGGGTTACGGGGCCTTTCCCGGCCAGTACGGAATGGTGGTTTACAGCCGATTTCCATTGCAAACGGACCAGATTAGGACGTTTCAAAGGTTTCTATGGAGCGACATGCCAAACCCACTCGTTCCAGGAACGGGAGATCGCGAGGCAGGAACCTGGAAAGCCTATTACCCCGACGAGATTTGGAAGCAACTGCGACTCAGTTCGAAATCCCACTGGGACATTCCGGTGAAAATCGATGGAAAGCAATTGCACCTCCTCGCCAGCCATCCAACCCCTCCCGTCTTCGACGGCCCCGAGGATCGAAACGGATGTCGCAACCACGACGAGATTCGCCTCTTCGCTGATTACATCGAGGGAGCTAATTATATGATGGACGACTCGGGAGTGCGGGGCGGACTTTCTCAAACGGCATCGTTTGTGGTGATGGGAGATCTCAATGCCGATCCCTATGACGGGGACGGCATCCAGGCTGGAATCAACCGGCTGCTAGAATCCAAGAGAGTGAACAACAGCTTTACGCCTAGAAGCCCTGGAGCGGTCGAAGCATCGAAGATTTCTGGGCAAGCCAATTTGAAACACCGTGGTGACTCTGCCCATGATACAGGAGACTTTAATGACCGAAATCCAGGCAATCTGCGTATCGATTACGTGCTCCCTTCAGCAGATCTAAAGATTGTAGGCGGGGGAGTTTACTGGTTAACAAAAGAGGAAAGCCAGTCGTTACCGATCGACGTTTCGGATGCTTCGGACCATCATTTGGTTTGGATCGACATCCAGTTTCCCTAGTCACCTATTATCGATGTCATTCTTTCGCAAAAAACCAAAGCCCGCACCGACGCAGGATCTCGTCATCCCGCCCCACGTGGCCATTATCATGGACGGAAACGGGCGTTGGGCTCAATCTCGCGGGCTGCCGCGTGTCGAGGGGCATCGAAAAGGAGCGGATTCAGTCCGGGCCGCTTGCGAAGCCTGCGTTGAGCTTGGGATCAAGCATTTGACCCTTTATTGTTTCTCAAACGAGAACTGGAAACGCCCTAAAGACGAACTTGATTTCCTGATGGGGCTCTTGAAAAAATTCTTGGTCCAGGAGTGCAAAACGCTTCTTGAGAAGAACATGAAGCTGACAGTGATCGGTCGTCGGCAAGGCTTACCAGAAGATGTTTTAACGGAAATGGATTCGGTGATCGAACAGAGCAAGGACTGTACCGGTTTGCATCTATGTCTGGCGATCAACTACGGCAGCAGACAAGAGATTGTCGACGGCGTACAAAAGATCGCACAGCAAGTGCAATCGGGTGCCCTGAGAGTTGACGACATCGACGAAACAACAATCTCAACTTCGCTCTACACATCGGATATGCCCGATCCGGATTTGTTGATTCGCACCAGCGGCGAAATGCGAATCAGTAATTATTTGTTGTGGCAGATCAGCTACAGCGAACTCTACATCACCAAGCGGCCATGGCCTGAGTTCGGTCGCGACGACATGCTTCTAGCGATTGAGGACTACAGCAAACGCCACCGACGTTTCGGCGGTCTTTGATATGCTAATTCCCCCATAGAGCCTTACCTTTCACCCTCCCGAAGAATTCTGGATTCTTTTGTAGTGGACGAGGCAACGAGGCCATTTGCATGGAAGACCGCCTCCCCTGATACCAACCAATTCGCACCAGCGCTTGGATCGAACCACTCCTCTACGCTAAGGACGCATGAACTCCTACGCATACTTTGCACAAATCCTAAGCCCGTCCGATGCGTAGATCTGCGAAAGCAACTCCGAGAAGACCACCATCCAGGTAAACAATCGCGGCTCGGTGGAAAGGGATTGATCCACCTTGTCCTTAACGCCCTTCGTTCCTCAGAGCGTGCCACCCGGGACTGATGCCTGCGAAAGAAATAACTGTCTCGGTTGATAAACCTCCCGAGTTATCTAAGCTCTTACCGTTTCGACAGGCCAGCCTGAGGGGGGCAGTTGTTCAAGATTTATTGTCCCCTTCCCGTTATCTTTTAGCGTCCGCTTTTCTTTTACCCGTGGAATTGCATCAGTTTGCACCAGAAGCAATGGCGAACGTGGAAGAGTGGAAACTTAAAGAACAATTCATAATTTCTTCATCTAAAAATGGATAGCTTCGGGTATGTTTCTCGCCCGTCGCATCGAGCAGATGTCGTGCTAGACAGCACGTCTTCTCGTGCGATCGGGAGAGTCGGAGATTCGACGTAGAATTTTCGACTAGGTGGGCTGGCAACAAAAGTTGGAGATAGTTTCACCTGTGTGATTTTTTAATTGTTACAGAGCCGTCACCTTATAAGGAAGAGGACATTAGATGAAGATTTCTAGACGCCAAAGAGGATTCACGCTCGTCGAATTGTTGGTAGTCATCGCAATTATCGGAATTCTGGTCGGGTTGTTGTTACCCGCCGTTCAGGCTGCTCGCGAGGCGGCACGTCGCATGCAATGCAGCAACAACCTGAAGCAATTCGGGTTGGCTATGCACAATTTTGAAAGCGCATACAAAGCATTCCCAGAATCCAGACCGCGTGATTTGGCTGGCGGTCGCCTGAGTTGGTGCGTTGTGGTTCTCGATTTCGTGGAACAAGGAAATTTGTCCAATATTTACGATAAGAATATTCGTTGGAATATGGGAACCAACGTTGCTGCTGGCCAAAATGTTTTGTCCTTGTTCATTTGTCCTTCCGCTCCAGTGGGATCGCAGCGATTTCCAGCTTTTGGAACCGGAACAGATGTAGACGGCCGCGTCATGGGCCCCTCTGACTATATCGTGATGCACCGCTTGAGAAATCGATTTTATTTGGCGCAGGGCATTGTCAATCCCGGAGGCACTGCTGACCAGGATGGTGTTCTTGTCCAAAACAAAAAGACCCGAATTGGCGAAATTACAGATGGTACATCGAACACTTTGCTGATCTTAGAAAATGCCGCGCGTCCGAATTGGTATATTCGAGACGGAGGGATCATTCGCAGTATGGGTTCTGCGTTACCGCGACCTGAAGGCTTTGGCTGGACTGACCCGGATGGTGGAGCTGGCTCGATGGATGGCACCCATCGACTAAATGGAGGCATCAACAATGGTAGCGGTTTAGTTGGCGGTGAGCCTGGAACATGCATCATGAACTGCAACAATGATAGTGAACCGTTCAGCTTTCACACCGGTGGTATGAACGTCGGTTTAGCAGATGGTTCCGTACGTTTTCTCACCGAAAGTGTTGCGGCAGATGTATTTGCTGCCCTCATGACGGCACGAGGTGGCGAAGTCGTCTCTGGAGACTTCTAGTCAGCAACTGTGTCGAATGTCAGTTTTTTCAAGCGTGAGTTTGCGACGGCAACCCACGCTTGTTTGTTAGGAATCCGCGATAGAGGCTCACCGCTACCGATATGAAAAAACCCGCCATCTTTTGTGCTTTGGTTTTCACCACCATCATGCTTTCGCTGTTGTCATCCGGATGCGGAAAAGGGCCTGTGGCGAGGCCGGACGGCGTCAAGGTCAGTGGAAAAGCGTTCCTTCCAAATGGTTCTCCCCTAACGGGAGGCACGCTCATTTTTCGTCCTGAGGATGGACTATTCGCGGTATCCGCGTTGATACAGCCCGATGGTACATTCACCCTTCAAGACTCTGCAAACATTCCTTCTGTTGTTCCCGGAAAGTACCAAGTGTTTGTAACGTTTCCTAATCCGAATCACACTGCACTTCGTAGTGCGATCCCCGAGATGTATCAGCAAAGCGAAGACTTCGACTCCGACATTGTTGTAACTGTTACGGAAACCATCGAAGATTTGGTTGTCCGTTTCAAAAAATAATGGGACAGGGTTAATCCGACTGGGATTAGTCGCTTACGATGCCGCCATCCGCATCTCGAATGCGTCGTTGATCGAGAATAACGAATGCCTTGCACCAACATCTACGCATACTTGGCACAAATCCCAAGGCCGTCCGATGTGTAGATCTGCGAAAGCATCTCCGAGAAGACTACCATCCAGGTAAACAATCGCGGCTCGGTGGAAAGGGATTGATCCACTTTGTCCTTAATATGCTTGAGCTCACAGTGCCCTCGCCCTAGTTTGCGGCGACGACAGTAGATGACTGGCCAAACGGAATCCCAAACGTTCGAGAAGACTTGTGTAACGCTCAAATCATTCTTGCCACCGTAGGAAACTCATAAAGGTCGATAGCAAACTGCATCGCCAATCTTTTCTCTGGAATACGCCGTCTCGAATCCCATAGTTGATTCCGAACCGCCTAGAAATAAATAACCATCACTCCGTAGGCACTTGTGAACCTTACTTAATATTCTCTGTTTTGTTGCAATATCGAAATAGATTAGTACATTTCTTAGAAACGCAATATCAGCCACGGGAATATCTGGCCACGGCTCAACAAGATTAATCAGGCGAAAATCAACCATTTGTCGAATATCTTCATTAATTATCCATTTCATTCCAGATCGTTTGAAATACTTAAGTAGAAATTGCGTAGGGAGGCCGCGGTTGACTTCGGTTTGATTGAACTCAGCAGCTTTTGCCTTCTCAAGTACCTTCGAACAAATATCCGATGCAAGTATTCGCAAGGACCACCCCGTAATCTCTGGAAAATACTCACGCAGTAACATCGCAATTGTGTAAGGCTCTTGCCCACTAGAACAAGCATTGGACCAAATCGTCAAACTTCGCTCGTTATGACGCCGCCTTATTAAATCTGGCAAAACTTGACTTCTAAGCGCATTGAAAGGATGTAAATCGCGAAAGAAACTTGTTTCATTCGTAGTCATTGCCTCAACAACCTCTTGGACGAGGAATGATGACCTTGGTTTTTTAAGCTCTACCACGAGATCCTCGAAAGATTCAAATCCATGGGCACGTAGAATTGGTGACAAGCGTGATTGTACGAGGTAAGCTTTTTGATCATCGAGCACAATCGCCGACTTATTTCTCACCATCAAACTAATGAAACCAAAGGTCTCAGCATTCAATATAGGTATAGTTGCAGACATTTTTACCCTCTCAAATTCGCAAGGACACCATGTTTTCGATGACGAAAAGCGTGCCGAATGATTTCATCCGCTATCCGGTCCAAAGGTAGGATACGATCAGCTAATTTCGCCTCCGCGACTGCCCCGGGCATTCCCCAGACAGTTGAGCTGGGCTTATCTTGTGCGATAATATAGCCACCACTTTGATGGATACCTCGACACCCTTCCAATCCATCTCTTCCCATCCCTGTTAGTATAGTAGCCAAAACATGGGGCCCGAAAACTGTATCGATGGAGCGGAACAGCACATCGACTGAAGGACGGCAAAAATTCTCCATCGGCGACTGATCGAGATGGACTCGACAAACAGCTCCTTCTCTCTGAACAAACATATGCTGTCCACCTGGAGCAATTAACGCGGTTCCAGGGCGAACCAAATCACCATCAGTTGCCTCTCGGACGGAAATACAACAGGACTGGTTCAGTCGGTCGGCCAGCTGCTTTGTGAATACTGGCGGCATATGCTGCACAATCAAGATCGGTATTGGAAAATTCTCAGGCAACTGCGGCAGCAATGTCGCCAACGCGTTAGGCCCTCCAGTTGATACACCAATTGCTAAGACGTCAAAGCGAACGTCGGATACCTTGGAAGTTACATTCGAGCTCCGCTTGTTATCAATGGGCGCTTGTGCCCCCGCCCTACCTGAAAGCGAGTCTTCGTTCGCACGAAACAACCCTCGTACTTTGGGAAGCAATTCCCTCTGGACATTATGGATGGCTTCAGTCACACTACCGACTTGAGACGGCTTGGTTACATAATCGTTCGCCCCCTTTGCCAAGGCTTCGAAGGTCGCATCCGCACCACGCTCTGTAAGTGAGCTAAACATGATAACCGGGAGCCTGTCATAAAGCTTACGAATTTCCACGATAGTTTGCAAACCGTCCATCACCGGCATCTCAAGATCCAATGTGACAACATCGGGTCGGGCAATGGGAATCTTAGCCAAAGCTATTTTTCCATTGGCAGCCCAGCCAACAATCTCGATTTCGCTATCGATGGAAAGCGACTCAGAGAGCAACCTTCGCATTACCGCTGAGTCATCGACGATAAGAACTTTTATCCTGCGCGACATGTTCAATTGATAACTCCGAGCAAGCGCAGTTTGTCATGAATCGTAGGCTGGTCGAACGGCTTCATTACGTATTCGCTAACTCCAGCGAGATAGGCGAGAGCAATTCGCTGCATTTCGATTTCGGTCGTAACCATCATCACAGGCAATTCAGAGAATTCTTCTACAGCACGAACCTCCTTGATGAAAGAGAGTCCGTCCATCACTGGCATGTTCCAGTCAACAAGGACCACATTCGGTGGACCAAATTGTCGTAGATGTTCCATGGCTTCGAGCCCATTCCCAGCCTCGGCAACCTCAAAACCCAAACTCTCTAACATATTCCCAATGACGGTTCGCATCGTTCGCGAATCATCGATAACTAAAGCATTCATGCGATTACCCCTACTCAAAAAACACATACAACCTTCAACATGCCCTACGGTCTGAAACGAAGTTCCTGTACCTAACTGATTATTGAATGGTCGTATACTCAGAAAAAAACACTACCACTCAGCCACTAACATTCGCTCGATACGCGATACGAATATCATCATCATCATACTCCCCTGCGATAGAAGAGTATCATGACAGATCCAAGCATTCCTAAAAATACAATCGTTGTCAAAAAGATCGGACCTATATTCGAAGCGCTTTTCATGACAAAACAACTAACAAAAATACTTACCCACATACATACTAACGCACTAATACGTGCCCGAAGTGGCATTGGCGTCGAACCGTCTAAATAGCACGTGTAGTTTCTAAAAACCTTGCTGCCAAAGAGTCTTTGCTGAAGTCGTGGATTGCTCCTGGTAAGAAAATACGAAGCTACTATAAGAGGACCGGTAGTCGGAATGCCAGGAAGAAACACCCCGACAAATCCAACCGCGACAAATAAAACACCAACACCTGTAAACATAATTCGTTGGGTGCTTGACAGACTTGGGATACTTAGTTTTAGACCATCTGGACGAATCTCGTGAATGGCCTGTATTTTGATTGTCATTGTCATTTAATCCTTACGATATCATCTGTGTAATAATTACGATTTACCACAAGTTGCGTTTTTGGCAACTGAACTTACAACGGAACGCAAAACATTGACGTGTGGATGAAGTAGCTTTTTGAGTTCACGATGAATCACATAATGTATATCCTCCACCGATCTTTCATCGGTACCGGTCAGGCGTTCTGTGATTCGGCTGGGGGCAGCTGCTAGGTCAAGATACAAGGATTTTAAAACGTCTTCGAGCGGTCGGCAATCTAACCAATCCTGCCAACTTCGCTTTTCAATTTCAATGAGTCGCTCCACATCGGGTACCGCTTCGAGACGGCGAGCAAGATTCTGATCCTGCTTTTCCCTGATGTTATCGATCCCAATCTGTTTGATCGGTAAGGAATCATCGAATTCGACGTTGGGAGGCATACCAGCGTCGATAATTAGTTTTGCTGTGTGGTGGAGGCTATTCTTAGGTAGCCTGTTAAGCAACGCTCGGCGGATGATAGGCTCATTCGAACCAGTCGCTGCTACAACGACATGAGAGCATTCAATAGCATGATTCAGCTCGCTCCATGGTATTACTTTGCCAGAATGTTTTGATGCAAGATGCTGTGCTCGCTCAACGGTTCGGTTTGCGATTGAAATCTCATAGATTCCCCTATTTTTGATTAGTCTAGCAACGCCTGAGTTGATCGAACCCGCGCCAATTAGTAGAATCCGCGTTGCTATGCCAGACTTATCATTCCATTCATCGATCGTATCACATATTGCTGCCGCTACACCCGATGATCCGGAACTTATAGTTGTTTCTGATCTAACAAAGCTTCCAAGACTCAGGGCTCTTCCTATGGCTTGTTCTAAATAAGCCCCTGACGTTCCCGAGTATCTTGCAAACTGGAGTGCCTGCCGAACCTGCTGCACAATCTGCGTATCTCCAAGAATCAAGGATTCAAGTCCGCAAGTAACGCTTAGTACGTGCTCGTAGGCAGCCGTGCCCTGAAGCTTCCGAATCATCCCCTTTTCCTGCATTTCTTTAAAATGCGGACAGTACCTATTTATGATATTACCCAATCTACGATAAACAGATGGATCTCTGGGGCCGAAAAGGATAAACTCCACACGATTGCAAGTTGATATCATGCAGAATTCCACGTCCCCAATTTCTTTCGAAATATCCTGATGAATGGATTGAGCAAACTCTTTGGAGAATGCGAGGTGCTTACGCTCACAAGCTGCCGCGTTGCGAAAACTCGTTCCCATGAGGAAGAGTTCTTTTGTTGAGCGATCATTTTTCTGTATCATGACTATTCTTGATTTTGTAATACTATTATCAGTCGGGGCTTCACCGAGGCGCAGCCCCTTAATCAAAAACTCAACTCTGTGCCTAAAACTTAAACCGGGAGATCAGTTGTTGAAGCTCGGCGGACATTCGAGACAGTTCACTGGCTGCCTGCTGCGTGTTTGAGGCACCTTGGGATGTGCTATCAGCAGCCGACGCGACCGTCGTAATGTTTTGCGCTATTTCACCAGATTTTTTCGCCGCTTCCGCAACGTTGCGTCCCATCTCATTCGCGGTGGCCGTCTGTTCCTCAACCGCACTGGCAATTGTATTGGAGATGTCATTGATCTGGTTTATCACATCGCTTATTTTCTTGATTGCCTCAACCGCACCTCGCGAATCCGACTGTATCGTTTCAATCTTAAGGCTTATATCTTCCGTCGCCTTCGCTGTCTCCTTGGCTAGTTCTTTGACCTCATTGGCGACGACCGCGAAGCCTTTCCCCGCTTCTCCCGCACGCGCTGCTTCAATCGTCGCATTCAGTGCCAGCAGGTTTGTTTGCTCGGCGATAGATGTAATCACCTTTACAACCTTACCGATTTCCGTGCTACTTTCACCAAGTTTACCGATTGTTTGATTGGTAGTCTCAGCAATCACCACAGCTTGCTGGGTTACACGTGCTGAATCAGCCGCGCTTTTTGCGATTTCCCGTATCGCTGAATTCATCTCCTCAATACCAGTGGCCGCAACGTTGACATTCTGACTAACCTGCTCAGATGCTGAGGATACAAGATTTGCCTGGCTCGATGTCTCTTCCGCGTTACCGGACATCTGCGTACTAACCGAAGAAAGCTCTTCGGATGCACCCGCCAAAGCTGTAACATTGTCTGAGATTGCCGAAACGCTTCGTCGCAGGTCAGCAAGGAACTGAGAGAGTCCGATTCCCATTTGACCAATCGCGTCTTCGCCGATGACAGAAACCTCCTTCGTGAGATCGCCCTGTGCTGCTGCGTTTACAACTTCGAGAATCTTGTTTACCTTCTCTCGGAGTTCTTCTGAGGCCTTCTGATCTCGTTCATGGTTCTCTTGTATTTTCCTCGCATTCTCGACTTTCTCAGTCACGAGTGACCAAACCACCAAGGTTCCAGTTACCTTGCCTTCAGGATCAAAAATGCTATTTGCCTGCAAGCTAAAATGTTCGGGACCAATTTGAATCTGTCCCGTAAACGGTAGATTCTTTGGGTCATTCAATAGTCGGCGTTGATGTTCTGGCCGCTTATGAAAAACGTCAATCGACTGGCCGACAAGTTGTTCGGCGGGAATCGGTAGGAATTGCTCTACTTTCTTTAGTAGTCGAATGGCAGCAGGGTTGGCGTAAGTAATAACAAAGTTGCTGTCTGCATAAGTAACAGCAGCAGCCATACTATCCATCATGGATCGGATCTTTGCGTTGTCGATCGACTGCAATTTTTGATCAGTAATATCTACCGAAAGCTGTACAATCTTCACGGGTTCATCGTTACTATCAAAAACCGCATAGTATTGCGATTGTACCCAGACATCCTTTCCAGCCTTGTTGATAAGTTTGTATTCGCCAGAGTGAGGAATTCCTTTTGCAACATCCGCCCAACATTTTCGAAAGGCGGAACTATTGTAGTACGCACCATCCATAAGAATACTATGGTTCTCTCCTTCAAGATCTGCCAAGTTGTAATCCAACATGGCGAGGTACTTTTCATTTGCCGCTCGAATCGTTCCGTCCATATCGTACTCAATCGCGGCAAAAACATTGTGTATTACCTCGACTTGTTCGCGATATTCATCGGTCTGTACCCCAACGGAATGAGAAGTACTCAATTTTTTTTGGTAAGCTGGCTTACGCTGCACGTTATTTGATGACATTTTAAAATCTCTTGTTTTTAGAATTGAAACGGAAAGGTAAAAAATCTTTCGTGACTAATGCTCCTTACAAAAACGCAAAGAGTTGGATAATTAAGAAAGAAGTAAGGTTTTGTAGAAGTTGTCTTTTGATCAGTTTCTTGCTATGTTTACAGCTTGCTCAGTATCTAGGATCAACAAAAGCCGATCCTTAAGTTTATAGGCTCCCTGAATCATGCATCGTGAGGGCCCCCGCAATGTTTCCGGGGGAGGTTCAAGATGATCAACCTCGATGTTCTGTACCTCACCTATCTGATCGACTAACAGGCTTATTGCTCCGTCGTCTCCACGCACGACTACATTCATTGGCAAACAGTCTTCAGAACGCGGAGAAACCCCTAGTCGCCTACGCAGATCAATAGCGGTTACGATTTGCCCCCGTAGGTTGATAAGACCGCATACTGCGTCGGGCGCAAGCGGAACATGCGTCATCTGCTGGTATCGAATCACTTCTTGCACGATCTGAACATCAACGCCATACATTTGATTATCAACGAAAAACGTGCAAAGCTGGCGACTTCTGGAAAGATTCATAGTAAATTCCTCCTTAGAATGGTTCTGGTTATTCATATTGGCTTAGCACTCCTGATTGCCTAATCACGGCTGGTAGATCTACTACATTTGTGACTCGCTCCTTTATAACGCTGGTGGCGAGTAGCCCTGTTCTTGTAGATTGTCGAGAAACTTCTAAATGAGTTTCCACAATATCTACTATCCTGTGAACAACAAAACCAACACTGGCTGTTCCTTCATTGTAGACAATCACATTTAAGCATGGAGATTCACATTCCTCGTGTGTCTCCATTCCAAGCACTCTCGCTAAACGGATGAGAGGGAGTATTTCATTACGATATTGAACAACCTCTTGATTATCCGCAAATTCAATTTTTGTCTTTTCGATTTTTTCGAGTCGGGCAACCTGTGATATCGGTAACGCCAATCGATGATTCCGAACTGTTTCGAGTATCAGAAGTGTCTGCGGAGTTCCCTCGGAGCTTTGGGATAGTGTGGCTGAATCAACTAGTTTACGATCTCGTTCTTTAGAGATCACATTGGATGTAAAGGCTAAACCCATTACATCAAGGATGAGAGCAACTTGCCCATCTCCCATAATCGTAGCTCCAGAGAAGACAGGGATGGACTTTAGTTGCTTTGTCAATGGCTTTACTACGATCTCTTCGGTGTCGTTTATTTGATCGACGACTAGCCCAAACTGACGTTCATCCGCCCTCAGAACCACGATATTTATAGCACGATTGGATTGTTCGCTCCGAAGAGAATTTGACTGAAGTACAGTATTCATAAAGACGAGCGGAAGAAGTTTACCACGTAATCGATAAACCGGGGATCCCTGTATCCACTCAATACTGTCAGCGGCGTTATCACTTTCAAGCCGCACCAATTCAAGTAGGTTAACCTGTGGAATCGCGAAACGACTATTATCATTAGTAATCACCAATGCAGGAATTATTGCCAGAGTAAGAGGTATTTTAATTTTGATAACCGTCCCCAGGCCAACCTGACTTTTGACGTCGACAGCACCACCGATTTTTTCGATATTCGTCTTAACGACATCCATGCCAACCCCGCGTCCAGAGACATTGGATATCTTCTCGGCCGTTGAGAATCCTGGTAAAAAGATCAGTTGTGCCGCGTCATGATCTGGCATATTCTCGGCCTGATCTTTACTGATGAGCCCCTTCTCCAACGCTTTCGCCTTGATTCGCTTTGGATTCAGTCCAGCTCCGTCGTCGGAAATCTCGATATTGACCTGCCCCCCTTCATGGTATGCTCGAAGGAGGAGACAGCCCTCCGGATTCTTCCCACTTTGAACTCGTGTTTGTGGGGATTCGATACCGTGATCGACGGAGTTTCTCACAAGGTGCGTAAGTGGATCCTTGATTGCTTCGATGATTGTCTTGTCGAGTTCCGTTTCTTTGCCTTCCATCTCGATTCGAACCTCCTTGCCGCAAGTATTTGCTAGATCGCGAACGATTCTCGGAAACTTGCTCCAAACATTTCCGATCGGTTGCATGCGGGTTTTCATTACGCCCTCCTGCAACTCAGCCGTTATGAGATTCAATCTTTGACTTGCGCTTAGCAGGTCACTATCGCCCAGAACTCCGGTGAACTGAATGATCTGGTTTCGGGCCAGAACGAGTTCGCCAACACAAGTCATCAGCTTATCTAACATAGAGACATCTACGCGGATAGTAGATTCAGCCGCAGAGGCAACGGGAGTTTCATTTATCGCTGGGCTAGATGAAGGAGCCTTGCTTTCTTGTTGTATACAAATCTCTGATGGATTCGTTTGTCTCTGAGAAGAGGACGCATCAGTATCTAAGCAATTCTTCGTAGCGGGTGAATCTGAAGCTGATGCGTTGTTGTCGTTCGACGGTTCGTCCTTGGAATCCAAACTAGAAAGATCTAGGCCGCTTGCAGAATTAATCGCATCAATCAGCTCCTCGGCGATGTTCGCTCCGTCCGTTCCTTCACGATCGATTTTTTGCAAATACCTCCGTAGGGTGTCGACGGTCGAAAACATGAGATCACTGATCGCCCCGCTCATCTCTAGGTTACCCGTCCGTAATTTTCCAAGCAAGTTTTCCGCTGAATGGGCAAGTTTCTCGACATTTGCATAGCCGAAGAAACCTGAGCTTCCCTTGATCGTGTGGAGGTTTCGAAAAATTGCATGAACTAAATCACTACTTGACGGATCACGTTCGATACTAACGAGGTCTCTTTCGATCTGTTCGAGATTGTCGTAGCTTTCAATAACGAACTCTTTGTTAGGTTCCCTTCCTGTTTCCGACCCCTGATCCTTACAGGTTTCCGCAGCTGCCGTTGTTGACATTGCAGGACTACTCCGGTCCCCTTCATGATTTTCGGCCCCCCCAGTCTGTGATTTTCCGGTGTCCTTAACAGGTGGGACTGAAACGGTTACTGCCCTTTCATTTAGGAGACTCTCAAGTGCCGCGATGTGAGCAGAAACATCCTCCTCGTTCGATGTCTCGATTGCATTGATTAACCCCTTGAGTCGGTCGGTCGCCGCTAACAAGGTACTCACCACGATACTTGTTGGGCGCATTTCCTGATTTCTCAATCGGTTCAGCACTTCTTCTTCCCGGTGCGCCAAGGACTCTAGAGTTTGAAGTCCTAGAAATCCCGCAGCACCTTTTATAGAGTGCACTGCACGAAAAACATTGTTAACTAAAGCAATATCAATGCTATCTGGTTGGGCTTCTAATGTAAGCAAATGGGATTCAACGTTTTCCAAATGCTCCTGAGATTCGACGACAAACTCAGCCAGTAATTCTTTATCTTCGATACTCATTCGTTAGCTTTCTATACACTCAGACGTGGGATGAAGGAGAACAGGAAACCTTACTTCTTTTTTATCAATTATAATTAAAAAGTTGCGTTAGATTTGTTGGGTGACAGGACGAACTAACAATAACAGTCGACTCGAATAAAGGTTCCTGGTTGTAAAGCAAAGACTGCTTTTTAGTTCCGTTGTTTAATATTCGTTGTACATCATTTAGCGAATCGAAGAAGACATCTAAGAGGGTTGGATCGAATTGAGTCCCTCTACCATCGCTGAGCATTTTAAGGACTTCCGGTTGAGGTATTGCTTTACGATATACGCGATCATGCGAAACCGCATCGTAGAAATCTACGATTGCGACAATTCGAGCGGCAATAGGAATCTGCTCACCGACAAGTCCATCCGGGTATCCAGTTCCGTCCCACCTTTCATGATGCCAACGGGCAATTTGTTCTGCCATTTGCAGCATGGGTACATTTGATCCCGACATGATCTTTGCCCCAATTTTTGTATGGGCTTGCATGATCCTGTATTCTTCAGGGGTGAGCTTTCCTGGCTTCTTTAGGATAGCATCGGAAATACCGACCTTTCCTACATCATGCATACTGGCAGCGAGTCGTATCATGTCGACTTGTGCGTTCGACCACCCTATCTTACCAGCTATAATCGCGCTTAACTCGCCAATCCGACGGATATGTTCGCCCGTTTCGTCATCACGTAGTTTCGATGCTACAATCAGGCGTTCAATGGTCTCCTCGTGTGATTGTCGAATCTGAAGGGTTTGCTCACGAACCTTCTCCTCCAACTCAATCGATCGGTTACGATCAGCAATAATTATTCGCTGTCGTTCTAACGCACGGTCGACTTGAAATAACAATTCCCTCCTATCAACGGGTTTGATAAGGTATCCGGAAGCTCCTGCTGTAAGCGTCGAAATAGCATGTTGAATGTCGTCACAACCCGTCAGCATTAACACAGCAATATCTGGATGTGTCGCTCGTAGACGCGGCAGCCATTCGACACCAGACATTCCTGGCATGTTGATATCAGATGTGATTACATCAATGAATTCAGCATCAAGAATTGCTGTAGCCTCTTCGACACTAGCTGCAAGGAAGCAACTGTGTCCTGCAGCGTTAAGCCATCTACTAACTAACCGTCTTACAAACGGTTCGTCATCGACCACCAAAATGCAAGCATTTCGAGCGTTCTCTTCGCATAAGTTGGTAATTTTACTCATCAGTCTACTCCTTCACTTAGATTCGTCTCAGGCTACAAGCCGTCGAGTCCATCAAGGAAGCCATTAATTCGCCCAACTATATGCCTCTCAATATCGCCTCCGTCAAAGATCTCTTTTCCGCAGTGAGACTAGGTAGTTCCTTTAGACGTCGATCGACACCAACGTTTTTGTGTGGAAATGGAACAGATTCAAACTCAATGACGTTGATTGTTTACGAATCGCAATGTAGATACACTCATCCCAACGCGCATGTCCTAAAGGTTCGAACTAGAGTGAGGCTCGCTATGCAGCAAGGCATGATTGAAGAACAGCTAGTAACCTCCGCCACGACTGAATCAAAAAGTGCCTCGACTCTCTACGACGACATCGATCTTGCAGAACTATTTTTAGCGTCTCCTGACGCTATAGTGATCTGTGACGAGGGTGGACGTATTGTTCTCGCGAACGATCAGCTTTGCCGGATGTTTGACTATAGCGAGCAGATGTTGATTGGTAAGTCAATTGAAGTGCTTATTCCCGATAGATCGCGTGATTGTCATATCGAACACAGAATTGCATATGCAACTGACCCTCAATTGCGGCTCATGGGAAACTGCCGCGAGGTCGTAGGCCTTAGAAAAGATGGTCGTGAAATATGTCTGGAAATTCGTCTACGCCCCTTCAAGTCTGCACAAAGATCCTTAATTGTGGCCGCAATTCGCGACGTGACCGAAATACGCTTTTACAGTACAATTTGCAAGAAGAGTAGACAGTTGCTGGAGCAGATCGCGACAGGGCAACCGACTTCTGAAGTCCTGATGGAATTGGTTAAGAGCATCGAGGACTGGACTCCTGGTGTCCGATGTTCGGTTATGCGGTTGGATTCGAACCAACAAAGATTCTACACTATGCTGGCACCGCGACTCCCAAGATGTATCTCCGATACGATCGATAAATTGTCTGACATAAAATGCGGCCCCCGCAGTCTTTCCGTTCATAGCAATGAACGAGTGATTACCTGCGAGATTGACACAGCCCCAGAATGGACCACATTGAGGGAGCTGGCACTGCAGCATCATCTCGGTGCCTGTTGGTCAGAACCGATCCGCGATGCCAGAGGAGTCGTTCTGGGAAGTTTTGTTGTTTACCACGACAAACCACACCAACCGACAGAAGCGGAATTAGAATTTGTAGCAACCGCCGCCCATTTGGCCGGAATCGCTATCAATCGAGATCTGCGCACCAAAGAATTCCTTGAAAAGGAAGAACAATTACGCCAGTCGCAAAAACTTGATGCTATCGGAACTCTCGCTGGTGGAATCGCGCATGAATTCAATAATCTATTGCAAGTCATTCTTGGCTACACAAGCTGCGTCATAGACGACATACCTGCAGAGCATCCTAGTTTTGGGGATCTGGAAACAGTTCGTACCGCAGGCGAACAAGCACGCGATTTGACTCGCCAGATTCTCACGTTCAGCCGTCACCAAGAAACATCAAAATCCATTCTTGAAGTTCGCAATCTAGTTCATCAGGTAGGAAAGTTTCTACGTCCCCTCTTGGATGCTAGGATCGAATTGAACATTGAGTGCAGCCAAGAAAACCAACCAATCCTCGCGGACCCAAGTCAACTTCAACAAGTTCTGGTAAATCTCTGTCTTAATGCCCGCGATGCAATCGATGGGGCTGGATTCATATCTATCCGCAGTCAGATGGCTGCGCTCGACAAACGCAAAGCGCATGTTATGGGACGTGTGACCGGTGAACTAGCGGTATGCATCTCAGTATCTGACTCAGGTTGTGGAATGTCTCCTGAAGTTTGTGCAAAGGTATTTGACCCATTCTTCACAACCAAACCTATTGGCAAAGGGACCGGTTTAGGCCTATCGGTAGTGCATGGCATCATTAGCGACCATGCAGGAGCGATCGAAATCGATAGTGAGCTAAAGAAAGGAACAAGCTTTCACTTGTATTTTCCTGTTGCAGATAACCCATCTAAAGGAGAGATGACCGCCCCCCCCCCCGAGAGTCCGACTCTTTCTACCACCTCAAATACCCAAGAATCAATCAACATATTGATCGCAATCGATGAAACATCCGAGAGCCATCAGCTAGCCAAACTTCTCACTGCCGAAGGTTACTGCGTAATGATCGCGAGGGATAGTGAAGATGCGATTGGCAAGTTTCGTTCTCATGCAAACAAACTTGAATTGGTTGTTCTCGGTTTTAATTATCCCAGTTGCGAGGGCCAGACAGTCGCGCGAGCTATCCGAAGAACGCACAGCGAGATTCCGATCATTCGTCTCAATCATAAAAATCCAATCGAAATCATTCCCCCTACTAGCGAAACATCAATTAGCACGGATATACTCGAACGTGTTCGAGAAATTGTCACGAAACTTGGATCAATGGCAACACCATCCCCCGTCCCCCCTTTCAGTTCCCCTTCCTACCCACCTCTAATCGAGTCAATACGAGCTCGTAGTCTGTAAGTTTGAGGTTTAAAGTTTAACCGAGATGGAACACGATCAACCGAAACGCCAAAGCTCAACCACCACAGCTACGACAAACAGATTGTCAGGCGCTGCTTTCATTGCGGCGGGAATGGGTACTTGGTCGTTGGACATTACCACTGAGGAAGAATACTGCGATGCGATTCTGATCGGGCTGCTGCATGGGGCACGTGGATTAATCGAATACCTCCTGCCCAGCGAGCGGTCTAGATTAATCTCCGCGATTAACGACACCCGAACAGCCGGTACCTCCATCGACCTAATTGTTACCCTTGACAAATCAAAACCAATGGTCCAATTCCTTAGGATTCGCGGGGGACTAGATGCAGGAGATCCCAACAAGGTCGTTGCCGTTTGCTTCCTTGAGTCCACTCCTGTCGAATGGAAGAACGGTAAGAGTTCAGGGAAATCGAATTCCAGCTTGAATGATTCTAATTGCCTATGCCACTTGGAGGAAGCAATCGCGAGTCTGTGTCACAACGAGCGGCGATTCGAAGAGTCTCAGAAAATTGCTCAAATTGGCAGTTGGGAACTGAATTGTGAATCGAAAGTATTAAGCTGGTCGAACGAAGTTTTTCGCATTTGCGAACTCGACGAGAAAGAAATCGATCTCTCATTCGAGAGTTTTCTAGCCGTTGTTCATCCCGCTGACCGTGATTTGCTTGAAGAAACCTATTGGAATTCCTTGGCAACTCGCCAAGATTACCATTTGGTCCATCGGTTACTGATGAAAGATGGACGGATCAAATGGGTGGAAGAGAGGTGTAGCACACAATTTAATATCGACGGTAATCCGGTTCGGGTGTGACCGGTTGTTCTGTTAGTTACGACGCCATTGCCAAGAACTGATCGCTATAGTTCACTCGTTTCTTACCGTAGATCGAGAGGTTTACCGTTCGGTGCGTTGTGGCTAAGACATCCCAAAGCTCACTCGCTTCGATGCAGCGAAGGTTCAGCATGGTCTGGGCTCCTTTTTCCTTCCATCTCATCCCACTCTTTTCCATTCGATCCTTGGGCACATGCCGACAGGCTCCTTCAATATACCCAGTGCATATCGGATAGCCTTTTGCCAAATACTCACCGTACTTGATTCGTGAGCGGTTGTTTTCCAAATACTTCACGATCTTGCCAAGCTCTTCGCGTTGTGCTTTTTTTATGCCCTTGCGTCTCATCGCAGTCTTGATTCCTATGATCATTAGACCTTCGGTTCCCTTAAGCAGTAGCAGCAGCTGTTCGCGAACATACGAGCTTTGCGAATCTGGTTGGATGATCTTCGCGGCTGCCCAGATTCGCGGAAGTACATGCATCAGGTCCAGTATTTCAATCGTGTTCCATCCCTCCTGGTACTCATGCGCTAAGTTCCAAAGTGATGGTTGCCCGTCGTGCATAACCAAAATCTCTTGACCCTCTCGGTGGCGTCGGAGCGTATTGGCAGTTAGCCATTGCTGAGCTTGCTCTTCAGCGGACTTACCGATCACGTTTCCGTTAGAATCATGCTTGGTCAACGCCCCAAAGTACCGAGGATTCTTCGGCTTAGCTTCTGATCTACTTGTCTCGCCTGACTCAGGCTCATGGAATAAAGCATCAATGATTTCTGTAGCCGTTCGAACATCGCGATCTACGGTATACACTCCGGCCATGCACGCCATTTGTTTCTGCCCCGGCTTGGGGCCCATGCGTTCGACAGAAGCACCCACAGGTGTTTTTTCCGTTTGCTTGCGTACCATCGGGATGCCTTTGTTGTCACTGGTTTGGACCAAGAGTTCTGCCTCGGTAGCTCGATCGATCGATGGCGGATTATCGAGTACCAAGGCCGCTGATTTTCCCAATCGGCTTCCGATCCGTTCGGCGCTGTCGACTGGGACGTGGAGTGACGTGATTCGTTCCAGTAACCCAACCGCTTTATGGAAGGAAGATTCGGTCGCATGAGTTCCGACCCACGACTCGAAGACCAAGGAATAATCATTCTGCGGGAGCCCTAAATGCTCGTCCAAAGGAATGGCTTGGATCGCTTGATCGGGTGTTGTTCCATAGACGTAGCGTTCGATTCTGAAATCGCCAAAGATGGAGCGATACCTCCGAGTCCGTTTGGGCATTCGATTATAGACTCGCCCTTTCTTCTCGATGGTAGGTCCAACATCTCCCTGGCCTGCTTGCTCGATGATTGTTCCAATCAATGCATGTCCGAGAGCCATTAGTCGCTTGTGTAAATCAAGCTCCGTTTGGTCGATCGCTTGCCCCGTACGAAAAGCTGTGTTAGCCAGCTCTTTAAGCTGTGCGACAATACAATCTACATTCTGGAAATCCAACGATTCGTTCATGATTTGACTCCGTGATTGAGAACCGACGAAAAAGCTCGCCGTTACCCTTATTATCTCTCTCAATACTGAAAACGAAACCAATTGGTTGTCGCCGGAAATGATGCCACAATATCTTGTGCTAGCAAATCGCGACTCACTACCGACTAAGCAACGATGAGCCGGTCACACCCATCCGGTTCGATCCTTCGGTACAATTCAAGATGTCACCAAAATGACGCTTTCCGAGCAAGCGTTGCAGGCCTCGCATAGCCGACTTCGGAATATCTTAGATTCCATATACGGATTCGTAGGAGTATTATCGCTCGAAGCAATTTTGCTTGAGGCGAATAGAGCTCCACTTGAAATTGCAGGATTGTCGCGTGAACAAGTTATTGGAAAACCATTTTGGGAAACACACTGGTGGTCCTATTCCACTGAAGTACAAGATCAACTCCGCGCTGCGATTCGACGAGCTGCCGCAGGAGATAAAGTTCGATATGAGGTACCCGTACGCGCGAAAGGAGACGAATTAATCATTATCGATGTATCGTTCGAACCATTGCGCAACGCAAAGGGTGAGATTTATGAAGTCATTGGGTTTGCGAGTGATATAACCGATCGTAAGAACATGGAGACACTTCTCTGGCAGAATAAGCGGTCATTGAGACATGCTCTAGACGCAGTTCCTGCTCAAATCGCAGTCCTAAATAAAGACGGAGTGATCAATTTAACAAATCAAGCTTGGAAGGATTTCGCAATCACGGCAAATCTTACATGGCGACAGGTCGCGGAAGGGGCGAATTATCTATTAGCCTGCGAACATGCTGAGGGGCTTAGTGCAACAGAAGCTCGAGACATTGCTAGGGGAATTCGCCAAGTGATCTCCGGAGAGTGTGCTGAATTTATGGTTAAGTACGAGTGTGTCTCAGACGGTAGCACAAGATGGTTTTTATGCCGGGGACGGGGCTATGGAGATCAAGGTAGCGAACGTATTATTTTGGTGCACACAGACATAACGGTGCTTGAGCAAGCCGAACTTCAGCTTGAAGAGTTACGTTGCCAATTAGCGCACGCTTCACGCGTAGCGACAATGGGGGAAATGGCAGCCGGAATTGCCCACGAACTTAATCAACCTTTAACAGCGATCGCTCTTTATTCAGGAGGCTGCCTTGAAAAACACAATCAGAATTCGCTACCCCCTGAAATCCTCAAGGAGAAGCTGGAATCGATAATGACTCTTGCGAAGCGATGTGGGCAGATTATTCTTGGATTGCGTACGTTTGTCACAAGAACTACAAAAACTTTAATTCGATTTGATGTAAGGGATTGTTTCCAAGCAGTACTAGCACTCACCCAGCACGAATTTAAATTCGCAAGAGTGCGCTGCGATATGCAAGTCTCTCCTAATCCGCTTCCAATGATGGGAGACCCTGTACAAATCCAGCAAGTGCTTCTTAACCTAATTCGTAATGCAATTGAGGCAATTCAAGATAGCAACTTAGAATTTCGACGCATACTAGTCGCTTCAACCTTAAACAACAGATATGAAATTGAGATCACGATTCAGGATTTTGGTCAGGGGATCTCAAAGGACGTTCTAGATAGGTTGTACGAACCATTCTTTACCACGAAATCGAATGGAATGGGGATGGGTTTGAAGGTGAGTCGGTCGATCGTTCGAGCCCATGGTGGCGACATAACTTGCCAGTTGCAGCCTAACTGTGGAACAACATTTCGAATCACCTTGCCAGTTGCTAAAGAGGGGGGACTCCATGAGCAGTATTGATGTCGATAAGTTACCTGTTTTCGTGATCGATGATGACATTGATATGAGGGAGTCGATCGAATGGATACTTACGTCTTTTGGATACCAGGTTACGGTCTTTGAACAAGCAAAAGAGTGTCTCGAATCGATGAAGTTCGATGACCCATGCTGCATAATCGTTGATCTTTTGATGCCTGGTTTGACTGGTTTGCAGTTCTGCAGAGAGCTATTCAAGAAACAGCAAACTTGTGCGGTCATCATGATCAGTGCACACGGTGATGTATCGACTGTGGTTGAGTCGATGAAGATGGGTGTAATTGATTTTCTCGAAAAGCCGTTCACACGTGAAACACTATTAAATGCAGTCAATCGTGCTAAAGAGAAAGCTCAAGAGTTGTATCACGAACAGCTTGAAGAGAAGAGAATTATAGATCGAATCAAGACACTTTCCGCACGCGAGTTGCAAATTCTGGAATGTGTCTCACAGGGAATGGTAACAAAACAGATCGCGAAGCAACTGGGCATCAGCACTAGAACAGTGGACGTCCATCGTTCAAATATCCTCCAAAAACTCAAAATCTCGTCGATCGCGCAGTTGTCTTCCTTCCTGTACCTATACCAACGTCATCACTTACGCAATCAGATCTCTAACGTATTGCCAAACTCAGAATCTCAGTGAACACACAAGGCATTGGGTACGGGTGCCCGTTTACCCCAGGGTGCGCTCCGCGACCCGGGCTATGGTGATGTACTGCTTCGCAGTTAGGGGGAACAGATCGCCCTAGGGCATCGAACAAACGGCAGTCACGATTAGAACGATTTGCAAACGTCTACTCGAAACGATGTGCTTCGCCAAAAAACTAACTACGCATACTTGGCACAAATCCCAAGGCCGTCCGATGTGTAGATCTGCGAAAGCATCTCCGAGAAGACTACCATCCAGGTAAACAATCGCGGCTCGGTGGAAAGGGATTGATCCACTTTGTCCTTAATATGCTTGAGCTCACAGTGCCCTCGCCCTAGTTTGCGGCGACGACAGTAGATGACTGGCCAAACGGAATCCCAAACGTTCGAGAAGACTTGTGTAACGCTCAAATCATTCTTGCCACCGTAGACCGATTCGTGAATGGGAACCAATCGATCTCCTAGCGGTAACCAAATGGGAATCGTCGTAACAGCAGCGGGCTTATCATTTTTGGTAACTCGCAAAGTTCTGTCGGCCCAATCGATAGCGTTTAATATCGGGCTCAAACCGACGCTCAGATCGGGGCGTGTCACCGAAATCGGCTCTTCAACCAAAGCAGACATATTGGGCTGGTTTTCGATCTGAAAGGTCCAACTGCCATCGACCCAATCATTGGCCTTCCAGCTTGCAATGCAGTTGAGGTCCATGGTGTCGGTCTTTGAGGTGGCCATGGTGAAGCCTACCGGTGCCCCGCTTCCAACTCGCGCCACACGACGCTGCCAAGTGGTAAACTCAGCGCTTCGGATCCTCATGGTGACAGGAGTCGACCAGTCGTAGATTCCCAATGCAGCTCCGAGCTCCTGCGGCGAATCCAGTTTCACCGGGCTGGTTCGGCTGATAGTAAAATCGTCGTTTGACGGCAGAATCCATTCGCTCTGAAGACTGGGCACTTGTTCGAGAGCCCAAGTCATCTGATGGTTGTGGCAATAATCCCACAAACTTGCTAGCGAGGACTCGATTTGGTCTCTCTTTTCACGAATCGTCGTTAGGCTGCATATCACCTCGATGCAGTCGACGAGCTTTTTGGTGTCCAACCGGGTCTTTTGGAGAAGAGGATCGTTGGCACCGAGAAATGCCTGAAGCCAGCCGACGGCTGCGTAATCTTGTGTAATGGCCATGAAGTCTATGCAAGTGAGTAAAAACAGCCGGCTCAGTCCGATTCGATCGGTCACCAGCAACCCGCTGTTGTCACACTTTACTTCTTGATTTGCAAGTCCAAAGTAGACTGGCCGTACTTTCGTGCCTTGAGATCCTCGATGGTCAACCGCAGTTTGTAATTTCCTGGTGAAATTTGCTGCGGCATAAAGATTCGGTACACCATGTAGTAATCTCTCCGAACGTTCTGGCAGATGTCAGGCTCCATGGGGAGGGTCTGCTCCACGATTCGGTTGCCATTGCTATCCAGGATCTCATAGCTACCCTGCAATTGCGACTCGAAGCCATCTTTGACCGGAAACGCTGATACGTTCTCCACCTCGCAGTAGAGTAAAACCTCTTCATCCGGCTTGAACTGATAGCGTGGAAATTTCGTGACCACACCATAACGCTCGACATCGGTACAAAAAGCAATATTGCGGACCTCGAGATTGCTTGCCGCCGCCAAGAAACCAGTCGCTTTTCGCTGGCTATCCATGACCAAACTCAAATGCCGCGAGCGAACTGGCATTGCATCCGGGTTGCTTGCTTCGATCAGAGCCAGCATTTGATTGCGATAGTATTCGTTTTCGTCGTCGCTCAAGCCGGAGATGGGCTGCATCGCCTCATCCGGTTTGCGAATCGCTGTATAGAGCATACGGATCGTGAGCTCTTGGTGCAGCCGTAGATTTTCGTCAGCAGGTGGCAAATCCCCCATTTGCTTCTCGAGGGACTGGATGGCTTGTGCCACCGATTGATACCAACCGAGCTGCGAGTTGGACGTAGGACTGTGAGCAGGGACCGCCGCCATGTTCGCTGCCACCGGCAGACCTGCTGGGGTCGCATCCGAGGTCGGCAACGAAGGGGCCGAAGCTGGTGATGAAGAACTGGTAGCCGACGCGGCAACGACATCGCCGCTTTGAGCACTGGTGGCCTGTGCCTGCTGCACATTTTCCGACGCTGCCTGATTGTCATTAGCACTCGCTGCGACGACTGAGTTGCCGGTTGAGGAAGCAGGACTGCTAGACGTGGTATCTTCATCATCGTCGCTGAATCGCATGCTAACCTTGTTGCTGGATGCAACACTGCTGCCAGTATCGTTCAGGCTCGATTGTGCGACCGAAGACTCCGCAGACGATTCTGTAGCTGGCAAACCGATCTTCTTGGATGCGGCCAGTTGCCGCTTAAGAATCTCTTGATACTGCGGAGGCAAACCATCTAACGCAGCATCCAAGTCGATGTCTTCTACGCCTGTATCAGCTATCTGGCCGTTATTGCTCCTAAGAGCTTGTCCAGCTTGTCCATCGTCAGCCGCCGGACTCGTCTGCGGTTTTGCAGCGACGTTATTGGTTGTTGGCGGGGTTGTGGTATTCGGTGTGGGAGCGACTGGTGTTGAAGCAGAGGATTCAGCGGAGCCAGAATCGCTGAGCCCTGTCCGAACCGCAGTATCGGCCCCCCTTTGTTTGCTCCGTTTGGCTTCCATGTAAGGCCGCGGAACCTGAGACATTTGTCCCGGTGTGACACCCCATTCGTCTTCTTCCACGTAGCCGCCGCCGCGTCTTAGGCCTAGTTGCTGACAGCCAGCCACTACGCTACCTAGCAGAATGAGCGACAGAAATCTTTGTCTTTTAGAAAAGCGATAGGTCGATTCCATTCCCCTTCTCCCTCGGCAGGATCCTTGTCTGGGCACTCTTTCCGCATCAACGTCCTGACTCACGTGGCTACTCCATCCAAGTGCTTGCTGTTTTGATGACTTGCTTCGCAAGGCTCCTCGGAGGAGGTTTCCGTTGCTAACACCTCGTAAGCCAGCGAAAGGTAGTCTTCCGCACCGTGGCTATTGGACGCGTATTCAAAAATCGATTGTCCGAAACTAGGAGCTTCCGCCAAACGAATGTTGCGACGTACCTTAGTTTGGAAGAATTGAGCCGAAGCCCAAACGGGACTCGTGGAGGCATTGCGATTCAAAAACTCTTCGACATCGCGACTGACTTCTTGAGCTAATCGCGTACTTGATTCATACATGCACAGCACGATACCACCTAGGTGCAACGTGGGGTTCAGTCGCTTTGCCACAATTTCAATGGTTCTTAAAAGCTTGCTCAACCCGTGAAGAGCCAAGAAGTGCGGTTGCAGTGGCAGGAAGACTTCGTCCACCGCCGTCAATGCGTTCAAGGTCAATACGCCGAGCGACGGGGGGCAATCGATGATGAGAAAATCGAAATCCTCGGAATCGATATCCATCTTGTCCTTTAGTATGACTTCCCGTCCCACCTCGCCAGCCAGCTCCATTTCTGCTGCCGCCAAATCCAAGTTGGCAGGAACAATTGCCAATTCTGGCGTCAAGTACCGTCGGGCATGGCAGAGCAGAGCGTCTCCGCAAAGAATATCGTAAACGCTAGTCTCCCCCTCGCCGACCGTCACCCCGAGGTGTAACGACGCGTGAGCCTGGGGATCCAAGTCGATAACGCAAACCCTTTTTCCGCACTGAGCCAGGGCTGCTGCCAAGTTAACGGCCGTGGTGGTCTTGCCAACGCCACCTTTTTGGTTGATGACAGCTATTTTTCGCATCAGAAAATCCCCAGAATTGAGTAAGGTTCTTTAAAGTGGACCGTAGCAAATGGCGGGGAGCGAAATCTAGGTCAATCTCGGTGGCGTTGACAATTTAGGCAAATTCTGGAATCTTTTGGGCAGCCGCCCTCCAGATCCTCGTTCCTCCGATGGTGTTTCGTGCGTAATTACTTGATTGCTGGCAATTGGAAGATGAATCTTCTCCGAGATAGCTCCGTCGCCCTCGCCCACCAACTGACCGACCAACTCTCGCCATCAACGCAAGTTATTGTCGCGGTTTGCCCCCCCAGCGTTTATATCCACGACGTAGGAGCAGCCCTTCGCGGCAGCACGATCCGGCTCGGTGGTCAAAACGCCTACTTCGCCGCCGAGGGCGCTTATACGGGTGAGGTCAGTTGTGCCATGCTCAAGGATCTATCGTGCACCTACGTGATTCTCGGGCACAGCGAACGTCGAGCCATCTTTCACGAGACGGATGACTTGGTAAATCAAAAAGTCAAAGCGGTATTGGCCGCCGGACTTACACCGATCGTGTGTGTTGGCGAAACGCTAGAACAACGCGAGGCGAATCAAACTCAGACGGTTGTTCGCACGCAGTGCCGAGGCTCTTTGGCTGGATTGACTGGGAAAGAAATGGCTCGAACCGTGCTCGCTTATGAACCAGTTTGGGCGATTGGAACTGGCAAGACCGCCACGCCAGCACAAGCCGAGGAAGTCCATGCCGACATTCGTAGCTTGCTAGTCGAATTGTTCGGCGAGCCGGTGGCCGACCAAGTGATCATTCAATATGGCGGCAGTGTCAAAGCGGACAATGCTTACGAATTGCTCAGCCAACCCAACATCGACGGCGCACTCGTCGGGGGTGCTTCCCTCAAAGCCGATTCGTTCTTGGCCATCGTGAACGCAGCCGCCAGCATCAAGAAATAATTAAGCGGCACAGCTAAGCAAAATCGCCCCAGCTGCTTTCGTCCCGAAAGGAACCAATCTGGGTAGTGGATCTTGATAAAGATCCCAAAACTGGTAGTGGATCTTGTTAAAGATCCCCCCGTCAACCGGCTAAACAACATTCAAAAAATCTGGAATTTTAACAACTTCCACTACTAATTTATTTGTTCATAGAGATCAAAAACCGAAATCTGAACAAGGTACGTCTCTAACGCAACCGCGAACGGGCTGTAAAGTGCGGGAGTTCAGGTCTCGTATTTTCCGGATCTTTGGCTGCTGTCCAAACAAGACTTCCATCCAATCGCATTTCTAGGCCACCTGAAGTTGCGCGAACACACGCGTACTCCCAGATCATATGCCCATCATTCTCTACCGCCTCCAGCATTAGAACGATCTCAGGATCTGTTCCAGCAGCGAACGCGAAAAGAGCACCGTCTACCGGCAAAGCTTTCGATTCAGTTCGTTCAGTGATTTCATAACGGTAGAGTGGACGAGGCAACAGGCGAAGAAACTCGTTGTCGGTATCCCCAGGATTCCAGCCAGTGAGCTTCCCCTCGAATCGTACTGCAATAGCCTTCATTTGTCTCAGTCTTACCGCTGGACTCGCTGCTGGCGACTCGGCTTCCGGGACAATCTTAAACTTTACGGCAGCTGACTCGGGTGCCCAGATAACCCTTTCACCGGACTTGGCAATCAACCCTGGTGTCCCTGCAAGCAAATCGAATTCATGTTGGATCGTTTTCTCCCATGGAAATATGCTTGCCATCGCCAATGGGTAACCATTGTTCAGCCAAATGGCTAACATGGCTTCTCCATCCTGACCGCGTGCAGCATTTCGCCAACGAAACACGGGTCGCGAAACCAGCTTGTTTTCGGAATCCCTCGCTGCATAGAGATCGAAATTGTCGACTGCCTCCTCAACCTGTTTGCTCAATTGCTTTGTTTCGCCGATTTCATCGGATAATGTTTCCTGCAATTCGATCTGCAAGGAGTGCTGCCCCCGTTGTGGATCACCTCCACCTTCTCCATCCTGTGCATTCGCAATGGCGATTGGCCAACCCAAACACACAAGAACAAAAGCAAAGAGGGCCGTGGAAGGTTTCATGGATGTCATCGCACAAAAAAGAGCTGAGGGGTGGTTATGGTTTGCGAGCTAGACTCTACCGTTACCTCTACTTTATAGGCAATCTGTCTAAATTGTGCAATCAAAATGGTGTACAATAGTTTTTCGATAAGCCTATTGACTAGTTTAGACGATGTGTCTAAATTGAATGTATTGCGTTGCAAGGCCGCGCCTTTTGCTTTGCTGTGCATGACAACATGGCGTTGCATCAGCCGGTAGTTATCCAATCTGGAGAATCAGAATGAAAATTTTTCCCTCAGTCCTAATTTTGCTTTTTGTCTACTGCCAATCTAGCACATTGAATGCACAGGACGTGCAGACGAAGTCTCTCGAGGCGAGGGTTCTTGAGTTGGAACAGCGTGTCAAGGCACTAGAAGTTCTTGTTAACAAACTTACTTCTCAACAATCCACAGTGAATAGCGACAATCCAGTTGGCGTCCTGCCAAGTAGTGTGCTCGAACAACTCGGGCCTAACTTTGAAAAGCTAACGCTATCGATGAAAGATGACGAAATATTCGAAACACTCGGATTAATCGAATACAGAACTCATCTCGAATCGCAGAGCAATGTTACGCTCGATGGAGCAGGAGGTAATTGGCGAAATTACATTATTGATGAACGCGGCTATAGGCTTTCATTTCGTGACTTCTTTGGTAGCGTAAGATGTATGGTTAAGCTTCCGGGTGAAAACCAATGGCGATCCAAAGAAACGGCTGCCGCACCAATTCGGCCATCGAATCGAGACCTCAATCCAGACCGTTGAGTCAATTGCACATGCAGGATAACAATCCATTGCATCAAAGTGGCGGATCGGCCGCCCGAACTTTTAGAAACTTTACTTGCCGCCACTCGATGAATGGTGGCGTTAGCCACCTGCATAAACGAGGATTGGTGATGACGATGATTTTCTCGAACCCAACAAAAGCCTCGACCACTATCTTGCTGGCAATTGTTGGTCTCGTTGTTACAGCTTCTTACCTTAACGCGGATTCTCGGGGCGATGAACTGGCAGCTTGGATCGATCAAAAAGGGATTGAGGTTTACGGTGAACTGCCCGAGCTATGCGATGACCTAACCTTTGCTCGGCGTATTTATCTGGACACGATCGGTCGGATTCCGAGTCTTTCGGAGCTGCGAGACTTCCAGGCTAACGGAGACAGTCGTCGCCGGCAGCTCATTCATGAATTGGTGTTCGGAGATGGCGAGCGCGGCGCACTCTATCAACGGCTCGTCTCTTCGCACCTGGCTCGGCAATGGAGGCGGGTTCTGATTCCTCCAGGAACGACGGTCAACGGTGCTCCTGAAACGATTGAACCCTGGCTCAACGAATCCTTTGAGCAAAACAAACCGCTCGACGAAATCATGCGAGAACTGGTCCGTTCGTCACCTAACAACCCAGCCAATGCTTACTTTAATCTGATTGGGGCCGACGCGGCCAACTATGCAGGTCATGTGTCTCGCGTCATGCTCGGTGTTCGTATCGAGTGCGCGCAATGTCATGACCATCCGTTTGCGCCTTGGAAACAACAAGACTTTTGGGGCTTAGCAGCGTTTTATTCGGATCTAGGAATGAATCGTAGCACCGAGGACGCAGGTGTCGGCACAATCGAGTCAGATGGGGTACAGTACACGGCTAAGTACTTATGGACAACCAATCCTGCATTTAGCGATCCCGTAACGGGGCAACCGCCATCGTCGAATCGAAGCGTATCGGGTACTGAAGTTCGTTTGAAACTAGCGAGATGGATTACAGCCAGAGAGAATCCGCATTTCTCTTCGACCATGGTGAATCGTATGTGGCAACAGCTCGTGGGGCGTGGCATTTATGCTGATGTCGAAAATCTAGATTCAGCTTCGCCAGAGAATCGCGTTTTATTAGATGCTCTCGGTGATAAGTTTGCTGAGATTGAATTCGATACTCGCGTTCTGTTAGCTGCTATCTTGAAGTCCAAGTGGTACCAAGCGAAATCCCTCGAGTTCGAGCTTCTTGCCCGTCCTGACCAGTTCGCTAGATCTCTCAAAGCGAGTAGTCCCGAACAAGTATTCGATTCTCTGGAAACATCGTTGCATTTGCCCCTCAGCAGAATCAATCCGTCGTCCGCTCGTTGGAGTGGAGATCGGCTTCAATTAGTCAGTCGCTTGAACGAAACCAGCGGTGTCACGCCCGAGGACTATGCGTCCGGTATTCCTCAAGCATTGATGTTTATGAACGGTAAACTGACGAGCGATGCGATAGACTGGGAAACAAGCCGTCTGCTACGCGCCGTCGTCGAGGCACCCTTTCTCGATGAAGACGCGCGTTTGGATTCCTTGTTTCTTTCGGTATTGACGCGATTGCCAACAGAGGCTGAACGTTCAGCACTCACTACATACTTGCTCGATTTCGATAACGATTCGTCCAAGCGACGCGCGTATGGCGAGGTTCTATGGGCACTCCTAAACAGTCCGGAGTTTGTACTATGTCGATAAAGTTTCAGGGTAGTGGATTCTCGCGCAGGCAGCTTCTCAAGATTGCAGCCGCTTCGATGGCAGGCTACAGCTATTCGGGATGGTTGCCCCGACTGGCCAACGCCTTTCATGGCCGGCGCCCCCCCAAAGCATGTATACTGCTGTGGATGCCCGGTGGACCTAGCCAGATGGAAACGCTCGACCCAAAGCCTAATCATGCCAACGGAGGCCCGACCAAAGCGATTGCAACTGCTGTTTCTGGAATCCATATCTCGGACAATCTGCCATTGATCGCCGCTGAGATGAACCACGTTGGAATCATTAGATCGATGAAGACACGCGAAGGGGATCATGGCCGCGCAACGCAACTCATGCAAACCGGATACCGTCCTATGGGAGGCACGCTCGAGTATCCTGTTCTCGGCTCACTCGTAGCCAAGCAACTCGAGCAAGCTGAATCCCATCTCCCCAACTATGTAGCTGTCGCACCATCGAGGTTCGGCAATCTGGGAAGTGGCTTCTTGGGACCAAAGTATTCTCCTTTGTTGGTTTCTGGCGTTAGTAGCGATCCCACAACCCGTGCCAATCTAACTGTTGAATACATGACTCCGACGGGAATCGGCAGCATGGAGGAATTGGCCAAACGTCAAGAGCTTCTTCAAATCGTTCGCTCGGGCTTTTCTAGCCAATCTAGTTCTGCAATAAAACATTCTGCTATTTACGAGCAAGCGATGCGATTGGTCGAAACAAGGGGGGAAGGTGCATTTGATCTCGACGAAGAGCCTGCGGAGCTGAGAGATGCTTATGGTCGTAGCCGTTTCGGTCAAGGCTGCTTGCTCGCCCGACGTCTTGTGGAACGTGGTGTGTCGTTTGTTGAGGTTTCGCTCGATACAGCAGAGGCTGCGACATGGGACTCGCACGTCGATAATTTTCAAATGGTCAAGGGGCTGTGTGGTACCCTCGATCCAGCATGGTCGACCTTGATTCGCGACTTGCGGGAACGAGGCATGCTCGAATCGACCATGGTGATTTGGATGGGGGAATTTGGTCGGACTCCACGCATAAATTCCACAAACGGACGGGACCACTTTCCTGACGCTTGGAGTGTCGCGCTTGCGGGTGCAGGTATCGCTGGTGGGCAAGTTATCGGCCAAACCAGTCCCGATGGCATGGAAGTCAAGGACCGACCAGTCACGGCAGGGGAGCTTTTTGCAACGATCCTCGAGGTCCTCGGAATTCCATCCGATGCCAGCAATCAACTGGGAGATCGCCCTATCCCTTTTGTCGAAGATTATGCACAAGCAGTAGGGGAGTTGATTACATGAAGCTCTGGGTAAGTGTTGTTCGCAACGCTGCGGCTTGCCTATTATGCACTTTCATTGCGAGTTCCGGAATGACTCGTGGCGATGGACAGCATGACATGTTGTTGCTGCTGCCTGATGGCCCCATTCACTTTCGACTATTTGTCACCGATGGAGATCACCCACTCCGAGCGAAACGCGAGCAGTATGTCGATCGCTTAATCAAAACGTTGGATACCGACCAAGATGGTCAATTGAGTCGACAAGAGACCGCTAAGCATCCGCTGTTCGTGATGGGGCGGCGATTCGACGACAACCCTTTCCTACAATCGCTCCGCACTCGAAAACCATACACTCGGCATGAAATCGATTTGGCAGTAGAGCGATCTGCCGGACAACTTATGTCCTATCGCCAAGAAAACGTCGTCGCTGATCAAGATCTCAGTGTCTTTCGGGTTCTCGATCAAGATGAGAGCGGATTGATCGATGCTGCTGAGATGAGGTTAGCAGCATCCCGTATAGCCGCACTAGACTTCGATATGGATCAATGCATCACTTTTGACGAATTCTTACCGAATCAAACGGCTACTCCCTCATTGGTTGTCGTTACTTCCCTAGATCAAGAGGCTCCCAAGTCAATACTTTCGGAGCTACTACGGGATGCACGAGAACCGACTATGCCTGCTAGATTAGTTCGCATGTATGATAAAGACCGAGACGCACACCTCACCGCCCAGGAGTTAGGCTGGCCTCAAGATCGCTTCTCGATTCTAGATGCAGATCATGACGGCAAGCTCAACATGCAAGAGTTGTCACAAATCGCTAACGCTCATCCCGACGCGGTGTTTTCGGTGAACTTGGGAGAGGCTACGGAAAAAATCCCGGCCGGAATGCAAACTCTGCATGCGAACTTGGACAGCGATTCAAAACAAGATTCGCAGTCGGCAGACGGTTACTTTACCATGAGCAGATCGCATATAAACTTGAGTGTTGGATATCGACATCGAGACCCACTTCGTGAAGCTCGCGAGAATGCCATCACCGTTTTCAACACCATCGACGTGGATGCCAATGGATACCTCGACATGGATGAGATTGCGGAGCATCAACGATTCGCTCGTTACCTTTTCGAAGCCATGGATCGCGATAACGACGGCAGAGTCTTTGCAGAGGAAATGTTGGACTATGTCCGCGAGTATACTGAACCAGCGACGACTACTTGTCAGGTGACGCTTATCGATTCAGGCAATGGATTCTTTCAATTACTCGACCAGAATAACGACGGTCGAATTTCCATTCGAGAGCTGAGGACCCTAGAACAAAGGCTTCGTGAGTTGGCCAACAATGAGGGAGTCATCAACCCTTCTCGTATGCGGCAATCCTTTCGGATTGAGATTCAACGAGGAGGCATCAGCCTATTCGGAAAAGTCAGTCGTACATCTGCGACCGAGGTCACAACTGCTTCGTTAAGACCTCCAACAGGTCCGATGTGGTTTCAACGCATGGACAGGAATGGAGATGGGGACATAACCTGGGATGAATTTCTCGGACCGAGGCATGTCTTTCATGAGATCGACACCGACCAAGATGGACTTATCGATGCCGACGAAGCCACGCGATACGACAAGAAGCTAAAGGACGCCCGCTGACCTGATCTTCTCAAGCCCCTTATCAAACAACCTTTTTCCGAGAAAGAACACCATATGAGCATCACCTCCGAGAGAAACGCTGCTACCGGAAACAAGCTATTAGAACGCGTCGAGCGATTACGATCAGCTCGACAGCAACTCCGAGACGAGTCCGCCAAGGCTGTCGTGGGACAACAAGATGTAGTCGATCTCTTGCTATTGAGCTTGCTCTGTCGGGGACACGTGCTTCTGCACGGTGTTCCTGGATTGGGAAAAACGTTGATGGCTCGTACACTCTCACAGACGCTGATGCTCAAGTTTAAACGGGTTCAATTCACCCCCGACTTGATGCCATCAGACATCACGGGTACGGATGTGATTGAAGAAATGGAAGGGGGAGGCGGTCATCGGCTCAAGTTTGTACCTGGGCCGATCTTTACTAATTTTTTGCTAGCCGATGAAATCAATCGGACACCTCCAAAGACGCAAGCAGCGTTACTTCAAGCAATGCAAGAGAATGAAGTCAGCATCGGCAACTCAACTTACAAGCTCGAACCTCCTTTCTTTGTTGTAGCTACGCAGAATCCCATCGAGATGGAAGGTACTTACCCACTACCTGAAGCCCAATTGGACAGGTTCATGTTCAACATTCGGGTCAAGTATCCCACGGTCAACGAGGAAGCAGCCATCATCAAGGGAACGACCGGTACAACAATACAGCAACCCGAGTCCGTTCTAACCGCTCAAGAGCTAATCGAGCTTCAAGAAATTATTCGTAGCGTACCCGTTTCTGACGATGTTGTGATGTACGCCGCTCGGTTGGTCAATGCAACCCGTCCGTCGAAAGCAAAAGAACAGACTTCAAGCAACTTGGAGATCGTTCGGAAGTACGTGACCTATGGTGCAAGCCCCCGGGCTGGGCAGGCACTCATTCTGGCAGGAAAAGCACGTGCAGTTCTCGAAGGACGTTACCATGTTGACTTCGACGATGTCAGAGCCCTAGCCCATCCCGTTTTGCGCCATCGATTGGTTTTGAATTTTCACGGTCGGGCTGACAACGTTGATTCGGATGATGTAGTCGACGCATTACTCGCCGGGGTGAAAGAGAATTCCTAATGGTCGTTGCAAAAGCAAATGGAGCGCCCGATTGGTTAAAGCCCGAAGAGTTGGCGAAGCTGAGCTCGCTCGAATTGCGAGCGAGTGCCATTGTCGAAGGCTTTATGCAAGGGTTGCACCGAAGTCCGTTCATCGGCTATAGCGTTGAGTTTTCGTCGCATAGACGCTATGGGGCGGGTGATGATCTGAGGCACGTCAATTGGAAAATTTTTGCTCGACAACGCAAGCTCTATGTCAAAGAATTTGATGCCGAGACGAATCTCAATCTGTACCTTTTCGTCGACTCCAGCCATTCGATGCGGTGTAAGGTACGGGGCGCTATGACCAAATTTGAGTACGCATCCGCTTTAGCGGCGGCCATGGCTTCGATCGCGTTGAAGCAACGCGATGCCGTCGCATTGGGATTGATGGATGACGGCATTTCGCATTATCTGGATCCTTCAGTAAAGCCTGGGCAATGGGAGGATTGCATTCGATTACTCTCTCAAGGTCCACGTCAACCGGTAACTTCGTTGGCAAAATCGATCGAACAAGCGGCTGCGCTCGCGAGGCATCGCGGTATCGTCGTTTTGGTAAGCGATTTCGTAGATGATGTCACTGGGATACAGCGTGGATTACAACAGTTACGGCATCGGGGGCATGAGGTTGTGCTGTTGCATGTCCTCGATCCGTTTGAAAGAACCCTTGACGACAAGGGAAAAATTCGCGTTGTGGACTTGGAGAGCCCGAACGAATTGGTTACCGATGTAGAAGGTATTCGCACTGAGTATCTGAAGAGAATCGATCACTGGTGCGAAGAATTGAACGACGCATGTCGTAACCAAGGAGTGGACCGACTCGAGTTGTTGACGGATCGGTCACCAGCCGAAGCATTGGTAGGCTACCTCGTGCGAAGGACAAGTTCGCCATGAGTTTCATTCAAGCAGGGTTTCTCTTTGCAGGTTTGGCGGTCGTCATCCCACTGATCGTACATTTGCTGAACCGATGGCAGGTGAAACGAATCGAGTTAGGGACGATGCGTTTTCTGAGTGAGGTCATTCGAGATGGCGTACAAAGAAGGCGTGTTCGACGTTGGTTCTTGCTGTTGACAAGGATGGCTCTCGTAGGTCTGATCGCTGCTCTTTTTGCCCGCCCCTTCTTTCTCGAATCGACCAAACGAGATGGGGATCGATTTCGCGTCATTCTCATTGACCGATCTGCAAGCATGAGCATGCCCGGACGACAAGGGAGATTAGTGGACGATGCTGTCGCAGAAGCGATCAAGCGAGCAAATGCGTTGGGCGAAGATGCTAAGGTGGAGTGGGCTTGGTTTGATCGACAGATTGAACCAGTACTGGACGACGGTACACGCCTGATTGCCCCGAGAGTGCTAACCGGAGGAACCAATTTCGCGGCGGCTATTGCATACGCGAGGGATCGAGTGCATGCACATCCGACCTCTCTAGCGGATGTATTTCTCATTTCCGACATGCAGCGAAGCGGTCTAAATGACAACTTATCGGAAGTGACCGATTGGAAGTTTCCAGTCGATGTCCCGGTGCATGTAGTCGATGTGGGGCGGCCCGCCGCCAGCAATTTAGCCATCACGAGTGTTGTTGCACCCGCGACTAGACTTCGAAGCCAGCGAGCTTGTAAAGTAACAGCCACACTCTTCAATTACGGTAGTTTGCCGTTCGAGGATGTGCCCGTGGTGGTGATTGCTACGAATGGTTCTCGAACTGTTCAGGTGAAGAAGTCAATTCAATCTGCACCAGGCCAGCCTCAAGAAGTTGAGTTCGATCTGGGGGCACTTGATGTTGGCGTTTGGCAATGTACCGTTTCCGTCGATGTGAATGACGATCTCGCATTAGACAATCAACGTTATGTCGCATTCGAAGTTGCTAAGCCCTACACGGTACTCGTTCTAGATCGTCGAGGCGATGATCAGACAAAAGAAGAACTCGCTCACAATCCCTTTTTGATTGCGGCGTTACAGCAGAATACAGATAGTTTCGAATCATCGTCTCTTTCCGATAATGAAGAACGAGGCATCTCAGAAGATTCCTTGTCGTCAGAGCTCAGTAGAACGAAAAATCGAGTTCATGGTCGGTTCGAACCTCGTTGGGTTTCCTTGGATCAAGAATCCTTTCCCTACTTGGATATTGACGAAACGAGACTCGTTGTTGTTTCGAACTTCGCAAGGTTAAACGCATCGGACATCGATCGACTTGAGGACTATGCACAGCGAGGTGGGAGATTGCTGATCTTCGCCGGAGACCCTGCCCGCGAGGATTGGCAAACAACTTGGGCTTCATCGGCAATTGCCCCCGGCACTTTAGGTAAACAACAACCGAGTGGCGTATCACCGTTTCGAATCGTTTCCTTTGAGTCAACCTCGGACATGCTTGATTTATTCGAAGACCCCCAGCACGGGGACCTCAAGCGTCTCGCCTTTCACAAAATCCAGCATTTGTTTCCGGCATCTGAAACACGAGTGCTTGCGTGGTTCGAAGACAAAAAGCCCGCGATAACGTCGCATACGTTTGGCAAGGGAAACATCGTTTGGTTTCTATCAAGCTCTGACCCCAGTTGGAGCAATTGGACAATGAGTCCATTGTATCTGCCCCTTGTGCAACAAATGGCGGCAGAACTTCTGCAACTCAACGGCGAGGGGCTCATACGCTTTCGAAATGTGGGTGATTCCATCCTCGCGAAGAACGAAGATGTTCAACTAAGCGAACGCAATACGGTTCAAACAGTCAGTCTGGCGACCGATTCCTCAACGAGTGTCGGCATGAAGACTTTCAGTCAAGCTGGTTTTGACAAATCGACCGAGTCACTTTACGTAATTAATACATCGGCGTCGGAGAGTGATACAGCTCGAATCGAACCAAACGAGCTCGGCGAGCGATTTGGGATAACGGTCGTTGCAGGGGATGAATTGGACAAGCCTTTGACCTCGGTTACTGCATTGAAGAGGATCGAGATATGGCCATGGTTGGCCGGTGCTATTTTGGTTCTGCTAATCGCTGAGTTCGCATTGTCGAATCGAACAACCCCATAACTTTTCATTCAGGATCGAACCATGAGCAGCGTATCAATATCTTCGATTCCTAACTCCATGAAGGAAATCGCCGAGAAGTTCAACGCGTTGCGTTGGCGAATGCTCATAACCCAAGTCGCAACGATGTGCTTCTTGATGGTTGCAGTCATACTCGCTTTATGGATTACTTTAACAGCGGTTGACTACTATTGGGAACTCAATCTCGTTTGGCGTCAATCCCTCGTATGGGGAATCTGTGTTCTCTCGGCGTTTGTCGCGGGATATAGCGTTTTACGACAGTTTCGCAACGTGCGGTCCAAGGTGTTCGTGGCCAAAATCGAAAGGGCTTTTGAACCATTTGGGCAACGACTCCGCACGATCCTGGATGCCGTAGACGGTAGAGTTTCCGGACCACCAGAGATGCTAGCTGCACTTGGCAATCAAACTCTGGGGCGATGGGAAACGCTTGCTCCGCATCAAATGATCCCCTGGAGACGACTCGTCGCCAGTACACTTGCCTGCGCGGTTCTGTTCGGAACCTTACTTGCCATGTCACTCGGAGGGCAAGATTGGAAGATCGCAATTCAGCGCGCGGCTGGTTATGAGATTCCGTATACGGTACTCAATGTCACCCCTGGCGACACCAAGATTCTCGAGGGGACATCGCTACCTATCAAGCTTGAATTGGCGGGACGAAAGAATCGAGAGGTGCATTTGCAAATTAGACCATTGTCTGAATCTGAGTGGGTAGTGTACCGTCTTGTCGCCGACGAACGACTGGAATTTACTTATGACTGGAACAAAGCTGCCTCGACTATCGAGTATCAGTTCTTAACCAACGTTGGGGATTCCGCGATCCATCGTATCGAGGTTCAACCTTTAATCGTCGCTGAACGTGTCGAGACTATCGTCACGCCCCCGAGTTATACAGGGCTCGATCCACGAACATTTCTCTCCTCGGAAGTGACGGTACTCGAACGCTCGCAAGTTGAGGTCGTCATCCAGGCGAATCACGTTTTGGTCTCTGCAAGCTTGGCGACTGGCACGAAATCAAACAAGTTAATCCCACAAGAACTGCCATTGTCGACACACTCGAATCGGGTGACTTTTGTGTTGCCGACCGATTCATCGCTTTATTGGAGAGTTGAAGCATCAGGACAAGATGGCATTCCTATGGCTCCTGTCCAAGGACGACTTCGCGTGCGAGAAGACTCTGCACCTGTTCTTCGTTGGCTTGATCCACCCGATGAGATAAAAGTGCACACTTTAGCCGAGCTTCCGATGAGCGTCCAGGTTTCCGATGACTATGGCATTACCGAGTCAGGTATCTTCTTTCGGATTGGTGATGATGAGGAGTTTGAGCTTGTCAGCATGCATAGTGATCAGGATGGTGATCGAGACTCTCATTTCTCAACGAACGTTAGGCTCGAGGAAATACTGCCACTGGAATCCTTTTCCTTAACAGAGCGCGACTTCGTATCCTATTATGCCTACGCGATCGACAATCGAGAGTGGGGGCCACAACGTGTCGAGACGGATGTTCGCTACATAGACATTCGTCCCTTGCGACAATTCTTCTCCGAGCAAGAAATGGAGCCGTCGAATGGCGGTAGCCGGCAGCGTCTCATCGTCCAACTCGATGAAATCATTCGTCGTCAACGTGGCATTATCAATAGCACACGTCGGTTCGATCGATCGGGAGGCATTCGCTCCCCAGATTCTCTAAAAGTTCTCGATCGAATGGCGGAGGCAGAAAGCGAGCTTGCTAGTTTAGCTCGATTCCTAGCAGAGTTTTTCCTTTCACGAGGCAATGACGATATCGAAGCGTTGAGTCAGGCGGAATCAACTTTGTTACAAGCGGCCGATTCTTTATACGCTGCTAACATCCCCCTTTCTATGGTACAAGAAGAAGATGCCCTCCGTTCACTCACCGAAGCGAGACGACAGGTTGAGCAATCCATCCTTGCAAACCCTACGAGAATCCAAACCTCGGAATTCCGACAACTTACTCGACAACTGCAGCAAAAGCTACGACGAGAAGCGCCAAAGACAGAATTGCAAATCGCGGATTCACTTGAGCGAATTGCAATCGAACAAGAGGAACTGGGGCAAAGGATCGCACGAGCCAACTCGAGCGCGGTAGCATCCGACGCCAGTGGCCAAGCTGAGCCAGAGGCTGCAAGTGCAGAGCCCGGTAAACGCGAAGACTGGTACGGGATGCAGGTCGATTTGCTGGAGCGAGTTCAAAACCTCGAATCCGAGCTTAGCGACCGGTTGTCCAAGTCCAAGCTTTTCGCCGAAAGACTCGGTGATGTAAAGGCTGATATGGATCAACTTTCGAAATCGGCAAGAGATAACGAACTCGAGGGTTTTCCCAAGGCGAGTCGAGAGACGGCGGATAAGCTGCGAGAGATGGGTGTCCAATTAAGTGCTCTAGCGGCTTCGGAAGCGATATCTCGCATCGGAGCATTACGAGATATGACGCTGGCGATGGCCAATCGCGAGCGGGAACTGGTAAACGCGGAGAATCCCAAGGCACGAGCCTGGGCAGCACGCCGACTGGCACGCAGGTCTCAGACCCTGTCAGAGCTATTGTCCATCCCAGCGGAGGTGGGCGACGTGGCTATGAGCGAGGTCTCGGATGCATTGAAGGAGTTTGCTCGCACAAATGACTTGGAGGACCGGATCACCGAGTCTTTAGCAGTCGGTGAGAGCTTGGCGGAGGAGCCTCTTGAATCGGAGTCTGGCGATACTGGCACTACTGATGATGTGAGTAACGGAGAGAACGCAAATTTCTCAGATAACAAGACCGAGAAGAACGCTGGGCTAGACCGAGCACGGGATTATGCCGATGCGGCAGATCAATTGAACAACCTCTATAAACAACTGGTTGCACCGCGCTTGAATCGAATTCGCGATTTGGAGCAAAAGGCGAGTCAGCTTTCGATGCAAATGTCGGAATCGACCGGTGGTAAGGGGGGCGGAGAACCAAGTGAGATGCAAGGCCGGAGAGGGCAAGGAGAGCAAGAAACGTTGACTCCTGGTGTTCAAGGGCAGTTGGATCAGTTGGAGAAAGCGTTGAGGCAGGAAGGGCTCGATGAACTAGCCAACGCCCTCGAGTCAGAGGAAGCGGAAAGTGGTGGATCATCCGATGTCCATTTCGGCCTAAATCGGAAACAAAACGCGAGAGGTCGTGTGGAATGGGTCGTTCGAAAATTGCGAGAAGAGATTCAAGAAATCTTGCTACTCGAGGTTGCGGCCGAACGTGAAGCACCCGTTCCGTCCCTTTATCGATCCGCTGTGGACGGGTACTATCGCACGATCGCCGGAGAAGACTCAGAACTATGATCCAGAGCTCCATCCCATTTGCGGTTATGTTGTTCGCAGATAGCTATTTTTCGTGGGTGCCCCCGTTCACCGAGTGGCATATAGCATTGTTAGCACTGACGTGCTTAGCTCTATGGCTTATCGTACGACTGATTTGGGGAGGAGTCCAATCTAGACCGTACTGGGGAATGTGGCTTATGCGGGCCATTTGTCTCGGCATCGTCGGCGTGATTCTCCTCGGTCCAACCCATGTCGAAGAAACACCTGGTAGCGTACAGCGTCCCTCTATTCTCTACCTTGTCGATAGTTCGCAAAGTATGCAACTCGGTGACAAACAATCACGATGGGATGAGGGACTAGGGTTTTTAGCTCTGGCACAGCAACGAGTCGGAGTAGAGCATTTGTCTGATATCCAAGCATATCGTTTTGGCCATCGACTGGAACCATTCAAAAAGCTTACTCCCACGCCAGCGAGTTCGTCGTTGACTCTTGCATCGAACTCAGCCGGACTCGACGAGGCCATCGAACCGCCCAAAGCGGCAGACTCACGGTTGGCCGATGCCTTGCGGGATTTGCTGCCCCAGGTGGATCCGAAGAGGACCAGCGGCATTGTGGTCGTCTCAGATGGTCGCGTGCGCGCAACAGAATCAGTAGAACGACTCGCCGAGTTATATGGCAAGAACAAGGTCCCGATCCACGTCGTTCCTGTTGGAAATGCTGAGGGAACGGGGGACGTTGCAATCGTTTCTCTAGTGACCGCTCAGAAGGTCCGCAAGTATACCGAGAATCAGCTTCAAGTTTTCCTGCGTAGTTTCGGAATGGGCGGTCAACGGACAACCGTCAGCTTGTCGAGGAAATCTCGCGCTGCAGATGGCTCCTCTGCAGTGCTCGCATCGGTACCTGTGACGCTGGTTGATGGTGCACAGAGTGTTACGCTTACCTACAGGATTGACGATCATCCTGAAGATCTCACCGTCCAAGTCGATGTCGTTCCCGGGGAGTTGAGCGAGCAGAATAATCGAGTTGATACTAGAGTCGAAATCGATCGGACCAAGGTTCGAGTGCTTCTCATTGAGGGTAGTCCGGAAAGTGGGGCGCAAGTGTCAGCGAGCGTGCTCAACCAATTATTCGAACTCGGCGGTGCTGTCAGAAGCTCAACAGGTATGACTTCGGTGCAGCTATTCCTTCAACAAGACGCGGATATCGACTGCGTGATGCTGCAAAATACGGGAGGCGGAATATATCAAGGGTATGATGCGTCGAATCGGCAAACGTTTGCTTTTCCCAAAACCCGTTCGGAACTCTTTTCCTACGACTGTATCATTTTTAGCAATGCTAGTACTGAGATGTTGGACGAGGAGCGTGCGGGTTGGATAGCCCAGTGGGTCGAAGGTCGTGGAGGTGGGCTCGTGATCACGGGAGTCGCGTCTCTTGATCCTCGCGAGTGGAAGGAATCCCCGCTCGCTCCTTTTCTTCCCTATCGAGTCGATTCCTTGAATCGCATTGTTTCGTTCACAACACCGATCACAGTATCAGCAACGAGGCACCCGATCTGGAGACTCAAACTGGAGGAAGAGTTGAACAATAAATTGCTTTCTGCCCTGCCAGCTTTGCCTGCGAGCGGAGAACCGCTAGAGTTAAAACCGGGAGTGGAGGTCTTGAGCAAAACCGGTGACGAGAATTTACCAGTCATGATGGCGCACCGCGTAGGCCGTGGTCGCGTGTTCGTGTCGACTGCGAGCATATCGGGCCAAGGAAGTCAAACGCTGGTAAACCGATGGGGTTCGCAGCCAGATCAGCTTGCAGCCAAGCTATGGAGGAACATTGTTTACTGGGCGACCGAGGGTTCCTCGACAGGGCGACGCAGATTGATTGCTACAGCTGACAAGCATTTCTATCGCCCCGGTGAGAACATCACATTGCGAGCGGTATGTTACGATGAGTCAGCGAGGATGACTTCCAAGTATCGATTATGGGCGATGTTGGAGCCTGCCAATCTTGACGATAACAGCTTGTACGCGCCGGTACTGTGGCCTGAAAATTTGCCAAGAGACTCTGGAGAGGTGGGACCTCGAATGGCATGGGGCGAAGAGTGGCGTATTGATCCCGAGGAGGGAGGCGGATATCAGTTCCAGTTAACCTTGAGTGAGAATTCGACGGGTGGTGATGAGGGGTTGCATATCGAACTGACGGCCTATGAAGGTGCCGAGTCGAATTCTTCTTTTGATCACGGCACGCAAGTTGATAGTACATCGTTGAACATTCAGATCTTGCGAGACCCATTCGAGCAGCAGAACCCGCTCCCCAACCACGAGCATTTGGCTCGGATTGCGACGCTATCGGGTGGAAGAGTATTGGCTAATCCAACGGAATTGGAGCAATTGCTACGCTCGAGGCCAACGACCCGAGGTGCACCGAAGCGCGAGGTCTCGCCTGCATGGAGCCATTGGTTACTATGGTCCTGTCTAGTATGCCTACTCGGCACCGAATGGGCTTGGCGAAAGATCAGTGGCATGGCGTAGCCCGCGTTGAATCCCGCAGGCTCGTCCTGCGGATCGTTAGGCATCTCGCTAAGCCCACGATCGCCCCGTTCCGCCATCGAATCCCGCCGACTCGATCGGCGGATTGTTAGATTTCCGATTGGCGAGGCAGGTCCGGATAGTCACGCCGGAAGCGTAACGATCTCCTGGGTAAACCAGGAGCATTCTTAGAGTGTGTGGGGAAGCCGTTATGTGTAGCGAGAAACGTTAGCTTCACCTGGACAAGCCAGGTGCATTCATTCGTTCGCTATCGATTTTTCGAAGCCGTGTATACGATTCAGGTTCGGAATTCCCTATAGCATTCTGGCTTCCTACGTTTCCTATCGATATCTCTAATCTTACTGGACCGTCCGACCATAAGTGAAGACTCAGGAATGGGCCTATCCCCCCGGTGTCAAGATTTAGCTTAGGCAAATGGAAAGCAGGAGCATCCGTCGGAAAGTTGCAAACCGCGACCAGCCATGCGATAATTCTCCGATCTATGGAGGAACGCTTTACAGTTTGGGCACACAATCTAACCCACCCTTTAGCCACGCTTAGGTAACGACGAAATTCAAAACGCTTTCAACGGCATGCGATGCAAACTGCAATCAAGATCTTAGTAGGGCTCGTAGCTTTTCTCTCGATATTCATTTTTGGGGTCTTGGTCGAATCAGGCATTAGAAGCCGCTACGTCGGCTCGATGTCGATTGATGGGCTCCCTGTCAGCAACGCGAATGTGACCGGAACGTGGATACCGGATTTTTTATGGACCGGCAAAGCATGGACCATTGTGATAGAAACCAATGAAGAGCTTGAACTCCTTCTCGATGGCAGAGTCTTTCTCATACCCGCAGGTTCCCATGAGATTTATTCCAACCATGACCAAACCAACACCGGACAATTTGGGAATCAAGAATTCTGGGGCTACCCCAACAAAATCGAAATCCGCCAGCTCGATATTACTAATGTTGGTAATCAGGTAAAAAAATATTCAAATGAAAAAACCCGTTAAAGGCTCCCATAGCCAGTCCATAATCCCATGTGTCGCGGCATCGTTCGCATGGATCACTGTTTACGTTTTTTTCCCCGCGATGAACCGAAGATCTGCGAGACTAGGCTTGTCTTACTTGTTAAAATCACCGATTGAGTTGAGCGATGAAGAAAATCCGATGTACCATATTGCTTTGTTTTATTTTTGCAGGTTGCATAGAGCAGCCGGTCGCTACCACAATCGCGTTGTCGCGAACATGGCGCATGGATGACTCAACGCTGTACGTTGACGGCGATCGTTGGATACTTGAAATTCCCGGTTCGAGCGGTAAGTCGTACATCGTAGGCAGTGATGTCGCATTTGTCGAAAAGCGGGCTGATCACATCGTCGTCAACTTAGATCAAACGGAATCAGAAAAGGCATCAAGACGGACCTTGGGTTCCCACACATTGTTGAAAATTCCAACATCGAGCGAGCACAGCGTCTTACTTGTGACAACCCATGGATATACTGCGGTCCAGATGGAACAATCCGATTCAGCTCAGCTGCCAGTGCTCTTGTCTTTGATTGTCTCAGGCGTTTCTTCGGATACGGATAACCGATCCTTTGAGGCAAGAATGAAATAAAACGCAGAGGGGCAGAGGACGCAGAACTTGCTGGATCGCGATTCAAACTTGCAACCTATAATGATGTGTGATTAGCCCGCTTGTCCGACACCTTTCAAACGCAAGCGGATGAGCAGGTCGCTGATCGCATTCCTACATGTTGGCAACTCCGGTAATTTAGACTCTTCGTAGGCTCGCTCCAACTCTGTCGTTAGCCGTTTGTACTCGCTTCGATAGAATTCCGTATTGGTCGCATTGAGAACGCCTTTTTCCAAGCCAGTTCGCTTACGATCAATTAACTCGTTGAGGTAACTCAATTTCGCGGACTCGTTAAGGATCTCCAGATTCGCTTCGACTTCTCCTGTTTTCATCAAGTGAATACCGGTCAGAAGAACGCGATACGTGTATAGCAAAGGTTTTACCCGAGGTGGCGATTCTTTTTCAAATAGCTTCCACTGTGTCGATGCAAAGCCGAGATAGTGATGCGCATGATGACGAGTGATGCAACCAAGTGCAATCGACTTCAATTCTTCATGTTCGGGTGTAGTAAAGACGACGAGAGGTGATAGCAACTGCTCCAGCACATAGCCATTCCGTTTGAGCATCAACCCAAAGAACTTGGCCGCATCATGTGTGACGAGGTCAATTTCGAGCCCATCGTAGATTCCTTCTTTCTCGACAGTCTGCTGTCCTTCCTCTAGGCTGACGATGGTCTCGAGTGGCAGCAAATGAACACCTCGGAGATCGAAATCCGAATCAGGTGATGGGAACCCATACAAGTGCGCCCCACTTATAGTCGCAAACACGAGAGGAAAAGGGTGCGACCTCACATGATTCATCATCTTGTCAAACGGAATATTCATTGCCGTAATGGATCTTGTTCAAGATCCAGGACCTATAGGAGGATTAACAACAAAGGAAACACCAGGAGTTTAATAACTTCCACTACGGGAGTTGCTCTTGCATGGCCAGTTTTCTGGCGCGGATCAAAAATGCATTTGCTTGATTGTAGTCAGGGCGATCCGGTAATGTCGTCACCTGGAACGCTTGCTCGAACTCGACTTGCAAGCTCTTTCGCAATGCGTCTGCATCCGAAAAGGATACCTGCCCGTGCTTGATGGCAAGCAATTGATCTCGAGCCGCGCCGACCTTAACAGTCACTTTGCCTTCCCGCAAAACATCGATACCTGATATCAACAATCGAATGAGGTGCATCACATGCTTCCATTTGATTCGCCCTTGGTTTCGAATATCTGTCTGCATCTTTTTGAACTGAGACGCGACGTAACCGGAGTAAGTTTGAAACACAAGCTTGGACAAAAACACTTCTCGTATCGAAAGCAACTCCTGGGCTAATGGAGTCGCGAACTCGACGATGGGTGAATAGAGACACTCCAGCACGTTCGGGTTCGCCTTGAGGGCTAGAACGATAAACTTTTGAATCTCCCAGTATGCTTCTTGTGCCGCATCGTTTTCCAGTTGTTCGGGAACTCCATACAGTGACCAGTGCAATTCCGCGGGAGGCAAGTAGATACCGCGGCGATCGGTGTCGGAGTTGTCATCCTCCAGACCGTACGCACGGGAACCAATGACGCAACGGTAGATAATCCGGTCTTGTAACTCGAACGTGGTGGAGGCCAGTGATTCGTTAGGTTGTGGAGAGGTGGGGGCGGCTTGGGGATCTTTGGAAAGATCCACTTCGGTGGGGATGCGTTGGAACTCGGATAGGCGTACTAATTGGTCGTGACGCACGGGGGCTTCAAAACCGTCGTTGAATCGAACGCGATAGGAATGGGAACGATCAAGCGGTGAACGGACGATTGTCCCGACGGATCCGGCAGGATGTGCGATGCGACGATTCGGATGATAGGTCTCCTTTTTCACCACCACTTGAGTACCCACCGAAAAAATCATTGGTTCCGACACAGCCTTAATTACTCCAAAACTCTATTCTAAGGCGTTACGATACGCACAGTGAACGATACGCACAGTGAGCACAACTCCCAATTGAAAGTTTCAGAGACGGATTATACCGCCATTGAGTTCGGCCCCACCGCGTGATTCCAGACCTAATTGTCGGACTTCGGTCATGAATTTGCAGCGAACCTGGGCATTTTGGGAAATTTTATCACTTTGCCCTGGAAACAGTTTAGACAAACTGTCAAAAATGATATATTGAGAGCAACACAGCGAGAACACATTCGGTAGGAAACTAGGGTCGAACGCAAGGCCCAGAGTCCGGGCGTGTGCGCCGCGCTACTACGAGAATTGATCCACGAACCCATCAAGGATTTGGAATTGAATAACCCTCCTCGTGATGTCACTGCCGCAGAGTTGGCCATCATGGAACAGCTTTGGGAGCAAGGGGCGCAGACGGCTAAAGAGCTATCGCGGACGCTGTACGGTGCAGAGACTCCGTCCGACATCGGCACGGTCCAGAAACTCTTGTCGCGTCTCGAGGACAAGGGCTGCGTGGACAGAGACCGGGGCTGTTGGCCACACTTGTTTCGCCCCATTCTAACACGCGACGAGCTGATCTCGCAGCGGTTACAAGCGACAGCAGACGAACTTTGTGATGGAGCCCTGACCTCCCTGTTGTCGTACTTGGTCAAGTCGACTAAATTTACATCCAAGCAACGTCAGAGTTTGCGAAACCTGCTAGATGATCTCGATAAGAAATAGGGTACCGGGGGCTTGTCGATGGATTACTCGATCATCATCAGCAACCTGTTCATCGCTTGCCTTATAGGAGGCTTGGCTATCGTTGTCGGTTGTGCTGGAAAGAGAGCAGCTATCGCACACTTGCTATGGGTTGTATTCTTCATCAAGCTCGTAACGCCTCCCATTGCTTCGTTCCCGCTTCATGTGCCGAGTTACGATGCGTTTAGTTCCTTCGCAAGTTTATGGCGATCATTCAGCAGTCTTATGTTATCCGTTTGGGTGTTTGGGTTTGTTGTACTGGTCGCGAAAGGTCTGATTCGCTACGTTCGTTTCGCTCGCATTATCCAACAACAGGGAGTTGTTGATACCAAAGCGACTGAATTTGTAGCCCGTCTAATCGGCGAAACCAAGCGTAATCTTCCTAAGGTCGTTCGGCTGCCTGTGCGGCTTTCTCCTATGCTCTTTGGCGACCTATGGCGACCAAGCATTGTTTGCCCAGACGAATTGTGGGGTGTTCTAAACGAGCAGCAACGCGAGGCATTTCTGGCGCATGAAGCAGCACACTTTTATCGAAGAGATCATTGGGTTCGATGGCTAGAGTGGATCGTCACTGCAATCTATTGGTGGTTTCCCGGAGTTTACTTTGGACGCAGGCAATTGGAACGCCATGAGGAGGCTTGTTGTGATGCTTGGGCCGTCAGGGTCCTTGGAACCACCCCAAGAGATTATGCAGAAACGCTCCTCAGCGTCGTGGATTACGTCAGCGAGCACAAGGCGAGAATACCACGACTAGCCAATGGCATGCAGCCCACAGAAAGCTTAGAGGAGCGATTGAGTCTGCTAATGCGCCCACAAGCCAGTCCGACTCATAGTGGCTGGAAGATGACATCGTTGGTATTTTGCGCTCTTCTTTGGCTGGCTCATCCGGTTTTTACCGAAGTCCCTGGGTTGTCTTTCTCTATCTGGAACCGAGATGTATCGAATAAACACGCTGCGGCTAGTATGGTTCGCGGCAGTGAAGGTGTTCGCTACGAGAGTACCGCTTTGAACATTGTAGAAGATCGATTTCAATGGCCCAGCGATAACGAATTACCACCGATCCCAAGGGGGTTCTGGAACAAGCAACCCGAGCGATTGTGGGTCGACTTTCGATTGCAAATTTCTGGGGTTCAGATCGTTGCTGAAGCGGGGAAAGGTATAACGCTTGACAACGGCACACGCAAACCCGTTCGGTTCACGCATGACGAATTGACGGCACTGGTAGAGATTCCTTCGAGCGGCCGTGTGATTATGGGGGATAGTCAAGGACGTTTGCGACTGTGGGATCTGCAAGATGCTGTTCCCGTATCATTGATTGGACAGCACGTCGCACCCGTGACGAGTGTTGCATTTCATCCTGAAAGCGGATTGGTCAGCTCGGACTCGCAAGGAAATATTATTCGTTGGGATATCGATTCGGGGAGTATACATGCGCGAGCCAAATGGGATCAGCCTATCCAGTCGATTCGATTTTCTGCCGATGGCGGGTCGCTTGCGGTTCACACGGGAGTTTGGGCTTGTAATGAGGCTCCGAGCTACGTTTGCATCGTCCACGGCACGACGTTAGAACCGTTCGAAGAGTTCAAATTGTATCAACCTGCGGCTGTCGTCTTAGAGTACTCGATCGAAGCGCAGAGTCTTTCCAAACCAAAACGATCCTGTTCATGGGCGACTCTGGAATGGAACGGTGTATTGCGAGATGTGCAAGCTAAACGAATTATCGGGATGGTTGACAAAAACATCGTCTCGGCACTTGCTTTCGTCCAGCATTCACTTTGCATGGAGCACGTATCATATCAACTGCCATCCACCTACGAGGAATGAAACATGGACCTTCTTTTTAATGGCCTCGGTCCATTTGCTTGGACATTTTCCCGTGCGAAGATTTTGGCAATCGCATTGGTGATGTCGGCGAGTATAGATGCCTTTGCGGAAGATTTCATTCACTCGAAGAAAGAGTCAATCAACTCGAGCAATCGTTGGCTTTTGTTGTGTTGCGGACTCAGCGGCGATGCGATTCATCAGGCCCAATTTGAATCGGCCGTTGAGAATATCCTTACCCATGCCGAAACCGTTTTGAAGATTCCAAGCACCAACACAAGAGCCTTGCTCGGTAGCGATGAAATGATTGCGAAGGTGCAAGCTCTCGCACCTCAAACAGGTTTGTGCACCGCCCAGAATATCGAGTCGGCAATTTCCTGGCTTCAAGAAAATGCGGGAGCGGATCAGGAAGCGTGGATCATTCTTCTAGGGCATGCTCATCATTATGGAAAACTGAGTCAGTTCAACATTCCCGGGCCGGATATCGATCAAGATCAGTTTGCAGTGCTTGCCAATCAATTAACCGCTGGGCGGCAAGTGATTCTACAAACAACTCCTGTAAGCGGATTTTGGATCAGACCGCTATCTGCGAAAAACCGGGTAATCATCACCGCGACAGAGCCAGCCATGGAGTTTACCGCGACAGAGATGCCTTACGCTCTTGGGGATGTGCTGGCTGGCAAAGCACAACACCAGAATCTTGAGGATATTGACGGTGATGGTAATGTCACGCTTTTGGACCTCTATCTCGCCATCAATCTAGAGATCGAAGGTCGATTTCGTACGCTGGATCGTTTGCAAACCGAACATGCGCAACTCGATGATAACGGAGACGGTAAAGGTAGCGAATTGCAGACTCCCTATTTACCGATCGTTCCAAAGGATAAAGAGCAACCGATCTTGTTTCCAGCTAAACCTCCCGTGATTACTTCATCTACACTTGACGGATATTTGTCGCGACAATTTAAGCTTGGAAAACCATCGGTCTCGTCCTCCGCTGATTCTAATGTGAATGACAGCCCGTCATGAGTAAGAGACTGAACTACAAGAGTACTTTAAACAGCAAAAAGCAATTAAGGCAATACAATATGAAGCGAGTGTTGTTGGTTTTACTTGTCGTTTTGCCCGTATGGGATTTGGCGGGATTTTCGCGTATTGCCGCACAGGATGATCAAGACAAATCGGCGGAAGAAAGTCGAACGGACAGAATGCGAGCGATCGCAGAATCTTACAGCTTCGAGCGGAGCGGTTCGGAACTAACACCAATTAAGTTGGTGGACAAACCACTTTTTTCATGGACAACACCCGAACGCAGTGCGGTCGGCGGTGTCCTCTACCTATGGACCGATCAGGGCCGACCGTTCGCCTCGATTGGAATTTGGACTTATGACGACATTCGCGACAGCCATGAATTGCAGTCGTTGACCGAAGAAGTCTTTGTAGCGGGAACGACAGCATCGACGACCAATGTTGCGATTCGGGCGAGGCAGTCAAAGTGGCGTCCCAAGAAAGGTGGCGTTACTTACTCGATATTGCCAGGTGATAGCGTTCCTGAGTCGACTCCCATCCGGCGACTAACGCAAGCCAAGTCGATTATCCGTTCGCGATTTAGCGCTGCGATCGTAAAAGATGATGGATCGCGAGAAGAGTTAAGGCTTCTCGCTCAACCTCTGTATCGCTATTCTCCGCTTCCTGAGGGAGTAGAGGATGGTTTTCTCTTTGGCTTTGCGATGGGTACGGATCCCGAAGTCCTGGTAATGCTGGAATCTCGTATCCAGGGCAACGAACGAACGTGGCATTACGCGGTAGCCCCGTCTACCTCGGTCTACGCAACTTGTTCGTTAGATGGTCAAGAAGTCTGGACAAGTAGCCAGCAAAGGGCCTACGAAACCTTTGAGTTTTACATCAACCGCTAGTTTTTATTCAACTTGAATTAGAAGTCCAATTCTACGCGACGATGTCGTGGATGATTTTGCCGTGCACGTCGGTGAGTCTCATGTCGCGACCCCCGAATCTCACCGTGGATTTGGTGTGATCAATCCCGAGTAGGTAAAGCATTGTTGCATGCAAGTCATGAATCTCGAGCTTCTCTCTCACCGCTCGATAACCCCACTCGTCGGTCTCGCCGTAAATCGTGCCACCTTTGACTCCGCCACCCGCCATCCAGATTGTAAATCCGAATGGATTATGGTCGCGACCATCCGCCCCTTGGGCAAACGGTGTCCGTCCAAATTCACCAGCCCAAACGACTAACGTCGATTCGAGCAGCCCTCGCTTTTGCAAATCCTCTAGCAGCGCCGCAATAGGCTGATCGACCGCCTTGGCATTGTCTTCGTGACCCTGCTTCAAATTGCTGTGCTGGTCCCATCGATCGTGCCCAACGTTCGGACAAGTGAGCTCGATGAATCGAACCCCCTTTTCCACAAGCCGACGTGCGAGCAAACACTCGCGGCCAAATATCCTGGTTGGCTCGTAGCTCGCGTCCAAACCATACAATGTCTGCGTCTCCTGCGTTTCGTCTGATATGTCGCAAAGCTCAGGTACCTCCATCTGCATCCGATAGGCCAGCTCATAGTTTTGTATCGCAGACTCAATCGCGTCATGCCGGCCGAATTCCTGGAGCGTAAACTCATCCAACTTGCGAATAAGATCTAGCTTGCGACGCTGCTGGAGAGGGTCCTTCTCAAGTGGTGTTACATTGGCAATACTCTGACCAGTGGGACGCAACACAGAACCTTGATAGGTCGCAGGTAAAAAGCCGTTACCGAAACAATCCAGTCCGCCCGGAGGAATCAGCCCGCCGTTGAGGACTACGAAGCCTGGGAGATTCTGATTTTCGGTCCCCAAGCCGTAAGTGGTCCAAGCGCCCATGCTCGGTCGGCCTTGCAAACCACTGCCTGTATGCAAAAAGTAATTGGCGAACGTATGTTCCGGAAATTGCGAAGTCATGGAGCGAATCACGGCCAGTTTGTCGACATGCTTGGCAACGTTCGGGAAGAGGCTGCTGACGGGGATTCCGGACTCTCCATGTTGTGTGAACTGCCATGGGGATCCGAGCACGACTCCGTTGTTATTGAACTGAGTCGGAGCCACCTCGAACAAATCGGCTGGATTCTTGCCATGATGTTCGGTCAGCATGGGCTTGGGGTCGAACGTATCCACCTGGGACGGTCCGCCGTCCATGTAAAGGAAAATGACACTCTTGGCTCGCTGTGGAAAACTGAGCGGAGTCGCGCCTCGAGAGTCGGAGCGAGCTGATTCATGGAGCAATGCGGTTAACGCGACGGCTCCGAAACCGTTCGCAGATTGAACCAGCATCTGTCGTCGACTGAGAAACATGGGATTTATTCTCGTTGTTCGAGTTGGCAGGGGTGGGGATCTTTAACAAGATCCACTACGGCTTTGGGGCGGGGTTAGTAGGGGGGGCCGTCTTCGTCGTCCTCATCATTATAGTCGGGATGCATAGGATCGTCTGGGTCGATAAAGAAATCTCCAAGCCCCTGGGGAAGCATCGATGCACCCAAGGATCGCTGTTGCCGCCGTTTTGTCGCTTCCAAATCGAGTGCGTCCTCCCCTAAACAAGCGATGAGGGACTTTTGCCATAGAACGTCTCGCGACAGGGGGTGATTGGGATCTTGAGCCAGCATTTTCAAGGCATAGCGAAGAATCTGGAGCCCATCCCGGGCCGAGTAGTCCAGTTTCAATGTATGGGACTGTTGAAGAAAATCCACTGTCAGAGCCAACATATCCTGGCTAGCGAATGGCAGGTGATACTTCAAGATCGCCATCTCATCTTCGCGGCTCGGGAAGCCAATTTGGAGCGAAGGCTGGAGGCGACTCATGATGTAATCAGGAATTTCATAGGTCGAATCGTCTTGATTCATCGTGACCGCACATCGAAAGTTCTCGTGCGCATGTACCGAAATCCCCGCAACGATTGACTCGACATAGCGTCGATGATCGAGGAGCGGAGCTAGCGAAGCCCACGACTTTTCGTTCATCCGATTGCCTTCATCGAGAATGCAGACCGCTCCTTTGATCATGGCTGTGACCAACGGGGATGCGTGGTACGCAATCTTGCCGTTGCTGGAGAGAATCGGCGTGATCAGCAAATCTTCAGGTCGGGTGTCCGAGGTGCACTGGTAGATATAAAGGTCCTGCTGACGAGCCTTGGCCGCCGCCATTCCGAGAGCTGTCTTGCCGATTCCGGGCGGCCCGACTAGGCGGGGAGACAGGGGCAAGTCACCTTTTTCGATCACCAGCCAACAAGCGGCCAGTTGTTTGAGCACCTCAGTTTGGCCGATCCATTCGGACATGTTGTCGACGGGGTTGCTGAGGGAAAGCGTGACGCCACCGATTTGAACTGTTTCTTGCATGAGCAACTAAGGGTGTATACATCTGTCGGGTAATTAACATATCATAGATGGAACGTGGGATCTCCCATCACACGGATTGTAGCAGAAAACCGAGGGAAGAGATTCGAATGACCGATTGCTTTCGACTGGATGACAAGATTACGTTGCTGCCGGTTGTCCATCGCAGTGGGAATCATGCGCGGGCTGTAGAACGCTGGCTGCTGGAACGGAAGATTGATTGTATCGCGGTTCCGTTACCACCTTCGTTTCGAGAAAGCGTTTTGGCGGGCGTCGAACAGTTGCCAGCCATCTCGGTCGTTATTCAAGCTCCTTCAGCGGCGGCAAAGTGGAATGCGAGCGAGTGGAAGGGCTCGGAGGAGTTCGATGCTAGCGAGTACGATTCGGGTGACTCGGACGATTCTGAGGACTCGGCGGATTGGGAGGAATCCGATTCGCCTTTAGATTCAAGCATACGCAACCAGCACAGCTTTGTGCCCATCGACCCATGTCAAAGCGTCATAGCAGCGATTCGATTTGCGATCGGGGAACGCATCCCGGTCCGCTTTATCGACATGGAGACCGATTTGTTCGAAGGGGACGAAGAAGGCTTTACTCCCGATTGTTATGCTCTCAGCCAGGTTACGCTAGAGGCCTTTAGTACGGCGATTTTACCATCGATCGCCAGGCCGAAATCGGAACAAGTCAACGAGCGGATCCATTGGATGGCCAAGCGATTGTTGTCACTTCGGGCACGGTATGAGAATATTGTCATGCTTTGCGATATCCACCATTGGCCGTGGTTACGAGAGGCTTATCAATTAGCGCTCGCCAAAGATGCGCACGATCTAGAACCCTACGAGCATGATGAGCCAGCGGTCAATCATTCCGTCGTGGAGAATTCGCTGGTGTTCATGTTGAGCGAGCTACCTTATATCACGGCGGTCTACGAGCAATCGAGATCGCAACTCGATGACTCTCCGTTTGAGTCCTATATCGACGGGATCAAGAAGCTGCTTCTTTCGGCGAGAGCCTCTTACCTGGCAGATTTCGGAAAACGGGCACGGCGAATCTCCCCGTTCCTGCTTTCGCAATGCTTGAAGTACATTCGCAACTTGAGCTTGGTGAACCATCGACTGACTCCGGACATGTATACCATCGTGATGGCTGCTAAGCAGACGTTTGGGGACTCTTATGCCGTCCATGTCGCCGAGACCATCAAAGACTACGCGTTTCAAGAACCGCTGAGTTGGGCCAGCGTTAAGATGGGGATCGGCAAAATGGAACTGCCCGACGGAGAGATCGTTCCTGCCGTGTCCAGGCTGGGAGAAGGGATGTTCGAATGGAGATCGTTGGATCTCACCAGAAAACCTCCTAAAGAAGACCTCAAGGAATGGCAGAAGGCTTGGAATCCCTATCAACAATGTTCGTGGCTTCCTGAAGACGCCAAGATCGAAAACTTTCGAACACGCGTCGTCGATCGTGCTCAAGCCATCTTGGGGGCAGATCTAGCACGCTCGGAAAAGTTCACGACCAGTATCATGGATGGATTAGACATCCGGGAGACTCTGAGGCATTGGCATGAGGGGGAACTGTATGTCAAGATTCAACCACCCTCGATTGGCAAGCTCGACGCGTGTGTGCTAATGTTTGATCCCACTCCCTCCCCCGAGGTTTACGACTGGCGAGCAACGTGGTATGCGGAGTACGAGTGGGAGTCGACCTTGGCGTTTTACGCGACAAATTTTCACAAGGAAATCATTGGCCCAGGGATCGGCGTCGCGAACTACGGAGCTGCGTTGTTTCTTTTTCCGCCGCGTCCGATCGAGGATATTTGGACTGATCGTGCTTTAGAATTTGCCGACACGCTCGAAGATCGAATCATTGCGGCGGCTTGTTTGCACTCGCGATCGAGACAGGTGGCATTGATGTCACCGATGTCCCCAACGGTCCGCTGGCGTCAGATCGCAAAGCGTTTCGGAAAATCCCTAGTGCATGTGCCGATGAGCCATTTCAGCGACGAGAAGATTGCGGAACTGCGAACGGTGCATGTACTCAACGGCAAGCAAGTTCGTTCCTACGCTGCCCATTTCATCCGAAATATTTAAGCTAGCAAAACGGCCAGCAGTTACGCAGCGGACAAACGTGAACTCGAAATTATTCCTGTAGGCCAGCCACGGACAGGGCTGGCCGAGCCAGTTGGCATTAAAATTTCATCTGCCGATCGCCTAAAGGTGGAATCTTTCACCCAAAATAAGGTTTTCCATAATTCGCCTGTATCGATCCTGCCGATTTTACCATCTACAGCTGCCTTGCAACGCAGCCAGCATTTTGCTATTAGCAAGTTCTAAGCATACGTCGTGAGTCGTTAAGCAAGAAACAACTGCAGGTAGACAGTGTTTTGGAAGAGGAAGCGAAACCAGCGAATTTTTCAAGCCCCGATCTTTTGGTCGGTTGGGCTCGGCTTATTCTTCACTGTCGCCTTTTATCAAATCTTAAAGGTAAGCCCGCAGCAATTGTCTCTGCTGGTTCGTTACGCGACCAGCCACGAAGTTGCGTATGTCTCGGTCGCCTTCTTTTTCACCGCACTCTGTGCACTGATCTATAAGATCTTGGAGACATTCCGGCAGGAACGGCTCCAATCCCTATGCGAAAAAGCAGTCGAAGACATCAAGATCGCCCGTACGAATGAAACATTCGAGGATGACGCTACACAGATCAGCTGGTTTGACGCAGTCTGGAAGGCCCAATCCTCTCTGGTCTATACAAGTGGGTTTGGGGCTCGTGTCCGAGAGGTTCTCTCCATACAATCGCGTCGCAAATCGCTCGAACACCTCGATCAAGATCTCAAGAATTCCGAAGAATCTCACGCGGACGATCAGCATGACAGCTATGCGATGATACGAATCATCACGTGGGCCATGCCAATGCTCGGCTTTTTGGGCACCGTGATTGGTATCTCGGCGACGCTGGGACAGATGGATGCCAGCAAGCTGGCGAGCGGCTCCCAGGAAGCGATGAACAACCTCACGCGAGGACTATATGTTGCGTTCGATACCACAGCCGTGGGCCTTGTACTCACCATGATGGTGATGTTCACACAGTTTGCGGTAAACAAAGCAGAGCTTAGACTACTTCGGCGCATCGACTTGGCAATCGAAGACCTGTTCGGCAGCTGCCTGCAGTCGACAAACAAGACCACTGAGCTCAACAACACCGATCTAGTCATTGAAAAACTGACAAAGCGATTGCTAGGAACAGTTGAGAAACTGATCAAGAAGCAATCCGAGTTGTGGGAGAGCACTATTACTGCGGCTCAATCAACCTGGCAAACTGCGGGATTGGATACGATTGGCATTCTACGCAAGTCGCTTGAGGATTCGATCTCTTCTGCCCATGAAGCGATGCAGAAACCAACCTTGGAGTTTCATACGCGGTTGATCGAAACCCAATCCGAGGGTATGTCGCGGTTTCATGAAACTCAGCAAATGGCCTTGGATCAGCTTCGGATCGAGGTGCAAGAATTTCATGCAAAACTGTCGGATCAGATTCGGGCGACCGACGCGCAACAAGAAGCGATGCAGCAGTTCACTCAACGCATCCTGGATCTAAGTCAGAACGCTGAGGTAATCTCGGCCATGGAGAAGCCGATCCAACGGGTCTTGCATCGCATGACCGACATCGATCGATTCCACGATGCCGCCATTTGCTTGACAGAAGCAGTGGCTGTTCTCGGCACACAACTGGAACGACACGGCTACATTGGCCGAACAGCGGCTCGTCGCCGATCTCCAGAACCGAGTAATGAGCCCAACCCAGAGGCTAACACAGACCCGAGTATCATTCCGATGCAAAGGAAAGCCGGATGAGTCGCCGCAAGCGCCGTAGCGATACCATGGCGCCGGCCTTGTTTCCCTTCTTGGCGGTGCTTCTCTGTACCATCGGTGCTCTGATCATGGTGCTTGCCATTTCCGTGACCAGCTCTCACGCCTCGGCGAAGCGTGAAGCTGAACTTGCCTTACTAGAAGCCAAAGACGAGTCGAACCAAATCAAGGCGCTGTCGAACGAACTGGCCTTTCAACGCGAGGAGATGAAGAAAGACGTTGAGAAGCGACGCCAAGCACTTCAGGAAATCGAAGACCACATTGCACGCCTGAGGGATGAGCTTAAGTCGTTAGAACAAGGCCTGAGGGAGCTCACCGAAAAAAACAGCGAAGGGGAGCTGACGATTGAGCAAAAGGAAAAGCGAATTGAGGATCTCAAGCGGGCTATCGAAGACAAAAAGCAAGAAATCGAAGAAGAGATTGCTAACAAAAAAGATCGCCGCCCCGCGTTTGCCATCATGCCTTACACTGGGCGGAGCGGGACCACCCGTCGACCGGTCTATATAGAATGTACCAAAGAACATGTCATTATTCAGCCCGAGGGAATCAAGATCGACATCAAGGACTTGACTCCACCAGGCCCTGGTAACCCATTGGCAACCGCACTTCGCGTTCTCAGAAATGCCTACTCGGAGCGAGATGCGAACTACGGATTTACACAGCCACCGTACCCCCTCCTCATCATTAGACCGGATGGGATCGAATCGTATGCACGAGCGCGAGCTGCGATGAGTAGTTGGGATGACCAATTCGGTTACGAGTTGGTCGAGGATTCGATGGAACTAGCTTTCCCTCCGGGGATTCCTGGCTTAGAGAAAACCTTAGTAAGTGCCGTCGAGGATGCTAAACAAAGGCAGAGAGCGCTGGTCTTGGCTAATCCACGGCTCGCGCGGGAACAAGAGCTCAGCCTAGACTCTTGGGACGATCCGTCCTCATCGAACAGCTCCATGCGTTCCGACTTTGGTTCCGGATCAAGCTCTGGGAGTAGCCGGCTCGACGGCGTTTCCGAAGGGGATTGGAAGATGGTTTCGCCCGTCGTGGGATTTCAAGGTGGCGGAAGCGGCGGTTCCGGTGGCTCACAAGGTGCCGGTGCCGGTTCTATCCCCTCCGGCATCGCAACTGACGGAAAAAACCTCCCCGTGGGATCAGAGCCGTTGTCCAGCGGTCAAGGCTCCGGCCTGAGTTCTAGCGGATTGCAATCTGGTTCCGCATTGGATCGTTCGTCGATGGGCGAAGGAGCGTTCGGAGATTCCGGCTCCGAAAGCGGGGAACAAGGTGGTGTTGCGGGGGGAAGTGCTGCCGGAGGGAGCCAAACCCGACCCGACCAATTCTCGGGAAGCACGGATTCTGCAGGAGGTGCGCAGGCCATGTCCGCTGGCTCCAGTCAGTCGGGAATGTCAGCCGGTTCTTCTGGCAGCAACAGTCTCGATTTGACCGGCAGTCAAGCCACCGATTTCCGGGATCAGCGTGATTCGTCACAGACAACTCCTCTGCCGCAGAGCGTGAACCAACAAAGTGGCGATGAGAAAACCGCAACAGATAATCATTCCCAAGACGCATCCAACCAAGGATCCCGAGCCCGACATGTAAGTGCCGATGGTGATCTCAAACCGATTTCCGTAAGTGCAGGGCGCAATTGGGCCCAAGCAAAAGCGGAGGGTAAAGCGACACCGGTAACGCGCACCATCAAGATTGTCGCGCTCAAGGACAAGTGGCTGGTAATGGCTGATTCCTCCAAAATGGAGATCGAGGCCACAATTCTTCATCAAGATCGTGGTCCACAGGCGGCTGCCGACGATTTGGCGAAAGCGATTCGATCGAGAGTCGATGCTTGGGGACCATCGGTGCCGGGCGGCTTTTGGGTCCCAACCGTCGAAATCCACCAAGCCAGTGACGCACAGCTAAGCGTTGGCCGGATGGAGCGGTTGCTCGAGGGAAGTGGTGTTGAACTCAAAATAGTTCCTCTACAGTTACCGAAGAACTAAAGGCAGCTATGGGACGTCGCCATCAAGAAGAAACGCAAAACGGAGAAGACAGCTTTCTCGACACCATCGCCAATCTGGTCGGGATCCTGATCATTCTGGTTGTTGTGGTCGGTGCCCGCAGTTACTCGACCGCTCGCGAAATCGTTCAAAACGAAATCGAAAACCAACGGCAGGATGCAAAAGCCCCGTTCGAACTTGCTCAGAGACTCGACGACGATCTGGCCAAGCAAGCGGCCGACATGCAACGCTACGAAATGGAACTGGCCTACCGATCCAACGAGCGAATGCTCACTCTGGATCAAGTTAACCTGGCAAAAAGCCAAATCGAGAATCAGCTCGAAGACTTGTCCGCAGACGAGCGAAAAAAGTTCGAAATCGAACGCGAACTCAGCGAGCTTGAACGTCAGCTTGCAGAGCTGATGGAACAACAGGGGACGCTACCTGACGATGAGGTCCCACCCATCGTATTGCATCACCTTCCTACCCCCATGGCCAAGACAGTATTCGGCCATGAGATCCATGTGATGATGACCAATAACATGGTAACGGTTATCCCCTGGAATGAATTGGTGGAGACCTTGAAGAGGCAAGCCCGTAATGCGGCGGAACGCAACACGCAACGTGATCGCTTTACCAACGAGTTGGGTCCAATTGGTGGTTTTACAATGAAGTATACCCTCAAAAGCCAGACCGGCATGATGAGCGACGGAACCAGGGCCGCGATGGGGCGGCTAATCGAACTGGACCGCTTTATCTTGACGCCCGAGCCAGATGTACTCAAGGAGACGGTCGAGCAATCGATCAGCACGGGAGGTCGGTTGCGGGCCGAACTAGCTATGCACCAGAACCAAAACACAACGGTCACGGTTTGGGTTTATCCGGACAGTTTCGGCGCCTTTCGTAAGTTGAAAGACATGCTGTTTCCAGAGGGTTTTCTGTGCGCCGCCCGACCGCTTCCATTCGGTGTCTCGATCGGTGCCTCACCGAACGGTTCTTCCTCGACCGCTCAATAAGTAGTGGAAGTTTTTAAACTTCCTCCCCCGCTCACGGCACATAAGCCGTTACAACGAGTTCAACTCGGTACCGAGGGTCGGCCAGTGGAGGATGCGTACATGCCCGAGTCGGCGCACAACCCTCAGGTAACCATCGATCCCAAAGCTCGTTGAACAGAGGCAGATCCTCTGGGTAGGGCAAATAGATCAACACTTGCACCAAATGAGAATGCGAGGTGCCAATCTCCTGACACCTTTGGGCAACCTGAGCCAGAACGGATTCAAACTGCACTAGCGCTGACTGTTCTGGATCGTCAGGCACCTCGACAAAAAAACCGAGGTTTCCCACCACGACAGCATCCGACCAACGCTTGGTAACACCGTAACGGATCGGATCTGCCATCGGAAATCACCAAACCCTGTAAGTCATTGATTAATGCAGGTAAGCAACACGGAAACTAGACGAGCTTCCAAGCCTTGATCAGTTGCTCAGCACCTGGGGTTAAGCGACGGACTTTGTCAGCGATAACCAGCTTTTCTTGCTTGCTCGACTTCTCTGCCTTCTTATGCAGGAGAGTCAATTTCTTCCTGCGAGTGCGGCGACGACGGATTTCTCGTTGACGTTCGGTTCCAGCCATGTTCGTTCTAGTCCTAGAGATTGCGGCAAAATGTCATGAAAGTAGAAGGAAAAATCGTAACCATCCGACCGAAATTCGTCAATGTTTGTTACCAATCCATCCTCCGACCTATGATATTCGGCCAAAATCTGGCAAGATGTGCGTCTTTCCGGACGTTATTTGAAGTTCAGCGGCCGGGAAACGCTCGGGAAACGCTTCTCCGTCCAATATGCACGTACGTATTTTGACATTTCATGAATAAAGCCACCGCTGTTGTCCTAGCCGCCGGGAAGGGGACTCGCATGAAAAGCGAGCTGCCCAAGGTGCTCTTCCCCGTTTTGGGACGCCCCATGATCCATTGGGTTCTCGACGCGCTGACATGTGCCGGAGTCGAACGAACCATCGCCGTCGTCGGCTACCGCGAGGACCTGGTCCGCGAGGAGATTGGCGGGAGAAAGGGTGTAGAGTTTGCCACACAAGCGGAGCAGTTAGGTACCGGCCACGCGGTCCAAATGTGTAAGGGGCAACTGGCTGCGGGCAACGACGGACCCGTTTTAGTAGTGGCCGGTGACTCGCCACTGATCCAGGCCACCTCGATCAAACGACTCATCGATGAGTTTCATGCTGGTTCATGGGACTGTTTGCTAGGGACACTCCTCAAGGACAACCCATTCGGACTAGGACGGATCGTTCGCGATTCCGAAGGCCGATTCGAGCGAATCGTCGAGCAGAAGGACGCTTCGGACGCGGAAAAGGAAATCTGCGAGGTCAATATGAGCACCTACGCTTTCGGACGCGATGCATTGCTTTGGGCATTAGACCGACTGGGTAACAATAATTCCCAAGGGGAGTATTATCTCACAGACTGCCCGGCTTTGCTTTTAAAGGAAGGGAAGAGAGTCGAGGCAAAACCACTTTTGGAACAATGCGAGTCGTTGAGTATCAACACGATCGATGAGTTGGCAATGGTCGAAGCGAAGATGAAGGAGTTGGGGTACAAATGCGAGAACTAAAGATTTTCAGCGGTCGCGCTAATCCGCAGCTTGCTCGAGACATCTGCGCATTTCTACACCTCGACCTCGGTTCGGTTTCGCTCGGCAAGTTCCCCGATGGTGAGAATTTCTGCAAGATCGAAGAGGACGTGCGGGGCCGAGATGTTTATCTCGTACAACCGACATGTCCGCCAGTCAACGACAATCTGATGGAATTGCTCATCATGATTGACTCGTGCAAACGGGCCAGCGCCGCCCGAATCACAGCGGTCATCCCCTACTTCGGTTATGCACGGCAAGATCGTAAAGATGAGGGGCGAACTCCGATCACCGCAAAACTCGTTGCCAACGTCATTACGCGAGCGGGCGCGGATCGCGTCCTAACGATGGATTTGCACGCTCCTCAGATCCAAGGCTTCTTTGACGTGCCGGTTGACCACCTTTATGCGGGACCGGTTCTGACGAGCTACTTTCAAAGCCGATCGCTGGACCCCAATGAAATCGTCGTTGTCAGTCCCGACGAAGGAAGCATTAAACGAGCCATGGGCCACTCGAAACGCATAGGTGGCCAACTGGCGATCGTCGACAAGGTTCGCGACAATGCACTGCAAGTTCAACAGAAGAACATCATCGGAGGCCCGGTCGAAGGCAAGATTTGCCTCATGTTCGACGATATGATCAGCACGGGTGGGTCGATCTGCGGTGCGGCCAAACTGGTTCGCGATGCGGGAGCGAAAGAAATTCACTTGGCGGCAACGCACGGAGTACTGTGCGGGCCGGCGATCGACAATCTTCGGAAAGCCCCCATCGATTCCTTGGTAATAACCAACACTATTCCGCTCCCGCCTGAAAAACGCTTGGAGACGATCCACGTTCTAACGGTAGCACCGCTGTTGGCCGAAGCCATCAGACGCATTCACTCAAACCGCTCGATCAGCCAAATGTTCTCGGATGGCGAAAATTCAATCGGCTAGCACAATGTCAGACGCCCAGCCCGCGGCTTCAGCCCCGGTCTCGGATGATTCTATGCGGGGGCAGCGACGGTGGATCTGGCTTTATGCTGCACTCGCCTGTTTTTTCTACTGGTTATCGCTTCCTCCCTGCAAGCAACCTTGGGCGGCCTACGTTGCTTCGTTTTTCTTCGCTGCTCTAGTATGCATACCAGCGAGGTTTCAGCGGCGAGACTATCTGCGGATTTGGATCGTCTCGTCGTTAATGTGGCTAGCATTGCTGCAAGGAATACGACTCGCGTTCTGGCCCTTGTACGCAGGGTGGATCGCACTCAGCTTGTACGTGGCCGTGTATATCCCCATCGCGATAGGTATCGCTCGTTGGCTAGTGTACCGAACGAATGCCGCCATTCCGTTCTCGCTCGCCGTGGCTTGGACAGCAACCGAATTGGCTCGGGGCTATGTGCTGACCGGCTTTTCCGCTTGCATGCTCGGACACTCGCAGACGCCATGGCCCCATCTGTTACCAGTAGCGGCTGCTTTCGGAGGCTACGGTGTTAGCTTTATGGTGATGCTGACCGGAGCCACGATTGGCACTATGGTGCTATCCGCAAGGCCCCCCGCATGGCAACGAAGGTCTCGGGAGCTTAGTAGTTCGCGTCCGCTGGTGAGCTGGTCGAACATTGTCGCTCTACTCTTCTGCGTCACTTGGATCTTCTGGTCGATGTGGTCGTTAAACAGCTATGATCGCCGGTTGCAATCCATGGCGCCTATCAAACCGCTGGGTAATTACCTGCTCGTCCAGTCGAACATGCCAACCATGTTCGATGTTTCGCTGTCGCAGCTCGAAGACTCCTGGATCGCGTACGCTCGACTCACCCAACAAGCAATAGAGGAAAACGCTGATATCGAGTTTGATGCTATCTTGTGGCCAGAAAGTGCTTACGGGGTCGGTGCGTCATGGATGGAGTGGGACGGGCAGAGCACGTTGGCCCCCGATATAACCTTGGAGGAGACTCGCGAGCGAAAAGAACTTTTCGACGAGGCGTATGTTCAACAAGCGAGAAGCTTGTTCCGCAACTTGATCCAGCAGCCACCACTCATAGCGGGAGGGGGTGTCATCATGGTTCGTGATTCGCAAACCCGAGTCCTCAACGCTGCCTTGCTGATCGATCCAAACAAGGAAGCTCCGGAGTTCTATGGCAAGCGGCACCTGGTCATGTTCGGTGAGTATATTCCGATTCTATATCATTTCCCCAATCTGCAAGCCTTGTTCGGAATCGGCCCGATGGGGACTGGCGATCGATTCGTCTGCTGGAGACTTAGCTCTGGCACCTACGTAGCTCCGAGCGTTTGCTTTGAGGATGTGGTGCCACATTTTATTCAACGCCAAGTCTCCGAGTTGGAACGGCAAAACCGATCCCCCGACATCCTGGTAAACTTAACGAATGACGCTTGGTTTCGCGGTTCTAGCATCTTGGATCATCATTTGAACAATGCCATCTTGGTTGCGGTAGAAAATCGGCGTCCTGTTTTGGTAGCCGCCAACTCCGGCATCTCGGCTTGGATCGATGGGAGCGGTCGGGTTCAGAAACGGTTGGAACGCTTTGAAGAAGGCTATCTTGTCGCTGAACCGATTCCTGACGGCAGAAAGGGATTATGGCAACGCTTGGGTGACGGGCCTGTAAAATGGTTATTGTTGGTTTATTTGTCGCGTGGCATCTTTCCGTTGTTCGGGATGTGGATGAAGCGACGCGAAGACTAGCACAGTAAGACACAGCACAGTAAGACACTTCGAGTGCGATTTTCTAGAGGATACACAACTTGATACCCGCCAGCATCATTTCCAAAAAGAGAGACGGTGGCAGGCTTTCGTCGGACGAAATTCACTTCATGGTGGCTGGGTACGCAAAGGGAGAAATCCCAGACTACCAAATGGCCGCTCTGGCGATGGCGATTTTTCTAAAGAAGATGACGCGCCGAGAAGTGTTCGATCTGACAGAAGCCATGGTCCAATCAGGTGAGCGGCTTCCTCGCGGCGAGCGGCCTCGAATCGACAAGCATTCCAGTGGGGGCTTGGGAGATAAAACGTCTCTGATCATCGCCCCGTTGTTAGCGTTAGACAGCTACGATGTTCCCATGATCAGCGGCCGCGGCCTCGGTATCACGGGCGGTACGCTCGATAAACTAGAAGCCATTCCTGGTTTTCGAACCAACTTGTCGAACGAAGAGATTGGAAGCCAATTGAACGCGATCGGTTGTGTGATCACTGGTGCGACGGAAACGATTGCTCCCGCAGACAAGAAACTCTACGCGCTGCGAGACGTGACGGCTACTGTTCCCTCACTAGCTCTGATTGTTTCCAGCATCATGTCCAAAAAGATCGCCGAGAATTTGGATTCACTGATCTTGGATGTCAAGGTTGGGAGTGGTAGCTTTCAGCCAGATGTGAAGCGTGCCGAATTGTTGTTGCAGGAACTGGTCTACGTCGGAAATCAGTTTGGCATAAAAACCTCAGGGCTCATCTCAGATATGGACCAGCCGCTTGGACAGATGATCGGCAATGCAGTTGAGGTTTTAGAATCCATGGATGTGCTAAAATGTTCGGGGCCAAGGACCGTACGTGCTCTTTCCGTGGAGCTCGCGGCAAGATCGATTCATCAATATGAACCGGCAGAGTCTCTCGAGATTGTGCGTGTCCGGTTGAACGGGTACTTGGACAGTGGAGCAGCTTACGAGCGATTCGAGCAGATGGTCGCAGCCCAAGGTGGCCGCCTGTCAGAACCGTTGCGAATCGAAACCAAGCATGTCGTTACGTCACAAAGAGAGGGCGTTTTGACAGCTATCGACGGGAGCCAAGTTGGCTATGCAGTGATTGAAATGAACGGTGGACGCAAGGTTGCAGGAGAGCTCATCAACCACGGGGTGGGAATCAAGTGGCTTGCACCGCTCGGCACGGTTCTCTGCAAAGGGGACCCAATTGCTGAGATCTATTGCGACTCCGCCGACAAGCTTGCGCTCGTTACGAAGATGGTTTCACAGGCATGCAGCTATGATTCGAGAAGCACGAGCGATTTTTTACCCGCTTGGCAATAATACAAATCTTTGGCCTGAATCGTTTAACCGCATGCCCAACGGGCTGCGTTGCGCGTTCTAACCCAGAACCGCTTCCAATGCTCAAGCAACTATCCAATGAGATGTTTTCTCATTGTCTGCCCCTGTAGTGAGGAAATGAACTAGCGGTCAGCCTCTATGCTTGCGCAGCGTGCATGAGGACACGCCGCGATTTCCGAGATCACAACTTCCGAGACCATTTCGCCAGCCCGACAGCACTAACCTGACAGCACAAGCTGGCAATCAGCCTGCTCCTATCCTGCCCCGATCTGCGCGAACCGGGGCAGACTCCTATGCCGGCTGGGAATTGGGAACACTATGGATTCTAGTCGGATTATAGTCTTCAAAAGGCTCTAATCTTCGAGCGGCCTGTATTCCGTGACGACAGGTTCGGCGTCAGTCCGCTTCGATAGCTTCTTCCCTGCTCCCGTTCCAGGCTTACGTCCTCGACGTTTCTGAGTCGAGGTCGGGATCATACTTCGGTCGACTTTTTGCAGTAGCCGAGAAATGCAGAGCTTGTTGACGCTAACCTCTAACCGGTTTGCCTCATCGCAAATCGTGTCGTGGAGACTTTTCGGGATTCTGACCGTGATCATACGCTGGGCTTCGTGTGGATCGTTTTCGGGCAGATCGCGAGATCTCAGTGCAGTAAGCATCTCGAGCAGCTTGCTATGGTGATCGCAGCATTCGAACTCGGAAATTTCGGATGCCTCGGCAATAGCCGTTCTCAAGAACCCTTCGGCCCCGAGGACTTCACGGTAGAAGGCGGTCCAGGTGGGAGCGACCCCAAACAGTTCAGCTGCCAAACTAACCACCGAAGCGCCTCGCTCCTCGAGCGTTCCGGAAGTGATTAGCTTGCATTTTAAGGATGCGGAAAGATCGTTGAAGATCTTCATTTCGGCTGCTAGCTTTTCGCCCGCTTCATCCACTGGTTTGCTAGCATTCTGAGTCGAGTCTGGAGCGGCTGTAGCCTGTGCGGTTGTGGTGGTTCCAGCAGCGGGTGTGCCAGCAGCGGGGTCAGCGGCTGGTCCCATGAAGTGGTTGGTGGTCCATGGGTCACTTGGCGATTCTCCGAAATTCATCCTTAATCTCCCTTTTCTTTGGTCTGTTCTGCTTCCTATGCTCCCGCCTCTTTGCCAGGAGCGATTGCGACCGACGTGGTGTCGTCGGTCGAACAGCCCATATTGGGATAGCTGGCAATAGGGTCTCCGCAAGCCTAATGCCAGCAAAGACTTATCGCTGTTTTGCAAGCATGCCCACATTTTGCGCAACCCCCCCCAAAAGAGGGGGCCTCGACCTCTATGCTCAAAAAATTGGCAACCACTGCATTCGCAAATACCAAGTGTCCAACAGATTCCATCACCAAAACTTTATCGAAAAACCATCGAACTTGGCGAGGAATTCGACTTGGTTCACGGGGGTAAGTTTTGGTACTGTCTTGGAGTCAGAGGTGCACGGAAGCAGCCTCGCGTTACGCAAACCTAGAGGGTTCCCTCCGATGCCGAGCATCAACTCCAATCAAGCGTGCCATATCCGCTGGATGATCCGCAGAGACTTACCATTCGTTCTCAATATCGAGAATGCTAGCTTTGAGTTTCCGTGGACCGAAGACGAGTTTATTCGATGCTTGAGACAGAGGGATTGCATCGGAATGGTTGCCGAGCGAAACGAAGAGGTAGCCGGCTTCATGATCTACGAGCTTCACAAGAACCGAATCCACATCCTATCCTTTGCAGTCCACCCCGACTATCGCCGGCAAGGAATCGGTCGTGCAATGGTCGACAAACTCGTCTCTAAGCTAGCATACCAAAGAAGAAATCGAATTGTGCTAGAGGTCCGGGAAACCAACTTAGACGCACAACTGTTCTTCCGCCAATTGGGGTTCCGAGCGACCAGTGTCTTGAGATCCTTTTATGAAGATACGCCTGAGGATGCATTCTTAATGCAGTACCGCGTAGCTCTGGAGTCACTCGCGATGGAAGAAGACCGGCACGCCGCTTAGGCTTTCTAGAGCGGGCCCACAGACCCGCTCTACAAATCTATTACATTTGCAGTTCGGCTAGCAATGCAAGCCGAATCAAAATACCCTCGAGGACTGCGGCTACAGGACGCATAATTTAGGCGTGAGTTAGTAACCGAAGAATGCAGAACGCCCGGCATTCACACCGCCCCAAGATGCCCCCGGAGGAAATGCTCCACCCCCCCATGATGCGCCGGGCGGAAACGCTCCACCTCCCCACGATGCGCCGGGCGGAAACGCTCCGCCGCCCCACGATGCGCCGCGAGGCACCCCGAAGCTCGGCCCTACCCCAAACCCACTATAGATCGGGACAGCAGGACGAAATGCAGTGTTTCCATACTGAACTCCATAGCCGAATGGTGTCACTCGGTTAACACTGAGGGACGTTCCGTACGATGGAACAACCACGACAGGGCGATAAGCCACCGCGGGCGGACAATATCTTCCACCACGGTTAAATTGTGCTTCTGCCGAAGGTGCTGCCCATCCCACCAAGGCCACGCCTGCCAACAGTCCCAAACCTAGCTTTTGCATAACTCGTTTCATGTTTCGGCCTCATACTTTTCCGAAAGAACACAACATCGCTTGACCACAGCCAGTCTGTGATCGCAATTGCCATTGGTGACTCTCGATATGGTACCAGAATCCCACCTAAGAGACCACCTTGGCAATTTCATACAACAACAAACAACAACAAACGACGTGCCAAAACTTAGACAATCCACAAGAAATCCTTAAAGCTTGCTTTTCGAGGGCTAAACTCAGTTTTCAAAGAGCCTTGCTGAGTTGTGGCTGTAATCACATTGATCTCCGCATCTCAAAATGATGACACAGCCATCAAAAGAAAAAGTACCCCCGATGCAGCAGTTGCGATTCTTGAACAATGGCTTAAATGTTTTTCGACTACCGTCGAAAATAGGGCTAGCTGCTGGCCTGTAAAGAAGTCAAGAGACACAAGCAGGCTCGAGGCAGGGCCTCACCCGACTATCCGACATAAAATCTAAGCCTATTTATGTCATCCGACTATTATCCTATCGAGCTCATGTCTCAGCCAGTCCGGCTCTTCATCGACCAAACAAAGCGTCGGATGCTTCCAGAAACCAGAATGAATTCTTGCGGCTGCCACTCTCGCGAGCTCAGCATGTTGTCGGGCACCGTCCATGTTTAGCGATCTAAGCAACACAGCCTTGAAGGCGTGGTGAAGGTAGTCATGAAGAGGAAATTGCACACCTGGCAGATGCATTTCGTCTATTGTCAGCAAAGCCTCATGAAACAGATTGTCCTGGTGACATCGAAGGACGTATTCCGCAAACTCAAGATGAACATTTGTTCGAGAGTTCGGATAGTCGCGTTCTGCTTGAATCACCAAGTATTGCGATCGGCTAGATTTCCGAGCACGCGCTAGACGCGTTTCAAAGTCATCGCGATCGAATGCAGTCCAAGTCTCTTTTCTATACCAATCGTGTCGTCCGGTCATATACTCCATTGCGTCGGATAAAATGAAATACAATCTATCCCTACCGGAGCGTACCGGAGCGGTGGGATAGATTGTGGGCCCGAACTGCATAGCTTTGCTCCGCATCCCGAGAGATTATCGTTTGATCGGTCGCGGTTCGCAACCTGCTTGCGGATTCTTCTCCTTTTCACTCCTCCTGAGCTCTTTGAAGACTCCTACGCAATCCATTTCTCGTTCGTAAGGCTTTTACCCTGTCGAACACTTGTTGTCCAAGGCTCTACCGAGATCCTGTTCAGTAGATCCGTCGTCGCACTCCCGCGCGTTTAACAACGCGGCAGGCCCCTGCATGCTATGTGGCGTGGCAAGGGGCCACTGCAATTCGGTCCCTATGACGATGCTCGGCCATCCGCAGTTTTGCCGGATTGACGAACGGAGGTGCTGTTGCTGTCGTTTCTAAAGCTGACCCATGTCAACCAACAACCAAACGACACCTCAATGACAGCGATAGCGTAGGGCACGATGTTTGATTTAGGTAAACTATAGAAAATTGCCCCAATACCGACAACGCACATTATCCCACCAAGTATCCAATTCGTCCAATCGCCGTATGCGGTGCGGAAACCAAAATAGTGTGCGCCGACCGCGATGGCAGAAATCGGAAAAGCAAAATCCGGACGGTAGGGAATCAGCAACCATGCAGCCAACAAGCCTCCGATCATCGGAAAGATTGTCTCAATTACGGTCAATCCACCCGGATTGCTCGGCGAAACATTAGGCCGACCAAAGAACTGACGGACAATGATGCTGGCTACGGGAAAAATAAGCATGCCGCCGAAAAACAAAACAGCAAAGCCTATTGGGACCCCATGTGTAGTTGCCACCAGTGCCGAGCACAACCACACAATTCCAGAGACGACAGCTCCGGGCCCACCGCGCAAATACGCCGTACGAATTTCTGATTGAGCGGTTCCAATATCCAGTTTAATAGTCCCCACTTGGTGTGCAGCGGATAAACGAATTGCAGTCTATCCTTGGCGGAGCGGTGGGATAGATTGTGCGTCCGAATTGTGTGGCTTTGCTCCACTACGTAAGTGATTATCGCTTGATCGGTCGCGGTTTGCAACCTACCTCAAGTTCCCCAACTCGCGATGACGTTTCGACGAAAACACCGGATCGCTCGGTCACTCTACGTGTGCCGCGTAACGGAAAATCTGCTTAACAGTCGGATGAGTTCGAGACCGGTTCGGTCGTGATTCGTTGCAGGTCACGAACTACCTAACTCCGACCTTGCTCGATGCCCGAACTTTCGAGCCAGTCTAATGGTTGAATACATAGGCGTTTCGACTACCGCTCGCTCCACCGAGAAGGAACTCGCCCGCCAAGTGAGCTACCTCAAGGCGGAAAACCAGATCCTTCGCAGTCGCTTACCCGGTCGCATTAGTCTAACGGAACGCGAGAAGAACCGCTTGGTTCGTTTTGCGAAAACTCGGTATCGAATCGGTCACACGCAATACTGTCAAAAACATACTCAAACGAAATGGATTAGAGACTGGGGCACAACGTGGACCGGGAACATGGGATGAGTTTCTCAAGAGGCACGCAAAGACGATGTGGCAGTGCGATTTCTTCTCCAAAAAGATCGTGTCCAAAGCCGGGTTGCGGGATATCTTTGTCTTGGTGTTTCTGCATATCGTCATGCACGACAACTGTCGAACGATTCGTGCAAACGATAAAGCAAGAATGCCTCGATCACTTCATCGCTCCATGCGAACAGTGTAGATCGCATCGTATCTTGAACATGCAATTCGCAAGTCTCGACCAGACTCGGTCACGATAACCCGGCGATAAGATCTCAAGTTTGGCCTTCGGTCAAGTCTTCATAGCGTCACACGATCGTTCGCATGAAAACCTAAACCGATCGAAATTGCCGGAGCAACCTTTTTGCACAGGGCGGACCGGTAAGGGAATCCCTAATCGCCTTCAGTTCACATTCCAAATGGACATGTTGTTAACGCAATTGTTGAAGAGTCGCGTGCAATACATGCAAAATCAAGGCTTCCCGAGTCAGCCAAGCCGTCAACATGGAAATATGTGCTATGCTCCATGAGCGATTATCGAACAGGTTAGAATATCGGTGCACCTCGCCGAGGGAATGTTAACCGATGGACCATGCCAAATCAATTATTCGGACTGTCCGCATTGTGGAGAACGCATCATGCTAAGTCCAAACGCGATAGATAAAGTGGAAATCCCTTCTCCCCATGTCTTAGTCATTGATGATTGCCGGGATATCCAAGCACTCATTGGCAAAATATTGTCACCGACTGGAGCTCGACTAAGTTATGCGTCAGGTGGCGTGGATGGCTTGCGTATGGCAGCCGATTTAGTCCCAACCTTGATCCTGCTAGACTACTTCATGCCAGACTGCGACGGCATGGAAGTTCTGAAACAGCTTCAGGCCGATCGCCAATTGAAACATATTCCTGTGATCATGATCACAGGAGACAAAGATCCGTCGCTCATTGCATCGGCCTTTAGTCAAGGCATTTGCGATTACATCAGCAAGCCCTTTCTCCCAATCGAGCTTCGAGCCCGTGTCTGTTCAGCCTTGAAGACCCAGTCGCTAATGGAAGATCTAAAACAAAGAGCTGGATTTGACGCTCTAACAGGTTTACCTAACAAAGCCACTCTTTTTGAAAGAATCCAGATCTCGATCGATGCGAGTCAACACGGACTCGATCTGTTTGCGGTCATGTTTATCGATCTTGATCGATTCAAGCTGATCAATGATAGTCTGGGGCATGACTGTGGTGATCTCGTTCTGAGGGAAGCCGCGAAACGGCTCAAAGCGAGCGTCCGAGGTGGCGACTTAATCGTGCGACGTGAAAGCAACGCGACGGTTGCGCGATTTGGTGGAGACGAATTTATCATCCTAATTGAGTCGATACCAAACGTGAAATCAGCCGAGAGTATCGCGTCCCGGATTTTATCCGCCATGAGCAATCCTCTAACGGTCGGCGGTCGCATGCTCTACCTAACCGCAAGCATCGGAGTCGTTACGAGTAGTGGGCAGTATACTACTATCGATGAGCTGATCCGTGACGCGGATATCGCCATGTACGAAGCGAAAGAGGCTGGTCGCGGCTGCTTTCGATCTTTTGACCCCAGCATGCGAATCCGTGCGATTCAGCGGTGGCAAATCGATGCCGACTTGCGTCAAGCAATCGAGTTAAATCAATTCGCATTGCAATATCAGCCAATCGTCAACTTGGAAACAGGGTTGGTCGAAAGCGTCGAGGCCCTCATCCGATGGAATCATCCAGAAAAAGGACGGATACCACCGATCGATTTCATCCCCATTGCTGAAGAAACGGGATTGATTGTCGCCATTGGTGAATGGGTGATGCGAACCGCATGTCAGCAGTTCGCTGATTGGTTCGCGATCGATTCCGATTCGACTCCGAACCACATCAGCATTAATCTTTCACGGCAGCAATTGGTCCAAAGCGAGTTTCTCGACTTGTTTCAATCGGCACTTGCTCAAAGCGGCATTTCGCCATCGAGCATCCACTTTGAAATAACCGAGAGTGAAATGATGGAGGACCTTGCCACGTCGGTTGAGGCGATCAAAAAGCTAAGGTCACTCGGAGCAAAAATCGACTTGGACGACTTCGGAACAGGGCATTCGTCCTTGGCCTGTCTACACGAACTTCCACTTGATGTCCTAAAATTGGATCGCTCTTTGATAACCAATATTGACGAAGACGTTTATCGTTCCAAATTGGTTGATCTCGTAATCAAGTTACTTTCGGAGACACATATTCAAGTGGTAGCCGAGGGGATCGAGACGTTTGCTCAACTTTCGAAGCTTCAAGAGCTGGACTGCCACTATGGACAAGGCTACTATTTCGCGAAGCCTCTGGATGCTGACCAAGTGCAGCCTTTCGTCCGCAAGATGCGTCTGGAGCAGCCGAAATTCCGCAACGGGGAACTCCGCCATGGGGACATCTATTTCGTCACTCCGCTTTCTATATCGCAATCGATGTCGATGGTACAAACCAGCTTAACCTAAGAGTGATTTGAGAGGAATTATCGACGGGGGTGGTATGCTTGTTTAGCGACAACCTATCGTGTGCACCGAACTTGATGAAGCCGAGTTAGCTATGGGATTGGCAACATCGGTCCTAAGTCCTAAACGGGTAACTCAACTTAATCAAACAATGATTGTCGCCTGCAGTTAAATTGGTTTCTGGCTTAGGAATCCATATAATTGCGAGGACCTTGCAATATCGCAACCTCTCGCCAGCCGTGCGAAGCCATGGCACTCAGGAATATCAGAATTGGTCCGTCCGGTTCGAGAATGATCGATGGCATACCTTGTACGATTGTTAAAAATGTCTTCAGTTCCTTACGTATTCTGGTTTCCGGGGTATCCTGTTCGATTGCGTTTGAGCGATAATTTCGTCAGCAATCTTTTCCAGCGGAATAACCTTATGAGCATGTCCAGCGCGCGCAACCGCGCCTGGCATTCCCCACACGACGGAGGTCGCTTCGTCTTGTACAACGACGCGTCCGCCCGCTTGGCGAATTGCGACACAACCTCGTAGACCATCTTGCCCCATGCCTGTCATCACCACCGAAAGTACATTGGCTCCAAAGATCTCGACTGCGGAGCGAAAGAGAACATCCACTGCGGGACGGCAAGAACATTCGGGCGGCTCTTGATTCAGTACGGCGTTGAGTTGTGTCCCTTGGCGGCGAAGCTTCATGTGGAAATTGCCAGGAGCGAGCCAAGCACCTCCGGGCAGCAGGAGATCACCATCGGCGGCTTCTTGAACGTGAAGGCTGGAAAGCTGATTTAAACGGTCAGCAAGATGCTTCGTGAAGACCGGCGGCATGTGTTGAACAATCAAGATTGGGACAGGGAATTTGGCCGGAATCCCTGGAAGCATGGTTGATAGTGCATTCGGCCCACCGGTGGATACTCCGATGACAACGATATCTACGCGACTAACTTTACTGGGGAGGTGTGAACTCGCCGATGGAAGCCGAGTACCAGCATTGGTCCCACCGTCCTGTTGGATGCTCTTGGTTGTGGCTGGGGTTGTCCAATTGCAAAACTGCTTGATCTTGGGAACCAGTTCATTGGTTACGTTGGCAATTGCAGCAGTGACACTTCCGACATTCGCTGGCTTAGTTACGTAGTCGTTCGCACCCTTTAAAAGGGCTTCCATGGTAGCTTCGGTGCCGCGCTGGGTGAGCGTGCTGAACATGATGACCGGCAACTTCGGATAGAGCTTGCGAATTTCCACCAGCGTGGTCAAGCCATCCATCTCAGGCATCTCCATGTCCAAGGTGATGACATCAGGATTGAGCATGGGTATCTTCGAGAGGGCAATTTTTCCGTTTGCTGCAATCCCTGCAATCTCGATGGCTGGATCGGCGGAAAGCGCATCGCTCAATAGTCGGCGGATGACCGTTGAGTCATCCACAATGAGAACTCGGATTGTACGCATATCTGACTATGCTCCGATCCCAAGTAGCTGAAGCTTTTCAAGAATGATGTCCTTGTCGAATGGCTTCATGACGTACTCGTTGACGCCAGCCACAAACGCCTGACTGATGTTCTCCATCTCGGTTTCCGTGGTTATCATCATGATAGACATGTCGCTGTACGCAGGTATCGCTCGCGCTGCCTTGATGAATTCGAGCCCATTCATCTCAGGCATGTTCCAGTCGACCAAGACAATGTCTTGCAGACCATGTGCTTCCAGTTGCGCCAGCCCTTCGAGACCGTTGCCGGCTTCGATGGTATCGTAGCCTAACCCCTTCAAAATGTTGCCGATGATGCGACGAACGGCTCGGGAATCATCGATGACTAGTGCTCTCATGGGAATGTCCATTGTGGATGAATGTGATGGTTTGGACTAATAATCGAATTTTGGACTCAGTAGGTTGGTCGGTAGCCGACTGCCGTTCCAAATTGCTCTCGTTCAAAACTTACGTTGAGATTCATGGTCGTCTCTGAGCCGCCAAGAAACAGATAACTATCTTTGTGCATTACCTTGTGGACTTTTTTGAGGATTTCACTTTTAGTCTCTGGTGAGAAATATATGAGCACGTTTCTAAGGAAGACAATATCCATCGCAGGAAGCAACGCAGGAAAGGGTTCAACCAAATTCAATTCACGAAATTCGACCATCTTGCGGATGTCATCTCGAATCTTCCATTGATTCCCATTCTTAGTGAAATACTTCAGTAGATAATTCATCGGTAAGCCGCGATTGACTTCCGTTTGGTTAAATTCACCTAGTTTTGCCCGATTCAAAATTTGACTAGATAGATCACTGCTAATGATCCGTACTTTCCAATCCTTAAGCATGGGAAAGTGCTCCGCAATTATCATCGCAATAGTGTAAGGCTCTTGACCGCTGGAACAGGCGTTGGACCAAATGGAAAGCGATTTCTCTTTGGCCCGACGCTGAATCAGATCGGGGATGATTTTTTCCTTGAGTGCCGTAAAGGGATGGATGTCACGAAAGAAACTGGTTTCATTCGTGGTCATGGCTTCGACAACTCGCTGCGTCAATTTTTGAGCGCCAGGTTTTTGTAATTCCGAGACAAGTTCGGAAATATTCTGAAGACCAAGCTCTCGTGCGACCGGCCCTAGCCTTGACTCGACCAAGTAGGCTTTGCCGCTTTCTAAAACGATCGCCGATTTGTTGCGAACCAAATTGGTGATGAAACTAAAGGATTGAGGATCTAATGCTGCGGCAGTGGTACTCATGAGTGCTTACAATCTTAAGGGTTTTCCTGTTGCTCTCGGCCTTGAAGCCATTCCATGTTGACATCACTGCCAATGTTAGAAGGGGCTGTAAGCCAAAGCACCGAAGCCGACCAACTGGAGTTTTTCTTGGATCATGATGGGTTCAAATGGTTTCATGATGTACTCGTTTACCCCCGCGTCAAAGGTTAATGCCATCTGCGCCATTTCTACTTCTGTCGTGACCATGATGATAGGAAGATCGGAATATATCGGGTTGGACCTTACTGCCTTGACAAAATCCAGACCATTCATCTCGGGCATATACAAGTCCACCAAGATTACATTCGGTGGACCTAGTTTTGCCAATTGCTCTAGCCCTTCGAGTCCGTTGCCTGCTTGGCTCACTTCGAATCCCAAGTTCTTTATAATGGAGGAGATCAACCGAAGAATCGCAGGGTCATCGTCAACAACTAAAGCTCGCATGATTCACACTTTCGTCAGTAATGGAGTATGTTGGAGTGGAAAAAGGATATGGGCCATCGACGGCGATAGCCCATCCTAGAATCTATTCGACATCGGTCTTAATCGTTGAAATTCGAAACAAGCTGTTGAAGCTCTGCCGCCATGCGGGATATTTCACTGGCTGCTTGTTGCGTATTGCTTGCACCTTCGGTCGTATTTTGGGCCGCCGTTGCAACAGCTGTGATATTCTCCGAGATCTCACTGGAGCCCTTCGATGCCTCCGACACATTTCTCCCCATTTCGTTTGCCGTAGCGGTTTGCTCCTCGACAGCACACGCGATGGAAGCTGAGATTTCGTTTATCTGATTGATGACGCCGCTGATCTGTCGAATAGCCTCAACCGCCCCGCGAGTATCGGACTGGATGGTCTCGATTTTCTGACTGATATCTTCGGTCGCTTTGGCTGTTTCCTTTGCCAGCTCTTTGACCTCATTCGCAACGACCGCAAAACCTTTTCCTGCTTCACCGGCACGGGCGGCTTCAATCGTAGCGTTGAGTGCCAAGAGATTGGTTTGTTCAGCGATCGATGTAATGACCTTAACCACCTTTCCGATCTCGGTGCTGCTTTCTCCCAGCTTAGCGATAGTTCCGTTGGTTGTATTGGCGATAGACACGGCTTGCTGTGAGACCTTGGCAGATTCCGAGGCGCTTTTGGCAATCTCCTTGATGGCCGCGTTTAGTTCGTCAACGCCCGAGGCCACGGTTTGAACGTTCTTGCTGACTTCCTCAGAAGCAGCTGACACAACGTTGGCTTGCACCGATGTTTCCTCAGCCGTCGCGCTCATGGTCGTGCTAACCGAGGTTAGCTCTTCGGATGCCCCAGCCAAAGCCGTCGCATTATCGGAGACCGTTGCAAGCAATTTCTTTAAGGCCTCCCGAGCATTCACTTGTGCAGTGATATCGGTAGCATATTTGACAACTTTGTACGGCTTGCCGTTCAGATCCAGAATCGGATTGTAGGATGCTTGAATCCAAACAATTTTTCCGCCCCGACCAACTCTCTTAAATTCACCCGTGTGGTGTTCGCCTCGATTGAGCTTGGCCCAAAATTCTCGATACTCGGCCGATTGCCGGTAGGCTTCCTCGGAAAAGGTACCATGATGTCGCCCCTTGATTTCGTCGAGCGAGTACCCCATGGTGGCGAGGAAGTTTTCGTTGGCGGTTTGAATCGTTCCATCCATACTGAATTCGATTGTAGCCTGGGCCTTGCTGATGGCTGCCAACTGGCCTTCAAAATCTACAGCTCGGACCTTCTCCGCAGTGACATCGGTCGCGATTTTCACGATTTTGAAGACTCTGCCCATTTCGTCTTTAACCGCGGCGTATACCGCTTGAATCCAGATTTCCTTACCCTCTTTAGTGATGCGTTTGAACGTGCCGGATTGGTTATTGCCAACATTGAGTTCGCTCCAAAATTGGGTGTAAGCGTTCGAGTTTACGAAGCTCTGCTCGACAAACATGCGATGATGCTTGCCAACAATCTCATCGAGTCGATACCCCAGCGTCTTCAGGAAGTTCGCGTTGGCAGAAATTACATTTCCCTTGGTGTCGAATTCGATATAGGCAAAGCTCGTGTCGATGCCGGCTAGAACACCCTTCGCATTTTGTCTCTCGATCTCAGCAGCTGTAATATCATAGCGAACACCAATGTATTTTTGCGGCTTGCCATTGGGCCCCATAACCGGTGCGATGACTGCGTCGACATAGTAAGGTGTGCCATCTTTCGCTCGGTTTTTGATGACGCCACGGAAAGGTTTGCCACGTCCGATGGTGGACCACAATTCCTTAAACACTTCTTTGGGCATGTCCGGATGGCGAGTCGTATTGTGGGGTTGTCCGATCAGCTCTTCCTTGCTGTACTTCGAAATCTCAATGAATTTGTCGTTGATCGAAAGGATATCTCCTTTGAGGTCGGATTCCGAGACGATGCTGGTCATGTTCATGATATCGACACGAACCGAGAGTTCATTTATCTGAGCGGCGAGTGCAGCCTTTTCGGCCATGAGCGCTTCTTTTTCAGCATTGAGCAATTCCTTTTCGGTAGTGAGCAACGCTTTTTCGGCATTGAGCACATCCACTTGCTCTTTGTATTTAGTAAGTTCCGAATTGTTTGTTTTGTTGCTGGCGGGCTTGCTGGCTACAGCAGCTTTTTCAGCAGATGGTTTGGCAGTCGTCTTCGATGTTCGTGCGTTAGTTGACATAATTTTCCCCGGGATTTAAAGTAAAAATGGTTGTGTTCACGTTCGTGAACTTGAGTAAGGAACAGTTTCTTTGAAGGTCAGTCGCTGATAGAAGTCACGTCTATCACGCGCTCGGTATCGAGGATGAGGAGCAATCGATCCTGCATCTTGTAAGCTCCGCGGATCAGTTGTCGGGCCCCCCCACGAAGTGTTTCTGGGGGCGACTCGAAATTCTCCAAGTCACTCTCTTGAACGTCACCGATTTGGTCGACGAGCAAGCTGACAGCACCATCATCACTTCGGACTACGACGTTCATTGGCAACTGCCCTTCGGGGCGACTTGGTAAACCTAGTCGCTTCCGAAGATCGATGGCGGTCACTATTTGACCTCGCAGATTGATCAGCCCACAAACCGCATCCGGGGCTAAAGGGATGTCCGTCATCTGTTGGTAGCGGATGACTTCTTGCACGGTCTGAACATCTATCCCAAACATTTGGCTGTCGAGAAAGAATGTACACAGTTGGCTTGATATCGGCATTTTCAGGACTCCACTAAACGAGTGCGGGAATAGGATTGGGGGTAGCGTTTTCGATCATTCGAATGATTGCGGGCAAATCCACCAGATCCGTCACGCGCTCGTGAATAACAGCGGATCCCAATAATCCTTCGCGAGCGGAGCGCTGATTGATTTGCAAATACAATTCAACAATGTCAACAATTTGGTCAATCACTAGCCCAAAACTGCGTTCATTCTCGATGTAGACAACCACGTTTAGTAAATCGTCATCGACGCTTTCCCCACATTCGAGACTTAGGAAATTGGCCAGTCGAATCAGCGGAAGAATCTTGCCGCGATATTGAACGACTTCTTGATGGTCGGCGAACTCAACCGCATTCTTCGGGATCTTTTCTAGCCTTGCGACTTGTGAAATTGGCAGGGCCAATCTCCGGCTTGTACCGGTCCCAAGAATGAGAAGTGTTTGTTGCTTACCATTTGATTCCTTGGCTAGACTATTCGATTCGGCGAGCGCGCCATCGCGGAGTTTGGAGATCACCTGGGAGGCATAAGCTAGACCGAGAACATCTAAGATCAAGGCAACTTTTCCATCACCCATGATGGTCGTACCCGAATAAACTGGCACCCCTTTGAGTTGCTTGCTCAGAGGTTTGACCACGATTTCTTCGGTGTCGTTGATTCGGTCGACAACCAGCCCGAACTGACGATCGTCGGCTCGGAGGATGACTATATTGACTACATCCGGGGGGGCGTCTTTTTCGTCATCAATGTTGAAGACCTTTCGAAGATAAACCAGGGGCAACAAACGTCCTCGCAATCGATAGACAGGCGCACCCTGGATCCATTCGATGCTTTTGCTGGTTTGGTCCCCCTCGAGTCGAACGAGTTCTAGAAGATTTACTTGCGGGATTGCAAATCGGTTTCCCGCACTGGTAACGATCAAGGCTGGAATGATGGCCAAAGTCAAAGGGATCTTGATCTTGATGGTCGTTCCTGTTCCTGGTCGAGTTTGCAGATCGACGGAACCGCCGATCTTCTCGATATTGGTCTTCACGACATCCATCCCGACGCCGCGTCCCGATACATTGGAAACTTTTTCTGCGGTGGAGAAGCCAGGCAAGAAGATGAGTTGTGAGATTTCCTGTTCCTGCATCCTAGCGGCTTGCTCTTGGGTGACGAGCCCTTTATCGATAGCTTTGCTTTTGATTCGATCGAGGTTGAGGCCAGCACCGTCGTCGCAAATCTCGATGATGACCTGGCCTCCCTCGTGAAAGGCGCGAAGGGTGAGGCAACCTTCGATCGGCTTCCCTTTGGATACGCGAACCTCCGGCTTTTCGATACCGTGGTCCACTGTGTTTCGAACCAGGTGTGTTAAAGGATCTTTGATTGCCTCGATGATCGTCTTGTCAAGTTCCGTTTCTTTTCCTTGCATTTCGATGCGAACTTCCTTGCCGCAAATGACAGCCAGGTCGCGAACTAATCGTGGAAACTTACTCCACACGTTTCCGATCGGTTGCATGCGCGTCTTCATGACCCCTTCCTGCAACTCGGTGGTAATTAGATTCAGTCTTTGGGTTGTTCTCATCAGGTCGCTATTGCCGAGCTCGCCCGTGAACTGCACGATCTGATTTCGAGCGAGCACGAGTTCGCCAACCCTTGTCATCAGTGTGTCAAGAAGTGCTACATCGACACGAATCGTGCTATCCGCAGCCGAGGTTATCGCTACATCCCGAATCGAGGAGCTGGGCGTATCCATCAGCGTGGAGGGCGATTGTTCACAAGGTGCCGAAACCTTTTTCGTTTCGGCAGCGACTCGCACGTCGCTCTCTGGCTCGCATGCCATGGTCGTCAGGGAAATCTGCTTTTGAGTAAGCATATGCAATTGGTGAACTTCGTTTAGAGTTTTTATCATGTCTTCACTGTTGCAGTTTCCCTCCGTCCCGTCGCGTTCAATGGTCACGAGAATGGTGCGCAACTTGTCGATCATGGCGAAAAGGACTCGGCTAGTTTCTGCATCTAATGCCAGACGATTGCTCCGCAAACTACTCAGCAAATTCTCGCCTGCATGGGCAAGCGTCTCCACATGCTTAAATGCAAGGAACCCTGAAGAACCCTTGAGGGAATGAATACATCGGAAGATACTGTTGAGCAGCGATTCATTGGTGGGATCACGTTCTAGCGCGATAAGGTTGCGATCGATTTGCTCTAAATTGTCAAAATTTTCTACCAAGAATTCTCGAAGAGTCTCTCGGTTGACGCCGGATGAGTTGGCTGTTGGAATAGCAGCATGGCCTGAGCCGTAAGCATTCGATTCAACGGTGACGGCGGGTGCTTCGATCCGTTCCGGTTCGTTTACCTCGCATTCGTGATTGGTCGATTCCATCACGATTTCGTCGGAGGACGCGTCTGGCCCATTCAATAACGCCTCAAGGGCGATTATGTGTTCCGTCACATTTTGCTCATTGGAGGTTTCCAGGGAATCCAAGAGTTGTTTCAGGCGATCGGTTGCCTTCAAAAGGGTATTGATCACCAAGCTGGTGGGACGCATTTCGTTGTTCCGAAGGCGATTGAGAACCTCTTCGCCTCGATGGGCCAGACTTTCAAGTACTCCAAATCCCAGAAAGCCCGCAGCACCTTTGATGGAGTGGACTGCACGAAAGACTTTATTGACCAGCGCAACATCGACTCCATTCTGTTGAGACTCGAGCGTCAATAATTGACTTTCAACGTCGGATAGATGCTCCTGCGATTCAACGATGAAATCCTTGATCAACTCGTCATCTTCAATAGCCATTGAACTCGCCCCAACTGGTGAAACGGAAACCGTCGTACATCGATAATGAAAAAAACACTCTGCTGGGCAACTCGCAGATTTCGCCTAGGTTAGGTCGGCATCTGCCTCGGTCGCGCATGAATTTTGGTTCGATGCGAAATCTTTGATGTCGCATTCCGACCGTAATGGCTGCCGAATCTATATGCATTACATACAATGGAAAAACCAACGAAATCGGCCGAAAAAAAACGTTCGATCGTTTTGAATCGTATCGAGGCATCTTAGCAACAAAGCACACCCACTTTGACGCAATCGATGCAACTTGAAACTGTTCAAAACCGCCATCAACGATTTCAACCATTGCTTTGGGTTTAACAATCCTAGGAGGTAAGCTAGGGGTTTTCCGTATCCCGATTGGTCGAGTTCGTTCCCATTCAGATTGTTTCCATGATGGCAAACAACCGAACAGTGGAAGGTATGCTTATGGATTCGAAAATCGATCATCGATGCGACAATTACCATGCGGCAAGACGCTTGCCGAATTCGCGGTAGATGTTGAATAGGCCGCTCAAAATGGACGTCGTGGATGAATCAATTGGTCTCAGTTAAAGATGCCTCCCACTATCTCGGCGTAAGTTCATCCACGTTTAAGAGGATTTGCGAGAAGCACTCTATTCCTCTGATTCGCACGCTGGGAGGTCATCGCCGAATCGATCGGGCTGATCTGGATCACGCGTATAGCCTTCTTTGGGGCCGGTCACAAAAAAGACACGACTCGACAGAACTATCTGCTCTCGATACCACAAACGAAATGGTCAAGCAACTGCTCGACGGCAACGTTCATAGGGTTATGTCCACCCTTTGTGCACGCATCGACAGGTTGGACGAACTCTCGCATACCTTGGAATCCACGCTAATCGCCGCACTTTGGAAGGTCGGTGAACTTTGGCGGAATCAAGAAATCGATCTCTACCAAGAACACATTTGTAGTAACACCGCGTGCACTGTCCTCGACATGATAATGCAAAGATTGCCCGAATTAGATGGCAACTCGCGCTTGGCAATCGGTGGTACTTTTGAGTGTAATTTCGATACGATTGGATCCAAGATACTTTCAGTCGTTCTGCGGTCGATCGGTATACGAACCGTCGATCTGGGCTGCAACCTGCCTGCAGCATCCATAGCCAAGGCTGCATACAACTTAAATGCATCGATCGTATGGATATGTCATACGCACGTTGCGAACGTCGATAGACTCCTGGCAAACCATCAATTGCTCCGCAATCTGCTCCCCAGCCCGGTTCAGGTCATGATTGGAGGTGGTGGTTTATCGCCCGCCATTAGAAGGTCGCTTTGTGATTGCTTGTACTTCGAATCGATTTCCGTGATGTCGGAATCAATGAAGCACTCCCTCCCCTCCAGTTCGACCAATCCGGTAGCAAGCGTGCAATGAGTGCAATATAGGTGGGGATGTGGATTCGACGGACGACTGGCAGCGAATCAAAGCAATACGAGCTTGCTCTGTCGTACCGATAAGGAAATCGCCGACTTTGACTCGCCATCGCTTGGGTTTGATTCTTAACGAAGATATGAGGGTTTCGATGGAGCGCAAAAACAAGGAAACTTATGCACAATCGTTTGCAAAAAAACAAAGCGTTTCATCTCAGCGAATAGCTGAAAGTGTTCATAGCGAAGGAGATGACGATTGAACCACCATCCGAACAAGTTGTGCGACAGACCTGACCCCTAGTTTCTTGGTGATACGACTGCGGTGGACCTCGACCGTCTTGGCACTGATCCCAAGTTGTTTAGCAATTTGCTTGGTCAGACTACCTTCAACCACCATTTTTACGATTTCCTGCTCCCGTTCGGTAAGCGATTTGATGCGATTAGCAACCTCAAGCTTCTGCAGCTCAGATTCGCGTCGCCGTAAATCGATTGCCATGGTTGTCCGGACAGTGTCGATGAAAAGCTCGTGGTGAAAGGGTTTTTCAATGACGGTTACCGCTCCCATTTTCATTGCCTCGACAGCCATTGCGACTGTACCGTGGCCCGTTACCAAAACGAACGGTATAAATCCGTGGCGGCTACGTGCCAGATTCAGCAACGACAAGCCAGTCATCTCGGGCATTTGGAAGTCGACAACCATACAGCCTGGTTGGATGCCATCCCACTCTTCCAGGAACTGCTTCCCAGAGGAAAACGTTCGACAGGCGATGTCTGCTTTCTTTAAAAGGAATGACATCGAGTCCCGCATCCCATCATCGTCATCGACCACGTAAACGACTTGATTGCTGTCCATCTTGGAACCCATTGCTTTTAAAACTCAAAAGGCATCTTAGTGTGTTCTATAAGCTATCTGTGCCAAATTGTCCAGGACAATTCCGAGGTTTGTCTCCAGCGTTCCAGCGGATAAAACAGGAAAAAGCTGAGAACGCATTGCCGTAAAACTACCCGCTTTTGAAGCAATTCGCCGCATTGGTATTGTGGCAGAAGAGAGCATTCGGTTAACTAAAGTGTTTCGTGAACAACTTTGTGAAGAAATAAAGAATTGAGCTTACCGCCGATCCGGTCAAAACTCGCTGATGATCCAGACTACGCCGAACTTGTTTCCGAGTTTGTCTCGAACATTCCGCTGCGCGTGCTAGCCATCAGAAGATCGATGGAGCAAAATGATTCGAATCAGCTTTGCAGGCTGATCCATCAACTCAAGGGCGCTTGCGGCAGCTATGGTTTTCATGAGGTAACGCCCCAAGCAGCCATCCTTGAGGAACAGCTTCGTTCAGGTGCAGCCATGATAGCGTTGGTCGACCAGTTAGAGGAGTTTCTTCAGACTTGTCAGCGCTTGACAGCAGACCCGGTTTAAGGCAAATGGAGGAGATCAACGGGAAGCCAATGCGAACTCGGGTCCTTTTGATGGAAGACGATGAGTCGCAGGCCGCACTCATTCGGAAAAAACTCCAACAAGCATTTTTTGATGTCACGGTCTGCCAAGATGTAGGAACAGGGCTTCGGCTATCTGAAGAACAAAAATTTGTTGTCGCAATCGTTGATTTAGATCTAGGCGGTACAAGTGGCTTCGATTTTGTTCGCGGTCTCAACCGAATCGGAATCAACACAAAAGTCATCCTGCATTCGGTGGATTCCACTTTTGAATCTGCAAAGGACGGGCTCAATCTTGGGGTTTTTGCCTATGTTGAGAAAGGGCGTCTCGACAACCAACTCATCGAACAGTGCCATCGAGCGGCTGCTGCCTATCTAAGTGACAATTTAGATGTTGCAAATGAAGAAATCGCTTTCCAGCTCAGACTCTTGGAGGCTGTCGATCACGGAATTATCGCCACGAACACCGACGGCAGTATCGTTTACTGGAATCGCTTTTCCGAAAACTTGACGGGCTTTTCTCAGATTGAGTCGATGGGGAAATCAATTTTTGATTTCCTTTTGTTAGAGCCAAACTCTAGGCAGCTTGTCCAGCGGCAGATTCAGTCGGGTGGAACTTGGCAGGGAGAATGCAAGCTTCGGATGAATTCCAAAGGATCGGAACCGATTTTTGTGCGACTAGTCATCTCCGTGTTACCCGACTCTCGCGGCATTATCATGGGTTCTGTCATTTCCTATCACGATCTGACTGAAGCAAAGAAGAATGAACAAAGACTAGAGCAACGAGCAAACCTACTTGCCATCAATGCCGAGCTAGGTCGACTGGCTGTCGTGATTTCGGATCGCGACACCTTTCTTCAACAAGTTATCAAGAAAATTGACGATGGTCTAAGCTTGGAATCCGGGCGAGTTCTGTTGACGAATGCCATAAGTAATTCAACCGAAACTCTGGCCAGCGTTGGCCTTAAATCAAGAGCAGCATCGGGTAAGATCCAACTGATCGATGTCGATAAATTGCAACTCGGAGAATCCATCGACGGTTTTCGTATTCCGCTTCACGAGAACGAAAATCTCATAGGTTGTATCGAAGGCGAGTTTCATTCAACTCGAATCGTTGGCCAAAAACATAGAAGTTTTCTTCAAAGCGTATCCTCGTTAGTTTCGGGTGTTTTGCTTCGTAATTGGGCGACCCATTTGTGGCAGTTGTCGGAAAAGCTCATTTCGGAAAAGCAAGACCAATTAACACATGCGCAGCGGACGTCGACCCTAGGACAGATTGCAGCAACTCTTGCTCACGAAATCAACCAGCCGCTGGGTGCCATCTGTAACTTTTCGGGCGGACTTCTTTATGGGTTGAAGAAGTCTGGTTCAACTGATTCCGAATTATCCGAAACGCTTGAGTTGATCCATGGTGAAGCGACCAAGGCAGGCGTAATCGTGAATCGACTTCGAAAATACCTGACACTCGATGCCTTCCAGCTTCAAAGGATGGATGTGAATACATGCATTCATGACACTCTCAAGATACTCAAGAATCTACTCTCCAATGCAAATGCCGTCACACGTTTAGAACTGGATTCGAGCGGAGCAATCGTTGAAGCCGACCCTATCCGCATCCAACAGGTGTTGGTGAATGTCATCAAGAATTCAGTGGAAGCGATTCAAGGGATCGAGCAAACGGAACGATTTGTAAGAATAACAACTAGCACGGCGGACAACTGGGTTCAGATTTGTATTCTCGACAATGGTCCAGCCTTAGCGAACTCCGAGATTGCTGACCTTTTTAAACCCTATCACACAACCAAACCTGGCGGATTAGGAATGGGGCTTTGCATCAGTCGATCGATCATCGAACAACATCAAAGAAGCATGAACATGACTCAGATGATTCCGAATGGAATGCTGACGACGATACGAATCCCTGCGGCGTCTTAATGCGTCCCGGACTTTGTCTAAGCCACCAAGGACTCGCCCGATCTCAGTGCAGTCAATCATGCGTAATATAGACATCTTCGGTTGCCTTTATTCGCGGCCCGAAAGATTTCCGTTACAATCATGGCGTCCATTCAAGGGCGGCAAATCTTTTGTTATCGGTTGATATTGAGGAATGAGTATGTCGGCTGGGGAACAAGAAAACGTTGAGCAGGTAGGCGAATCGATTTCGGCTGACGGTTCGGAATCGGCAAGGTCCGGGTTCCTTGTGGTAGGAATTGGTGCCTCGGCGGGGGGCTTAGCTGCGTTTGAACAGTTTTTTTCTGGGATGCCAGCAGGGGTTCAACCTGGGATGGCTTTCGTGTTGGTTCAGCACTTGGCACCGGACCATTCGAGCATTTTAGCCGAGTTGGTCCGTCGGTTTACGACCTTGACAGTCCTGCAGGTCGAGGACGGGATGCCGGTTGAGCCTAACCATGTCTACATCATTACACCCAATCATGACTTGGCTTTTTTTAATGGGAAGCTGCATCTTTTAGAACCAGCAGAACCGCACGGTCATCGATCGCCGATTGACTACTTCTTTCGTTCGCTCGCCCAAGATCAGCGTGATCGAGCCATTGGGATCGTGCTCTCAGGTACAGGTAGCGACGGGACACAGGGCGTTCGAGCCATCAAGGCCGAGTCGGGAATGGTCATGGTGCAAAGTGCCGAGTCTGCCGAGTTCGATGGAATGCCGAGAAGTGTGATCGAGACAGGGTTAGCCGATTACGAGCTAGAACCGGCTGCGATGCTCCCCCAGTTGATTGCATATGCATCCCGAGAATTTAATCAGCGGCGAGATTTGGATGTTCGTATAGAGCCCAAGTCTGAAGCGGCGATGAAGAAGATCTTTGTCCTCGTGCGATCCAAAACGGGGCACGACTTTTCCCTTTACAAACCAAGCACAATTTACCGTCGTATCGAGCGACGTATGGCGGTGCAGCATATCGAAACAGTCCAAGACTACGTCAAGTATATTCAGGAAAGCCCGGTTGAAGTCGAAGCTCTGTTTCGTGACATGCTAATTGGTGTAACGTCTTTCTTTCGCGACCCGGATGTATTTGAAATTCTTGAGAAACAGATTATTCCGCAACTGTTTAAAAACAAATCAGCGGCAACGGATTTGGTTCGAGTTTGGATCAGCGGTTGCTCCACGGGCGAGGAAGCCTACTCGATCGCGATTTTGATTCGCGAGTATCTCGAAAGTTCCAAATCCGAATGCTCTGTTCAGATCTATGCAACGGACATAGATAGCAGAGCCATCGCAACGGCACGAGCTGGCGTCTATTCGGTGAGCATTGCTTCGGATGTGAATTCCGAGCGGTTGTCCCGTTTCTTCACGATTAATCCGGGCGAGAATGTTTATCGCATTAATAAAATCATCCGTGAGATGTTAGTATTCTCCGAGCATAACGTAATAAAGGATCCTCCATTTTCGAAGATTGATCTGATCAGTTGTCGCAATCTACTGATCTATTTTGGTACCGAATTGCAAAAGAAGCTGATGCCGCTGTTTCATTTTGCTCTAATGCCGAATGGAGTTCTTCTATTGGGGACGAGTGAAGGAATCGGTGATTTTGGCAGCTTCTTCAAAGTACTCGACCGCAAGGCAAAACTCTACCAGCGACAGGGCGGCGTTCTTATAACGCAACGAAAGCCGCTTGGAATGGCCTTTCCATCCACCGCATTATCCAACGAGTCCAACATAGATTCGTCTTATTCCAAACTAAGCATTTCTGGGGCAAAAGGGGCAAACGAACTTGCCTCAAAAATTCCGTTGAGAGACATCCTCGAAAAATCGCTCATGAAGTTAGTCGCCCCGTCGGCTGCACTCATCAATGCTCAGGGGGATATTTTGTATCTTCATGGACGGACGGGGATGTTCTTGGAGCTTGCTGCAGGTGAGTCGGGAGTAAACAACATCCTCAGAATGGCTCGCGAGGGGCTTCAGCAGGAGCTCACGATGGCGCTCAGTCGCGTGGTCGTGTCGCAGGAGCCAGCTACCGCTAACGGTCTTCTGGTAAGGACCAATGGTCATTACACGAGAGTCGACGTGAGTGTCTCGCCTGTCGCAGCACTCTCGGCTACTGGTGCGTCGACTGAGCTGAAATCGACATCCCTTTATATAGTCACTATCAAGGAATCGACTGAAACCGAGAAAACAACGACCAGTCTACTGACGACTGAAATTTCACCAGCGATCGCTAATACGCTCGATTCAACTCTGATGCCGTCCGGAGATCCCGAAGCTCGGATCTCTGCTCTTTTGGAGGAGCTTCACGCACGTGATGAATATTTACAGAGTGCCCGCGAAGAACTAGAGAGCTCGAACGAGGAACTAAAATCATCGAACGAGGAGATGCAGTCAGTCAATGAAGAGATGCAGTCAACGAATGAGGAGCTAGAGACTTCCAAGGAAGAACTTCAGTCAGTCAATGAAGAATTGGCGACTGTCAACATGGAACTGCAGACAAAAGTAAATGATCTTTCGCGGCTCAACAATGACATGAACAACCTTCTCTCGGGCACCGGGATTGCGACGGTTTTTGTCGATCATCAATTGCGGATTCTGCGATTTACTCCAGCCACGTGCGCGATCATTAATTTGATATTGAGCGACGTTGGCCGACCGGTTGCTCATACCGTTACCAATCTCGTGGGCTACGATCGGTTGGTCCAGGATGCTCAGGGGGTACTTGACAGTTTGGTTGCCAAAGTAGTCGAGGTGCAAACCAAGGATGGGAAATGGTATACCATGCGGATACAACCATACCGAACGATTGACAATGTGATCGAAGGGGCCGTTATCAACTTCACCGAGATCACTTCACTCAAGCGTATCCAATCGGAACTCGAATCGGATAAAGCGAATCTCCAATTCAAATCGACGCTGCTCAATGCGATCGGTGAAGCTGTCATCGCAACGGATCTTCAAGGGACGATTTTGTACTGGAACGAAGCCGCAGAACGCATCTATGGCTGGAAGTCCTTTGAGGTCATCGGCATGAATGTCTTGGACGTTACCCCAGACGACGATAATAAGCTTCACGCCTCGGAGATCATGGCGGTCCTGAAAAAGGGCAACAGCTGGAGCGGTGAGTTTCTAGCACGTCATCGCGATGGCCATCGATTTCCTGTGAAAGTCACCAACACTTCGATTTTGGATGATCAAGGAAATTTGACCGGCATCATCGGAGTTTCCAGTGACATCACGCTACGCAAAAGTGCAGAAGATTCGCTTCGTCGATCGAATGAATTGGCGAGGCTTGCGGTCGTTGTTCGCGATTCTCGGGACGCCATTACGGTCCAAGAATTGGATGGTAGGATCATCGCGTGGAACCCAGCAGCAGTGAAGATCTTTGGTTGGACGGAAGCGGAAGCAATTAAGATGAATGTGCGTGATCGCATTCCCAAATCTCTGCAAAAAGATGCTCTTTTGAAAGAATATGAACTGAGCCAAGCGGAGATACTCGAACCCTACCAAACACAGAGATTGACGAAAGACGGTTCCGTGTTGGAAGTTTGGATTACCGCGACGGCGCTGGTGAATGAAGACGGTCACATGCATGCGATTGCGACAACCGAACGAGCACGTTTAGACACCGAGAATGTGTAGGGCTCGTAAGAATGAACGCTACTGGGATTAACTGACTAAAGAACGAATCAACATGACGCGAAACCTCGATTCAATCTCAAAAACCAAGGATGCAGCACAATCACTGCGCCGACAAGCAGAGGCAATTTTCGCGGCGAAGTCGACTGCGAGTTCGGCTACGGATTTGCCCGTCGCTGCAGATGGACTTTCGTCTGAGGAGACGAAACGATTGTTGCACGAACTGCAAGTCCACAAAATCGAATTGGAATTGCAGAACGAAGAACTGAGACTCGCACAATTCGAATTGGACACGTCCCGGTCTCGCTATTTCGATCTCTATGAACTGGCTCCGACCGGATATTGCATCGTAAGCGAACAGGGGTTGATCGAGGAGGCAAATCTCACGACAGCAAAATTACTGGGCGTTGATCGCAACCGGTTGATCAATAAGCCAATCAGTAGATTCATTTTCAACGACGACCAAGATTGTTTCTACTTAAATCACGGGCAGATTTTAAAGTCGGACGAACCCCGTTCCTACGAATTGCGAATGGTCAAACCAGATGGAAATTTTGTTTGGGTACAAATGGCTTGCGTCGCAATCGAAGACACTGAAAGAATACTGAAAGTTCGAATCGTCCTAAGCGACATCACGGATCGAAAACTCGTTGAGGAAAAGCTTCAAACTAGGACAGCCTTCTTCGAGGCGATGGTTGATTCGCCGCTTGATGGAATTTTGGTTGTGGATAATGAAGGCAAAAAGATTCACCAGAACGCAAGGTTTTTAGCGTTGTATGATATCCCACCAGAGATCGCGAAAGATCCTGACTATGCAGTTCAACTTCAGTATGTTTCTAAACGAACCAAAGACCCGCAAGCGTTCTTGGATCGCACAACGTACTATTATGGTCATCCAGATCTCACTGGTTGCGATGAGATTGAGTTGATTAACGGAACGGTGCTGGAACGCCACACTGCTCCCGTTCGAAATGAACACGGAGGCTTTTACGGACGTATCTGGACATTTCGAGATGTGACGGAACAAAAACATGCGCAGCGAATTCAAGCTGAGGCGTTGGACCGATTGAGGAAGATATCAAGCCGTGTTCCTGGGGTCGTTTATCAGTATAGGATGCGAAGGGATGGTTCCTCGTGTTTTCCCTATGCGAGTGAAGGGCTTTATTCGCTCTATCGAATTCAGCCTGAAGAAGTGATTCTCGATGCATCCCCCGTATTCGCTCGGATTCATCCTGATGATCTCGCAGAATTGGTAGCGAAGATTCACAAATCATCCAAGGACCTCTCGCCTTTCCAATGTCACTTTCGACTTCTATTGGATGATGGAACGATGCGATGGGTTTCTGCGAATTCACTACCAGAGCGAGAAGCCGATGGTTCAACGCTTTGGATTGGCTATATGACGGACGTAACCGAAAATCATAAAGCAGCCATCGACCTCGAAGCAGCAAAATTTCAAATGGAAGAAGCTCAGGCGTTAGCTCGAATGGGCAATTGGTCATACGACCTCTCGACCTTCAAGATTGATTGGTCCCAACAACTTTTTTCTATTCTTGGCTTCAATATAGCGGACGGAGAACCCACCTATCAGGAAATGCTCGATAACTACTGTCCCGAAGATGCAGCCATTTTAGATGAAGCGGTCAAAACTGCGATTGCTGATGGAACCCCATACTCGTTAATTCACCGCATTCGGAATCCTAAATCCGATGTTCGATTTGTCCGAGGCTCAGGGAGAGCGAGACGAAATTCAGCAGGTAAGATTGTTGGCCTCTTTGGTACAGCGGCGGATGTGACAGTCGAAATCGAACGCGAGTTGGCCTTGCAAGTCGCTCGTAATCAAGCCGATGCTGCGAATCGCGCAAAGAGCGAGTTCCTTGCGAACATGAGCCACGAAATTAGGACTCCGCTTACAGCCATTCTTGGTTTTGCAGATATGCTACGCGAAGAGGGAAATCTTAACGTCGCGCCCGATCAGCGGCAGCAGACGATCGATACAATTACCAACGCCGGTCAACACCTGCTGACCATCATCAACGATGTCTTGGACCTTTCAAAAATCGAAGCGGGCAAGGGATCTACTGAACTGATCGAAACACCCTTGACTGAAGTGCTTTGCGAGGTCGAACGTCTTCTAACTCCCAAAACGGCCGATAAAGGGGTAATGCTCATTACAAAGCTATCAACCCCCGTTCCAGACCGAATCCTGAGTGACCCAACGCGGTTACGCCAGATCCTAATGAATCTCGTTGGAAACGCTGTCAAGTTTACCGAACAAGGGACGATTACGATCAACGCCAGTGTCACGGCGTCTGCCTCGAATACCTCGTTGTTAATAGATATCGAGGATACAGGGCCTGGGATAACAGCCGAACAATCGCAAACGCTATTCGATGCATTTTCGCAGGCAGACAATACGGTCACGCGAAAACATGGTGGCACAGGTCTAGGATTGACGATCAGCCGACGATTGGCAAATCTTATGGGAGGCGATGTGACACTTCAGCGAACAGAAATGGGGAAAGGTTCTTGTTTCCGGCTAATATTACCGCTTATTCCAGCCACGAATTCGACCGTAGTCGACCGATTGGAAACTCAGGCCGTCTCTCCGGTAAGTTCCTCTACCGCTAGAATCCAGGTACTAGGTCGAATCCTCTTTGCGGAAGATGGACTGGATAACCAACGGTTGATTTCGTTCCTTCTCAAGAAAGCAGGCGCGACGATCGACATTGCAGACAATGGACAAGTCGCTTTGGAATTGATGGAAAAAGCAAACGAATCGAATATCACCTACGATCTTTTGCTAACCGATATGCAAATGCCTGTCATGGACGGATACATGCTTGCAAGCACCTTACGAAGCCGAGGCATAAAAATGCCTATCATCGCGTTGACTGCGCATGCCCTATCGGATGACCGTCAAAAATGCTTGGATGCGGGTTGCGATGACTACTTGAGTAAACCAATCGACAAGAATACTCTCTTGGCTGTTTGTGCCAAGTGGATCGCCGTTCGGCGTTAATGGCTGGCAGAAGTTACTTGTCAGGGGAAAGAGTGGCGTGATTGAATCGCTTTTGTCGCTGTTCCCTTTGTGCCACCCCCGATATCGAACCTTCTCTGAGGGGGCGGTTTCGCAAGTGCTCTAAGATTCCTGACTTATGAAGTCCGAGACCGGTTCGGTCTTGGTTTTGATGCAGGTCACGAACCACCTAACTCCGACCTTGCTCGATGCTCGAACTTTCAACACTGTCTAGTGGTTGAATACACAGACGATTCGACTACCGCTCGCTACACCTAGAAGGAACTAGCGCGCGAAGCGAGATACCTCAAGGCGGAAAACCCAACCCTTATCTTCCTGCTACCTTCGCCCCGTTTCGGGGAGAACGTCCCCATCAGGGATTGGAGAACTACACTGTCCAATCGAGCGGCTCCAAATCTAATGGTGTCAAGAAGAAGCCTGAGCCGTCCACGATTCGGCTCTCTGATGAGCGGTGCAAGGAGCGATTGGGCGGGTTACTAAAAAGCTACTGCATCAAGTCTGCTGATTAGTGCTGCGCAGACCAGCATCCTAAAGCGGGTACCTTCATCGCTCCATGCGAACAGTGTGGATCGCCTCGTATCTTGAACATGCAATTCGCAAGTCTCGACCAGACTCGGTCACGATGCCCCGTTGATAAGATCTCAAATTTGGCCTTCGGTCAAGTCTTCATAACGTCACACGAACGCTCACACGAAAACCTAAACCGGTCGAAATTGCCGGAGCAACCTTTTTGCACAGGGCGGTTGGGCTTGCCGCAGCCTACCGTAGCGATTTAGAATACGTAGGGACTTATCTACATCTCCCGACGAAATCAAAATGGCGACTTCGAAAAAAGATCAGATACTGCAACTGTTCAAGGAAATGGATGTCGTACGTCCACGAGACGCCGAAGCGGCTGGCATTGCTGGCTCGTATCTAAATGTTCTCTACAGCAAGGGAATTCTGGAACGTCCCAGTCGCGGGCTGTACACACTTCCCAACTCAGAGCCGAGTGAATTCCGCTCCATTGTTGAAGCATGCAAGCGTTCCCCAAATTCCATCGTGTGTCTGCTGAGTGCTCTACGAATTCACGACCTCACAACACAATCGCCATACGAAGTGTGGTTAGCTATCGGTGAAAGGGACCGCAAACCGCAAATGAGCTACCCTCCGATTCGAATCGTCCGTTTCTCAGGAGCGTCGCGAGAGCACGGAATCGAGAAGCGAAAAATCGAAGGTGTAACGATCTCTGTTTACTCGGCAGCCAAAACAGTTGCAGATTGTTTCAAGTATCGCAACAAGATAGGACTCGATGTAGCGATTGAAGCACTACGCGATTGCCGTAGCTCGAGAAAAGCGACCATCGACCAAATCTGGCAGGCGGCCAAAGTATGTCGCATGGCCAACGTAATGCGGCCTTACTTGGAAGCGACGTCATGACGCGTAAGCAACCTCGTGACATGCCTGCGTCCGTCCGGGCACGATTGTTGAACGTCGCCAAGCTGAACAACGAGGCCTTCGACTTGGTGTTGAATCGTTTCGCAATCGAAAGGTTGCTCTATCGTTTGTCTCAATCGCAATATCGCGACCGCTTTGTGGTCAAAGGTGCGACGATGTTTCAGATTTGGAGCAATCTCAGGCATCGACCGACGCGCGACCTTGACTTGCTTGGCGCGGGCGAGCCCGACGTTGATCGTTTCGTCGAGATCTTTCGAGATCTGTGTGTTCAGGAAGTTGAGAACGATGGGCTAGACTTTGTTGCCGATTCTGTTTCTGCCACGAAGATGAAGGAAGACGAGGAATACGAAGGGATTCGAATGAAGTTCGATGCGTTTCTAGGTTCCGCGCGTATTCCGGTTCAAGTAGACGTTGGATTTGGTGATGCAATCACTCCAAGCTCACAGCTCATTGTATTTCCGACGGTTCTTGAGCTGCCTGCTCCGCAGCTCCAATCCTATCCAAGAGAAACAGTTGTTGCCGAAAAGTTCCAGGCCATGGTAATACTGGGTATTGCGAACAGTAGGATGAAAGACTTCTTCGATCTATTGACGCTTTGTACGCAATTTGAATTCGAAGGAGAGCTCGTACGTCGGGCCATCAGTGCAACGTTCGAACGTCGCAAGACCAGTATCCCAACAACACCTCCACTTGCCCTTACGACTGAGTTTTCCGAAGACAAGCAAAAGTCGCTTCAGTGGAACGCGTTTTTGCGCAAGACCAATCTGAACAGCAACGATCTTACACTTTCCGAGATTACAGCTCGCCTTGCTGAATTCTTGATGCCACCAGCCCAGGCAGCAAGTCAGGGCAGGCAGTTCGGCAAGTATTGGCGACCAAGCGATGGATGGATTGAAGGGGGGTAATTGAGTCTCTATCGAACATCGCCAGCTCAACCTAAATAAAAAGCACTTATTGATTGCTTCGAACTCGATTCGTTTACCTAATCGCTGCCACAGCTGTCTGTATTGCCGGCCTGGCATCACGCAGATTCCGTGGACAGTTGCCGGCGTTCGTGGCTGAGTACGCCGGCGAATTACTGTGGGCGCTGATGGTTTTCTTGTTGGTAAGCACGCTTCTGGTTGGTCGGCCGATCCTGGTACGGGCTGCGATCTCGCTAGCCCTCGCTTTCCTGGTAGAGTTTAGCCAGCTTCTGAGGCGAGGAGTACTTGCCACGCTCCCACGGCAATCGCAATGTGCCACTCAAAAAGAACGACTCTCAAACTCTCTGTTTTCAGCCGCCGGCAGTACTCTCTACAGCCCCGATTCTGTTAACCCGTCTGCCATCGTTAACCGAGCGAGTCTGAGAGATTTCGCTTTGCTGGACGGGGTGGGAGCCTCCCCGTACCGACCCTGATAAGGAACCTTCTCAGAGAGGTCAGTTTTGCAAGTGCTCTAAGATTTGTGACTTATGAAGTTCGAGACCGGATCGCTCGGTCGCTCTAGGTGTGCCGCGTAACGGAAAATCGGCTTAACAGACAGCACTTTGGCTGCACGCATAATTTGCCGTTTCAACTTTTCGCGACTTGTACCTAAATCTTTATTCCACGTAACGTTAGAGGCTTTCGGGTCGCACTGGTCCTCCGCTTCGGTCTCGAACACCCGCGACATGCTGCTTAACAACATGAACCCCGGCGTACTTACATACAACCTTCTTGCCGATCACTTGTAACCCACGGAACGGTGGCAACGGGCGATCTTCGAACTATGCTTTAACCTGTAAACGCAGTGCAAAAACTCCGCTCCGTCCATGATTTACCGAGAAAACCAGCATTTCGATGACCAGCTTTCGCAACGTCTACACGTCACTCATGCTTGTCATCGCTCGCTCCAACGAGAAGGAACTCGCCCGCCAAGTGAGCTACGTCAAGGCGGAAAACCAGATCCTTTGCAGTCGGTTGCCCGATCGCATTAGTCTAACGGAACGCGAGAAGAACCGCCCCTACTAATTTTTCCGGGTAATCAAGAGGCACACCAACTGCTACGACCAATCTTGGACTGTCAACCCTTGAACTCTTGAGAACTCGGCGACATTGCTTGAAACTAACGTAAGTTGATGCCTGAGGCAAATGGCGGCAATCTGAAGATCATATGGATCAATCACCTCGCCTCGAACCTCCAAATCGTGGCGAAGGCTTGCATAATGGCTGGCATCGACTTCATCAAACGGTAAACAGGCAAATGGTGCAAGCAAGGTTTGCACCATCGTCACTCGCTTGTCACGATTGCCATATTTTTCAGCACCGTGCAATAGCTCCGAACGGACAATCGAGCATGTGACAACCTCTTGCGGCGATTCGGCCAAGAGTCGTTTGCGCACTCCACTGTTTGGATCTTTCAGATAGATGATCCAAGCATTGGTATCAAGCAGATACCGCATCACCACTCGCCCCTGTTGGGCAAAGTTCCTTGCGATGGACGCTCAAAGCGTTCATTTGCGAGTGCTCCGGCTGTTTGTTGGAAATAGCCTTCCGGCCAAGAATCCTTCATTGCCAACAATCTAAGCTCGAATTCAACTACGGATTTTTCTGGCAAGTCAATGGACTCGATAGGCCGAAATACTCCATTCTCATATACAGCGTGGATTGTTTTGTTCATTCCAACAACTCCTAGAAGACCGACTTTCCGATCGCCAACTTGTTGGCGGTTCTCAATTATAGCACACCTTGCACAATGCGTTGGAAGAACCCTGTCGCCAACTCGAAGCCGGAAAATTTAGAGCGTTGAAACTAATCTTAAAATTTTCAGTACTGGACTTCGTCGATTGCCTAGTTTGCGGGTAAACCTAAAGATACCCGCAATCGCAAGAACGTTTTCCTTTGTACCATGGATCGCAGGAGACTCTATTTTGATCGCATCAAAACGCCAACAGAACTCTTGTGATCATCGTCTTCGTGAGCTGGTCTTCCGATCGGGAAGAACGGGGACCGCTAATGGCCTAAAAAGTGGGGGGTACCGAGCGAAGCGACCGGGGGCACAGCGCGAAGCGACCCACGAAAATCGGTTGATAGGTTTACACCGCCAGAGATGGGAGTGACGCAAGAGTTGTCTTGAAAATGGTTGATCATCGATCCTCTTGCGTTTCTCTTAATCTCTAACGGTGTGAATATCTTAAAGGAGGAGGCCGCATGGGGGCACCTTGCGGGATATTTCGTGGGGGATGTTTCGTGGGTGGCACTGCATGTTTCTCATGCAAAACGGGAGAACGCGAACGATCGCTTGTCTCCCTCCAAAACAACACGAGCTACCGGGTGCTTTGGAAGCGGCTCGTAAAACGGACCAGCTAGACGAGCCCGTGCAGTAATGAAGCTAACTGCCAGTTGACGGTCAAAGCTGGGGATTTTGAAAATCCCTTGCCATTGAAAGCCTCGAAAAACGCTCTATATCGCGTGTTTCACGCTTAGATCGATCTTGACCTGAGTTGGTAATTTGGGAGACAATGGTGAGTGATCAAATCCGCGCAATCCATGGACGGGGAGTCGCTATGAATAGTTCTGAAGCAACCTTAACCGCTAACGCTGTGCAAACGTTGAACGCAATCTGTGATGAGTTTCGACGTCAACTCAAAGTTGGTTTGTTAGAGGGCCCTAGCAACTCACCGATGACCCCGGCCGACGTCCTGCGTACTGCTGAAGCTTTGCAGCGATCACCTTGGCTTTTGAAATTCCAGCAAGACGATTCTGATGACTCCGAGCGACGAGCAGCCTGATCAGCCAACGAAGGATTCAGAGCTTTCGTTCTCGGCCCTTGAAGAACAAGACGTCTTGGTTCAAGCGTTCCGTCGCTTCTTGCAAATTGAATTGTCCAAGCCCGCGCCGAAACACATTTCCGATGTGGTCGCTGAGTTTTCACGTCGCGTAACGTTTCTGACGAAGCACTTCGGTATTGATCAGCTCAAAGAAGATCACGCGTATCAAATCCCCGGACTAACAAATGCGAAGATGGCGGAACTCGCTCTGGACGCGGCAGACTCAGCGAAGGGCCTTGAACGACTAGCAAGCTACCTCAAAGCGCAGCCATATCCTCACTACGAGTCCGATCCGTCCAATCGCGACCTATTTGTTCGGGTTGAAGAGAACGGTACCCGTGTCCGAGGGCACTTCATCGATAAGAACTTCGTGGTTGTGAACGATGAGCAGTGACGGCCTGGATGACCGTCCGACAATCATCGCGTTGGCTGGATCGAACGGAGCTGGCAAATCCACCTTTTATGAAACGCAGCTTGCGCGTCTGGGTTGGCCATTTGTAAACGCGGATCTGCTGGCGAAGAAACTGAGTCTCGATCCCTATGAGGCAGCTAATCTTGCGAAGCAGCAACGTGCTGAGCTCGTCGAACAGAAGGCGAGCTTCATCTTTGAAACGGTCTTTTCAGATCCGGTTGGCGAGAAGGTGCGTTTCCTTCAAGTTGCCTCGGACTCTGGCTACCATGTGATCCTGAGCTTTGTGGCTATCCAATATGTTGAAACTTCGATTCAAAGAGTTGGAATGCGCGTGAGCCAAGGCGGGCATGACGTCCCGATTGAGAAGCTTCGCTCACGGCACGCCAGAACCCTGGAGAATCTCAAGATGGCGATTCGATGTCTTCCGCAGGTTCGTATTTTCGACAATTCAGATCTCTCCAAACCTTACGAGCATGTTGCCACGTTTATCAACGGGATACCTCAGTTCAGCCTGTTCAAGTTGAGTGAATGGTTACATCAACATCTCGCCTCTGAATTCTATCCCGATGTGTGACTCGCTTGTCGGGCGATGTGCCAGTGGTGGCATGCTATTGCGATATAGAAAACGTAGGGACATATTGACATCTCCCGACGAAATCGAAATGGCGACTTCCGAAACGGTCAGACCTTCGAAAGAGCTGCCCTCCAGCACAACATACGTAGAAAGCACCTATTGATTGATTCGCACTCGATTCGTTTACCTAATTTCCGCCACAGTTGTCGTTATTGCAGGCCTGGCATCACGCAGATACCGAGGTCAGTTGCCTGGGTTCCTGGCTGAGTACGCTGGCGACACGCTGTGGGCGCTGATGCTGTTTTTGCTGGTTAGCACGGTGCTGGCTGGTCGGCCGGTGCTAACGCGGGCGGCAATCTCGCTAGCTCTTGCTTTCCTAGTTGAGATCAGCCAGCTCTACCACGCTCCTTGGATCGACGCGATCCGCCAGACTACGCTTGGAGGACTGGGGCTGGGTTTTGGATTTCTGTGGACGGATCTCGTTTGCTACTCGGTCGGCATTTCGATCGGATCGCTCGCAGAGTGGGGGATCAGACGCTTGGGTGGGCCAAAGTTGGAGAACGTTTCTGGCCGTTAGGATTTGCTACCGCTCTATTAATCAAATCCATCGTTGGAAACGGAGACCGCTAATGGCCTAAAAAGTGGGGGCACTGTGCGAAGCGACCCGCGAAGCTCGGTGGATAGGTTTACACCGCAAGAGATAGGAGTGACGTAAGAGTCGTCTTGAAGATAGTTGAGCATTGTTCCTCTTGCGTTTCTCTTATTTCTAGCGGTGTGAATATCTTAAGGGAGGGGGCTGAGTTCTCGAACGCATTTTTCCAGAATGTTTTGCACAGGGCGGAATCGAACTTCATTGTAGAAGACATTAACGGGTCCAGTCCTCAATGGTCAGGCCGGGGACTCTCTCGAAGTCCACTGTATTGCGTGTCAGCAGCGTCATCTGGTTGGCTATAGCAATCGCGGCGATTCGAAGATCCATTGCGCCGACTCGTATGCGACTGCGCCGAAGTTCGCCATAAACATCAGCAGCGGCCTCGTTGAATCCAAGAACCTGTGCTTTGGCGAATGTTAGAACGACATGCTGTAATTCAGTGTAGCCTCGTACCAGATCCGATTCTTCCTTCGTGCGAGCAATGAACTTGAGCCAACCGTTGAATTGCTCGTGAAAGGAGATAATGGTCACGAAGAAAAAAGAACATGGGTGGTTTTCCAAATGCTTTGCGATCGACTCGAATTCTGGTCCTCGCCGTTTCTGAAGGAAACTGAGGTGATCGGAGTCGAAGATATACATGAAGACTATTCCTGGTCGGGTGGTTCTGCGTCGCGGAGTTCCTTACCGAGACGAACAATCTCGTCGAAGTCCGGATCGTCCTTGCAGATTCCAGTTATCTCAGCGATCCAGTTGGGTTGGCTTGGCACCTTCGTTTTGAGAATTGCAACTTCTCGTTCCAACTGAGCTAGCCTTTGCTCGACAGAGTCCGACATTTTACTATCAAACTGACGCCTTCTGCACTTGCCGAAGAGAATTCTCAGAGAGTCGTACGGGCTTTTAAACCGGAGTACTCTGTAAAAAAGAGAATTTGAGAGTTGCAGACATTTATGCGCTATCCGGTTTAGAACGTGCGATTTTTAGGTCGGTCTACGGCGCTCTCTGATTGTTCTCTGGAGTTACAGTTTCTGCGAAATTCCCTTGGGAAAACGAAAAAAGCCGGGGATATAAATCCTCGGCTTTTTCCGTTAACTACGTTGTCTCGGGAATTCCGAGGATGGATAAGCTCCGCGAGCGCAACCCTCTTCGTAACAATACTCTCTGCGCTCAAAATTCGTAAAGCCTTTCCCTGAAAGGATTTACGAAGTTCGAGACCCGTTTGGTCTGTTTTCGTACGAAGAGGTACGAACATTGAGTTAACACACCTCTGTCGTGTATTGTAGCTAACCTTTTCTATCGCATCAACAGGAATGCTAGGTTAATTCGGCGATCCTGGCCCCCGCCAAGAATTTGGGTTCGGCACTCACCGACTTGGCCAAGTTCTGGTACCTACCAACGTTGCGACGCTTTGCTTTGTACTTTGGATCGCAAGAGAATCTATGTTGAACCCATCAAAACACCGACCGATCTGGATATAATCATCGTCCTCGCGAGCTAGGCTTGCTATCAGGAAAAACGGAGACCACACGACAAATCGGTGTTCCGCGATCCACGATCCACGGATGGACCAAAGCGCGACCGTGTCGGGCTGTGACTATGACCGCAGATGGGGACAATGTTGAGACCCCGGGGTCTACCTTGCCGAACGACCCACCGAGCCAAGTGCACAAGTGTCTTGTGCCAAGCAAAGTGGGACTCCATGCGTGCGACAAACTTCATGAATGCTTGGTAGTCCGTCGAAAGTCAAAAATCGAGTGAGAACTAACTCATAAAACCCATAGAACCCCCCCAATAAATGGGCCTTTAGAGCAGACGGTTCGCAGAAAAAAATTCATGGAGGCAGACTTGACTAGTCGATACATTACATGTAAACTATTACCTCTAGAGGAAAACAGCAAATGCGGTCGGCACTTCAAAACGAACTCAAAAAACGTGCTCCGTTCGATTCGATCGAGCAGGAAGCGATGCTAGCGCTGATGCGAACTAGTGATTTGCTGGAGAATCGACTGGCTAGGCTGTTGCGTGAGCATGGGCTGACGCTAACCCAGTACAACGTTTTACGAATTTTGCGAGGCGAAGGTAAACCGATGCCTTGCCTGGAGGTCGCGGAGAGAATGATCCAAGTTGCACCAGCGATCACTCGGGTTGTGGACCAACTCCTTCAGTTCAAGCTTATCACCAAAACACAGTCCGAAATGGATCGCCGAGTGTTCGAGATCGAGTTGACTCCCACTGCATCGCGATTGCTTGCCGAACTGGATCAACCGGTGCTCGACATGCACGCAGCGCTGCTAAAAAGCGTGAAAAAGTGCGACCTTAAATCCATGATTCAGACTCTGGAAGTTATTCGCTCAAGCATCGAAAAGTAAAGTTTTGGCTGTTTAGTTGACATGTAAACCGTATGAGATTGTAATTCAAAATAGGAGAAATGTGAATGCAACGCCGACAACTATTGTCCGTTACTGCGTCCGGCTTGATCCATATTGCGACACCGCGCGCAGACTTGCTGGCAAATGAAGGTCAAGAACAAATCCCGACAGACCTTCTAATACGACGTGCTGCTGAAAGGGGGCATACAGATCTGGGGTGGCTCAAGAGCTATCAATCGTTTTCATTCGGTGGCTACTATGACCAGCGGCACATGGGATTTCGATCGCTTCGGGTGATCAATGACGACAAAATCACGGCCGGTCGAGGCTTTCCTACTCATCCACACCGGGACATGGAGATCATTTCCTACGTTCTGACAGGAGCTTTGCAGCACAAGGATAGCACTGGGAAGGGGGCGATTATTACACCAACCGATATTCAAATGATGTCAGCAGGGACCGGTATTTCTCACAGTGAGTACAACCCGTCGACAACCGAAGCGAATCACTTTCTGCAAATCTGGATTCAACCTGCGTTGCTAGGCGTTCGGCCCCGTTACCTCGATGGGAAGCTCTCGCCGGACGAAAAGCTGGATAACTGGAAGCAAATTGTGGGACCGGAGGGGCAAGGTGGAATCGTTTCGGTGCATCAAGACGCGAACATCTTCGCGAGCCGGCTGAGAGCGAGAAAAGCTCTTGCTTACACGGTTGAACGCGGAAGACACGCTTGGCTACAGGTTGCCACTGGTTCAGTCAACGTCAACGGAACCCAACTACGAGCAGGTGATGCAATCGCTACCAGTCGCACGGCAAACCTCCACATTAGCGCTGAAGTGGATTCTGACGTGCTTCTGTTTGATCTTGTATAACCTGCCGACCAAATTGAGTTTTTTTAATTGATAGTTTACATGTAAAATACCAAGGAGACGTTAAATGAAAACTGTTCGTCGTGCAAGCGACCGTGGCCACGCTGACCACGGTTGGCTGGATTCCTATCACACCTTTTCCTTTGCCGGTTATCGCGATCCAAGACATATGGGATTCCGGTCACTTCGAGTCATGAACGAAGACCGGGTGGCGGCTGGTCAAGGGTTCGGAACGCATGCACACAACGACATGGAGATCGTTTCGTATGTTCTCGATGGCGAATTAGAGCATAAGGATTCGATGGGCAATGGTGAAGTCCTGCGTCCAGGTGAATTTCAACGGATCACAGCGGGAACAGGGATTACGCATAGCGAATACAATCCTTCTGCTTCCAACCCTACACACTTCTATCAAATCTGGATTATCCCTGAGCGAAAGGGCCTCGAACCGAGTTACGAGCAGAAGGCTTTCGATTCGTCCGAAAGGAAGAATCGGTTTCAGTTAGTTGCATCAAATGATGCGAGGGACAATTCGTTGCTCATCCATCAAGACGCGAATATCTACCTGGCAGACCTCGAAATGGGCATCGAGCTGACCTTTGTCATTCCCGCCAATCGTCATGTTTGGCTGCAGGTTTTAAGGGGCTCCGTCGAAGCTGGTGGAATATCGCTCAGCACAAGCGATGCAATTGCCGTCAGCGATGAATCGACACTAAACATAATAGCCTCTTCCAATGCCGAATTGATGCTATTCGATTTGGCTTGAAATTACATATCACCTACCACTGAATGCAAACTCGATTCGAAAGGTAAAGCAATGAATTCTTATTTCTCACTGACCGGGCGTATCATTATCGCGACGATTTTTCTGATGAGCGCCGTGGGTAACAAAATCCCGAACTTCAGCGGCGTATCGCAATACATGGCATCCGAAGGCGTTCCCATGCCAAGTCTGATGCTGGTTGGCGGCATCGCGTTTCTAATCGCTGGCAGCCTGTCCGTCATCACAGGATACAAGACACAGATTGGAGCCGGACTGTTGCTTGTGTTCCTGATTCTCGCGACATATTTCTTCCATGACTTTTGGTCGTTCGAGGGCGAAGCACGACAACAGCAGATGATTCAGTTCATGAAAAACCTGTCATTGATGGGGACTATGGTGTTTCTAATGGCGAACGGACCAGGATTGCTTGGCGCCGACGCTCGCAAACAACACACCATTGAGGGAGAGAGGCTATGAGTCTAGGCGACCTGCTCAATCGCAATCAGAGCTTTGATGTGCCGCTGCAAGAATTCATCTTCACCACGATATTCACGGCGGACCGATTCGAAGCGAGCTTGAACGCTTATTTAAAGCCTTTCGGTTTGACCCCCTGCCAGTACGACATCCTGACAGTCCTGGATGATGCGGATGGGGAAATTACAACTGGAGAAATCGGCAAGCGACTAGTGAAACAGACAACAGCGCTTGGCGCCTATCTGGACCGTTTGGAGAAAAACGGAATGCTTCTTCGTAAGCGAAGCGACGAAGATCGGCGGCAAGTCTACGTGTCGCTTTCCGGCAAAGGCAGAAGCAATTTGAAACGAATTCACGAAAATTTAACAGCGTGGGAAGAAAGGATCATTGGCCACCTTACGCATTCCGAAGCCGTCTCCGCTACGAAAATCCTTCGGAAAGCCGCTCACCCGACTGGTCTCTAATGCTTTTTCAGATCGAATGCTTTACATGTAAGCATAGGCACACTGGTTGTGTTCCACGTTGCTCTTTAGGGCTTTGTATCGTAAAACCTCCTAACCTTGGTCGCCACGAAGCCAACACTACCTTGAACCCTAATTTGAAAATCGAGAAGGAAATGACATGCCGAATATCCTGAAGAACACCGACGGCGGACTTTTGACCGCCGACAACTGCGCACTCGTATTTATCGATCATCAACCACAAATGGCATTTGGGGTTGCTAATCAGATCGACCGTCAGCAATTGATCAACAACGTACTTTTGCTTGCCAAAGCAGCGAAAGAGTATGGTGTTCCTACGATTCTGACGACCGTCGAGACAGAAGCTTTCAGCGGTCCGATGTGGCCACAACTATTGGATGTGTTCCCCGATCAGACCCCGATCGAACGGACTGGAATGAACTCCTGGGATAACGCCGAGTTCCGAGAGGCTGTGAAAGCGACTGGTAAAAAGAACATCTTGATGTCGGGGCTTTGGACCGAGGTCTGCATTTGCTGGCCAACGCTCAATATGCTCGACGAAGGCTATAACATCTACATCGTTGAAGACGCATGTGGCGGTACTTCACAAATTGCGCATGACGCGGCTCTGTCAAGGATGGTCCAAGCTGGAGCCGTTCGTACGACGACAATTGGAACCGTCCTCGAATTCCAACGCGACTGGGCCAATCGAGATCACTACAACGCTTTGATGCAGTTGTTTCGGGATCATGGGGGTGCTTATGGAGTCGGGATCGAGTACTGCTACACAATGGTCCACAAAGCTCCGCCAGCTCGTAAAGTGAAGAACTAGGAGCAGGAGCATGAGAGACCAGCCCGTTCATGTCGCTATCACTCGCGTCGTGCGCGACGGTTCCGAAGCGGAGTTCGAGCGATTGCTGAAGAAGTTCATCAGTAGCTCGCTTGAACTTCCAGGTGCCTCGGGGGTCTTATTGCTGCGTCCACCGGCTGGTTCACAGTCGAATGAGTACGGCTTAATGCGATCGTTTGACAGCGAAATGGCTGCAACTGCTTTTTATGAGTCGGAGTTATTCGCACAATGGCTCAACGACATTGCACCGCATGTTCAAGGTGAACCGGTCCGAAGAAGGTTGAGCGGGCTGGAAGCGTTCTTTCGTGGCGGTCCAACGATGCCGCCCCGGTGGAAAATGGCGGTCGTTACTTTTATGGGAGTGCTCCCGGTCGCGTCGCTTTGGTCCCAGTTGCTGGGGCCGGTTCTCGCAGATATGCACTGGCTGTTGCGAGCCATAGCAGTCAACATGGCTGTCGTCTCCACCCTGACATGGATCGTCATGCCGTTGCTTACCAAACTTTTTCACCGTTGGCTTCACCCAGTTTAACAAAACCAGTCAAGGCTTCGAGGATATACCTAATGGCAGTCGATACGATTCTTTTCAATGGACGAATTTCGACACTGGATTCGGTCAAACCAGAGGTCTCCGCAGTCGCCATGGCCGACGGTAAGATTCAGGCAATTGGATCGGACGATGAAGTTCTCAAGTTAGCGTCCGATTCGACTCATCGAATTGATTTAGAGAATCGTCGCGTTATTCCCGGGTTAAACGATTCGCATTTGCACGTGATTCGGGCTGGTCTCTTCTCTAACCTCGAATTGCGATGGGACGGCGTGCCAACGATTGCGCAGGCCATGCGTCAGCTTAAAGAGCAAGCGCACCGAACGCCGCCGCCGCAATGGGTTCGCGTCATTGGCGGTTGGAACGAGTTCCAATTTGCCGAAGGGCGCATGCCCACTTTCAAGGAAATTAACGAAGCCGCTCCAGATACACCGGTATTCATTCTCCATCTTTACGATTCGGCGATGCTGAATAAAGCCGCAATCCGTGCATTGGGCATGGATGAAAGTACTCCCAATCCGCCGGGAGGTTTAGTTGTCAAAGATCACCGCGGGAAGCCAACTGGAATGCTGATTGCGGAACCCAACGCATTGATCTTGTATTCGACCATTGCCAATGCTCCAAAGCTGTCGATGGAGGATCAATTAAATTCGACGCGTCACTTCATGCGGGAATTAAATCGATTCGGAGTAACAAGCGTATCGGATGCGGGTGGCGGTGGTCAAAACTACCCAGGAGACTACTCCGTCGTTCAGATGCTTGAACGGGATGGTCACCTAACTCTGAGAATCGCTTACAGTCTATTTGCACAGAAACCGGGCGAAGAACTTGCTGACTACTCTCGATGGCTAGGCATGACTCATCCTGGTGACGGAAGCGACCTGTTGAGAGTCAACGGCGCGGGCGAGAATCTCGTTTGGAGTGCAGCCGACTTTGAGAACTTCCTTCAGCCGCGTCCCGATTTACGCCCAGTGATGGAATCGGAACTCGAAGCAATCATTCTCAAGCTAGCGGAGAAGAAGTGGCCATGGCGAATTCACGCAACCTACGACCAAACCATTGATCGATTTTTGAATGTCTTCGAGCGAGTGCATGAGCAACATCCCATCGATACACTCGGTTGGTTCATTGACCACGCGGAAACCGTTTCCACAAAAAATCTAGATCGCATCCAGAAGCTCGGAGGCGGAATCGCCATCCAGCATCGTATGGCCTATCAAGGCGAATACTTCATCCGTCGCTACGGCGTCGAAGAAGTCAAACGCCATCCGCCGATTCGCGAGATGTTAAAGATGGGGCTTCCGGTTGGTGCGGGAACCGACGGGACTCGCGTAGCAAGCTACCATCCGTGGACTTGCTTGTGGTGGCTCGTTACGGGGCAAACCGTCGGAGGAACCAAACTACACGGCGACGAGGATTGTTTAACCCGCGAGGAAGCACTTCGACTTTACACGCAAGGCAGTGCATGGTTCAGTCGTGAGGCTGACCGCAAAGGGACGATTTCTGTCGGAAAGTTCGCCGACTTGGCGGTGCTATCGAACGACTATTTCTCCGTCGAAGCCAATGATATTCGAAGCATTGAAAGCGTGCTAACGATCGTTGGAGGAAAGGTCGTGTACGCCTCCGGAAGCAATACGAAGCTGGCACCCGAGTTACCACCTGTGAGTCCAGACTGGTCGCCGGTGGCATACTATGGCGGTTATGACAATTTAGGCCCTGCTGTTCCGACTCATTCGCATACACCGATCATGTCTGCTGACGGTAGAGCATGGGAAACCGGCTGCGGATGTGGAGTGTAAGCTTTGCAAGTTCCATCCAAGTCACTTCTTGTCATAGCTCTCGCAGTCCAGTCGACATTTATTTGTTGGTCTCAAGAGCCAGACATTACAACAGCCCAGGAATCAGTATTTGTTTTTCCTGACTCAGGACCCGTCCGCGAACGAATTGGTGATGAGCCCGAAACCGGCCTATTACAACGTTTGCTGCAACAAAAAGACCAATCGCTTCGCGTCAGCGGCGAATGGCGTGAGCAATATGAGTATTGGAGGGGACGCGAATTCGGTTTGATTCCGGAAGCCAACAATGACTATTTGCTTCAAAGAATCTACCTCAACTTCGAATACGAGCCAACAACTTGGTTCCGTGCTCAAACTGAAGTTGGAAGTTCGTTTCAATTTGGCTCGCCTTTCGCCCCAGGTCCAATCGATGAAGACGCCCTTTACTTTCAACAATTGTTCACGGAAATTGCTCTGCTAGAAACCTATCGCGGAAAATTGGCCACACTCTTAGGGCGTCAGACTTTTTCACTAGGGTCGGGGCGGCTTGTCGCGATTCGTAACGGCCCCAATGTTCGTAGAAGTTTTGATGCGGCGCGATTGCGTTTCAAAAACGAACGGATCGATTCGCAACTATTGTTTGGATCCGATGTCTCGTTCGGTGGTGATGCGTTCGACAACCAAATTCGAAGTGACCGGCTCTTATGGGGATGCTATCATACTTTCCTTCCTGGCGCAGATTCAGTGCTTCCAGGAAGTGGAGGCCTAGATGTGTACTATCTTGGTTATCGAAATTCGAAAGCTGTGTTTGACTCCGTCAGCGGCAATGAGCGTAGGCATTCTTTTGGGGTTCGAGCCTTTGGACTCTTTGGTTCTGACAATGCTTGGGATTACAACGTGGAATCCGTATTTCAATTGGGAAGTCTTGAGGAAAAAGACATTTCAGCATGGACCTTTGCCAGCGTCCTCGGCCATACTTTCGCAGACACACCACTAAGTCCCAGAGTAGGGGCGAAGTTCGACATTATTAGCGGAGATCGTGACCCTGCGGACAACATCTTGGGTACGTTTAACGCTTACTTTCCTAACAATAGCTACTTCAGCGAAGCGGCGATCTTTGCCCCCGCAAATCTGTTCGACTTGAACTTCAATCTCGATTTGCAAGTCACCGATCAAGTAACTGCAGTTTTGCTATGGGACTTTCTGTGGCGATATAGTGAGCTGGATTCGATTTACGTTCCACCAGGTGTGCCTGCTTTTGCAGGTAACCTTTCGAGTGCACGCTACATCGGCAACTCCATTTCAGTTGCACTCACATGGAAACCTCGGGAATGGGTTGAGTCGACGACTGCATTGGTCCATTTGGATTCGGGATCGGCGGTTACCGAAGCGAATAGCAGCGATATCAATTTTGCTTTGCTGTGGGTTACTTGTTACTTTTAACCATTATTTTTTGCGATGCCTAATACCTAAATTGTAAAACCACCCTGAAGATCCGTTCTCCTTAACCAGAAAGTATCCCTTTGTATGTCGCTGTTTTCGAGTTTCTCCACTGGTTCTATGACCTACAGCAATCGAATAGTACTTGCCCCCATGACACGCGCTCGGGCGGGCTCGGAACGAATTCCAAATGAGTTGATGGCTAAGTATTACCGCCAGCGTTCTGGGGCGGGATTGTTAATCACTGAGGCAACAACGATTTCTGAACAAGCGAACGGTTGGAATAACTCGCCCGGAATCTATACCGACGCGATGACCGAAGGCTGGAAAATTGTTACGCAAGCAATTCACGAAGCCGCTGCACCGATTTTCATGCAACTCTGGCACTGTGGGCGAGCATCGCATCCGGACTTTCACAATGGTCAACCACATGTAGCTCCTTCCCCGATCAAAATCGAAGGGGATCACATTCACACACCCCATGGAAAGAAACCGCATGAAGTACCTCGGGCTCTTCGAACTGACGAAATGCCGGCGATCGTCGAAGACTACCGAAAAGCCGCAGCACGGGCTAAAGCGGCAGGCTTTGATGGCATTGAAGTCCACTCAGCGAATGGATACTTGCTGGATACGTTTCTCCAGTCGAAATCCAATCAGCGCGAAGATTCCTACGGTGGAAGCATCGAAAACCGCTATCGCATTCTCGGTGAGGTTATCGAAGCAGTCACATCCGTGTATGCGGCGGACCGAGTTGGAGTGCGAATCTCGCCTAACGGAGTATTCAACGACATGGGATCGCCCGATTTCCGCGAACAATTCCTGTATGTTGCGAAAAGGCTTAATGAAATCGGCCTCGCCTACTTGCACGTGATGGATGGCCTTGGTTTTGGGTTTCATGGATTGGGTACGCCGATGACTCTATCCGAATTCCGCAGCGTCTTTTCAGGAACAATCATTGGCAATGTCGGGTATGACAAGCAATCTGCCGAACAAGCAATTGCCAGCGGTAACGCAGATCTAATCGCGATCGGTCGTCCATTTATCAGCAACCCGGACTTGGTGCAGCGATACCAAAACGATTGGCCGCTCAATCCCGAAGCTAACCTGTCCGACTGGTACTCGCCGATCGGCGAAAAAGGCTACACAGATTTTACAACCTACTCTGCATCGTCTGCTTTGTAGACTGACAATGGGCTAATACTTTCTCACACTCAACAATTTCGGAGGAATTTTATCATGGCAAAACTGCTCTACATCGAATCTTCACCTCGCAAGGCTCGTTCGAAATCGATCGAAGTTGCGACCGCTTTTCTTGATGCTTACAAGAACGCTCATCCAAACGACACGATCCAAACGATCGACTTGTGGTCAAAGAAACTGCCCGAGTTCGACGGTTATACGATCGATGCAAAGTACCAGGTTATGCATGGTCAAAGCCATGACAGTCAGCAAGCGGCAGCATGGCAAGTGGTTGTAGACATTTGCAATGAATTCAAGGCAGCCGACAAGTATTTGATCAGCTTGCCCATGTGGAATTTTGGCGTTCCGTACAAACTGAAACACTACATCGACTTGATTGCTCAGCCCGGGTTGACTTTTTCCTTCGATCCTTCAACTGGCTATAGCGGACTGGTGACCGGCAAACCCGTCGCCGTCGTCTATGCACAAGGAGGATCCTATGGGACCGAAGCGATGACAGCTCTTGACTTTCAGACTCGCTACCTTAATCTTCTCCTAGGTTTTATAGGATTCAAGGAAATCACTTCAATCGTCGTTGACAATACGATGGGCGCTCCCGACGCCGCAACTGCTGCAATGCAGAACGCGTTGGATTTGGCGAAGCGGACGGCTGCGAATTTCTAAACCGGTTTATCGAAGCCCAGTATTGGAAGGTTTAGGTTGAACGCACTGAGAGCGTCCAGCCTCGTCAGATGACATAACGATTTGCAATCGCTTATCGCCACAATCTATCGTCGAGAAAGCCGTTCGAAGAAGAAGTTATCATGCAAAGACAGCCAACGGTTTTTCACGGCAACAATGGAATTTGGGTGCGATGGTTTCGTCATCCGTTGCGGTATCTGGCCACAGCCAATGAAACGGGTGGTAAGTACTGTTTATCGATCGGCGAAGTGGACCTAGGGCAAGGTGCATCGCCTCATTGCCATGATTTCGACGAAGGCTTCTTCATTCTTGAAGGGGCCGTCGAATTCACGGCCGGGAACCAGAAGGTCTTGTTGCAACAAGGCGACTTCATTAACGTCGCAGCGGGAACGGTTCATTATCCACGAGGCTCGAGTGAAACCCGCTCGAAGATGCTAGTCGTCGCGGCCCCTTGTGCGTTTGATGAATTTCAGATTCGCGTAGGAGGAAAGATCGAAAGCCCTCTGAACTTTGAGCCTAAAAGTGACGACGAAATGCATCGCTTGGTTGAAGACCTGGCGCCAACGTTCGGCATCGACATGCATCCGACAATCGAGCAAATCAACGCTGAACCTCGATTTCAATTGGTTCGACGCAGCGAAGGCTCGGTGTACGATGTGGCCGGCGACCGATACCGGTTCTTGGCCGAGGCTGAAGATACTAACGGCTCCTACGCGATATGGCACGCGACGGTCGGCCCGGGCGGCGGTCCTCCACATCACGTTCATCGTCGCGAAGAAGAAGGCTTTTTCATGCTGTCCGGCGAATTACACTTCGAAGTCAACGGCCACAGTGTACCAGCAACCTCGGGAGCATTTGCCAATATGCCGATCGGATCGAAACATCGATTCCAGAATCGCACCTCGCAGAACGCTGAAATGCTGATCCTCATTGCTCCCGGCGGTTTGGAAACGATGTTCCAGGAAATCGGTGCGCCGGTTGTCGATCTCAATTCGCCTATCAATCATCCCGATCACTCAGAAATAGAGAAACTACGATCCCTGGCGGGGGCTTATGGCATCGAAATCGGATAAATCTCAGGAATGCTTCTGAACATGAACAATGACGAGCAAAGTATCCCTTCGCAGCCGATGGAGCATGACGCGATAGACGGTCAGTGTGCTTCCATTCTGGATTCGGAACTTCGGCGAATGGCTTGGGCCAAGCGACTTGACGAATCGACACTATTCCAACTGATACACACGGCGAAGGTTGAGACATTCGAAGCCGACGAGGTGGTGATGGACGTGGGTAGCCCAATCAGTCATGTTCACTTCGTGGTGAATGGTCGCTTTCGAGTTCAGCTCATGGACGCTCATGGTCGCAGTCGAGTCAACGCCGTGGTCGTTCGCGGTGGAGCGATTGGCCTCCTGGCTTACGGCTGTCAAGAGTCTTCACTTTTGCGTGTCGAAGCGCTGGAACCTTCAGTCTCGATTCGCTTGACATTCGACGAGATCTTTGAACTTGGCACTCGTTCGAAAGAGTTTCAGGCCGCAATCCTTGAGTTGGTATCAAGTCTGTTTTCGCGCGTTTCGGCAGCCGATCGTCGTTTACCGATGCCGAGCGTTGTCGCTGTAGTCCACACCTCGCACCGGACATCCTCATTGACAACGCGACTCGCCAATCGCTTGGCGGAACTGGAGGAAGATCCATGCGTGTTCAGCGATTCGCCGTGCGAAGGATTGGTTGATGGTATTCCTTGCGAAAGCCTACTTACGGATAAGGCTTGTATCTCAACCCAACACAGACGCGAAAAGATCAAGAGTTGGGCAAATCGTGGCCGGTTGCTTCTAAACGTCCAAGCGTCCCAAGTCGGCAATGACATGATTGAGTTATTGAACTATGCGGAAAAGGTCCTTTGGTTTGTAGCCGACGGAGAGGAACGTGAGGCGACGCTGGCGATTGAACGGCTGACTCAAGAAGTTCCATGGGTCAAGGAAAAACTATGCGTTGTTTGGCAACTGGGTTCGACCCACGTTGCACCGTGGTATCCGCGTCTCGCAGAATTGATCGATCGTGATTTCAAGTTGTCTTTCGATCCTCGCACACGCACCGAAGGCAAACAGCTCAGTAGTGGACTCGAAAGGGTCGTGCATTACTTGAGGGGCGTTCAAGTCGGCTTGGCCCTCGGAGGAGGCGCCGCTCGTGGAATGGCACACTTAGGAGTCCTTCAAGCTCTCGAGCGCGAAGGCATTGTCGTCGACCGACTTGCGGGCACCAGTGCTGGAGCGATGACCGGGACGATCTATTCACTCGGACTCGATCCCACTTATGCGACAAGTTGTTTTAAGAACGATCTATTGCCCTCTTGGTTTTTTAGGTCGTTACCCGGAGGCGGATACTGGTATCTGATCTACAAATACCGTCGCGGTTTATTTGAACCGATGTTGCGCAAGTATTTGCGAGACTACCAATTAGAACAATTGCCCCTGCCGATAACGTCGGTATCAGTAGACTTGGTCGATGGCGAACCCAAGGTAACGTCAACTGGTGATGCGACACGAAGTATCTTGGAGAGCATCAATCTGCCGCCACTGTCCTTGCCTTTGTTTAGCGAGCAGTCGGCGATCGTCGACGGGGGACTGCTCAATAATGTGCCCGCGAATGTCCTTGTCTCTCAGGGCTGTAACTTTGTGATTGCATCAACGGTCACTGCCAAGCTTGACAAGGACTTCATGCAAATTCGCCAGTTGGGGCGCCCCAAGCGTACCCTTTTCTCGTCAGTTCAGGTCATCATGCGTCAAGCTTTGGTTCAGAGCTACAGCATGAACGCTATTGGAGTCTCACCGGCTGACTTCGTGATCGCGCCCGATGTGACGGAATTTGACATTTCTGCATTCACGCGGGCTGATGAAATGGCTTTGGTGGGTGAGAGGATCGTTTCCGATCAAATACAAAGCCTGAAAGCACAACTGAGATTGTTGGACTCAAAATTGTTTTGAGCGAGGCAGTAGACCTGGCGAACTTACGGCGTATTTCTTGAGCATCGGGGAAGTATTATTTCCGATGCTCGATCAACATCGGCAATGTGCTTGTGCGGCGAAGAACGCGATTCCGCTTGCGACTAACTTTCAATTCCAAGAGCACGGATACCAGAGGCAAGTGTTGTGGGTTTTAACCCCAGAAGTCGCGCTGCGCCGTCGTCGCCATAAATCTTGCCATTTGTAGCCGCTAATGCTCGGCTGATGTTCTCCCGTTCAAGAGTCTTCAATTCGTCAACCGTCAAAATTTTTTCCGTACCTTGATGGGGTGCAGCCTTGGAGACCGACACGTTTTTTGAAACGGTCGAATCGACATCCAGATCCAGTTTTAGCTTTCCATCATTAGATAGGATCGCAGCTCGCTCCAAAACATGCTGCAGCTCGCGAATGTTTCCTGGCCAGGAGTATCGCTGCAACAAGTTGACATTTGCAAGAGTGAGCCTCGGTGTCTTCTTGCCGACCTGCCTAGAGAATTTCGCAAGGAAATATTCTGCCAGGATTGGTATGTCTTCGGGTCTTTCTCGGAGAGGTGGAAGTTCAATCGGAAATACGCTGAGTCGATAGTACAGATCTTGGCGGAAACGACCAATCTGCGACTCCTCACGCAAGTTTCGGTTGGTCGCTGCGATGATGCGAACATTGACTTTCCTCGTTCGCTCCTCTCCGATGCGCTCAAGTTCGCCCTCCTGCAAAACTCGAAGCAGCTTGGATTGTAGGTCAAGCGGAATCTCCCCCACTTCGTCTAGAAAAAGAGTCCCGCCGTCTGCAAGCTCAAATCGACCGACACGATCGCGCAGTGCGCCTGTGAAGGCTCCCTTTGTGTGTCCGAAGAATTCACTCTCGTAAAGCTCGCGAGGAATGGCAGCACAGTTCTCTGTCCGTACCCAAACTGTTGCTTTAGGAGACACTTCCCATGAATAGCCCTATCCATTTACCACCACCCTACGACCAGGAAAGCGCTTACCGAAAAGTGAGACTCGCCGAAGACGCATGGAACTCAAGAGATCCGAAACGTGTCGCGCTCGCCTACTCGGTTGATTCGGAGTGGCGGAATCGCGGCGAGTTTATCCAAGGCCGTAAGGCGATCGAGAGTTTCTTGACTCGGAAATGGGAAAAGGAACTTGAGTACCGACTGGTTAAGGAGCTGTGGAGACATTCGGAACGAAAGATTGCGGTTCGCTTTCAGTATGAATGGTGCGACGGACAGGGTTTGTGGCATCGGAGTACTGCTCAAGCCAGTCAGCCCCTGACCCGTCGAAGCCATGTACATCCAATGCCCCTGGGCGATTGAACATGTGGATGTCATGCATCAACTGCTCTAGGGCACCTTCAAAGGCCCACTTATGATCATGGGGGAAGTAGTAGTGTGGGCTGACGAATGATGGGATATCAAATTCCTTCGCAAGAGCGAACAACTGACTGATATTTTCTACCGTACGATTCGCGGTAACGTTTTCCCAATATCACCTTCTCAAGAAGAGCATCATGCACCACTCGAAAAAAATGCGAGGTGTACTCTTGAAACAACTTTAATCGATCTTCTGAGTGGCCGAAAAGCGTTCGATAAGTCCACCAGTCATAGGTCAAATCAATTGTATAGTTCAGGATTGAATCGTAATGTTCCTTGATCTCATCTGAAATTTGAGCGTCCATATCTTCAGTCGTATTCCCGATTATGGTCCCGATATCTGAGGATTTTGCTTTTACGATTCCACCATATTGCTGGCAGAAATTCTTGTGTCAAAGTAGTGCAACAATGTGCGAGCGACATTGATCACAAGCATTGCTTCTGGAAGCTCGAGCAACTCGTCGTTTGGGTGGGCCACACTTGCTCGATTGCGTAACGGATTCAAAGCGTCCAACGCGGATGAAAACGTTCGAAGAAGCGTGTTAATGTCAGTTCCTCGCGTCCCCAAGTCCAAGAACGCAGGGTGCTGCTCACGTAACAAACGATATAGCTGGGTGATTGTTGCCTGCTCATCAAATGGGATCGCCGATGCGCGGCACACTGCTCGAAGATAACCATGCATTGATGTGTGAATCCGATCCACGCCGCTGGTAGCGCCAGTGGCGTTTAACAACGCTTCGGCATCTGCAATTGAGCGTTCTACCACATCGCTAGTTATCTTCAGGGCAGGGCTGGAGATACAGGGTATCCCCTCAAGACGTAGTGCGACTGAGATAAACTGATCGTACCGATCTTGTGTCCTCAGTTCTGATGAGCCAACTGGGTATCGGTCAAGAATTCCTCGGAGGATCCTCGCTTGGATCTCGGGCGATGACTCCTTCACGATTGCGATAAACCGTTCTCGCGTTGTACCCATGCGAGTGTTAGGGTCAATATCCAGGTCCAGCGAAGCGTAGAATTCCTGATGCGTTCGGTAGCTGAAGTCTCCGAGGTACCCCGAATCAACCCCGATGTAGTTGTTGACAAGTCGATTGATTTCTCCCGGCGTCATCATTTTTTGCACGACTCCAAACTGCGAACAAATGGAAAACTAGGTGAAATGACAATCGAATCAAAAAAAGGTTCTCTATTAGCTGTAGGGCCAAATGAAAGGAGATGAGAACCGTTCGAGCCCCATTCTATCGGGGGTCGAGGTTCTCGTCAGACATACTTGGACGAGTTCGTTCGAATCCATTCTCATCCGGACTCCGAACGAGAACTCTGTGTTAACTCTGGAGCCCCCCGAAAAGAGAGAGTCAGAGAGTTCGGGACCGATTTTTCGCACCTGCGGGTGCAAACTTGAAGGTTGCGTTCGAGAGACGGAAATCTCTCTGCAAACAGAGAGCGCGGCGGATTGGACCGGCGAAACGCGAAAAGCGTAGGAAACCCGCGAATAAGTGGGTAGAAACGAAAAACGCCCGGCGGTCGATCTCTCGACGCCGGGCGTTAAGTCTTTTGGTCGCCAAAGTTAGAACTTTGACGAAAGCTCCCCCGCCAGGGCTCGAACCTGGGACACGCGGATTAACAGTCCGCTGCTCTGCCGACTGAGCTACAGGGGAATTTGTCTCGATATGGATGCTTCTATCCCGAAACGACGCTCACCAGTGTAGCATCCTTTCGGATGACAACAACTCGCTCTGCCGCTTTTGTACCCGCCGCAATGCTAGTTCCTGTCCACTAAACCAGTCGTCTCGATTACGCAGAGTTTAACGACCCACTTTTTTTTGATCAATCCCACTCGTGTACCTTTGCTAACACATTTTCCACACCATTCCCATACACCTAACTCGCCGCCAATCTGAGCAGAAATTCACCCTCAAACGACTACTCCACGACCCTCGCTGACATGCTCCACACCATTCGGTCTTCGTCGCTATCGGGCAGGAAATGGGACCAGGGTGGCTCGTCCAACAACTCTGGACTCACTGAGCTTGCGAATTGATAGGCTCGATTCCGTATCCGGGAATCGCCGGATTGTGTTGCAATTCTCAACACGGTTGGGGCCGCAAACGAGACGCGGGGACCAATTAACGCTAGCGCGTGCATCAATAACGATGCTCGCGCTCCCTCCGCCGTCTGGAGCTCCCTCGCCAAACAAGATATTCCCTCGGTAAGAAACGCAAGCGATTCGGCGGAGGCTTCGCCTTGCTGCTCTCGGTCCGCGATTGCTTGCAGAATTCTGCCCGACGATACATAAGCGCCCGTGGGACAGTCGGGTGATTCTACGTCGGTTTCCGTTGCGACCATTCGTAGCAACGTTGGTAGCAAACTCGCAGCTTCATAGCCGTAATTGCCGGCGAAGATGGCTGCCTGGCTCCGTTTGATCTCGTTCTCGGACTCTAATTCTCGGGCTAAGTCGTCGACAGGATGGTCCACGGTTTATACGGCTCCAAACTTACTCGGCTAGGTAATTCAAGGTGTAGTAGGCATCCGCGTGCAATAGGGGCTTGCCCTCGGCGGATCGGATGCCTGCGGATCGTAGATGATGGATGTTGCCGCGCTGCAAGCCCTCGACCTCCAGTGCGACTCGCAACCCTTCCTCCGAAACTTTCGCAGAACGAACGATCGGCGTGGTCTCGTCTACCTCGGGGCTGCCATAGGCCCCCTGGAAAATGTAAGTAAAGGATTTCATGGCATACGAATCGAGATTGCCTGCCGAAGTCGGATCGACTGGCTCGGTAAAGACTAACTCAAAACCGCCGCGTATGGCTTTCATCTCGAGTACTTCGAACGGCATCTTGCCACTCCAATTCAAACGCTGCACGCCAAAGGGCTTTGTCCCTCGAGATCCCCAACCGCGATTGGTCTGACCCGCAAACATGGACCCATCGTCCGTAATCTCTAGGCCAACCACTCCGCAATCGAGCCCCTCACGGAATGGAAAGCAGGCTCCTTGATAATGCCCGTTGACCTTCTCGAGGTAGCAACGCATGATCGTACTGTTGGTCTGGTCTCCCACAAACATCTGCCCCTGAAATGGCCCGAACTTGCCTCCAGTCAAATCGCATGCGATACCGGCCGCTGACTGTCCCATGTCTTTGTAGGGAAATAGTATGGCTGGTGGCTCATACTCAGGGATGCGATCGGCTTCAATGACAAACCGGCTGCCATCCTTGGGCTCGGCAGGCTTTTTGCCAAGATATTTCTCTGCTTCGGAATACCATCTCAATCCGCCGGGGTGTCCCATGAATTTGCCCGAGGCCAAATGCTTTAACGCACAGGTTCCATTCCAGGGGCCTTGATTATCGGTGTAGAACATGTCGCCAAGCGCGTTGGCGCCAATGCCACCGGGAGACCGCACACCGCTGCAAGTCGGGATGGTCTTGCCGTCCGGAGTGACTCGAACCACCCAACCGCGATAAAGCCCGTCGCTTCCGAACGAGCCGGTCAAACAAAGTGCGACCCAAATGTTGCCGTCCGCATCCGGCTTGGACCCGAAAGCGTACTCGTGATAATCGCCCGAAATGCTCCATCCTGAGCCGATGACGTCAAACTCGTCTGCAACTCCATCGCCATCGCTGTCGCGGACCAACGAAACATCTGGACGCTGGGTGATAACGAGTCCGCCATCTCGTAGTGCCAGTCCGATGGGCTCGTGCAACCCGTGGGCAAAGAGCTGGAATTGCTCCGAACCCACTTTAGGGGCTGTCGGATCTGATACAAGCCAAATCTCTCCTCGTCGTGATGCTATGGCCAGCTTGCCATCTGGCATCATCTGAAACGAAGTCGCTTCTAGTTCGACTCCTTCAGGCAACTCAAACGTTACCAGCGGATAGTAGTCGGCCTCAGTTGACTTCACCTCGGAGCGAGATCTTCTTCGCGATGGATCTTGGAATCCGCTGGCGATATCGCAGAGTATTCCGATACTCAGCAGTGCCAAGAAACTTAGGTGGTATAGTCGCATGGTTATGGTTGGACAAAAATCGGTTGTTGGAATATTGTTTCGCGGCGCAGTGCATCTGGGGATAAAAAGCCTACCAGTGAATCGTGTAGGAAATCGCAGCAGGCATCTTTGACTGGTCGATTACCAATCGTAGTTCGGTGCCGTTTTGGCTGCTGATTTGCATGACGTTTTTGGCTTGATCGCCCAGTATTCGGATTTTGGTTTGCTTATCAACGATCCACTCCCCGTCTCCGACCGCCACGATTTCGTTGCCTCGCGCTAGTCGCAAAACGAGTTCGCGCCTCGAAGCGGAATCCGTTGGCTGCACCGAAGCTGTCTTGGCAGGATTTAGAGCAATAACTCGTCGCAGACCGATTTCTTTGTCGGTAATGTCAGCCTCGAAAGAATCACCGACTTCTACCGCGCTGACTTCTACCGCGCCGACTTCTACTGGGCCGGTTTGCGTATCGACTACTTTGTAGCGGAAGGTCGGGGAACCTTGCTGCGACAATCGATAGCCTAGGAACTGATAACCAGCTGACACGTTCTGGTTGTTCGGCCAGTTCGATTGCGAGTTAGCAAGCAACGCAATTGCTGGTCCGCCGTCTAGATTCACGACCAAGTCCCCAAGAGGCTTTTGTCGCCCGACTCCTCGGTCTCGCCAATGCATTGAGGCGTCGATAAAGGAGCCTTGCCAGATCGTTTTGAGTGCCATGGCCTCGGCATCCCAGGCTAGATTCACACCGCCTGGGTAGCCGACCGCGATACCTCGTGCCGAAAGCCCTTCTAAAAAGTTTCGATAGATGATCGGACGGTCGGTTGGTTCCAAGGCGATCTGGTCGCGTTGCAAGCCATCTGGCAGTGCTGCCTTATCACCTTGATTAAGGTAAAGCCACAGGGCGGAGATTTGGTGTTCCGCGTTTCCGTCGTAGATCTGTTTGAAGACACTCTCTCCGTCAGGGAAGCTGTTCGGCATCCGCGTTCCCGGTCGGTACTTGGTCGGCTCCATCAGATAGCGATAAAACCACTCGGGGCGAACCCGTTTGGTCATGAGTTGCATATCGAGGGCTTGGATACCTGTGGCTGCCACTTGGCCAAAAGTATGGCATTGAGCACAGGACAAGCCTTTCGTTCCTGCTAGCTTCCGGCCAGCCGCGAGGGCTTTGATTTCGGTTTCGTCGTGCGGCAACTGTGCGACTCGTTCGTCAGTTGGTCGATCTTGGTCTATGAACAGAGGTGCCAATCCTGCGGTTGCTTTACCGTAGCTAGGCATTCGCACCCGCATGTAGGGGCGGTGCCTCACGCCGTTCGTTAGCACCTCGGATAGGAACTCGTCGCGGAGTTTGTCCCCTACGCCGTTTAGTTTTGGAGGCACGCGGCCTTCGTCCCCCATCTCGGGGATCGTGGTGGTAAAGGCTGATAGGTTATGTGATTCGGGGCCTCCGAAGCCATTGCGTTCGTGGCAAGCGATACAGTTAAACTGCGTCAAGTGGAACTGCAACTTGGCTTCTGCGTTCTCGATCGGTTGAGAATTCGCGATGGTGGCCTTGATTGCGTCGCGCTGTTTGTCTGAGAGATAGTACCTCGGTGCACTGCCAGGCTTTTTCGACAAGCATCCCTTTGCAAGATCTGCTCGTTCCAGTGCGACTGCCTTTGCAACTTGGGCTGGGGTTGCGTTGTTGCCGTCATTCGACAAACCGGGCATCGAGTGGCAGTTCACGCAACCGACAGTTTGAAAGAGAGTTCGCCCTTGATTGATCAGATCCGTGTTGACTGATTCCGTTTTGGTGAGGTTGCGAGCGGCATCAGGGTCGATTGCCAACCATGGCTCGATCGATTGTCTCGGGAACGTTGGGCCTTCCCATTCCAGCTCCAGCGAAGCTTCTCCCCCTCCTTGGAAGTATTCCACACGAATTTGATGAACCCCTTGGACAAGTTCGATTTCCCCCGAAGCGAATTGGTGAGGATGGATCCCGTCGCAATCCGCGACGAGTTGGTCGTTAATGAAGAGCTTGCTCCCGTCGTCCGATCCTAGATGAAAGCGGAAGCGACCTTTGTTGTCGATAGCGACGTAGGAATGGAAGCGAATCGCGTAATTGTATTGTTCGCGAGCGACCGAGATGTCTAGGCCTGCGCATAGACCGTCTTGTTTGCTCGTGAGAGTATCAAAGTCTGGTAGCTTATCCCATGAGCCGCTGTAGACTTGGTAGGAGAAGTTGGGCGTGCTGCTTTCCTCTGATTTTGATGCAACCAGGAAGCTGACCAGATCTCGTGACTCGTCATCACTTAGATGCATGGCAGGCATTCTGCCCGAGGGTCTAACAGCGTGCGGATCTTTTAAGAACAAGGCCAAACCGTTAGCGGTATACTTTTCGGACAGATCTGGAAGCGGGATCGTCGTGGCTGTTGCGCCGCTTCCATCTGGTATAGCATGGCAAACCGCGCAACCGATTTCCTTGTAGAGTCGTTCTCCACGTCGAGCGGAGTTGCGAGCGAATCGCGGTGGGCGTTGCGGAGCTCCAGTGCTTTCCAGGTACGCAGCGAGAGATTGAATGGCCGATTGCTTTTCTGCTGCGGGCCGGTCGGCCAACAGATCGGGCATGGTGGTTCCAGGCTTTTGAGCATGAGGATTTTCAAGAAGTTGAGCGATGTAGCCACGTCGTAGTCGGCTGCCGACTTTGCTGAGATCCGGTGCAACTTTTTGGTTCTGTGAAAGTTCGGTGACGCTCGAGGCATGGCAGCTTATGCAACCTAGGTCATTGATAAGAACCTGACCGGCCATGTTTTGGTAATGAATCGTTTCCTCCTCGGAGGGTTCGGAGTCGATCATGGCGGAGAGGCGTTCAAAGCCTGCGACTCGAGGGCGTTTGGCCAGTTCATCAGCATCGATGGGTACGATCCAGACATTGCGGTAGAGAACTGGGTTTCCGTGATCTTGGAGATAGATCGGGCCCGGATCGGGTGTTTCGGCGAAGGGAGCTGCGGTTGTTGGGCCTGGGACCTCGACATCGGTATGAATCACTATTCCGTTTAACTTGGCAGTGAGTTTGGCGTTTTGAATCTTTTGACCGTTCGCGTCCCAGCGGGGGGCGGTAAACTCCACATCGTAGGTTTGCCATTGGCTTGGTGGGAGCGAAGCGTTTACGTTACTTGTTCGGACTCCGTAGATGGCACCGCTCGTGTTGATCGCGTTTTCAAAGCCGAACGAATCGAGAACTTGCGTTTCGTAACGACCTTGGTGGTAAACACCGCTGTTGCCGCGAGCTTGCCCTAGTGCTTCGGGCATCATTGGTACCTGAAACTCCAGGTGCAATCGGTAGTCTCGAAACTTGGAACGAGTTGTTGCACCGGCGACGAGCAGCCCGTCAGTGATTTTTGCTCCGGTTTCCCAGTTCTCGGTCAATGACTTTTCGGATCCGTCGAAGAGGATCACGCTATTGCTGGGGGGGCTCATACTCAAAGTGGGGCTTGTGCGATCGACGCGTCCTGCACCTGCCAGGAGGTCGGCGACATCCTCTTCGTCGGTCTCGAGAACTTGTGGGTCGGATTTGTCCCAACCTTGTGTAGGTAGGCCGCCTGCGAAGAGAGTGACTCGGTAGTTTCCTCCTCCCAAATCGGCAACTTGGATGCCCCGTCCTGCTTTGAGGTACTCGCCAACCAATTCAGATTGCGCGTCATTTGGCTGTGAAGACGAATCGGTGGAGTTTGTTGATTTCTTGGGCGAAGTTGCGTGTGCAAGCGGAATCAAGCAAGCCAGAGCAATGCTCATTGCTAGGCTTATTCGAATTGAGGTTGATTGCATGAGGAAATGTTAAGGAGGGGGGGAGTTTAAGGGAGCACGGCGTGATGAGCCAAGGCAGCGTCAGGCGGGCGGCGACACCGAAACAGTATAGTCGGAGTCGTGCTATTGTGACACGCTTAGATAGGGAGAAGAAAGAATTCCTGAGCAAGCGTTGGCTACAACTACTCTCGAATGCAGTAGACCTGGTTGCCAATTCTGGCGACGAATTGGTTGCCAACCAGGGCTGCACCGTAGACGGTTGGTTTGGCGAACATGGCGGAGGCACGGCGGCGTTCTTCGGTGGATTCGTCTTCCATTTGGGTTGATTCGGGCGGTAGCTGGTCGGGATCAAAAAGCTCGCTCTCTGCTAGTACGTTAAACTCGGTACTGTCGGCAACGACCATCACCAGGCCTTCTTTTCCGAAGAAGTAAATTCGATCACCAACAGCAATGGGGGTTGCCCAACAGGATTGTTTCAGTCGTTGGGAATAGATTGATTCCCCGGTTTTGAGGTCAACGCAAAACAATGCACCAGCTGCGTTAATCCAGTAAGCTCGACCATTGTGTGCGATGGGGGAAGCCCATGAGGTTGAGAGCTTATCGTTTATCCATACCAATTCTGCTTTCCACTGGTTACCTTGCTGGCTGACTTTCACCATACCGTTCGACTTTTTCGCCAGCTCGGCGTTATCGCCTCCTCTGCCGCCGGACGCACCGATAAGAAAGGTACCATCGCCGTGGTCTATCGGGGTGACACCGGTGTTACCACCTACTCCAGAGAGGCTCCAAAGTTGGGAGCCGTCTTGTGCGGAGTATCCGTCGACGCTGCCAGCGGAACTGATGACGATCTGTTCGGTCCCGCTGATGTTGAGTAAAGCAGGTGAGCTCCAGGAGCGACGGGATGTTCGGTCGGCCTTCCAGTCGACATTGCCTGTTTGTCTGTTCAACGCGACCAGGGCACTTGGTCCGTCATGTTCCATCAGGACAAAAACATGCGAACTGTTTTGACATGGGGATGCGCCCAAGCCGAATTCGGCAACGAACGGCCCCATTTCTTTACCAAGATCTCGGGACCAGAGTTCATCCCCAGCGTGGGAGTAAGCCACGGTGTTTCCACTCTCGAAGAATACGACGACTCGCTCGGCATCAACAACCGGCGTGGGGGCGGCGCGACTGACGTAGTAGCTGCTCTTGACCGGGAATGAGTTCTTGAGGGACTTGGTCCATTTTGGCTCACCAGTCTTTAGGTCGAGAGCGTAGATCAAGTAATTGTCTTTGTTGACACCGTCCACGGAGGTGACAAACACAGTGTCATTCCAAACGACAGGACTAGATTGTCCGTGCCCATCGATTGTGGTCTTCCAAGCAATTTTGTTGAAATTTTCCCATTGCAGCGGGAGGCTAGAAGGATTCTTTGGGCTGGAGGCTCCCGCCCCAAGAAAAGCTGGCCATTGGTTTGCATCATTCGCGTTGAGCGATTGAGTTAGATTGGCACAGCATACACCAACGGTGGAAAGAGCGAGTGCGGTTTTCAGTAGAATCGTGAGGCTACGCTTTGCATGTTGTCTTCGGTTGGAATTCATCTTCACAGGTGATCTTATTTTAGGGAAGTAAGTTTAGCTTGCGGCAGCTTCTATTGCCTTGAAGGCTGACGTCATGATAGCACCAGTTGAACTTAGAAAACACCGTGTGACGTTGGATTGGATGCATGGTTGGAGTATTTTCCACAAATCCCCGCGAGGTCACTTGCATTTGATACCAGTTAGAGCAATAATACTCTTACGAGACTTAGGGCTCTCAGTGGTATGCGATTTCGGGCGTGACGCATACTGTTGGGAGCCCTTTTTTCGTTTTAGGGCATTGAGTTATCTAACCTGCACGCTTCGAGAATGGTTGTCTGGCTGAGACCTACTGAATTTGATTCGTCTCGGAAAAGATCTTCAACTTGCGATCAAACCAAAAGGTTCCGATCGGGATCAGCGAGGCGATAAAGGCCTGCACGAAGATTGTGGGCTTCCAGCTGTAAACCCAAGTTGACAGTGCTGCAAGGAAAACGTATGCCACGAAGAGTCCGCCGTGTGCAGCTCCCACCAGCGAGACCATTAGTGGTTGGCCAAATGCATACTTGAGCGGCATCGCTACAATCAGGAGAATCAGGTACGACAGTCCCTCGAGAATTCCTACCCATCGAAACGTCGGAATCAGCCAACTCATACTTACCGGTATCCTGGAACAAAACTTAGGGGTTAGATCGGAGGTGCAGACTAGGGTACGTAAGTCAGTGCTTTATCGTCGAGAGGAACGATCCAAACATTTCGAAACTTGGTCGGGCTCTCATGGTCTTGCAGAAAGACTGGCCCGCGTTGCTCTTGCTTTTGCATAACGGCGATTGGCTTTAGGTAGTCGGTCGTGCCATAGCGAAACGGATGATAGACAGAGCGTGGCTCTTCGAAGCGAGTGTTATCTTGAACGAGGGTACCATTGAGCCATGCCGTCACCGAGCCCAGCTCGGTTATAACCCCTTTTTCATCGCGTCGAGGAGCTTGGTAGCGAATATCGTAGACTTGCCATTCACCCGGCTTGCGTGAAGCGTTTTTTATGGGTTTCTGGAAGCCGTAAAGAGCTCCATGGTCGTGCTCGTTCATTCGAGCGTCCGGCTTGCCCCAGGAATTGAATATCTGGAGCTCATAATGTCCGTGGATGTAGATGCCGCTATTCCCCTCGCCTTCAGGTGCAACCATGAACTCTACATGAATATCAGCGTCCCGAAAGTGGACAGTCGACACGATGTGATTGACTCGACCGCCGGATCTGGTGGAGGTAATGACTCCTTTTTCGTTGGGCCAATTGATCGGCTCACCAGTCATGCTGACAAATTTATTGGTTTCTTCACCCAGGAGAACGATGGCGTTGCTAGGAACGGGGGCTGGCAACGTCGTTTGGTCCGGTTGGAAGGCTGCCTGCTCAACGTTTGCAGCTTCGGCTGTCGCAGCATCTTGTGCAAACGTGGACGGACGTTCCGCACTCACAAAAGTGATACTCGCCAGGAACAAGATAGCCCATGGTGACAAGCGTTGCCAAGTTTTGCGGGTAGCGAAATAGCCGGGCTGGCGTAGGTTCTGATTTCTAAGCACGGTATTTTTCTTGTTGGTGGGTGGGATTTCTATGCGCGGTGTTTTTTGGGCATCAGCTTTATTCTAGCCTCCCGATTGTAGTCTAAAGCGAGGCTTGTAGTGGCGGTAGCTAGGAACGGGCGATTTCGCTACACTCTTCGCAGTTTCTGGCTGCAGTTTCTGAAGAGTTGCGAGAAGAAAAGCTCCACCGTGGGAGTTCGATTCGTAATTCGCTGAAAGCCTGCAATGCAAATTTCCCCATCCAGTTTTCTCCTAGAACCGTTTCCATGGCAGCTAAAACAGCAATCACACCGACCCGGGCGCAAGACTACCCAGAATGGTACCAGCAGGTTATCAGCGAGGCCGAGCTAGCGGAAAACTCGAGCGTCCGAGGTTGCATGGTTATCAAGCCGTGGGGGTATGCTCTTTGGGAGAACATGCAACGAGTGCTCGATCGAATGTTCAAGGAAACGGGGCATCAGAACGCTTATTTTCCGCTGTTCATTCCGATGAGCTACTTGGAAAAAGAGGCAAAACACGTCGAGGGGTTTGCCAAAGAGTGTGCGGTGGTCACGCATCATCGCTTGGAGCCAGATGGCAAGGGGGGATTACGCCCAGCGGGGCCGCTCGAGGAGCCCCTTATCGTTCGTCCGACAAGCGAGACGATCATCGGGGCGACGTATGCCAAATGGGTTCGGTCCTACCGTGACTTGCCGATCTTGATCAATCAATGGGCGAACGTTGTGCGTTGGGAAATGCGAACGCGGCTGTTTCTGCGGACCGCAGAGTTCCTTTGGCAGGAGGGGCATACGGTTCACGCCACGTCCGAAGAGGCTATTGCGGAAACACGGCTCATGCTCGATGTGTACGCCAAGTTTGCCGAGGATTATATGGCCATGCCTGTGATCAAAGGGGAGAAGACGGCCGGCGAGAGATTTCCAGGTGCTGTTATGACGTTGTCCATCGAAGCCATGATGCAAGATGGAAAAGCCTTGCAGGCCGGCACATCGCACTTCCTCGGGCAGAATTTCTCGCGAGCTCAAGAGATCAAGTTTCAGGACCAGAATGGCGAAGTGGCGTTTGCCTGGACAACATCGTGGGGGGTATCGACACGATTAATCGGGGCATTGATTATGTCCCATTCGGATGATGATGGGCTAGTATTGCCACCTCGATTGGCCCCGACTCATGCCGTGATTTTGCCGATCTACCGAGATGAAACGCAACGGGCAGAAGTTCTCGCTTATTGCGAAGCATTGAAAGCAGATCTCAAGAAGCAAGTCTTCGATGATGGAGTCGTACGAGTTGACATAGACGATCGGGATCTTCGCGGGGGAGAGAAGAAATGGTACCACGTCAAACGGGGTGTTCCGCTGCGAATTGAGGTCGGTCCCAAGGATATCGCCAACAACAGTGTCTTCATGGGCCGCCGGGACACAGGCGAGTCCAAAGGGATTCCGCGCGACGAGTTGGTCGCATCGATTGCGAGCATACTTGAAGAGATTCAGACCAATCTCTTTCAGAGAGCATTGGCCTTGCAAGAGTCTCGAACGCGAGAGATTGCGACCGAGGCCGAGTTCCGCAAGTACTTCTCGGGGGAGCCAGGGTTTGCACTTTGTTGGTTCTCGAGTGAAGAGGAGGTGCAACCGCTCCTCGACGAACTCAAGGTTACCATTCGCTGCATGCCCATCTCGCATGGGGGAGAAGGGCAGAGTACTGGCGACGCGAGCGTTGGCGGCACAAGCGTCGACTCCGGGAAATGCTTCCTCACGGGCAAAGAAACTCGTCTGCGGGCCATTTTTGCCAAGGCTTACTAGCGACAAGGCTTCGATCGCTCCCTGTGCGTCTTTTTCTTGGGCGATTGCTGTATCACAAGGCGTAACGTTTTTAGCCGGACCATCTCGCAGGCGGTTCCGCGAGATAGCAGATTTTCGAAAATTCTGTTTTTCCGGCTAATATTTTTCTTCCTGCTGCGTCTAGTGTCTGCCGGGCGTTTACGGCTCCGGACTGATTATGCTTAGAGGAGAAATTGTGAAATTGACATCCGTTCCCCCAACGTAGAGGCCAGGTTGACTGCCACACCTGACGCAAACAAGGAAAACGGCGTAGCCTCCGCCCAATCGATGCCTCGATCATCGATCGGTGCGTTGTTCGAGGCCGAAGAGTCGGGCTTGCTCCGGTTCGCGTTTTCGTTGACTGGTCGCCGAGCGGTGGCAGAAGAAATCGTCCAAGAAGTCTTTTTGCAGCTGCACGCGAGATGGGATTCGGTCTTTGAACCGCGTGCTTGGCTCTACCGGAGCGTTCGGAACAGCGCCTTTCAGCACCTGAGAAAAACGAGACGGGAATCGTTAAACGCAGACGCGGAACGGGACTTAGTAGCGGATGAAAACGCGGAAACACCTGACGACTTGATCGCTCACATGGAGACCATCGCCAACCTCAGGAGCTTGGTCGACGACCTGCCTGAAAAGGATCAACGCATCATACAACTTAAATACTTCGAAGGACTCAAATACCGCGACATCAGCCAATCGACAGGCCTAACGGTAAGCAATGTTGGATTTCGACTCCATCAGATCTTGAAAAAGCTGGCTACCGGCCTACTGCCGAAAGGAGATCACGACGAATCATGAACGATGATCTAAATGCATATACCATCGAGCACGAACTCCAAGTGCGATTGCTCAACTTGGTGATCGACGAAGCGTCCGATTACGAGCGTGACCAATTGATGCACTTGATGGAGCAACGTCCTGAGCTGAAGCTTTATGTCGAGCACTTGCGACACATGCATGGTTTGCTCGTCACGGTCGGTGGAGGTGATTGGAATAAAGAACCGTTACCGATGGCCGACGATGTGGACTGGAAACTCTCTGATGAGCGGCGCGCTAAGCTGCTTGAGACTCTCGCTGGAACGACTGAGGTAACGTCGACGAAGCGAGCGTTTCTGAGGTCGCCCATCGTCTCGAACAAGAAGGTCTCGCAATGGCTACGAGTCGCAGCCGTCGCGGCGAGTGTTTGCTTTATCGCAGCGATTTTGATGCTGCCCGCCCAGCAAGCGGCCAGAGAAGCCGCAAGAAGAATGAGCCCTAGCAAGTCGGTTGTTATGGGTGACGTTGGCAGCTACGAAGGTTTCTCTCCCTACTATCTAGAGGACGACGTTCAGTATTTCCCCCCCCCCGACTCCACTGAGAAGGAGGGGGCGGATGCAATCGCCTACTCACTCCCGAGCAGCTCCGTGACGGTTCCTGATGGTGGTTCCATTCAACTGGGAGGAGTTAAACGCGATGGAAAGTTTGGAGATTTATCTTTTCAGTCAGACAACGTTATGGACGGACCGGAAGGACAAGTAGCTATTGATGGACATCAGATGTCAAGGGATCGAGTGCCGAGCAGAACCGAATCCCAAGGCCAAGTACGGGCGAAAAAGGCAGAACAGGAGTTCGCACAAGCTGGCCAGATGCCTCCATCCAACGAAGTCCGCTACGGCGGTATGGGAATGGGCGGATATGGCGGCATGGGTGGCATGGGAATGGGAGCGGCTAGCGATCAAAGTGGGTATGGTGGCCGTGGTGTTGATGGTTTAGGTCCTGGAGGCGGCTACGGCGGTGGTTATGGTGCCGAGGCTGGCGGTATGGGAGCAGGGATGGGCGGTGCTGGCATGGGCGGCGGTATGGGTATGGGTATGGGTATGGGGGGCGGTAGGAGTGTGGAGGGCTATGATCCGGGATTAAGCGTAGCGGAAAGCGATCTTGATTCCTTTAACGATGTGCCACCAGTCCGATATCCGACCGAAGAAGTGTGGCGGGACTTGGCGGGTCAAAGGCAGTCGCTATATGGCTCAGAAACGGGGAATGCTCCAAATGTTGCCGCAAATGGAATTACTGGCGACTCGGAGGGTACGAATAATGCTGTACCAAGCATTACGAACGACACCACGCAAATGTACGACAAGCGTTTTCGAGCTGACCAACCGTCAGTAATTACCAATAATTTCCAATCAGTTCCCGCAATAAAGTCACGTAGCTTAGAATCGGGCTCGTCTTCATTTCCGTCGAGCTCTCAGCAAACAAAGTCAATACAGGGGCAAATCGACGACTTGGTAACAGACATTGCGTTACCAGATCCTGGTCCATTCGTCCAATTGAAGGGAGAACGTTCGCTTGATCAACAGGAAACCCCCATGATGACTGTCTCCCCTCGGATCATTATCCCTGAAGAGGAAGAGGAAAAGGTTTGGTTGACCATGGATCAAGCCTTGGCTGAATTGGAAGCGGAAGGAACCATACAGCCCCCATTTGGAGCTCCAGATATCGGCCGCTTTGCAGAAGCTGACAAATCCAAACTCAGCAGCGATCGGGAAATCGCTCTTGGAATTGACGCTAAAGCAAAACCGATCCAACCAACTAAACCCGCTGCTCCGATTCGCGAACTGTCTGCTGCCACGGAACCTTTTTCGACCTTCTCGCTGTTTGTAAGCGATGTGTCGTTCCAGCTTGCTCAATCCGCACTCAACCAAGGCCAATGGCCTGACCGCAGCACTGTTCGCGTCGAAGAGTTTCTCAACGCCTTCGACTACCAAGATCCCACGCCGAACGATTCCGAGATGGTCGCTTGCCAAATCGAACAGTCCACCCACCCGTTCCTGATGCAACGCAATCTAGTTCGTGTCGCCATGAAAACCGGTGCCTCCGGTCGGGGGTTGAACATGCCGCTGCGCCTGACTGTCCTGCTGGATATTTCGGGTTCTATGGAACGGTACGATCGCAAACAAGCAGTCTTAAGGGCCTTTCAAGCCCTCGTCGATCAGCTTCGCGATCAAGATCAAATCACCTTGATCGGTTTCGCCAACACTCCGCGCTTGATCGCCGACCGGCTGTCGGCCGAACAAGCTCGTTCGCTACCGTCTCTGATCGCCAACACCCCTAGCCAAGGTGGAACGAATATCGAAGCCGCTTTGGCCCTTGCCCGAGAGAAGGCTCGTGAACAGTACACCATCGGAGGTCAGAATCGAATCGTGATGTTAACCGATGGGGCGGTGAATCTCGGTAACGCCGATCCGACTGAATTGGGCCAACAGATCGTCGAGCTTCGAAACGCGGGGATCGCTTTTGACGCGGCCGGTGTCTGTGCTCATGGCCTTAACGATGAGGTGCTCGAGGCACTCACGCGACAAGGGGACGGACGTTACTACCTTATCAATGCGGAGGAATCTACCTCCGAGCAATTCTCGAAGCAACTCGCTGGGGCGCTTCGGCCCACGGCCAAGAACGTCAAGGTCCAAGTCGAATTCAATCCGCAGCGGGTGGGGCAATATCGATTGCTAGGTTTCGAAAAGCATCAGCTCAACAAAGAGGACTTCCGAAACGACCAAGTCGATGCAGCGGAATTAGCTGCCGCAGAAGCAGGCGTTGCGATGTATCAAGTCGAAGTCAAGCCGGACGGTTTCGGTGACATCGGTACGGTTTCGGTGCGCTTTCAAGATGTTTCGACAGGCCGCATGGTGGAACGACTTTGGCCGATCCCTTACTCGGCAAGAACGCCCTCACTCGATGCAGCGAGTCCCACCATGCAGTTGGCATCGGCAGCGACGTTGTTCGCGATGAAGCTTCGCGGCGAGCCCAGTGCGGATCGTATCGAGCTCCCCGCCTTAGTTAGTCTGATTACTGGTTTACCAGCTTCCATTGCCAATCAACCTCGCGTTCAAGCTTTGCAGACGATGCTCAACCAAGCTCGAACGTTGGGGGAGCCACCCCAGGTTGGGTATTAAGGATCTTTAACAAGATCCACTACGATTTCGAATTCTAGGTGCAACAACATGTTCCGATCTATGCTCTTCGTTTTCAGTATCGCGTGCTTAAGCAGTTTCGTGACATGCGGTTTCGCACAAGACGAACCGCCAGCGGATGATACCACAAATCCTGTGACCTTCGTGTTGCAACCGGGGAAATCGCCCCCTCCAGCGTTTCTCTTTTCCGCGAGTGTTGTTTCTCAAGCGACCGTCGATTTGCAGGCGATCAAGCAGTCCATCAAAGTCGACCTTCGTGTATTGCAAGGGAAATGGGAAACGGTCAGCTTGGGCATTTCTGGTTCCGGCGACATCGTCAACGTCATTGGTGGTGGGATTTCGTCCTGGTCCGTTCGCGTAACGGGCGAAGAACGATTTCTCGATCTTCAGATTCAGAGCGATGCCAAAGAGGTTTTCGCCGAAATTGTCGCACTAAGCAAAGTGGGGCGGTTGCCTCAAAGTTTGGAATTGTTGCATCTAACGCCTGGCAAGTCGCTGGGGTACGACTCGCGGATTAAAATCAACTTTGAATCGAGTGTTTCAGGGAAGCTGACCGAGGCGGATGGTTTCTCGCCGTTGGTCAGTCAAGAACGCGTGGTCGAGTTACAATCTTCTCGTGGGGGGCGTATCGTCTTACAACTCGATCGATCGAGTGCCTTGCCCCCTGCGATCGAGTTAGCTCAGTGTACGGTGACGGGAGTCGTAGAGCCAGGAAGCGATTCGATACTTTTCACATTGCGAGGTGAGGCACGCGTCAATCAGTCTGGGGCATCGTTGCAGGTGTTGTCGGGTAACGTCGCTTTGAGCAAACTACCCACCAACGAGAACTATCGGCTAGAGCTAGTTCAATCGGTCTCTGGTCCAGCCTATGTATTGCAATTCGCTGAGCCCGGGGCTTTTCCGCTCGAAATCGAGTTTGTTTCCATGCCATCGACGGTCGATGCCGACGGGCAAGAGATCAATTTTCGAGTCGCGGGCGGGGCGGTGGTGCCTCTTGTTTTGAAAGGTTTACCCACCGATATTCAATTTGCACGAGAGGCTCAGCATGTCGTTCCAATAGGGACAGGAGAAGAATGGCGAGGCTTTCTGCCCGCCAGCGGTTTGGTTCGAATGAAATGGCAACGTAAACAAGAGCGAGCGGAGACCAAGACCTTCTTTTCTACCAATTCTACGATCGAGGCCACGGTAGGCTCGGGATTGATTCGGCAGAACCACAAGTTTTTGTTTGAGATTCTGCAAGGCGAATTGCGAACCATCTCCTTTTCTTTGACTGGGGTCGGGGAGATCACCAGTGTCGAGGGGGAGCATATTGTCAGTTGGCGGGTTGCCGGGGAAGCGGATCAGCGGACGCTTGAGGTTACGCTCAATCAGTCTATGACGGCCAAGCACGAGTATTTGGTGCGAAGTCAAACGCCTCTGGATGTGTTTCCGGTTCGCGTAGAGGGACTGTGCGTCAAGCCGCTAGGAGCGATTCGTAACTCCGGATTTCTCAGGATTTCGAATTCGGGATCGGTAAAGTTCGAAGCCACCGACTTAAAGGGACTTACTCAGCTAGCAGCCGACCAATTCCCAGGCGAAGCTGTTTCGGCTCGTCAGAGTTTCGCCTATCGATTTCCGACTTCGGACTACTCGTTCGTGATTGCAGCGGATCGCGTGCAACCGGAAGTTAATATTTCACACATAGCGATCTACTCGGTGACGGAAACCGATCGAGTATTGTCGAGTGATATTGAGCTCGATATTCGCGAGACCACGATTCGAGAATGGAGCCTGAGTATCCCCGAGAATTACACCATTGTCGCAGTGAGTGGAGCTAGCGTTGCCGACTATACGGCTGCATCGGAGTCGGTAGATGGACAGAGAACGCTCAAGGTGCTCTTTTCGCAGGATGTCATTGGGCGGCAATTGTTATCCATCCGATTGGAGAAGAGTGAATCGCAGGTGACCGGCGACTGGCAGCTACCAAGAATCGATTTTCCGGATGCGAAATCGGTTCGTGGGGATATCGGAATTGTCGCAAGTGCCGGTTTCCGAACAACCTTAAAGGAATCCGAGTTGCTGGTTGAGAAACCGCTCGCTTACTTTTCTCAGTCGATTCCTTTACTTCAGCAAGCCTTCCGCATCCGTGAACCGCAGTGGTCAGCGACGGTCGAGATTGCGCAACTAGATAGAAGCCTGAACGCGGATGTATTTCATCTCTACTCCCTCAGTCAAGGGACCGTGTACGGGAGTGCTTTGATAAACTTTATGGTGAGTGGCTCGCCGGTATCGGAATGGCGTATCCGAGTTCCGGAAACACTTCAGAATGTGACCGTCGATGGTAAGGATGTTCGTAATTGGCGGCGAGAGGGAGACGTGATTGTCGTGTCGCTTCATCAGCCCATTCTCGGCGCCTACACGCTTCTCGTTACGTTCGAAGAGAAGCCCAATCCGGTCGAAGGGACCTTCGCAGCGGGAATCGTTGTGCCAGAAGGAACGCAAAACGATCGCGGCTTTATCGAAGTCGTTAGCCCCATCCAAGTTGAATTACAGACGCTGGCGACGTCTCCTCAGTTGTTGGCACTCGATCCACTGGAATTGCCAGCGGAGTTTCGCCTGTTGAGTTCAGCACCTTCGCTGGGGACTTGGCAGTACACTGCGCGTCCGATCGATCTCAGGCTCAAGGTGAATTGGTTTCCCTCGGGATCGACGGTCGATCAAGTCGTCGAGTACTCGGAGGCCAGTACTCGTGTCTCGAGCGATGGAGAAACGGTGACCGACGTGGTTTACTACGTCAAGTCGCGAGGTCAGAGTTCGTTGCGATTGCAGATGCCCGGTGAGCCCGTTCGATTGTGGTCGGTATCAATCAATGGCAAACCAGTGACGGCCCGCCAAACGGAATCCGAGACGTTGGTACCGCTGCCCGGCGATGCGGATCCCAATGAACCACTGGAGGTCTCCATCCGATTTGGCAAGCCAGCTCAAGACAAGAACCGAGCCGCGATCGTGCTTCCGAAGGTGATAGCCCCGGTTCTAAAGACTCGATGGACGATTACCGGCGAGGAAAATCAGACCTTGATTCCGGCTGGGGATCGAGAGCTTACCACGGCGATGCTGCGAGGGAGCTACGATGGATTCCAGTGGATCGTTCGGCAAGGAGTGATTCCATTCGCTGTTGTAACCCTTTTGGTTTTAGTAGGCACTTGGATACCTTCGGCTGATCTCGGTCGGCGGACGTTGAAAGTTATCGCTTTGTTCGGAGCATTCGCCGTTGCCATTCTTGGCTGCAATATTGCCTACGAAGATACAAGAGAGAGGGAACCGTTACAAGTGAATGTACCGGTGCTAGCAACTGGAGAGGGATTGGAAATGGATGTTGACATCGTGCCCAATTGGCGAACTCTCATTGACTTCGTCGGGCTGGGGGTGGTTCTGGTGGGGTTGGTCCTGGTAGGCATCGTGAAACTCGGAGCGAAAAGCAGTTTATCGCAAGGCTTAGGATTCGCGATGATAGGCCTGGGGGCTTTAATGCAACCGCATGGGGCGGTTTGGTTCTTTGGGCTGATTGCTGCTGTGATTTTGATCCTCTTGATTCTGCCTGCCTTTGTGAGACTCTTTCGTGCTGGACCTCCCAATGACAGTTCATCGGTGTCCAAGAATACTAGCGATCCAGAGATTCTTGGTGGTGCTATCCCAAGCTTGCTAGCTGCGATTCTAGGATCATCGCTCGTATTCGGCTCATTGGAAGTAGTGATGGCGCGCGATGCGATCAGTGATGCACGCGTCGATGCCAAGGTAGCAGATTATTCCTCGCAGGAATGGGATATCAAGAGCAGCGAGTCGCGATTGACAGCCACTGCGACCATAAAATTGACAGGGATTCCGGGAGATCAATTTAGGTTATTGCAAGCCCCGGCTGTTCTAACCGAGTTCGCAGGAGAAGGACTTAGGCTCGGAAAGCAAGGTAATGACGGCGGAGGTTCGGATTACGTCATCACGATTGCTGCGGAACCCCAGGGTGGCTCACGATCAGAAGAGAGCGGCACCAATGCAAAGCCCAAGCAGTACACGGCGACGTTTCGTTTCGAGCTGACTGGCTTGAGACCGGTTGATGGCATCGAAGTCTTAACCGGCCCCGCTGCGATGCGTGAGTTGAAGTTGACGTTTGACGAACCAAGTTGGGAGCTAACATGCGAGTCGGCTGCCCGAATTAGTAAAGTCTCAGAGGGTGACCGCGAGGAGTATTCCCTGCTTTTAAAGCCGGGTACGGTCAGCGTGGTGCTTCGTCCCAAGGCTCGCGATTTGAAGTCCGAAACGACACAGTTCTTTGTCGATGGTAGCGGCCTTTACACGATAAGCCCAGGAGTAATCGAGGGGACTCATCGGTTTCAATTGCGAGTCGCCCAAGGCAAACTGCAACGCTTGCGGCTAGCGATCCCCGAAGGTACGACTGTCAGTGCCGTTGATGGGCCGATAAGCTCTTGGCAGTTTAACGCGGATGAGTACAAGCTGAGCGTTGTTCTCGATCCGAACGCACCTTCCGAATTTGCATTAACGGTGCAGACGCAACGGAGCTTGGATGCTTTGCCGTCGGCGGTGGAGTTGGCTCCGATCTCGGTAGACGATGCCAGTGGAGTGAGTGGTTTGCTTGCCATTGCCTTTGGGACGGATGCTCAGCCCGAGACGGTTGTCTCGGAATCGCTTGCCCAAGTAAACCTAGGCGATTTCGATGTTCGGCAGATGGGGAACGCAAACGCGACGTTGCACCGAGTCTTTCGTTATGGCGAGAACGCTGGGACAGTGAATGCCAAGGTGATAGCGGTTTCGCCCGAGGTGCGAGTCAACAGCAGGCAAATTCTCTCGTTGGGAGAAGAGCGAGTGGTGCTGAACGCGAATCTACAAGTGGAGATTACGAGAACCGGTTTGTTTCAGTTGAGTTTCCCGCTTCCTGAGGGGTACGAGATTGAGACGTTGACTGGTGAATCGATAAGCCGTTGGTCGGAGATCGTTCAGGGAGATTCGCGACAAGTCATCATGCACCTCAAGGCAAAGACGCTCGGTATGCAGAACTTTACTGTATCGCTGACAGGTCCGTCCCCTATCGAACAGCCGCAGTGGGATTTGCCCCGCTTGGAGCTGAACGATGCACCGAGGCAAACTGGGACTCTGATCGTGCAGCCGAGCACTGGTATTCGCTTGAGAACGTTGTCCCGAAGCAATGTTTCCGAGTCCGATGCACGGGCGATGGGGGCGCAGGTGCAGGGTTCCTTGGCCTTTCGATTGCTCCAGCGGGATTGGCAGGTAGCGGTTGGAATCGAGAAGCTCTCGCCGTGGGTAGTTGGGCAGATTTTGCATGATGTGACGTTGCGAGAGGGGCAGACAAGAACAACATTGTTTGCCGATCTGAATATCCAGAATGCCCCGATTCGAACCATGCGGGTTCAATTGCCGGTCGCTACTGACGATGAGATAAAGACCGTACGAGCTAGCGGCGAAGTGGTCGCCGATTTGGTGCTGGTCGATGCCAACGAGCGATTGTGGGAGGTTAGTTTCAAGCGACGAGTTATCGGTGCTGTGTCGTTCCAAATCGACTTTGAGCGACGAGGGGAACGGGTGGAAAGCCGGGAACTGCTGACACCAGCGACTTTTGTGGATGTTCAGCAATCGGCTTATCACGTAGCCGTACGGGCGAGCGGACGTCTGGAGATTGGGACGTCGGTACTCCCGCCTGGATGGCAAGCGGCGGATTGGAGTTCGCTGCCGAGTCTGCTGCGTGAGTTTGGCTCGAAAGAGGTTCCCACGATGACATTCAAAGTCGCGGACACGACCAATCCGATCAGTTTGACGATTGTGCGTCATTCATTAGCGGAGTCGCTTAAGCTGCGGGTTTCATCAGGTGAATTGACGAGTGTTTTTTCACCCAACGGTGATCAGTTGACCTCGGTCGACATTACCATGCAAGTGATTCAGCGAAGCAGTTTAGTAGTGCAGCTGCCTGAGGATGGTGAGTTGTTTAGCATTTTCGTTAACGACGAGAGCGTCAATTCTGTTCGGCAAACGTCGAACAAGAACGTTTGGCAGTTCTACATACTGCCGGGGCTTGACGACACCACAGCTCGAGTTCGCTATGTTTATGCTTTGCGTGGTCAAGGGCTCAAGCGAGTTCGGCTGGAAAGTCCGCAAATGAATGTCCCGCTGGAGAACATACATTGGAGTGTGATCGTGCCACGCGGTTTTGAACTCGCGGACTTTGACGGGAATCTGGAGCTAACTGGACAAGAGGTTCGAACCGACTACACGCGAGATTCTTATTTGAAGAAAATCTCGGGAAATCGTCAGAGTCAAGCCAACCAAGCTGCGACCCTTTTTGAACAAGCCAATCAGCTGTTGCAAACGGGAGATCAGGCCAAGGCACTGTGGGCCTTAAATAACCTAACTAATCGTTTTGGATTGGATCCAGCTTCGAACGAAGACGCCCGCGTTCAGTTAGAGAGTCTGCAAACGCAGCAAGCGGTCGTGGGGCTCAATTCACGACGCCAGCGTTTGCTGCTGGATACTAACCAAGGGGCAACACGATTGCCGAGCAGCGAGCAGATGTTGCAGGCTGCGGCGAACAATCCGATTTTGAATAAGGACAAAATCGATTTCAATCCCAATGACCTGAGCTCTCTGTTGGCAGGTAATACGCAGGAGGACAATGCGACGTTGCAAAGCATCGCCGACCGGTTGGTGCAGCATCAACGCTCTACGGACCCTGCCCCTCGAGCCATCGTTATCAGTTTGCCGGAGGAGGGAAATCTGTATCGGTTCCAGAGAAGTGTGCAGGTTTCGCAGGGGGCACCGTTGACGCTGGACATGCGATTCCGGAGCCTTGATCGGTTGCGAGTTTGGGAATGGTTGATTCTGGGGGTGGGGTTGCTGGCGATTTGCTGTTGGTTTAGGCACTAGGAACCGCTGGTCTGGCGGTTACAATAAATGACCCGAGCTTTTTACGACAATTCTCGGTCATCGCCAACGACTTCACCCTCTCCAAACGCGTTTGGGGAGGGTCAGCCCGCGAAAGCGTGGCTGGGGAGGGGGATAGGCATCGGTCGGATCGTGATCGACGGCGTCCTACCCTCCCCGGCAATCTCGCTTAAGGCTCGTTGCCGACCCTCCAGGTCGCTTCGCTGGGAGGGTGAGAACCCTTTCACGGTGGCGATCAGGGAGAAGTGTCCTTTTTACCAGACCTTTCGGAGAATTGCCTGCTTATGAACCGAAGTTATCTCTTTCCGTGGGTTGCGGCGGTCGTAACCTTTTCGTTCGCCACCTTTGCGATATCCGTATCGGCGCAGGAAAAGTCAACAAAAAAGGAAACATCGAAAACCGCTGCTGATAAGCCCGAGAGAGCTAAGAAGCCGAAAAGCGATGCGCAGTTCTTGAGGGTTGATCGCGAGGGAGAGGAACCACGTGCTCTCCAAGTGGCAATCGCACGCTACGAGGTGCAAGAGGGCCCGCACAAAGGTGCCATCATCGACTTAGTCGGGGCAGTCCACGTCGGAACCAAGCAGTACTACAGCGAGCTCAACAATCGATTTCGAACCTATGAAGCGGTTCTTTACGAACTAGTCGCTGATCCGGAGGTCGCCAATCCATCGATGCGTGATGACAGTGGGCTTAATCCTTTGAGTGGTTTGCAAGTAGGGATGAAGACCGCATTGGAATTGGCTTTTCAGCTTGATGAGGTTGACTACAACGCCAAGAACTTTGTGCACGCGGACATGAGCCCTGCCGAGTTTGGCGAAGACATGAAGAAGCGCAACGATGGATTCCTTTCCATGTTCGCTCGTATGATGGGTGCTGGTACAGCTCAACAAGCGGGCAAGAAAGGGCAGCAGCAACAGGCGGATTTGCTAGCTGCGATGCTTACAAAGGATCCGATCAAGCTGCGTCGCGTCATGGCAGCTCAGTTCGAGGACATGGAGGGTCAAATGGCGGGCTTGGCCGATAAGAGCGGCAAGAGCACGCTTCTTACGGAGCGAAATCGCAAGGCCTTTGAAGTTCTAGAGCGAGAGTTAAAGAACGGCAAGCGAAATGTGTCAGTGTTTTATGGGGCTGCTCACCTCAATGACATGCATGAAAGACTTTTGAGGGATTTTCAGGCCAAGCCGGTGAGCACTGAGTGGATCGATGCATGGCCGCTCCGTTAAGGATTACCAGCCCCAAGAATCCGCGACTTGTCAACGCAATAAAGCTCCGAGACTCCAAGCACCGCCGCGTGCAGAAGTCGTTTTTGATTGATGGTAGGAAATCGATCGAGTTAGCACAACAATCCGGCATTGTACTGCGAGAGCTTTTTGTTTGCGAAGAGTTCTCGGATGATACGGATGCTCTCGTTGAGACCCTTCATCAGAATGGTGGGTCCGTTTACCTCGTAAGCGATGCGTTGATGGGTAAGTTGAATTATGGCGAGCAAAGCCATGATTGCGTTGCCATCGGAGATTTCTTTGATACGTCCCTTGAGACACTAGCGGGACGCATCGAACACGCTTGTAGAGGAAAGATTGTCGGTAAACAGAAAGTTGCAGGTTTGTATTTGGTCATCGACCGGATTGAGAAGCCGGGCAATCTGGGTGCGATTCTCAGGACGGCCGATGCAGCGGGTGTTGATGCCGTTTTGTTAAGCGATTCGATTTGCGACGTTTACAACCCAAACGCCATCCGTTCGAGTTTGGGGGGATTGTTTACATTGCCGATTGGTACGGGGACGGAGGAGCAGGTAGCCGATTGGCTCAAATCGAACGCGATTATGGTTTACACCGCGAGAGTTGAGGGTGCTGTGGATTACTGTAGTGCCAATTATGCCAGGAAATCCGCGCTGATCATCGGCAACGAGGCCCAGGGGCTTGGTAATCGATGGAATAGCAACGAGTATCAAGCGGTTCGGATTCCGATGGCAGGTTGCATTGATTCCTTGAACGCCTCGGTCAGTGCGGCGGTAGTATTATTTGAGATGGTGCGACAGAAAACGGCATCACGGAAAGTTTGACGACAAGGTTTTCCGATCGCAGGCATCCGACCAAGGAATTGCGGAATACCTAGGCTTTTGGTCGTTACAATTTGAGGATTTGTCCGGTTTTGCCGCTTCGGTGCTGGTCGTAATATCTCCCCAAGCCAAGCTTTACGCCTAGAAGAAAGCGTCAACCTGGAGGATAATAGAGGCGTTTCGTCCGGCTAGCCTTGGGCTCCGCCCAGTCCTTGAAAATATTCATTTCTAGAGCAGTAGATCGAATTCATGTTACGATCCCAAAAATTGACCGAAACGCTTCCGGGTTTGATCCGCGAGAAGATCCATATCCTGGATGGTGCGATGGGCACCATGATTCAGCGTCTAAAGTTGGACGAAGATGCGGTTCGGGGCAAGCGGTTCGCAGGACACCACAAGGACCTCAAAAACTTCCCCGACATATTGTGTATTACCAATCCCGATGCGATCACCGACATTCATCGCGAATACTTCGAGGCCGGTGCCGACATTGTCGAGACCAATTCGTTCGGGGCGAGTCCCATTGGGATGGTGGAATTCGATCTTCCGTTGGAATTGGTTCGAGAGATCAACTTTGCTGCCGTCGATTGTGCACGAAAAGCTGCTGATAAAGTCTCACTGAAGACTGGACGCTCGTTGTATGTCGCAGGCAGTATTGGTCCGACTACAATGCAAATGGCCATCAGTACCAAGGTCGAGGATCCGTCCTGGCGTCCTACCACCTATCATGACATGGTAAACAGTTACAAAGCCCAAGTGGCCGCATTGGTTGAGGGTGGGGTGGACATACTTTTGCCCGAGACTGCTATCGATACGTTGAACTTGAAGGCATGTCTGTTTGCGATCAGCGAATACTTCCGCGAATCAGGGCAAGTCGTTCCAGTGATGGTGAGCGGTACTTTTGACAAGGGTGGCCGAACGTTTGTGAGTGGCCAAAGCGTGGAGGCTTTCTGGTCCGCCATCAGCCACTTCCCCCTCTTGTCCATCGGCATGAATTGTGCGTTGGGGCCTGACATTATGCGACCTCACCTCGAGGAGTTGTCCAAGGTCAGTGGGGTACCCATCTCGTGCCATCCCAACGCGGGGCTTCCGAATGAGATGGGGCAATTTGACTTGCCACCTTCGAAGATGGCAGACTACGTGGAGGACTTTGCCAAGGAGGGTTGGCTCAACATCGTGGGAGGGTGCTGTGGTACGACTCCCGAGTACATCTATGCCATCTCGCAACGGATCAGCGGTTTGGCACCTCGCAAAGATACTGAGCCCGTCGTTTGGACTCGTCTAAGTGGGCAACTGCCAGCAAACCTGAGACCCGAGACACCGTTTACCATGATCGGCGAACGAACAAATGTCACAGGCTCGAGGGCTTTTGCTAAGCTGATTCGAAATAATCAATTCGATGAGGCGGTCGAGGTAGCTCGGCAGCAGGTCGAAAACGGCGCGGTAATTATCGACATCAACATGGATGATGCATTGCTCGACGGCGTCGAAGCCATGACTCGTTATTTGCGATTAATTGCTGGCGATTCCGTGGCGGCGAGTGTGCCTGTCATGATCGACTCGTCCAAATGGGAAGTTCTCGAAGCTGGCCTTCAGAACGTCCAGGGTAAAGCAATCGTAAACAGCATTAGCCTCAAGGATGGCGAAGAGGAATTCTTGAGAAAGGCTCGTTTGATTCGCCAGTACGGAGCAGCGGCGGTGGTGATGGCTTTTGACGAGCAGGGGCAAGCGACTGAGACGTCCGAAAAGGCTCGCATCTGCAAACGAGCTTACGATCTGCTGACCAAGGAAGTCGATTTCCCACCGCAGGATATCATTTTCGATCCCAACATTCTCACGGTAGCCACAGGTATCGAAGAGCACGACAACTACGCCGTGAACTTCATTGATGCCTGCCGCGTCATCAAGCGAGAATGCCCTGGCGCGAGAATCTCGGGTGGCGTGAGCAACATCTCCTTCTCCTTCCGAGGCAATGAGGTTGTTCGCGAAGCCATGCATTCTGCCTTTTTGTATCATGCTATTCAAGCCGGCATGGACATGGGGATTGTTAATGCGGGACAGCTAGCGGTTTACGAAGACATACCCAAGGAGTTGCTCGAGCGAGTGGAGGACGTTCTTCTCAATCGTCGTCCCGACGCTACGGAGAGGATGTTGGCTTTTGCCGAGACGGTCAAAGGTGACGGACAAAAGAGGGCCTCTTCGGAGAACTTGGAGTGGCGAGAAAAGCCTGTTGAAGAGCGACTAAGGCATGCCTTGATCCAGGGGATCGACAAGTTTATCGAGGAGGACACCGAAGTAGCTCGGCAAAAGTACAGCCGCTGTCTTCAAATCATCGAGGGGCCCCTAATGGACGCCATGAGTATCGTCGGTGATCTGTTCGGTGCAGGCAAGATGTTTCTACCGCAGGTCGTCAAAAGTGCTCGGGTTATGAAGAAATCGGTTGGTTATCTCCAGCCCTTCATGGAGCAAGAAAAATCTGACGCAGGAATCGAAGGTCAAACATTTCGTGGCAAAGTTATCATGGCAACCGTCAAAGGGGACGTGCACGACATTGGCAAGAATATCGTTGGGGTTGTTCTCGGGTGTAACAATTACCAAGTTATTGATCTTGGAGTCATGTGCTCATGCGAGAAGATTCTTGAGGAAGCGGTCAAGCACGGAGCCGATGTGATTGGATTGTCTGGGTTGATTACGCCTAGTCTCGACGAGATGACCCACGTCGCAAAGGAAATGAGACGGGTCGGGATGAATATCCCGCTTTTGATTGGTGGAGCAACGACGTCGGCCAAGCATACGGCAGTCAAGATTGCACCTTACTACGATCACCCTGTTGTTCACGTGCTCGATGCATCGCGAAGTGTTGGTGTCGTTGAATCCCTGTGCAGTCAGGATGGGAAAGCCAAATTCGTGACCGACAACGTCAGGCTTCAGGAAGAACTCCGCGCGAGTTATGAAGCAAGAAATGTCAAACTTGTTCCCTATGCGGAGGCTAAGGCCAAGAAGTTCGATACGGACTGGTCGAGCGTACGCATAGACAAGCCACGGTTCACCGGTCTTCGTGTCCTGAAAGATTACTCGATCGAAGCGATTGCTAAGTACATCGATTGGTCTCCATTCTTTATGGCATGGGAGCTGAAAGGAAAGTATCCCAAGATTTTCCAAGATGAGTTTGTAGGCGGCGAAGCCAAGAAACTGTTCGATGATGCTAACAAAATGCTGTTTGACCTAATCACACAGAAGACTTTGCAAGCACACGCTGTTTATGGATTTTGGCCGGCGGCTTCTGACGGAGATGATATCGTTCTGTATTCGGATGAATCGCGGGCTAAGGAGCTAACTAGATTCCATTTCCTGCGACAGCAATGGGAACGCAAGGGACAGAAAGACTTCCGATCTTTGGCTGACTACATCGCTCCGATTGATAGTGGTCGCGAGGACTACATAGGTGCTTTTGTCGTAACGGCGGGACATGGAGCTGAGGAGTTAGCCAAGGCCTACGAAGCGCAGCACGATGACTACAATTCCATCATGGTCAAAGCGATTGCGGACCGTTTGGCAGAAGCGTTTGCCGAGTTGCTCCATCAACAGGCTCGGGTGGAATGGGGATTTGGGCTAGAAGAAAATCTTACCAATGATCAGCTTATCGAAGAAGAGTATAGGGGGATACGTCCAGCCCCGGGCTATCCGGCTTGTCCAGATCACACCGAGAAGCGAATTTTATTCGAATTGCTTCAGGCACCTGAAAATGTCGGCGTCAACCTCACCGATTCCTTTGCCATGTGGCCTGCTGCGAGCGTGAGTGGATTCTATTTTGGTCATCCCAATGCTCGGTATTTTGCAGTGGATCGATTGACTCAGGATCAAGTTCAGGAGTACGCACGTCGCAAGGGGATGCCTCTTCGCGAGATCGAACGTTGGCTTGCACCGAACCTAGGGTATGAAACCGCTTAGTAAGGACTTTTCGCGAAGACTCGTCGCATTGCGGGAGTCACCGTATGTCTTGCACAGTGACGCTATCAATTTCGTTTAACCGCACGGGCATCGCCCTGCGTTGAGCACTCCAGCGTCTTCACCGCCCATCAATCTACCCAGCACATCTTCTCGACGCGAGCTAACCAAAGTTTTCGCGGGTCGAGGGGCTTGGTAAGTCTCTCGAAGGAAATGATTTTAATCGTAGTCGCTGCAGAATCAGCAGAGTCACATATGCGGGATTAAGGTAGATGTAGCGACGCCACAGCCGCTTCGGTTCGCTAAGCAGCCTAAAGAGCCACTCTAATCCTGCATTTTGCATCCAGCCAGGGGCCTGGGATAAGTTACCTGCATGAAAAGGGAACGCGGCTCCCACGGCAAAGACGGGCATGCCTAACCGTTCTCCCATTTCATACGCCCAGATCTCTTGTCTCGGACACCCAAGGCCTGCAAATGTCATTTTCGCACCGCTATCTCGGATGCGAGCGACCAAATCATCCGATTCCTCATCGGTCAGCTTTCGAAATTGAGACGGCTCCGCTCCAGCGATCTGTAATTCGGGAAACTTTTCCTTTAGCCTCGTTTGAAGCAAATCCAGTGTTTTGGAATCACTTCCAAACAAGAATATCGGCAAACCGCGTTCAGCCGCTCCCTGGCAAATCTTCAGCATTAGCGTAGGACCGTAGACCCGATCGGGCAGCATGGTTCCATGCAACCAATTCAGTCCCCACCTGACGGGCATACCATCTGGAACCACCATTTCAAACTGATTGAGGCGGTAGCGATGATTCAGGTCCAATACACCGGTCATGACTCCGTGAACGGCTAATGCCGTCGTGTTGTAGTGGACCGACCGGGACGCTGCGTCGAGAAAACGCTCCGTGGCCGCTTCGTAATCTAGGGCGTTGATCTCAACGCCCAGAATACTTTTTTTTCCGTGGTCGATCATAAGGATCCCATGGTACTACCCGAGTAAGCTGAACCTGTATCGTTACTCAGGCTTAAAAATGGATACGCCGAGAGGTGGTAGATTTAGCTCGATTGATGCAGGACGTCCGTGATGGGGGAAGTTTGCATCGGCTACGATACCGGGATAGTTGCCGATATTCGTTCCTGCGTAGTGCGAGGAGTCGCTATTGAAAATCTCTCGGTAGTAGCCAGCTCGCGGAACGCCCATGCGATACTTGCGAACGACTGGAGTGAAGTTGCAAACCACCAGCAAAAAGTCATTAGGATCTTTGGCCTTGCGAATGTACCCGACGATACTGTCATCCGCATTCATGCAATCGACCCATTCAAAGCCTTCTCCGGAAAAGTCCACTTGATGCAAGGCCGGTTCTTGGATGACCAAGTGGTTTAGGTCAGCGACGAGCTTCTGAACTCCTCGGTGCGTATCCCACTCCAACAGATCCCATTGGATCTGACTGTCGTAGTTCCACTCGTGCCACTGAGCAATCTCACTACCCATGAAGAGAAGCTTTTTGCCTGGGTGGGTCCACATGTAGCTATACAGTAATCGCAGGTTGGCGAACTTTTGCCATAAATCCCCTTCCATCTGAGCGATGAGGGCTCCCTTTCCGTGCACGACCTCGTCGTGGGAAAGAGGTAGAGCAAAGTTTTCGGTGAATGCGTAGATCAAGCTGAACGTGAGTTCATTGTGATGGTACCGACGGTGAATCGGATCGTGATGCATGTAGCGTAGGGTATCGTTCATCCATCCCATGTTCCACTTCACGGAGAATCCGAGTCCACCGGTCTCCACGGGGCGGCTAACGCCCGGCCAAGCTGTCGACTCTTCGGCTATCGTGAGGACGCCCGGGTACTGTGAGTGAGCTTGGGTATTAAATTCTCTCAGGAGGTGAATCGCTTCGAGATTCTCACGTCCACCATATTGATTGGGGACCCATTCCCCTTCCTTCCTTGAGTAATCGAGGTAAAGCATTGATGCGACCGCGTCGACTCGGAGACCGTCGATGTGGTATTTGTCGAGCCAGAACAGTGCATTGGCGACCAAGAAGTTCTGAACTTCGGTTCGGCCAAAGTTGAAGATCATCGTTCCCCAGTCGGGATGCTCTCCTTGTCTCGGGTCGGCATGCTCGTACAGTGCAGAGCCGTCGAATTGCCTTAGGCCGTGAGCATCCTTGGGGAAGTGAGCGGGAACCCAATCGAGAATGACTCCGATATTGTTTTTGTGACAATGATCTACGAAGTACATGAAATCTTCTGGCGTTCCGTACCGGCTGGTGGCTGCAAAATAGCCAACCGTTTGATAGCCCCAGGAGCCTGTGAACGGATGCTCAGAAACGGGCATCAGTTCGACGTGTGTAAAGCCCATTTCTTTACAGTATTGGACCAGTTGGTGCGCGATGTCACGGTAGTTCATCCAGCCGTGAACGCCCCCCTCGCATTTCTTCCAAGATCCCAAATGCACTTCGTAAACCGACATGGGTTTTTCGAGTTGGTTCTCTGATCGTCTTCGGTGCATCCAGTCGCCGTCTTCCCATGTATGCTTGTCCAAGCTGCAAACGACGGAAGCCGTTCGAGGTGGGAGCTCGGCAGCTACGCCGAACGGATCGGTCTTGTCCACCACCTCGCCGCTCGCCATTCGAACTCGGTATTTGTACTTTTGGCCGTCGCCGATGTGAGGAACGAACAGCTCCCAAATCCCGCTCGGAATCTGTTTCTGCATCGCGTGGGAACGCCCATCCCAATGGTTGAAGTCTCCAACGACTTGCACGCTTTGGGCGTTGGGAGCCCAGACGGCAAAGTTCACCCCTTTCTCACCATCGATCTCGCGACAGTGTGACCCGAGCTTTTCGTAAATCTTCCAATGCTTCCCCGAGTTGAAAAGATAACGGTCAAAGTCCGTTAAGAAACTCGGTACTGAATAGGGATCTTTCATGTCGATGATTTTTCCGTCTGGATTGGCGAGCCGAATGCTGTAGTTTGGGATACTGTTTGGGATACTGCTTGAAATGTTGTTGGTAATGCTGCCGGACGAAGGACCGCTATTAGGGTTGAAGTTGACTTGGGGCATGACACCTTCGAACAAACCAGAGGGGTGGATCCGTCTCATGGGACGGACTGCTTTGTTCGAGTGATCCACCAACCACGCTTGATCCTTGCCGGGAAAATAACCCCGAACAGCGATTGCTTTGCGGCCATTTGTTTGAATGGGGTGAGGCCCCAAAATCCCGCGTGGATCGGAGTGAACACCATCGAGGATGTTGCTCAGCGAACTTAGTGGAATCTGTGTATGCACGTTTTCTCCAAATGTTATATCGAATTGAGTACGAAAGGAGTATGCCCAAGGTGCTCTGCAAACGCGGGGGCAGGCCGAAACCCACCTGTCCAACGGATACAAGCGAAAAATCAGTTTTCACGTCGGGGAGGACGTGGTTCCATGAGAAGCAGGCAGCGAAGATACCCCTCGATTTCTTCATCCAGCTTCATAATCGAACTCCAAACCCTGTTTTTCATGGTCCGGAATCGGCCAAGAAATTTGGGTTTGGGAGTGGTTCGATCTGCGTTTGTGTCGGGGGCAACACGTGGGGAATCGATGCGAACCATCTTTGGGGGGGCGATGCAACGACCGTCCCGTTGGTTTGCATGTTCGGAATCTGAAGCCTCGATCTTCTCAACTTCTTCGATTCCGTAGTTAGTAGGGACTGTATGGGAAACCCGTGATGTGACGGAAACGCGGCATGCACTGGCACATGAGTCTTTGTAGACCATAGGCTGTGGCTCTTTCTGAGCCGTTTCGGAGCGGTTAGTCATAGCGACTGCTTGACCGGTTATTTCCTTTGTTTGGGCTTCTTCGTGGTGCTCGATATCGTGTTGATCCTCGAGTGGGTGGTCGACAACAGCTGGGGGAGGCGGCTCTCGCTCAGGTGCATCTTCTTGCTGGTCATGGGAAATCCAGCGGCACTGTACTTTGTGAAAAGACAGAGTTCGATCGATGCGTCGCCAGATATCAGCGTTGCGAATGGGTTGGACCGACCCGAAATGCTCCCAGCTATAGTTGTTTGCCCGCCATTCGGTGAGTCCATACTGCAGGCCTCGAAAGACATATCGACTGGTCGTTACCAAAGTGACGCGGCTCGGTTGCTCCAGTGCTTCTAGTCCTCTTAGGACGGCGATCAAGGCCGTTCGATCTGGTGATGCTCCAATCTCTTTGTCGCAGGCTTCGAACTTTTCACCAGATTCCAAGTGTTCCAATACGAACTTCCATCGCCCCGAACTCTTAGGCAAACCGGATGAGTTTGCATTTTCTGCGGTAGGAATATTTCCATCGCAGAAGAGTAAGTAGTATGGTAATACAGCGTTCATCACTCAGCATTCCTGAACTGGGACCAAAGACGATCAACAGTGCGCGGTGAACTTGAGTTTGGTGGTGAACGAAAGTTAATTTCCTGGAGAAAGTCGACGGCCTATTCGCAACAAACCGATCGCGCACGATTTAACGCCTACAGATGCTTCGGAATTTTTATTGAACTCTTTGTCGGCCTGGCCTGCTTAAATGGCATCGGGCGCTTTAGACCGTTGCAAACGAGGATTCTCAATGTAAGCGAGAACGAGACTAATATCGGCTGGGGTGATGCCACTGATCCGGCTCGCCTGGTCGAGGTTGACAGGACGTACCTTGCCTAGTTTTTGTTTCGCTTCGGCTCGCAAGCTCGTGATAATCGCATAATCGAAATCGCGAGGAATCGCCTTGTCGGACATTCGATTCTGTCGTTCCACCTGGATCTGTTGGCGTGCCACATATCCGGAATACTTGATATCGAATTCCACTTGTTGTGCGACTTCGGACGGGTAGCAAGACAGCTCTGCAGGAAATCTGCCCACCATCTCCGCCCACGTCACTTCGGGGCGGCGAAAGTATTTGTCTCCTGGTACATCACCGATTCGCAGTTTGGTGACGGCTTTGTGAGCTTCTTGGATTTGTTGGAGTTTGGTTTGAAAGCGTTGATAGCGAGCTTCTCCAACCAATCCAGTGCGATAACCGAGCTCTGTTAGCCGGCGGTCTGCGTTGTCTTGGCGAAGCACCATTCTGTACTCGGCGCGGCTGGTAAACATGCGATAAGGCTCATCTACCCCGCAGGTGACCAGATCATCTACCAGAACACCCATGTAGGCGGCGTCCCGCGACAGCACTAGACCATCTTTGCCTTGCAATTTCAGAGCCGCACTCGCACCGGCGATCAAACCTTGCGCGGCAGCTTCTTCATAGCCTGTGGTTCCGTTGAGCTGGCCAGCAAAGTAGAGTCCCGAAACGCTCTTAGTCTCGAGCCAAGGGTACAGTTGGTCCGGCGGGCAGAAATCGTACTCGACAGCATAGCCATACCGCATGATTTGGGCATTTTCCAATCCTGGAACTAAACGCAACATGCGATCTTGAACATCGCGAGGCAAAGACGTTGAAATGCCGTTCACGTAGACCTCGTTCGTATTTCGCCCCTCTGGCTCCAGAAAGAGCTGATGCCTGTCTTTATCTGCGAAACGGACCACTTTATCTTCGATCGAGGGGCAATAGCGTGGCCCTGTCGACTGGATCTGCCCTGAGTACATCGGAGCTCGGTGAAGATTTTCCCGAATAAGATTGTGTACGGCTTCGTTGGTAAACGTGATCCAGCAAGGAACTTGGGGCTCGGGCAGCCGGTCCGTCATAAACGAAAAAGGCTGAGGATCGGGATCTCCCGGCTGCAACTCCGTTTTGGAGAAGTCGATCGTTCGGCTATTCAGACGTGCTGGTGTCCCTGTTTTGAAGCGTTCAATACGAAAGCCCAGGGATGCAAGCGACGAACTGATTCCCGAAGAAGTCCCCTCGCCAGCACGGCCGCCCGGCGTTCTGGCCTCTCCTGTATGCATGACCGCTTGAAGAAATGTGCCCGTGGTCAACACGACGGCTGGAGCACGATAAACGGCATCACCGCGAACTTTCACACCCATGACCCGACGCACGAACCCCGAGTCCGAGACCTCAGGTTCGGTCAAAATCGATTCCACTAGCTCCTGGCGAAGATCTAGGCCGGGCGTCTCTTCAATGACCCGTTTGATTTCGAATTGGTAAGCTTTTTTGTCCGCTTGAGCACGTGGGGAGTGCATGGCAGGACCTTTTCTGCTATTGAGCATGCGGAATTGGATCCCGGTTTTATCGATGGTTTCCCCCATGAGTCCACCGAGGGCATCGATTTCACGTACGATTTGCCCCTTTGCTACTCCTCCGATAGCGGGATTGCAGCTCATCTGGCCGACCGTATCAAGATTTCCGGTCAAAAGGGCTACCCGAGCGCCGAGCCGTGCCGCCGCTGCTGCTGCCTCTGTGCCCGCGTGTCCGGCTCCTACAATAATAAGGTCGTATTCGTATTGGTTCATAAACAGTATTTTTCCGCTAAACTAGTTTCCCATCAAACTATAGGCAGAGCCCCGTCATCGCGAAAGTGTTGCAGAGGCTGTTTTGCAGTATAGGCAGCTCGCAACAGGATTAATTTTTGACATGCAGATTCTCCATAGACCGATCTCGCATTGGAGGGATCGGTTGGCCGTACTCTTTGTTTGCCTCCAAGCGATCGGGTATCAGTTGCATGCACAACAGGACTCTCCAATGGCCGACATTGCGGACCTGTCCTCAGCGGAGAACTGGCGAGAGTCCCAGTGGCCGAATTGGCGAGGTCCCTATGGCAACGGAACTAGCCTGACGGCCAAGCCGCCGGTCAGTTGGGATGCGAATACCAACATTGCTTGGAGGATCAGGGTTCCTGGCAGAGGCTCCTCCACACCGCTGGTTTGGGGAGATCAAGTGATCGTACTGACTGCCGAGGAGATTGGGCCGGAATCGAATTTTGAGCCTGAATTCTTGGATTTGGATACAGAGCCAATTATTCTTTCCAATTTTGGAATACCGCAATCGGTAAGCCGATCCAGAGCGAAAGAGCAAGATCAGTACAATGAGTCCCAGAAGCTGACTCGAGCGACTCAGAGACTTCGATTTTTGGTGGTGTCCTACGATTTGAGCACGGGAAGCAAAAGATGGGAGACCGAGGTGCTCCGCCAACTACCCCACGAACCATGTCACTTCACTAACAGCTTTTCCTCCTCCTCGCCCCTGACAGACGGTGAGCATATCTACGCTTTCTTTGGATCGCGTGGCGTTTTCTGCTTGGATATGAACGGGAACCTTAAGTGGCGATTCGCGCAAGGGCGCATGCAGACCATAGGCTCTTTTGGTGAGGGAGCTAGTCCGGCCTTATTTGAAAACTACCTTATCGTCCCCTGGGATCACGAGGGGGAGTCATGCCTGATTGCTCTCAATGCCAGGAATGGCTATCTACAGTGGAAGACATACCGTCCCGAAGGCACCAACTGGGCCACTCCCGTTGTCGTCGAGCATAACGGCAAACGTCAGGTTATCGTGAGTGGCAAAACTGTCCGGAGCTATAAACTGGAAACGGGAGAACTGCTTTGGGCATGTCCCGGGCAAACCGAACAAGCGATTCCGACGCCGCTTGTACACAATGACCTGGTATTTGTTACGTCTGGTTTGCGGGGCTGGGCTTGTTTCGCAATCTCGTTGGAGGCAAATGGGCCCGTCGGGGAAAACTCGGAATTTGTAAGATGGACTTTGAAAAAGAACACTCCTTACGTACCGAGTCCCTGCTTGTATGACAACAAACTTTTTCTTTTTAGTGAGAACAGCAAGACCCTGACGGTTATCGATCCGGCTTCGGGGCAACTGCTAAAAGAGCCCATCCGCCTGTATGCCATGGGGGATGTATTTGCTTCGTTGGGGGGGGCGGACGGCAAGCTTTTCGTCACCGATACAACCGGGCGAACGCAAGTCTACGACACAGAAACGCTCGAGCTACTATCAGAAAACACCTTGGGAGAGTCAATCAACGCTTCGCTCGCGTTTGTAGGGGATAGCATCCTGGTCCGGACCATGGAGCACCTCATCTGTATCAAGTTACCGTGATCGGTGCCGTCATTCGACAATAGAACCACAAACGCGATCCTCGACGGTAACCAGGACTCGAAAAATCGTCAAACTTATCCCGACAGCTACAGAACGAAAGCCACGCGGCTCTTCGAAAATTTTCGTTTGGAGACTATCCCAAGTGCGCTTGCAGTGCACGAGGGCTGGGCTATAATCCTCTTCACACTCATGCGAGGGGTCGTAGCTCAATTGGTTAGAGCACCGGACTGTCGATCCGGAGGTTGCGGGTTCGAGACCCGTCGACCTCGCTTTGTTTAGAAAATCAGGCTAAGTTTAGAAAATCAGGCTAATTCAAAGTTGTTGCTGCAAAAACCAGCATCTTTGAATTGGCCTGATTTTTTTTTGAGGGGGCCCGCTTGATCTTTTTGGGGCTGATCTTTTTGGGGCTCGACAGTGTCAGCATTCCGCTTCCGGAATCGTTCCATCGCTTACGCCCATATCATGAATTCCCAACTTGTCTTCTAGAGCCTGCACACCTGGCGTGGCGAGGTGGCTCTTTACGATGTTGGCGAGGTGCTCGAACGACTTAGCTGTGATGTCGGCAAGGCTGGGTAATGGTCAGTCCAAGTTTACCGTGACCGTCTTGCATTCGGTGTAGGCTTTGAGACCTTCTTCGCCCAGCTCGCGACCTTGACCGCTCATCTTGAAGCCGCCGAACGGTGCTGCTGCATCGAAGACATCGTAGCAGTTCACCCAAACCGTACCTGCTCGTACTCGCTTTGCGAACTGGTGTGCTTTGGAGATGTCGCGAGTCCAAATGGCTGCCGCTAAGCCGTAGAAAGTCTGATTGGCTCGACGGATCAGATCTTCCCAATCATCGAACTTCAAAATCGACATGACTGGTCCAAAAATTTCGTCTGTTGCGATCGACATCGAATCGCTCACGCCGTCGAAAACGGTCGGTTGCACAAAGTATCCAACGTCGCCCGCGCGGTCGCCACCTGCCACACACTTTGCACCTTCGTTGTGTCCCTTTTCGATATAGCTCATGATCTTGTCGAATTGAGCTTTGTCAATCTGTGGGCCTTGCTCCGTTTCCGTTGAGAAAGGGTTCCCGACCCGTCGGTTTTGGGCGAGTCGCTGAAGCTTCTCGACAAAGGCTTCGTGAACATCTTTGTGCACAAACACTCTTGATCCCGCACAACAGCATTGGCCTTGGTTTAGGAACAGCCCAATGTAGGCACCTTGTGCAGCCTTATCGAGATCCGCATCATTCATGACAACATTGGGGCTCTTGCCACCTAGTTCAAACGTCAATCGCTTTAGTGTGTCCGATGCCTCGCGCATAATGATCTGTGCAGTGCGGTGTTCGCCGGTGAACGCGATCTTGTCAACACCGGGATGTTTGACCAAAGCTGCTCCGGCTGTGGGGCCGTAACCCGGTACGACGTTAATTACACCGTCGGGTATGCCCGCTTCTTTGGCCAGTTGTGCGAGACGTAAACACGACAGCGGGGTTTGTTCGGCGGGCTTCATGACGATCGTGCAGCCGGCGGCCAAGGCTGGTCCCCATTTCCAAGCCACCATGAGCATTGGAAAATTCCAAGGGATGATTTGGCCGGCTACGCCAACAGGCTCCCGCCTGGTGTACGTGAAGTAATTGCCTCGTACGGGAATAGTGGCGCCCTGGATTTTGTCGGCGAATCCTGCATAGTAGCGCAAGCAGTCAATAACGAGTGGCAAGTCGGCATTGCGAGATTCGCGGATCGGTTTGCCGTTATCCAAAGTCTCGAGAGCCGCTAGTTCGTCGATATCTTGCTCGATCAAGTCAGCGAGTCGGTACATGCAGCGACCGCGATCGCGAGCATCCATACGGCTCCAAGGTCCACTCTCTAGTGCATGCCGTGCAGCTTTTACAGCAGCGTCGACATCCTCCTTGTCCCCTTCAGCCACTTCACAGATCACTTCTTCCGTTGCGGGGTTAACAGTCTCAAAGGTTTTGCCTGATAGAGCAGGACGCCATTGTCCGTCGATAAAGCACTCGGTGTGTCGAACTTTTGGTGGGCGAATGGTTTCTGTAACAGTTGCCATTTCATTCTCCGGAATGAGAGGGAAGATTGAATCCTGGAGCGATACGAATCGTTCATGAAATTCGAATTCGCATCGCGTTTCTATTGTACCATATTGGATACGCAGCTAGTTGGATACGTGGCTAGGTGGGATCTAGTTTCGCCGAACCGGTCGCCATTGCGGCGAGTCCTTGCCAGCTGGCATCTCAGGAGATCGTCCGGATGGATTCGAAAATCCGCCTCCGGAAGTCAGCAGTCCGGAAATGCTGGGTGGGGCATCGGGCAATCCAGAGTCTTCCTCCGAAGGGCCAACAAAAAGTCGGCTCTGCGAGTCCTCAGAGCGTCGGTTTCGATTGTTCCGCGACGAAGCCCCTCCTGATTGCGAAAGAGATTGGAGATTTTGCCTCGCAAGTGATTTTTCGCTTTCCGCGAGCCTCGCTTCGAGTTGTTGGTTTCTGGCTGCAAGCTCATCCGCCCGCTTCTTTTGGGCTCGAAATTCTCCGAGTAGACGCTCGCTATCGGCCTGGAACTGTCTGGCTTGTTGGCTTCCAGGCCACGGCATACGCTGGCAACCCGTGGCGGGGAAAAGTAGAAAAATACAGCATATCGCGACACGAAGTCCCCACAACGTCTTTTGCGAGATCAAGTTGGACTGTTGGTCGTTCATGAACGGGGCAACGCAGTGCAGTTCTGTGTTTTCGGAAAAATGCCAAGATTCGCGGGGAAAAGTTAAAGTGTGGGGATAGCAAGATAGCGAAGCTGGGGGAAGGTCAATTTTCAACCAAAGCATCCTTCATCTGGGGCGTTTCTTGGATTCAATGGCGAATAATCCCCTCCTTTTTGGGGGATCTAGGATTCATGAAAAGTTGCTGTTCGTCTGGGTAAGTAGATTTTCTAGTTTGAAATTTTCATTACACTTAGGATAGCGCTCGAGCAGGTTACCCCGCGGTACGAAATGAATCTGCCGATAACCTTGCCAATTTGTAGAGCCAAACGATCCGCTTCCAATGGATCGAATTTGGGTCCTGGGTCCATTTTCAGTGCGGACGATCGGCATGACGCAAATAACAGCGGAACGAATTCAAGAGTTGCTCGAAAAGAGTCGGCTTGCGGAACCGCAGCAACTGGCAGAAGCGTTCAGCACCATAAGAGCCAATCATCAAGGGACCCTCCCCGACGACCCGGTTCTGGTCTGCAAAGAACTGGAGGAAATGGGGTTAATTACCCGCTGGCAATCTGAGAAGGTACTGCAAGGTAAGTACAAAGGGTTCTTCCTTGGAAAGCATAAACTCCTTGGGCACTTGGGGAGTGGCGGGATGAGCAGTGTCTATCTTGCCGAACATGTGGTGATGAAACACAAGCGGGCCATCAAGGTACTGCCCAAGTCGAAATTGGGTAACAATAGTTACCTCGAGCGATTCCGACGAGAAGCAGAAGCCATCGCCGGTCTCAACCACCCCAATATTGTTCGTGCGTTCGATATCGATAACGAAAAAGACACACATTACATCGTCATGGAATATGTCGAGGGGGCTGATATGCAGACCCTCGTCAAAAAGCATGGGCCGCTGCCATTCGAAGTCGCAGCGGATTACATCGCTCAGGCCGCTCGCGGTCTCCATAATGCTCATCAATCCGGTTTGGTGCACCGAGATGTTAAACCAGCCAATTTGCTGGTCAATAAATCCGGCACGGTAAAAATCCTCGACTTGGGGCTCGCTTTATTCGCAGATGAAACCGACGCATCCCTCACCATGGAGTACAACGACAAGGTGCTCGGTACGGCGGATTACCTAGCCCCCGAACAGGCGATTAACAGTCACAAGGTCGACCATCGAGCGGACATGTACGGGCTTGGTTGCACGCTGTACTTTCTTCTAACGGGGCATCCTCCGTTCCCTGAGGGCAGCATTGCCAGTCGCATCATCAAACACCAGAACGAGATGCCGCAGGATATTCGCAAGGATCGTCCTGATTGCCCAGGTGAACTCGACGGCGTATGCGTCAAGATGATGCAAAAAGATCCTAGGTTTCGTTATGCTGATTGCATCCAGGTGGCAGAGGTTCTCGAGGGCTGGCTCGCCAAATATCGGCAGGAGAACCCAAATCTTCCCGAGTTTACTGTAATGGACGTGTTGTCCAATAAAACCAAATTCAGTCGCGATGTGGACACGGTCAACAACCGCGGCGACGGGACCATGGGGGGGAGAACAGGCCGTTCGAGTGGAATCGTCAAACTGTCGACTTCAGATAGCGGTGTGCTTCGCGCGATCGCCAGGAGTGAAGCCTCCTCGATCGATAGCAAAATTGACCTTGTCCATGACTCGAATTCCCCGAACGTGAGCAAATCTAAAAGTCAAGCTATCGCTCGCGCTGAGTCTCCATTGAATCGATCGAGCGGTGCAGGAAAGAGCGACTCTCCTCTTAATAAGCCATTTCAGGGCGACACATCTAAGCCCAAACCGTCGCCGCAGCAACCGAGTTCCCAAAAAGGCAAACCTTTGCCGAAAACATCGTCCTCTCAGAAATCCGCATCTGCACAACCGATTTCAGTTACTGCTCCAGCCAGGGGCGGCGCTCCAACCAATTCTGCTAACTCTTCGGGAAGAAAGACCGGGGCTAATTCCAATCTTCCTATACTTATTGGGGCAGTTGTCGCTGCGGTAGTCCTGGCCGCTGTCGTCATTGGTATTCTCATATCCATGAACTAGCCGAATTCCTGCGATCTAGGATTCTTTGAGTACAATGGTAGGGAGGAGGCTTCTCTACCCTAGTGTTACCAGCTACTAGTATCACTAGCTACAGAGTTGATTAAGTCCGGAATCCCACGACAGGATCGCATTCACGTGACAAACAAACGACTTTTCGATATTGACCGACCGGCATGTCATCGCTTCGCTGACCGCCCCGATGTCGCATTTTCCAGACTAACGAGCCGTCTGTTCCGGTGGATGGCCCTGTTATTAGTAGCGATCGTTCTGGCATCGGGGGGGACTCACGCGCAGGATTCGATCGATTCACTCGATAAGCTTCGTTCCGAAGCGAACCAACTAAAGACTCTCTACATGAACAAGAAGCTTGTCGAGAGTGCTGAATTGATGGATCGATGTACGGCTGCCTTCATCGAGCTTCTACCCACAGCGGCGGCGAAAGATGCGTCCGAATGGAAACGGATACACGAACAAATCACCCCGGTTTACGAGGCTTTGCTGATCGATGGTGCGGAACTGGCGGAGCTGCCTAACTGGGCAGAGCTAGTTAAGCTACGACGCACCGCTGCTTCGAAAAAACAAAATGATAAAGCGAATCCCAACTCGATGCCGGCCACACCCGAGGTCAGCTTCACAAAGGATATTGCTCCCTGGATGGTCGATCAATGCTCGCGCTGTCATATCGCGCGAAGCCAAGGTGGCTTTTCTATCAACACGTTTGAATCATTGATGAAAGGGGATAACGGCGGGGTCGTCTTGTTTCCCGGTGATGTGATCGGCAGCAATCTAGTCACCACCATAGAGACCGGCAATATGCCTCGCGGTGGAGGTAAGGTCTCAGACGAAAATCTTGCTAAACTGAAACTGTGGATCCAGCAGGGTGCCAAATTCGACGGCCCATCGCCCGCTGCCCCCTTGGTTAGCTATGCCGACCGTCCCGCCAACTCTGCCGCAGCCAATGCTTCCCCAAACCCTGAATCCATGGTGACCAAGCCAACAGGAAAAGAAACGGTTAGCTTCAGCCGACAAGTCGCCCCGTTGCTGATCGAAAATTGCAACGGCTGCCACTTCAACGCCAGGAACGCCTCCGGCAGGTTGAGGTTCGACAACTTTACTCAGATTCTTGCCGGCGGAGACAGTGGCTCGATTTTGACTGCGGGTAAAGGCGAAGAGAGTTTGCTGGTCAAGAAGCTAAGAGGAACCGAGGGGCAGCGAATGCCGGCAGGAAATCGACCACCGTTGTCGGAGGAGAACATCAAGCTGATTTCGACCTGGATCGATGAGGGAGCCACCTTTGACTCCGACAATCCCCGATCGAACCTCGAGCAGGTCAGTAGCAAGGCTTGGGCTGAGAACGCTTCTCACGAAGAGCTGATGAAAAGACGAATGGATCGGACCAGGGATCGTTGGAAAACAGCCTCTAGCAATAGCGACCCCGGCGAAGCTAGCAACGAAAGTTTCCACGTCATTGGAAACATCGGCCCTGAGTCGGCTAGCAAGCTATTAAGCTTGGCGAACAACGCCGAGTCGCAAGTAAGAAAGACTCTCAAACTCGCGGGCAAGGAGCCACTCATAAAGGGTGGAATCACGATCTTTGCCTTAAAGCAGAGGTACGATTACAGCGAATTCGGCAAGATGCTAGAGAATCGCGAGTTGCCTGCCGAGTGGGCAAGCCACTATCGCTCCGAGGTGCTCGACTCATACGTTGCCCTCATTTACTCCGGTAGCTCGGGGCAGGACAAAAATTACGATAAGCTCATCGAGTCCTCGCTCGCACAGCAAATCAGCAGCTTGTGGGTTGCATCTCACAGCGGAGTCCCACGCTGGTTTTCCGATGGTGTGGGGCGTCAAGTGCTGGCGAGTTCTGTCGCATCCGGCGATAATAGAGTTCAAGCCTGGACGCAACGTATTCCGGTCGCACTAAGTAAACTGGACAACATAAAGAGCTTGATCGACAACAAAATCAACGATGAAGACGCTGCGACGATCGGGTTTGCGGTGGTACGAGTCATGAACGACAACGCTAGGCGCAAGTCGTTCGACACGCTCCTCAAATGGCTTGGGAATGGAATCCCCTTTGATCAAGCCGTGGAAAAACAATTTGGTCCGATAGAACCTTTTTTGAAAACAGTGTTGGGACGAACTAAGTAGACCAGTATGGCCATTAAGACATTATCTGTTCCAGCGTCGATACCTCAGCCTGCCCGCAACCTGAATTCGGTTCTACGAATCCTTTTCAAACTCTCTCCTGCACAGTCGGATGGCTTGATCGAACAGGGGCATGTCCGAGTCAACGGCCGAATGCTGCGTCATGGCTGGAGAACGTGCGAGGTCGGTGATGAAGTCGCTGTGGATATAATTCCTCAAGCGATTGTGGCTCCCAACAAATCCGCAAAACGCAGCCAGCCCAAACGCGTTATCGACTTCTTGTTCGATGATGCCGATCTTATGGTGATCAACAAGCCCGCCAATCTACTTACCGTACCCACCAAACATCGCGAGCCGCACACCGTTTTATCGTTGGTCGAGCGTCGAATGAAGAGTGGAGGAGGTGAGCCTAGGGCCTACTGCGTTCACCGGCTGGATCGAGGTGTGTCGGGCGTTTTGGTTGTTGCGAAATCGCTTGAGATAGCAGAGGCTTTGCGAAATCAATTTGCCGATCGAAAGCCGAAACGCAAATACATTACTCTTGTTGCCGGCGTCCCCAAACAGTCCGAAGGGCGGCTGGTGAACTATCTTTCTACTGATGAGGATTTGAATCGGATTCTAGTAGCTAATGAGTCGCAGGGAGAGTTGGCAATAACGAACTATTCGGTCGCGGAAGCTTGGGCGGATTGCGCTCTTTTGAACGTTCGATTGGAAACCGGTCGTCGCAATCAGATTCGCGTGCAACTCGCGGAAATGGGCAATCCCATATTAGGTGATCCGAGATATCGCCCCCGCCAAGCTGAACATTGGGCTTGGCCTCATAACCGAGTCGCGTTGCATGCCGAATCGCTCGGGTTTGTGCATCCTCGTACAGGCGAACCGATTTACATCGAATCCCAATGGCCCCAAGAGTTTCGAGACTTTGTTCGACAGCAGCGAAAGCCGCGAGCTAACTAAATTGCCGATCATGAACTCAACTGTTCGCGATCATTGGTGGGAGGTGCTTCAACTTGAAAGCATTCCAGGCTTGGCAAAGAACAGATGGAGGATTCTCCGCGAAGGGGCCTCTCTCGACGAAGTGCTCACGGCACACCCATCTCGCAGTAGTTGGCAGATACTCACGGAAAAGGGGGGCATGGGCAGCGGCGCCATCAAGTGCTTGCTTCAGTCGAACGATTTGGGTGACGCATGCGAAATGGTCGTGCTATTTCCCAAGTCCGGCAATCGGGCGACCGTGTGCGTATCGTCTCAGATAGGCTGTGCTGTCGGTTGCCAGTTTTGCTCGACAGGTACCATGGGCTTTCGCAGAAATCTAATCCGTTACGAAATCTTGGAGCAAGTCTACTGGGCTCGTCGTATTGCTTTGCGACATGAACGCAGCCTTCGCAACGTGGTCTTCATGGGCATGGGAGAACCACTTCACAACGTCGAGGAGGTTTGGGCAAGCATCCATGGCATGGTGAACGACAAAGGGTTCGGCATTTCCCCCCGCTCCATCACATTATCGACAGCTCTCGGTGGAACGCACTTTCTCGAAACAGCCAAGCAGTTCCCCAAGCTTCGTCTCGCTCTCAGCTTGCATTCCGCTAGCAGCCAGGTCCGCAAACGTCTAGTGCCCAAGTCTCCGTCCGATATTGAGCGTTTGCGAGAAGTGATTCGCGAGATCAATTGCTTGCAAGATCATGAGCCAGTTTGGCTCGAGATCACATTACTCAAAGGAGTTAATGATACGCTACCGGACCAGGAAGCCCTGGTACGGTTTTGCGACGGGCTCCAGGTTCAAATCAATCTTATTCCTTACAACCCGATTGCCGTCACTGATCGTGCTGTCTCTCATCAGTCTGGAGATCCAGAGCATAGATCGCTAGCGGTCGTAGGCAACAGGCTCGGAGGCAATGAGCTCGAGGGAACAGGCATGGAAGACATCTTGGATATAGCAAGATTCTTGCGGAGCCATGGTTTAGTCGTCCGTGTTCGACACTCCTTTGGTGATCAAGATAACGCCGCCTGCGGGCAGTTGGTGCTGCATCAATCCGTGACCCAGCGATAGGTTGCTTTGCGAGGCTTCTCAATGCATCGAGTAGAACCAATAGGTGTCGGCCTATGCCTAACCATTATCCAAAAGCGTGAAAGAACGCGCGGCCTCGCCATAGATAGTAAACCAACTGCACTGCGTCTTGGTTTGACTTCAAAGACGGACAAACAACTAACTCGTTTCCGTCAAAGGCGAATGGCTGTGTTCGTCCTTCCTTAACGCCCAGGCCGACTAAGACTTGCTGCTCGAAAAACGAGCCAACAAACACCGGTTCCACCGTATCGAATTCATTCTGCAAAGAGCTCTCGATCCACTCTCGAACTTGCTCTTGCACCGCAGTTGGTAGGCGACTCGCATCTTGTTCATAGATTTCGGGATGTTCAATATCCCAGCCTGCAAAGATCGCAAACGCGTCGTCGGTTGAGATGTTCGCTAGGTCTTGCGAAAACGCTTTGGCGACAGGGCCTGCGATGCCAACGTTGCTGAACTCGCCGTCGGTAATGCTGTAACCGAATCGAAACAAAAAGCATTCTTGCGGAATTTCAAAACCGGGCCAAGGTAGCGTTCGTTGCTCCAAGAATTCTAGCCTCGAAGGGGCTATTCCCATCTGCTCGACTTGGGCCAGCCACTGTGCCAGTTGAGCCTCGGCTTGTGCTAGGATTGATTTGTACTTTTCATCAATTTGCTCCGAGCAACCGAGTTCGGCAGCGTAGGCGATCGCCCTGGACCGCGAAGCGGGGTCGGCAGCGAGTTCGAGAAGCAGCTCGGTTCCGCGCGAATGCTTAAGCTTCGCTAACGCAAAGGCAGCTTCGGTACGGATGCGGCGATGCCGTAGCTCGGCCGCTTGCATCAGTTTGCCGATGCAAGCATCGTTGTCGAGAAGCGACAGGGTATGACAGAGCGAGACGCATAGTGAAACCGAGTCAAAAAGAATCTTTTGAACCTCAGAGGCTTGCTGGCCAAATTTGCTCGGGTCTTCTTCCATTAGGCCTAGGCGTTGGACAATTCCTCCCAACAAGGAGACTAGATCATCAAAGCGGCTTGCACAGGGATGTGGCGTTAATCTCCCGGTCGAGAAGAGGTGATTGGCGATATCCAGCGCCGAAGCCAAAATGGCCGGGTGGCTACTCTCAAGAATTCTCGGGAAGACAAGCTCCACGTCCCAAGAATCGTACTGCAAGAGTGGGCTTAAGGCGAGGGAGGCCGACGTCCAGGCTTGAGGGGGAGATTGCAGAAGGAAATCGACTCCCATCTGGATCGCCGTTGGATGCCCGGATGCAAAGGCAACTTGCAGGAGCGAGCCGTCCAGATTGCTATGGGGGCTGTTTCGCACCTTCAAAAAGAGTTGCGTCGCGGCTTGAACGGTTAGCAGGATTTGAAACGCGTGTTCCTCCGGCGGGAGGTTCCGCACGCTGAGGCTCGCTCGGAGCCACTGAGCGACCCGTTGAATGAGTCTTTCGAGGGTCGCAAAGGCGAAACTGGTTTCGACTGCCAGGTAGTTTTCCCAGGATTCTGTCAATTCACGGGCGACGAAAATCGCCCAAGCAGGGTCCTCAGGATCCGCAAAGGAAGGTAGAAATTGAGATTCCGATTGCAAGCCGTTTTCCAGTTGCTGCAAAGTCCGGTTCAGCCAAATGCGGGCGTCGTCGGACATTTCAAGGGGAAAATCGCTCATGTGCGTCAACAATCTCGAAGAATAAGTTCAAAGCGGCGTATCGTGTTCGCAACTCTATCGTAAAATGCGTTTTTGACGACACCAACTGGTGGAAGATGCTAATGGAAGACAAATTGCTCGAAAAAGTGCCAGAAATCGTACCAGAAAACCTACTGGAAAAGTTTGAGGATCTTGGGCTGTCCAAGATCATGTTGCGTGCCTTGAAGTTGCTGGGTTACGAGAGGCCGTCTCCGATCCAGTCACAGGTTATTCCCTGGGCTCTCCAGGGCTACGATGTCATCGGCCAAGCAAGAACGGGAACCGGGAAAACGGCCTCGTTCGCCATCCCCATTTTGGAGCAACTCGATCCGCTCCGAACCACAAAATCTCCCCAAGCTCTAGTGCTGGTTCCCACTCGTGAGCTTGCTGCACAAGTTTACGGCGAATTCCTAAAGCTAGCCGAGGGATGCCCGACGAGCGTTCTCGAGGTATCCGGCGGCAAGCATATGCGACGGCAAACGCGCAAGCTCGGCGAAGGGGTTCAAGTCGTTGTTGGCACCCCAGGTCGAGTCATGGACCATTTGAGCCGAGGCACACTCGATCTGTCCCGGTTGTGGTGTGTCGTGCTGGATGAAGCAGACCGGATGCTCGACATCGGATTCCGCCCCGCCATCGAACGGATCTTGCGTAAATGTCCAAAAAACCGCCAGACCCTACTCCTTAGTGCGACCTTGGCAGACGGCGTCCGCGAGCTTGCCTCAACCTATCTGTTCGAGCCGGTACACGTTGATTGTTCCAAGAAAGACTTATCGGTCGACACGATCGAGCAACGCTATATTACCGTCGGGGCTGATCAAAAATTCGAAACTCTAGTTAGCTTGCTCCTAAGAGAGCTTCCACCGCAGACGATTATTTTCTGCCGAACAAAGCTTGGGACAGCCAAGCTACATAGGCAATTGGAAAGCCGATTGCCCCGCATCCCGGAGCTAGCGTCTTACCAGTTAGCGACCATTCACGGAAACATGAACCAGACGCAGCGCGACTCGGTGTTCAAGGATTTACGAGCCAGCAACATTCAGATCTTGGTCGCAACCGATGTCGTGGGGCGCGGCATTGATGTCTCGACCATATCGCACATCATCAACTACGACTTGCCCGACGACAGCGATGATTACGTACACCGTGTTGGGCGAACCGGACGCATGGGACGGGATGGGATCGCATTCTCGTTTGTCGCCAAGGGACAGGGAGAGCGTCTCACGGAGATCGAACACCGTATCAATCGCTTGCTGGAAATCGACCCGCTATCCGATCCCGTGGTGATCAAGCCAACGGATGGTAAGTTAAAGGTGATTAAGGACGAGGTCACCATCGGTTCAGCGCCAGAGTCATTTGGCGAGATGCCATCAGGGCCACTTCAAAAGCGGCGTTTAAACAGGATGAGACGCCCCCTGAGCGATCGAGAAAAGCGTCGCTAGGGGCAGGCTATCACTCACGTTGCACCACTCATGTATAAAGTATTCATTGACGGCGAGGCTGGGACGACCGGGTTGCAAATTCGCGATCGGCTCCACGGTGATTCGGACTTCCAAATCATCAGCATTGATCCAGCGGCCCGGAAAGATCCCAAGGCGAAGCTCGCCATCTTAGCAGAGGCCGATTTTATCGTTCTATGCTTGCACGACGATGCAGCGAGGGAGACGGTGTCTTTGGTGGAATCTCTGGAGGCGGACTCGCAACCAAGAATCGTAGATGCGAGCACTGCACACCGAGTCGCCGAGGGGTGGATCTATGGGTTTCCCGAAATGGGAGCCGAGCAAGCGGAAGCGATTCGCAAGGCAAATTTTGTCAGCAACCCAGGCTGCTACCCGACGGGCGGGATTGGTCTCATGCGCCCCTTGATCCTAGCGGGTTTGTTGCCGAAAGATTATCCGATCGTCGTGCAAGGCTTTAGCGGCTACTCGGGCGGAGGTCGACAGATGATCGAGGCTTACGAGTCGCGAGATCCAAATCAATATGCACCTCCGCTAGATGTTTATGGACTGCAATTGCAGCACAAACACGTGCCCGAGTTGCAGAAGTATTCTGGTTTGGAGAGAAGACCGATTTTCTTGCCGTCGGTCGGTGCGTTCCACAGCGGAATGATTGTCGAGATCGCTTTGCATTTCGAACTGCTGCGTGGGGTTAGTAGCGGTGGGCAGTTGGAGGATTGCTTGAGGGCCCACTACGCGGATTGCGAGTATGTCAGTGTTGTTGCGCCGACAGAGAATGGAAGAATGGAGCCGCAAGCGTTGAACGGATCCAATCGCATGGAGCTGTCGGTGTACAGCAACGACCGAGTCGGCCAAGCGGTACTGGTCGCCAAGCTAGACAATCTCGGAAAAGGTGCCAGCGGAGCCGCAGTTCAAAACCTAAAGCTAATGGCCGATCGGTAGCCAAAGAAATTGCCCCTCTTGAAGCGGGCCACTAATCCTCTTGACGCCTCCCCCAAGCATTTAAGGCCCATTTTCCACAAGGAATGAGGAGGGGGAGCAATCGCTTCGAATGGTCTTGGCTTTGAATCCCTGCGTTTGCTATTCTCCACGACACTTTAGGTCATCTGTACAGGTCTCGCCGTGGAGTCAAGGGCATGAATCAGCTAAAAACTCAGTCAAAATCAACGTGGTTGTATCAATGGATCGAATCAAATTTGGCTTGGACTAGCCGACTGGGTTGTTCTGCCGCGATTGCGACTGCTGTCTTTTCCTCCGGGGCGATCGCGATTGCCGCGGACGCCGATCCACAAGTGACCAAGGCTTTATCGTTTAAGCCTCGCCAGGCCAACGTTAGCTACGATCTGGTAGCCCCAACTGACATTGCAAACTGCACAGCCCGTTTTGAAACCAGAGATGGCGTCGATGGGCTTTCTATCTACAGTCCGTCCGGTCAATTGATTCGTAGATTCTTAGACACCAACAACGATCGCCAAGTCGACCATTGGTGTTACTTCAAAGACGGCATCGAGGTTTATCGTGACATCGATAGCGATTTCAACTCAACGGCCGACGAATACCGCTGGCTGGGCACAAATGGTACGCGTTGGGCACTTGATAAGAACGAAGACGGTGTCATCGATGGTTGGAAACGAATTTCCCCCGAAGAATTAACGATCGAAGTGATCGAAGCTCTTAAGTCGGGAGACACACAGCGTTTCCGGTCACTACTGCTGAGCTCGGATGAGATGACAGCCCTTGGGTTGGGTGAAGAAAAAGCCAGTGCATTAGCGAGTCGAATCGAATCAACAGTCAGCAGCTTTGCCGACTTTGTAAAGTCGCAAAAGTCTTTGAAGAATTTTCAGCCAACCACTCGCTGGGCTCACTTCGCAGCCGACAAGCCTGGGCTTATTCCCGCTGGAACAGAAGGCTCTACCAAGGATGTGGTCGCCTATGAAAATGTGATTGCGATCGTGGAGGACGAAGGCACGAGCACGCAAGTGTTCATCGGAACCATCGTTCAGGTCGATGGACTATGGAAGCTCACCGATTGTCCACGGATTGTCACAGAAGGAAACGCGGTCGCCGACGGCGGCTTCTTCTTCCCAGCAGTGGCTGCTAATCGTTCTGCAACGACACCAGTTACCACAGGCGGACTGTCGAGCGCGATGCAAGCTCTCTTGGTCGACCTGGAGAAACTCGACTCTGAGATCTCAGAGCAGCCTGAAGCAAAGAAACTGGCTAGCCTTCACAATGCTCGCAGCGAAACCCTTATGAAGCTCATTGATGCCGCAAAGGGAACCAGCGAGATGGAACTCTGGGTACGACAGTTTGTCGACTCCGTCAGTTCAGCAACCATGCAAGGTGAGTTTGACGGTATGCCTGCGCTGCGAAAAATGGAAACAACTCTCTCAAGCATGTCCGGTGGGAAGGAACTATTGCCGTACGTCGTGTACAGCATGATCAACACGGAATACCAAGTCGAGTCACTTAAGCCGAACGCAAACTTCAGCAGGCTCCAAGACAAGTATATGGAACAATTGGAGAGTTTTGCAGACAAGTTTTCCAGCAGTCCCTTTGCTGCTGATGCGATGGTTCAGATCGCTTTGAACTCGGAATTATCGGCCGATGAGGAGAACGCTAAAAAGTGGTACAACCGAGTTGTAACGAACTTTGCTGATACCATTGAAGGCAAGAAAGCCAAAGGGGCTTTGAACCGCCTCAACCTTGAGAATCGCAAGTTCGCTATCTCTGGAAAAACGATCGATAACAAAACCGTCGAAACTGCAAAATTTGCTGGCAAGCCTATCGTGATCCATTACTGGGCCTCGTGGTGCGAGCCATGCAAACAGGATATGGCTACGCTACAAAAGCTACTATCGCGACGGCCCAATGCATTTCAAGTCGTAGGAATCAACCTCGATAACGATCGCGACCGCGCGATTCGATCGCTGGAGCAAACGCAAGCGAGCTGGCCACACATTTTCGATGGACAAGCTTTTGAAAGCGATTTGGCAGTTGGCCTAGGTGTTCTCAGCGTTCCCGTGACAATCCTGATCGATAAAGATGGTATCGTTGCAATGAGTGGTTCCCATTTCTCCTCCGATATGGAGGCGAAACTGGAATCAATGCTCGTTGGCACGCGGGCACCCGCTAATCAAGCGACGACGACTGCACGACCAAACAATGTTCCCGTAGGAACAAATGCGAATGCGGGTAAGCAAGCCCCCAATATCCCCGCAAATGCACGCGTGGGAGGGGCTGGCCAACAAGGTGGACAGTCCAACAATACCAATGGTAATCGGCCTGGAAATCAGCCACCGCGTAAATAACATCTGACTTTATTGCTGCAATATTTCCCACACCACGAACAATATGTTCGTGGTGCTGCGAGCAATTCAATTACAAAGAGCGCTCTTTTATGGCGTTGTCGATATTGGGGAACGCTCTCCTATATTTCCAAGCCCTTGTCGCGGCATCAAGTCAATCTGAGGTTGTTGATCACTAATCGGATTACGGGACAACCATTCGCCCAAGGCGAAACGTAGGTCATCGAGACGGGACAACTCTCGCTCTTGAAATTGTACCGATCCGGCATCTTCGTCGTAGGACTGGACCGTCTTGCCCGCTAATCCAAAATCGTTTAGCAACAATTCTCCCAGCTCCTTCGAAGTCACTCCGGTCCGCAATCGAAATTGTTCGAGGTACTCAACCAGTTGCTGGCCATCGCGAAACGATTTTAGTCTCAAGCTGGGGATTGCTCCCTGATCGGACGGATAGATCACGGCGAGAGGATCCAGCTTCTTCCATGATTCCGCTGTCCCCATCGTCTGCCAAGGGACCACGCCATTCGCGCCACGCGCCCAGGTTTCAACGCACCATGCGACGTTGGTGTCGGTCGACTGATCGAAGATGTTGGCCGAACCGTACATGTAGACTAGATTCCTATGTGCTTTAGCCCGAGACATGACTCTCTCTTGGTACCTTCGCAGGGAGCCACTGACCACCTCGACACTCGAAATACCATCGAGCAAATCACGCTGCCATTCAGGCCGCGAAATGTCAATTCGATAACCAAATCGCGGCCCAGATATTCCCTTCACACCTTGCCAGAACTCAAGCCCAAAGCGTCGCAGTGCCCAAAAGTCTTGCGTATTGACCGGCTCATCAAAAATCCACGCCGCCGAACAAGCATCCCACCGATTACCTTGCTGCTGCTTGAAGTAAACCTTGTTGTTTAGATAGAATTCGAAGAGGGTTTCGTTGTACTGTCGTTCTCGAAAATGGCGAGCAAAGGCGTTGATCGCACTACGAAACTCGGTCCAATAGTCTTCAGAATAGGCGTCCTCGATCCAATATCCGCCGAGAAAATGTTTTTCGTGGTCCATCGGCCAGTTCTCGTTGATGGGCAGATAGAACGCTTCTGTTGGAATTGGCCCGCGACGAGAATTCGCAAAAGCAGAGCCATCGAGTAACGGCCCCCATCTGCGGTCCCATTCGGTCCAATCCCATGAACCATCTTGATTTCGCTTCGGGACAGCATCCGCTGAAACTTTGCCGCTCCATCCATATCGAAGCGAATTAAGTGTCGTTCGATGTTCATGGCAGAGCTGATAATACGATCGCTCGTTAGCTGGTAGGCCATAGCAATTCATTTGCGGGATAAAGCTCAATCGGTCGGGGAGCGTAAAGTCCCAGACTTTGGTCTTGATGTCGACTGCATTTGTACCCCATTGGAGCGTAACAACGTATTCGCCAGCGGGGACGGTTTTCGTCGCATATAGATCGATACATGTTGCGACAGGATAATTTACGGACAACCCAAACGCCTCGGGTTTCCAAAGACTAAGAGGGACTGCGGGATCCAGTCTCTCCTCGACTTGGGGCAGTGCAAAGATATCGACAACGAAACCCTCGGGTGCAGAAACTTGTAACGATTCGGGTGATGCTTTTAGCAACCAAGAAACAGCCTCTCCTTTGGCAATACCAATCGTTGATGGGACAGTCCGTATGCCATCCAATCGCAGTAGATCATTCGAAGCCACGTCGATCGTCTCGAGTTTCTTCCCTTCTCGAGCGGATTGAAGAATCGAGGCGAATTCGACGATCGCCGTTTTTTGTTGTTTGGCTTCAATCGTTTTATTGGCAATCTGAGGAAGGTCAGCGGGTGAACTAGTCGTTTCGCCATCTTCGAACCATACAACGAAGTAAGGAGCAGATGCTCGATTCTGATCACGACTGAAAAAGAATCGGTTCGGCATCAAGCGATATTCAAAACGATTTCCCGTTCGTTCATACTCGCTCCCAACATCGTCCATCACGAGGAAACCAAAGCTCCTGCCATCGAGTCGGGCTTGAATGATCTCTGGCGAAACTGGGATTCTTTGCCAACCGTCTTCATCAGGTTTTGTCGCATCTCCAAAGGACCAGATCGAGCCACCATTTCCCAGAGTGACAGCCGTTACATCGGTCCCATCTCCTCCCCAGCGTTGTTTGCCACCGATAGCCCATTGAAAACTGCAACCGTCAGTTCCCTTGGCATAGTTTGTACCGTCGCCTTCGTTCCAGTCTGTCATGACCGTCGAGACCGTAATGCGGAGGGCCTTATCGTCACTAGCTGATTTCAATCGCAATTCCGCACGGCGCACCTTTTTGCCCTGGAACGGAGTCGGATCGAAATCGATCAGGAAAAACTCTTGGATCCCCTTTAGTTTGAGTCGCGGAGCAGCACCGTTGTTCCCCTCTTGCTCTCCCGAGTAAGCGGAGATCCAGGCGTCGCGAGTCACATCGATCCTAACTGGATCTGCGGACTGAGAATCGCCCATCAAAAAAGGTAAACAAAAGCATAGGACAACCATGGAACGTCTTGTGAACATGATCAGAAACCAAGGCGGGGGAAGGGAGGTGGGGCTGCGATCGAAAGGGATGCGGGCTGGGTCATTATAGCATAAAATGCAAGCACTTCTCGCTGATCGCCACCGTGATCGGATCTTCACCCTCCCAGCGAAGCGACCGGGAGGGTCGGCAATCGAGCCTTAAGCGAGATTGCCGGGGAGGGGGCAAGACGGGGCGTTCCAACTGTGCCATTGCCCCTCCCCAGCCACGCTTGACGCGGGCTGACCCTCCCCAAACGGCGTTTGAGGAGGGTGAAGTCGTTGGCGATCACCGAGAATTGTCAAAAAATGATACAATCTCAGAAATCACTTCTCTGATTCAATGCCCAGTTGTGTGGATTGCTCAACCAAGGCTCGCAACTGCTTGGGAGTAACGATCCGGGACCAGTTCAGAAAATCAGGAGACTCTCTGTCGCTTCTTGGTGGCAATCGCAAGCTCAACGAGCTTATCCGTTCGCTGAAGACCGCAGCAAACGAGGCTACTTCGGTCATTTCCCGATCAGCTCGCAAGTGAAGAGGCCGTTCAGCATGATTGGCAAGAGATCGAATTTCCTCGCAGCATCTCAGGACATCCCAAACCTGTGAACTCGCCAGAGTCGCACCAAGCAACATGTACCTGCGCCGAAGATGCGTTTGATACTTTTGGTCACCTCCATGACGGCTTAATCCAACCCCTCGCGGGGTAAAGATGACCAAAGCTTTGCCTTGCTCGCGAATGTCCTTGAGCATTTCGCGAAGCGAGGTGGACAAGTCTATCGCCGCATCATTCCCGGGCACGGCGGGCATATTGGCGATTCGCAATTCCTCGGGAAGTATGGCAGGGAAAGCCGAGGACAAAACTCGAAGCCGATCTCGCCAGCCCTCTTCCTCGACGAGTTCAACTTGGACTTCTCTAATCTCTACTTCGATGGGTTCGAGGTGGTAAAACCGGAGATTGACTTCGTTCTGACTACTGAATTCGCGCACGGTAAACCGCACACCATCAACAATTTGCTCAGCAACGACACGGGAGCCCTTACGGATTTCTCCCACCGAGGGCCATGCTCCAAACGTCTTCTGTCGGAGTTGGCCAATAGCCTCCACCGGGGAGAATGTATCTGAATCCACAGCTAGTTCCGTGAAGTCTTCGTAGCAACGACTCGTGATCTCGTCGGACGGAAGTGTTTCGAAGACTTTTAATTGCTGCGGGGTGAAGTACTTTTCTGCAAAGCTAGGAACTGGCTCCACATCATTCTTGAGCCATTTGTTGAACCAGCGCATGACGGGCAGTTGCAACTCCTGCGAGTCTTTGTGCGGCCCCTCCGTAATCAACAGTCCAAGATGATCGGGGGCGTTGTAAAGATCGTAGAACTGACGAACTTGTGTGTGGAGTCGCACGACTCCATCGAGTGGAAAAATCGTATCCTTATCGGTATTGCAAATCAAAAGCGGTCGAGGCGCGACCAATGCAGCTACGAGAAAGTAATCCCAACGGTAAGTGTTGACCATGAACATGCAGTCGCAGTGCCCCTCGACGCATCCATCGACGATATGGTTTTGCAGATCCGTGATCCCGGCAACGGGGCATGCAACACGAATACGCTCATCCAATGCTGCTACCCACCACGAGTAGGCTCCTCCGCCGCTACGCCCGGTAACACCGATTCGCTCCCCATCTACATCGGATCGCGACTGTAAATAGTCGATAGCCCGAATACAATTCCAGGCTTCTGCACCAGCGGAGGTGTAACCACGCGAGTTCCACCACCACATCCCTTGGTTGTGGGTTCCGTGATGAATACCTTCGATTTCTCCCATCTGTACCGTGTCGAGAATCATGCACACGTATCCGTTGCGAGCAAACCATGCTCCATGGTGCTGATAGGTGACTTTATTGCCATAGCTGACTCCATCGATCTTGGACGGCCCATGTCCGCAGACGTAAAGAATAGCCGGTGCCGGTTGGCTGAGACCTTTGGGAATGTAGACGTTTGCAGTGGCGTATAAGCCAGGGCGTGATTGGAAATGAAGCTTTTCGACCGTAAACTCTGGGTGATCCAGGACGCCCGTAATCTGACTTTCGAGATCTGTCTTTTCTGGATAAGGATCTAGGCCGAGCATTTCTAAAAGCTGTTGCTTGTAAGAGGCCCGTTCATCCTGCCACTGCTCGACGCTCCATTTCACATCTCGCCACTTGGAGGTCAAGGTTCGGGTGGCCGCATTAAAGAAGTTGGCGGCCATCTTGTCACCAGGTAGTTTTTGCCCTGGTAGCTTGCCATAAGGATTCCGGTAAGCCTCCGAGTAGGGATTCGTCACCGGTTCGTCCGCAGCAATCTCGCTGAATCCGCACGATGTGTACGAAAGTACCATGACAATCAGGGCCCAACGACAGTTGTAACACTGCGTTGCCAGCGAATCTCGAATTAGCCAATGATTCATTTTTCGATCCCCCAAAAACTTTCACTACGGATTCATGGCGTATCCTTGCGTAACGCAATCTGCTTAGCGACGGTTTCCGATAACCTTACGGGGATTGACCGCGGCTTTGCCCAGGCTGCATAAGTAGTTAGAGCGTGAATGGGTGTCTCGGGATTCTCAAGGGTCGCCACCAGCATCTCCAATCTCTGGTCAGCAATTTTCTGCTTGTCAAACGCTTCCTCGCACCGAAGCAGCATTGTCTGTAATTGTAGGATTTGGCACAGCATAACCAATCGATACTCAGGAACCAAAACGAGTTTTTCGCAGATCGGTAAAATCTGAGAACACAGTTCCTCGAGCTCATCATAGCGTTCGGTGTCCATCATCAGTTGAGCGTGAGTCAACTTGACTTCCGCGAAATAGCCTTTTACCCATCTTGTCCCAAAATGCGACCTGAGATACGTTTCGAATAGTTTATCGATTCGTTCCAGTTCAGGAAAAGCCGCATCAAAATTAACCGCTTCGTGATACTCGCTCACTCTATGTCGCAATGAATTAATTGCTGGTTTGATAAACATCGGTTCATCCGGATGCATATCAGCAAGTCGAATTGACTCAGAAATGACTTCTTCCTGGATGCGGTATCTTTCATCCGTTTCGCCGTGATAAAAAAAATGCGCAAGATCACTCTTGAACTGCAAACATGCGTTAATCTGCTTAGGATTTGATGGGAACTCCGCCATGAAGTAATCGATCTCAGGTCTAATCAGTTGCATTAACTCGTCGATGCTGGATACACCAAGCGTTGGCGATAGTAATTCAGACTGTTGGGCCATCGGTGTTTCAGCAGAGTGAGAACAAAGAACAAGCATCATGGCACCGAATATGTACTGAAACCGATACTTTGCGTTGTCGCGATACTTTCTGCTTAGTGACTGTAGGATGGCTACTGACTTTACACGAGAATTAATGAGATTCTTGGCATCTCCTTTTCTTTGGTAAACGGTAGATTCGTAGTGATAAATCAGGCTTAGAAGGTGGCTCAACTGCGGATTGTTTGGACTGATAGCAAGATCGGCAACCATGCTCTTCCGGAACTCTGCTAATGCATCGAGCAACGCTGTTTGTTGATCCTTATTCGAATCTAAGACATCGTCGATCAACGACCCGAAAAGCATAACGTAATCAACCTTGGTCTGAAATTCCTTCGCAGTCGCAATCTTCTGTTGCCACAACGCAAAGCTTACAACCGTTGCGGAAACAGCAAGAACTGAGAACAACCCAACGACCATGACTGTGGTGACCGGATGCTTCTTCGCATACCAAAGGGCCTGCCTGAACTGCGTTGGGCGAGAGGCTTCAACAGGCTCTGAATTGAGGAACCTTCGCAAATCCTTCGCGAGGTCTCCTACGGAGTCATAGCGATGGGATGGCTCCTTCTCCAAACACTTCAAAATGATCGATTCGAAATCCTTGGGTATGAGTTTGTTAACGACGCTCGGTCTAACCGGTCGATGATGAACGATCTGATTCCGCACATCGGAGAACTTAAGTCCATCGAATGGCAACTTGCCGGTTGCCATCTGGTATAGAATTATGCCTAAGGAGAAAACCTCGGAACGGATCGTGAACTCATCTTGATCCCCCAGAGCTTGCTCGGGTGCCATGTAACGAACCGTACCAGGAACCTCACCTTCCTGTGTGAAGCGATCCTCTACTTCTTTATCCCAACGTTTGGCTAAACCAAAGTCAGTTAAGGTAGCCTGAAACTTTGGTTCGGTTTGACCTGTTCTCTGAATCAATATATTGCTGGGCTTCAGGTCGCGATGAAAGGTGGCTTTGGAATGTGCGTACGAAACTGCTTCAGCAATTTGGCAGCCGATTTCGGCAGCATCACGTCCGGTCAAGCTATCGGGCGATTCGAGTACCAATTCGGCGAGTGAACCACCTGAAAGGAAAGTGGAGCTGATATAGGGTATTTCTCCTAGCACGCCCGAATCGTACAACCGAACAATATTAGGATGATTCAGACCCGCCGTGATTTTCGCTTCCTCAAGAAACCGTCTCCGAACAACACTCGAGTTCTTCGAAGGCCGTAACAGTTTGAGAGCAACCTCGATCTCCAACGTTCGATCGAATGCAGCGAAGACTACCCCAAATCCGCCCGCTCCTACAAAGCGAACGTTCTCGAATCGCGGACCTTGCTGGGGGGGCTCGCAGCCAGTCTGAGAACGCGGAACACTTTCGACGTACAAAAGGCATTTTTCGATGGCATGCCGACATAGCTCGACGTCGTCCCGTTCCTTTCCATCCGGTTCGTTTCCATCCAGTTCAAAACCACCGGCAGCTTTCGAGGAAAGACTCCGCGCTCGGGTGATTGCTTCCTTAGTAGTGTCATCAAACGAGGAATTGGTCATGAAGAGACAAATTATTCAGGTGTTCTACGATGCTGGCTACTATAATAACAACTGCTGTCCCCTTGCGGTAGAACCAACGTCGGTCATCCCCCAGCTCCTCTCCTACTATAATACGAATCGGAGATACCGTGTGAGCAATTGTTGCCAAGCGTCACTAAAGCGAGGACAAGGCTAATTTCTTGGGGCGAATTCGCTAGAATAGCACAAGTCTAAGGACTGTTTTCTCAGGAAGTGGCATGAATGATCAACAATCCAGATATCAATGCGTCCAAAAAGATAGGACTAGGAGTCTGGATCGAGGCTCTCTGCGTTGGAACCATAAGTTACCTCGAGACGATTCGGTCCTGGGTTGGAATGCGGCCTGTTGAAACGATTTCCGTCTCGGAAATTCAGGCGGCAGTGGAATGTTCAGAACCAACGATGGTTTTGATTGACGTTCGAAGCAAATCGGAACGGAGTGTTTCTTGCATCCCAGGGTCCGTTAGTCTTAGTGAGTATCTACAGGACGAAGCGAAGTACAAAGGCCTGACCGCAGTGACGTATTGCACAATCGGGGGCAGAAGTTACGCATGGGCTGCACGGCTTGCTAAGCGAGGTCGTATCGTGAAGAACTTCAGCGACGGCATAGTCGGATGGTGCAGAGCCGGTGGCAAGCTGGAAACACCCGCTAAGCAACCGACCACCGACGTGCATACCTATTGGAGTATGTTTCATGTACCCGCTCCTTATCGCTTCTGCACGATTCCGGAATCGCGAGACGACGTTGAACAACCAAGTCCAAAGGGCAGCAATCGATCTTAGGTAGTAGGCTAACCGTGTCGGCAAGTCGTTACCATCAAGTAGGTTCGCTGATCGAGAATCAAACCAAGGGAGACACAATGAATAATTGGAACGGAAAGGATATTATCGGATCTATCCTGGGAATACCTGTGGGTGATCCACTTGGATCGCCCTATGAAGGAACGTCGCCGGCTAGGCACGCCATATGTACTAAGACGAGGCTCTCGTTACAATTAAGGCGTTCGATGGATCTCCGCCCTCAACGCTAATATCAACAAAGGAGTGCTGCTATGAAGTACATGAACCGTTTCGGGAGTTGTTACTATGTCTTTCAAGGAGTGACGAAGACAGGTAAACCCAAGTACTTTGTTTCGCGAAAGCCTGAATCCGAATCGGGCGTTCCAATCGATGCATTGCCAGATGACTTCGAGTTATTCGAATCACCAGAGGATGCCAGAGTCAGTATTCGCAAACGTGTTCCGTTGGAAATCAGCGAGAACGAACTACAGTTTGTCAGAGAACAAATCGATGCGAGGGTCTCGAACATACCGACCCGAGTCGTTTGCGAACGACGTTGCATCGTCATCTACGAGTCGGAAGTTTCTAATGGACTTAGTTCGTTGGACGCCATTCTTGGTGGATTGATACCGAAAAATCTTCGAGCTCCACAGTATTCTGGGCACATGTCCCCTGCATTTCGGTTCAAGCTAATCTCAAAAAAAGACCGAATCTTCGAAGCACAACGCTACTGCTTCCGAGGTGGTATCGAAGATTGGATCAGCCTTCATCATGAGGGAACTCTGGATGAACTATGCCCTTATTATCTAAAACACCTAGGTAAGGAATCATTTTACGAACTTATGTAACGATGCAGTACGAATCAGATGGCGTCAAAAGCAGAAAGAACGAAAGGTACACCTCACGGCATCGATCTCAAAGCGGAAGATCGTCGGCCGCGACCTCAACCACTCTCAAGTCGCCATAGACCGCTCGATAGTTGCTTGTACCCCGGAGCTTATAGAAGCACACGATTCGTTCGTTGTCTCCCAGCCGAACACCTTTCCCGAGATAACGAAAGCTACCGGCTTCGACCGAGGCATTTACGAAATCTTGGACCGGGACAAAGTTCCCCTGAAGCATGTTATCACGCCATGCCGCGAGATAATTCGTTTCAGCTTCGGTTCGCTCGATTTCTGACTTACCTGCTATGGCAGTGTGCCAAGTCATATTGAACCCTCGTTCGAGCTCGAGAAATTCACCTCCATTCGCTTCTGCAGAAAGTTGGAGCCATTGGACCATCTTTTCTTCCGTTACTTGTTCCCTTTGCTGAGGTTCAACGATAAGGAAGCCCTCCGGCGGTGTGAGGCTGAATAGCGTGGGACTCAATTGAGCGTCAAACTCAATGCTGCTCAGGATCACACCCGCGATAGTTCCTTCAGAAATTTGAGACTCTACAGGATTATTGCGGTCTACATCGGTTTGAGGATCAAAGAAAGTATTACCGGGAGTCGTGCAAATCCTAACAAGCTGCTTCGATTTCGCATCGAGCCAAATTTCGGTACTCTGTTCTGCTCCATGCTTATCCTTAAGATAGTGACGAAAAACGTTTGTATCGATGCCATCAATGTTCTGCTTTCCAATATACTGAACCGACTCCTTCTCCAAAATGTTAATGATATTGTCAAAGGGAAGTCCCGGGCCAAACTGTCCAGACGACTCTTTCGTTAGCATGGCGGTCCGTTTCTGCATATCAAGCCGTAGAGTCGCATTGGTTATCGTGTCTTCAATGGTCACAGAAGCAACCCTGCCATCTTCGGCGTATCGAACATCGCGATATCGGTTTGGTACCTGAAAGGACCTCTCCCAGCGAGGCGCGCGTTTCAGCCAACTGCGTTTTCCATCGACGCTGAATTCGCGATTGTACCAGTCTATGGTCCAGCTAATGGTCTTTGCCTGTTTGATTGTTTCTATCGTTTGTGCGAATGCGTTCTCTTGCGGGGCGAAAGCCATGAACATTGCTACTAGAAATACAGCAGCAACTGCGGAATAGCTAAGCACACGTCGCAGAATACGCTTTCGACCTTGGTAGGTTTCCATGACTTTAGGATCTAGGTACGATAGAGAATCTTTGTTGACATCAAGCCAACTATCAAAATTGGCTTTAGGCGGTTCACCGAGCGCTCCCTGAATCATTAAGCCTAGATCTCGATCTGATGGTTCAGTCATTTAGAATTTCCTTTTTTTAGTTCGTTCGGCAAATGAATAGCCAGCGTCTTTCGAGCCCGCTGCAAGCGTCCATGGACGGCTTGGGGAGAAATACCTAAGGACAATGCAATTTCTTCGTACGACAGTCCGCTAAAGTAGTGCAAAGTGAGCAATTCTCGAGCGGACACCGAAAGTTTTTCCATGGCTTCGCGAACCTTTTCATCTCTTGAACCTCTAGTCTCACAGGACGAATCCGTAATGGATTGTTCCTGTAATGGTTCAACGTGCATTTGTCTCGGTGACATCTTGCTTGCTGTTCTTCTGCAAATCGTACCTAACCACTGGGGGAACCGATTGGTTTTGCTAAGCGTATGCAGCTTGCGACATGCAATCGCGAAGGCTTCTTGTACGACATCCTCTGCAAGATGGCGATCTCGAAGCCGGCTTAGTGCGATTCCGATAGCGATCCTGTAATGCCTTTCGTACAGACAACGAAAGCTCTCCACATCGCCTTTGCGAGCTGCCTCCACCAGTTCAGCGTCTGTACGGCGATCTTGATCTTGCATTTCGGTCTCTATAAGGGATGGCTACTGTTTCTGGTTGGTTAGTGTCTCCGCCGGCATGGGATTGAGCGCATTACTGCGAAAATTTACCAAAATTGCTTTGCTATCCTGTAACAAGCCCCAGAGATTCGCTTGCGCAGTCATGCTGGTATTGGCAAAAGGAAATGGAAAGGGCTAACATTGTGATATACACAATACCCTTTAGTGTCTCCACGAGAAAGTTGCCATGACAAAGGACCATGATGATTTGGAGTTGGAGTGGGACGAAACCCAGCCTCGCATTACTTACTATACCGATGGCAACGGACGTTGGTTGAAGCGAGTTTGGGTAGTTCAATGTCCAGAGACGATTCTGTTCCGGGACCGATGCCAAGGTGCCGTCGGGCATTCGGGTGATCATTGGTGCTACCGGGCTGACGGATCGTATCACTACAAACCTCATGCCTCAGATCCTCAGTCCAAGCGAATCGGTTGCGGGATTATTCCACCTGGCAACACGGGCTATCGAACGCCTTTGGAGATGAGTCGCAAACGGTATGCCTCTTTCTATGAAGATAGCGAGGTTACCGATCCTAAGGAAATCGATCGGTTGACGCGGGGTGAATTCGCATCTCACGAATCTGCTGATCTGCCTTGTACGGCCGAGCAAATCGAAATGCTGCGCAAACTAGGGCGTCTCGAGTCGGATGAGGATCTGGCACGCAGGAACCGCTCCGCGTCGCTCAAGTTCCAAACCAAAGATTTTTCCGATAAGTCAACGATCACCGACATCGAGTCGCGATTCGATTTGGACGTGGAACGTTTCAGCAATTTGGAAACCGGCCAATCGGCAACGATCGACGCGCCTCTTGCTATGCAACTGATTACCGAGGCGGCAGTGCGATTAACTCCGGAAATCCATCGAGTTCTCGATATTGGTTGCGGAGCTGGTAACAATACACTCAAACTACGTGAAGTCTATGGTAAGCCGTTTGCTTGCGATCTATTGGATCTGAGTCGGCCCATGCTCGAACGGGCTAAGGAACGCGTGATGCGATCTGGAGTAGGCACTATCGAACTGTGGCAAAGTGATTTTCGAAATGCAGAGCTGCAGCACGAAAGCTACGATGTCATCCTCGCGGCTGCCGTGCTGCACCACTTGAGAGACGACGAGGACTGGCAAGCGGCTTTTGAAAAAATTCTATCGTTGCTCAAGCCCGGCGGATCGGTTTGGATTACCGATTTGGTAGTTCAGGAAACTGTTCCGATTCATGAACTCATGTGGTCGCTGTACGGTGAATATCTCGAAGGCTTAGGGGGAAGCGAGTATCGTCAGAAAGTGTTCGACTACATCGCAAAAGAAGATTCACCCCGTCCGGTAACTTACCAATTGGATTTGCTTCGCCGAGTTGGCTTTGCTCATGTCGAGCTTTTGCACAAGAACAGTTGTTTTGCAGCTTTTGGTGCATGGAAGGAGTGAGGAAATTTGATCGAACAATTTGCGATAGCGGGGTACCGCTCTATTCGATCGATCATTCTGGGACTTGGGCAGCTGAATGTGATCACTGGTGCCAACGGCTCGGGAAAATCGAACGTCTATCGAGCTCTTAAGCTTGTTGCCGATGCTGCCGATGGACGATTAGCCGAATCTCTTGCGCTTGAGGGTGGCTTTAGCTCAGTGCGTTGGGCAGGTCCGAAGACAAAGGACAAAGATCCAGTGAGCCTTAGGCTCGGCTTCACGTCGCCACCATTTAGCTATTGCTTTGATTTGGGACTTCCGCAGCCCTCTCGCTCTGCCTTCCAGTTTGATCCCGAGATTAAGCGAGAGTGTTTGTGGCATGGCTCTGGAATGAATGCGAGGTCTCTGTGTGCAGACCGGAGAAACACATTGCTTCGCACCCGTGCAAACGATGGAAAGTGGATGGATATTGAAATGCCGCTATCGCGAAACACAAGTATGTTATCCGCGTACTCCGATCCACTTCATGCACCGGAGTTAATAGTCATGCGGGAAAAATTGCGATCATGGAGGTTCTATGATACTTTTCGGGTGGATAGCGGATCTCCCGCCCGTCGCGGTTCACCAGCCACCTTCACACCGATCATGGCAGGCAGCGGTAGTGATCTAGCAGCCGCCCTGCAAACCATTCGCGAAATCGGTGATTACACGAGGCTCGATCAAGCAATTGACGACGCTTTTCCCGGATCGCGAGTTCAAACGATTTTGCGAGGTGACGGATTGTATGTTGCGTTTGAGCAGCCAGGAATCGGCCGTGAGCTAACGGCATCCGAGCTTTCCGATGGTACGTTGAGGTATCTTTTGCTAGTTGCTGCGATGCTGACTCCACGTCCACCTGAGTTGATGATTCTTAATGAACCCGAGAATAGTTTGCATCCGGACTTAATTCCTGCATTAAGCCGACTGGTGAGGATGGCATCAGAAAACAGCCAAGTGATCGTCGTAAGCCATAACCCAATTCTCGTGAGCGAATTAGAATCGGACGAAATGGCGGTGTCGATCCGATTGACCAAGAAGGACGGTGCCACGGTGCTTGAAAATGGTGATCTCCTGAGCCAGTACGGTTGGAAGTGGCCAGCGCGATAGGCGTTCCATTATTTTTTGAAGTTCGCTGTTGTCCGGTATTCTATCTTAGCCCCTTTTCTCGAAGCAATTGATCGGCCCAACTGGCATCTGGAATGGTCAAGGGCGGTGTGGGATCGAGACGATAATCAAGGTCTTCATGATAGCGACCGTTGATGTAAGACATATTGAGTAGGGGTTGAAGCCGCAACAGAACATCGGGGTCTTGAGGACGCAGAGGAATGCGAATCGTGGGAAGAGGCTGTTGCAAGGAAACTGGATACATGGCGGCTCGATGCTGCTGGTCCCCTCGTACAACACAGATGCGATAAGGGCCACGACATTCGGAGGGTACTCCACTCTTCGGAGCAGCCAGCACCCACCCCCCTTCTCGAAGCAAATCAATCTCGACCAGATTGACTCGACCAGAGAGCAGCTTCTCTTGTTTGACAAAGTACTGCTCGCGGCCTTTACCTGCGATCTTGTTAGTGAGACTAAGAAATTCGATCGCAGTCACAATCCTATGCCCATCGGCAGCATCGACGATCGCAATGTAACGAAGTGTTTCGGGCTCCACCAAACGAGAAACCATGACTGGTTCTGTCGCGTCTACAATCGTCGCGGTTCCCCCACCGGCAAGAGGAGCGTCTGGGCGCTCGACAATGGGTACATCCGGAGCAAATCGATCGGTCCGGCTCTCTTTATCGTCATCCGATTCAACCGTGACGTATTCCTCCACGCGAGCTCGTAGACCAGGAGGCAATTGCGATTGTAATTGATCGCTACTGTAAGTCGTCAATCTGGTATGAATATCCCCCCAGTGCGATTCGAGCCAGGGATTCATGCCGGGAAATGGGTTATCTTGATTCACTTTTTGTACCTTACTCGGTAGATTCCTTGTCTGCTATCGTTATATGACGGCAATCGAACCGGAGAATTTGTTTATTCGAGCCATGCACAGCACCCCTCCCCAGCCACGCGTTCGCGGGCTGCCCCTCCCCAAACTGCGTTTGGGGAAGGTTAATTCTGCGGCGATCAACGAGAATTGTCGTATATTCTAATCATTTGGAAATTATAAAACATCCATTGAGTTCTGTCGGCAGAATGCTTGCCCAAAAGACTGGATGAGTAGATTGGACCGAAGTTTTCCATACAAAGCGATTACAAATGACTAACAACAACGACCACATCAGCTTGGGACGAAGGGCCTTCCTGAAGCAGGGGACGCTCGTGCTGACAGCCGGGGCGATCAGTTCAGCGGCATTGCTCGCCGATGACAACTCGCACCGTCTGCGTGTCGGACTCATCACCGATCTACACTACGCCGACAAAGCACCGGCGGGAACTCGATACTATCGCGAGACGCTGACCAAGCTCGACGAAGCAGCCAAAAAGTTCGAGCAGGACAAGCCATCGTTTCTAGTGGAACTAGGGGACTTCATAGACGCTGCTGACTCGGTCGACATCGAGCAGAGTTACCTCAAGACCATCAACCGACCGTTCTCAGCGATCTGCAATGATCGGCATTACGTCCTTGGGAATCATTGCGTGGACACGCTAACGAAAGAGGAGTTCTTGGGCGGGGTTGAGCAAGAAAAGTCGTATTACTCTTTTGACCGAGATGGCGTCCATTTCATAGTGCTGGATTCCTGCTTCCGCAGTGATGGCCAACCGTATGGCCGAAAGAACTCTCATTGGACCGACGCCAACATTCCGGCTGCCGAGATGGAGTGGCTCGAAGGTGATCTTAAGGCCAATGAAAAGCCGGTGATCGTCTTCGCTCATCAGCGGCTCGATGTTAGCAACGATCACGGTGTAAAGAACAACTCTGAAGTACGAAAAGTCCTTGAAGCATCCGGCAAAGTTTTGGCGGTTTTCCAGGGACACAGCCACCAGAACGATCTAAAGGAGATCGGTGGCATCCACTACTGCACGCTAGTGGCCATGGTGGAAGGTACGGCTCCCGAGAGCAACGGCTATTCGCTCCTGGAAATCGAGCCGAACGGCACTATCCACTTGACTGGATTTCGCAAGCAGAAGTCCTATAACGATCTTCACAAAGCATGAGAACGATGTTGCATTTGAGGGAATACTTGAAGAAGAACATGTTTCAACGATCACTAGCAAGAGCCATGGTTTGGGCTTTGATTGGACTAATGAGCATAACCGGCACAGCAGTAGCAGATCCAATCGACGTTTGGATCGGTACCGGCGGATCTCCTAGCAAAGGGATCTACCACTGCGTGCTGGATATCAGCTCTGGGCGGTTATCCGAATCACGCTTGGTTGCCGAGATGAGCTCGCCCGGGTTTCTGGCCAAGCATCCCAGTCTCCCTATTTTGTATGCTGTCGGTTCGTTGAATGGTGAAAGCGTGGTTGCCGGCTTTTATATTCATGGAAAAGGCAAGGAAGCAACATTAGAGCAGGCAACCGCACATCCGATCGGGGACGGAGGTGCTACGCATTTGTCCGTTTCACGCGATGGTCGGACGCTGTTGACCGCTCAGTATGGTGGAGGTTCCCTAGCCGCCTTCTCACTCGATTCTGAAGGAAGGATTTCCACTCGTACGGCACTCATAAAACATGAGGGTGGCAGCAACGTTGTTGCAGGACGACAAACAGCTCCGCATGCACATTGGGTAGGCTTTTCTCCCGATCAGCGTTTTGCTTTAGTGCCAGATCTGGGGCTTGATCAAGTGGTTATCTATCAAGTGGATACCCAGCTAGCGTTATTGCAACCGCACGGGTTTGGTCAATTGCTGGCAGGGGCCGGACCGAGGCATCAGAAATTTCATCCTAACGGTCGATGGATCTATGTATTGAACGAACTGGATCTGTCGGTTTCCCTGTTTGATTGGCAACCCGAAAGAGGGGCAATGCAGATTCGGGAGACATTTCCGACAGTGGATCGGAAGGATCTGGAGCGACTGCGTCAGAAGAGTTGTTCAGAGATTCGCATTCACCCGAATGGACGTTTTGTTTATGCAGCCAATCGAGGCCATGATTCGATCACCGTCTTTTCGATAGGCGACGACGGAGAGTTAACGATGATTCAAAATGAACCGGTTCGCGGAGCAACACCCAGGAACTTCAATTTGGATCCGTCAGGAACTTGGTTGCTAGCTGCAGGCCAGGACTCGCATACCTTGGCTAGTTTTAGCGTCGATTACAAAACTGGGTTACTGACTTACAACGCCAGTGTAATTTCCACTCCCAGTCCAATTTGTGTTTTGTTCGAATACGAGTAAGACCTACCGTCCGGCACGGCAGGACATGCTACAAAAATACAGAAACAAACAGTGCCACCACGTAATCTCCTGCACTGTGTCCCCATGCGGCCCCCTACGGAGCGGTGGGGTAGATTGTGCGCCCGAACTGTGTGGCTTGGCACCGCTAAGTGAGAGATTATCGCTTGACCGGTCACGGTTTGCAACCTAACTGCGGATTCTTCTCCTTCTCGCTCCTCCCCGAGCTTTGTGGGGATAACAGGGATGGGGAGAAGCGGATCGGCGGAGCGATCCGCGACATTGTCGCTGACCGCTCCGTCGGTCAGTTCTCTGAATCGAATGAAACGTTCGCCAATTTTTGATTCGATGATGGAATAGGACAAGTAATGCGTGAACAGTTTCATTTCGGCGTTGTCCCCGGAGTGGACGACTGGTAGCTTTCAGGACGTTGTCCGTTTCTTCAGATCCAAATTCTTCAAGAGTGTTTTCCGTAGCATAGCCGGAAGTTGGATGAATGAGAGGAGAGAAAAGAAAAGGCTTTGTCTGCTTGCATGAAAAAAAAAGCGACGCAGTCATCCGTTTCAGAGAACGCCCGATCCGCCGCTTGGGTGCATCGGATTGCTCGTGGTTGATTCGTTGAAGCAATCAACAGTTTGCGTAGCAGTGGAAGTTTAGTCGCCGTTTCGTTTGACTCGAAGTTGTACTTACAGATCGTCACCATAAGACGGAAATCCTGAGAAGATGAGTTGCTGTCCCTTTTGGGGCGGTAGCAACCAGCCACAGTAGCGAGGCTATTGCAAGGGTCCCAATGATTGTGTTTTGTAACATCCAAAAACGGAAAAGCTTCATTCCCAAATCATCATGCGTAACGACAAGTCTACCCTCGGAAGAACCTGCGGAAACGATTGTGGCAGCCAAAGACAGAAGCAGAAGTCCAACACTACAGACAAGGTAGATGTATCGTCCATAGCCAAAGCAAAAGAACAAAGCTGATTTAGTAAGAATCCCCAAGGTGCTCAAAAGTATAATGACATGGATGCCAAACAGAGCGCTGGTCGCAAGGAGAAGAATCTGAACGAAGAACAGAAGGCTCGTTTTCATTGCACCTTACCTCTCGTATCGACGAACGGCGGCATTCATCGAGTCGCCGGAGTAGAGCCACCATCAGGAATCGGCTGTTCGGCGACTTCGATGCAATGCTTTGTTCGTCCATACGGTCCCTGATCTGCGAGATTGACCGTCCTGTGCGCATACCGTTTCTGCATCGTCGCAAAGTAGTCAACAATCTTTGCAGGATCATGCCCAATGTCAGCAGACATGGCGTGCCGTACCCGTCGAAGTTCTTCGAGAATTGGCGGTGTTGTCATATTGTCCAGGCCTCTCCCAGGAGTTCCATTGGTGTCACAAGTTCTGGCACGAATAGCCCAAGTATACCATTTATACGGCGGATGTGCCCAAATTTCCTCGCGTTAGCGAGATGTTGGCAGTTCCAGGTGACGAGAAAATCACACCGGTGGTACGATGCAAGCGCTAAATGTAAAGCATCACCAAATGGATCAACAGGCATCAACTTGTGATGTGTGTACGCCTCCACAATCTCGGAAACTGCGGAGTCAATCGACAGTAGTTCCAGATCGTCAAGCAGTCTGAGTGAGTCATCGCGACCCGGAAAATCCCCGTTTTCTAGTTCTGCTAGTACGGCGGCACTTGAAACGACTCGGTCCGTGTTGATCGTTGCGTCATACCAACGGCGAGTCCAGTCACGTCTCGCAACCATGTCTGGCTCGGTTCGCACTTCGAAGTAGAAGCTGGGTATTGTCGTCTCGATGTAGTAGATTGCCATCAGTGTCTATTTGGACGAACGACCGTGGTCACCGATGTCGCCGGAGACCACGTTTCTAAAAGTCAGGAAAGCACCGGCGGCGACTTCGGTGCACCACATTGTTCGCTCTCTTTAACAATAGCCGATCAGTGGTCCAGCGACCTGCTCGCCGAAAAGCATGTATCGACGGAAACATTCTATCCGAAAATACGAATCGCGTTCATTAGTTCTCCAAAGTTCCTTGTTGTTCTTCTCGAAAACCTCTATCTTGCATGACAGAGTCTCGCCGGAACTGCAATTATTACTCTTCGACAATTCCACGACAGTCTTCTTCCAAACGTTCATGAAAAGGGAATCGAATGTATGATCAACCAAAGCCCGAATAGCCTGTGACTCTTCTAGCTCACTTCGCATACATGCTTCCTTGAATTCTCGGCAGCGTTTCAATTGCAAATCTAGCTCATGCTGCTCCTTGGTTTGTTTCAAGCCAACAAGCGACGCAACGTAGTTCACAATCGCGTATCTATCTTCGATTTCAAGACCATCTAGGAGGTCAAGGAATCGTTGCATCGAGACCGACTCATGCGTTAACTCCGCAAACCGAAAAACCGCATGAACAGGATGGATGTAGTGGATGTTATTGCACTCCAATTCGGTCCTGTCATGCACTAGCGAACGCCCATGTTGACCGAGCCCCCGCCAGCACGGTCTCTAAAGTTCGAAACGGACCGACGGGGGCTTCGGGCGAGTAGTTTGGAGTCTCTTTGTTGAGGTTGTTGTTTGTGCCCATAGGTATGCTACCAAATCAATAGTAGTGCCGCACCGTCCCTTCCTCACAAATTGATACTCCGCACCCTCTCAGAACCGTACAAGCGCAGTTAACGCATACGGCTCCCAGCTATCACCTGTCTCGACAATCTTAACTCTCTATTGCTTTCTCAGCGATACGCAGCGATCAAATCTGTTAACTTTACCGGATTGCTCAATGGATTGATCTCCAGCCATCGATAGAAACTCTCCCAGGTCCACGCTTGCTTGCCGGTTTGACTGCGGCGTCGCAGCCAACGAAACAGCAAGAACTTCGTAGCCGTCCTAAACCTCATCAACCAGGGCCAATTATCATTGATACCATAGTATTGATAGTGGCCTCGTAGCTTCATCTGAACCGTGTCCCAGACAATTGCAGTCGGGGTTGTCAGGTGTCGCTTAAGCCAATCGCTCATCGCTTGAAGTTTAGCTCGGAATTTCTTCTTCGATGTTTTCCTCTTCAGTTTGAATTTACCTGCGCGGCTAAGGCCGCAATAATGTGTGAAGCCTAGAAAATCAAACGTCTTCGGGGCGCCTTCGCCCATCTCGCGGGAATCGCGAGCTGCAAAGCGACCAAATCGAATCAGTTTTGTCTTCTCGGGAGCTAAACTCAAGCCGAACCGTCCTAGCCGTTTTCCCAATGTTGACTGATAACGCTTCGCATCATCAGCGTATTGGAAACAACTAATGAAATCATCCGCAAAACGGAACAAGTGAGCTTCGCCTTTGACATGCGTCTTGACTACTTCTTCGAACCATTGGTCTAAAACGTAGTGTAGATACACATTCGCGAGCAAAGGACTTAGTACTGAACCTTGCGCTATGCCTTCATCTGTTTCGTGGAAACGACCATCGATCATGACTCCTGCGTCTAGGAACCTCTTTATCAGTTTCAGCAGTCTGGGGTCTGCGATTCGTTGGGACAAAAACGCCAATAGGTGTTGATGATCAACGTTGTCGAAGAATCCTTGGATATCTGCGTCACTGATCCAGTTCACTCGGCACGTGGAAATCACTTTGCCCAGTTCCCCTAACGCTTGGTGGCATGACTTGTTTGGTCGGTATCCGTACGAGGTGTCATAAAAATCCACTTCGTAGATCCGTTCCAGAATCATGACAAGGGCCCGTTGGACGATCTTGTCTTCGACGCATGCCAACCCTAGCGATCTCGTCTTGCCATTCTCTTTAGGGATTTCACGACGAACATTGGGTTGTGGGCGATAGCTGCCACGGTGGATTCTTTGGAGTAAATCTTGGAGATTGGACTCCAAGTTCTCTCGGTAGTCTCCGACCGATTTGCCATCTAAACCAGGGGACTTATCCTCCTTGAGTCGTGAGAAAGCCATGTGAAGCATGTCCAACGTGATCAGCGTTAGCAGATTGTTGAACGATTCTTCGGGGTGACTTGCCGCTCTTTGTGAGATGCGATCCAGTCGCTTTACCACTGCTACTTCACCGCTGAGTGTGAACAGTGTACTTCCAGATTCGCGTGATAGCTTGACCGCCTTCCCTCCTCCGGAATTACCCGTTATCGATGGTACTATTCGGTCATCCGACTCCCGCAAATCGTTTGCTTGCCTCACCTTTGGGGCTTGTTGGGCATACTCCGAACCAGTCCGACTGGATGGCGGGTGATTCGAAGAACTTGAGGGTCTCACTGGTTGCCTTGTAGACATGGTGTGTAGCGCGAATGGGCCTAACGACTCCGGGTCTTCACGCGTATCTCGCCGAGTCGATACACGCGATGTTGCCTTCCAGCATGGACACACCTTGGGCAGATTCCAACAGTTACAATCTTTCGGAGCTCAATACCATTCAGGGTGGGATAGCTAGTCCCTGCCTTTCATCCTCGCTACCTTTCTGTGTACGCTTCAGCCGGGCACTTCGGACTGGCGAGCCAGCCCTTATAGCCAAGCAGCAACACTCGATACTGAGCCCGTGGCTAGCGGCTACCCAGGTGGGATTCGCACCCACTTGTCTACAAACCATTTCCAGTACGCACGTCCAACATTTTGTTCTGTCCTATTCTTCTTCTTGGTTTGTGGGCTCAAGTAGAACTCGGACCTCGAAGTCCGCGCGTTTCGTCCCTGGAAAGGCTTGTACTGATGTTCGTCCACCCCGATAGATTGGGTCTCCAATGTTGATGGGGCCGTCCTTCCGATCGACGCGAACACCACCGTTCGCAAGCGGATCGTCTATCGATCCAGATCCGCCCGTCCATCCATCCGCCCTGTAGGATCGAAAGGCATAGTCAATCCTCTTTTTATCAACATTCCGTCTTGTTACAAGCGTTACCTGTGAGCCTCCGCGAACAGAAGACCCACCGCTCCGAAAAATCTTGTCGTCAACTCGTCCTTCGAGTCGCAACATCCAACCGTCCTGCTCTTTTGGAACGTCGAATGTCCACCGATTTGCATCCAATAGCATCTGAAAATCGGATATACGCATTGATTCGCCATCATCTCGTGGATGCTGGATCAAAGGAGAAACAAAAACGCTGAATATGGGCGGCCACGCTAAGATCATCAGTACCAATAAGGCTAATTGCCAGCGTTTCATGGTTTTCAGTCTGCTATCGCGAAACTAAAGGACAGAACGACTGCGGTAACCGGTGTTGCCGCGATTGACTTTCCATTTCAAACCAGCGTGAACGGCAACTCCGGTTCACCGCTTGGTTCTGCTTTTTTACGGAAGGATACGACCTTTGGTCTTTACCGAACGCGGTTCTGGCCAAAAGTAATGACCATCGAATTCCTCAATTATCAGAAATGCATCTTTTCGCAGAGGCAGTTTTGCAAGAGTTCCATCCTCCTTCAGTTCGGCCATCAGATTCTTAAGCATGTTACCGAAGTACGCATTCAGTTCGTCTTCGGATTTCTCATCTATGATGTCCTCTTTATTGTCCACCAACTTTTCAAGTTTCTTCGTGCTGCCGTCACCCATAATCAACGAAACGGGTTCTCCATCACATGCCTTTTCGTAGAAGTCACACCATTTCGGAAAATGGCACATCGTGGGTTCATCAATATGAAGAGTCCAGTTGCCGTCAAGATTCTTGCCGGCGCGTGTATCGAAAACGAGGTATACATAACCGCCCTGCGCGGCGTAGAACCCAAGGACAATGGCTTGGATTGGATCGGCATCTTCTCCGGGGCCGCAGTTGACGTAAACGTGGTAATCCTTGATTCGCTGCTCAATGTACTTGCGAATTCTTTGCTTGTCCTTGGAGAGATCAAGTTTCATTGTCGTCTCAGTCAAATTGAAAGCAGAACGACGGGCATCACCGAGCACGAGCAGTTGACTCAACGCAAGTCAAAACGGCCGATCGAGTGCTTCGTGTGCATGCCATTGTTACGTGTTTCTTTATTCGCCAAATCTCGCCCAAAGCTTAGGAAACCGCGTCGCAAGTTCGTCCGAGTCTTCGTCCCATGGTTCACCTGTTGGTTCTTTCGAGTATTTGATCCCGTGATCAATTTGTTTTCCGTAGACTTTTCCTGGGACGTACTGAAACTCTTCGAATGAGCAAACCTCTACGGTTGGATCCGATGCAAATGTCACAAGCGATTCAACGTCGCGAAGCGATTCCGTGAAGGCAGACTGTCCCATCGAAATCAGCCAACTTCGGAAGTCCATGAATCCGTCATCTGAGCACCCACCTTCAATGATGTAGGCAGCGGCCCAAAGGTCCCACCTGTATGCTTCGATGAAGCAATCTGAAAAATGCTTGTCAAAGTCAACAACCTCCTGGGGTGGGAGGGCTGTCAACAACTCCGTAAGTCGTGCAACCTGTCGATCCATGTTTCCGTCTGGACTGGTTGAATTCGCATCTTGCCGAGATTCTGAAATGAGTCGCCAAAACTGTTCAACGTCCATTTGGGCTAATATCCTTTAACACGTAACGTACGCATTGACCGATGGGCGAGTGGTGATCTCGACACAAGTCAGGGCCGCGAAGACGAGCCCTTCGGTCCAATGCTTGGTTCTCAATTTGTTTTCGGGTTTCCAAGGATCGACGTTCGATCGCTGTCTTGGTTCTCTTGCGTCATTGTACGATCTCTGGTGTCACGCTGCAATCATGGTCAGCGCTCCAAACATTCCATGTTGAAGAAGTCTGTCGCAAGGCTTGCATCAGATCCGTTACAGAATGTCGTTATAGAGCACTGGCGACCGCATGGATTACGGTTTTGAGTTTGGCTGTTTGTCAGCCTGCATTCCGGATTTTAGATTTGAGAACTTGTAATTATCCCAGCTTAGATACCGGGAAAGCCGTTATTGTCCGGTGTTATCCCCGGAAGTCAAACATTTTGTCCTCGCTCGGCAGGAAACCGGGATAATTATTATCCCGGTTTCAGCTATCATCCCCCTCTAATGTGGGGGGTGAGCGGACTTTTGTTGTTTTGATGCAATTTAACGGTTGCCCCCGGTTGCATGTGCCCCCTGTTACCGCCAAACTCGAAGTAACCCTAAATGGATTGTATTGACCTTAATCGCGAGGGACAAAATGGTCGACTCCAAACGCTAGCTGATTTCGATACCATAACGAGCAGGGACGTGGAATCCCGTCTCACCGACCTTGCAGTGGATGGCAACGTTGCTGCTTCGATCTCAATTCGGGCCGCAGATAGAGGGAAGATGCCGCAGGCTTGCCCTGCGGAGCTTCACGTTTCTCGCTAAGTAATTACTCCCCCAACGCTCCCCCCTCCTTCCGGTTCGGCGGCTTCGCCGCCGAACCGGAAGGAGGGTCGGGGAGAGTCTCCACCTATTTAGCGAGAAACGTAACATTCCCCACGTCAAGCGTGGGGCATTTCCGAAAAATAGGGCAATTAGCTGAACAGATACCCATCGCAATAATTACCCAATAGAATCCATCACAATGAAGCTTGTCACCGGAGGACGGGACCGGACGGTTTGTTGGTGAAACCGGTTGTATCGGAGGATGTGATCTCGCAACCGGCGACGATACCTAGGCGCATGATGGATTGGTTTCGAGGTGTGGCGAGGTCGATGGTTGGAAGGGCCAAAGGGCGATTGACCGCTTGCCCGGAAGGCGGCGAGGAGAGGGGCTAGGCGGCTCGCTTGATCTTGGACTGTATGATCTCTCCCTTTTCGTTGACTTCTTCAAAACGAACCGAGACTTGGCGAGAGACACCACTCTCCTGCATGGTCACGCCATAAATCATATTGGCTGCCGTCATCGTTTTCTTGCTGTGACTAACCACGATGAACTTGGTCGTATCCAGAAACTCTCTTAAAACCGTTACGAATCGACCAATGTTGGCTTCGTCAAATGGTGCGTCCACTTCATCGAGGATACAAAATGGACTAGGTCGATACTGAAAAAAGGCCATGATCAAGGCGACCGCCGTGAGGGCCTTCTCCCCACCACTCAGCAGCGAATTGCTCAGTGTGGTCTTTCCTGGCGGTGTCGCGACGATCTCAATTCCGCTGTCTGGATCCGAAGGGTTCTCGAGCACAATGTCAGCGAATCCACCACCAAAGGATCGTCGATACAAATCTTGAAAGTTGGCTCGAATGCTTTCCAACGTCTCGATAAAGATGTGTCGAGAGTCTTCGTCGATTTTGGTCATGGTCGCAAGCAGTTCCGACTTGGCACGATTCAAATCAGATTGATGTCCCGATAGCCTATCGAAACGGGACTGTAACTCATCGAGCTCTGCTAACGCTTCCATGTTGACACTGCCGGTCATCTCCACTTCTGTTCGGAGTTGGCCGACATGGGTTTCCAGTTTACCCTTTATTGTCTCGAGCTGGTTGGGAGTGCTGAGCTGAGAAACCTCAGCTTGAAACGCTAACCACTCTTCGTCGGGCTCAGTACCAATTTCCTGACCATAGTTGTGCGATTCGGTTTGGTTATCGCCAGCCTCGAGGCTCTCTAACGGAATATCGATACGATACTCACTCGCATATCGTTCTAAGAGCTGGGTAACTTGGGAATCGAGTTGTGCGTGAGACGACTGCAACGCCACAATCTTGTCTTCGGTTTTCTCCAATTGCCTTCGCCCGGAATCGCATGCTCGAATCGCCTCGTTGGTGGCAGCGTTCTGTTGCTCCCAATGGCTCGCTTGCTCCTCGCGCTGGAGGTCTAATTGTTGAAGCAACTGTCGAGCAACCTCCATGCGGTCTTGCTGCTCTACACTTAACTGTCTGGTTTGCTCCAGCTTGGTTTCAATCTGCCCTAAGGCCTGAGTTGCTTCCGCAGCATTTTTCTCTCGCTCCGACGCATCCTGTTTTAGCTGGACGAGAGTCGTTTTCAAGCCTTCAAGCCGTTGATCGAGTCGAGCCAGGAGCACTCGATGATCGCTCACCTCCGCTTGCTTGGCTTGTAATTCGGTTTTTGCGGCTTGGTATTGATTTCGAACCTCGGTGATTTCGGCTTCGGAACTGAGTCTTTGCGAATCGAGGTCGGCAATTTGCTGTTCCGACTGAAGGCACAAACCGCGTCGTTCATCGATCCGGTCCCGGAGGGAGTTCAATTGAGAGTCAATCGAGTCTCGTTTCTGCAAAATCTGGTTTCGCGTAGCATCGGCGTTGTCCATCTGCGCTTCGAGCTTGGTTAGCCGCTGAGCCGCATCTCGTTCGTCGCTTGCCAAAGTCTTGAGGGCCTGTTCATCTCTTTGGAGCCTAGCTTGATATTGAGCGAACTCGGTGTTCTCTGCTGCGAGAGCAGATTCCAAGGCGGCGATTTCATCTCGGGCGATTTGCATTTCCGTTCGCCGAGAAATGAGTCCCAAACCCGCTTGTAGTGCCCCGATGGTTATACTGCCATCGCTGTCGACGAGTTGGCATTCCGCGGTCACAAACCGTAGGCCCGCTCCTCGGAAGTGGCTGAGTTCTAGGGCTGTCGCTAGCGAATCAACGAACCATGTGGTACCGAGAAGCGAACGCATGAGGGGTTCGTATTTTGCATCGTAGCTGGTCAATCGATCAGCGCGGCCAATGACCCCTCGCAATCCGTCGAGCTCGATCTTTTCCCCGGAGCGTCGATTGGGGAGTCGGTCCAGACGGAGCAATGTAACGCGTCCCTCGATGCTCAAGCCACCCTCGTTGATCCAATCCACGATGAGACCATTGCTGAGAACGATGGCGTCTGCCAAGTTGCCCAAAGCCACGTCAATGAGCGGAGCAATATGCATTTCGCTGGAAAGCAGATCCGCGATCAAGCCATGAACGGTATCCCAGGTGTTGTTGGATTGGCTATAAGTAGTCTGTAACGCATCTTGCGATCGCGTTTGATTCGCCCTCGCCAATCGCAATAATTGTTGGCCTCCGCGTCCGGCCGCTGTGAATTGATCCTCGAGTTGCTCGAGCACTTGGAGCCGCTCCCGAACGCCGTGCAGTTTGCTCTGGAGAGCCGAGACCGCCTCTTGTTTTTTGAACAGTTCGACGCGGTCTGCTTCTAGTTGCAACTCGGCGTCATTGCGGCGTTTCTGTATACCCTGAGTGATCTCGCGTTCCGCTGCCAACTGAATTTTGAGCTGTCCAAATTCCGAATCATATAGCTTGAGTTCGTTGGCGACATCAGACTGGCTTTGGACAAGCTCCTGAATGCTCCGCTCCATTTCCTCGATATGCAGCTGATAAGCGACGATCTTGGATCGGAGTTCATTGCTGTTCGAATTCAATTCGTTGAACTGTTGCGTCAGCAGTTCGAGCTGGTTCTCAAGTTGAATCACCCTCTCTTTGGATTCGGTACAGGTAGCCTCACGATTGGCGAGTTCGTGACCTGCGGCGAGCTTCTCCTCTTCCAGCAAGGCTAGTTCGCGTTCTCGGGCTTGCGACTCCTCGGTGCCCAACGACGCTCGTTCCTGAAGTGCGATGAGCCTTTCTTGAATGACACCTTTCTCGGTGTTGAGATCCTCGATTCGTTGTTGAGCGGACTGGTAGCTCGACTCTGCAGAAACGGATTGCTTTTGGGCTTCCATGTAGCTCTGTTGGTGAGCCGCTTGCTTTGCTTGCAAGTCATGCAAATTCCGTTTTTCGAGATCTGCCGCTTCTTGCAGGCCCCTCAAGCGTTCGGTCAACTCCAGCTTGGATTCTTCGGCAGCGGCGATTTGATTTGCCAGATTGGATTGCTGTCGTCTCAGCAGTTGATATTCAACGAATCCGAGCTGACTACGTTTCGAGAAGAGTTGCTGCGAAATCTCGCGATAACGTTGCGCCTTGGTCGCCTGACTTTTGAGGGTGTTTAGTCGTCGGCCAACCTCGTCGACGATATCGCTGAGGCGGAGCAGGTTTTGGTCGACGCGTTGCAGTCTACGTTCTGCCTCGACCTTTTTGGCTTTGAAGCGTGAGATGCCTGCCGCTTCTTCGAAGATTCCTCGCCGGTCTTTAGCAGAGGCTTGGAGCAAGCGATCCACTTTGCCCTGTTCGATCAAGCTGTAGGCATCGACCCCAACGCCGGTGCCTCGAAAAAGATCCTTGACATCTTTAAGCCGACAGTTCTCACCGTTGATACAGTACTCCGTATCACCGCTTCGAAAGACGCGACGCGTCACGTGAACTTCGTCTGAGTCGTGATGGAACGTTTGTTTCGTGTTGTCTAGGATAAGCGTGACTTCCGCGCTGTTGCTGGGACGACGTCCCCCTGCGGCTGACCCCTTAAAGATCACGTCGGCCATATCCGCGCCACGCAGGGCTTTGGCACTTTGAGAGCCGAGCACCCACTTTACAGCGTCGACCACGTTCGACTTTCCCGAGCCGTTTGGGCCCACGACGACAGTGATGCCGTCAGGAAAATCGAACCTAGTTCGATCCGCAAAGCTCTTGAAGCCAACTAGCTCTAGCGCCTTAAGCATGGAGGTGTCCGGTCACAATGACTATTTGAGTGCGTCCCAGTCAATTTCAGGCAGTTCGTCTCCGTCGCCGGTTCCGCTGACGAAAACGGCTGCACCAGAAGACTTTTCTAGCATAGAGATGGCCGAGTCTGGGTTGCTATCTTGCTTTGGTGGAGTCGCCACGATCGTCGGCTTGGTTTCGGTGCTTGTCCCGAACACAGATGGCCATTTCAGCCAGTCCCATGCGGACTTGGAACGACCTCGGCTAGAGCGATCCAATGCCATGAGCTCCATATTTTCTTTCCCCTCGCGATTGTAGATCCGGCCTGCGAAGGGACGTGGATTGAAGACAATCGGAACCGAAGTCGCATTAAGATTTGAGAGTTGGTCGAGGGTTTGGATGATATCGTTATAGGAGGCATCGACCGCTCCCAAGCCTCGAAGGATGGCGATTAAATCGGCGTCGACGATTACATTAGCTGTTTCGCCATAAGCTCTTCGCGTAATCCGTATGGCATTAGAACGGTCTGGAGTGAGCGTTAGGAATGGTGTCGGCGTTAAGCGGCTAGCCAGCTTGACCGGCGCTGTGGCCCCGAACAAAACCAATTCCTGGCGATCTTGAAACGAGGGGGCCAGCAAAGAAGTTGAGCTGGGTATCAGAACAAGCTTGGTGTTTTTAGTGAGTTTCTCACCTTGGACCATGGGCTCGTTCGCATTGCGGTTTCTCAATGCAAGGAATGCACCGAACCGCAATTCTGGCTCTCGTTCTTGAAGGAGACGCATCAACGAATCCCGTGCCGCGTCGACTTCTGTCACGGTTAGAGCGACCAAGCAGAGCGGACGAAAAGCAGGTTCGTTCTTTGCAATGTCAACCAAGATCGGGAGAGCTTCTTTCTGGTCTAGATAGGCGAGCGAGTAGGCAGAGTAGAAGCGGACTTCGGTGTCTAGAGATGACAGACCGTCTAGCAGTGCGGAAATAGCCTCCTTGGTTCCGAGTGCTTCAAGTTCGGCCGCCGCGCGTCTGGCTGTCGTTCGATCTACTAAGAGTTGCTTGCAACCCTCCACACGCTCCAAGCGTTCCGCATCGTTTTCTTTGAAGCCAGTGGCCAGGATCACATTCGAAAAATGGGACGGATCGAAACGGTACTTGGGCACTGTCGTGATTGCGATCATAGCGCTGTTCTTTCCCTCCGCCATGAACTTTTGCTTGTAGGAATCTTGAAAGTAGAACCGACTGTTGAGAGCCTTTTCGATCTCACTCACCACTAGAACATGCTTGTATTCGTTAGCCAAAAGGACGCTGAGGGGATGGCTGTGCAGCAGCTTACCACCACCCACCACAACCGCCGAGCGAGGGTCCGAGTTCTTTTTCGTGTAACTACTTGGCAGCAGCGTTAGCTCTCCATTGGCGGCGGCCTGATCACTTCCCGTTCGGAGCGTTCCACCTATGAATGCCATTTCACGCAACCTGGCTTCGAGGAGCATTCCGCCCGTCAAGTCGGTCGCATCGCACTCGGTTGAAGTTTCGATTCCTAGGTCGAGTACCCTACCAGCCGTAAAGCCAGGGTTTCCGTAGACGCGAATTTTGACGAGGGCGGTGCTGGGATCATCCAAAATCTGCTCGGGGACATCGACTCCTTTGCGTCTCATCTCCTGAAGGATAATGTTTCGCTGCTCGCTCGGCTTCACCTTGCCACCCGTGCCAGGCAAGCCCGTTACGAGCCCAAAGGATTCGTAGGTCTTGACCTCGATCCCAGACATTCCAGCCACCTCGCCGATAAGTCTCGGACGGTCAGGATCGGCCAGCAACTCTCGGATCCGCCTTGTTTCTTTGATAAACGTGGAATCTTCGTCTTTCGACTTGCTAAACCAGGACTGACAGCCCGTCAGAGTCGTGAATCCAAGCAAGCCACACAAGATCGCTCGTGATTGCTGTAGTCGGAAAAATTGCTTCGGCGAGAACGTACGCGTCATTATGGTTACCTAATAAACAATCTCTTGCCAGTCAGACTTCAAAGTCTGTTGAGTTTTCAACGCCCAGCCGTTCGAGAAAACATCGATTCCGCTCCGGGAACAACTAATCCGTCAACCTGTCCCGTACTGGATTGGATTTGTTCTGCAACAGACCCGGAGAAAACCGGGCCCATGCCAAGTGTGGTCCAGTGTTGGTGGTCACTTCGAGCCAACGAGAAACCAGAATTGATAACGGGTTGTTTCGATTTTACATCGGTGGCTACGAGTGCCAGCTTGGCGGTTCCCATCGCTTTGTTGCGCTCATAAAACGTAATTCGCGGAATACTTCCCATGAGTCCGAGTGGAATTTCCGGTGTTCCAACGATCATCTCGGTTCGATCGGTACCTACCCCTCCCGAAGCAATCTCGAGTTGCACCTCAGCGTCATCGACCGAGTCGACGAGAGTGCATTGATTGGCTAGCAGCTTGGATTTGGTCTGAAGAATGGCGTAGTTTTTGTCTACGCAATCCAACAAATCGGTCTTCAGATGAACCTTGGCCCCTGCGATCGGGCGAAAGTCTACCTTTTCTAGTGACTGATCAATAGCGTTGCTGATGAGCAATTGCTCCAGGCCGGTTCGGGATGTGTCGGATTGCTTCATCGACGCGCAGCCGCTGGCCCAAAAAAGGAGAGAAATGGATACGAATAAGGCTGCGAACGAGGGACGAGAGGTCATAGGCATTCTCCACGGAGCGAATAAGCTGAAACTCTTGAGAAATTCCAGGTGAGGAATGACAAAAATTGATTTCGGCGTCAAGCCTGATCGGGCTAGTGGCAGGCAATTAAGAGATCGACAGATGGAAATCTATCCTTAATAGGAGCGTAATGGCGCAAGCCATACGGTGAGTCCCGCAATGCGAAGCTAGCTGGGAGTCGCCTTCGGCGATGAAAGACAAAAAACACCGGCTGAGAGAGATTGCTGGGTAGGCGGATGGGCGGTTAAGATGTTGAAGCCCTCAGCGCAGGGCGTTGCCCATGCGGTTAAACGAAGGCGGCGCAGGGCGTTGCCCGTGCGGGTAAACTAAGGCGGCGCTGGGCTGGTGCCCGCTACGCTATCATAGGCTATGGCTTTAGATCTTCGCCAGCCACGAAAACGTACTGAGATATCGCTTTGATTTTGGCGTCCTTGATGCCGCGAACCTTGGCTAATTGTTCAACCGATTGAAACCCGCCTAGCTCCTCTCGCAAGGCGATGATATCAGATGCTAGCTTTTCCCCCACACCAGGAATCAGGTCGAGTTCTTCCGTGGTCGCTAGATTAAGATCGAATGAAAAGGGTGCTACCTCGACCAAACCCCTCTCCTCAAGTGTCCGCCATGACCAAGCCCGGGCCCCTACCAAAACAACGAGCCCGACCGCTAGCATTGCCAACGTTCGGGCTCGGTTATCTAGGACTCGGGGACGTGAATCCATCGCGACTCTACTGTTGGAGTGGAATCCGACTAGGACTTAGCCAGAGCAGCTTCGACAAGACTAACGAAGGCCGCGTCGTCTGGCTTGACCGAAGAGCCAAACCTGCCAATTACTTCGCCATCACGACCGAGAACAAACTTTTCAAAGTTCCACTTCACAGGTCCAGAGCCTTGCGGCTTGGTGTCGACAGCGGTCAAGTACTTGTAAAGGGCACAAGCGGTGTCGCTCTTCACGTCCACTTTCGCCAACATGTCAAAGGTGACTTTGTAGGTCGATTGGCAAAACTCGAGAATCTTCTGATTGGAGCCTGGCTCTTGGGCGCCGAATTGGTTGCATGGGACCCCGACGATCACAAGCCCCTTGTCTTTGTACTTTTCGTAAGTCTTTTGCAGCCCTTCGTACTGGTTGGTGTAGCCGCAGCGGCTCGCGACGTTCACAAACACCACGACCTTTCCGGCATACTTGGAAAGATCGATCGGCTCTTCGTTAATGTCCTTCATTTGGAACGACAGAGCCGTGGGAACATCAGCCTTTTTCTCATCCGCAAACGCGTTCATCGTGTTGCCTTCGTAGTTCAAGTAACCAGAAACCATGGCCATAGCTACCACGCCAGCCAGCAAAGATTTGTATTTCTTCATCTCAAGTGCCTCATTTAAAGAATTGGGAGGGGAAGGGAGGGATCGATTTAACAGTGTACTGCTACGTCAACTCGCGGGTTCAGTTGAATCCTTAACGACCGAGCAATGTACGCTTTTTCTCAACGAATACCAAATGATGCTCGAGGTGTTTGACGTAAGATTCCACCAAATACCCGAGAGACACCTTGCCAGATTCATTATGAATCCCGCATCGAGCAAACGCTTGATCAGGCAACGCCCGCAGTATGGCGGCGGTCATCTGCCGATTTTTGCAAAAAACGTCCAGGGCCAAAAACGCTGGAATGGAAGCCACCCCAGGTAATTGGCTAAAACCGGTCTCGTCGTATCCGATGAGCAACGGTAGATCCATACATGCCACTCGCTTCATGCGATCGCTGGCAATCAAATCGCTATCCATCATGTGGATGGCAATCTGGTGCAGCGTCCACGAACCGTCAGGAGGCTGCACGAACAATTCGTCCTGGGTCAGCCCCCAATAGGCTTGCATCAACTGTTGCCCGCCGTCGGCATACTGTTCGATAAGCTGTCGGTTCATAGCTTGAACGCATTTCTGAGCAGTTCGAGGCTCTTGGGGATGGCCGTTTTGTAATTCTCCTTGCCTTCAAACTCGAGCGAGATCCAACCTCGATAATTGACCTCTCTCATGATCTTAGCAATCTTCTCGTAGTCGAGCTCGAGCGTGTACCACTCGCCGCCACCATAATAAGTCTTCGCCTGCAATAACACAGTCTTGGATGCCAATTTCCGGAGCTTGGTATAAGGGTCCTCTAAAAAGTTTCCGGTATCCAACGTGACCTGCAAATAAGGAGAGTTGACGGCATCCACGATGCGAAGCACACCCTCTGGAGTGAGCCCTAAGCCCCAATGATTTTCCAGCCCCAAGGTCACTCCACACTTTTCCGCCGTGGGCAAGCATCGCTCGAGTGCGTCGATTACCCACGGATAGCCATCCTCCTCGGTGAAACCAGGTAACGGTGGCTCGATCCCTCGGTTCGCCATCAAGGTATCAAAGTCTTTGCTCGTTCCCCAGCGACCTGTGTTAACCCGCATCGTTGGTATACCGAGCTTGTAACAAAGCTCGATCTGTCCACATGTGAGTTCGATATTCATCCGCCTGACTTCGGGATCGGGCGAAACGAAACCTTGGTGCGTGGACATGCCATAAAGCGGCAAACCATGGATCAACGACCTACGTTTGATCGCTTGCAACGCTGCGTTGCTGAGCATCTCGGTTTGCGAGATTTGATAAAGCAGAATCTCGACTCCATCGAATCCTGCATCAGCCGCAAAGTCAATACACTTGATGACATCCTTGAACTCATCGTTTTTGAATCGCCACAGAGAGTAAGTCGAAATCCCGATCGGATTCGTGGTTCGGCCCCCGGGTGGAATATCAGCTGCCGCTGTACTCCACTGGGTTGTTCCGGCCACGGCTGCTGTTGTCGCCGCCGCAAGTAAATTCTTTTGAAAAGCTCTACGATGCATGTTTATTGACTTTCTTTGCCGAATAGTTGTGTCTTCAAAAAGGTGTACGCGATCGCTTGCATAAACGCCGCTTGCTTATTGTTGGCAGCACCACCGTGACCACCTTCTATGTTTTCGTAGTAAAGAACTGAGTGCCCCTGCCCCTCCATTTTGGCCATCATCTTACGAGCATGACCAGGATGCACGCGATCATCGCGGGTCGACGTGGTGAAGAGTACGTTGGGATATTTTTGGTTTTCGGAAACGTTGTGATAAGGAGAAAACGTTTTGATAAACGACCACTCTTCGGGAATATCAGGATTGCCGTACTCCGCCATCCAGCTCGCTCCGGCCAGAAGCTTGTTGTAACGCTGCATGTCTAGCAATGGAACCTGACACACGACTGCCTTAAAAAGATCCGGATAAAGGGTCGTCATATTGCCAACCAGCAATCCACCATTCGAGCCACCTTGGATACCTAGCTTTTCGGCGCTCGTAACCTTTCTGGCAAAGAGATCCTTCGCCACCGCCGCGAAGTCTTCGTAGGCGCGATGACGATTTTCCTTCAACGCAGCTTGATGCCACGATGGTCCGTATTCGCCACCACCGCGAATGTTGGCGACCACGTAGACACCACCTTGGGTGGTCCACGCTCGCCCGACGGTCGCGTTGTACGAAGGTTGGAGCGATATTTCGAAGCCGCCATATCCATAAAGGAGGGTCGGGTTGTTACCATCGAGTGAAACCGATTCCTTGGCTACCATAAAGTAAGGGACTCGCGTGCCATCTTGGCTGGTTGCAAAATGCTGCGAGATCTTCAGGCCACTCGCATCGAAAAATGCTGGCAGTTCCTTGAGCTTTTGAGGAGCTTGGCCGATCGTTCCCATGGAAAGAGTCGTTGGAGTCAAATAGTCGGTGACGGTCATGAAGTAATCATTCGACTCATCAGGATCGACTGCACTTACACTCACCGTTCCGAACGCAGGCGCCCCAACCATCGGTTCCGATTTCCAGCCTTCAGGGGTCGAGCGAAGCACGCTCACTTTGTTTTTGACATCTTCCAAGACGTTCAGAATGGCGAAGTCTTTCGTAAAACCAAAACTCGCGAGGGCAGTCGTGGCTGTTGGTTCAAAGACGACTTGAATCGTTTCTTTGCCCGCCAAGAAATCATCCAGGTTGGTAAAGAGCAACGAGCCAGCTTTGTAAGTCTTATCGCCTCGATTCCAATCTTCACGCAATTCAATCGCGAGAGTGCCACGGGCCACCGACTTGCTCGCTGTGTTGGGTGCGTCGATTTTGACGAGCTTTGCATTGTCGTCGAGCACGAACATTTCGTTGTTGTAGAACCTAATGTTTCGCAGCACGTAATTTCGCTCGAAACCCGGTGAATCATCGTGAAAGGCAGCGACGAGCATGTCGGTCTGTTCCGCTTCGTAAACGACCTCAGCCGCTGACATTGGTGTACCACGTTTCCAACGCTTCACAATCCGTGCATATCCCGAATCGGTCATGCTGTCCGGGCCAAAGTCGGTTTGGACAAATACGTGATCCTGGTCGATCCAGCTCAGCGAGCCCTTAGCTTCGGGGCGTTCAAAGCCACCTGCAACGAAACTCTTTGTGCTGATTTGGAATTCACGAGTTACCGACGCATCGGCACCCCCTCGCGACAAGTCGATCAGGACGCGATCGTAATCGGGACGCAGAAAACTAGCTCCCTTCCAAACCCAACTCTCGTTTTCATCGGCCGAGAGTTTGTCTAGGTCCAAGATGACTTCCCACTGCGGCGAAGGCTTGCGATATTCATCGAGGGTGGTACGACGCCAGAGCCCTTTGATGTTTTGCTTGTCTCGCCAAAAGTTGTAGTAGTACTCCCCCTGCTTGCCCACAAAGGGGATACGAGCATCGGAGTCGAGGATTGCTAATAGATCAGCCTCGAGCTTCTTAAACTCGTCGGTCGAGGTTAGGGCCGCCTCAGCTTTCGCATTTCGCTCCTTGACCCAATCGATCGCTTTCTCGCCGGTGACATCCTCGAGCCACTGATAAGGATCGTTATCTACGGGCTCTTGCGACAAACTCATCGGAGTGACCATCATGGGGGAGGCAAAAGTAAGAGTCAAAAGTGACAGAATCGGTATTTTTCTAAACGACATAAACGCCTGCAGGGATGCGAGAACAAAAATCGGAGAGGTGTTCAATCGCCCTAGATTGTAGCAACAAATCGGGAGACTTCATGGGAGCCACGAAGCAGAAATGCCTTGCAGCTACTCGATTTTGAGTTTGCGTCCCCTATAATCAACGTACTGATGGCGGCTGATAAGGGAATCGGATGAGTTTTTCCGCAGCGTACCGTCTCGAGATCTCACTGTACGGAGGATGTTGGCTAATGAGATCTATCCTGAGTAAAACCAAGGCTTTTTTGAGCAAACCACTTCAATTAATGCTGATGGCTTGGCTGGTCGCCGGTATCTGGGGCTCGACTAGATGTGCTGGGCAGCAGGGTGAATCGAGCAGCAACCCACCCGGTAATACTGCTTCATCTTCTAGCGATCCTCAACTGAGATCGCAATTGTCGGAAATCGATCGGTATCGACTGGATCGGTTCCAAGCTGGCATGGAACCATCTAGAAAAGGTGGGGCAGCAGGTGGTTCGCCCCTGGCGAATTTTGATGAGCTCATGAACATCATTGAAACGGTTGTCGATGGTGGCTGGGAAAGCCAGGGAGGCACCTCGTCGATGATCCCGCATCGGAACGGTGTCCGTATTTCGACTTCGGGTGTTATGGAGCGGATCAGTCCGAGCGAGGAATCTCTTCGCGAGCTGCGTCAAATGGGTAAGCCCAAGGCTGACTTGTCCGCGCTAGGTAGCTGGCAGGAGCCGACATCGTTGCGATGGATTTCTCTGCGATCACTGGATGAGTTGGTTGCAGATCGGATGCTTGGGAACAAACCGTCCAGCGTCGCTATGGAACTGCTCGGAGGTATCTACCGCCTCGATTACCTCGCATTCGATGAGGAGAATAACGATTGGCTACTCGGTGGCCCGGCAGGGAATCTTGGTATGCATGTTGACGGGCAACTCGTGAATCAAGAGACTGGAATGCCTCCCATTTTGCTGGAAGACTTGCTCAGCATAGCACCGGTAATTCTAAACAGCGGTAGAGACTTTGGATGCACAATCAATCCCGATGAGAACCGACTCCGCGAAGCTCATGCGTTTGCCCAGCGGTCGTCATCGTTGCGAGAACTTAGAAACAGTCCCGATCGCTGGCTTGAAACCTGGAAGAAGATGCTGGGCAATCAAGCAACCATAGTGATCGGTCTTCCTGCTGATTCTCCGACAGGATTGGCTTTGCTGATAGCCGATGCGGCAATGAAGCGATTAGGTATGGGGGTAGACTCGCTCCCCAGACCTGCAAAGTCCTATTGGGCGGAACTCGATTCGATTCGTCAATCTGAGACATCGACCATGATGCGTTGGTGGCTATCCCTGAGCGACACCGACATTGCGCTGGACAAAGAGAGACGAATCTATTCCTTAGAAAATAACAATGTGCAATTACGTAGCGAGTCACAGCATTTCGAAGCCAGTGGTAAACGGACCGCTACCGGCAAAGTCGATCCAGCAGCGAACCGTTTTGCGGAATCGTTCACAAAGAACTATCGCGAACTCATAGAGCCCTATCCTATCTTCGGGCGATTGCAGCACATCATGGATCTAGCCGTCGCATTAGAGATTGTTCGGCTCGAAATGGAACACGGTCGAGGTGAACTGTTCACTGCTTTGAGTTCGACTCAAGTGCAACCACGCATGCCAGTTGCTGCTAAAGAGATCGAGAGCATCGCCGCGACCCACAAAGGATTCGATGGCTCTCAAATGGCTACAGTAAGCGGCGGTGTTGGGGTTACGGTGAGTCATGTCCGGAAGCGTATCAAAGTCACGATGGAGGAATTGAATCGCGTGGATATCAAGTCAAGCAACCTCGACCAAAACGCCAAAGATCGAGCCGATCGCGACAAAGAAGTCTTTTGGCGGTAGGATCTTGTTAAAGATCCATCCGCTTCGTCTTAATAGAGACGCCGGTACGTTGGCTTTCTCCTGGAGCGAGTTGCACGCAATTCGCTCGGACGTTTGCAGTCTCGATGCAACACATCTCGTGAAACTCCTCATCGCCAAAATCTGCCATCCGCTGACTCTTGGCCACCCACGGATTCCAGACGATCGTCGAACGAGCCCCACGTGCAGCGAGTTCTATGGTCCTCCGTAGTACGTCATCGTGCATCTGTATTTGCCCTGCGTCCCCCTGATAAATGCGATCGGTCTCCTCCGTAAATCGGATCGCATGCGACTGACCTGGAACGACACTATTCGTTAGTTGATCGATGAATGGAACTCCCTCCAAGCCAACAATCTGGACTCGTTCCACATCGGCAACTTTGAAGTACGTGTGCAAGGCGACCTCATAGGTTAGCGGTTCGCTTCCCTGATTGCGAACATCTAAATCGATCGAAAATTGCGATCCAAAGCCCAACTCACAGATTACCTCATAACCACCAGAGATCAGTCGCAATCGTACGACGATGTTCTCGTGGGATTGGGCTGTCTCCAACAATTCCCAGTCTTGAGTTCTCGCCCAACCATGAGCTGGAAGAGTTGCTTTGTCAGGATGTGCTCCGAACCAAGGGAAACAAATCGGAATCCCTCCTCGAATCGGTTTACCCTTTTCATAAACCGCTTGATCGCTCAGAAAGAGAATGGATTCTTTTTCCGAAGCAGGTTGATAGGACAAGACATGTGCGCCGTAGAGCAGGAATGCAGCAGAGCAGTGCGGTGTGGTGACTCGTCCGAGCGGCAACCCATTACTGTGGGATTCGAAGACTAAACAATCTTCCAACCCGTATATCTCGTTAAGCTCATCGATGGTAATCGTCATTCGAAGGACTCTTGCTGGCCAGGGAACTCACCACTTTGAACTTGCGACCGATACTCTTCCACCGCCTTGATCGCACCACTTCGCAAGTCTGCGAATTGTCTAACGAATTTGGGGACGTAACCACTGTTCCAGCCCAGCATATCGTTGGTCACCAACACTTGCCCGTCGCACTCAGAACCTGCCCCAATCCCGATGGTCGGAACCGATAGCAGCTTGGTAACTTGTCCTGCCAGCTCGCTTGGAACGCATTCGATCAATACTACAAAAGCGCCCGCTTTTTCTGCGCTGGTGGCGTCTTGGATCAGCCGGTCTGCGTCCCGCTGGACTTTATAACCCCCCAAGGCGTGTACACTCTGAGGTCTGAGGCCAATGTGAGCGATCGTTGGGATTCCGGCATCCACTAGAGCTCGAATCGTGTCGGCTTGTTGGTGCCCCCCTTCCAATTTGACCGCGTGGCATTCCGTTTTCTTCATGATCTCTGCCGCTGTCGCCACGGTGTGAGCGACACCGAGCTGCCCGACAGGAAAGGGCAGATCCACTACGACCATCGCACGTCTAGCAGCACGGGCCACCATCTCGCCATGATAGATCATTTCCTCAACGGTAACGGGAACAGTCGTCGTCCGTCCTTGCACAACCATACCCAAGGAATCTCCAACGAGAATACAATCAATGTTGGATTCGTCGAGAAGTTTCGCAGTTGGATAATCGTAAGCAGTGAGCATCGTTATACGCTCACCACGACGCTTCATCGAGAGAAGCGTCTTAACGGTCACTCGAGGGTTGCTCATTAATTCAGTTTGTAGCGCTGCGAGACAACAACCATTTCGAATCCATCCTTATTTCTTGACCAGTTTATTTCGGTATCTTTGATCGATCACAACAAACTCGTAGCCTTTGCCCGTTGCCGAGGGACGGCTCTCGAAAACGGTTTTGCCCACATCAGTAACTCGAAACTCCGGATTACGATTCTTGACATAATGTTGAGCTTCGGCCTGCGCTAAAAGCTCTTCCGTCTCCGGAGGAAAAAACTTGATGGGTGGTCGTGTACCTACGTTAATGCCTGCGGACTGAAGAAATTGTTTGTCATACCTCTTCAATGCACCATCAGCAACGCTGAGGAAGTAAAGTCGTTTATCATCCTTTGGCAGTCCAGATCTTTTGACCGGTGCCCCAGATAGGTTTGAGATATATTCCACTCTCGGGATCCCCGCTCCGTAAGTGCCTAGCTCGATTTTGAAAAAGTCCAACTGCGCGCCGTAATTCTTTTTATCTCTCGCTTGGAACTTGATATCCCATCGTTCGAATCGAGGAATGATATCGTCTCCCTCTCCCTCAGGTCCGGGTGGACGAGAATCCCCTTTACCAGTGCCATCGTTTTGCATCCCATCCATTAGCTCAGACACCGAGTTGATGGCATCGGCGACCATCTGCAACGTCTGATCCAGTGGCGGATCACTCATCTCTACTTCGTCGGCAGCGGGAGGATCGAAATCACGCTCCATGCCCTCAGCGTTTTCACCTCGCCCGGCGATCTTCTCTGGCTCCAGCCTGATGGCTTTGATCTGCGGCTGACCAGCTCTCAGGAAGAACATAAGACCCAGCAAGAAGACGGCCAGCCCAACCAACACCAACATGGCGGTTAGCAAACTCGAAACCTTGTCGACGCTATTGGTACGCAAAGAGTTAGCGTCCACATCGAATACGTTTTTGTCTGTCGTGTTAGGCGAAGGGTCTGTTTTGGCCATATCTATGCTACAAATTGCAAGGAGGATGCTTCTGCCGAGCAGGGGCTTTTTTCGTGTCCAGGTTAATCGCTTAGTCAATAAAAACGTAATCGGGGCGCACCGTTAGGTACCACTTTCGCCATTGCAAAATTGCCGTAATCCGTTGAGGTTCGGTTATCTTTCCCTCTTTGGGAATATGAGCGGTGTCCAATTGACGTGAGATCAATCGCAGCGAAGCCTCCGCGTTACGAGGAACTACGGGGTCTGGATCAGAAAGACCGTAGATCAATTGCGGAACGAATTCTAAATCATCACCACGGCCCAGCAGTCTGGCCGCGAATCGCCTCACCTCGTGATCCTTGGAGCTCATAAGCCGCGCGAAACGGCCCAATAGTTCTTTCCTTTCTTTAGGATCCTTTGGAAGAATGATCTTTTCGGGGACCAAGGAGGCCTTCATATCACTCTGGTCCTCTGATTCTAGGACTTTTAAGGCGTCATCCATGGTGGTGGATTCGGTTTTGCTTACGATTTTGCCGTTCTTGATGACCACATTGGGGTCGTCGGGAAGCGTATTTCCTCCAACGAGAAGATCGTCATGCATTTCGCCGATCGCCTTCTGCGTACTTCGTATCAAAAATAATACCGCAAACGCAGTGGAGACGTTCTGAGCAATGATGTCCCCCTTCATGTACCACGAACCATCAGCATCCTGATCCCTCGCTAATTCTTCAACCATTTCGTTGTACCAAGCGGGACTCTTTGCGGTCTTCCCTTTCGATACCTCCAAGAACGATTCGTACCGTTCCTTTGAGTAGACGTAGTAATAGTGAAATTGCTGTTTGCTGGTGTAGGGGTGTGCTGCGAACCAATTCTCAGCCTTGCGGGTAACCATTGTCAGCTTTTCTTTGTCGACAGCGACCTTTTTCTTCTTCTTAGCATCGGGATCCACTCGCACAAAGGCTTCCGGGACAATTCCCTCTTCTTCTTGAGATCCTGCGAATTTGCTGCGGTAAGCCCCGATCGAGTCCGCTGCGATTAAGACCGCCGAGAAACCTGCGGCTGTAAGCGAATTCGTGGGGGATCGCGTCTGAATGGTGTTAGGTAAATTCACCCCCCACTGGTAAGGCCATCCGCCATCACCCGTCTGCGATCGCGCTAGCATGTCGATGCAACGGAGAATAGTCTCGGGCGGAATCTCGATGCCAGCCTGGTACATGGTCCAAAAAGCTAGCATTAGGTATTGAGTTTGAGAGATATCGGCTGCCCCACTCGCCTTGTAGGGCCCCGCGTCCATGTACCCGAAACCGCCGTTGGGTCGTTGCGAGGAAATGAGAGCATCCCGCATTGCCAGCAGCGAATCCTTGTACTTTTCGGGCGAAACCGACGCTAACAGCATGGTAGCCACTGGGACGACATACATATCCTCATGTTCCCAATGCGTTGCATCCCCATTCATTCTTTGGGCAACCCGAACGGCCTGCTGGATCCCACGCAATACGGATGGATGGGAGCCATTCTCTTCAGGGTCCGACTTGTAAATCGCCATCGCCACGATGATGTCGAAGCCAGCGTTTCCTTGAGGCCCACCACCGTCCTTCTTAAGGTATTCAACCCCCTTTTTCACCAGTTCTACGACAAACGGGTGATCGGGATCATAATCCTCGGCCTTCGTTGTTCGCCCAGCGACTGCGACCAAAGCGACAACGACCGCGGCTACAAACGACCGTACAAAGAACAAATCTCTGATCATAGGATTCCTTGTCTGAGTTTGCGCAAAAATAACTCCGTCGCCATCATATCTGAAACCGACCTAACCATGGGTTGGAAACCTCGAGGGATCTCATCGAAATTTTCCAAAATGACGCTATCCGTCCAATTATAGAGCAAACGCCTAACGAAGAAACGTTGATTGGCCGAATTGACAAAATAAGCCGGAGGGCCTAACATCCTCTCTTGTTGGCCAGGTAGCTCAGTAGGTAGAGCAACGGACTGAAAATCCGTGTGTCGCCGGTTCGATCCCGGCCCTGGCCACTTCTTGCTTCGGCCGGGTGGTTATTTCTTGACCCAGCCAACGGATTCCTAGTTCTGCTGCTTTTTCTTCCCCCCCCCCCCTTCCAGTCGGATCTTTGCCGCGTTACCCCGATTTTTTTTGCTGCTGGGCGTTCGGTCTCGATAGCGTTATAAGCTAAGCTACTTCAGCCTCTGCCTCTTTTCTGAACATCTTAATGCGCAACTCGCCTGCGTCTCCCTGTCCGCAATCCAGATTGGACTTGCCAGACACCCGCTAAAATCGACACTTTTTGGCCGATCTCCAAGCTTCCACTAGCACCTGTTGCAATCCATTATGAACCAAGCGTTTTTAGACCACGTTTCCCACCAAAACGAAGAGATGAAGCGGGCCGGTACGTTCAAAACCGAACGGGTGATCGGCTCAGCACAAGGTGTAACGGTCAACCTCGAGGACGGACGAACGCTCCTCAATATGTGTGCTAACAATTATCTGGGACTGGCACAGCACCCCGAGGTCCAAAAAGCCGCCGACGAAACCCTCCAGCGATGGGGCTACGGCATGGCATCGGTCCGCTTTATCTGCGGAACCCAGTCGATCCATAAGCAACTGGAAAATCAACTTAGCGAATTCCTGGGGATGGAAGATACGATCCTCTACAACTCGTGCTGGGACGCCAACGGTGGTTTGTTCGAGACCATCCTCACCGCCGAAGATGCGATCATCTCGGACGAACTAAACCACGCTTCGATCATCGACGGTATCCGATTGTGCAAGGCGCAGCGTCTGCGATACAAGAACAACGACATGAGCGACCTCAGGGCCAAGCTTGAGGAAGCCAAATCGGCCCGCTTTCGACTCATCGCAACCGATGGTGTCTTCTCTATGGACGGCACCATCGCGGACTTGGCGGCCGTATGCGAACTCGCAGATGAGTATGACGCCATGGTCATGGTGGACGATTCTCACGCTGTTGGGTTTGTCGGAGCACACGGACGAGGAACTCACGAGCACTGCGGTGTCATGGATCGAGTCGACATCCTGACCGGAACCTTGGGCAAAGCACTCGGAGGTGCCAGCGGCGGTTACACCTCCGGCAACGCCCAAATGATCGAACTCCTGCGTCAACGCTCGCGAACCTACCTCTTTTCCAACACCGTCGCCCCACCCGTCGTCGGTGGAGCCATCAAAGCAATCGAACTGCTGTCTTCCTCCACAGACCTACGAGACAAACTCGAATCCAACACCCAATTCTTCCGAGAGGAAATGCTTCGACGCGGCTTGAACATCCTGCCCGGTGTTCACCCAATCGTTCCGGTGATGATCGGCGATGCGGCCAAGGCAGGACAAGTGGCCAAGGCTATGCTCGACGATGGAATCTACGTCATCGCCTTTAGCTACCCCGTCGTTCCCAAAGAAAAGGCCCGCATTCGAACCCAAGTCTCCGCAGCTCACGATGTCGATCAGCTTCGCATGGTGGCTGAAAGCTTCGAAAAGCGATCTAAGTAGTCTCTTAACATAACCCAAGGCTAAGCAAACATGGATCGATCCGCCGCTCTCGCTCTGATGCATCAGTACGTGGAGAACGTAGCATTACGTAGGCATATGTATGCAGTCGAAGCCGCCATGCGAGCCTACGCGAAAGCCTGGAACGAGGACGAAGAGAAATGGGGCATCGTTGGCTTGCTCCACGATTTCGACTACGAACGCTACCCGCAAGGTCCCGACCACCCCGTCGAAGGGAGCAAGATCCTTCGCGCCCAAGGAGTTTCGGAGGATATTGTCTATGCGATCCTTTCTCATGCCGACTATCTACCCGATTACCCGCGAGTCTCCAAGCTGGATAAGACTCTTTACGCGTGCGATGAGCTATGCGGTTTCTTGGTCGCGTGTGCCTATGTTCGACCGCTCAAGTTCGCTGATCTCGAAGCCAAGAGCGTTCGCAAGAAACTCAAAAACGTAAGCTTCGCAGCCGCAGTCAATCGGTCCGACATTCAAAACGGGGTCGCTGATTTAGGGCTCGATTTAGACGACCACATCACGTTTTGCATCACCGCCTTGCGAGGTATCAGCGACCAGCTTTTCGATGCGTAAAAAGTTTTAACGGATTCCCAAACTTTCGAAGTCATGTTGCCCTGTTAGATGCGCCGGAGTTGGCATCTTGGCACGCCAACAAAACCTCGTTGGTCCGTTATGCACTAGCTCGAAAGACATGCAACACGACCGGTCAGGTGTCCGGGTGAAATATAACGCGATCAGCATTTTGAGATTCGCGTATTTCCTTATTAGATCCAGTTTTAGGCCCCAAAAATCCTTTTGTTTGAGCTGGACTTCAGATTAGCACTCAAGTCGCGTCTTGCCGGTTGATTTGAATTCTAAACAGTTTGACAGCTTAACAATCGAAAAACAATGCTCGATTACTCGTATAGCCCAATGATAATCCCCCCACTTGACGTACGTTGTTTTACAACGCAATCAAATTTTCGTCCTTTGTCTAAGATCGGTGCAAACCAAACACTCACTTCACGTTTTAAGTAACCTAAGGATCGGTGTTTACTATTAGTAACGATTACGGCATTTGAATCGTAAGGATTGTTTGGTTCCCGAGCTAGATAGACAGATTCACCGATTGAGAGACGATCCAAATCTAAGTGGCGATTGTCGTATGATTCTCCAACTACACGGAATGTAAATCGAGGAGTCCGCCCCCCAGGAGTCCAAAGATCACCCTCTTGGCTTTCCTCTGCAAAACGATCGCCATTGTCCGAGTGCCCATCGGCAATTTTTTCCATCAAGACGTTCGTTGCCGGAATAAAGGACTCGTCTGGCAACACGCCAACCACCGGCTCACCTGTCGCTAGCACCTCCATGGTCATTGCAAATTGATGCCAAATCAAACCAGTTTGCAGTGGACGAATAAAGAGACTCTTTCCACTCGATCGTTTCAAGAAGAGCCCGTCTGAAAACCACTGAACACTGACGACTGAGCTAAGCGCATACTTCTTCGCAGTCAATCGACCGTCGAGTATGAAATTTTTGTCGACACGTTTTACGGCTCCAATGCCAATCGATTTAAGGTAATGATCGTCGCCCAAAGGAATTCCAGCAGGCCGCTTTAGTGAAACAATCTCAAAGACTTCTGCTTCCTCAAACTCTAAAGTTGGATTCATCTGTCCCGACCGAAGTTGCTGGAGGAGATTCCAGGCGATGCGAGCGAGTGAGAGCCGAAAATGTTGTTCATTCGAGAACTCCAGGGTTAGTCCAAGTCCGATAGCAACTTTGCTGATTTTTTCGTTTTCTTTATCATCGAAAAACCCATCTGAAACAGCATCTTCTATCATTTGACGGAGTAGCATCGATGATTCTCTTTTTAGGATTTCTCCTACTTCAGAGTCAGTAATACCAACCTTCGATGCAAACTCAGAAATCTGAGTGCGTTCAATCAAGCTAAGATTGCCGTCCGAAATTGCCTTCCTGATTCCATTAAGAAGAGTGTTGCGATTGTTAGCGTCTCTTTGATTCTCTCTTTCCTTGATTCGCTGTAAACGCTGCTCTTCAGCAACACGCTGACTGCACATGTCTCTGACTACGCAGAGATTGACCCTGCCAGCCTCTATTTCCCGATTCCGTGTGAGCTCTGGGCTTTGAACCATAGCATTTCGATCAATCTCACCCGTTTCCATGAGTTCGATGAAAGAAGTGTCAGAAATCGGACCAACCATCCGACTGCCAAGGAGTCCAAGCAATTTGGGGCGTTCGTACATCCAAGTCGAGGTTAGCTTTGAGTTTATCGCAACATTTCTATTTTCGAAAACCCAAACTGTCTTCGTACATTTGGGACATTGGATTCGCTTCCCCTCCTGTTCACTGCGAAATTTTATCGACTGCTCGCAATAAGAGCAGATGAACAGCTTGGTAGAGTGATCTAAGCTCATAAGATCGCTTCCGATTTAATTACCGTTGGAGTATTCCCGCTGCAACAAAACTTGCTGCCTCGTCAACGTGTTTGGGTTCAATGAGTTCCTCGGAGTCCAGATCTGCAATCGTACGTGCTACCTTGGCAAGTCGATCACAAGTCCTGGTGGATACCGACGCTCTTTCAAGGGTCTCGCGATAGCTTTTCTCTGCATCAGCTGACATTCGGCAAAAATCTACGACTCGACCGCCGGGAATCTCCGCGTTGCAAGTGATGTTTTGTCCTTTAAAACGATCTAGCTGTAAATTTCTCGCTTTCTCTACGTACAGGCGAATCTGTTTCGACTCACTCTCGTTCACATGAGTAAATCGCTCAGCCTGCGAAAGCGGTTTTAAGAAGACTTGCAAGTCCATGCGATCGAGAAATGGTCCACTAAGCTTCTTCTGATACTTTTCGATGGTTTTTATCTCGCAACGACAACGAGGGTCGCCTGCATATCCGCAGGGACATGGATTCATTGCAGCAACCAAGCAGAACCGAGCAGGGAACTCAAGCGAAGCGGACACTCTTGTGATGTTTACGTATCCATTCTCAAGAGGTTGCCGCAGAGCCTCTAAAGTGTTTTTCGCAAACTCTGGAATTTCATCCAAAAACAAAATACCATGGTGTGCGAGCGTGACCTCACCCGGCTTCGGAACGCCACTACCACCCCCTACAAGCGACTGCATGGTGGCTGAATGATGCACTGGCCTAAATGGTCTGCGAGTCACCGCCATTCCATCATCGCTCAACAGTCCCATGGCTGAGTAAATTCGAGTGATCTCTACCTTTTCTGAATCACTTAATCGTGGAAGGATACCTGACATTGCGCTCGCGATGAGCGACTTTCCCTCACCGGGAGGGCCGACTAATAGCAGGTTGTGTCCGCCGGCAGCACTGATAACGGCAGCTCTCTTCGCTTGCTGCTGCCCGCGAATTTTCCCAAAGTCAGTAGCTCGATCGATATAACTTGAGAAACGAATGGGTTCGCTCAGCGCATTATTGAGTCGTCTAACGCCACGGAAATAGTCGAGAATCTCTTCTAAAGTTTGAACGGGAAAGACCCCACACCCCTCATGCCCCGGTTTTGCCAAGATAAGGGCGCATCCTTTTCATTGCCTTTAGGAACGATCAGCTTCTGGCCTGGCTTCAGCAAATACGCCAAAGATAACGCACCAGGTACTCTTCTAACCTCTCCGTGAATTCCTATCTCACCAAATAGGATAAATTGCTCCTCTTTGGACTGTGGCAAGTCCGGAAGTATTCCAGCAACTTGAAGCATCATCACTGCAAGCGGAAGGTCTAGCCATGTGCCATCTTTTTCAAGTGCAGCAGGCGCCAGGTTGATCAAAATTTCAACTGGCGAGTCTGGAATTCGCAGCTTGCTAAATGCCCCTTGTATGCGTTGAAGCGCCTCGCGAACCGGCCCACGGGCCATTCCGGTGATTGAGCAGCACGATGTGACTGGGCGGGGGCGGGGCAGTATCGAAAGTGCTCTCCCCTGAAGCTCAATAAGGGTACCGTTTATTCCATGCAGGACACCACCTAAAAGTGTGTGATCTCGAGCAAGAAGATGGTCGTGAAGTCGAAAATTCAAAGCGAAATACTCTTAGGCATATAAAGGCGACGAAATTGCCCATGTCAGGCGCACAAACTATTGTAGCAGGATTGAACCAAGAATGAATCCAATTTTCCCAACTGAAGCAGTTCAGAATCTCCGGCATCAGTCGCGCCCAACTACGGTAGTGGAAAACAGAAATCGTTGCCCATCTTGATGACTTGAGACTCTTCCTAGATTAGTCATAACGAAGAGGATTCCTCATGACGGATTTTTCAAACAAATCTCATTGGGTCTTACCACTCTGGTCTGGAACCTCCTGCTGTTTCGTTTCCTGCTCCTCGATCTGACGTGCTTTTGCGAGCGCTGATGCGACTAGACCAGTTGGTACTGAGATAAATCCTAGACTGACCATAAGCATGACAAAGGTGAAAATTTTGCCGCCAACGGTGACTGGGTAGACGTCTCCGTAGCCTACCGTAGTCAACGTTGCGACAGCCCACCAAAGACAATGAAAGACGGAACCAAACGTCTCCTGCTGCGCTTCACTTTCGAAGTGATGGATTCCGATTGCAGCAAGGTACAGAAGAATCAAGGTTACACATGCAAAAAGGACGATCTCCTCCTTGGCTATGGAAAGGGCAATATGAAATCGACGAATTGCTGAGTTGTACCTCGCTAACTTGAGCAACCGTACAATGCGAAGCAGTCGGAATGCCCTTACCGCTCGCAGGTCGAATCCCAAACTCAAATAGAATGGGAGAATGGCTACTAAATCGACGATTCCGAAAAAGCTAAACACATATTTGCTTCTTGGTTTAGCGACCAGCAATCGCAGACAGTACTCCATCGTAAATACGCCTACGGTGAGCAACTCAAAGATCCTAAGAGCCGCTGCGAGATCAGGACTTATTCCCGGGAGCGTCTCGATCGAATAGGCGACCACGGAAAGCACCACAAGCGTTTGGACAAAAACATCAAACGCGATCCCAGCCGGGGTATCCGTTTGCTCTACGATTCTTCTTAAGTAATTCATTTTAATTAAACAGAACAAACCGCACGGAAGGAAAGTAAAATCTGGAACGCTTTAGGATTCGACGTTAGGCTTTGGGGAATTGCTCAACGTGCGACCTCGTGCTTCACGAGTATTGCGGTCTTCTCGCCCCTCGTTTTGCAAGATTTGATCGGTACTTTCCGGATCCACCTTTCTGCAACACTCCACCAATTTGTCAGCTAACGCATAGAGAGGTATCTCCCAGGTCTCTTCGGTGCTCTCGCTCGGTGCGATCTTCACAATCTCTTCAATCAACAAGATGAACCGAAGTATGTGCCGAAACAAAAGCCCCTCATGCTTTTGCATACCATTGGCAACAATGTACTTGTTAAACTCGCCGCCGAATTCCAGCAGCTCACCCACTACCCAAACACTGCGAGTGAATACGTCTTGTACGCCAGGATATTCGTAATCAAATAGCCGTCGCAGTTTTTCTCCGAGAGCCAACGGCCGTAAAGGTGCCTCCTCGAACGGTTTAAACGGACGGCGTTTACCTGCTGCTCCCCCTGCATCACGCACGATTTCCTCATCGGAGCGTTCGTCCACATCCTCCTGCTTTCCCATCAATTCTTCCGGTACAGCCAACCCGAGCGACAAAAGTTGTGGGTGCAATATCTCAGTCGCTAACGTTCCAGCAGGCAACTTGTCCGGGGGTGGAACCTTGACGATCTTCGCGATATTCGCAGGCAATTCCAAAACGCTTTCCAAGATTTGAACGCGTTCTATCTCATCCGCAAACTGCATCATGTTAACCATGTACAACCCGTAGATAGGGTTCACACTTCGCAGTTCGGATAAATACATTAGCCGATCGGTCGGTACCGCCGAAACGGGCTTGTAATCGTCCAGATCGTAGCTGACCGAGTCAGAGATCGACTCGCTAGCTAGCGTGCCTATCCCTGGCTCTTCATCGTCGTCATCATCAATGCTCTCGGTATCGGTCGCCTTGGCTGGCGAGCTCGCAGGCAGTTGCAACCAACCGGGCTTGGATTCCACGATGGGCTTCGGTGCTTCCTGATGTTTGATATTGGGAGTGGGCTCTAGGGTGATGAAGCCGGACTTCCAAAGCGTGACCAGCATTCGATTGAGCTCCTTTTGGCCTCGCTCGATCGATTTCGTATCTTGTAGTCTACGACCGACCAAATCTCGGAGCGGTTGCACGCTGGGGTCATTCAGCAACAAATAGGCCAGCAGCCTCCATGGCAAATGCCCACGACTCTCGAGCTTGGCGGCTGGTGCGGATCGCAATTTTTCAAATTGTTCCGCTGTCCAATACGTCTCACCGGCCCGTCGCGTGGGCATCTTCTTCTTGAGGGCCTTTTTGGCTTTGATGAGATTGGGGTCCTTGGTATCCTCGGGAATCTGATCGTATTGAACTCGCCAACGGTTGATTTTGACGTCATCCTCATGAGCCAGCACATACACGAAACCTTTGGCATCAAATTGAGGGCGACCGGCTCGACCAAAGATTTGGTGCGCAGTGCTCGGCTCGACGATTTTCTTCTTGCCAAAGGGGCCCTTGACGAGACTGGGCAGAATGACGCTGCGAGCGGGCAGATTGATGCCCGCCGAAAGCGTTTCCGTACAGACCGTTACGCTGAGCAATTTTTCTTGAAACAGTTGCTCGACAAGTCTTCGATATTTAGGCATGATTCCAGCATGGTGTACCCCAACTCCTCGAATCAAGATTTGCCTTAGCTTGGGACCAGCCCCTTGAGTGAAATCAAACGTCTCGATTCGCTTGGTGATGATGGCCTGGCGCTCTTTATCGATGAGCTTTTTGCCTTTGAGCAACTCGGCGACTTGCCAGCACTGCTCGCGGTTAAAACAAAAGACCAGCCCTGGCGTCCGTCGTTTGGCATCATCCCCTTCGGCAATCTTTTCTAGATGCTCGTCTAAGTAGTTATCGTCGATCCATTCGAATTGCAGGGGGACTTTGCGTTCGGTACCTTGGACTAGTTCCAGATTTCGTCCGTGGGATCGGTGCAACCAACTGCAAAATTCGACGCTGTTGCCAACCGTTGCGGATAGAAGCATCGTGCGTACCGTTTTTGGCAAGAGCCCGAGAGTAAGTTCCCAGACGATGCCGCGTTCCGGATCGTTGAACGAGTGAAACTCATCCATCACTACCGATGATACGTTCTCGAAGTGCTCGGCATCATTCCCCATCAAGCGGTTGAGCAAAATTTCCGCAACAACAACCAGCACCGGAGCATCGGGGTTAACTCGACGGTTGCCAGTGACCAAACCGATCGAATCGATCGGGTAGCCCCAACGAAGAGCACTCTGCTGAATCTCGACCAGCTTTTGGTCGGTAAGGGCGATGAGTGGTGTCGTGTAGTAGCAACGCTTGCCGGTTTTGAGGGCTTCGAAGATGGCGGCTTCGGCGATAAGGGTTTTGCCGGTTCCAGTAGGAGCGCAGACCAGTACTCCCTGCTCGGACGAGAACCATGCATAGATGGCTTCTTCTTGGACCGGATAAGGAGTAAAGCTTAGGGTCTCGAGGAACTCGGCAGCGATATCAACGCGATCAGCACTCATTGGCAATACTCTTCAAGGCACAACGCGTTGGGGAAATCGAACACGAGAGGATCGGCATCACTTTTGTTTAGCGATGACATCGATCATAGCTGGAGCAAACCATGGCAGATCGTCCGGTTTGCGGGAACTGACGTGATGTCGATCGACCACGACAGGAGCATCCTCCCAAATGGCACCCGCATTTTCCAAGTCATCCTTAATGCCGAGCGAACCCGTGACTCGGACCCCGCGATAGACACCTGCTGAGATAGCCAACCAGCCTCCATGGCAGATCGCGGCTATGCATTTGCCTGCCTGATCAAAGTGGCGGATCAACTCTTTGACATCCTCCCGGCGTCGCAATCGGTCCGGCATAAAGCCACCCGGCAGCAGAATTGCGTCGAAGCTCGCAGGATTAGCATCTTCAATTTTTATGTCGGAGATACAGGGGTACCCGTTCTTGCCAGCGTAGGTTTCGCCCGCCTTTTCCCCAGCGGTGACAAATTCGGCACCAGCCTCGATGAGCCGAAGCTTGGGATACCAAAGCTCCAAATCTTCATAGATATCTCCGACCAAGGAAAGGACGCGGCGGTTATGAAGAGGACCAGTCATACAGTTTTGGAGGGATGTTCGAGAATTTTATGGGCAGAATCTAATGTGTCTCATTTATCGCGACGGAAACCTATAGGTGCATCACAGCGAACAAGGTACACTACCTCAGATCGATTCTACCCACAAACTATGGTTTTGAGGAAACCCTTCATGGGACTTGGTGATTTTTTTAAAGGTACGAAAAAAGGACTTTCATTTGAGCTCTTTCCGCCCAAGACGGAAGAAGGGGTCGGACCGCTGCTAAACACGGTCGGTGACCTGATGAAGTTCAACCCTGACTTTTTCACCTGTACTTATGGGGCTGGTGGCTCCACTCGCGATAGAACGCTTCAGATTCTTGAGAAGGTGAAACAACAATTTTCCATTCCCGTCGCTTCCCATTTAACGTGCGTGGGCTCTACGGTCGACCAGTTGCGTGGGTACTTGAATGCCGCGATCGAGATTGGGACGGATTATATCGTCGCGTTGCGAGGAGACCCGCCCAAGGGGGAGACCGAGTTCCGACAAACCGACGGCGGTTTCCGATACGCCAACGACCTGGTCCGGCTCATCAAATCCGAATATTCACCATTGGGAATCGCCGTAGCTGGATACCCCGAGGTGCATCAAGAAGCCCCGAGCATGGAGACCGACTTGATCAATCTAAAAAGAAAAGTGGACGCGGGAGCGGACATTGTCGTGACGCAACTCTTTTACAAGAACGAAGATTACTTTCGGTTTGTCGATCGCTGCCGCGCGATTGCGATCAACATTCCGATCGTACCTGGGATTTTACCTGTAACGAACCTCGCTCAGATCCAGCGGATTGCGTCACTCTGCAAAGCTAGTTTGCCCGAATCATTCATCAATCGCCTGCAAAGCAACTCGGAAGCTGACTGGCAGCACAAGGTCGGGGTGGAGTTCGCCCGAGAACAAGTTGCAGAGTTGCTCCAGCAGGGAGTCCCTGGCGTGCACTTCTACGTACTCAACAAATCCCAAGCCACTTCGGAAGTGCTTCACGAGTGTTGGGGCAAGTAATACGATGAGCAGCATTGGTTTACTGGGTGGCGGGCAAATGGCAACCGCCATTGCCAAGGGGGCAGCACGATCAGCTAGCGGCTCGGCCTCGCCACAATTAGTATTCTGCGAGCCCAATCCTGGCCAGCAAAAGAAGTTAAAAGAACTCTTCCCTGATTGCCAACTTTGCGATTCAGCTCAGCAATTGTTTGAACTCTGTGATCGCATCGTCATCGCAGTCAAGCCGCAGGTGCTCAGCGAGATTGCCACATCGCTCAGACCTTTGGTCCAGAACCGACATCTACTCGTGTCCATCGTGGCGGGGGTTTCCATCCCAAAGCTATGCGAGTGGTTTGGGACCAGCAATATCATCCGCATCATGCCGAACACACCTTGCCAATCGGGCAAGGGAGCCAGCGGTATGGCAGTAGCGACTGGAGTCAGCCAAGACGATACAGCTTGGTGCGAAGCCCTCTTCAATTCACTCGGCATAACCATTCGCTGCACCGACGATCAATTGCATGCAGTGACGGGGGTGTCCGGTTCCGGGCCAGCCTATGTGTTGATGATGATCGAGGCGTTAAGCGATGGCGGGGTCAAGGCAGGTTTGAGTCGCACGGCGGCGTTGGAACTAGCCACGCAGACGGTTTTGGGTGCGGCGGTCATGGTACAAGACACCAGATTGCATCCAGCGGTTTTGCGAGAGCAGGTAACCAGTCCAGGTGGAACGACGATAGCTGCGATTGCATCATTGGAGCGAAATGGCTTTCGTCACGCCGTGATCGAAGCGGTCGATAGTGCCGTTACACGCTCACGCGAGCTTGGCGGCAAAGATGCCGAAAAATAAAGTAGGTCAATAAGGTTTGGCCTCGCTTGGTGCTGTCGATAGGTGCCAGCCAAATTTCGAGCTTCTATTTTTCGCCCTACATCTTTCGACATACCCTGTTTTTGAATCGAGATAAACTAAAGAGACGATTGAACAGTCCGGGTTCTCCAGCAGATTCAGGGAGGCCAACAATCCATCTCAGAATAGGGATGGAATCCCGGAGTCTCATACGCGCTTTTAAATCTGCTGGCCTCCTTGAATCTGCTGGAAGTTTGGAATCGCAAAGCATGAGCTGTCAAAAAATGTAGGGCGAAAGATTTGGTGGAGGAAACCCAGTGCCACCCATCTGGGTAAATCATTCGCTCGCTCAACTTCAGGGAAAGCATTGCAGTGGGGTAAAACTCGCATACAATATCGACAAAGTTGTGTCGTGTAGGATGTCATCGCGGTTCGAATAATGACCAGAAGTTCCGCGTTTACAGTACGGGAGCCAATGATGTCAGTATCAGGTAAATGGTATCGTCAATTGTTGGCACTGCTTGCATCTGCGACGGATCCGTCAGTTCAGATGAACCTCGTCGATCGAAAAAAGGTCATTGCGACGGGCATTGCCGAATCGATTCAAGCTGACGTGTGGATATGGACTACAGGGAGGATCAATGAGCGCGTGCCAGGCGACGCTATGATCACCGCTTGTGTTGATGACGGCTTCACGGACGAAACGGAACGTGCGGAATTCTACAGAATCATCATTCATCCTGAGCTAGCTCCCGCCGTGGTCAAGCCGCTCTACCAGGCAGTAAAAGAACTAACATCTATTACGCGCATGCGGCTGGACCTCATCTGTGACGAACAGTGGCAAACCCTACAGGTCTCTTCCTTGTGGCGCTCATTAGGCTTCGACGACTTCATTTTCTCGCTGGTCCCACTAGACCGCGAAACGTACAGCTCCATTGGATTCCACCGAAGAGCAGGAAATCCAAGATTTACACGGCAGGAAGCAGATTTTGTTGATCTTGCATTTCCTGCTATTGATTGGATACATCGCTTCAAAGCAGCTGAATCCATTCCCACGCGGGTCACAGATCTATCGCCGCGCGAGCGTCAAGTTTTCATGCTGCTTTTAAAAGGAGCTTCCCGCAAGACAATCGCAAGTCAACTAAAGCTAAGCGACCATACGATTACAGACTACATCAAAGAAATCTATAAAAAATTTGAGGTCACAAGTCGGGCCGAACTTTTAGTTCAGTTCCTATCGTAAGTGTGCTCATAATTCATGGTAATTCTGATCTGTATTATGGCTCAGCAAATCGATATTACAGTTTATGGACCGGTGTAACTGCGTACGACGATCGCGTCCGCTGTAGAACCGATTCCGATCAAAAGTGCTCCACCGTCACGTGGCGAGAATGCCCATGCAGAAGTACTGCCTTTCGACTTCTCCGTATTGGAAGTCCATGTCAAAATCCCGTCGTAAGGAAGTCCGAAGTTAACATCAGCTGGGCTTCCGGTCCACATGTTCAGTCCGCCTACTCCGTAGGTGAACAGTCCGCGTGATACTGCATCTCGGGACTCCGAAAGCGTAGGAATTCGCCAATTATTGGAAAGCGCCGCGACATCTGCAGCAGACCAAAGTTTTTCCGCAGCCTCCAAGAGGGACGGATCATCGATGCCATAGGTTACCAATAGGTAATAGTAATAGGCTTCCTTGTCGTCACCTGCTTTTTTTAGCTGTGAAGCGTAAGCAGAACCCAACGACATCGCAAATTTGTGAGTTGAACTTGAATTTGAGTAACCAGTCAAAGAATACCCCCAAACGATTCCTCTCGTACGATCGTAGACTCCCCCAAGATCTGGCCGGTACTCGAAGGAAGCTGCTTGGACCGTGATCGTAACAGGCGGCATACTTTTTAGTGTGCTACCTCCCGACCTCTGTGCCCAAGCTGAAGAGGAAACGGCACAGACACAGCAGATTGCAAAAAGCGTGCTTCGTAAGGTCAACTCCGACAATCCATAACCTTGAGCCTGTTTTAAGAAACTCATTCAATCTCTCCTTGTTTATGAAACCAGTGGTTGATGGTAGCGTACTGGGCGTTCATCGGTCGACTTGGTACAAGCATTTTTCAATCAGCTCAAGTTGATCAATAGAACAAACCCTACCCAAGTTGAAAATTTAACGGGAGCAAGTGCGTTTTGCAATTCCCGCATTCGCGGGGGCAGGCAATAGATTGAACCGCGATGGCTACGTCTCCCTACAAAGTCCTGTGAGGGATCCAGAGTAGGGTTGGCTTCGCTGGGTGCCAGTCATATTTCTTGCTTCTATTTTTTGCTCTACATCTTTCGACACACCCTGTTTTTGGATCGAGATAAACTAAAGAGACGATCTGCTGGATTCCTTGAATCTGCTGGAATTTTGAAATCGCAAAGCATGGGCTGTCAAAAAATGTAGGTCGAAAGATTTGGTAGAGGCAACCCAGTGCCATCCCAACCATCCCCAATGTTTACCACCGTTTCGTCAGGCCAGCAGGGAAGTAGTGAACGAAGTTGTGAGGCTCTTTGCACGGGAGATCGTCTGAGGCTTGGCAAACGTTTCGCGTTTGAGTTCGTGCCGTATTCGCGCCAGGCGGGCGGGCCTCGTTGCCTCGGCCACTACGGGTTCGCAGACGTGAGACTTACCGCATCCCGTTGGTCCAGGGGGGCGGGCCTCGTTGCCTCGGCCACTACGGGGGTGGCAAAGCTTTTCAACAGCTCGAGACTTTCAGCTCGGACCAAGTGGGCATGTAGGCGCAACATGCGAACTACCTTATTCGTTATCATGGGGGGACGGTACACTCGAGGTTGCAAAGCTTCTCGACGTGCTTGTGCTGGCTCTCCTCCAGGAGATTACTCCTCCCACTTCATAATCGCGTCTCAGGTTCCTCATCAATGATATGGCAATCGCTGAATTCTCGATCCCAACTTTGCGGCCTCACGCGGTTTGTTGTGATGATCGCGTGGCTGTTTTCATTTGGTTGCTTCGCACACGCGAGCGATCCAGTAAGCGTAGATTCGGATTCGGGCGATAATGACCAGGCAGCACAGGTTTTGATCCAGGGGAAACCAGAGGCCCCTTTCCCGTTGCAAGTCGCACCGGCCTTTCCTAGCTTGAAATTCTCTGACCCGATGCACGTTCGTTGGGAACCTGCTATGCAGCGTTACATCGTATGCGAACTAGGAGGAAAACTTTGGAGCTTTCCACATGACGAACAAGTGGAACAGGCTGATTTGCTCGCCGACCTCAGGCAGGAGCTTCGTTCATTCGATACCGCTCGCTTTCGCGGCTGCAAAGAAACGTATAGCTTTGTTCTAGATCCAGATTTCGCCGAGAATCGGTTTATCTATGTCTGCATGATTTTGGAACGTGTCGGGGAGCCTCAACCTGACGGGAGCCGAATCTCACGATTTCGTATCTCGGAACCAATTTCGCCAAGCGAACCACCCACGATCGATCTGTCGAGTGAGCTGCCCATTATTTCTTGGTTGGATGGTGGGCACAATGGTTGCGATTTGGCGTTCGATACATCAGGTTGTTTGCTGATTACCACTGGAGATGCAACGGACCCGAGCCCACCGGATCGTTTGAAAACCGGGCAAGATATTTCCGATCTTCTAGGATCGGTTCTGCGTATCGACGTCCGTGGTGCAACTCCCAACGTGCCGTATGTTATTCCTGAGGACAATCCCTTTCGTGACTTGCCAGATGCGAGAGGAGAGGTCTGGGCCTATGGACTCAGGAACCCTTGGCGGATCGATGTCGATCCAGCTTCCGGTCGAGTTTTTCTAGGAGACGTCGGTTGGGAAAAGTGGGAGATGATCCACGAAGTCGTCCGCGGAGGAAATTATGGCTGGGCTGCCCGAGAAGGAAACGAGTGGATTCAACCCAATCTACCTCTCGGGCCAACCCCGATCCTTTCCCCGACGGTTGTCCTTTCGCATGTTGATTCCGCCTCGATCACGGGTGGGATGGTGTATCCGCGTACTCGACTAGCCGCCATACGCGATCATTATTTGTTTGGGGATTGGATCAACGGACGTATCTGGGCCTTTCCTCTTTCGGACGCAGGGAATTATCGCGAAGTGGCAAGCGATCAGATCCGCATTATCGCATTTTCCCGAGACCGTGATGGTGACCCCTTGGTTGTGAGTCATCAGAATCCGACAACCCTATTTCGATTAGTCGAGAACGAAAACTTTGAACGAGAGCGGATTGCTGCTAGCAAATTCCCACGCAAGCTCGGTCAAACAGGTTTGTTCTCTGACACGATCCACCTACTTCCGCAAGGAGATCTCGTCCCCTTTGAAATCAACCAACCGCAGTGGCAGGATGGCGCTGAGGCTTCACATTTGCTATACATTCCACCCAATACATCGGTCCAGTTCTTTGAGTATCCACGTCCTGTGGAAAGCGTGGCTATGTTTCAAAGCCGTTTGCACTATCCCAAAGACGCCGTTTTAGCCAAGACGATTCAGTGGCGAGGAAGACGGCTGGAAACTCAGATCCTGCATTATGATGGTCGACTATGGAACGGCTACAGCTATGCATGGAACAACGAGCAAACGGATGCTGAGTTAGTCCCAGCACAAGGTACGACGCTAACGATTACAGATCCTCAGCCATTCACGTATCGAGTGCTAGGACGGAGTGAGTGTTTGCAATGTCACAACCCATGGGCTGAAATCACACTTGCTTTCACTCCTGAGCAATTGCATCGCCCGTCGCGAGGCAAGCAATCGCCACTGATGGAACTGGTTCAACGAGAGATCATTCAATGCATCGACGAATCGGGAACGAAGATCGATCCGTTAAGGACCGTCCGCAAGTCGCTCGAAATGAGACCTACCAAAATTAGTGATGCGAGCAGTATCGGCAGCATCGATTATGATGCGCAAGCTCGAGCTTATCTGCATGTTAACTGTGCCCATTGCCATCAGTTCGGAGCTGGTGCAGCGGTCGATCTTTCGCTGCGAATTCAGGATAGTTTATCGGAGTTGCGAGCGGTTGAGGTCGTTCCCAGCAAGGGGTTGCTAGGCCTCCAGAGCGGCGCTCTCATTCAGCCTGGCGAACCGAATCGGAGCATCGTTTTGTTGAGAATGATGAGTTCCTCTCTGGGACGCATGCCGCACATTGGATCAAAGGAGGTGGACTGGGCAGGATGCGACATCATCGCTCAGTGGATCCGTGGGGTGGTTGCCTCAAACATCGACTCAAACATCGACTCAAACGACAAACCAGAGGTTGTTCAGGCGCAGCCCCAATCCATAGATGAAGTTTTCGTTTTGACGGAAAGGTTTTTGGCGAAATACGAAGAGGATCGGGCTAGTACTGAAACGCTAGCTGGAAAATCTTTCGAGGATACGGCATCGGTGGAGACAGCCTGCCGTGAGGACGGCGTGCGACTGGCAGTGAGCTGGATACCACTACACGGGGATAGGTATAGCTCGAGCGATGCCAGTCAACGCGAGAGATCGCAGGACTTGGCGAGGCGGATCATAGCTCTGGGAGACCCGCTACTGAGCTCCCTTTTCGAAGCCCACTTGCCTGCGACCGAGCGCGTACCACGACTCAGAGATGACGCTCAGTTTGCGGATGTTGCACCTTGGGAGGGAGATCGAGAAAGGGGTGAGAAGTGGTTCTTTGATTCCGCCAAAAGTCAATGCGCCGCGTGCCATCGTGTATCGGGAAGAGGAATCGCAATTGGGCCGGATCTGGATCGAATTGGAATTCGACAAAGCCCGCAACAACTCTTTGAATCGATTCTTTATCCCAACCGAGTTATTGCACCTGAGTACCAGACGCAAAGCATATTATTAGATGACGGAACACAAGTAACCGGGCTTGTCGAGTCGCAAACGGATGAGTTGTTGACACTTAAGAACGCGCAGGGAGAGCGACGCGAGCTTCGCAAGGAGGAGATCGAGTCATGGCGACAGAGTTCCGAGTCGCTGATGCCTTCGGGGCTGGGACGCTCGATGACTCACCAGGAGATGGCGGATCTCCTGGCGTACCTGTCGAGCCTCAAAGACTGATCGCGAGAAGTGAATGCGATCGGTGAGGCAAATTCATTCGGCTAGCAGCAATGATGAAACTCAATTGCCAAGTGATTGCCGGATAAACTCCGGGCGGTCGGTGGTGATTGAATCTGCTCCCAAGCTCTTCCAGTGAAGGGCTGCTGTCGGATCATTGACAGTCCAAACGTGGAATTCGCACCCAACATCGCGAACGGCCCGAACAAACGCTTCATCGACAACGTCCGCATTTCCATTGGTTCCCAAACCGGTGGCACCATTCTCCTTGAGCATCTTCAGGACGTCAGCAAGTCGAGGAGCCCAAACTCCAGTCTCTGGATCCTGTTTGTAGGAGACCAGCCAACTAGCTTTGAATTGAGGCATTCTCTGACGACATTGGCGGATGACTTCGATGTTGAAAGCGATAATCACGATCTGTTCTGGCTTGAGGTCTGCTGCAAGCAACGTTTTCTCTAACTCATCCATAATTTCAGGGCCGGATTTGACTTCGACGAAAATCTTTTTCCCTTCTGGAACATTCGCCAATACGTCACTCAGCGTAGGCATTCGCTCGCTTGCAAACTTCGGATCTTTCCAGCTTCCGACATCGAGAGCTTGCAGTTCTGCTAAAGTCGATGCCGCAACCTTGCGATTTTGACTGTTGGGAGACACTCGAGCAGTATCTTTGTCGTGAAGGCAAACGATCTTTTGATCCTTGGTAAGGTAAAAGTCTCCCTCGATCGCATCCGCATTTTGTTGCCAAGCGAGCTGGAAGGACGCGAGTGTATTTTCTGGTGCATCAAAGGATGCACCGCGATGAGCGACGATCATTTGCCCACTACAAGTGCTGCCGATTACAAGTGCGGAAAACATAAGTCCACAAACGAATGATTTCAACATGGTTTTCCTTCTGGAAGGGGGGGAACTCTACAAACCGGGGATCTTACCTCGAGTACCATCTATGTCCTAGTGAATTTCGTGTTAGGAATACCTAAGAAGGATAGCTCGCTGGTATGATACCCCACCCCCACCAGTTAACATCTCGTTCCAAGGCTCTGCCTTGGAACGAGATGCCTTGGAGGCTCTGCCTCGTTTGTGATGCCGTTAAGGCATCTATGAATCGCCCGAAATATCAGGCAGAGCCTGAAAGACATTGGGTTTCCAGGCGGAGCCTGGTAACCAGTAGGTAGCGTTAAGCGAGAAGTCTCCTTTTCCCACCAAATTTCATAACCTCAACTCCTCCCCCGCCATGCAAAGTTACGATGTTGTTGCTCTCGGAGAAACCATGCTCCGTTTTTCGCCACCTGGGAATGAGCGTTTGGAACAAGCGGGCGCGATGCAAATTCACGTGGGAGGAAGCGAATCTAACACCGCTGTTGGATTGTCAAGACTAGGACACCGAGTTGCATGGCTGTCGAGACTTACGAACAACCCCATGGGCCGAACCATCGCAGATACCATTCGGTCCCAAGGAGTAGATGTGTCCCATGTAGTCTGGACCGACCAGGATAGAGTCGGTCTCTATTTTTTAGAGACCGGCCCAATGCCACGAGGAAGTCGCGTTTTTTACGATCGCGCTAATTCCGCGTTCGCGAACTTTGAACCAAATGAACTACCGGAGGAACTGTTCGCCCCCGGCCGCTCCCGGTGGTTACTTGTTAGTGGCATCTCATTGGCATTAGGAGAACGCTCCCGCAGGCTCATACACCGCGCGGTCGAGTTGGCACGATTCGCTAATTGGCAGATTGCGTTTGATGTTAACTATCGGAGTCTCCTCTGTTTGCAAAGTGAGGCTCGAAATTACTTTGATGATCTTTTCCGATCAGCGGATCTGTTGTTCTCGGCTTACCGAGATGTAGCTGCAATTTGGGAAATAGATTGCGGAGCCGATTACCAAGCTGCCATGCAACGCCTGTTGGCTTATCGCGAGGGTCGCCAATCGGTTATGACATTGGGAAGTCTCGGTGCGATTGCCGGTCATGAAGACCGCATTTGCTTTCAAACAATTGAACCGGTCGAACCCATTGGTCGGCTGGGAGGCGGCGATGCGTTCTCAGCAGGCTATTTGCACGCACAATTGAGCGGCCTATCCCTTGAGGATTCGCTACTTTGGAGCACCACGGTGGCTAGACTAAAGTACACGATTCCCGGCGACCTGCCACTGATCGAACTGAGCGAGGTTGAAAGGCTTCTGAGATCTCAGGGTGTTGTTAACAACGCGAGCAGCAATGGTTTAGTTCGCTAACTGTCGCCTCTCTCGAATTCGCTCGAGTATGGGGCCCATTTGATTTCGTAGTTGCGGGCTGCCGAGCTTGCTGGCCTCCGCCGTCGCCTGATCTAAGTGCATCATCGCCTTGGTCCGATTTGTTTCGATCCGACTCAGTCTCAGCAGTGACTCGACCAGCTGGGTGCGATAAAGAGGCAAGTCGGGAAATCGTTCGGATAGTCCGCGATAGATCCGAACCGATTCTTCTAGACTCGCGATGGCTTGAGGACGTCCGATGACCGAAGTGGCTTGTCCTTTCCTAGATAAAATAGCCCCCTTTAACGCGAGGTACGCGGGCTCGAGGGCATGTTCCTCCAGCAGCTTGTTACAAATCTCCAGCGACTGATCCAAACGCTCAATATCGAGACTGCTCAAGGGCTCCGATTCGTTAGGAGGACTTTGGCCGCCGGGTCCACCGCCGGGTCCACCGCCGCGGCCACCACTTGAGCCACCACCGGGCCCTAATCCAAAGCCCATGCCCGGTCCGGCTCCCAAACCTGCTCCTAAACCGCCGCCGGGGCCACCGCCAGGTCCGCCGCCGGGGCCACGAGTGGGCGGGCGGGCGGTAGAGGCCAATAGTGTCTCCGCCAATTGATATCGGTAAGTCGGGGAATCCGGGTTTCGTTCGATCAATCGATTCAGTAGCTCGACCGCCTGGAGCAACGCTCTTTCGGAGTCCTCTTTTTCATTGCGAACCATGGCGATGCGTGACTCATCACGCAATGCCTGAGCCAGGGCCGCTTGATAGGATGCCTTGTCAGGGGACTCGGCTATGAGACCATTCAGCAGATCAATCGCCTCACGGTTCAGCTCTGTTTCTTTTCTCAAGCGAGCTGCCATAGGAAGACCTGCGAACTCCATAAATCGTGGTCGATTCTGATTCCCTCTAATATCTCGGTTGTTAAGAGGAGGTGGTTGGCGCTCTCCTCGCATGGGGCGACCTGGCATCTGCGTGGACATCCTGCCAATCCGATTAAGCAGCTTTGCAAGCTGGAAACGCCCATCTTGAGACTTTAGAAATTCGGGATCGAGTTCGATCAACCGCCGCCCATCGTTATAGGCTTCCCAAGCCAGCAGAATCTTGCTTTGTTGAGACTGAACAGAAATTAGCTCTTGATAGATCGCGAGCTGCTGTCGCAAAAGCTCGGGTTGATCAATGGTTTGAACCTCGTTTTTCTTTGCCAAGCTCTTATAAATCTCTAGTGCCTTGAGATAGCTACTCTCGGCTTCTTCCAGCTTGCCGATTTTTTGCTGGATATCGCCAACGCGTTTTTGGGCAGAGGCTGTCTCGATGCTCAAGTCCTTTTCGTTTTGATCACCGAGCTGTTTAAAGTAAGCCAGCAACGTATCGAGCAAACTGACGTCAGCCTGGCTGAGCATCGTTCCACTGAAATCGAGCGAATCGTCGGCCAACTCCTCGTAGTCGAAAAGTTGGTTCCCCCGCGAGGCAATGTTGTCGATGATGGTATCAAACGCTTGGGTGGCTAGTTGCAGATTGGCTTCGGCACGAAGATTGGCACGTCTCTCTTTGTCCAAAGCTGAGGTTCGCTCGACAAGACTGGTTTCGGCTTCTTGGTACAGTCGATTGATCTCTGCGAGCGAGGCAGATTGCTGACGGTTCCAGATTCCTAGCATGACCACCAGCGTCATAAGCATCAACATCGAAAAGGCCGATAGGCTGGCTAAAGCGGGATTGCGTTTTGCCCATCGCTGCAAATGTTCCCAAGACGTCGATTTGCGCGCCAGGATCGGTCTATCCTCAATAAAACGACGCAGATCGGCTTCTAGCTCAATGGCGTTCGGATATCGTGCATCCACGTCCATTGCACAAGCTTTGCGAATAATCGTATCCAAATCCCTGGGCACATTGGGATTTATCTTTTGAGGACCGGGGAGAACGGAATATCGGAGTGGATCTAGCAGTCTCTGCTTCGGTGCATCAAATGGATTGCGCAAAGTCACGAGCTCAAACAGACACAGCCCCAAGCTGTAGATATCCATCCTGGCATCGCCGCCCCCTGCGATTTGCTCGGGTGCCATGTAGCGGATCGTCCCGAGCACTTCGCCCGCTTGTGTTGCTGCTTCATTGTCGAGCCGACGAGCCAAGCCGAAATCGGTAACCCAAATCGATCCCTCACGATCGAGAATCAAATTTGCTGGTTTGATATCGCGATGCAGGATTCGTTGGCGATGCGCATAACCCAAAGCGTCAGCAACGTCCGCAATGATGCGTGCTACGTTCTTGTAATAGGCGTGCGGTAATGTGCCAGCGAGGCTCGACGATTGTTGCTGAACGGGCCCGCTGGCGGCAAGTTGTTCGTCAGATTCCAGGTCGCTTTCGGTTTGCAGGTCGGTCGTGTCGAATACCCTGACTTGGACGGTAGGGTGATGGTTCGGCTCAGCGTTTGTATCTGATCTGTTGAATGTGCTGGTTGCCAACAGCTTGTGGCCTGCATGGCTTACGATGCTATTATCAGTTCTTTTCTTATATAGAGCCGGTTGCCGGAGCCAATCGACGACCTCGTTGAGGGGAGCTCCATGGATTAGCTGCATTGCATAATAGTGAACCCCGTTGTCCTCACCGCTCCCATAAACTTGGACGATATTCGTATGGTGGAGCCCTGCGGCCGCTTCGGCTTCTCGACGGAATCGGTCCCTTAACTTTTCTTGGTCGGCCGTTTGAGAGTTGATCACTTTCAAAGCGACGCGACGCTGCAACGAAACCTGAACGGCCTCGTAAACGATCCCCATCCCACCCCGGCCGATTTCGCGTACGATCCGAAAATCGCCGAGTTGGCTGGGAGCGGTATACGCAGGCTTCGTCGCTTCAGCGTGATGCTCGGCTGAAATCCGTTCGACAATAGCGATCGGTTCAAAAACTTGGCGTATCACCGAAGCCCATTCCGGATACTTCGATTCGTACTCCTCAATCGATGGGTTCTCTCCGTTGCGAATGCGCTCGGCAAAATCGTCCGCTAAGACCTCGACAGGATGCCTCGAAGTTTCGTCTGGTTCGTTCGATTCGGCCGGTTGCGAGCTCATCATGTCGGCCTGGATGAAAGTGACTTCATGATTTCCCCAAGTCGCGTGACGGCCCGAATGTATCGATTGCTGGCGGCCGTGGGAGTTAGATCGAGAGCTTGAGCCACTTCCGCATTGGAGAGCTGCTCGAAATGTCGCATGGCCAGAACCTCTCGGTCGATTTCGTTCATCGTATCGAGAGCTTGCTGGAGTTGGGCTAATTCCTCGGAGCGAGCTGCGGCGAGACTGGGCGAGGTCACGTCATCGATCAAATAGCGAGCTATCGACAGAGAACTTGTCTGACCATGCTCTAAAGCCAAATGTTGTTTTTCCCGCATGACATCCCGCTTATCCCGAAAGTGGGAACGTTGAATATCAATCAAGGTTTGGACCGTTTTCTGCCTCATCCAAACGAACAAAGAAACTGGCAAATCAGGCCCGAGCTCGTCTAGTCTGCGACTCATTTGAAGGTACGCTTCCTGAAGAACGTCGCAGGGATCGAGCCGGCTGCGCAGGCTCGGGTGCATCCGGAATTCTACGATTCGTTCGAGCTTGGGCCGCGCGAGGGTAAATTCCGAGAAAAACGCGTTGGCGTCGAAGGTCTGGTTAATGGGTGTTTCGGAGTTCTTATCGTCCATGGTGACTTTCATAATACGGTATTTAAACCCGAATACTCCCCTCCAGTCGCGAGGAGTGCTGCAAAAATGCTGCTTTTGTTGGGCACGTGTTTCTCAAAAGGCCGGGTTTCACCAAGTGCAAGCGGCTGCTATACTGGCGTAGTACGCTTCCTCGGAAGCCACCCAAAGACATGACAAAAAACACCTGGAATTTGATAGCGAAAATTATTATTACCCGAGCATAACTGCTCCGGGGCTTTCGCTGTTTACAAGTGAACCATCCATAGTAGAACCCCTGGAGCTAATCTCAGGGGTTTTTTTGTTTCTGCCTCAGTAACCGAAATTATGACGAACCGATCCATCTGCATTTACGACACAACCCTTCGAGATGGCACACAGGGGGAAGGAGTGAGCCTCTCGCTGCAGGACAAATTGAATATTGCCTCTCGATTGGCGGAGATCGGCGTCGACATGATCGAAGGGGGCTACCCGCTGTCGAACGAAAAGGACACGCAGTTTTTTAAGGAAGTAAAGAAACTATCCTTAGGTAACTCGCTGGTTTCCGCGTTTGGGATGACTCGTCGCCGAGGCATCGCTGCTTGCGACGATCCCGGCATGAAGGCACTCGTCGCAGCCGAAACCCCGGCCATCACCGTTGTAGGAAAAACGTGGGACTTTCAGGCGACCAACGTCTTGGGTGTTTCGCTCGAAGAGAACATCGACATGATCTCGGAAAGTGTCGAATTCCTCAGTAAGCATTCGTTGGTGGTTTACGATGCCGAACACTTTTTTGACGGGTTCAAAGCCAACCAAGCTTACGCCCTCGAGACCGTTACCGCAGCGGCCAAAGCAGGAGCCAAGTGGATTGTGCTCTGCGATACCAATGGAGGAACGCTCCCCGAGGAAGCCTCCGAGATCGTAAGGATCGCCACCGAGACTCTCTCACCATTGGGGGTTCAGCTGGGAATCCATTGCCACAATGATGGCGATCTTGCCACGGCTAATTCACTGGCTGCCATCGACGCTGGATGCGACCAAGTTCAAGGGACCATCAACGGGATTGGCGAACGCTGCGGAAACGCGGATTTGGTTGCCATCATGGCGAATCTGCAATTCAAGAAGAAAGGCTACCAAGTATTGGGTGGTCGTTCACTCAACCATCTGACCGAACTGTCTCGTTACGTCTACGAAACAGCCAACTTGCAACTGCGCAGTGGACAGCCATTTGTCGGCAAAAGCGCATTCGCCCACAAAGGTGGCATGCACGTCCATGCGATCAATAAGTACACCCATACCTACGAGCACATGGACCCGACCCTCGTGGGTAACGAGCGTCGTATTCTGGTCAGCGAACTCTCGGGGCGTTCGAATATCGCGGCCCTTACGCAAAACGCAGGGCTGGCCGCCGATCGAGAGACACTTGATCGGATCCTCTCTGAAGTCGTCATCAAAGAGAACCAGGGCTACCAATTCGAAGCCGCCGAAGGCTCCTTTGATCTGCTCGTCCGCCGCTGTTCCGGTACCTATACCAAGCATTTTGAAACAATCAAGTATCAGGTTCTGGCCGGCGACTTGAACCCGCAAACCTCGGAACCCTACGCAGAAGCCATTCTCAAGGTCCAAGTAGAGGATCGTGTCCTAGTCGAAGCTGCTGAAGGGCATGGCCCCGTGAATGCCATGGATGCTGCTTTGAGAAAGGTGTTGCTGCCGTTCTATCCGCAGTTGGACTCGATGAAATTAGTCGACTTTAAAGTTCGTGTCGTCAACGCGCAAGCCGGAACTGCGGCCCACATCCGCGTGAACATCGAAAGCGCGGATGATACGACAACCTGGCGAACCATCGGCGTTAGCGAAAATATCATCGAAGCCAGTTGGTTAGCCTTGGTCGATGCGTTCGAACACAAACTGCATCGCTAGAATTCGCACCGCGAACTCGGTACCGCGAATCAGTAAGTTGGAACGGTGGGATCGATTTCTCGGCTCCACTCGTCGATACCACCGGCCATGCTCAATGCCTCGGGATGGCCATTATTGCGAAACCAGTGAGCCACGCGCAAGGAACGACCGCCGTGATGACAGTGCACAACGACTGACTTACCAGTCATGCTCGCTAATTGCTCGTCGGAGGGAGGCCAACTGGACATCGGAATCAGCACCGCTCCCTCGATGCGCGCCATGTCCCATTCCGATTGTTCGCGGCAATCGATCAGAGCAATTTTGGCTCCTGTCGAATCAACTCCGGTATTCATCCACTCAGCAACGGTCTTTACGTCAATCTCCATCAACATCTCCTAAAAAATCGCAACGAACAACTCTGGCAGTATGCTAAGCGAAACAGAGGATTGAGCAAGCGGACTGTCCGGGAGAATGCACCTGGCTCGTCCAGGTGATCGTTACGTTTCCAGCCCGACTCGCCGGTGCTGCCTCGCAAGCCGGAAACCTAACGATCCGCCGTTCAAGTCGGCGGGATTCGCGGGCAGGACGGGCTATAACTTCTTTAGCGAGAAGCCTAACAATCCGCTGTGCGAGCCAGCGGGATTCCCGTTTATTGACGGCGATCCTCGAACTAGAAATTTATAGCATCACTGGCTATCATCCATAGAATGGCGAAGTCGCTACCCGCCAAAATGAACCGCCTAGCTGATCCAAAAATAAACCCTAGCAGACACCAAAACCGATGCCGATCTACGAATACGATTGCAAGAGTTGCCATGCCCATGTCGAGCTTTTCCTGCACAATGCGGAGCAAAAGCCGGACTGCCCAGAGTGCGGCTCTAAAAAGCTCGAGAAAACTCTGAGTGTCATCAGCACACCCGTTATTTCTGGCCAAGGCTCTTCGGCCCCCGTGGAAGCAGGAAACTGCGGGCGATCAGCCTGCGCTCGGGGCTGTATGTTCGGAGACTGACCAATCTTCAGACCACTCTAAAGGGTACCTCAAACTCGCGATTCCAAACCGTTCTCAAAGTTTCAATGGGGCTCTACGATGGTGTGGTACTGATTCGCGGAGAGGTTCTTGATGACTTGCGGTTCAGGATTGCCCGGCCAAAAGATGATGACTTCTTCAACGCGAGGCTCCACTGAATTTGGCTCGTTTGGAGACCGTGCGCCCAGCCCTGTGTGCAGCCTTTCCCCGTAGTGACTTTGGTAGCCTCGTCCGTTGAGTTTCCAGAGCGTTTTCTCGGCACCTCGGGCTCGCACTACAACTTTGGCCCCAACGGCGGTCCGATTCGATTTGGTTCCAACTAGGCGAAAACCAATCCAATCTTTGCCACCGGCCAATTCGTTCTCTAAAACTTGGCAGGAGGAATCGCAATTGAGGATTACAGCATCGATGTCTCCGTCGTTATCCAAGTCGTCAAACGCAGCCCCCCGGCTGCTCTCCGCTAATCGCAAAGCGTCCCCAACAAGCGAGGTAACATTTCGAAACCTACGCCCCGCATCGTTTTCCAAGATGACGTTCGCAACGCCATACGCTGTGTTCGGTTCGATGTCTTTCGCATTCTCGAGCAAGTGGCCGTTGCAGATGAACGCATCGACATCACCATCCAAATCCAAATCTACGAGTCCGATGCCCCAGTTCACGTGTTGAAAGACCTCCCCGCCGACTTGCAAGCGTCTGGCTGCGTCTTCAAAGATTCCTGCTGGCTTCCCATTTAAGAAAACCTCGGGGAATTGGTCTGAATAGTCGGTGACGAACAAATCGATGAGCCCTTCTCCATTAATATCTGCCGCATCGACCCCCATGCCGCCATTTGCATTGCCTCGCAGGTCAAACGCGACCCCAACAAACAGTGCTTCTTCGGTGAAGTTACCTGCTCCGTCATTGATATACAAGAGATTCGGAGCACCATCGCAGGCAACAAAAACATCGATATCTCCGTCATCATCGAAATCAGCCGCCACAACACCCATACTTGGTCCGGCAACACTCGCGATCCTCGAATCCTGGCTCGCGTCTCGAAACGTTCCATCGCCGTTGCTTACAAACAACCGATCTTTTGCTGGTGGGTAATCCTTGGGCCCAGGCGAATAGGGGAACGCTCTGGGGGCTAACTGAAAATGGCGATCGAAATCGAATTCGACATAATTCCCTACAAAGAGATCCAAATTGCCATCGTTGTTGACATCCAGGAACGTGACACCCGCTCCGAACTGATCTCCTCCGTCGACGCCAGCCTCATCGGACACATCGGTAAAAGTGCCATCCCCGTTGTTTCGTAATAGAACGTTCGGTCCAAAGTTGGAGATATAGAGGTCGGTGAATCCATCATGGTCAAAATCGCCTGCGGTGACCCCAAGCGAGTAACCGCGAGCGCCAGCACCCGAGAAAGCAGTGCAATCGCGAAACTGAAAGCCTCCTCGATTCAAAAACAACTGATTCGAAGAATCGTCTTCTGCCGGTCGGACGCCTCGGTTAGAAAGGTCAAAACCGGTGAGCATATAAACGTCCACGAGCCCGTCGCCGTCCGCATCAAAGGAACAGATTCCCGCCCCCATCAGTTCGATCAAGTACCGATTTCCGTCACTCCCATCCTGATGCTTGAACGAGAGACCGCTCGATTCGGTCGCGTCCCGGAACCGGATGCTAGTCGCAGTTTCTTGCGCCGAAGAGACGGAGAATCCCAACAGCAGGCCAGCGACCACAATCCAGCTAGCGATGCCGGGCGAACGCAACACCATGATCAGGGGGCATACCATTCGGAGCACTTAACGCTGCCCCGCACCGGTAGAGTATCGATCTGAGTTTTGTTTCGCCACTTGAGCACCGATCTTGTCCCCTGCCGCCTCGAGAATGGCTGCCTGCAGCATGTATATGGAAGCATCGGGACTGGAATCGGCAACCTCGCGAATCAGTTCTACTCCCTTTTCCGCCTGGTTAGCGCCGAGGTAGAGCTTGCACAACGCAATTTTGCCTAGGTCGAAACCGGGATCTTTCTTGAGTGCCTCTAACAATGCCAATTCCGCAGCATCGACATCCCCCACCTGAACCAACGCGCTAGCCATGTTGACATGGTGAATCAGTTGGTCAGGTTCACGTTCGATCAGTTCTTGCAGCACTAGAATTAGATCTTCCCAGCGTTTGGTATCCAGATAGACGCCAGAGAGCCCTTTAATTGCCGCAGTCCATTTCGGATCGATTTGAAGAGATTGCATATACAGTTTTTCGGCATCTTCAAAATCCTTTTGCTGCAAACAAAGTGAGGCTGCAGATTCGTAGATCTGGCTCATACTTCCGGTGAGCGCTCGCTCGTAGCCTTCTTGGAAAGACGTGGCTGTAGGCTCAACTTTTTTTTCGGGCTGAGCAAGGCTTTTAAGTTTTTCACGAACGATCGCAATTTCGTCACGCTTGTTTAGCCTAGCGAGCACTCCATTGAGCGCGAGAAGGTTCTGTTGATTCTCACCTTCTCTTCGGATAGCTTCGCGAATATTGACCTCGGCCAGTTCGAGCTCACCCGTTTGAACTTGGGTTCGTCCGAGCCGCAAAAGAAACCCGGTTTCTTCAGGGAAATTTTTGTATCCTTTCTCAAAAACCATTTTTGCTTCTGGGATCTGCCCTAGATTTTCCAGAGCCTCGCCGAGTTTTGTATAAACCTCGGGGGCGGACCCTCCTAGAGCGAACACCTGATTCAAAACGTCGACGGAATCCTGAAACCGCCCTTTTTCTGTTAGTACATCCGCGAGTCCCAGGTACGGGCCAAAGTGTTGAGGTTTATGAGAGATGCACTTTTTCCAGTACTCCTCAGCCTTTTCAGATTGGCTCAATTCCGCGTACGCTTGCGCTGCAATATGCCAACTTCCAGGATCGCTCGGATATTTTGCGATCAACCATTCCGACATCTCTTTCACGTTGGAGTGCACCACCTGTGTTTCCAACACTGTGGGTTTCTCCGGTAAGATAATTGTAGGAGGGACTCGTCTCGGTGGAATCGCTGGCTTTGTAGAAGCAGTGGTCGGTTCCGAAGGTGCATCGGATGGCAACAACCCCTGTGCAGCAAGATAGGCGACTTTCTCCTCTTCCGTAAGCTCGGGAAGTGGTGTCAACCAAACAACGAAACCGATAACCATGCCGGACATCAACAGTCCGATAGCGAGTAGCCCCAACAGCTTCTGCCAACCCATCTCACACTCACGTTTCTAGAATCACCACCAACATTCGTCCAATGCATCTTAGCATAGGCGCGTGAATCGCCTATACAAAAAGCCAATGGCAACGAGTCGGCTAGGATTTAGCCTGCGTTGCAATTGGCTTACGCAGAAGTTCGAAAAACCGGCAAGCGGTTTACTCAAGCTTGAAATCAATATTCTGAGAGCCGACAGCCTGCACCATCGCCTTCAGAGCCCCTTGTTGGTACTTGTCCGGAAACACATCATCTTTCTTTGCGGGCTTATACTGATCGTTTGGATTGCCACCACCTGACATAAGTTTCTTGTAGGCTTCGGCATATTCGGGAGATCCAGGTGTCAATCCAGCCATGGGGTTAGGAGCTGGTCCCGCCGCTGCCGTGATCTGAGGTTTAATCTTGACCGTATACGATCCTGGTGGGACTCCCCATCCAAGCGAACAACCGATGTCATATTTCCCGTTAGCATCGGTGGTTGCAGCCCCCACAACGCCCCCACCATCGGGAGCGAACTGAACCGTCACATTTTCTAATGGCTTGTCTTTGTAGGTGACTACGCCACTCACTTTTGTTAGTTTTGGACCGCCGCAAGATGCCAAAAGGACGATTGCGGCACAAGCTAAAAATCTGTGCATAGAAATGTTCCTGTCTGTATATGAGTATCAGAAATTTATTAAAAAAAAATGCGTGCGGATGGCAACATCCGCACGCATCAAACAGATATCAATGGAATTGATTAATTGCTGAAGTTGGTGTTGGGTTCGCCACCGTTTCTGGTCCCTAAAGCACCCCAGACACCGTAATTCGACGGGCCTCCATAGAGTGCCATTCCTCCCGCATTGCTTTGTTGCACAATGGTTTGGTTACCAGTATCGATGGCTTGAGAGATGAACTGTACCGAACCATCAGCCATAGCGACTTGAGCACCACCAGAGTGAAAGCTGCTCGCGGGAACCATGGACTCGTTCCAGTCACCACCGCCCCAATTGCAGTGAGGTCCGTTAGGTGCGGACATGGTTGTTACGCCGCAGAAGTAGGGACGTCCATCCCAAGCCCTACCGGAAACGGGACGGAAGATTTCACGGACTGGACCGGTCAGCTGTCGTCTACCGTTCACTAACCCGACGCGAGCTTGGCAGCTAGCCGGATCCCAAGCCTGCATGTCTTGAGCGACCCCACCTAGGAGATCACGTGGAGCTCCACCACCCGCGACTTCCCCTAAAAGAACCGTGTTCGACGTGCCATCGCTGATACCTGACATGGGCAAGAATCGATTGATGTGGAAGACACCTCGATTGTCCCGTGCTCCCCAAGCAGAAACAGGGAAATGGTTTTGGAAGTAAGTATCCCCCATAGAAACTTTGTAGTTCAACAAGCTGGGGCTTTCGTTTCGATCAGGAGGCGGAGGGTCTGACGGACAAATGAAGCTCGGAATATCAACATTCCAGTTTCGTAGCCCCACCCCCCATTGGAACTCTTCCGCGTCGACGTAAGCCCAGTTCGGGGTGCCCGACCAGGGACGAGGAAGTCCAGGACCACTCGGACGAGCTCTAGCCATCATGTTGTTGTAAAGTGGCGTTTGCTCGATGAACGGCAAAACTGCAATCGTCCACGCATAAGTATTGCCTTCGCGACCCAGCCCTGGGCTAGTATCGTTCATGATCCCCATAGCCGGGAATCGCCTAAATGCTGACTCGTAATTCAACATCGCCAATCCCAACTGCTTGAGATTGTTACTGCAGCTCATTCTACGAGCCGCCTCTCGTGCTGCTTGCACGGCTGGTAGCAACAGCCCAACCAGGATGCCTATGATGGCAATCACCACCAACAGCTCCACGAGGGTAAACCCTCGGCGAAAAGATCTTTTCATAAAAGGACACTCCAAACAAAAATGAAGAGAAATTCAACAAAAATTGTTGAGTACTAAACCATTGAAGTTTACAGCAGTACAGAGGGCACGTAAACAACATTTGACCAGCTAAAAGGAAAATTTTCCCCCGCAAAGGGGCTGCAACGAGGATTCACACCCCCCCTTCTGGCTCCGGAGTAGCGATTTCTTCCGTTGACTTTACGGGAGACGAGCCTGTTGTTCTAAGGTTTAGAAGCAGATATGTTAATCCACCGAAGGCTACGATTAGCAGTCCGGAATTGGATTTGAAGCCAGGGAAAATGTACTGAGCTTGCTCGATGGGGGTGAATAATCCCATGGAAAAAACGTACAGCAACACTCCGAGCACCATTCCCACGCCCCCCCTTATGATCTTCTCCAGAATATTTTTGGGGCTGCAATCAGAGATGGAGGCGGTAACGCCGAGCGCTACTACCAACGGGAGCAACACGACCGTCCAACGAGTTAGCCAATACGTCAGGAAATCGGTGGGCGGCTCGGAAAATCTCGAGTACCGATTTGAGATGTAGGCTGCAGCAAGCCCACCAATGGATCCCAAAAGAATGCCTGCGATCAACCTTAGCGGGAGTTTGCTGGTTCCCAATGGACTGGTAATTCCTACCGCGAGCCCCACTATTGCTCCCCAAATCGCAAACGTGACGAGAGCGGCTTTAAAATCTTCTAATTCCACCGCCGCCGACATCTCCTCCGTCAGTACTCCTATTTTTCTAGACTCCTCGATGACTTCAGTCGCCACAAAAACAGGATGCGTCTGGGATATCACTCCCCAGGCAATAAAGGAGGCAGCAACCACTAAACAGGTTCCCAACAACAACTTGATCATAGTAAAAGCTCTCTAGCAAAAAGAATAGTTACAGGAATGAGGAGAAGAGTACAGGGAGGATAGGCTCTTAACGTGCTTTCGATTCCTGGCGAATTGGAGCTAAGGGCATCACGCTACCGCCTTGTTCGCGAATCAACACATTAAAACTGTTTGGCACTAGGTCATACGTTGCAGTCGTACCATCAGGCCACACAACCGTCGCCAACACGGTTGGAGAAGTTACTTGATTCAGCCCGATGTGCAACCACTCTCCATAATGACTTTGGTATCCGCGTCCACTTAGTACTACGAAATCTTTGGTGAGAACTGAATGCTGGACATGAACCCTCGCTCCAATAGCGTTCCGATTGCCAACTGTGTCGACAAGTTTCAGTTTGACGTGGGCCCCGGCAGTCAATGAGTCGTTTCGCTGGACTGCGTCGTTCCGATAAAACGTAGGCGTAGCGTTAGAATTCAACACCACAATATCAATGTCTCCATCGTTGTCGAAATCTTCGAATACGACACCTCTGGATGACTCGACTGCCGCCAAACCGACGAGCGAGGAAACATCCTCGAACTTCCCGGCACGATTCATCATCAAGAAGTCTCGAACCTTTTTTGCGGTTCGATCATCCGTGATTTCCGCATCATCGAAGTGCCCAGCAGCAACGAAGAGATCCAATTGCCCATCGTTATCGAAATCAACCAGGCTCGTCCCCCAGGTCACATGCGGAATAATCGCTTCTGCAACGCGAGCGGAAGTCGATGCGTCCTCAAAAACTCCGTCTCCAAGATTTCGATACAGAACGGGGATCTCGTTTTGATAGTTCGTTGTGATCAGATCCAGCAACCCATCTCCATCATAATCACCAATGTCGACACCCATTGACGCATTGGCGGTACCTCGAAAATCAAAAGCCACCCCAGCAATTAACGCTTCTTCAGTAAAACACCCCTGTCCATCATTAATGAAAAGGAAGTTCGCTTTCCCATCATTGCACGTGTAAATGTCCGGGTACCCATCTCCATTCAAGTCTGCTGCGATAAGCCCCATCGTCGGACCTGCAAACTTGGCGATGCCTGATTCGACGCTTGCATCTAAGAAGCGACCATCCCCGGTGCCAAAGTAAAGCGTATCGGGCACGGATTTGTAGTATGTCGGCCCCGCATGAAAGATCTTCCCGTTCCGATTTACGATAACGGCATTGGCAACGGTAAAATCGACGTAATTCCCAACGTATAAATCTAGAACTCCATCGCCATTGAAATCGCAGAAAGCAGCCCCGCCTCCAAACTTACTCCCGTTGCCCGTGCCGCTTACCTCGGTCGCATCGATAAAGGTCCCGTCTCCCGCATTCATGAACAACCGGTTCTTTCCAAAGTTGCTCAAATACAAATCAGGAAAACCATCTTCATTGTAGTCTGCGACCACCGCGCCCAACCCAAACGTTATCTCGCTGGTCGAACTGGCTTCCGTTACATCCGCAAAACGAAACTCTCCGAGGTTCCGGTAAAACGCGTTTCCTTTACCAGAATCAGATCCCGGGTCCTTGAGGCGGCGTCCATTCAGAAAGTAAATATCAACCAAACCATCGAGATCGTAATCAAAACTCGCTAGCCCAGTTGCTACCCCCTCCACCAAATAACCCAGCCCGCTCTTGCCAGTCGTATGCTCCCAAACTATCCCCGTTTCTGAGGACACATCTTGCAAGCGAAAATCTGGAGGGACAATTTGCTTTTGTGCATACAAGCTCTCTTTGGGTAAGGAGGTCGCAAGCAAAAAGAAAACGGAAACGCAAAGAGTTGTGCCGGAAAACTGTAAATGCAAACTACCGAGGGGCCTGCTCATTGGTTCGCCCTTACACGCGGAACCTCAGTGGCTCCGTTAAGTATTCTCTCTTGTTCGCGAGCCAGCGCGTTTTCTCCGGCTCCCTTTAAGGCTTGAATGTACAGCAGCCTACCTTCCTGACTCGGATCTAGGGATACGGCTTGTCGCAAGTACCAAACAGCGTCTTTTGCTCGACCACGCTCCAATAGAAACTCGCCCATAGCTGCAAACAATGCGGGATCCAAAGGTGCCATTGCGATCGCATGCTTGAGAATCCCCTCTGCTTTCTCAGCGTGACCTGCATCTGCCGCAGCTCTCGCGTAGAACAAATAATTGAGTGCGTCGTTAGGCTCCAACTTGCAAATACGTTCGTAAACCACCATCTCATTCTGCGGCTCTTCCCTGTCTCGGTAGACCTCCGCCAGCAATCGATAAACATCCACGTTTTTCGGATCGAGGAAAACGGCCCTCAAGCCAACCGCCTCTGCCCATCGCAAGTCACCAGCTCGTCGCAAAACTTCTATCGACTCGCCAATAATCCCCAATCCGAACCGCCGCATTTCTGCTTCCGAACGTTTGTCAAATTGCTTCTGGCCAAACTCATCCTGCTCGGTAGCAAAGGACTCCAACTCTTTGCGGAACTGCTCGATAGCTTCCTTGTCTTTGAGTCGCACGCTACATGTCAACAAACCATTGATCAAGGCCTTGTTGTATAGCCCCCCCGCTCTCGCGGCCTCAAAACTTTCGCGAGCCTCTGCAATCTTCCCTAGTTTGACCTGCGATTGCCCAAGCAGCAGCATCAGCGGAGCAGCGATGTCTGCTGATTTCGATTTTTTCGATACATCCTCGAGGATCAACTCTTCAACTTCTATATCCCGTGACAAAGCAGCAAGTGATATCGCAAACTGATACGCAAAGAAACTCCTATCAAGCCCCTGTGCAACGGCTTGTTCTAATACCTCAATAGCTTGTTCGCTTTCGCTACGATTCAAATAATTCGTGGCCCAGTTTAGGTAGTAAAGTGGCTCCTCGGGAGCCAATTTCACGCTACGCCGCCATAGATCATCAGCTTTCGTAGTCTGCTGCATTTGCGAGTAATACATCGCGACCACATTCAACGCCAAGGGATTCTCGGGCTGCTGAGTTGCCAATTCCTCCACAAATCGCTCGCACTCGATCTCGAACTCGCCAGGATCCAACGGCACGACAAACTCAGGCAACATGAGCGTAGGTAACCTGGGCCCCCCCGCCATCACTTCGAGACTTGACGAGGCTGAAGTCGCGAGGCGGCTTTCCTCCCCTACCAAGCTTTCTGGCAAGGAAGCCGCAGGTCGAGTTATTACCGACGGATCGTTTTGCGCAGCCCCGCTTGTCGATTGCCCCTTCGGCATATCCCCAAGTCCTTGCAAATCGCTGAGTTCAGGAGCAGTTTCCTCCAAAGAACCAGCGAATCGATAGATCCCAACCGCAGCCGCTCCCGCCAAACAAGCTACAATGCCCAGCAGAATGAGCGTGGGCGTAAAGCTGGGATTGGGATTAGCGGCCTGATTCATAATGTTAGCAACACTCTAAAGACATCCTAACGCACCTTGCGGGTTGGCTTTTGATAATGTAAACGCCGTTCGCCACGTGCTCAAGCTACAATAGTACGCACCGGAAACAATTTCTCCGTGCTAGGATCGCGTTCTAGCTTGAGTATCACAAAAATTCCCGCCGTTTGCGATCAAGTTGGCTTGGGTTGATGGTGGTACTCCAGGTACGATTTCTCCAAATGACCTTTTCTCCCAATCGCAATTCATCGAGCGATGCGACTAATCCCAACAATCCTTACTCTAGTTCTCCTTTTCTGTGGGATTGAATCTGCTTCCGGACTGCAGGATTCCCCCAGTCAGCAACCCATCGTTCACTTTAAAGAGATGCTTGGAGATTCCGGGATCGAGTTTGTGCACGAAAACGGTGCTCGCGGCGAACGCTATGTCGTGGAACCTATGGCTTCTGGGTTAGCCCTCTTCGATTTCGACAACGATGGCCTAATCGATATCTATTTTGTCAACGGTTCAGAGCTTCCTCCCGCGATCGGTACCGATGCCACGCAACCGCCATGCACCAATAGGCTCTATCGAAATCTCGGAAACTTTCGATTCGTTGACGTTACGGAAACAGCCGGCGTTGGGGACGTTTCTTATGGACTCGGTGCCGTCGCTGGGGACTACGACAACGACGGCGATCTCGATTTGTACGTCAGCAACTTCGGAGAAAATGTCTTTTACGAAAACAACGGCGATGGCACCTTTACAGCATGGCCAAGCACGACACTCATCGCGAATGGTCCCAAGTTCAGTGCAGGGGCTTGTTTCATCGATATCGATCAAGACGGAAACCTTGATCTTTATGTCGCAAACTATCAAAAGTTCACCTTTGATAAACACTTTCAACAACGCATCGGAGACTATCTGTTTCATCCTGGTCCGAAGGACTTTCCGCCAGAGGATGATTTCCTGTTTAGAAACCTAGGAGACGGTACCTTCCAAGATATTTCCCTAGAGTCCGGCATTCGAGTTAGACCGCAACCGGGCATGGGAGTCATTGCTGGAGATTTCGACGGTGACGGACATCCCGACATTCTGGTCGCCAACGATAGCTTCCCGAATTTTTTATTCATCAATGACGGCACAGGCAAGTTTACAGAGGATGCCGCTGCCAGCGGGGTCGCTATCGATCGAGCAGGTCGATCCAATGGGAATATGGGAATCGAAGCAGCCGATCTAGACGGGGATCTTTTGATCGATTTCTTTACGACCACGTACCAAGAGGAAATGCCGGTTCTCTACCGCCAGATTGTGAGTGGTCTTTTTGAGGATGTAACTCATATCTCCAAGATCGAGACTACCCTTTATCCGCATGTGAACTGGGGAGTCGGATTGGAGGATTTTGACAACGACGGGGATATAGACATTTTTGTCGCTTGCGGGCATTTCTTGGACAACATCCAATACATTGATGACCGCACCAAAGTGAAGGTTAGAAACTATCTTCTTCGCAACAACGGTAAAGGCCGCTTTACCGATGCAACCCTGAATGCCGGCCCTCCCCTGCAAGTCGAGGAAAGCAGCCGTGCCGCTGGGTTCGATGATCTCGACAATGATGGTCGGATTGACATCGTGGTTCTCAATGCACAATCAAAACCGCAACTCCTTCGAAACCAACTGTCTGATGAAAAAGCCGATTCAACTCCGAATTCTTGGCTGCAAATCCAGCTGGTGGGCACCTCCTCGAATCGAGATGCTTGCGGCGCCAAGGTAATCGTTCGCTCCAACATCGACGAGCAAATTCGTATGGTACACTTAGGACGTGGCTACCAATCTCATTACGGCAAGCGTTTGCACTTTGGCCTGGGAGTTGCAACCCAGGCGGAAGTGATCGTTACTTGGCCAAATGACCAGACAACCACTCATCAGGTTGCCCCACTTAACGCCCAGCACGTAATCATCGAGCCAATCCTAATCATCGAGCCGATCCAAAAAGGAGAATAACCGTTTTGGGCTGGCGTTTCGCCACCAGACAAAACGAACTCCTACCATTCTAAACATGATAAACATATCCGGACTGAGAGTGTTTCTACTGATCGCAGCGGCTGTATTAACTCTTGGGGGCTCCGTTTTCTATGTGAACTACTTCCTATTGCGTCCAACAGGAAACGGCCCAGCTGGTCCCGCCGTTCCCATCGAACCATTTCAGTCGGTCTGGACAGACAGACGAGTCCATTTAGTCGGTATCGGCGATAGCATCACAGCAGGACTCGGGGCTAGTAAACCTGGCCGCACGTTCTTCAATCGCTTGATTCAAAATCCGACGGATGAATTCGATGATATGAAAGGACGGTCGTTACTAGCCGTTCTCCCCAACCTTACTTCAAAGAATCTTGCTGTTTCTGGTTCCAACTCCAGACAGCACATGGAGATGATCCAAGACCGCTTGGCGGTCCAATCCGAGGATCTTTTCGGTATCGTGGTTCTGACAACGGGTGGTAATGACTTGATTCACAGCTATGGTCGATCAACGCCTCGCGAATGCGCCATGTATGGGGCGACACTCGAACAAGCCCAACCGTGGATTGCGTCGTTTCGCACGCGACTGGCCGCAATGTTAGATTTAATAACGGAACGATTTCCTGGCGGATGCGAAATTTATCTTGCGAACATATACGATCCAACAGACGGTGTCGGGGATGCCCCGAGCATCTATCTTCCCAGGTGGCCGGATGGTTTAGCGATCCATGCTGCTTACAACGGTGTCATTTTAGAGTGTGTCCAAGCTCGCGAACATGTCCATATGGTTCCCATATATGAGGTATTCCTCGGGCACGGTTCCCACTGCCGGCAATTCTGGCGAACAACATATCAATGGCAAGATCCCAACTACTGGTTCTTTTCCAACGTCGAAGACCCGAACGACCGGGGATACGATGCAATCCGTCGCACTTTTCTGAATGTCATCATAGAAAACTCAAGCCTGCGACCAAAATAGAATTCCGTTGCTGAGTGAGCACGTGGTACCAACATCAACGGAAACTTTGGTGCTCTGCAAGGTTCATTGCGCGGCCTAGGACTGGTCGATTCTGGAACGCAATTGTTCGATCAACCCTTCCGGTGCCTTGACAACGTGTTCAGGGCCAGGAAATAACCCGCCTTTGACATCTTCAATGAAGTCACGGAAGCCTGCGACTCGCTCGGCTTGAATTGCCTGCTCCATTTTGAACAGGTTTCGATACTGCTTAGTGTGCCGAGGATAGGGCGGAGCATGATTGCCTAAAATATCTTCTGCAAACATGAATTGAATGTCGCCCCCGCTGCCCGCTCCAATGGACGACGTCACCAAGCTGGTACGTTTAGAAATCTCTGCGAGTAGCTCAGCCGGTACGACTTCTACCTCGACTGCCCATGCTCCAGCCTCTTCGTAGGATTTAATCTGCTCGAACACCCAGATGGCTTCCTCGATCGTCTTTCCAACCGCCCTCAGCCCTCCCGTCCAAGTACTCAAACGGGGTACCAGTCCGGCGTGTGCCTGAACCGGAATGCCGACGCTCGACACAGCTCGGATGAACTCGGGACCCCATTGGCACATGATCGCATCTGCTCCAGCGTCCATAGCGTCAAAGCCTGCTCGAACAGCTTCCTGCACCGTCGCAACCTTAGTCAATCCAATACAAAATGTCATGAATGTATTGGGGGCTGCCTTGCGAATCTCAATCGCGCTTGCCGGATTCTGTGGATCGAACTTGACTTTCAGCGTATCGATTCCTGCTTCCTCCGCTGCTGCCGCCTCTTTGGTCGTGAAGGGCATGGTCTCGGTGAGAATCGCTTTTCCTTTCAAGCTCTGTAAGTGCTTGATGGTATAGTTGCGAGTCCCGTACTGACCACCCATCGTCATAATTCGGTGCAACCCTCGCTTATGAGCGTCACGCGATGGTAGGATACTGGAACTCGGTGGGTCTGGTTGCATTAGCTTGCTCTTCAGCTCTGCTCAGCTGTAGTTTTCGCCGTAGACCCGAGTGGAGGGATTCTCCTGATTTCGTGCACAATCAATGCAAGTAACGGCATACGGAACCGCCTGAAGCCGTGCGATTGGAATCGCCTTGCCACAAACATCACAATCGCCGTATCCCCCCTCTTTGATCTTATTGAGGGCATCCTCGATTTGGGATAACTCCCGGCTCTCCACCTCAATCAATTGACTGGAGATTTCGTCTTGCACAGTGTCCATGGCCGCATCCATCACATCCCCTCCCTCCTGAGAAAGGGTCTGCAACATACTCAAGTCGCCATCTAACGCACGCTTGAGGGCCTCACGCCTGAGCAGCAGAACATCACGCAGCTTATCTAACGCATCCTTCCTCGCCATAGACTATGACCTTATGCCTTTCCTGAAAGAAAAAGGGGTAGCCCTGCCGGGGGGGAGGCTACGTTCACTGAAACTATAGTACGGAAGAATCGCCTTAAAGTTCGATTTTCTCGAATCGCGATATTGAAATTAGCTTTTCTTCTTTAAGCTCTTCGCAACAAGATGGTAAACTCTTTTGCAGAATAGACTTGCGCATTCAAGCAGAATTTCTTATGAAGATTCGTTTGGCATTAAACATCCGTTTAGTCGCAAGGCTCGGTTGGACAGTTTTGCAATATGGCATCTTTCGAGCAAAAAAGAACCGTTCCCAGTTGGTTTTCATCAAGTCCGTGCCAGCTATGAGGTCGATACCCCCCCTAGGTACGTCTACATCTCGCGCTTCCAACGCCGGACTCCCATGCTGACTTCGCAAACCACCGTTCGGGCCGATATGGCATCCAGCACCACTGAAATCCTCGGCGAAGTTCGATGGTATGACGAGGCTGCGCATCTTTTGGGTGAGATCTCAGTCCTGAACCAACACTGCACCATCGGGGCGAGCCCAAACTGCGTGGTCTCTCTGCCGGACGCAGGCTTGGCAGATATCCACGCCACCCTGGTGTTTGGCAAGCGATTCATACTCCTTAAAGCACCGCATACCACGAAAGTAGCTGGGCGACCAATAAGGGAATTGTTAATCGAACGGACAACTATCCTGCAACTCGGTACCATTCAACTGGAAATCATACCGAAATCGGAGTTGGGCCAGTCTCGATCGATACCCCGCGTCATCCGATCCAATGAACTAGCCGCTCAAGCAAACGCTCTCTCATTCGGCGACATCAAAAACCCTCTCAATAAGCAAACGGAAGCACGCCTGGAGGCTCTCGAGTCGACTCTAGGCCACCTGCAATCTGCCATCGAGGGAATTCAAGTTGCATCCCAAACAGCCCCCGAGTCGGAACCGGTGGATTTGGCAGCGCAATTTGCCGCCATGAGCAAGTCGTTGGCAGATGACCTCGAACAACGCTTGGCGAGCCGACTGGACTCGCAAGCCCATGCCGTCGATCAACTAAGAGTCGAAACGATTGGACCGATCGAAGAAACACTCGAGGGCTTGCTGGCAAAGTTAAGCGATCTGTCAGCACAAAGCGAACGTACAACCGACCAATTAGCCAACTTTGTTGCTGCTGCAGAATCGCAACTGTCCGACTTGTTTAGCTGGCGTGAACAACTGGAAACCAGCCTCCAACACAGTCCACCCGCCGAGCCCCCCACCTCCTACGATTGGAGACAATCGAACGAGTCAGAAGCGTTCTACGCTCCTCAGGAGGATTCGGGATCGAGTTTTTACCAAGCGCAACAGGAATCTCCCTATCCAGACCATGAGGCTACCTCTGAGCATCAGGTAGGGTACGAGCATCAGGTAGAGCCCGAGCAACCAGCGGAATACAGTGCGGAACTACACCCGCAGAGCTTGACCAACTATCCCGCATACGGTCAGTCGGAGCCGTACTTTGAGTCTGAACCAGCATCACCCTATGAGCAGTCGATCGAAGAGCAGGTGGCTCTAGAGCAGCAACTGGAAGAGACATACTACGAACCGCAGCCATTAAGCGGTCAAGCGTACTTTCTAAATGCCCCGCCTTCGGAAGAGTTAGATTCATCCGCGTCCCCCTCCGTAAATGGTTCATCGGACGACCCTCTCATCGACGAGGGCTTCGAGGGCATTGATGACAACGCTTACAGTAATGAGTACTCGGAGCTGTCTAGCTCTCCCTTGGCTGCTTATCTTAAGCAACCAATGACGGATTACCCAGAACATGCTAGTGACCAGCCTGAGTCTGTAACTGACGAGCCCGAGTTTGCCTCGGACGAGCCCCGGGAGTATGCTGAACAACAGGTCCACTATGAGCCTCCTCTCGACTCTGAATCGTTCCGTTACTCTCCAACCAATTATGAGGAATTGTCGGACAGCAGTGGCGACATTGACGATCACGACCTCCCTACTAGCGAGAGTCAAGACCTCACAGCTCGCTTGCGACAGATGCTCTCGGAAATTCAAACCGAGGAAGAGCAACTAGAGTCCGTCGAAAAGCCTAGCTTCTCCGTAGAGTATGAAGAGAATGATGAAATTCCAGAATCTCTGCACAACAAATTTGATAGTTTCTCGTACTCAAACACGTCGAGACAAGACGAGGCAACGATCGAACTTGAATCAGACCCTGACTTCCTCGATCCTGACGAAGAGGAAGAGTCCTTGCCAACATCGTTTGAACTAGACAGAACCAGTATCCTTGACGCCCCGCCAGAACTCCCCTCCTTCGACTGGAAGCAGGGCAGCTTGCTCAAAACAGAGGAATCCGAAACGTTTGAGCAACCGACGTCGCAAAGGCTGGCCGAGGGTGTTAGTAACGTAAGCTCCGACGATTCAGAGCGAGAAGAATCAATCGAAGAGTACATGCAGAAGTTGCTGCAACGGGTTAAGCAAGGGGCGGATGGTGCTGACAATCCAGGCTCGCCGCTAGATGAACTAACCGTCAAGTCGGCACCACGCAGCCGAAGCGAGTTTATGAATCGGGCTGCCAAATTAGCACCTGTAGGACAGCCTCCAGCTGATTCCGAGGCGACCGCAGAACAACCCCGGTCGGAAACAAACCGCAGGGGGCCGACTCCTCAGGTCGATATGAACGCTCTACGTGAACTAGCAAACTCCAATGCGCGACGAGCGATTGCTCGCAGCGAGACCAAACGGGCCAGCACCACCATCTTGGTTAAAGTCGCAGTCACGTCATTCGCGATTGCCTCCGCGTCGTTGATCCTGCTTCTTAATGGCTTTCAGGCTAATCCCCCCTTCGCGGGTTTTGTCGCTGCCGTGGTAATCGCCGTCATATGGGGAACCGATTGCTACAAGCACTTCAGATCCTTACAGAGGGCAAAAGCAGAACGACAACGTTCCCTGCAAATCAATGTTGAAGAACAGAAAGCGGTGCGGGTAGACGATAACGCGGAGAGCGGATGGCGTCCCACTCCGGTTTAAAGCCTTCTCTTTCTTCGGGGAAATGCAAATGAAATGGGGCTTTCTGGGTATCGGTCGCGTGACCGAACGAATGGCTAACCTGATCAATGCTATGCCCGAACACGAGTTGACGGTCGCCGTTGGACGGGACCTAGAAAAACTATCGACCTGGGGCACGCGGTTCTCTCCAGCGAACCTCACCACAAACCTAGACGAGGTTTGCCTCTCCTCTGACGTAGAGGCGGTCTACATCGCCTTGCCCCCGCATCTGCATACCAAGTATGCCATCGCGGCAATGAACTCAGGAAAGGCCGTTCTCTGCGAGAAACCTCTGGCAACTAATGCCCCGGACGCACGATCTATCTTCGAGACCGCGTCGCTACGAAACAGTTCTTGCCACCATGCGACTTCGTTTCCCTACCATCCAAGAAGCCTGGCTATGCGATCGATGCTGCAGTCCGGTCGGCTCGGAAAGCTACGTCGCGTGACGATCGCATGCAGCGCATCCCACATCATGACCCGTGGCAACGATCACAGGCTTAGCCCAGAACTCGGTGGCGGTTGCTTGCTCGATCTAGGTTGGTACTGCGTGTACGCAACCCTTTGGTTCACAGGCTTAAAACCTCTAAACATTGCAGCCTTCGGAACCAAGGAGCCTACGAGCCAGATATGGACGAGCGCCCAAGCCCTTGTCCAACTCGAGGGAGGTGTCATCGCGCACTGGGACTGTGGCTTTGACGCGGCAGGTCGCAAGTGGATCGAGTTCGCCGGTTCCGATGCGTCAATGATTTGCGATGATTTTCTCCGGCCATGGGACTCGCAAAAGCCCAGGTTCTGGATCCATGGGCACGATGGGAAAGCACTCTGCGAAACGATCCCCTCGGAGAGGAACCAAGAAGAAATCATGCTGAACCAAATTCAACCAGAACCGACCAAAGCCAGTCAACAATCGCTCGAACTCGCTGTTCAGGCTCAGCAAATTCTTGATCTCTGGGAATCTGAGCTAATCGACAACTTCGCTTAGTGCCAGCCACCCTTCATCCATCCGGAAGTACGCTTTCTCGATCGAGTTGAGGAAAAAGCCGTATGAGGTAATTCTACAGGTATTGAGGCTCTACCTATTCTTCTTTCGCTGCATATCGAATTCTTTATACAACGAGCGAGTTAGTCCATCCCCTTTCTCTCCCGTCATTTTCTCCCAGTCGATTGTCGATGCAAGGTTATCCCACGTGCTCTGTAGTAAATACTCAAACTTAAATACCCATTCATAGTCTGAACCTTTTGATCGGTGAGTCAGGACAACCTCGGATGGATAGTATTCTTCCTCAACTTTTGTCCATTTCGTTTTGGTCGTATACTCTAACGTGTTCGAGATATTACCATTACCGTCAAACACTCTAGATGATTTCAAGACGGGCAGGTAGTCTTTTGATGGATCCAGCACGACGGTTACGAGACCCAATCGGTTCACGGAATACCACTCAGCAATAAGCTTGTCTTCCTTCTCCCGTTCCTCCTTGAATTCAAAAATTCTGAAAAATGCATCACCCACATAATCAACGTCGGTTCGATTCTGCAGAACATTGATAGCCGAAGAAAGTGGTAGGCCCAGTGGACAAAATCGCACGGACATTTGCGCAACAGGTTTTCCGTCAGCGTCCAGCCCTAATTGGATCCAGCTAGCACTCGTACTGGATACAATTGCATCGGACGACCATTCTGATTCACCAGCATTACTGGGAGTTAGATAGATTTTCTGAAATCGTTTCTTCCCTAATCTTAGGTACTCAAAGGTTTCTATGGTCGGATTAGTTTCGGTGAATACACTATTTATCGGAACTGAACTCGAAGAGTAGAATTCGACTGATGTGTCCTTTGAAACAGCTGAGACACCTTTGACGACACGCACACGCGGGTCTTCGCCCGGACGAGAATAGCCAAGCTGTGCCTCAAATCGATACGCCAAATTGTCACGGCGATCACTTGCGCTTAAGAGATATCGTTCGACTGCTTCCCTCCCAACATCTTGGCATTTGGCGGAAGCCAAGAAGCTTGTGAGAAACACGAGGGACAATAGCCAAAATCGTTTGCGAATCATAACAATGTCCAATTGGAAAAAATCTAACCATCAAAGAGCTTGAAACCGTAAGTTCATAAGCTATTGGCCTACCCATCTGGTGCAACACGATTAGAGGGGAGGATCCACCTCGAGATCGCACGAGATCGGATCGTTAATGTTCAGCGTACAAACGAACTCGAAATGATTTGTGGTTGCTGAATCATCGCCGTAACACCCCCAGCCACAACTAAAACTACGGTTACTCGAGACGTCCATTATAGAGCAACGGAGTCTCGTGTTGAGATCGGCCCTAAGAAAATCTTGTACTGCGCAACCACAACCGGTTGTAACAGCTAGGCCATTTGAAGATAGAGATGAGCATTTTTTCTCCTTGTCCCATTGCACTCCTAGCGGCAAAAAAACGATGGATCGTTCTCCGCGTGTAGGTCGCAGGCAAAGTTTTCGCCCCGTCGAATACCACACCCCAAAGCATATTGGACCGCTGAACCAAAAAGGGAACTGTTCTCCTGACGAGAGCCATCACCATTTTCGACTGTAAGCGGTTGAACTGCGTTGGTCAAGCAATTCTTCCTTCCGCTGAATCGAGGAAAACGTTGGTGAAACGCTGGGTTCTAGCGATTTTGACACGCCGAAAATTTTCTTCGAAATTTTTTGCAAACGGTTTATCTTGGATTGGTAGTGCATTGATTTAGCTGAATTGGTATTGCTCGAGGATGGAGATGGGAAAGGACTCTGCGAAATGCCCCCCTCGGAGAGGAACCAAGAAGAAATCATGCTGAACCAAATTCAACCAGAACCGACCAAAGCCAGTCAACAATCGCTCGAACTCGCTGTTCAGGCTCAGCAAATTCTTGATCTCTGGGAATCTGAGCTAATCGACAGTCGCGATTCGCTTTAACGCTTGGTCATCACCAGCCACAAAAATCGTATCGGACTCTTTCAGCTTGTAATCTGGACCGGGAGTTGCCACGATGACATCGGTCAGAATGTCGTGAATCGCGACGATCGTTACATCATACTGCTGACGCACTCCTAGCTCGCCAATCGAACGACCGAGCCACTCCTGCGGCACCCCCATCTCCTGAATGCTAAAGTTGGCACCTAACGCGATGTAGTTCCGAAGCGCGTTTCCACTAATCTTTGTTGCGAGAGCGGTCGCGGTATCACGCTCAGGAAACACGGTTTCCGTCACCCCCAACCGTTCCATAACGCGAGCATGGTCGGTGGAAATCACCTTGACGAAGATCTCCCTTACCTTGAGATCTTGCAAAGCCAACGAAGCGAGGATGCTGGCGGTAATATCATCTCCCGTCGAGACGACAGCAGCATCGGCACCTTCAACACCGAGTCGCCTGAGGGCTTGCATGTCGGTTGCGTCGAGCACCGCAGCCCGCTCCACTATCGGGCCAATCCGGTCCACCACAGTCGAGTCGACATCGATGGCTATCACTTCATGCCCCAAACTGGCCAGCTTTTGGCATGCTGCGAATCCAAAATTACCCAACCCAACAACAACGAAGCGTTTATATTTCTTTGCCATACGGTTCCATTTCTATCCTATCAAGACATCCTCAGAGGCGAGGCGATAGTCTGTTCGCTGAACAAATCTCGATTCGAATGCAGCGACGAGCGCCGTCGGTCCAATGCGGCCGACGATCATCATTAGTACGAGGATTAACTTTGATCCGCCCGATAACGAAGCGGTTACTCCCAACGACAGCCCGACTGTATTAATAGCGCTCACTCCTTCGAATGCCCTGACCAGGAACGGATCCTTGAACGGCACGATGGGATCGAAAATATGCACAGCAAAAATCCCGAGCAAGGTCAAAGAGACCATGATGACAAAGATGCCGGTCGCTCGCTGAATGGTCCGATCCGGAATGGAACGGTTCATGAAATTGACACTAGAACGACCACTTATTTTCGACCAAGCCAAAAGAAACATCAAAAAGAAAGTTGTCAGCTTCATGCCACCAGCGGTGGAACCAGGAGCACCTCCGATCGTCATCAAAATCATCGTCAGCAAACTCGTCGGATCAGATACCTCCGCATAATCGACGGCATTAAAGCCCGCTGTTCTGGGGGTGATGCTAAAGAAGATGGAATTCGTAATCTTATCTTGCCACGACATGTCCTTAAGAGTTACATCCCATTCAAAGAACGCAAACATGGGGCTTGGGATCACAACCAATACAAGAGTCCCAATCAAAACTAGCTTCGTGTGAACCGACATGCGTCGTCTTCGCGGCCCTTTGGATTTCGCGAGCAATGATAGCTCCTCAAGCGTGATAAACCCAATACCACCCACCAAAACTAAAACCGACACGACCGACAAGGTGGCAGTCGACTCCGCATGAGACATGAGCGAGTCGGTGTAAGTCGAAAACCCCGCATTGCAAAAGGCACTGATCGCGTGAAAGACTGCTGGCCATGCAGCGTCCCACCACCCATACTTGGGAACCCATAGAGCATACAAAGCGATCGCACCGGCTAGCTCACAGAATACCGTAAACCTGACGATATCCATGACCAATTGCCGTGTCGGCACCTCAGGTAGAGTCTTCACGTCACCCTCGATGGCCGTTCCCACTCGCAACGATGGTCGTCCACCAATCGCGGAAATGATCATGGAGGTAAACGTCAACATCCCCAAGCCCCCCATCTGAATCAAGAGAGCGATGTAAAGCTGTCCCCAAAACGTGAAGTGAGTCGAGGTGTCAACCACGATGAGCCCCGTGACACAAATCGCGCTAGCCGAGGTGAAAAGGCAATCGATCGGCCCTAGTCGCTCACCAACATAGAGACCTGGTAAAACGAGGAACCCCAATGCCCCGACGATTATCAACAAGACAAAAGATCCTACGAATAGCTCCGAGGAGGTCAATTCGGAGAAGACCTTCCGCCCGGCAACGCGAGGTAGATCCCTGCGTCGCCTCGAGTTTGCTGTATGATTCGGCTTCATGTCGTGAAGTAGCTATCCCAACCGCGTCATCTGACGCATTCCAAGACTGTGCTGCTCAAGGGAGTCCTATTCCCGTTCTCGCCTATTTCGCGAATCAAGCCGCGGGGGAATTGTAATCGACCCGACACAATTCGAAAAGGAACACTTCCCCAGACAGAGTCTAGCTCGCCTGACGAAAATTAGACTAAACGTTGGGAACATTAACGCATAGGGAGGACGAAATACATGCTCCCTGCATGCCTCGGGCCTTTACTACCCGGCTGTTGTAGTGGACGAGGTAACGAGGCCCGTTGCACTGGAGACCGCCTGCTTTTATTTCAACGAGCTTCTTGCCATATTCGTGCCTGACGGTCGGGCCTCGTTGCCTCGTCCAGCTGAAGAAAAGGGGCCGGGGGTAAAATGCCAATCTACCCGCGTCCCCGTTTCGTTCCTTGCGTGAACATGCATTTCCGTTGGTTTGCGTGGTAGTTGGTTCTGTGGGGTTTAAAACTGCTACAATTCGGTCGTGCGATGGTGCCATCCAACGAATGGTGTTTCTTCTATTTTTCGTCCTACATCTTTCGACCTACCTGGCTTTTGGATCGAAATAAACCACGGGGGACGATGTCAGTCGTCCGGGTTCTCCAGCAGATTCAGGTAGGCCAGCAAATTCTCTCAGAGTAGAAATGGAATCCTGCCGTCGCCTACTGGATTTTCCATCTGCGGGCGTCCTTGAATCGGATGGAAGCTTGAAACCACAAAGCATGATCTGCCGAAAAATGTGGGGCGAAAGATTCGGTGGGCAAGGTGGGTGGACACAGCAAACGCTTTACCTCACCGCTCCACGCTGGCCCGTGACGATCTGCGGCTCTCGCCCTGAACTGCGAAGCAGTACCACAACATAGCCCGGGGTCGCGGAGCGCACCCGGCGAAACTACCCGGCTCTTGTAGTGGACGAGGTAACGAGTCCCGTTGCACTGGAGACCGCCTGCTTTTATTTCAACGAGCTTCTTGCCATATTCGTGCCTGACGGTCGGGCCTCGTTGCCTCGTCCACTACGGGAGAGGGGGCCACCCGAGCGAAATTGCGTTTCTAGCTGCCGATTACGCCGCCATCTAGCTTGCGCACGACGATGGTCGCGGAGCGAGGTCGGCCACCGTTGGGGCCGTCGGGCCAGTTGCTGACCTTTAGCGGCTCGTTCGGATCGGACAACTCGTCGGCGGGTTCGCCTGGATGCTGGATGTTGATAAACATCGTCTTGCGATCCGGTGTCATCGCATTTCCAGTGATCTCGCAACCTCGCGGCCCCGTGAGAAAACGTCGCGTCTCACCCGTTCGCGGATCGGCTGCCAACATCATGTTGTGACCAAACTCCTCAAAGCCTTTCTTGCCTATCACGCTGCTGGACATGTCGGTTTGAATCCAAAGCACCCCAGATGGATCAAATTTCAAACCGTCCGGACACGCAAAGAAATCCCCCTTGGCTGTCCCTTGATACAACGGATCATCATGAGTCGGATTGCCACCCATGACGAATACCTCCCATCGGAATTTCGTCGAGGTAGGATCGCTGTTCTCCTCGGTCCACCGAACAATATGCCCGTACACGTTCTTAGCTCGGGGATTGGCCGCATCGGGCACATGTCGGCTCTTATTGTTGGTCAGTGTGACGTAGACTTCACCTGTCTGTGGATGCACCGCCAGCCATTCAGGCCGGTCCATCGGTGTTGCTCCAGCGATCTCGGCCGCTTCTCTCGTTCGAATGCAGATGTCTGCTTCATCGAAACCGTCGATGTCAGTCGCGTCCTTCTTAGCAGGAATACCGTTCTTGCTCGGTGCCAATTCAAGCCAATCGCCTGAACCGTCCGCATTATATCGAGCTGCGTAGAGTGTCCCCTTGTCGAGCAATCGATCGCGCGTGGCAGGTTCCATCGCCGCAGGATCGTTCGGATCCCACTTCTCGGCAGAAACGAACTTGTAAACAAACTGGTTCATTTCGTCGTCACCCATATAAACGACCACCTGTCCGTTCGGTGCAACGGTTAGTTCGGCGTTCTCATGGCGGAATCTACCTAGAGCGGTCCGCTTTACAGGTTTCGAATCAGGATTGTTAGGATCGATCTCGACGACATAACCAAACCGCTCTGAATCGTTGTTCGGGTTGGCCAAGTCAAAGCGAAGCAATTGGTCCCACCAGCGATAACCCGCGACCTTTTTCCCGTCGATCTCGTAGTAGTATCCGAGCGATGTCAAGCCGTACACTGACTGTGTCTTGGTCGGTTGGAAGTCGGATGAATTTGTACCAAAGATGCCTTGAAAATTCTCCTCACAGGTCAGATATGTACCCCAAGGGGTTCGGCCTGCGGCGCAATTATTCACAGTGCCCCGTACTTCGAGTCCAAGCTTTTTGGTCGCGGGACCAGAAATCGTCATGGGTGTGTCAGCAGTGATCCGTCGTGACCGTGGGGATGGAACCACGCTCCATTTACCCGACGAGTCCTTTTGAATTTCTACCACGGAGACGCCGTGCGAAGCAATCGATTTGCGGACCTTCTCGAGTGGCATCTTCTCAGGTGGCAAAGGAGCAATCCCGTCCGTGAACAACAACACTTGATCGGTGTATTCATGATTTATGGCCAACAACCCCCGTTGATTCGGATCTTCACCGGGGATGGCAAAGAACTCCATGCCATCGTGCCCCATCCCTGCCTGTCGCTCTTGGTCGTCTGCCAGATTCGAAGCATCGGACTTGAAGGCTGGTCCGACACCGTCGACAGGATCTCCCCAGCGATACAAAACCTCCGCCACGTAGCCCTCTGGCACCACGACGTTGTCCGCATTTGAGGTAGGAATGCTGCGGAAACGGAACAAAGCATGCCCCGCTGCGGGAGTGTCAGCATCCAACATCTCGGTTGCCGAATCTCCGCCTTTGGCTGTAAGGCTGCTCAATGCTGCGGTGCAGAAACCACCCGAAAGAACCTTTACAAAGGTCCGACGTGAGAAGTACTGCTCGATCAAGTCTCTCATGGGCACGCGATCCCCATTTACTACTTCGACTAATGACCCTTTTTCGCTCGTACTCACTGCATCATTCCTCATTGCTCGTCCAATCTCTGACTCAAACTTTCCTCGACTATATCGTAAAACACTCAGAAACCGAGGGTCTTTGCCCAAAATTCATATTCTGCTGTCACCAAACTTTTGGGGAGTGTCAGAAACCCAATGAGTCAATTAGAATATGAGGGGGCCCGCACTTTTTCCAACCCCTGACACCCTCACCCGTCCCTCCCCTATGACCTGTCAGACTCCCATGAATTTTTCTACCAGCTGCTGCTCGAAGCGATCTTGGTTTGGTGCCGCAATTTGCGTCGGCCTGTCGATAAGCGTCGCAAGCCTCAGTCTACTCAAATTCGGCACGAACGAATCGCACGCGACTGTTCCTACAGCGAACTTCGAAATCAATCCCGTTGCAAGTCCTGTTACCCAGGACGGCAAGTTCGAAGTCAAACAAGGTGAAAAGATCGCCTTTGTCGGCGGCTCCATGGCCGAACGAATGAACATGTTCGGCTACTTCGAAACCATGCTGCACACCCGGTTCCCCGACAAAAACCTGGTGGTCAGAAACTTTGGTTGGCCAGCCGACGAAGTGGGACGCCAACAACGCCCCGATAACTACACCACCATCGATGACCCGCTCAAGGTTTTTAGCCCCGAGCTATTCATCTGCTTCTTCGGATTCAATGAACACTTCGCCGGGGATGCTCCCGAAACGTTGGACGCATTCAAGAGCAAATATCGAGCCTGGATCAAGGCGAAGCAGAACGACTTCGGAAAAGACGACAAGCCTGTTCGATTCATTCTTGTCAGTCCCGCTGCTCTCGAGGATACCAACGATCCACTTCTACCAAGGGCCGAGCCAGGCAACAAAGTTCTGCGTTCCTATGCGAAGGCCGTGGCAGAGCTAGCAAAGGAACTGAACGTCCCCTTCGTCGATATCTACGCCGCGACAGAAGCCGCCTTCTCCAAAACTCCAGGAGCTCAATACAACCAGAACGGAATCCACCTCAACGCACAAGGGGACCGCATGGTGGCTGAGTTGCTCGACGCGACCTTGTTCCCTGCCCCGCATCCAACGGGTGCCGACGCTTCGGACTTTCAACGGGTTCGCGCAGCGGTCAACGACAAGTCCTGGTTCCACCTCCAAGACTATCGCATGTTAAACGGCTGGTACGTCTACGGCGGACGACGCACATGGGATACCGAAACCTTCCCCACCGAGTTTCGCAAGATTCGAAAAATGGTCGCCGTCCGCGATCAATATGTTTGGGATATGGTCGCTGGCAAAGCGGTCCCCGAGGTACCCGATGATTCCAGCACCGGAGAAGTCTTCATACCCGAGACGATGTTCGGAACTCGCGATGACGGCTTCCGAGAAAAGCGAGAGCCCAAGACTCTGGTCTATCCGACTCCCGAAGAGTCGATCGCTCAAATGAAAGTTCCCGAAGGGATGAAGGTCGAGCTTTTCGCCTCAGAACGAGAATTCCCCGAGCTTTCCAACCCAACCCAGATGGCATTCGATTCCAAGGGTAGGCTCTGGGTCTCGTGTATGACCAATTATCCGCAATGGCTTCCCGGAGCTTCCAAGCCCGGCGATAAATTGCTGATCCTCGAGGACACCACCGGGGACGGAAAAGCGGACGTTTGCAAGACGTTCTATGACAAATTGATCTGCCCGACCGGCTTTGAGTTCTACCAAGATGGAGTCATCGTCACCAACCAACCTCGGATCGTTTTCCTTCGGGACACCGACGGGGACGATGTTGCCGACGAAGAGATTCCGTTAATGGACGGCATCGCGACGGATGATACACACCATACGATGGGAGCATTCGAGTGGTCCAACGGCGGATTGCTCTACATGCTCGAGGGAGTCGCCATGTCGACGACCTTGGAGACTCCCTACGGGCCCTTCCGCAACAACGGTCCGTCGGGCGGCTATATCTTTGATCCGAAGTCATTGCGAGTTCATTACTTCCGAACTCCCGGCTACGGTAACCCCTGGTGCATGGTCTTTGACGAGTGGGGTATGGGAACAGTCGGCGACGGCACGGGAGCCCAGCAGCACTGGGAAAGCCCGCTTTCCGGCGTCGATGTTCCCCAGCGTAAAACCCTTCGGGCTCAATTCGACAACCAAGGCATGCGGCCTGCGATCGGCAGCGAATTCTTGCTATCGCGGCATTTACCTGACGAGCTACAAGGCTACTTTACCTACGCGTGCGTCATCAACATGCACGGCATGCCATTGTTCGATGTCAAGGATGAAAAGGATGGAGCTGGCTATGCGGGCAAGCGTATCCCGGACTTGCTCGATTCGACCGATAACTTCTTCCGCCCCGTCGATCCGCAAATCGGACCGGATGGCGCGATTTGGTTCGGTGATTGGTGCAATGCCCTCATCGGCCACATGCAGTACTCACAACGTGATCCCAATCGAGATCACGAACATGGACGTATCTACAGACTGGTCAATACAAAGAAGCCTTTGCTCACTCCTGTTCTGCAACATGGAAAGTCGGTCGAGGAACTGCTGACTCAACTCGAAGAGTACGAGCAGCGTACACGCTACCGAGCACGCCGCGAACTTCGCAGCCGTCCCAAAGCGGAGGTAATGGCCGCTGTGAAAAAGTGGATCGCCGATCCTAAGAGTTCACCGAACAAGCTCTGTGAAGCCCTCTGGCTACAAGAAAGCTTCCGCGATCTAGATGGCGAGCTGGTCAATCGAATCCTTTCCACGGACGAATTCCGAGCACGAGCTGCTGCCGTCCGCTGCGTCGCGAACGAATTTCATCGCTTTGCGGCTGCCAAGGATGTCTTCGCGAAAGCGATCACCGATCCAGCACCACGAGTTCGACTCGAGTCCGTGCGAGGTTTGAGCTTCCTGCAAACCGCGGAGGCAGCCGAGATCGCGTTGCAAGTGACGCAGTTGCCGATGGACTACTGGATCGAGTACACCCTCGAGCACACGCTCCAAGCCTTGACCCCCGCAGTCGAAATCGCAGATCGAGATAACAAATTCCTCGTCGATGCCGACCCCGCATTAAAGGAATTCTTCTCCACGTTCAAGATGTCGATGGGGCCCGGCGGACAGGCCGTCAAGCCTCTGAAGGATGCCGAGAACACCGAGTTGCCTATGCGTACGCGAGAGCGTGCCATTAACCAGCTCGCTGGAATCGGGGGCGGAAATGAAGGGCGTGGCGAAGTCGTTTTCTCGCGCGTCTGTTCAGCTTGCCACCGGATTGGCGATGCTGGCAAAGAGTTCGGTCCACGCTTAGATGACGTCGGAATCCGCTATTCCAAAGCGGAAATTATCCGACACACGCTTTGGCCTAACGATACCATCGCCAAGGGCTACGAGACCGTACAAGTTATCACGGTGGATAGCGAAGTCTTCACGGGATTTATCCTCGATGAATCCGAAGCTAGCCTGAAGCTCGGCGTAGCGACTCAGGACGGCAAGGGACGAGAGGTCGTCATACCTAAGGAGGACATCGAGAACCGCAAAGAGATGAAGGCCAGCTCGATGCCTGAGGGGTTAGCTAAAACCATCGCTCCGAGCGAGTTCTTGGACCTAATGGAGTATTTGTCCAAGCGAAATCAGTTGCTCACAACGACCGACGGTTGGTTGAAGCCCGCCTTGGACAACGCCCCGTTGCGCACTGTTGGCGATTTGGTAGAAATCTCGCGAGAAGCAGAGATTCTCTATCCCAAGGACTTCCCCGCTCAATGGATGGGGCAATCGAATTTGGTTCTCACCACGATCGGCGCTGATAGGCGAGAGTTCGCGTTCCATTCACCCGACACCAATGCGCAATCACCAGCGATCATGATCCGATTGACAGAGCCGAAAGCGATCGGGTTTATCAAGCTGGAGAATCGTCGCAATCCTCAGTTCCACGAGCGGGCTAAGAATCTTGCTGTGTGGACATCGGTCGATGGGGAAAGCTGGAAACAAGTCTGGAAGAGCGAGACTCCAGCGGCGAGCTACGACATCAAGCTTGATAGCATGGAAGAAGCCAAGTACATCAAGGTTGGTTTAGATGGACGTGGAGTGCTCCACCTCAACCAGATCACGTTGTACGGGAGCAAAGAATAGTCACGGGCATACATAGTCAAGAGCATACCTAGCCACGGGCATACGGAGAGTCGTGGGAAAGCATGAAGTTTTACACAACGATAGGTCTTCTCGTACTCTCCAATTTGTTTATGACGATCGCATGGTATGGTCATTTAAAATTTTCCGAATGGAAATGGTCGGCCCAGTTAAGTTTAGCCTCGATTGTTCTTATCAGTTGGGGCGTAGCGTTCTTTGAGTATTGTTTCCAAGTGCCCGCGAACAAAATCGGTTACGCGGGCAATGGGGGGCCGTTTAATCTTTGGCAGCTCAAGGTACTACAAGAAGTGATAACGTTGATCGTATTCACAACGTTCACCATTTTAGTCTTCAAGACCGAGACCTTTCGAACGAACCACGCCATCGGCTTCGCCTTTCTCGTGCTAGCCGTCTTTTTTATTTTCCGCAAATAAGTCGCACCGCGATTCCCCCCCACACGCGTCAGCATCATCGTTTAACCGCACGGGCAACGCCCTGCGCTGCTGCCTCCATCCCAGCCCTCATCGCACGAGCTTGTGCACTTTTACTCCGAGGCCCGCCTTCTTCTTCTTCATAGGTTCAGGCTAGATCAGATGCAGGATGGGAGTCATCTCGTAGGCCGAGAGCACCACGGGCATTTTCGAGAGCCCGTTTGCTCGCACGGCGTGCGAGCGAGCTGCCCCATTCGGTTGATTAAGCTAGCCTTTTTCGACGGAGGATTTGGTACTGAGTCATGCAAAATGGAGTTCCATATATCCTGGCAAAGGCAAATTCAACATAATCCTGAAAACCCAAAATCCTCATATCCGAGCAATGTCATTTGCGACAGTAGGGTGGTAGGGTGAATGAAAGTCGGAAAATCCTCCCGTTTTTGCGAGAGCCAAATTGCCAACGCTGGTTGGATTATGGTAAACTGTGAGCCAGCGGAAGTATGGTAAATTCCGTATACAATATGTTCGTCCTTCTAAATAGTTGCTTCCATAGGTTTTTGACATGATCAATCGAAATTCTGCAGCGGCATTTGTCCTTTTTGCCTTTATAGCGATAGCTACTCAGGTTTTTGCGGATGAAAAACGCGAAAAATCTGTCGTTGTTGGAGACACTGTGATGCTTGACCTTAAAGGAAAGCTCTTCGACAAATTCATCGAAGTGACTAACGATCCACCTCCTCCCGGTGCGGTCCGTCCGGTTGTGCAGATAATCGCGTGTGTTACTCACGTTGATCCAGCTGGCAGATTTTTTGTCTCATTTCACACGTTTATGGGAGCACAGACCGAAAAGCCGAGGGTGATCACCATAAGCGGCTGGGTCGACCCCAAAGAAATTACGTCGATTCCGGACCCGAAGCCCGCGTCAAACAGTGAACCAAAGCCCGTGGCGGATCAAAGCGACAAATCATTAAGGCATAAATACAACCGCCCAATTGTCGTGGCGACAGACCCTGAGAGGTTCGCTGTTAAATCGTGGATACCCGAATCACCCCCAACAAAATAGTTTGAATCGAAGACGAACCAAGCATTGGACCGAAGGGCTCGATCATTCGGCCCTGACTTGTGTTGAGTTCACCCCTTGCCCATCGGTCAATGCAGCCGTTCGTCGAAACCAGTACCCAAGACCAAAGCGATGAATACTTCTTGGCTCTTCAGACCGCAAATCGAAACATCGATAAGCGAGTCCGATCGCTGGTACGTACAATTGGATGGCCGCCCGGTTGCCATCATTGCAAATCCGACCGACGCTGAAATGTTCTGGTTTACATGGGATGTGGTGCCAATGGGTGAGATACCAATACCACCAGACTTGTGGGACTACTCAACTGATTCCCGCCGCTCATTCCGCCACTTTGAAACTAACGAACTCGATTCTGGAGCGTTCCCTGGAGGCAAAGGCATGCTAGAATCTGGTAGAGTTCTGATACGTGGTCCACTGCGAAACCGAGGGCGACTACTCGACGAACAATATCGTGCACCGAAGTCGCGGATTCGGCGTTTGCTTCAATGGATCGTTTCCTAGCCGCGACTCGGTGACGATGGTCGTTAGCTAAGAAGTAACGCGACCGCAGAAAAGTGTGTCGCTTGCACTCTTGTCCCTGCTGAATGTTGAAGTCCCCTGTGGTACGATAGTCCGATGTCAGAGACTGGCTCTGACTGAGAATGACGCGTGAGCAGTGCGGACGACGGCACTCGATCCTCCGGGCAAGAACGCGAGTCCCGCTAACCAGCGGATGCATTCAATGTCTCGATTCCGGGGTCTTGGGCGGTCCACGATCCCCGCTCGACGTGAATGATCCTTTTTCGTTAGCTAAGAAGTAACGCGACCAGCAGAAAAGACGGTCGCTTGCACCTTTGTCCCTGCTGAATGTTGACTCCCTCTGTGGTACGATAGAGCGATGTCAGAGACTGGCTCTGACTGAGGATGACGTGTGAGCAGTGCGGACGACGGCACTCGATCCTCCGGACAAGAACGCGTGTTCCGCTAACCAGCGGATGCATTCAACGTCTCGATTCCGGGGTCTTGGGCGGTCCACGATCCTCGCTCGACGTGAATGATCCTTATTCGTTATCGGAACAGAGTGATGCGATGATTGATCGTAATGTCGTGACGCTCTTCGACGATTTGAAGACGCGATATCCGATGGCAGCTGCAGGATTGATCGAACAGCTTTGCGCGGACTTAAGTCAATTGCTTGAAACAAACGCACCAGATGAGAATGCGATAGCGTCAGCGTGCGAAACTATCGCTGAGTGTTTTCGCCCGATGGACCAATCAGGGGTTCCTGATTCTTATCCTTGGGACGCTGCATATGCGATATTTGGCAGATGGCTCATCCGAGGACTACCTCCGTACCTTAATGCATTGAACAAAATAACGGAGTGGTCTGCGGATCAAACTGCAATCTGCCGGTCGCGATACATCGACATGGTACGAGCGAACCGTGATGATTGGAATCGTGCTTGCGAGATGCTAGACTAGAATGTCAGATTTCCGATAACAATGGCATGCACGCGAAGCACTCGGTCGTCCGTGTTGACTTGCGTTGAGCCAACTCCTCGTGCTCGGTGATGCCCGCCGTTAGCTAAGAAGTAACGCGACCGCAGAAAAGTGTGTCGCTTGCACTCCTGCCCCTGCTGAATGTTGAAGTCTCCTGTGGTACGATAGAGCGATGTCAGAGACTGTCTCTGACTGAGGATGACGTGTGAGCAGTGCGGACGACGGTACTCGACCTCCGGGCAAGAACGCGTGCTCCGCTAACCAGCGGATGCACTCAACGTCTCGATCCCCCGGCCTCGGGCGGTCCATTCACCCTCGCTCGACGTGAGTGATCCTTTTCGTTCGTCGTATCAGGCCGCTGACTCTGCGGCCCACTCGCCAATCATCGGATGTACGCACCCGACGCTTTCCAGCATCGAAATCACTTGACCCGCGATGTACTCAATCCGCATCATGGGAGATGCCGTTCCGGCTTTAAACTCGGGTGCCCCGACGTGTTGCCCCGAAACGAAACCGATCGCCCGCAACGACTCCGCGACAATCGCCCCGCGACGATCCACGCCAACGTCATCCGAAAGCGGAACCCACTTGGCAATCCACGCCGCCGCGTCATCTTTCGTCGCTGGGAAATTCATCATCAACAAATCAAGCTGCGATTGCCTTTCGGCAATTTCTGCCGCTCGCTTCGCTTTCGCCGCCCTTCCGGCGGGAGAGTTTTGGTAACGCAACTGCCTTGCGTCTAGCATGTGCTGCCACGTTCCGACGACATGCTTGACGCTCAATCTCTTGTTGACCGTCAACGCTATGTCGTTGAATCGCATTCGCACCTTACGGTTATATTTTGCTGCCAACGCAATGGCGTTCTTTGCCGACATCGAAACGTGTTCGCCCGGCAATCCTTCGTAAATCATCAACATCAAACTAACTCCACTGAACGACGAACAAACCGTTGCACCCGAGCCCCCGGCAACGGTCTTTTGAAATGGTAAGGTTCATCGCGGGGGCCGGATGAACGGTAGCGTTATGGCTTCATGCTTACGCGATGCTTCTAAGTATCGCAGCACGAACGGCAAGGACATCTCACCTAACATAATACCCAACATGAACGAAACTATCACCAGCGTATACGTACCTTTCATGTCTTCTTTAATGAAGACCGAAGGTAGCGGCGGTAGTTTTTCTGGTGTGTTGTCTGAATCTGATTTTCGCATAGCCGAGGAACTCCATAGTGCTGGTTATATTAGAGGTAGATTAGGACCGGAAAACATGCACGGAGACCTACTAGAGGTCTCCGAACTGCGATTGACAGTTCCAGGAAAACTGCAATATGAACTCTGGTCTAAGGAGGTAGAGGAAACAAGACCGCTACCTAAATTGAAAAAATTATCAAACACCGTACTTGTTTCTATGGGAGGGATATTTGCTACTGTCATTGCAGGGTTAGTACTCTATTGGATCACGGAAAGACTGAAACAAGGTAAGCCATAACAAACCGATGGACACGAAGTGCTCGCCGTATGATGAATCGAGATGGAGCGGTTTACCGCTCGCACTCGGTCATCGGTGGCGACTATGAAGTCCAAGGTTTGCAAGTGACGGTCGCCACTGTTTTTAATATTTTTCGAGGCTACATCATTTTGAGGTAAGGTTAGGTGTCTTCGTCGTAGCCGCTTGTCGATCGCTCACCCCGGCGAAGTGAGTCTTCGAACGGAGCGCATGGCGATCGACAAGCGGCGCAGAGGATGACACCGGGAACTTGCTGATTTGCTTCTTAAGGTCTCGCTTTACTCTTCGCACTTGCTTATTCGTTCAAGGATGGTTGATTAGACGACTATTCGAGGTGTGAATGCCTTGTCACTCTTGTGAAGCCTATCGGCTTGCATCCCCTCAGTTATCCATGCACGGTTCCACTCATCGCTTGTTAGCTATGAATTCTCATCGTGGTTGGCTGCAGCTTGCCTGTAGGCTTCTGGATGCTTCGCATCGCTGAGCAGCAAGCTACCTTCCGTTATGGGGTTGGCACATTCTTTAGGGCGACGTGTCTGGTCATCTCGGCGAGTCTCTTACGAGTCCTCGTGTCCTATGTGAGACGACCGCGTCAACTGTGTTTAGTGCTCAACCTCGTGGGTAGGTCTTGTCCTTGGTCAAATTCGTTCGGTGCTCGTTGTAAGGCATTCTCCTGAGAAGGGGTAAAAGGTTCGTAAAGGGCTTGGAGGTCCGATTCGTTACGACGATGTCGTGTGCATCAGCCAGCGATACTGGTTGTCCTCCAAGCCTTGGGGCTATGAGGGCGAACAAGGCTTATTCGTTCGACGATGTGTGTTGCTTAGTGATGGCAACTCATCAGACCGCGGTTTCGAGCTTTCTTGTTCGCCTTGGATTCGTGGTTGGTTTATCTTTTGTTTTTGTCGGCTTTCCTTTAGGTGCTATGGTCTTAGGTTTTCGCTTAGCGGGCCTAGCGACAGAGCTCTGTACCGACGATCGTTTGGGAGTGGATTCGGTTGGTCGTGAAGCGATCTTGGGAGCCTGGGCAGCTGCTTGTTTCGCAGCGCGTTCCTCGCTGATCCTTCGATTCTTTCGCTTGTGACGGCATTCCTTTTTGGGCATTTCGAGTAGTTTCTCTTTTAGGCCTAGAGGGATGCGGCCATAGGACTCGGTCACTTCGATCATACGTTTTGGTTCCCAGTCTTTTTCATCACGAAGTAACGCCCATGCCAGAACAGCGATCTTGCGAGCCAATGCGATAGCAGCCTTCTTTTTACGAGTCTTTTGTTTGCCGCAGATTCGGTCGTAGACATGTTTGGCCCAGGGGTTATAGCGAAGTGAGGACCACGCGCATTCGACAAGGATCGTTCGTGCCAAGGGGTTGCCTCGCTTGGTGATTCGACCATTCCGATCGGTCTCGCCTGATTGGTACTGACGAGGCACTAAACCGAAGTACTGAGAGACTTGTCGACCGTTTTCGAAACGTTTCGCATCGTCGATGCAGGCGACGAGGATCTCGGCGGTTCGTGGCCCGACACCTGGAATGGTTTGCACACGGATAATTCGGGGATCGATCTTACCGATAGACTCAAGCTTCTTGACCACTCCATCAAGGACGGTCGTGAGAGTATCCATCTGAGTGAGTTCGAGATCGAGTTCCCCCTTCCAAAATTCGTGGGGTTCGCACTCTGTAAGCGGTTTGCGAAAGGAGTTGATCCGTTCTCGTCCTGTATTCCATGCCTTCTCGCCGGTGTCGATCGAGATACCGTGATTGACGAACCATGCTCGGATTTTGCACTTCATCTTGTTGATGCGAGAGTCAAGCGTTTTCCGATACTTCACAAGAGAACGGAATTCGCGGTGGGACTCTGATGGCATGTGAACCGCCTTGAGTTCGTTCATGGCGGCCATGCGGGCCAGCTTCAAGGCATCGTCTTTGTCGGTCTTGCGTTTTACGTTGCTCCACTTCCATGCATCTTCGTTGGTAGAGCAAACGAGGGTTTTGAGACCGAGCGATTGTGCCAGATCGTTGATCCAGCCGGAGGGGCCGCACGCTTCCATGACGACGAGGTCGATCTTGTGCTTCTTGAAGACGGTCTCAAGGTAGTTTCGATCGGTGGTAGCGTTCAGGAATTCATGCTTTCTGGTTTTTGAGTCGAAAAAGCAGCACATTGTGTTGAATTTTCCGAGGTCAAGTGCGAGAATCTTCATGGTATTGGATCCTTGGTTGTGGTGGGTGGTAATGATTGTGACAGTTGTCGTTCACGCGACACGAGATCACGGGTTTGAGTCGCCAGTTTTACACGAATGGCTCCCACCCGCTACACCTTGGACTTACATGGATTCTTTCGTCCGCTCAACCATGAAACTCATTGCTCAACATTCCGACGGAGTATCCACGCATCTTCTGCAATGGACAATGACGGCTGAAGGAGGATTAGCGACTGTAGTTGCGTATTGGTACGAAGGTGCTTCTCGTACGAGCAAAGAATTCCAATTCCCTTTTACTGACGCTCAGATTGCTGAGGTGGCAAACCTAATTCGAGGGCTCGATTCAACCTATGCGGGGACAACGGACGATGCGCCTGACTATCGACTCCGAGTAATCGATGAATCAGAACAATTGCTGACCCATGTTTTCGAAACATTTGAGTGGGATGAGGATTTAAAATCGGATATGATACGGTTTCGTAGGGCATGGAATCCAATCGCTTTTGAGATAGAACAACGCCTCGCTCTGCCAGGCCGCAGTTGAAGTGCGGACGAACAATCACGTGCACCGAAGTCGCGGACGGTGCTTTATTGGAATGGAACGTCATCTTGCCGCGACTCGGTGACGTGTGGCGTTCGATTGCCTAGAGATGGTTAGGTTTTGCTACTGTTCGTCGTCTATCGAATTCAACGAGATCTTATGAGCGAAGCTGAACCTGAAAGCACTAGATCGAGCTACTGCCCCGCATGCAATGCGGTAAACTATTCGCCGCTGTCGTTCCCTATCTGCCAGAATTGTCGTCACCAGTACTGGGCCTTCATCAACAAGAGTTCCCGATCTGCGTCGTTTGAAAGTATCGTTGTCAATCAATGTCCATTCTGTGGTGATGATAAAGATCCCTCGCTAGCCTCAGGTCGATTCCGCTGCCGTAAATGCTCGCGGACATTTGCGAACGTATCAAATCGTCGCGTGTATCGATACCTTCACCCTTTCAGCTTGATTTACTTGGCACCGGTTTACCTCATCGCAATTCCCTATTTAATGATCCAGATATGGTCGCGATTTCAGTATCATATGTACTACGATACAATACCGGCGTTCACGCTACTATTGGCTTGGTTTGTGTTTCGCCGAGTCTATCGCGTGGCTTAAATCTGTGCTTTCAACAATTATGCGAATCGCAATCGAACCATCGGATGCACCGAAGTCGGCGAGCGGTGCGTTTTGCCAGTGGAGAGATCATCGCGCCGACTCGGTGATCCGTACCGTTCTGAGAATGCAGACAGCAACGAGGAAATGACCAACGGAAATCTTCTTCCTGAAATACCTGGAATCCGCATTACTAACTCGCGAAACATCGGACTGGCGATTCGATTCGAGTTTTTTATCGAGCGAGACGCAATCGATGTCGCCATTATTGGTTTACTCGAAGCGCTCGAACGTTTCGATGAATTCGCGTTGGCCGATCACCGCAAGGGTGACTATGAAGCATGCTCGATATTTCGAGCAACCTCTGCCGGGTTCGAAATGATGACTGGTGGACATGGTTGGTCCAGCGAATGGCACAATTTGGATCATACCGCCGCGCTGATTGAAATGAACAGACTCGCAGAATACAATCACGGTCCACATTGGAGCAATTGTGGCCACTTGATTGCACGTGGGGCATGAACTTACAACACAATTCTCAGAACAAAATGTTGGACCGAAGCCCCCGTCGGTCCTTTTCGAACTTTAGAGACCGCGTTGACGGGGACTCGGTCAACATGGCCGTTAGCTAGGAAGTAACGCGACGGCAGAAAAGTGTGTCGCTTGCACTCCGGTCCCTGCTGAATGTTGACATCCCCTGTGGTACGATAGAGCGATGTCAGAGACAGTCTCTGACTGAGGATGACACGTCAGCAGTGCGGACGACGGTACTCGATCCTCCGGGCAAGAACGCGTGTTCCGCTAACCAGCGATCGGCATAGGGGCCGCATTGCTGCGGACCCCTGCCACACCACCTAGCATGCGGGTCCGCACTAGGCGGTTCGTCCGTTAGAAGCAAGTTTAATCCAGATCGCTAACAGACTCGACAATCCTAACTCCTTGAGGTAGTCCAGTGATAAGGCGATGTGAATCGCCTTGCTCAAGGACATAGTCCAGGGGCCTTTACTACTGTTGCCGTGGGTATGGGCTTCGCGAGGACTAACCCCTAACTTAATCAAGTTACGAACTCGAGTGCGTGGATTACGCCATTGCTGCCAGATACAGGCACGCACGCGGCGTCGGATCCACTGGTCTAAGTTTTCGTAAAAGGATTTGAAAGGGACCAAGCGAAAGTAACCTACCCACCCCTGAGCGTATCGTCGAAGTTCTACGAGTCGAGATTTAATCGAGGTCCCTCGATTGCGTCGAGTGATCTCGCGTATCCGATCTTTGAACTTCTTGATCTTCTTGGGGCTCACGTGGAGTTGACCACCGAAGCCGCGAAATTGAAATCCTAGGAACTCAATTCCGTCGGTGCGACTTGTCCGGCTCTTCTGATGGTTTACCACCAATTTGAGCTTCTTCGTCAAGTAGTTGCCTATCGACTCGTAGACACGCTTGGACGCTGTCTCGGATTTGGTAAATACGAGAAAGTCGTCCGCGTAGCGCACAAAGCGAAGTCCTCGCTTCTCCAGTTCCTTGTCGAGATCATCCAGTAGGATGTTCGCTAGAATCGGGGAGAGAGGTCCACCTTGCATCGTGCCTTCATCTGTCGGTAGACATAGGCCGTCTACCAAAATGCCTGCTCGCAAGTAGCGCCCGATGAGGCCAAGTAGTCTCTTATCCCGTACTTTGCGCGCGACTCTTGCCATCAAGACATCGTGCTGGACGGTATCGAAAAATTTGGCCAAATCCATATCAACGCAATAGCGGTAGCCGTCGCCGATGATCTGTTGTGCCTGCTTGATTGCTCCATGAGCAGATCGTTTAGGTCGAAAACCGAAGCTCGATTCCGAGAAGCCGGGATCGAAAATCGGTGTTAGGATTTGCATAATGGCCTGCTGAATCAATCGTTCCATGATATTGGGAATACCAAGATGTCGTTCAGAGCCATCGTCTTTGGGAATGGATTTCCTACGCGCCGGTTGCGGTTGGTAGGTTCCTTCCAACAGTTGTTGTCGGATCGTTGGCCATTGTTCGCGAAAGACTTTGGGAAATGCTGCGAGCGTTACGCCGTCGGGGCCAGGGGCTCCGTGGTTGGCTCGAACATTGTTCCAAGCGTTCTCGACGTTGGCTTCCTCGACAATCTGTTCCATTAGGTCTTCTAGATTAGAACTCAAGGCTTTCGTCGCCATGGCCGCCACACCGGTTTGTTCCCGTTCGGGAGCCTCAAGAGCACGTGCCTTTATCGTGTCGTCACTCGTAGAGTCGGACGAGCTAGGTTCTGTGTGTTTGATTCGGTCTGAGGTCATGGTTTCGTGTTTCCTTGTTAAGTGACGTTAGTCCTTCCCGTTTCCACTGGGGGTGGAAGCTCGGTACTATGACACCTGCTGACTTCTGCAAGCACGAGCATCGAGTCGCCTCGAGTCGTCCGGCCTTTCGGGCAAGCCCTACTCACCGGTACGCGTTGCAGTTTCTCCCCGGATAAGAACGTGAACTTTCGCTGCACAAGCTCGCCATCTACCCTGGAGTCTGTTGGGAACGGTTTCGCACGTCCATCGGCGGCTCACCTCAGGGTCTCTCTAGGCCTCTATGGCGTTTCTGTACCGTGTTGATGTGCAGGGCCTCACAGCTTCGACGAGAAGGGTCCGGGTGGCGGAATGTTGTCTTTTGGGACAACGGACAAACCCGGCGTTTACGCACACCTTCGCAGGCTTCCTCTCCACGGTTTGTCGCCTCCCCGCAGTTGCCTTCGTCTAGTACTTAAGTTGTTTGGTTACATTTGGTATACTATCCTCCAAGCAATTCCCATTTTCGTACAGGGGACTTGCACCCCATTAGTTCACGCCCGTGCCGGGCGTACGATGCATTCAACGTCTCGATTCCGGGGTCTTGGGCGGTCCACGATCCCCGCTCGACGTGAATGATCCTTTTACGTTCTGTCCTCAACTGACAGATGGTACGTCCGGTCGATTCTAATTCCCAAAACCAGAGGTAGTGCTATGAACCGATTTGCAAAAGCTATCGCAGGATTGATTGGAGTATGTGTGCTGACTTTATTGGCCTTGGCGATTTCCTCGCGTATCATCACGGCGCAAGATGCCACTCTGTCTAACGAGGCGCAACCTGAAAATGGCCGATTTCAAATCTCCGCTTGGGCATATACCGGGAGCAGTAACCACGGACCAACCAACGGCGCTTACATCATTGATACACGAACAGGAAAAGTGTGGGCTGTAGGTTCCACTAACAAAATCGTAGCAGTTGGATCTGTGGAGAATTGACTATTTGTTGACCATCGGGTTTGGCAAATTGCCAACGTGAAAGCGGACAGAACCAAGCGGTGAACCGAAGCCGCCGATAACGTCGTTCGTGACATCTAACTAAAACCCGGCGGCATCGGTTACCGCCACCGTTATCGGAACAGAGTGATGCGATGATTGATCGTAATGTCGTGACGCTCTTCGACGATTTGAAGACGCGATATCCGATGGCAGCTGCAGGATTGATCGAACAGCTTTGCGCGGACTTAAGTCAATTGCTTGAAACAAACGCACCAGATGAGAATGCGATAGCGTCAGCGTGCGAAACTATCGCTGAGTGTTTTCGCCCGATGGACCAATCAGGGGTTCCTGATTCTTATCCTTGGGACGCTGCATATGCGATATTTGGCAGATGGCTCATCCGAGGACTACCTCCGTACCTTAATGCATTGAACAAAATAACGGAGTGGTCTGCGGATCAAACTGCAATCTGCCGGTCGCGATACATCGACATGGTACGAGCGAACCGTGATGATTGGAATCGTGCTTGCGAGATGCTAGACTAGAATGTCAGATTTCCGATAACAATGGCATGCACGCGAAGCACTCGGTCGTCCGTGTTGACTTGCGTTGAGCCAACTCCTCGTGCTCGGTGATGCCCGCCGTTCGTCCTTCTAAATAGTTGCTTCCATAGGTTTTTGACATGATCAATCGAAATTCTGCAGCGGCATTTGTCCTTTTTGCCTTTATAGCGATAGCTACTCAGGTTTTTGCGGATGAAAAACGCGAAAAATCTGTCGTTGTTGGAGACACTGTGATGCTTGACCTTAAAGGAAAGCTCTTCGACAAATTCATCGAAGTGACTAACGATCCACCTCCTCCCGGTGCGGTCCGTCCGGTTGTGCAGATAATCGCGTGTGTTACTCACGTTGATCCAGCTGGCAGATTTTTTGTCTCATTTCACACGTTTATGGGAGCACAGACCGAAAAGCCGAGGGTGATCACCATAAGCGGCTGGGTCGACCCCAAAGAAATTACGTCGATTCCGGACCCGAAGCCCGCGTCAAACAGTGAACCAAAGCCCGTGGCGGATCAAAGCGACAAATCATTAAGGCATAAATACAACCGCCCAATTGTCGTGGCGACAGACCCTGAGAGGTTCGCTGTTAAATCGTGGATACCCGAATCACCCCCAACAAAATAGTTTGAATCGAAGACGAACCAAGCATTGGACCGAAGGGCTCGATCATTCGGCCCTGACTTGTGTTGAGTTCACCCCTTGCCCATCGGTCAATGCAGCCGTTCGTCGAAACCAGTACCCAAGACCAAAGCGATGAATACTTCTTGGCTCTTCAGACCGCAAATCGAAACATCGATAAGCGAGTCCGATCGCTGGTACGTACAATTGGATGGCCGCCCGGTTGCCATCATTGCAAATCCGACCGACGCTGAAATGTTCTGGTTTACATGGGATGTGGTGCCAATGGGTGAGATACCAATACCACCAGACTTGTGGGACTACTCAACTGATTCCCGCCGCTCATTCCGCCACTTTGAAACTAACGAACTCGATTCTGGAGCGTTCCCTGGAGGCAAAGGCATGCTAGAATCTGGTAGAGTTCTGATACGTGGTCCACTGCGAAACCGAGGGCGACTACTCGACGAACAATATCGTGCACCGAAGTCGCGGATTCGGCGTTTGCTTCAATGGATCGTTTCCTAGCCGCGACTCGGTGACGATGGTCGTTGAACTGGCCTTCGGGGGAAGACAAATGGCCATCACACTTCAACAGTTATTTCTTGAGCATGGGCTGTCGTTCATGCGACGGCACCATTTGGTCCACGACATGGTTCACGCTATCTTCCAGATTGCCAGTTGTCGCACCGCTGCGCTAGGCGGACACACCAATCGTTGCCCAGATTGTGGCCATACCCAAATCGCTTACAACTCCTGTATGCATCGCTGTTGCCCGCAATGCGCTTGGCTTCCCAGGGAGCGTTGGTTGAGAGGATGGAAGGAACGACTTCTACCGGTTCCCCATCATCATGTCGTTTTTACCGTTTCTCATCTTCTGAACGATCTCTGGCGATTCAATAAAAAGACCTTTGCCAAGGTGCTATTCCAAGCTGTTTCAGAAACATTAATCGAACTGTTGGCGGATCCGCAATACCTGGGAGCTCGGCCCGGCTTGCTTACCGCCTTGCATACTTGGAACCAAAAGCTATTGCCTCATGTCCACATGCATGTCTTGGTCACCGCAGGTGGACTTAATAATGAACAACAATGGGTTACCACCAAGAAGTCGTGCTTGCTACCTCGTAAAGTCTTGATGCTCAAATTCCGAGGCAAGTTTCTTTATATGCTTAAGAAAGCTTATCATGACAAAGTGATCCAGCTTCCCCACCAATGGAGTGAGCAAGACTTCGAATCCGCAATACGAAAGAGTCGTTCACAAGATTGGAATGTCAAGATTCACGATTCTTATGACCACGCTGCTGGTGTCGCCACCTATTTAGCTAGGTACATCAAAGGAGGCCCGATGGGCAAGAGCCGGTTGATCGATCTGGTTGATGGCAAGGTAAGGTATCGCTACCGAATAAGCACACTGGAAGGGGGTGATGGCAAGAAGCAGGGGATCGATGAGTTGCCACTGGACACCTTTTTACTCCGCTGGTTAGAACATGTGCCCCCACGACGCTTTCAAACGGTCCGAGGCTATGGGCTTTACGGAGGCAACCAACATTCTCAAAACCATGAGGCGAGGCTTAGCTTGGGGCTTTCGCTGCTGGAAGGGGCAGACCAAAGGAAGCTCCGTTGCGAGGAGTTACTGGACCAAGCTGGCTACAAATCATTGCGACTGTGCCCGAAGTGCGGGGGCGAGCTATACGAGGATGAAACGATCCCGGGTTGCCGTAGTCCACCCCAGTGGCTGGAAGACAATCGGCATGCCCCACGTCCATTGAGAGAGCATCATGAAGCTGCTTAACGAGGAACGAGACAAGGGAACAAGAAAACGAACCGTCGAAATGGCGTTGGGAGAAGGTACGCTCCGAGGGAATGGTAGTCGGGTAGAAAAGACGGCAAGCGGAGCGAGAAAGAATTGCGGCCGGGCAGTTCGCGTGATAAAACTCTAAAGGGACTTGAAAAGGGAGACAGCGACCTAGATGGCGAGAACGCTGACCCTCAGGCCCGTTCAACATGGCGTTGAACCCACTTGCTAGCACGAGCCACGGCATCCCTGTGCACGCAGGTGCAAGTGGGTTAACTTTATCGTTAGCCGAAAGAGAAGTAAACCTATGTCCGCAATCGCGTTCCTAACCTCCGGCGGAATGGCACAGACCGGCGGCGATCTAGCAGATGCCGACCAACAAATCGCGAATGCTATCGTCAAGAGCTTCGGCGAAAAAGTTCGAAGCTATGGGCTACGTCTGCAAGTTCCGGCATCATTGCTTGGTGTTCAGCAATCTAACTTTCTATTCGTTGGAAAAGACGTCGCAAATTTCCACTTTGTGTTTGCCAACGGCTCAGGCGGTACGTCCTTAAACTATCGTGATCTTACGAAACACGGACGACTAGATCTGCAGAGCATCGTCCATCAGGTTCGTCTTGAGGTCGGTGACGTAACTTGGGGGTTCTCGACTCCGGCTCATGCAAAGGCTGATAGCTTAGACGCCTACATTCAATCTCTCGTGGAACAGTACGTAAACACAACGTTGGAAACGCAACGGAAGCCAAATCAAAAGATCTCCGAAGAGGCTGTGTCGAATCCAGAAATTGCAACAGGCCTTGAGAAGTTCCGGTCAGACTATCCTGTGGGCTCAAAAACTGCATTCATCATAATGCAGTTTGGCAGCACTAAGCCACACGCGGCCGTCGTCGACTGTATCAAGAAAACATTGCATTCACACGGCATTACGGCTTTACGTGCAGACGACAAAGAGTACATGGACGATCTTTTCCCAAACATCAAGACGTACATGCACGCTTGTGATTTCGGTGTCGCTGTTTTCGATCGTATCACAGAAGATGACTTCAATCCGAACGTTTCGCTTGAAGTAGGCTACATGCTTGGTATGGGAAAAAATGTTTTGCTGTTGAAAGACAAAACGCTTAAACAATTGCAGACTGATTTGACCGGCAAATTGTACAAACCCTTCGATACCACAGATATCGAGAACACGATGCCGACTCAGATTGAGAAGTGGTTAACTGATCGTGGACTCGTATAATCGGCTAACAAAGCCATGCACGCCGAGCACGCGATCGGCCTTTTTTGACATGGTGGGTTTCCTCGCGCGTGCCGGGTGATGGCCGCCGTTCGTCGGATTAAGCACATCGTCGGTGGATGGAATGACAATCTCATCACGTACGCCTGAAGGCCAGCCCACATCATGCCCGCTTTGTCTGGCAAATGTGATTGTCGAGCATTCCGTTTTCATCGGCGATGCGACGTGTCCTCATTGCGGTCAACTACTTTGGTTCATCCAAGCTGCGGACACAGTACACCTATTCAATGCCCAGAAGTCGCGAGAACGTAGAGACCGAATACTCGAGATCGTTGCAAGTCAACTTGGCGTTGACCGCGATAAGATCGCCAACAATCCCGCTTTGTTCGATGCGATTGGCGTTGATTCGCTCGATGTCGTTGAACTTGTCATGGAACTTGAAGAAGAGTTTGACCTGCCGTGAACCGGCGCAAAGTTGATTCCAGCAGACTGTCGCGACAAAGGTCTTTTTGATACGATTTAGGCTCAGTTCAAGCTTCAAATCCGACGAACCATCGCATGCACGGGAGTGGCGGTGGCCAGCGTTTCTTAAAATCAAAGTCAACTCCCGCCACCCCGTGATGCGGGTCGTTCTGTCTTAAACCATCTAGGCAAGGTATCCGAATGAAAAAAGCTTCCATAGCGATGGTGCTGACATTTGTGGCGGGATGTCTTGTGACTTCCGCGACATTTTCTGGTTGCAGTGAACCAGCTAATCGCACACTTACGATACATCAACTTCAAAGCACTGATACATACAATGGAGAATTCCTTGTCGACACAAGCGAGCTTCCGGAGGACGCAATTGAATCAAAAAGCGACGACAAAATTTCGGGAAAATCTGGGAAACCGTCCACGCAAATAAATTTGACTGCAAAATACGAAATCCAGGTCGTCCTGAGGTTAGTCGAAAAGGCAGGTTCACGATAGAATCCAGCCCCCTATCGGAAGTTCAAGGCAATACTGACATCGAAAGACAAGACAGAACAATCACGTGCACCGAAATCGCGGACGGTGCGTTTTTTTAATCGAACGTTTCCTTGCCGCGACTCGGTGACGTGTGGCGTTGAACTAAATGGCTTTGCTCTCTTCAATACCACCATCGGATTCAAGCTCTTATATCCGATGATAGCTTCGGTGCAGTAGACTGTTCCTCGCCTTCTGCTTGCGTGCTCGGAAGAACGGATGACTGCGTCGCTTTCTTGCTTGCAAGCAGACAAAGCCTTTTCTTTTCCCTCCTCTCATTCATCCCACAACCGGCCACGCTATGCCTTACCCCATCCGCAAACTCACCCAACACCACTTCCGGTTGTAACGATTACCAAACACAAATACTTTTCAACCAGTAACGAAGATTCTGATTAAATCACTTGCGCTATCTGTAACGCTAATCATCCTGATTTGTAGAGCCAGCTCTTTCGTTCTAGCTGGCCATTTTCACTTTCTGTTTCAGGATTAAGAACCGAGTTATGACTCCCTATCACAAACGTGTCACGGCCTTTACCAAACCCATGGCCGAAGACATGCAACTACGCAATCTCTCACCCCGAACCATCGATGCCTACACCTATCACGTCGATCGATTCGCCCTGCGGTTCGGAAAACACCCCGAAGAATTAGGACCTGACGAGATCCGAGAGTTCCAACTCTGGATGATCAATGAATTGAAATCCTCTTGGATCCAATTCAATCAAGCCGTCTGTGCCCTGCGATTCTTCTACACCGTGACTGCGAAGCGAGATTGGGTCGTCAAACAAATCCCTTACGGACAACGTCCCAAAAAGCTACCAGTTGTCCTCTCTGGGGACGAAGTCTCAAGAATCATCGCATGTATCACCAATATCAAGCACCGTACGGTCCTGCTGACACTCTATTCTGCTGGGCTGAGAATCGCCGAGGGGCTCCAATTGAAGGTGTCGGATATAGACTCCCAGCGAATGATGCTCAAAGTCACGCAGGGCAAGGGAGCCAAGGATCGATATGTGCCCATCTCGCCACGATTACTGACAGCCTTGCGACTCTACTGGAAGGAATGTCGCCCGTCCGATTACCTCTTCCCGGGCAGGACCGACGATACACCTCTCAACAAAGCAGTGGTTCAGAAAGCTTGCTCGCTGGCAACAGCCCAAGCCAAGATCAACAAACACGTCACACCCCACACGATGAGGCATTCCTATGCGACCGGGTTACTCGAAGCGGGTGTCGATCTCATGGCCATCAGCAAGCTACTGGGGCACAGCAGCTTCTTAACCACGATGGTCTACTTACACTGTCGTCGCCAACACTTCGAAAACTCCCCCAGCCCGATCGATTGGCTTCCGGTTCGGCAGTGTCCGAAGTGGATCGATCCCACGTTCCGAAGCGATGCTCCCCCCGAAACCAGTACCAGAACGTAAGGAAAGCGTACAACGAGTCCGATTGGCCCGATCCCGCTCCGTCGGTCCATAGCCTGATCCTCAAGCATACCGATCGCACGCTATGCAAACATGGGCGAGGGATTCCGCAGCATGTGGAGAACACGCTTCTCCATATGCACTATTGCCGAACTCCCGTGCTCGGTACCAGGCAGTATCGCTGCGTTCCGTGCAACTATGAGAAGACAGTCTACAACTCGTGTGGCGACCGAAACTGCCCCAACTGTTCGGGAGCCAAGCGACGAGATTGGCTCGATAAGACCCGGGAGCTTGTCGCTCCCGGAGTCACCTACTTCCAAGTCATCTTTACGCTTCCTGAGGAATTATCTTCGCTAGCACTTGGCAATCGCAAGGAGATGTACGATCTCTTATTCCAAGTCGCTTGGCGATGCCTAAGCCGCAAGATCGAGAAGGAGCTAGGGATCCGGAGTGCCGGGCAAGCCGTCTTGCACACGTGGAATCAAAGACTAGGGCATCATCCGCACGTGCACTTAGCTGTACCCGGCAACGGCCCCAGCTTAGACGGCACGCGATGGGTGGCTTGCAAGATGACCAAAGAAGGCCACCCCTTCTTGGTCGACAATAAAGAACTCAGTGCTGAGTTCCGAAAGGAGTTCCTTAGCGAACTCCAGATCTTAATCAGCAAGAACAAAATCCGGATTGAAGAGCCAGGTTATATCGCAGAAGTCTTAAACGATTTGGCTGAGCGGAACTGGAATGTCTTTATAGAACGTCCTCCGAAACCGGACATGCCAGCCGAGCGGATGTTCAAGTACTTGGCTCGCTACATGACCGGAGGTCCCATCTCGGATCTCAGGATCTTGGGAGAAAAGGATGGTCGCATCTGGTTCTTAGCCCGTAGCCTTAGGAAAGGAGAAGGCCAAATCGCAACATCGCTGGAGAGCGTCGAGTTCGTCAGGAGTTGGTGCATGCATGTACTTCCCAAGGAGTACACCAAGGTCAGGACCTATGGAGCGTGGAGTTGCTCGAAACGGACCAAGTACCGGCAAGACTGTGAGCGATTGCATCCTGCGACCGTCGAGGAGTCGGAATCGACAAGAGTAAAGACGGAATTGGAAAAACCAAAAACCAAGACCGCCCCGAATTGCCCGCACTGCGGGCAGTGCATGGAGGTGCTTCGGTGCGATGATCGCCCGAGCTGGAGAGAGGTCATTCTAAAGAATGATCACCCTGGTTGGTACAAGCCAACGGATGTCGAGTGCGAATTCCCACCAGAACCGAAACCGTCTTGGGAGCATGCTTACGGATCGCAGACTAAGAAAGCGAGCGAAGAGCCCGACCTCTTCGACGAGATCATTGCCATGCGAGAGAGCTTAGCCGAGTTGAATACGGCCTGACAGGCTCAAAGCATAGCAGACACAAACAACAAGACTATTACAACAGCCGTTTAACGAGCAAGCCGCTCGAGCACGTCCAGACCTAGGAAACACGCACAAAACCAGCAGTACGAAGACCCATCGCATGGCCCGCCCTCTCAATGCAAGCGGGTTTAGCGAGCGATAGAGCAGGTTACTTAGGAGTCTACACAGAGCTCAGGAGGAGCGAAAAGGAAAAGAATCCGCAGTTAGGTTGCAAACCGAGTCCGGTCAAGCGATAATCTTTCGGGATGCGGAGCAAAGCCATACAGTTCAACGCACAATCTATCCCACCGCTCCGTTACACTCCGGTAGGGATAGATTGCATTTCGTTTTCGTCTTAGCAGATTCGGCTACCATGAAGCAAATCAGTATCCGAGGATTGCTTGGACTAACGACGATAGTGGCTTTCGTAATTTGGTGCTGGCTCTCATCTGTCCGGCAGTACTCCATCGAGTCTGATTTGGAAGTGATTCAATACACCGACCACAACTCAAAGGAGGGCCAAAAAAGCTGGCTTCATACCGCAATTGCTAGATTTAGATCCACGGGTGAGGTGTGTTGTGTGTTTGTTGAAGAGGTGCCAATAGTAAAGAATGGCAAACATAGATTGCCTGTTGGTGTTGAATTGGTGTATATGCCCGGTAGAATGCGATTGCGTCTCGACGGCGAGCAAGTTGACTTGAGTCGCGGAGTCGTTTTCGTGCATTGCCGAAACATTGGCGGACGGGAGGCGTCCAAACGCTATTCGTTAAACTCCACTGCATGGTTCTCAACTGATCGCGTGCGTCCCGTTACAAACCTTGATGAACTCTTTGATAACTGCCTAAATGAATAGACAAAGACGAACAAAGCCATGCACGCCAAGCCCTCGATCGGCAGTTTTGACTCGCGTTGAGTAATTCGCTCGGGCTGGGTGATGGCGGCCGTTATCCGACTGAAGCCAATGTGGAACCCAATTTCACTTCAAGATTTAAATGCGTTGATCATCGAGTCGGTCAGCGAGTTTGATGCAGTACAAACTCGACTGTGGCACGCTATAAAGATTGCGCCTGCCAAATGGGAACTTCACCCTTGGGGCGACGAAGGCGGCGGATTTTGGGCTGTCGGTTTGATTGGGCGTAATGTGATTTGGTACAACGACATTGAAGACGGGTTCAACATCAGCTCGTTTTCCACCTATGGAACAATCGACGCTTACTACTGCAATCAGGGCTCGCTTCAACCGGTGGTTTACGATTTGATACAGTGGCTAATGGCGGGCGACATACCGAGTGCTCGCCTTGGCCCGCCGGTGCCAATTTCCGATCCGTGATTTTCATCGCGGCGGATAACCAAGCCGTGCACACGGAGGACGGCATCGGGTCTTTACAACTGGAAAATCAAATCGCCGTCCCCGGTGACGGCTGCCGTCTATGAAGTCCAAGGTTTGCAAGTGACGGTCGCCACTGTTTTTTATTATTTTTCGAGGCTACATCATTTTGGTCGCTGAACTAGGTGCCTTCGGCGTAACCGCTTGTTAGTCGCTCACCCCGGCGAAGTGAGTCTTCGAACGGAGCGCATGGCGAATGACAAGCGGTGGAGACGTAGGCACCGGTGCTAGGTCGATCATGGGATCAGCAGGAGGTCAGCTCTGATTTTCAGCATACGTTCATGATTCAAGGATGGTTGATTAGGCGACTATTCGAGGTGCGAATCGTTAGTCGATGTCTGGGCATCAGACGGCGATACTGGTTGGCAGCCATACGGGCCAGTTTCGAAGCATCGTCTTTGTCGGTCTTGCGTTTTACATTGCTCCCCGCGTTAGCTGAAGGTCCCCGCGTTAGCCGAAGGAAAACCCGCCATGCATCTTCGTTGGTAGAGCAAACGAGGGTTTTGAGACCGAGCGATTGTGCGAGATCGTTGATCCAGCCGGAGGGGCCGCACGCTTCCATGACGACGAGGTCGATCTTGTGCTTCTTGAAGACGGTCTCAAGGTAGTTTCGATCGGTGGTAGCGTTCAGGAATTCATGCTTTCTGGTTTTTGAATCGAAAAAGCAGCACATTGTGTTGCCCGTGCCTAATTTATTTGACAGGTCCGAGGTCGAGTGCGAGAATCTTCATGGTATTGAATCCACGGTTAGTGGTGGGTGGTAATGATTGTGACAGTTGTCGTTCACGCGACACGAGATCACGGGTTTGAGTCGCCAGTTTTACACGAATGGCTCCCACCCGCTACACCTTGGACTTACATGGATTCTTTAGCTCAGAAGTAACGCGACGGGCGTCATGGCTCTGGAATGCCTCCCGCTTGCCGGGCGGATTGTTACGTTTCTCGCTATATAACCGCTCAGCCCCCGCCCCCCCCCACTTTGCTCGGCGGCTTTGCCGCCGAGCAAAGTGGGGGTATTGCAGGTGGTGCCAGCGTATTAGCGAGAAACATGAAACTCCACTGGTCAAGCCAGTGGTATCAAAAATCGGTCGCTTGCACTCCTGTCCCTGCTGAATGTTGACATCGCCTGTGCTACGATAGTGCGATGTCAGTGACGGTCTCTGACTGAGAATAACACGTCAGCAGTGCAGATGACGGCGCTCGATCCTCCGGGCAATTACGCATGCCCCGGTAACCTGCGGATGCATTAAGCATTTCGATTCCGGGGGCTTGGGCGATCCACGATTCCCGCTCGACGCGAAAGATCATTTTACATTATCCGACTAGACCAACCCATCATAGGTCACGACTCGCATCGAGTATTCTCGCTACATCAATTCCATTGCCGTTCGGGCGAAAGACCACGACATAACGACTAATTGTGAAAGACCTGCAACTAGGCACCCCAAAACCCTTGCCGGATTTCGCCCAACCCAGGATTCTCGGCGAGCATCTGGCACGTCTCCTCAATTCTACCGAGCATCTTGATCGCCGCCATGACGTTTCGATGTGCGATGTAATCAATGATTCCCGTTACGTCTGACTCTGTCTTGTTGGATAGAATGTAGGTCGGCATCGTTACGACTCGGTTCGCTCTTGAAGCCGAGCTCGTAATTTTGCGAACGCTTCGGGGCCGCTTACGCAGTGCCCTTCGTCAATCTGCTCGACCCCCCTTTGGACTTCATCGGCCAAGGACTCCCGGGCCTGCAACAAACGGAGGCTCTCTGCCAACACTTCCCTTTCGGAAAGAAAACGTCGCCTAGCGACTAGCGATGCGACGAACGACTCGAATTCTTGCGGAATATCTATGGTCGTGGTATTCTCCTTTACGGCTAGGTTGTACTCGATGTTCGACGGCTGCACACCGCCTGCTTTGGGCCGCAGAATCGCACAAACACCCCCGGATAATATAAAAGGCTTAGAAGTTGCGTCGTATAGTCGGGGGAGGGCCTGCGTCGAGCCTTAGGTTTCTCTTCGCTTCTTTGCGGGCCAGAAGATTGCCAACATTTAAGCTCGTGTTCATGAAGCCCCCGCGGCAGGATCGGTGCATTGCTCTCTTCCATTCGGTTTCGAGCGAATGAACCTAAGGCTTCAGACGGGGACGAGCCCGTCCGGGAGCCCGTGGCTTCGCATGTCAGCGATCTAGCCAAACGAACCGTACGCTCCGGTCGGGCAAGCCGACGGGGGGCGAGGCCAAAAAAGGAAACACGATATGAAAAAAATTAGCTGCTGCCTGATTGTTCTTTGCCTTCTCGCTGCTTGTAATGTCGCTCTAGCTCAAGAAGCACCACGCCCGACTATTACCGAGCCGGAGCTGCGTAAAGAGTTGCTCCAAAGAGCCGAACAAGATCAAGCGATAAGACAAGAGTTAATCAAGGCGGGAATGGAGAGCCTCGATCAAAATATTCTCGCAAAGATGCAAGCAACGGATAAGGCCAATACAGAGCGAATGAAGACAATCATTGCAAAGCACGGATGGCCAACCTCCGGACTTGTTGGCGACGATGGTGTGCAAGCTGCTTTTCTGCTATTGCAACATGCAGATCACGAATTCCAAAAAGCAGTCCTACCGAAAGTGGAAATTGCGTTTAAAGAGAACAAAATCCCAGGGCAGAACTACGCACTTCTTCTTGATCGAGTACGTGTAGGTGACGGCAAACCGCAGGTTTACGGCACGCAAGCTAAAGATATTGCGGAATGGAAAGGGCGTGAGCCAGTGTTTGAGCCCATCGAGGACGAAGGCAACGTGGATAAACGTCGCGAACAAGTCGGGTTACCCCCACTTTCGGTCTACAGAAAGTTGCTAAAGGACGTCTACTTTCCCGAAGCCAAGTGATTGGGCATACCGACTGTGACTGGAGTGTCAAAATCAGATCAAGGTCTAAGTGTATCCCTCGCCGCTCGCGTCCAGCAATTCTGCTGGCTGGACGCGAAGGAATATCACTGCGAGGTAAGAGCGGCGAATTACTTATCGTCTGTCTTCGTTCCCTCGGTCTTCGTCTCTTCCGACTTTACCTCTTCGGTCTTTACTTCTTCCGTCTTCGGTGGCTCAGCCGTTTCGGTCGTCGCTGACTTTTCTTCCGTAGCAGCAGAAGCTTCTGCGCCACTTGCCCCGGCACCACGAGTTCCGCGAGCACGTCGTGGGCGCTCTGCTACCTCTTCCTCGTCATCCTGGACCGCAGGTGGTCGTGGTAGCAAAGTCTCTGCATCTGCTAAGCTGTAAGCCACGATTGCCGAGACGGTCGAGTTCTTAGTGAGATACTCTGGAATGGCTTGGTCCAAGCGATCGTATTGCGTGTGCCATGCGTAGTTGTACTTAGCAACACCCGTCTTGCCCCAGAAGAAACCCGGTACGCCCACGGCATTGAACGAGCTATGGTCGCTCGCTCCACCACGTGGCATGCGTGGCAGTACAATCAAACGAAGAGGCGAATCTGGGAACGCGTAGTTCATCGGTTCAATCGCCTTCTTAAGCATGTCCGCCATCACAGGCACGCCGGTCAAAGACGCTTGTTGATTGGTTCCGCTGTCGTCAACGAATACCGCCGATATCTTGGCTCGTTCTTCTTCCGAGAGCTGCGCAACGTAAGCACGTGAACCGAGCAAACCTTGCTCTTCGCCTGCCCACAATATGAATCGAATCGTTCGCTTCGGCTTGGCACCAGCGGCCATCAAAATGCGAGCGGCTTCGATCGTAACCGAAGAACCAGTACCATTGTCGACGGTTCCCTGCGATCCAGGACCATCCCAGCTATCGAGGTGCGCAGAAATGATGACCACTTCGTCCGGAAGCTCAGTACCGGGTATCTCCGCTATTGTGTTGTAAAGAGGAAATGGTCCTTCGATAAACTCGTGCTTGAGATCGAACTCAACGATCACTTTTTCATTGTCTGCCAACCGACTGTTGATAGCATCGTAGTCGGATCGACGTACGGTAACCGTAACGGTTGGCGACAACGAATCCATCTTGAGTTTTGTGATTCCAGGCACGCCGCCGGTCGTCACCGTCTCACCTCGAGCTGCGGTGATGAAGCCCGCAATTCCGGCGTTCTCCAGGCGTTCCACCACGTTAGATGGTCTCGCATTGGCTGGCCTAAGCACCCATGCTCCTTCGAGCTTATCTGCGATCTCCTGCAACTCTTCTGGAGATTGAGGCTCGCGAATGACTGGGCCGCGTCGTGGACCATCGGTTCCCGCCGACCATGCTCGCGCCGTAAACTCGATGTCTCGCGTGAACGGTTGAATGACTTTGCCTGAACACGGACCTCGGTCAAAGCGAATGGGAATCTCACCCCACTGCCGCACCTCTACATTTTGCAAGCCAAAAGAACGAAACTGGTCAGCAGTCCAGAAGTGAGCTTTCTCCAGCCGACTGGATCCGGTTAGTCTAGGACCGATTTGCTCGCACAAGTACGCTAGGTGCGTCATGGTCTGATTGCGATTCTTGCCCTCGTCGATGATACGGAGCATTGTTCTAAAATGGTCGTCTGCCGCACTCGTCGTTGAGCTGGCAGCAGGTGTTTCCTCTTGGGCAAATGCAATGCCATTGGTCAAGGGAACGACGGGGCCCAACAATGCGGCGAGCACAGCTTTCCGCCAAAAAGTGCGAGGCCGCTTACCCGAAAACAGAGTGCTTTGGCTCAAAAGCCTCTTCAAGCGATTTTGCTCAACCATAGACTAACTTTCTTGATGCAAATAGAACGACGGACCCCTCTGGCCGTATGCTAGCGGTTCCTCGCGCGTTGAGCAACAAAAATTGAAGAATTGAAGGGGGATTCGCCAGAAGTGCGATTTGGGCATGTTAACCGAGACGCAAAATCAATTACAATGGGATTGCCGGTAAGGGGGACACGACTCCCGCTCGGTCCTGCCTAAGCCGCCACCAGATCGCCTACGTTCTGTCCCTCCTTTCGTTCCACAACGGGTTCACTCCATGCGGATGATCGTTTCGTCTCTCACAAGCTCAGCGTCGATGCAAACGGGATTTTCTATCGATGGTCGCAGATGTTGCGTTGCACAAAACTCGACCTGGACAAGCTGCTCCCTTTTGTGGCTTGCCATGGCAGCACTGTTCACCAGCTCCCATGCCGCTTCTGTTCACGCGTTCCAACCTCAGCAAGATTTTAACGAGGCGGCAGTAGCAACCGGGAATGCTGCCGACAAATCCGCAGACCGCGTCGAGTTCAACCGCGATATCCGACCGATCTTGTCGGACAATTGCATCTTCTGCCACGGACCGGACAACAACAAACGAGAAGCCGACTTGCGACTCGACACCCAAGCAGGTCTGATCGGAGAAACAGATCTTCCCGGTGTTGTAAAACCAGGTCGCCCCGACGAGAGCGAGCTATTCCGACGTATCATCACGACCGAAGAGTACGAGCGAATGCCCCCGGCCGCGAGCCACAAGTCGCTCACCGCCGAACAAGTCGCCTTGATCCGGCGTTGGATCGAGCAAGGTGCCGTGTACGAATCGCACTGGGCCTTTCTGCCTCTTCGAAGAAACGAATCACAATCCGACGCAAGCTCGTCAACGAACCAGGTATCGATTGACTCTCGCATTAATCGCGTTTTGCAAGCTCGAGGTATCAAGCCATCCCCAAAGGCCGATCCGTTTACTCTCATGCGAAGAATTCACTTCGACACGATCGGGCTTCCGCCTCGCGATGGGGATCTCGATCAAGGGGTCGTGGGAGACTACATCCGTGATCCGTCGGATGCCCATTACGAGAGTGTCGTTGACCGCCTCCTGAATTCACCTCACTTCGGAGAGCGAATGGCCATATGGTGGCTCGATTTAGTGCGCTACGCGGACACCGTCGGGTACCATGGCGACCAAGACATGAGCATGTCCCCTTACCGCGACTATGTGATTCGTTCGTTCAACGAAAATAAACCGTTCGACCAATTCACCAGAGAGCAAATCGCGGGCGATCTCGTTCCCGAGCCCAGCTTGACCGACCAAATCGCGTCCGGCTACAACCGGCTCGGCATGATGAGTGCCGAAGGTGGCGTTCAGCCCAAAGAGTACCTGTCCAAATACATCGCCGAACGAGTGCGCAATGTTTCGGGAACTTGGATGGCCATGACGATGGGGTGCTCTGAGTGCCACGATCATAAATTCGATCCCCTCTCAGCCAAAGAGTTTTACCAGATGGAGGCCTTCTTCGCCGACATCGACGAGGTGGGACTTTACCCAGGTAATCATGACACCGGCATTTGGGGACCGCATGTTTCCGTCCCCACTCCCGAACAGTCAAGTGAACTCGCACAGCTTCAGGCCGGTATCGAAGCCATTAAAAAGAAACTCAGCACCTCGACCGATGAGCTAATGCAAGCCCAACAGTCGTGGGAGCAATCGCAGACTCATTGGTTCCCGTTGGAGATTCAATCGATCCGGTCCAAGAACGGTGCCGAGCTCAAGACATTGGACGACGGTTCGATTTTGGCGAGCGGCGACAATCCAGACACCGACTCTTACATCGCGACAATTAAGATTCCTGCCTCAGGTCTGTCGGCAATTCGATTAGAAGTTCTTCCCGACGATTCTCTGCCCAACAAGGGACCTGGCCGAGCGGGAAACGGGAACTTTGTTCTCAGCGAGATCGTAGCGAGAACCCTTCGAGAGGGGAGTGATCCTATCGTTCACGACTTTGCGGCAGCTATCGCGTCCTACGAACAAACCGGTGCCGCTGGCGGCAATCCCTACGGCAAATGGGCGGTCGCCGCTGCCATCGACAAGGACGTCAAGGGGGCCAAATGGGGTTGGGCCATTATGGAACAAGCTGGAAAGCCCAATCAAGCAGTCTTTCAGTTTCAAAACCCTGTCTCGCAGCAATTCGATGCACCGAACAACGAATCATCCGAACAAGAGGACATCGTAAAAAGCGTCGCCGATGGCAGATTGCTCGAGATCGAATTAGCCCAGAATCTCGATAACCCGAAACATACACTGGGACGCTTTCGTCTTTCAGGAACAAGTCGCAGCACCGAGAGCGTTTCGGAGCTGATGACACCACCAGAAATCGCGTCGATCCTTCCTAAACCAGTCGACGATCGAACGGCCGATGAACGAGAACAAATTCGAAAACACTTCCTCGCGCTAACGCCGCTGCTCGCCACGGAGCGAGACGAGCTTGCAAAACTAACCAAGCAGAAGGAGCAGCTCGAAAGATCGATTCCGATCACGCTGGTCACGAAGCCGGTTAAACCGAGAACGGTGCGCGTTTTGGCGCGGGGTAACTGGATGGACGAAACTGGCGAAGAGGTCGAGCCTGGTTTTCCTGCGGCGATTTCTGTCCCCTCGTTTCAAAAGGTATCCGCAGGGGAGCGACTGACGCGACTCGATCTCGCCAATTGGATCACCTCCCCCGACAATCCACTCACCGCCCGGGTGACTGTGAATCGCCTATGGAAGTTGTTTTTTGGACAAGGGCTTTCAAGGAGCTTGGATGATTTCGGTGCACAAGGCGAACCGCCCTTGCATCCGGAACTGCTCGACTACCTCGCCGCACGATTTATCGAATCGGGTTGGAACGTAAAAGAATTGGTGAGAGAAATACTGCTGTCGGATGCCTATCAGCGTTCCTCGCTCCCTAGTGAAGAGGCGTGGCAAGCGGACCCGGACAACCGATGGTTGGCTAGACAGGGTCGTTTCCGACTCGAAGCGGAGCTCATTCGCGACAACGCTCTGGCCGTAAGTGGTCTTTTGGTCACCCGCATTGGTGGCAAGAGTGTGAAACCTTATCAGCCACCGGGGTATTGGTCCTATCTCAACTTTCCGCAACGCGAGTGGGAGAACAGCCGAGCAGACCAGCTTTATCGCCGAGGACTTTATACTCACTGGCAACGTCAGTACTTGCACCCAAGCCTTATGGCTTTTGATGCCCCATCGCGTGAGGAGTGCACGGCCGATCGTCCTCGATCCAACACACCACTGCAATCATTGGTGCTCCTGAACGATCCGACTTATGTCGAGGCCGCCAGAGTCTTCGCGACAGCCATCCTGGAAAAGGGAGGCGAGACCGATGAGCAGAAAATTTCGTTTGCTGTGGAGCGAGGACTCGCCCGAGCAGCAATTGCCGAGGAGATTGCCGTTCTGGCTTCATTGCTCGATCAAGCTAGAACAGAGTACAAGAACAGTCCTGAATCCGCGAGCAAGCTCTTACAAGTGGGGCAGTATCCTCTACCCGCTGGTAAGGACACGATCGAATTGGCCGCATGGACCAATGTCGCCCGCACCATTCTCAACCTACATGAAGTGATTACGAGGTACTAATGTTTCCCCTGCCAAACGCAATCGGTCGTCGAACCTTTGTAACACGTTCAGGACTAAGCCTTGGAGCGATGGCCGCAGCATCTTTGATTGGAAAGGATGCTCGCGCGATCCATGACGAAATCAAGAGCGAAACCAATCGTTGGACCGGAGTGATCCAACCCTTTCACGTACCGCCACGGGCCAAGCGAGTGATTTGGCTCTACATGGCGGGTGGCATGACCCATCTCGACACGTTTGATTACAAAGAGAAGTTGGCCGAAATGCATGGCAAGCCGATGCCCGAATCGGTAACCAAGGGGCAGCAGATCGCGCAGCTTCAAGGTGCAAAGCTCAACTGTTTCGGCCCGCAGCATCCCTTCAAGAAATGGGGGCAATCGGGACAAATGATCTCCGAGATTTGGCCTCATGTGGCGGAGAAGTGCGCGGACGATATCTGCATCGTTCGCTCTCTTCATACCGATGCCATCAATCACGATCCGGCTCATACGTTCATGAATACCGGCTCGATGATACCTGGGCGACCTGCGATGGGTTCCTGGCTGTTATACGGTCTAGGAAGCGAAGCTGAGAACTTGCCTGGCTTTGTCGTCATGGTATCAACTGGTAACTACGGTCAAAAGCAACCCATCGCTGCTCGTCAGTGGCACTCAGGCTTTATCCCCGGCCAGTTCCAAGGTGTGGAGTTTCGAAGCAAAGGGGATCCCGTTTCCTACGTCGGGCAGCCACAAGGGGTCTCGGAACACATGCAGCGAGGTGTCGTCGATACGGCACAAATTCTGAATCGGCTCGCCAACCAACGGCTTCAAGATCCTGAGATCACGACTCGGATCAACCAGTATGAACTGGCCTTCCGCATGCAGTCAAGCGTTCCGGAGTTGATGGATTTGCAAGGAGAGACTCAGGAGACTCTTGACATGTATGGATCGAAGCCTGGGGATGGCTCGTTCGGCTCGAATTGTTTATTTGCGCGACGATTGGCGGAACGTGGAGTGCGATTTATTCAGTTGTATCACCGAGATTGGGATCATCACGGTGAGGTAAAGTCGCACTCGGCTGGTTCTGCGAAAGAGGTCGATCAAGGAGTCGCGGCATTGCTAACGGATTTGAAGCAGCGAGACATGCTCAAGGATACGATTGTGATTTTCGGTTCCGAGTTTGGGCGAACACCGATGGCACAGGGGAACGGTCGCGACCATCACTTAGCTGGCTTTACAATGTGGTTTGCAGGGGGTGGATTCAAGCCAGGCTTTAGTTTCGGATCGACCGATGAGTTGGGCTATCATGCCGTAGAGGATCGGGTATCGGTGCACGACATTCACGCGACGATCCTTCATTTGATGGGAATCGATCACGAGCGGTTCACGTACAAGAGCCAGGGCTTAGACTGGAAGCTGACCGGCGTGGAACCTGCCAGAGTCGTACACGAGATTCTATCCTAATCGTTTACCTCCCACTGGCAACGCCCTGCGCTGCGACCTCCAGTGCAGCCTCGTTGTTTAACCGCGTGGGCATCGCCCCGCGCTGCGTTCTCCAGGGGCGGAAGAAGTTTGAAGTGAGAAGGGTGAAGTTTGAAAAAGTCGTTTAACCTCTATGAAAAACGGATAACGTCAAGTAGTCGTGAACGATTTTTTTCGCGGAAATGCTCAGTGTTGTTCCATTCGGTAATCCCCTTCCTCTATCCGAGCATCTCCCAGTTATGGGATAGCCCATTTGGCTGTTTTCGAAAGAGGGAAAGGCTGCCCCATCCGCAGACGAGCCCCATGTTGATTGTGGCCCAGGTTAAACTCGAGCTCACCTTTCCCCGAAGATCACTGAATGTCTTACTGAATTTTTCCTTGATTAAATCGTTACGCTTACTAACTTAAAAAACGCCTGGTGAAACGGAGTGTGGCTCTGCTGGGAAGCAACCTCACAAGGGATAATCAGGTCAGGGCGGGGGAATCTCGTCGAGCCTGAGGAGCTTTCTTCAGGCTCTTTTTCTTGGGTGACGGCTCGGATTTAGATGAGATTCTATCGACCCTGCCATCCCTTAAAAAATCCATGTTCGGAGTGAAGTCCGCTCTCCAAAGGTGAAACAACTTTCGCACCCAACGATTGGCCACAGCAGCCACGGCCACGTTGCGGTGTTTGCCCTGCGAGATCAGCGAGTAGGCCAGCTTTTGCCAGGACTCGTCATAGCGAATCAGACGGTGTGCTAACTCGATCAACAAGCAACGCAAGTCTGGATTACCGGCGCGGATTAAACCCGCATCGGCTTGCCTAGCACCACTGCTGGCATTGCGAGGTGTCACACCACAGAAACGGGCCAACTGCTTTCCTGTCAAGAAGCGGTCGACACGGCCAATCTCAGCCCTCAACGTCACAGCTGTGATTAGTCCAACCCCTTTGAGCTTAAGAAGCTCGACAATCACAGGATCGTCTTTGGTTTGTTCGGAGATTTGCGCCTCGGTCGCTCCGATGCGTTCGGTCAAGGAATTGAGCTCTATCAGGTGGTCTTTGAGCACCCATTTGTCCGAAGGACTCAGTGAGGCTCCTTGTTGTAGCCACGCCAACCAAGGCTTGCTCCAAGCCGTAACAGGCTCTGGACACTTAACGCGATTCTCGCGTAACAAGCCACGGATGCGTAGCTTGGTTTCAGTGCGTCGTTTGACTAATTGGCCACGGTGCCGCACCAGTCGGCGCAGTTCACGCAGATAGCTGGGAGCTAGCCAAACCTTGGGCAGGTAGTTGACGCGTGATAGATCGGCAAGCATTTGTGCATCACCGAAATCGGTTTTGTCAGGAGAGCGTTTCATGCGGTTAACGTAACCGGGATGGGCTAACTGAACGGGCAGGTTGTATTGCGTTACCAGCTCGTCGGCTAAGTTCGCAGCTCCGCAACACGCTTCCACACCAATGCGAAGAGGGGTACCGAACTGGGTAAGGGTACTAAAAATCAGAGGTGTAGAATTGGCGACCGAGCGGTTGAGAAGTTTCTTGCCATCCTGGTCCAGAACGCAGACTTGCACGGAATCTTGATGGTAATCTAACCCGGCGAACACAGGAATTTGCGGGAAATCTAGAATTTGCGACATGATGGAACTTTCAGGGATTTGGGATAGAATGGAAGCAACTTGCTGCACCACAAGGATTATGGGCTAACTGCTCGATTGTAATTCGAGGTGCAGCAAGTTGCTTTTTCATACCTATCCGCGTGGGCATCGCCCTGCGCTGCGGTCTCCAGGGGCGGCCCATGATAGCAACCCAGGGTTTAGTCACCTAAACCGCGCGATCATCTCTGGGTTAGAAAGCCTAACGCAGCCCGTTGGGCGTGCGGTTAAACGACGGAGCATGCGCTGACGCTTCGGCCCATGATAGCGACCCAAGGTAAAGTCACCTAAACCGCGCGATCATCTCCGGGTTAGAACGCCTAACGCAGCCCGTTGGGCGTGCGGTTAAACGACGGAGCATGCGCTGACGCTTCGGCCTATGATAGCGACCCAGGGTAAAGTCACCTAAACCGCGCGATCATCTCCGAGTTAGAACGCCCAGCGCAGCCCGTTGGGCGTGCGGTTAAACGACGGAGCATGCGTTTGATCCCCTTGCTTAGCGGGCTAGTGTTTTACTGGGGCAATACCTCGAAGGTCGCTGTGTAGGAGTATCTTGCGGTCGGCGAGCCCGATTGTCCGCTGCTACTTGCGTTGGCATTGAGCCAATATCTTCCTGCTTCGGGAAAACTCAGCTCGAAAACTCCTTCGGCATTTGTCGTCACCTTGACTTCGCCGGGCTCCGAACGATAGCGATCATCACCCTTAATCAGTACCACCTCGACATTGGCGGCTGGTTTACCATCGTTAAGGAGTACGAATGTAGCGGGTTCGCCAGCGAATAAATCGTTCGGGTGGGTCTTAGCAACCGATAACTCGAGGCCTTCGCCCGAAGGAGCAAGTGCCTCGAGCGATGGTTCTCCGCTGGTGACAAATGTTTCGACGCGAGACACCATCTTGCTCACTTGCAAGCTGGGCTTATCCTTCAATCCGGCGGCCTCGAATTCTTGTGCAGAACCCCGCCAACGCTTGGTCTCGCCGTTTTCTTCATAGGAGGCATTCATAGAGGCCCGAACCGTGCTGATGCGATAGGTACCAGACACTGGGAGTTGAATGTCAAAGGTCGTGCGATACTTCCCTTTCATGGCATTCTGAAGTGGAACCTCCTTGCCATCGGGCCCCGTCACTGTGAACATCTCGATAGCCGGAGCTGCGTGATCCGCAAAGAAAAGACTGTTGGAAATCGCGGCATCCACCGTGATCCAAGGTTTTTCGCCCGAAAGAACCGTAGTAGAGGGAACGATCCAAAAGCGGTGTGCGAGAGCGGGTTGCGAAAGACATGCGATTAGTGCTAACGTAAACAGATTGCGCATTTTCATTGTGCGATTCCTAATGGGTTGAGGGGACTATTTTGTTTGAGGGGGAGTGAGGACGAATTTGATTTCACCAAGTTCTGTTTTGCCAGAGCCAGTCACGGACACAGCTTTCTTGCCGTCCCACGTAAATGGGATGCGAACCAGTTCACGGCCACCGACTTCACGAGCCGCTTCGACGACCAAGCTGTACTGGCTGTTCTCCTTGGGGGGGAGTTTGATCTTCGAGAGAGGCAATTCCACGGTATGGTGACCAACTGGGCGCGTCGGGCTGCTGATCCCGTCAATCGGTAGCGTGGCACTGCGCCCACTTTTGCGCCACCATTGACGCAGATCCTTGAGCCACGTCTCTCCTTGACCGTTCTTCATTTCCAGGTCGTACCAAACCGTGAGGTCAGCGACATGTGCGTTGTCGGCGTCCTCTATCCAGCCAGCCACGTAGGGGCGGTGGTATTGGCCAACGTCCAAACGAGGCACCTCGATAGTCAGTTCGATATCCGCAGAACTAGCTTGTTGGTGCAGAGCTCCAGTCGCCAACAGCGGCACCATAATTGTGAGAGAGCGATTCAGATTCATAGGTGTAATGGATGAAGTGTTTCCGAGCGTTAATGAACGAAGAAAATAATGATCAACACGGGAACTAGGGCTCCGGCTAAAACGACCGGCCAGGTCGATGGTCGTCGCTTGGCATGTACCCAGAGTAAACCCAAGCCTGTCAGGCAAAAGACAACGCATGCGATCGAAAAAATGTCGATGAACCAAGCCCACTGGGCCCCGGTGTTGCGTCCTTTATGTAAATCATTCAGGTAAGCAACAACTCCCTGGCTTGTCGATTCGTAGTTAACCTCGCCCGTTGATCGATCAATCGTCAACCAAGCGTCACCCCCGGGCCGAGGCAGACTGATGTAGATTTCGCCAGCATCCCACTCAGCCGCTTTGTGCGAGACATGAACCGCGAGCTGGCTACGAATCCAATTCGCGACTTCCCGAGGAAGCGGTTTGCCCACTTGTGCTTGCGACGAGTCTTCAGCATTGTTGGAATCTACATAAGAGATTTTGTCATCGGAGAGTTTGCTAAGCAAATGCTCTGGCAAGGTGCAACTATTGGTTTGTACCTTTGCTTTGGACGAAAGGCTAGCGGCATGGTTCAGCGTGATACCAGTTACGGCAAAGAATAGCATGGCAAACAAGCAGATCGCGCTGCTGACCCAGTGCCACACCAGGAACTGTTTCGCCAAGAACGATTTGCGATTCGTTCTCTTGGCGTTCCCTGATGTGGCCGGAGCCTTGGTTAGCGAATCTGATTTTGGACTCGAAATGCTTGACATGTAAATCGCCGCAAGTTCTTTGAGAACTGACGCCGCCTAGGTGACTGATATTGTTGGTTAAAACTCGCCCAAGACCTGCCCGTCATCACGCAACATCAAATTGAGAAACGTGGCGGCATCAATACTGTCTGAAATCATACGAGCCGAACCATCGCAGAGGCTGATCATGATTCCACCGGTGTGGAAGCTGTAGGGTTGCGAGGAATTCGTATGATTCAGGAATCGATAGGTGCCGTTGTCGATCGTGGCTTCCCACGCCGAGGGACGCGTAGGATCGGTGGGATTCGTTGGTGGATTTGGTGAGCCGTTGGGGCCTAGGCCGCTATTGGTTGGCGAGGTAAGCCCCGCGAGGTTGTCCGCGCGGTAAGCTCGCATTTTGACTCCGTCTCCAGCTCCAGCCCACGCTAACTGAACAGCACCTGTCGCCATTCGTTTGCCAAGAACGAATCGCCCCGGGGATCCGGCGCACTCGTAATACAACATTGTGTTGCTGAAACCATCGGTGATCGCAGCCGCTGTTGCACCACGTCGACGAGGATCGGTGCTGCGAGAATCCGACGGGCTCATAGCGGTGTTAAAATTCATTTGCGGTTCGCCGGATTGATACCAAAGCGGATGTCCAACTGGGCGGATGGCAGGAATGCGAGGCGTGGTGTAGTCGGTCGACTGAACTTGAAAGGGACCGGCGGAATCGGTCAGCGTGAACTCTCGCTCTGATGGGGAGCTAGGGCATTGAAAAGTCGAGACACGAGCATTGAAACTAGCACGCAAGTCGGCTGGCCAACCAACGGTGAGCTGTCCATTGAACCCATGCGGCTGGGTCGGATGTCGAGCCGCCATGAACTGCTCGGCGAGGGTCGTTTGCTCAATGTAAGGGAGCGTTCGCCAGAGAGAGCCCGTTCGGGAATAGGGAAAGTGCTTGTTGACATGTTCAAACTGCATCATGGCAAGCGAAATCTGCTTGAGATTGTTCAAGCACTGGCTTCGGCGAGCCGCTTCTCGGGCCGCTTGAACGGCAGGCAGCAGCAGCCCAACGAGGATTCCAATGATAGCAATGACGACTAGCAGTTCGACCAGCGTAAATGCTCCGCGAACCGACGGAAATTTCCGCTTCATGTTCTATAGCTCCAGGGTTGAGATAGGGGAACCGAACGCGAATCACTATCGCGTTGGTACTAAGGAACCTGGCTGGCTACTTGGTCAGACGGGAGGGCAAATGCCCTGCACCGGAGATTTTGGCTGGCTTGGCAACTGAGAAATCCAACAAAAGCTTCAATTGGTGAGGAGTTCTGAAACAATCCCTAGAAACCGCAAGCCTTGTTGACATTCAGTCTCAACAAGGATAGCAATATCTCGTTTTGGTGCAAGAGCGGCTTAATAATTCTTTGCCAGGATTCTGATTTCCTGATCGGAAACGAGATAGAATGGGGCGTATCGGCGAATGTTTAGAAAGCGAGCGATGTCTGGCTTTGAGGCGGTGTGGAGATGAGTGGTATCGAGATCAAGACGACCTATTATCCAGAATCAGACGGGCGACCCATGGGCGAAACCGACGAGCATCGCGATGCTACGATCCGGAACAGGAAGCAGAGCGGTTGCGGGCGGAATTAGCACGGTATAAAAATGCTCCTTAGCGAAAACACAAGCGGAAACACATTTAAGAAAGTGAACGAATGACACAACGATTTTGGCGAGCTTTGGTTTGCACAGCAATTCTAAGCCTGGCATCGCATACTTTTGGCGACACACGGGAATGGTCCGATGCCAGTGGCAACTTTAAAATCCGGGGAACGCTGCTCGCCGCAAACGACGACGAGGCTGTCATAAAGCTAGATAAGCCGGAGAAGGGTCGGGAGCTGCTAGCGGTTTCTCTGTCGGATTTATCCGAACAAGACCGAGAGTACGTCCTGTCTCAAGAGGCGGATAACGAGTTCAGGCAGCAGGGAGAAAAGCATTCGTGGGAGCTTAAGAATGGGCTCAACGTCTTTGGACGCGCCGTCAGTTTTGTCCAGAAAGACTTGTCGTTGCAACGAAGACGTGGCAAGCTGTACGTGAACGATCGACTATTCGATAATCTGCCCGAGATCTATCAAAAGATGCTACCGTACATTGTCGGGCATTTTGAAAACAGAACGTTCAACACCAAGCGTCAGTTTGACGACTGGGTCGTTTCGCAACGCACGAAAATCAACACCTATTCTTGCGAGGCGTTGGTTATCGAGTTTCCCAACGGGGATGAATACGCTGTTCCTTTGTTCTTCTTCACTTCATCGGCGATGGCAAGCTTAAAGTCCGCTTATGAGCAGTGGCAAGCGGATCTAAAGGTGGAGCGTTCTGCGGAGGAGCAAGCCGAAAGGCAGCGTCAGCATGATCTCTACTTGCAGTCGCGTGCATCTGCGTACCAACAGCAACAGACGGAGATGATGGAAATAGCTAGGATGCAATTGTTGATGAATTCCGTACAGGCCGGAGTAACGTCGCTTTGGGAGGTGTATATGTTCCCGGGTCCTGGTGTCGTTGGATTTCCCTTGTCGGTGGTGGTGCCTGGACGAGATTCCAATCAAGCGTCCTTTATAGCCATGCAGAACAATCCAGGCTACGTCGTAGGACCCATCCGAAGATTCTCAGGCTTCTAAGAGTACCGTGAATCCCCTGGGAGTTACCCTTGGCTCCAAGTTCCTTAATCCCTAGGCTGCCAATGCGGTTAATCGGATCTCTTCGAGCAACTGCATGATGCGATTGACTTGTTCTACGGTGAAAAGAGCGTCGGGGCCGGTCGGCGAGATGTCAGTAAAAGGGGACTCGTACAGCAGACCGATATCGACGATACCGTGATCCACTAGCTGATTAATAATCAGATTGATGAACTCGATCTGATTGGCGTTGTAAGTCGTACCCGACAGAAACTCGTTGAATAGCCCCTTCGCGACTTCGCGGTCCAGCCCCACCAGTGTCCGAACAAAGATACCGAAACTCTCATTCTCTTGCTTCGCTTGCTCGATGTTGGATTCCTCACCCATTTCGTCTTCAAAGTTCGTGTAGATCGGTTTGTGTTCCCTTCTCTCGATGAACTGCACCAAATCACGCAATCGGCGTCGAATGATTTCCAGCATAGGTATATTGACGTCCTGCCACCACTCCTCCCTTTGAACATCCTGAATGTAGGTCATCTGCTTGCCAACCATGGGGATAGTATGCTTCTCCTCCAACAGGCTCGCGATCTTGACCACTTGTTCTCGCAGCCGCTCAAACGATCGTCTTTTCGCTCGCACGACAAAATTATCGAGGTTCTAATTGCGGAATATCGCGGTGGCTATGTACGGCTTGGTTGCCCAGCTTGACGATGACTTTGGCCTTGTTAAAGACCGCTTCGCCAGCCGTTTGCTTGAAGGTCGGCTCGTGGATCAGTGCTGCGATATTGTCTTGGTAAGGCAGCTTGAGCAACCGATCGAACTTATACGCCCAAGCCACGGCCAATTCCAGAGCCCGCCGAGCGTAAGTGTAGTTGGCCAGGACGTTTTCTTGCCGGCGCATCAGATCGTTGACTGCGTTGGAATCAAGCAAAAATCGTTTCACTTGAAATCGTCCGCGATTCGGTCGGACCATTCCATGAAATGCTCTTTTTCCCAGCGTTTTCTCTCGGCCTGGGCCGCATCCCGCGCGGCCTGATCGTCAGGAGAAAAAATCAAGGGCTCGATGGACATCAACCTTTCTATCGAGGCTTCGATTTCCTCGGGAGTTTCATCCTGGACTCCGTCACCCGGCTTGTAATCCGCTGATGCTGGGACATTCCGAATTTCGACCGCTGTGCCGTCTGGTAAGTCGGCGGCAACTTGGACGTCTATTCGCCCATTCTGGACGGTTGTTCGAATGGTATCCATGAAAGCACCTCGGAAATCGTGTAACTGGGTAGCACCCATTATGGCTGGTGATCGAATGCCGTGGAAGCGGATTTTGCGCTATCGTCGCCTTTCGCTCCGCGAAAGTAGCGCCGAATTATCGTTGCAGTTCGCTACTTTCGCGGATAGGCTGTGAATTTATTGTCGTTGATTGCTCCGCAATCAAAACGTTATGATCGCGAAGCGATCAACGACACTCTCGCGGAGCGAAAGGCTACGATTCGGCATTCCAATAACAGGAAACTCGCGATCACGTTTTTGATCCAGCGGCCATCCGGCCTCTTTCAGCAGCAAGTTGCTCATGCTGTGGCTTCGCGATTGATTTCAGCTTCCAATTCAGAGAGCTGACGAATGAGCTCGTTAAATGTGAGCGGTTCGGACAGATACATATCTCGCATCGCCTGATAATCTTGCCGTAACGCATCTACGCGGCTCTCTGGCGGAACAAGACGAAAGGAACCTGGAACAGCTAAATCGTATCTCGCCCAGGAGCTTCCGAAAAAGCGGGACTTCCAATCGACTACTTTTGCTCGGACCTCGCCCAGCCTACGCGCTCTCTGTCCATCCGGATGTTTTGCTAAGGCTACCGTATCAGCATAATGTCGCGAAAACCTGTCGGGGGTCGGTTTACCTTCTGGCCGAAAGAATTCTGCGTGCAAGATCGTTGCCTTCTCCCAGAAAGTTCGTTCAATCTCCAGTGCCACCACGTCGCAGGACCAATCGGGGAACGCTTGTGGGAAAGTATTGGCCAACCAGGGTGAGACGGGATGCCGTCCAGTGGGACGTTGTTCAGTAAGCGAGCCGAATTCCAATTTGACGGATCGTTTCAAGTAGTCCAGTCCCGCAGGCAGCATCGTTGGGTAGTAGAACAGCAACACCGGTGAGTTCGATTGCCGATCGATCTCGAAGACCAGTTGCTCGTCCCCGCTAAAAGCAACGCTGGCAGCGGTCAAGTCCCTTTCCATCAAGCGCACCAATTCCGGTTGAATGGAATCGCGAACTGCGTCCGTACAAGCCGCCTCGGCCCGCGTCATCCATTTGTTAGCTTGATTGCGACTCGGACTAGGGACGGGCAATCCCAAAAACTCTGGCGAGAGCGACAAGTCGATGTCTTCCGAAAACCGATCCACGGCATTAAACACTTTTGACAGCGACGTTCCGCCTTTGAATACCAATTGATCCGCAAAGGATGATCGAAATAAAGTCGACAATACCCAGCAAACCCAAAAATCCTTTTCGATGATGACCGGTGAGATATGTTGACGGGCGCCGCATTCCTCTATTGCCTTAAGACGACGATCTTCTGACAATTGCAAAAACATGGAGCTCATTTTGTGCCTGCTTCAGAACTCTCGGCTAGATCGCGAAAGATGTTGTGCATCCACGCCGGAGCCAGCGCTAGGTCTTTGAGCAATTTGCGCCGCTCAACAAGCGGAATTGTTTTCTTGAGTTTTTCAATCCTGGCCGCTGTCACATGCTCTTTACCCAAGGACCGAAAGGCCTGAATTAACAAACCGCTCAGTCGACCAGCAGTTGCCATATTGCGAGGAGTCGTATGACGTAACTCGATCGTCATTGGCTCGATCTTGATGTTTCGACTGACGCCGTCTGTGAGAAAGACGACCTTGGCGGGAACCTGCTCGGACAGCCCAAGCAAATTGAGTGCATAGGAACCGGTCGGTTGCAAAGTAATGCGATCACGCGACGTTAAAGCCTTGGTAATCGCCTCGATCGTGGGCGACATTTGACCGAGCAGTGGATCCGTTCGCGGCAGGTCGTAGATGCCACGGGCTATTCGGCGGATTTGCCCAGTTTTAACCAGTCGGTGCAGAGCAATACCGACCGCGTCTCGGCTGCCAATGTCGACAAAATGGTTGGGAAGCACGACAGTACCTGCCCCCCAGCGTCTGATGCGGGAAAAGATGCGAGATTCGATGCTTTGCGGTGATTTTGAGCCAGTCATGTTGTAATAAATAGTACCCTGTTTTTATTACAATATCAACGACGTTTTGTCAGAAAAACGCCCCAGTTTTTCTGACAAAACATCCTCGGACGAACAGCAGTTAGTACCCCTATCAGCCTCTACGCTTGGCTGCTCCATCATCACAGTTCCCCTCGAAACGCTCGGTGTTGAAGGGAGGCAAAGAGTTGGTAGAGTTCCTAGCTAGCTCTCTCAACACGTTTCAATTCTTCTGCGGCATTGATTCTTGATGCAAAGTCCGTTTGCAAATTCAGGGGTGGCGTTGGAACCGGTAGATTACGAAGCGTTGCAAGGTTTATGTTTTTTTGTGCAGATTCCGGTGCTGCATCCTCCAACGTCTTTTGTAGAAACGAGAGCCAAACACGAGAGTATTCAACCGTCGCCGGGTCGGATTTGAAACCAACGACGCTATCAGGGAAACAAGCATCGAAAGTCAAAATCCCTGTCTTGGCGATATTTGCTGCAATCGTCATGCATAGCGTACCTGCAGGCCACATTTTACTTTGCTTTAGTCCAGCATCTGAGTACTTGCTGACATGCTTACGAATGTAGCCGCCGCTGTTTGCAATATCGCCTGTTTGAATCAAAGGATGAATTCCACCAAGTAAATGTGGAGAATTTCTCGGTCTGTTCTTTGAGACGCCTCGATCAAGCGTCCCTAATTCGCTGAACTTCTTGATTTCCCACCCCTTGGGATTACTCACCGGATCGCCGAACATGTCGAGGAAGATGGATTGGGTGAGTTCGTCGAGGAGGGCGAGGGCGGCGCGACGCTTGGCCCTGAGCGCCTCCGCCCGATCCAAGATCTCCGCGATCCGGCGCTGCGCTTTGAAAGGGGGAAGTGGGAGGGCGAAAGTCGAAAGGAACTGCGCCGGTACTCGCCGCTGACCAGCACTCCCTGTCATGCGACGCTGACCTTGCGTTCGAACATAGGGCTGACGCAAGCAGTGCAGAAGATAACGCTCGTCCAAAACACCTTTTTTGGGACGAATAACGTGGAATTCAGTTGAGCCAAATCCAAACTCATGTTCGATGTTTGCAATTACAATCTTTCCATTTTCGAAACATGGAGTGATCTTTGCAACCAGCACATCATTGCGTTTGAACGGCGTAAACCCTTTTACACAAGTTTTCGCGACTCTTGTTTCCTCCGATATCACCGAGGCCGACTCTTCACTAACTGCGGCCATTGGGACGAATGAAACAAGTGAATCAGGACTTATGTCTGCCGAAATACGAGGGTTCAATTCGGCGACTTCAGCCAACCTAACCACACTTTCGACTTTCGACTTTTCACTTTTCATTTTCTTTGGCTTTCCTCCCTGAGGCGGTTAAAATGGCCGTGATTTGTTTTGCCTCATCCAAAAGAGGTTCGAGTAGCGTAGCGGACATGATGTCGGCTTCGATAATCAATTCGAGCCAATAGCACGTCTCGTCTGCTTCCTCTTCGGCAATCGCTAACTTGGCAATGAAATCTCGCTTCGATTTCCCACGTTGTGACGAACGGTAATTCGCTCCGACCGAGGTAGCAGATCGCAACACCTGCTTGCCAATAATCCTTGCCTCTTCAGTGTTCGGCAATTTTCGGTACATACGAATTACCCGCAAAGCAAACTGCTGAGTCCGTTTCTTCAAATCCCTTTCTGGTAAACTTTCGCCATTCGACTTTTCACTTTCCACTTTCGATCATCCCCCGCAGTTGCTTCATGCCTTGGGTGATCACCTTCTCAATGCTCGGCAGTTCGTCCAAGATCGCTTGCGGGGCGCGGTAATCGACTTCTTCATGCACCACTTCCTTGTAGCGGTTGATCGATAGGTCGTAACCTTGCGCGACGATGTCCGACCTCGGTATGGCCTGAGGCGATTTTGCCGGATTTTGCCGTGAGCCGAAAATAGAACGATAATAGAACAATTCTGCGTAAACCCTTTCCGCGAAAAGACTTGCGAAATTCGTGCGTTTGATTTCGGCCAGGCCGGAATCAAAAGTGAAAATAAGAATACACATAGTTAACTCCATGATGGGACGTACCGCATGTACTTCCGACTGGCCTCGGGATCGACAGGCTTTATGCCCCCCGTTTCGAGGGTTTCGTTGATGATTCGCGTAGCCTTGGCTGACTGCTTGTTATCGAGACCAAATCGCTTTCGCACCGTCGCATTGGTCATTTGTTTGCCAGCAACAATGCACAAACACGCATGCTGAAAACAGGCTCTGATTCGCTCTTCACGGCTCATGTCATCCAGCGGCTTGTATGCCCACAATGTGGATTTCGTGCAATCGATCGGTGTCGTAAATACTGGGGGAGGCAATTGAAACAACTCGACTGCACCGACAACTTTATCGATACCCGTGCCGAGCTCCTCGCACATGTTCAGCCGTCGCGACATGGCAGCGAGCGCTTCATTGCGAGACCGTGGCGGACCATCGATGAATCGAATGGGATCGAGGAGCGGCAGGCCAGGGCTGGTGATCTCGATGCGGCGATCGAAGATCTCAACCAACGGCCCTGTGCCACGCATCGAAAAATCTTGATGGATGATCGCGTTACCAACCAGCTCGCGTATTGCAATCGCAGGATACATCTTGACCTTGGTTCGCAACGCATGCTCGATCGGTTCGTTCTGCTCCACTTGAGAATTGATGTAATCGACGGCAGCTTCGAAAGAGGTCGCGTAACCTCGGTTTGCGGGCGCATCCTCCCATTGACGCTCAATGTCAAAACGACCGTCACCCGAGTACTTCACAACGCGAATGAACGCTTCGCTGCCAAATCGCACGGGTTGGTTAGGAGCCTTGGGTATTTTCAACAGAACGATTGAAACTCCCTCCACGTTCGCTTGAAAGAACTGCAAGTCGAGTTGTGTTAGCATCGAACGCATTAGCCAGTTAATCAATGGCTCGTTACCTTTACGAGCATCCAATGGACTAAATCGTGTTCCAACTACATTCAACGTAACGTCTTGGATTCCCATACCACGTAGCCATATTCAACGTCAGCGATCGCTGCGGAGTTGGACAAAGCCGAAACATACTCGGCGATTTCATCCGGGTTTTGATTATTGCATTTGAAATCAGTCCATTCGCACTCACGGCCAAGTCTTCTTAGTTCGGCGATCAAGTCGACAATCTGTTGCTCGGTCACTTCAGCATTCTCCGAAGCTCTTTCATTCCGTTCGTAATTTCCTTCTCTATGCTTTCCAGTTCGTCCAGGATCTCTTGCGGGGGGCGGTGATCGACTTCCTCATGAACCACTTCCTTGTAACGATTGATCGAGAGGTCGTAACCTTGCTCGACGATATCTGACTTGGGCACGCAAAAACTTTGGGCTGTGCGTGGGTTCTTACGCTCGGACTTTTCGCGGAGCGAAAAGCGACTAAGAATGTCGGGCAAATTATTCTTGGCGTGCTCGTCCTTGGCCAATTTGACCGTCGGCTTGGGGCCTTGCTTTTCAGGTGGTAACAGATCGGTCCGTTTGTCGTCCAGTGACTTGCCATCGGCCTGCATGTCGTAGAACCAAACGTGACCGGTGCCGCCCGAGTTGGTCTTGGTGAATAACAGGATCGCTGTTGAAACGCCCGCGAAGGGCTTGAACACGCCGCCTGGCATCGAGACGATCCCGTCCAGCTTCTGCTCCTCGACGGGAAAACCGCATGTGCCGCTCGCAGGGTCGCACATGACATCGGTCGGCAGCGGCTTGAGCAGTTCCACCATAAACTGAATCTCGTGCCGAGGCGTGCGGAATTGGCCGTTCTGGCCAGCCGTGGCGATCTTGCCCAGCATGTACTCGTACAAGTCCCCTTTCGTATCGCGATCCTCCATCGGTACGCCATCGATCATGTCAACGACTTTGGCGAGCAGCGCCGGTGTCGGGATCGTGAACCGAGCATCTTTCATGTGGTGGGCGTAGGTCGAATCATCGCCGCCGAGCGTCCGCAAGAAGGGGAACACATGTTCGGCCATGACTTCGAACATCTCTTTGGGTTCGAAGTGCTTGAACCTTGACCAGCGGAGGTCTTCGTAGGGGCGTTTCTTGGGATCGTTACCTTCAGGGAAAGTGCGTCGCTCGATCGGTTTCTTGGTGCGGTTGGCTTTGTTTTCCTCGAGGGTTTGCAAATCGTCGAGCCGCCTGATGAATAGCAGATAGGTGATTTGCTCCATGACTTCCAAAGGATTGGAAACACCTCCGGTCCAGAACGAGTCCCATATCCTGTCGATTTTGCTTTTGATTTCTCCTGTGATCAATTCCGTTCTCCGGTGCGTGTTTTATTTGGGTTCCGCTTTGCCCAATTGCGAAGGGGGACGAAGTATAACAAAACGTCGCCGGGGGGCCAGAAACCATCCAGGAAGGGCCGTCAAGAATTGGGTAGTCCCAAAACACGAAAAAACCCTGCAATCTCAAGGAAATTACAGGGTTTTCGGAAATCTGGCTGGCGGGATTCGAACCCACGACCTCTACCACCCCAAGGTAGCGCGCTAGCCAGGCTGCGCTACAGCCAGATTTTGCTGGGGGCAAATCAATTCACCACCCAGAGTTCAAAGTTTAGCCCACATAGGCTTGGAAGCCAATAGCTGTTGGGAAGCACGCGGGGTATGCCACCGCAATCCGCCCGCGATCATGAGCTAACTGATAAGGATGTGCAGCTTACCGCCGACAAGCGAACGAGCACCGAAATATTTTGTGCAAGTCGCGAAGGAATCGAGTATTATCATGCCTTCCTTTCCTGACTGCTAGACGAATCCACGTATCCTATCACAAGGAACGCGCTCCCATGATCGGCGACACGCCTCGAGATTCAATCGATGTCAGTGATTTCGATGACCCAGGCGTTGAATCGCGTCAACGCCGCCAGATAACCATCGGACAAGTGTTGAGAATTTGTCTTTTGGCGACCGTGGTTGGATTCGTTATTCTCGTTTTGAATATCCCTTATAGCGCCATCGAGCACGGGCGACAATCTTATGGGAACGAGACGACGTTCATCAACCTTGGATACGTCGAGGAACTCCCCCGAATCACTTCGGCAGGATGGCCTTTTGAATATTATCTGCACGCCCATTACGAGCAATATCCAGACTTGACCCTTTTTTCTTTCGCGCGTCTGTCGCTAAATATAGCTTTGGGCGTCGCGGTATTGCTTGTCGACGTCGTTTACCGGTGGCACAAGTCGACTCTAGCCACTTCCGCAAAGTCTAATAGGATCCGGCTTTCGGTATCCGACATGCTATTGTTAACCTCGTTGTGTGGCGGAATGCTGATCTATTGGCAAGTCATGATGCAGCGTTCGATGAAGGCACGTGAGTTAGCAACCAAAATCTACGAACAGCAAGGTGTAGCCGCCGTAGCTCCGGTTTTGCCAGCGTTTCTAAAGGATCGATTGCCCAATTTTGTTTTGAGAATGCACGATCGCTTGGTAGAGGTGGAGTTGAATTCCCCCGACAATGATCTGTTAGATCAAATTGTTGTAGAACCTTATCTTCGAAAACTCAGTATTACGGGAAATTCATTCGACGCCGAGCGACTGCATCCGCTTGTTGCGAATGCTCGCCTGTCGTCCCTTAGAATTTCCGGGCGCAAGCTTGACCAACCAAACGAACTGCAAATGGTAGGTCGTATGTCGCAGCTGACGTCACTGAATCTAATGCGAACGTCGATCACCTCTGCTGCGCTGAACCAATGGTCGGGCCTAGATCGCATTCGTTTCATGAATCTAGTGCATACCGATGTCGTGCTTTCTGAACTATCGGATCCTCCCTGGTCAAAACAAATTTCTACGCTTTTTCTACCTCGACCTCCTCGGGGAGTGGGAGACAGCCTGCTGATCGACGGTTGGCCTAATTTGAAAAAACTAAGAATCTTTGAATACGAAGAGTTGGTAAATGATACCGCCGTGACCGTAAAGCTGAGTAATTTGCCCGCGTTGGAGGTGTTGTCACTCGACAATTTTCAGTTGTTCGATGTCGACGTGGACAATGCTCCTGTTTTTGGAAAATTCCTCAGTGAAAGCGGCGTTTTGGGTGATAGCAAGTTTTGGAAATCGAGAATGAGCAAAAGTCAAACAGGACCACCCAGGGTTTGGCTTAGAAGGCTCAGGGTAAAAGAAGCGCCGCTCATGAGTACCCTTGCCTTTTACGTCGGGGATCTAGAGGAGTGTTCTCTTAGCGGGATTGCAACGGATGCCGAGATTGTCGCGTCATCGACGGTCTATTCGAGACAGCAAAACACATCCTACGCAATAGCCAATCTTTCACTATCGCAACGCAACCGCGTCTTAAATGTACTTTCGGAATGTGAGCAATTGCCACGTTTGATCCTCAGGGATTTTGACTACACAGGCATCGAGCTGGACGCCCTGAAGAGCAATCCAAGTATCGAATCATTAACGATTGAAAATTATGGGATTGAGAAGGCACAGATCATGCAGCTAGCTGGCTGGGAGACTTTGAAAGCGTTGTCAGTGGAAAATGGTGTGTGGGACGGAACAATGTTAAACTACTTACTCAAGAGGCTCCCGAACCTTGAGAGAATGAATATTCCCAGAGGGCAAACGATAGATTCGTTGCGGCTCGAGGGACATCCGCTAAAAAAACTGGAGTCTCGTGATGGCATCATTCTGCTATCTGCAGTGAGATTAATTGATCTACCAAATTTTGAAGCAGTTCTGAGGCTAAGCTATCCCGTTAAGCATTTGCACATTTCTAACGTACCAAAACTGCGAGGCTTGGTCGTACAAGGGGTGGCCCCACCAGATTTCGTTCTAGAGGTTTCGGATTCGATAGAAGTCTTGGGGATCGGCGGCAGTCAATTTACGAATGATCGGCTTCCCCCGTTTTCTAGCATGCCGAAAATGAAAAAGCTTTCGCTGGTAGATACCCATCTCTCCGAGGACAGGCTCGTTGAGATTGGTGAGTTGAGCGGTCTCCAGGCTCTGGTTTTGGCGGGGGATTGCGTAACCAATCAGGTGATCTCTAAGCTATCGAAGCTTACGCAATTGCAACGTCTCGAGATCGTCACGAACCAATCGATTTCTGGGGAATCCCTATCGAGCCTAGGTGCGTTAGAGAACCTTAAGTCTTTAACTCTTCGACTAGATGATGGGGATGTCAGCGATTACCAATGGCTTTCCAAACTGGAACGACTGGAAATGCTTCGTTTAGATGGTTGGCGTTGCACGAAGAGCATCATTGATGAGTTAGCGAAGCTCGAGAATTTAGCATGCCTTGCATTCGAGGGGACCGAGTTAAATCGCCCTGAATTAGAAGCCTTAGGGGATTCGCTTGGTAACGATATCATTCGGTTGGGTCTGCAACGATCAAAGGTGGACGCAGATGGCTTAAGGTATGTACTGCGACGTCGACCATCTGTCTCATTCGAGTTACGCGACGCTGAGGTTGAGAGCAGATTGTTGACAGAAGCAATGAAGTCGAATCGTCTTTATACAACCTATATCGATGAATTGATCGATTTCGCAGGGAGCTCTGGTCCTAGAACCTGGGGGGCTCAAACGCCCTTTGAGGACAGGATTCAGATTGATGCCGAGTGGGATGCAATCGACCATGAGATCGTCAGTCCAGCTATTTTCCGATTGCTTGCCAACGCTTCACTGAGCAATTCGTCAACGGGGAATCGCGGCGGTCCCGGCAGACCATCGGCTCCTGCTCAGAACAAGCCGACCCCAACTGGTAATTTCGAGTGGCTCGACCTGTTAGACCAAATAATGAAAAGTCCCGAATAGTTAACCAAGGTTGCGTACATGAATCCAGCACCCCTTCGACTGAAGTTCGGACCGATATTGGCGGTATCGGTCATTCATCTCGTATTTGTACTAGGATGTGAACAGCCGATTCCGATCACTAATCCTCCATCGATGGAGGATGGTGTCCAGGTTTCGGGTGTTACTCAAAGATATTCGTACGACTGGCCGGTTAATCGAACCTTTTTTGATTCCGTCGCACCGTCTCGACTCGATTTTTTTGACAAGGTTCGAGATAACGTTCGATCCTTTTTAGAGACACAACCTTTAGAACAACAATTTGGGGATATTTATGTCCCCGACGGTCTGAGTGACAATGCCGCGTCCGTGATTGATCGAGTCAAAATTCCGCGCGAGCCAATGGTTGAGTTGTGCAGTATCACACTGAAGGGAGAATCCCCCAGCTTTGCGTTATCTCGCGATGGCCACCACCTGATTGTGTTTGATTCCGATTCCTTCGGTCTTTGGAACACGTCTAAAGGGACACTAGACAAGACTTTTCCCGTCCAATTGAAGAATGTTTCGAGTGTAGTATTCAGCTTGGACGGCAAGAGCATTTTTGCTGCGATCGCTGACACTGTGGTGCGTTTTGATTTGGAAGAGGGATTGGTTGGCTCCTCTACGAAAAGTCTTCCGAGCAAGGTCGCCCAGATCGCGATAGCCAGCGATCTAGATAAGCTGGCGATCCGGTGCGAGCGGGGGGAAGTGTTTGTAACCGATGGCAGTTTGAAGATTGCAAATCAGGTACCAAAAGCGATTGCAAAGAGCAATGTCGCTATTAGCGATGGCGGAAACCGAATGGCTTTTTGGAACGAAGGAATTCCCACAGAAATTGAGCTAAATGAGTTAGAGATTGGACGCAAAGATTTAGTCGAGTCATTACAGTATCGAGGTGGAGAGCGATTAGTAGTATGCGGTCGATTCACGACACAATGGGTCCATGGTCAAGAGGTATTCCAGTGGTGGCATGGGGATATAGGGAAGAACTTTGAGAATCGTAGAATGGTCTCAAGCGACTTGACTTGGAATCCTGTCCAGCTAGTCTCTACCTCACCCATGGAGAACAGCGATTCTCGAATGATGATTGCGTTGAGAAAGAACGACCAGGAAACGTTGGAATCGGTTCTCGTCGATGCTAACTTCTACTCAAACCTATCGTCTGCTCCAACAGTTTTGCCGAAAGGTGCAACCGACTTCTGCGCCGCCTATAAAGCGAATCGCATCGCATATCGGGTAGGTAACATCGTTAAAGTATTCAGTCGTATTCCATGGCAGTACACTAGTTGCGAATCTTTTTTCCATGATTCCCTTGGCGTCGCGATGTTCGATGTTTCAACTAGTCAATTGGATCTTATCGGGGACTTTATCCTCAATAACAATTTCTGGTGGCATTACGGATTTTCTTCTCAGGATGTTTTCACGAATCTTGCCCAGGTAATTGGATTACAATGGATCAATTGGGAAGAGGAACAGTCTCCGTCTGAGAAAACGTTTACCAAGCTGAAGGCGTTGAACGAATGGCACAAAGATGGAGGAGATCTAGCGCGGGCATCCTCAGGTTTTAGAAGAATCTATGCCGCATGGCGTTCGGTGAGAAACACGAATCCTCGGAGTTTCACGTCAGAGACAAGAGAAAAATTTTACGACGAGATGAAAAAGCTGCGTTCGGATATCACTCCCATGCTTGAAAAATCTCGACCGTGTAGCGTCGCTTACGCCCTCCTTTTGTTTTACACGTCTACGACGAGTAATGATCTTGGGCAAATCGATTCCATTCTTGAGCAATCGACCGTGATGCATCCAGATAGCTTTCAGCCTTTTTTCAAAATAGTTCCCATGCTGACTGAGCAATGGCTTGGACAAAGCGACGATGTTGCAGTCTTCACGCGTGAACTCAGATCACTTTATGGAAATGATTTCGGTGCCATGGCGTATCCACGTTTGTGTGTAGTTGTGAGTGGTATGTTCCCGACTCGTCAAGTCGCATGGGATCTTTCAAAACTGAATGTCGAATCGATGATCGAGGGGCTTGATAAGCTTGCGGAGAAGGATGTTTTCTCGGAGAGTCTTTACAAGCAATCTTTTGCACTGTACCAGTCAAGATATAACGCTGACAACAAGCTTAAGAGAATTCTCAAGCAATTCTATGAGATGAGTGCCTTCGTACCAACCATGGAGATGAGGTCAGAAGACTTAGCTAAAGCACTCCCTTCCAATGCGGCCAGATATCATCTTCTCCGCTTCGTTGCACAGCTCAACGGAGAATCACCACCGGATTTTTTCGAATGAAGGTCCGTTAAATCAATGTAAAAACGAAAAGGGCTGGCGAATCTCGCCAGCCCTCTTTGTTTTTTCTTTTTGCTAGGAGTCGCTCGTCAAGCACTCGCTGGTGAACAGAACCATTCGAGTGCTTGTGTCACAACTCACTTCACTTTGTCTTAGCAACCGCAAGCTGGTGCTGTTTCGCAACCAGATGCACAGCTGCAACCACCGTGGCATCGCAGACCGTTGAGCAAGCTTCGGAGACGTCCGTTGAACAAGCCACCACGGATTCCGCTTCCCATGCCGCTAGCTGCACATGGATCACAAGCGACTGCACAAGGATCGTTGCAAACGGTTACAGGAACTTCTTCGCAAACAACCTTTGGAACGCATCGGGTGTAGGTGTAAGGTACGCATACCTTTACACACTTAGCAACCTTGATGGTTTCTTGGTAGCATACTGGCTTGCAAACTGTGTAAGGAACAACCTTGGTTCGGCATTCCTTGACCATCTTGCAAGTGGTGTAGGTGTAAGGAACGCTCTTTTCCTCGCAGACCATCTTGCAGGTCGTGTAGCAAACGTCCTTGACTTTTTGCTCGCAAACCATCTTGCAAGTGGTGTAGTTTACCGTCTTTTGTCGGCACTCAGGAACCATCTTGCAGGTGGTGTAGGTGCAAACCTTGGACTTTTGCTCACATACCATCTTGCAGGTGGTGTAAGTAACAGTCTTTTGTCGGCACTCAGGAACCATCTTGCAGGTGGTGTAAGTAACGGTCTTTTGACGGCACTCTGGAACCAACTTGCAAACGTTGTAAGTAACCGTCTTCTGACGGCACTCAGGCACGCACTTGGTAACCGTGTAAGGAACAACCTTGGTTACGCATTCGGTTTCGTAGCGTACGCAGTTGATTTCCTTGGTCTCGCAGCTTGGAACCCAAACCTTCTTGCAAACCTTCTTAGGTGGGCACTGAACGCATTCTACTCGGCAAGCGCCTGGGCAGTATACGTTTCGGCATGTTGCAGGATCGAAGGTCCATGTACCTGGTTCGCGAACAGTGCGACGAACAACAGGACCAGGAACTTCTTCCTCAACTGTTTGCCAGCTTCCACCGTTGACGGTAACCGTCTTGGTGTAGTTCACAGGCTTGGTGATTCGCTCCGTTACAGTTCGTTCTTTGGTTTCCGTTACAGGAACCATGACAGTGTAGTTAACAACGTTTTCACGTGTTTCCATCACTTTGTTCATGACCGTGTAATTGACAACCTTTTCGTGCGTTTCACGAACAGGAACCATAACGGTGTAGTTAACGACTTTTTCATGTGTTTCGTACACAGGTCGCTTCACAGTATAGTTGATAACCTTTTCGTGGGTTTCACGAACAGGAACCATAACTGTGTAGTTAACAACCTTGCTGTGCGTTTCGTACACAGGGCGTTTGACGTTATACGTCACTTGCTTTGTGTGCGTCTCGTAAACAGGTCGCTTGACGGTGTAAGTACGAACACCAGTGTGAGTTTCACGAACAGGCACATTGACCGTGTAGGAAACTTCACGATTGAGTGTTTCTCTTTCGTATCGAGTTCGGTTCACGACTTTGTCTTCGTAAACGATTTGGTTTTCCATTCTGGAACCCTGAACCGTTTCTTGCTCGTAGACAACCTTGCGAACCTTACGCATCACGGTTTGGTTTGCAGACCCGGTCGAGTCTACCAAACCGCTACCGAGGTTTTCATAGCTGACAGCACAACCGCAGTCGGCCTGTGCAGCCCCAGCAAACGCAGACACAAGTGCCGCTACTGCTGGAAGAGCCCAAATTTTTTTCATTCCCATTCTCCTTGGAGTTGCAATACCACGCAGGACATATGTTCCAGCGAGGCGATGTTCTGATCGCCAGCCGCCTAATATTGGACCTTGATTCCCGATAAGCCCGATTCGTTTACTTGACACCAATAGACCGCCAACAATTTTGCTCGGGCTGATCCCGTCCATGGACGCCCTCACCATCCGCATCACCTCTCACGGCTTGAGTCATTCATGCCATGAAAGAGTTACATCTCGCTCGGGGCGACTCGTCCCCTCGGAACCGAGGGCGTTCTTGACGAGACCGGAGCAATCAGCCACACGGGTCTATAAACAAAGTGAACGATCGGGAAACTAAATCCCAACAGGCGACATAAATCGACTGGTCAAGAAGGATGGAATAGAAAAAATGTTGAGGCTTGGTAATTTAGGATGACTAACGAAAAAGGTACGAATAGCGGTGACGGTTGTAACGATTACACCGGCGATGAGTGCAATTTTAACGTGCCGCAGGGGGGATAAATGACCATAAGATAGGGTACTAGGACCGCTGAACGAGCAAACCATCCCGTCGCTTGACCGCACGGGGCAACGCCCTGCTATGATCGCTCTAACCCGGAGAAGCTGGCGTGGTTTAGGTGAAGATGCCCCGGTTGCTATCATAGCGTGCCCCTGGAGACATCAGCGCAGGCTCGGTCGTTTAACCGCACGCCCAACGGGCTGCGTTAGGCTTTCTAACACGGGGATGATGGCGCGGGTTAGATGACAATACCCCGGGTTGCTACAATAGCCCGCCCCTGGAGACATCAGCGCAGGCTCGGTCGTTTAACCGCATGCCCAACGGGCTGCGTTGAGCGTCCTAACCCGGGACTAACCAGCGCGGCTCAGGCGACTATACTCTGCGTCGCTGTCATAGCACGCCCCTGGAGGCATCAGCGCAGGCTCGGTCGTTTATCCGCATGCCCAACGGGCTGCGTTGAGCGTCCTAACCCGGGACTAACCAGCGCGGCTCAGGCGACTATACTCTGCGTCGCTGTCATAGCCCGCCCCTGGAGACATCAGCGCAGGCTCGGTCGTTTATCCGCATGCCCAACGGGCTGCGTTGAGCGTCCTAACCCGGGACTAACCAGCGCGGCTCAGGCGACTATACTCTGCGTCGCTGTCATAGCACGCCCCTGGAGGCATCAGCGCAGGGCGTTGCCCATGCGGTTAAACGATCGACGGTCTACGACCATGACGATCTGATTTCCAATCTGCTGGCGTCTCTGAATCTGCTGGAAATCAAACTGCTATTGCCCTGGAGACCGCAGCGCAGGGCGTTGCCCGTGCGGTTAAACGAAGATGCTAGCGGGCTGCGTACACTCCCAACACAACCAACTACCCGAGCCGGTCGAGCATGATCTCAAAAGCTGCGTTGAGCTTCTCGTCGGTATCGTAATTCCCCGTAGCGATCGCATCTCGCAAAGCGGCTACCTTATCGGCACGAAAGACTTCGGTGCTACTAGATGTTTGGCTCATCCCTAGGGCCTCAGGGGACAGCTCTAGCTGATCGACAGGCATCGACATCGAAGCCTTGGTCTCTTCGTGTGCTGACTTGATTGCGTTCGTTCGCGATGCACCTCGTGCTGCGTCGATACCCGAAATCGAAAAGTTTCCAGAAATCTGCATAATATTCTCCCCCGTGAGGACTAGATCGGCTCTACCAATCATATGGCGGCGATGCTGAGATGACAAATGGACTGCTACCTTGCCCAACTATTAGAGGTTCGCTGCACAGCAGACTGTAACCTCTAAGCTCGATCCGTAATCATCATGCAGTCCATGTCGAAGGAGACCATCCGTAACGGTCGTGTCGACTTTGCATAGATATCGCTTTCGAGCGAAAGCTGGATGGGGTATCGTCCCACCTGGCTCAACAACTGAGCTAATCCATTCTCCTTCCTTGAATGACGACTGTCGAAACAAATCCTAAGGTGCCCATCATTCTGGTTAGGAATGCTTTGAGCTCTTACAACAACCTTACGGTCGTTGAACAAATGCACAAGCCGTGCCAATAGCCAGTCCAGGCATCCGTTATTTCTACGTTATACTCGTTTCAATCGATCAATCGCAACCCGAGCAAGCTGTTATCGCCAAAGAAATGATGCAAAGTAGCAACCAACGCAGCTCCAAAAACAATCTCGTCGCAGATGCCTACCTCGAATGCCGCGCACAAAAGATTCGTCCTCCGCGCACGTCAACTTGGCAGCCTCGATGCCCCCGAATGCAATTTCTACAAACTTGGAAAATAAAAATTACAAAGTCTCAAGAAACTGACCATTGCGCTGTTGACCTAATGCACGGTCCCCTTCTATCTTACCCCCCATCGCAGTCAACGCGATCAGAACCAAAACAACGGTTGGTTGTGAAGTGCTCCAAGCACCGTTCAACCATCAACCACATGATGTGGTTAATGGTTGAGTTGTCATCCAACTATTGCGAGCCGCCACCACGGATGGAATGGTGGCTCGCAAATGATCCATGCTCCCGGAAACGTAGCAAATGTCCTTAGCCCCCCTAGGACTCGTTCACATTCCGGGAGCTTTTTTTATGCGCGAAGAGGAAGTTTGCTAGCAAACTTCCTTTGCAGGGATCTCAAGGCTGCATGAACAATATGCAGCCAAACGACAGCCCCACCTCCCCAATCCGGCGACTTTCTATCTAGCAACTTTGCTAGCGATCAATCAAACTATTGCTGATCAAGACGAGATCCTTCTCCTCCCACCTCGTCCCTCAGTCCATCCCACCTCCAATAGATGATTGCTATGTTCCGACGTTCTGTGCTAATCGCTTGTTCGCTCCTTTGGCCAAACACTGCGGACTGTTGGTCAGCAATCTACGCCGACGATCAACACTCGTCTGCCGACTCTACCGCAACAGGCCCGGCACCAGGCCACTCAATGCATGCCGAGTCTTTCAACGAGGGACCACGACAAGCCGGATACTTAATGCCAGGAATGGGGAACGTGCACTTTCCTATTTCTACCAAGCACCCACTTGCACAACGTTTCTTCGATCAAGGCATCTCGCAACTTCATGGCTTCTGGTACTTCGAAGCCGAGCGTTCCTTTCGACAAGCAGCCTCGTTCGATCCCGACCATCCTATGCACTACTGGGGGATGGCACGCGCTAACATTGAAAACGAGAAACGCTCCGCCGGGTTTATCCAACAAGCTGTAGACCGGATCGCAAAAGCCAATGACAAAGAACGCCGCTTGATCGAAGCGTGGAACGAACGAGTCAAGCAGCCGGAGCCAAAGAAGGAAACGGACGCGGAAGCAAACAAATCCGACGATCAATCGAACCAGGCAGAGGAAAAAAAAGATCAGGGCAACAAACGCAGGGACTCCCGCAACCAAAAAGAGGAACGCCTCAAGAAGTACATGTCCGATTTAGACAGCATTTCGGTCGACTATCCCGACGATGTCGAGCTTAAGGCTATGATCGTCCTACAAGCTTGGCAGAACCACGGCTCGGGTGTCCCAATCCAAAGCTTCTCATCCATGAATTCTCTTCTGTCGCAAATCTTCCAAGCGAACCCGCGTCACCCAGCCCACCATTTTCGAATCCACTTGTGGGACTATAAAAAGGAAGACCTCGCCCTGCAATCTGCGGCCATGTGCGGCCCAAGTGCACCCGGTATCGCACACATGTGGCACATGCCTGGACATACCTACTCGAGGCTCAAGCGTTACAGCGATGCGGCTTGGCAACAAGAAGCCTCAGCCCGAGTCGACCATGCTCACATGATCCGCGACCACATTCTGCCTGACCAGATCCATAACTTCTCCCACAATAATGAGTGGCTAGTTCGCTCGCTTAGCCTCATCGGCAAGCCGGCGCAAGCGGTATCGCTAGCAAAAAACATGATCGAGCTGCCTCGGCATCCTAAGTACAACACCTTGGACAATCGAGGCAGTGCTTCCTACGGCCGAGAACGACTGCTCCAAGTTCTGACTCAGTACGAACGCTGGCAAGAACTGCTGGAACTAACCGACACCCGCTACCTAGCAGACGAAGGGGACGTTCATAGAAGCGACGAGCGGCTAGGCTGGCGTGGGATCGCTGCCACCTATGCAGCCCCAGCCGAGGTTGCTGGCGAGGTGAAAGCCAAGTTCGCCGAAATCCTCCAAGAGCTGGACAAAACAGCCGCGGCGCAAACGGAGATCATCGAGCGACTCAAAGCTGAAGCAGCTAAAGCCGAGGCGGAAAAAGCTGAGGCCGCCAAAGCTGAAGCGGAAAAAAGCGAGGCGGCAAAAGCGGAGGTCGCTTCTGAGGACGCGGCATCGTCACCCACGCAAGATTCAGCAGCAGATTCAACAAAAGAGGTTGAGAAGCCTGAGCCTACCGAGCCTGCGGCAGTCGAGCCTGAAGCAGCGACAGACACCAAGCAACCGTCGGAGCCAACCGCCATGGAGCTCTTCGGCAAATCGGACGACCCAGCCTTGCCCAAAGAGCTGTCCAAGAACTGGAGGCAGCCTGATGATGCCGACGCAAAAAAGTGGAGCGAAGAACGAAAGAACGCGGAAAAGGCCTTGCATGAAGCTCTCTATCGCAAGCAGCGTGTTTCCTATTGGCTAAATGCGATCGACGCTCATACCGCCGCCAAGAACGGCGATTTTCGCAGTGCTCTTAAGCACTCGCATTTGGCTCGCCCCATCGTCTCCGAATGGCAAAGAATCGAGTGGTTGGCCCAGTGCGGTGAGCCGGCCGAGGCTTGGGCGACGGCAGAGCGAAAGTGCAACGATAGCCCCGGCGAGTTCATGCCTCTCGTGCGCGGAGCATGGCTAGCCAGCTTGGTCCCCGAAAACGACGCCAAAGTACAGGAGTTGCTCGAGAAACTTAAGCCGCTGGCGGTTGACTCCGAACGCGACATTGCGGCATGGGTTCGGCTCGAAGCGAGCTTGCAAGGCAAAGGTATTTCTGTGGACTGGAATGCTCCTGTTCCGCCTCCCAAAGACATCGGCGAGCGGCCCGTACTGGATTCGCTCGGCCCCTTCCGATGGGAGCCGAGTTACGCACCACTCTGGCATGCCTTCCGGGCGGATGAGAGTTCGCTAAGTTCGAAGCATCTCGATGGCAAGCCTTACATCGCCATTCTGTATCTGGGATTTGGCTGCTTGCACTGCGTGGAGCAGTTGGGAGCGTTCTCGCCCAAGGTGGAGGAGTTCGGTAAGCTCGGACTCGAGATTGTGGCGATCAGCACGGAGGATGCCGCCCAACTGCGTGAGGGGATGGCGAATTACGACAAACCGATCGGGTTTCCATTGCTGTCAAACGTGGAACAGGACACATTTAGGGGGTTTCGGGCCTACGATGACTTTGAGGGGCAGCCGTTGCATGGAACGTTCTTGATCGACAGCCGGGGCAAGGTGTTGTGGCAAGACATCGGTCACGAGCCCTTTATGGACGTGGATTTCCTGCTGAAAGAATCCGAGCGACTGCAATCGATCCACCACTAACCGCAGCCTCATCGTATAACCGCGTGGGCATCGCCCCGCGCTGCGGTCTCAAGGGCGGGATATGACAGCACCCCAGAGTGAAGTCACCTGAGCCGCGCTGGTCAGGCCCGGCATCGCCGCAGGGCGATCTGTCGTTTAACCGCGTGGGCATCGCCCCGCGCTTCGGTCTCCAGGGCGGGATATGACAGCACCCCAGATTATAGTCACTTGAGCCGCGCTGATCCGGACCGGGTTAGGACGCTCACCGCAGGGCGTTGCCCATGCGGATAGGTATGAAAAAGCAACTTGCTGCACCTCGAATTACAATCGAGCAGTTAGCCCATAATCCTTGTGGTGCAGCAAGTTGCTTCCATTCTATCCCAAATCCCTGAAAGTTCCATCATGTCGCAAATTCTAGATTTCCCGCAAATTCCTGTGTTCGCCGGGTTAGATTACCATCAAGATTCCGTGCAAGTCTGCGTTCTGGACCAGGATGGCAAGAAACTTCTCAACCGCTCGGTCGCCAATTCTACACCTCTGATTTTTAGTACCCTTACCCAGTTCGGTACCCCTCTTCGCATTGGTGTGGAAGCGTGTTGCGGAGCTGCGAACTTAGCCGACGAGCTGGTAACGCAATACAACCTGCCCGTTCAGTTAGCCCATCCCGGTTACGTTAACCGCATGAAACGCTCTCCTGACAAAACCGATTTCGGTGATGCACAAATGCTTGCCGATCTATCACGCGTCAACTACCTGCCCAAGGTTTGGCTAGCTCCCAGCTATCTGCGTGAACTGCGCCGACTGGTGCGGCACCGTGGCCAATTAGTCAAACGACGCACTGAAACCAAGCTACGCATCCGTGGCTTGTTACGCGAGAATCGCGTTAAGTGTCCAGAGCCTGTTACGGCTTGGAGCAAGCCTTGGTTGGCGTGGCTACAACAAGGAGCCTCACTGAGTCCTTCGGACAAATGGGTGCTCAAAGACCACCTGATAGAGCTCAATTCCTTGACCGAACGCATCGGAGCGACCGAGGCGCAAATCTCCGAACAAACCAAAGACGATCCTGTGATTGTCGAGCTTCTTAAGCTCAAAGGGGTTGGACTAATCACAGCTGTGACGTTGAGGGCTGAGATTGGCCGTGTCGACCGCTTCTTGACAGGAAAGCAGTTGGCCCGTTTCTGTGGTGTGACACCTCGCAATGCCAGCAGTGGTGCTAGGCAAGCCGATGCGGGTTTAATCCGCGCCGGTAATCCAGACTTGCGTTGCTTGTTGATCGAGTTAGCACACCGTCTGATTCGCTATGACGAGTCCTGGCAAAAGCTGGCCTACTCGCTGATCTCGCAGGGCAAACACCGCAACGTGGCCGTGGCTGCTGTGGCCAATCGTTGGGTGCGAAAGTTGTTTCACCTTTGGAGAGCGGACTTCACTCCGAACATGGATTTTTTAAGGGATGGCAGGGTCGATAGAATCTCATCTAAATCCGAGCCGTCACCCAAGAAAAAGAGCCTGAAGAAAGCTCCTCAGGCTCGACGAGATTCCCCCGCCCTGACCTGATTATCCCTTGTGAGGTTGCTTCCCAGCAGAGCCACACTCCGTTTCACCAGGCGTTTTTTAAGTTAGTAAGCGTAACGATTTAATCAAGGAAAAATTCAGTAAGACATTCAGTGATCTTCGGGGAAAGGTGAGCTCGAGTTTAACCTGGGCCACAATCAACATGGGGCTCGTCTGCGGATGGGGCAGCCTTTCCCTCTTTCGAAAACAGCCAAATGGGCTATCCCATAACTGGGAGATGCTCGGATAGAGGAAGGGGATTACCGAATGGAACAACACTGAGCATTTCCGCGAAAAAAATCGTTCACGACTACTTGACGTTATCCGTTTTTCATAGAGGTTAAACGAAACGGCCCTGCGGAGCGAGGCCCCCCCCGGTTGGGGCATGTTTCACGGTAAACAACCCTACCGATTGGGGGGGCTGGTCCGGTCGGGGGCTGAGTATTGCATAAATTCTGAGGACTGGTAGAGTTCAGGGAGAGAGTGGGGCGGCAACTCCCCATCCGCATGCCGTTTTTCAACCTAACTGCCAGAAACCGATGTCCGAGCCAAACAGTTCCCAAGCGACCAAGAAACTCTACATCGAAACCGTCGGCTGCCAGATGAACGTCCTCGACAGCGAGATGGTCGTCGCCTCCCTTCGGAAGAAAGGGTACGACTTGACCAAGGATCCTGCCTTGGCGGATGCCATTCTGTTTAACACTTGTTCCGTTCGGGAGCATGCCGAGGAAAAGGTCTACAACAACCTTCACCACCTCAAGCAACTCAAACTAGCCAACCCGGACAAGGTGATCGGTGTCATGGGGTGCATGGCTCAAAAGGACCAGAACAGCATCTTCCAACGAGTTCCCTTCGTCGATCTAGTTGTCGGCCCAGGCCAACTGCATCGCATCCCGGAAATGATCGAGCGAGCCGAATTGGGCGAGAAACAGCAATTGGCCGTCAGTCTAGATCGGAAAGACGGAGCCGTCGAAGAGATCAAGCGATCGCACGAGACTTTCGACCCGCTACGCGATCCGGAAATGCGACCCACTCCGTTCCAAGCCTATCTGCGGATCCAAATCGGTTGTGACAAGTTCTGCACCTACTGCATAGTCCCGATGACCCGCGGGCCCGAACAAGGACGCTCGCCAGACGAAATCGTCGAAGAAGCCAAGATCTTGGCCGCCCAGGGAGCCAGAGAAATCACCCTGCTCGGACAAACGGTGAACTCCTATCGGTACAAACAAGGGGATCGAGTCACTCGCATGGCGGACCTGCTCCAAATGCTTCATCCGATCGAAGGCTTGGAGCGGATCAAGTTTGTGACCAACTATCCCAAGGACATGACTAAGGAATTGTTGGAGACGGTTAGAGACTTGCCCAAATGTTCCCCGTACTTGCACGTCCCGGCGCAAAGCGGCAGCGATGCGGTTCTCAAGCGAATGAAGCGTGGCTACACGATCGCGGATTATGACGCGATGATGGATCGCATCCGAGAGTACTTTCCCTATCCGTCGGTATCGAGCGACTTCATAGTGGGATTCTGCGGCGAGACCGAAGAAGACTTTCAACAGACGGTCGATCTCGTGAAGCGTTGCAGGTTCAAGAACAGTTTTATCTTCCAATACAGTGTGCGGCCCGGGACCAAGGGGGCGGAGATTTACGAGGACGATGTTCCGCAGGAAACCAAGCATCGCCGCAACTTGGAACTGCTCGAGGTCCAGAACCAGATCTCGCTCGAGGACAATATGAGGTTCCTCGGGGAAACGGTCGAGGTGTTGGTGGAAGGGCCGAGCAAATGGTCGGTGCGAAAGCACGAGACCGGTGATTTGCGACAGCTTACAGGCCGGACGATCTGCGATCGGATTGTCCACTGGAGTGGGAACATGCGGCAGGTCGGTGAGTTGCTCCCGATTCGCATCACCGATGTATCGGCGTTTACGCTGCTGGGTGAAGTCGAGACAACCGAGGTCACTTGTGAGCCAGACTTAGTCCAACTGACAACGGGAACATGACCCGCAGGGTCCGTCGTTTAACCGCATGCCCAACGGGCTGCGCTGAGCGCCCTAACCCGGGCCTGACCAGCGCGGCTCAGGCGGCTGTCCTCTGAGTTGCTACTATGCTTTTCCGTTGGGGCCGCAGGGTCCGTCGTTTAACCGCATGCCCAACGGGCTGCGGTGAGCGTCCTAACCCGGACCTGAACAGCGCGGCTCAGTAGGCTATACCTTGGGTCGCTGTCTTATCCTGCCCCTGGAGACATCAGCGCAGGGCGTTGCCCATGCGGTTAAACGACTCTTTCAAACTTCAACCTTCACACTTCAAACTTCTTCCGCCCCTGGAGACCGTAGCGCAGGGCGTTGCCCATGCGGTTAAACGACGAGACGCTAGTGATACTTGATCCAGCCGGGCTCGAGACCTCGGTAGGCTGACTCGCAGATCCACTCTTGTACAGGTCTCCCTTCCTTCACCGGGTTCTGGTCAACGTAGTGGATAGCATTCGTGATCGCTTCGTCGTTGTCCAGATAGACGCGCCAGCATCGCGAGCCCCAAGGAGTCGGTAGCTCACCATTCTTGTCTGCGTAATCAGCAAATGGATGTAGCTTGTCAGCCTTGAGCTGTTTCGTAGCTTCACCCTTGAGCAGCCCCGCGATGTACTCAACCTTGTAGCTATGACGAGCGATCACCAAGTGAACATGCTCTGGAAAATCGAGCATCTCCAGATCGAAAAATTGCTCTTCCGCACCGCGTTAGCAAATCCGGTCGCAACAGCTTGAGTTTGTTCCTCATTGAATCGCACTGCCGGTAGCTTGAGGGCTTGTTTGGCGGCGAGTCGTTTCTCATTTTGCTCGGGGGTGAGTTCGAGACGCTCGATCCCTTTTGTGGCGTTCCCAAAGCGGAGTAGCTCCCAAGCCCCAACGAAGTCGGACCAGGATCCTCGTGGATCATTGGGAAGCCAGAAACCATAGGTACCGAATATGACATGATAGGCATGAATCATGGTAAACTCTGCGGGATAGCGAGGGTATGGTGTCACGAAAAACAGTCGCGGGATTATACAGTATAAATGTGGCAAAGTGGGCTCCATCGTTTAACCGCGTGGGCAATGCCCCGCGTTAATCTCTCTAACCCGGACCCGACCAGCGCGGCTCAGTAGGCTACACTCTGAGTTGCTACGATGCCTTTCCGTTGGGGCCGCAGGCTCCATCGTTTAACCGCGTGGGCAACGGGCTGCGTTGAGCGTCCAAACCCGAGCCTGACTAGCGCGGCTCAGGTGACTATACTCTGGGTCGCTGTCATATCCTGCCCCTGGAGGCCGCAGCGCAGGGCGTTGCCCGTGCGGTTAAACGATTACTTCAAACTTCCCACTTCTCACTTCAAACTTCTTCCGCCCCTGGAAGCCGCACCGCAGGGCGTTGCCCATGCGGTTAAACGATAGATCGCCTTGCGGCGATGCCGGATCGGATGGCGTGGCTCGGGCGAATATTCCCGGGGCGGCTAAAGAATCGGTTTTGACATTCCCATGAGAGCCTACTCTTTTCTATAACCCACACGGTGTCGTTTCGCGTTTCAAGTCCCGCTCCATACAACTGCGTTTCTTAAATGCCTCGAGTTTTTTGCATAGCTAACCAAAAAGGTGGAGTGGGCAAAACCACCACGGCTATCAATCTCGCTTGGGCAATGGCTTGCGCCGGTCAACACACTTTGCTAGTCGACCTCGACCCGCAATGCAACGCCACCAGCGGTCTGGGCCTCGCTCCTGCCGAGAGGCATCCGCTCCTCATCGACGCTCCTCTCCGCGAAAGTATCCTGCCAACCGAACGCCCCAAGCTCGACCTCATGCCAGGCTGCCGCTCCTTTCAGGATGTCGATCGGCTTGCCAAAGGAGGTGTCAGCCAAGGCACCTTGCTGCGACAGCACCTCGAAGCAGGACTCGGACACTACGATAGCGTTTTCATTGACTGCCCCCCATCTCTTGGCGAACTCACCCAAGCTGCCTTGGCCAGCAGTACAGAAGTCCTAATGCCTATCCAGTGCGAATACTACGCCATGGAAGGGCTCACGCAGATGATTCATGTCATCCGCGATGTCATGCAGCAGTCTCCCGGTCGATTGACTTTTGGTGGCATTCTTTTGACCATGTACGACCCAAGATTTGAGCTAACTCGTGAGGTAGATTCCGAAGTTCGGGATTTCTTCGGCGATATAGTTTTTGATACAGTCATACCACGTGATATCGCTATCAGCGAAGCGCCCAGTCACGGACAGAGTGTGCTAGCATATGCACCACGCTCGCACGGAACGCGAGCATACATCGAACTTTGCATGGAGGTATTAGATCGTGACTAAGGATCGTCGTTTAGGAAGAGGACTCGCCGCACTGCTCGGAACTCCCGTCGAAGAGGGGGCCGCGGAGATGGCGATGGGCTCAACCCCACAAAAAACTTCGGCGCAACCATCTGTTCCGCTAAACTCCCCGTCAGGAGCCCAACCGGCCCAGGCCGCGTCTGCCTCAGCAGCCAATGTCCCCGCCACCACTAACGCGAACCGATCCGAAACGATCCGGCAACTCGCCACCGATGCCAAGGCGAACGAAGCTCGTTCGGCCGTCTCACCGATCAGCGTTCCCGTCGAAGCCCCTGCCTCATCGCTAAAGAAGAACGATCGACCGGATTCCGGTTCACTTGCGATCCCGACCAACCTGATCGACCCGAACCCGTTCCAACCTCGACGGCAGTTCTTGCAAGGAGAGATCGAATCCCTCGCGGAGTCGATCAAGCAGCACCAACAGCTGCAACCGATCCTGGTTCGCAAAGTTCAAGATCGCTACCAGCTCATCAGCGGTGAACGACGGCTTCGAGCCACCATCCATGCTGGATTGCCGACCATCCGGGCCGAAGTTCGAGTCGCCGACGATCGCTTGGTTGCCGAGTTGGCAATCATCGAAAACCTGCAACGTAAAGATTTGAACGCGGTCGAAAAGGCCATGTCGTTCAAGCGATATCTCACCGAGCATCGCTGCACACAGGAAGAGCTAGCAAACCGAATCAAGATTGATCGCAGCACCATCGCCAACTTGCTCCGATTGCTCGAGTTGCCTGAGGGGATCACCGACGCGATCCAGCGTGAAGAGATCACAGCCGGGCACGCCAAGGCTTTATTGAGCCTCGGCAGCATCAAGGAGCAGCATCTCTTTGTCAGGAAGATTGTCGAGCATGGTTGGAGCGTACGAGAAACTGAGCGACAAGTGGCCGAGGCGGTCGCCAGTTCGGCGGCTTCGGAGGACGGAATCCTGGGCATCGTTCCCAACCGTCGTCCCTCCAAGAGTAGTCAATTGCAAGCTCTCGAGTCCGACCTCAAGATGAAGCTTGGTACCAAAGTCGAGATCAATCAATCCGGACGTGGCAAGGGGCGGATTACGATCCACTTTACGAGCGTTGAAGAGTTTGATCGAATTCGAGCCCTTTTGGCCAGCGAAGCGACCAAACGGTCGGCAGCCTAGGATATAGTGCATGGACGGACGATTCTGGAGTTGGCTGATATGGGGAGGCGTGGTTTTCATCGCATTTCGCGTCCTGGTACGACTTGCTCTGGAATTGCAAACTCATTTACAAGAGTTGTTGGTCGCTTATGTTCGTGAGCAAAAAGAGCTAGCGGCTCGCAATCGCAAGATCATGGAGATCCGCGACAAGGTCAGACGGCTCAAAGATGCAGCCAAGAAGCAAGTCGATCTGCAGGAACAAGCCAAGAACGACGCTGTGAGAGAACAAGCCGATAAGGTCAGGGCCAGGGTTGCTGCCGACCAAGCCGAACGGGACGCGCAGATGCAAACCGAACAACGCCGGGCTGCGTAATACGGCCATTAGAATTCGAGAGCTACATTTTTAGGGACTCCTCTCCGTGGAATGGTATGCGAACTGGGAAGATTGCGTGCATGCATGTCATGCACTTTTGCCTACAGCGAATCGCTTATCGATTATAGAACGAATGAAAACCCACGCTGCTAGGTCACATTACATGCGACCGATCCTGGCAGCTCGCTCATCGGGTGGCTCATCCGCTTACATGCTTCTCCACGACGGAGCCTTGGCCACGATCGGCGGCCTCGACTTTCCCGACTGTGACAGCCCCAAGTGTCGGGCTGATACCGCGATGCTGCTCGAGGATCTCTTGGAGTATGCGGCACTAGACATCGAAATCGTCCAAGCGGTGATTACTCATGGTGAGCTGAGTCCAGCGGAAAAGTCCGCGTACCAGGAATGCTTTCGATCTGCGGGTTTGGAGCGAGTCGCGGAGTTGGTGCAAATGGAATGGAACGTTCCCGAATTGGCAAGTAGTTCACTTGTCAGAACTGCCGTAGATCAGCGGCCAGAAAGAGCCATCGAAATCGCGGAGGGAATGACGCTAGTTGAGGCGAACGAATTCGATTCTGACGACTTCGCCGAAATTGTCGAAGCGACTTATACAGATACACTTGATGTACCTGAGCTGAACGGCATCCGTTCGACGCATAATACGATCGAGGGCTATGCAGCGTGTGTTCTCGAGGAGCACCTTCCATGGTGGGTAGTCATGATGGATGGCCGCGCTGTGGGTTGCCTATTATTGTGTCCGCATCAGCAAGAGTTGGTAGAGCTGGTGTATCTCGGATTGACTCCCGAGGCACGTGGTCGAGGAATCGGGCTAAGCATTTTAGGTTTTGTCCAAGAGTGGGCAATCCGTCGCGGAGCCAGCCGCATCGTGGCAGCCGTCGACAGTCGCAATCACCCTGCATTGCAGCTCTACGAAAAGATGGCTTACCAAGAGTTCAGTCGCGCGGACGCATGGATTAAGGCTTCGTGATCCAGGCCGCAGGCCGATTGGACTGGCTCTACATCGCGCAGCGATAACAATAGTAGCGGAATGGTCGCAAGGCCTCCGGTAAGGCGTCAACGCGTCCACCGCCCACCAATCTACCCAGCAATCCTCCTCCCCCGTTCATCTTTTCTTGCATCGCCGCAACCGACACCCGGCTCGCGTGCAATCTCCGCCAAGCTAAGCCGCAGGCAGATCTTCGAAATCCCGCAGGCTTGCCCTGCGGATCGTTAGGCTTCTCGCTAAACCCGCGATCGCCCGCCCCACCCCGAATCCCGCTGGCTCGCACAGCGGATCGTTAGGTTTCCGGCTTCTTGGGCAGATCCGGCGAGGCGAGCCGGAAGCGTAACCATCTCCTGGGTAAACCAGGAGCATTCTTGAGGAGTGAGCGGGCGGCGGTTGGTTTAGCGAGAAGCGTAAGCTTCACCTGGGCAAGCCAGGTGCATTCCGAAGCCCGACCGCTTAGCTGCAGGAAGCTCCTGAAACCCCGCTTGGCTCAGCCGCAGGCCGATCTGGAAATCCCGCAGGCTCGCCCTGCGGATCGTTAGGCTTCTCGCTAAACCGACGATCCGCCCCACCCCAGGATCCCGCCGACTTGATCGGCGGATCGTTAGGTTTCCGGCTCGCGAATCAGGCCCGGCGAGGCGAACCGGGAACATAAACTTCACCTGGACAAGCCAGGTGCATTCCAAATCCCGCTTGGCGAGTTCACCTTACTTATCCAACCCCAAGTCCTCTGCTGGCTCTGCTGCTGGAGAAAGCTTTGCGGCAATCGACTTTCGCTCTGGGAAAATCCCTGCGGTTCGGATCGCGCTTTGAAAGACCGATCTCGCCTCTTGATCGCGTCCTTCCTTCTCGAACCATTTCCCGACGAAGTAAGCCGACTGAGCAGAGAGAGCACCGCGGGCAACCAGCTTGGAAAACAGTTGTTCAGCCTTCTCTTTTTCTTCAAAGCAAAGTACCGCCCAGCCAGCCGTTGCGATCATATTCTCAATGTCAGGGAATCGTTCCAAGTTAGCTTCGGCCATGGCTTTGGCTCGGCTCCGCTTTTCTTGGTCGGTACTCTGTAGCAGTACCAAAATCAACTGATCAGAAATCTCCACGTCGTCCGGATAGGTGGCCAGCAGATCTTCGAGCATCGTTTCTGCAAGGGGGAAATCCTGTTTGGCTCGCAGCGTAATGGCTTGAAGCAACACTGCATCCCTCGTTTTCTTGACCGATTCAGGAGCAGCCTCCAGGTAGGTCAAGAGATCATCATGGCGATCCAGTATCAAGAGCCACTTGAGATACTCACGCCACTTTACAGGATCATCTCGATCGTTCCGAACCGATTCGCGAAATTGTCGTTCGATAATTTTGGCCGCTTCGGGGTCGGTGAACCATGGTCGCAGTTGGACGAGGGTCATGGCAGCAGTGAATTGAGGGCAAGGGAGATCTGTCTTGGTCGTTCGAGCCAGCTTCATTTGTTCGAGACCTTCCTCGAGTTTTCCTGCCATGACTTTAACCTGGCCGCATCGCCAGGTGGGGAGCAAATCATCGGGTTGGAGCTCTTGTAGTTTTGTGAACAGTTGCTCAGCGAGTTCGTATTGTTGTTTTTGGACAGCGACCTCGGCGCGAAGCTGGATCAAGCCGGGTACGACGGCAGAGTTTCGTTCGCCTGGCAGTTTCCCTTGTTGGATGAGAGACTCAGCGTGTTCGAATTGGAGTTGGGCATCGGTCCAGCGTCCCGACTTCATCGCGATGAGTCCGAAAGTCATATAGGCTTCGGGGTCATCGGGGTGTGATTTTTGGTAGGTTTCCAGGAGCTGGATGGCTTGGGGGAACGCCCCACGTTCGGCGAGCAGACGGCACCAGAAGACTTCGTCAGCAGGGAGAGGGAGGTAGACGGAGGCCATCGCGAATTGTCGTTGGAATTCGGCGTAGTCCTGCCGTTCGAAAGCCGCGATAGCGGGAGCGAGTGGGTTTGGTTTCGCGTCGGCGACTGCGGTCTGGCTTGCACCCGCCCCACCACCGGCGGTGATGTCCGCCAAGAGATTAGCAGTAGAATTCGCTAAGGCTATTAGAAATCCAAAAGCAGTGAGAGGGAAACGCATAGTGCACAGGGTCCGGGGTTAGGCGGGGAAATTGCGGTTTGATAGTATTGTAGCTGAGAACTTGGGGGGTAGCGAGAAAACGGCAATGTTCGTGGTTCGACCAGGGTACCGCTACGGCTCTGGTGCGACGAGTGAATCATAAACGAATCGCCCAGCAGGCGTTCATCAAATCTTAATTAAACCTTCTCGTCGTCTTAACGCTGTCTAAACCTAATCCGTCAGGTGAGCAACTAGACTTTTGAGCTTTGAATAGCGGTCAGGCAGTCTGTGACGCTAGCATCATGTTTCTGGAATAGGAAAGTTACGTATGAAGAAATTGATAATGGCGAGCCTCCTGTCGCTCGTTACGGCGGTGTCCGCGCAAGCGGATGTGATCACGCAGTGGAATTTTAACCGGGATGCAGACGGCAATCTGCCGGCAAGCACAGCAAGTCCTGCCGCCAGTATCGGTACAGGGACTGCGAGTTTGGTTGGTGGTGTTACTGCGGGGGGAACTGGGTTTGCTTCAGGGACGGTGAACGGCGGATCTTCAGAAGGTACTACACAATCGGCGACTGGTCCTTTGGGTAACAACGGTTGGCAAATCGACACTGGCTGGAGCCAGTCAGCAGCGAATTTGAGTCAGGGTGTTCAGTTTGCCGTTAACACAGTTGGATTTATTGATGATGTCGTCGTGTCTTGGGATTTGAGGCAAAGCGGTACATCGAGTCGATTCTCTGCGTTTATGTTCACTACAGACGGCATATCCTGGACAACCATCAGCAATCCCGCACTTGTCACAATTGGAACCGATCCGCTGGGCGGTGCAAGTAACGGTGCTGTGACAGCAAGCAGTTTGCTAACACGGACGCTGGGGGATCGCTGGCTTAACCAGAACTCCGTAAATCTTTCCGGACTGAATGCGGGTGGAAACGCCGACTTCGCGTTCAGAATTGTGGCTGCCCATAACCCTGACCTTGACACTCCGGCATTCGTGAGAACCAATGGTACCGTCGGTGATATTGGCGGCACCTGGCGTTTCGACATGGTCACAGTCTCCGCTACAGCAGTACCCGAACCAACGTCTATGGCTCTGCTCGGCGTCGTTGGTCTAGGTGGATTGGTCGCTCGACGTTTCCGCAAGAAGCAGAAGAGTTTTAACGAGTCGGTGGCTGCTTAGTTGCGGTCATACATCAGCAACAAGTAATATTCCAAGTCGATTCACTTAAAAGCCAGTTGATCCAACCTCCGACCAACTGGCTTTTTTCGTTGAACGAACAAACACTCGCTTGCGAGTGTTCGCCGCCAACCAAGGCTCATCCTCCGCCTGCGGCGACGCCGCAAGTGCCCAAGAATGCACCTGGCTTGCCCAGGTGAACATTACGCTTCTCGCTACACCAACGGCCGCCCCCTCACTCCCTAAGAATGCTCCTGGTTTACCCAGGAGATCGTTACGTTTCTCGCTACATGGGGCGACGCACCACCCCCCCTCAAGAATGCTCCTGGTTTACCCAGGAGATCGTTACGCCTCCGGCTCGCCCCGCCGGATCTGTCCAAGAAGCCGAAAACCTAACAATCCGCTGTTCAAGCCAGCGGGATTCGAGAGCCGGGCTAGCGATCGCCGGTTTAGCGAGAAGCCTAACCATCCGCAGGGCAAGCCTGCGGGATTTCCGGAGCCGCCTGCGGCTACGCCGTCCGGATCTGAGAATGCACCTGGCTTGCCCAGGTGAACCTTACGCTTCCCGTTACACCAACCTCCGCCCCCTCACTCCCCAAGAATGCTCCTGGTTTACCCAGGAGATAGTTACGCTTCCGGCTCGCCCCGCCGGTCCTGACTCGCGAGCCGGAAACTTGACGATCCGCTGTCCGAGCCTGGAATCTTCCATTACAGGAAAAATCCAAGAGACACCTCGAAAAAGCATGGAATATCACAAATTGCGGCCCGTACGGCAACTTTTGCACCAAAAAATAGACGACACGGGCAAGCGAATTGCCGCCCATCTTAACAATCGTCTCGCAGAAAACCTTCCTGAAAATACGATTCCCCAACTATCCACGAGAGAATGCTTGCATTACGAATATGCAGTATCTATCATCCTTGATGAACATGCGGAGTCTACGGTTTTAAAAGACCATCGTACTGCGAAGTTGTTGTTTGTGAATCAAGAAGCGTTGGATAAAAATGAAAGGTTTTTTGTAATGCTTAAAAAGGTATCTCTAGTTATTGGCTTATTCGCAGTCTTGGGTGTAAGTTCTTCTCCAACACTTGCACAAACGCTCATTTTCTTGGAGACGATATCAGGTAATACACCCTCTGGAAATCAGAGCTTTCAAAACACAGGCTGGGACAATCCCGGACTGACATTTTCGGGAACTGGAGACACCAGGACGACGTCTCCAAGTACGAACTACCCCGGGGCTTCAGGTGGCCGCAACGTCTTCCTCACCAATAATGGAACTGCATCTTTTGAGATCTCGGGTATCAATACTACAGGTTTCATCGAGAGTTCGTTTGTGCTCTCATTCGGTGCTCTAAAGAGCACAATCGCTTCCGACATGACTGAGTTATCAGTGCAATTTAGCACCAATGGAGTTGACTACACAAGCCTTTCCTTCTCGCCCCAGGCTACGGGGTCTGGCACATCGATATGGCGGCTGATCACAATCGAACCAACATTCCTTCCCTCTTCGAATAATCTCAGTCTTTTGTTCACCAATACGGGATCAGGAACGGGCTCGGCCCAATTTAGGCTTGACGACATATCGCTATCTGCAACTGCAGTCCCCGAACCCACCTCCCTCGCCCTCCTTGGCGTTGTTGGCCTCGGTGGATTAGCAGCACGTCGCTTCCGCAAGAAGCAAAACACCAGCGACGAAACTATCGCTGCCTAACTCGGTGTAGCTGCTCTTCAAGCAAGCAACTGCATTCGCAAAACCCAATAAGCCAGTTGGCCTAAATCTAGTCCAACTGGCTTTTTTCGTTTCTTGCTATTACTGAATGCACCTGGCTTGCCCAGGTGAACCTTACGCTTCTCGCTATATGCACGGCCACCCCAACACACACCGAGAATGCTCCTGGTTTACCCAGGAGATCGTTACGTTTCCGGCTCGCCTCGCCGGACCTGCCCAAGATGCCGGAAACCTAACCATCCGCAGGGCAAGCCTGCGGGATTCGAGGGTGGGCGGGCGATTGCGGGTTTAGCGAGAAGCCTAACGATCCGCAGGGCAAGCCTGCGGGATTTCCGGGGCTGGCTGCGGCTACGCCGTCGGGATCTGAGAATGCACCTGGCTTGACCAGGTGATCGTTACGCTTCTCGCTACACCAACCGCTGCCCACACACGCTCCCCGAGAATGCTCCTGGTTTACCCAGGAGATCGTTACGTTTCCGGCCCGCCCCGCCGGATCTGCCCAAGAAGCCGGAAACCTAACGATCCGCTGTGCAAGCCAGCGGGATTCGGGTTGGGGCGGGCGATTGCAGGTTTAGCGAGAAGCCTAACCATCCGCAGGGCAAGCCTGCGGGATTCGAGGGTGGGCGGGCGATCGCGGGTTTAGCGAGAAACCTAACCATCCGCAGGGCAAGCCTGAGGGATTTCCAGATCCGCCTGCGGCTACGCCGTCCGGGAATCGCGGGCTAAGCTGAGCCCAACGCCGAGCGGATCTGAGAATGCACCTGGCTTGACCAGGTGATCATTACGTTTCTCGCTACATCCACAGCCGCCCCGCGCGGCCCAAAGAATGCTCCTGGTTTACCCAGGAGATCGTTACGTTTCCGGCTCGCCTCGCCGGACCTGCCCAAGATGCCGGAAACCTAACGATCCGCAGTGCAAGCCTGCGGGATTCGGGGGGGCGGGCGATCGCGGGTTTAGCGAGAAACCTAACCATCCGCAGGTCAAGCCTGCGGGATTTCCGGAACAGCCTGCGGCTACGCCGAGCGGGAATCGCGGGCTAGGCTGAGCCCAACGTCGTCGGGATCTGAGAATGCACCTGGCTTGACCAGGTGATCGTTACGCTTCTCGCTACACCAACCGCTGCCCACACACGCTCCCCGAGAATGCTCCTGGTTTACCCAGGAGATGGTTACGCTTCCGGCTCGCCTCGCCGGATCTGCCCAAGAAGCCGGAAACCTAACGATCCGCTGTGCAAGCCAGCGGGATTCGGGTTGGGGCGGGCGATTGCAGGTTTAGCGAGAAGCCTAACCATCCGCAGGGCAAGCCTGCGGGATTTCCGGAGCCGCCTGCGGCGGAGCTTGGCGGGATTCGCAGGTGTGCCAGCGACTGATTAGAGAGGGATTTGTCTGTTCGACTGATCATTGTTTTTTCCTCAAAAAACCCCGTTTCTTAACCACTCCCCAGTTGCATAGCGCACTGCCGCTTTCGAAAATGCGGCTATGTTTATACAGCCCTATTCCACCGAAGAACTCGAACTCTCCTTCTGCAACAGAGTCTATTTCCGGTTCGGATCTAATCGAAGCAAGCCTATCGAACCGCTCCCCCGCCTCACAAAACAAATCGTGGGCGATCTACTCGTTCCCTATGACATCCATTTGCTCGAGCTGGCTGCGACGAACGTCGACCTACGAATTCTTGTGAGCTTAACGGCTACGGAATCGGTATCGGCTGCAGCGAGCAAGATCAAAGGTCATATAAGCAAACGGCTGTCGTACGATGCGATGGATCATCTACCGGGAGAACAACAAAAGTGGCTTGGTCGCGGCTATTTCGCTGCTACTACTGGTCACACCCGAACCGCAGAAGTTGCCTCGTACTTCGAACGGCAAACTAATCACCACGGCTATGACGATCGTCCTCGTTCGCCGACTTATGTAGATAGTTTTGCGTTGGATGAGTCACTCTTGGCTACTGATCATGCGGTCGCTCGTTTGCGTTACCATCTGGTCTTCGCAACGGAAGCGCGACGTGGTGTGTTTCATGATGTTTCCGCTCCCAGAGTGACGGAAGCGTGGCGTCGATTAGAACCTGAATGGAAGGCTGTGATCGAAAAGGTATCGTTCCTCCCGGACCATGTGCACATAGCGGTATCGGTGCATCCGGTTGTTTCGCCAGCGGCTCTCGTGGTGGCACTAATGAACGAGGCTCAGGAAATCGTATGGGAACACTTTGCGGGGATGCTATTCGCGCAAAGGTCGAACGCTTGTGGCAACCGAGTGCCTACATCGGTTCGTTCGGGGACCTGCGAAGTTCCGCTTTGGCGGCGTATGTGAAGAAGTGGGGTGCGAGGGCGGATTAGATTGAGAGGGCGATTGTAGCGAGAAGCCTAACCGTCCGCGGTGCAAGCCTGCGGGATTTCCGGGCACTGGCTGCGGCTACGCCGTCCGGGAATCGCGGACTAGGCTGAGCCCAACGCCGTCGGGGGTCTGCGAATGCACTTGGCTTGACCAGGTGATCGTTACGTTTCTCGCTACACCAACGGCTGCCCCCTCACGCCTCAAGAATGCTCCTGGTTTACCCAGGAGATTGTTACGCTTCCGGCTCGCCCCGCCGGATCTGCCCAAGAAGCCGGAAACCTAACAATCCGCTGTGCAAGCCTGCGGGATTCGGGGGTGGGGCGGGCGATCACTCGTTTAGCGAGAAGCCTAACGATCCGCAGTGCAAGCCTGCGGGATTTCCAGATCTGCCTGCGGCTGAGCTTGGCGGGATCTGCGTGCAAGCCTGCGGGATTTCCGGGGCTGCCTGCGGCTGAGCTTGGCGGAAATTGCGAAGCGAGCTGGGTGTGCTTTTGGCGAGGCAATGCAGGACTACTGAGTGAGGAGGATTAATGGGAGGCTAGTGGGCGGTGGACGCGTTGGCGCCCTACCGGAGGCCTTGCGGCCTTTCCGCTACTATTGGCATCGCTACGCGATGGGGATCCAAAACGCATGAGCCCCTTCACTCCTAAGGGCGTACCACACCGTTATCACTTTGGCTTGGAACGGAATGCTAGGGCTCGTTCGACAACGTCTTCTGTTTCACCCTCAGCCCCCTCCTCAATCAACGTTGCCATGCCCGCCAGTTGGCCTGATGCATTGATTCCCTGGACGACACCGTAGGGTGAGGAACCAAGCACAATTCGTTTGACTTTGCCATCCACCGTCCACATGCACGGCTCCGGCCCGCCATCCGGGCCAGGTGGGTCGTCCGAGAAACCAACTATGACCGATTGATCGTTGATACCCCTCGCTTCACCACCTATATCCCCCTCCAACAAATCAAGCGTCGTCATCGCCCCCTTGTCGTCGAAATATACCGGCAATGTTTTCCCCGTCGGGCTCCGCATCGATCCTACCAACTCACGCTTATTGTTGATTCCAAAAATGTAAAATTGCTCGTTGGAGAGTTGACTTCTCTCCCATTGCCCCCCATCAGCCCGTTCCCAAACATACAAGGAACTATCGATGACTCCGTTGGGCAAAAACGCTTCGGTGCAACATCCTGCAACATAGCTGCCGTCAGGAGTGATCTGCAATCGACCGGACATCAGGTAGGGATTGTGCTCATGCAACGTTGGCAACACGGTCACGCTCCACTTGCCGGACTCCGCTTCGTACGTCCAAAGGACCGGTCGAAGCCGCGATGGTCCGGTGCTGTAACCTGCAACAATCTTGCCATCGGCCGAGACAGATTGCGAATGACATGCGCTGTCTCCCTCAGGTAGCGGTAAAACTGTGACGGCACCCGTCTCGGGACTCCAAACGACGCCATTTAGATTTCCATCCGGATGGCCAATGGGCCGCGTCGCGTAACCAATCACCAACTCGGTATCGCTGATGCCAGTTACCTCCACGTTGGTGAAGCTAGCTGGCAATGGCATATCCAAGTGCCCGTGGATGCCAAAGTAAAAACTCTTCTGCGAAATGATACCAGAGGCAGCTCCCATCACCTCTCTAGTTCCCACAATGGACCCGTTTGAGTTAATCGCAGATGCCTGGGAAAACGTTTCTGAGTTCACAACGACTTCCAACACCAAGTCCCCAATCGCGACCTCCTTGATAGGAAAATCCAATTTTGTCTCATCTGCCAGACTTGGGATTCCAGAGAGAGGCAGCAGCATGGCTGAGGGCAATAAGACTAGACCGAGCGTAATGGCACAAAGAAAGCGGTATCTCATGTTGATCGGTTCGTTTACTGGCTACGACAAAAGAAAAGCGGGTCAGGCGGCCCGCTCTATCATAACCTCTTTGTGCCCGTTATGCTCTCGAAAAGCAAATCTAACGCTGCACTCGGGCTGATCCACCCTTTGCCATGGCCTCAACCTCGGGCAATTTGGCCATCGTGGTATCGCCGGGGAAAGTGGTGAGCAACGCACCGTGCGCCCAACCCAATCGCAACGCTTGCTCGGGCTCTTTTCCTGCCAACATGCCGTAAATCAACCCGGAAGCGAACCCATCACCACCACCGATGCGGTCGACCACATCGAGTTGACAAGTCGGGCTGACATAACGCTTTCCGTCATACCAAAGCACCGCCGCCCAATCATGGCGATTCGTGGAATGCACCTCGCGCAGAGTCGTGGCAACCATCTTAACGTTCGGAAATTTTTCCACCGCACGCTCGATCATTTTGAAGAAGGAATCGGGATCGAGCGACGAGGTCGACTCGACATCTTGCCCCTCAATGCCCAGCCCCTTCTGCAGATCCTCTTCGTTTCCGACCAGCATGTCGACATTCTTCACAATCTTGCTGATTTGCTCCTGTGCTTTGGCGGTTCCCCCGATGGGGCTCCAGAGCTTGGCTCGGTAATTCAAATCGAACGAGGTGACGGCCCCGGCAGCCTTTGCCGCTTGCATTCCCTCAATGATCAGTTCCGAAGTGGTCGCTGACAAAGCCGCAAAGATGCCTCCGGAGTGGAACCAGCGAACGCCCGATCCGAAAATCGTTTTCCAGTCAAAGTCACCCGGCTGGAGCAACCCGCCAGCCTCGTTAGCACGGTTGTAGAACACGACCGGTGGGCGAACCCCAAGCCCTCGGTCGCTGTAAACGGTGGCGATGTTTGGACCACGAACTCCGTCGTGCTCAAAGTGCTTGTAAAAGGTCTTTACGCCCATCTCACGCACGCGACCTTGGACCAGCTCACCGATCCCGTTATTGACCATAGCCGTGGCAACGCCAGTCTTCAAGCCAAAGCAATCACACAGATTGGCTGCAACGTTATACTCGCCGCCCGATACGTGAATATCGAACGATTTCGCCTTGCGAAAGGGAATGATCCCTGGATCGAGTCGATGCACGAGCGCTCCGAGCGATAGAAAATCGAGTTCGCATGCATCTTGGCGAATGGAAAGCTGAGCCATGTGGTCTCCTGTTTAGCTTGGAAAGGATGAATTGAGTGTTGTTTTGAATCTGCGAAACTTAACCCGCAAGCCGCTAGATTGTGGTCGAAGAAAACCCGCCGTCAACGACCAAGTTATGCCCGGTGATGAAGCCAGAAGCCCCCGATGAAGCCAAAAAGATCGCGGTTCCGGCTAGCTCGTGGGCATAACCGAATCTACCCATCGGTGTGTGATTGATGATCTGTTGGCCTCGAGGGGACAGGTTTCCTGATTCATCGTAAAGAAGCGTTTGATTCTGTTCGGAGGGGAAAAAGCCTGGGCTGATGCAGTTGACCCGAATTCCTCGGCTGGCCCACTCTCGCGCTAGGAACTGCGTAAAGTTGATCACGGCAGCCTTGGCAGCGGAATAAGCCACCACACGAGACAACGGAACGATACCGGACATCGACGCGATGTTGATGATGTTACCCGCGTTACGATTCACCATGGTCTCGCCAAAGACTTGGCATGGCAAAACGGTACCCCCTATGAGGTTCAAATCGAATACGTTTTTCCAAGCATCTAGTGGCAAGTCGCAGAAATCATCGCCGGGCTGCAAGGTCGCTTCGCTTTGGTTACCTCCAGCAGCGTTGACCAGGATATCAACCGGTCCCAAAGTCCGCTCAATGATATCCCGAGCATGCTCGAGCGAGCTGCGGTCCATGGCGTCGGCATGATGAAAAACCGCTTCTCCTCCGTCGCGGCGAATCTCTTCGGCGCGATGCAGCCCACGCTCGGCACTCCTACCGAGAATCGCGACGCGAGCTCCCGCGCCACCCAAGGCATCGGCCATAGCTCCCCCGAGCACGCCCGTTCCACCCATGACCACTGCCACGCGATTGTTCAGTTGAAATAGACTTGTTGTTTTCATGGATAGTTCCAGAGGGGTATCGTTGCTGCCAATCAGAAAAGGGTGACAGACCCTTGGGAGGCGACCGCCTTATGCTTCAATATCTCGAGGAGGGCGAACTTAGGAAAGCCGAAAGGGCCATTGAACGTCATTTACTTTCCGAAATCAAGTCGTGTTCCCGACAGGTTATGCACGGGCCTGCGTGTGGGTTCCGGTGACGAATCCGATAGAAAACTTTACCTAAGTAGCTCGTTTGGAGCGGTTTAAGAAATTTTCAAGTCGGCTTACGAGCAATCTTGTTGTTCCTGCCTTTGTTTTGGCTAACCTCTTGGATGTCCATCCCAGCTCCGCGGATGGTTGCTCCCTAGTTCTCTAGATTATGATTGGATTGCATGATTACGTCGCCGATTCATGATGAAAATGCTCAGCCAGCGTCCGATTTCGACACCGCAGATGTCAGCCGCTTGGAAGCTGAAACCAGTGTCGCTACCGCCTCGCCTGACGCGACCGAGTTGGATGCTCGCTCCCTCGAGGTTACCGTCCCCTTCGTAGGCAAATGGAATACCCTCATTAGCCAAACCAATTGGGAAAAAGGTAGAATTATCTCGGAGTGGCGGTCGGCCTTGATCGCTTCGGAAGCTACAGCCTCCGACTACAGCGACGAGACCTGGAGCAAGCAGGTGGGGGCCGTGACGAGCCAACACGTCGGTCGACTACGACGAACTTACGAACGATTTGGTGCGGTGCAGGAGAGCTACCAAGGCCTCTACTGGAGCCACTTTCTCGCAGCCTTGGACTGGGATGACGCCGAGCTCTGGCTCGAGGGTGCGGTCCGCAGCGGATGGAGCATTTCCGAAATGCGTCGGACCCGTTGGGAAGCGTCGGGCGGTGATCCTAAACACAACCCCAAGGATGAAGAACTGATCACTTCCGAGGTCGATGACGGATTTACTTCCCTAAAGACCGATGACGAAGATGTCGAGTCGGACCGGTCTTCTGAAGACGGGATCAGCACGGGCAAGACCTATGAGGACGCGGACTTTGGCGACTCCGACGAAGACAACCTAAACAGCTCGGGGGCAGGACAAGACTCCATGCAATCGGAGGGGGATGCGGCCTGGGAAGAAGATGGCAAGCAGGCCACAAACCCATTTGCAGCTCTGCCGACATTGCCTCCTGACGTAGCCGATGCCTTGGAGCAGTTCAAGCTGTGTATCGTCCGTCATCGCTCCACGCAATGGTCGGACGTCTCGCAAAAGACGATGCTCGATACGCTAGAAGCGCTTCGTACCTTCGCGACTTACTAGCGATGCAAATAGTAGCGGAATGGCCGCAAGGCCTCCCTTAGGGCGTCAACGCGTCCACCGCCCGCCAAGCTACCCAGCAATCTTTGTCGCCCGGTTATTAATCGTCGCGTCGCCGATGGCGACGCCCGGCTCGCTTCGCATTGCCGGAGGCACCGTACGGCTTGCGCCGTTACGCTAACATTAACGCCCGGCTCGCGGCGTGAGCAACCACTCCTCCAACACACTCCCAACTACTGCTTGCCCTCAGCTCTCTTTGACCACCAAGGGAGCTGAGCCCCGCCATCCATGGTGAGGGTAGAACCGACCATGTACGCTGCTTCGTCACTTAACGAAAAGCACACACCGTGCGCCATTTCATCCGGGGTGCCCAATCGTTTTGTGGGCAAGGAGTTTGCTCCTTCAGCAAGTTGCTGCTCGGAAAAGAATTTGCGTTCACCTGGCGTGTCGATCCAACCTGGATGAAAGACGTTAACACGAATGCCATGCTGAATCAGCTCGATGGCTGCTGTACGAGCCATGTGATCGATAGCCGCCTTGGCCATGTTGTAGGCCATGGCAGTGGGGAACGGAATGTTGGCGTGGGGCGAGCTAACTATCGTGATGGCTCCCCCTTTCCCCTGCTTGATCATTTGCTGTGCAGAGGCTCGCAAACCAAAGAATGCTCCCCACATGGAAACATCAATCGTTTTCTTAAAGCCGGTCATGTCGGCATTGACCATAAGCTGGCGATCGCTGTAAACAGCGTTGGATACGAACAGCTCCAGACTTCCAAACGCTTCCACCGTTTGAGCAACCATGTCCTCCACAGCTGCTTGATCGGACACATCGCACTGGCAGACAATCGCCTTCACCCCGAGGGCACGAGCTTCCTCAGCAACTCTCTCAGCAGCATCACGACTCGAGCTCGAATTGACCGTCACGTTCGCCCCTCCACGAGCTAATTCCAAAACCACTGATCTTCCAATTCCCTTCGATGATCCTGTTATGATCGCGTTCTTCCCGTGGAATTGGTAATGCATAATCATGTCCTCTGATACTGCGTAACGATTTGGCGAGTTGGTTTGACGGCGTCGCCGTATAGCTTGCCAACTTTTAAAGGTGCGCCAATAGCCCCTAAGCGTAAAGACAAAGGATCGCAGACATCTGAGCAATTGGCACGCTCAGGAAAATACGGTTGCGCAAACAACAGGCAGCTAGCTAATTTTTTGAGCAATGGTTACTATTGCGATTAGTCGCAGGGGCATCCCGTAGGTGTCGTCATAGCGAGGCTCGCCAAGACAGGGAATTCATGGCCGGAATCAGGCAAGAGAGTTTTTCGCAAAATTTTCCGTCGGGCACATTGCTACCGGGCGTGATCGGTTCATCACCCGCCATGGTGGAGATCGCTCGCATTACCAAACGAGTTGCTCCCAGCAATGCATCAGTGCTGCTACTAGGGGAAACGGGGACCGGTAAGGAAGTCATAGCGAATGCGATCCACCAACTTAGCGGACGCAATGGAGGTCCGTTTGTACGAGTCAACTGCGGTGCGTTGAGCGAAAGCCTTCTGGAGAGTGAGTTGTTCGGGCACGTTCGGGGTGCGTTCACCGGTGCCATCTCCAACCGAGCAGGCCGTTTTGAAACGGCAGACACGGGCACCATTTTCTTGGACGAGATCAATAGCACCAGCATGCATCTTCAGGTGAAGCTGTTGCGGGTCCTGCAGCAAAAGCAATTTGAACGAGTCGGGGATACAGAAACGGTAACCGTTGACACGCGAGTCATTGCCGCGAGCAATCGCGACTTAAGCGAAGAAATAAAAAGTGAGCGGTTCCGCGAGGACTTGTACTGGCGACTCAATGTGGTTCCTATCGAATTACCACCGCTCCGCAAACGACGCGATGACATCCCGGCTCTCGTGGCACACTTCCTTCAGTACTACAGTTCTCTCAACAGTTGTTATGTCGTTCACATCAACCGGGGAGCGATGGAAGCCCTCCAGGAATATTCCTGGCCCGGCAACGTTCGTGAACTGCAAAACTACATCGAGCGAGCGGTAGTGATGGCGGAATCGGACGAGTTGACCATCGATCTACTCCCACCCGTTGTCACGGGAAAAGCGGATCAAAATAGTGACACATCCGAATCGGTCCATAAAGCAACCAGCTTTGATTCGCTCGCCGCCGAAGTAGTGCAGTTCGGCATAAGAAGCAATCCGCCTGACTCCACAAACTTGCATGGTGCTATCGTTGATCGCATCGAGAAGGAACTCATCGCACAGGTTCTAGCTAGCTGCAATCACGTGCAGACGAAAGCAGCGAACAAGCTCGGTATCAATCGAAACACGCTCCACAAAAAGATAAAAGATTATAACCTAGAAGGCTCGGATGAGTCCGCTGAGTAGCGCTGCCATCGAGTCGACCGATCCCATTTACTTAATGAACAAACCATGTCAGAGAATCCCAGTCTTCGCTTTAGTACTGTAGAAAAAGCTGTTGCGGCCATCGCACGTGGCGAGGTGGTGATCGTTGTCGACGACGAGGATCGCGAAAACGAAGGTGACTTTGTCTGCGCCGCCGAATCGGTCACCACCGAAACGATTAACTTTATGCTGAGCGGACACGGACAACTCTGTGCACCGATCCTGCCTGCCGTTTGCCAACGATTGGATCTGCGTCCCCTGGTTGACCACAACACATCCCCCCTCACAACAGCTTTCATGACGCCGGTTGACCACGCGGGATGCAAGACGGGAATCACGGCAGGGGAACGAGCCGAGACGATTCGTCGATTGGCCAACCCTGACAGCAAAGAGGAGGATTTCGTCCGCCCTGGTCACGTCTATCCCTTGGTGGCCATGGAGGGGGGAGTCCTGCGACGCGCAGGGCACACCGAGGCGGCCGTTGATTTAGCGCGCATGGCAGGCCTGACACCAGCGGGAGTTCTTTGCGAGATTCTCAATTCGTCCGGCGATCGGGCGACCCGCGACGAACTTTTTGAGTTAGCTCAAAAGCATTCGTTAGAGATGATCACCGTAGAACAGATCATCTCTCATCGTCGCATCAATGAGAAACTAGTCACAAGAACGGCCCGATCCAAGCTGCCGACCAAGTACGGCATGTTCGAGATTATGGTGTATGGCGTTCAGTTCGAGACCCAAGAACCTGTGGCTTTGGTCATGGGGGACTTGGTCAAGTCGACGGCACCGCCTCTCATTCGCATGCACAGCAGTTGCTTTACCGGAGATCTCATTCAGTCCTTGCGATGCGACTGCGGCGATCAGCTGCACCAAGCGTTGGAGCGAATCGGTAACGAAGGCTGCGGGGTACTCGTTTATCTACCTCAAGAGGGACGAGGCATTGGGCTTGCACAAAAGATCAAAGCGTACGCACTCCAGGATGAGGGGCTTGATACCGTCGAGGCCAACTTGAAGCTTGGCTTCAAGGCGGACATGCGAGATTACGGTGTTGGAATCCAGATCCTTAAAGATCTTGGTTTACGCGAGATTCGACTTTTGACGAATAATCCCAAGAAGACCGAGGCTTTCAATCTGCGAGGTTTTGATCTCAACGTAGTCGATCAAGTCCCGATCATCCCAGAGGTCAACGATCACAATCTAACTTACCTCTCGACCAAGCGAGACAAGATGGGACACAAGCTCCCGTAGAATCGTTTGTTCGCACAGGCAAAGTGAGAGACAAAAAACATCGAGCTTACGGGCTTCGCCATCAAACCACCGAAAGCTCCATAGGCGCTCCAATGCAATGGGGCCATTGCTGAAGCCGGGATAATTACAAGTTCGTCGAACAAAGTGCTATGCTTGATACCAACGCAAATCCGTACCGAAGTCCTGAAGCGGCAACACAGACGCACCTGAGCCCTTGGTCCAAACTCACGATCATTTCTGGTGCCCTGTATGTGTATCCCGTACTCGTGATTTCCGCCATATATACGACATGGGCGTTGACGGTTCTTGCTCTCGGACGCATACCGGTTCCTTATCGGGATTACACCCACAACGCTCTGATTGACTTCTTCGCGTATGTCGGTTTTTTTCTGATTCTGGGCGCACCACTCGCGGTTCCGGTTGGTTTTTTTAACGCGTACTGCAATCCCTTTGGCTTTGTTTCGACGAACCACAAAACAAACAAACAGCGTGTTGCCTCGGTATTTCTTTATCTGCTGCTATTGGTAGCATCTTTGGCAATACTCTTTTCCGACCCATGGCGCGTGCTAGCCTGGTACTTCGATTGACCTTTTACGCGTAGGCGAACAAAAAGCGACGAACATAAATCGGCTTTGATTTTGCGTTTGATAATCGGGGATGGGCGAACGGCGAGCCTGATTGTTTCTCTGTAGCCTTTCGCACAGTTTTATCCAATTGTGTCGTCGAATCATAAATGCCTAACGAGTGATCGCCTTGGTGGCAACTGACCGACGGAGCGGTCAGCGACGATTGTCGCGGATCGCTCCGTCGATCCGCTTGCTTGATAAACTCAGAGATTTTGCATATCGTCTCTCCTTACCTCTTTAGGAATTAGCATCTTGCCAGAGTTAAGCCCAGTGTTAGCGCAGCTTGACTGCAAGACGGATGACTAAGGAAGGCAAAATGATGTTAGGTTAAAATGTTTGACTTTCGGGGATAACACCCGACAATAACGACTTTTCCGGTGAACAAGCCGGGATAATTGTAAGTTATCGCTCGAGAATTGTGTATGGGATACAAAGGAGAACTGATGACTAGAGTGCAATCAATTTCACTCCTTTTTGTTACCCCTTTGATGCTTTTAGTATCGTGCGCGACCCCCGTTTCGAAGACGTCTTCAGAGAGTACCAATAAGGAACGAGCTGAAGTCGAAATATCCCTTGCCGATAATTATGGAGTTACCTTCGATGTTGAATTGGTGGAAGGCATTCATGGATCCCAATCGTTCGAAAAGGACCTGGGGCAAGACGACGACTACCTCATTTCTGTGGCTTATTCCTATGCAGGCTTCGTACGCCTCTCCTACCCATTCAATGATTCAGATCCGAGCAGCGGGCATGTGGTAGCATTCAAGTTGTTTCGATCTGATCCCAAAACAAAAGAGACACTAGAATCAACAATCGTTTACAGTCTTTTTAACGGAGAGGAGACACTCATCGCAGAAGACTACGGCGTGAAGATATGGATGCGTTCACGAAATGCAAACAGTGGGGCAAGCGAAAACCAAGCATTGGACCAAAGTGCTCGAAAGAGAGCTTTCGACTTGCGTTGAGTAAACTCCTCATGCTCGGTGATGGCCGCCGTTCCGCCTTCGAAAAAGCAAATGCTGGACTTTAACTCTGCAGCAATCATGGCGACGTTGGTAGTCGCCATCCCGTTATTCGTTGTTGCGCGTGCCGTCTACTTTGCGTTCGCTTCGAAAGCACGATTTGTTTCGACCGATTGCTTGATTGACTCACACTACCAGCCAAAGAACGAAGATGGCGAACCGATTCAACTAGTGTTAAGGTACAGCTATCGTGTCAGTAATCGCGAATTACATGGCAGAAGATATTACTTTGGTTCAAAGAACGAATGCAATCCTGAACTTTTGATTCAATACCCGCCTGGTAGTCGCCAGATTGTTTTCTATGATCCGAATTGTCCAAGCCGGTCCTGCTTGCAGGTTGGATTTCATCCTAGATTGTGGTTTTGGATCATCACCGCATTGTTTGGATGTCCTATTTTATGGATTGCGATCGTCGCGGGCCTAGTCTCGGTATGGAAGCTTGAGTCGGGTAGCGACGGATTATAATGATGACAGAGCATGCTAGAATACTTCTGGCATGGGCTGAGCTCGACGAGGTTGTTTGACAATACGAATGAAACTGAACGTACGATCCAGAGATCTGGCAGTTTTGATTTCAGAGACTTCATTCCCGGATGCTCGGTGATGGACGCCCTCATCAGGGAAGATGAGACACTTTAGCATACACAACATGTCGTTTCGACAATCGCACAACAAGACAGATCGATGGGCACGTTTCCTTGCTCCGTTTTCATCATCCGTACAAACACTTCTCTCCCTCCAACGTTCATTCGCCACCCCAAGTGCTTTCGAAGAACTTCTTCAATCTGGCGACGACATACTGAATACGTTGAACGAAGTTGAATGGATGCACCTAAACCTGATCGTGAATCGATTTGCAGACGATTGGCAATCATGGTTCACTCGCGAATTGTACCCGGCAATTCATCGGCAACGCGATCGCCGACCTTGGACGCCTGCAGAATCCCCCCTTACGGTGATCGACTTTTCCACCGAAGCATTGTTTATTCATTTGTGGGCGCCATGGAATGGTTACTCGCGTATATTCGACGAAACAGTCCGTATCGTCGCAAGACGGTTCTCTAATCGAATGGCGTTTCGATCTTTCAACGTGGATAGTATATCGTTGTACGATTACTTTCCCGAATCGGATCGGCTTCAAGGCCCAAACCATCTGTATTACTACAATGGCAAGAGAATGTATACCGGATTCGGAATGCCTTCTGTCGATGAATTGTCATCGCTGATCGAACAATGGCTAGGTAATCAGCCTCCCCGTTAACATAAATCGGCATAGATTTTGCGTCGGATATTCGGAGGAGGGCGTAGATCGCACCTGATTTTTTGTTTACACCATAAAGCCACCGAATGCCTTATAGGCCCCCTTATTCAAAGGGGGCCTGTGGCCGACAACGGGGTGAAAACTATCCTGGGGGCGGGAAGGTTTGAGCCAAAAATGTTGACTTCGCCAGGATAAAACCCGACAATCACGACTGCCTATTAAGGAAGCCTGGATGATTGCCAATTCGTCTTCTCAACAAAGATCTATCCATTAACGCTGCGATTGAACTACACGATTCAAAACTTACATCCATCGACGAGGACGATGAGTTGCTCGTGGTGGAACTTATGGCCTATCTGCATCAAAGCGATGGTAGCCCTGGTATAGACCCTGGAACTGTTTGGATGCAATCTGTAAGGCTGACTTTTCTGAACGGGACCATGCAATGCACTCTCGTAGAATTCCCAGATACCATCCTGGATGGATGTCTCACACTTTCGGGAGAGCAGTTTGAGAACTGTTTTGCGATGCCGTTGAAGCATGATGGCCCAACTGTCTTGAGCCTAGACTTTGCCAACGACATTGATTTAACGGTTCAGGCTGACGGCTTGCGGGTAGAATACTTGGGGACGCCAACCTTTTTGGAGAAGTTTAGCCCATAGCGGACGACGAACAAAGTCGCGGACCAAGTTTGGCGATCCAGAGTTTTCGTCCGATAGTCAGGAGAGGGTGCACTTAAAGCCTGCTGATCATTCTTCACTTCTTTGCAGGCAAGCAGCGGTACTGATAGCGATCCGCTAATTTGAATGATCCACCGCCGTGAGAATTCGACGACAGCTCCCCGGATCATGGGCGGGGACTAGACTTCGTGACACTTTGGCCGCTGTCGGTTGAATCCTATCTTTTTGTACCAAGGTTGCGAGCGAAAAACGGTACAATACTTTAATGGAAACCGCACACTACGAAGCCACTGTTGCTGGCACGATCGCCTCTCGTGACCGCTCTGCTGGGAGATAGCGATTGTTACGCAACAAGAACATGCACGTTGATCGCACTACAATGCTGTTGCCGAAGCATCCAGACAAAGCAGAATTGGAATCGCTGCTGATTCAACTCGCTTCGCCACGTCAAGTCCACGTCCGTTTCCTTAGTACTGGGACTAAAGCTTCTGGTGCCCCAACTGCAATCGAGGTGCGGACTAACAACTTGACTGGAGCAGCAGATTGCGAACTGGACATTTATTGGAACGGTAACTGCAAGCTTGGCGATGATGCTGTCGGATTTCGCGTCATGCAAATTGTCCAGTGTGACGTTGTCTTGCGCAACTATGACGAGTCTCCTCCCTCGTGGATACTGCTGAGGAGTGGCTACAAAATTGACCACCTGACCGTTGATGAGAACCTATTGCGTAGTCAAGGGTGTCTCAGATACAGGGTCGAGTAACGAAAATTAGCTCAGGTGTTGCGTCCTATAACCCGGAGTAGGGTATACATCGAACCTGATTTTTTGTCCTTGCCCTCAAAACCCCGGAATGCCCTATAGGCCCCCGTATCAAAAGGGGGGCCGGTGACCGATGCTAGGACAATGATTTCTAGGTTTCAAAACGGTGATGGCCAAGAATGTTGACTTTCCATGGACAAAACCCGACAATAAAATATTACACCAAGGTTGCGGATCGCCTATTTCGACTTCCAAAAACTTCTCTCGCCACCACTCGATAGATGGTGGCATTAAACCATAAAGATGGACACACATGTTTGGTTGGTCTAAGCCCCAATGCCCGGTTGACGAGCAAGCCAAGTATTGGATCGAGGATCGACTCGAATGGCTTTCGCAGCAGTTTGGACGCGACTTGTTTACTCAGCGTGATCCTATCCTACCGACTAAAGATTTCTTTCCCGACTCGGTGGATGGAACTGAGGAGAGCGTTCGCAATCTCCTTGACCAAGTCTGCGGTTTCATGGGTGTCGATCCCAAAGCCGTAGAACTAGAGTTGTTCACGAACACAAACCAAGTTTGGCTGGTCAATGAGGCTGGTAGATTTCTTCCGAACGGTGCTGCTGGGCTATATGATGAACAAATCGGTTCAACAATCATTCATATTGAAACATCCGAACTGATGAATCTGTCCGGACTCATCGGGACGATGGCACACGAACTATCGCACTTGCGATTGATGGGCGAGCGGCGTGTACAGGGAGACGAATATGACAATGAACTGCTTACGGACTTGACCGCAGTATTTCACGGCTTTGGCATTTTCCTGGGCAATTCGCCGCGAAACTGGGATGGTCAATACAGCAATTGGCCAGGTACCGACGTCCGGCGACCGGAATACATGACCTTACCGATGTTTGCATACGCTTTGGCACATGCCGCGTGGTTCCGTGGTCAGACAAGACCCAACTGGTATTCATTTCTATCCTTCGAACTCAAGCCTTGCTTCAAACAGGGAATCCGATATCTCATGGAAACCGGCGGATCATCCTTTGCCCCCGAACCTACCCGGATAGCATAGTTTGGTTGTAACCGTTTACGGCGTGAACCGTTATGCTGCATATTCATCGACAACGAGTATCCCACCTCCTTGCTCTCCAATGACCTTGTGTTAGTGAAAGCATGACTAACCGGCTAGACCGTCGTGCCCTAACCGCTCCCTAGCTCACCGCTGAGTTCACTCGGTGGGAGCGTGATTCGTCGGCTATTCAGCGATACCCCTGGCCGTCAGTGCGTTCTCCAGCCAGCGAGTCATGCGCTCCATTGAGGCAAGCTCAATGGGGGCGAGGAACGCGGGTGCGGCGTCCCGTGGCTAGCCAACGGGTATTGTGTGCGAATACAATACGAGTGTCCGCTATGGCCGTATAATCGAGACGTGCAATCGAACTTGATCACTGATAGGGCATTCATGTGATTGTATAGATAATTCAACGAACCAAGCATTCCACCGAAGTTGCATGGCGACCGCTCTCTATGGGTGAGATTTTTTCGCCGCGACCTCAGTGATCGCAGGCCTCCTGGCTTCAAGACCTATGCGTAATTCCTTAGTCATCGTATCGATATTTGCGATCGTTTTGTTGCTCCTACTTCCGTTCGGATATCAAGCTGTTTGGGACGGAGAGTTCGATTTGACGATCGTGCTCAACACAGACCAGTCGATCGACGAATCTTCCTATCTATTCGCGACGTGCTGGCAAGAAGCTGAAGCGGTAAATGCGGTGAAAGACCCTACGGTCTACGACTACGGCTTTCGGACCGCTCACACTTTGGCAAATGGCGAGTTCTTGATTAATGTCCCATGTTCTGGACGAGCCAAGCCAACGACGAACCAGACAAAACCCTGCACCGAGGCATTCGATCAGCGGTTTTAGATTTTAGAAACCTCACTTGCGGGTGCTGAGCAACGGTAGACAGCCGCCGATTGAACACCGGGGCATTACCTGTTTTTCAAGGCAATCTGGTCGATCAAGGACCATACGGACGAACAAAGGACTGCGACGAAACCGCCTGCCAGCTACAGTCTGATGGTAGTTTCATTTCTTGGGCTCACTGCCCCCAGAGACAGACGTTTCCCTTTTTTTGCTATGAAGCCACCAATTGAAATAGAAGATGTCTTCTACCCTGACCACGAGTCTCTCTTCAGGTCGCTGGTAACGTCTATTGCGTGGGATGATCGAATGTCAGCACGACGCACTGCATCTTTCGGACGACCTTACAACTATTCACAGATGGACTACTTGGATGCATGCAAACAAACGTCAAAAGGATGCAGGGCCCCGAATCAGCCTAACATGGCGAGCGTTCCGTTGATAGCGTCGAAGAATCATAGGCTTAGAATTTTGCGCCGGACAGTCGGGTAAGAAGTGCCCCGGCCATGATTGCTCCTTGGCGTAGGCCAGGGCTTGGCCAAAGCCAGTAGATGGTGGCAATCGCGAGCCACTGCGCTTTCCGCGTCTCTGCGTTGTAGCCTGTATGGCGCTTTACCAAGGAGTCTAAACAGAGCTAGGGATGACCAGAAAAGGGAAGAATCCGCAAGTGGGTTGCGAACCGAGCCCGGTCAAGCGATAATCTCTCGGCATGCGGAGCAAAGCCATACTGTTCGGGCGCACAATCTATCCCACCGCTCCGCGACGCTCCGGAAGAGATAGATCGCATTTCGTTTTTAGGCCTCACAAGGAGCATCACAGTGAACTCGACAAAGAACCTTCTAACCATTGGCCTCGTTTTCCTCACCAACGGAATCACTTTCCTCATCGTAGGTCTCGCCGCTCATTTGACGGTGTTTTGGTCACTCGGCCCCGCGTTCATAGCGATTGGCGTGGTCTTCTTGGCCCTTGCCAAGTCTCGCAGCAGCACTGCTGGCGATCGCTCCTCACCTTCGAGTACTGAGGCCTAACAATTCATTCAAAGGGACCCCGCTTTGCGGGTCCCCTTAATTCAGCAGTTCGTCGCATCCCTACGTGTTCGGACCGTACATTTAGTGCCAACCACGTTCCTGGTCCCTACCGGGACCATGGGACCAAATAGAATCACACACATCGCTGGCCCCGTTTACCGTGGCATAGTATCAGCCTACTTTCCGATACTATTCGTATCACGGTGCGATGCAAAACAACCCTTGCTAACCTCGCAGGTCGCATCAGATCCAGTTGTAGACTCTCAGTGCCTTCTGCGATCGTACGATCACCTTGCTGCCGAGGACTGCGAGATGGGCCCATGCCTCCTCGTCGGTGAGCTTTCTCTCCGATAACAATTCGAATTTCTCCGGATTGTGCTTGATCAAACGCAGATCTCCGGATTGATCAAGGGCCAGAATGGTGGTCCCATTGGACACCATGCTCCAATACTCACCATAAGGCGGTGTGACCCAAGCTTCTTTCCCATCGAGTAAATTGATGCATGCGAATCGTTTGTTCCGCAAATGCATATACAAATGATTACCGATCACGATAGGAGAGCTCATGTATCCCTCTAGTTTGTTTTCCCAAACTCGCTTGGGCTCAGACGGATTGCTGACGTCGAGAAGCAGCGACTTGCCTCCATAGCTACTCGTAAATATTTGATTGTTCCAGACTGTGGGGGTGAGAATATTCATCCCGCGGAATGCTTCGATCTGGGACGACCACAAAATGGCACCGGTTTCCAAGTCGAGCCCTGCAAGCGTCGTTCTGGACTGAACAACCAATTGGCGCACCCCGTTAATCTCTTCGATCACGGGACTCGAAAAGGCTCCGCTGGACATGATGTCGCCGGAGTCTTGCATGGAGGTCCACACGATCTCAGCCGATTCACAATTCACTTTGTGAACCCCCTTGCCAGCTTGGATGTAAAGGAATCCGTTTTCGATAACCGGCGAGCACACCATACCAAAGTCCGGGACCTTGCCGAACTTAGCAGCGAAATCGAGTCTCCAAGTTTCCTCACCTGTCTTTACATCGAAAGCACACAGTACATCACGAATGCCACCGATGTAGAGTTTGGACCCGTCGGTTACGGGAGTAGCCCGAATCCAGTTACCATTTCTAGCCGCAAAGAAGGGGACGTTGTGAGCACCCTTCCACGCTTGCGTCCAAATTGACTCTCCCGTATCGAGCGAAAACGCCATGGCGGACTCTTTGCCCGCTTTGCTATCGGTCGTAAAGACCAGTCCGTTGGCGCAAACAGGGCCTGAGTAGCTATCCCCCATCGACTGAGTCCAAGCGGCGGTGAGTCGCGATTCATCCAGGGAATCTGGCCAAGCTGGATTCTCGACGATCCCTGTTCGGGACGGCCCTCTCCAGCCTTGCCAGCTTGCGAGTTGATCCTCGGGGGAGCAATTAGCCCGCAATAGCGGGGCCGCAACTAGCGTAGCCCCAGCAGCAGAAAACCCTTTGAGCACATCGCGACGCAGCATAGATCACCTCCTCAAACAAAGAACACAAGACGCAATCTGACACTGTAGGAGACTGCCCACCCAGAACAACCCCACAAAATAAGAAAAACGGTCGGTCCGCACCGGCATCGAAGTCAATGCCGTCACCGAAGTCAATTCAGAAAACGAAAAAAGTCCGGAGCGATCCGGACTTTTTGCTTCGTTAAAATCTCTTGATGCCTGAAGCTAACTACGCATTGCGCGCCGCGAGTTGCTTCTTGCGTTCCGTAATGATGTCATCCTGCAGGTTGCGTGGAACGACGGCATACTTGGCCAGTTCCATCGAGAACGTGCCTTGACCCTTGGTCATACTTCGCAAATCGGTCGCGTAACCGAAAGTGTTTGCCAATGGAACCTCGGCAGTGATGTAGGAGACGTTGTCTCGCGTATCGGTCTGAGTAATCAAACCACGTCGAGATATGATGTCACCTACCACCGAACCTTGGTCCAATTCTGGACACTCCACATCGCATCGCATGATAGGCTCAAGCAATACGGGTTGGGATGCTCGCATAGTTTCGCGGAAGCAATCGCAAGCTGCAATGTAGAACGCTCGTTCGCTCGAGTCGACGTCGTGATAGCTACCGTCGTTCAAGTCGATTTTCACACCCACGACCGGGAAATCGGCGAGCGGCCCCTTGGTCATAGAGTCGCGGAACCCCTTCTCCACGGGCGGGATAAACTGCTTGGGAATTCGTCCACCGGTTACATGGTCTTCAAAAACGAAGGTTTTTTCACCTTCTGGATCGATTGGCGTCAGGGCACCAACGATGTGAGCAAACTGACCGGAACCACCCGTTTGCTTCTTGTGCTTATAATTAAACTCTTGCGCAATTCCTGGCGATTCGCGGTAGCTAACCTTAGGCGCACCTACTTGTACCTCGACTTTGTATTCGCGACGCATTCGCTCGACATAAATGTCGAGGTGCAACTCGCCCATCCCGCAAATGATGGTTTCGCTGGTTTCTTCGTCGTTATAAAGCTGGAACGTAGGATCCTCTTTGCGGAATCGGTTCAACGCCTTGCTCATCTTGTCCGCATCCGCACGGCTAGCTGGGGTGACAGCTACCTTGATCACAGGCTCAGGCACGAACATACTTTCCAACGTGCAGTAATCGCGATCGTTAGAGTAGGTTTCACCGCTAGCACAGTCGATGCCCATGATGGCAACGATGTCACCTGCATTAGCAGTATCAATTTCCTCTCGTTTATCAGCGTGCATGCGAACGATTCGGCTAAATCGCTCCTTCTTGCCAGTACGCTGGTTAATGTACATCTCTCCCTTGCTGATCTTACCTTGGTAGATTCGCATAAAGGTTAGCTGGCCAAACGGATCTTCCACGATCTTGAACGCCATGCCTACGAAAGGCAAATTCGGGTCAGGTTTCAAGTCTAGCTTGATCGTTTCGTCTCCAACCTTACGCGCCTTGATTTCACGCTCGCTCGGGTTGGGCAAATAACGAAGTACGGAGTCTAGAAGGAGTTGGACTCCCTTGTTCTTGTAAGCACTACCGCAGAAGACCGGAGTAATCCTCAGTTGCTGGGTTGCAGCCTTACAGACGGAATAAACCAAATCGCTCGGAACTTCTTGTTCGCTCAGCAATAGCTCCATCATTTCGTCGCTGTACATCGAAAGCGATTCCAGCATCTTTTGACGCATCTCGGCAGCTTTGTCCGTATAGGCAGCAGGAATCTCTTCTTCGCGAACGTTTTCACCGTCCTTGCCGTCGAAGAAATATGCCTTCATGCCTACCAAGTCGATGACCCCTTCGAAGGTTTCACCGGCACCAATCGGGATTTGCATCATGATCGCATCCGCGTTCAATTTGTCCCGTACCATCTGCGTGACACGGTAAGCATCAGCTCCCGTTCGGTCCATTTTGTTGATGAATGCGAGGCGAGGCACGCCGTACCGACGCATTTGGCGATCCACGGTCAAAGACTGACTTTGAACACCACCGACAGAGCACAAAACGAGGACGGCCCCGTCGAGTACTCGCAACGAACGCTCAACCTCGATAGTAAAGTCGACGTGGCCCGGGGTGTCGATCAAATTGATCACGTGATCTTTCCAGGTCAGCTGAGTTGCAGCGGAAGTGATGGTGATCCCCCGCTCCTTTTCCAGCTCCATGAAGTCCATGGTCGCGCCGTCGCCGTCACCCTTGACTTCCTCAATTTTGTGAATTCGGCCTGCGTAGAAGAGAACTCGCTCGCTGAGGGTCGTCTTGCCGGAGTCAATGTGTGCACTGATACCAATGTTTCGTAGTTTTGTTAAATCCATACTTCACTCAGCGTAGTGCGTCCGGGAACTCCCCAAAACGCATCAAAGGAAACTCTATCTGCCGTCCGGTGCCTTTCCACCCTACAAAGGGGGGGGCCAGATCCGACACTATTACATAAATTTGTATCTAAAAGTGTACAAAAAGTAGGGTTTTACGAAAGAGCAAAAACCACTTGCGACCACACGGCCCACCATTCGAGTTCGAGATCCCCTCGGATCGCATCCAGTTCTGGGCTGGTTTCTGAACTAGGATTGGTCTGGGTTTTGCTTGATTTCGGGAGCCGCTCTAGTCGTCCTACCAATTTTGCTGGATCAAATGGATCGAGAAGCCCCTTTTCTCCCGCGACGCTGGCAACCTGCGAAACAATCGGCTTGCCCGCCGCTCGAAACCAATAGTTGGCATTCCAAAAGTCACCTTCCAGCCGATGGATCATCCCATGAATGTAGGCTTCCAGGCCAGAGCTAGCATCCTGGACCAAGTCATGAGCCCGCTCTATCAGTCCGAGCCGAACGCCTAGCAAGGCTTCGGCGGTGGTACCAATGAGGATGGGCTGGCTGTGCAAAAAATTTTCTAGCTCCCCCTGAAGCGGGGAGGATGCCTGCATGGCGATCGGAAATGGAATCTCTAGCCCCCTGCACCACGCTTCGGCGGCTTGGATCGCCTTTTCTCGTTTCTCAATATTCTTTTGCATGCTCAGATCGCTCCTCGAGGCTCCCGGTTTCGCGTGATTACCGTTTCCGCTTGCATCAATCATGACCACGTAGGCTGCTATTGATGAGCTCTCTCTTTTACAGAGTCCCACCATTCCCGATTGTTGATATACCAAAGGACCGTATCGTGCAGTCCGCTGTTGAGCGAGGTAGTCGGTTTCCAGTCAAGTGTCGACTGTAGCTTGTTGGAATCCAGTGAATAGCGAAAGTCGTGGCCTGGCCTGTCGTCGACAAAGGAGATTAGCTTTGTGTAGCTGCCTAACTTTTTCCAGGACTTGAATGACTCTTCCAAAGCGGGTTGATGCGAGTTCTTGATATCTCGCATTTGTTGGATGGAATCCAAAAGCCCACAAATACGCCTTGCCATCTCGAGGTTGGATAACTCGTCATTGGTCGAGATATTGTAAGTTTCTCCAACCGTACCGAATTCTAAAATCTGCTCGAGAGCTCGGCAGTTATCGCGCACATGGATCCACGTTCGAACTTGCTCACCCGTTCCATAGATGGGGATGGGTAAATTGCCTAAGGCGCGAAGAATGATGGTTGGAATCAGCTTTTCCGGATGCTGAAAGGGTCCGTAGTTGTTGCAAGAGCTCGCAATCAATATCGGCAGCTTGTACGTATGCCACCAAGCCCTTACTAAATGGTCAGAAGCTGCCTTGCTGGCGGAGTAGGGGGATCTAGGATCGTAGCGAGAGTTCTCATCGAAGGTTCCAGTAAGCCCGAGGGCACCGTAAACCTCGTCGGTTGAAACATGAAGAAATCGAAAGGAATGATGAATGGTGGATTCGCATCTCTTCCAATATTTCAGCGAGGCCTGCAGGACTCCATAAGTCCCCACAATGTTCGAGCTGATGAAATGGGAGGGAGCTAAAATCGATCGATCGACGTGACTCTCGGCAGCCAGATGTATAACCGCGTGTGGCTTGAATTCGTCAAAGCATTGATTCAGTAAGGGTACGTCACAAATATCGCCTTCAACCAACTGGTGTAGCCGGCTAAGCTCGACGTCGCGAATCGTTGCCCGATTTCCTGCATAGGTTAGCTTGTCAATGTTGAGAATCTTGTGCCCCTGCTCGAGCAGCTGCCGCACTAAATTCGATCCTATAAAGCCTGCACCACCCGTTACAAGAATTCTCATGAGGCCTTAACAACTTCCCTGTGGTTTGTGTTTGGTCATCGCAGGATCTCGTCGACCGTGTGTTTCGCTCCGTATACAGTTCCTGTGACCCACAAGACATAACGAATGTCCACGCCAATCGACCGGCTATAGCTTTCGTTCCAAGCAAAGTCATTGATGGTGGCTTCGAAAGTGCGATCGAAATTCACTCCAACCACTTCGCCACGACCATTGAGAACTGGGCTTCCGGAATTTCCGCCTGTCGTGTCGGTATTATAAAGGATTGCGACCGGCACGTCCCCAAGGATGGGGTGCAAATACCCGTCGAAATCTTTTCTTTCGTAGGCATCGATCAAAGCTTGGGGAGTTTCATACGGCTCTAGTCCCGTAGTTTTCTCCAACACACCCTTGACGGTCGAGATTGGCTGTTTCGTGATCGCATCGGCCGGGGAGTAGCCTTTGATTCGACCGTAGGTTAGCCGCAAGGTCGCATTGGCGTCTGGGATGAAATTTTCAGGGCTTTGTTGTTGTTTCGCGTCGAGCAATTCGCCGTATAGCCTGTTCAACTCTCCTTGACGCTCTTTATCTGCCTCGCGTAGTTTCAGGTAAACAGGATAGAGTTGGATCGCAATCTGCAAAACCGGATCGCTTTCCTTTTCGAGCTGCACAGCGGACAGCCCCAGTCTACTGGACATCCATTCCCAATTTCCGACCGAAGTTTGATCCACGAACTTGCCTAACTCTGCTTCATTACTTAATTCGGCTTCGCTCTGGCTTACATTTTCCAACCAAGATCTCACTTCTTTGGGCAATCCCTCTTGGGGTATTCCGGACAGCCGCGAGACGAATCCCATAAAGAGCCTCTTGTCGGTCTCGGGATGCCAATCACCAATCGCAAGCTTGAGTTGCTGCTGCGTGAGTTGCCAGTTTCGATCCATGTAAGGCGTTTCTCTCTCGAGATCTGGTTTAGCCCGTTCTACAGAAGACTCGTAAAGGGTCATCGCGAACGATAGAGCTCGAAAGCCCGTTCGGAACTCCTGGAGCGTAATCTCGCCAACGCCAGACTTCATTTGAGGTTGGTACACGCTACTGATCGCATTCAAGATTCCGCTGAAGCGTGCCTTTCGAGCTGGATCGGAATCGATGAAGTTCTGCAAGCCGGCTTCTTCTTGTCGCTTCTGGTCGATCAATCGGGTTCGCTTGAGCCCTTGCAGTTGACCGCGAGAACGCTTTTCGACATTGGAAAGGGACTTATATCGAGTCGCATGCTTTATGGCCACCTGACGATCCTTTTCACCGGCTAGCTGCATCTCTTGCATCTGCCAAGCGTATAGCTCAACCAAGGTCGGCAGTCTAACAAGTTGCTCATACTCAAAGTAGCTGGCAGTACGTTGCCGCAAGGTACGGCCTGGGTATCCCAGGATGAAGACCGCGTCCCCTTCGTTTGCACCTTTGGGCTGTACTTTCAAGAATTGTTTCGGCTTGTAGGGAACATTCTCAGGTGAGTACTCTGCCGAAGAACCATCAGGTGCGGTGTAGGCTCGCATAAAGGAAAAATCACCGGTATGTCTGGGCCATTCCCAGTTGTCGTCATCCCCCCCGAACTCACCTATTCCGACAGGGGGGGCGAAAACGAGTCGGATATCCTTTAAGTACGTATAGAAGAACAGCACATAGGTTTTGCCCGTGAACATTTCTGCGACTTCAGCTCGCAAGCTAGGATTGGCCGCCTCGGCCTCTTTCTCAATTTCTTTTCGTCGCTTCTCAATGGCTTTGGAGCGATCTGCAAAGGTCATGTTTTCTTCGATCGCATCGAGCACTTCTTTGGAGACATCTCGGTACGACTCCGTTATGCGAACCGTGTAGCCAGGAGAGGGAATTTCCTCGGCACGGTTATTAGAAACGAACCCCTTCCTTAAATAGTCATTCTGACTCGAGCTGGCCTTTTGGATGGCATCAAAAGCACAGTGGTGGTTGGTGATAATCAAACCGTCTGCCGACAGAAACGAACCAGTGCAGCCATTCACGCGGCAAATCCCATCCACGATCGAGACGCCATCCGGATTAAAGATCGATTCTGGTGATAGCTCGATGCCGGCTGATCGCAAATCAAGCCGTGCGAGTTCGCTCATGGGGAACATGCCTTCGTCCGCCAATCCTAAGGAACTCCCTAGCAAGGAGCCGCAGATCGCCGCACCCGCACATGCGGTGCGAGCAAGACAGGCGAGTCTATTACGAACGCTTTTTAGCAACTTGGACATATCGGCTTCTTCAAATTTAATGGCAACGAAAAATCATGGAGACGGCGACTCGAGCGACTGTAGCATGCTCACTAGCATAGCCTCAAAGACTTGTTCCAGCTTGTCAAAGTCGCGATCCTCGGCCTGAATCTGAACGAGATAGGTCTTCTTGCCAACCGTAAACGATATCAGCCGCGAAATCACCATTAGATCCAAGTAATAGAACCGGATATCGCCGGCGCGACAATCTTGGATTGGTTCGCCCTGGATCAGGAGCTTAGGCTCGAAAGGTTCGAATTCCGCCTCCGGATACTCAGCCACCATTGCCTCGCGGGCCTGGTCGACGGCCTCTCGTGGTGCCACATTCCATGGATATTCGTTAACCATCATGAACGCAGATGTAGGGCTCTCGAGCATAAAGCCAGTCGCCACACCGGAGGGGGCAGTCTCCTCGCTCAAACTCCAGTTTTCGGGGTACATGCAGGAGAGCCCGAGCCCTTGATAAACCTTGGTCACGCAAAATCCTATCGTTGTTTCTTTGTTTTCCTGAGCATTCGTTGAACCATTCATGATCCGACCGCTGCGGCCAGTTCACTATGGTTTTAGCGGATTTTCCCGGTCCGGCTAGAGAAAAGCGTTTCTCGCTGCAAGGGAATTCGGTAGCTTGCTCGCTGGACACTTCACGTAGAAATGCGATAAAACCCTTTTGTCGATAAATTCCTTTTGTTACGTGCGGTTTTTGCATCTCCATTACTCGAAAAGGTCTGCCGTTGATGAGTGGTCGCGTCGTTGTCGGAGTCTCAGGCGGCATTGCTGCTTTTAAGACCGCCACATTGGTCAGCCGACTTGTGCAAGCTGGCGAGATGGTCTCTGTCGTGATGACCGAATCCGCCCAGCAGTTCGTGGGGCCTGCGACCTTTGCCGCTCTGTGCAACTCACAACCGGTAATCCATCCGTTCGATGCTCGCTTTCCCCTAGGCCCACATATCGAGCTAGCAACCGATTGCAAGCTTCTTATCATCGCACCTGCCACGGCCCACATCATGGCAGCCTGTGCTTTGGGATTGGCAGATACTCTGCTTTCGACGCTCTATCTGAATGTCGAGTGCCCCGTGGTGATGGCTCCTGCGATGAGCACTCCGATGTGGGAAAAAAAGGCAGTACAGCGAAACCTTCAGCAACTTCGCGAGGATGGCGTGCATTTTATTGGACCTGAATCGGGATGGTTGTCCTGTCGTCGCCTAGGAACTGGCCGTATGTCGGAACCGGAGACTATTCTAGAGTTCGCCCTGCCGTTCCTTACAAATCCTGCGGTTGGGTGAACTGTGGCACACATCGTTATCACCTCGGGGCCGACACGACAATACTTGGACCCCGTCCGCTACTTGACTAATTCGTCCAGCGGAAGAATGGGTAGTGCGCTAGTCGATGCCGCCATCGGGCTCGGTCATCAAGTTACCGTGGTATCAGGGCCTGTGCAGGTAGAATACCATCCTGCCGCCAAAGTGATCGACGTCCTGACTACCCAGCAAATGCTCGAAGCGACTAAGAATGTCTTTCAAAACGCGGATGGTTTGATTGGGGCCGCTGCACCATGTGACTACATGCCGGTCCACATTGCACAGCAAAAATTAGCCAAGACTGGCGAGGGGTTGCAACTGTCGCTGGTCGAAACCCCTGATATTATCGCCACCCTGGCAAGTAAAAAGAAACCGGAGCAATGGGTGGTCGCTTTTGCACTCGAAACGGAAGATGTTCGTTTTCGAGCTATCGTAAAAATGTCTCGCAAAGCTTGTGACATGATCGTCTCCAATTCCGCAGAAGCCATGAATGCAGAATCTAATAGCGTCGAGATTATCCTGAAATCAGGCGAGGTCGTTGAACAAGCTAGTGGACCGAAGTCACTTGTGGCGCAGCGTATACTATATCAAGTCCATCATCATTTGGTTCGGACAAAAGTGTCCGAGTCGAGACCGAGCTAAGAAAGAACCGAGACAAGAAAGAGTTGAGCGTCATGACCACTAGCACTTACCCCGGTTTTCCACCACTGGAGCAACCGCTGGACGTCCTCGTTGTTGCCCCACACCCTGACGACGCGGAGTTGGGGATGGGCGGAGCGATTGCCAAGCTCCTGAAGCAAGGGGCTAGGGTTGGGATTGTCGATTTGACTAACGGCGAGCCAACTCCTCACGGAAGTCCCAAGATTCGCGCCGTCGAGACGGCCATTGCGAATGTCGCGCTCGGGGCACCCTGGCGATACAACTTGGGGTGGCCCAATCGCTTCCTCGAACCGACCTTGGAACGCCGGCATCAACTGGCTGGATTGTTTCGCTTGACCAGACCCAAGTGGATTTTTGCACCGTATTGGGAGGACGCCCATCCTGACCATGTCGCAGCAACGCAAATTGTGGAAGCAGCGAGGTTCTGGAGCAAGCTCTCCAAGAGCGACATCCCCGGCGAACCCTACCATCCAAACCGAATCTACTATTACTTTTGCATTCACCTCAAATTGATACCACAGCCAGCATTTGTACTCGATATCTCCCAAGAGTGGTCCGCCAAAGAGGCTTCACTACGTGCCTATAACAGCCAGTTGGTCAAAGGGCGTGAATCCGATGAGCCGAGCTTTATCGAACGTGTCAAGGAAGAGGCTGGTTTCTGGGGAAAGGCGATCGGCGTAAGATTTGGAGAACCTTTTGCTTCACGTGAGCCAATCGGTCTGACCGATCTCGCTACGTTGGTCTAAACCATGAATCGATTATTCGCGATCGCCATCTTTTCCTTACTTTTGGCTAGCCTGCTTTTCCTGCCGGGTTGCGAAGCCGTTCGCCGCGAATCGGTCGACGATAGACGCTTGAAAGTGGTGGCGACGACTGGAATGATCGCGGATCTAGTTCGGCAAATCGGTGGTGAGCACGTACGAGTCGAGCAATTGATTCGAAACGGAATCGATCCTCATCTCTACAGGCCGGTAACCGACGATGTTCGATCGATCGCAAGGGCTGACGTCGTCTTCTATAATGGACTGAACCTCGAGGGACGAATGCTCAGCGTTCTAAGGGCTAGCCAGCTTCGAAGCCAACGCGTCCCCGTTTGTGAACGATTGAACTTACCGAGCAGGTCCACAAACAACGCTGAGGATGACCTGCATTCCTCGAATGTAGGACATTACGCAGATCCACATTGCTGGATGGATGTCTCACTCTGGATCGAAGTCAGCCAGATCATTGAGGACGTACTGGTTGGTGCTGACAACGAGCATGCTCCCGTTTTCCGTGAAAATGGTGTGCAGCTCCGCCAGCGACTCGCAGACCTCGACCTGCAAGGCCGACACTGGATAGAGTCGATACCCGAGTCGCAACGCATTCTCATTTCGACGCATGATGCGTTTCGCTACTTTGGAGAGCGTTATGGAATTGAGGTACAAGGTGTACACGGCATATCCACTGCTTCAGAGGCTGGGCTGCACCGGGTTGAAGAGCTGGTGAGGTTGATCGCAGATCGAAAGGTGCCAGCGGTTTTTGTCGAATCGAGCGTTTCCGACAAATCCATCCGCTCCCTCATTGAAGGGGCTGGGAGGCATGGGTTCGATGTTCAATTAGGTGGTGAACTATTCACTGATTCGACTGGCCCCGAAGGAGAAGAAACGGGAACTTACGAAGGCATGATGCGCCACAACTTCCGAACCATTACGAATGCCTTGGGCGGGCGGTCCGAAAGTTTCTGAGCTACTTCGTGGCGAACCGTTGTAGATATCGCTCTGCCTTTTCAGCCCAAACAATCCGGTCTGCGAAGGTGAGCACCGGAGTTTGCGAATCGATAGCACTCAATCGATCTAGTAAGAGCTTAATACCGGTAGCTTCTGGTGGCACGCTTCCAAAGATTACGCGCCCATCCTGCGACAACAACTCTCGCTCCGACTGGTTCAGCCTGTCTGCCAGCATGATGATCGCTGCTCGCGAGGTGACGGGTACCGCACGCAATCGTTGGACTAGCTGGGCTAAACTCACTTCATAGACACTCGAAACGAGAAAAATTCGGTCGGCAGCAACCCCTTGCTTCGCAGCAGTGAGCACCTCGCTCGCAGAGCCAAACTCGTACACACTGAAGTTTAATGAGGTCAAAAGCGATTTTGTATGATCCCGTAACGACGAGCTGCTACCCACCACGAATGCAACCGGCTTAGCCTTTGCGGCAAGAAGCTCCCTCGCGATCCGATCCAGCTTGCCGCGACTCGGGAGTGCGCTGAAGACTACCTCTTCGGGCAAGCTTTGCAAGTAATTCATCAGGGTGGAAGCAGCCCGATACCGCACGACGCGATAACCCGAATCAAGGGATCGCAACAGTCGCTCTCTCACGTCGGACGTCAATGGCACTAGAAAGCGATTGAACTCCTCCAAAATAACAGCTTGAGCCTTACCTAAATCCTGCTCCTCAGCAACGTCAAGGGCCAAGCAGAAGAAGGCTGCGTTTTCTCGGAAGGGAGCGATCAAGCTTTGCATTTCGAGAAAGGATTGTTGAGTGGAGAGCCCCTCCGCTAAAACTGCGTAGGCCAACGCACTGTCCCGGTCGGATTGCTTGGCCATCCTCAGCACGGAATTTGCCATCGACTGGAGGCTCTGGAACACAACTTCGGTCGAACGTCCATCGATTAGCTCCAGGGATCGTCCGTCATCCTTCAATCGCCACGCAAGTCCTGTAGACTCTTGGTTCTCAAACCTGGTTCGTCTGTGCAAGGACAACGAACCGATGAGGTTGGCGACCGCTTGCTTGTAAATCGATTGATCCGTGGTTTTCTCGGAAACTCGCCACGCCTTCCGCAGTGGCTCCCAAGCGGAGTCGCTCGGGTCCGAAGCGGCGATGACTGACGCCAAAGGGACCAGGAACTTCGGATCGCGCGAACCAAAGGCCAGAACCGCCAAGTTGAATTGGGCATCGGAATAGGTTGTGCGTATGGCTTCGTTCCAAGCCTCCCAGGCAGGTTCATCCCATTTGGCTAGTGCTTCGCACATGATCGGTGTTGGCATAGGAGCGCCAGCTGCCATGACGTTCGCAAAGAATTCTTGGAGGCCGGCCCGGCCTGCCGAAGAAATGCCTTGGTAGCCAGCTAGCCTCGTGTTACCGTCTCCGCTTCGCATTTGCTCGGCGAGTTGACTGAGCGTTGCGGGGCTCATTCGTGCACCGCTCGCGAGCTCGACGATCCGCTTGGCTAACGCCTTGCTGTTTTCCTCGATCTCTCCGGTATCAATCTCTGAAATAGCGATAAATGTGCGAGGCCCTGCATGGTCCACGAGAGCTGCCGCGACTTCTTCATTGAGATTGAGTCGTGAAATAGCTTTAAGCCAACGCTCGACTTCATCGTACCTCTTTATCCGCACCATCAGCTTGATCGCCTTGCCAAGCTGTTTGGGTGTCGTCGGTGGGTCGCTGAGAAGCGATTTAACAACCGGGTCCGTTTCACGCATCAGATCGCGTCTCAATGCGACTTCGAATTGGTTGCCAGTCGGCTCGACAAAGTTAGTCGCAGCGACTCCTGGCTGCCCCCCGAAGATGTCATCTTCTTGGCCAAAGGTGCTCAAAGCGCACCAAATCAGGCTGATCGCCATCAAGCTGATCGCCAGAAAGGCATGTTGAAGTTTTTTCCCTAACAATTCCATGGATGAAGCACGAGATGCAAGGAGGGAAGACAAAATGGCAGTCCGAAGCCAAAGCTCAAGTGTAACTCGGCAATTCCGCTACGGCCCCATTTACTTTACTCAAAACCCCCAGATTATTGCCAGCATTTGAAAAAACTTGCTGCCTTCCGCGCCCACTCCTTTGGATTTTCTCGCCAATAACTAGCAGAAAGATATCTATCTGATATCATGGTGCTATCATAGTGCAGAATACAAAGGGAATGATATATGAGCGAAACAACGGTAGAAAAGCTAACAGTTCCATCAACTGGCTGGGGCATGCTAGTCCGATTTTTCCTGGGGTCCGTTCTCACGGCAGGGCTAATTGTGGTCGGATTGGCCATGACGTCGGAATCGAGGGTTGTTGGCCCTTCATTAATCTTCTCCGGACTTCTCCTTGGTACCGGCTGCTTCACCAGTCTCTTTGGCTTCATGGCAATTCAACCCAACGAAGCCCGCGTCCTTTTGCTTTTCGGGAACTACATCGGAACGGTGAAGGAGTCGGGATTCTTTTGGGTCAACCCGTTCTACTCCAAGAAGAAGATCTCGCTACGGATTCGGAACTTTGAGACGGGGGCAACGACGTTTGCGGAAAAGAAGAACGAAACCGGGACAGTGGTTCAGCCTCGTACGAGAACATCTGGCAAGCCATCGAAAGTCAACGATCGGGATGGCAACCCCATAGAGATCACCGCAGTGGTCGTGTGGAAAGTCGTGAATACCGCAGAAGCAATGTTCGAGGTGGACGATTACGAAGACTACGTTAGCGTTCAAAGCGAAGCCGCCTTGCGAGTTCTAGCATCACGCCATCCGTACGACTGCCAAGATGAAAATATCTCGCTCCGAGGCAGTCCTGACGAGGTTAGCGAGCAACTCAGGACCGATATTCAGGATCGACTCGACAAAGCGGGAGTGGAGGTGGTCGAGGCTCGGATCAGTCACTTAGCGTACGCTCCGGAAATCGCCGCAGCCATGTTACAGCGTCAACAAGCATCGGCCATCATCGCAGCTCGTGCCAAGATCGTCGACGGTGCGGTAGGCATGGTGAAGCAAGCACTCGAACATCTGCGCGAGGACAATATCGTCGATCTCGATGACGAGCGCAAGGCGGCGATGGTGTCCAATCTGTTAGTCGTTTTATGTTCTGACAGGCATGCACAGCCTGTCGTCAACACAGGTACCCTTTACAATTAGGCTAAGCGACAATTAGGCTAAGCGTACAACTAGCCCAGCGGTTCGATTTACGATGGCAAAACGTGACTCCTTTCTACTTCGGCTCTCACCCGACGTGCTAGCGTCTGTTAGACGCTGGGCCGAAGATGAGCTCAGGAGCACCAATGCGCAGATAGAAATGATTCTCGTTCAAGCGTTGCGAGAATCGGGTCGGCACCCCAAACCGCCCGCCCCACCCGAGTGCCCTGCACCACCCGCACCAGCGACTCAGCCAAACGAAAATGCAAAGTCTTCAGCGAACGAAGCATCTAACGAGTCCGAAGATATTTAACGTTTCGGGCACCGCCCGTAATCGTTTCACCGCGTGCCCAACGGGCCGCGCTGATGCTTCCAGGGCAGCCCTCCACAACACCCGACACGGTCGATACTTTGACTCATGCAATCAGGTCCGGGCTGGAAAGGTTCAGCGCAGGGCGATACCGATGCGGTTAAACTCCGATACTTGCTACTTCTTATGGCCGATACCAAGGGGGCGGTTACCTGGCTTGATTTCGTGCGTCGCGCCATGTTGTTTACCCAATGACTGCGCGGCGAAATCCCGTTCATTGCGGGAGTATTTGGTCGACGATACCAACTGAATCCCGCATTCCTGATAGAGCCAGTCTTTTGCGGCTTTGCGTGCGATCAGGGAACGAGCTGCGATGAGCGCCTGAGAATCATCACTCACACCCGGGGTTGCGTTCCTACCAACCTCCGATGATCGCGTTCTGCTCCTGGGCAACCCCTCAACGTAGCCCTCGGCATAGGAAGCACCGCTACCACGATAAAATCCGCCAAAACGAACTTGCGCGGCAGCCGCAATGGTCACGATAAGCTCGCGGAACAGGTCCAAGCAATTCGAACAGTCTAGCTGCGGTCCATAAAAATGAAACAGAGTTCGCTTACCTAAGCGACTGGAGTAATATTGAACCAGAGGAAAGATTTCTTCGCAAAGGTAATGCGCCACTCCGTGTTCCCACGTGCATGCTCGACTGCTATTGAGTACGCAGGAAAAGCGACCAAGCTGCAAGGAGGGCTTGCCCGCTTCTCCCAGCAGATCCTCGCGAGAAAGATTGTGTTGCAGAAGCAACGCCTGCATCATCTGCAAAGCGTTCCGTTTTTCCCCTTCAGTACTGGCATCGTTGTTGGCAGTATTGTCCAACGCCCGAAGTCGACGCAGAATCTTCTCGAATTCGCGCTGGGTCAAGCTAGCTTGTTCCGACGGATCCGCGGAGCAAGTCGCCTCTGCACTTTCTGGAGCAACCTTTTTTGGCGAGGTCCAAACGCCTCGCATTCGGAAGGAATCATCTTCGGCAGGATTCCAGGTGTCATGGACCATGTTGTCGATGACGCAAGTGAGGTGCCCGGAGCGACGCCGTTCCATGTGTACCATGTGAACGATAAAAGTACCCGTTGGAAACGTTTCAGGCACGAAGACCGTGTCGGCAAAGGATTCGAATCCCCACCCCGCTTTGCTCAAGTAGGAGGCAGCGATCTCCGTCGGCAAACCATTTCGCGGAGTTTTGTTCGCCGCTTCACCCAACTCGTCGTACACCGTACGGTAGGAAAGCCCTGTCCCGATCGAAATCGATCTCGTCACGCAATCGCCGCAGAACCCAGTAAAGCCTGCGGCGGCTCTACCCCCGTCGTTCCAATGAAATCTCATATGAGAAGATAGTGCAAATTAGTAACTAAAACCGCCACGGATCAGGATGCTGTCCGGCATGTCGAGGTTGCTTTCGGTGCGGCGGCGATAGACCAACTCTCGATTGAATGCATAGCCAACCTCGACAAAGCCGAGTCGGAACCCCTGACGCATCTGTTCAGACCTTCCAAACTCCAGCCCCAGCATGACGCGGATATCATTGATGTCAACGGCATCGTTAAAGTCGTCGGGGTGCTTGATGGTCCACACACCGCCACCATAGTAGGCTGTCGTATACCACCACATGTCAGCATTACCGATCGTGGTAACGTAATGAGAAATTTTGGGTTCAGGGAAAACAAGATCAAAGCGAGAGTCGGGATTCGGGGACCAGAGAAAACCGGCCAGCGGTAGCAATTTGATTTTATTCCGATCAAGATAGATCACCCCGAGTTTCGCCGTTGATGTCGGAGTTAATCGCAACCGGCCTACCGCCTTACCTTGAACATAAATGCTGTCCGAGGTGATGGCGTCGAATGCCGAGAAGACTCCAACCCGAACCCCGAGCTCAACGCCCAAGGTTTGTAATGGGTTTGTGTCCCAACCGGTGTCGATAAATCCGCTAAAGGCGTTACCTGGTAAATGGCTTGTTCCATTACTGGGTCCATCCCACAGGTGCTGCGAGTAGGATGGGATAATATAAAGAGCTCGAGTGCTGTTAAGAAAATTGGGAATCGCAAAGACGAGAGAGACATCGGTGTCGTTGATTTCTACAGATTCGTCACGTTTGTCGCTGAAGCCACTGGTACCACTTAACCAAGTATGGCGGAACCGTACGCCTTGAAAGATTCGCATGACCTCAGAGGTTCCATACGCAAGATTGGAGCTTGTGCTGTTCCACCAATTGTTCGTTGGCACGTTATTGGGATTGCTGTTCCAGCCGTATGGATTGGGGTTGTTCCAGTTTCCGAATCCCGGTTGGTTCGGGGTTGCAGGAAACAATACGTTTGGCTGGTTGGGGTAAACACCTTGGGGGAAGTTGGGTTGTTGAGCAGGATTCCAAGATTGTTGGGCATTTGGTGGGATGTAGGTCGGAAAATTCGCTGGTCCCATTGGAATAATTGGAGCCGAACTATTTGCGTTGAACGGGTTGCCGAACCCCCAATTGGGGGCACTCTGCATGGGCATGGCCGGCTGCACGGGGCGGAAGTAGGGGTCGAAACCCGTGTTGACGGGTTGCTGAAATGAGTTGACCTGGGTGCCGGAAAAGCTCTCAAATCCGCTCGTAGAGGGCAATTGCACCCTCGGTTGAGAAAGCCCTGCCTTGGAGAACACGCAATCCATCAGCAAGATGACCGCACAGGTCAGCATTAGCTTGATCGATAAAACGGGAGCTGCATTCACGGCAAGGACCGAAAAGTTATAGTAAAATCGGGAATCAAAAACCTGATTTGGACCGCCAAACGATGTGTGGGATACCGCTTTTTTGCAGAAGCCGTCAATAAAGCTTTAGTCATTTACGCCAGAAATCGCAAGAAATCCGAAAAATCTCGCTTTGACTACCCGGGACAAAGCTCCGCTTTAGAGCCCAATTTTCAGCAAATTGTTGCCAACTGGTAGCAAGGCAATTATTCTTGACTAGCAGGATTTCGCCCCATCCGCGAAAATCGGTGTTGGATTGAGTTTAAATTTGTCGCTTCTCTTAAAGGCATCTCGGCATGCGTAATTTGACCTTGTTGCGTGCAGCATGGACTTTTGCTCTTACAGCGTTCCTCGGCGGAACGGGCGTTACCGTCATGGGGCAAGGCGGTAATGGCGGAGGCGGTGATGGCGGAGCCGGAGCAGGCGTTGCGGGTATCAGTATTGATGCAACTGGCGTGCTCCGTGTTATGCAAGTCGATCCCAAGTTAGCGGCCCAACAAAGGCAAGCCGCTTTGCAGAGCAAGTCTCGCAAGGAACTCAAGACCTCGCCAATGCGAATGGTGTCGCTGAATCGCCTTGAGAACTTCGTCAAGAAGCAACTCGAAGCAGGCAAGGATCTGTCTGACGAAGTCATGAGTTTGGCGGGTCTGCAGAGACTCGAGTATGTATTCTACTTGCCCGAGACGCAGGACATTGTGATCGCCGGGCCGGCGGACGAGTGGTATCGCGATTACAACAATCGATTGGTCGGATTGAGCAATGGACGCTCGACTCTAAGACTTGACGATCTAGTAGTAGCCCTCAGGGCATTCGCACCAGGTCAAGGAGCAACGTCTGTTATAGGTTGCTCAATTGATCCGACTCCTGAGGGACTAAAGCGGATGAATCAGTTTCATGCTAGCGTTGCATCCAACGGTGTTGACAGTCGCCAACTAAACAATCCACAATTCGTATCCCAGTATGTGACCAACATGAGGGACGCCCTGGGTTACCAGACCATTTCCATCAAGGGTGTTCCGAAGACGACTCGGTTTGCTCAAGTCTTAGTTGAGGCTGACTACCGAATGAAGCTGATTGGTATTGGTTTGCAAGATCCATTGGTTCCCATGACGACTTGGATTCAAAAGACTCGACCTCGCCAAGGTGCAAACGCTCTACAGCGATGGTACTTTGAGGCGGATTACGCCTCTGTGTCCTCCAACGAAGATGGCACCGCGATGCACCTTGTTGGCAAGGGTGTGAAGTTGTCAGGCGAGCTGGAAGGGGTGAAGAGTGATGGCACCAGGCAACGCTCCGGCAAGAGCGGCGACCCAGCAAGCAATACCTTTACCAAGGAATTTACCGACAAATTCGACGCAATTGCAGAACTGACTCCAGTCTTCAACGAAATGAGAAACTTGTTCGATATCAGCATTGCAGCAGCGTTCATTCAAGATCGCGGGCTCTACAACAAAGCTGGTTGGGATCTCGGAATTTTCGGTGACGAGTCGAGATTCTCGGTATACTCTTCGGCGGAAGTTAACCAAGTTGAAACCGCGATCAATTATGTCATCAAGGATTCGCAACTCATGACACCTATTGGTGGTGGGGTCCACATCGCTGCTAGGAAGTTAGTTGATCCGTCGCGTGTTTCGGTCGACATCGCCGTTTCTGACAACGTGCAGAAACTCGGGGCTCCCAAAGATTTGGCAGCAGGTCAGTGGTGGTGGGATTGATCTCGCGAACAAAAATTAGGTAAGGATACAAAGGCGTCGAGATGTCGATGCCTTTTTTGTTTTGAAATACCAGTATCAGGATCTTATGAAATCGACCCTTTACGGATTGCGCTGGGCCGTTCTGCTACTTTGTCTGTACTGGATCGCCCTGTTCATCGCTACGCACATCCCGCCAGGGCCGATCATTAGAAAAATCGGAGTCAATGACAAGCTTCTACACGCAGGAGCATATGCTGGCCTTTCATTTCTATTAGCGTGGGCAATCCCGACACGCCCCAACCGGGCTTACAACGTTATCCTCGCAGGTCTCATTTGCGTGATCTATGGTGGTGTTGACGAACTTCTTCAGATTCCCGTTGGACGGACTGCGGACTGGGGTGATTTCTATGCCGACGTGCTGGGGGTCATCATGGGGCTTTCTACCTATGTGCTCGGTAGACAGATTATTTACCTCTCGGGCTGGTATCCGTTTGAAGACATGAAACCAAACTCGGTAGAATACCCCGCCGAATAAAGTCATTAGACTGCTCTGGCTGTAGCCGGTCGGTTTTGTTAGAAGCCGAGGTATGCAGGACTATGCGATCCAAAAAAGTTCCCGACGATGTTTTGACTCGGACCGTACTCTGGCTCCCGGTGAACGCTATTATTCTGCCATCATTCAAAAAGGGAGTGACTTGATTCGGCGGGACTATTCCGCAGAAAAATGGACAGGCCCTAACGATGGTGTTGTCGGTTGGTGGGTTTGCAAAGTTCCGCAGAAGCAAACTAATAAGAAGCGACTCGCCCCAAATCACGTCTTACTCGATACTTTGCAGTCATTCTTAGAAACCCCTGGCAAGGAATCGCTAGCTTATCTCTTGGCTCTCCTGCTATTGAGAAAAAAGGTGTTGGGATCCGATTCAGGGTTCCACGAGGCAGATGCGCCCGCAGATGACGTACTCGATCTTTGCTCGTCCAACGGCGAGCGAAGCTTCATGGTTCCCGTCGTTGAGCTAACGACACAGGATACGACAACTTTGCAAGCAGAACTCCTCGATCTGCTGTATTCCGAGGAGTGATTCGTGTTCGCATCCCGTTATTGCACGCTTAATTTCTGCCTGACATGTTTGGTCGTGTTTTGCTCCACAGGCGCGACCTGCCTTCCCAAGCGACAGTTGAATGAACTAAAGCCAGTTCCGGTATTTACTGTTCCCCCTACCCTGGATCAATTGACTGAGGTGCTAAATCGAACCACCCAAGTTCATTCGCTCCAGTCGAATTCCATTTCGGTACGGGTCAACCAAGAGACGTCGCTTAGCTCGACACTGACCTGGATGCGGGAAAGAAATTTTCGTATGACCGCCTCGATCGCAGGTTTTCGCGGGCTGGATTTAGGAAGTAATCAAGATGCCTTTTGGATGACCATTCGTATTGGAATGACTCCCAATCTTTTTTACGCGCGACACGATGAGTTTGATGCACAACCGGTTCGACGCATTTTGCCTGTCTCTCCCCTTTGGTTGATCGAAGCACTAGGGGTGACAGCCTTTGATCCGAACTCGATGATTCAAGAGCCCGTTGTTCAAGCAGACGGGATGATTCAGTTAACCACGTTTGTGCCTAGCGCGGGTGGCAATTTGCAGCGTATCCTCGTTGTCGATCCTCAGTTCGGGTTTACGCGGCAAATATTTTTGAGGGATGCGACTGGAAGATTGATTGCGCAGTCTCAACAATCGAATCACGAGTACTACTCCGAAATCCAAACGTCGTTACCTCACAAAGTTAAAATCCAGTTGGACCCAGCGATGGATGACCGGATTGAGCTCGACATCACCGTCGGTTCGTACATGGTAAACGGAATGAGCGGGAATAGCGGTACACAGTTTGCATTTCCCAATACGAACGGATTTCAGGTGATCAACATCGCTCCGCCACTCGCAAGCGAACCTGCTGCGCCACTTCCGATTGCTCCACCTCCAGCTCAGCCCCAGATCAATCCCTCATTCCATAGCTCTTTGAGAGGAGTTCCATGGGATGGTGTTATTCAACGCTAGGTGATCAGCATGCACCTATTACCGCAGATCCCGAAGTGGACAATCCGAAAGAAGCTGCTCAACTCGATGGCGGTTCTTGCCCTAGTTATTGGCGTTCTGGGCTACAGCAGCTTTCGTGGAGTCTACGCCTATCGCGACCTAGCCATGACCTTGAGCAGTCGCGCGTCAGAAATGCCTCTCACCTCAGAGCTGACCCTCGCCATCGATCAGCTTCGCAACCAGCAGAATTCATTGAAGCATCGTGATTCATTCAAAATTCAATTGGATCCCGAATACGATGACTATCGTCAGCAACTCAGGTTTTCCCAACAGTTGCAGCGTGTAGCTTTGTTGCTAGCACGTTATCAGTCTCGATTGGAATCCGCAGATCGAGACGACAAGATACTCTCAGATCGTTCAGCCGAACTAGAGCACACCGAATCGCTGCGTTCCCTATTCAATCGAATACATCAGCGTCACTCCGAGATTCAGCAGTACGCCCATGCGTTCCTGCTAGTCGAACAGTCACAAGACTTAGAGCAGTTATCGGCGCTCGCTCATGAGCTACCCATGTTTCTAACAGAACGCATGGCGAGCTTTCGAGACGATGTCAAGAATCGATATCGAACCTGGATCGTTCTCTCGTGGGGCAGCGCGATCCTTGCAGCAGGCTTGCTCGTGGGGTTGGTTGCTTACGCGAGAATTGCTGTCATTAAGCCCTTTAAGGAACTATTGGCCCAAGCTAGACGAGTCGGAGCGGGCGACTTCACCGTGCGGTTGAACTCTGAATCCAAGGACGAATTGGCAGAACTCGCTAATGCCATCAATCTGGGAGTCGAAAGTTTTCTTAATATACAGCGAGACTTGAATCAGCAAGTACAAGAGCGATCCAAGGAAGTAATCCGCAATGAACAGCTAGCAAGTGTTGGCTTTCTAGCCGCTGGAGTAGCGCATGAAATCAACAACCCCCTCGCGTCGATTGCTTGGAGTGCCGAGGCTCTCGAGTCTCGAGTCCATAAACTCCTACCTCCCTCTCTCTGGGAGGGCGATCAAGGCGAGAATCATGCCAGCATCGAGATTCTGAAGAATTACTTGAAGAGGATTCAGGATGAAGCATTTCGTTGCAAGGGAATTACCGAGCGATTACTCGATTTTAGCCGCCTAAATCCGGAACGAAAACGCTCGCTTGTCGATATGCAGGAAGTCATCGACGACGTGGTTAGCATGGTACGGCATCTTGGTCAGTTTCGATCCAAGAAGATTCAATTCTCGCGAGAGGATACAGACTATACCGCTTGGGTCAGTGCCCAAGAAATGAAGCAGGTCATCCTTAATCTTTTGACCAATAGTTTAGAAGCGATCCCCACCGATCGAGACGATGGCGTTGTCAAAATTACGCTTCATCATAAAGAATCATTTGTGGTTGTCCGCGTAGAGGATAATGGCTGCGGAATGAGCGAAGAGGTTCAAAAGCATATGTTTGAACCGTTTTTTACCAAACGATTGGATGGCCGGGGGACAGGATTAGGATTATCGATTACCAGCCGAATTATTGCTGACCATGGCGGTCGAATTTCGGCGAGCAATCTCGGTCTTGGCATCGGATCCCGTTTTGAGGTACTACTACCTCGTGAAGCAGCATCCTCCAGCAGCGTCCCCCGAGAAGAGGAACTCGCCCCAGAAGGAATCGAAAATCCTTTCGATTCCAAACGGAACCGATTTAGTCCCCCTAAGCCCATTGAGCAAAGTCATGCAGCCTAGTTCCCTCTCTGTACTTTTTGTTGATGACGACACGTCTATCCAGGAAGTCATGCGACTCGAAATCCCGCAGATGGGACATGCCGTCACTGTTTGCCCAGATGGCTTTACGGCGATCGCTGCTATGGAACGAAATGTATTCGATTGCATGATCGTCGATCTAGACATGCCCGGCATGAATGGTATCCAAGTCATCGAACGGGCTTCACAAATCCAACCCAAAATGGATTGTATTGTTCTGACGGGCAAACAAACACTCGAAAGCGCAGTGGCTGCACTGAAGTTCGGCGTCATCGATTACCTGGGCAAACCATGTAAGCTTCGGGAGCTTTCGGATCTCTTTGATCGAGTGGCAGCCCGCCGCGAACTAAAACGCCTCACAACAGAGAGCGAGAAAGTCAAGCGAAAAGCTTCTGGCCAGGGAACGGTACTAATCGGGAACTGCGACGAAATGAAACAGATCGAACAATTGATCGGTCGAGTCGCACGCACTAATAGTTCCGTCTTGATTCGAGGGGAAACCGGATGTGGTAAAGAGCTGGTTGCCCGATCGGTTCACGAACGTAGCCTCCGCGCCTCCAAGAACTTCGTCGCGGTGAATTGCGGTGCCCTTCCAGAACACCTGATCGAGAGCGAACTCTTCGGACACAAGAAGGGTGCCTTTACCGGTGCTGACTCGAATCGAGACGGCTTGTTCCACGAAGCGCATGGTGGGACGATTTTTTTGGATGAGATTGGAGAGTTACCTCTATCCATGCAAGCGAAACTGCTCCGAGTTCTGGAAAGCGGCGATCTGCGACGAGTCGGTGACAACGAAATCAGACAAGTCGACGTTCGAGTGGTGTGTGCGACCCACCGAAATCTCGAGCAAATGGTTGCAGACCAGACCTTCCGCGAAGATCTACTGTTTCGGATCAACACCTTCGAAATTGGTGTGCCTGCACTCCGAGAACGGGGGCAGGACGTACTGGAGATCGCTCGCCACATGTATTTGCGACATCGCCCTGAACATGCCTCGATAGAACAAATCTTTGCGCCGGAGACGATTCAGGCCTTTGAGGAACATTCTTGGCCCGGCAATGTTCGGGAACTTTCGAACGTTATTGAGTATGCGACGATACTTTGCGATTTTCCACCGATTGAACTGAGCCACCTACCGAAACACTTTAAGGATCGGTTGCCAAGGCGCGAGCCGAAGCCTGCGATTTTACCGATGACCAATTCTCCGATGACTCTCAAAGACTTGGAAGTCATCGCCGTGCAAGAAGCCATCTCGCGTCACAACGGGAATAAGCCTGCTGCCGCCGAAGAGCTCGGTATTAGCTTGAAGACACTCTACAATAAACTTAACCAAGCCGAACCTAGCCGTCGCTGGGCTAGTTAGCCTTTATGCAACCCCAAAGCAATTTTCTGCTGCTGCTTTTGGCCACAGCCTTCTTGTGCGGTACGACCTCAAACTTCCCGGCGGTCGCACAGGATCGGTCATCGCCGACTATGGATGACTTGTTTGGATCACTCGACGAAGATGAAGAGTCTGAGTATCTTCCCGCATCGAGTAAGCTTGTACTGCCTGAGCGATTAGCCGATGTTCCGATCTCCGTAGATAAAACCGAACAAGAAGAGTTGGCCGCATGGGTCAGATGGCTTTGCTTAAAGAACTTGCCACCTCATTATGAAGATCTCCGGAAATGGGACCAGTCCAAGGAGATTGTCAGCGGTTTGAATATCCGCTGGGAAGATGGGAAACTCAGAACTAATCGTCGCCATAAAACGGTCAAGCATGGGACTTGGCAGCGACACATTATCGACTTCATCGATCCACAATCCCATTTGAGTCTCAGCTTTGACCAAATCGACTTCTCCAAGCCAGGTCAAATACGGATCGTGATGCAACTCAGCGTTCCCCTGGCGTTGTACTCGCAACTTAAGCAGTACCAACGGGGCTTTAAATGGTATTCCATTTCTGTGATGGCGGACGCAACAGTGGCGATGCAAATCGATTGTCGAATAAAAATTCATGTCAATCCCACCAAGCTCCCTCCCGATGTCCGGTTTGAGCCGATCATTGATCGAGCGAACATGACGCTCAAGCATTTCGAGGTCCATCGCATCAGCCACGTCGGCGGAGATGCAGCCGAACTGATGGGAAAACAGCTTCGGGGCTTGCTGGACAAAAAGCTTGCCGAGTACGATGATAAGCTGGTCGAAAAAATGAACGCTCAAATCGACAAGCAAAAGGATCGACTGGTGCTGTCACTTTCGGATTGGTTAGGCAAGAAGGTCAGTCAGCAGCCGTCCCCTTAACACGATGTATTTTCCTTAACTCGAGGGTCTTGTGGAGTTCAACGGCTTTCCAAAATCGACTCTAACGTTTCTTGCAAGTCTCGCAAAGAACAATCGGCGGGATTGGTTTGCTGAGCACAAGCAGGAATACGAGGAATCGATCCTCCAACCGTCGCTGGCCTTTATATCCGCAATCCGAGCTCCATTAGCAAAGGTCGCACCGAAGCTGTCTGCGATACCCTCCAAGTCGGGAGGTTCGCTCATGCGCATCTATAAGGATACGCGGTTCTCCAAGGACAAGACCCCATACAAAACCAATATCGGTATCCAATTTCGGCACCAAGCTGGCAAGGACGTTCATGCGCCCGGTGTCTATGTCCACATTGCATGTGACGAAATGTTCTGTGGAGTCGGACTATGGCGTCCCGATGGCCCCGTCCTGCAGCAGATTCGAGAATTTGTCGACGGCAATCCAGAGGACTGGAACGAGGGCTTTCATAACAAAAAGTATAAACGTACCTTTACGCCCTACGAAGACTCACTGAAAACCATGCCGCGCGGTTTTCCATCCGATCACCCCAACGCAGCAGATCTCAAGCTGAAGAGTTTTCTCGGGATGGTGCCTTTGCATCAAAAAGAAATACAGTCAGCTGATCTCGTCGAACGAATCGTGGAGCTAACCAAGATCGCTCGTCCAATGATGAAGACATTATGCGATGCCGTCTCGCAGCCCTACTGAACAGTACCGCTCCGTGAGAGCGATACTCTTTAATCTAGCTAACTAAGCAGTTCGCGACACTCAGCGTAACAATCAGCGACGAACACCCCATCGCCAATCGCGAATCTCCGGCATATCCTCTCCATGTTCAGCGATATAGTGCTTGTGCTCGATGCGATTGTCCCGTAACGCTTGTTTGGCATACGCGGCGCGAGCACTTAGGCCAGGGACTCGATCGATGACATCCGCGACCAGATGATAACGATCGATATCGTTGAGCACGCACATGTCAAATGGGGTCGTTGTGGTCCCCTCTTCCTTGTATCCCCGCACATGAAGATTTACGTGGTTCGTTCGGCGGTACGTCAGTCGATGAATCAACCAGGGATAGCCGTGAAAAGCGAAGATGATCGGCTTGTCGGTCGTGAACAACGAGTCAAAATCCTGATCGCTCAATCCGTGTGGGTGTTCATTGGTTGGTTGCAATTTCATGAGGTTGACAACGTTAATCACTCGGACTTTGAGTTCGGGAAAGAACTCACGTAATAGCTCAACGGCTGCCAAAGTTTCCAGTGTCGGCACATCGCCACAACACGCCATGACCACATCTGGTTCACCGTCTTTGTCATTGCTTGCCCATTTCCAGATGCCTATTCCAGCGGTGCAGTGCTTAATCGCTTCATCCATAGTGAGCCACTGAGGAGCGGATTGCTTACCAGCAACTACAACGTTGACATAGTTTCGGCTCCTAAGGCAATGTTGGGTAACGCACAAGAGCGTATTGGCATCTGGCGGTAGGTAGACGCGAATGATTTCCGCTTTTTTGTTGACCACATGATCGATGAAACCAGGATCTTGATGGCTAAATCCATTGTGATCTTGTCGCCAAACGTGAGATGACAACAAATAATTGAGCGATGCGATTGGACGCCTCCATGGGATGTGATTGCACACCTTGAGCCACTTGGCGTGTTGATTAAACATCGAGTCAATGATGTGAATGAACGCTTCATAGCAACTGAAAAAGCCATGGCGACCAGTCAGCAAATAGCCTTCTAACCATCCTTGACACTGATGCTCGGAGAGAACCTCCATGACGCGACCATCGGGAGAAAGGCTGTCGTCTTCTGGATAGATATCCGCAACGAAACAACGATCCGTTACCTCTAAAATATCCTGCCATCGATTCGAGTTGTTCTCGTCGGGACTGAAGACGCGAAAGTTCTTGCTATCGAGATTCAATTTCATGACATCCCGAAGATACTTTCCTTGGATGCGGGTTGCTTCGGCGCTGGTCGCCCCTGGACTCGGTACGTCGACTGCATATTCGCGGAATTCTGGTAACCTTAGGTCTTTTAACAGCTTGCCGCCGTTGGCGTGAGGATTCGCACTCATTCGCCTTTCCCCCTTGGGGGCAAGTTCCGCAAGTTCGGTTTTGAGTCGGCCCGACTCATCGAAAAGCTCCTCGGGACGATAGCTCCTTAACCATTCTTCCAAAATCTCGACATGGCCTTGCTTTTCCATGTCCCCCATCGGTACTTGATGGCTGCGCCAATAATCCTCACACTTCTTGCCGTCAATCTCGGCAGGGCATGTCCAACCCTTTGGAGTGCGGAAAACAATCATGGGCCAAATTGGTCGCTTCACCACTGCCTTAGTCGATGAAGTGTTTGCCCCGGAACTGGACCGTGCCTCTGCCCAAATCTGTCTGATTTCTGCTACGACATCATCCAGAACCGCTGCCAATTCCTGGTGGAGCTTTAGCGGATCGTTACCTTCGACGAAGTAAGGTTTGTAGCCAAACCCCTCAAACATTTTCTGAAGTTCATCCTGGGGAATTCTCGCCAAGAAACAGGGGTTTGCGATCTTATAGCCGTTGAGGTGGAGAATCGGTAACACGCAACCATCGCGAGCGGGATTGAGATACTTGTTGCTATGCCAACTGGTCGCAAGCGGACCGGTTTCCGCCTCGCCATCTCCCACAACGCAGGCAACTATTAAGTCAGGATTATCAAAGGCAGCCCCGAATGCGTGAGACAGAGCGTACCCGAGTTCCCCACCTTCATGGATGGAACCGGGCGTCTCTGGAGCGACGTGGCTTGGGATTCCACCAGGAAAACTAAACTGTTTGAATAGTTTCTGCATTCCCTCTTCGTCCTGAGTTACGTTGGGGTAGACTTCACTGTAGGTCCCTTCTAGATATGCGAGCGCCACCAGCGAGGGGCCACCGTGACCAGGCCCGGTGATGTAAAGCATATTAAGATCGTCGCGCTGGATCACTCGATTCAGATGGACATAGAGGAAATTAAGTCCCGGTGACGTCCCCCAATGCCCAAGTAATCTTGGCTTGATATGTTCCCGTTTAAGTGGTTCACGCAATAGAGGGTTCTTATAGAGATAGATCTGTCCTACGGACAGATAATTCGAGGCTCGCCAGTAAGCATCCAATTTGCGGATCATCTCTGGGGTGAGTGAATTCTTCATGAACGGTCCTTCCAGGTGGGTGGGGTGGCGTGAGATTCATGCGCATTGAAACATACAAAGGTTCTTCTTGAAGGCAATAGTATTTCCAACTTGTAACCGCTGCTTCTAGAAGTCTGGTCAGACATCGCGAGTTGCTCGATGAACCTTTTGGTGGGGATTCACGAAGTCGAGATACAAACCAAAGGTGTCTTATCCATAAGTACCTAGGGTTTAAAGACGTTTTCGTTTCGTCCCTTTTCAGCACCACTAAGGTCAGGTAGGCGCATGTTTTGCGTTACAATTGAAATTCCATTCACCTAAGGTTAGATTTTCGCATGAGCCAATCATCACAAACTATCAACCATTAAAGCCATGTAACGATGTGGGCCTATTTGACTCAGTATGGGGCATCCTGGCGCGCGGATGTCACGAATAAATGAGAGGCATGCAGATCAACGGAACCGGCTATGAGCAAATGACGATTAAGTTTATTTACTTTTTTAGGAGAGAAAAGTTTAACGATGAGTTCTGCAACGCAAGATGCTAACACTGAAGCAACACGAGCATGGCATACGCTTACCAGCGATGAGGTCCTGAGTGCTCTCAATTCGGGAGAACAGGGGCTTCAGGATTCCGAGGCGGAGGGTCGCCTTAAGGAGTGGGGGCCGAATCGATTGCCTCCTCCCAGCCGTCGCGGGCCGCTCGTGCGGTTTCTCCTCCAGTTCCATAACGTTCTCATTTACATCCTGTTCGCAGCAGGTGCGTTGAAGTTCGGACTGGAAAAATACGTCGATGCCGGAGTTATCTTTGGCGTGATTTTTGTCAATGCCGCGATTGGCTTTTTCCAGGAGGGGCGTGCAGAAAAAGCACTCGATGCCTTGCGAAAAATGTTGTCGCTCGAAGCTACAGTCATTCGAGGTGGCAAGAGGAAGACGGTTCCATCCGACACGTTGGTCCCTGGCGACATCGTTCTCTTGGGTTCGGGAGACAAGGTGCCGGCTGACATTCGACTCATCGAAACGAATGAGCTCAAAATTGAAGAGGCCATGCTGACTGGTGAATCGATTCCAGCCGACAAGGATACGAGCACCACCGACAAAGGGGCATCACTAGGAGATCGGCACGGGCTCGCTTTTTCGGGCACCCTCGTCACCTCAGGGCGTGGCAAAGGAATCGTGGTCGCGACGGGAGAAGCGACCGAGCTCGGGAAAGTCAACAAATTGGTGGCGACCACCGATGCGATTGCAACGCCTTTGATTCGAAAAGTGAATCACTTTGCGCATCGTTTAGCCATCGTCATTGCGGTGTTGGCAATGCTAACGATTGGAGTTGGTTACTTCGTTGGATCGCTTGAGTTTATCGAATTGGTTTTTGCAGCTATCGCGCTAGCAGTTGCGGCGATCCCTGAGGGCTTGCCAGCCATTATGACGATCGTGTTGGCTATTGGAGTCCGTCGCATGGCAGCTCGCCATGCGATCATACGACGATTGCAAGCTGTCGATACCTTAGGTGCGTTGACCGTTGTTTGTTCCGACAAAACAGGAACACTCACCCGAAATGAAATGGTCGTAACTCATCTGCTGGTTGGGCGAGATCACTATGTGATTACCGGGAGCGGTTACGAGCCGAAAGGAGAGTTTCAACGTTTCGAGGAACAAGATAAATCCGTTGATGTGAACGGGGTTGATACCGTTCATGGCGCTTTGCTAGTTGCAGCCCTGTGCAACGAAGGTGGTCTCAAGCAAGACGATACGGGTACTTGGTGCCCACTAGGAGACCCGATGGAAGGGGCTTTGCTCGCGTTCGCAGCCAAAGGTGGGATCACAATTGACGGCTTGGAACGGGAATGGCCAACCGTGGACATGATACCCTTTGAATCCAGCAATCAGTTCATGGCTTCACTGCATTCGGTTCCCGCTGGCGAGCAAGGCAAGGTATGGAGTGGAGAGCAAGTTGTGTTGGTCAAAGGGGCACCGGAACGTCTCATTGGCATGTGCAGCTCCGAGTACCGAGATGAGCAAGGGGCTCAAGCGATCGACAGTGCATTCTGGGAGGAGCAAGCGGATCACTTGGCGAGTCAAGGTCAGCGCGTGCTCGCCTTGGCATTCAAGTCGGCAAGCGATTCTGGCTCCCTCGAGCTAGAAGATGTGAAGTCCGAATTAACGCTGCTAGGATTGGTTGGCATCATCGATCCACCCCGAGACGAAGCCATCAAGGCGGTTGAGCAATGCCGATCTGCGGGAATCCGGGTGGTAATGATTACCGGAGATCATGCCACTACGGCTCGCGCGATCGGTATGAAGCTTGGAATTGGCGATGGCAAGACCTCGACGACTGGAAAGCAAATCGACACCTTCGATAACGCCGAGCTACGGCAAATCGCGAAGGAATGCGATGTGTTCGCACGGGTAAGTCCCGAGCATAAACTCCGCTTGGTAGAAGCGATCCAGTCTCACGGCGAGGTCGTGGCAATGACTGGGGATGGCGTGAACGATGCACCGGCTTTGAAGCGAGCCGACGTTGGAATTGCGATGGGGATCAAGGGAACGGAGGTTACCAAAGAAGCGGCCGAGATGGTCTTGACCGACGACAACTTTGCTTCGATCGCTCAGGCGGTGGAAGAAGGGCGAACGGTATTCGACAACATCCGCAAGTCCCTGCTTTTCATCCTCCCGACCAATGGCGGCGAAGCCATGGTTATATTTGCGGCTATCATCTTCGGATTGGCCCTGCCACTCACACCGCTCCAAGTGCTGTGGGTGAATATGATCACGGCGGTAACGTTGGCGTTAGCTTTAGCCTTTGAACCACCTGAATCCAATGTAATGAAGCGTCCTCCGCGTGATCCGAATGGGCGTTTGCTGACCAACTATTTTCTGTTCCGAATCGCTTTTGTATCGACCATCATGTGCATAGGAACATTCTTGATATTCACTATCGAGAAGGGGGAGGGAATGTCTATCGCCTATGCTCAGACGACAGCGGTCAACACGATCGTCATGTTCGAAGTGTTTTATCTGTTCAACACGCGATTCATTCAAGCACCAGTCCTCAATCGGAATGGATTGTTTGGCAGCAAGCCCGTTTGGATATCGATTGGTTTAGTGGTTGTTTTTCAGTTGATGTTCACCTATCTCCCGCCGCTCCAAGCCATGTTTGGAACGGAGGCGATTTCTTGGCAGGACTGGGTTGAGACATTGTTGATTGCAAGCAGCGTGCTGTGGTTGGTGGAAATCGAAAAATGGATCGTCCGTTGTTTGCAACAGCGGAAGCCAAAAGGATCCCCATCTTCTTGAGAAATCGAGTAAGGAAGTGGCAGTCGGAAAGAATACGGTTGGCAGGAGTATCATACCGGTGGAATGGAATCGAATCGAAAACAGTCCTGGGTACAAGAACGGTTCCTTCGCAACCAGCCGTTGGCGTTGGTTCGTTAAATACTCGGTTATGTTTTCCTTCCTTTGGTGGATGCTAAGCGAGGGAGATACCCAGAGCTGGGTGATTGGGGGGCCAACGGTCTTGGCTGCTGCTGGCGCATCGGCTTGGTTGGCTCCGGCAACCGCTTGGCAATTTCGTTGGTTAGCGCTGATACCGTTCCTGTGGCGTTTTCTAATCCTATCCATCGAGGGAGGAATCGACGTTGCCATTCGAGCGTTCAAGCCACGGATGCAAATCGACCCGAGGATGATTGAATTTAGAACATCTTTACCGGAAGGTACCGCTCGCGTTTTTTTTGCCAATGCGATCAGCCTCTGTCCCGGCTCCGTAAGCGCCAACCTTTGTGAAGATACCATCGTGATTCATGTGCTGGATGTTCAGTCTTCCACCTATGATCAACTCAGGGAACTGGAACGGGCGGTCGTGAAACTGTTCGGGAGCCACGGATCCGAAGAGCAAAAAGGAGGCAATTTAAACTAATGACCAGCTCGTTTCTTTTGTTCTTTGCGGTAGCGTTAACGTTCAATCTTTTTTTGGGCTTGATCCGAGTTATGCGAGGTCCGACCTTTGTAGATCGGATGATCGCAGCCCAATTGATGGGAACGACAATTATTTGCGTCCTATTGATAGCCTCGAGAGCTTTGGCCCAACCCTATCTAGTGGATATCTCGCTAGTTTTTGGATTGCTGGACGGAGTTGCAGCAGTAGCAGCAAGTCGATTTGGTAGAAGTGTTGCGGACGAGGTAGTGTAATGGTCGAAGCTGTTTATTACTCAATCTCAACGATCCTGATTGGGGTTGGTGTCTTTTTCTTCTTTGGCGGTAGTATCGGTATGCTACGCTTCCCGGATGTGTTCTCTCGATTGCATGCCACCACGAAAGCCGACAACCTGGGACTAGGCTTAGTGATCTTGGGGTTGCTCTTTCATGCCGAGTCGTTTTCTGTCGGCATTAAATTGGTCGTCGTATGGCTGTTGATGGTTCAATCGAGCGCAACTGCTTGCCATCTGATTGCTCGGGTTGCTCTGAGATCGGGCATTAAACCTTGGAGGCGATCATGACACTGGGCGATCTAATCTGGATTCTTGATTCCTTCGTTTGTGCTTTACTCTGTTTACTCGCATTGCAAAGCCTGCTGGTGAAAGATCTCTTTTGGGCAATCATTTCGTACATATTGTTCGGGCTTTTGTTGGCCTTGGTGTGGGTTCGCTTCGGTGCCCCTGATGTGGCGCTGGCAGAAGCAGCTATAGGAGCGGGTTTAACAGGAGCTTTACTTCTAACAACCGCTGCGTCGATCAGCCAATCGCCGGAGGATATCCAGTGAAACTTTCCATACGTTTAGTTGGTGGGGTTTTAGGGGTGATTCCAGTCTCTGGGATCGTTGTTTGGGTCGGATATGCGATTTCGCAACTTCCGAGCCAAGCCGTAGGGTTGACCGACCAAGCTATGGCGGAACTTGACCGATCCGGAGCCAGCAATCCCGTCACGTCCGTTCTGCTGAACTACCGCAGCTACGATACCCTATTGGAATTAACCGTTTTGTTATTGGCAGTTTTAGCCGCGTGGGCACTTGTGGGCGGTTGGGCCAACGAAGCTTGCTTGGTTAGCGAAGTGACCAACCCTGTCTTGCGTGGGTTCGTAAGGGTCATGGCTCCAATTTCCATCATGGTCGGGGGGCATCTTCTCTGGCTGGGGGGGCATCAACCGGGAGGAGCCTTTCAGGCAGGGGCGATCTTGGCATCTGCCGGTGTGGTTCTATTCCTAGCAGGGGTAGACTGGAGCCAGAAGATGCCTGCGTGGTTAGAACGCTTGCTTTTGACGGTTGGATTATTCGTCTTTATTGGTGTAGGACTAGCAGTCATGTGGACTGGAGGAGCCTTTTTAGAGTATCCCGAGCACATGGCGAAGTGGCTGATCCTGTTGATCGAATGTGCTTGCGGATTGTCGATTGCGGCAGCTCTTATCGCTGTCTTTCTCGGTGGACGTTTACGGTCAAGAAAAACTATTCATGAAAAAGGAATCTAATGACCGAGCACCCCTCTATTATGTACGCTGTCACAGGTGCCGTCCTCGTTGGAATAGGATTGCACGGCATTTTGTTTTGCAGAAATCTGGTTCGAAAAGTACTGGCTTTAAACCTGATGGGGCCGGGGGTTTTTCTCGTCTTTATTGCCCTAGGGGCACGAACTCCATCGGAAAATTCAGACCCGGTTCCACAAGCGATGGTGCTCACCGGAATCGTGGTCGCGGTTAGTGCAACAGCCTTGATGTTGGCTTTGACGCGACGTCTATACCGTGAAACGGGTATGACTGAGCTGCCCTGTCACTTTGAGGACTGACGGAATGGTTCTCAATGTTCACATCGTCATGACAGGGTTGGTTTTCGTACCGATGCTAGCTGCGTTGGTTATATTCCTTTCATCGACTCGGGCGGCTGGGTATCTCGCCACCTTGACCGCTCTCGTTCAGGTTGTTTTGGGGATTTGGTTAACCTATGCAATCCTGCGAGATGGAGCAACTCGCTATGCTATTGGAGGCTGGTCGCCACCACTGGGAATTTCGCTCTACGCCGACGGCATCAGCACCTTCATGATTTTAATGACATCGCTGGTAGGGGCTACGTCGACCATTTATGCAACCGGATACTTTTCGGCTACTCGGTCAGACGGAACACCGCTCACGAATGGACGAACCGTACGCGCTTTCTGGCCATTGTGGCTGATTATGTGGTCAGCCTTGAATGCACTTTTTCTTTCGGGAGATCTCTTCAATCTATATGTAACGCTCGAAATGGTCACCTTGGCCGCAGTCGCTTTAATCGGACTGGCTGGAGGGAGAATGGCGTTAGTAGCAGCGATGCGGTATTTGATTGCGGCAATGACCGGCTCACTTTTATATCTGTTAGGTGTTGCATTGATCTACGGGACCTATGGAACGGTCGCTTGGGATCAATTAGCCGGTATGGTACAAGCCGATGCGACCACTCTCTGCGCGGCGTCACTGATGACGGTCGGACTTTTGGTGAAGACAGCTCTTTTTCCGCTGCACTATTGGTTGCCCGATGCCCACGCGAGTGCTCCGGCTCCAGTGAGTGGAGTTCTGTCGGGGCTGGTCCTAAAAGGATCCTTTTTTATCATTCTTAGGTTGTGGTTCTATGTCTTTGCACCAGTCATGTCGACAGGAGCCAGTCAGTTGCTTTGCACGCTAGGGATGGCTGCAATATTATGGGGTTCGATCCATGCAATTCGCCAAGAACGGGTGAAGCAAATGATCGCCTATTCGACTCTATCGCAAATCGGGTATCTCTTCCTGATTTTCGGAATATGGGACGGTTGGGAAACGGCTTTCGCATGGCGGGGCACGGCTTACTTTATGTTTGCCCATGCTTGTGCTAAAGCCTCCGTATTTATGGTTGCAGGTTCTCTAATGTTCGCCGTTGGAAGTGATCAAATCAAGGATTGGGTAAGTATCGGTCGACGTGAGCCGTTATTGATCTTTACCTTTGCTTTGGCTGGCGTGAATCTAATGGGCCTTCCGCCAAGTGGCGAGTTTATTGCTAAGTGGATGTTGCTGAATGCAGCGGTCGCGGGCGGTCATTGGTTGGTTGCGTCGGTTATCTTGCTTGGCGGACTATTAGCCGCTGTCTACGTTTTCCGCTTAATCGCCGTAGCTCTATCGAGCGAAAAGGCTCCCACATCGCTCGCTCCCTTGGCCCCCATTCCCTCTGCCATGCGCTGGCCACCCTTAATCCTTGCCGCGACCATGATAGCCTCGGGTGTATTGACTACTCAACCACTTCGTCTTCTTGAGATTGGAGTCCCTGTCGACGCGGTCGAGGAGGCGGGACCATGACGATCCAACAGTTGGTTCTATTAGGAGTCGTAGCTAGTTCATTTCTCCCCGGTTGCATGATCTTTTTCCTTAACGATGAACGCAAGCAGCTTCGAACATTCCTTAACCTGTTTGGCGCGTGTCTAAAAGTTATCTTGGTAACGGTGATGCTATGTGGTGTTTCCAGGGGCGAGAAATTCGAGTTTCGCTATGGTTTGGTCCAGGGTGTCGACTTCGTGCTGCGAGCTGACCCATTATCCTGCCTGTTCGTAGCTCTCTCAGCAGGACTCTGGTTGCTGACAACTATCTATGCCATTGGGTATCTGAGGGATTCTTTGCACCAGGCTCGCTTCTTTGGCTTTTTTAGCCTTTGCGTGACGGCTTCGACCGGGCTTGCCGTGGCTGGCAATCTGCTGACATTTCTCATCTTCTACGAGATGCTGACCCTGACGACCTTTCCCTTGGTCATTCATCGTGGCACTCCTGATTCGCTTCAAGGTGGTCGATACTACCTGCTTTTTTCCCTTTCAGGCGGGAGTGTTTTGCTTTTGGCCATCATTTGGCTGCAATCGTTGGTCGGCCCAATCGAATTTGGTGGACAGGCGATCGCGTCACAGTTGCAGAACTTGGACCCTACCAAACTGCAACTCATTTTTGCGATGATGGTCCTAGGATTTGGAGTCAAAGCAGCCTTGGTTCCGCTGCATGTTTGGCTACCAAAGGCGATGGTTGCTCCCGCGCCAGTCAGTGCTCTACTTCACGCAGTCGCAGTCGTAAAAGCAGGTGCTTTCGGGATTACGCGCTTAGTTCTCGATGTCTTTGGTATCGAAGTGTGTCATGAACTAAACGTCCTTAACGGATTAGCACTTTGTGCGAGTGTCACAATTCTGTATGGATCCCTTCGAGCCATGTTTCAAGACGACATCAAGAAACGACTGGCTTTTTCGACCGTCAGCCAAGTTTCCTACATCGCCCTTGGGATTGGTATCTCTGGCTATCTCGGAACGATTGGTGGAATCTTGCATCTGGTTCACCAGGGAATTATGAAGATCACCTTGTTTTTTGCTGCCGGAAACATGGCAGAAACACTCGGTGTTAAGAAAACCTATCAAATGGATGGGCTAGCTCATAGAATGCCGTGGACCATGACTGCTTTTACCATCGCGGGACTAGGCATGATCGGAATGCCACCGACTGCTGGCTTTATCAGCAAATGGTATCTCGGTATGGGAGCAATCGATGCGGGTAGGGCATGGATACTCGGTGTTTTAGTCGCTAGTAGTTTGCTGAACGCCGCTTATTTTCTACCCTTGATTTATGCTGCTTGGTTTCGCGATCCCCCGGAATCGTGGCCTGCTGAAAGTCTACCGTCACGTTTCGAAGCACCGCTCACTCTGCTCCTACCGCCCGTGTTTACCGCATTCTTAACGTTGTTGACAGGACTCCTGGCTGGTATGCCGTTTAGCCCCCTTGACTGGGCCACATTTATTGTCAACCAGGGGTATATGCCATGATGGAATGGCTACTGGTAATGACCTTACTGACTCCATTGATTCTTGCGGCCCTACAAGGCTTCGGGGAACAAATGGTGGGAAGGCGCGGTGTCACTTGGATCGCGCACCTTTCTTCCTGGGCTGCTTTCCCTGGTTTACTTTTGGCAATGCAAAACATTGATTTTGCCGTAGAGATACCGTGGCTGTTTCTCGGTGTTCGTTGGGGCGTTGATAGCACCGGAAGAGTTTTTTTGGGATTAACGGCTTTGCTATGGTTCATAGCCGGAATATATGCACGCCCTTTTCTCGCCAAGGTACCGCGCCGTCGCCAGTTCCAAGCTTTTTTCCTGCTAACCATGGCAGGAAATCTCGGAGTCTGCATCTCTCAAGACATGATTAGTTTTCTAACGTTCTTTACGCTAATGAGTTTGGCTGCTTACGGATTGATTATTCATGATCGGGAAAGATCCAGTATCTTCGCAGGTAAAGTATACATAATCATGACCCTTTTTGGTGAAATGGCATTGCTGGTGGCGATCGTACTGCTTGCCCATCAATCCAATTCTTGGCAATTCGACGACTTGCGAATCCATTGGCCAGAGTCTTCTAACCAGAATTGGATCTGCGGTTTGCTGTTAGTTGGTTTTGGGATCAAGATGGGGATTGTACCACTGCATGGCTGGCTGCCATTAGCTCATCCCGCAGCACCGATACCAGCGAGCGCCGTACTGAGCGGCGCTATGATCAAGACAGGATTGCTCGGTTTGATGCGGATGCTACCGCTAGGCGAAACTGTCTTGCCGTTTTGGGGACAGCTGTACATGTCACTTGGAGTTTTTACCTGCTTCTATGGTGCATGCGTTGGGATGCTTGCCATAAATCCTAAAACGGTTTTGGCGTACTCGAGTGTTAGCCAAATGGGTTTGATGTTGATGATCATGTCTATCGCGATGGTTACTCCAGCCGCGTGGCCTTTCGTATTTTCAAGCTTATTGATCTGGAGTGCTCATCACGGCATCGCAAAAGCCTCATTGTTCTTGGGCGTCGGAGTCGCTAATGCCGGCATGCCAAACAAGGCGAACAGGTATGTATATTTTGTTATTCTGACAGTCGCTGGATTGGCATTGGCAGGATTGCCGATGACTTTAGGTTACACAGCCAAGGCAGAAGTCAAATACGCGATATCAATAATGGAAACGGGGAGTTCATTCCTAACTTGGGTACTAGTGTTATCGAGCCTCACCACCACAGCACTCGTTCTGAGGTTTCTATGGATCATGAGAGACAAATGTGCTACGAACGCATATCGACTGCCCCTCGGAGTCTTTGTGCCTTGGTTCCTACTTTCGACGTTTGTAGTGGTAGGGTTTTTTATTCAAAAATGGATGGGGGCCTCCCATTCCTCTTGGAATTCCCTATCCCTTTCAAGTCTTTGGGGGGCTACATGGCCCATTCTCACGGCCGCCCTATTGGGAGCCTTAATCATTTGGTTTCTTCCAACAAGGAATCTGATATCCAAGCTTAGTATTCCAGCAGGAGACGTTTATCACGCATTCGTTTATTACCATCGCTGGCTCTGGAATCGAACCATGTACAAATGGTCGTTCACGTGCCAGCCACGCGAGGATTCGGTTTCGAAGAAAAATTGGTCGAGGATGACCTCAATGCTGTCGAAAAGGCTGAATGACGTCGCTGAATTTTTCGAGAACGATACGATTGCCGCGCTTGCGATTACCGGTCTGGTGGCCGTTTTGCTGGTCTTGTCACTTACCTGAAATGTTGCTGCCAATAGTGTTGGACCACAACGCTTAAACTCTGCTTACGAGCCCGTTACCCACTTAGCGACTTAAGTCATTCAGCTCCGGTACATTCGTTTCAACTGGAACGTCCGCATCCTAAGTGAGTTGGCTCAATTTGTACTAACATATTAGCCGATTCGCGAAGTAGAAGTTTTCTTTTGCAGACTCATTATTCGTTCGATCGATTTCTCACCCCAAGGTGCTTAGAAACCATGATTCGTCCCTCCACCATGATGCGAGCCTTTTTCGCTGCCGTCGGCATCTACCTCATCATCGTGGGGCTGGAATGCATGGTACTGGACAGCGCAGTTTTTGTAGCTGGTGTGATGGATGAACCGGTTAATGTCCCAACAGGCGGCCTATTCAATGCCCCACAACCCGTCGTTAACAATCGGGTCTTCAAGCCATCGGAGTGGTTTCCCTGGTCTTTGATTGCGTGCGGTTCGATCACGCTTCTCTATTCCGTATCTCTTCGTAGCCAATCTCAGCCAGCTGGCTAAGTTGCAGTCGTGCAAAGTTTGGCGACAGGGTAATCTAGTGACCGGAACATTCCGAACCTGTCGCTTCTTACTAACTCAAACACGTCACTTTTCGCAAATATCTCAATGGCTGAACAAAATACATTTGCTCCGCAATCGATTGCTCTCACAATCGGTGGTTCCGATTGTAGCGGTGGGGCTGGCATCCAAGCCGACCTGAAAACCTTCCAACAATTCGGTGTTTACGGTGCCACGGCAATCACGATGCTGACCGTTCAGAACACACAGGGGATCAAGCAAATTCATATGATGAGCCCGGAGCTCGTCTTGGCTCAAATACAATCAGTGATGGATGACTTGTCCCCCATCATCGTTAAGACCGGAGCCCTCGGCAACGCCGACATGATCAACGCGATTGCGAAATGGGCCGAGACCTTGGAGGTGCCACTCATCGTCGACCCTGTCATGGTCAGTAAGTCGGGTGACTCGCTGATCGATGATGATGCTGTCGAAGCCTACAAAAATCTTCTCAAGCGAGCGACTCTCGTCACCCCCAATCGATTCGAGTTGCAACGACTAAGCGGCATCGAACTGACGAACGAAGAAACGATTGCCCAAGCGATCCACGAGCTTCATCAAATGGGTGCAGTTTACGTGCTGGCGAAACTCGGGGAGGTAGAGGGCAAGTCGCGGCACATCCTCGGCACGGGTGATAAAAATTTAGCGTTGGAAATCGATCGATTCGATACCCCGCATACGCATGGAGCTGGCTGTGTACTCTCGTCAACCATAACCGCTTTCTTGGCGCGAGGAGCAAGCGACTGGCCCGAGCTAGTCTCCAAAGCGATCGAGCAAACTGCTGTTGCCATCTATAATGCGACGCCGATCGGCAAGGGACGCTCACCCGTCGAAACACGCGTTATGGAACTGAACAAATCGATTCTGCGTGCTGCGTCATCGTAACGCACTCGAATTTGCTTTGCATCCAACCGAGTACGTTTCTCGCTATCCGCATCTTTACCTGTGACGGCAATTGCATGCCAGGAAAGAATGCCAGGTCTGACTCGTCGTCCGCTCCCAGAAAATCAAGTGGATGTAACAAAAAAGAGGGCTGAACTCGATTTAGCCAACATAGCCTCATGGCGCTCCGAAAGTAACTTGCTGCGATCCGCTCTGAATAGCTCGCGAGATACATGACGTAACTCAAATGGATCGGTACTTTGAACCAAGGCATCGTGGTTACCGGTAATTCAAGCAAAGCCCCTTCACTTGCTTGTTGTGTTGGAACGGCCGCATCACTATTCAGATTCCACCAGTAAGGTCTTAAACGCTGAAAACCGGCGTTCCAATTGCCGAAAAGCTGTTTGCGTTTATCTCGGTCCTGCTTCCCGAGGCGACTATGAAAAAAATAGTACATCCTCGCGATTGGACCGAGAAAAGTGGGAAACGTAGAACAGTCGTACAAATAGCCCCGGTCCACGAGCACACTGAGCACGGTGGGCGAAAAGCTAAAACCAGGCCCACGAAAACCTCGCGTTCTCACACCTGTAGCCAACTCTATAGCTTGCTCACTTCTCTCGAACTCCTCGACGATTTGCTCGCGACTGTACAAGTGAAGCCACGGCTCATGATGAAACGAGTGATTCCCTACTTCATGACCGCTTGATGATATGAGCCCGAGAGCGTTGCGATTACCCTCCAGAGCCGCATCCTGTCCTACGATAAAAAACGTGATCTTGAGCCCCAGGTCGTTGAGCAGTTCCAATACTCGCGGAAGCAACACATCGAGATACGACGGAAATGACTCCCATCCAGAATCTCCGTGAGTCTTCATATAAGACCACTTGTTATCCAAATCCAAAGAGATACTGGCTAGCATGCGGTCAATGGCTCACTGATTTCAAAACCGAGGCGATGATAGGACCGGCCGCATGCTCGGCAGACCAATTCGGCGTGTATAGCTTGCTCTTCTTCAAACATGATTAACAGTTGGCCGCACCGACAAACAGCCCCCACACTGCGGCCGGGTGATCCAAGGAACAAATGAAAGTCGGGAACAGACTTTGTCACAATCGTTCCCATGCCAATCATAGCCCATCGTCCGATAGTGAGATTGCTACCGACAATGGCTCCGGCACCGATCGTGGAACCGCAACGAACAATCGTTTGCTCCGTGGATTCGCCTGGATCGCTTGAACGCAATTTTTGTAGATCAGGTGTGGCGGCGCGAGGAAAGCGATCGTTTGTAAAAACGACACCCGCCGAGATCATCACCCCGTCCTCAATGGTGACAGCAGTGCAGATGTAGACGTTGGAATTGATCTTACATCGGTTACCGATCGACACACCGTAGGCAATCGTTGATTTTCCACCGATGATACACTCGTCCCCAATGGTTGCATCATGCCTGACATGGACGTTGTCCCAGACAGCAGTTCCGTTACCGATTCGGACTCCTGATTCCACGATCGCCGTCGGGTGAATGCGAGAACTCATGAAGCAATCCGACCCACCGTCAACGGGTAGCTTGCGATGGAAACCCAAGCATCGGCCCTCATCGATTCATAAGCTTTGTCGATCGCATCAGCCGATGCCAGCGCATCTTGCGAGGTAATCAGTAGCGGCTCGATCCCGTGAATCGCATTGCAAAAGTTGTTGAGTTGGGCCGTAAACGCTTGGACTTTGTCGTAGCCGCTGCCAAACACGGTCCAATCGGAATCGATGGCCCGTTTGTATTTCGATTCCTTCCAGCCAACGAGCACCGTTCCTTGAGAACCGTAGATACTGGCATACCAAGGAGTCTGTTTGTTGATACTCCAGGACAGATCCATAGCAGCTAACGCTCCGCACTCGGTCTTGGCGTGAATGCGTACGGTATCTTCAACAGGGATCTGCTGGTAACGCTTTCCTTCGAGAACTTGTATAGACGTGATAGGACCGAGCAGGTACCGCACGACATCAACCGAATGGGTACCGTTATCGATCAGCACACCACCTCCGCTGAATTCTGGTTGGCTATTCCAGCGTTTGCTCATATCGACGTGACCTGCAAACGTATTCTCGAACAAAAGCACCTCGCCGAGAACACCTGAGGTCACCAACTGTTTGGCATAGATCATGTCCGCCGTATATCGGAACTTGGATGCCATGGTAAGAATGGTCCGCGTTTCCTCCGCGCGTCGTATCATCTGGGTCGCTTGCGCCAGATTCAAAGCGATAGGCTTTTCACATAAAACATGAACACCGGCATCCGCTAGCAGTTCGCAAATCTCCAAGTGCGTATTAGGTGGCGTGCACACGATCGCAGCGTCGATCGAACAATCGGAACCGAGCAATTCCTCGAGCGAACTAAACGCACGGCACCCCGTGGCAGCACCCACCGCTTCGGCCGATTCTCGCCGAATGTCGACGACTGCAACCAGCTTTGCCAGCGACGTTTTCCCGAACGCTTGTAAATGCGTTTGAGCAATGCCACCTGTACCGATCAATGCAAACTTCAAAGGAGACTCTTTCATGATTCGGTCAAGCTCTTGACGGCGTCGCGAATAGTTTGGGCAATGTATTGCACATGGCGGGATTGATAGTTCTCGCTCCACGGCAGCACCAAGACTCGCGCGAGGGCTTGGAAGGTCCCGGGGAATCGCTCGGGCGAATAATCGAGTGCTTCGTCAATGGCCAAGTTGAAAGGGAATCGGGAATTCCCGAACGTGCGTTGATCCCGTATCACCTCGCATTGAAAGGCTGGCTTTTGGATATAGCGTGGGGCACAGAACACGCCACCTTCTTTCAATTTCTGCCCCAGAGCGACCGTCCCACCTGGGATAATGTTCGGATCGACATCCAGAGCGTATTTCCAGTAGGTGTGTTTGCATCCCGGCAACGCTCTCGGCACATGGATACCAGGCACGTCAGCAAGCGTTTCCGACAACTCGTCAGCTCGCCAAATGCGAGAACGCACACTAAAGTCGAGCTTTTCGAGTTGCGCGAGAGCCACAGCACCGGCGAGCTCGTTCATGCGATAGTTAGGGGCAAGGAAGTAGTGGTCGGGTTTTGCATCGCCGTAGCCCCACCCTTTGTTGATAAACAGAAAGCATCGGCGTGCGAGATCATTATCGTTGGAAACGACAACTCCTCCTTCGCCAGTGGTAATATGCTTTCCTTGTTGCAGCGAGAAACAACCCATGTCACCGATGGAGCCAACGGGTTGCCCTTTATATTCGGCCAGAAAAGATTGTGCACAATCCTCGATGATCGGAATCCGATGTTTTCGACTAAGTTCCTTGATGGGGCCCATATCGCAGGGATTCCCGAACAAGTGCGTTACCATAATGGCTCGCGTTCGGGGGCTAATGCATGCCGCGATGGTTTCCGACGTGACATTGTAGGTCTTGGGATCGACATCGGCAAAGCGAGGCACAGCGCCTTGGTAAAGGATTGCGGAAATCGCTCCCATGTCGGTGATCGAAGTGGTAATGATCTCCTCGCCTGGTTCAGGATTGATCGCGGCCACGGCGGTGTGCAAAGCAGCGGAACCAGACGAGCAAGCATGCGTGTGAGCAACCTCGCAGACTTTCGCAAACTCGATCTCGAATTGCTTAGTGAACTCCCCTTTCGTGGAGGTCAAAGTCCCAGAGAGAATCGCTTTAGCAACCGACTCGATTTCTTCTTGTCCCAAGGTACGCCCCGAGGCGTCTTGGTCGGATGGCAAAGGTAAGACATCTAGTTTCTCAATCGTGCTACTCATGATGTTTATCGGTCGTCTTTTTTTAGAGGCGTTGTTGGTTGTATCGTAGTACTCTGGTGTTGTTCCAGTATTGGTCTTATCGGTTTAGCAAGCGTGCTATCAATATACGACTCATCAGCTTGAGATGTTGACCTATAACTGGGAGCGTTCTCATCTTGGAGAAGCCCACTTTGCGAGTCGTTAAAACTGCCGGAACTTCGACGATGGCTCCGCCCGATCGATCCAAATGCCATGCTATCTCCGCAATTCCCACAAAGCCATCGTTGGTTGCCGGCATCGCAATGAACGACTCCTTACGGTAAATACGAAAGCAGCTCGTGTACGTATGTAGCTTGCTACGCAGCAGAGATCTGTATCCGAGTGATGCCAATTTCGAGAGAGCCAATCGCCATTTGGGAACCCCAACCACGCTACCGTCCGGGTGATAGGGAGAGGCCGTTACCATCGCCGCGCTTTCAGTGATGGCGGACGCCAATTCCTGGAGCTGGAGGGGATCGTACGTGCAATCGGAATCGATGGTCGCCACCCAAGGGCTGCTCGCATTTTCAATCCCAGTGCGGATGGCTGCCGTTATGCCTCGATTGCATGGATGCTTGACCAGCCTCGCCCAAGGCAGGCCTTGGAATCGTTCCTGAAGTCCCGCCCAGGTTCGATCGGTGCTCCCGTCATCGACAAGAATCACTTCGCTGATGGTTCCCGCATGAAATCGTTCCATCAGTGAAGCTAGACGAGCGTGGAGTTGTTCGAGACCAGACTCTTCATTGAAACAAGGCACGACAATCGATAGCTCCAGCACCGCTGTTGGCAGCGGTTCGGTATTTTCAGTCGATTCAGAAGTTGAAAGCGTGCTAACCATTTTCTATCAAGGGCTCAGCAATTGGAACAGACGAGGTCCCCGCACGGAAAGTTATCAAAACCTGCCCTAGTAGCGATTACCTGACATGTCCCATCATAATTAGGTCACGTTCACGATCGCAAAAGCAATCCAGGCAGCCTGACAAAAAACCACGCCACCGGCCTAAGCTCGGTCCGGTTGTAGCGGACGGTTTCCCAGAATTTCCCGGGAAAGTGACACTTCTCGCCGAGCGAGTCTTGGCGAGAACGGCTTACGGCGGATCGTATCCACCTTTGCAAAAGGGTTGGCACCGACAGATCCGCCATATCCCTTTCGCTCCTCCCTTTAGCGGGCCATGCTTCTGAACGGCCTCGATCATGTACTGAGAACACGTCGGTGTGAATCGACAATTCGAGCCAAGCAGAGGACTGATGGCTCGTTGATAAAAACGGACCAGCCCAATCATGAGATTACCAAGCAGTCTGGAAACAAATTTCATCCGGTAAATCTCATCGGTCAAAGCTTCTCAGGTGAGTTTCTCGCCACTCTGGCCTTCGGTTATGGCGTCGTTTTCCGCAGTTCCAACCCACAAACTGCCGAGGGTACAAGCCACCGCCACAGCCGTCTCGACTCTCAGAATCCGTTCTCCGAGGCTAAGCATCATGGCCCCCGATTGTACCATAGCCTCTACCTCACTCTCCGAGAAACCACCCTCGGGACCAATCGCAAACACCACGCCAGGTAGGGATTGCTGCAGAAACTGACTCGATAGTTGCTCCATGGATTGGTATTCCTGGTCTGTATTGGGTGGATGCAGTACCCAGGAGCGTACTCCGGCTTGAGATAGGGTTCGAATCGTTTCGCAAAACGACTTTATGTTCAGAGTCTCCGATATCGATACCAGCCGGTTTCGTCTGCTCTGCTTGCACGCCTCAATGGCATAACGTTCCAGTCGACCTTGGTTGCGATCGTTCACTTCGGCAACCCCGAACGCGGTGTCCAGCGGAATGAGTCGATCCGCCCCCAGCTCCGTGAGCTTTTCGATCGTTCCGCGTTGGCGGTCTCCCTTTGGCAACGCGACTGCTAGCGTGAGCTTGCCGTGATGGTCGTTCGGAGCAAAGGTGCAATGTTCGATCTCGATCTCAACATCCCGTTTGCCGATCTCGACAATCTTACCTTGCCCGACATTACCTGCGCCATCGAACAGTTCGATCTCGGCGCCCAGCTTCATTCGTAGCACTTTAATCGCGTGATGCGATTCCGGCTCCGGCAAGGAAACCCTTCCGGAGCTAGGTAAATCGGGAACTAAGAAACGGGGAGCACGCACGTTGAATCGTTCTTTTCCGCGTTCTTAAAGCTTAGAGATTTCTGCAAAGCTGTCTTTGAGCGAACGGTACAGCGACTGGTAAACCGGGAACGCTTTGTCGTAGACCTTCTGTGCCGGTTTCTTGGGAGCCGTACGTTCTACAACTTTGATAGTCGCACCGCAGGCTTCCTCGATGTTCTTGTACTCGCCGCTGCCGACCGCTGCCAGCAATGCCACCCCAAACGCGGGCCCCTGCTCGGCATTGATCGTACAAGCCTTCTGGCCAAAGGTATCGGCCATGATTTGTTTCCAAAGCGGGCTCTTGGACCCGCCGCCACTGACTCGGATTTCTTTAACGGGAACCTCAAGCTGGTCCAGGATGTCGAGACTCTCTCTCAGTGAGTAAGTCACCCCCTCCATCACCGCTCGCGCCATGTGGCCTCGAGAGTGCTTATTGGTCAATCCGACAAAGCATCCGCGAGCATGTGGATCTGCGTGCGGAGTGCGTTCGCCAGCCAGATAGGGCAAAAAGAATAGCCCCTCGGCCCCAGCGGGAACTGCAGCGGCTTCCATATTGATTGTCTGGTAAGGATCCACACCTCGTTTGGCGTTTAGTTCAACACAAAGCTGATTCACAAACCATTGCAACGAACCAGCCGCCGAGAGTGTCACGCCCATCATATGCCACTTGCCGTGAACCGCATGGCAGAACGTGTGCAATCTTCCTTGGCTATCGTATTGAGGAGTGTCGCTGTGACAGAACATAACGCCGGAGGTGCCGAGCGACGCGGTGAGCACGCCTTGTTTAACAATCCCGTTACCGACCGCTCCTGCCGCGCAGTCACCTGCTCCGCCGACAACCTTGCAGTCGGTGGTTAGACCTAACTCTTCGGCCACTTCGGGGAGCAGCGTCCCGGTGATTTGTTCGGACTCATAAACCTTAGCTAGAATCGTGGGATCTACATCAAGTTTTCCGAGCAACTCTGTAGACCATTGTCGCTTTTTGACATCCAGCAAGAGCATCCCGCTCGCATCGCTGGCATCGGTTGCGAACTCGCCGGTCAATCGGCGACGTATGTCATCCTTTGGGAGTAGCAAATGAGCCAGCGAGTCGTAGTTTTTCGGCTCGTTGTTCCGCAGCCACAGCAGCTTGGGTGCGGTGAAACCGGTCAAGGCGGGATTGCCGACCATGCGGATTAGTTCATCTCTACCGCCGGCTCGGGTGGTGATCTCGTCGCATTCTTTTGCCGTTCTTTGATCGTTCCAAAGAAGTGCCTTTCGGATCACTTTGCCTTTCTTATTCAAAAAGACCGAACCGTGCATTTGGCCGGACAGACCGATCGCTTTGACTTCGTTTTTCTTGACTTTGGCCGCTTTGACGACTGCTTTTACCGTCTTCTTGACAGCCGTCCACCAGTCCTCAGGATCTTGCTCGGTCCACAGTGGCTTGGGCATATGTACCGGGTATTCTGCTGCCGACTCGGCCAAGATATTCCCCGCCCCGTCGATAAGAAGACTCTTGGTGCCCGAGGTGCCGATGTCGATCCCGATGTAATAAGCCATTTTTATCTCTCTGAAAACGATGATTCGAGGAAACTCTGTCGAACGAACCCTAGGAACCGTCCGTAGCTCGATACTATACTGTTCCCTCGCGAATTGCAGAATCTCTCATCACGACTTGTTAGCCTAATGAAAGACAATAAACCAACCGGCCCCCTCGTCCCGTCGCTGGGATACGCGATACTGTTGCACGCCGTCGTCGGACTTCTGACGATTGGTTTGACCGGTTGCACTCCCGGCAAGAAGGGCCCTGGCACGGGTGAGGAGAATCAGGTTGTGTCCGCCAAGGATCGGCCACCCCTAAAAGTCGTGTTGGTCGACGGGGATTTTTCGAGAGAGCTCGAAATTCAATGGCAAGCCTTCTCGGACCAACCTCTTGCCATCGAAACAGCTTCACTTACCGCATTTCACGACCGGAAACAAGACTCGACCGACGTTTGGATTTTCCCTGCCAATCTTCTGGGGGAGATGGTGAGCAAGCAATTGGTCGGCCAACTGCCGCAAGCTGCCTATGGCAAGGTCCCGTCCGATGCATTGGACGAAACCGCACCGCCCAAGGAATCCCCCATGGATGCGTGGCCGGCTCGATGGCGAGGAGCATCCCGCTACGGAGGCTCAGTTTACGCCATGCCGTTGGGTGCCAAGCCACTTGCTGTAATCGCCAGCGGTGTCGATCTGCCCCCCCTGAAAGCCGCCGAACCCACTTTGGGCCGATCCGAGGAACTCTCCGCCAACTCGCGAGACGCTTGGGAAAAGGTTCTCAAGGCAATGCCCACTGTTACGCCTCCTGAGTCACCCGAATGGAACCCGCAGCAACTCGATCGACTGGTCGATCACTTCCTGTTCGTTGCTTCGACAACCAATGCTCGTTATCGTGGTTTATTCGACGTCTCGAAGATGACGGCCAAACTCGATTCCCCCGATCTGGTCAACGCTGCACAGATCGTAACCGAGATCTGGCGAGTTTCCCCTTCGTCGATACTGCTCCCCCCCCAAGAGGCATGGCAACAAACAACCGACAGCACCGATGCATCCCTCGTCATTGCCTACCCACCGAATACGGGAGAATTTACGGGAGACGAACGAGACGACTTGCAAGTAGCAGGTCTCTCTTGGAATCCGAATCACGGCTTATTGATTGCAGTCGGCAAGAAGACGCGTCAGTCAGCGGTCTCGAATCAGTTCGTATCATGGCTTTCCGAACCTGAACAACGTGCGACCTTTTCCAAGCTGGACGAACGAGTCGAGCTTTGGCCATCGCAGCCCGATCCAAATGCAGGTCGAAGCGACTACCGTGCCTATACAACGCTCATCAACAATTTTCAACGTCCCGAACCAACAACTCTCTTGATCCGTTTCGATAACGCACATCTCTATCGCCAGCGATTGAGCGAAGCGTTATTAGCATGCATCCAATCCCCTGATCAGTGCAAAAGCTTGTTAGCGGAATGCTCGAAAGCGTGGGATAAAATTACCGAACAAAACAATGCACCTCAGCAACGATTATCCGTAGAACAATCGACAGGCTTTTCTCAGTGACACAACTAGCGCAACCTCTCCGCAAACTAATCTTAAAGCAAACCAAGAAACAAGGCTTCAACGGTTACCATCCTTGGATTCTTGATCATTCCCTTCACCAGCCTGCATCGCAGCCCGAACCGGGCGAGATTGTAGAGTTGGTACGTGAGGATGGAAAATTCATTGGATCCGGTTTCTACAACCCAAACAGTCGCATTCGGGTGCGATTGTTGACCTGGAAACAGGAGGAGCGAATCAATGAAGATTTCTTTCGACAAAGAATCGATCGAGCTATTTCACTCCGCACGCAATTCGCAGCCTCGGCTAACAATCAATCGATGCGTTTGGTGTTCAGCGAAGCGGATCAACTGAGCGGCTTGATCGTTGACAAGTTCGGTGAACATCTCGTTATGCAAGTGAACAGCATCGGTATTTTACCTTTTGTCGATGCGATCGCCCAACGACTTTTCGAGATCTATCGACCACTTAGTATTGTCCAATTGATCGACGATAAGTCTGCCAAATCGGAGGGTATGGAGCCGGGCGTTACAGCACTCATGGGAAGCTTGCCCGAAGAAGCAATCGAACTAGAAGAGAACGGATTGATCTGGAAGGTGGATTTGTCTCGCGGCCAGAAGACCGGGTACTACCTCGATCAACGGGAGAATCGGCTGGCTGCCGCTCGTTGGACTCCGAGAAACGCCCGCGTCCTCGATATTTGTACCTACCTAGGGGGCTTTGCCCTGACGATCGCCAAGCATGCTGAGACCGCATCGATCACAGCGGTTGATAGCAGTGAACGGGCCTTGCAAGCTGCCCTGGCGAACGCGGAGCGAAATGGGTTGCAGGATCGAGTGGAATTCGTTCAAGCCGATTTCTTGGACTACCTATCGAACGAATTGGATCTCGGGGCTAGGTTCGACATGATCGTTTTGGATCCACCTCGATTGGCAACGTCGCGTGACAACATGCGGAGAGCGATGGCTGCTTATCATCGATTGAATTATTTGGCGATTCGAATGTTGGAACCGGGGGGAGTCTTGGTGACATGCAGTTGCTCGGGCCGAGTTACGCGGGGGGATTTTAGAGACATGCTCAAAGGGGTTGCGGATCGTGCGGGCCGGGAGGTCCAGATACTTGAGGAACGTGGTGCACCGGCGGACCATCCGGTGAGTTTGCATTGCCCGGAATCAGATTATCTCAAGTGCACGATCGCGAGAGTGTTATAAACATGCTGATCTATATCATTCGACACGGCGAGAGTTTGTTCAACCGTGAGAATCGGATCCAGGGGCAAACGGATGTTGCGTTGAGTCCATTCGGCGAGCAACAAGCGGCTGCGATTGCCGAGACCTTTCAGCCGGGGGATTTGGACGCGATTTTCTGTAGCCCGTTAAAGCGTGCCTATTATACGGCTTTACCGTTATCAGAGCGTTTAAGTCTCGAGCTGCAACCGATGGATGACCTAAAGGAAATCCACGCGGGAATCTTTTCGGGGTTGCTGTGGAGTGAGGTTGAGTCCCGTTTTCCGCAATACTCCGATGGTTGGAACAACATGGAGTACGACTTTGTAATACCAGAGGGAGAGTCGCGGCGGCAGTTGCAAGTGCGAGGTGTGCGGGCACTGGAACATATCACGTCTCTCCCTTACGAGAAGGTCGCGGTAGTGGCACATGGTGGCGTATTGTGTGCAGCCCTGAAAGGCATCTTACAAGTTCCCCCGTCCACGAATCCCTTCAGTCTGTTCAACGCATCTATAAGCAGGCTTTCATGGGATGATCGTTGGAGCTTGCTCACACTCAATCAAATGGAGCATCTAGTCAAGGCAGGCGTGGCGAAAGAAGTCGGGCGAGGAAATCTCTAACTGGGAAAGAAACGTTTCCCCGCACCGGCAAAAAACTACCCATCGTTGTAGAGCATATGGAATCCTGATCCATTACGATGACTCGAAGAGATAGGCTGCTCTAGTCAAGTAGCCCTTTGATAACAGCAATAAGTCCTAGGATGAACATGATTGGGGGGTAAAAGAATATATATCCAGCGGCCAACCCTCCGAAAAACCAGACCAGGGCCACAACCATCGTTACGATACCGCCAATCACAGTCCCATCGAAATAGGATTCGCTTCTGGACGGTCGTTCGTACTGTTCTTGATAAGCGTTCTGTAGATAGTCGTGCGATGCGGAACGCTGCCCATACGCGGAGTGCTCTGGGGTCGTCGCCCCCGCGTACGAAACAAAGTTCGATGGTGGAACGTAAGAAGGCGAGGGAATATCAAGCTCCCAGTTTGGGCCAACAGCAGGGGAGGCGGTCGCTGCAGGGCTCAGGGATTGTTGAGTCACGGGAACTGAGGTGGTTTTACGAGGTGTACTTTCTGCAACCTTCTGCGTAAAACCAGGCACAGAGAATGCCACTCCACAAGGGCATTTTGCTTTTTTCGGTTGGGCTGTCCGAGTAACGCGGAGCTTGCGACCACACTCGCAGGTGTGAGAAAATTCTGTACCCCTCGAGGCTAGCACAGTCTCCTTGGGTTGTGAACTAGCAACCTTTTTTTGCGGAATAGAGGTGGAAGGTAAGGGCGGATCTAGGGAAATGAGTTGGCCACAAGGGCACCTCATTCTTTTTCCAGCAACTTGCTCTTTAACCTTTAACTTGCGATCGCAAGATGGGCATTGAATTGGATCCATTTCTTGAGATTCCCATTATGGTCAGAAGGATTTTGCCAATCATTCTAGATGACGATGGAGTGATAGGGTGTAAGGGAGAGTTTCGTCTTACTCGATTCGCCGTAAATCTAGGTTCGTCTTGGCAAATTTGTCTGCATACCATTGTCGCCAAGCGTCCTGGTTGTAGTTAAAGTTCTCGCCAGTTATACCCTGCAATGCGAATAGAACGCTCTGCTGCTGGACGCTTACACTGTTGGCAACATTACCTCCAGAAGAAAACCCCGCACCTCCCGCCGAGTCAATACCTTGATTTTGGTTCACTTTTGTAACTACCGTACCACTGGTAACCAAGGAGTTGATGAGTGGAATAATGGCACCACCGCCAGGTATGCCTTGCAGATTTTGTGCCGCTCGGTCGGTACGAGCTGCGATGGCTTGAAATTCGGCTAATGATCCATACATCGCCTTGGGATCTGAGCCCAATCTTGCTGCAAAGTAAGCGACCGCAATGTCTTGACTCATTTCATCCCGATTTAATGCGGCTAAACTTTGATCGACGAGACCGCCCGGTGCAGTGGGTAGGTCGAGTCTCATGGCTATCTTGCAAAAGATCGGTGCTGCGGAGGCACCCGGCATCTGCAAGAGCATCTGCATATATACCTCGACTCCACCCAACTTCTTGTCGATCGACTCCTTGAGTTGCTTCTCCAAGTATTCGATGGCAATGGGGTCATTGACCGTTTTCAAAAACTCAACTGCAGAAGCAGCGTCCTTGTCGTTTTTCTTAAGCTTGGTGATTGCGAGTTCAATTTCCTTCTTTATTTTCGCCCGCTCGTTTGTGATCTCTTGTCGTTTTTCCAAAATAGCTCGCGAGAACAACGTCATCAATTTGCCATTTACAACGTCTCTTCCCTCCCGAAAGTTTAACTCACTCCTACGCACCCAGCCTCCATAACGATCTTCGTAGATATATCCAATAGCAGCCCAGGCTGATTTATCGTTTGGTGCTAATTCAGCGACTCGCTCATAGTGAGCCTGCCCCATAGCACTCATGCCGTTGCGAATGCACGTAACGGCGAGCTCCTTATTCGCATCAGCAGTGTCAGGCGTTTGACGCAGGAGCAATTCGTAATCGATAGGCACCACGGTCGATGGGATTTGCCGCTGCACGTCGCTCTTGGCTATTTGAATCGCGATTCCATCATCGGTCTTGATGACAACCATATCATCCTCTTTGGACGGGAAGATCTTGCCGGAAAGCTTGCCTCCATTCTTCAAGATGATTTGATCCGAGCGACACTCACTGGGGACACCAAGCCATAGGAAGACAACAACCAACAGCCCTGGCCCTATACCGTGTAACCGATTTTTCATCTTCTATTCCCCGTTTAAAGGACTTAGCATCGCAGTCGAACCGTGTTACCGTAGGACTTCGTCGCGCCGCGACGCAAAATTGTAGCGGAACGGGCGCGAGCCCTCCGGTAGGGCGTTAATTCGCCCACCGCCTATCAACCTACTCGGCAATCCCCGTCACTCCGGTTGCCCTGGTTTTCGTCGCCGACGGCGACTCTTGGCTCGCTTCGCATCGCTCGTTACCGTACGGCTTGCGCCGTTACGCTCCTATTTGCATCGCGTGCCGTTTCTGTAACTTTTGGCAGATTTCCGTATGCTGATAGCCCAGTATACACCAGGCAAGCCGCAAATCGAGCAGCGAGCCTGGAGTTTCTCTACCTGTGTCGCTGCTCAATCTCGATCGATCGATTCAAGCACAAACTCAACCGCTTTGTTGAGCTGGGGATCGCTGCCCAGTGTGGTATCGGAGTCCGCAACATCAGGAGGGATCGTAACCGGGTCGACATAGTTCGCTGGGTCCGACCGTTTTCGAAATCGATCTATCAACTGATCTAACTGATCCAATTCAATCCCAACTTCAAATCCCTCATCGGGTACAACTCCCCAATCATCGTCGGATTTAGCATCTTTGCGGCGATGGATCATTTTTCCCGACGGTGGGAAATAATAAGCTGTTGTCAGCCGCAATGCCGCACGACCTCCGTCGAGCGGTATCACGTTCTGAACGCTTCCTTTACCAAAGGTCCTCTTTCCTATAACCGTCGCTCGTTGGTTGTCCTGCAAACAAGCTGCCATGATCTCGCTAGCGCTTGCTGAGTTTTGATTCACAAGAACAGCGATGGGTATATCCTTGGGGATGATGACTCCAGGCTTTGCATAAAACGTTTCTCGCTCGGATCGTCGACGTCCTTTGGTCTCAACCAGAACACCATCGTCTAGAAAATAGTCGCATATGGCAATCGCCGACTCGAGCAATCCACCGGAGTTGTCGCGCAAGTCGATAATCAGTCCTCGCATACCCTCGACACTTTGAATCGCTTTGCGCAATTCCTCTCGAGTTTTCTCCCCGAACAGTTCGATTCGTATGTAGGCAATGCGAGGATCGGCAGCCATGCGAAAATCCCAATTTCCATCCGGCTTGCGCTGGTCTCCTAATACCGATTCGACCTCGATTGTTCCCCTGGTTACCTCGACCGCCATCGGTGTTTCTTCACCTTGTCGCTCGAGCAACAATTTCACTTTGGTCCCCTGTTTCCCCCGCAGTCGTTTGGTCAGATTATCAAACTCATAACCCTCAACGCTTTCGCCGTCGATCTCGAGTATCACATCACCTGGCTTGATCCCCACCTTGTAAGCTGGCGAGTCGAAAAGAGCGCTGACGACCGTGAATCGATCTCGACGTGGTGGCCCATCCAAGCTTACTCCGAGCCCCCCGAATTCCTGCTCTAAGACTGATCGAAAGGACATCAACGAACTGGGTGGAACAAAACCCGAGTAGGGGTCTAGCGAATCGATCATCCCCTTCATGGCGGCGTTGTAGAGTTCCTCGGGATTCGATTCGTCGACGTACTGACTATCGATCAAGTCCATGACGAGCGCGAGATCCCTGACTTTGCGGATCCGAGCGGCATTCCCATAACAGAAAGTACATACGACAACCGCGAACAAAAGTATCTTCAAATTGGTTGTCAGCATATGGTAACCCTGTACCGCCCAAAAATTTCGAACGAGCTATTGACTCATTCTAGTACACGAATCGGAGCAAAGAAACTACCGCCAGAGCAAAGAAACTATCGATCCACCAGCAAGCTTCGGCCCCAAGCGTCAACGCATCGGGCTACCGCCTTGCAAATCGCTTCACTGCTCAGCAGGTGATCGCAGTCTGGCAATGTGACCAAGGATCTGGGCCCCGCGTGGGCTTTTTCCCCCTGAAAGCCACAATTCCTCAATGCATGTTGATAAGCCACGGTCTCGTCGGTTCGCGAATGGAGTGCTAGTAAAGGCTTGCGAATCTGCGCGACTGCCGACGGCAAATCGTATCGCCGAAAATCCTCTGGCATGGAACGATCCACTTGATAACGAAAGCCACCAATCACAACCTCGCCCTGCCCCACCGTTGCAATGGCAGGATCCATTTTCTCCAGCAACGATGCAAGGTGGTGTGTATCGCTAGGAGCTGCCAGAGCCACGACACCTCGAGCAGAATCAACCTGCTCCGCTTGATACAAACTAGCTGCGCCACCGAAACTGTGCCCGATGAGGAGATCCGGCTGAGCTGTTACACTTTCGAGAAAATCGCATGCTGCCCTCATGTCCTCCAGGTTCGTTGTAAAGCTCGACTCTCGGAACCGCCCCTCACTATGACCGAGCCCACGGAAATCGTATCGCAAAACGGACCAACCTAGCTCAGCCAGAGCGCGACTGATCTTTACGATTGCCTTTAAGTCTTTATTACAAGTGAAGCAATGAGAAAACAGAATCGACCCAATGGGATCTCCCTCCGGCATCTCACGAATGCCTGACAATTGCAATCCACTGCTTGTTGGAATAACACAACGAACGGAATGTCTCACTACCCTATCACTCCATACCTATCTAATTCCATCGTCGAATCAAGAATCGGCAAATGTTTCATTCGGTTCTGGCAACTGACCGACGGAGCGGTCAGCGACAATGTCGCGGATCTCTATCGCACCCGACGCATCTGTATCGAGCCGACGTCCTTGGCCGCTTGAAAGCTTCCGCTCAGTTGGTTCCCCATGCTTACGGCATTCATGGTGTAGCTCCCCATCAACGGTCCGAGCGGTTTGGACGCATACAAGTGAACATTGCCATACTCGTCATAACTTGGGTGCATGGCAACTTTGTAAGTGAACGGGATCACCAAAGCGAATCGCCCGCTGAAACGTGCTTGGTAGCTACCGTCCCCCGACTGCCGCACCGTAGCCCGCATGGGACCACGATGCCCGGTCGACTGGCTACGCCACTCACCAACCCACCTTCCCGTGGGGTCTGCTGAATAGGCGATATTTTTGTCAGCCGCGAGCATAAGCAACGCGAGCGCAAACCCAATTACAGTCAGTCGATTTTCAGTCAGTCGATTCATGATGTGCTCTCTCGTTTAAACGAAACCCTGTCGTGCGCAAAACCGATGCTTAAAACAATACTGCCCCGACAAGTCTAGCATCCATTACTACTGCAGGACGGGATGAGTCCTCTCGAACTCGTCGATTTTCGATTCATGGGATAGCGTTAATCCAATATCATCGAGCCCGTTGAGCAAACAGTGGCGGCGGAATGGTTCGATGTCGAACCTGGTAAGAAAACCGTTGCCATCGGAAACGGTTTCGGAATCCAGGTCGACCGTCAGACTGAATTGCGCGACCGAAGCATGGCGCTGGAATAAATCCTCCACCAGGGCTTCACTCAATGCGATCGGCAGCACGCCATTTTTGAAGCAGTTATTGTAGAAGATATCGGCGAACGAGGGTGCAATGACACATCGGATTCCGAAGTCATCGATGGCCCAGACGGCATGTTCTCTAGACGAGCCGCTACCAAAGTTTCGGCGTGCGAGCAGTACAGAGGCTCCCTTGTTGCGAGCCAGATTCAATTCAAAGTCGGGGTTGTCTGAACCGTCCTCGTGGAAACGCCAGTCGAAGAAAAGAAATTGGCCGAATCCACTCCGTTCAATTCGCTTCAAAAATTGCTTGGGGATGATTTGGTCCGTGTCGACATTGGCGCGATCCATCGCGGCGACGATTCCTGTGTGTTTGGTAAATGGTTTCATGGTATTGCGAGCCTGTTATTGATGGTTTTGGTGCAAATGTGGAATTAGTGGTTTTCTCGTGACGGAACTAGCGATATTGCCAGTCGCGAATGTCGACGAATTTGCCCGAGATTGCTGCTGCGGCGGCCATCGCTGGGGAGACCAAGTGGGTTCGGCCTCCTTTGCCTTGCCGCCCCTCGAAGTTTCTGTTCGACGTTGATGCGCAACGTTCTCCCGGAGCCAGTCGGTCGGGATTCATGGCTAGGCACATGCTGCAACCTGCTTCTCGCCAATCGAAGCCAGCTTCCTTGAAGACTCGATCTAACCCCTCGGCCTCGGCTTCACGCTTGACCTGGCCACTGCCAGGAACCACCATCGCATAGACTTTATCGCTAACCCTGTATCCTTTAACGACGTTGGCAGCGGCTCGCAAGTCATTGATACGTGCATTGGTACACGATCCAATAAAGACGCGATCAATGTTGACTTGAGTGAGCGGTACACCGGGCTTGAGCCCCATGTATTCGAGGGCGCTCGCTGCGGACTTTCGCTCGGTGTCATCAGCGAAGACGCTCGGGTCAGGAACATTCTCGCTCACCGAAGTCACTTGCCCAGGATTCGTCCCCCAGGTGATCTGTGGCTCGATCTCGGAACCTTGGAAGACACTGACTCGGTCGTACTTGGCCCCAGGATCGCTCGGCAGTTTCTTCCATAACTCGACGGCGGCCTCAAAGTTCTTGGGAGCAAATGTTCGACCCTTGAGATAGTCGAAAGTGGTCTGATCCGGGGCGATCATACCGGCCCTAGCACCTGCCTCGATCGACATATTACAAACCGTCATTCGCTCCTCCATGCTCAATTTGCGAATGACTTCGCCGGTGTACTCGAGAACGTAGCCCGTTCCGCCGGCAGTCGTCAGCTTGCCGATGAGATAGAGGATGAGATCCTTTGCGGTAACGCCAGGAGCTAGGTTTCCATCGACGCGAAGCTCATAGGTCTTGGGCAACGTCTGAAGCAAAGTTTGCGAGGCCAGCACGTGCTCCACTTCACTGGTCCCAATACCGAACGCTAAGGCCCCAAACGCACCGTGAGTCGCCGTGTGGGAATCCCCGCAGACGATCGTCATGCCTGGTTGCGTGTATCCTTGTTCTGGCCCGATGATGTGGACGATGCCTTGGTCGCGGTCGTTCAAGTCGTAAAGCCGGATGCCGAACTCCTTGCAATTGTTGCGCAACGTGTCGACCTGTTGTTTGGCGATCGGATCGGCGATGGGCAGACTGCGGTCGCTGGTGGGGACGTTGTGATCTGGAGTGGCGACTGTCTTTTCGGGGCGTCGCACCTTTCGACCCGCAATCCGCAACCCCTCAAATGCCTGGGCGCTCGTCACTTCGTGGACTAGATGCAGATCGATGTAGAGAATCGTTTGCTTCCCAGGCTCTGCGTGGACGACGTGACTGTCCCAGATCTTCTGGAACATGGTTTTGGGGGTGGCTGTCATCGTAATATTCAATTGGAAAGGAGGTTTGAAACGAGGTTTATGGGAATTTACTCCCACTCTGGACCTGCGGCTACATTCTGGTAATGTACAATTTTCACGATTTCCCCAATTTCGGATAGGCGAAACGATGTCCAAACCAGATTCTTTGCGCGACCGTGGCAATGCCCTCGAAGACAAGTTCTTCGCAGATCTTGACGTTCAACTATTAGAGGAATTAAAGGCAAAGCAGGAGCAGCAAGATACACTAGCCGAATTCTCCCGCGTCACTTGTATCAAAGACGAATCGGTCCTGAATTCTGTGATCAAATTGGGAATCACTTCGCAGTCGATCGCAGCTTTGCGGGTTTTTCCACTCGTCGCAGTTGCATGGGCTGACGGGGTTGTCGAGGAAGCCGAGAGGGAAAAGGTGATGGACTTGGCATCGATCCACCTCGGTAACGCAGACGCTCCGTCCTACAGACTGCTCCGGTCCTGGCTAGAAAAGAGACCTGCCGAGGACGTCATGGAAGCGTGGCTGACCTACGCCAAAGGTCTTGTAGAAGCTCTCACCGAACAGGACGCCGAAAGCCTCAAGGAAAGTCTTCTGGCCGAAGTGAAGGAAGTGGCTTCAGCTAGCGGTGGGCTTTTGGGCTGGGGAAGCATCTCGAAAGGTGAGCACCTAACCATGAACAAAATTGAAGCTGCCCTCTCCAAAGCTTGTGATTGATATTCCCCATGAGTGATGTCCCACAAGTCGTTTGGCATTCACACTCTGTAACAACAGAGGAGAGAGCCAAGCGAAATGGTCACCGCGGCTGTGTGCTTTGGTTCACCGGATTAAGCGGTTCGGGAAAGAGCACCATTGCCAATCTTGTCGACCAAGCCTTGTTCGCCAAAGGCTTGCAGACATTCGTGCTCGACGGCGATAACGTACGTCATGGACTGTGCGCTGGTCCGAACCTGCTCGAACCAAAACATGGAGCTGAATTCGCCCAACGCTTTGGGCTGGGGTTCGGGGCGGATGATCGTGAAGAGAACATTCGACGTGTTGGTTGCCTGACCGAACTCTTTGCTTCCGCTGGATTGGTTTGCTTGTCCGCGTTCGTCAGCCCTTATTTGCGGGATCGTGAACTCGTCAAGCAATGGGTCGAGTCAAAGCAAGGGCCGGGTTCGTTTCTAGAAATCTACGTCAATACCCCAATCGAAATCTGCATGCAGCGCGATCCGAAGGGGCTTTATCAGCAGGCTCTAGCTGGAAAGATCAAGAACTTTACCGGCGTTTCTGACCCGTACGAGCCACCGGTAAACCCAGACTTGATTCTGGATACTTCATCGGAGTCCGCAGAGCAATCCGCGCATCGAGTGATCGAGCTTCTTGTTTCACGTCGTATTGTTAACGCATAGACAGGTAGGAGTGGGGAAGATGTATCGACCGTTTTGGAAATGGGGTATTGCTCTACTTGCTAGCTTTATTCCTGCGTTGGAGGCCTCGTTTTCAGGGGCAAACGCTCAAGAGGCGACTGCTGCTGACTCAGGATCGTCATTGGCTGATACCCACGCTAGCTATCTTTCCGAGAACGGGCTAACAGTCTATGCCGCGGCTGCGGAAAAGTGGACGGGAGATATCGCGCGACTCACCGAGTCCAACAAGGCAGTGTCGTCGGAAGACTCGATTCTCTTCATTGGCAGTTCCACTATTCGGCTTTGGAAAACTCTTGAACAAGATGTTGCCCCATACAAGACCATTAACCGTGGATACGGCGGCGCGAAGTTCTGTGATCTGGCTATATTTGCGCCGCAAATTGTGTCCGGCTTGCGGTATCGAGCGGCCGTCGTGTTTGTTGCTAATGACATTACTGGTAGCGCCGGCGACAAAGAGCCTGACGAGATTAAACGCCTTGCCAGGATCGTTATTGAATCCATACAAAAAGAGAATCCCAAGGCTCCCGTTATTCTCCTCAGCATCACGGCGACTCCATCCCGTTTCGTGCACTGGACCAGGATTCGTGCCGCTAACCGTGCTCTAGAAACCCTGTCCGAGGAAATGGACGACGTCCACTTTTTAGAAACAGAGAAGCACTATCTTAGTGAAGATGGGCAACCAATAGAAAAGTACTTTGTCGAGGATCGCCTTCACCAAACGGAGTCTGGATACCAGATCCTTGGGAAAATTGTCAGCGAGAAACTTAGCGAGTTAATCCCGCAGTCCTGACTCTCTGGTCTATAACTGGTTCCTGAAAAAGCAGGCGAGAAAGATCTGCCTAAATAAGCCCCAATGGGGTGATGGCAGCCCGTTGTGCGCAGACCACTCATTCGACACGATTTTTTGCAACAATAAGTGATTCCCTTATACGCACCAGGGTGGTTTCCCACATTGTTAGGGTGTTTTAGTGTTATTATTCTCTCCCCTAAGCGATACGTTGCCCGAATATGTTTTTTCGAGGAGTAGGTTGACATCGAAGGGACGGATCATGACGACAAGCTGTAGTGGCGTCTGGTTGGTGAGCGATGATGAGAGGATACGAAGCGAAGCCTCATTTGTTCTGGCGGAGGCGGGAGTGGCCTGCAGCCGATTCGCTTCTTCGAAGCATGCACTTGACATGATCTGCGTAGCACGACCTCCGTGTCTGCTGGTTGACCACGAGCTCGTGGATATCGATGGCCTCGAGTTGGTGTGTCGTTTTGATAACCAATTCGGCAAGCTCCCGTTTATCTTGATGACCCGACATGGCACCGTAGAGCTCGCCGTGAATGCCATGAAAATGGGTGCTGTTACGGTCTTAGAACTGCCGCTCCACCACCAGAAACTCGTCGACGCTGCGAAAGAGGGGTTGAAGCTGGGTACAGAAAAACGCAAGCGAGAGGACCTGCGATTCGATTTCAATAGTCGGCTGCAGTCTTTAACAGCCAGAGAACGTGAAATAGCAGAACTCGTCTTCGAAGGAAAACTCTCGAAGCAAATTGCTAAGATGCTCTCTATCAGCCCTAAAACCGTTGAGGTTCATCGGAGCCGCATCACAAAGAAACTCGAAGTCGAGTCAGTCACGCAGCTTGTTAGGCTGATGCAACTGACTCGGAGCTGATCATGAATCATCCCAAATAGTGTAAATGAGGAAACTTACACTGTGCGAGGACTGTTGCCCTTTTTGAAGATACTTCTCCAACGAAACAGGACATAAGGCACCACTAACCAAAGCAGTCCTTTTACTGTGAAAAAAGCGATCGTTAAAGCGGCCAGCCAAATTGAGTTGGTACCGAACGATTCCCAAATACTTGCATATATCATATCTTCATGCCCTGTTTAAACGCTTCTATGAATTGCCAAAAACCTCAGCCCAAGCATCCTGCCTCGGCTTCGTTCGGTTGATAGAATCGGATTCCTGGTTGGGTTCCATCGCGATCTGCTTGGGATTGCTTGGACGCGTGTCGTTTGCCAGATCGGCTCTTAGAGTTTGCTCGACCTGTTTTATTTCTTCGAGTACGCCCCATGCATCCTGTTCGGTAGATTCCAGCGGAATCGCTTCCTTAGTCGCCACGATCTGCGAGGCGATTCTTTGCTCTGCAACAACCACTTCTGATTGTTTCTTCGTGAGCAATTCCAATTCCTCTTGCTTCTGTCGCAAATCCTCGTTCGCTTGCAGTAGATCGCTAGTCGCCTTGTTCAGCTCGTCATGGGCTCTTTGCCTTGCGTCCTGTAAGTCTGCGATGGATTCCCGTAGTCGCTGAACTTGTTGGTCGCATTCAGTTAACTGTAACTGTGTTTGTACTAGTTCACTCTTTCTGGAGACAACACTTACCGTCAATTGTTCCGATTCATTGGCCAGTCCTTCTTTGGTGGACTGAAGTGCCTCGAGCTGAGTCTCTAAAGCTTGGATCTTTTCTCTCATCTTGGCCTCAGTACGCTCTGCCACGACCGCTTCCTGTGATCGAGACATTAACGCCTCTTGGAGTTCTTCCATCTCTTGCATTAACTCACCGATGGTAGATTCGGTCGTTCTGCGCAATGTTGCCAACTTTTCGATCTCCCTCTGCGACTGGCTGATACGCTGAGCAAGGCCGTCCATCTCATTACACTTAAAGTTGATAGCCTCATCGAACTCATCGAGACTCTTTGATCGCTCCTTTAAAGCCGTCTCGGTCTCGTCTAGGTTGCGTTTCTTTATCTCAATCGTTTGCGAAATTTCAAGAAGCAACTCCTCGTTGCTGGCCTTGGACTTGTAGAGTTTCTCGAGGTTGTTCTGCTCTTCTCTGATGCGTGTTTCGAGTCTCTCGAGATCTGCGAAACTGATCTTCTTTTCTACGATTTCCGTCTCCAGCTTACGCATTTCGTCCGATCGCTCTTGAAGCTTGGTTTCGAGTGCAATCAAATCCTGACAACGATTGCCATATTCATCCTCGATTCTGAGTAGTTCTTGCTTCTTCTCTTCGAGCTCCTTAACGTCGAGCTCGAGGTCCTGTTTGCGATCCCGGATACTTTCCCATTCGGTCTGCATACGAGCCAGTTCGGACTGTTGTTGGACGCAATCGCCCCGGAGCGTTTCCAGCTCCGATTTAACAGATTCCAAGCCTTTGATTTCTAATTCCAATCTCAAAATCTCATCGTTGCTCAGTTTGCTGCGATCCGCCAAGGCATCTAGTTCACTTTGCAACGCGATTCTCTGATTTACAAGCTGGGACAAATCAGTTTGTGTTGTTCTTAATTGCTCCTCTGCAATTGCGATTTGCCCCCGGCAGTCTGCGATTCTCTCTTGCTCGCTTTCCCATTGCCGAGTTGAAGCATCCAGAGTCGACTCCATTTCCTGTACATCACGTCGCAGCAAGTTAAGTTGCTCGATCGCTTGTCTATTCTGGGCGGCCAGCGATTCGCGATTTTGAAGTTCACTTTCTGTGGAGCGTTCGATTTCCTCTAGTTTTCGCTCCGCATCAATGCGTTGCTCATTGAGAACACGATATTCCTGTCTAGCAACTTCACACGCGTCTTCGATGCTTCGTTTTTCATTGCGATGGACAACCAACTGGGATTGTAATTGCTCCCTTTCTTTCTCGAGAGCATTTCTACGTTCTAGATGAGTATCGATTTCCTTTTGCAGAGTCGCGATGTAGGCCTTCCACTGTGAAGCAACGGATTGGGCCTCCTCGACTTCAGCTGAGATAGATTGCAATTGATTGTTCGCTCGAGAGTTGCTCTCTTCCAGCTTTTGAGATTCCCGTGTTAGCTTGTCGATTTCGTTCGTGCGCATTTTGATGTCCTGTACGATTCGTTCGTAGTTACTTTCGGCTTCACTTTCTTTGGCCTTCAATTCTTCAAGCCGTCGAAGTAGCGTGTCTTCAGATCGGTTGCCTTCCGAAAGTCTAGCTCGAAGCTGGTTAATTTCGTCTTGAAGGGAATTTATTTGAGCTTCGTAGTCGGACAGTGCTTCCCGCTTCGTCTCGACATCTCTTGTTAATCGCTCCTTCTCGGATCTTAGGAGTGAAAGCTGTTCCGATCCCTTTTGTATCTCAGTTTCAAGCTCCTGGAATGCTGCATTTCGTTGAGATAATTCGCGGTGTTCTTCCTCAAGCTCAGTGATTCTGGCTTGATACTGCTCCAAACTAGCGTTGAGCCTATCGACCTCAGTTATGAGGTCCGCTCGCGTCGATACGAGTTTTTCGAGGTTGCTTTTCTCGTCATTGAGATCCTGTTTGATGCTGTCTAGCTCACGGTTCAATTCAAGTCGATCGAATGAATCTCGCTCCATTTGAGCTTGAAGGGAATCGCACTCGACATCAAGGGCCGCTCGGTTGGAGTTAAGCAAGTCGACAACGCGGTTAAGGTCGTCTATCTCCCGGCGTGATCGCTCGGCCGACTGTGTGAGATCTGCAATAAGCTGCTCAATCTCGCGCGCCTCATCGGCCTGGCGTTCATAATCATTTCTGAGCTGATCTGTCTCGCTCTGGATCTTACCGAGTTCCTGCTCTTGCGAGTGAATTCGGATCTGAAGCTCTCTCAGTTCTTCCTCCGCATCTTGCTTTCTCTTTTGTACATCACCTAGTTCTCGATTCTCGGACCTTACCGCCATCAGTTCTTGCTTCAACGCATACAACTCAGCAGCCCGATCCTCTACTTGCTCACTCAAACCATTTGCTTTCTTGGTGAGAAGCTCGACTCGTTGCTCGGCATCGGAAACCTGCTTCTCAGCATCAGCAATCTGTTTCTCAGCGTCTGTCGCTTGCTTTTCTGCATCGGCGAATTGTTTTTCTGCTTCCGCGATTACTTGCTGCGATCTTTCGATGGCCCGGTTTGCCTCTTCCTGTCTTGCACTCAGCTCTGCGAGTAGGATTTCCATTCGCTCCCGCTCTTCCATCTCGATCGCATGTTGTGCACATACCGCACATACCATTTGTTGGCACGGTTCGGATTCCATCTGGTCCGTCGAGTCCAATTGATCAGGAGCATTGAGATCGTTCGTGTGCTGCTCGGTGACACTCTTCGCGACAGAAAGGTACTCGAGGTCATTTATTTGTTTCATCAATAAACCGACACGAGCTTCGATGGAATCGCGTTCGGATTGTTGGTCCTGAAGCCTCCGATCCTCCGTTTCGCAAGCTTCTTCGAGCAATCTCAATCTGGCCTCGTTCTGAACGATCAGCTCCTTTTGGCTCGAGATTTGGGATTCGAGGCTGAGTGTATTGTTGAGGAGATTTATGTTTTCTTGTTGAGCGTCGTTAATACTATTTTCCAACTGTTGTCGAATCTCATCTGACGCTCGCCGCTTAGCCTCCAACGTTTCCAATTCCTGTGCCAACTGCTCCAGCGTTCGTTCTGTTTCTTCCCTTTGAGAGTTCAGGTCTTGGCAGACCGACTTTAGCTGCTCTTCCTGCAACTGTATCGATGCGAGAGCCTCCTCAACGATCTTTGCTCGGTCTGTACGTTCGTTGATGGTTTCTTCGAGGGTAGCCAATCTCGCTTCACTCTCGGCAACGGCCAGAGACGTTTCTTCCAAGGACTGTTTCGCGCGCTCCTCTTCGTGAAGAAGGTTTGCCACCCGCATTTCAACCTCGGATAGTTCCGTTTTCCTCTCTGTTGCCTGATTTGTAAGTGTTTCAAGGTTGAGCTGAGCTTCTTCGATAGATGCTGCTACAAACTTTTCGCTTTGGTGGAGTTGCTCGATTTCTTCCTCGAGCAGTTGCTTTTTAGTTGTGCTTTCTTCTATCTCCTTTGCCGCTTGTTCGAGCTCCCTGGCTGCTAACTCCAGATCCGATGTTGCTCGCTCGAGATCCGTGTTCCGTTGCTCAGACTGGGCTATCAGGGTTTTTTGCTCATCCTCTAAACTTGCGATGCGCTCTTCAAGCTCGTCTGCTGCCTGAGTCTTTTCGTTCAGAGCTGAGTTGAGAAGTTGGATTTTCTCCTGTTGCGAATCAGCTTCCACCTTGGCAAGTTGCAGTCGGATCTGTTCATTTTCGACGCACCATTTTGCCTCATTGATGGCGTTAACCCACTGCAAACGCTCCTTTAAAAGCTCATTAAGGTGAACGGTCACGGATTGAATACGCTCGTGCGTCTGTTCTCGCTCATCCTGAAAATGTGTTTTTCCTTTAGCAAGATCCGACATTAGGCACATGCCGACCAAAGCATAAAGCACAGACAGAGCAATATTCGCAATGATCATTTGACTGACCGTCGCTTCCATATAGCTCAATGCCACGTTTAGGAGTATACAAAGAAGTATGACGATCCCGAAAAGCTGTTTGGTAATAAAGCTAATCTTAACCGTACCTCTACGATCGTCTCCGCTCCCGTCCGCCAATAGCTCCTTAGCGGACTTCGTAAAGAAGGAAACTTTGTTTGCAAGAGACTCAAGATCCGTTCGAAGCTTTTCCGTCTCTTCAGTACGGATGGCAGCGTTGTCGATTGTGGGATTGCTCGTGTTCATGGCTGTCTATCGAACTTTTGCGTTAACGCGTTCCATATCCTTAAGTCGCTGTTCCATCGCTTCGAGTCGCGAAGCGAGCATGGCAGCATCGGACTTTACCATCTCCTCCGCTTCGGTTCCCTTCTTCTCGATCGCGAGATTCCACCAGTCCATGCCAATCTCGCGGGCTTTTTCTACAGAGCAAACGACTAAGCGGATTTGTATCGTGAGTAGTTCGATATCAACAAGCTTGATGCGAATATCTCCAGCGATCACCACCCCCATATCGAGAACGCGTTCTAATATGTCAGCAATAGATGTCGACGCAGTCGCGGTTGGAATTCGGGTTGTACTCATCTCATTTCACTCCGTTGATTTGTGTATTGGTTCGAGCGTTGATAGTGGATCGTTACAGTAGTTTGCCCAAAGGCCCGAGGTCCATGTTGAGGTCCTCTCGACCGATTCCAAATGCGACGCAAAGGGTATCAATTGCCTCAGATTGTTTCATCAAGCAGTCGCCGAGCCGCTCTATCTCATCATCGCTTAGAGTCCCTTTTTCCATACGGCGAATAGCTTGCCTCTCGAGCAACTCGTGTAGTAAATTGACGATGGTAACCGCCAATCTCCCTAGCCCGGTTGCTGCATTCTCAGCATTCAGTTCGACTCTACGCGAAGCAGCAGCCGACGCCATCATGGCTTGGGCGAGTTCCATATCCGGTGAAAAGGTGGCAGAATTTGGATCACTCATGCTGCAACCCCCGTTGTGTTGCGTGGTCTCTGGCCATGGGTTAGGCTGGGGGGCATTTCGTCCATAGCATCAATGGCGACCACCAGTGCACGTAGCCCGACATACAAAAGGTCAACACCAGCGACGGAGACCGTTATGTCACCTGTTACTACGACTCCTTTGTTGAGCAATCGATCGATTGCATCACAAAGTGAGATGTTCTCTTTAAGCCGTTCCTGGTTGCTGTTCATGTTCCAAATCCTTTTGGCATGTCGTGTTCTGATTAGTCTTCTGATTCGAGCAGATCTAGCAACTCTGCTTCGCGTGCGTCAAACTCATCCTCTGTGATTTCTCCAGCTTCGAGCATGGCATGCAGAGCAGATAACTGCGCCATGTTGTTCGCTCGTTGGTTTTCTTTCTCTTGATCAACCGCCTTGGCGACTTCCTTCGCAATGAATAGAAAGCCTTTGAACGGAGACATCAGAAGATCATCGATATAGAACATAATGCTAGTCCATTGAGAGTGCTAGCTTGACGAAGCTGTAGGGAGGCCAAGGCCCGTTGAAAGTGATTGCGAACTCATCGGTGAATTGTTCCGCAATCTTGTAAACCGCAGCGTTAAACTCTTCCTCGCGATCGCGATGGATTAAGCATGCCAATCGCATCACATCGGAGTCATCGCGAGTTGGCTGTACCTGTAGCTCACGTGAAATCGGCGTTAATCCATCCAGAAATACTTGAGAGTGATTAGTCCGCTCCTCATTGATTAAGGCTTCGTAGATTCGCCCCATTTCGATCTGATCTTCGCGGGTTGCCCTACCCTCAACGATCAAGGCCCGGGCCGCTTGTAGCTCGGGATATCGCTCCACAAAGTATTGAGCAACATTCTCGGCCGTCCATTTGAGCGTGACCGTCATCTCTACATGGCCGCCAACTTTATCGAGTTGGTCGAGTAAGACCTCGCGGTTCCCATCGAGAATATGGTGTACTTGTTCCAGATCATCCGCTATTAGTCCAAAGGAAACAGGCAGCATGCTCCAATGCTTTGCCAGGTGCGTCACGATCTCTTGGTGGGCAGCTAGGAATTTCCTTTGGGGGCGAATCTTTCGCGGAACGATCGGCGAAACTGCGACGGCAACGTCACCTCGCTCGATAATGGTCAATTCCGCTTCTTCAATACCGGTCAACTTTTCAGAAAGAACGGCTTCACCATCCGATGCATTAAGGAATGAGTACACGTAGAAACCGGTTGCTGTTTCCGTTTGGTTCGACATTATAAACTCTCCGTAGTTCTAGTAGGTGAATTCGATGGAACGATCATGGGCTTGGGTTTCACCCGCCCCTGGTTGGATCTGGCTTTCGCTCTGTTGCGCAGCAATCCGACTCTGGAGCTCCTGTTGCTCCAGGACTATCGATTGGATCCTAGCGGAAAGTCTACTTGCCCTCTCCAGGAGACTCTCGAGCTCGTGAGCCCGCCGAGATCGCTCGATCTCAAGCGACGTTAGCTTAAGGTACAACTCTGGGGTTTTGAGCGAAGCGACGGCCTTTCTGGACGCTCGCGTGCGCATGCTATGCAGTCCACGTCTTGTCGAGGAGTTTCTCATGGATCAAAATCCAGTTCGGTGCAAGTAATGGTGAGGAAGAACTACTTCTTCACGGTCAGCAGTGCACTCGAGAAACCGTTGGAATCAAATGCAGGTGGCCGTGGCAAGCGACGATTAGCGTTATCGCGAATTATGTCGATGCTGGTTACCTCATCGGCACAATTTTCCTGCTCAGATTTCTTTTCCAGAATGGAACTGTCTACATCATTTTTAGCGTCGAGTGCAAACTCTGCAGATCGTGGGACGCTGGCCGTCTGAATCTTGCTTTCGAGATCATCGAGTCGAGCATCTAACCGTAGGCTAGGTTCAATTGATCTCGGCAGATCTATCTTGGCTGCGGCTTTTGGTGAGAGTGTATTTGTACTGACCTTCGGTATGCTTCCTTTAGCTTCACGGCCACCTGTCGTGAGCCCTCGAATAATAGATTCAAAATCGGAAGCGGTAAATGGCTTTGAAGATTGTCTGGAGGAGTTATAGAAAAGAACATCTTTACATGTCGCCATAAAGATGGGATCGTCGCAAGAGACCATAGCCTTGCGATGATCAAGGATTCTTGCAATCGCCAAGGCTGCTCGAATCGTCGGCCCATTCTTCCCTCCGAATCGCTCTCGCATTGTTCGGATGATATCCACAATTCGCGAAATATCTTCCTGAGAGCGATTGCTCTTGGCACGAACGATCGCGATCTCTGTCTCTCGATCCTGGTGGGACACCTCTAGGGTAATCATCCGATCCAAGAGTGCATCCTGAGACTTGTGAACCCCAACATACTCTTCTGGATTGGACGTAAAGATAGCCCGAAAATTGGGATGAACGCGGATAATATTCTTTTCTTGCCCTGAAGATGGGATATTAAGTATACCCTCCTCGAGAATACTCAAAAAGGCATTGTTCGCGGCAGCGGGTGATCGAGTAAATTCATCATAGATGACGGTATGCCCCTGTTCGCAGGCCGTTGTGAGTCTGTTGTTGCTCCACATGAGCGAAACCGTCTCTTCGGTCTTCAGGATCGAGCTAACATAGTTGTCTCGAACAGATTGTCGTCGAAAGCCAGCATCCTTACCAAGAAGATCGGAACCTCTCAGTTCATCGTCGCCGTGCAATAAGGTGCATCGCCTACCAATTTTTGAGGCAATATGCAAAGCCAGCGTCGTCTTCCCCGTCCCGGCAGGACCGGACAAATGGACTGCATATCCAATTTCAATATAAGCCAATGCACGATCAGTAATCTCTTTGATCGCGTCGGTCGCAACGAAATCAGGCCCCGGCTGCGGAATAAAGTCTGAAGATTGAGATTGGGCCGGGATTCCGCTCAAAATCTTAGGTGCCGCTCCGCCGCGATGTGGTGATGCCTCGTGCATGGTGATCGTATTCTTTACTTGAAAGTGGGAACTGGTTCAGTTAACGCTTCGGATCCAAAAGCTCAAGAGACACCCTGGGGGACCATAACGGGGGGCAACGGAAGGTCTGGAATTCTCACGCTTACTGCCACACTTTCCAAGCTAGAGACCGTCTCGACGGAACCGTTCAGCGATGGTTCGCTAATCTGTGGCGACGGTGTAATGTCGCGTCTCGAAGTCGTTTTGTTTCGAAGTCGAAGCCAAATCTGTCTCGCATCACTGCGGTCGCGGGACAATGTTTTTGTCATGCGTTTTGTCTCGGATCGTATGCGTTGGACCTGCGATCGGATGGATTGAATCGTTGCCGCAGAGGCCCGATCCTGGTGCCGCGCTGAACGCTTTCGATCGCTGTTGTTTTGCCGAAGGAACCGGGCTATTTCTCGCCTGTTCCTGAGGATCTCTTGTTTCAATTGTGCCTTGGAATTTCGCGAATCTCTGAGTCTTGTGTTTCTCAGATCGCGAAGGGTTCTTTGGACCTCTTTCTGATTGTCTCGCTTAAAGGTGGCCAGTTGCTTACCAAGCGTCTTGGCTTCCTGTGCAAGCTCCATTTTCATCTGTTTGCGCTGGTCGCTCAACTCGCGACGCATTCTCGAGCATTCTTTCTGATTGCTTTCTAGAAATGCTTTGCGCTCGGTTCTGGATCTTGCAATGTTGTCCGCTAATCGTTGCATCTGTTCGCGAAAACTAGCCATTCTCTGCCTCTCAAAACAACCTAATTCAAAAAATAGAAACCGAGAACAAGACCGGTCCCGACGATAGATTCAATCGTTCCAATCGTGGGACCGGCCTGGTCTCGAGTTTTCGGAATGCACTAAGCTGGAGCTGCTGCAGTTGCAGTCAAGCCGATCGCTTCAGCATACTTCAGGTAGGTTTCAACCGATGCGATGACAACCCGAGCTTCAACGGAGAGCAATTCGATACCAACGAGAGATACCTTGGCCCAAACGTCGATCACGACACCTTTATCGAGGATGCGGTCAACAACTTCTGCCAAGCTCGACGAATCGGTTGTTTTTTGTACTGATGCCACTTCAAATTCTCCTGCAATACTAGAGAAACACATATTGACTATCACTCTCGAGTACAACGAGTACTATTTCACCAACCGTTCTGAGGCTTTGACTCGGGCTAGTCGGTGAATGAGAGCATTTCCTTTGCATACTTGCTACTTTCCACGAAAGGACAGCAGCCTACGCAAACGATCTACACGTAATATTGCTTCTGGTTTAGCTAACCGCTTCCTTGTAAAGTGTATTTGCACACCTTTGCATGGATTATGCAGCTTTGCTAATTCCCTCCGATTCCATAAACGAAAACGGAGGCCACGGTCCAGAAGCTACCGTGGGTGGTTCGTGACGCAACAACAACTGTTTCGATAAACTGAGTAGGGAACGTACGGCCGAGCGACGAACCAATAGATTCAGCTTTGCTATGGTGTACGTCTGGTCGCCATGATGCCCGTCGACCACCTTCAGGTTGCCTACTGAGGTGCTCGAGTTTTGTATGGCATCAGGATACCGCTCCCTGAATTGTGAATATAGAAGATCGAGATCGCCCTGCACCTGCGACTCTTTGCGTTTGTGTTCTAACTTTCGCCGCAGATAAGTGCCCCCACTTTGTCGAAGCCGATGATCGCTGACTTGCATACTAGAATCTTTTGATATCGTAGGCTCAGGAATGGCCCACCTGATATTCAGTTCCGAGCAATTCTCGATACGATTCAAAGTGGCGAGATATTCTGCTTCGTTTTCAAAAATGCTCGAAACGATCTCTTGTTGGGAGAGGATAACACCAAAACGAACCGGAAGAATATCAGCTGACGCATGCAAATAGTTCATTGCTTCACTAAAAGAATGGACCGCTAATTCTGAGGTCAGCGTTGAGGTATCGTTGTGGAGTATTCTTTTCGCAACGATTTTTAGGTTAGAGACTTCGATCACCTCTGCTCCAGACAAACAGTGTTCGTTGTCTGGAAAGATTCTTAAATCGGCCGCTTTTTTCGCAACGGCGACGAGCATCCATCGATCACCGCTCACATCCGACGTTGAGTACTGTTTATAACTCATGCTACTGCCCTCTCAGAATCCGATTTACTTGGACTCGAAAGGGACGGACAGAAACTGTATGCAGGCCATGGTCCAGTTAATTCGGCACGCAGTGCGGTCGTTTGGAAAGAGCTTTCATTCCATGCCTTGATCCAAGCAGCCAAGGAGTCCGAAAACAGATCGGATACTAAGACAGCTAGATTGCCAACCAATTCATCATGCCCTTCATTCTTTGTGACAGATCGTATTGGTCGAATAACATGCTCAGGGAAGGATTCCGTGACGGACCCGATGGCTTGCTCCATTGCTTCCACAAAGAATTGAGATTGCGATCGTGTTAGTTCTCGCTGAAGCTGCTTAAATCTTAGATAGTTTGCACCTCGCATAGGACTGCCGTCTTGGATGAGTCCGTCGCGCGATGCAATAAGCTTAGCTGCGTGAGCAGTGTCACCAAAAAACTTGAGCCCCCATTCTCGCTTACCTCCAATACGTCCAAAAAATTCGAGCAACTGAGGTGTCGCACTTTGCGTAAAGCCGTAAAGGGACGATTCCGACGAGAACAATGTTCCGAACCGCGATGGGAAGAAGGCTGACTGGGAACTTAGTTGACTAACCGCCTCTTCGTGTGCCATGACTCGCGGGGTAAGCCAATTGATATCTGCTAGATTTTTTTCTCCGGCTTCACCTTCGAAGTCGGTTCGATCAATACGTCTGTACCACGCGATGGTTGGGCCAACTTTGAGTTGTTCGATTTCGAACAATTCGCACAGCATAAGTGTGTGTGGGTCGTAACATGGTGCGTTAGCGGGTTCACCAGAATCATTTAAAATCTGTAATGATGACTTTGTTCGTTCGGAACAGCCGTTCAGTTTCGGAGAAAAACCTAAGAGATAAAGTGCTTCGTTCATTCGGACTTTCCTTTCTTGCCATCCTTGACCTGAAGTAGACTCTCCATGATGTCCTCCTTGGTAATCAACACGCTGGGGGTCGATTTGGTAGAGTCCTGGATTTGATCGACGACCCGCCGGATGCTAGCCCGAGCGGCCATGCTGCATATTGACGCCAAATCTGCACCCGAGAAACCTTCTGTTTGGTCAGCGAGATCATTTAAATCGAGCTTCTCGGCAAGAGGTCGAATCTTCAAATGGACGTTCAGGATGGCTTTGCGACTTTCTCTGTCTGGAAGTCCGACCTCGATGGTCTGTTCAAAGCGTCCATATCGCCTTAACGCGGGGTCGACCATGTCGGGACGATTCGTCGCGGCGAGGACAAACACTCCATTCATCTCCTCGATGCCATCCATCTCAGATAGAAATTGACTGAGAACGCGTCCTGCAACACCCGAATCCTGCGTACCCGATTGCCTAGTCGCACAGAGACCATCAATCTCATCAAAGAACATCAAACAGGGAGCTGCTTGGCGAGCCTTGCTGAATATGTTACGAATGGCTCGTTCCGACTCACCCACGAACTTAGACAGGAGCTCGGGGCCTTTTACGGAGATGAAATTAACTTGGCTTTCGGTGGCGGCAGCTTTGGCAATCATCGTTTTGCCTACTCCCGGCGGACCGGCCAGCAGGACTCCTCGAGCTGGTTTCACCTTGGCTTGTGAAAAGAGGGACTCATATTTTAGAGGCCAAAGGATGGCTTCGCGAAGCTGCTGTTTAATCGATTCCAAGCCACCGACATCGTCCCAATAGACATTGGGTACCTCGACGAACACCTCTCGGATGGCGGATGGTTCTACGGACTGAAATCCTTGCAGGAACTCCGCCATAGTGACTCGAATGGAAGCCAACTGATTGTAAGGAATCCTCTTCTGTCCCAAATCGATGCGATCCAGCAACTTTCGAAGGCAAACCATGGCCGCTTCACGGCACAATGCTTCTAAGTCGGCTCCCACAAATCCATGGGTGATGGATGCTAGATGTCTGAGATCGACATCGTCTTCTAGCGGCATTCCGCGTGTATGAATTTCGAGGATATGAAGACGTTCCGAGCGGTCTGGGATCGTAATCTCAATCTCTCGGTCGAAACGGCCTGGACGTCGCAGTGCAGGGTCGATCGAGTTGGGCAGATTTGTGGCTGCAATGACGATAACGTTTTCGCGTTGCTTCAAGCCATCCATCAAGGTAAGTAGCTGCGCGACGACGCGACGTTCCACATCCCCTGCTGCATTCTCTCGCTTCGGAGCGATCGCATCGATCTCGTCTAGAAATATGATGCTTGGCCCTTGCTTACTGGCCTGTTCGAAGATCTTTCTGAGGTGCGCCTCGCTCTCGCCATAGTGCTTGTGAATGATCTCCGGTCCGCTGATCACAAAGAATTTTGCATCGGCTTCTTGAGCGATCGCCCGTGCGATCAAGGTTTTGCCGCAACCTGGTGGACCGTACAGCAATACGCCACGCGGTGCGCTGACACCTAAACGCTCGAAAACCTCCGGAAATTTCAGTGGCAATTCGATTATCTCGCGAATTCTCTGCAACTGAGCTTTGGCACCTCCTACATCTTCATAGGAGGGGGCTCTGTTTCCGCCTTCTTCAGCGCACTGTTCAATCAGTAGCTTCGTATTCGGGGTTATCAAGACAGGGCCGTCGGGGCTAGCAGCCTGGACGTCGAAGTCGATAGACTCGTTGCCGAATAGAATTGCGCGGATTACGCTCCCCTTTTGAACGGGTAATCCATCTACTAAAGAAGCTATGTAGTCCAAGTCGCGTTCGACAGGACGAATTTTCCGAGGTCTTATGGTGACCTGCTCAGCGTCGCAAAAATCGGTTTTTTCAATCTCGATGAGATCATCGATGCTGCAAGCTGCCGACTCGCGAAGCACTCCATCCAATTGGATCCAGGATTGGCCTCTGCTGTCCTTATGCGCAGGCATAACCTTTGCAACCGTCGATCGCTTGCCGGTGATCAAGACAATATCGCCAGTTCTTACTCCCACCGACTCCATGTCAGCGGGATCTAACCTTACCAATCCTCTACCTACGTCTCTGCTGGCTGCTTCGACAACTCGTAGACGTACCTTGATTCCTGCATCCATTGCACAACCCGTTTCCGTGGGTAATCGTTATTCAATCCGTTATGATCGGTTGAGGATTGTTCTACGGATTCGTTAAACGAATCTCAACCACGCCATTGTTCGCCGCGATCGATACCTGATCGGGACCAAATTCTCGCGGCAATTCCAATTCTTTTTTGAACTCAGCAACTTTGCTCACACCATGCATATGAAGCTTCTTGCCATCGAAGGAAAGGCTGATGTTCTCGCTAGATACGCCAGGCATCTCGGCGATTACTTGAACATGATCTCCTTCGTCGAAGATCTCAACATGTGGTTCGCGGATCCGAGGGACGCTGCTACTAGGCGCGTCGGTCTCGCGTTTGGCTGGTTTAGCAACGGGCTTGATCTCTCTATCTGCATCTCCGTCCCGACCTGGCCCGAACCTTACGTTCATTCCGAACGAGGTGTTGAATTTCTTGCCTGAGGCCGTTTCCCCTTGATTCATCGCACTGCGGAATGCTTCCCCTTTCTCCGCCAAATCACCGAACTTGTTTATCAAGTTCGAGACGCCGTCGAAAATCCCCCCGATTCCAAGCATGCCGGATAAATCCGGCATCGTCTCATTAGGCTTGGTTTCTTCTTTTTCACTCATCGTCAATCTATCTCCTGCAATAAGTCGGGAATGTGCGTGTTAGGAGAGTCGGTTTGTTTTGGGGCTTGGCAAATCAAAGTGTGCAATGGAATGCCTATTTTGCACGTATGGCGGTTCCTCTCGCCTAAAGAATCGGCATTCTTGGTACACGCTTCATACGGGATATCCTTACGAAGCACGCGCCTCACGGACCGCAACGCCCTGATTATCTCTGGGCTTGCCAAACGGAAAATCGACATCGACGTCGTCTGGTAGAAAATCCTGAACTCGATGCTGTAAGCCGACAAAAAGTATACCGATATGGTCAACGGGTAAAGTCTCGGAGATTCGATCCGCTATAAATCGATCTCGTTTTTCCAAAAGGAATTTTGCTTCAACGTTTGGGTCGACGTCAGCTGGCTCGTCAATGTCGGAGTACAAGCCCTGCGAGAGAGCCTTCTTCACGGCCTCATATTCCTTTAGCAGCAACTCAGGCGATTCTGTCCCTCTTAAGTGGGCCCCTTTTTCCAGTAACCACTTTAGTATCAGGTGGTTAGTGCTCCCTTTTGCCGCTAATTCCTGAACAATCTTATGTTCGATGATTTGCTCTGGATGACCGGTAAACGGCAGGGCATCTTGGTAAAGAATCGTCTTTGCGTACTCGAGTCCCCAACCTTCGATACCTGCCTGGAGTTGGCTCCAAAACTGGTCAACGACGTTTTGTTGCTTCTCGACTGCGGACTCGCGCATCGACTGGCTTTTTGCGATACGAACCGATTGTTCCAGGGAACCTAGATCATGTCGCGAATGAATAATCGGAATGATTTTTAGGTGTCGCATCGCTTGGGTCACCATAGGTAAGGCTGCCAGCCTCGGAGGAAGGTTGGCGGACAAGCTGGCAGCCTGCCTACTGACAGACTACTTCATAGCAGCCACATCGGCAAACGAAACCGGCTGAATTGATGCCGCTAGGTTGGCGGTCGAAACGAAACGTCTGTTGGCACCGGATCTTTCAGTCGCCCCGCTCGTGCCGGTGTTCACGAAAATCTGGTTCAGATACATCTCAATCGTTTCTGCTTCATCGCGATCGAGGGTATCCCAGATTGCGTTAATCAGCTCGTTAAAGTTGGCCTTTGCACACGGTGAATTGGATTCGAAATTCTCCGGTCTGGCCACAATGTTTTGACCGATTCTCTTTCTCCACCAAGCTTTGAACCGAGAAACGTCACCAGGCGAGGACATTAGGTGACTAGCGAGCCCTCTCAGCATCACGGAGTTGTCTCGTATGCAAGCTTCTAGTCCGCGTTCACCCAATTGCTCTTTGTAAGCTGGTGAAGAGTTTACGGAAGCGGTAGAAATCCGTTCTGCCATCGCGCTGCTATGTGCGTTGATTCTTAATGCACCGGTATAAGCTGGTGCAGCGGACGCGAGACCCATCAATAACTCTGCGATTTCTGGGTACTCTCGCAATTGCTCGAGCATGCCTCTCAAAAACTCTACGACAACCGAGCCGGGCAGCTTGCTGAATCGGATTTGTTCCGCTTGGAAATATTCATGCAAAGCAGCCTCCGCTGCTCCACCGCCTATAATGGCTGCTTCAATCGTCTTTTGGATTAGCAGCTTGCCATCTCGACGACCTGCCTTGACTCCTCCCCGCTCCAGGCTCTCATGCCTTGGAGAAGCCTGATATCCTCGTTCCACGGCAGAAATTGCAAATCGATCCGCATGAGCTGCGACTGCGTGCAGTTTCGCGTGTCGATCAAAGCAGCCCATCGCTTCCTCCAGATAGCATCGTGCCACTTTCGCATCCTCGGGATCTGCATGAGTCTCGATAATGCGGATGACTCGATCGTAAACCTGTTTGAGAATCCCTACGTTGAATGGTAAGTTCGGGAGCAAGTATTTCGCTATGTAAGCCCGGAACTCATATCCATTGACACTCGATGGACCAGCGGGAATCAACTGCACAATCTTGGAGAGGACCAAGCGAATGTCGCGGTAACCGGCACGCTTGTCCGCCGCAAATTGGCTAAACGTTTCGATGGCCCAATTGGCAGACTCAACAGAAATTTTGTCAACAACCTCTGCTAATCTCATCGCTCCTTCGGTTCGACGTGCGACCTCGACAAGTTGTAGTATTGAATGTCGGAACACCTTAGCCGTGTCATCCTTCCAACGCCCATCCACAACCTCCAGCAACGTTTTCAAACTCGAGGCAAGGAACCCGGAATGTGTCGATGGCATGGTCGGGAGGACCGTATTACACCAGACGCTGGCAAGCTGTTCTGCTGGGATCTCACCCGTTCCGCACGCATGCAAAATTGATAGCTCGGTGATGAGTTGTCGATTTGCCATAGAAACTGCGGTTTGAAACTCATCGGTTCGCAACAGACCGAGTGACTCACCACGTTCTAGCATCTTAGCGGCAGCGGCATCTGCAATCTCTCCCGCATTGGTTGTCAAACGCACTGCCTGTAGCAGGTTGTTGGAACTATCGGCCATCGTTTCGAAGAGATCGCTGACCGCCATAGCTGCTTCAGGACCGCAGCACTCTACGATTCCTTCGCGAAGTGCCAAGAATGACCAGTACCAAACCTCGTGATTGTACTCGACTTGGCTCATCAACCGCTCGATCAACCAACCGGCGAACTGCTTCTTCATTTCCATCGGGTTGGGACTCTTCATTACCCGAGCGACTTCTTTGATAAGAAGCTCAAAGTCTCTCTTGCATTTGGAAACGCTTGAGACTCCATACTGCGCCTTTACCTCAGGCATGATTGCCATAACGCGTTCAGCTGCGAATTCCGCAATGCGACGGTGCGCTCGTTGGATGGTGCCGCTGTACGATGCTTGGCGAACAAATGCGATCATCTCTTCAAAGACGGTGTCCACAAATGGATGTGCATTCGCGGGCAGCTCGCGATGGGTTCCTTGTTGGAGGAAGTGCAAAAAGACCTCCATGTGATGTCCTGTAACATTGGCTGCATCCAAATGTCCAACAAGCCACGACAAGACCTTCTCAAACGCGATCTCGCATGAACCTTCACGAACAGCTTGTGCGGCGTATCGGAGCAGGATCCGCCCGTCTTGATGCCCCTTCTTACGACGCATTGATCCGCTCGGCCCATCAAAATCTGGGGTTATATCGCAAAATGCGTGAGTGGCATAATCCACGATCTCAAACTCAAATTGCTGAATCCATTTTGAAATCAGCATCCGATGAGGAAGTTCCAATGAAGAGCCCAGTGCCTGCTCGCTTTCAAGGGACGTAAAGTAGCGACCTTCTGCCCCGGACATTACTTTGGAAAATGCGCTATTCATAATTCTTCCTTCTGTTTTTTGGTCAGATGCATTGGCTCTGCTGGTTTCAACGTGGTAGGAATGCCATTCGAGACCACTGACAGAACTTGCTCATCTGTTTAAGACTGTAGAGTAAGTAGGTGGTTTAAAATTTCGGCGTGAGATTTGGGGCTGGTTTTCCAAGCGCGAAGTGACTCGATTCGCTTTGGATCGGAGAGCAAAAAGCGGCTTGCGCTGAAACCGTCCTTTGCACACTGGGACTGATAGCAGTCGACGTCTCTCGCTATAAAATGCGAGAACATGCCAGCCAAAATCCCTGCGGTGAGTATGTCTGCTGGATAGGTGATCTTTCCTTCGGTGATGTCAGCCATGATGGCCCCCTCGAGCGAGAGATCGATGACACCCATAGCAAAGTGAGTGTAATCCAGGGAGAGAAGCCCCCATCCGTTGTGCCCGAATTCCTGACCAATCAGGCTTTGAAAGAATGCAAGCGGAAAGTCTTTGAGTGGCAACTGATAAAACTCAGACCAAGCGTCGTCGAGCCCCTTGCCAAAGTTGCGTCCCCACTTGCGGCCGCAATGATAAAGTACCTGTTCTACGCGGTCTCCACACTCTTTTTCTAAAGCGCGGTGCAGCCCTAATAGAAAGTCGTTAGTCAAGGCAATCATTCGCCGTCCAGAGCGATTGACCAGCACACCGGTCTCAACATTGGCCGTCATATACAACCTTTCAACGTAGTAGTTTCGAAACTCCAATTCGGTTGTGTTTGTCATTGTTCGCTCTTTAAGCCTCTTCTCACAAAATCTATAATGTACAAAAAAATCTAATGATCCTGTTTCTAACCTATTCGCTAAACCGCTGGTGTTGCTGGCGCGGGGAAATCGGACATCACCTCAATGGTTCTGTTGAGAAATGGTTCAAATACTGCAAAAGCATCCGGTGGCAAGCTTTGACGAAACCCCTGCTTGAGATACGTGTAGGTATCTCTGTTAAACTCAGGAGTAAAGTTCAATCCTGCCAGGATCGTTCTTAACCAGAACAATAGCTTTTCTTCCAGAATTGACATGTCATCGAGCAGCATCGCTTGTGCCATGAATCGCGTGGTGAGCTGCACGTCTCGAAATGCCTTCGCCCAAGCACTGCCGTGATACTTGTCAAAGTTTGGGTATCGTTTTCGAGTGTTATCGATGCAAAACCGGACGGCCGCTTCCTCATTGGATTCGATTAAACCAAGAATCCGAAATCGTTCGGGAAAGCCATTGGTATAGTCGAGTACCTCCTGCCTTTCTTCAGGAGTGAGGTAACGACTGTCACTGCCAATTAATAACTCCGATATTCGATTGTTCATAGTTCAAGGCCTAAAGTGTATTTCGACTTTCTAGATTAACTGGGACGGGACGCGTGCTGCAATTGCTCACGCAAGGCAAGATTTTCTAGGTTTAACGCAATGATGCGATTGGCCATTTGCTCCATCGGATCGACGTCGCTTTGCTCTCCCCGAACCCTCGCGAGCTCCATGTTGAGCTCGAGTACCAAACGTTCCAATTGTGTGAGATAAGCGTCGTCCGTATCAGTGGAATGAGGGCGGGTTGTCGTGACCGCGTGTGGTGGTCTACCTGCCGCACCTTGTAAGTTCGGTAAAGGAACTTTGCGGACAGGTCGGCTCTCTACGATTGATTTGGGCTGCAGGGCGGGGACCGGCTTGTGAACTTCTGGTTCGGTTGGTGCAGCGGCCACTACCTCGGCAACTGGCTGCCGTTTTGGTTCCGGTATTGGTGCGACTTTTGCAGCCGCATTCATTGCTGGTCGCTCTACAGTTGGTTCAGGCGTTAAGTCGTCCGATTGGGCTGATTGCTCAGGGATCGCCTCTTTGGCTTCAACATCTTGGGGGGCAAGTTCTGTAGGCTCGACTTCCGATTTGATTTCGGCTCCTGTCGGCGTTTCGAGCCTGGGTTCCGAGTCGGGTTCTGAAGATTGAACCACGACTTCAGGTTGGTTAGCTTCGATTTGTTCTACCACTGGTTCAGGCGAACTAACGGCTGCCGCAGGTTCTTCCTTCGCTTCCACATCGATTGAGTGGTCGACATCGACCTCCGATTCTTTGTCATCTTGAGAAACAACCTGAGGAGGTGCCTCTTCTGTTTCAATAGTGTCTTCAGTTTTCTCAACGAGAACCGTTTCCTCGACTGCGGTTGGCGCTGGGATGTCGGCACTGGTCTGAGTCTCACTAGCGGGCTGGGCTGTCATCGAGACAGGGGGCGATTCCACTGTATCCTGAGGGTTGGAAACGGAACTGGGCAGCTCAACCCATGGCTTACAATCCGGAATCTGGAAATTGTTGGCATTTCCCCAATTGATCGCTTGCCCCAACTGTCCGACCAGCAAAGAACCAAGATTCAACGCCTGAAGCGATCCTAGAGTGGATCGCGCCGTCGTCGATGGGCTGCTTGGGTTTTGTGTTTCAGACGTCATGTTTCTAATCGGTTCCTTAATCCAGCTTGATCATAGTTGCGTTGTTGCCAGGAAGAGTACTGTGCCTCCGACCTTATGTGCTACGAACCTTTTTCATAATATCCTTGCCCGTCGCACCTTGGCTTCGCCAGAAGGCGGCAGCATTAACTCTTTCCGCATGAGAGATGAGGAACTTGCAGTGGTCAGCCCCCATGGCGTAGCACTGTATCTCCACACATCCGAAGTCCTTTCGACTCAAAACGCTAAACACAGCAGAGAATAGACCCGCGTAGAAATAACAAACGACCGCACCGATGTCACCAAGCGTCTTTGCGACTGCGGATTCATAGAGCTCGATGAAGAGCATGTCCCGTTTGGCCTCGCGGAAATCGAATTGCCAAGTGCCCCAGCCCTCAATCGTAAGGGGCCACCACCAGGTTTCGAGCATCATCCCCATTCCCATTTTGTTGAAATCCACCTCGAACTCGCCTTGGGAACGCTTCACAAAGTTGCGCATGTCCTCCATACCCCATGCATAGCCGGTTTCATACATAACCATCCCAGCACGGTCGCCGACCTCATCCTCTAGTCCTCCAAGTACCCCTGTAATAAAGTCTTCCGTCACACGTAGAACTCGTTGACCATAGACGTTGGTGATGATTCCACGCTCACGATCGCGCAGATAGAATTGCTCAGAAGTATAGTAGTTGTGTTTGAACGGCTGGACACCAGGTGTCATCCGAATGGAATCTCGAATTTTGTCATCGGCCTTCTCATTCCGAATTCGCACCAACGATTTGGAGTCCGGGGTTCCTGATAAGATTTCAACAAACTGTTTTGTCTTCTCTTCGGTGGATAGGTCTGTGCTCATGGCTTGGAATCCCAATTTATCTTTCTACCGGCTATTACATTCTCCGGTACTTTTTTCGTTGTTTTGAATTAAGCCGTCATACGGTGTTGAGATGCGTCGGATCTGTACTCATTTACAGGCAAAGCTTCATAGAGTGTGTTGAGCATATCCATGAATTGAACTGCGCCCTCGATTAGGTCCGCCTCAGCTTGGTCATCCAATCCAGCACTGTCCACTCGAGCCTTAAACTCTCGCAATCTAGCGGGAGTCTGAGCTGCACCCTCGAGGTGGTATTCGAGGCCTGACACTTCTCCAGCAGTTAAACCGAGAGTGCGGCCAAGCGGTTTGGCAATGACGAGAGAACCCATTCTAGATCCTTCAAGAATGTAAATGCATCCCAATAATGCGTGAGGAACTGTCGCTCCCCAGGCGTTGATCTTCTCAGTGATGAGGGCTGTTTCTGGCAGGACGTCAAAGCTGTCCACCTGGAAACCGAATGCTTTGAGGTCGCGGGCAATCGTATCTGTACGAATCATCTCATCGGTAAAGAATTCCGCCGCTTGCGAGCAAGTCTGAACGCTTGACTCCAATGCCTTGTGGATGTGCCACAATTGAGATAGCCCGCGAGAGTAGTCCTCTTTTGTGATCCTGCCATCCATCATTCCCGTGGAAAACGGTGTTTGCTCAATCTGATGGTGCGAGGCTGAAATCGCAGAACGAACAAGATTCATTACGCTCATTGCTTTATCCTTGTGGTTTCGCAAAAAGAAAGTCTCTCATAAACTTTTCAGTCCAATCGGCCCCAAAAAGCTTGCTCAGGAATTTGTTACCGGGGCTGTGTTCCATGTGGTGATATTGATACTGATGCAAGGTATCAATGGACGCTTCGTCGCGCTTATGTCCAAGTATTTCGGAAGCGACATTCCCCGCAGCATAGCCATACAGATAGGCATCCATGTAAGCTAAGTAGCAGTCCTCGACATGAGGCAGGCTTGTGGAGGGAATATTGCGAGCATAGGTATAGTTTCCTTGGGAAGCGTCCACGGCCCAGTCCGGTGGTAATTCGTTGCAGGGTAAATCTGCAAAACGTGGTGCTATGGTCCCAGTCAAGAATTGCGTGTCTTCGAGAAGAGATGCATCCGAGATAACTGGGACTTGTACATCGACAAAGGCGACCCGCACCTCTGTTCCGACAGCAATCAGCTCAGCTGCATAGACGGGCATGCGGTTTGGCCTGTTAGGAAAGATCCACGTGTTGATGATCTGATTCTTCGGACCATGAATATAGACCATGCGGAGGGATGCGAGTTCCTTGCCACCAACCAGAATCCCCCATTGGTAAGCTTCAAGGTCGATCTTGCCATGAAGCGATTCACGCCGTGCTAGGTCGGCCGGTATCGTCGTTGTTTGCTCATCATGGTAACGCATACGCTCCTTTGTTTCGCCAACCAGCTTGCTAAACGAAACAGGCACCAGCTCGAGCGGCTTTCTACGAACGCCGGTAAGGAGCCTGGAGATGAAGCCGGTGCCTCGACTTTCGACCGGAGGTCGCGAGTAATACTCGGTAGGAAAAAAGTCTAGGGTAAAGGTCGGGTGCATGACGATCGGTACCAATCATTTCTTGCATGCGAAATCCATAAACGCTCCTGCTACTCTCATGGATGAACAGAGCGTACGCTTGTGAGTGATCGTCATTTGAACAAATCAAATCGCATCATTTTTCCTTGCGAATTCGCTCCTCTGTCTTGCATGCCATGTATTTCTTTGGTTTTGAATACATGTGTAGGTATTAACCTTACTTGCCAAAGTAAGTCGGGTCGTTACTCGCCCTCGCCCTCGGTATGCGCACTAGCGAAACACATAGTGCAATTCCGTGCAAACTAAATACGCGAAGTGATTTTTAGCCAAGCAAAACGCGAAGTAAGTGTAATGCTGAAGCAGTGGAGATGTGGCGGTTAGGAAAACAAGTCTGCCATGACGGACTCATGCAACGATAGTCGACAACCAACCTATGGATAACTTTCAAGATACGGAATTGCTAAACGAATTCGTGACTGAAAGTTTGCAAGGCTTGAGCAGTGTCGAACAAGACTTGATGTCTCTCGAATCTGACGGTGGCAACGACAAAGCGTTGGTCAATCGAATCTTCCGAGCGGTTCATTCGATCAAGGGGACTGGCTCTTATATGGGACTCGATAATCTAGTCCGATTGAGTCATTTGGCAGAGACCCTTCTAGATCAAATTCGAAGTGGTGATCGGCAGGCTACCCCCGAAGTGACCGATGCAATTCTCGCAGCGGTAGACGATCTGGTTGGTATGCTTAATGAGCCCGATGTCGGTAAGAGCTACGATCCGTCAGAAGCTACCAATAAACTGAGCAAGGTTCTCGGAATGCCATCCGCTGAATCTCACGAGGCCACCGCCGCTTCGGATGAAACTGCTGTTGAGCCAACTGCGCCCACTTCTGAACCCGCGACCGCTTCACCAGCCCAGGCAGCATCGAGCGGTGCCCCCGAGGACGCGGACCCCGAGCTTTTGGCCGAGTTCGTTGAGGAGGGGCTTCAGGGGTTAATTGACATAGAGACCGACCTCCTGTCGTTAGAGACCGATGGTGGTACAGATTCGGAACTCGTCAATCGTATTTTCCGTGCTGTCCATACGATCAAAGGGAATGCGACTTTCCTAAAGCTGGACAATCTGGTTTCCGTTGCTCACAAAGCCGAGTCCCTGCTCGATCGAGTTCGAAACGGCACCGAGTCTGCATCCGCCGTTGTCACGGACGCGGTGTTGGCTGCGGTAGACTCCTTAAAGTCCATGTTGCAGATGGATGACATCGGGGCAAGCTTTGATTGTCGCGAGCCTCTCGCGAAACTAGAAGCTGCGCTTAACAAGAAGCAAGCCGAAGCTAGTCCTGCAACTCTGACCGATGAAGACGTCTCTAAGATCAAGCAAGCGTATACCAAAAAGGGGTTTATTTATCGTCTCGCTTTCGATCTCGAAGCGATTCGCCAAGCGATTGATGTGAAAGAAGGGGTTGTTGTAGGCTTTTCCAGTTTGGGAAAGATTCTTCATAGCTCCATTCCTCAGGACAAGATCGACACACTGGACAAAGGGAACTGTATTCTCTACCTGGAGACGGTTCTGCCTGCGGACATGCTCTGCGACCACTTCAATTTGAAGCCTGAGTGTGTGACAAAAATGGATATCGCAGATCTTAAGGCGAGCGATACTTCGTCAACAAGCGTAGAGTCACCACGTGGGCAAAAGAACACCGAACAGAATCATGCGCCAGCGGCATCAGCCGTCGCGGTGAGTCCACCAGCTACCGTTATCTCCCCAGCTCCAGCACAGCCCAAGCCGCCTGCCGCATCGATTGCACCAGTCGCTCCAAAAGTTGGACAAGCAGCCAGCGCGGACAGCAAGCCCGCCGCCAAGCCAGACGCAAAAGCAAGTGGTGAAAAGGCTGCTGTTGACCAGTCGATGCGAGTCCCTGTTCACATTTTGACCAAGCTGCTCGAGTGGACGGGCACGATGGTAATGGCACGGAATCAACTCATGAATGAGTTCGATTTCCGAGGCAGCTCTGCGTTTCGAACTCTGTCTCAGTCGATTACCGGTGTCCATGAGACCGTCATTGAAACGAGAATGCAGACGACCGGTTCGTTGTTCGAACGATACCGTCGGATTGTTAGAGATCTGTCCCGCCAGCTGGGAAAGGAAGTGGCACTTCATATCGAGGGGGGCGATCTAGAGCTCGACCGTACCATTTTGGAGAGCTTTGCCGACCCACTGACGCATTTGATTCGCAATTCGTTAGATCACGCACTAGAAACACCAGCTGAGCGCGAAGCGGCGGGAAAAAATCGTCAAGGAAACATCTATCTTAAATCCTACGTTCACAGCGGAGAGATCATACTGGCCGTTGAGGACGATGGTCGAGGGATCTGCGCCACCCGTGTTTGCGAAAAAGCGGTCAGCAAGGGGGTGATTACCCAGGAACAAGCTAATCAGCTATCTGACCATGAAAAGGTCATGCTAATCTTCCAACCAGGTTTCTCGACCAAAGACCAAGCGACCGACGTATCAGGACGCGGCGTGGGGATGGACGTTGTTCGAAACAATATCGAGGCTGTTGGCGGTACGATCGATGTTTCTACGAAAGTGGGATCTGGGGCAACCTTTGCTGCCATCCTCCCATTGGCTAAGGCATTGGTTTCCTCATCGCTGACTAAAGCCCTGGTGATCGAAATTCAGGGTGAGCAATTTGCAATCCCTGAGACTGCGATCAGTGAGATCATCCAATACGATGATAAGGCAATCGAAAATATACTTCAGGTGGACGGTGAGCAAGTCTACCAGCTCCGCGATCAGCTCGTGGCACTGCTAGATCTAAGAGATGCCCTCGGAATGGAGGACAACTTTCAGAGGACCAAGCAGAGTTGCTTGGTAATACTGCAATACCGAAAGCATCAGTTTGGTGCCATTGTTGATCGAGTTCTCGGTATTCAGGAGATCATCGTACGAGCTACTCCTAAACTGTTGGCCAACTGTGGAGTCTTTTCCGGGCATACCGTTTTGGGGACTGGCAATGTTTCTCTCATCCTCGATATCCATGGCCTAGTTAACAAACTCTCCCTACGTTTTGTTGATTCTAAGAAGCCGAAAAACGGACGAACTGCAAATGCAAATGGTGTAGCGACTACGAGCCCTAGCAAGAACCTACCGAAGCAGAAAATGGTGGTCTTTAGCTACTCCGATACCGAGTTTTTTGCAATACCTCTGGAACTTGTAGCGATCATTGAACGGATCTCCCTCGATTCGATAAGAAACGTAGGATCTAAAGAGTACTGTCAAATAAAAAATGAAACCATCTCGGTTATGAGATTGGACTCTTTCTTGCCAATCACTGCATTCAATGAAGAAAACAAAGACTGCTGTCTCATAAGGCCCGCAGCAGTAACCTATCCTATCGGTGTTTTGACCGGCCCCAACATCTCGGTCATCGAGGTTGATGATAATTTCGAATCACGACTAGATGATAATCAGGGTATCGTAGGAACCTTCCTGCATAATGGCAATCTTGTGATGCTGCTCGATGTGTTCAGCGTGTTCGAGAAACACGCACCAGACAAAATCAAGAGGCAGGATGAAAAGACTCGAGCGGCGAAAATTCTCGTCGCCGAAGACAGCTTGTTCTTTAGGAAACTGATCAACCAATACATAACTCGCGAAGAATGGACTGTCGAGGTCGTTGAGGATGGCCTAGAGGCTTGGGAAAGACTCTGTGCTGAGCCAAATCGATATGATCTAGTCATCTCAGACATCAATATGCCACGCATGGATGGCTTTCAATTGGCTACGAAAATCAGGGAAGACAAGCGATTCGATCAATTGCCGCTAGTTGCTCTGACGACGCTTTCGGACGATCACTTCCGCGAAAAGGGCTTAAGCCTTGGCTTTGATCGCTATGTCATAAAGATTGATAAGAATCACGTTCGCTCCACGGTCGCAGAGTGCTTACAAATCCGACGAAATCCATCGAAACCATAAGACACGGCTGTTACCATGCAGATTTCCACATTCCATATAAAGAACGAAGCCTTCGCCGTACCGGCACTTTTGGTGGAAGAATATTTCCGACCGCTTCCAATCACCAAAGTCCCCGGATCCGATCCGCGAATAGACGGACTGGTCAACATTCGAGGCAGAACGGCCGTCGTTATCAATATGCGTCGCTGTTTCGATGTTCCAGATCGCCCCAACTCGGATCAGGGAGAGATGATACTCCTCGAGACATCCCAGCGACTCGTCAAGGAAGCCAGAGACATCGGACTGTACGCGTTCGAGGAACCCGTCGTTCTGAACGTAGATGCAGTTTCACAAATATATCACCTCGTCGATGAAGAAATTCACCCTTCGCCACCACACGTCGATCAACGTTTCGTTGATGGCGTAATCGGTGTCGAGGACAAGTACTTCACACTAATCTCCATCCAAAGATTGATTGAAACCCTTCTTCAACCAGAAGAGCAGGCTTGACCATGATTGTCGATCAAAAAGCAGAAAACAAATTCAGTATCTTCAACTCGTTGATCACCAACGATCATCGTGAGTTCTACGAAAAGATCATCAATGAGCTAATTGGTGTCTCACCGATCTGCAATCAAGGTAAATGCACCGCTGCTGCTATTAGCGAAACCGCAACAGAGCAGGAGCAAATCACCGATCTTATGGAGCGAGTGGAAACCTTTGCTGCAGAACTACACGATGGTACGAAAAATCTATTCGACCAATTCTACGCTGCAAAAGAAGATTTCTGTCAGTCAATCTACTGCACCACTGCTTACATCAAAATCAATCTGATCGATCGGACATTGCTCGAACGTACCTGCGACGTGATGTCGTGGGCGGTTGAAACAGTGTTTGTCGACGCGCTGGAAAGAGTGAATAAGATTAGCCGTGTTCTGGAAAAACAGCTCTACGAGATGGGCGAGTTTCTTGATGCATCCAAGGCAGCGTTTGAGGTCCCGACGCTGGAAACCAATTGGACAATGAAAGACATCAGCCAGTACGTGGACGATGTGCGAAGCTACCAGTCGCGAAAACTGGAACTGATGTTTAATATGGATACCTACCAGGAGTTTAAGCAAAAGGTTGACGCCTTGGCGGACCAACTCGGGAAGGGGAAGAGCCAAGAAGGCACACTCACCATGCTCCAGAAGGTGACCAAGAACCTTGAGGAGTCCCATCAGCATGTCGCTTTGGCGTGCAGTAGGCTAGAGGATATTGGCAGCTCCTACACGCTTTACCGAGACTTGGTCATCACAACAGTTGACGGTATCGTGGTAGCCAATGCCAATGCTAAGCGACGAGCCAAGGTTCTGGGACGATCCGTTAAAGAAGAGCAATGGTTCAACCGAGCGACGGATACGGGCGATACGAATGATTACGCCATCGAGAAAACGAGCGGTTCGTTAATCGACTCCGGAGACAGTCTCGTATTCAGCACATCAATTAAAAGCGCTAGCAAAGGAGATCAAGGCGTTGGTGTCATGGGGGCTTTTTTTGATCTCGCTGAAGAAGCACGGATCATTCTCCAGGACTATATGCCCCTCTCTGAAGACGGAGACACCCGCGAAGGCTGGTACTCGTTTTTCACCGATAGCGATGGACGTATCGTCGGTTCGAGTGATCCGAACATCATAGCCGTCGGTCACTACGCTCACCTGCCACGGGGCCACAGAAAACTGACACCGGGTGGAACGATCAGTAGCTATGCCAGCATCGAGGGTAAGGATTCCGCGATCTTTTCGGCAATGTCAGACGGTTATCTTGACTATGCAGGGTTAGGCTGGAGTTCGCACCTGATTGTTCCTAGCAACGAGATTTTCGCGAGCGAGTCCAATTGCCAGATTAATGGTATCAGCCCAGACGAACTCATGAGATCTCGACTAATTCCCGAGATCAACAAAGACACCTACGTAAAAGTTCAAGATGATAAGCAGTCGATCAAGCTAATATCGCTGAACGGAATTGTATTCGCTTCGAAGCTAGGAAAGCGAGGCGTTGCGCTCGGACCTGTCTTCGAGAGAATCACGGAAACCGGCGATTTTGCAACGGCCAAGATGGAAGAGTTGTTGAGAGAGATGGCCTTCGGTGAGCTGCGTTTGAATTTACAAACGCTCGAGACGTTCTCGAAACAAGCGATAGATCTGATAGACAGGAATCTGTTTGAGCGTTCCGCAGCCATACGCTGGTGGGCAACAGATAAATATCTTTGGCAAGCACTTGTGGAACCTTCTGACGAGAATCTTCAAGCGGCTAGCCGCCGATTAAGAGACATCAACGGTAGCTACTCCATGTATCGCAATCTAGTTCTTGCTAACCGCATGGGTAGGGTACTCGCAGCGTCCAATCCGGAACTCATACCTGATATCAAAGACGCTAGGGTCGCCGATCATCCTTGGTTCACTAAGTCGATGAGATGCAAGAACTTTGGTGAATATGCAGTACAGGATGTCGGCGAAACTGACCTGGAGCGAGGCTCTAGGCGATCTTTGATCTATTCGGGAGCAGTCCGTGCAAACGGTGCTCGCGATGGTGAGGTCGTCGGTGTCCTCGGCAGTCTGTTCGATTGGGTAACGGAATCAGGAAAGATTCTAAAAACCTGCCTACCGAAAGATCGAAACGGAAAACGGATTCAAGGTTGCGTTGCATTTTATGCAAGCCGCAATTTTGAGGTGATTGAGACATCGGATCCTCAACTTGTTCCGTTGGGGGCTACACCAGAATTGCCGCTTGAACATCGTGAACTAACGGCTGGTCAATCGGCATCTGGGGTACTGAGATTGGGCGATCATATCTACATCATGGGCTCGTCGCGCAGCAAAGGCTATCGCGAGTACCAGGGATTGGGGTGGTCGGCACATATCCTTAGACCTCTTTTTTAATCAGTTTTAAACCAGTTTTGTACTCTATTTCTGTTCCCTAGACGGATGAATTCGAAAGAACGCGCGTCGCTCAATTGACTGGAGAATGACAATCATGGCAAATTCCTGTGAAACGTGTACAACCAAGATCTGCTGCAACCCGAAAGGGCCAATCATTATCGAGGGTGACGTGAATATTGTTGATAAGTATGGACGTCCTTTGTGCCCTGATAAGAAAAAGAAATCGCACGTTCTGTGTGGTTGTGGATTGTCGCTAAACAAGCCATTCTGCGATGGAAAGCATAACAAGGCGGGAGGAGATGACGATGAGGATGATGACATCAGCGACGAATAAGCGTAGCTAGTTTCTGAAATTTGTTTCCATCCATTCGCGTGATCAAAACCGAGATCTCCCATGAATACGAATTTAACGTGTGACGATGTGACCCATGGTGATATTCCCAATCGAAGCTATTCCCAAGAGCTTGTCGCTCGCTTGAAAGCGTGGGATTCGCTCGCCGAACTAAAGGACTGGGATGAGCTTCAACCTCACAGCCAGACAGCAATCGACCTCGTGAAACGAGTTGCGACCGAGGCATCGTTTCTCGGGTATCCACGAGCAGTAAAGCAATGTAATGTTGTACTTGCCGCTATGGATTTGATCGTCTCTTCGGAAGCCATATCATCGCAACAGATCAATGCATTGGTTCACGCATTGGTTTCGATCAGGGACACGGTTACGGGTTCGAATGCGTTTGAGAACGAAGATGCAACTGGCACGATCGGAGACTTGCAATCTCATTTCGCGCTGCCGAGTGAGAAGGTCAGTTCACCGATGCGTCTCGACGCAAGTCCGATTCCCACAGAGCTCACATCCGGCCCTGGTGTTCCTCAAGCTCAGACTGAACACAGAGATTTGCAAGTCTATCGCAACGCGCGCCTCGATTCCTTGGATCAATGTTTTGAGGAAGAGTCGTGGATTGTATCCCAACTAGCGAGTCTAGCTGAAGATCTGGCTAGCGGTTCGCACTGTGCCCATCCAGCAGGTAGGTTGATGTATGTGCTAAGGAATCATAAATTCTTTAATCAAGTCGACCGTGTTTGTCTCGCGGGGAGGGTCGCCGGGGGAAACCAACTCGTTATTTTGGACGCGAGCATAAGTGCGCGTTGCCCAGAGAACGCTCTCGTAAAAGGATACTCCTGCTTCGTTAACCCGGAAGGCTCACTTTTCAAGATGAAGCCTGGAACGGTTCGCATTTTCAGCGATTGCGAGCGAGTACTTTCGTCCTTTGCAGCTCAAGGAAAGCCGGCGCAACGTTCGATTGCTTTGATCTCCGACCAAGGTCTACGCAGTGGGCTGTGTTTGGCCTTAGGAAGAGGTTCCGAAATCCAAGGGTTCTTGTTCATGAACTCCGTACAAGACGATTTGTTTCGTGAGATCACGATCAACTCTGCACCGATCCTCTCCCTGTTTGGTCTGATTGCAACGATTAGCCTCGATACGAACGGATTTCATCCGCTTCCCAAGCACCATCCAAAACATCAAGAGTTCATGCCTAAATCATCAACTCTGTTCGAGGCAGACCATTTTCATTCATTGCTTGAGCAGTCGCTAACACAGTTCCATCGACCAGGCGTCAAACAAAAGCTGTCTGTGACGAGTCGAGTAGACAATCCACAGTTTCTGTATCTGCCCAATACGATCGTCAACGCTCTAGCTGAGTTGATCTATCGAACACAAGATACAACTCTTAATGTTTCGGTTGAAGTCGATATCAAGGGGAGTCTAGTTGAGATTGGATTTTCACACCGAATCGATAGCAAGGACCACAAGGGATGGGATTGGCTGACCAGAATCGTTCGATCCGTCGATTCTGAATTCATGAACAAGCCCGTCGATGTCCGGATGAATGATTCACGTATCACAGTGGTCTTTCCTTTTGAACCTGTACTATGCGGCCAAGCGGGCTTGAGATATAGCATCGTCTGCTAGCCTGCCAACTCGCATCATCGATAAAGGAGCACTAGACGACACTGTCGTCTAGTCTCTCCATCAATTCCTGGTACGATGTCGGTTTCTACAGCGACAGTTATGCTCAGGAATTGGACCTTGCATGGGTGAATTTGACCTACCAGAAGTGACCGATTTGGATTCCGCGCCATTTCGAGATCGTTTTGTAATCGACGATCCGAGTGTCGCATATCTGGACGGCAATTCTCTAGGTCGACTCCCTAAGGCGACTGCAGCGAGAATGAATCAAGTCGTCTCCGAGGAATGGGGAAAATCGTTAATCGGTAGCTGGAATGACTCCTGGTTGCCGATTGCAAAGCGACTTGGCGATAAGATCGGCAGCTTAATCGGAGCCGCGCCGGGAGAAACGCTGGTTTGCGATTCCACATCGATCAACTTATACAAGGCGGTATGGGCACTCTTACAGCATCGTGGAAAACGGAATACTATCGTCACCGATGCAGCTAACTTTCCGACTGACCTATACGTGCTGGATGGGCTGTGCAAGCAATTTGGTCTACGTTTAAGACCCATCGCGCTGGATCATGCAACGCACGAGCAAGTTAATTCGGCTATCGCTAACGAGGTGAACGACGATACCGCTTTGGTTTGCTTGTCGCACGTGAACTACAAAACCGGCTACGCTTTCGATTTACCAACGATTACACGCATCGCCCATTCACATGGAACGCCTGTCGTCTGGGATCTTAGTCACAGTGCAGGTGCTATACCTGTTGACCTGGGAGCTGCACAGGTCGATGCCGCCGTAGGGTGCACGTACAAGTATTTGAATGGCGGCCCTGGTGCGCCTGCGTTTCTGATGTTGCGTCAAGATTGGGTTTCGAAGCTTTGTAATCCCATTCCAGGATGGTTTGGTGCTGCAAGTCCGTTTGATTTCGGAAGCGCCTATGAGCCGCACCCCGGTATAGAACGCTTTGCTGTAGGTACTCCGCCTATGTTGTCGTTGGCAGCTGTCGAGCCCGGTGTCGATTTGATGTGCGAAGCCGGAATCGAATCCCTTCGGAATCGTGGCTGGCGATTGATGGAGTATTTTTTCGAACTCTACGATCAACGTTTGCGATAACTCAGTTTCGATCTAGCAACACCACGAAAGCAAGAAGAATCTGGTTCCCATGTTTCGCTACGTCATGTAAATGCGTGGCAGATCACTCAGGACTTAGTGAAAACGTATCGAGTCATTCCGGATTTTCGAGATCCCGATATTATTCGGTTCGGTATCACCCCGATCTACACTTTGCGAGCAGAGATCGAACAAGCGGTCTCGGCATTAGAATCATCAGTGACCCAAGGGACCTTTAGCAAGTTTCCACAAACTCGACAGGGTGTCACGTAGCCCGAATGATTCGGGCTGGCGTTCGTCCTCAACGGATCATTCTTCTTTTTCCAAAAGGATGACTTCAGCAGCTAACTTGGCCCATTTTTCGTACATCTCTGTCGAAGGATGCAATTCATCTGCTACGAGGAATTTTTCCGGTTGGTTCGCCGCTTCGCGGGTCATGGGGGTGATGTCCACATAGTGAACCATCCCCTTCTTTGACTCATCGTGGTTGATCGAATTGAACTGGTCGATTTGCTCGGCGATTAGCTTCGGGTCACGACCGCGTTTCGTTGCAAACGGAGTAACGCCCCAGTCCGGAATGCTGAGTACGACAACGCGCCGCGGATTGTCGCCAGCTTTCTTGATTGCAACTTGGAGCAAGGCTTGAAACTGTCGTCTGTACTCCTCGACATCTCGGCCTCTATACTGGTTATTCACTCCGATAAGCAATGTAACCCAATCGTATTGCTCGGCGAGTTCGGTCTCGGCGATGGCTGCCTGCAATTCGTCGGTTGTCCAGCCCGTCTTCGCGACGATTTTGGGAGCCGTGAACTTGCGTCCCTTCTCATTTAACTTCTGGACCAGTTGCACAGGCCAACGACCCTTCTCCGGTACCCCTTCACCAATCGTATAGGAGTCTCCGAGAGCAAGAACGCTTTCGTCTGCAACAAAGCAATGGCAGAACGCAAAGATCAGGACTTTTAGAATCATGTTACATCCCACCAAACACCAAATGGAAAGCAGTTTTCCGTACGCGTTGCACTGCTACTCGAAAGAGAGTACAGTCCCTGCGATTATACTTCGTTTCTGAGCGTTGGTATCGATAATTTGAAGTGCCCCGCTTTCGGTGATTCCGTTGCAGTACCCATGAATTTGTTCCCCTGCAGATTCGATGTACACTTGTTTGCCGTCGAGTAAACTGTACTGGGGCCAAATCTTGAGTAATCGCTCTCGATTGGCGTCATGATCAGGCTCGAGCTCCGACCATTTGCTGATAATTCGCAATAGAATCGACTCCGGCGAATATTCTTCAGGTTTTTGTACACAAGCAAACTCATGTAGACTAGTCGCACGTGATTGCACATCCTGGGGTGCTCCAGAAAAATCCACTTGGCAATTCAATCCGATACCGACGATTGCTACAGGCTGGTCCAATGTGACGACCTCGATCAAAATGCCCCCCACTTTGCGGTCTGCGACATACACGTCGTTAGGCCACTTGATCTTAGGAGGTGCGTTCAGCAGTGGTTCAATTGCTTCTACGATTGTTAAGCCCATATGCAGAGGGAGCAACCCTTCTCCCAGCTTGAATGGCAAAGCCAGGGTAAACATCAAGCATCCGTCGGGAGAGAACCATTTGTTGTTTCCCCGGCCAACGCCAGAGGTTTGCTGGTTCGCCACCACAAGGGCCGGATAGGGAAAAGTACCCGTTCTGATCGAGTCCTTGGTAAATCGATTGGTGGAATCAATGGTATCGAACCACTGAACGCTTTGGAAAAGCTGGCTGGATTTGATCTCCTCCAAAACAGAGCGGACACGAGCTTCGCGGATAGGATGCATGAACGATCAGCTTACAAAAGCGAAATTCGGTTCCGAAACAAAAATAGACGGCGGACAGCAAGGCGTTGATCTGCAACAGCATACTGTACATTAGGCTTGCCGATCAATCAAAGGGCCGCAAGTCAAAGTTGGCCATCGGGCCGAGCATTTCCTTCATCGCCGCGCGATATTCTTCGGCGGAATTCAACGTTTGTCGCTTTCCACCCTAACCGTTTTCAAATTGTCATCGGCGATTCTGTCGATCAAAAGATTCTTTGGGTCAATACCCGCTTGATAGGGCAAATCCTCAGTCTCAAACTCAATACGGTGCTTGCCAGTGCTTAAGAGATGTCGTTCGCTGTGAAGCAGTTTGCCGTAGCGATTTCCCTTGGCAGGTTTTCCATAGGCACCGACCTCAACCCAATCGTCCATATCCGTTTCTGTTTCACGCCCTTTCTCATCCGCTTTCCACTTGTGACACTCTACCTCTAGTGAGACGCGGTACCGCGAATCGCCGATCTTTGTAACCGTCGCATCAAGTGTTCGGTTATCAAAAATTGTGATCTCTTCGAATAGATCTCGGATCAAGTACTGTAGGTCAGGCGGCGTATGCTTTTTGAGTCGATCGATCAATTCATAGGAGTTCGGATAAGGGGGGCCTGTGTAGGCATAAGCATCAATCAGCTCCTTGAGTGCTGCATTCACGCGATCTTCGCCGATCATCTCCGTGAGGTAGTAAATTGCTAAACTACCCTTCTGGTAATGGATGTAGCCTTGGTTCGGATCGACGTTTAGCAAAGGGCGTTCTTTCATCCTCTCCAAGCCACGAGAACGGAGGTAGTTGTTCATCTCGTAGCGGAGAAATTTATGCATCATATCCTCGCCGAACTCTTTCTTCATGATCATCAGGGCGGTGTACTGCGCTAGAGTTTCCGATAACAAGGTAGCCCCCTGCATTCTCGCTCCAATCACTTGATGTGCCCACCATTGATGGGCAATCTCATGGCATACGATGTAGTAAACCATATCGATGTCGTCAGGCTTTTTCAGGTTGGCAATAAATCCAATACTCTCAGAATAGGGCATCGTGCCGGGAAACGCTTGAGCAAACGATGCGACCCTAGGAAACTCGATAATGCGAGCTTGTTTGTGCATGTAAGGCCCAAAGTTTTTCGAGCAGTACGAGAGTGAGTCCTGAACCCCTTTTACCATCCCAGGTACATTCCATCGGTGTTCGGGATGGTAATAAACCTCGACCTCGACATCGCCCCATTTGCTTCGCTCCACTTCGTATCTAGCCGAAATAAACGAGTAAAAATTGAGAGAGGGATGGTCCAGTTTGTATTGGTAGTATTTTCGCTCCCCCTCGGTCCAATTCTTGATCAGCGATCCTGGAGCGACAGCAATCTGATCTGGCGATGTGCTTATAACCGTCTCAACATCGACGAAATCTGCGTCACTACCAATGTAGTGCGTAAGACAAAGTGGGCCACATTCTCGGGTTAGATCTGGAACCGCTTGAGTTTCTTGTAAACCAAGCTTCTTTCGTCGAATCGGATCTAAAATGCGAAGGTTGGGATTGTATCCGAAACTGGGCACGATCGATGTGTTGAAGAAACTACCGTTTTGTACAATCGACGTATCGCTGACTTGATTTTCGATACCACGATTCTTGGTTCGGACAACAAACCTCATCTCACGACTTTCCATTGGTTCCATCGGCGGATCAAGCTGCCATGAGATCACGGAAAGCCGATCGTCCTTATTAACTATAGAAGCCCCCGGAATCGAGATTTCGGTATCATAGGTCGGGGCGGTATTAAGGTAGAGCATTTCGATAGTCGTTCCAGAGCGATTCTCCAGAGTCAACGTGCCTCGCATCTCCATATTTAGTACACTCGGATAGAGATCGATTTCGTAACGCACCTTGGATATTTTCGGCTGCGGAGTGTCCGCAAGAGATGAATACTGTCTTTCGTAATCGGCTCGGCGCTTTTCGAGTTCCTCGCTGCCAAGGAGAGTGTTGAGGACTTGCGTGTTGTAGTACAGCCAGCCACCCGTGCAAATAGAAGCCAAGAGCATGGTTGCAAAAAGAGCTCTCGAGGACGTGGAGGAGGATACCAGTCCCGATCTCAGGCGCACGAAAAATCGCTTAGGTGTTCCTCGATGTAATGCAGCGGCAATCAACCAGAGTAGGCATCCCGAAACAAATCCCCAGTAAACAACGAACCAGACAATTCCAGATGTATAGGGGGCAAAGCCAAAGAGATCGGAATATGTATAGCTTGGAAAGCGTCCGAATCGAACGAGCAAGGTTTCTACCCTGAGCAATTGCCAGACAAAGTTATTGGCGATGACAAATCCAATAAAACCAAAGTAGCCAATATATTTATTGGGAGAGATCGTGTGGGCAGCCAGGGCTATGACGAGCAGGAAAAAGAACCTAGCACCATCGATTACTGTCAACTCTACGAAATAAAGCCCAAATTGAAATCGCGTGTAGCCGTTGATCAACTGTGCAAGACAGCAGAGCCCAATCACCATGGTATGGATGGTGAGGACAATAGCCATCAAGGAGAAGATATGGCTCAGCAAGAGAACGCTATTGGAAACGGGAGCCGCACCGGATATTTCATGGATACGATTATCGCGATCTTTCCAGACCAGAACACCCGAGAAATAGGCCAGTATAGCGATCACAAAAACAGTCAAACTGCCGCGAACAATATCAACCATTTTGTATGTCACGGGCAACGATGATACGCCAAAACCCTCAGTCGCGCTAAAGAAAATCGCTAACCCAGCGTTGAGCATTGAAAAACACAATATTATGACAAACGCTGGACTCTTCAGTACGAGCCACGCCTCCATTCGAATCGAGGAGAACCACTGAGTGAGCCATCTCGGATTCGGCATCGATACGGGCCAGTCCAAGCTGCCATGAGTCGTGGCGACGCTCTTGGGTGCGAGCACGTTTTGTTTCGATCGTTTCATATTCTTAGCTACAGTTTCAAATCGAAACCGCCAGCCAGCGATCGAAAAAACACCGGCAGATACCGCAAGCCACAACATACGATTCGCAAGGAGCCAGCCACTCAGTGGAAGCGCCCATGTGTTGCGTTGATCTGGCGTCCAATACTTGGTTGCCAAGCCGAAAGCTGTTGCTCCCATGGGGTCTGCCAGAGCTGCAAATGTTTCGTTAGAAAGCTCACTCACCAGGGACAATGCGACGCTGTAAGCCACCAAAAGCCCCAGAACTGCCAAGAAGGAATAGAGCGTGCTGCGAGTCCAAGTGGCTATCGCAAAAACGATTGCTCCAATAAAAAGAATGTTAGGAATGGCAAATGAGATAATAGACAGTCCGTGAGCTAACCAGTGGACGTCACACCATCTGTCCAAGTCCCGATTCGGTAGCCAGCCCGCGATGATGATCCCGAGTGATATCCCAAGCATAGGAAGCAAAGCAACACAACTGGCGGCAAGAAAACGACCGATGAGATAATCCCATTTTCGAATCGGTTTGGTAAAGAGAACATCGGCAAACTTTGTGGAAAAATCACGTGATGCCGCCGAGTCAAAAAAGGTGGTAATGATTAAGGCACCTAGCAGTCCAGCGATTGCATAATACTGCTGAATGACGAAGGGTGCATTGCGAAAGGTGTTCCCAATCGCCCCCCCAATCTGTAGATTGTCCGAGTATGTTGCTGTAGCAAACATAAACGCCATGAGCCCCGTGAATATGTAGACCATGTATCCACGAAGCCAATACTGAAGCTCGAAGCGAAAAAATTCCAACATACCTGGTTCCTTGCGCTTCGTCGTACTATTGGATATGGAAGAAGAAAGCATCTTCCAAATTTGGTTCTGCCGCTACAAAACCGTCGCCTGGATCTACTTCGCTGAACACGCGGACAACCGGTCGTCCCTCGATGAGTTTGGTGGAGAGGACACTATGGCCCTTAAGATCCCGCAGTTCCTGTTTCGACATAGAGCGGCTCCAAACTTTGCCACTCATCGAGGATTCTGCTGAGCTAGGGGAACCATGAAATTTGACCTGCCCACGATGTATGATAGCCATGTTTTGGCATAGTTCTTTGACATCCTCGACAATGTGTGTTGAAAGAATCACGACAACACTTTCACCCACTTCTGACAGTAGATTGTAAAAGCGATTACGCTCACCTGGATCGAGACCTGCTGTAGGTTCGTCGACTATGATCAACTTGGGATCCCCAAGCAGCGCTTGTGCGATACCGAATCTCTGCCGCATCCCCCCGGAGTAGGTAGCAACCGATTTGTGGCGAACATCGAATAGATTCACTCGAAAAAGCAGCGCATCAACAATCTCTCGACGATGTCGGGCGTTATCTCCGACACCTTTTAGGCATGCTAAATGACTCAGAAGAGCTACAGCACTGGTCCGAGGATACACGCCAAATTCCTGTGGCAAATAGCCAAGGAACCGCCGCACCTCTGCTCTGTTGTTCAGAACATCAATGTCACCCAGGAAAATAGAGCCTTGGTCGGCATCCTGCAGAGTAGCGATCGTTCGCATCAAAGTCGACTTACCCGCACCATTAGGTCCTAGCAACCCGAACATGCCAGTGGGAATGGTCAAAGAGATATTGTCGAGCGCACGGACCTCGCCCGAATACGTCTTGGTCAAGTCGGTTATCGTCAGTTGCATAGGGATCTCGGTAAGGGGCAATTGGGCGATCTTCAGGAACTCAACTCCAATCTTTCGATCAGACTCGCAGATTATTGGGGATGTGTTAAAATTTTCTATCTCTCTGTCGATCTTCTCGGGTCTCGATACTTCATCGATTGCCATATTTTCTTCATCATCTCGCCGAGATGTTGTCACCGAATATTTTGAAGCCTGGGCAAAACAGACCGATGAGTTCCCTTCCACCGAGAATCACTACAACCAGAAGTACTGGATGAGGGCAACTGCGGAAGGGCGACCGACCGTAGGAAAGAAGCCCGCGAAGGTGTGCGTAAACGCTGGGTTTGTCGTTGCCGACAGAATATCCGAAAGGCAATATCCGCCACCCAGTCGCCTTCTCGTCAAAACTGCGAGGTTACGAACAGAAACTTGATATCAAAGCAAAACTGTTCCGAACGGAACGGATTAATCCAGCGTCCACCGACAAGCCAGCCTTAGAAGTGTCCCCAGAGGATGCACTAATGGAGTTGATAGTCTCTCCGACGAATCTTCGGCGAGCTTGGTATCAGGTCTCCAGCAACCGGGGAGTCCCGGGTCCTGCCGGCAGCAAAGCCGACGGCTACCCGATACGAAAAACACTATCCTTCCTCAGTGCAAAAGGCTGCGGAATCGACCACGACGAGACACAACGCACTTCATGGGCCATCCGAATGCAAGAAGCAGATCAAGTTGGGTTCGTGTGTCACGCTACATTGTAAGAATGGTCTGGCAATCGCCAGCCATGAAATGATAAAGCGATCCCGATCCGAGGTCATCAAGGTCAGCTTGCATTAGCATGGAACGCAAAGAACGTAGCTGACACAGACTTACAGCCTGTTGAATCACCGTCCCACACTAAGAAGAAATCGTTACTAAAAATACGTGGAATTTTCTTGCATGACAGAAACCAATCCGCTACAACTAAGTCGATCTGAGCATCCTTTTTTGTCCGAGCAGCCCGAAGGAGTTCATTTTGCGGGAAAAAGTAACAGATCAACAGATCAACAGATCAACAGATCAACAGATCAACAGATCAACAGATCAACAGATCAACAGATCAACAGATCAACGCGTTCTTATCTCCGTATAGCCAAAGTGTGAGCAACTCTTCTTGTTCCGCTACATCATTGATTAGACCTGCCTTTACGCTCGTTGAGTTGTTGGTAGTCATTTCGATTATTGGACTTCTAGCTGGCTTACTTATTCCTGCAGTTCAAGCAGCGCGTGAAGCTGCGCGTCGAATGCACTGCCAGTCGAATCTAAGGCAGTTAGGTCTAGCAGCAATCAATTTCGAATCGGCGCATCGCCACCTGCCTGGCCCCACAATGAATGCACATCCTGCGTCGGGGCAGTATAGGAGTGATGTTGGACTGTTTGTTAAGATGCTGCCGTACTTAGAACAAAACGCACTTTATGAGGCGTTCATCAAGTCGGTGCCTAGTAATTCTCAACCGAACCGTCTGAACATTGATCGCTCGTTAGTCATCCTTAAATGCCCAAGCACGTTAGATTCAGAGCTACTTACGGATTTGTCTGATCGATTTTCAGGGCCCGCGGTAACTGGGGTAAACGCTAAAGCGTGTGACTACTCGGGAAATGACGGCGCGTACGTTAATAACAAGCCGTATTTTGGAACAATTCGATTGCGAGTAGATAATCTTGTAAAGGAACGCAGACTAGGTGAGGTCACGGACGGCACATCCAACACGTTTCTTTTTTGGGAAAGTGTTGGTGATGGAATTCGGCTGTTTAAGAAATCGATTGTTTCGATTAATATTGGGGCGACCGATTCGTTCAGCTATCTGATAGATAACAACCCATCAAACGCCCTACAGTCTTCAAGTCGAGCGTCGACCAAGTCCTACTTGTTCGCTTGGTCGGGGTTTCGTGTGGGAACAGTCATACCTGATGGAAGTCGCTCGATGAATCTATCGAATAAATACGGAGAGCCGTTTTCGGGTCATCTGGGACTGGTCAATTTCGCGTTTGCGGATGGGGCTGTCAGAAGCATTAGCGAGAACGTTGATGCTGCAACGATTGTCGCCCTTGCAACAGCCCAGAACTCTGATGTTGCTCAAGGAGAGTAAAACCAGTGGCGTCGAACCAATCTACACCTGCACAGCGCAAGATAAGCGTCGTAATCGCTCTCGTTCTCCTTAGTGCATGCGCCGCCAAAGCTTGGGCGATGGTTTGGCTAACTATTCCAGTGACTCGTTTGGAAATTTTTTTCAATGTCCTGATTATCCAACTTGAATTGGTACTTGCTTTATGGCTTTTATCGCGCATTCGTATGCCTCTCTCATTATTAGCAAGTGCAATATTTTTTCTATTCGCAGTTGCGTCAAATCTGTACGCAATTTGGCGAGGGAAGTCGAGTTGCGGTTGTTTTGGTAACATTGAGGTCTCACCAGTTTTCACCCTCGGGTTGAATATCGTAATTTTGTTGGCGTCCGCCTATGCACTCCGTGCCACGCACTGGACGGGCTTACGTTCTTTGTTGAGCGTTGGAAAGATTGGCTGGACTATTCCGTTGTGTCTGAGCCTTTGTCTAGTCGCGATTCTGGGACAACTAGGACGACTTCATTTTGCACCACAACTCATATTGTCACCCGAGAAGATTGATTTGGGTCTAATTGAGTTGGGCTCACAAAAAGAAGTATCGATCCCACTCAAGAATATCTCGGATAGGGATCTAAATATTTGGGGCGGAAAAACTAACTGCACCTGCGCTACTATAGTGGGAGGATTACCAGCTCTAGTCGCCAAAGGGTCTCAAACGATCGTCCGGATTGTTGTACGACCAACGCCGCAACTTGTAAGGGTACTGAATCGCCATGTAACGTTCCGTCCTGCGACAAGACGTGCAATCGAGGAGGTGGCGTTGTAAATTGCTACTAACTGCAGCACTACGAAGATCTGTTTAGTTGGCCCGAATCCTCCTGGATTCGGGCCAATTTTATCAGCCAGCAAACCTAAGGACTTTGATGAAATGGAAATGTGTCGAAAATTAAGTTATGCATTTTTTACGATCGTATTTTGCGTTGCTTCGGGTTATGGTCAGGAGTCAGATCTGGACCTTCTAGCGAAGCGGGTTGATGGATTTACGGCGAACTATCTAGACTCGCTACAGAACGTAAGATGTCGAGTTGAAGGAATCGATCCTCGCGGGGTTGAGTTTCAAGGGACGATTGCTCTTATGGGGCGTGTAGCTTCATTCCAGGCTTTTCCGAGTAATGGCGCATTCTCGTTCACAAGATCGCCAACTTGGCGATCATCTGGATCAGACTCAAGTCAAGGAGTCAAAGTTGGCAATTCGCAATACTCCTTTCAAGTCGATATACGAGAAGAAAATGAGGGATATGTCTTGAGAGACTTAGTAGTACAGCTGGATAATGTCAGGCGAGAGAATTTACAGAAAGATCCAGTCTTTTTTTCCTTCTCTGCGACAGATGCAATGTCGATTTATTCACCAATTCGAGTATTTGATGTATCGAGTATCGACATAGTTTCAAAAAAAGACGGAATACAGACGTCCATTCGCACTGGCGAAGGCACGGTCGATACTCAAATCGTGGAAGCCAAGTTTCCACCGGAACATCCGTTTGGCCATGAAAGCGCAACGGTTGTCTTTGGTAAACGTGGCGAAGTTCAACACTATGAGCTCGTAGACCGACCGACGTCATCGGTCGTTGTGACCTATATAGTCGATGTAAAGTACGCGAACGACCAGATTCATTCGGCTACCTGGTTTCCGAGCGAGTTTCGATTCAGCTCGAAAACGCTTTATAGTGGAAAAACCTCTATTTCGCCGGACATTTGGGTAAAACTAAGTGACATCGAATTCAATAAAAATACAACCAAGGAATTCACATTAAGCCACTACGGGATTCCTGAGCCTGAAGGAACGACTATGCGGGGGTATCCGATTCCTTATTGGTTAGTTGGAATTGTCTCTGGATCAGGATTCCTTGCCCTCGGCATTTATCTTCGAAGAAGAGCGAACTTATCATGAAATCTATGCACAATCACTTGATTTTTAAGTATGCTCCTCTGTTTTGCGGTTCGCTTGGGATTGTTATTATACTTATTGCAATTTGGATTGGTCAAATTCAACTAGTCAGCAAAACGCTCCCGTTACAATTTGACCAATCGGACCTTGTACAATTGGATTTTCCAATACTGGAGAATTCGATGATAGAGTTGGGAATTACCAATCCAAATTCTCGTTCAATTCGTGTCCTCGGCATTGTTGGAAGTTGTGGTCGAAGTGGGTGTGTGGAGGCTGTGGATTTTCATCCGTTTGTGGTTGGTTCTGGCGGTTGCGAGACGGTGAAACTGGAGTTTAAGTCTCCCTACGAACCAGGCCCAATTGATGTAAGTCTGTTTGTACATTACTCATTAGGAGATAGCGTTCGAAGTCATCCATTGGCTATAACTGGAAACGCGGTTGATCGGTAATAGCTGAGTACCCATGCCTTAATTATAGAGCGACAATTAGAATTCCCCGTTTTTGAGCCGCGCATTGACTCATTGAAAGCGCTACCGAACGATTGTGGTTTCCTCATTAGGATGTTACCCAATCGCGGAGTTTCGCCATGGAAATGCAAGCTAAAGCCGAGTTGGTCGAAGTGATTCGTGAACGATACCTTTGCGCAAGTAAGAAGGACAAGTCTCGAATTCTTAACGAGTTTGTAGCGGTAACGGGTCACCATCGAAAGCATGCTGTGAGACTGCTATCGGAGCCTATCCTTAATTCTGTTTCCAACAAGGTGTTTGTTGGCCGAAAGATCTACAACGATGCGGTCAGAGAAGTTATCGTAGACTCAAAGGTGCCAGCCAGCTATCTTGTGGCACCCGCTTGGTCGTTCCCTTCTTCTTGGCCTTGTGATCCTGGCGTTGCTCAGCCAGAGACTTGCCACGCTGAGCCACCGACTCCTCGTGCGTTATCGGTATTAAATCGAATGCCGCCGAAGGAATCTGCTTTCCCTTTTCCGCTTCGATGCGATCGTAGACCGACGTGTGTTGCGATTTCTCAAGACACTCGGCCAAAGCAGCCCGGACTGGATTCAAGTCCACGTACATGGCGCAAGCCAGCAGACCTGCGTCATCGACGATACGTTGGGCTTTGAAGCGTCCTTCCCAAAATCGGCCGGTACAACCATCTTGCCGGTTCGCGAAACGAGCAATCGGCTCGGCCAGAGCACGCATGAACCAAGAAATATCCGACAACCGCGTCCGAATCTTGGCCATCATCTCCGTGTCAGCAAGAACCCGCTGCACATCGATTTGCGATGGTTCAGCCAAGTGTTCTTCCATTCTGCGATCAGGGAAAACGCGAAGCCAGCGGATAGCGACCTCTTCGTCGGAGAGATTTGCCAGCATGTCGGGGCGGTTGCGTAAAATTACTCGTAGGTGGTTAGAAAGAATCGCAAAGGAGAGAATATCGATAGCGAAGACAGAAGCAAGGGCTTCGAATCTGCGTCGTATCTATTCTCGGCGGTAGGAGTAATCGACCCCTGAAACGGCATCGATTCCGGCTAAGAATGCCCGGCGGACACATCGCTGACAACAAAGGACCACTGCGATCTCGTCGTGCCTGAATTGTTCTGTTCGTAGTAGTCTACCCATGATGGGAATCCTTTTGGTTAGTGCGACATATCCGGAACGATACCGGAGGTGTGGGAAACTGTCATCAAAATATGGATGGCACCATTTGAAATTGCCATTTGAAATGCTCCCTATTTCAAACTATCAACCTGTTTGATAAGTGCGTCGAACAACTTGTTGGTACCCCGGAAATTCGTTCGTTCCTTCAGTTTCTGAATTTCGATACGAATGTCTACCAGCCCTAAAACAGCAGCATCACGAAGAATTCCTAACGTCCCAGCAACCTGAATTTGATCCGCGATCGCTGCCCGCCTGGCTGCACCGTCGTCAGTTAGCAGGAGACATCCAGGCTGGCTCAAGGCGACGGTTAATGCGGCCTGTTCGCCACTCCCAAGCTGCGAATACTTTGGATCAAGCGGTGGAGTGAAACACTCCTTAAGCCATGAGGGCTTGCTCCTTACGAAATCTCGTACCGCAGGAGGCGTCCTATCATGATTCAACTCCGCAAGAACAATCGATGGGACTTGAATCTCGCCAAAAAAGCGACGCAGCAATTCTACTTGTTCCAACAATACAAGGTAGTGGAGCGGCCCCGTGTCAGATACGACAGCAACAAACGACATTCGCGGCGGGCTTACTTGAAGGGGGGCGTATTATGCGTACTAAGAAGTGACGCATCCAGGTGCAAGTCATCGGGTCCAATGTTCCTCTCGACTCCACGATCCGCTAGCCATTGCTCCGCTTCTATCGATGTATTGAGCCCCATCAACGTAGCAACACGCCCCACGCTGAAGACTCTTTCACGATATCCCTGGATGATCAGCGCCTCGAAAGCTTTCTCTTCGAACCGATCTCCCCACACTTCGCGAAGAGCGTCGATTGCTGGTCCTGGTAGGTTTATAGCTAGCGTCATAATTTTCTCCTTCCCTGATTTTACCATGCGACAAGGATTAAGGCGACCTAATTTAGGCACTGCGTATTAAACGCGATCTAAGTCTAACTCATCGGTTTTCCCCATGTTCTCACCATTGGAGAGAGAATATGGTGCCACTCATAATCTGCGATTAGTCAATCCGAATCTCCTTTCGATTGGGGGCCCGTCATTTGGTGCCAGTCATATTTCGAGCTTCTATTTTTCGCCCTACATCTTTCGACATACCCTGTTGTCGGAACGAGATAAACTAAGGAGACGATTGAGCGGCCCGGGTTCTCCAGCAGATTCAGGGAGGCTCACAATCTATTTCAGAATAGGGATAGAATCCCAGAGTCTCAAACTAGCTTTTAAATCTGCTGGCTTCCTTGAATCTGCTGGACGTTTGAAATCGCAAAGCATGATCTGTCAAAAAATGTAGGTCGAAAGATTTGGTGGAGGACTCCCAGTGCCACCGACGGACCAATGCATGATTCAACCATGGAACCACTCGGAGACACTGCATTCCTCTCGTAGCAGAATTGCAGGGACGATCCATTAACGGGAAGTCTGTTCATCTAGATGTGCATCTGAGGAAAAGTCTGATGGCTCAACCTGGAATTGTTCGGATGCTAGGTTACCTAGCGAGCTTTAAATGTTCGGAGGCTACCATGGTAGCTTTGGTGAACGAGTCGATGTTCTCAGGTAGTTTCAGGTCTTGATCGTAGGTGGCAATCATCTGCTTCATGCGCTCGCGACCTTTCGCACTGGAAAGCATATGCGGAAAGCATGTCCGAACAACATCCAAGGCGATGCTGACAGATACCGACGCGCCTGGTGATGCACCTAACAACGCTGACAAAGTACGGTCGGCAGTGGAAACGACTTCCGTGCCAAAGAAAATCGCCCCTCGATCGGTCTTTTTGATGGTCTGCACCCGGATTCCGGCTTGCTGCAACCGCCAGTGCTCCGCGCGAGCTTGCGGATAAAATTCTCGCAAGGCTTTCAGACGTTGCTCCATGCTCTGAATCCCCTGATTGATGAGGTACCGCACCATAGAACTGTTGTGCACTCCGGCACGTACCAAGGTCGTAACATTGTCGAGGCGAACCGAGCGAAGCAAATCGCTCCAGCTTCCAGTCTGCTTGAGAAAACGAGTCGTCCAAGATGCGAAGGGACCGAATAGCAACTGCCGCTGGCCATTCAATCGGCGAATATCTAGATGCCCCGCTCCTAGACTAGGGGCGGAAGGTGGCGTGGCACCATAAACTTTGGATTCGTGTCGCGCGCAAATCGAAGGCTCGTCACAGATCAGCCACTGGCCTCCAATTGGAAATCCGGCAAGTCCTCGAAACTCGCCAAGCCCCGCTGACTGTAGCAATGGCAAACAGCCTCCTCCGGCGCCGACGAAAACGAACTTGCCTCGTTCCTGTCGTACTTCACGCGATTCTGACGATTGCACTTCCACTCGCCATCCGTCGTGTTCTCTTCGCAGTCGCGTCACTTTGTAACCACTCATGACTTCGCATTCATCTTGCACACTCAACCACTCGCACATTCGTCGTGCCAGCAGGCCATAGTTAACCTCGGTGCCCTCCCCGCTCGTTGCAGCCACGTGACTGGAATCGCGTCCCTCCATCACCAGAGGTGCCCAGTGATGAATCTCGTCGGGATCGGTCGTCCATTTCATGCTCTTAAAAAAATGATGCTGCTGCATGGCAGCATGCCGATCCCTGAGAAACTCAACTCCCTCCGCTCCACTCAGAAGACATACATGGGGAACGGAATGGATAAAGTCGGATGGCTCGCCGACCAACTGATTCCTAACCAGATATCCCCAAAACTGCTTGGATTGCTCAAATTGTTCGAAGATCTTGAGTGCTCTCTCGATGGGAACCTTGCCGTCAGGCCCGCGTACTGGCGTATAGCTCAGCTCGCAAATTCCTGCATGACCAGTCCCCGCGTTGTTCCAACCGTCGGAAGCCTCACGTGCCAATTCCGTCGTCGCTTCGATCAGCCTAATTCGTAACCGTGGCTCCAACTGCTTCAGCATCACAGCAAGCGTAGAGGACATGATCCCACTGCCGATGAGGATAATGTCGGATGAAGTGTTCATAAGCCTGCTTTTCCGAATCTCCAGAAATACTCGCTGCTCATAAATTGCAGGGTCCTCTCGAGGCATCACCGCGAAAATCTTAAGCTACTATCATAGCCCACAGTCATTACAAAGCGAGCGTCGCGTAGGTCGAAACAAGCCGACAGGATGGGGAATGCACCTGGCTTGTACAGGTGAAGCTTACGTTTCCGGCTCGATTCACCGGAACTGGATTGCCATGCGGAAGCCTAACGATCCGCCGATCAAGTCGGCGGGATTCGTGGGCGGGGTGGGTGATCGCTTCTTTAGCGAGAAACCTAACGATCCGCAGGGCAAGCCTGCGGGATTCGCTTGTTCCGTCAACGGGGAATTCCGGAGCCGCCTGCGGCTACACCGACAGGATAGAGAATGCACCTGGCTTGTACAGGTGATTGTTACGTTTCCGGCTCGATTCGCCGGAACTGGATTGCCATGCGGAAGCCTAACGATCCGCCGATCAAGTCGGCGGGATTCGTGGGCGGGGTGGGTGATCGCTTCTTTAGCGAGAAACCTAACGATCCGCAGGGCAAGCCTGCGGGATTCGCTTGTTCCGTCAACGGGGAATTCCGGAGCCGCCTGCGGCTACACCGACAGGATAGAGAATGCACCTGGCTTGTACAGGTGATTGTTACGTTTCCGGCTCGATTCGCCGGAACTGGATTGCCATGCGGAAGCCTAACAATCCGCCGATCGAGTCGGCGGGATTCGTGGGCGGGGCGGGCGATCGCTTTTTTAGCGAGAAACCTAACGATCCGCAGGGCAATCCTGCGGGATTCGCTTGTTCCGTCAACGGGGAATTCCGGAGCCGCCTGCGGCTACACCGACAGGATAGAGAATGCACCTGGCTTGCCCAGGTGAAGCTTACGTTTCTCGCTACACCGACGGGTAGCGCCGCGCGGCACCGCGAATGCACCTGGCTTGACCAGGTGATTGTTACGTTTCCGGCTCGATTCGCCGGAACTGGATTGCCATGCGGAAGCCTAACAATCCGCCGATCGAGTCGGCGGGATTCGTGGGCGGGGCGGGCGATCGCTTTTTTAGCGAGAAACCTAACGATCCGCAGGGCAATCCTGCGGGATTCGCTTGTTCCGTCAACGGGGAATTCCGGAGCCGCCTGCGGCTACACCGACAGGATAGAGAATGCACCTGGCTTGACCAGGTGATTGTTACGTTTCCGGCTCGATTCGCCGGAACTGGATTGCCATGCGGAAGCCTAACAATCCGCCGATCGAGTCGGCGGGATTCGTGGGCGGGGCGGGCGATCGCTTCTTTAGCGAGAAACCTAACGATCCGCAGGGCAAGCCTGCGGGATTCGCTTGTGAGCCACCTCTGCTACTTCGAAGCGGTCACGCCCCAAAGCTTCTCTAACAAGGCATGCATCTCAGGATCATGCCTAAGCAACTCCTCGCGAGTAAAGGGAAAGAAATCATTCCGCGAGAAGTAGGCTTCCGTGGTCTCGGCGAAGTACTCCATCGCGTTGGTCATGGCATAAGCTCGTTCGAATGTATTGGGCTTGCCGTTACCTAACGTGCGCTCGACGCGGTCGTACAAACCACTTTGCTTGGCTCGTTGATACGCGGCTCTGATTTCTTGATTACCAAAACCATCCGGCAGCGACCTAAAATGATAAGCGTGAGCCAATTCGTGAAGTGCGAAGTTTGGCATTCTCTGCATCTCGGCTTCGAAATCATGAACTCCAGAAAACTCGACTCCTTGCGCCATCGCGGGATCTCGACCATTGTCTCGCAACCAACCAGCCCCAGGATGAAACTCAGCCCCACTTCGTCCAGCTTTATACGAAGGTGAAAAGTAAAGCGGAACTTTCTTTAGCTCCCGTACGGCAGGCGCTGGTACATCGCGCACAATTTCGTCCAACATCTTCTTCAATCCGTCCAGGGCTTTAGCCGTATCGTCAGCCTCGTCCTCCAAGAGCTTCTTCGCGATGTGCACTTCCCAGCCCGAGATGTTGCGAATTTCTCGTTCCATCTGCTCCGTCTTGGACTCAGAACAAAAGATTACCGCGTTCGGGGCCTCGCTGCGGGCCTGAACAATGTCGAGAAAACGGTCCGCATTCAAGTCTCCGATCGCTAGTCCGTAAACGGCTCCATTGTTGTCACCGAACGGTAACTCCTGAAAACTTGTTCCTGTTCCATCATTCAGAAACACTCGACTTCCTCCGCTGGAATACCCAACAATCAGATCGAGGTGATCATCGTCATTCATGTATCCAGTGGCGATCGAATACGCAGCAAGCTTCGGATCTCCGATGGGAATCGTCGTAGGAAAATTCCCCTGTCCATCATTGATGCAGACGCAGGTGCCTCGGCGATCATCTCCTACGATCAAGTCAACCGCCCCGTCGCCGTTGAGGTCTCCTGCCGCGCAGGCTCGTGTTGAAGATGCAGCAGGTCCGAACGTTGTCGTTCGTGGAAAGCTTAGCTTGTCATCGTTGAATAGAATGCGGCTAACGCCACCATCTCGATGCGGAACAGCTAGATCAATAAAGCCATCTCGATCGAAATCAGCCGCCACGATTGTCGTTGCGGATTCGGATGGGATGACGATCCAGTTATCCTTTAAAAAATTTCCATGTCCGTCATTAAGAATGATGTAGCTGGAGCTCTTTCTATTCGCAACGATCAGATCAAGAAAACCGTCTCCATTCATATCGGCTAGCGAGATATTTCGAGTATTCCACGATGAATCTCCCCACGAACTATCGAGAACGAAGTTCCCTTTGCCATCGTTCTTGTAAGCGACTTTCTTATCAGGCTTATCGTTGCTGACGACGATGTCTAAATCACCATCATTGTCGATGTCCCCCAAAACAGCCGCGTAGCTGCGATCCGGCTGATCTCCAAGATTTCGGGCTTCGAAATTTCCTTGTCCATCGTTTAGCAAAATCCGATTGTGAAGCGGCCAGTGCCTCCCTTTGGCTAAGACGATATCCAGATGACCGTCGCCGTTGAGATCCCCCACACTTGCATTGGCTGACGTTTCACTAGTCTTCTCAAGGTTGACTGGTCTGAAGGATAACGGAGCAGTTGATGGATCTCGATCTTTCTGACTCGTTGCGTTTTGCTCCGTGGTTGGAGCATTCTCAATACAGTAGAGTTTATTCCAGCTTCGTAAGAACAATTGATCGTCGACAGCCACAGGCGAAGCATCGATCACGTCATCAAGTACATTCACTGCGACAATCTCCAAGCTCTCGTTATCCTTTATTACGACCGTGGTTCCCTCTCGGCTTGTAAAGTAAAAATGCCCATTGGCCAATATCGGAGAAGCGTACATGCTGCCGATCCCGTTCAAACGCATTCTCTCAAGCAGAGGCTTTCCTGTGGTAGCGTCCACGCAACTCAGCGCATTCGTATTGCCCGCGGTGAATAGTAGACGCGAGCCCGACAGAATGGGGGATGGAACGTAAGGAGTCCCTTGCGTTATCTTCCAATTAAGCGTGGTGCTGCCGGTAACATCGCCTTGAGCATCCAGCGGAATGGCACAAGCTAACGAACCGCGATAGCCACTCATGCAAATGACGGAGTCGTTAAAGCGAATAGGTGTGGGGATTGCGTTCACGGTTTGGCCGCCACATTCCCAAAGGATCGATCCATTTTTCGCATCGTAGCTTTTGACCGCCCCTGTACCATTGACGACGATTTGCTGCTTGCCATCAAAGCTCGTCACAAACGGCGTATTCCATGAGGTGACTTCACCAGTGCGATCTGTCTTCCAGCGGATTTTTCCTGTCCGTTTGTCGATCGCCGTGATAAACGAACCTTCCTCTTGATCCCAATTGATGATCAACGAATCATCGGTTAACGCCGGTGTCACGGCTTCCCCCCAGCCGTTGCGGGTGCGCATGTTGCCGAGAGCCAGATTCCAAACTGGTTCCCCATTCAATGAATAGCAGAAGACACCTCGCGACCCGAACGAAAAGTAGAGTCGTTCACCGTCGGTGATTGGCGAGCCAGCAGCATAGGTGTGCGTTTCGTGCTTGCCTTCATGCGGGACATCTTCCACCACGATTCGTTGCCAAAGAGTCGTCCCAGAATTCCGATCGTAGCTTGACACGACGAACTGATAGTAAGATTCGTCGGGTGTCGTCTTAGCTCGCTCGTCATTTACGATTGGCTTCGGGCTCTTTCGATCCGTCTTGACGGCTGACAATACGAAGATTTGATTGCCAAGCACAATCGGTGTTGCAGAACCTTCGCCCAGTAAATCGACGGTCCATGCAATATTGGTAGACTTGTCCCACTCAGTGGGTGGTTTAGCTTTATCGCCAGCTCTACCATCGGCGGTGGGACCTCGCCATTGCGTCCAGTTATCGGTTCGCGAAGTAGCCGCCTGATTCTCTACCACTTGCGATAGAACCCAGCTGGGGGCACTTCCCAGCACGCCTGCCACCACGACTATTCTTAGCAAAAAATTCATCGCAACTCTGTTCATCAAACGTTCCCATCGGCAAAAGATGTCATCGACCCAACCGAAAAACTACTCGTTGGTGGTGAGACACCCGATTCTAACCTAACTTTCGGACCGCATAAGTTCTTGCACAGTTCGGGCGATTTGGCAACAAGATGCGCACAATCAGCATCGACGAAGCGCGAGGGACTATTTAATCACCAGCCCGAATACTTATGGTCACGGGCGATATCTTTGCATGCGCATCGGGCTGGTATGGATCACAAGCCCTGCTTCAGTCTGCGGATGTGGTCTGGGGTAGAGCCGCAGCAGGCACCGATGATTTGTGCGGGCCAAGCTTTAGCGTATTGCAAGTAGCCTTCAGGGTCGGTCGAGTCGGTGGTGGTCCAGCCTTGTTCATCGTCTGCGAAGCCGATGTTGCCATAGGCTACCAGCGAGATGTCTTCACCACACGTGGCGCGTAACTCGGTGAGTGGTTGGGCAATGGTGTGGGCCGGCATGCAGTTCACACCCAGTGCTTTGACTCCGAGTGGCATGAGTAACTTGGCGGCTTGAGTGAGTGACTCGCCCGAAAGGATATGGCCTTTTTTATTGCAGACGAATGTGACCCATGTCGGCAAGCTGGTGGCCGTGGCAATCTTGGCCGCAATCACTGCTTCGCGAACGGTATTCATGGTCTCGAAGAGAAGCAGATCAACGCCTCCTTGCACTAGATGTTCGATACGTTCGGTGTGCTCGTCAAGGCATTCATCATCAGACGGCACGAGGTCAGGACGATAACAATCTTCAAGCGTTGAGAGAGATCCAGCCACGAGCGCTGGCCTGCCAAATTCAGCCACCGCCTCTCTGGCCGTAGCTACTGCACGCAAGGTTAGTTCACGGGCGGAGAAGCCTTTGCCTGCAAGAACGCGGCGGTGAGTGCGGAAGGTGTTGGTGGTAATGATGTCCGCACCGGCATTGAGGTAGTCCAAGTGAACTTGGCGCAGGACATTCAGCCCGGTGTCCGTAGTAAGCGCAGTGGCGGACCATAATGGCAACCCTGTGTCTACGCCTCGGCGATTGAGTTCTGTGCCTGTAGCACCATCGAGTAAGAGCTGTTTCGCGTTCACGATCAGGACACATCCATTCGGGAAAACAAACGCTCGAAAACTACGTAACCGGTTTCGCTGAAGCCGAGGCGTCGGTAGCTTTCTCGAGCGGAATCGTTTTCCTGCTCCATGTAGAGGCGGATGCCGCAGCAATCTATGTCCGCTTCACCGAGTTCTTTAATGTGCATGAAGAGAGAGCGAAATACACCCTGGCCACGAAAATCAGGATGCACATAGACACTCTGAATCCACCAGATCTCGCCATTTCTCCAATCGCTCCATTCGAACGTGTGAGCGGCTTGCCCCACGACTTGGCCATCGATCACAGCCACAAAGTACCTGCCTCGTTTGGATTCGGTAACAAATCGCCTCACGCCATGATTTACCGTCACCGGATCAAGTTCCCGTTCCTCCGTTTCACGGCATAGGGCAATGTTGAACAGTGTGATGGTTTCCACGTCAGTGGAAATGGCCTGTCTGATTTCAATCATAGTTTCTTCGGCTTAGATCTTAACACGGACCAGCGACGAGCTTCATTGCATTGGATTCGATTGGGTAATTATTGCAATGGGTAGCTGTTCAGCCAATTGACCTACTATGTGTAAATGCCCCATGCTTGACGTGGGGAATATTACGTTTCTTGCTAAACAGGTGGAGTTTCTCCCCCCTCATCCCGGTTCGGCGGCTTCGCCGCCGAACCGGGATGAGGGGGGCGTTGGGCGAGTCATTAATTAGCGAGAAACGTGAAGCTCCGCAGGGCAAGCCTGCGGCATCTTTCCTCTTTCCCACGGCCCGAATTAAGATCAAAGCCATCAAGGTTACTTCATGAGTTTTAGGTTTGCTTCGGCAAAGGCTTTACCTATCTGAGCGAATATCTTGGCGCTGCCAAAGTAGTGGTAGCCGCCGTTAGATGCTCCCTGAAGTGCCTCTCTGTCTTTGGGTGAAAGAATCTCCTCCAAGGCAAGATCGAACTTCACTTGATCCTCCTTGGTGATCCCTTCAATCCATGCATCGAGGGCGGCATAGCGTTCTGGAGATCGCGGCGAGTATTGATCATTGGCATAAACTGCCAGAACGTTCTTCCCTATCTTCAAATGTTGAGTCTGTTCTTTATCGAGAATTATGGATCGGTAAAACGGCTCATCCCTCCACCAGATGTAGGTGTGAATCTTTTGGCCGTTTAAATAAACATGAAACCCTTGTCTCGCTAAAATCGCGATGCGGTAGGAATCGTAGTCGAGGTTATCTACTTCAAAGGTGGAACGCATGAGCAGGAATTCCTCTTTGCCCCATTTGGATGCATGTTTGTCCAACTTGATTCCGCTATGGTTCCATACCCCCTTGCCGATAGGGGCTTTGCCTGCGGACCATTGGCTGTCATCAAAGTCAGGCATATACCAATTCTCCATTCCGGCTGGCAGTTTGATATCGCGGAATCGCCGATCGGTGAACTCTTCTAATTTGTCCGTCCCTTCGGCGGCATCGACTGAGATGTATCGCCAGTTTCGATCTTGGGGCAGAGGCTTGCCAATCGGTTTCCAGTACTTATCCCATTTCCGCTCCGTGTCGAACGTGCCATCTTTTTTCAATGTGTGAGCGGTTTCAATAATCTTGTTATACTCGCCTTGCTTGGGTTCTGCGGCTTCGATGTCGCGATCCCAAAAAGGAGCCGTATCGACAGCAACCACATTCCCTTGGAATTCAGGCATCGCGGCCGGTGCAGCCATGGCTTTGCGGAAGTTGACATTCTTCTCGCCATCGACACCGAGCACCCCGATAACGAATGGCATCTTCGGTGCATCAAGGTCGCTGCGAACATCGCGGATGAAGTGCGTTAAAAGACGCGAGTACTCTTCATAATTACGATTCGGATAAGTCTGGCCATCGACTAGATCGTTGAACCCTTGAAACCATACAAAACCTGCCAGCTCATAGCCCTGCTTAGGATCGTAAGCGGGACAAACCCGAGCGGGATCTGCAAGCACTTTCTTTACATGCTCCACCATCATACGGTAAAACACCCCCGAGGCAGCATCTTTGTCTTCTTGCCATTTCTTGCGATCCTCCAGCTTGGGAATGCCATGGGCACCCTGCGGATGTTTATCCCACTCTGCTTGAACTTGCTTGGGCAACTGGTATGGACCAGCACTAGGCGGACGAAATTCGGTGTTAAGCGACCTGCCCCCCCAAGCGGTCTTGATGATGAGTATCGGTTCCTTTAGTTCTTTCTCCATGGTGATCCCAAAGGTGAACTCAGGCCCGATCTTTCGGCCGATCTTAGTGGGTTGATCTCCGCGTGCACCAAAACCTGCGGTTAATTTTCCCAAGCCTTCTCCATTCGCGCTGCCATCATAAGGCCCGGTCAAATAAGACATCCAGACTTGATCACAGACGCGAGGCGTTCCATCGGGGTTGCGCATCTCCTCGAGCAAGGGAGCCGTGGCCGGATCTTTGCCGATGTAGTCAAAGGTCCGGATTTCCGCATGTCCCTCCATGTTCGATTGGCCAGCGAGGATGAATACCTTCAGCGGCTGAGCGAAACAATTCGGCGTCATGGCGCACAGTAGCACGCCTGCCCAAAGTAGTGGTGATACAGCAACCCGTAGTTTCAACATAACAAACTCAAATTCCTAGACGCACTTGATACGCAATTCGAAATCGACTCTTACTACGGTCATTGTAAACCAAGTAAAACCAACCAACAGGATCATTAGTGCATTCATTTTTTGATAACGGATCCGTTGCAAAATCATGGAACTTGCCATCGTGACGTCCCCCGGAAACGCCGGTGTTGACCACCGAAGGGCTCCCATGATGGCATCGCAGAGTCAAGAGGTCTCTCGAGTATTCCAGGATCGCAACTTGGTTGGTGGACGATTTGACTGCGCCGGCTGCGGAAAGTGTTCCGGAATTGGCGGTTTTCGCAATTGTTCGCAATCTGCTCCTGATTATTGATAAAAATTGGCTATTGACGCGTGATCTTCTCCAACGTGGGGTGTCGGGTCTCCCGGATCTGCTGTCTAACAAAGAGTTACGGGCTCAGCGAATGAAGCCACGAGCGGCCGATGTTCGCATGGTCACACCTTTGTAGAAGCGGTGAATTATGAGTGCAAGCGTTGTGGAGTTGGAGGAAGTCGGTGGAAAAGCCCCGAAAGAATCGAATGAATCAGAGATGCCGCGACCGGTTTCGGCGGGAACCGATCGTCGGGTTCGCTGGGATTACGTAATCTTCTTTGTTTCCTTGCACGTTTTGGCGTTGTTGGTTTTTGTACCCTACTTCTTCACTTGGGTCGGGCTTGCTGCATTCGTCGCTGGCGTAGTCGTTTTTGGCCAGCTCGCGATTCCGATCGCTTACCACAGACTGCTCGCTCATAAAAGCTTTCGATGTCCAAAATGGTTCGAAAGAAGTTTGGTCACATTAGCGATATGTGCAGCGCAGGAGACACCAGCCCAATGGGTCGCGTGGCATCGCCGGCATCATGTTCATTCCGACAAACAAGACGATCCTCATTCTCCGCGTGTGACATTTTTCTGGGCACACATCAACTGGCTTGTTTATGAAAGCCGCAGCCGACTGCAGACCTTTTCGATGTTTGAGAAGTATGCGCGGGATATTCTATCGGATCCTTATTATCGATGGATCGAAAAGTTGCCTAGTCCAGCGGGGCTATTTTACTTCGCACATGCGTTTCTCTATACGGCAATTGTTGCGTCGATCTCACTGGCTTGGTACGGATGGGAACCCGAAGCATTGCGAGTCACAGCCAGTGTTGTACTCTGGGGAATTATTGCGAGGACCGTATGGGTTTGGCACATCACGTGGAGTGTCAATTCGCTGTCGCACGTCTTTGGGTATCAAAATTATGACACGGGCGATGACAGTCGAAACAACTGGTTTGTTTCGTTACTGACTGCTGGCGAAGGCTGGCACAACAATCACCACGCCGATCCAGCTAGCGCGTCGGTTCAACATCGTTGGTGGGAACTAGATCCGAACTACTATGTGATTCGGTTGTTTGGCATGTTGGGATTGGCGACCGACATTATTCGCCCTCGCGAACAACGCAAACGGACAAAGACTTGAGCCGCTCGTCTTTGCAACCTTTGAATCATCTGGCTGCCACCTAGAGTTTTCGACAAGTCTCGATGATAGTTGCCGTATTTCGGTCTTCAACCGGCAAGCGAAGAGTCCGGGAGGGTCGGCAATCGAGCCTTCAATGGATGCGTGCCACCCTCGCGTGGCTACTGTCGGAGCGATTGAATTCTCTCCAACTCTGCGTCGATCTCCGTTCCTTCATAAAACGAAACCCAACCTGATAAGGACCGTGTTTCACCAGACGGAATGTCGGGAAAGGCGGGGTCGGAATGAATGCACGGACACGGTGGATTGGCCCAACCTCGTTGGCATGACTCCCAAGCGGTAATCACCCAGCGGTCCCCGGTGCTACTCTTGCATGCAACAAAAGGTTCTCGGATAAGCTTATTGGCGTTGGTGCGATCCTCGAAACCATTTAGGCGAGCAAGCATGACGCATTGTTGCACCGAAACGCCCGTCATCGGTTCATCTGTATCGTTCTGAACCCACATTTCGAATGTGACATGATCCTGGTGGGGAGTCGCACGCACGCCAAAGGTGACACCGTTTGGCAAAGTTCTAGTCGATACCCATCCGCGTTTCACTCCTCCATCGTCTTCTCTGTGAACCGACTCCCATTCCAAGCGATCCAGCGTGATTCCCTGACGATCCCAACGTGTGGGAACATGCGTATGAGCTAAGTAGAGCAACTCACGAGCTTGATTGGCGTTCCACCAGATGGCTTCCGGGAAATCCGCGACGACGTAACCACCGTCCTCCCAAGGAGCAAAGATGCTTAGCTTGGTCTCGCGCTGAGGTCGGAGCATCCCGTCGCGAAAACCGGTTCGAGGATGGCGACCTCCCGGGTACGGTAACGTCACCAACGCCGAGTTTTCCTTGTTCGATGAAATAAGAGACTGTGTTTCTTTCGCGATTCCCAACCGAGTGATAGCGGCCTGAATTTCCTGCGATGTCATTCCGGTTGCCGCCGTCATTTCGGGAGTCGTAAACTGATGATGAACCAGCATATTCTCTAACCAAAATCGCAGTTCGGTATCATCGCGAGGCAGACGCGAGTTATCGAGAATTTGCTCGGATGCCAACTGCGACTTGCGATCCTCGATGATACCGTTGAGATCGGATGGAGAAATATTCGGATCAACGAAGCGAGCCAGATCTCGCATCGCGATAACTTGATAGCCTTCTCGAGCGAGATACCTCATGCTTAGCTCAAACAGGCTCGTAGGAAAACTAACCCACGAGTGAGCGGTATCGGGCACACCATGAAACTGCAAAACCGCGATCTTGCCATGCCGTGCCTGTCGTACCGCTTGAACAAAATCTTCCAGCTCCCAATCGGGGCGAGCGTCTCCTGCGGAGGGAATTAGCAAGGGGTGATCGAAACCAGGTTCGTAGGCAAAGCCACGACCTTTCTCATAGGGATACTCGGGGGCACCACCTCGTCGTGCGAAAAGGATTCCTTGTTCGCGAAGGATTCCCAATGCCTGAGCTGACAAGGCATTGCCGGGCCAAGCGAAAGAGACCGGGGCTGGGATGTTATGTTCGAGGCAACGGTCCCGGATCGCTTGAACCTGCTCGGTAAGGGCCGCAGCATTCTTGTCCGTGATCGCTAAGTGATCACGCGTATGATTGCCGATCTCGAAACCGTCGCGATGCAGTTGCGAAATCTCCTCCCATGTCATGTAGTCCTTTTTGTTATCCTTGAAGTCAAAGCCTTCCGTAACAAAGAAGGTTGCACCGAAGCCGTACTTTAGCAGGATCGGTCGGACTGTTTCAAAGTGCGATCTAGCAGAATCGTCAAACGTCAGTACGACCAGTTTCTCAGGGATCTGTTCGAGCGTCGTGTCATTTTGAGCTGCGGGCGCGGGAGTAATGTCGGACAGCGTCCAAACAAATAGTACAGATAGACTGAACAGAATGCAAAGAGACCGACGATGTGTCATGGAGCTTGGGAGAGGATCGTGGCAAGCCATCTATTTGAAGTCAATTCATAAACGAAAATTAATAGGGATTCGTGTATTTCGCTACGCTTGGAACGTATCACTTTATTTCGATTTGATTCTAAAGGTTTGCAGTGCTTGATTCATTTCGGCAGTAGACACAGCTGGATCTCCTTCGTAGCCAATGTGACCAATGAGCACTGTCTTGGAGTCAGATTCAAAACCATAGAGCGAACCTCCCGATATTTTATTGCCCTGAAAAATGATTCGTAGATTAATCTGCGTTACGGAAAGACCGTGCCAGTCGATTACTTTTTCATCCTCAATATCAACATCTTCGACTCCGAATTTGTTGGTCAGACCGGCAAAAAAGGTGATGAGGTTACGCTTCATATCACTCCCGCCCGCCACAGACGAATTCTGAAGCATGCTAATTGCTGCCTCGGGCTCGCCGTTCGCTCCGAGACTGGAAAAGACCGCCATGCGTAGATTTGGGGGAAGTGAGTTCTGAGGAATTGCATTTGGCTTAAATCGGCTAGGCAGTTCAAACTCGTAGTTTTCAAACTCGTGTTTTGTCCGTTCTGCACTCACGCTTTGCGATTCAGTCGAGGGGGGCATCTTTGACGCTCGGCTGGAATCCGATTCACGCGTCGGAATCTCGGCAACCGGTAGTTCTGTGTTTGTATCTGGTGCAGGTTTGCACCCGAAACCTATGGAGACGACAAAACATCCGAGAAAAAAACTGGTTCGATAGTTCATTCTGATCACTTGAATTAGACGAGACGTTTAATAAGAGGCGTGCAACTCACCAGCGTAAGTCAGATCGTTACAGGCACGGAATCGGATCAAAGTATAGCAGTACTTAACGATGGCGATACTAGGCTCTCATATGTCCTAACGAAAAAATTAATCCGCTCCACGCTTGACTCGACGCAAGCCTAGCCGTACTATGACACGTAGTACAGTTAGTACGGGAGGCCAGAAGGTGCAGATTAGCATAGTAGCAGGAAGTGGTGTGCCGATCTTTCGGCAGATTGCGGACCAGATCATTCGAGCTGTGGCAACCGGCAAGCTAGCAGTGGGGGACTCGGTCCCCAGCGTCCGGCAACTGGCGAAGGAGCTGGTGATCAATCCGAACACGGTTGCCAAGGCATACGGGCAACTGGTGGATGACGGCGTACTGGAGACTCAGCCAGGTCGCGGTTTCTTCGTGGCCAAGCGACGGCAAATCTATTCCAAAACCGAGCGATTGCGGAGGCTCGATGAGTCCATCGACGCGTTGATTCATCAAGCGATCGCGCTCGATTTTTCCCCAGAGGAAGTGTTCGAGCGGGTCGAGGAGCTTTTTACTCGTCGTTTAAAGCCGGTAGCTGATTAGACAATATATTTAGACAATATATACGGAGTGAACTGATGGCAGAATTCGCAATAGAAGCCAGAGGATTGACAAGGTACTTTGGCACAAAACCGGTCGTTCAGCAAGCAACGTTTTCGGTTCCTGTGGGAAGCGTTACAGGGCTGCTGGGGCTCAACGGAGCGGGCAAATCAACCACGATTCGCATGTTGATGGGGCTCTTGGAACCGACGCGAGGTTCGTGCTCCATGCTCGGGGTCGATAGCAGACATCTACTGCCAGAGCATCGCATCCGCATTGGCTATACCATTGAGGGACACTATCTCTACTCTGGGCTTACCGTTTGCGATGCCGAGCGAGTGCAAGCGGATTGCTTTCCTCGATGGGACTCGCTCGTTTTTCAGTCCATCATCAGTCGTTTCGGAATTAGCCCTACAGATCGCATTCGTCACTTGAGCCGTGGACAAAGAGCTGGTGTGTCGATTGCCCTTACGTTAAGTAGTCAACCAGAAGTTCTCGTGCTCGACGATCCTTCGCTGGGGTTGGATCCTGTCGCTCGTCGAGCATTGAACGAAACGATCCTAGAGTTTATTGAGCCGGGGGATCGATCGGTTCTGTTGAGCAGTCACATGCTCGACGATATCGAGCGAGTCGCGGATCGCGTAATGATCATGGTAGAGGGACGTATCGTGGTGAACAAAAGCGTGCCTGAGTTTCTGTCTCGCATAGTGACATGGAGTTGCGAATACGTTGACGAGTTCGATTCTGTATCCATTCCGGGATTGATCTCGAAGAGACGAATTGGGAAGCGTTGTTTGTTGACCATCGTGGATGGCAATGAAGATGCGGAACAGTGGATACAAAACATCGGTGGTAGCGAGGCAACTCGTACAGAAACATCGTTTGACGAAGGGGTGGTCGCTTACCTTTCGCGATCTCGAACCAGTGAATCCTTTTTGCAAAGAGGCTAGATCATGATGAATGCTTGGATTCGAAAAGAAGCGAAAGATATTCTTCGCTGGACACCGATCGGTGTGGTGATCCTCAGTCTTTTATTGTGGATCGAGATGCGGTCGTTATTCTTGTCAAACGCCTTCACGGATCTGTCTTCGAAGCTTTGCTTCCAAGCCTTTATTGCCGCAGGAGTTTTTGGAGTGTTTTTGGGTGTCGCGAGCTTTTGGTTCGATTCGAGTGGTGGAGCACGTGGATACATGGTGCAACGAGGCATTTCGCTAGCACGAGTGTTCACGATACGAACGATACTCGGCTTTATAGCTTTTATGGTATCTATGTGGACTCCTTTGCTATGCTGCGGATTCTACATTTCGATGATTGGCCCTGCGACCCTTCCCATAACTCCATTCGCAATTGTGCCAGCTTTAATCGTTGTTCTGTTCACCTTTGGTTTCTTTTTTGCAGGTTCATTGATAGCCTGCCGCACAAGTCGCTGGTTTGGGGCACGTCTGCTACCTCTGTTGTGTGCGTTGCCCTTACCAATGGCAGTATTACCTGTGATTGGGGGGCATGCCTACGCATTCCTTGTGACTGGGTTGCTGGGCGTTATCGGAATGCTATTAATCATGGCCAGTGCCCGTTCGGCGTTCCTTAGAGGCCCCAGTCAACCAGCACCTTCAAGGAGTTTCTGTCTGCCCGCAGTGGAACGCACAATAATACTTTTGTCGACACTCGCGGCTGCCTTTATCGTCTTCGCGTTGGTGATGGCTACAACGATGCGAGGTTTTCAAGCGATGCCTGCTACTCGCATGATAATTAGGTTTGAATCCGATGGCGCACCGTGGCTCGTTGAGCAACCAACCCTTAGTGCGTTTCTTGGGAAACCACATGAACAGGCGAGAGTAGTTTCCAGCCTTCAGGATGATAGCTCCGATGGGGGTAAACCCGATTCAAATAGCCTTCAATTCGGGACCGAACTTTTTCCGCGATTCTCAACTCTATCTAGTCGAGTTGACACCTGGGATATGATACCGCTCAAAGAAACGAACGAGTACCTTTGGTTTGGAAACCGAGGCTTGGTTTATTTTTATCGAAAACTCAATGATCCAGAAATCAAGCAACTCCAACTCGTTGCGGTTGTTGGACCCAAATCGGTCGGTGATCATCAAAAACTACCAAAGGATCGATTTGAAGGATATCCGATTGTCCTCGAGAGGATAGATCAAACGGCTTCACAAGGGGCTTCTGGTTCCTTTCTGTTTTCGGCTTCTGGCGGAGTTTATCGATTCGATATTGCAACTCGCGTCATCGAGCCGATTCTACCGCAGCCGATTGACTGGTACGCAGAAAGTGAAAGGTGGGTTGCCCGTGATGACGAGGGTGAAACGCAATCTGGCATGGTCGGTGGAAAGTTGTTATCTCACAAGCTATTACTGATGAACGATTACACGATGTCGATCGTAGAACACGAAACCGATAGTAGAACTGGTCGGTTAGGTGTGAAGCCAATCGCAACGTTAGATATCCCCCGCAACTTTGATTTGAAGGAATACCGAGGTGCGATTTTTTGGTTTCAGGATGAAAAGAATTGGACCTTTATACCTCTGACGTTCGCGCATAATTACAACCAACGAGAATTTTTGGTCATTCGCTCGCAAAACGACGTTGTGCAACAATCGAGAATCCAATCCCCTGTCGAATTCGCAGGTACGGCGGACAATTCTGATTCTTATCAGTATCAAGAACAAATTCGGGTAATGTTGCTGCTGCCACCTGTTTTGGTATCGTCATTATCATTATTGTCGTACTTCGTACTCGGTGGACACGTCCCGTGGAATAGCATTTGGTTACTAGGTCTGCTTCAAGCGTTTGTGTCAGGCGTGCTGTGTCTGATAGCGGCACGATTTCGATTGTTATCGCGTTCCAGCTCGGCGCTGTGGTTCCTGCTGGGGGCTTTGTTTGGGCTGGGGACATGGGGAGCGCTGCTAGCAATCTATCCCCGTGTCTATAGGCTCAAGTGTAGTAGCTGCGGCCGCATGCGTCGGATCGAAAACGATCATTGCGAGGAGTGTGGTGCATCGTGGGAGCCGCTCAAGCCATTGGGAATTGAGCTCTTGGGTGAATCAGTAGAAGGTGGCTACTTGGTCGGTTGAGCGAACCAAAAGGTCGGCTCAACAATGACTGTCAATGCTTCATCGTGAGTACCCCCCCCGCGGGTACCTCCTAGAGGGAGGGTGGTTTCCATTCTTTTTGGAGGGGGCTGAGCGGGTACGACTAAGCGGGGAACGATTGGGAGCGGAGGTTTTCTGGTTGAGCAAATGGGCGATTGATTCATTGATGCCCTATCGGAGGGCTCGCGCCCGTTCCGCTACGATTAGCATCGCTACGCGACGAAGCCCTAAGTTAACCGGGTAGTTTTTCGTCCGCAGATCTCCTTGTTGTTGAGCCGAACCTTAAAGGCTTTCTACTCGGGGCGGATGGAATGGCCTGTTGTTCCTTTGAGGCGGGCGACTCGGTGAAGTGAAGATACGGTTGATAGTGCCTCTTTGAGAGAGATCTTGGACGCTCCCTTTTTTCTTTCTGTGTATACGATCCCGACTTCGGTCCAGCGGTCTGTTTTGTTGATCAAATGCCACAGCACCTCTTCCAGGAAACCGTACCCTTTGCCCTGGATCTGCTGCCAATCAATCGCTTGTAAAGATGCAACTCGGTACAGACGGTACGCGCTGCTGCAATCATTAACCTTCCAGCCCACTACGAACCGAGCATATGCGTTCGCACAGCGGCTAACCAGCTTTCGTTTCCAGGAGCATCCCTCCAAGCCGCCCCCCTCAACGTAGCGGGAGCCGATCACCAAGTCGTTGTTTTCCGCCTGTGCTAGAAGCTTGGGAATTGCCGCCGGATCGTGGCTAAGATCTGCATCCAAGTTCAATACCCACTGGAACTGGTGCTCCATGGCATAATGCATGCCTTCGCGGATAGCGGTTCCCAAACCCAACTTGCCCACCCGACTGATCAGAAAGGTGTTGGGGCGGGTCTTAGCCGCCTCGCTTACCCACGCAGACGTGCCGTCCGGTGAATTGTCGTCTACCACTAATATCGCGACACCAGGCACTGCCTGATCTATTCGCTGGAATAGCTCAGGCAGATTGGCTTTCTCGTTGTAAGTGCAAACAAGCACCAACAGCTTCTTATCGGTCGCCCAGTTATGGTCAGTCGCCCAATTGTTTGCGGCCATACAAGGCTATTGAGCCTCTCCGTCGGTTTCATCGTTTGCTTTGTTTTCGCTCGTGTCGACCTCACCGCCGGATGCTTCGTCTGAGACGTTCGAGTCTTGTTCCGAGTCGGTGCCGGTTTCAGCCATCGATGAGCCAGGCACGGATGGAGCGGATATTGCATCATCTTCGGGAATATCCTCTTGAGGAACGCGGACCAAAGCGGTCAACGAATCTCCTTCGTCTAGGCTCATGATGCGAACCCCTTGCGTGTTTCGGCCAATAACGCTGACATCGGATGCCGCGATGCGCTGTATCTTGCCTCGCATGGTCATCATGAGAATGTCATCGGTGCCTTGGACGGGAACGACTCCAATCACTTTGCCGTTTCGTTTCGTGGTCTTGATGTCGATCACACCTTTACCGCCCCTTCGCTGGGTTCGGTAGCGGTTCGAGGAGCTGACATCATCCCCCTCTGCTTCATCCGTGGTCTCGCCAGCACTTGCATCGTCGCCGTTCGAATCGTCGCCGTTCGAGTCGTCGGCTGCGGTTGGTTCGCCATTCTCATCCTCGAGCGGTGGTTGCTCCTTGCCAGCCATCTCGTCTCCAGGACCAAAGCTGGTGCGTTTGCCGTAGCCGAACTCGCAAGCTGTCAGCAAAGTCGCCGTTGGGTCGGCAACAACCATCCCTACGACTTCGTCACCCGCTTTGAGTGAAATCCCCTTCACGCCGGAAGTGTTTCGGCCCATCGGGCGAGCGTCGCTTTCCGCGAAGCGAATAGCCATTCCGTTAGCAGTTGCCAATACGATTTGGTCGTTAGGCTTAGTTACAACAACGTCAACGAGCTCATCGTCCTCTCGCAACTTGATCGCGATGATTCCACCCTTCTTGGGGCGGCTGTATTGCTCGAGTTCCGTTTTCTTGATGATCCCTTTTTTTGTGGCCATCATCATGAAGTGTCCTGGCAAGTTGAAGTCTCGCACGACCACGCAATCGCGAATCTTTTCTTCTGGGGCCAGATTGAGTAGGTTCACAATGGCTCGGCCCTTGCTCTCACGGCTGAGCTGTGGGATTTCCCAAATCTTCTGCCAGTAAACTTTTCCTTGGTTGGTAAAGAACAGCAAGTAAGCATGCGTGCTAGCCACAAAGAGGTGTTCGACCGGATCCTCCTCAACCGCCTTCATGCCAGTGATGCCTTTTCCGCCGCGCTTTTGAGCGCGATAGGTCGTGGCTGGAATACGCTTGATGTAGCCGGAGGTGGAGATCGTTACGACCATGGTTTCCTCAGTGATGAGGTCTTCCATGTTGTAGTTGCCGAGTTCCTCGCCATCGATCACGGTTTTTCGATCGTTACCGAATCGGCGAGCAATGTCTTCCAAGTCTGCTCGGATCATGCCGAAAATGCGAGCTGAATCACCCAGGATATCGCGGTATTCGGAGATTTCGTCCAGCAATGCCGAATGCTCCTGGGTCAGTCTTTCTTGTTCCAAGCCCGCCAATTGGCCGAGTGTCATTCTCAAGATCGCGTCGGTTTGTACGCTGGTTAAGGAGTAGACATCGCTGCGGCCTCGTTCTAGTTGGAAGTCGGCATAGCCTCGCTCCCCGAGGGCTCGTTCCATCATGGACGCCGGGCACTCGACCCCCATCAACTTTTCTTTGGCTTCGGCTTGAGTGCGGCTGCTGCGAATGATTTGGATAATGTGATCGATATCGGCCAGGGCTAACAGCAACCCTTCGATAACGTGTTTGCGTTTCCTCGCACTGGCTAGCAAGAACTGCGTGCGGCGGCGGATGACGATCACTCGGTGGCGTATGAATTCCTGCATCATCTCCTTGAGAGTTAGCTCCCGTGGCTTGCCATCAACCAATGCGAGCAAGATGATGGAGTGAGTCTCCTGGAGTGATGAGAATTGGTAGAGTTGGTTCAAGATGATGTGTGGATCTTGACCTTGCTTCAGTTCGATGACGATTCGAACAGGCTCCTTCAAATCGCTTTCGTCGCGAATGGCCGAGATGCCTTTGATTCGATCCGCACGAACCAAGTCGGCGATCTTCTCCACGACGCGGTCACGTGCTTGCTGATAAGGTATCTCGCGAACGATTAATCGTGCTTTCTTGCCTTCTTCGACATCGACCTTGGCTCGAACCACGATGGTGGAGCGGCCCGTGCTGTATGCTTGGCGAATCGAGTAACGACCGCAGATGATTCCACCGGTCGGGAAGTCGGGACCTTGGACGATTTCGCAGAGTTCGGAGATGGTTGTTTCGGGATCATCGATTAGCCGGATAAGACCAGTACAGATTTCTCGCAAGTTATGTGGTGGAATGCTCGTCGCCATACCAACCGCGATGCCTTGAGCCCCGTTGACCAGCAGATTCGGGAACTTCGACGGCAGAACCACGGGCTCTGTGCGTCGTTCGTCGTAGGTGGGGATAAAGTCGACCGTATCCTGCTTGAGGTCGTCCAGCATCATAGCGGCGGGAGCAGCCAATCGAGCTTCCGTGTACCGCATGGCAGCTGCGGGAAGACCGGCGATCGAACCAAAGTTACCTTGTTTGTCGATCAGCATATGCCGCATGTTCCATTCCTGGGCCATTCGAACCAGGGTTGGATAGATGATCGCCTCGCCGTGCGGGTGGTAGTTTCCAGAGGTATCACCCGCGATTTTGGCACATTTTACCCGAGATGCACCAGGAGTCAGGTTCAAGTCGTTCATAGCGACGAGAATGCGGCGTTGACTCGGTTTGAGACCGTCTCGAACGTCCGGCAGAGCGCGGCTCACGATAACGCTCATGGCATAGGTAAGGTAACTGTTGCGGAGCTCGTCTTCGATAGCCTCTTCGATCATCCGCTCGCCGGTCATGCCCCCGTCGGCGCCATCCCCACCCGCTGTTGGCAAATTGGCGGGATCGTTTGGATCGAAGTCGTCATCAGGAGGTAAACTGGACACGGAAACAGCACCGATCGGTTACAAGGAACGAGTCTGGAAAGGCTGCCGGAGAATCGATCAAAAAACCAAGCTTTTGCAAGGTTTTACAGACTCCCCAACGGGGCGGGATTCTACCCTAAATCGACTTTTTTCACAATCATACCGGGTAGGTCTTTTTCGTTTATGTCACCCGTGCCAAACACTTCCGCTGCGTTTTACCGCTGAAAGGAAGACCTTAATCTAACCGCTAGGGCTTTGTTTGCCGTTAAGCGTAGGAATATTCCTGCACTCATGTATATTTGTCTGAAAGTGCTTGCAGGTCTGAAACCATGACCTGGCACAGCGTCTGACTCAATTCTGGCAGGGAAATCAATCGGCTATGGACGCAGTCCCATCAAGTGGCCCATCAAGTGGAAAGTATACCGTTGTCGCACGACGATATCGGCCCAAGACGTTTGCGGAACTTGTGGGACAAGGGACCGTTGCCCAAGCCCTCTTGAATGCGATTCACACCAACCGGGTCGGGCACGCCTACTTATTCACTGGGGCTCGGGGAGTTGGCAAAACGAGTACGGCTCGAATCTTTGCTAAGGCTCTGAATGCCTCTGCCGATTCGTCGGGGGACTTCGATCCCCATTCCGATATCGCTCAGGCGATCGATACCGGGGAAGACATGGACGTCATCGAGATCGACGGTGCCAGCAACCGTGGTATCGATGAAATTCGGCAACTGCGAGCCAATGCAGCGGTGAGGCCGAGTCGTTCGCCGTACAAGATCTACATCATCGACGAAGTTCACATGCTTACGCCACCCGCGTTTAACGCACTGTTGAAGACGCTGGAAGAACCACCCGGCCATGTGAAGTTCATCTTTTGTACGACCGATCCCGAGAAAATGCCGATCACGGTCCTTTCTCGGTGTCAACGGTTCGATTTTCCTCCCGTGCATACGTCCGAGATTTTAGGGCGTCTCAAATTTATTTGCGAGAACGAGGGACGGCAAGCCGACGAGGCAGCGTTACAGCTTATTGCGCGTCGCGCGGCTGGTTCCATGCGTGACAGCCAATCATTGTTGGAGCAGCTATTGAGTTTTTGTGGTGAGCAGATTCGAGTCGAAGATGTTCACAGCATGCTAGGTACGGCGGACGAAACGCGACTGGCGGCTTTTGCTCAAAAGATGATTCAACGCGATGCGGCCGGGGCGCTGCGAGACTTGAACGATGCTGCCACCGAAGGGGTCGACCTCGGACAGCTTGCTGAGCAACTACTCGGCTATCTTCGAGATCTCATGGCACTAAGCGTAGGGGCATCGAGCGATTTGATTCGCACGGCTAATCCCGAGAATGCCGCTCAAATGAAGGCTTGGGCTGAGCAGTGGGGAACGACGACATTGATATCCGCGTTGCAGATTCTCGACGAGTCCATCGTCAAAATGCGGCACAGCGTTCAAACCCGGGTATTGATGGAGATCGCCTTGGTTCAGATTTGCCAACTACAAGACTTGCAAGCTATTGCAGATCTCGCCAAGGCGTTCGCGTCGGGCCAAACGGCTCCACCTCCTCGCGTCGTGGTTAGCAACAATGCTGCAAGTGCCACCCCGAAAACTTCATCGTCCGAGGTGGCAAAAAAAAAAGATGACGTAGCGGATGACGTAGCGGTAGTCGACCCACCACCACGGGAATATGTTCCGGGCAATCCTGCAAGTTCAGCAGGCTCGACAGGCTCCGCCGGTTCGGTCTCGATGACCGCCGACAATCGTTCAATGACCGCCGCTAAGCCGAGCGATGCAGTTCGGGAAGATGCAAGACAACCAACCGCTGCAGCACTACCAGATCGGGCTGAAGCTCGGTCAGCGGTGGATCAGATCAGGGAAAAGCCAGAGGCGGCTGCAATCAGTGAAAGTACCGAATCTGGAGGGGAGTTAGACATTCTGAACCGAGCTGCGGAGAAGGCTGGAGGGCTCATTGTTCAGTGTGTCGGGATGGTCCTGCGAGTCGTTCCGGCTTCTGCGGTGCAATGGCGTGCCTACGTTTGTCGTGACGGGCAGTTTTCCATCAACTATCTGTTAACCGCGGAGAATACCCGCAAGCTGGCTACGGCGATCAAGGAGATTTGCGGACGCGATGTTCAGGTCGAATACATTCTTACCCAGGAGCCAGCCAGAGCTACCTCAGCCGCTTCGGCCCAGGAAAAGCAGCCTGCATTGGAGCCGGTTCGGGTTAGCACCAATCAGGCTCAGTTGATTCGCGGCATGATGAACAATCCTCTGGTCAAGCATATCGTCGATAAATTCGACGGTCAGATCGTGCGAGTCGACCAACCATCGGTGATTCGAGCACCCCACACGCTCGAAGGAGAACCTTTGGTGGAGGCTTCTTAAGATTGATCGCTTCTAAGCGTAACGGCGCTAGACGTACGGTAGGGCTTCAACGAATCCATCGCCCATCAGTTAAACCCGTAATCACACTCTGCCATTTGTTCTATACCATTCGCCGAATGGCGAACTCGGCTCGCTTCGCATTGCCGGAGACACCGTACAGCTTGCGCTGTTACGCTCCTATTCGCGTATTAGACAACCCCCTGTAATTGCCGAAGATTTCCATCTGCCGATCGCCTAAACGAGGAGTGTACCTACTCGACCTTTTTTGCAACTTGTTTCGCAGGGTTCTTCGCTCGAGGGTGCGCGTTGATGTACGCTTTCTTAATGTTTGCGGTACTGACGTGAGTGTAAATCTGCGTCGTGGCCAAGCTTTTGTGCCCTAGCATTTCCTGAACGCTCCGAATGTCTGCACCGCGATCGAGCAAGTGCGTAGCGAAGCTATGCCGGAGCGTGTGAGGTGTGGTTCTGGTGTCTAGCCCACATTGCAAGATATACTTCTCGAGCATTCTCGCAACGCTACGAGTCGTAAGCCGTTGACCGAATTTGTTTGTGAACGTCGGTTGTTCCTTTTGATTGGCAGTCTCTTTGACAAGTCGTACTGGGATGTATGCTTTCAAGGCGCGAATCGCATAACGACCTAATGCACCTAAGCGTTCCTTTCGGCCTTTACCTCGAATGCGAACGACACCTTCGCTAAAGTCAATATCTCGGTCGTTCATGCCGACCACTTCGCTCACGCGTAGCCCCGCGCTGTACATAACCTCGAGGATGGCTTTGTCTCGCAGTCCAGCGGCGTCGCTAGAGTTCGGTGCGTTGAGGAGTTGGTCGACTTCCTCGGCGGTCAAAAAATGGGGCAAGCTCCTTTGACCGCGTGGGTTTCTCAAAGGTTGGGCCGGATTGTTGTCGGCAAAACCTTGCCGGATCGCAAATTTGAAAAAGCTTCTGAGCGATGCCAGCTTGCGAGAGATACTGGTACGCGCGTACCCGGCTTCGTGCAAGGCAGCCACATAGCCTCGCAAGTCCGTGGGGGTTACCTCGCGTGGTGCGAGCTGCTTAGACCGTTCGTCGGTCAAGAAGTCTGCCATGTCCATGAGATCTTCGCGATACGATTTGATCGTCAAGTCGGAAGAGTTGCGTTCCACGTCCAGGAAACGCAGAAACTGCGCGATTTCAGAGTGCATAGAAGACATCCTTGTAGCGAAGAGCGATGTGGCGACCTCCAAGTCTACCACCTTCTTACCGTCTGGGCGAAAAAATGGTTTGCGGCGTTGGGGTTAGCTAGCAATAGATGCGGGTTGATTTCCGGGGATGATAGGGGCGGATTCCGACCTTTATAGCTGTATGGATCGTACCAGCTGGTCCGATAAATCAGGGGCTGACTACCTATACCCCAGGACTCGTATTGATAGCTAAACAATGCTGAATCAGCTTAGTCGAATCGCAAGGCGAACTGCTTTATCGTCGTTCTTAACAGGTTTGGGAGTGTCGTGTGGCACGGCATTGTCTCAAGAACCATTCATCTTGATACCACCATCAGGTCCAGCGAACAAACCGAACCCCGTGGATGCGACGGAAAGGCAAGATGCGGCCGCTGATTCCACTACCAGACGAGCAGATCGCCCTAAGCAGCGCATACCGAGCATTCCAGGTGAGTTAACCAAAGAGCCGCGATCCAACGAGCCTGCTCTGCTGGAGGAACCGCCGTTGCTGAGAAATTTTCCCGGCTCATCTCAGTCCGCCATGGCTCTCGACGGCGGCGAATTGATTCTAGGCAAAATGGATGAGTCTGCGGACGATGTCACGAATGGAGCAATCACGAATGGAGCAAAGAACGCGATCGTCCCTATCAACGATCATCTGCCTGTTCCTCGTTCCGCCCCATTCGTCCGAGAAGCGAAGAATCCCAATGTACGAGGGGATGCTCCTGCGCGAAAGCTTGAGCCGACAGATATTGTGTCCAGTCTCTCGTTGTCGTGGCAGTTGGCCAACGCCGCACAGACTCCCTTTTCTCCGATACTCCTTTGGCAGGGCATTAGACTGGAGCCAATCGATTTGCCCGCTATGCCCGATATGATCGACGAAGACAGCTTCGAGAGTGCTGGGGCTGGTAGCGTTCACACAGAGCTAGCAGATTCCTTTGAAATCGGGGTCGGTGGCGGCTCAAGTGTGGGGTCGGGCGTAAGCACCACGGAAGAGGCTGTAGAGTTTGGTAGTAAACCGACCGAATTAGAGACTATGCCGAGACGGGCAGATATCCTGGCCGGTGATACAAAGAAGATCCGAAGTGTGCGTATACCTTTCGGTGACGAGGATCAAGTTGTCGCGGAAGAGGCACCTGCTGAACTACCAAGGTCCGTACAGACTAATAGTACGGGGCGATCGATATCGCTTGCAGAACTGGATGAGCAAAAGGGGCAGGAAGCTCCCATTATCGATGTGAAATCGCTCGAACGTGCTAAAGACGAACAAGGGGCGGATGCGTTAAGAGCATCGAAACCACTTACTCCGCCTAAGCGTCAGATCAAGATCGACGAGCCCGGCGTGCAAGGGATTCAAGTTTCCGCAAAACCGGGCGAACTGCCTGTGGTTGTTAGCGCAGCCGACACGCAACGCCTGCTAAAGGCTCAAGCTTGTTTGGATCACTACTTGAACTTTCCGGAATCGACCTCCGTTCGATCTCCGTGGGCGGTGATGCATGCGTTGTTGCCCTTTGGTGGCGATTACGAGATGGTTCACGGCAACCAGCGGGTCAATGCGATCGGCTGGATGTGTCACAACGGAACCTGTCGTACACAACGAATTTTCACACCGGTTCGAGGGGGCTTTGTTCCTAACATTGGTGGAGGTGTGCAGGGGCATGCCGGCCAATTCATGGCCATCCTGGCGCAGTGTGGCGTACCGTTAGATTATCCGATCCAGGTTGGTGCACAAAAGTATACCGTTGAAGATCTAGTGCGTTACGAAATGGCAACCTGTCGCGAGAAGAGCGAGCTTACGTTCAAACTCATCGGTTTGTCTTACTATCTCGATTCGAATAAGCAGTGGCGTTCGAACGACGGAAAGGTTTGGAGCATTCCCAAGCTTATTGCAGAGGAATTGGCTCAGCCGATCAAAGGTGCTGCGTGTGGGGGTACGCACCGACTGATGGGTTTCTCGTTCGCCGTGAAGCAGCGGACTAGTCAAGGGCTGCCGATTGATGGTCAGTATGCTCGTGCCGATAAGTTCGTGAGAGAATACGTTGAGTACGCGTGGCAGTTGCAGAATGCGGATGGGAGCTTCAGCACGTCTTGGCTCGAGGGGCGAGCTGACGAGCCCAATGAAGAACGCAAGGTGCAAACTACTGGGCATATCTTGGAATGGATTCTGTTCACCGTGCCAGATGCTGACGTCCATCAGGCTCGCGTTCAGAAAAGTATCGATTTTCTACTGACGAAAATCTACGACAAGAAAGAGTACAAGTGGCCCATTGGTCCGCGAGGCCATGCGACTCGTGCTGTCTCGCTGTATCTGAACCGATACGACGAGATTAAGTCAACGAATCCTGAACTGCTCAGGACGCAAGCTAAGACGGCTGCCCCGGCACAAGCACCTTTCAGTCGTCGCTAATCTTAGGCGAGTGAACTGCCGCGGTTTCGTCAGGTCAGGCGGCGGGCCTCGTTGCCCCGGCCACTACGGGAGTTTCCGCAACTTCGTAGTGGACGAGGCAACGAGACCATTCGCCCTGGAGACCGCCTGCTCTGACTGTGCGTAACTCCAGACGGTTTCGTGCCAGTCGGTTGGGCCTCGTCGCCTCGGCCACTACGGTGAAATGAACATATTGGTGACACAACATTTAATAATTTGATGGGGAGTCATTTTTTGGGCAGCGGATGGTGGCATGGCCTGATTACCTGCCTCGATTGATTTCGTCACGATCTTTGACATTAGGTCCCTACGGGACGAACGGTTTGAATGCTCCGTAGGGGCAAAATGTTGGCAGAAAGAAAACAAACAACGCGTCATCCGCCACGCCCCGTAGGGGCAAAATGTCGGTAGAAAGAAAACAAACAACGCGTCACCCGCCACGCCCCGTAGGGGCAAAATGTCGGTAGAAACCTCTTGCGTCACTCTCATCTCTCGCGGTGTAATCCTATCCACCGAGTTTTTAAGTGTATTGGTTGGGACACACACCGTTTCGATGCCACCCCATCCCGGCGATTTCCAGTGTCCCCATGCGGCCCGTTCTCGGGCAGCTCGGAGTTACAGCATCTCTTAAGTGAGGGGCCAAATGCCCTTTGGATCCTTTCTTCTGGAGTCATCCAGGAAGGATGTAGATTTAAGGTCACGGCGACTGTAGACTTTAAGTCACGTCTGTCTTAAATCGTGCAAAAACATTCAGGATTGTCGCAGGTTTAGGGGGCGTGAGCAGGATTCGACTATTTCGGCTAGTTCGATCCTGGTTCCTTAGTCCTAAAAAAGGTGCTAGCCTCCCAAGGAAAAAGCAGGGAGCCAACGCCCCTTACGTCTTCGCGTCCTGGTGAGCACTATGCAACAAAATACTGCTAAAGAAACCTCTGGCCAATCAACATCAAAAACGCATGGCGAATCACCCGCTCTGCCGAGTCATCTTTCGGATGACATGCTCAACGCATCATTACCCACAAGAACCTGGGGTGAGTTCATTGGCGAGACGTCAAGGAAACTTGGCCTAGGCTCTGCATTGCTCGGGGCTGGGCTAGGGCTCAGTGGAATTGCACCTAGCGGGATGGAGAAGAGGGCTGAGGGGGGGATAATTATCTCTGGGGGGGATGATCAGCAGGCTAGGGAACGTGGTGAGACTTTCAGTGTTTTCGGAGGGGGGAATACGGGATTTCTGAAGAGAGTTACCGATCTCGGTACTTTTCACAGCTCAATGGTTTTTATAAATGACAGATTGGCTGTCGCTGCTGCCCACTCGTTCAGAAACGAGTTCGGTAACATTCAAGATATCTTTGTTGGAACGAGTCCGAATTTTAATCAACCTGAGTTAGGATCGCTTACGCGTGTGTCTGAGGTTATCTTTCATCCAAGTTACAATGGAACGGCGGCCGGAGGGAGCATTGACCTCGCCATTTTAAAATTTGAAAGTCCAGTGGCTGGGGTTAAGGATGTCGTTTTTGCCGAGGGGAGGCCTACCCAAAATCAGACCGTTTGGTTTTCTGGATACGGGGTAACCGGTAATCCTACCGACGGCTATCTCGGGCAGGACGGTTTTATAAGAGCAGGTACTTCTAGAGCTCAAGAAGGCACCCCGTTATTAGGAGGCAATCCGGATCTGTACATGAATGCGCTGTTTACAGATCGTTCAAACTTTCCAAACGATCTTCGTCTTGCTCCTGGCGATTCAGGCGGAGGCACATGGAATGGCAACGGTGAGTTATGGGGAATTAATATAGGCGCATCAACGAGTGTTACTAGCCGAGGTAGTATGTTCCTCTCCACTAGTGCCCCAGAGGTTAGGAACTTTATCGACCTATATTCGTCAACAGCTGTTCCCGAACCCTCTTCTCTTGCTTTGGCTGTTACAGCACTTGGATTGGGAGGCTGGTTAGCAAGACGAAGAAACTTTCTGCAACGAATATCCCTCAATAAACAGAAAAATGGATATATTGAGTAACCTCGATCTAAGTACTGACACTTGTTTGTTGTCAGTCCATCGTTCCAGCACCAGCGATTAACATTTCCGCGTTAGCGAATTGGTCGTCTATTGCTTGACCGAGAGACTGGATTGCGACAATGCAGACCATTGATACTAGAGCCACAAGAATCCCGTATTCAACCCAAGACGCTCCGCGTTCTGCATGATGTTTCTGCCTACGTGGTGTCATGTTGCCTCTTGAAGTTGCTTCCTAGATGTTTAATCGGTTGGATTTCAAGCTTCTTGAGCTTTGGGAGCAATTCTGTGGTTTACAAGTAAGCTTTGCCGTATTAATAAATTCAATTAGTTAATTCGCCATCCCGCTCATGCAAGTCCGTTTATAGATTAAATTCTCAGAATCTCTCCCGATACCCCGATACAAGCGTAGTATCTGTCTAGCGATAGGTAACAGCTTTCGTTCTACTGAACTTATTCCGATATGTTTTATTAGGGGCCATGTTTCCAATCGAACGTACACTGATGGGATTATCAGCAATTAGAAGAAAACAGATCAACACGCTTCTTAGGCGTTATGGATCCTTTCCCAGGCAGGTATCCCTGACCCTTATTCTCTCCTGGCTCGCCGCAGTACTTTACCACTCCTCAGTCGGGACGATGGGAAACATCCAAACCCTTCGTCTTTTCTTCTTTTTGAGGGGGCCTATTGCTCCTCCCGAGGACGTCGTAATCGTTGCCGTCGATGACAAGAGTTTCAAAGAACTAGCTGCTTCGACGAGCTATCCTTTACCTAGGCGTTATTTAGCAACAGCCCTAGACTCAATCGTTGAAGCGAGTCCTCGCACATTAGTCGTTGACGGAAAATTCCCAGACGATCGAGTGTATGATGTTGATTCGGATGAACGTATTGCAGAGGCTTTTGCAAAGCTACCGACCACCATTTGGAAAGGTAGAGACGATGACCGACCAGACACTGAAGTTCTCCCGTCAGGAGAACATTTTCGCAAAGCCGCGAAAATGGAGCTCGATATGTTTATTACCGGCGCGCAGGGTTACCTTTTTGGAGCAAGCGATAGTACCGGTAGGTTTTTAAAAAATCCACGCGATCCCGTTACGCCGACAAGCTCACTGGAGGCCAAGCAGCGGTTAAAAGCAATGTCTACTATCGGTTACGCGTTAGTCGAATTAGGCGGCTATTCAATAGTGCCTCCGACAGCCAATTCGTTTATCAATTTTTATGGCGCGAGCAAAAGTATTCCCTACGTTTCTTTGGTTGATCTCATAATGGGAGATATCGAGGCAGCGAAGGCCAAGATCAGTGGCAAAGTGGTCTTGTTCGGTTACCTAAGCAAACAGTATATGAAGGGAATCCTAAACCGTGATGAATTCGTTGTTCCATCCGACCCATCTGGGATGTTCGGGGTTGAGATCCATAGCCACTTAGTTGGTAACCTTATCCATCAACAATGGATCGATCGCATGCGTCCGAGAAACGAGGTCTTGTTTGTCGTTCTCTTAACAATTGCCTTTGCCGCTGCAGCACTTCGAAAACCCACCCCCTCAGTCATAGGCTTCATACTGCTAACCCCACTCGTCTTACTCGCAATCGGCTACTTCTCTTTTGTCTACTTCCGGTTCTTCATTCCGGGAATTCCAATAATCGCACTGATGTCGTATCTGATAACTGCGCCAAGCATCATCCACTTCCTCCTAAGATCACAGCGATTCAATAACTATCTAAACAAGCAACTAAAAATCGAAACCGAACAAGAGATCTAACCCGTATTCCCGCAACTGCCCTACGTCGCTTTCTACCCCGTTACCCCCCTAAAGCCCTGCACCAATCGGGCAAACCACCCCTTCTCTGTTACCTTCCCCAGGTAATGAATCACCTCTGCCATGTCTGCAAATCGGTCTGCGGGGGCCTTCTCCATTGCTACTTGCACGATGATCTCTAGTGATTTGGGGATGGCAGGATTCTTTGCTCGTATCGAGGGGGTTTTTGCTACCGCCTGGTTGGCGATAAGAGCCATCGGATTATCCATCTGGTACGGTAATTGGCCTGTGCAGAGTTGGTACGCGACTATCCCGAATGCGTAAATGTCGGTTCGATTGGTGAGAGGATCGCCGCGTACCTGCTCGGGGCTTAGGTGTGTCATGGTTCCAACGAGGCTTTTGTGTTGTGAGGCAGAGGGGTCAACTGCGGTGTCGAGGGGAACGCTTTTACACGCGAGTCCGAAATCAATAAGGGTTACGGCAAAATCACCCTCTACGTCCCTTACAAAGATGTTGGCAGGGGTGAGGTCTACAAAGACATACCCCGCGTCATGGATGACTTGAATAGCCTTGGCTATCTGGAGCAGGAGTTTCACGAGGTGTCCGACAGGTAGGGTAGCGGGGAGATCCCGTTCCTTGATCCAGGATGCTAGGGGCTCACCTTGAACGATCTCCATGGTGTAGTAGGGGACCCCGCTCTTTGTCTCTCCGCGTTCGAGTACCGTTACGATATGCAGACTCTGGAACGTGCGTGCTATTTCGTACTCGGATATTAGCCGGGACCATGCCGAGCTTCGGTCGGCTGAGGTGCTCGATGCTATCTTAATCGCTACGGATTTTCGGTCGGAGGAAGCAAGGTCGCGTACTTCATAGACACTTGCCATTCCGCCCTGCCCGAGCAAGCGAACGACTTCGTACCGTTGGTGATCATCGATAAAGCTTCCAGCAGGTAGAAGATTCAAGGGACACAGCATTTAATTGATGGGGAGTCATTTTTTGGGCAGCGGAGGGTGGGATTGTGGCATGGCCTGATTGCCTGCCCCAATAGATTCCTTCACGATCGTTGACATTGCGTCCCTACGGGACGCGAGCGGGAAAGGGGGGCGTTGGTTACTACCGATATTAGGTCCCTACGGGACGAACGGTTTGATTGCCCCGTGGGGGCAAAATGTTGGCAGAAACAAAACAAACACCGCGTCATCCGCCACGCCCCGTAGGGGCAAAATGTCGGTAGAAACTACAACCCGGTTTATCCACACGCTTTCCTGCGTCCTTATTTTGTCCGCTATAAATCCCACCTTAAGATTTCCACACCGCTAGAGATTAGAGAAACGCACGAGGATTGATGATCAACGGTTTTCAAGACAACTCTTGCGTCACTCTAATCTCTCGCGGTGTAATGCTATCCGCCGAGTTTTGAAGTGCTTTGGTGGGCTCCAGACGGTTTCGTGCCAGGGGGCAGGCCTCGTTGCCTCGGCCACTACGGGAAGTTCTGTGGGCCTCGTTGCCTCGGCCACTACGGCAGGATTTATCAGACCACACTCCTCCTTCAATTACCGTCGTCCGTCACCGTGCTCCTTGCACTGTTACGCTCTCTTCAGTCTCGAGGCGTAGCTCATCGATGAGGGGCCAAAGCTCGTCGACTCGGTCCTCAAAGATGTTTCCGATCAAAATGTCCGTGATGAGATTCTTTTTCTCTGGGTGCTTCCTTACGAGGCGACCAAAATTCAAGCCGTCATAGAAAGCCATTACCAGGTTCCTCATCCTGTTCATCGCTTTGTTATACTCAGGTTCCCACACTCTGAGTCTCTCTTCGGAAGGATCGTTCGCAGCAAGAGCATCGGCCACCGCTTCGCCAACCACATCGGCAGACTTGAGAGCTAGTAAAACTCCTGACGAGTACAGCGGATCGAGAAACCCATACGCATCCCCTGCTAGGACCCAACCGTCACCACCACCCCGCTTGGCTTTGTAGGAATACTCCTTCTGAACAAAGTACTCATTGCAGCGAGTCGCGTCGGCAATGCGAGGTTTCACACCGGGGCAACGGTCCACCTCTTCGTTGTAGATCGTTTCCAGGTTCTTCGTGCCGCGATTCTTAAACAGATAATCAAAATCAGCGACGACACCGACACTAACAACGTCGTCGTGGAGCGGTATGTACCAGAACCAGCCCCTTTTGCCTTCCGTTTGAATGACTATTGTGCCACCTTCGTCGAGGCCTGGTTCTCTCGTGGCTCCTTTCCAATAGGTCCAAATCGCGGCCTTCTTCAGTTCGGTATCCCATTGGCGTAACTCGAACCGATCGATAAGCATTGACGACTGACCGCTAGCGTCCACGACCACTTGCGAGAAGTAGTCTGATTGCTGCTCGTTGCCCTCGAGTTTTACCTTGACCCCAATCACCCGCTCGCCATCTTGAATGCAGTCCAGAACACGGGCTCCCTCGAAAACTTCAACGCCGTTCTCGCGGGCATGATCGAGCAGCATTTTGTCAAATTCGCTCCTCAGAACTTGCCAGGTTTGCGATCTCTCATGCGGGTCGTATTGCGAAAAGCGAAAAGGCTCTGAAAGCTTGCCTTGTTCGTTAATGAATTGCACGCCGTACTTCTTCGTAAAGTGGCTCGCGTGCATTTTGGGGAGCATGCCGATCTTTTCCAGAACAGGATAGCAGAACGGGATAAGCGACTCCCCCACGTGAAAACGAGGAAAGTGATCTCGTTCGAAAATCGCGACACGATATCCCTTTTGGGCGAGAATCGTGGCTGTAGCTGCCCCCGACGGGCCCCCACCGATCACGATTGCGTCAAATCGATTGTTCGCGTTTATCATAGCGGCTATCCTCCTAAAACGTTTTTTACTGGCTTATCGGGCAATAAACCGTGCAGGGCAGTGTATGTAGCTTGGTCAAATTTGTGGTGGGGCGGGAATCATTTGGTTGGGCGGTTTGAATGGATTGGTGCACCCTTTGCAACGGGTTCCTCTAGCTCCAGGCTCCTCCCTCCGGTTCATGAGGTGCTCTCGACTTGGCGAGCAAACCGCACAGGAGCTGCAAATCTTCGGCTGACATATGTCCTAACTGTTTCTGGTGAAGCTCTGTTAACCCATCCGTCATGGCCTCGAGGAGTTTCGTGCCGCCCTCGGTGATTTCCACGAGGACCGATCGCCTGTCCGATTCGTTGCGAGATCGCACGATCCAGGCCTGTTTTTCCAAGCGATCCAGCATTCTGGTGACGTCCGGTGCCCTCGAGATCAGCTTGTTTGCGATCGTCAAGGTGGGAAGCGGCCCGTCGTGTGCTTGTAGGATTCGAAGGACGTTGTATTGCTGAGCCGTCAGTTGCCACTGGGCAAAAAACGCGTCCTCCAGAGCCTTTAACCGGTCGTAGGTTCTCCAAATCGATAGGTAAGACTCCTGCTGGATCGAGTCAAACCGCTGTCTAAGTCGCATGGGCTCAACCCTCCCGGAATCTGCATCATCAAGCCAACTTTACCACTAGTATATTAGTCGTCTGGACAATGGTTGTCCAGACAGCTATTTTCGAGGGATGGGAATTGAAAGTGCCAAATTGTGGGAACCTAGACAATCGATTACACTTCGTGCACCACACGCTAGGATAGCCGCATAAGTGCGTTTTTGACTCCAATTTACAAACCTTCATGGGCCAATTGCGTTTTCGGATCTCCAATGCCCAGGATTATGATCCGCACATCTGGCAAACTGCTTACTTTTCAGGGCTTGAAGGGATTCCGTGGGCGAGTCGAAATCGCTTGGACGGTGACATGCTCCTAATCGATCGCACGGTCAACGAATCAGGCAAGTTGTCGATCGTTTGGCCGACTCAGGAGTACGGATTGCTTTTGGTATCGACTGCTTCGCTGCGATGCCAGGATGAGCCGTACATCCTGCCGCTCGAATTAGCTCGGGGGACCATTCATAGGATCCGTGGCAGGGCACAGGATTGGCAGCGGATTGGGTTAAAGATTCCCGACACGTTTACCCAGACCATGGAACGCTCGCTCGGTTATTTCGTACAAGCTATCCTGGCCTCAAAGCGATTAGAGGAGTGCTGCGAGCTGGCGCAGGCATCGATTGACTTTGCCATTTCGGCATCCAAGCCCTTGGGGCGGGCATTTGTTTCGCAATCCTTGCAAGCCAGGCATCAGTCGGAGCGTCAGCTCAGCACCCTGCTTGGGGTCAAGCTGGTGCCTTATTCTGGATGGGAGGGGCACACGGCTGCATTGGAGGCGGCATCGAACACCGTTCAGTTGTCGATGGAAATTGGGCAGCTCGAGGGTGATTTGAAGTCGGATCGCGTTTCCACATTGGACAAGCAGATAGCATGGGCGAGGGATCATTCGCTTCGCGTGCTCGGAGGTCCGCTCATCAATTTGCAGCCGCACGCGATTCCTAAGTGGTTTTACTTGTTTAGCGATTTCGATTCGCTTTACAACGCTGCATGCAAGCATGCGACCCAAACGGTGGAGCGATACCGTGGTCAGGTGCACATATGGTCGGCCGCTGGGGGGTTGAATGCACCGAACACGCTAGGTTTGTCGGATGAGCAGATTTTGCAGCTCGCGGTTGGGGTGATTCAGGCGGTTCGCCGCGCGGATCCCAAGACACCGGTGATCGTCAGCATCGATTCCCCGTGGGCCGAGTATCTCGGGCAAAAGCAGGACGGGATCAGTCCGCTTCATTTTGCGGATGCCTTGGTTCGGGCTGATCTAGGATTGTCGGGGCTGGGGTTGGAGTTGAATCTTAATTATTGGCCCTATGGGTCGCTGCCGAGGGATTTGGTTGACCTGTCGGACTTGATGGATCACTGGAATATTCTTGGATTGCCGTTGTTGATACAGCTCAGCACGCCATGTAGCTTGGCGGCTGACCTGCATTCCATGGCTAAAACGGAAATTGTCTCGAATTGGAAACATCCGGTACCATCGATTTGGGAATCGGGCATGGATTGGGGAGGCAATTCCGTCGAACAGGATTGCGGGCCATGCGACGAAAGCGGGCGACAAAGGCTACCTATTAACGGGCTAGAAGCGATTCAGATGTTGCTGGCGAAGGTAAACGTGCACGGCATCATTTGGAATCAATTTTGCGATCGAGCAGAACATATTTACCCCAATGCGGGCTTGATCGCCCCGGTTGGAAAGAAGCGCACACTGCTTGATGGGCTGACCAGGTTGCGGCAGCTTCACGTCCATTAGTTGCAGGAATGGAATTCGTGCCAGGATGGGCCTCATTTCGGCACGCCAATCTGTCGATACCCCATTAACAGCATTTATCCTGGTTTTTTGCTGTTGAAGATCCCCAGGGTTTTTGTATACTCCGCATCCCCAGTGAGGGAAGATTGCCTCAGGCGATTGCGTAAATCGGGATCATCCCAACCCTTTTTTGAAGTCCAGAGTAGAAACATGAAAGTCGTTTCGTCCATCGGGGCGTTGAAATATCGACATCCTGACTGCCAAGTGGTCCGCCGCCGTGGGCGCATCTACGTCATTTGCAAAAGCAATCCACGCTATAAGGTTCGCCAAGGAAACGCGAAGACAAAGCGACGGAAGAGATAGCGGTCCGTTTCTATGAAATTGCGGATCGGAGTGATCGGTCAGGGAAGAGATTGGCAGACCAGATATTTGCCTGCACTCCGAGCCATGAGGGATCGGTTTTTTCTGGTCGGTTTCTACAACGCTGTTCACGCACTGGCAGAAAGTTCTGCGCGCGAGTTTGACGCGATTCCCTTTGTCAGCTTTCGGGAATTGTTAGAGTCGGACGGCCTCGATGGCGTGTTAATTCTCGAAGAGGGTTGGTACGGGCTTACTCCTTTGCTTGTAGCAGCAAAAGAGGGTAAAGCCGTCTTTTGTGGCGGTGAGATCGATCTATCCACCACCGAAGCGTCCGATTTGCAAAAGCAAATCCAGGGGGCTGGCGTCGCTTTTATGACGGAGTTCGCCCGGAGGTATGCTCCTGCTACGATTCGTTTGAAGGAGTTGATCGCGACCAGGCTTGGCAAACCCAGATTGCTTTTCTGTCACCGACGTTTAGCTTGTGAAACCAAGTCGGCTAGGAACGAGAGGTCACTTCACTCCCGTACCCAAAGAGAGCTCGTCGAGCTTGTAGATTGGTGCAATTACATCGTGGGTGAGGCACCATCGTGGGTCCAAGCGATCGCCCACCAAGGCCGCACGGATTCGCAAACGAAAGATTATCAAATCGTCAGCGTCGGATTTGGGGATCCCGAGGTAGACCCGAACGCCGTCTTGGCTCAGATAAGCTGCGGGGCGTACATTCCTGAGATCTGGAGCGAAGCCATCGCCTACAGACCGCCAGCTGCTGTTCAGGTATGTTGCGAGAATGGAGTCGCTTTTGTGGATCTACCATCGACCTTGGTTTGGTTCGATGAAGCGGGCCGGCACCAGGAATCGCTCGATACAGAGTTACCGGTTGGCCAACAGATGTTTAGTCTGTTTCATCGCTCGGTTACTTCGCTAGTCCGGAATATTAGCGATCTGGAGCAGACCTGTGCGGCCATGAGGATTCTAGACTCCGCCCGCACGAGCACTGAGACGCGTGGTCGAGTCATCATCGATCGCTGAGCCGCCAACGACTATAGAGTCCCACTGGACGAGGTGTTCAACGGCTGTCTTTCTTTCGAAGGCAGGCTGTTTTTCATTCACAGGCAGGCTGTCTTGCGGACCTGGGAAATATGTACCGATTTTAACGGTCTTTCTCATGAGCTTGTACTCTACCGACCGATTCCAAAGATGAGGGCCATTCGGTTCTGGCGTCTAGGATCAAAGTTTCGAGGAAAAGCAGGCATGTACGAAACGTTTTTTGGATTGGTTAGTCGACCGTTTCTTACCGTACCAACCCTGGAACGATACTATCCGAGCAGCACCACCGAGCAGACCTTTCAGACAGCGGCGAGAGCTATCGTTCGTGCTGAGGGGCCGGTAGCGATATTCGGGGGTACAGGGCTAGGCAAAACGATGCTTTGCCTACGCTTAGCCGAGCACTTTCGTAGAAGCTTTGACGTTGTGATGCTCTCTAGCTCGCAACTGATTACTCGGCGGGCTTTATTGCAGAGCCTTCTTTTCGAGCTGAAGATGCCTTACCGCAATTTGAACGAAGGTGAATTGCGACTAACCCTTATGAATCGATTGCAACCAAGTCCCGAGAATCCTAGCAACGGGCTCTTGCTGATTGCCGACGAAGCTCAGACGCTTTCTCCTAAGCTGCTTGATGAGATCCGGCTGCTGACCAATATCACACGGGATGGTATGCCACGCGTTCGTTTGGTTCTTTGCGGAACGATGAAGCTGGAGGATTGCCTGTCGCATCCTAGGATGGAATCGTTGTGCCAACGTCTTTCGTGCCGCTCGTATCTGACTCCGTTGACTCCGCAAGAGACGGCAGGCTATGTTGCGCACAAAATCGAACTCAGTGGTGCCTCCGTTAGTAGTGTCATGACTCGAGAAGCCTTGGAGTCGATCTATCGTGGAACGGATGGCGTCCCTCGGTTGATCGATCAGCTTGCGGACCAGACCCTGTTGCTTGCAGCACAGGAGCGTCAACAACCGATCTCCGCAGCACTCGTCGGCAAGGCTTGGGGGATGCTGCAGCAATTGCCGAACCCATGGAGCGAACCGGAGTCGATCGCGATGCCGGAGAAGACAGTCGCCACGATCCAAGGGGCAATCAGCTCCGAAGCTCCCGTGGAGATCGTCTTGGAAGACACAAAAACGGCCAGCGTCTCCGCAGCAGCCCAATCAAGCGGCAACGAAAGAGCGAGCTTGTCGTTTCAGCTGCGAGACTTGTTGCCTTCCTTGGAAAAGAGTCTCGAGGGGCAAGATGATATCGTGGAGTATGGCAGCCTGGATGATTCCGATAGCGAGTATGAACTTGCCGAAGATCAAGGTGCGTTTCCCAATGCCGTTGACGAGGGGCAATCCGTCAGCCGTGAATCAACAGTCGGTTCTGGAGTTCCTACGAACCCTGCGGATCTATTCGGCGCAGACTTTGACGAGGAATTCACCCTTCCCATCCAGTCGACGCCGGGCTATCAAGCTTATTCGGGAATCGCGTTCGGTAACCTTAGTGACGAGTCTTCCCGTCTCAGTTGGGAAGAAACTTCCTCAGCGTATTCCGTTGCAGAGGCGAATGCGTTTTTGGAGGCATTGCAGTTGCAGCCCGTAGAATCCGTTTCACAACAACCGGCTGCACCGATTTGGGCGGGGCAACTCGAGGGTGATTCGCCCATGCATAACGAGCTTTCTGGTTTTGATGAAGCGTCGTATGCCACAGGCTCACTGACTCCTTCGCAAGCTGCCATGCTGGAGAGGCAAATTCAGGAAGAGATGCGGGAGATCGTGTCCGAACTGAACATGAACGCCATGATGTTTGATCCTGCTCAACCTATTGAGACTGAAGATTACCAAACGCAGTACTCGCAAGCTGAAAAAGCGTCCTACTTTGACTCGCCACTGTCGCTGGCCGATTCGCTAGGTGCTTGGGAATCGACTGCCGACGACACATCTCGATTCGATGCGGAAGATCGCTGGGATCAAGAGCCCGCGATGATTGAAAATCGGCGTGAGGCACTAGGGGACGATCGGGATATCTTGATTATCGAGACCGAGGCCGAACCTGTCCGGGGAACCGCTGCCATCAACAGTAAAGCGAACGCTCGACCAGTCTTGCATCCTTATGCGAAACTGTTTAGCAATCTACGATAGTAATCGATACTCCCCAGTAATCGATACCCCTAGCAGACTCGGAAAGATCGGGAACATAGAGTGTCAAGTCTAGCCAGTCATCGAGATAGTTTTCCGGTTCAAATGCTCGAGAGAGTGATTAAACAAAAACCAAACTATCTTCTCGGGGTCTATGGAGTGAAAGAATTGCCAAGCCGGCAGCCTGAACCACTCCGTAGCGTTGGTTCCCGCTCGGAATCCGAATGGCAGCGATCTCTCGAGCATCTCGTTGAGTCGCTGGCCCCAGTTGGCAATCGTGCTCCTGTTTTGATCGCATTCCATGATCTCTTCGAAGAGCGAAACGATGCCACTGTTTCGCGGATGCGCTATGGAAATGCAGAAAGAGTTGCGAGATGGAAGACGTATCCCCTCTGTATATTGGATTTAGGATTCAATGATGACTGCGTCCTGAAAAGTTTGGGGCGGCAATGTGATGGTGTTGCATTGATCGCTTCCGGAAATTTGAAGTATGCGAAAAGGGTGATGAATCAATGCTCCAGGGAAGCAATTCCTTGGATAGGATATTGGACGGTTGCGACGAAAGCGGTTTCCAGCGACAATCCTTTGGACAGCCTTCAAAAAGCAGGTTAGCAAAAATACTCTTAGGGGAAACTCGATGGCTCGATGTTTAGTAACGGGCGGTGCTGGATTCATTGGTTCTCATATCGTTCGGGGCTTGTTGGATTCCGGCCACTCAGTTCGTGTTCTTGATAACCTAAGTACGGGTAACCGAGACAATCTAGAAGAGGTTTCGGATCGAATCGAGTTCGTTGAGGGGGACATAACGGACCCGATCGCTTGCAAGGAAGCCCTGAGTGGCATCGAAAGGGTTTTTCATCAAGCAGCGTTAGCATCGGTTCCGCTCTCGCTCGAGCGACCACTCGATACACACAGCGCCTGCGCGACCGGCACTTTGAACATGTTGGACCAAAGCGTCAAGGCAAAGGTTCGAAAATTCGTATATGCCGCGAGCAGTAGCGCTTATGGTGATCAGCCGACTTCCTCCAAGCGTGAGGCTGACCTTCCTATGCCATTGTCTCCTTATGCTGTTGCCAAGTTGTGCGGCGAGTACTATTGCCAGTCCTATTTTCACAGCTTCGGTCTCGAGACAGTTGGATTGAGATACTTCAACGTCTTCGGTCCTAGACAAGATCCGGACAGTCCCTATTCAGCCGTTATTCCCATTTTTGTGAGTCGCATTCTCAATGGCGAGCCCGCAATCGTTTACGGCGATGGCTTACAATCAAGAGACTTTACGTTTGTGGCAAACGTTGTTCATGGAAACTTGCTCGCTGCAGAACGGCCCAACATAGGTGGGCGGATATTCAATATGGCCGATGGGCGACAGACAACTTTATTGCAGTTGCTGAAGCTGTTAGGGCAGATGCTGGGGATTTCGCCGAAGATCGAGTTTCAGCCCCCGCGAGTTGGTGATGTAAAGGAAAGCTTAGCTGACATCTCGCTAGCGCGAAGGCTCTTAGGCTACGAGCCTCAATTTCACTTGGAAGATGGGCTTAAGCAAACGATAGCGTATTATCGCATGCTAGTATCTCGCTGAGCGCAGGCCTCAATCGCCTGACCGCACGGGCATCGCCCTGCGCTGCGATCTCCAGGGCAGACCAAAGTAGTCACTTGCAGGGGATGGCGGTCTGAGCAGCGTGAGCCGGATCCGGGCAAGAGAACTTACCGTAGGGCATCAAACGTTCGGATAATCGAGTTCTCCCAGCTACCTCCTTGATCTAAACCGCGTTTTGGTGTATCGTAACACCAACACACCAAAAAGGAGGTGACGATCGATGCAGCTATCAGTTGAACCCGATAATGGGATGCCCATTTACGAGCAGCTTGTTCGGCAGATCAAGTACGCCGTTGCGGAAGGGGTTTTAGTCCCGGGGCAAGTCATACCGAGTGTGCGGGAGCTAGCCCGTCAGTTGGCGGTCAATCCGAACACGGTCCAGCGGGCATTTATGCAGTTGCAGGACGAGGATGTTCTTCAAGCATTGCGAGGACGCGGTATGGCCGTGTGTCCTGGTGCGAAGCAGCGTTGTGTGAGCGACCGGAAACAGTTGCTAGCAGAGCGTTTAGAAAGCGTGCTTGAAGAAGCGATTCGTGGTGGGCTCGATCCCGAGCGACTGCGAGATATGTTCGAAAAAGGGCTCAAAAGGGCGATCAGCAACAGCGACCAATCACGGGAGAACCAACCATGACAGCAGCGATTTCGGTAGAGCGGGTATCAAAACGATTCGGTAGCAAAGTCGTCCTCGACGATGTGTCTTTCAAGGTGCCGCAAGGTGTCGTGTTCGCTTTGCTCGGCGAGAACGGGGCTGGAAAATCGACCCTCATTCGCGGCTTGTTGGGATATCACAAATTCCAATCAGGCACGGTCCGCGTTTGCGGGTTCGATCCAGTGAGATCACCACTCCCTCTGCGACGTGCGGTCGGCTACGTCTCCGATGCGCCAGCCGTTTACGATTGGATGTCGGTTTCCGATGCTGGTTGGTATGCCGCTGGATTTTATCCCGATGGTTTTCTCACTCGATACGATCAATTGATCCAAGAGTTTCAATTGCCCCCGCAGACGAAACTGCGGGATCTATCAAAAGGCATGCGGGCCAAGGTTGCCCTTTCTCTAGCGATGGCCTTTGATCCGCAGTTATTGATTCTTGACGAGCCCACATCCGGCCTCGATCCGGTCGTGCGGCGTTCCTTTTTGGAAAGCATGATCGATCGAGCGGCCGCGGGGCAAACGGTATTCTTAAGCTCTCATCAAATCCACGAGGTGGAACGAGTCGCCGACTGGATTGCAATCCTTCACAAGGGCAAATTGCGGATAGCGGCACCGCTGGAAGACATCAAGTCCAGCATCTCCATGCTCAGTTTATCCATGAAAGATCCACTTCTTATGCTTCCCAACGAGATACATTCGCTCGAGGTATTGCACGCATCCCAGAATGGCCGCACGATTCAATTGATGGTTCGGGGATTCAACGATGAAACGCTTCGAGCCATTCAACAAGATGCCAATCTTTTCGAAGTGAAAGCGGTACGACCGAATCTTGAGGAACTGTACATCGGCTTTACCCAGCCCATGCAAGGTGATCTGACTTGTATGGATGGTACGAAATTCTCCCAGGCAATGTAGAAAGGAGAAAATCATGCAAACCGCAATAGATAATGCTTTGATATCGGCCCCTGGAGCGAGCCTGAACAATGCGTATATTACGCGATCGAAGAAGGACTGTGATCGCACGGCGTTCGGAAGATTGCTTTGGAAAGACTGGCGGGTCGTTCGGCAGGTCGTTGTAGCCATCGCCGTGATCATGCCTGTGCTTCAATTGCTATTCGTGATGTTGTCATTTGGCATATTAGCAAGCGGTGATCCGCACGAAGTTGTCCTTGGCCCCACGGTATTAATTGCCATGTTGGCTCCAACATTCATTGCACTTGGGTGCAGCGGCATGCTCATTGGGCATGAGCGGCAGACGGGTACATGGGGTTGGTCCAGCGTGTTGCCCACAAGTTGGCGGTCAGCGTTGTTGAGCAAGCTCATCGTCACGTTAAGTGCTTGCCTTCTCGTCTTGTGCCTTACGGCGATTGTTCCCTTGATTCTCTTTGCCTCGGGGCAATTGCCGTCTGTAAGTTTCCGATCGGAGTTCGCTTGGTTTCCGCTAGTGCTGTTCCTAGTATGGTTCGAGATAGTCGCCTTTTTTTACTTAGCATTGCTTCTCTTTCGTGAACCTTTGGTAGCACTGATCGTCGGAGCGATAGCAGTATCGACCGCCCAGTTGATTGTCATAGGGGTTCTGACCCGGGCGTCTACCGATTTTCTTATGCAGACGGGTTTGGTCGCGACTCGCGAAGCGGCAGAACAGGTTCTCATGTTTAGCTTGGGAACTCTTTTCTTTGTCACCGGGACCGCTTGCATGGTGTGGGCGTTTCGATGGCGATGGACTTATGGGCAGACAGCGTCTATCGGGGTTCGGCGTGGTAGCTTACGATCTTCGCCAGCTGAAGCGATCGAGTATCGAATCAGGAAAAACGTATCGCCGACAGAATTGGGGAGTCAATTTGTGTTGGCATTCCGTCAGATGCTTGGACTACGATTGCTAGTTATTACAGGTCTAGTGCCAGCGGTTTCATGGTTAAATCGCTATGAATTGAGAGATATGATAAGTGCCTCCCTATTTCAGGCTGTCGGGATTCTTGGAGCCACGACTTTCGCGGGTGATCAGGTTTTGGGCCGCTTTCGGTTTTTAGCGGATCGAGGGGTAAGCCCAGCGAAGCTTGTGACGACTCGATTGATCGTTGCGATGGGATTTGTTTTGGTAGGGCTGGCAGCCTGCAAGTTAGGCATGTCGATTGGCTCGCCAAGATTCGGATTAGAGCTGACAGGATTTACAACCCCTGAATTGTTAACGCTAGCTTTTTCCATAGGAGCGTTGGGATCGCTCTGTTTTGGGCGACCGATCATTGCTGTAACGGTTACAGTAATCACGCTAGGAGCGTGCGGAGGATTGCTACTGTGGGCCTACAAAAAATTCCAATATGGCATCCCATTGGGAAGCCTTCGAGATGAAATATCTTATAGACTCTTTGCCGCATTCATCTTAGGTTGCGTATGCTTGTTCATTGCAGCGATCTATAAAATTGCCAATCGCTGGGTTGTTCAAGATCGTGTGAATCTAGGGCTCCGCTACGTAGCTGCATTTCCGTTGGCCATCTTGGTTTCCGTACTGGCATCGCTACTGGCATTGCTCCATTTCGGATTTCTGCTGCAACCGAGTTATGATCCGAAGAATTTTCCATTGTCTGCTCTAGAAGAGGACATACGGAAGATTCCCGAGATAAATGAATCGCATACGCTATTTCAAGAGATCGAGATTTGGCGATGGGAGAGTGCAGTTAGTACGTTGTCTCGTCGGATTTTCGATAACACTTCAAATCCCCACTCTGCTGTATTTGATCAGATTGTTGAAGGTCTTGGTAAGCAGGATGAGACCAAAGAAAAGTTTCTTGAGCAGACCAAAGCGGATCTTTCAAGAATGGACAAACAGATTTTGCCTGTTTCATCTCCTTCGCCCGATCTTTATCAACGATCCAGAAATTGGAATCCGTTGCTTGCAAAATTAGCGATCGTTGGAAGGTTCGCGGCTACCGAGGGGGAATTCGACTTGTCGAAGCAGGCGTGGCAGCGCGCAAAGCAACTCATGGATGTTGACAGCGCATACCTTTCTGCAATCACCGAGGAAGGCCGATCGATCGTATGGTGGGCCTTGAGCGAATTGAACGACGCAGAAATCGCTGCATTGGGTGGCCCGATGGCACTACGAGAATTATGCCCCAAGCTCGACCCGGCAAGCGAACGGTTTAGAAAATCGCTTTATCTCACTACGATACGTTCTCTTTCCAAAGCAAATGGAGAATTGGCTCGAAACGAGTTTCTAAATAGTCGCGTTGGTGGTTTAGAACCGCCCTGGTTTTTCCGCTATCCCCCAGTGAAGTGGTTTTACATGAGAACGGTCGTGGCAGATTACCAACTCATCACATCCCCAGCAACGAGGATCACTGTTGGGTACCCAGCACTACACTACCAAGATCGAGCCCAGGCGTTCCTTGACAGGCTAGACCGACTACAGACCGCCCCAGTTCAGTCAGATCAGACGGATCAGTCAGATCAGACGGATCTTTAGGAAAGGGAAGAAAGGCGGGAAATGCCTGCTTTGAGGGGATTTCTATCGGCGGTGGATTCTATCGTGACTGCGAATCGGGTACTATTACAGTATGTCGTACGCACAACCAACCCATAAGAGTCACGGATCGGCTCCCTTACCACAGCCGATCCGACAAACATTAGACCAGCTTCGCTCCTTGCTCGGTCGTTACATCCTTTTACAGGCAGGGGTCTTGTCCGCTCTTTGGGCGGTGACCTTGTTTTGGCTTTGCGGGTGGATCGATTACCTACCCGCTTGGATCGGGGCCTCGGAATCCCCTCGCTGGGTTCGCGTCTGCATGCTGGCGATCTTGAGCGCCGGGATCATTTACCTCTTCTATCAAAATATCATCAAACGCTGGGCCGTTCGTTGGTCCGACCATGCGTTGGCTTTGCTGATCGAACGCAAGTACCCGACTTTCCAAAGCTCGCTGATCACAACGGTGCAATCCGTGCAGCCCTCGGTCACGAGCAACTCCGTGGCGGACCACCCGACCCGTCCAGGCTTGCTCGCTCTCTCGCGAGAGAATGCCCTGAGAGGCATTGAAACGGTGAACGTTGAAGAGCTCGTACTGAAGCGGCCGTTGCAACTGCAACTCGTCCTGCTCGGTTTCACGCTGGCCGTTTCCGTCGTCTTGCTCCTGCTGAACCCTGAGTGGACCTATCTTTGGTCCAAACGATTTTTTGGATTAGCGAATGATCCTTGGCCTCGAAACGTTTCTCTCGGTATCGAGGGAATTGAGTTCGAGGTTCCCAGCTTCACCGGCGCGGAGAACCGCAGTCGCTATCTACTCAGCTTTGAGAATGGAACGCTAACCTATCCCAGAGGGCAATCGGGGCAACTCAAAAGCTTTGCCTCGCTCGATGCCAAAAAGGTCCCGGAGTCTTGTACCGTCTACTACTATGACGCGGATGGGAACCGGGGGCGAGCCAACATGCGTCGCCTCAACGCTACGGATCGCAAGCAGAATTTTCTCCTCGATGGTCCTCCACTCGAATCCCTCAATCAGTCGCTCACCATGAGCATTCTCGGTGGCGATGCCCGACTGAGCGATTTAAAGCTCAAGGTGGTAGACCCGCCTCTCGTGACCGGACTTAACCTCGATGTCACCTATCCAGAGTATCTGCAACGCTCCACCCAATCGCGAACAGGAACCGAGCGGATGGAATACCGAACAGGCCTTCGTATCCCGCTAGGCTCATCGGTGCAGCTATCAGTTCAAGCCAACAAAGAAATACGTCGGTGCGATTTTGTCATCATCGACAGCACGAATCGCGACCAAAAGGTTGCCATTGAGCAGACGGTGGAACTAGAAGCCCCCAGCAAGACGTTCACGATTCCGGTTGGAACGCTACAAGGAAATTTGCTCGTGGAGATGCGGCTTTGGGATGACCAAGGAGTCTGCTCCAACCGAGTGCAACAGTACGTCATCTCAACGATCGTCGATAACCCACCACAAGTGGACATGGTTCTCGACGGCATCGGCAGTGCCATCACCGAACTGGCCTTGTTGCCTATCGTTGGCAAGGTTCGAGACGAATACGACGTGAACGAAATTTGGCTCGAGCTGGCCAACGGCGAGGAGCCCTTGAGACGGACTGACATCGACATTCGCGGGACCGAGGAAATCCGAACTCAAATCGATTGCAAAGAGTTGCGGGATGCGGGAACCATGGTTCTACAGCCGAAATCGACGCTCGCCTTGTCACTGGCAGCGAGCGACTACTATGACCTATCTCCCGAGCCTCATGTCGGGCGATCCGGTCTCATTCAGCTCAGCATCGTGACTCCAGACGAGTTGCTGCTGTTGCTGGACCGACGAGAAGCGGCCATGCGGAAAAGACTCGAAACCATCATCGGTGAAATGTCGCAATTGCGAGATTTGCTGCTGATTTTGGAACGCAAGCCAACTCCGCCTCCGCCGAGTGACGACGACTCTGCCGATCCTCCCCCAGAGGTTAACCAGGAGGAAGAAACCGCGCGTTTCAATCGCTTGCGATTACTTCGTTCCCAGCAAGCCCTCAGTCAGGTATCCAAATCCGAAGGGGAATTGAACGGCGTGGAAAGGGAGATCCTGCAAATTGCTAAGGAGCTCATCAACAACCGAGTCGAGAGTACCGACCGACGGACACGCTGGCAAGAAAAAATTCAACAGCCGCTTCGCTCTATGCTCGATACCAAGTGGGGTGTGTTCGCCAAGGGTGTTTCAGAGCTCGAGAAGCTATTGGCCAAGACACCCGACGATCAGGCTCCCATCAGCGAGCTGACTCGTTCCTCGGTGGAGCGAAGCAATGAGATTATCGTCGACTTGAACGCCATCCTTTCTGATATGCTCGAGATTCAAGATCAGACCGCCATCATCGATATGCTCCGAGACATCATCGACAACAACAGCAGCTTGATCGAAGAAACCAAGGGGTTGAAAAAAGAGCGAGAACGAAAAGAACTATTGGATATCCTAAAATGAACCGATTGACCTCCCCATCGTTTTCGAGCTTGCGAACACTCTTGATCTTGGGTTGCGTCGCGAGTTGTTGGGTACTTAACGGGATGCAACTCGCCATCGGGCAACCGGCACCGGCTGCAACACCCAGCCAAACGTCTGCCAAAGAAGCTGCTGATCTCGAACGCAAGCAAAAGGACTTGGTGCTGAAGCTTCAAAAGCTGGAAGACACATTCCTGCGAATGAGTGAGCTGGAGGCCGTTACCAATCCAACGCATGCGGGATTGCTCATGCAAGCGGCTCAACTAAGCAAGCAGTTGGGAACCCGGCAACGACTCTTCAATGCCAGCGAGATGTTGGCCAAAGGACAATTGAGCCGAGCCATACAAGAACAAGAGTCCGCGCAGGAAAGCCTCAAGAAGCTGCTAGAGCTGTTGCAAAGCGAGAACCGCAGCTCGCGAATCCGGGAGGAACGGGCTCGTCTGGAAGACATTTTAAAAGAACTCCAGCGGATTGAGACTTTGCAGCGATCGGTCCGAGGGCGGACGGAGTCTGGCCAAGATTTAAAGCAAGCCAAGGCGGACCAACAGAATTTGGAGCAGCAGCTCGAGGGTGCGGAATCCGACCTGAAGGATCTCAAGCCCGACTCGGAAGCCAAAAGCTCCGAATCCAAAGGGGAAAAGAAAGACAACCAATCGGCCGAGAAGAACTCCGACGGGGAAAAGTCTGAGGGAAACGAATCAGTAGAAGAATCGGGCGAATCGGACGAGAAGAAATCCGATGACAGCAAGTCAGATGGCAGCAAATCAGGTGAGTCAAAGTCTGAAGAGAAAGAGGCCTCCGATAAAACTCCCCCCGAACAATCGACCGAGAATCCGGGAAAACAGGATCAGTCCCAGCAGGATCCATCCCAGCCTAGCAAGCCACAGGATGCGAAACCAAAAGAGGGCTCGGAAAAGTCTGAGGGATCCTCCGAGAAGTCAGAGTCGGATTCAGGATCCGAGTCCCAATCGGAATCGTCGTCCGATAAGCAACAGCAGCCCAAGACTCGCGAAGAGAACGCCCGAGAACGAGTGCAGCAAGCCAAGCAACGCATGCAGCAAGCTCAACAAAAAATGGACGAAGAAAACCGCCAAGAAGCGGTTGAGGAGCAGCTAGAAGCGGAACGCGAGTTGCGAGAGGCGGTCGATGAGCTTGAAAGGATTCTACGGCAGATTCGAGAAGAGGAGATCGAGCGTTCGTTGGTGGACCTCGAGTCACGACTGCGTCGAATGAGCGAACAGGAACGCATGATTCGGGAAGAAACCGGGAGACTGGATAAGCTCGAGGGGGACGCACGTGATCGAACCCTCGATATTCAAGCCAACAAGCTTGCGATCGAGCAGTCCAAGGTTGTGATGGAAGGGCAAAGGGCTTTGCTGTTGCTGCAGGACGAAGGTTCCAGCACGGCGTTCCCGGAGGCATTGGATCAAATCGTCCGCGATGCACAAACCGTTGCTAAAAAGCTAAGTCAGGGGAACGTCTCCTCTACGACGCAAGCCATTGAGGATGAGATTCTGTTTTCGCTTGAGGAACTGCTTGAGTCTTTAAAGCAGGTCCAAAAGAAACGCGAGGAGAACAAGCGACAAGCCTCTGAACAGCAGGGGCAAGGAGGTTCGGAGGATCAGCCTTTGGTCGACAATTTAGCAGAGCTGCGTCTTCTCAAAACGTTACAATTGCGAGTCAACCGGCGCACGCAATCGCTAGCGCAGCGGCTCGACAAAATTGAGGACACACTCGGCCAAGTCGAAGATGCCGACTCCATAGCGGAAATGGAAGAGTTAGCGACTCGTCAGCAGAAAATTTACGAAGTCACTCGAGAGATCCTTCTTAAAGCGACTCAAAAGTAGCCAATCCCTTAAGGTTTTTAATTCAAAAAAAAGGTCTGAGAACCATGGTCAAATCCGACACCTCACCCGCGCTCAAATTCATCGCCTTTCTCGCGATAATCGCTACAGCTTACGTCGTATTCTTTCGGCCGAGAAACATCGGGGAACGCACGATATCCGAAGACGCGGGCCCGTTTGTTTCTGCCGAGGAGTTTAAGCAGGCGATTACTTCGAACCCCGTTACGTTGGTCAAGTTTGGGGCGACATGGTGCGGGCCATGCCGATACATGGACGACGAGCTGGAGAAGCTAAAGGAGAAGAATTTTGCGGCGTCGGTTCTACATATCGATGTCGACAATAATCCTGATTTATCGAGTGAGTACGATGTGTCTGGCATTCCCAAGACGATTCTGTTCAAGAATGGCGTGGCTGTGGATACTCAAGTTGGCGGCATGAGTGCTGAGCAGATCGAGGAGTGGGTCAATTCGAAGTGAACCGTTGATTGGTTTTCACTTACCTTTAGTTGTTACTAACCAGTTGTAGAAAGAGATTGATGGCGAAGCTTACTGTTGAAGGAATCGGATCGTTCGAGGTTGAGTCCACAAAGCGGCTTGCGGCGGCGATGCGTGAAGCGGGGATTGACCAGTTGCATGCTTGCGGTGGTAAAGCTCGTTGCACAACATGTCGAGTCGAGTTTGTTTCGGGCGAGCCGACCAAGATGACGAAAGCCGAGCAACAGATCTTGTCAGACCGTGGCGTAACCGGTGTACGGCTCGGCTGTCAGATTCTTTGCGATCAAGACATGGAGGTTCGAGTCATCAGTCGACTGGAAGGAAGTGGACGCAAGGACTGTGGCTCACCCATGGCCGACGAGATCGAGCCACCAGCTGAGTGGATTGAAAAGTCTTAAGTTAGCTTGAAGCTTAAGAACCATGAATGGCTTTACCTCATGGGCATAGACTTGCATCCTCGGTGGCACGCACTGAGGAATGAAGGGCGTGCTGATGCGCTGTACCCTATGTTCCTCCGGAAGTGCCGATCCATTGGCCTCAATGCGCCAACTAACAAGGCCGTTCGTGATACTTGCGTTAGATTTCCAACTGCCGCTCACCTTGGCGGGGGTGATACATCAATTGGTAGTTTTGCTCAGAAGACTACTCGCTCGCCGGACTTCAACGAGTTGATACGCCAACCAGCTTTTTCCAGCATCATCTCCAAAATAATCTTTTGTGCATCTCCATCACTTGGCAGATTCGCAGCAATTTCTTCTGGCGGAGCAAGCTCGATCTCCAAGCGATTCGCTTTAGGAACGTATCGCAGTATCCGCACCGACGCAAAATCGCGTTGCCGCTCCCTCTTTTCCGAATCATCGAGATCCTTCATGAAATCGTTATAGGATTCGACAGCGTTCTCGGAAAGCAGGTCCTTTGGATCGATGAAATTGGCCTGAAATCGTTCAAAGACTTCAGCGGGGCTGAGACGATCGCTATGTTGCAGGTATTGAATCCACCGAATCAAGGCCAGTGATAGAAAAGCATCATGTTCATCGGGCTGCACCGGCCAAGCCATTCCTTGAAAAGGGGTCTCTTGAATTATTTGCAAGTCCCCAGTGCTCGACCAACCGAGCACGCCGGGCGTTCGTTCCACCATCCCCTTTATCGGCGGAGCTAAATTGGTAATTTTACCCTGTAGCATTCTGGATAAGAGTTCCAATTGCTGCGCGGGTAGATACTCCTTAGGAACAAGTCCACAGACTTCGAGATAGGCAATCAAGTCTGGTATGCGTACCGCTGCCCCCGCCTTGTGCGAATAGCCATGAGTAGCACCAAGTGAAATGAAAGGGTACTTCGGGGCCAAGAAGCTTTCAACCATACTCGTGGTTGGCATGACCGCCTCGCTATCAGCCCAAAAGGCAATCTTGGAGGCTAGGATCTCCATTGTTGACTCAAGAAACTCTGGATTGTTTGATTGAAGGTCCGTGAGCTCAGGTAAAATACTCCAGAGACGTGTCCATTTATCTTTTCGTTCGCCTTTAAGCAGGACTTTCTGCAAGTCGATGCACCTGTTCGAGTTCATCGAAACAGGCGGGAGCTTGGTAATCGTGTCGTTCGCTCGCACCAGCGGGTGAAGCAGCAAAAATCCTGGATGCTCCGAGAGGAGTCGCTCATTGGACCACATGCTGTTTTGTGAATCCTTCATTACCTCCGAAATTTGATGGAGTGTTAAATTGACTACGATTTTTCTTTCCAGCGTTTCGAAAAGCTTTGAGCCAGAACGAAACCGCTTTATGTCAATCGCTTCATCTATTTCTCTAAACGACTCCACCAAGTTAAACCGCTTCTCCAATTGCTCAACAAATAACTCTTCTACCATCTCATCTGATATCCACTCGATAGCGATCGAACGCTTCGGAGTTACAAATCCGTTTTTCTTTGCTATCTCGATGACCAGCCCGTAGATGGATTCTCGCTCGGTTTCGCTCAAGCCTCGATAGAGACTATTTGCTGCATCGCTCCAACGATCGAACGATCGTTCCAACATGACAGATCGCATTAAGGAACGAATGGATTTACCATCGAATTCTAGGACGAGGGTCTCGGTCGGGAGGCCGAGTTTCGCAATCTCTTCATCCGTACCTAGCGATCCTTTCATTTCTTTTGGTCCGACGGTCGACAAGTCTTGGTGCTTAGCTTTTGTAATCCTTGCAACGACCGTTTCACCCTTCTTCAACACGATAAGACTATCGGAAATCTCCGCTTGATCGGTTGCAGATTCGATGACTGCTTCGTATTCACCCGACTGGAGTGTCGTGAGCGAGTTCCCATGCTTGATACTTAGTTCCCTTTGTGTGCTCGACTTTAATTTCCTCAGTTTGAGGGAAACATCTTCGAGCTCCGATTGAATCACGAGCGTTCCGGAATCACTTTGAATCGTGAGGGTTACTCCAAAATAGACAAGGAACGGCAGGAAACTTGTAGCGATCCATGCCCAATGTCGAGGCACACGTATGCTTGGCCGCTGACGTGCTGCGAGCGGTGGAAGTAGACTTTCGTTACTTTGATCAGCCAACTCATTGCTATGCAACTCTACGTAATTCGACAAAGCTAACAGGTTGGCCGTCTTGCAATATGGTTCGAGAGATTCCGCGACATGAGCAGCAACAGCAGGGCGATCTTCTGGATGCTTGCACAGCATTTGATTTACCAGCTTGCATAGAGCTGATGGTAAATCTGGTCTAAGCGTTTCGACCCGAATGGGATTGTGCTCACTGATGAGTCGAATCTTTTCGAGCGGCGATTGAGACTGGCTCATTCCCAGATGGTTCTGGCCGGTCAGCATACGAAAAAGGGTTGCCCCCAAAGAGTAGATATCTGATCGGGAGTCGACCGTGCCACTCCTTTCCGCTTGTTCGGGAGCCATGTAATCAAAAGTACCGAGAAACTGCCCAACGGTCGTTAGATCATTCGTCGGTGCGGTCCATTGGTCGAAAAGGACCAAGCCGAAATCAAGCAACTTAGGTTGCCCCGTTTTGTCCAGCATAAGATTCGACGGCTTGATGTCGCGGTGAATCATTCCAAGCGAATGCGCGTAAGACAATGCCAAAGCAACTTGTCTCGCTATTTCGCAAATGTCGGCGACGGAGGCTGTTCGAAGAATGACTGCTATCCGTGCTAAGTCCCAACCGTTAACAATCTCCATAGCGAGGTACTGGAACCCTGACTCGATTCCGGCATCGGTTGCATGGACGATGGCGGCATGTTGAATTTTGCCCGCAGCCATCACTTCGCGTTCAAATCGTTCTACGGCCGAGGGTGGACAATTCGCGACCGGTAACAATTTTAATGCGACTTTTCGATGGAGTTTCGTATGCTCCGCTGCGTAGACTCTGCCCATCCCACCGTAGCCAAGTGGGCCGACAATCCTGTAGACGCCCAGATTGTCCGGTACCTCCATTATCGCACTGTTTCTTAGGAAGCGATCGACTTTGATGGTCTGTAGAACTTTGCTCAGGACACCTTCCTCAAAAGACTGATGAATGATATCCGGTTCTGCTGCTTCTAACTCAGACAAGAAATCGTTGCACCTGGGGCAGCATTCCAAATGGTTTTCGAGGCTCTCAATCTCTCGGTCATCGGTCAGACCGAGTAAATATCGTTGCAGTTCATCGCGACCTGGGCAGGGGGTTGGGATACTCGATTGATCTTCATTCAGGGTAGACATCGATAGCATTTTAGCTCCTCTTGTTCCGGTTGTTTGTTTTGTTGGCTGGGTCAGGGGACTATTTTTTGTGGTGTTGCCAATATTCTGAAATCGGGACTAACATAGAAGTCGTGGAGGTGTGACACGAAATTTGATCGATCCAAAACGTGACCTATGAGCAATCAGAACTTTCAGAGTAATGCCTCGAGCGGTACGAGCCCGACTCTTATCGCGCGAGCACAAGAATTCGAACCTAGTTCGTGGAATCGATTGGTATTGCTATACGGTCCTCGGATCCGACATTGGTGTCGTGTTCGAGGTCTCAAGCCCGATGCGACAGCTGACGTGGAACAAGAAACCTGGCTCAGCATTGCCAGAAACCTCCGGACCTTTTCGGGTACGCCGGGAGCTGGGGCATTTCGAGCTTGGTTAAAGGTGATCGTGTCTCGCCGTATTGCGGATCACTACCGTAACAACGCGAGCCAACCTGAGGCTATCGGGGGCTCGAGTGTTCATGAGATGCTGCATGCGATTTCGTTCTTGACCCGAACGAGTGATGTATCGAGCGCTGGCGGTTGTGAGAAATGGCAGTCGCAGATTGACTTAACCAAGTCACAGTATAGCGATCGAGCTTGGGAGATTTTTTGTCGCTCCGTCATCGACGGTCATGGAACGGAATCGGTTGCTCAGGAATTCGGTGTCACGTCAGTTAACGTCAGGAAGATCAGAAGCCGTATTTTGAAAACACTCCGAGATTTTTGATTCGCTGTCGATCTCCAAGAGCGAGTGGACCAACAGAAAGCAGCACTCGAAGCAGATTAGACTTGTAATCATCCCGAGAGAAGGAACGCCTTGCGGACGGAGCTAGTCTGGCCTTACCAAAAAAGAGGTGGCTACCACTGGCACCAGGGGTATGGAGGATCACGCCCTTCGTTCCTCAGGGCGTGCCACCCAACGTTTTTCACTACGCCAAGCCAGTCAAGCCTAATGCTTTTTTGGCTTGTAGATTTCGGTTGCTGTTCCAAAGTGAACTTCACCGGCGTTCATGAGCGTTTCACTGAGAGTTGGGTGAGGGTGAACGGTCTCGGTTACATCGCGGATCTCACATCCCATCTCGATTGCTAACGCTGCCTCAGCGATTAACTCGCCTGCCCCAGGACCAACGATCCCGCATCCAAGTACACGTTGCGATTCGGGTTCGATGAGCCACTTGGTAAACCCTTCGGTGCGACCAAGCGCTTGAGCTCGTCCGCTCGCTGCCCAAGGATAGGTTTCGGTTGCCACAACTAAACCTTCTCGCTTAGCTTGCTCGTCGGTCAATCCAGCCCAAGCAATCTCGGGATCGGTGAAGACCACGGCAGGGATTGCAACTTTGTCAAAAATAGCAGGACGACCGAGGATAACTTCGATCGCGACCTTGGCTTCATGGCTGGCTTTGTGGGCCAACATCGGGTCACCCGCTACGTCACCGATCGCGAAGATGTGCGGATCGCTCGTTCGTTGTTGCTTGTCGCAAACGATAAAACCTCGTTCGTTCACTTTTGCTGAGGTATTCTCTAGCCCCACCCCCTGAGTTACGGGCCGTCTGCCGACACTGACGAGGACCCGATCAAATCGCTCGTGTCCAAACTTACCTGGCCCCTCAAAGGTGACCTCGACCTGATTATCAACTTCGGCAATCGAACCTACCTTGGTGTTCAAATAGATACGGTTATCGAAAAGCGTCTTCAGCCTATTATGCAGTGGCTTAACCAAATCTCGGTCAGCACCGGGGAGCAAGCCTTCGGTCATCTCAACGACGGATACTTTTGAACCCAGGCTGGCGTAAACGGTTCCCATCTCTAGCCCGATGTATCCACCACCGATAACGAGTAGTCGCTCGGGAATGTCTTTCAATAGAAGTGCGCCAGTCGAGTCCATAACTCGATCGGAGCCAATCTTGAACGCGGGTGGCATAGCAGGCACCGAACCGGTCGCCACAACGCAGTAGTCAAACGTCACCTTGCCCCCCTCGGGGATCGACGGATCGTCACCCTCGAGCAGCAGTGTCGTTGAATTTTCAAAGCTGCCTCGCGCTCGAATAACTTTGACGTTACGACGCTTAGCCAGTTGCCCGAGCCCGCCGGTCAAGGTCTCAATCACCTTGTCTTTGCGTGCTCGAACCTTATCAATGTCGATGATGGGCTTCGAAAATTCGACCCCCCATCCTTCGGTTAACTCGTGAGCCTCCTCGATCACCTTCGCCACGTGGAGCAACGCCTTGGAAGGAATGCAACCACGTAACAAACAGGTGCCCCCAAGCCGGGGCTCGGCTTCCACCAAAACAACTTCGAGTCCTTCATCCGCTGCCAGGAAAGCTGCGGCGTACCCACCAGGTCCACCGCCTAAAACAACAACAGATGCATGCATGCGCAAAAGTCCACTCTATCAATGAGGAATGGGAACTCGAAAGTGTCAGTCTTTGGTAGAACCGATTATCGAGACAGGAATTCAACCACGATGTTAGCGTTTACCGGCAGCGAAATGTCGCTCGGACCGGGTTGACCTAGCATCGTAGCTTTGAGCCCTTCGGTGTCGAGCGTCACCCAATCCAAAGGAACTGGGGAATTGTTGGCGATAATGCCACGATAAAGGTTTCGAACTGCTTCGCTGCTTCGGATTTCGATCACATCACCTGGGCGGAGCACGTACGATGGGCTCGTTACCTTGACACCGTTCACTTTAAAGTGACCGTGCACGATCCCCTGACGAGCTTGTGGCCGCGTCTTGGAAAAACCCACGCGACGCACAACATTGTCGAGCCGGCGCTCGCAGATCAACAGCAAGGTTTCCCCGGTATTGCCCTTCTTGCGAACCGCATCAGCAAAGTACCGACGCAACTGACGCTCACCGAGTCCGTAGTAGTACTTGATCTTTTGCTTTTCCGAGAGAGCGGTACCGTAGTTACTGGTGCGGCGGCTCTTTGGGTGCATCCCTGGTGGCTGCTCGCTTCGCTTCTCGTAGGCTCGAACGGCACCAGCGCTTTCAAACAACTGTGCACCGAAACGACGATTGACCCGTGCTTTGGGTCCTGTATATCTCGCCATAATTCTTACTTTCTAAACGGGGTTCGAGCCAATTAGCCGAACTCGGTTACGAAGGGTTCGCGGCAAAGTCCAACGCACTTTCTAACGACATCCGAATCGGATGCCCAGAAAAACGAACAGCCTCCGGGGGACACCCGTGGCTGATAAACCCGCAACGCTGCGGGAGGTGGCTTCGCCTAATATCATGTAAATGCTTTGAAAAGTATGGTAAAGTACCGCCGGTTTCACAAGGCCAAATGATTGCGAATACGGCTCAGGGTGGTGAACAGGGACGTCGTTGGCTGGAAGTTTGGCAACTCCCACTACTCCGCTGTCGGGAAATTTAACAACTTCCGCTGCGAGGCACTCCTCGGTAATTTTGTTGCTCGATTCGAAAACACACGACACAGAAAAAGTTTTACTAATGAACATTCTCGAGCAAGAACGAATCGCGGTTGAATATCTGCGTGCTTCCGCCCCCGTCGATCTGCTGCTCAGAGCCAGCCCCCTGGTGGGCTTGATCCTGGGCAGCGGGCTTGGCTCCCTGGCACAGGAGATTGAGGATCCTATCACTATACCTTATGCCAACATCCCAGGATTCCCTTTGTCCCACGTTTCCGGGCACGCTGGCAATTTGGTTCTGGGGCGTATCGGTCGCAGAGCAGTCGCAGCTTTAGCCGGTCGGGCGCATTTATATGAGGGCTGGAGTCCAGTCCAAGCAACCTTTCCGGTCCGCGTTCTGGCTGGTTTGGGAGTGAAGGAGCTAATCGTTTCTAATGCTTCAGGGGGGATCAATCCACGTTTCCGCAGCGGCCAAGTTGTATTGATCGATCAGCACATTGACGCGATGAGAAAGTCCCCCTTTTCAGAACAAGAGCTAACACTTAGGGGCGAACGAGGTTCGGCTGGCGCAGAGGAGATTCTGCGTTATGGTCATCACAACAGGGTGGGTGGCACCTACGATGAGGTGCTCATGAAAGACGCAGAGCGAGTCGCTTTGTCCCTAGGATTTCCCCTTCACCGCGGTACCTACCTAGCCACCCTTGGGCCGACCTACGAAACGCGAGCGGAGTACCGAATGTTCGCGAGACTTGGGGCTGACATGGTCGGCATGAGCACGGTGCCTGAAGTGCTGGTCGCCCGATCTCGCGCCTTGCGAGTCCTGGCTTTCTCCATCGTTACCAACGTCGCCACGCCGGATGCGCCCACAAAAACCGAGCACAGCGAAGTTCTCGATTGGTCCAAGCAGGCACAATCGCAACTCGTGCCGCTTATTAAAACCTTGCTTAATACTCCTAAGACGTCGCCTTGATACCGGACGCGATAAAATAGCGACGGGACGGGTATACCTCGCAATCCTCGAACCATCTCTTGAGATTCTCTTCGTACCAGCTCGGCTGCTTGTTGACGAGAACGATTCGCCCGCCGGGCCGCAGCGATCGCTGAGCGGCCGCGATAAATTTCTCAGCAATGTGAAAGTCGCCATAATACGGCGGGTTTGCCAGCGCCATGTCATACGAGTTAGGATCGCCATAGACACCTGTGTAATTGACCTCGGCGGTGATATTCGTCAATTGATTGAGCTTCGCCCCCCGCATCAAACAATCGATGGCCCGGGCACTGGAATCCACCGCATGAATGTGGGCCGTTGGGTCTCGCATGGCAAGCCCGAGGGCTACTGATCCACTGCCACACCCGATGTCTAGCAATCTGGCTTGAGGATAGACGTCCACGGCATCGAGCAATTGCCTGGCACCATTGTCAAGCTTTCGGTGAGAAAAAACGCCAGGCCTTGTCACTAGCTTGACCAGCTCGTCACAATCGCGGAACGCTAACTCGCAACTGAAGTCCTTGAGTTTTTTCAACTCGGCGGTTTTCTCGATCCAATAAACTTTTCCACGTTTATGGTTCTTGAACTTAATGCTCTTTTCAAACGACTTCATCTGGTTCAGAAGCCATGTGTCCTCTTTGTTGTCGACCGCAGCAATGAGCCAGCCACCGATTCGTAGTTGGCAAAAGAGCTGTTGCAAGTAATCGCGTGCCAGCTCTGTTTCTCCTGTACTAACAAGGCTAAGGATAGCCATGTCAAAGGTCTTGCTCGGCGCATCGGCCGCACAAAGAATCTTGAGATTTTCTGGGGCCGAAATGGGCTGGTTGTCCAAGTCCAATGCGAACTGCATCGATGTGCGATTTGCCTGGAAGGAATCTATATGCCAGCATGATGCTTCGGAATGTTCCCAGTTCTGGCAGATCCACTCTGCAGCCTGGTGTCGCCCAGAGGAGACACTAAGAATCTGCAGGCGAGACTCGCTAGAGCCCTGCGGCCTTTTGTCTGCTCCCCACGAACCAAGCTCCTCGATCAGCAGGCGTTCCTCTATCCTCGGAGAAGTTCGGCTTGCCATTGCATTCTCCGAATCGGTGCCTGAGGCGGATTTGCGGCGGGACGTTTTGTCACGGGGTTTAGGATTCAAAGCTATTTTGCTCGCGATTGTTTTGTCTGAGTTTGTTTGATTTCTGGTCTGTTTGCCCACATGGTGGCCTGAAGGCACCGCATGGTAACCTGACGGAACGTTGGTAGCCACGTGCGACGATGAGAGGGTGGAACATCCTGAGGAACGAAGGTTGTGGTGCATTAAAACGCCCTTCGCTCCTCAGAGCGTGCCACCGGGCTCACAACAAGGCCACATTATTGGCAAATTCCGCAACTGCGGCAGGACGATTTTCTAAAATTCCGTCCCGAATCTACCGGAACCTTGGTTACACCCACGGGTTTACATTTTTGCGTTTTTCGTTTTTTGAGCAACCAAAGATGTGTTCGGCCACTTCGCTGGGCGAGCTAGCAGCACGGAGAAACAGATCGATCATGTAGATAATTTCCATCCCAAGCACGCCAGATACACCAACCCAATACAACCACTTGTTACAATTGGACTCCAAACCACTTGATCCAGCAGTGCAGGTTGATCCGGCCTTGCAGGTAGCGGTCTTGATCGTCGACAACGACAAAAAGGCTCAAAAAAGCATTTTTGATCTAGTTTCGCGTCAGGGTATCAGCTGCCAGGTGTTCGAAACCGCCAGCCTTTTCCGACAATTAGTCGTAGAGGAACCGGTCGGCTGCATGTTTATTGGTAGCGAGCTGGATGACATGCCTGGTATCGATCTCATGCGGCACCTAAAGGACATGGGTTGGAATGTTCCGACGATTATCACAGCCGGACTTGGTAGCGTCCAATCGTGCTCGGACGCCTTTCTTTCCGGTGCCCTGGCTTATTTGGAAAAGCCATTCGCGCCGAATCAACTCGAGGACAGTTTGAGCCGTGCGATTGCCGTCTCTCAGCAAAAAAAGCTGAACGATGATCGACGCAACAAGGCGGTCAGTTTGCTTGCGAATTTGACACAACGCGAAAAAGAAGTTGTTTCGAGGATCGTTCAAGGCCTACCAATCAAGAGCATCGCCGCCCTTTTCGGAACCAGTTTTCAAGCCGTCGCGAGGCATCGCCAGCGCATCTTGGACAAGTTAAGCCTGTCGAACGATGTCGCTCTGACCCGATGGGTGCTGGAAATGGGAATTTTGAAAGAGCTCCCCGCTGAGTAGCGATATCTACACAGCAAGCTTTTTCTAGCTGCGGCATTCGGGCAAACAACTTAGATCGTGTTTGCCACCAAGAACTCTCGCGGCTAGTTAGAAACTTGCGGAGCCTTTACCATCAGCACGCTACAGGTCGCGCTGTGTAAAACATGCCGCGCGACACTTCCGATCAAGATTCGCTGGATCGCAGATCGTCCTTTGTCACCAATGACTACGAGCGAACTGTTGTTGCGATCGGCAAAGCCAATGATGGTGGATGCGACCGAAATCGCTTCGACGACATGCACGTCTACGTTCTTATAGATCTGCCTTAGCTCTTCTGATTGGCCCTCTATTTCGCTCTTCTGGGCATCCACGTGTTCGGCATCGTAAACAATATCTTCCGGCAACTCTTTCGGACGCGGCAGGACGGATAATATAGATATGCGAGCATCGGGAGTCAGTCTCCAGGTCTTGAGATACTCCAATGCCATCTTGGAGTTCTCAGAGCCATCCCACGCCAACGTGACGTGAGGGGACTGCTCAACTCCATCAGGATGATTCGCTGGTCGCACTACCAACACTGGGCAATGGGAGTGGCTGACAACCGAATCGCTGGTGCTCCCCAAAAGCAAACGAGAAATGAATCCGGCACCACGTGCTCCGATCACCAACAAATCCACCGGATGACTTTCGGTCCAACCGACAATTTCATTTGCAGCATGGCCGCTCCGCTCGATATGTTGTCCGCTACGACCGCTCTGCTTGAGAACATCTTCTACCGCAGTAAAGGTTTCCAAAGCGACTTGTTTCTGCAAGCTTTCCACTTGCTGTCGCATCTTGCGATTCAGTACGCCGTACGGCTGTACATCATCTACCGTCAGTACTGTGATTTCGTGAGGCACGTTCGCACTGAGGCGGCAGTACTCCTTGACGGCATCGAGCGACGCTGGCGATCCATCCGACGTTAATAAGATTTTCATGCTCTGGTTTTCCTTTGCTATGCCAGCGAATTGATTAATCAGGTGATCGAACTTGTAGTTCCAGTTTCCAAGCGTCATCGGATCGTGACGATTTGCAATAGAGCTCAAGCGTTCCTAGCTCGGTAACTCGACTCTCAAAACGTACCGGAACCAACCCCGGCGTATCAGTAGCAGCCAACTCTGTCTCCATGGGTGGTGTTTCCGTCAATTCTCCCTCGTCCCATTCTTTGAGCAACTGCCCAGGCTTGTCCGCTGTTCTCGTGGTGCTAGAGAAAAAGCGAAAACGTGCCTTCTTGCCAGTCCTAAGTCCAACCTCCTTGCTACCAATGATACACTCCGTCCCTTCCTCCATCCCGTGAGGTACTACGCACAAGGCATGTAGCGGACGAGGAATTCCCGGGATGGCAGGTCCAGTCGATTCGATGCCAATGTAATAACTGCGAGCAGTCCCCCCACGTATGCGAATGCCGCCGTGATCCTTTGCCCACAAGTAATAAACGGCTCCGCAAGCGACCGCTTGATCCAAATCCTCCACACCTCCCAACACAAACAGTGCATCCTCCGAAGATTGGTTCCAATTCGAGATGGTTTGAACGAGACGATTACGGAACGGCGATGCGTTGAACACACCGCCGTTAAACAATAAATGCGAAATCCGCTGACTGGGAGTTTTGTGCAAATGGTCGCCTAAAAAAGCAGCCACATGTTTCGTAATGGCGGAGTCGGGCTCGAACGGCAGCCCGATTTCCTGAAAGCCCGTTTCTCCCGACTCGACCGGTCGATCTTGTAAATCCACGACTGGAAAGAACCCATCAACCAAAGTAGACTCAACGATCGATCGCTCGAGATCCACGGATATCGTCCCACCGATCAATTTGCTACCACGTCCCAAAATGTTGAGCGGCACGCTGCTGGGAGCTTTAGGGTGGAGCAGCGATTCCTTAGCTAATCGACAGGAATGCCATAGCGATGTCGACTGCCATGCATTGAGCTTGTGCCCCTTGGAGGCAAAGAGTTGCGAAGCAACGTGAGCGAGGGTCAAGTCCATGTTGTCTCCACCAACCAACAAGTGCTTGCCGACCGCCAACCGACTCAGTTCCAACTCCCCGGCTTCCTCGGTGACTTGCACTAGTGTCAAGTCGGTAGTTCCTCCCCCGACATCGCACACCAAAAGGGAGTCATCTTTTTTAAGTTGTCGACGCCAATTGTCTCCCTGGGCGTGAATCCAATTGTAGAGGGCCGCTTGTGGCTCCTCCAAAAAAACAAAATCTTCGGGGAAACCAGCTGTCATAGCTGCCTGCTTCGTAAGCTCCCTGGCATCGAGGTCAAACGAAGCAGGTACGGTTATAGCCACCCTTTGCTCATGAAACGGTGCATCCGAAAATTGCTGGCTCCAAGCATCGACTAAATGCATCAGATACGCTGTGGTCGCCTCCAACGGGGACAGCCGTAACTCCGGTGTATCGTTCTCGAAAGGAAGTAACGGGCTAGTGCGGTCCACAGCACTATGACACAGCCAGCTCTTAGCGGCGGCAATCACACGATCAGGTTGCTCGCTAGCGACGCGGCGCGCATACTCTCCAACCACACCGTATGGTGAACGAAATCCATCCATGCGAAAGGTAGGATCCGGCTCCCCATCCATCCGCAACAGAAACGATGGCAGAGACAACCGTCTTTCCACGGTGCCTGGGGCCGTAATCTGTGGAATAGGCAACACGGCAATCATGGCCTCCGGCTCGTCGGCAGGAGCAAAGGCGAGCACCGAATTGGTCGTCCCTAAGTCGATCCCAATGTGATATTTGGCTGTCATTACAATTCGAATTCTAAGAAACTTGGTCCCAAACCGGATCCATTATGGCATGACCAGAGCTGTGAGCAACGCCAACGCGTCCAGTTCCTCAGGACCAGCGGTTTTGTGGATGATGATTCGGTGCCGCTCCCATTCTGCGTCCCAGGTTGCTCGATCGGTGAGATGCTTACGGCTGACCAATATGGCTAGCTCCAGCAACGAATGCTTCGCCCGATTCCAGCCCCAGAAATCGCCGTTGGAGCCTTGGCTAACAACCTGACATACGGCAGTCGCCCGAGGAGCCGACGTGTCCCACTGGGTGACCTCCAATCCGATGTAACGATGGCACCGATCCAAAACCCAGCCCAACTCGCTGTGAAGCGTTGCGGATCTTGCGCGTGCAATCTGCGCCGCCCACTTTACACAAGCTTTTTCACGCATATCCGCTGCACTCGAACCTTGGATCGAATTCGATGTGGTGGAATTGCCGAGCCCCAGCACGCTGGCGGTGAGCAAAAACGCATCGTCGGTGATATGAAATACGGCCCGCCCACTACGATGTAAATTCGAAAAAGTGGTTGATGTTTGAAAGGGGTACAACGTCCAAGTACTAAAATCCGGATCGACATGCGGCCCGATAGGTGCCACATGCATTTTCCCGTTTTCGTCTTCGGTGGTTATAATCCCTTCTACAATCATTCCGGTAGTTTATCACGAAACTGGATTTAACGAACCCACAATAACGGTTGGCCAACCCATCAATGAGCTCCCATTCCAGTGACTCGAGTCTATCTAGTTTCGAGAGCCGACGTGCTTTTTTGCACTTGCCACGTGCCGATCTTCAAACCTACCAGCTTGGCCGATTAAACGCCTTGCTCCGTCGAGTCTTGCCCGCAAATAGCTACTATCGCAACAAACTCCAGGGAGACTGCTTGCAATTAGATTCTCTGAATCAGTGGCAAGAGTTCCCGTTGTCTACCAAATCCGAATGGCTCGCGACCACCGAGGATGGTGTCGCCAAACATCATACCTACTGGGGCGAACAAGCGCAGTCGCTTTACCATCGCTACCACCGAACGAGCGGCACGCATGGCCGGCCCATGGTGATCCAAGATACCAAAGCGGACTGGGAATGGTGGACGAACACCTGGCAGTATGTGCTCGATGCGTGCCAAATCGAGAGCAGTGATCGCATCCTCATGGCATTCTCCTTCGGACCGTTTATTGGCTTTTGGAGCGCTCATGACGCTTGCCTAAAACGTGACTGTCTTGTCATCCCTTCGGGAGGGATGTCGACTGTCGCAAGACTGGAGATGATTCGCACGTCACAACCTTCTGTGCTTTTCGCGACTCCTAGCTATGCACTGCACTTAGCACAAGCGGCCCGAGAACGTGGTCAATCCCTTCGAGATAGTTCCATTCGCATCGTCTTTGTCGCGGGTGAACCGGGAGGTTCGATTCCCTCTGTTCGAGCTCAGATCGAGCAAAATTTTGGTGCTCGGGTCATGGATCACGCTGGAGCTACCGAGATCGGTCCATGGGGGTTCGGTGCATCAGATGGTAATGGATTGCATGTCATTGAATCCGAATTCATTGCAGAGTTCTTGCCTCTAGAAGGGCGTAACTCTGGCGATTCGAACTCAGACTATCGAGAGCTCGTGCTTACATCGCTTGGGCGAGTAGGTGCACCTGTACTGCGGTACAGGACGGGAGACATTGTTAAACCGAGGTACGACAATTGCTCCGACACGACCTTTGTCGAGCTCGAGGGTGGAATACTGGGAAGAGCGGACGACATGTTCGTGGTCCGAGGTGTGAACTTGTTTCCTTCGAGTATCGAGGCGATTTTGAGACAGTTTGAGTCTGTCAAAAACTTTCGCATCAATTTGGACAAAAGAGGGGCGATCGATGAAGTGACTCTCGATGTCGACGTTGCCGAGAATCAAGTGCCTGCCATTGAAGAAGCGCTACAGGTCCAACTCGGCTTGAGGATCAGTGTTCGAGCAACCTCGCCAGGCAGTTTGCCTGCCTCCGAAGGAAAAGCCAAGCGAGTTCAAAAAATCATTTAGTTGCAATCGATTACCCACGTGGCAAAACGAAAAATCGCCCCACACTAAAACAAAAAACTCTCCCCCAAATACGCACTCAAATTGTAAATCGCATGGAGAGTGATCGCGGTGGCAATCCAAAGCCCTCCGTCACTGATACGTGGTGGAGATTGGCGGAACAGCATCCCGTGACGCATTCGAATCAGACCGTATGCTGCGATCGTCGAGCAGACCGTATGTAACGCCACACAAACAGTCCAACGCCATACTACCAACCCAGGGCTCGCTTGAGGTATATATACATTGAGGTAGATCCAGTTTTCAATCGCAGCGAACAAAAGTCCTCCACCGACACCACAAAGATAAATCTGAACCCTGTATGCGAATAACCACGGACGCTTTTCGACAATCCAAAGTGCTAAACCGATTTTGAGGATCTCTTCTACAGTGGGGCCGAAAAGCACGACCATGACCAGAAGTTGACCTCCTGCCGATCCGAAAAATGCACCAAAGATTGCAGCCGGCCCCGACAAAAACACGCATGCCGCAGTGACCAGCCACGTCGTGGCTACCGAGGTCTGCGACACTTGCTTCAGGTAATAACGGAACCATGTGACGGCCCGTTCATCAGGTCCAGAATGGGACAAGCCCGATACCGTTGGTTCATCCCAAACGGAGTGCTCTGCCAACTCCTGTTCCGAAAGAGCACCGGGATGGACACTAAAGTGACCTGCCTCTTCGTGTGGTATGTGTTGATCGTTTGGTGATCCAAGAAAATCGGACTTTGAGAACCAGGGCTCTGCCTCGATCGAATGATCTCTTGGATTGGCGGTAGAAGGTTTGTCAGCGAGCGGCGAAAGCTGGGTTTGATACGGACTAGGTTGAGGCACCGAACCGGCACTGTTTTTCTGCGGGGGATGATTAGGCTCAGGTGCCACACCACTCATAAAGAATCGCTAGCCTGTTTTGCGGTATCAGCCGACGGAGCGTAATAGTAGGCCGTACCGTAGGCAATACAGCACGACATGGCCTGAGCACCCCTTTTCCGCCGTTCCCCGATTTCTACTGCTTCCACCCGCACATTGCAGAGTGCGTTATATCCGAGTCCCCTCGCTTGATCGACCAAACGTCGGATCGCTTCCCGTTTGGAGCGATCAGCCATGCGACTGTAGGAACGCACTTCGCCTCCGAAGAGGTTGCGCCAGGAGGCTAAGAAATTCTTAAGATAGTCGCTGGCAATTACAACTTCCGAAGTCAGAAGCGAGGGAGGTTGCTGACCAGAGATAGCGTTTGGATACGTTTTCAACTGGGTCACCAAAAAGCCTTGGCGCGATTGCTCATGGTCGACGAGTGTTCGCAAGTGCGATTTCTCAACCCATCGTCCTATCAAAACACCGAAAACAAAAAGTGGAACTACGGTAAACAAAAGACCTATGAGAAATTCCATGGATTACCTAACTCATACTAAGGGGAAATGGCCTGGTCAAAGAACACGCGTTCAGGGGTTATTGTTTGCCCCGTTTAGGCTGGTTCGATAATCACTGCAGTCCCATAAGCGTAGAGTTCCGAAGCTCCGGCAGTTATGGAGCTTGTTGAGAAACGGACGTTCACAACGGCATTGGCCCCCAATTGTTGTGCTTGTGCGAGCATCCTCTGCATGGCTTCACGTCGAGATTCTGTCAACAGCTCTGTGTATCCCTTGAGTTCACCTCCCACCAGATTCTTAAAACTGGCCGCAATGTCGCGACCGACATTCTTGGCCCTCACGGTATTTCCTTGTACCAGTCCGAGCGTCTGGCGAATGTTGTGTCCACTCACGGTTTCCGTATTCGTTACAATCATGAAAAGAGTCCTCGAAATGAAGATAGACATTAAACCGAGCAAAACGAAACTCGTTGCTAATGTAAGGGCCTGGAACATGCAGTCAATATGGGGATAAAGAATCTAAAAACCCGCAAATTGGGGCCAACCGCGTGCCGCATGTTTCTCAAAGGATGCGAAAGCAACGTTAGTAAATGCTGAGCAGCCTGGGATTTTGCGTTTACTACATGGCTCGCCCTCCGCCTCATGACGGTGCGGAATCGAGAAGAATCCAAGATTCGGTTGCGAACCGCGACCGGCCAAGCGATAATCGCCGGCGTATATGAGCATCCCCGTTCAATTTGCATGTACGATCTTTCCCAAAGTTCCGACGGAGGAATTGCATTTCGTTCAGCGTTGAAAGACCATGGCAACACTTAATACCACCACTCACTGCAATAACTGCGGCGTTCGCTTGCCTAAAGAGGACACCGCGGAATGTCCAAGCTGTTTCAGAGAGCTTGCGCAAGAAGACAAGTGGAGTGAGCTTAAAGAATGGGCACCAACGCGAGAGTCAGGACGAACGCGTTACATTTTCCAACGCTGGGTGATAGGCTGGGGTGGCCTCCTCGCATGTGCCACGTCCCTTGGTCTTTTGCTCAAAGGGGCATTCTGGCAGGTCTTCGCGTTTACTTGGATCGCTTTCGTAGTTGGCGGTTACCTGATGGGCGTGTTGTACTGGCGTGGTGCAGAACGCGAATATGCGGACACGGAACAGAAAAGCCGAACATGAATGGGCATGGATTTCGCTTTTAGGAGGCACTAACAAGTGGCTGTCGCTTATCGAAATCGCTATGTTGTTGGAACGTTAACCGGGCTCGCATGCCTTGTCGGAATATGGTTTGCCCTAGATCGCACTCTGTTTGAACACATGCGTCGTTGTCAAGTTTCCGATGCAATTAGGTTGCGTATTGGCCATCTCATCCTTGCGACTCCCACTGGGCTGGACGACAACGAATGGGCTGCTGCCGTACGATGGACCGATAATCTGCACGGAAATAGCATGTTGCAATTCCATGCAACACTGTTGGATCTGAAGCAGCTAGAGGCCGATATTGCTTTACGACAGAAGTCCTACGTAGATATGGAAACAATCGAATGGATTTGGGATCGGTACGCGGAACTCACACCTTCGGGCGAGCGGTACAACGAACGATTTCGTTCAACGATGTATGAATACATGGAATCCGCACGTGCTAATGGCGATCCGTATGGCGACTACAAATCGTATCGCGACTGGGTCTCCCGCTAAATCGATGTTCCCCATGGCCAGCATGGGCCATTCCCAGAAATTAGACCAAGTAGCAGTATAGCGCTCTGTGCGAGAAAATCATGAAATCGCATCAAATTCAAGGACGCTTGTCGGTGGCCCGTCTTCAGAGCGAAGTCTAACTTTTCGAAGGGAAAACAACCCGTAAGGGCTGCCAATCACGACCTACTCGGAATAAGATTTCCATGAAGTGCCGGGACCACAGACGATTGCAGTTGAGTTCGATCGCAGGCAGTGGCTTACCGTCCGTTTTCATCTATTTGGATCAAAATTGTTGACTATCCTCGGATAGCACTTCACACTAACGGTTTCGCCGGTAAAAAAGCAGGATAATTTCACGTTCGTCGTTGGAGTGAGTTGTGACGCGTGCTGAATACATAACCGCATTAAGACGGTCTCGGTGTTGGGCATGGACAGCGTATTCGACCATCTCAATCGCGATTATGCTTTTGCTATTCTCCGCATGGTATGCCTACTTCCCGCAGATTCACGCGTTGAGCATGGTGTTCCACGATCGCACCAAAAATTTGCAAGACGACGGGTACTACGGCGCCATCATGGGTTTGGTTTTTGGCGTCACATTCCTGCTACCATCAGGACTCCTGCCGCTATTGCCCTACGTCTGGCTAGATCGGCGACTGGGCGTAGCTTGTAGCCATTGCAATTCGTCCCTTACCTTATACCGGCGTTCGGATCATATCCTTACAAACGGCACATGCATTAAGTGCGGTGCCTTTGCACTGGCGTGCGAAGTACATGAACCCAAATAGGATCAGATTTCGCATCCAAGTACTATGTGAGGGCTTAAGCCTTGACTCATGATCTTACTTCGCTTCTCACCGAAACTAGCAAACGAGTATTTAAACCCGCGTTCGGTAAATGGTGGTTTCTCATTTGCCTTGCTTTAAGAAGCAAGCCATCGCGAAAACAGCAATTAGTCCCTAACCTTTCCAACGAAAGTCCGTAGTTGGAGAAATTTCCGTTGATAAAAACCAAGGCTTCGGTAATGCTCTAGAATAAGTCTTTAGTGTCCTGTTGGACGAGGGTTCCGCCAAGCCCATCTTTACTCGAAAAAACATACCAAGGTCCAAGGCTAATAGCTATGAATCGATTGATCCAGTATTTCCCCGTTTACGCTACGTTGTTGGCTGTTTCGGGCTGCTCCGTTGCCATCACAGGCTCTGGGGTTTCTCAGTCCGAAGCCCGAGACCTTGATGAATTTCGTTCGATTCGCAACACTACGGTCGGTGAAGTGATGATCACGATTGGCGATAACCAAACAGTAGAAGTCACCGCAGATGATAATATACTTCCGTTGGTAGTTACCGAAGTGGTAGATGGTGAGTTGATCATCAAGTCCACAGGTAATTTTTCTACATCGCTCGGATTGCTGGTCAACATAACTACACCGATGGTGGAATCGGTAAGCTCCGCAGGTGTAGGGAACACGAAACTGCTTGGGATCGATAGCGACAAACTCAATGTTAGGCTTTCCGGAGTGGGTAGCATTCAGGCCGAAGGAAGCGTGAAAAACCTCAATGTCTCGGTCACCGGCGTCGGAGGCGTTAACTTCAGCAAATTGATTGCGGAAAACGTCTCGGTTAAGGTTTCCGGTGTGGGTAGCGCTGTTGTCCACGCGTCCCAATCCATCAATGCATCTACGACGGGTGTTGGGAGTATCAGAGTTGCAGGAAATCCCGAAGAGAAAACGGTCAAGAAAACCGGTGTCGGCTCGATCTCGTTCGTGGAACAGTGATGAGCCCCGGTGGTTCGTTTCGTTTAAGGTGCCTGCAACGCCCCAGGCTCACCACCGAGTTAACTCGGTGGGAGTGTGACTCGTCAGTGAAGCCGAATGATAAAAGCTTGTGGTGCTTGTTCTCGAAACAGCGTATGGAATACGGGTACTGTGAAAACCTGAGTAAGAGTAAGAGTAAGAGTAAGAATTTTCGATACAATTGACCAATGTTGTTGACTTTGGCTCACTCGAAGAGTTCGCTTAATGAAGGAAACGGAGAATCCATACTCGCCACCTAGAGAAAATCCTGATTCGTACTCGAGTGCATCTCAGAAAGCCTCACTCAATGGAAAACGCCTCGTTGCAATTGTCGTTCGAATAGTTTTTCGCTTCTTCGGATCTTTGGCGACAACGTTCTTCGTCTTGATAGATCTCAAAGGGTTAGGAGTTAACTGGCCTAATGTACTTCCTTTGCTCGCAATACTTTGGATGGGATGCATCGTAAGTCATTTCCGTCTCAATCTCCGTTCGACGTCAGACAGGCTAAACTTGATCACCGGATGGCCACTCTATTTGGCCGGGACGATTGTTGCGATGATCATCGTCGCAACGGAAATGCATCCTAAAGGACTTTGATCGGATTCAACATTGTTCCGGTTTGAGGCCAAATGGATCAAAATTGTTGACTATTCTCGGATAGATCCTCACAATAATGGTCCTTCCGGTGCAGAATCCGTTTAGTTGTCTATTCGCTTGTAGAGGTGGTTCGTGCCCAACACTAAGATGATTCTATTGCTCCTGGTGCTAGCCAGTGTTGGTTGTGACGCCCCATCTTCGCAGGATTCAACGGTGCATAGCCAGTCATATCTTCGACAAACGGAACACGACATTCAAGATACCCTGCCCATGAAGAATTCCGAGCATCCTTGGCGAACAGACCCGGCGCTATCTGGAATGTTTCATCCTGAATACCCAGATGATCTACAGGTAATCGTGCATGAAGGGGGCCCGCGACTGACTCAGGCACTTCCCGAGCTTGTATGGGTTCGCGTCACTGGCAAGCGTGCTGGTGCATACGAAGGTACTCTGCTGAATCAGCCACTCCATTTACTATCGCTTCGACTTGAAGACAAGATTCTGTTCCTGTCGGCGAACGTTGGTAATTATCCATTCATGGTCACCGAAAAGTATCTTAACGAACGACGCGATTGGTATATAAAAGCCTGCGACAAATGCGGCATGAGAGAACTTTTCGACGCACCATCAGACTTGCAGGCAAAGATTTTTCCACACGTATCAACAGATGCAGAAATGGAAATGTTCACTTCGTTCTGTCCGGTTTGCGGTGGCGTACAAGTCGTTTCGTCAAAACCGATTGAAGAGTAACTGTAAAATCTGGGCAACTTAAATAGGTATTCGTCCACTCAAAATTACTCCAGACCATCGAGTCGTTTGATTGATCCGAGTGGCACATTCCAATCTACTATACATCGGCAATGCGTTGGACGCTCGTGATCTTCGGTTACTGTATGACAACGGTATCCGCGCGGTAGTTGATCTTGCAATCAGTGATCGTCCTGCGCGACTCGGTCGCGAGCTTGTTTACTGTCGTTTTCCGCTGAATGCCTGAAGCAACTGATTACTGGCGCCCCCAATGATGTTTCGCCGACATTATGGGCGCACGTCAAACGGCTCTCGAAGCCAAGTTGAGCAGGATACGCTCGCGAACCAGCCAGCGTCAATTCGCTATTTTTCAGTTGCCGATCACCTTAGGACCGTTTTGCCGAGGGCAGTAAGTCGGTATCGTTGTTTGCTACTGTTGGGTTTGTCAGGAATCGTCATTTCGATGAGGCCGGCTGCGATTGCTGTTTGCTGGTAGTATCGTCGAAAGTGCTTTTCATCTTTCAAACCCATGGCCTCCATAATTTCGCTTCGGTTCATCTCTCCTTCGAGGGCAAATAGCATTCTTCCGACTTCGGGGGTGACTTCGGGGGCCTGGAAAACAACGGTAACACCGAGCTTGGGGTCGGATTTCCGTTCCCGGATCCAACGATGGCCCCCGACCTACAGGCATTGCCCACCGAGACCTTGCAACAGCTTCTGGAGCAGGGTCCAACAGGAGTGCGGCTATAGTTTGCTTCCTCCTAATCGGCGAGAGTTCGAATTGCGGTTTCTATGATGGATCTGATTCCCGTTGGACGTCAAGTGAAGAAAAATGCATTAATCGCCAGTGGCCTTGATGAACAGCAACACGAGTGGAACGAGCTTTTCCAGGAGGGTTGCTAAGCCTTCCCAGTAAATTGTTTCTCGAACGATCTCGCCGTTCTCATCGACTCGAACGGCCCATCCTCGCCTGAGGCAGCCATTTGCAAGACGGCAAGAGCCGTCGTGACATCCGGCGAAGTCTTGAGCCCGAACTGAGCTTGCGTTATCGCAGGGCATGTCAATGCCGTGGGTTTTACGATCCCCTTCTCCAACCAATCCGTGCGGAGTCGTTCGCAGAATGCGATCAAGCTCGATGGTTCACAGCTCGCTTCGAAGACTCGAGAGTCTTCTCGAACGATCCCTTGAAACGCCTCGAGAGAACTCGATTGCTCAAACGCATCGGCCGCGATTCTGTGGGCTAGTAGCTGATTTGTGGACATACACGCGAGTGGAAAAGAGGGTCTGGTTCCTAAGAACGGATCTTAAAACCATACCAGCAGCCTCGCGCAGGAAGATCAGGCACCTAGGGACTTGTCCGACTCTGTCCGATTTTGGAATTTTTGGAAAATTTCTGAGCGGGACCAGAGGCACTTTCGCTTGAGCTGGATCACGGGTTCGGGCATCCAGCCCTGTTGCTTCCATCGCAGAATGGTCCGTACGGATCCCCCCAAGCAAGATCGCCGCTTGCTTGGTGTCGACCAGTAAATCTCTCATTCGGTCCATGATTACCTCGGTACAGCCATGCTTTTCGGCGATCAATCCCATCTCATATTATGCCAGACGGCTAATTTCGTTCAAACCGGGATAACGGCCTCGATAATTATTATCCCGGTTTGAGGCCGTGGATCAAAATTGTTGACATTTCGGGGATAACACCTGACAATAACGAACTCACCGGTACGAAAGCCGGGATAATTACATGTTCGCGAATTGAGCCCATTGATGTTGCCTGACTCCGAACCAACGAAGGCCCTAATGCAGCACCGGCGTGCAGAAGCGGCGCGACAAATAAGAACGATGGTCATAGTCGTGCTCGCGGGCGCGATTGCGAACATTTGCCACTGGTTCTACCGAGAATCTGGCGGAACGCGTTTTTTCCTGCCGATGCTTGTACTTCATGCGATTTGCGTTTCGATTGGTGTGCTAATCAACCGAAGATTCAACGCCAACCAAACGGCTCGTTCGAATTGAACCGCCACAAATTATCCCACAACCATAGTGCAGCTTGCACTGGCGACATGATTCGAATACAACAAATACTGGGTTAAACGATGATAGAACGATTCTGCACCATGCCCTGCTGCAGCGAATATCAGTACCGAAAACTGCACGGACAATCCATTGCACCGAAGTGGCGGAATGGCCGTCTCGACTTTTAGAAACTTTACTTGCCGCCACTCGATGTAATGGGGGCGTTCTGTCCTTCAATAATGGCACTCGAAATCGGACGTCAAGCTTGATTGAGAATTCGGGTGTGGCTCCGAAAAATGGCAACACACTGGAGCGCATAGCTTTCGTCTGTACGATCGCATCTGCGACTTCGCTCACAATTATCATCGCAATGACTTGGACGACAGTTCTGCGAATTAACGCAAGTCCAGATGTCGCAGCTTGGCAACACTATCAAGATACCGGCAATGGGCCATGGAATCACAACGGCGAAATGGCAGTGTACGTCGACTACGTGTTCTTTGCTTCGGCAATGACATTGGTATCCGGACTAACAATGGCAGTTTTTGCTCGCGCTGTCGGTCGTCGCTTGCTGGGTTGCACTGCTATTACTGCAGCCGCCGTGATAATGTGGTACCATTTTCAACTGATCGATTGATAACCCCTAACTTGATCACGTTACGAACTCGAGTGCGTGGATTGCGCCATAGCCGCCACACCGAGTTTCTCCCCTTCGGGAGCCTCAAGAGCACATGCCTTTACGGCGGAATGTTGTCTTTTGGGACAACGGACAAACCCGGCGTTTACGCACACCTTCGCAGGCTTCCTCTCCACGGTTTGTAGCCTCCCCGCAGTTGCCTTCGTCTAGTGCTTAGATTGTTTGCTACCATTTGTTATTCTGTCCTCCAAGTAATTCCCATTTTCGTACAGGGGACTTGCACCCCATTAGTTCACGCCCGTGCCGGGCGTACGATGCAGTCAACGTCTCCATCCCTGGGGCTTGGGCGGTCAATCATCCTCGCTCTATGTGACTGATCCTTTTCGTTAATTTTGATCACAGCGTCGATTGCGGCGTGCGTGGATTTGCGAGAGCTTTTTGTTGGCAGGTACTCACGCATGGACGGTCTTGCCGTTTGGTAAGCTTCGCTCTTGCTTGCCCGGGCAGTTCTGTGCATTGGTGTCGTGGTCGTTACCACGTTATTCTACGTAATAGATCGTGGAAAACGGACGATCTTGGGCTGTAACTTTGCTTCACGTAACCAAATGGTCTATATTACATTGGAGGAGAGCAAATATGAAGCTTACTGCGGTTTTTATGGCCGTGCCTGAAGGATACATCGGTTTCGTTGAGGAATTGCCTGGGGCTAATACGCAAGGCGATACGCTCGAGGAGGCTCGAGATAATCTTCGCGAGGCCGTGCAAATGGTGCTCGACGCAAACCGAGAACTCGCTGCGAAAGCCATCGTGGGGAAAACTGTCTCGAGAGAACCATTTGACCTGACATCATCATGAAGCGTTGAGATCTCGAGCGGTACTTGACCTCTAATGGATGCGAGCTTCTGCGCGAAGGTGCCAAGCACAGCCTCTACGTTAATCCGGCCAATAGCCAGACAAGTGCGGTACCGCGTCATCGCGAGATCAATGACTTTTTGGTCCGCAAAATCTGTCGTGACCTCGGCATCCCAGAACCCTAGTTGACGAACATAAATACGCTTAGATGTTGCATCGGATAGTCGGGGGTGGACATACGTCGAGCCTGATTGTTTCTCTTCGCTTCCTTGCGGGCCAGTAGCTAGTCAGCATTTAAACCCGTGTTATGAAGCCCCACGGCAGGATCGGAGAAGTACCCCTGAGGAGGGGCTGCCCTTCGCTCGTTTAAGCAACTCTGGTGCGGCGAGGCATGGCAGGAATCGGGATGGCAGAATGATGTGAGGCAAAATGATGACAGGGGCGGTGAAGGTGCAGGATGACACTCCTTACATCGGTTTGGTCTACCCGTCCCAAAACCCGAGCATGTCTATCATTCTGCTTTACACGTCGTGACGGTAAGAAGGAAAAGGATCCGCAGGTAGGTTGCGGGCAGCGCCCGGTCAAGCGATAATCTGTCGGGATGCGGAGCAACGCCATACAGTTCGGGTGCACAATCTATCCTACGCTCCGCTACGCTACGGTAGGGATAGATTGCATTTCGTTTTTTTATGTTGCTAGACAAGATGATTCTGCATGACGAAGCTGTTCGTTCTGTCCAACGTTACTGATCGCTTCCGCGACGATTTCTTCCCTTGCGGCACTCACATTCACCGAAACCCTTGTGACTGTTGTGATGCGAACCTAAACGGTTGGTCTCCGCCGCTTCTGTATTGGTGGGAATACGAATTTGGTGAGCCTCGATCATCGTTGAACGCAGGCCACAATTGCTTTTGGGGCGGCTTTCGCATGATGGTCGATTTGATCGGTCAGTCAATGCTGTCTAATTTGACAATCCCGTTTATATTCCACCCCACTACGATGATCGAAGGCGAAACGTTGTTTGATGACCAATCCTCGTTGGTATACGTCACACTCGATGCAAGCATTGATGCCGACCCCGCAGAATGCAAAAATGCCGTTTGTGAGAAGTGTGGACGTTTTACGGAACGCCGACGGCAAATTACGCGGTTGCGAATTCCTGCCTCCGTCATTCCAAAATTCGGTGTTTTCACGATTAAACAAAATGGCGACGACGGTCCGATGTTTGCGACCGAAGATGCTCGTACAGGGGTGTGACCGGCTCATCGTTGCTTAGTCGGTAGTGAGTCGCGATTTGCTAGCACAAGATATTGTGGCATCATTTCCGGCGACAACCAATTGGTTTCGTTTTCAGTATTGAGAGAGATAATAAGGGTAACGGCGAGCTTTTTCGTCGGTTCTCAATCACGGAGTCAAATCATGAACGAATCGTTGGATTTCCAGAATGTAGATTGTATTGTCGCACAGCTTAAAGAGCTGGCTAACACAGCTTTTCGTACGGGGCAAGCGATCGACCAAACGGAGCTTGATTTACACAAGCGACTAATGGCTCTCGGACATGCATTGATTGGAACAATCATCGAGCAAGCAGGCCAGGGAGATGTTGGACCTACCATCGAGAAGAAAGGGCGAGTCTATAATCGAATGCCCAAACGGACTCGGAGGTATCGCTCCATCTTTGGCGATTTCAGAATCGAACGCTACGTCTATGGAACAACACCCGATCAAGCGATCCAAGCCATTCCTTTGGACGAGCATTTAGGGCTCCCGCAGAATGATTATTCCTTGGTCTTCGAGTCGTGGGTCGGAACTCATGCGACCGAATCTTCCTTCCATAAAGCGGTTGGGTTACTGGAACGAATCACGTCACTCCACGTCCCAGTCGACAGCGCCGAACGGATCGGAAGCCGATTGGGAAAATCAGCGGCCTTGGTACTCGATAATCCGCCATCGATCGATCGAGCTACCGAGGCAGAACTCTTGGTCCAAACCAGTGACAACAAAGGCATCCCGATGGTACGCAAGCAAACGGAAAAAACACCTGTGGGTGCTTCTGTCGAACGCATGGGCCCCAAGCCGGGGCAGAAACAAATGGCGTGCATGGCCGGAGTGTATACCGTAGATCGCGATGTTCGAACGGCTACAGAAATCATTGATGCTTTATTCCATGAGCCTGAGTCAGGCGAGACAAGTAGATCAGAAGCTAAGCCGAAGAATCCTCGGTACTTTGGGGCGTTGACCAAGCATGATTCTAACGGAAACGTGATCGGTAAGTCCGCTGAAGAGCAAGCTCAGCAATGGCTAACTGCCAATACGCTCCGACGCCACCGAGAGGGTCAAGAGATTTTGGTTATGCACGACGGGCAACCATCACTTTGGAACTTAGCGCATGAGTACCAGGAGGGATGGAACACGATTGAAATACTGGACCTGATGCATGTACTTCCGCGAATCTGGGCAGCCGCGAAGATCATCCAACCAGATTCGCAAAGCTCGTATGTTCGCGAACAGCTGCTGCTACTGCTTAAGGGAACCGAAGGTCTAATGATCATAGGAATCAAGACTGCGATGAGACGCAAGGGCATAAAAAAAGCACAACGCGAAGAGCTTGGCAAGATCGTGAAGTATTTGGAAAACAACCGCTCACGAATCAAGTACGGTGAGTATTTGGCAAAAGGCTATCCGATATGCACTGGGTATATTGAAGGAGCCTGTCGGCATGTGCCCAAGGATCGAATGGAAAAGAGTGGGATGAGATGGAAGGAAAAAGGAGCCCAGACCATGCTGAACCTTCGCTGCATCGAAGCGAGTGAGCTTTGGGATGTCTTAGCCACAACGCACCGAACGGTAAACCTCTCGATCTACGGTAAGAAACGAGTGAACTATAGCGATCAGTTCTTGGCAATGGCGTCGTAACTAACAGAACAACCGGTCACACCCCTCGTACAGTACTAACGAATTCCGGCATTACTGGAATCGGCTACTACTCGGCGGGGCGTGTGATATGATGTTTACTCACACCAACTAGACGCGGCAACATAACCACGCCGTGCAACGGAGCGGAGGTGGGTGGTTTATTTGGTTCGCTCATGATCTTCTCCCGCCCCCCGCTGACGGCAATCGTTATCCTCATGAAATTCGTCTTTGCCGCCCAACTGCAAGTGTGTATCGTCACACACTTCGGTTTTCACTATTTTGAAAGGATTCCCCTATGAAACGCAAAGCTATCTTTTTCCTCGCTGTTGCTCTTCAAATTGGTTTTACCGCAGTTCCGAGGACTGCGATGTCTCAGCCGCCTGTGACAGAAAAGGAAGAGGCTTCTGAAATTCATGTGTTACCCGAGAAAATACTAGAAGCGAAATCATGGCGAAACGTTGGATTCGATACTCCACAGGCGACCTTACAAACATTCATGTGGGCAGTGCGTGAACAAAAGCCGGACGTCATTAGCAAAGCCTGCCTTGATTCTCCAGATAAGATAAACAACCCTGAAGCCCAACGTCAGTGGCTCCAGCATGCTAAAGTTACTGCAACGAGCTTTCGGGCTCTCGCGGTTAGAAATATCGACGAAACTACTGTCGATCTAAAGTTCGAAGTTCCGGGGTGGAGTGTTGCTATCCTTTCGCAAAAGATGAAGAAGACAAAGGCGGGGTGGAAGTTTGATGCTGACACCGGTGTTTCTGAAGCAACTTGGTAAACAACTTGCAATTTCTACAAGTCGAAGAGCCCTTCTCGCAAGCTAAAAGCGGATAACAAACCCATGCGCCTAAGCCCCAGGGGGCTAGGTGATCGCCAGCCGTTCTTGTACTCAAACCTCGGCGGGGTGTTCCATCGAGTTTGATTAGAATCCTTCTTGCATTCTTCCTCGAACCGTTTCCGTTCGCTGCATACGAAGCCACGCTCTAGCAGTTCAATCTCGAACGGTCGAACGGGGGGTTATCGGTTTGGTGGTTTTCTTTGCTACGCGCAAGTTGCTTCTTTCCTTTTCTGGCCAACCTTTGCCAACGCTTGTTTTTCCAACTCCATGATCCTTCGATCTCGATCGTTCTCCGAAATCGCTCCATTGCACCACTGCCCACGCACTCGCATCACGTCTGCGAGAAACGGCCCGAGGATCGGATCGTACACCAACGTTGATTGCCCCCGCTTGTGTGTCCACTCGAACTCGTTTCGAACGTCATGCCGCTTCGCTTTGCCGGATTTCGGATCCTGGGGGCTGGCTATGGCTCGTTGTATGGGAAGCATCGGTTCAGCTCCATAGGGCAGCCTCCTCCGACGTCGGAGTCAGTGGGTGAAGTTCTCCCGCTAGTGAGATCGCCATCGATTCCAAGCCGTCTGAAAGCTTTTGCTCTTCCCCTCGACTCGTGTGGGAGCGAGCCCTGTTTCTGTAGCTTGTCGACGCGTTGATGCTTCGTCCATCGGCCCAGAACTCGGGCTTGATTGTGCGTATTCGTGCCATAGTGACCTTCCGTTTCTCGGTCCGTTATCTCGCGAACTTCGGTGGTACATCCTCAGCGCCAAGAGTGGGCTCTTGAAGCCAACTACACCCATTCGTCCCTACTATGTCACCAATGATGGTTTATCGGATGCCTTGCGAATACCCAATCGCCATGGGGGGGAACATGCTTGGCAGTCAGTTCTCGAATCTGCACCGACCGAACCCCGGAGTGCCAAAGAGAGACAAGAACCAAACCAAATGGTCGCCCCGCCCTTCGTCCTTCTCGCGTCGACTTGACGCACTTTTCATGAGTCGCTCGATCAACCAGGACGATACGTGGCTCAGGAGTCTCGGAACGGTGCACCAAAATATCAGACTCCGGAATCCAACCCTGCAAGTGAGCGCATCGGTAAGCACGCAGCACGAATTGGGCCGCGTCACGCTTCCGAGCCACTGACCGGGTGTATTCCTTCTTGCCACGCTGCCGTTTCGTATTGAGCCATTTGTCGAGCTCCAAACAAGTCAAATCCCTCATCTTTCGAGTGGGGCAGAAGTGATTGGCAAATGAAGAGAGGAGTGATACTGCTTTTTGGTATCGCTCCTCGGTCGCTTTGAGTTCATAGAAGGCCAGCCAGCCTTCGAAGATGGCTTCGACCGTTGCGTCCATATGTCGGTAGTCCGCCATGGAACGCATCCGCTCCCAGATACCGAAGGCCTTCTCTTCAACCGGATCCAGACGGATTTTTCGCCCCTGGTCATCCTTCACATACCAGCAGGATCTAGCCTTAACAAAAAACGGTTTCTTCATGTTGCATGCACCCTTAAATTGTGGTGCAAAGATACCAACGAAGAGTGACTCTTTTGGTCACGGCAGCGGAAGAGCGGAACCGGCTTGGTCCCCGAAATGGTCCCTGAGACCAAAAAGAGCTTTCGCAGAATCGCGGTTTCATCAAGGAAAACCCAAGTACCCCCGACAGGGTTCGAACCTGTGACCTCAGCTTTAGGAAAGCCGCGCTCTATCCAACTGAGCTACGAGGGCATCTTATGCGACTAGTGGTTCGGTCTCTCGTCGCTTCTCGACGCCACCACAGCCAACTAGCGACACTACCCAAAGAATAGCATCAGGGAGCAGGATGTGTCAACGAACATCTCTGCTTTCCCCGTTGCCTTCCTGGATTTCATGCGATCTATGGGATGCTGACCTGGGACTCGGCCGATCCACCCTTGACACTCGTCACGGTTATCTTACCTGTCCCCTTACCCGATACAATCCAACGGACATAAACGATCCCCGAGCCTGGAATGCTCGGGACCTGCACCTCCTTGGGGGACTTGTTTTGCACTGTCGGGTTCCTCATGAGGACATCGGTCGAGTAATGAGAGGTCAAAACCTTCAAATCCGAGGACTCCAACTGAACCGAAACCGGCGGTGTTATCTTCTGCTTGAGATCGATCGCCGAGTGGGTCGGAGTCAATCGCTCATTCTCTACAATGGCCGTTACCTCTTGCAATCCGTCTCCAAGCGATTTCACTGACACCGATTGGACCTTTAGCAAAGGCATCTGATTGGCATGGTACAATGTGAAGGCCATGTTGCGATGACATTCTTCTTGCAACATGAATCCCGGCGGTTGTCGCCCCCAGTTTTTCTTAAATCCTCCCACTTCGACTTTGCCATAAGTCGGGTGATCCACCTCTTCCCATTCCACTAACCCATCTCCGAACAACAACAACTGATCGAACTCATGCGATTGCTCTGGACTGCCCGAAGGCTGATGGAAGTAGTTATAGGAAACAAAGAGCTCGTTGGTAAAAGTGAAGACTCCCAACATCTGATGAAACCAATCGATCTCGCCACCCCAGACTTCGTAAAGATCGTTGGCAACGTTCAAGTAGCGGTAACCGGGCAAAATTCTTTCGCCCGTCTTGCCAATCCGATCATAGACTCTGAGGTCCGTTGCCTCGTAAGCGTCTTGCTTGGAGCCAGGTCCCCGCAGAAGCATACCACCAGTGTTGTGATAGGTCTGTGCACCCGCGATGTTGGGATGCTTTAAAACGAACTCGGCCATGTTCCGATTCTCAACCAGAGAAAACGGATAGCGGAACGCGCCTCGCTGCACATAACCAGGCTCCCATTTCCACGGCCAATCGCGGTTCGGGTCATACGATCCATCTCCGTCCTCGTTGGCACGACCATCGCCGTCGACGTCGTATCCCTCAATGCCAATCAAGGTGAACTCACCCTTTTCACCAGGCTCGACTGGGACCATGAGATTCGGATACTTGGGATGCGATTTGTAGCGACCGTTCGGGTCACGGATTCGCATTTGAGTGATGTGCCCGTCTCCGTTCAAATCGTTGAACGAATCTTCGTTGACGAGCCCATCGCGGTCGTCGTCTACCTCTCGCTGACCAGACCGTGGCGAGTTGGTCGAATTGGGTTCGTAGAAGTGAGCGTGTCGCGAGTCGGGACTCATGCTCGGAAGTATGTAAAAGACCCGATCGCGAAGCAGTTCTTGCACGAACTTGTTCTCTCCGTGCATCTCCGCCAAGAACCAAGCAGTATAGAGAGCGACCTCGTTCGCTTGGATCTCGTTCGCATGAATGCCACCATCAATCCAGAACCCTGGCTTGCGATTCTCTTCACCAACTTCCCAATTGGTTATCGTAGCAACCCACATCTCTCGGCCTTGAATCGATTTGCCAACCGATTCGATCTTCACCAGTTTGGGATACTGGGCCTCTAATTGCTTGAGAATACTCTCAATCTCTTCGTTGTCGTGATAACGATTCCAGTACACAGGCACTTTGGGCTGAGTGGGACCACCGACAGCCTTATAGATCGCTTGTACTTTGATATCCTGGCCGGATGGGACAACCGACTTGACTGCTTCAACAGACGGTGACGCATCTTGCGAAAACGCTAGCGACCCCAGAAGGGACCAGCTGCAACCGAACGACAATCCGGTTAGCAACATCGCACGGACGATCGACTTGGAACTGCAATTCAACATAGCATTAACTTTCATGGGAGATCGTGTTTCCTTTAGACTCATAATTACTTAACCTCCAATGATTGTTCGACAGGCAAAAGCGTGGGCGCGGTGGCCGTAATTTTCCATTCGCGGCTACCAAGTGATTCGGACGGGAGCAAAAGCAACCATCGCAATTCCTGCTTGCCGCCAAGCTCTTTTAAGCGGCCAACCGATTGACGCGGGCTCCCCTCAATCCACTTCGCTCCTTCGGATCCGTGCAATGTCACTTGGATCGGATACCAGTGCCCGGAGATGTTTCCCATTTCGGGCATGGTTGGTAGTTGACCGACATTAACCACTTCACAGGTTACCTCGATCAATCCCTCACCTAGCTTTTTCGCCTTAACCTCCTTTAGCTCAATCGCTGGCCATTTCTTCGTCAGGGTTCGAATCAGCTCGACATGCGGTTCGACCAGTTCATCCACCATCTTCTCGGGCGGATTCAAAAGATAGAGCGGCTTCCATCCGCCAATCTCTACCTTCTTGCCAGGGAGGTCGGGATGTTCGTGCGTTTGCCACGGTGAGAAGGCTTGAATGCCTTGCTGCTCAAACCAACGCATGGCGTTCAACTCCGATGCGCCTCGCTTATCGTCTTTCGCCATCGGCTTGCTGCCTGCACGTTTATCGTCGGTTTCTGCCCCAGCGTTTGCTGACTCGGTAGCTCCAGGCTCTGTGGTTCCCGATTCGGCTTTCTTCTCTTCTGCTGCTTTGGGCACCCACCAACCTCGGGAAGCGAACGACCAACGTCCGTAGTGAAAATAAGCCCAATCGGAAAAGGAACCTTCTCCTGCCGGGGACTCTGGAGCATCTTTGCCTGGATGAACGCCTCGAAACGCTTCGGCGATCTGATCCTGAAGCACTTGATCTGAAGTCAGAATCTTGGTCTTGATGCGAGCACTATCGGTCTGTGCACTTCCCTTCCATGTGTTAAACAAATTGTCCTCTGGCGAGAAGCAAATGACTGCACCGACGCTGGGGTGGTCATATAAGAAATCGGCGATGGCCCGGGTCTCGACTTCGGAAACTTGGTGAGGTCCTGCCCCTTTCGCGAAGTACGGATAGTTAAAGGTAAAGTTTCTGTTGAAGGCCACGCCATCTGATGCATCCTCGGCAAACTGGTCATCTCCGTCAGCATCGACTCCTTCGGTCAGAATTCGAAACTCTCCGGTCTCTCCCTTCTTGGGATCTACTGGAACGAGAATCCGATCGTCGTCGGAATGTTTCCTGTGTGTACCGAATGGCTCGTAGACCCGCATAGAGGTGATCCAGCCATCTCCATTCAAGTCCTTGGGGGGATCTTCACCGATGGAAAAATCTCGGTCGTCGTCCGTTTTGGTTTCGTTGCCGGAATGTTCGTAGACTGGAAAACGATAGTGCTTTTCGGTTTCGTCCGGTGTTGGGCAGGGAATTACGTAGACCGTGAACCGCTCTAGGAGTTCCGCCATGGCTGGGTTGTTATCAATCGAGGCAACCATCTGCTCGGCCATCCGCAGCGAAAGCTCTCGCCCCAAGACGTGTGCCCCTACTACGTTTCCGACCACAACGATGGCCGGTCGCTGCTGGGCCTCGCTTTTCGAAATGGTGAGCAGCCACAGATTGCGGTTCCCCTTTGTAACCCCCAGCGACTTTACGGTGGCGTAGGGAGACTCCGCCAATTTCTCAAGCCGTTTTTCCATCTGGGTGAACGTTGCATAGCCACTGAGCGGGCTGGGCACGTCCTGTCCAAACGCGATCGGAGTGGTAGTCGACATCCAGCCAGCTGCTGTAAACAGCAAGGCGATCGCAAAACTGCGTCTCTTTGCAAGGGAATTTGCCTTCATCGGTTTTCCGTTCATTCATGGTTCGTGACTCTAAACGAGCTTCTAGAATAGTTGAACAGCACAGTTCCTACAAACGTTAGTGTTCCACTAATCAGCCGGGTTTTCGCGAATTCCTAGCTCCTCCTAAGTGGAATTGTCGGCAGGGCAGGGACGGTGAGCTACCGTTTCAAGGCTCGCCGCTCGATGCGCGAGACGGCTTCCCTCGATCTCTCGCCGAAAACTATGCGATTGACCGAGATTTGCAGCTTGGTTTTACCCAGGGAGGATGGATCGTGGAGATTGCACATCTCAACCAACTGATCGAACTCGAGGACAATTATTGGTGGCATGTTGCCAAGCGGTCTTGGGCCACGCAACTACTGAGATCTTACGCTACGCCTCCTTCCCAGATTATCGAGGGTGGGATTGGTGCTGCCGGCAACCTAGTCCGCTGGCGAGACATGGGCTATCAAGTGACCGGCCTGGACTTCCTAGAGGAGTCGGTCGAGCATGCATCGCGGCTCGGGCTTTCCCGTGTGTATCGCCACGACCTGCACGAGAAATGGCCTGTGCAACCAGATTCGGCGCAAGCTGTTGTTCTTCTCGATGTGCTGGAGCATCTCAAGTATCCCGTGCTGGCTCTCCGCAACGCGGCTGAAAGCTTGACCGACCATGGGAAGATCATCTTCACGGTTCCCGCCTATCCGATTTTGTATTCGGATTGGGATGAGCGATTAGGGCACTTTCGCCGTTATACCTCCGACACCATTCGGCAACATGCAACCGAAGCCGGCTTGCGAGTTGAGAAGTTATCGCACTGGAACTCGTTCACGTTGCCGGTTGCATTTGTGTTGCGGATGATGCGCAAATTCTTCCCATCACGATCAGGGACCGAGTTTCCAAGAGTTTCGCGATTCACCAATCAAATGCTGATTCGATTAGCTGGTTGGGAACGATCCCTCGCGGACAAGATGCCGGTTCCTATGGGACTGTCCTTGGTCGGAGTTCTGTCGAAATGAACCCTTCGTCCGACGTCAGGCACGGCGTAAAAACAGGCGTGAGGCATGACGAGGAGCGACGATTGACAGGTCTTCGTGTCGCCATCGTACTGCCCGTCTACAACGAGAAGGAAAACCTTCGACCACTGACTGCTAGGATTCAACAATCGCTTCACGAGCTACCGATCAGCTCGGAGATCATCTTTGTCAACGATGGGTCTCGCGATGGCAGCGGCGAAGAGCTCGATCGAATCGCGGCAACCGACCGTTCTATTCGAGTCGTTCATCTGTCACGCAACTTCGGGCATAGTGCTGCCGTGCGAGCTGGTCTGGATGAATCGGATGCCGATGCCGTTATCTTGATGGATAGCGACGGACAAGATGATCCGCTTGCGATTCCTCGCATGATTGACAGATGGCTCGACGGTGTACAGGTTGTCTATGCGGTGAGAGTTGCGAGAAAGGAGAGCTTCTGGAAGCGTTGCCTTTTTGCGGGCTTCTATCGAACGCTTCAGCAGTTGTCGTCGGTTTCTATCCCGAAAGACGCTGGCAATTTCGGATTGATGGATCGCAAGGTGGTCGATCAGATTAAACGACTGCCGGAGGTGGATCGCTACATCCCTGGCCTGCGATCTTGGACCGGTTTTCGGCAAGAGTCTCTCATCGTGGAACGATTGGAGCGATACGATGACAATCCGCGAGTCAGCTTGAGCGGGCTAGTTTCTCTCGCGAAAACAGCGTTGTTCGGGTTCTCGCGAGTTCCACTCTTGGCATTTTACGGGATCGCATTTGTCTGTGCGGTGGTCTCTCTGAGCCTGATCGGCTACGCTGCGTTTCACAAACTTTTCACTGGGCTTGCCATCCCAGGTTGGGCATCTACGACAAGCATCAGTGCGTTCTTCGGAGCCATGAACGCTCTTGGAATTGCGATTCTGGGTGAGTATGTCGCTCGGATCTATGACCAAGTGCGAGCGAGACCCACTTATATTATCGCGAGGAAATCGAACGGCGATCAGCCATCGCAATCTGATGTACACGAGTTCCTTGGCGAGGTGGAGGAGCTAAAGGTCTTTGTAGCTAGTTCGATTGATTCTGACGTAAGCAAAGCCGCTAAGGATCAGCCACTGCGATCAACGTCACAACCGATCACTCCCCCTGCAACATGATGCAGTAACATGATGCAGCGGAGCCCCCTACGCGAGTCGATTTTGGTCGCTTGCTTAATACTACTAGCATTCGCAAGTGCATTTCCTATCGTCATGAGCACACTCGCTCCGTATGACGATCAAGGTTACGTGATGATGACCGTCAAGACGTTTCTCGCTGGCGAAACGCTCTATGGGAAAACCCATACGCAATACGGACCTGCGTACTATTTGCTAACTGGTTCGCTGCATAGTGTCATGGGGATTCCATTGACTCAAGACGGCGTCCGAGTCAAGACGGTTATTTTCTGGTGTCTTTCAACCCTGCTGGCATATTCCATCCTGAGGCGACTGGGCTGGGGCGTTCCCATCACCTTGTTCTTCGCTACCCTATTTCATTTACATCTATCCAAGCTCGCGTTGGAACCGGGACACCCTCAAGAGTGGATCCTGGTGCTCTCACTGCTATCGTTTTGGTATGTTGTTGGGACGAATCGATATCGTTGGCTATTGGCAGCCATAGCGGTCGGCTTGATCGGCATGATCAAAATCAACTGTGGCTTTCTGTTTGCAGTTCCCTTGATCATACAAGCTCTGGTCGCTTACAAGCAAGATAGTGCACAGAGAAGTGCGATGTATCAGGTGTTGGCTGGCGGAGCGGGAGCTACTGTCGCCGTATTTGTGCTTTCCTTGGGCATGGGTATCACCGCCGAGCAGTTCTTGTGGGGGCTCGTTGGCCAGCACAGAGGATTCGCGAACGATTTCTATCACCTTATTCCAGTATCGGCACCCGCCATACTATTTGGTTTCTGCTGCCTTGCAGCTTTCGTTTGGAAAAACACAAACCATGGTGGTCGCAAGAACAAGGAATCCGCATTTGGTAATACGACTCTTTGTTTTCTTGTGCTATCAGCGGTAGCAGTCGCGGCCTATCAAGCCGTAAGCGATTGGTGGTCGCCGCTGATACATGGATTAGAGCCTCGTGGAGCGTCGACTTGGTTGGTCATTATTGGTCCTGCCATGTCGATTTGGCTGTTGCGATCGGATGAAACGGCACGCTCGCTGAGCCCCTATGTGATAGGAGTCACATGGTTAGCCCCGTTAATGGCCTATCCAACCCCGGGCACCCAGTTAACACTCGGAACCTCTTTTGGTTGGATTGTGTTTGGCGTGTTAGCCTCCTTTTGCTGTAGGTCACTTGCCACTTACGCCTCCCCTCGGAATTTAGTGGCCGACCAAACTAAGCTCCGATTCGAGGCTGGGAATGTAAGGTTGCTACCGCTGATGAGTATTTCATTAGGGATAATGGTGTCGATTGTGGGGTGGCAGCGTTGGCTTAGCTACTCCCCGATAGGACTTCGGGGTAGCGAGTGGTTACGACTCGATCCGGTAACATGCGAACAGGAATTACAAATCGCGAGAGCTATTGCAAGAACAGGTTGTGAAAGGTTGGTCTTCGACGGTCACAATCACAACCGTTTTTACTTCTGGACCGATACCAAACCGCTAACTGCCGCCAATCCAACCTTTTGGCCTCGCATGCTAACGTTTGAAGAACAACAACGAATCCAATCTATCCTGCAAGAGGATACTTCCATCTGCATGGTAATCCCGCCGGAGAGTGACGCACTTTCAAGCGAACGAACAGGGGCGGTCCGAGCTTCCTACTATGAGGGATGGGAAGAGACAGAACGCGTAGGTGATTGGCGAGTAGGGGTACGTCGCCCGACAAGCTCAATCACAGACTAGCAGCGAAAGTACGAAACCGTGTTCACGGAAGTCACTGTTCGGCCCAATCGCGCAGCGATAAAAATGGTAGCGTAACGGCGCCAGACGTACGGTAGGGCTCCAGCACCCTCACCGCCCATCAGCTCAGCCAGCAATCTGCCGCTCCCGGTAGTTTAGGGGTTCGCCTCCGAAGGAGACCTCGGTTCGCTTCGCATTGCCAGAGATACCGTACGGCTTACGCCGTGACGCTCCTATTTGCGTGCGAAGCCGTTCCGACCACTAGCAATAGATTTCTACCTGCCGATTGCCTCAGCAGAACTAGTCGTCCAAGGCAGCGGAGGATCGCTTGCGATGCCGACGATGTCGTGCAATCAGTTTGGAGATCGTATAGGACGCTCGATCGGAGACCGAATCCAGCATGGAGAGCCAGTTCTCCCCCCTCTCATCCAGAACGACGGCTCGTTTTTTCTGCACACCGATCACGAGCCGAATGGATTTATCGATTCCGTTCTTGGGGCCGTTAAGATCGGCAAGGTAAGCTTTGACCGTCCCAATGCGATTTTCAAACCGAGACATGCTCGATTCAATCTTGGATTGCACCTGTCTTCTTAACAAAGAGTCCAGTTCAAAGCCGTTTCCATGCACCAGAATTAGCATCAGGTTTCTCCTGTATTTCTCGCGAAAGGCGTGTTCGGTTACTTGATTATCCCTTGCCAGAAAGCTAGAACAAATTGAATCCTGAGCAACGAAAACTTGATTTAAGCTAACAAAGAGAGAGTCTGGTGAACTGGCTGAATTACCATCATTTGCAGTATTTTTGGGTCGTGGCTCGTGAAGGTTCGGTCGCAAGAGCCAGCGAGATTTTGCATGTTACGCCCGCAACCATAAGCATTCAGCTCCGTGATTTAGAAAAATCGCTCGGGGTCGAGCTGCTTCGCAAATCGGGGCGTGGCTTAGCCTTAACCGACATGGGGGTGGCGGTTCAGGCCTATGCGGACGACATTTTTGCGACCGGACAAGAGCTGCTGGACATGGTCAACGGTCGTCCGGTCGGCGGCCCAATGGTGCTCCGGGTGGGGATTAAGGATGTGCTTCCTAAGCTGGTGGCTTATCAACTCCTGACGCCGACTCTGGAAATGTCCGAAGACATTCGGCTTTCCTGCTCGGAGGGAGATATAACGAAACTTATCGCTGATCTAGCCATTCACAAACTGGATGTCGTGCTTTCAGACACCCCTATCGATCCCAGCATGAAAGTCAAAGCGTACTCCCACTTGTTAGGGGAATCGGACGTGGTTTTTGTTGGAACAAAGCAATTTGCAAAGAAATTGCGGGACAAGTTTCCCCAATCTTTGAACGGAGCCCCCATGTTGCTCCCCATGGAAAACACCATTCTCAGGCGTTCCTTGGATTATTGGTTCGAGGCAAACGACATCCGCCCAAAAATTGTTGGCGAGTTTCAAGACAGTGCCATGTTAAAAATTATGGGTAGTGTTGGAGCTGGTATTTTCCCGGTCGCGAGTGTGATCGGAAAGGAGGTAGAGACCATGTACAACGTTGAGGTCATCGCCAAAGTCCCCCGAGTCAAAGAGAAGTTTTATGCTCTCTCCGTAGAGCGCAAAGTGAAACATCCCGCAGTATTGGCAATATCGAATGTTGCCACGCGGAAGTTTGCGAGCGAGCATTGACAATCGTGATCGTTCGACTCTGCCGCGCAATCGGATGTGGGACTTTTGACGAATTCGCGGGCTGTGATGCCGAGATAGCCCGCCCGCGCGATTCCGACGGTTGACGGGGTGAAGAATCCGACAGAGAATACAGTTTCGTTCGTAGGAAACCAATCTTCGCAGCTGTCCGGCCGCTTAGTAACTCGACTGTGGCGATTGGCCGGAAGCCCTTTTTCATGGTCTTTTTTCAACAACTAATCATCCTTTGCAAATGAATATTCTTCAGACCCAAGACCCCGCTGTTTGGGCAGCCGTCGAGAGCGAAGCCGTCCGCCAACAGGAAGGGCTGGAAATGATCGCCAGCGAGAACTACACCAGCGCCGCAGTCATGCAAGCAGTGGGTAGCGTGCTGACCAACAAATACGCTGAGGGATATCCAGGTCGTCGATACTACGGCGGCTGCGAACATGTCGACACGGTTGAAACCATTGCGATCGAACGAGCCAAGGAACTGTTTGGTGCCGAGCATGCGAACGTGCAGCCTCACTCTGGCTCCCAAGCCAACATGGCAGTTTACCTCTCGGCTCTCAACCCAGGAGATGTCGTTCTCGGGCTTGACCTCGCCCAAGGCGGCCACTTGACGCACGGTATGCACCTGAATATTAGCGGAAAACTCTACAAGTTTTTTGCATATGGAGTCGACCCTGTAAACCATCGGATCGACTTTGATCAAGTCGCCAAACTAGCTCGCGAACACAAGCCCAAGATGATCGTGGCTGGAGCGAGTGCGTATCCACGCGAAATTTTCCACGACAAGTTTGCTGAGATCGCCCGGGAGGTGGGAGCAAAGCTAATGGTCGACATGGCCCACTACGCAGGCTTGGTGGCAGCGGGAGTACATAACTCACCTGTTCCCTACGCAGATTACGTCACGACGACGACTCACAAGACCCTTCGCGGTCCACGCAGCGGCTTGATTCTTTGCAAGTCAGAATTTGCGAAACCAATCAATAGTGCTGTGTTTCCTGGAATCCAAGGTGGGCCGCTAATGCACGTGGTCGCGGGCAAGGCGGTTTGTTTTGGCGAAGCGATGACCCCGGCTTTCCAAGAGTACGGCAAGCAAGTGGTGGCGAACTGCAAGACGCTCGCCGAAACGCTCATCGCAAGCGGACTGCGGCTCATTAGCGGAGGCTCAGACAATCATTTGGTTCTGGTCGACGTCACCAGCTTTGGCATCGGTGGAAAGATTGCAGAAAAGGCTCTTGATCAATGCGGTATCACGGTCAATATGAACATGATCCCATTTGATACACGAAAACCGATGGATCCGAGCGGTATTCGTATCGGCACTCCAGCTCTGACCACCCGAGGAATGGGGACTGATGAGTTCAAGGCAATCGGTGGATGGATTGTTTCGGCCCTCAAGTCTCATGACGATGCGACCAAGCTGGCTGCCATCCGTGCAGAAGTCAAGCAGCTTGCTATGCAATTTCCCGTGCCAGCATCGTTGCTTTCCGAATCCCCTTCTTCGCATTGCGTCGCAGTCTAAAGGTTCCCAATCGTGGCCACTCCAAGAATTTTAATTGCGGACGACAATGCGCAAAACCGCGAGTTGCTCGAAGCGTTGCTTACAAAGATTGATTGCGAAACCGAGTTTTCGGTCGATGGGCAGGATACGCTCGACAAGGTGCAGACCTTTCGACCGGACTTGATCTTGCTCGACGTCATGATGCCAAAACTGAATGGTTTCGAGGTCTGTCGAAAGCTTAAGTCTGACAAAGCCACCTCCTGTATCATGATACTGATGGTAACAGCTTTGAGTGAACTCGGAGATATCGAACGAGCCGTCGAGGCTGGAACAGATGACTTCCTTTCCAAGCCGGTCAACTCGCTCGAGCTACACAAGCGGGTTCAAAACATGCTCAAGCTCAAGGGGACCGAAGATGAGCTCGAGCGGTTGAGAGCGTACATCCGCGAAATGGAAGAAACCAAGTAGCGGCAGTTTTCCAGATGGAATGACCATCTTTCATGTTGTCGCGGGAGCCGCCTCGCGGATCAACATCGCGTTGCGATGCCAATGGTAGCGTAACGGCGCTAGACGTACGGTAGGGCTCCAGCACCCTCACCGCCCATCAGTTCAACCGGTGAACTCCGTCTCCCTTTGGCTCCCCCCGCTTTCTCCAAAGGCCAATTCGGCTCGCTTCGCATTGCCGGAGACACCGTATGGCTTGCGCCATTACGCTTACATTACGCACGGCTTGCGCGGTGGCGATCAGAGCGGGATACTCCCGCCCAGCGTGGAACTAGTACCCGCCGGGGGTGGAGAAATCGCTGTAGGCACTGAATTCCTCGTGACGTTCAGGGGCCTTGTTGAGGAAGCGAGTGTAATCCTTTTCCCAGATCATCTCGACGTCACCGACCGGGCCGTTTCGTTGCTTGGCAATGATGATTTCCGCCTGACCGGCGTACTGCTCGGCATCTTCGCCGCGATGATAGTATCCCTCCCGGTGAACGAACATAACCACGTCGGCATCCTGCTCAATAGCTCCCGATTCTCGCAGATGGCTTAGCTTGGGTTTGTGGTCCTTGCCTTCTTCCGACTGCCGGTTGAGCTGTGACAAGCACAGAATGGGGACCTTTTGTTCCCGTGCGAGCATCTTGAGACGTCGTGCAATCTTTGCCACTTGTTCCTGACGAGGATCCTTTGGGTTGTCAGGTTCGAGCAACTGCAAATAGTCGATGACGATAAGCCCCAGCTTCCGACCGTTAGGCTTTCGAAGCTCTTGTTGCGTGATACGACGAGCGACAGCGGCTACTTCGCTGACGGTACGACTGGGGGCATCGTCGATGTAGAGCGGAGAAGTTGCAATTTTTGCGGCGCTCGAGATCAATCGCTTTTGGTCATCTTGCGAGATCGTGCCTACACGCAATCGAGAGCCATTGACCTTGGCGACCGAACAAAGGAGCCGGTCCACCAATTCCACCGCGTTCATTTCCAAGCTTACGAAGAGAACCGGTGCGTTCTCTCTCATGGCAACTTGCTCGGCGATGTTCATCGCAAAGGCCGTCTTACCCATACTAGGACGAGCTGCCAGAATAATAAGCTCACCATCGTGCAGCCCGCCTGTCATGGCATCGAAATCGGTAAAGTGGGTCATTACCCCAGAATTGAGCTGCACCCCTTGCATCCTCAAATCGATCCGCTCCATGGCGGTCTTTAAAACATCACCGACTTGAGCAGCCGAGTTCGCGTTGCGTTCATCTTGGATTTGAAAGATCCGCTGCTCGGCTTGCGACACCAGCTCCTTGGCATCGAATGTTTCGTCGTAGGCTTCGTTCAAGATCGTGGTCGAGGCATCGATCAAGCGTCTGAGAGTCGCTTTGGTTCGCACAATCTCCGCGTAGTAGACAGCGTGAGCCGCATTAGGCACGCTATTGGCGAGTTTCGCTAAATAAGCGGCACCGCCGATCAAATCGAAATCGCCCCGTGCTTTCAACTCGCTGACAAGCAGCGTTACGTCGATCTTTCGTCCCGTGTCGAACATTTCGATCATGGCCGAGTAGATTTTTCGATTGGCATCATCGTAAAAATCGCTGTCTCGCAGAACGAGGGTCAGCTCGTTGGCGACGTCGGGATTCAGTAGCAAGCTACCCAGCACACCAGATTCCGCCGCCAAATCAAAAGGGGGAGATCGATCGAGAATGTGTGGTGTCTGCGACTTCTTAGGATTGTCTCCATCGCGGTCAAATCGCTTGTTGTTTTTTGCCATCCGTAGAAAACCTCTGCGAGTCTAAACTGTTCGGCCTGATTCCAGCCCATCCCTCCCTAGGCGACCCTCTGATTCGGGTATCGTTAGCGCGGCCTCGCATTCTAGCCTAAGGAGCCCCGCTGGCGAAGACGCGCAAGATTTAGATGGTTTTTTGCGACATTTAGTGGCTTGAATTCGAATTTCCTGTCAAACTTCCTGTATTGCCCAGAACGGGAAATTCGGTACTTATAACGTGTGGAAACAGCCTGCCCCACCTGTCGCAATTCTCTCGAACAAGAACAAAAAGGGGAAAGCCCCGTCGCGTCGGTTTTATTCATGATTTACTTCGACAACAACGCCACCAGCCTGATCGATACCAACATCGCCGAGCGAATGCTCGAGCTGTATCGGCAGGGACTTGCCAACCCCAGCAGCCAGCATCGGTTCGGACGCGTCGCGCGACAGCTTGTCGAGGGTGCTCGCGATCGAATCCTGGCCAAGATCGGTGCGTGCACGCGGGGCATGTCGTCCGACCAGTTGCTCTTCACAAGTGGTGGAACGGAAGCGAACAATCTCGCCGTGTTCGGACTGGCAGAACAAAAGCCCGGGGCGATTGTTGTATCCGCTATCGAACACCCGAGCGTCCTCGGGGCGGCTGAGAAGCTCGAAAGCCAAGGCCGCGTGGTTCACCGGTTGCCCGTTAGTCGCGATGGAGTCGTTGACCTGTCGCTGCTGAAGCAATTGCTTGAGAGGGCAGCTTCCGATCCGATTGCACTCGTTTCGATTATGGCCGCAAACAACGAAACGGGTGTGATTCAGCCGATCCAGCAGGCTGCCCAACTCTGCCGTGAACATGGGGTACTGATTCATAGCGATGCGGTTCAAATGCTGGGCAAAGAATCGACTCAATTCGAACAACTCGGGCTGGACGCCATGACGATCACAGCTCATAAACTGCATGGCCCCGTAGGTGTCGGTGCTTTGGTGTTGAAAAATGGGGTTTCTATAGGCCCCCAACTCTTTGGCGGCTTCCAACAGCTCGGCTTGAGACCCGGCACAGAGCCACCTGTTCTTGCCGACGCGTTCGCTAATGCAGTAGAACGATTCTCTGATATTGAAAACCGAAAGGCTTGCTTGAGTTCGCTGAGAAACACGTTTGAAACTCTACTCTTAGAATCCGTTCCCAACGCAATGATCGTTGGAGCCAGCGCGAATCGACTTCCGCACACGAGCAGTGTCGCCTTTCCCGAATTGAACCGTCAAGCGATCCAGGTCGCTTTAGATCTGGAGGGGCTGGCGTGCAGCACAGGATCGGCGTGTGCTAGCGGATCCAGTCAACCGTCACACGTTCTAGTCGCAATGGGATTGCCGATGGATGTTGTCAATGGCGGGTTGCGATTCAGCTTTTCACACAACAATACCTTAGACGAAGTAAAACAGGCTGTTCAAACCGTACGAGGCGTCGTGAATCGCTTAGCGAACGCTGCTGGTAAAAACGCGCTACAGTTCGGCAGTCTTATCTAAGGATTTCTCGGTGGAGGATTCCTCGATGGAGGATTCCTCGATGGAGGATTCCTCGGTGGAGGATTCCTCGGTGGTAGATTCTGCGGTGGTAGATTCTGCGGTGGTAGATTCTGCGGTGGTAGATTCTGCGGTGGTAGATTCTGCGGTGGTAGATTCAGCGGTGGTAGATTCAGCAGTTGAGACTGGCTGCTCAACGGGCAGAAAGGTCATGCCTACCAAACTGATTACTCCACTCGTATCCAAGCTGATTATTCTCAATCGTAGCCCGGCCCTGTCCACAAACTCATTCGTGGTAAGCCTCTCACGCTTGATCTGCACACGTAGCCACTCACCAAGGCCAATTTCTCGTTCCACATCTAATTTGATATCGTAAAAATCTTCTAGATCTCCGACTGTCATATCAGCTCGCAAAGGAAACTCGGAAGAAACCGGCCAGGACTTTTCTTTTTCTCGAGCACTGGGGCGAGAGAAGATCCGATCCACCATCGCTCGCACGTGGGGCCGGAGCACCACGATGACGTGATCGCCTGGCTCGATTATTGAGCTTCCTTTCGGGAGGGTGATTTTTTGGTGGTGAACAATTAGAGCGACGACGACCTCCTCCGGCAGGGCTAGTTCACGAATCATCTTGCCGGCGGCTCGACACTCTGGATCAACAAAGTAGTCCACGATATCTCCCTCGACATCTTTCAAGGAGCTTATCTCAAGTGTAACGGCCGGTATTTTTCTGGCTGGCGATTCCAAACCTAACTTACGTGCAAACCATGGTAAACTCCAGCCTTGGAGGATCGCTGAAACCAATACCACGAAGAAGACAACGTCGAAAATAATCTTGGCGCTCTCAATCTTGATCGAGCTGTCAATATTCGAGAGGAGCGGAAAGATCGCGAGGGTGATCGGAACGGCCCCTTTTAACCCCACCCAAGATAGAAAGAGCTGCTCTCGAAATGAAAATCGAGAACGGCACAAGCACAGAAAGACTGCGATAGGTCGGGCGAAAAACAGTAGCACGGCCGCAATCGCCAGGCCAGGCAACCAAACCGCCAGCAGCCGACTGGGAAAGCTGAGCAAGCCCAGCACGATAAACATTACGATCTGCGCCATCCACGCCCCAGCATCGTGAAACATCTCAATGCCGCGCTGGAGCACGACTTTCTTGTTACCAATCACCATCCCTGTTATGTAGACAGATAAAAAACCACTGCCACCTAAATCAGCAGCGAGCCCAAACGAGAGCAAGCCGAACGCGGTCGCTAAGATAGGATACAAGCCCGCTGTATCGAGATGAATATTGCGAATGACCCAGACCGCAATGTATCCAATAGCTAATCCCGCAACGAGGCCGATCCCCATTTGAGAAACCAGCAATCCCAAGAGTCCTAGCGGAGAACTAACTTGACCCGTTAAAATCTGGATCAACCCGACCGTCATAAAGATGGCCATCGGGTCGTTCGATCCGCTCTCCACCTCTAACGTATCTGAGAGTCGACGACGTAAATGGACTCCACCGGTTCGGAGTATTGAAAACACAGCGGCTGCATCGGTTGAGCCAACAATACTGCCCAAGAGCAAACCCTGCATTAGGTCGATCTTCAATATCCAAGCAGCCGCTAATCCAGTAATGAGTGCTGTGACGAAGACTCCGGCAGTCGCAAGAACAGACGCTGGTTTCCAGGCGTCCCGCACCGCATGATAGGGTGTTGATAATCCACCACTAAACAAGATGAGAGCCAGGGCAAGTGTACCGATCGCATAGGAAAGGCTGTAATCCTCGAATATGATCCCGCCGATGCCTTCGGAACCTGCTAGCATTCCTAGTCCGAGGAACATGACCAGAACCGGCATCCCCATACGTGCAGAAAATTTACTGGAGAGTATCCCCAGCAAAAGCAACACGCTTCCGATAAGTATGATCGTTTCGACAGTGGGCAACATTTTTTTCCTGCATTCCTCACGATGTGCTTCGCCAATCCAAACCTTATCGGACTGACTCAATCTGTGCTAGGCAGGAACTCGCGACTTTGAATGAGGTTTTCGGGCCTAGCCCCTTTGTCACCATTTTCCATTGAGATAATAGTCGCTAGCTCTCGGAGCATGCGTATTATGGGTAGCCAGTCGAAACCGAACGGGACGGACTTGGATACCACCTACTGCCGGTTGAAAAAAGTGGCTGAACAGATATGCTCACCGGTGCGAGAGCCTACCCCAAAACGAAAGGGATAAAATGTCGAACCCACTGAGTCCAGAGTTGCTTGCCAAAATGGATGCTTACTGGCGAGCGTCGAACTATTTGTCCGTTGGGCAAATCTACCTGTACAAGAACCCATTGCTTCGAGAACCTTTGAAGCGAGAGCACGTCAAACCGCGACTGCTCGGACATTGGGGAACGTCCCCCGGACTAAATTTTCTTTATGTCCATCTCAACCGTGTGATTCAACGCGACGATTTGAGCATGCTCTATATCACCGGGCCCGGCCACGGTGGACCGTCTTTGGTTGCCCTGTCCTATTTGGAAGGCACCTACAGCGAGGTTTACCCCAACATTACTCAAGACGAAGAGGGTATGCAGAAGCTGTTTAAGCAGTTCAGTTTTCCCGGTGGCATTCCAAGCCACGTCGCCCCCGAGACTCCCGGGTCGATTCATGAAGGAGGAGAGCTCGGCTATGCGCTATCTCATGCCTTTGGAGCAGCATTCGACAACCCGGACCTGATTGTCGCCTGCGTTGTGGGGGACGGCGAAGCGGAAACCGGTCCCCTCGCAACCAGCTGGCACAGCAATAAATACCTCAATCCCGCTCGCGATGGTTGTGTTCTACCTATTCTGCATCTCAACGGCTACAAGATCGCGAATCCCTGCTTCCTAGCTCGTATTCCAAAAGAAGAGTTACAAAAGATGTTCGAGGGATACGGCTACAAACCGTACTTCGTCGAAGGTCATGAACCGGAGAAGCTGCACAGTGAGCTAGCCGCAGTACTAGATCAAGCGGTCGCCGAGATCAAGCAGATCTGGGCCGAGGCTCGCTCCACCACGGCTTCCAGCAAAACGGTCAAGCGACCGATCTGGCCAATGATTGTTTTCCGCACCCCTAAGGGATGGACATGCCCAGCCGAGATCGATGGCAAAAAGTGCGAGGACTATTGGCGCAGCCATCAAGTGCCGATGGGGGATATGGGTAAGCCCGGCCATGTCGAGATCCTGGAACAATGGATGAAAAGCTATCGCCCCGAAGAACTATTCGATGAAACGGGGCGGTTAAAGCCAGAGATCGCCGAGCTAGCTCCCAAAGGGGAACGACGCATGAGCGCGAACCCGCATGCCAACGGGGGCAAACTGCTAAAGGAACTTCGTTTGCCGGAGTTTAAGAACTACGCGGTCGACGTACCCAGTCCCGGAGCAACGATAGCCGAGGCGACTCGTGTCCAGGGCCAATATCTTCGCGACGTGATGAAACTCAATCTGGATAGCAAGAACTTTCGCGTCTTTAGTCCCGACGAAAACAACTCCAATCGATGGCAGGATATCTTAGAGGTAACCGATCGTTGTTTCGTTGCCGACATCTACCCCGAGGATGATCATCTATCACCCGATGGACGGGTCATGGAAGTTCTCTCTGAGCACCAATGCCAGGGCTGGCTAGAAGGTTATCTGCTCACCGGTCGCCATGGATTTTTCAGTTGCTACGAAGCATTCATCCATATCATCGATTCGATGTTCAACCAGCACGCCAAGTGGCTCAAGGTATGTAGCCATATTCCTTGGCGGCGTCCGATCGCATCCCTCAACTATTTGCTGTCGTCCCACGTTTGGAGGCAGGACCATAACGGATTCAGCCATCAAGACCCCGGCTTCATAGATCACGTTGTAAACAAAAAGGCCGAAATCATACGCGTCTATTTGCCTCCTGACGCAAATACGCTTTTGTGCGTGACGCAGCATTGCCTCAAGAGCCGCAACTACGTCAATGTGGTCGTCGCGGGCAAACAACCATCTCCCCAGTGGCTGACCATGGATGAAGCGATCAAGCATTGCACGGCAGGCATCGGTATTTGGAAGTGGGCCAGCAACGATTCAGATGGCGAGCCAGACGTCGTTATGGCATGCTGTGGCGACGTGCCGACGTTAGAGACGTTGGCAGCGGTAGAACTGCTTCGAGAGTTCTTCCCGGAACTCAAGGTGCGCGTCATCAACGTTGTCAACCTCATGAAGTTACAACCAACGAGCGAGCATCCACACGGCTTGAACGACGCCGATTTCGACTCACTTTTCACAACCGACAAACCGATTATCTTCGCGTTCCACGGTTACCCATGGTTAATCCATAGGCTTACCTATCGCCGAACCAACCACACAAATCTGCACGTGCGTGGCTACAAAGAAGAGGGCACGACGACCACTCCTTTCGATATGTGTGTGCTGAACGACATCGACCGATACCATTTGGTGGCCGACGTCATCGATCGCGTACCGGGCTTGAGTGGACGTGCAGCGTATGCAAAGCAGGCGTTACGTGATAAACGCATCGAGCACAAACAATACATTGCGGAACACGGCGAAGATATGCCGGAGATACTGGATTGGAAGTGGGGCAAAAAAATGTAGGGGCTTTTTTCATGGGCTCCAGGCAACACTTGTAGCCAGGTTATCGACTCCTTATATACCAAGGGAATGCATTGTTCAAAAGAGATGCCCGGCAACCAGGTTCCGTGATCATACGCGATGCGACGGCAGAAGATGCGACACAAATCGATCGTTTGCGATGGGACCCACGGTTGCGTGGAATGCAGTATGCGCCGTCGATTTTTGAGATTTCCGGAAGCTATGTGTCTTCTGCCCAACCTGGTCCTGAGATTCCTGCTGTAGGCTTTAAATGCTCGACTATTTTGGTTGATAGTAGCGTTGCAGGTCATATCTCAGAGGCCTGCTCCATGAGGAAAAACGGAGTTCTCGTTATTCAGCTTGGTTGGAACTTGCGTCCTGAGTTTTGGGGGCAAGGATTGATGGTTCAGGCGTTAGAACAACTGTTCCAGAAGCGTTTTGCCACAAGGAACGATATCGAGTTCGTAGCCTGTGCATTTACAAGCAATCGTCGCTCGATCCGAGTTATCGAGAAACTTGGGTTTCTTGCAGATCGAATGTCCTTGTCAGAACGAATCCTTCACTTTTACATGTCCCGTGGGATGAAGCGAGTCGCGAAGCTTCGATTGCCCTATGGCGAGTGGTGTAAACGAAGCCCGTCCCTTTAAGCCAGATCGTTAACAAGCCAAGAGCATGCACCAGGCCCCCCCAGTTGCCCTCCCTCGATCGCAGTAGACGAGATTCCGAGCAACCGATCCGGTATAGCCGTTAAAAAAATCCGAAAAGACCGCCTAGCTCTGCCATCTATACAGCCTACTGACAGACAACGAAAAAGTCCTGGAATGGCTCAAGCACGGAAATTTACGAGTGAAGCGTTGCATGATTTTGGGTTTCATGGTTCCACTATTACCCATTGGAATTCTCCTTGCCTATTATGCTTGTGATTGGCAGCGATCGCTCGAGAAGCTTGGCGCAGCAGCATTGATTGCAATTTCTATAGCATCGTTTTGTTACTTCCCCTTGGTCGCGTTAAATTACTTTGAGACGAGATCGCTACGGCTCGCGCTAGTAAAATCCGCCGATGCGTGGGTGCATATTGCGATGGAGGTTTTCTCTTCAATTGATTAACTACTAACGGATAATGCACTTGGCTTGCCCAGGTGAACCTTACGTTTCTCGCTACTTAGGCCTGCGATCAAAAACCTCATTTATGCCGGTTCCGCGACCAATGGCATAAACGAAGTGTTTGCAATGGATCTTGAAGCGAACAGCAAGCAGGCCTGAATGTCACTTTCTTGCAACCCAGGATACTCTTCAAGGATTTCCTGCGAACTCGTTCCGTGAGCAAGCAACTTGAGGATAAACTCAACAGAAAGCCGGGTGCCTCGCACCACGGGTTTTCCGCCAAGAATTGCGGGATTCGTTGATATTCTCGTGAGTAAATCGGCTTCATTCATCTCCTGACTCCTTAATAGCAGTATATCGCTAATGGTTGATGGCAGCAAGAAAGCGAATTTGCGGCCCCAGTCACAGATATTCCCGTGGGGCATTTCCACAAAATAGGTCAATTAGCTGAACAGCTACCCATCGCAATAATTACCCAATAGAATCCATTACAATGAAGCTTGTCGCCGGTTCGTGGTAAGATCGAAGCCGAAATATGCTACTTCCTAGAGATTCTCAGCTAGATCAATTCGTTGCCAGCAGCAGAGTGTTCCTGGCTCTGGGGATTGGCTTGATGGTCCTACAATTCCGCTTGCCTAACGGTTGGGGCTTTGGCTTTTTCTCAGGCTTTGCAATGTTCTCAATGGGAATCTATGGACTGCGCTTACGTAGGTGGCGAACCGATCCCGGTCTTTGGATGCTTGCTGGCTTGCTCGCTGTTGTACTCGGGCCATCAGTGCTGTACTTCGAATTCCTGAATTGGAAGGGGACGGTACAGTCGTTGGCGAATGGTGGGATTGCTAGGATTCGATGGCCATTGGCTATCGATGCCACCGTTGGGTTGGTGTTAGCCTTGCACGGAGTTCGAATGATTCTCGGTATCGCTATCGCGAATTGGAAACGAACGTACGCGCGAATTTAGTGGTTACAATTAAGTCCTATAAGAAAAATCTAGCGACTGACATCGAGCGCAGTACTGAGAACGTACCGTCGAGAGCAATCGATCAAGCATCTTGATTGAAGCGCCAATCGACCTAATAAGAGGGGGCACTCCAGTTTGGATCGATCGTTGAGGGACAACTCAATTGTCCATTCGAAACCGCCTAGGAATAACGAAGTCTCGACAACCGGTCTAATTTCTACACTTCCATTCGAGCTGCGGATGCTTTTGCGATCAACAAGCTTCGCCTCACATCGGATGATGTCCGTGGGGGCCATCGCTTGGTCAAACGTGCGGAACCGAACGTAGTCAACTCGCTTCTTAGAATAGTACTCGATATGGGTTGCATGCAACGAAGAAATCACGGCACCGGTATCCAGCTTTGCCGTTAGCCCTTCGACTCCCAACCCAGGTAACGATACCGATTCACACCATCCCACCAACAACAATTCCTCCGTCCGCTCATTTCGATGGACGCGTTCGATTGCAGTTTGGATCATTTCAGACATTCGGAGAATAGGACTCAAGCGAAACCTATTCGAGCAGGAATCGGAAACAGCAATAAATCTATGCGACGATGGGCTCTCCCAACGACCGCAATAACTCTATTGTATACAGCCCTGAGCTATGTCCATCGGAAAAAGTGATGTTGTAGGCGTAATTTCCTACTGGTCGCATCGCCGCAATCGCTAGAGGCACTGTTTCTTCTGCTGACAAAATACTGAGAATATTCTTCGGTTTATCTTTCTGAGCACGCTTTTTTTCTCGACACGTGGCGCAGGGGCAGCTATCCCGCAACTTTTTGTAGGGATAATTGAGGCGAACTCCATCGCTCCATTCCATTTCAAGAGAGCGATTTTCCGTGGTTTTCAAGGATACAGGTGTCGGATTCATAACTACGAAGTGAACAGTCCAGAACGCTGAAAATCGGGAGCCTATAAAAACGCATCCCCCGCGTGCAGTATGATAGTTAGCATACAACTCTAGAACGGAAAGGAATAGCTATGGGACGAAGAATTGCAGTGGCTTGGTGGATGTTATTGCCCCTTCTGGCGATGGTGAATCCCGCGTGTACTGGCTCCGCACAGGGGGCAGATATTCGGAAACCGAATGTGCTGTTCTTGTTTGCAGACGATATGCGAGCCGATGCAATCGCTGCTTATGGCAATCCTCATATCAGCACTCCGCACATCGATTCCTTGATTCGCGGTGGCACCAGCGTCCGCCGGTGCTACGTCCAAGGAGGTAATAGCGGTGCCGTCTGCATTCCCAGTCGAGCGATGCTGCTGACCGCGAAATCGTGGATGCACATTGATACGCAAAACCTCAAAAACGAAATGCTCATGCCGGAATGGTTCGGTTCGTTGGGGTACCAAACGTTTCGCACAGGCAAATGGCATAATGGACGAGACTCTTGGCTGCGTGCCTTTCAGTCGGGCAAGTCCATTATGTTCGGTGGAATGTCTGATCACACCAAGGTGCCGATATGTGACCTCTTGCCTGACGGTGCCTTGTCGGACGTGCGAATCGGTGAATCGTTTTCGTCCGTTCTTTTTGCCGATGCCGCGATCGATTTCCTGAATCGAGCGGACTCGACCAAGCCCTTCTTTGCTTACGTTGCTTTTACCGCACCGCACGATCCCCGCCAACCACCTGCCGAGTTTGTAGGCCCCTACTATGAGACGTTGCCACCGTTACCCGCAAACTTTACCCCCCAGCACCCTTTTGATAACGGCATGCTCAAGAATCTACGCGATGAGAATCTGGCCCCTTGGCCGAGGCCAGAGAAAATGATTCGAGAGCAAATCGCCGAGTACTATGGATTGATCACCCACATGGATCAACAGATCGGACGGATACTCGCAGCGCTTGACGAAACCGGACGTAGGGATGAAACCATAATCGTATTCGCCTCGGATAATGGCTTGGCCATGGGCAGCCATGGTTTGCTGGGAAAGCAAAACGTCTACGAGCACAGCATGCACGTCCCCCTCATACTTTCCGGGCCCGGCATTCCCGCAGATCAGTCGACGAATGCCTTTGCCTATCTGCTGGATGTGTTCCCAACATTAGGCGAGCTTGCTGGCATAGGTTATCCAGACAACTTGGCTGGCAAGAGCCTCACTCCCGTGTTGGCTGATGCCCAGTCCGAGGTTCGAGACAGCATCTTTCTTCCCTACCTAAAGATACAGCGAGCCATTCGAGATGATCGATGGAAATTGATAGCCTATCCCAAGATTCAGCACTTACAACTCTTTGATTTGGAGCAAGATCCGAACGAAACGAGAAACCTAATCGATGAGCCCGAGCGGCAATCCGATGTGGCTCGGCTACTCGAATTGATGCAACGATGGCAAGGGACTATGAACGACCAAGTAGAAGTGTCTTCTAAAAGTGTTTCTCCCCCGCCGTTTGATTTCTCGGACCAGAAGCGACCGCCCGATCAATGGCAACCCGAGTGGATCGTTAAAAAATACTTCGGACCATCCAACTAGCCTACAGGAGTGCCGACAGCCGAGGGCTTGATCTAGTCCTGCGAAGTACGATTCCATGGGAATACAGCAATCGCGGCCAGAATCGAAAGCAAATCTGCATAAGCTGCACGAGCTAAACGTGCTGTTTCATAGGGGGATTTGGAGAACCGCCGCTGAACCAGGAGGCATGTTACATGACCACAAGAACGAGAAAATCAGTTCCCTCGTCTAAGAAAGACGCACTGCCAGCGAGAGTTGCGAGAAAGGCGGTTGCCGCCAAAGCATCGGGTCTCGTCCAATCGAAGGCGATTCCTGGGCTCAAGGGCAAGGGCTTGCTCCGACTAGGAAGTGAATCCAAGCTCGAATTGCGGGATCGACTCGGTATGTCGCGGCCTCTCTTTGGTCGCGTTGTGAATGTCTCTGAACGGACGATTGCAAAGGTAGAGTCAGAAACGGACACTGCGGAAAAGCTCAAGAGGCCCTACAATGAAGTCTATCGATTGCTGGAAGCACTCGGCGATGTTGCAGAAGTGGATTCGCTGGGTAATTGGTTTCAAGAGCCGAATGATGCGTTTGACGGCCTCAAGCCGATGGAAGTAATCGAACGAGGCGAAATCGACCGACTTTGGAATATGGTGTATGAGCTTAGAAGTGGGATGCCTGGGTGACGCTAAAGTTGCTCGCTCCATAATGCTGCTCTGAAATTGCGTTTCGGATCGCAGGAGAACAACTCGATATTCCCAGCACCGCTTAACTCCAAAAGCCCCTTGCCGCTGGCTCGGTTTCCGCTGGAACTTGGAAAGCACATGGGGGACACAGCATTTTCATCGACCGTCGAATTGTACCTGCCATGATGATGACATGCAAGAAAGTGGTCGGTGCTCAATCGGGACTACTTCTTTCAGAAACAATCGCTCTTGCGAAGCTCGATAACAGAGGAATACAGGAATCGCGGACCTTGAGAACAGACCGCTTCCCCGCTCTTGTCGGAAAGCCAAAAGAAAATCACGGACTCGCGGGCTATATGTGCATGGCTTACGTTACCGCAACGCGACAAGCTAGCTCGAAAGAAGCTCCCGCGTACGCGGACGGGTGTTGTAACGCTGTTGCCGCCGAGGGCTCCTGGTCGAGTCAATCACTCTCGGTTTACCCGCCACCGCACTGAAAGAGCTTGCCAAAGTCCCGTACTAACTCGCCCCACACCTCTTCCGTCAAACCTAGTCGCAGGAAAATGGGAGCGGCATCTGCTGGGGTTGCTCCTCGTTTGCCCTTTACCAATTGCCTGGCGGTCCAATCCATAAAAACGGTAAAAATGCTGTGTCCCAGAATATCCCGCAACGCCGGAGGGTTGGCAGGATTACACCGCGAGAGATGAGAGTGACACAAGAGTTAGCTTGAAAACAGTCGATCATTGTTCCTCTTGCGTTTCTCTTATCTCTAGCGGTGTGAATATCCTAAGGGTGTAAACACCTCCGGACGTTGCATTTTTGTAGCCCCTCAAATTTAACGTGCCGCGATGCAAACATGTCGTGTCCCTCCCAACTCTCGCGATTGATGGCGTGGTAAATGACTCCGGCCTCATCGACTCGTTTTTGTCGTGGCATGATCAACTCCAAAAGAGGCATTATGGCGGGAAAGCGTTAATGAAACTTCCCCCGTCCCCTTTTCTTCCTCCGTCCCCTTTTCTTCCTCGTCGAATTAAGATCAACGCCGTAGGTGTTGAACAGACGAACCAACGCCGACGATGACATCGGCATTCCAACCGGTCCGCAACAAAAATTGGGTGGCACTAATTGAAAAGCCATGTGCAGAAGTGCGAAGAGCATCAAAACATGGCTGGCACAAATACATTATCAACCGCGAAGCGGTCAAACATCAAAGCCCGGGGTCGCGGAGCGCACCCCGGGATACCGTGCCTGGTTTATAGAACGAACCCCAACGGGGTTCAACATGGGCCTGTGTGCAACCCCGTTGGGGTTGGCCGATCATTTGTTCGTTGACCCGGGGTGCGCTCCGCGACCCCGGGCTAGGTTGTGAAACTGCTTCGCAGTAGGGGGCTTCCCAATAAGTGCAGTCTCCAATTTACTCGCGCCAGAAGGTTGAATCCTTGCCTACCTTATAAGCTATCTTCATCTCCGGAGTCGCGATGACCTCGGAACCGCGATGAAGCGAATTGACTCCCGCGATCACCATGCCCGATGTCAACAAATTGCGTTCGATCGGATAGGGGGGCTTGCCCGTCAAAACCAAATCTTCAATGTGACGGACCAGCGGAGTGAAGAAATCTGCTGTAGTGGATCCGTGTGTTGGCATCGGAAGATACATTTGACAGGATACGATCTCATCCCGGTCCGCTCTCAACCCGGCATAATTGAAGTCTCGTATCGGCGATAACAACATTGTGGTTCGAAAGCCATCCACATGCTCAATGATGTAACCGATCGAGCTCGCCAAGGTCCGTTGTGCCCATTCAAAATCCACCGGATGGGTCGGGTAACCCGTTTCTACAGGCAAATTATGGCTCCTTCTTAATGCGGCCTCAATCAAACGCCGCGTGTCTCGGTAACCATCCTCGCGAAGCTTGGCCCATAGCGATTCGCCTCGATACGCAACGACGCTGGCCACTCCTGCCTCACCTCCTCGCCGTCGCTCCGACATGCACTGGGCCGTCTCCAAACCGTGGATGTCGTAACTGTCGATGCCACCATAACACACGCATACGCTCTCGCGCAGCGGCACATCATGCGGCATATCAATCATCGGTAACCTCCAAGTCACCGGTAAAGAGGATCCCGCCATAAAGGGAAATCCCAAACGCTTGGAGTCCTCGACCATCTCCAAGCACTCGCTCCACTCCGTCGATAAATGTTTGTCGTTAAAAACCGGGACCGAGCGACCGCTGGCTTCGAAAACCTTGACGACCCGTTTGAACCACTCGTAACGTGGATATCTTCGCTGCCCCTTGTCGTTCACAGGGTAATCACCATGCTCCGCAATAATGACGACTCCATCGACAGCCAACTTGCCAGATCCCAACGTCAATGCATCCTCGATGGTGTCATAAGATTGCAATCCATAGCGATCTAATCTACCTGGCGTTAAATCGTTTTCGGGATGTTGATCGATAAAAACCGAAGCAATGTCGAGCCTAGGTAGCTCCCACTGCCCGTTGTAAGCATACCCCATCGCTAGCCTGTCTAGAAAATGCTGCGAATGAGAATGGGTTCTTACCTCTGTCCCTAAAAAGGCGATCTTCTTTCGCTCGGCAGGACCACCGAATAGATGGCCACCTCCAACAGAAGCCAAACAGGCCGCTGCGCCGATCTGCATGAATTGTCGTCGATTGTTGAATTCGATCATAGTGGTTACCTCGTGCGCGTTACATTAAAGTGGTTTTGCGGGTGAGCTTGGAAACAACAACGATGACGAGAAAGCTCAAGGGAATCGTAAATAGACCGGGCTGATTCATAGGAACCCAAGCGTCCTGGGCACTCCATTGAAACAATTTCGTTACCATGTCGGGCGAAACAATAACCCATGCCAAAGATGCCAATACACCAGTCAATATCCCGGCGATAAGTCCTTGTTTAGTGGTCCCTTTCCAAAAAAGCAGCATCAAAAGGGCTGGCAAATTGGCCGAAGCAGCGATCGCAAATGCCCAACCGACCAAGAACGTAACGTTGACTCCTTCGAATGCGAGGCCCAATTGAATGGCAACGACCCCAATGACGGTCGAAGCGATCTTGGCCACACGAACCGCATTATGTTCCGACAACTGGACTCCGAAGAAACCTCCTACGATGTCATGTGCGACACTTCCACCGGCTGCCACGATCAGGCCACTGACCGTTCCGAGCACCGTGGTAAACGCGATCGCGGACACCGCAGCAAAGAGGAGATTGCTAAAGCTTTTTGCTAACAAGGGTGCAGCCATATTCGTATCCGATGGATCGAGCGTGCCGCTAACCATGGCACCTAGACCGATGAACAACGTCAAAACATAGAAGAAGCCGATCGATGTGATGCCGACTATCGTACTCTTGCGGGCGGATGCTTGGTCTTTGACGGTATAGTACCGAATAAGAATATGAGGCAACGATGCGGTGCCAGCAAACAACGCGAGCATCAGCGAAATGAAATCGAGTTTGGCGATCCAGCTATCGCCGCGGATGCCTGCAAAGGAAGGTAGATTCCCAGGACTGAGCACTTCGGAACCAGTAACCCGCACAGGAACGAACCTCTTGATCTCCCCGGTTTCCGTCAGCTCTTTCTTCTCGCGGGTGATTTCGATTTCGGAATGGGCGATGGTTTGCAGAAACGCGATAGGTCCCAATGGGCCCGTCGCTTGCCGTTCGTCAGCATTTCCCAGCCCATCCGGTAGCTTTGCTAATCGCCCGACCGGTTTGACGTTGGCTTCACCCTTCTTTAAACCGAACGGAACTCCGTCGATGAGTGTGACTCCATTGCTCTTCTCGAGAACTTGCGTTTTCCCTAGCTCCTCAGGAGGTGCAACCGTGAGACCTCGTTGTAAAATCAAAACCGTCAGTAAGAACGAGAAGACGACTAAAAGGGCACCCTTTAAAAATTGCACGTACGTGGTGCTTACCATGCCTGCGGAAACCACGATCAAGACGACTACGGCACCGACCAATACCACTCCGTGCCAATACTCAAGCCCCAGTAGTGGCTTGATAAGAGTCCCCGCCCCGACCATTTGCGGAATGAGGTAGCACATGCTGACGATCAAAGTGCTCACGCCCGCCGCAGCTTTGATGCCACGCGATTGGAACTGGCTATCGAGAGCGTCAGCAAAGGTAAACCGCCCGAGTCGCTTAAGGGGCTCAGCAATCACGAGCAACGCGACGATCCAGCCCGCCAAATATCCAATTGAGTATAAGAATCCATCAAAGCCATAAAACGCAATCATGCCGCAGATCCCCAAAAAGGATGCTGCGGAGAGGTAGTCACCGGCAAAGGCGATACCGTTGACGAACCAGTGGATTTGACCACCGGCTGCAAAGTAGGCCTGACTGGACTTGGCTCGGGCTCCTAGCCAAAAACTGAAACCTAACGTTGCACCGACGAGCGCGATAAAAACAACGATAGCAAGAGAGTTGGCTTCGTATAGCATGGAGGTGATCGGTCAGCAGTTCGTGAAGAAGAGTGGGAGACGCAGTTTATCGTCTATTCCTCCAAATCAGGAACCCCGTTTCCATTCGCGTCGATCTTTTTCAGATCGATGAAAACGTAAGGCCGTTTGTAGGCTTCCTCGCTTCCTTTGGCATACGACACCCACATTCGAAGAGCGGTTGCATCATACACGACGTTTTCAACGTTTCCTCCCTTGATCGGGATTTGATTCGCCAACGCTACCAGCTTCGGGCCGTCCAATTTGCCAGATTGGGATTTGAGTGTTGGAAAGGCACCGCGGCCCTCATCGTTGTAAACGACGCAGGAAAGGACGTTCGGGTAAAACTCATCGGTCTTGTCATTGTCCTGCCAAACCTCGATCTCGGTCGCAGTTGGTTTTGAGGCATTAGTGCGTACCTTGACGGCCCCCAATTCGGTTTGCCCGTCACCGAACACGAAGTGATAACGTTTAGTTTGCGGTTGGGCACGAAAGATTCGAACGGCATCCGACAAGCTTTGCGAATCGTACAGCATCGTTCGGAAGAAGCACGTGAAGTGAGGAGCATGTACGTGGTAGGGGGCTTCTTTTTTGGAGGCATCTCCCATCTCCGAGAGCGCGATTCCCTTAGCGTTCATACCGGTATGAGCACCGATCATCCCAGCGAATGAGGGAACCACATGCGGAACACCTTCGTTCGGGATATACAGAACAATCATCGGGTAGTTGTGCACACCGATATTAATGTTCCAATCCAAGTTTCTTGTTTGGTACAGGTGGCCATCTACGGTAGCGTCCCCCCATGCTGCGATGCTGCTACAAGAATAAGGCATCAACAAAGGGATGGCATGCATCGATTGGAGGGTGATGAGACTTACTCCAGACCCGTCGGCCAAACCGGTCAGCTCTTGTTCGAGGCGATCGTCGCCGTAAGCTGCTGTGCGAGCCCATGTTTCTTGAAGATCGCTGGTCGTTAAGCCCATTTCCTGGCTAACCGACTCCACCAAGCTGGGTACAACACCACGAATTTGCTCACCGAAAAGTTGTCCCAACTGGAACCCCATTTCGTAGGGAGTCCCACGAACCACAGCTACGGGAAGGGTAATCCCATTGTCAATGATTTGGACCAGATGCCCTGTGGTGTTACTCGTCTCTGGCGTTTTGAAAGGTCGATCGGTTGGTCCGTCCGCGCAAGCCGTCGTGTTAATCGAGGATGGAATGGCAACGCTGAGTGTTGATAAAAATACGGTCGACAATGCAGACAAAAAACGACGACGCATGAGTGGTGCCCTTTGGTATTAACAGATGCGGAAAGGAAGGGGGAGGGATACAATCTAGCGGGTGTGATCGGAGCAGCTGCCACGTCATTTGTGCGGCAGCTCCAACCTCACATTCATCCAACACGACGAACAATATAACCTAGTTTTACGGCGATTAATATGACGGACCTACCGGTTGTTTCCAGCATCCAAGCCAAACTGCTCGAATTGCGAGAAACATTACGAATCGTAGATGACGAGCCATTATCGATTGCCCAATCGCAGGGGCGAGTGCTGAGCCGACCTGTTCTTGCATCACGAGATAGCCCGGCGGCGGATGTCTCCGCCATGGACGGGTATGCAGTCCGGATGTGCGATTTGCCAAGTAAACCACAGGTCCAAACGACGATTTTTGCGGGAAGTGAACCAGTACCACTCGAGCTGGGCAAGGCGATTCGCATTCTGACGGGAGCGGTCGTGCCTCCCGGAACAGAGGTGGTGGTTCGCAAGGAAGATACCTGCGAGGAGCAGGGCTTGGTCTCGTTCGAACCTGCTGTGAGTCGGCTCAAATCGGGAGCCAACATTCGCGTCCGTGGCGAGAATGCCCGCACGGGTGACGAGATCTTGAGCAAGGGAACTGTCATCGGCCCTCAGACGTTGGCGGGCATCGCGACTTTTGTGGATCAGAATGCGGTCCAAGTCTATCGGCAGGTTCGCGTGACCATTCTCAACACCGGAGATGAGCTGGTTCCACTCGGTGAGCCGCTAGAGTACTGGCAAATCAGGGACTCCAATGGTCCTTTTTTGGAGGGTGCATTGCAAAGATACCCCTGGGTATCAGTTCAACGACGAAAGGTTCCAGACACGCTCGACGCGATTGAAACACACCTGCGACAAGCCTTAGAAGAATCCGATGCCGTTTTGTTAACGGGTGGCGTATCGATGGGGGAGACCGATTACGTGCCACGAGCTGTTCAGAATGTTGGAGGACGAATCCTATTTCACCGCATTCCGATTCGTCCCGGCAAGCCTCTCATGGGCGCATCAACTAGTTCAGGAAAGCTGATCATGGGCTTGCCAGGGAATCCACTCAGTGTTGCTGTGACATGGCGGCGATATGCCTTGCCATTGTTGATGTACGTGGCAGGAATAGAATCCGAGCAAGCGACGCAAAAAGTTGAAGCCACGTGCGACGACGCCAAGACGATTGCCCTGACATGGTTTCGATTGGTGAGGTTATTGTCCGACGGGCACGCGTATGTTATCCCGAGCCAAGGCTCAGGAGATATCGCATCCCTTAGTCGCTCGGACGGATTCATTGAGGTACCGCCTGGGGAAATCGCCAGCGGCATCAGAGAATACTACTCATGGTAGTGTAAGTTTTTCGAGTGCAAGCGATGTGCAGAGTAGTGCAAGCGAAATAGCGGATCGCGTCTTTTTTTCTTTGAAACCAAATTTCCGCTGAATTAAGCTTGAGTTAAGGTCCGAAGATTTGTTATGAGATGACCTGCGGAGTGCTTGTAGCATGCAGTCAGCGACTGCGAGCAGGCCGTCCCTTTATTTTGTCTTTGGTGGCTCGTTAGTAGTGAGGTGATCGAATTGCTTGATCGTCTGAAGATGTGACACGGGACTTCTCTCTCCGGCCCCAATTGGTTCCAGGCCAGCTCTCACACACAACGTTGTCTGGAACAATTTCCGCGTCACGATTCGCGGTTTGGTTGATCGCTCTCAACGCCTAATGCGTCTAAGTTTCGCAATGGCCTTAGCATGAGAGGTTGCGGTCATGGTTTCCAGTTTCTTTATCTTGTTGGCTTTCGTAGGTTCCAACAACCGATTGCATGATATGGGTCATGTATCGGAATCGGTCGATATGATCGAACTCAATCACTTCTTTGATCGACAAGGGCGACACGTTTACGATCAAGTGATCTTCTATGAACGTCTAGCGAGTACCGGACAATTCCGTGTTCGAGCCTGGTGCTTGATCGAAGATCGCGAGTCTCTGAATCGACGACCTGTTTGGAACGCCACAACGGATCAGTATCACGTAGATTGGCTCGATTCGGATCAAGCCATCGTGAGGTCGATACGCAGCCCACTCTTCCGCGAGACTTGGACGCAGTACGATCCCGAGCGGCTTGATAAAAAGCATCTCGAGGAACGCTATCGGCTGGCTCTGATCAAGCCATCGAAAGAAAGACAAACGGCAAAGAGTGAGCAGCAAGCTGTCCGTTTAGCCCAACTCGACATCGATCGAAACGCCGACAAAGAACTTTCAGGAGCCAGCGAGCAAGCACTTGCCAAGCGGTAGAGCCGAAGAGTTCATTGAGGATGACTAAATCAACCCGCCTAATATTGGGCGAGTTTTCCCGTTGCAGGCGACCAGAAACTTGATCGCTTCGTCGAAAAACCTTCCTGTTTCCTAGAAACTCCCCTTTTACAAACGTTATAGTGAATAGGTTCGACGATCTGAATGGGATGTCGACGTGAACTTGTAGCTCTCTTCAAGGAGTAGACATGACTCGATGGAAAAAGGGATTCTTACCGATCGCCTTAGGCGTAGCCTGCTTGGCATCGTTTCCTGGATCTTTAGTTGCGAGCGACAGTTCGTTAAAGAAGCAGTCGACGTGGAACTGGCCTGAGAGCCAATCGGTGATCACTCGCTTTGAAGACTTTTTAGGAACGATCGCCAATCGATCCAATACTCCCGCCATCAAGAGTCGTTTGTCCGAGCTAACATCGTTGCGAGGTGTCGCCTTGCTCGAAAACGTGGTCGCTATTGCAGCGGAATGCGACCCGAGTGTTGCCAAGATTCGAGAGTTGCTTTCGGGAGAGGTGTCTTCGCAAACAGCTCCCAGTATCGACGCCGCACTCAGTTCGATGATGGCCAATGGGGGCATCCCGAATTGGCTCAAGTCTGACGTTCAGCTATATGTCTGTCGAGTGTTGGTTCAAAACGCACTTTACGATGAGGCGATACAGCAGCTTAAGTTGATCGACGTCGACCAAGTGTCCGATCCATCCACCTATTTGTTCTACAAAGCTATTTGTCAGCACCATTTACTCAGTCGTGAAGAGTGCTTGGAAAATTTGTCGAGGTTGCTAGAGCGAGAGATGGAGTTGCCAACTCGGTACGCGATCACAGCCCGGTTGATGGAGGCAGATATACAGCCCCTCAAAGAGGATTCACTGGATGAGATATCTCGGTTGATGAACGATGTCGAGAGGCGTCTAACTCTTGGTCGCACGGGCAAGCTGGTTCGAGACAAGCAGCAGACCATTGTGGACAAGCTGGACAAGAGTATCGAGCAGCTCGAGCAACAGATCCAGCAAATGCAACAGCAGCGACAGCAACAGCAGCAGCAGCAACAGAGAAAGCCGGCAGGCGGATCGTCCAACCCGTTGGAGGAATCTCAAATCGCCGACGTCAAAGGGGCTGGCGACGTGGACAACAAGGATATCGGCAAATCAAGTGGATGGGGGAATTTGCCTCCCGCTCAACGCAAAGAAGCCATCCAGGATATGACCAAGGACTTGCCGAGTCACTACAGAGATGTCGTAGAAGCGTACTTCAAAAAGCTGTCGAAGGTCCCCACCGATCGGTAGGAGCCCGATATTTCCCACATGTCCCCTTAGGGACATAACTTCAGTTGCGCTGAACGCCCCCGACAAACTAACATTTCGTCCCTATCGGGACGGAAAGGGGGGGGGGCGGTCGCGACGGTCTACCAACATTTCGTCCCTAACGGGACGACCAAAACCCTGGACCACCGATTCCCTCTCACGTGAACCCAAATTCCTAGAGTGAAACCTGTCAACCACGTCTTGGTATACGCCCCCGATAATCAACGCTTTACCGTGACCCTCGAGTCCTTTGCAGACCAAGTGTCGAATTGGCCAGGGCTCTATTTCGAGATGGATGGTTCGTTCGTGTGGGCGGTCCGAGAAGCGGGAGCCCCGGTCGGTCAAATTGATGGCATGATCTACGACCGGGATGACGCCATTGAGTACCTGGACCTCAAGGGGGCGGCCCCCCTCTCCGCTTGGGAGAGATTGCTAAACGTGCTCACCCCTGCTGACTTAGGTGTCCAGCTCGAGCATTTAAGGATTTTTCATGTGCCGACCGGTGTTTATTGGAGTTGGGCTCGGTTTGTAGAGCAGGAAAAACGGGACTGAACCGGGGGATGGCGCGATGATGCGATTTCGCGTCCAGTGCGTCGCTCACCGGTGTTGCTCATTGTCAAATTCGAACTTTTTTGGTAGTTTGAAACGCTGGATGGGCGCGAGTCCGATTGATTTCCTGAACCTATACGAACGGAACTAAAGACAATGCGTTTGCTTTCTCTCACTTTTTTGATTGCGATGGTTTTTATGGGTAGTGCAATGGCTGATTCACCGAGCAACGGCAAGGTGACCACCAAGGTTTACTTTGACGTTGAAATCGACGGCAAAGACGCTGGGCGGATCGTTATGGGGCTTTTCGGGGACGATGTTCCCAAGACGGCGGAGAATTTCAGAAGCCTCTGCACAGGCGAAAAAGGAACTGGTAAGAGCGGCAAGCCTCTGCACTTCAAGGGTTCGATTTTTCACCGAGTCATCCCCAACTTCATGCTTCAGGGTGGCGACTTCACCAACGGCAACGGAACCGGCGGCGAGAGCATCTACGGTGCGAAGTTTGCAGACGAAAACTTCAAGTTCGTGCACGATGGCGAAGGTCTGCTCAGCATGGCCAATGCTGGGCCTAACACCAACGGCTCTCAGTTCTTCATCACAACGGTAAAGACCGAGTGGTTGGATGGCAAGCACGTTGTTTTTGGCCGGGTTGTCGAAGGCATGGATATCGTAAAAAACGTCGAATCCTTCGGTAGCAATTCCGGACGCACTAGTAAGAAGATCGTTATCAAGGATTGCGGCGAACTCAAGGAGTAGAGTAGGTAACCGGCCGTCATAGTTCTAACGTAGTGGGATTCGCCCGAATTCCATTACCATACAGGGAATTCTGGCGAATCCCACTACATCTGGTAGTCTTTCATGAGTCGATCGCCCTAGTCCCTATCGGGTGATTGGGCTTGACTAGGGGGGGCTCCGGGTCAAAATACGGGATACGGTTTCGACCTAGCTGAGCCTGGGGCGTTAAATTCTGACACAAGCTGATACTTACGAAGCGGCTCTCTTCCGCGGTTGCGGATGAGAGTCGTTTCTTTTTTGCCTGGACGGGAGATGGAAACGATGGACGAATTTTTCTCGATGACTCGGGAAGGCTATAACCGAATCAAGGCGGAAGTGGAACGGCTCGAAAATGTTGAGATGCCTTTGATCGCCGAGAAGATCGCGGAAGCCCGAGCCGAGGGTGACCTCAAAGAAAACGCGGAGTATCACGCTCAGCGCGAAAACCAAGGCATGCTTCAGGCAAAAATCAATCAGCTCAAGCAGAAGCTGAATCGCGCGCACATCGTGGATACGTCCTCGGTTCCTAAAGATCAGGTTGGCTTTGGGGCGACGGTCAAGGTGAAAGACTCTTGGGGCGACGAAGAGGTTTACACTCTAGTCGGTGCGGGAGACGAAGACTACGAGACGGGCAAGATACTTTCGAGCAGCCCGTTCGGTCTCGCGTTGACCGGCAAAAAAGTTGGGGAAATCGTTGAAGTTCAAGCTCCCAGGGGCACTTTAAAATATGAGATCCTCTCCATAGACTTCGAAGAGTAAATCGATCATTCCACGAATCGCGCGGCTTTAAGGGACCTGTATGGCAAACACCAACGCAAAACCCAACAAACAGGGCGAGGTGACCTATGGCCCAGCCTGCTTTGTTTTGTTCGTTTTCTTCCTAGTTGGCGTAAGTTTGTTCTTCGTTTACATGTCGATCGTATTGATGGGCAACTCGGGGAGCCGTGCTGCGAGGGCGATTTACGAACAATTGATCCCTTGGGTCGAGCAGTCTCACCTAAGCCAGAAGGATCGACGCGATGTCATCGATGAGCTCGAAATTCTTGCGGAACAGATGAAGCGGGAAGAGCTGACTAGTCGGCAGTTGAGTCGGCTTAATGCTAGGCTCTCTGATAGCGTCATCTTGCAATGGGGCGCCGTTCAAAAGCTGGATGCAGCCGCCCAGGAATCGGACATGTCGGACGAGGAGAAGACCGAATTTACCGCTCTATGCGACCGATGGTTTGCATTAGCTGCTTCTGGCAAGTTGTCATTGCAGGACATGGAGTTTGCCATGCAGCAGGTATGTACGAAAGACGTTAAATCGGGGCGTCTCAACCCGAAGACCGACGCATCAAGCAGTGCCTTGCGTGACTTCATGCGACGAATGAAGACGATGTGCGAACACTTTAAGGTGCCTGAGGAGGCGTTTCAGCGAACCGTTCCTGAGGTGCTTCGCCAAATGATCGAGGACGGGCTCGATGAGTCTCGATGATGACGATTTGCTCCCAGGTCGCGCCGAATACTACATGCGGAGAGCGATGGAGCTGGCTCAGGAGGCTGCCTACCAGGACGAAGTTCCAGTCGGAGCAGTGATCGTTCACAAAGGACAAATCATTGCCGAGGCCTATAACCAGCGAGAGTCCTTGGCGGACCCAACGGCCCACGCCGAGATGATTGCGATAACGCAGGCCGCTGCCCATCTTCAATCCTGGCGTCTCGAGCAGTGCGAATTGTACGTGACGCTGGAGCCTTGTCCGATGTGCGCGGGTGCCATTTTGCAATCTCGCATTCCCAAGGTCGTGTACGGTGCCATCGACCCCAAAGCGGGTGCAGTGGAATCGCTCTATCATCTATTAAGCGATCAACGGCTTAATCATCGTTGCGAGCTGCAAGGAGGGGTCTTGGCACATGAATGCGGGAGCATGTTGACAGAATTCTTTGCTGCCAAGCGTCGTTTGGGCAAGAAGTAATAGATCTTGCGAAGAACTTCGTTTTTTCGTAATTACCCAGTCTGTTCGAAACTACCTATCTTTCGGATTTGGGAAAGGGAATGCGATGGATCGTGCTGGGAACTTTGTAATCGGATTGTTGACTGGCATGGTCTCGTTGTTCTTTGTCATGCACTATAGTTTGGTGCGGGCGCATGATGGATTCCACGTCGTTGCCAAGATCGCACCTCGACTAGAAGTTCCTTACGAAGACGTCCGCCAATACGATCTAGCACAGTGGCAGCGTAAACAGCCGTTGGCACTCGCATTAATCAAGGCAAAAAAAGGGCACGTGTTCCAAGACTCATCCCTGTTGGCCTTTCGGGCCCAGGTTCAAGCGGTTCTCAATAAGTACCAGGGGACATCAAGCTCGACGCAATCCACATTCCCTGGCAGCTAAACCTCTGCAGCATCATCTCGAGCTCGACCATCCAACGCAGCATCGAAGCCTATTTATGTTATTCCACATTTGCAGCTTGTTCGATGGTTACAAGCTCCATATCGTGAGCGTGTAACAATTGGCGGTATGATCGCAGCTGTCCCTCAGGACATTCAAAAATCACCGCATTTTCGGTTAATTCTGGAAAAAGCGCCGCTTCTCCTCTAAAAATAAACGACTCTGGTGAATCACCCGAATAGCCAGCTGCAACACGATTGGATGAAATCCAACAGCAAACCCGCCAGTCATTACCGATCTGGTACTTCGTGTACGGTACACCAACATTAGAGATTTTCTCTTCGGGGGGCACACCAAAAATACTCTGCAGACGGTGTCTTGCGTCGTCAAAATCTTTGACGTTCCTCAAAACTAGCTCACGATCAATATCCAACTCCAAGAGATTCAAGTACTCCGCAAACGAGTTGGCAATGCGATGTTCGCTGTTGCATTCCACATCAATGTACGAAACGCCTGGATTCCGAGGGTCACCCCGGAAATCAAGACAGTTATACCAATGTCCATCACCATCAAACGGAATCAAACCCTCTAATGAAAAGTCGACGTATTCTTGAGCATCATTTAAGATTCGATCGAGAAGTGATGGGAATTGATCGCCAATACCGGCGATCGTATCGCCAACGGATTCTGGAAGTTTGAATCGGATTGGCCCACCATTTTGAACCTTGAGAATTTCGACCAACTCTGCCGGCAGTGAATGACCAAGCTGTTTCTCCGCCGCAGCTAACGTTTCCTCGTTCAGGGCTGATTGGACATAGGGAAGGTACGCAGGACGCTTCCAAATTGTTTGTGGTGTTGCACGGATTTTCATAAGCGGAACGAAAAGCAATCGATCCCTACTTGAGCGTAGCGGAGCCGTAGGACAGATTGCGTTACTGAACTGTTTGGATTGCTCCGTTACACTGGAGATTATCACTTGAACGGTTGCGGTGTGCAACCATCTACAGACTCTTTTCCTATTCGCTCCATTTGAGCTTACTTTAGACTCCTAGGTAATCTAGCTCCAACGCTCGTTATGAAGCTTGTGCAAACCGACGATCCGACGCAACAGCTATGCCAGTTCACTTTCCGTCTGCATTAATGTATTCGCGCGTACTGTGCACGAGAAACATGCCCCCCCGACCCTCGGCCTTGAGTTTGTTGTACAAGGCGAGTGCGTCGGGTATTGTCACCACTTGAAGCTCAATTGGATCTCCCAGTGGTTTTGCGGCATCCGTCAATCGCACCATGCGATTCCAGCCGATCCCGACAATGACAAGACAGCCCATTGTCAGCGAGAGCTGTTCGTGTGAAACCGGTAGGATCGTGAAGACTATTCACGACGCGATGATCGCCATGACCAACAACATTGCGACAAGGATGATTGCGGTCTTACGATTGCGTTTCATTCTTCCTCGTTGACATAACACGCCCTTTGTTCCTCAGAGCGTGCCACCCAGCCTATCGGCCTGCCACGGGAAGTGTCGCGATATTAGCGCCTCGAGGAAATGTGCTCTCCTCCAACTGAAAAAGCCCGGGCGAAAAGGTGGGGCTCAAAACGGTTTCCGCCGTCGGCCTCCTCTTCCAAGGAATGGAAAACTCCAGCCCTCGCTCCTCAGAAAGCAACTTTGCATCGGCGGAGAATACCAACTGCTCGGTCATGCCGTTGCTCAAGCTCGCCTCCACTAGCTTCCTTATCGACTCGTCGTAGATATTGTCCGCACCACGGAAATCAATCCATCTCGACAACTCGACTCCTTGTCTCGTCTGATCCCAAAACTGCCAGTCCTCATTAGCAGAAACATCCCAGGCGACCAATGTCTCCATACCAGCGAAAACGCAATTACGGGCTGTTCTCACGATCGGAATGGGGGTCACCATCGAACTGGACCACGTCTTCTCGATCCAAGATTTCGCTGTCCAAGTCGTGACGGACTCGAGATCCATGCGAATGTTCGCTGCCATCCTGCTGACTATATTCAGCCTCGGTATCGAGATCACTGAACCAGAAACGGCAATCAATGAGTTGCTCCACTGTGTTTCCAATCGCATAGGTGAGGCGTACCGTATCAAGTCGACATTCCCCGAAATGATCGAGTCTCGAATGAATAGCCGAGAACTACCAGCAGGCAATGCGTCCGTCGCCCCCACTCCTAGTGTTGTCGATTGCTCAAACTGAATGACTGGAGGCAGTGCCGACACTCCGTTGGTGAGACCCGGTAGATCAACGCGGATCGTGCAACGCTCAAACGTCAGTTGCGCGCCAGGTCGGCAGAGAAATAACGGCTGACGCTGGTCAGCGGGTTTCCAGACTAGATCACAGTTTTCAAAGGTGACTTGGTTGGCTCCACAGTCCATCCAGAACTTACTATCCCTGAGGTCCTTTACTGGAACAATCTCGATTCGACATCTTCCGCCGGATGCACCGAGGATCTTCAGTTGTGACCGCAAGGGGGAGATAGAGCGAAGCGTTTCGGTGGAGACGACCGTCGGGGACTGGATCACGATCTGGCTTACAGACGAAACAATATTGGCCCTTTCAATCGCTTGCTCGAGTGAAGAGGCCAATTGCATATTCGTTTCCAATTGATTCTGCGTGAGGGTTGCATCCACGATTATGCTCTGAGAATCTTCCGGCAACGACAGAATTACCGATGCATCCAGCTTACTGCCGGAGGAATTCGCGTTTGCCACCGACAGACTCGTAGGCATCTCAGAAATCACGGGAGGTGGTAAACTAGCAACAGTATGCCTCAAAGAGTCTATGTAAAACCACAACGTACTCGCCAGCAACAAGACTACCGATACAAGATACGGAGCAACCAACCTTAGAATGGAAACGGGTTGTTCTCCAACCGATTCGCGAGGATCCGTATTTCGCGTCCATTCCAAGTTTTCGAGTATGGCCAAAGTTTGCAGATCATCAATCAAATCGAGCGGCTGTTGGTAGCGATCCGCAGGTCTCTTAGCGATGAGCTTGCGCAAAATTGCAATGAGCGAGTCACTCAAATCAGACCGAAAGACGCGCGGGTCCTCGGGCATCTTGGAACCGTGCATGAGAAGTTTTTGCAGCGCGGTCCCATCGGGAAAGGGAGGAATCCCGGTTAGCAAATAATACCATGTGCAACCAAGGGAATAGAGATCGCTGCGGACATCGGCATCGCGTGGATCGTTCGCTTGCTCTGGCGAAATGTAGTCAAACGTTCCCAATGTCACCCCACTGGCCGTCAGGTCATTGGTGGAGCGATCCAGTTCGGTCACCCGCGCTAACCCCATGTCAACAATTTTTGCTTGGCCGTTTGACGCCAAAACAATGTTGGAAGGCTTGATATCCCTGTGAACGACCTGGCGATCGCTCGCATGCTGCAACGCTTGGGCAACTTGCCTGACCAAATAGACGCTGTGGTCAACCGAAAGCGGACCTTGCCTCATGACCAAATCACGAAGATTGATCCCCTCCACAAACTCGAAAACGATGTAGCTCCAAAAGGGAGTTTCACCAACGTAGTAAACGCGAGCAATGTTAGGATGGTCCAGCTTTGCCGCGGATTGGGCTTCAAACCGAAACCGTCGCATGGCCTCTGGGTCCCGCCCTTCTAGAGCGACCGCTTTGATGGCAACCTCCCGGTTCAATCGCAAGTCTTCGCCACGAAAAACGGCCCCCATGCCCCCGATCCCCACCAAGGAGTCGATGCGAAAGTGATCGAGCTGCTGTCCGACCAGAGAATTCGCAATCTCCTGCCAGCGCACACTCACGGGGGTAGTAGCGGGGGACGCACTGCTGTTTGCCAAGCGTTCGATGGACGATTCCCGCCTGGATGCAGCGATATGCGTTTTCTCCGAATCGAGCGGGGAAGCAGCGCGAGACTCCGCCGCACGAGGCAGAAATGGCTCCGCAGGAGGCGGTGTTGGCGGATGATTGGGTTCACTGTTCATAAAATGAAGAAGGTAGAAGTCTCCTTCATTGTAGTCGATTGCCTCCAGCAGTTACTCTGGTAGCAGACTTAGATTCCGGCAGAATTTGCTGTGCAAGTCCGATCACACGGGCGCGACCGTCCTTCGGTTCCGACTTAGACGGGCCTCGTTTTCCTCCCAACCTACAATCGGCTGATAACTCACTTTTTCTTTGCTTTAGCAGCCTTTTTGGCTTGCTTTACAGGGGCCGCCTTAGCAGCGGCTTTAGTTGTTTTCTTGGCGGACTTTTTGGCTGGAGCTGACTTGGCAGCCGCAGCCGGTTTGCCCGACGCACCCTTTTTCTTGCCGCCGAAAACTAAGTCCCAATTGGATGCGTACTTCTCGTTGGTTCCGACTCGTGTAATCGTCACGTTCTTACCTCTACTCTTGCCTAAAATGGAATCGATCTAAGTCCTATCAGAAGATGATTAATATCGACAACTAATAGGATTGGTCAATACGACTCCATGGCAACTACTAATAGAAGCAGGGCCTATCTCCCTAGGAACGCTAGTTCGCGACCAGCTCACCTGGAGACTTCGTATGACGCTTGCGATCGTTCTCTCGGAGATAAACCTTTCGGAGACGAATCACATTCGGAGTGACCTCGACGAGCTCGTCGTCCTCGATGTATTCGAGAGCCGCTTCCAGGAAAAGCTGTCGCGGTGGCTTGAGAATGATGTTTTCATCGCTGCCTGATGCACGAACGTTGGTCAACTTCTTTTCCTTGGTTGGATTGACGACGAGATCATTATCGCGGGCATTTTCGCCAACAATCATTCCTTCGTAAACGTCATCGCCCGGGGCCACAAACAACTCTGCTCGCTCCTGAAGTGCGAACAATGTGTAGGGAATTGCCCGTCCAGGAACCATGGATACCAAAACGCCGTTCTGGCGCCTCGGCAGATCCGCATCCACTGGCTTGTAACCGGAGAACCGGTGGTGGATGATCGCGGTACCTTGAGTGGCGTTAAGCATCTTGGTCCTGAGTCCGATGAGCCCGCGAGCAGGAATCGAGAATCTCAGTAGTGTGTACTCGCTACGGCTTGTCATCTCTTCCAACAAACCTCTTCTATTGCCGACCATTTCCATCACAGGACCAACCTTATCTGTTGGGACCTCGACGTTGAGGGTCTCGTAGGGCTCGTGCTTGACTCCATCGATTTCTTTTAAGACTACCCGCGGCTTCGAAATGCTCATCTCATAGCCTTCCCGACGCATGGTCTCGATCAAGACCGACAGGTGCAACACGCCCCGGCCGCGAACGGCAAAGGCTTCGCTTCCTTCTATGGGGCGAACACGAAGGGCGACATTTCGCTCGAGTTCGCGATCCAATCGCTCCTTGAGTTGCCGCGTGGTTACATATTTGCCATCCTTACCAGCCAAAGGGGATGTGTTGATGCTAAAAATCATCTCGAGGGTAGGCTCGTCGACCGTCAGTCGTGGTAGTGCATTTACCTCGCCTCGATTGCAAATCGTATCTCCGATCTCAATATTTTCGATACCAACCACAGCTACGATATCGCCCGCCTGGGCTTCTGTTGCATCGATGCGCCCTAGCTTGTCAAACATTTGAAGATTCGTAACCTGTGCAGGGACGATCTTTCCATCCTTGGCTATATCGATCTGCTGATTCTTTCGAATGGAGCCGGACTGAATTCGACCGATAGCGATCCGCCCCACGTAGTCGGACCAATCCAGGTTGGTGACCAGCATCTGAAGAGGAGCATCAGGCTCGACATCTGGCCCCGGGATCTTTTCGAGCATCATATCCAGCAACGGAACCATGCTGTCGCCGGGTGTCTTCCAATCGTGAGTTGCGTAGCCACTGCGGCCCGAAGCGAAGATAACATCAAAGCGATCCATGTAATCGTCGCCACCGAGATCACACAGGAGCATCAACGCTTCCTCCACGACCTCGTCGCAACGAGCATCGGGCCGGTCGATCTTGTTGATGACAACGATCGGTTTGACCCCAACCTCCAATGCCTTAGCCAGCACGAAACGCGTCTGTGGCATCGGCCCTTCGGCTGCGTCCATCAAAACCAACGCACCGTCGGCCATACGGACAACTCGCTCGACTTCGCCCCCAAAGTCCGCGTGACCCGGGGTATCGATCAAATTGATCTTAACCCCTTTGTAGTCGATCGCGATGTTCTTCGACAGAATCGTGATCCCCCGCTCTCGCTCTAAATCGTTACTGTCGAGAATTCGTTCACCTTGCAACTGGGAATCCCGATACTGACCACTTTGCTTGAGCAAGCAATCTACCATGGTGGTCTTACCATGGTCAACGTGAGCGATGATTACAATATTGCGGATGTCGTTACGACGCATGACAGATCAGATCTTTATATTCAATACTAACGCGACCTCTATCCTAGCGACCTCTGCACACTGCAAAGGTTCGAACATACCGAATAAGATCGTCTACAGCTTCTTTGCGGTTCGGGTCGCGAGATCCCCAAACCGACTACAGCTAGCCTTCGTCACTCGCTCGGAAGCTACCGACCAAGGTCGGAGTGTACGAGCAAATTTCCGACGCTTCGAAATACAATGCCAACTCGCGAGCAGCGGACTCAGGACTATCCGATGCGTGAACCAAGTTCATTTGTCGGGAGCTCGAAAAATCCCCTCGAATCGTTCCGGGGGCCGCCTTAAGGCCGTTGGTCGCACCCAGCATTTCACGGATGACCCGAATCGCTTCCAGACCTTCGACGGCCATGGCCACGATCGGTGCGGAAGTGATAAAGTCCTCTAGGTTTTGATAAAAGGACTTGGTTACGTGCTCTGCGTAGTGCTGCTTCGATAGCTCGGGGGTTACCTGGATCATTTTCATCGCGACGATGTTCAATCCCTTTCGCTCGAATCGGGCGATAACCTCGCCGACGAGACGCCGCTGTACACAATCAGGTTTCAATAAGACTAATGATGTTTCCATGCTAAGTTACCAGTGGGGGAAGGATTATCGGCCGCCTGCGAGAATCGGACCCATTCCGCCGATTTCAAGAGATTTTGCCAGCCTCACCTATTGTTTCGATTTCCAGGTTTGTGGCTAGTTCAAAACCCTTAGCAAGAAAAGTGAGGTGCCAAGCTTTTTTGCACACCCAACAAATCACCTAGGCAACGTGCATTATCAGACAGGCTGTTTCAACGCAAAGGCCAGGTAATTGCCATTGCGGGGGGCTTAGTGTCGGTTCACTAGGCGGCAGCTCAACACGCGTCGCGATGAGAGGACTGTTTTTCCGACAATTCCCCATTCTCCTTCGTCCCCAAAATGGCTTAACATCGGCTAGCATATCGCAAATTGGCATATCGCAAATTGGCAGCTCAACGCTCTCCAACTAGTTTTTCCTGAAACGGTTTTGTCCTCCAACGAATTTGAACATGAACAGCATTACCCCGAGGCAGTTTCTCCTCGAGTCGGATATATGGGTAGTAAAAGTGGGATCCCGAACCTTGACCAAGGAGGGTGGGATTCTGGACCGGGAGCAGGTCGAAAACCTTGCTCGGCAGCTCGTGTTTCTGGCTAACGCCAAGAAGCAGGTGGTGCTGGTTTCCAGCGGTGCCGTTGCGAGTGGTGTTGGACGTCTCGGTTTGCCAGGGCGCCCCTCTGATCTAGCAACCTTGCAAGCGGTCGCTGCGGTCGGGCAAACTCATTTGATTCAAGTCTACGAAGAGATCTTTGCAAAGCATTCGAAATTCGCGGCCCAGATTCTGCTGACGGCCTCGGAGCTCGATGATCGGGTGGCGTACCTCAATGTGCGAAATACGATTCGCCGCCTACTCGAACTGGGAGCCATTCCCATTATCAACGAAAACGACACGGTAGCGATCGATGAATTGCAAACCACCTTTGGAGACAATGATCGGCTAGCAGGTATGGTGGCAGGGCTGCTGGAGCGAAGCAGCCTCGTGATATTGTCCGACGTGAGTGGGCTCTATGATCGAGATCCATCGGACGCGAATGCCAAAGTGATCTCTACGGTTGCGACGGTCGACGAATCGGTTGAGGAGCTCGTCAAAGATAAGAAGACAGGGGTTAGTAAGGGAGGCATGGCGAGCAAGCTAGCGGCAGCTCGCTTCGTTACCATGAGTGGCCAGGGTGTGGTAATCGCAGGCGGCAGGGAACCTGATATTCTCATCAGACTCTTCGAGGGAGATGAAATTGGTACCGCGTTTCTACCCCAACTTCGAACGCTTGCTCCTAAGAAGCGATGGATTGGATTCTCAGCCCAACCCAACGGTGGATTGATCGTCGACGCAGGAGCTGCTTCAGCCATGATTGAGAAAGGGCGAAGCTTGCTTGCCATCGGAATCAAGGAGGTGGTCGGTAACTTTCAAAAGGGGGACATCGTTTCCGTTCTCACCTTGGAAGGCAACGAAATCGCACGGGGGCTCATCAACTACAACGCGGAAAGCTTGCGCAAGATACGAGGCTGCCGCTCCGACCTCATTGCACAGATACTTGGTCGGTGCCCCTACGAAGAGGTTATCCATCGGGACAACCTAACGTTGATTTGATCAACGATGGCGTAGTATTAACCTCCAAAACATCGATTCCCAACGCGATCGTCATACCCATTCTTGGGGCTGACCATTCTTTCACCAACCACGACGCGTCTGAGTTAGGGTTTGCGTAAATAGACGCTAACCGTGCCGAGAGTTCTCGAACGCATTTTTCCAGAATGTCCTGCCGCGACGGAGAGCGGTTCGTCAAACCTAATGCTTGATCGAAGAGTAGGACGCCTCGAAAACGCATTAGTCACGCATTACTCTAAGCAGCAAATCTATAACACCGATTTGATCAGCCCAATGCTCCATGTAGGCTTGGTCCAAAGTTTCGCCTGATACGAGCAGGATACCGCGAGCGTCGCTCAATTGACGGTCAGTAGGACTCATCTTGTGCCAACGCAACTTATGTAGCAGCACATCTTCAGCCGCAGCGATCCACGCGGGCTGTTTGAACAAGCTGACTCGCTTTCGCCGCCGGAACCTTTCAAATTCATACTCGTCACCTGCCACTCGGAAGAAGTCAACTTTCAACGCGGATCGATTATCGAGAGCTTTGAATTGGTGCGGAGGACGAAGACCGGACTGAACACTGATTTCTTGGATGAAGAAATCATCTTGAAAAGCCGAGATGATTGCGGCGATCTGAGTCTCGTCGTACTCGATCACAAAGTCGATATCGTGGGTCGAACGAGGCACGCCCCAAAAGTTGCCCGCCATAGATCCGACCAACATGTAACCAATGCCGGAATCTTCCAGCCTTCGGAGGCAATCAACCAGCAACTCCTCCTCCGTCACGATCGCCTCTGCCGCGACGACTCGATTTCATACCCTGCACGAATTCGCGTGCGCAATCTCTCCTCAACCTCCGTATCGTCGGCTTCTGGGAATCGATTGCGAATTCCCTCACGAGCAACTGCTAGCGACGCCTCGTAGAGTCCAAGCCCAATGCGCAACCGCTCCTCACCCGTCATGCGACGGTACGCTTCTAGCTGAAGTTGTTCGACGTCTTGAATTCTGCTCATGGTTGCCCCCATCCCCAGGTCACCTCCCCGACCGCAACCCTCTTCGTAACAATACTCTCTTTTCGAAAATTACGCAAGTTGTTTGCAGGCAGACGTTTAGATGGGTTCGAGCCCCGCTCGGTCGGTTACTCAAGGTCGGAACGAGTTCGAAACTGTTCTTCAAACTTGCCTTCCAATTGGACTAGTATTCCATCTCGAACCATTGAGTTAACAAAAATGGGTCGAGACTGTTGCAACACTCAAATTGCCGGAGCGAGCTGACCGGCATCTCGCGTCTTTGATGGATCGTAAAAATGAAGGAAAATTTACGGAGCAAGAGCGGGCCGACCTAGCCGCAAACGCCAACAGAACTCGTATGATCATCGTCTTCGTGAGTTGGTCTTCCGATCTGGAAGAACGGAGACCGCTAATGGCCTAAAAAGTGAGGGACACAGCGCGAAGCGACCCGCGAAACTCGGTTGACAGGATTACACCGCGAGAGATGGGAGTGACGCAAGAGTTGTCTTGAGAATAGTTGATCATTGTTCCTCTTGCGTTTCTCTTATCTCTTGCGGTGTGAATATTTTAAGGCAGGGAGCGCCATGGAGACACTGTGCGGGAGATTACCTGGGTGGCACTGATTGTTTCCCGTCCCGCTTGCAATGGGAGGACACGGCTCAATGGACGTTACCTTGGCAAGTCCCGATGCTTCGAGTTCCGGGAATTCCACGTACGTCAGCTCTCCGGGAACCGCTCCTTGCTGTTCCCAGTACTCGGCAGGCCGAATCATCTCGACATCGATCCAGCTCCCATCCTCCTTCTGCAATGAGAAGCGAGCTAGGAACGCTCAATCGATGGATGGCACCAAATTGTCCCGCCCTATTTGTGTTGCAAGATTATTGTGGTAAAATTAAGACATAGGCGATCAAATTGAGGCATGACATGAGCTTTGAATCACGAATTAAGTTAGACCCATTAGTTATGGGTGGTAAGCCCTGCGTAAGGGGACTTCGGGTAACGGTGGGCACAATTGTTGGTTTACTTGCAACGGGTTCTTCTGAAGACGACATTCTCGGTGCATATCCGTATTTGGAACGAGAGGATATTAGGGCAGCACTGTCTTATTGCGATATTGTTGACCCATGATTTAGACTTTGGAGCAATGTTAACTGCCACTAGAGCAGCGAAGCCAAGCGTTGTGCAAGTTCGAACTCAAGAGCTAATGCCTTCTCAAATTGGTAAGCTTTTGTTAGGGGAATTGAATGCACATGAGTCCGATTTAAACTCAGGCGCACTTATGATCATTGATCGTGCGCGTCTTCGTGTCCGCCTCTTGCCGCTTGATCGTTAAGCACCTGTAATCCACTCCGGTACGTCAGCCAAACTCCTCAAGGAAGCAGCGAAGGGAACGCGAACGATCGCTTGTCTCCCTCCAAAACAACACGAGCTAAGCCATGTGCACATGTGCCATGAACCAAGAAAAGTGGAGCACCAAGCGCGCAGCAAGCTCGAGTGATGTCTGACAGTCCGTCGAAAGTCAGAAAATCGAGTGAGAACCAACTCACAAAACTATAGAAACACCCCAACAGATCGCCCAATTGCACCGAAGTGAGCCTTGGTTCATCGATTGCACAAGATGCGTCTCAGGGAAACTCTAGCCGCACCATCAACTCATCTAATAACGCCGAGTTCTCGAACGCATTTTTCCAGAATGTCCTGCAGCGCCGGAAGGCTAATTTGCACATTCATTTACGGCTAGCAACCAAGTTCTGGCGATTGACATCTACGAATTCGGGAAACCCCACGTCTTCAAGTCGTTCGAACAACGCCTCAAAACCTTCGTCCCTGAATAATAGATACTCTTCCGTGTAAAGTGGAAACATCTGATACATCCTAATCTCTTCTTTAGTTCCAAATGGAATTCTAAATTCATTTCCGGTCGCAAGCGCAAGCATCCATGCAGTAAAACTAGTCCCTGGTCCAAGTGGCAGTAACTCTTCGTCTGCGAAGCTGGTAGCGCCCTCCCCAAGCCAATTTCCAGACTCCACTGTGTACGTCGCAATCTTAAACATCCACTGAACTGGCCAGGCCTTCGTTGGATCAAGTCCAGTTATTTTTGGGTCTATCATTGCGATTGGCACATAAAGCATCAGCTCTGCGAATCGAAAAGCCTCCTTTCCCTTTGGTACCTTGAGTTCGTACCGACTTAAGCCCTCTGTAAAAAGCAATGCTAGGCCAGCTTCATCGTCCTTCATTATTCGAACGACAATTTGCGTGGGTGAAACGATTTGCGTATAGGAGGTAGCCTCTACCGGCCCTATCTTTGCAAAATGTCGTGAAACGACATCGTGGTGGTCGTCGTTCAACGGAGCGTTGCTGCCAGAAAGCTCTCTGGCTCGCAACGCCCCTTTGGATCGCAAAAATGCGGTGAGTTCAGCAAGTCCTAATTCTTCCGCACGATCAAGCGGCGTTTTATCAGGCACCTGCGTGTTGTCTACAACATAGACTTGATTAATATCTGCACCGTAATCTAGCAGAAGTTGCGCCAACGGAACAAGATCATCGGTTTCGTCACTTGCACCTGCAACTGCGAACAATGGACAGTCAAGATCCGGGTCAGCCCCCAGATCCAACAAGCACTTCGCATTCTCGTACTTACCATTCGTAATCGCAGATGACAGCACGCTAAAATAGCCATCAAAATGATTGACATCCCAACCGTTCTGCGCCAGCCAGCTTATGATCTCGGGCGTCGATCTTCGTGCCGCTTCACACAAAAACTTAAGGCCGACCTTTTTCTTTAGACGAGGGTACTCGTCGAGGATCTTTTGAATCATCCCTAAATCATGTTGAAAATTCAATGCACTGAAGAGATTCGCGTATGGGGTACCTGTGTATAATTCGTCACTCATGGAAAAGTCCTTCCTTTGCCCAAAGTATCTGCAATATTTTTAAGTGCGTCCGTCACATTATTTGTTAGCTCAGCTTGGTTCTTTGACTTTTTCTGTGCTTCTCGGAGGGCTTTGAATACGGCCTTGGCGTATTCTTTGGTATGTCATTGATTGATGGCGATTGCAAGGTTTCGAAGGTCATTGATGTTAATTCCAGCACGACGCAAAATTTCTTGAGAACCCCTGACATATCGTCCCCATGATTTGCCCCAAAATTTTGCCTTCATCACGATGTGATGACCATGAAGCCGTGCACTGTCCTTTATGGCATCAGGAATTTTCCTTCCAGACTTGATGAGCTTGCCTATCCAACCACTGTTGTATTTTTGAATCCCACCAGCATTATGCACCAACACCCCAAGTTCGGTGACTTGGTAGATGTGGTGCCCATGCACTTCCAGATTATAAACGCTCTCGCCTGTGCTGAGGAGACGAGTTGAGGAAATCTCGATCGGACCAGCTTCGGTCCAGAGATGCTCACCGACCTCTAACTCACCCAGCTCCACCCAATCTTGACGCTCGATCGACCAAATCGGGTGCTGCGGAGTCCCCGCAAGCGTCTCACCACCAACGAATTCGATCTCCACCAACTCAGCTACCTGCCGAGTTACAATCCGCGCCGTAACCACTTGTCCCGTCCCGCTTGCAATCGGAGGACACGGCTCAATGGATGTTACCTTGGCAAGTCCCGATGCTTCGAGTTCCGGGAATTCGACGTACGTCAGCTCTCCGGGAACCGCCCCTTGCTGTTCCCAGTACTCGGCAGGCCGAATCATCTCGACGTCAATCCAGCTCCCATCCTCCTTCTGCAACGAGAAGCGAGCTAGGGACCAAGTCGCCGAATCAGGCTCCGAAAATTCACCATCGTATTCCCACGGACGAGGATTCTCCCCCGCCACACGAGAACCGATCGCGACCGTTTCGATCGATTGCTTGTCAATCGTCCCTGCAAGGAGTGCTACCTCGGTAAACTTCGTTGGATCGGAATCGCGGAAGGGTGACGAAGCAAGGTTGGCGTGAGCGCTACCCACCGAAGCGTCCACTGTCGCCGACACCCAGACCTTGGTACCTGCAACGAAACAACCCTTGCCGGTGACCTTGCACTTGACCCATTTCCCAGCAGCCAGAATGTCATCGGCTTTGTTGATGAGAAACTTCGCCGCTTTGCCTCCCTTGCCGATCGCATCTCCCACGACCGGGATCATAGAGGTGAACGACAAGGCTGCGTCGGCATAGTTCCCGCGGGCCAAGTGAATCACGCCGTTGATCCCGTCAGCGATCTCACCAACCACGGGGATGAACCCGACCACATCGAGAGCTACTTGCACACCATCGAGGATGTCGCTGGCGCTCATGTTCGAGATCGTATCGATCATGCTCCCTAGGGTGCCGGGCCAATTGACCATCGCCCCCAAGACATCGCCAACACCACTGACCAAGCCTCCTACAAAGGAGCCTGCCATGGCAAAGCCACTCCACCCCGTAGCTTCACTCGCCCAAGCCCCCGCATCCTCTAGCTAAAATGGCGCAGAGTTTCAGCTTCTTGAAGCATAATCCCTGAGTTGGCTGGCGAAGCGCAAAAGTTCTTCGCTCAATACAGGACCTCGACAGCCTAGATAGCTACGTCTTGTATCTTGAGGTTCCGCTACCAACAGAAAAAGGTCGATCGTTGTAACGTAGTCGTCGTTGTCGTAGACCAGGAACTCAAATCCCAGATTCCAGGTTACAAATCCGGTTTCGGGATCTTGCCCCATTGATTTCTCGATGTACTCGCTAAGACCGATCACGTCATCTCTTGATATAATTGTAGGATTGCTTCGGATCGACACTTTTGATGACAATAACGAGATTGATAAATCGAATGATTGCCCAAGCTCAATCGAGCGACGAAAAACGAAATTGACTTTGGTCTCGCCAATCGAAATAGAAAACGTCTTGGTTAAATCTACCATGGAAGTCCGAATCCGTATCTGCTAGATAGACGACCGAGTTCTGCGGGAGAAAGATCCTTCATCGCCGTTACGACCTTTCCGTCAACACCTTCGACGACGACGCTATATGAACGACCGCGTCCTGCCTGCTTGTGTATATGTACAATTGCACCGTCTGCCTGCCGGCTTGTCCATTGCGCTTGTTTTATGATTTCATCGATTTGGCCAAATGGTGGCTTAAACCCATGCCGAACCAGCGATTCTGAAGCCGCGTGATCCGACAGAGTTCTTCCGCCAGGGGTCGCAGCCCCCTTTGGGCCACTATTATTATGAATTACCGATGGATCGGAAAGCAATTGATCTTTTAAAGAATTGCTTTTTCCTTTGTTGGGCAACATTCCCAGTGTAGACTTGCCCGCTTCCATCAGCTCGTCGGACTTCTTGATCGCCGCTCGAGTTAACTTGCCACCTTTACCGAGCGCGTCACCAACCACCGGAATCATCGAGAGAAGTGATAATCCGGCACCTAGGTAATCCCCCCGTGCTAAAGAAATCGCCGCATTAACACCATCGGCGACTTCTCCAACACCAGGAATCAAACCGACCACATCCAAGGCTAACTGGATGCCGTCCAGTACATCACTCGCGCTTGTGTTCGAGATCAGTTGCTGCGCATAATTGATCCATTGATGCATTTGCCCCCCAACGGGGGTAATCAGATTATCGCCAAACATTGATTCGAGGAACGAGCCCACGATGAGCGGCCCGAATTCTTCCCACATGGCAGCAAGGGAAGCCTCGAAATCACGAATCCATACATCGATAGTATGCAAGAGATGGCCCATCTGCTCGCCCGCCCAAGCGTACACATCTAGTACGGTATCGACGGCATCCCAGAACGTTTCGGCGGCCGAGAGGGCAGCCCAAGTCGAAAGCCCCAGCGAATTCAATCCCTGAACGGAATCGATGCCGAGGAGGAGGATGGATAAGACCAACTCTAACCATCCGAACTGCCTGAACTCCATCCACTGGCATGTGTTCCGCCGGTACTATAGCTGCCACCTGACCCTGACCCAGAACCCGACCCAGTACCACTTCCTAAGATTGAACCACATCCGGAAAACTCATTCCCGGATGTCAACTGAAAAGTGCCCTTAATCGACGCTAACAGGAGGGGAGGAGGAAGAGGCCTGATGGCGCTACCGCCCTTTGGTTCCTACGCAACGAAGAGAGCCCCAGTGATGGATAGCGACGGTCATATTGACCTCAACAGCAGCTCTGCTAACGACGGAGCCACCAAGGATTAACCACCAATCGTATTATGCGTCTCGACTTCGTAATCGATCCTGCAGTTGGGTAACCAAACTACTGAGACCCGATAGCTCCAGCGACATAAGCTCCTGATCGCTCAAAACCGGCTCGCCTAACAACTCTTGTAACATTTGGGCTTTGCCAGCCAGTATGCCCTCCTGACGTCCTTCCTGACGTCCTTCTTGACGTCCTTCTTGACGTCCTTCTTGACGTCCTTCCTCGCGGCCCTGGATCAGCAGTCGATCTGCCAGAGAACCCGGCTCGAACTGAGTAGGAAAAACACTCGCCAACGTCTGCTTGTAGTATTGACCATCCATCCCTTTATTGACCGCCATCATGTAACTCCCAATCGCTTCAAGCCACTGTTCCAACTGCCTCTGCCCTAACCGCTCTTGCAAAGCCGCCATCGCAAAGCCCTTTAAGATCCCTTGCAGCTTGTCTCGCAACTGCACGCTTCGGCTATATTTTAGCAGCCCCAACGTACTTTGCAAAATCGGCTCTCCCAGAATTTCCTCGTCCTTTAACTGATTCAAATCCAGCAACGCAAAACGAAAATCGACCTGATATGCCAACAAAGGTGCCGGAACGTTTAGTAAATCTCGGAAACTTCGTGCCGCTGTCCAAGCACCTTCTCCATGGTAAATCACCAGTGGATAGACCGGACATAAATCTAGTCCTTCTCGCAACCGTCGCTCCCCAATCCGCACAATGTACGATAGCAATTGAAAGGCGGTCAGTGGGTCGGTCTGGCTCTTGTGTTCGAACAAGACGTAGACATGGGCCGACCGAACGCGAGGTCTGGGGTGACGAGCCAAATCGACCGAGAATAGTAGATCCGAGAACTTCTCCCGCAGGTCGGCATCTACAAAGCTGACCGTTTCAGGGCGCAAGGTCTCTAGGTTCAGTCCTTGCAGTACCTGGGGCTCAAACTGCGTGGCAATCAGGCTGCGAGCGCTGGGCAAATGCGACAGGGCAAACTGAAAGAAGTTGTTGTGTGGAGTGGGTAGAAATTCTTTATTCGACATAGCGTGGCTCCTGGGTACTTAGTAGAAACCGTTGGTGCAAAACGGGTTCGCACTTAGGATTCCGTCATGACATTTCCAAATGCAGGAACCGAGAAGTATACACGCAGCCGGGGTGAGAGTGTTCCCACCGAGAACCAAACGATCCTGATACCTGAGAGCTATGGGTAAAGAATCCAGATCTGATTCCGAACTTGATCGCTCAATCACCCCAAGAGATAACTTCGAGAAGATAAATGAATTGCATCACCCAACGAGTGTAATTTTGTGGATGGTACTACGCGAGCAGTCCGCAAAACTCAAGTCGCACCATCAACGCGACAAATAGCACCGAGTTCTCGAACGCATTTTTCCAGAATGTCCTGCCGCGCCGGAAGGTTGCACTGAAGGTTTCAATCGAGCCGATTTACATGTAATCCATGCCAGATCCTTCAAGCCTACTGAGGCATTTAACCAGTACCTGCTCTTCGGTCACGATACTATCTTTGCAGCTAACCCGATTTCATAACCTGCGCGAATTCGCGATCGCAGTTTTTCCTCCACTTCCGCATCGCTGCCTTCAAAGAGCGACACACGGTCCAATCGGTTTCTATTACAATAGGGCCCGTCGCCTATGGGGTGAGTGGATCGGTCGCTGGCCAGGAAACTCACTGGCTCGTCAACTTGTCTCGATTTAGAAATCCAGCTCTTCTATTTCTTTCTGGTAATCTCATTATGCCTATCACTTTCACTTGTCCTGACTGCCAAACCAAACTACGAGTTGCAGATAGTTTTGCAGGACGAAAGGCTCGCTGTACCAAGTGCAACGCCCGCGTTGACATCCCCAACACTCCCGACGAAACCAGAAGCATCCAGCTCACGCAAAAGACCGACACACGATCCGTGCCGCCATCCGCTGCGAAGCCAACAAAACAAGTAGCTCCGAAACAGGCAACTCCACAACCAACTGTACAGAAACCAACTCAGCAGAAACCATCGCCTTCTAAAGCGACGGTACAGAAACAGCCCGCTTCCGCAGTGGCAAAACCCTCGGTTGCCAAAGCCAAGGCTAGGTTCTCGGACGAGGCTATACTCAATTCCATCGGAAGCCCCATCGTCGCTGTTCCAACAACTTGGGGGTACACGATTGCGATGTCCGCTGTGGCAATCGTCATGGTTTTGTTACCACTGCTATACCTAGGAATGATTCTAGGTCTATGCTGGGGTACCTTCCGTTACACCCAATTCGCCATATCGACATTTTCGGAAGTCATGAACAATCCGGGGCGTAGCTCCCGAGGGGCTTTCATGGTCTTTGCCCCTATTGTAATCGCCATTGTCGCAATCTTCTTTATGATAAAGCCTCTCTTGGCACGCCCTGGTAAACAAGGCGAACGTGTAGTGCTAGATCGCAAGAATGAGCCATTGCTGTTTGCCTATATAGAGAAACTGTGTCGATGCGTTCATGCGCCGGTCCCGAAACGTATAGATGTCGACCACGAGGTTAACGCGTCTGCGTCGTTACGCTCCGGACTCTGGAGTATTTTTCGACGTGAAGATTTGGTGCTCACGATTGGCCTCCCGTTGGTGAACGGATTGTCGTTGAGAGAGTTTTCCGGGGTCTTAGCACACGAGTTCGGGCACTTTTCCCAAGGTGCCGGGATGCGTATCACCTATGTCGTTCGCTCGGTCAATGCGTGGTTCGCACGAGTCGTTTACGAACGCGATGAATGGGATGAACGATTGCAAGGCTGGGCGAGTGGCATCGATTTCCGAATCGGAATCATTCTCTATGCAGCGATGTTTTTCGTTTGGCTAACGCGTCGTATACTTTGGTGCCTCATGATGATTGGGCACGCCATGTCCTGCATGCTCATGCGTCAGATGGAGTACGACGCCGATTTGCATGAGATCCGCTTCGCAGGCTCCGAAGCATTTGTGTCCACCTGTCAAGAACTCGGGCCATTGGCGATATCGGCCCACATGGCCCTCGCAGAGGTGGGTGAATTCTTCCAGGACGGCAAACTAGTGGATGATCTTCCGCATTGGATTCGTTACGTTCGAAAAGATCTACCCAAGGAAATTCTTGACGAACTAGCTAAATCCGACCGGGAATCGCCGACCGGATTGCTGGATACGCACCCTGCCAATCGGGACCGCATTGCGGCAGCTAAAAAATGGAACAGTTCGGGCAAGATCGAGGGAGAGTTCCCCGCATCGGCCCTATTTCGGCACCTGGGTGTGTATCAAAAGCAAGTGACCATAAACTGCTATCGCGATATCTTTGAAGAGGAATTCAAGCCTGACATGTTGGCCAGCGTGGAACAGTTGCGAGCGCACCGGTCGCATGCCAAAGCATCTCACGAAGCCAGCGTTCGATGGTTCGGGGAACACTTTGGGCTACCACGAGCAATACAACTCCCCTCCATGCAATATCGTGGTCAGTCGGCTAACCAATTGCTGGGACAAATGGCTCAATCCCGAAACGCTATGAAGTCTCAACTGAAAACCTATGAGGAACTTAGTCAAGCGTTGCAAAAAGCGGATGACGGTTGGGTCGAAGCGTTGCAAGCTCTGACGTTTCATCGTTCGGGTTTAACATTGAAGCAGTCGGATTGGCCTAATCTCAATGTAGGCAACCCTCAAGCTCTCGCCGAATCTGAGAATCAATTTCGATACCAATGCGGCCAATTGCACGATCAACTCGTTCGTTTTGAACAACACGTTGCACTTAGAACCGATGCTGCCGTGCAGTTGTTATTCGCGAATGATACTCCAGAGAGCCTGACGCCCCAGCGAAAGGAGGCATGGTTAGCCCGAACAGCTCAGGTGCTTTCACCACTCACCGCGATGAACCAGATCTTAGGCCCCGCTAATACGCTACGCAATGAGTTTGTCTCGCTGGTCGGGCTGTTGAATTCGATCTCTGGAAATAAAAGCTCTAACAAAGTCGATGCGGAATTCAAAAGATTGATTGCTTCACTTAACCATCAACTATCTAATCTCTCGTATCAATTGGCAGGTGTACCCTATCCGTTTGAGCATGCGCAAAGGGACATCAATCTCGTCAAATACTTGATTCCAAAGCTCCCTGACGCGGATGATCCCACGACAACGATCGAAGCTAGCAATCACTTTCTTAACCAATACGGCCAACTCTATTTCCGAACCTTTGGCAGCCTAGCGTGTACGGTAGAGGAAATCGAGCAATGTGTTGCGAACGAATCCTCGGAAGCTGTAGCGAGTCTGCAACCGATATCGCAGGAGATGGAGCTTGGACGTTCAGAGGCGACCGATAGTCCCCTCGCGGTAGCTTCTTCTAACAGCTTACAGAATGGCTTGCGTGGCGAAGTCCCCGATCCATTTCACGATTCCCCTGCTCCCTATTCTTATTCACCACCGGCTCATCCCTCGGCCAACACATCTAAAAAGGGTAAACACACTCTGGTGTACGCGGGACTCGGTGTCGGATGCTTAGGGATCGTCGGCGTGGGAACAGCTCTGCTGTTGGGTGGCCTCTCATACCGTGCGAGCTTTCGACCATCAAATAACCCGGGCTTTTCTGCGCAACCACCAAACGTTGGACGTCCGACTGTCCCAGTACAGCCTAATAATGCTGGAGTAGGTAGAAATGCTCCCGCCAACTTTCCAAGCCAAGAAAATGGTTCTTCTGGCATGGCGAATGGGCGAACAGAATTCAATCATAACGAATCACCCTCACGAGGGCCTACGGCTCCAAACTTTTCAGCTAGCCCCAGAGGTCCGTCGATTCCATCTAATCCACCGGCTCAAGGATTCGGAACCGATAGCAGCAGCATTAGCTTTGGAGCAGAACGTTCCGGCATGAATTTCCCCACACCGGGATCTGGCCGTAGCATCATGAGAAGTTCCCAGAGTAATCGCACCGGGGAGACACAAGTTCGATACATCATTAATGAAGCAGGGAAACAAGTTACCTGGATGTCTCCTAACAGCTTTAACAAAGGCCAGCAGTCGCTCGACGCCAAGGGAGCCATAAAGGTCTTAGAGCAGAGTTCCCAACCTAACGAGCTTTCTCAAGCTTACCGAGATCTAGCGGTACTTAGTCCGACACCGGACGATCAACCCACTGTGGTTCGCGAAGGAATACGGTCCCTTTTGAGTTTGCCCACGGAGCAGATTTCGGACTTACCCGTGCTAATCGATGGAGTTTGGGCGGTGCTTCACTGGGCCAACGAGTCTGACTCCACAAAACTCCGAGAGCTTGCCAGTCTACCAGCTCCTGCCTCAGAATTGATTTTCGAGAGAGTGTTGAAGAGTACGTCGATCGATCAAGCTCCTTGGCTAATGGAACAATATCTGAGCAAGTCGACCGATTTTTCCACCCGGATGAAATTGGATGCGAAGCTTCTCGCGTGGGGACCAGATGCGGAGGCAACGATCTTGGAAGCCCTGAGCACCACCGACGACTTCGCAGTTCAGAGTAGCTTGCTCAGATTGTTGAAAGATAAATGTGGCACAGAGAAATCGATCGAGTACTTAAGCCAACCCAGTCGAGTGAGAGAGTTTTTCGCCAAGAACGCAGCTAGGGATATCCGAAAGCGACTGGAACGTCAAAAGTGATTGCGGACTAGTGATTGCGGACTGCTTTGGAAGCCCGATATTCGATACCAGGCCGATAACGACCGATCGACTAGTCTATCTCGCCAAATCTTGTATCGGGGATTGGTCCGAACATAGCGCGCGTTCTTTGTTGTTCACGATCCAGTTCCTCGGTGCACTCTTGATGCTGACACTTAGCCTGCTGTAGCTGACGTTCGAGCTCTTCTGCTCTTACTTCAGCCTTGATACGAGCCGACCGTTCTTGAGTTAGCATATCACGCAGTTCCTCAACGACGATCGAGCAAACACCTGGATTGTTCATGTCCACACCCTTTATTCATTTTCAGTGAAAGTCGGTCCAGAGAATCTCTAGGCACGCGGCGGGCCACCTACGCAACCTTAATGCTTGGTTACGGGCGAGCAGAAGCCATAAATTTCCAATATCCATGACCGCATTGCAGTTGCTTCCGATACCAATGTGAGGAATGTATCGAATATGCAGTCCGAAAGTTGCATCGTATGTCCAGCTAGAACAATTGCATAAACGAAGTGTAATTTCAAGGATTCGCGGGATGGAGCCAACCCGTGCTGCGCTTTTAAAGTCAATATTCGCGATATACTTGCGTTCCTTGCATGGTTGCCCTCTAAAGTGACAATAGGATGAGGCTACTTTTGCGGACTAAAACTTCCAGGTCGAAATCTGGTCTTTGCTCAGCGGCAGCCGCAGGAGCTTGGCGCGGAGGAGTTCAAAGGGCATGTAGTTCTCCTTGAGGATGGCATCGTGAAACTCTTTGTAGGTCATTTTGCCCGAATGGACTAGCTCGCGTTCCAACGATCTCAACTGAAGACCACCTAGCATATAAGCTGCTTGGTAAAGCGGCCCGTAGTTGCCCATGACGGAACGACGCACCTCGGCGGCTGCTGCGCTGGGCTCATGTCCTACGCGTTCAGTCAGATACTTGACACACTCCTCAGCACTCCATTTTCCCGATTGATAGTTCAGTGAAAAAATGATTCGCGCCGCGCGGTGGCGTCTCCAAAAGAGCATTCCCACTCGATCTTCTGGTGTCTTGCCAAAGTTCTTGTCCCACAGCACCATCTCCCAATACAACGCCCAACCCTCCATCCAGAAAGGTGAGTTAAACAGAGCTCGATACGGACGATAACGAGCGAGGGTGTAGTATTGCATGTGGTGTCCAGGAATCAGCTCGTGATGCACCGTAGCACGACAAAAATGAATATTGTTGCTGCGCAGACTCATGAGCTTTTCCTCATGGGTCATCGTGTTCGTAGGGTACGAAACGATGATATTGTTGCCACCTAGGAAGTACGGATTCACCCGCTGTGCTTCGGGGCTCATCATTTCGAGCCGCCATCCGTGCTTGGCCATGTTCGGTATGGTTAGCAGATCGTTCTCTTCGAGAAAATGAATCGCTTCCCAAGCCAGATCACGGATCATGTCCGGCTGATCGCCTGGATCGACGTATCTCGATTTAACGAGATTCAATGCCTTCCTCGCATCACCGTCGAACCCCAATTCATCGGCTGCCTTTTTGAATTCCGCTTCGCACCACTCTAATTCGCGCTCACCTATCTTGATCAGCTCTTCCACCGTGTAAGGCATCCAAGCATGAACGAGAGATTGCTGTAATGCCTCATCGCCGATTGGCAATCCAATGATCTTGTCTTTGTCATCTTCTCGGATGCCAGCTAACTTCTCTCGGACCGCTCGCCCATGATTCTTAACCGCTTCCATCGCTGCGGTGAACGGCTTGCCCGCCCACCACATGTACTTAGGGTCGTAGCCATCGTAAAAATTGTGAGTGTCCCGAGCGTAGCGAGAAAATTGATCGATCAGTTCAGCGGCTCGAATTGCGGTAATCGCTAACGTCGCACGAACTTGTTCGTCCGATTCGGATGATTTCGGGGCGTACAGTTCACCGCGAGCTGTTTCTGCCATCTTGGCAACTTGGTCTAGCAACTCTGCAGCTTCTTCCGCTTCGAGTTTGATTCCGTGTTCTTTCGCTGCAGAAAATCGTCCCAGCAAGTTTGCATAAGGGATGAGCTTTAATGCCTCCGTATCTCTGAGCTTGTTTCGATTTTGCCAATAGTCCAGGTGGTCGATCTCGCGAGAGAGCATCAACCAATCGATTTGGTCGTCATATTCGAGTGAATTGAAATCGAGCGAGTCCATTCTTTCACGCCAGCTGGATAGCAGATTCTCCGTGAACTCGTAGAGATACGGATCAGCCGGAAGCCGAAATCTACGGCGCATGGTATCCTGGTCTGCCGAGAACTGGGTAATCCATTCCGGCATGGTTCCCAAGCCTATCGAGGGTGGGGTCAGTTCTTTAGGTGCTTGGAATTCTTGAACAGGTTGCTGCGCCTGAGAGACAGCAGCGACCAAAAGTGCGCAGGTGAGAGCTTTGCTTAACAGGATTTTCGTTCTTAGCATAACGGCTTTCTAGTTTGGGATGACGGCTTTCATTTTGCGCAAACCTTCTGCGGCGACAACATTCGGATCTTGTTCCCAATACTTTCGATTGAACAATTCTAGCGACACGACTCCATCGAACCCTGTCGCAATGACTTGTCGCAATACTTCCGTAATGGGGGCGACGCCATCGCCGGGGTACACGCGATCTGCATCGTTGATCTCGTCTCTCGGGATATCAGGGTAATCGTTTAGATGAAAGACTGGGATCTTTTTTCCTGAAAGGAATTTGATGTCTTCAAACGTCGAGCCCCCTTTGTAAAGGTGGTAGATGTCGGGGAGGATGCACGCATTGGGATGTTGCGAAGCGGAAGCTATGTAAAGCACCTCGGGGAGTTTGGAAAGATTCTTTGAGAACCCCCACACCTCGAGCATTGGTGTGCAACCCAATTGAGCCCCCACCTCTAAAAGGTCCGCATATCTGCGTCCGGCTGCGTCGAGCGAGATGGAGGGTGAGTCCGAATTCGATGCTCCGGCGGGTGGTGCTGCGATGCGATGGCCACCCAAATCGACAACCATTTGCATTTCTCGCTTGGCCTGTTCGAGTCCTTTGCTTCGCGCTTCGTCATCGTCAACGATCCAGGCTGCAAATGCGATTGCACTCTCCAAAGCAAGTCCCGAGTCTGCGATGTGCTTTTTGAGGTCACTTCGCTTGCCACCCTCTTTCTCAAACTTGTCCACATCGCGTAGCCATATCTCGATTCCATCGTAACCAGCCTTTTTGGCGATTTCCACTTGCTCCCGAATCGGAATCTTGTCCCCTTGGATGGTGCTGGTGTTTAGACAAAATTTCATCTGCTTTGCCTCGCTGCTGGAAGAGGTGATTGTGGGACTAGGAGAGGTAATTGGGGGAGATGCAGCCGAGGCAGAACTCGTTATGGAAATGCCTGCTGCGACAGAGGCGGCGGCTATGGCTGAGTCGCACAGAAACTCGCGTCGCGAAGTTCCTTGGGAGGGTGGAAAGCGGGGAGTCATGAGTAGGCTAAAATTCTTTTGGATAAAAACAAAGGTAGCATAGCGAGCGACAAAAGTCCGGCCACAACCGTCAAAGCATACATCCAATCTGCAATGACGATTAGCATAGCCAGGACAAAAACAAGCATAGCCCAGAAACCGTACTGTCGCCACGAAGGCCTCGCTACGCAAATTAAAAACAGGATTTGCGAGATAACGATTAGGACTGTCATGCATTCTGCAAAGACTGGCATACCCCATGATGAGGGAAGAAGCCCTTGGCGATCCTCAATCAAACGGCGAACGGACTCCCCGGTCCACCAACCTTCATTGGAGAGCATGCTAAACAGGCTAAACCCAATCCAGAGCACAAAGTGGATCTGAATGAGCCTCATGCCCACCGTCGCAAAGTAAGCTTTATTGGATTTATACAAGCCGCTCGGCACGAGGATTGAGTAGAACAGAAAGGCTGATACCAGCGGTTCGCTGTAGGTGACTAGCAAGGGGGCGCGATTATGAAAAAACATGATGCTGAGGAATGCAACCAAAGCAGCGATCGGAGCCAATCGACCGATGGCTAAAGCAATCGATGCTATCGCACCCACGATGGCAACAGGAAAAACCCACTGTGGATTTTGATAAAACGGAGTGATCCGAAATTCGGCTCCCATATCAGGCAATCCTTCTCCCACAAGGAATAGCCCCGCCGTGCTGTCAAACCAGCCACGATCGGTAAACCATTTGTTTCCGATTAATGCATAGCTTAAGAACAAGAAAAACGATACCAAGCCAACGATGAATCTTGTGGTTCGAATTTGCGGTGTCGGGAGTGGGGCAAACCAAAACTCCCCCCAGACAGAATCCACAGAACTCAACCAGCCGGCAACTGTGGGTTTGGGTTTGTTTAGCTCGGTCGCTCTCATTCGACTCCCTCCGCACGCGTCGCATCGTCTACGATGGACGCCGTAACAAGGCTCTGCACCGTTCGTTGCGGTTCTAGGAGAGGTAAAAACGTGATCGCTCCGTCGATCAGCACTTTTTTGGCTTCATAGGTGACGAAGTAATCTGCGGTTCCGTATTCTCGCTGTTCGATAACGATCGAAGAAAAGGTTCTACTTTGCGATTTCTCTGCGAACCGAACAGCCGAAGCGAGCAGTAACGAGAGGCCATCATCGTTCGCGTTCAACGCCATGCTGTTCATAAGCCCAAGCAATTGACGCTCTCGCAATCGATCGGCGTTGGGCGAGTTGGTGCTGAGTGCGACAAACGTTTCTCCCTCAGGGGTTTTCAGGACAAGCCTCGCACAACCTTCATCTGGATCGATACGATTCCATTCGACTGGAAACATCTCCAGGTTCCAGTTGAGTCCAATCAGGTAGGGTTTCAGTCGCGTGATCAATCGATCTTTTGACGACGACTTTAACCAGTTTCCTGAATAGGCGATTGCAAGGACTGAAAAGTGGATGATGGCTAGAGCATACACGAGAGCACGAACCAAGCCACTTGGTTGGGAGTAGTGGCTAGCTCCCTGCCCCGGGGAACTTACACTCTGGGAGCTGACAGGCTGGGAGCTGGGAGGCTGTTGGGCACGGGAATTCTTTTGCATGGATCAGCTTTGCCAAGGCTTGGAAGGCTTGCGAGTAGCACAATAAAAAAACCGGAGTGTTTCCACCCCGGTTCATTCTAATTCAAACTCAGATTTTCCAAAGACTAGGTCGTTGGAGCATCGCTAGCCGAAGGAGCAGCTGGTGCTGCTGGAGGTGCTGCTTCGCTGGTGCTTACGGAACCCATGTCAACGGTGGTTCCGCAGGTGCTGCAACCGGAGGTAACAACAGTTGTTCCGCATCCGCAAGCAGGAGCTGGAGCTTCGCAGCATGCTGGTGCTGGCTCGCAGCAAGATGCACGACGAGCGCGGAGCTTAGCGAAAAGACCAACTCGGCCACCGCAGGTTGGTGCTGGCTCACAGCAAGCTGGAGCTGCATCGCAGCAAACAGGAGCTGGAGCTGGCTCGCAGCAAACTGGAGCTGGCTCGCAGCAAGCAGCCTTGCGTGCCTTGAGCTTAGCCAAAAGACCTACTCGACCGCCACATGCTGGAGCTGGCTCGCAGCAGGTCGGAGCTGGAGCACAAACTGGTGCTGGTGCACAAACTGGTGCTGGCTCGCAGCAGGAAGCCTTTGATGCTTGAAGCTTTGCCAAGAGGCCAACGCGGCCACCGCAAGAAGCCGAAGCGAACGAGCTGGACAAGGCAACCGCTGCCAATGCCAAAGAAGCCAAACGAACTTTAACCATTCTCAATTCCTCCCAAGGGATTCTGAAACTGTGTCCACGCAAACGCCACGATGCACATCCTGAAATTTCTATGGACCACTCGCGCCAGAAACCGCTCCGGCGCTCCTTGCGGACTAAATTGCCAGGGTTAACCATCTGGCAAAATATTCCGATCAGGGGCTTTGCGTAAATTACGTAAGATGGAAAGTTAGCACACCGAAAACAGGTGTCAACCTGTACCCGCAACTTAGCTAGTATATTTGCCTCGCTGCGATCCCAGCCGAAGATTGACAGTTAGTAGACAGCATCCCGCTGACTTCCGGGTGGCGAAAGCCCCCGCCCTCTACCGTAAAGCGTTATTCTGCATGAACTTGCATCTAAAGAATCTTTATCCGACACGGCGCTGTATCGAGTGAAAACCGGGCTGTGCGATTAGAAAGAATTGTTGCTGTTCCTCGTTATTCGATCGTCTACTATCAGTCTCGCAACTAGTGAAACAGCATCGTGCCGGTCTTCAGGCAAAGGGACTTCTCGGGAAATGTTGTTCACAACCTATATCGCACACCATAACGCCGGCCCCCCTCTACAGTTCCTCCTGTGATCGTGGCTTCAGGGCAGCTTTATCTCGCCACCTGTGAAAGGGAGCCTCTCCTTTCCCACAGTGGCAGGAGCTCGGAATACGAGTCGATACCCCTGGATCTGATCGGGGAGCTCGAACAAGTAAGAAAAGCCTTGCTTACCGTTACCCAGCGGGTCAGACGACCAGCCAACGTTTTCGATCTGGGCTCCATCCGGCGCGTACAAGAGCGCCTCCTGCATGGTCGCCAGTGAGTCCCAAGCTGTATCGCTCCCATCGCGAGAACCAACCGCGACCGATAGCGAGATTTCCCGAACGCTTCGGTTTTTTCGAATTGAGTCCACTGTTACGGTCATCATTCCCGTTTCTAAACTTTTGCCTTGTGCGGTCTCAAGGTCAGAAAAAGCAACAGCAGCTAACCGGCCTGGGTACGTGATATCAAGCTCACCACTCCAGGTCATCACCGAATCGGCGCGGTTGCTCGGCATGCGAAACTCCAGTTCCACCACTGCTTGATTTCCTCCAGAAGGGATTATGGAAATCGGCTCACGTTCCACGCATTCCAAACGCTCGCCGTTTTCACATAGGAAGGCGAGAGACTCAGGTGCAAGCTGAATCTCTGAGGGGCTCAACCGCGGCTCCCAGGAAATCAGCAAACTGATAGTCAAGCTGCTTCGTGATGGCAGCACGAGTTCGCTGTTTTTGGTAACTCGTATCGGTTCGAGCCGAAATGCTCCGGAGTAAACAGCCGAACTGATTCGCAACGGTGATTCTGGCCTGCTCTCGATTACCTCTATCTTCATACCGTCGTAGTGAGGGATTGTCAGACCTAACTGATCCAGTATTTCATCGAGGCTCTTCCAGAAGGGAGTTTCTTTGAATTCAACCGAAATCGTTTGCTGTAAGTGTTCGGAATCACCGGTGTCGATAAGGTTTCCCGTTTGGCTTGCAAGTTTCTGTAAAGCATCGAGGCCCTTAAATGCCCCAACGAGGTTTACGACCGATGGCTTTTGAGTGAGTAGCGTTTCTTGCTCATCCATTTTCGCACGAATCCGTTCCAGACGCATCGATAGCTCGGGGGACTGATCGTCGGAAATCGCGGGGAAGAATGGTAGGTAGCTAGGGCCGAGCGCTATCATCTTGGCTTCGGCTTGGTCTCTTTCGGCGAGTCGATTGGAATCCAGCTCTTTAGCTAGTTGCTCTAAAAGCTTGGAGGCCTCCGCTGGCTCGTCAATTTGCCAAGCGGGAGGTGACGCCCACGCTTCCGTTACAGAAACCAGCAGCACCAGGGCGAAAGCCACGGTAACAAGTTTGAGTGCAAAAACTCTAGAAACAGTCGCGGCAGAGGAGTTCGAAACGGTGCTCCCGAGATGTGCGATGCTATAATGGCCGATGAGTTGCGACATGATGAGTTGCGACATGATGTATCCTCCACCGTTGAAGTAAGAGCTAACTTGTAGCCACCGCCCTTCCTAGCTTCACGATAGCAGAGAATTGGGCCTTGGTGACCGGCTGGACGCTCAATCTCGAACCTTTTTGAAGGAGAACCATCCTCTCCAAGGCGGGTACAGTTCTTAGCTCAGACAAGGAAACCGGGCGAGCCAGCTTCGATTCGAATTGAACATCTACCATAAACCAACGGGGTGATTCGGGTGTGCTCTTAGGATCGAAGTGTGGATCGTTCTCGTCCCAGGCGGTCCAGTCAGGGTAGGCCGCTTTAGCAACAGTAGCAGTCCCGACGACCGAAGGGGGCTGCGCATTGCTATGATAAATCAGTATGCGGTCTCCAACCTCCATGTCGTCTCGCATAAAGTTTCGGGCTTGGTAGTTCCGAACACCATCCCAATGCGTGGTGCGATTAGGGGCCTGTGATAAATCGTCGATCGAAAACACATCGGGCTCAGTCTTGAGTAGCCAATACTTCATGCATAGCTCCGTCTAGGGCAGGTTATCAGTACAGTTCGCGTAATCATTCCGTTCGCGTGACTACGATCTCCTGGATTCTAGCAGGCTGGCTACGAATTGGGGATCCAGCAATAGGAGTCGTTTCCCATGCGGCGCTTCGGATTTATTTCATTCAACAAAAAACCCTCGGGAAGTTTATCTCACGAGGGTTTCAGAAGGTCGAACTGCATTGCTGCAAAACTAGTTGTTCGCCAGAGCAGCCTTACATCAATCGGCTGTTGACCACTTGAGCACGAGGTCCGGTATCCCACCAGCGTCGTGCTTCGAGTGCCATCAGGATCGATGCGAGAAACATGAAGATCGCAGACAGGATCAGCATGACGTGGTAGATAGACATGGGATGCTTTTGAGTGGACATATTGATGAAAATCGTCGGTGTTTTCGGATAAGAAGATTGATGCTGACGTGGCGGTCTTTACATACGGAAGGCGGTCTTTACATACGGAAGGTAGTGGCCTGTTTACGAAACCATCTTTAATCAAGCAGCTTTGAGGCTACCTTGTCACCCTGTTGAATATACCCTTTTCGGTGCGTGTTCATGACGCGTCCAATCGACTTGTCGTTGTCAGTGCGTTCAATCTGTACCCGAGCGATGTATTTCGCGCCGCGATAAACCTCCAAAGTGTGGCCTGTTCGAACTCCATCATCGCGTCCTAGTGAGATTTCCAATTGGTTTCCGCTTACGGCGAGGACTTGCCCTTGGAGATCAGCCGGCGGGAAATCTTCGGCATCTTGGATACCGGCTAGACGCAAAGTGTTTAGCCGAGTTTCAGCGAGAGCACGCTGGATGGTTTCGCTTTCTTGGAGCTGATCACGCATTTCCTTCAAGTCGGCCATCTTGCTGTTGAGTTCGTTAAGTTCGTCGGTCAGTTCGATCACCTTCTTGCGAACAACGTTACGATCCGTGATGACTTTGTCGTTCTCGGCGCGAAGCGTGTCGTTGTTGATCATGGTTGCCTTGAGACGATCCAAAGTCTCGGCCAGCTTTTGGGTCATGGTGGTGTTGACCGAATTCATTTGGCTGAGCTTGGTATTGGCTTGTTGTAGCTCTTCGGTCTGGTCCCCCAATTGTTGCTGGAGAGCTGCCAGTGCCGCGGTTCGAGCGATCTGTTCTTGAAGAAGTGCAGTCTGCAATTTTTCTTGGGCCAGTTTGGCTTCGTTCACCGTTCTGGTGAGCTGGTCGTTTTTGGATCGGAGGTCCGACAACTTTTCCGTGTAGTCCATGTGGGAACTGTTCGCAAAGATCGCTGCGAAGAAGAACCCAATGCTCGCGATAAAAATGAGACCTACGAAAATTCGACCGAGAAAATTCATCGTGTCACCGAAACAGAGGAATGCGACGAGGGGCAAAGTAGCCTGGAAAACGGGATTCCGCACCCATTTTCGTACAAAGTTTCAGACGCTAAGGTTCGAGTATAGTTAGGTCAATTCTCGACTGTCAACGAAAAGCTTTCTGTTTCCTGCGATTGTCCCAGGATCCCCCGGACCAGCCCACCCTCCGGACAAAACCCCAGGGCAATGGCTCGCGGCAGATAGCCAGTCTGCTAAACTGGAGTAGTTGGTGCGATTTTGACGGTTCGGGGAAAAAGACCAGCGGTTTTGACTTCGTGACCTAGTTAAAACTGTCAGAATCTTTACAGTAGATCAGCCAGTAATTCGGTGGCTAAGGCATTGGCCCAGCCGAGGTATGCTCCCAAAATAATCAAAAAACATGACTGCCAGCAGTTCGACCCCCTCCGTTTCATCATCTTTTTTTCTCCGGCACGAGTTTCTAATCAGACGATTGCACTCGCTGAGCGGCTTGGTGCCTGTCGGTGCCTATATGTGCGTTCACTTGATCGTGAACGCTAGTTTGATTGCTGGGCCGGCTACATTTCAGAACAACGTATTCAATATCCATGCCCTGCCGATGCTTCCACTCATCGAGTGGACGTTTATCTTTGCCCCGATCATTTTTCATGCTGCGGTTGGGGTGTGGATCGCCCGCACGGGCAAGAACAACACGCAAAATTACCGATTAACCAGCAATTATCGCTATTATCTACAGCGAATCAGCGGCTACATCGCTATCCTGTTCATCTTCACCCATGTGTTTCATCTGCACGGTTGGTTCCACTGGGATTGGTGGCTGAGCATGATTGCCGAACCGCTCGGTATGGCGCAATTTCGACCGTATAACGCAGCAAGCTCTCTGGCTCTGGCTATGAATTCGCTGAGCATTGTTTGGCCGATATTCTACCTTGCGGGTGTTCTCGTCAGCACATTCCACCTCGCTAATGGGGTCTGGACGGCAGGAATCACTTGGGGGCTCTGGTTAACGCCCAAGTCGCAGCACCGAGCCTCGATCGCATGTACCATCTTCGGCGTTTTCATCGGACTGGCTGGCATCACTTCGGTCGTGGCAGTTCTGAAAACTGACCCCGTGCAAGCCAAGCAAATCGAAGACGAAATGTATGATGTACGTGTCAAAGGCCACATGACCACACCTAACGATCACAAGCGTACGGACGGTCACAAGACCATCACCCCCGAACCAATCGGCATGAAGTAGGACGATCTCTGAGGTGCTGGCGGGTAATGCCTGCCACCGCTTGGTCCGTCCCCCCCAACGGCTCTCCGTTAATTGCGGGAGAGAGAACCGGTTTCCTTAATAGTTCATCAAGTGTAACTACAAATAAAGATCACGAATTATGGCAGACAGAATCGTTGTAGTAGGTGGTGGTTTAGCGGGCCTCGCAGCCGCCATGAAATTAGCAGAACTCGGTATTTCCGTGGATCTGCTCAGCCTGACTCCTGTAAAGCGATCTCACAGCGTTTGTGCTCAAGGTGGGATCAACAGCGTCAACGACCTTACTCGTCAGCAGGGTGATGACGAGTGGAAGCACTTCGACGACACGATCTACGGCGGTGACTTTCTGCAAAACCAGCCGCCAGTTAAGGAGATGGCCTATTGGGCTCCCAAGGTCATCGACCTCATGGACCGTCTCGGTGTGCCTTTCAACCGAACTCCGGAAGGCTTCATTGATCGACGCCGGTTCGGCGGCACCCTCTTCAAAAGGACCGCCTTCGCCGGTGCGACGACCGGACAGCAACTCCTGTATGCTTTGGACGAGCAAGTTCGCCGCTACGAGAGTGAGGGGCTTATCAAGAAGTATGAATTCTGGGACTTCCTCGGGCCTATTTTAGACGATTCTGGACGCTGTGTTGGCGTGACTGCCCAAGACATGGTTTCTATGGAAATCAGGGCCTTTCCTGCTGGAGCAGTTGTTGTCGCAACAGGCGGAAACGGATTGGTGTTCGGACGATCAACGATGTCGGTATTCTGCACCGGGAGTGCGGCGAGCCGTTGCTTCCAAGCAGGTGCGAAACTTGGAAATCCTGAGTTTATCCAGGTCCACCCGACCGCGATTCCAGGGGCAGACAAGCTGCGATTGATGAGTGAGTCGGCCCGGGGTGAAGGTGGACGAGTTTGGGTGCCCCGCAAGCCTGGCGATTCGCGTTATCCCAAAGATATCCCGCAAAACGAGCGATATTATTTCCTCGAAGAGCGGTTCCCCAAGTACGGCAATCTTGTGCCTCGCGACATCGCGACGCGAGAAATCTTCAACATTTGCGTCAACGAGGGACTGTCGGTCGACCCGACCAGGATGTGCGTTTACCTCGATTTGACTCACATCCCACGAGCGGAATTAGACCGGAAGCTCGGTGGCATCCTAGAAATCTACGAGAAATTCCAAGGCGTCGACCCGCGCGATGAGCCGATGAAGATTTTCCCCGCGGTTCACTACAGCATGGGGGGACTTTGGGTCGACTACGAAGCAAATGCTGACGGCGGATTGCTCGCTGGATCCCCCAAGAACCAGGTTACCAACGTTCCTGGTCTCTATGCGATCGGAGAGTGCGACTACCAGTACCATGGTGCGAACCGGCTTGGTGCGAACTCGCTTTTGAGCTGCATTTTCAGCGGGTTGTTCGTCGCTCCTGGGTTGGCCAATTGGATGAAGAGCTCCAAGTCTCCTTCGTCTTTGGCTCCAAGCGTTTTCGAGAAAGCCGTCGCGGCACAAAAGGACCGGCACCAGCAGCTGCTATCGAACAACTCCGGGACAGAGAACCCGTACCTCATCCATCAAGAGTTAGGCGATACGATGACTCGTGCCGCTACGGTGGTCCGGGAGAATTCGCAGATCGATCAAGCTTACGCGAAAGTTCTCGAATTGCAGGCCCGATCTAAGAACTGCTCACTGAGCGATACCGGAAGCTGGACAAACCAGAACGTGATTTTCACGAAGTCCGTACAAGACATGTTCCCGATTGCTCTCAGTATCCTCAAGGGTGCTCGAATGCGAGACGAGTGTCGCGGTGCTCACTACAAGCCAGCGTTTTCACCTCCAAGTTTGAAGTCGACGGACGAAGCTTCGCGTCAGGTCGAGGCAGAACAATGGTGTGATTCTTTCGAAAAGAACAACGATAAGTTCCTCAAGACAACTGTTTGCACCTGGGGTGACCAGGAGCCGATACACAATTTTGAAGAGATCGATATGCGACTCATGTCTCCGCGTCCACGTCTGTACGGATTGGTGGGTGCAGAAGCTATTGAACAAGTTTGGAAGGAACGAAGCAACAGTGAAGCTGGCTCACTCACAGCCGCTGCAACTTAGCCCTTTTGTTTTCGGCCTCCAATATTACTCACTAAAAATACTAATTAATCGATAAGTTACTTACCATGATCGCTCCAGGAACTGATGCTCCTCAACGCAAGCCTTCCAAAGTCAACGTGCGCGTACTGCGACAAGATGGTCCGGGAATGCCACCCTATTGGGAGAGACACCAAGTAGAATACGAGCCGGATATGAACGTTATCAGCGTCCTACAAAAGGTCGCTGCACAGTCCACCACAGCCGAAGGCAAGAAGGTTTGTCCTGTGGCGTGGGATTGTGGTTGCTTGGAAGAGGTCTGTGGCTCTTGCACGATGGTCATAAACGGACGTGTTCGACAGAGTTGTAGTGCTCTAGTGGATCGTCTGCTTGAAGACAATCCGCAGGAGATCGAGCTGCGACCAATGACCAAGTTCCCGGTTGTGAGGGATCTACTCATCGATCGTTCCCGATTGTTCAACAATCTCAAGCGAGTCAAGGCATGGGTACCTGTAGACGGTTCGTACGATATGGGAGCAGGCCCGAGAATTGCTCGAGCCGACCAAGAGCAAAACTATCCGCTTAGCCAGTGCATGAGCTGCGGTTGTTGCCTGGAAGCGTGCCCACAGTTCACCAAGATCGAGTTGCAGAAGCAGGCCGGTGAAACGGACGAAGCGTTCCAAGCTAGGAAAGAAGCTGCCTACAACGAGGGATTCCTCGGGGCTCACGCCATTTCCCAAGCCATCTTGTTTAATGCGCACCCAGTTGGCAAGAGCATTGCGAACGAACGCATGGAAGCCTTGGTGGGCGCTGGTGGTATCCAAGCTTGCGGAAATGCTCAAAATTGCGTCGCGGTGTGCCCCAAGGAGATTCCGCTCACGACATCGATCGCGAGAGCAGGGCGAGCGGCCACGATTTACTCGTTCAAGAAGTTCTTTGACCGTTAGAATATCAGATCAGCGTGTCCGGATTGGCAAAGCACTTAGTTCTCTGGCAGTGTTAATTGAACCACCGACAGTTCCAAGTTACTTGCACGTGTGTACGAACTTTCCTTCACCCTCCCGAAAAATTCGGGAGGACCAGAGTGGAGGGACGACCACCAGGGGAGGGTGCTTTAGAATCGCTGACAAGTCGGAGCCTTTATCCGATGCTGTGCCTTTCCCCCTCTCCGAGCTACGCTCGACCCTCCCTCGAGGGAGAATGAATGATTGAGAACCTAGGAGTAAACACTTTAGGGCATCGCAAGTGCCAGTTGGCGTAATTGCGACATGGAATTGCAGTAAATCCAACGACTCTTGTTATTCATCTCCACAACCGACGTGTGCAAATCCATTGCATGACGTCCCCCGATAACCATGGTCGCGGCATGGTGGTTTGCAACCTCGGCAAGCTTGATCGCTTCGCTGATTTGACTCTTGCTGCGAATCGGTTCTGCAACGCTCAGCCATACTAGTTTTGGCCGCTCATCGATGACTGCATCTGCAAGAACATCGAGAGGTGTATTCGGACCCAAGTTGATATCGTTAAAACCGATCTCATGGAGCATCAGCGACACGATCAACGTCGGCATCAGATACATATCGCCGCTCATAGCGGCACCAATAGCCTTGGGAGCATCCTCGTCTGGGTCGGGAATTGACAGGCGTAGCTGATTTAAAGCTCGGCAGCATAAAATGGTGGCGCGATGCTCAACAAAAATCGCCCTTTTGTCATGAGGCCATCTGTCACCGATCTGTTTCATGGCCGAGAAAATCGGCCCATCACAAATCTCGGCAATATTCATGCCGGAAGCATATAGCGACTGCAACAAACCGATCACAGCGGTCGCATGACCTGCCTCCAAAACCTCTAACATCTTTGAGTTAGTAGAGACAGGATCCAACTCCTGGGGAGCAATCTCCAAGCCTAGCAACTCGGGGTGATACACCTTGGCGCGCGTTTCACGAATGTAGCGGACCGCCTCTGAGATCGGAATCCTACGATGTCCACCCCGTGTGCGGTGGATTTCCAGATCCCCAGCGTCAGCCATTCTACGAACAGAAGAATCGCTGACTCCTAATGCCTTCGCAAACTCGGATGTTGAGAGAGATCTTACCACTATTAAATTCCGCTTAAGTCGTCCCAAACGGCCGGAACCATGCCGTCGACCGGGTCCAAGTTTTAGAAGGTAATCGTTTTGGCTGAAAGCCCTAGTTCCGATGCAGGTGCGCCACCTTCTCAAAGCACCTCCTCAATAGCCTGCCATCCATCCTTTGAGTAAAGCAGCAAAAACTATCAATTCTTTCAATTTATTCCCAATAATCACCCTAAGGGGTTAAAAACCTCCTTGACAAGGGTTTACAGTGGAATGCCTGACAGTTTTGGTAGTTTTGAGACAGCTCTGTCTCGCGCTGTTGGGGCCGTCGCTAATCTGTGACATAACGACGGCAGGGTATCACAATCCAATCTGGAGAGGGTAGAAATGTTTGAGTCTTTTTCGATTTTGGCGATGGGCATGCCCGACCTAACGGTGCTTCAGTACACCATCGTGGACAACATCTTTTCGATGACGGTCGCTACCATGGGCGCGGCAGCGCTGTTCTTTTTCCTGTCGCGCTCGAGTGTGGATGAAGCTTATCGTCCCGCACTAATGGTCAGTGGTATCGTGGTCAGTATCGCGTGTTACCACTATTTTATGATCCGCCATTCGTGGCAGGACGCGTATACTCTGGCGGATGGAGGGTACAAGGGCACGGGGGCGGCGTTTAACGATTTTTATCGCTACGCCGACTGGATTCTGACGGTGCCACTGTTGATGGTGGAACTGATTGCCGTGATGCGTTTGGAGGCTGGCAAGGCGAGATCGCTGTTAACACGATTGGTAATTGCTGCCGCCCTCATGATCGCACTGGGCTATCCAGGCGAAGTGATTTCCAGTCCAGAAGGGTGGACCACTCGGGTCATCTGGGGCGCATTGTCTTCGGTTCCCTTCTTCTACATCCTCTATGTGCTTTGGACCGAACTGACAAAATCGCTCGATACCCAGCCCGTTGCAGCTCGTAAGTTGATCGAACTTGCTCGGCTCGTATTGTTGCTGACTTGGGCTGTCTACCCAATCGCTTATGCTTTGGGAGGAACCATGACAGCTCTAGAAGCGAAGGCTGGCGGCGCCGTGGATGCAGGAGGCATCGTTGGGCTACAAGTTGGATACGCAATTGCAGACATGACAGCAAAGGCAGGATTTGGATTGCTGATTTACTTCATTGCTCGCGCTAAGAGCCAGGGAGTGGCTACCAGCAGCAACGCCGAGCCGGTACCTGCACTCGCGTAGGACGTGAGCTTTGAGTGGACCATCAGCCTTGCATTACGATCTAAACAAGGCTGATGGGGCGACGGACGGGCGAGGTTTTCTCTTCTCGATTAGTGAGCATCCCTATGCATACTCAGCTTTACCTTGGAACAAGTCTGGCGATTTGCATCGGTATGCTTATGTTCGGTGAACCAAGCGATTATCTGATCCTATTATTTACTTCTCTAAGTGTTGCCCTGCTGGGCGTGCCCCATGGCGGGCTCGACCACTGGGTTGGCAAGAGGTTGCTGTACAGCAAGCTGGGCTCCCTATGGTGGCTCGTTTTTTTCCCAATGTATCTGATCATTGGTGCCATCTTTACCGCAGGTTGGTACCGTTTCCCAGTGATCACAGTAGTCACCTTCTTTGTTCTGTCGGCTTGGCATTTTGGACGTGAAGATGAACGAGCGAGTGAATCTGGCCACAGCAAGCTCAGCTTGAGAGGTTTTCCAAAGCTTTTCAATGTTGTATCCGCGATATCGCTAGGTGGAATTGTAATTTGGGTCCCTGTGCTCGCTAGGAGTCATGAGTTCGCCCAATTATTGACCTACATTGTTCCTGCGCAAAACAGGCAAGGTATCGGACAGATCGTCTTTGTGACACAGATACTGGCGGTTGCACTTTTGCCGATTGCTGCCGTGAGCTTCAGCTACCGGGCAAAGAATTCGGCAAGTTCATTGCGATCTTGGATTCCAATCGCGACGACGATAACCGCGATAATCGCTCCGATTCTTGTAACCTTCACATTGTTTTTCTGTGGCTGGCATTCGTTGCAGGGATTGAGTCGCCTGCGCAGTAGCGAATCGCTCACCCATCGGCAATTCCTGCGACACGTGGCTCCACTTTCTCTCGCTGCAATCGGTGGGATCGGTCTGTTTGGTTGGTGGTACTACGGAGCCACTATCGGTAATGACACAGCACTCTTGCAGATGACATTTATTGGGCTGTCGGCCATAGCCATACCTCATTTAGTTGTGCACGAGATTGATTCTTTTATCAACAATTCCACCGCTACTCAGGAGCAGTTTGTATGACTTTAGAAGTAGATGAATTGGATTACATATTAGTTGGTGGTGGTTTGCAGAGCGGGCTAATGGCTTTGGCTATCGGACACCATCAACCTGGCGCGAGGGTTGCAATCCTGGAGCGTGGTTCCGTGCTCGGTGGTAATCATACTTGGTCATTTCATAGCACTGATGTATCGGAGGAAAGCAGTCCCTGGATTCAGCCTTTGGTGGAATCACGCTGGCCCGAATACGATGTTTTCGTTGGGAAATATCAGCGTAGAGTGCGATTGGAGTATTACACGGTTTCCTCAAGCCATTTTGCCTCCGTTCTTGGGCAGCAGGCGTCGAACAGTCGGTTAAGGATTTTCACTGGTGCGCAAGCAATCGATGTCTCTTCCAATGAGGTGAGATTGAGCAATGGGCAACAGCTACGGGCGAACGTAGTCATCGACAATCGTGGGCCGCAGGGGACGGACATCGCCGAACACAAGGGTGGCTTTCAGAAGTTTTGGGGATTCGAGGTCGAGCTAGATCACGATTGGTTTTTACCTCACCCGCGAATCATGGACGATAGCATTGAGCAGACAGATGGATTTCGATTCTTGTACACGCTTCCCTTTGAGCCCCGAAGAGTGTTGGTGGAAGATACTCGATTCTCGAATTCTACCCACATAGACCGCGGCGAATGTTTGCAGCAAGTAACCCGTTACCTATCGAAACATGGCTACCGCGACTGGCGAGTTCTTCGGGAAGAATCCGGTGTGCTCCCCATGCCTACAGATGGAAAGATGCCGGGATATAGTCTGCCAACTTTAGCAGGTGGATACAGAGGAGGCTGGTTTCATGCCGCAACTGGTTATTCCATGCCAATGGCAATTCAATTGGCAAGTTTAGTTGCAACGACTCCGCCATCCGAATTGCAAACTGCATGGAAGACTTTGCAAACTGCGCATCATGGCAGAGCAAAGTTTGCGAGATTCCTCAATCGTTTGCTATTCGATCTGGTAAAACCACAAACTCGTTACCAAATCTTTCGGCGATTCTATAGCGTTTTAGGTGAGTCTAGGATTGCCAGGTTTTACGGACATCGATTCACGTGCTTTGATGCATTTCGTATCGTAGTCGGTATCCCACCACGCGGCCTGCGGCCCATCCAATTCTTTCGCAGTTATCTGACATCGAACCCCCAGATTTCGGTCAACACCAACACTCCTATCACAAATGAGGCAGCCACATGAATCCGATCGCGAATCATTTGATAGATCAGGCTCTTCTCCAACATGTCGAGGAGTCCAAGTACAGAGAAGGAAAACGGATCCGCGGGAAGCTTGTTCAGATTTGTTTCGGATTGGCAGGAGGCGATGGCCGATTTTCTGAAACACTTGCTCAAGCTATTGAGTGCCTTCACGCTGGCTCGTTGATTATCGATGATATCCAAGACGATTCGAGATATCGCCGCGGCGCACCAACCCTGCACAACAAGATCGGGGTACCTTTAGCGATCAACACTGGAAATTGGATGTATTTTAAGGCTCTAGAGTTGCTAGATTCGACTTCTTTACCCATGCACCAACAAACACAGTTGATTAGTGCAATGGTAAAAACCGGTCGTCGTTGCCACGAGGGCCAAGCTATAGATCTTTATGCTCGACTTGATCGAATTCCCGTATCCGAGTGGAGGGATACCGCAGAAGCGATCAGTACGCTCAAAACGGGAGCACTTGTAGAACTCGCGATTCATATGGGGTGTGTTGCTGCCGGTGCCTGCACCGTTCTAACAACAGCACTGACGACTTTTGGAAATCAAATTGGCATTGCTTTGCAGATGCGGAACGATCTGGATGAGTTGGTGCATTTTGCGAATACATCCCTAGATGACCGAGACGCCCCTTTACGCGATGACGATCTGCGGAACCTGCGTATCACATGGCCTTGGGTTTGGGCCGCTGAGAAAACGAGCGATTCCCTGTGCAGCTTTTACGTTCAACAGGTAGATCGATCCGATTTGGATCGATTGAGGGTAGCCAAGAGCCTCGTGGAAGTAGTTCTAGAGTACGGAAACAATACGATATCGAGCCTTATCAATGAACAGTTGCGACTGCTCGGAGAACATGTTGTTGATCAAGAACGTTTGAATGAGCTTCGAGATTGTTTAAGTCCGATTGCTAAATCGCATTTTCAATATGCGGGATCGGTCGAGTCGACGGCTCCGTACCCTAGCAAACTCGTTTCCGGTTTAGGAGCAACGTCATGATTATGAAAACCTTGGAAACCGCATTGGCTAAAGAACCTGCCTCCACATCGGATTCTGGCTACATCAGGAATGATGGAGCAAAGCGTGCTCGTGGGAGAGCGGCTGTGATTGGGAGTGGTTTTGGTGGGTTAGCAGCGGCTATTCGTTTACAAGCCATGGGATTCGAAACGGTTTGCTACGAGGCCCGAGACAAGGCAGGGGGTAGGGCTTACGTATATCAAGATGCTGGCTACACGTTTGATGCAGGCCCCACGGTGATTACGGCTCCTCATTGTTTAGAGGAACTATTTGCCTTAGGTAACGAGCAAATGTCGGATCATGTCGATCTTATTCCCGTAGATCCGATGTATCGGTTGCAATGGCCTGATGGTAGTCGATTCGATTACAGCAGCGATGAAACGAAACTAGTCCAACAAATCCAGAATTTGTCACCTAACGATGTTGAGGGCTACCACCGTTTCGCCAACTACACGCGAAAAGTATTTGAGAAAGGTTATATGGAGCTCGGTGCAACTCCCTTTCTAAATTTTCGAGACATGCTGCGATGCGCACCAGACCTGATGAAGCTGCGAGCGGATCGCAGCGTCTATTCGGCGGTTTCGCGGTTTGTTAAAGATGACCGACTTAGGCAAGCGTTCAGCTTCCACCCGCTTTTGGTAGGGGGTAACCCTATGGAGACGAGCTCGATTTATACATTGATTCATTGGATTGAAAGAAAGTGGGGAGTCTTTTTTCCGAGGGGAGGCACGGGAGCCTTGGTGGAATCGCTTGTCGGTCTGTTTCAACGGTTAGGAGGTGAGTTGCGATTGAACTCCGGTGTTGATCGGATTGAAGTCCTCGGAAATGATCCCCCTGTACACCGAATCACCGATCAACATGGGGACATCGAAACCTATGATCTAGTCGTTTCCAATGCAGACATTCACCACACCTATGCACATTTGTATCGAGATCACCGAGGTGGACGGACTATGCAGCGTCGACTGGAACGGATGGATTGGTCTATGTCTCTGTTTGTCATGTATTTTGGCACGAACCGACGATATGAAGAATTAGCTCACCACACCATCCTTTTCGGGGACCGCTACCGAGCGTTGTTACGAGATATTTTTCACGGGAACAGTCTGCCGGATGATTTTAGTCTTTATTTGCATGCGCCAACTGTATCCGACCCGAGTCTCTCCCCCCCCGGAGGCGAGGCGTTCTACGTGCTGAGTCCTGTACCCCATTTGGGTCGCGCAAATCTCGATTGGGATAAGATGGCAAAGCAATACGGTGACGCGATACTGGAATCCCTAGAACATCACTTGCCCGGTCTTCGAAGCTCAATCGTAACCCGCCGTCATTTCACACCGAATGATTTTCAGACGCAATTGAATGCTTACAACGGCTCAGCCTTTTCGGTAGCTCCAAAGTTAACGCAGAGCGCGTATTTCCGACCTCATAACAAATCGGAACGGATTCCCGGTCTCTACATCGTGGGTGGAGGAACTCATCCGGGGGCTGGAGTTCCTGGGGTTGTCAACACGGCAAAGGCAACGGCGGGAATCATCGCTCAAGACTTTGCCCGAGTTCTCCAAGGGCAGTCATCATGAACACTAGTCTCACAGACAAACTATCCAAGCCGGTTGACAAGATACAGCAAGCAAATGAAGTCATTCAGCGACATAGTCGCTCGTTTTCGATCGCATCACGATTGCTCCCCGCTTCGGTGCGAGATTCTGTTTGTCGCCTTTATGCATGGTGCCGAGCTGCCGACGATTGCGTCGATTCCGCGACCTGTAAAGAGCAAGCGGAATGCGAACTCCGCCAGCTCGAATCTGATTTAGAAAAGCTGAGTTCCGGTCGTAACCAGCTAGAGCATCCTGCTTCTCATTGGATAGAACCCCTCGTCGCGAACGGCTCCTTGGATATCCAGTACGCCAGAGAGTTGTTGGTCGGCATGCGTATGGATATTCAAGGGTTCCAGGTAACGAGTGACGCCAGATTATGGCAATACTCTTATCATGTTGCAGGAACTGTGGGATTGATGCTATCCCGGTTGATGGGTGTCCAGGCTTTGGCAGCGAAGCGGCATGCTATCGCCCTTGGTGTTGCCATGCAGATGACAAACATTGCGAGAGACGTGCGAGAAGACGCTTTACGAGGCCGGTGCTATCTACCAGGGATTGAGAGTCCGCTAGATACACCTCGAGAAGTTTTGCTCAATGAGATCCTTAGTCTAATCGAGGAATCAGAGCGTCAATATCGAGTGGCCGAATCGGGTCTACACTACTTGCCCTGGCGATGTCGATTCGCCGTGCGGATGGCCATGTCTTTGTATCGAGAGATTGGCAGGGAAATCCGACGACGAGGTGACGAGGTGCTTGAAGCGAGAATCGTTATCAGCCGCTCCCGAGTTCTAGGCGTGTTTTTCAAAACCTGCTTGTTATTCCACGTTGACCAAGCCGTTCAAACTTTACAACAACTACCTATACTATTCCGAGGAAAAATGATGACCAATACTCCATCCAAGAAACGCGTGACCAAACAAGCTGCCCTAGTCGAGGGAAGCACTGTTCAGCAAGCGAAGCACGCCGTTTATCTCGGTATTTCGTTAACTCTGATCATGGCTGCGGCTTTGTTTGTATTGGTCTACATCAACCCTAAGGAAGCGGTCTATTCTTATCTTCCTTTAGTTTATAGTGGAGCGTCTTTGGTTGGTGCCTTCATTTTTCACCGCATGGCCGTTAGTTGCGAACTAGCAACTGGTGACACGCCAGACCAACGATAAAGAGAGTCGCTCTCTCAAACTCCTCTACGAACACTAACGCCACAAGATCCAAAAGCTCGTGGCTACGGCTAGTCGTTTTTCGTCTCTGATCTCTTCGGCAAGACCCAGTTTTTGCGAGGATAGTGGCACGTGTAGCCACCAGGGTTGCGAACTAAGTAGTTCTGGTGTTCTGGTTCGGCCTCCCAAAAATCTCCCTCAGGCTCGACTTCTGTTACAACCTTACCGGGCCAAAGTCCAGACGCGTTAACATCCTCAATGGTGTCCAAGGCAATGCGTTTTTGCTCTTCGTCAACGTAGTAAATAGCAGATCGGTACGAGGTGCCGCGGTCGTTCCCTTGGCGATTTCTGGTTGTAGGGTCGTGAATCTGGAAAAAGAATTCCAGCATCTTCCGGAAATCCGTTTTCGTCGGATCGTATATCACCTCAATGGCTTCGGCATGAGTGCCGTGGTTTCTATAGGTAGCGTTTTTTACGTCGCCGCCCGTGTAGCCGACTCGAGTAGAGATCACCCCAGGCTGCTTGCGAAACAGATCCTCCATACCCCAGAAACAACCACCTGCCAGAATCGCCTTTTCCGTTTTCACGTTTGGATCCACTTTCTTCGAGTTTTTTGAGTCTTGAGCCGTTTGAGTGGGAGGAATAGCGACCGCAGCAGCAAGGGCTATTATGCTCATTGCCAGTATAGGTGCGCCGGCAAGAATCGCTTTCCAAGGGATCGTTTTTGCAAGCATTTGGGAACTCCAGAGAAATGGAAGGGAAGGAGATTTGCAAATTTACCCAGAGCAACGCCCGAGTTCTTCTATTGTGCGTTCCAGAAGCCGCAGGGAAAGGGGAACTCTTCGCATTTTCCACAGAACCTGACCGACTAACTAGTCAATCTGAGCCGACCGCGCCATTAGCCCAGGTCGTAAAACGCTACCGAGTTGTCATGAAAAAGCTTTCTTTGGAAGGCTGTTGATCGGTCCTTCACGATCGATTTTAGCCCCAGAACCCACTCCTCGAAGGTGGCCCGAAGCAGGCAAACCGGCCAATCTCCAGCGAACATGATCCGGTCTTCGCCGAACGCGTCGATGGTTTCGAGCACAACCGGTTCGAGATCGCTCGGTGTCCAGCCCTCTGGAGCCGACGCGACAATCCCGGAAATCTTGCAAACCACATTGTCAAACTTTGCGATCTCGCGAATTCCTTTCTGCCAAAGCTCAAAGTCCGACTTGTTTTCAGGTCGAATGGGACCGTTGCCGCAGTGGTCCAAAACAAAACGAGTCTTGGGACATTTTTCAACTAACCGTGCCCCATCGAGCAATTCACTCGGTCGCATGCAGAGGTCATAGCATTTGCCAATCGAACCGAGGTGCTGAATACTTTGTACAAACTGTGGCTCGAGACAGTATCCTCGCGGAGTGCCACCGTGCAGCACTTGCCGTACCCCCTTGATCCACCTCACATCCTCAAACCGCTGCATATATTTGGGAAACGACTTGTCGCCAGGTCGGCCCGAGATGACCGCACCCACAGTCGGGTTGTCGTCTTGTTTGCACAATTCGATGACGTAGTCCGCTTCTGCGTTATGTTGTTCCGGCGTGACATCGACCTCCATGTAGACTGCCTTTACAACACTGCTGGATTTCGTTGCCTCTATGTAGTCACTCATGAGATAATCTCGCGCCAGAACCGAGCTGGAATCCTTGGGTATCCAAGGCAACGTAAAACGCTTGAGATCCCACAAATGCTGGTGGGTATCGACTATCGGTATAGATGACGAATCATCTGCTTCCAGCATGAGACCCGCGTTCGCTAGAACGCCACCATTTGCGAAGCCGTTAGCTTTTGTGCGAGGTAGCAATCCCGACAGCAGAACCGCCGCCGTAGTCTGAGTTAGAAACGACCGCCTTTTCATGATCAATCCTCCGCCAAATCTTCAATACCAGGACCATCGACAAGAGACCGACCGTCCATTGTACCGCAACCGCGATGAGGTAGAGGCGATGGGTCTGATAGAAATTATCGCGATCCGCATCGGCAGCCAATTGCTGCACCATTTCTCCATGTAGCCAGTACAGGCCAACTTGCAAGGCCAGTAAAAGTGCTGTGCAAAGCAGTAAGGCTGGAAATGCCAATGATTTACGCCATGTCCGAGACCTAAATAAGCACCAACCGAACGCCGCTATCATCACCACACCTAAGGCGTTTAGGTAACGCGTGACCTGCTGCGTGACCATCCCTTGTAGTTCAGAGCTATCCAGAACATCTGTTCCCACAGGAACGACGACTGCCGAGTAAAACGTGAGTCCGCCCCACCAAAGGGCTACGATTCCAAATAGGACAGCTCTTTCGAACAGATTCATGCACTGGTGTGTTCAAAAAAACGATTGGCCGCTGCAATGGTCGTCTCGATATCTTCTTCGGTATGGCAGTCGCTCACGAAGAGTGCCTCAAATTGACTGCAAGGCATGTACACACCGTCATTGATAAGGGACCAAAAGTAGTCGGCGAAAAGCTTGCGGTCTGATTTGTCCGCGCTAGGCCAATCCACCACCGGATTCTGGTTGAAGAATAGAGTCAACATGCTTCCCACTCGTTGCATCTGTGCTGCGATGCCGTGGGATTGAGCCGCCTGCAGCAATCCGTCACCGAGTCGTTTGCAAGTGGTCTCTAGCCGTTGGTAAGGGGGATCCTTTCGGAGTAGTTCAAGCGTTTTGGTGCCTGCGGCCGTAGCCAGCGGATTACCGGCAAGGGTTCCCGCTTGATAAACCTTGCCTGCGGGCATAACGTGGTCCATGATGTCCGCTCGTCCGCCATAAGCAGCCAGTGGCATGCCGCCACCGACGATCTTGCCGAGCGTGGTCAAGTCCGGCTTGATTCCGAATCGCTCTTGGGCGCCACCGAGAGCCACACGGAAACCGGTCATGACCTCATCGAAAATTAGCACCGCTCCATGCTGGGTCGACAGCGTGCGCAAGGCATTTAGGAACTCAGGCGTCGGAATGACGGTTCCCATATTCCCGACGACCGGCTCCAAAATAACGGCGGCGATTGCAGTTGGGAACTCTTCAAAAGCGTGCTTTAGAGAGGAGCAGTCGTTGTAGTTGAGGACGATGGTATCTTGCGACGTGCCTTTTGTGACCCCTGGCGAATCAGGAACTCCCAACGTTGCCGCCGCCGAGCCGGCCGACACCAAAAGTGAGTCGACGTGACCGTGGTAGCAACCCGAAAACTTGATCACTTTCTCCCGTCCCGTCGCTCCTCGTGCGACGCGAATCGCACTCATCACGGCTTCGGTTCCGCTGCTAACCAGCCGAACCCGCTCCATGCTCGGCATGATTTGCTGGATTAAGGCTGCGAGCCCCGACTCTCGCTCGGTCGGAGCACCGAAAGATGTGCCACGCGAGGCCGCTTGCTGAATGGCGTCAAGCACCTCGGGATGTGCGTGTCCGAGGATCATGGGCCCCCATGAGCCAATGTAGTCGATATAGCGGTTCCCATCGATGTCGAACAGATACTGTCTGCTCGCCCGATCCATGAAGATCGGTTCTCCCCCCACCGCTCCAAAGGCTCTGGCAGGTGAGTTGACCCCTCCTGGAATCAATTTCTTCGCAGTCGCAAACGCCTGAATGCTCTTGTCCCGAACGATCATGTGTTTACCATCCCATAACCATGTTGGATTCTATGATACGCCGGGCCTTTTCGAGATCTGCCCCAGTCTCGGACATGTAGAGTCTGATGGCATGCAGTTTGTCGCCGGACGATTTGGCTAGGCAGTCCCTTGCGATCCCGCAGATATTGACTGGACTACCCATGGTTCCGAGTGCAGATTTGGAAATAACCCAGGAATTCCGTGGCCTCTTTGTCAATCGGAGAATAGCGTCGGTTGGATAAGCATCGATCAGTGCTTCCCTAGCGGCAGCTTCGTCGTCAGCCCAGGTAATAAAAATGTGGGCGTTGGTTTCGATTTCGTAGAGCGGCATAGTTTTATGGTTCGGATCGGGTAACTATTCCAGACTGCAGGATTCTGGCATAGTAACTGAAGGAAGGACGTTTTCGAACCTCTTTTTCAAAAACGCCCTCCTCTATTTTCCCGGCAAACGGGCAAAACTGTAACAAACCACCCAATTGGCCTTCGGACTCGTTACCAAACTCGCACAACGATACCTATCATCCACTCCCTGCTTTTCTGCCCCTTTCGAACTACTCCCTGTCTGCTGGCAAATTGCTAGCTTCTGTAAATCGGTCAAACAACGAACGAATGGCGGTGAAATGAACCGTTTGAACGAACTCTCGCGGACCAGCCAAATCGATGGCATTTTGCGCCTCGAGATCGGTTAAGACGACAGGCGATGCAGCCAAGTTCTTCGCAACGGTAAGCAATGCCTTGTCGCGGGCGGTTAGGGTTTCCTCCGAATCCAATTGTTCAAAATTTTCAAGGAGAGTAATCTGTTCCCGCGTTTGCCCCATCCTGAGCAGCTTCGTATCCGCTTCTGACAATGAGTACCATGCCCCGTTTTGTCTTGCGATCACCCATGCCAAACGCGCACGCGTGAGGTCGCTCAAATCGAGGTCACTTTCTGCCGACAGAATCGAAGCAACTTGACGTTTGCCGGCCACTGGAAAATTGGCCAATAGTCTCATCCATTGCGGCGGATTCTTGGGAATAGATAGTTCACCAAAGGCTTCCCTCGTTTCTTCCTCCGTTCTGACAGCAAATCGTGGCGTTCTGTTTTTCACCATTTCAAGACCCGCTGAGGTCGAGGGGAGTTCACTGGCCTTTCGATCATTCCATTTCGTTACAACTGTGTCAGACGCGGAATCGTTCCCGTTACCTTCGATCACGATTGACGATCTATTCGCAAAGCTAGGACTGGTCTCCGTGAGATACGAATGCTCGCTAGTATTGCTAGCTCCAAAATTCCCCCCCGTTGTAGATTGCGGAACTCCGATCCCTTCTTTCCATCGGTTGATCGCGTTGTTTCCCGCGACTGACAAAATCATTTCGAGAATTGCCATGTCACCATAATGCTTGCGGCAAGCATCAATTTCGGCATCTGTAAGTCGTTGAGGTTCGAGAGTCAAGCGCCGAGCTAAAGCAAAAGCCGCTTGCTCACTCTCAGGGAACAGTGACCAATTGACGTCCAACGCCGCAATCAAATCATCTGTCATGCCTACTGCCAGCAATTTCGACTCTTGATGCCCCAAGCAATACTGACAGTTATTGGCTCTCGAAGCGATCCAGAACAATCGCGTTTTGAACTCATAATCCAAGGACAACATCGGATCCGGCTCTAAAAACGTTGGGGAGGTAGTTGACCCCGCGTTTGGAGTCCGGCTACCGCTGAAATTCAAATAGCTTCTTGCACTTGAAGAATTCCCGAGAAAAAACCGGTTCAAGCGAGACTCATACGTGGGATTTCGTCCATCGCTCAATGCTCTCTCTTCGTCGGAAACTGGAGGTAGTGAGACTCGCTCACGTCGACGTTTCATGTCTTCCAAATGCGATTTCATTGCGTCTCGATGCACCGGTGTAGGTCGAGGAGTGGCCGCAAGCTCATTCGTTTTCGGCGGAGCCATGTTGTAGTATTGGTAGAACGGATTGCCTGACTCGAGGGTAAGCTGAAACCCATTGCTTATACGAGTCATGTAGTTGTACCGGCTTGCATTCACAGCAATGAAGAAAGCTCTTTGGTCGCCGAAGCCTGCTCGGAGCTTATCCATGTCAGCTTTCGTGATTGAACCCGGCGAAAGGGTCAAGCGTCTTGCAAAGTCTAAGGCTTGTTGCTCATGGCTACTAAAATTGGACCAATCGTTCTCCGCGAGTTGTTGACTGATCTGACTAATTTTGCTTCGATCAAATCCAGCGACCTCCCAATTCATTTCGCAATGTCCCATGCAATAGGGACATTTCATAGCATCGGTGACCATCCAAAAAATGGAATTTCCAAATGCTCGATCCCAATTGGTCGAGATTTCCGACCCCGCCGTTCTCATATAGATTTCGAAGGGAACTGCCAGCTCGTGAGCATAGCCAAAAGCAACCTTGTACCAAACAATATCGCTTGCCACAGGCATGAGTCCATCTGGAAGTTTGCTGGCGAACTCTTGCCAATCAGGAACACGCAGCCGAGTTTTTCGTACTTTTTGGATTTGTAGCCTCTCCTGCAACTTCTCATAAGGGAGCCAAGTATATGACTCGCCATGTGCGATCAAATCTTGAGGTTTCGACTCCGGTGTTCCTATTTGTTTAGGCGTGTTCGGTGATGGAGCAATCGTTCTTTTTTCTAGGCTTTCTGGGGAAAATCTCACGTTCACTGGAGGAGTAAGATCGTTCTCGGTAGCCTCCAAACCAAGGCAAAGAATAAGGCGATCCTGGAAATTTGCGTAAGCCATATGTAGGACTATGGATGCCACCACACGATCACCTAGCTCCTTAGCTAAATAAGAAAACAGTTCGTCTGTTACACCATCAGAGTCGCGCGTCATACCATACGCAAATTCCAGAGCCGCTCGCTCTGTTGGACTCCATTTCGCCCGATCTCCTATTGTCAGTGACTCCCATTTATCTTGCGAGACTCCTGCTTGCATTGCATCATAGGCAGCAATTTTCATGGTATATTGACATCGATTGGCTTCTGCTGCGACCCAACGCATGGCCGCTCGAAGCTTATGATCGACGGGACCGCTCTGGCGTTGCGCATAATCGAGCTCGATAAACGCAGCAGCGGTGCGCGGCATCTCTCGTGCGATCATGCGGATCCATGAGGGTAACGTCGGACGGTCCGATCCGATTGGCTGGGGGAGAGTCTTCCAGCACTCTTCACTTGAGGGAGGTAAATCCCATCCGGTCAAGGTTGCTTCGTTGGCTTTGCAGACACGATGGTCCGGAGAAAGCATTAGTGTCCCCAAAAGCATTATCATGAAGGCGATGCCTGATCGATTGAAATTCAGAACGTTCATAAGTTAGATACCGTTTGGTGGAAGAGAAATACCTATGTAAGTAAAGGCCGATTGCATGATGGAAATACCCCGAACTCTCCATGCTGTCACTACTTTTGTGACTTGGCATAGTCAGCAAAAACGTTGTCAGATTCGAGCTGTAGCTGAAATCCATCGGACACCCGAGTCATATACAGACCTCTGCAAAGCCAAAAGAAGGTTGCCATAGCTTCCGTTTTGCCCAGGTCTTGTTCTAGTTGTTCGTATTCTGATTGGGTAAGTAACCAGGGAGTTGATGTCAGCTTGCGGGCGTATTGAAACGTTCGTTGTTCGGCTTCACTAAAATCGCTCCAGTCATCACTTGCGAGGGATCGAATTCGGTTCGCAATCTGAGCTTCGTCAAGTCCCGCTACCTCTAGGAGCATTTCACAATGCCCCATGCAATAATTGCAATTAACAGCACGCGTTTGAATCCAAAACAAACTCTCCTCCATAACACGGTCCTGAGGTGCCTCGGCCCACATGGTTCGTGTCGTAACACTCCAGGGAATTGCGAGCTCTGGGATGTATCCCATGCATACCAGATTCCAAACGATCCGAGTTGGCCTAGTAACGAAACCAGCCGGTAGCTTGCTCGCCACTTCATCCCAGCTTGGAGTTGGCAAACGTTGCACCCGATGCTTTTGATGCTCGAGCCTTTTGGTTAATTCCTCATAAGTCACTGTGGACCAATCGGGCTCTCGAAACCCGAGATCCCTACCCAGTCCTTTCGACTCCTTGAAATCATTACTCTTGGGAATTAATGGTTGTGTTTGAAACGTGCTTGGTTCAAACTTGACACTCAAGGGATGTAGAGCCTCTCGCCCTTCCATGGGGATGTTCAGACCGAGTAGTAACCGATCTTGGAAATTACCATATGCACCCAGTAAAACCATCGCAGCAACATTTTTTGCTCCGTGTTTTGTGAGCAACTTATGAAATAGGGAGTCCTCGATACGGGGTGCATCCATAGTGTGCAACTTTATGAACTGAAGTTCATCACAATCCTCCATTCCCCAGGTGGATTCGTCATCGGTCAGCGTGTCGAGTTCTTTTTGTTTACCACCCGCACGAACGAAATCAGAAAGGGCAGCTTGCTTGGAATACTCGCAGCGATTTAAAAAGGCGATCCAATAGCGAAGCTTGGCTCTGAGCTTTGCATCGATTGGATTCTTGGTTCGATGTGCATAGTCTAACTCTAGCAGGGCCGCTGTCGTCTTTGGTAGCGTATGGGCCATGACTATAGCCCAATTAGGCAAGTGAGATGCGTCCCGCTCTACTACCGGGGGTAGCAGATTCCATATTTCCTGGTCGTTGATTTCTTGGTCGATAGCATCGCGAGTAGGAGTATTCGTGGAAATCTCTTTCGCGTTTTTGGGTAAGTGTCGTTCGTGCTCGAGGAGTGACATTGCTAAGGCCTGCTCCAATTCCGGGGGCTTGAACCCGAAAGGACCGCGACCGCTCTTGTAAACGACTTTCCCATCTGGTGCGATAACATAGAGTCTAGCTGGCATACCACTATACGCATGCCCGGTTGGATCATTTACCTCGTCTACGACAACGGGTATCTTGGGATCCAATCGCTCGCAAAATTGCCCAGCAACCTTGTCGCGATCTTCGAAGGATGTTGGTTGAACAACCGAAACACCAACTCTCGTATTCGATTGCATCTTCCATCCATCATCCGGATGAGCTTCCCGAACATAGACCATGACAAAGTGTGCTCGGTCGCCGTACTTCTCAAATAGCCGTTCGACTGCCGGATAGTAGCTGCGAAACGGTCCGCAAGTAAAGTTACCGAGCACCAAAACGATCGGCTTGTCGCCGAGTAAGGACTTGAGTCGAATCGTTTCTTCACTCTTTACCTTTCGCAATTCAAATAGGGGAGCGCGATCACCAACCGAGGGACCTTCATACATGGAGCCTATTTCGCCGGAAAAAAAGCCCTTGAGTAAGACTTCTGGATTTGGAGCATCGCCAGGCATAAAGCCCGCCGAAAAACCCGACATAATACCTCGCGTAAATTCTTCCGTTGTTAGCTTGGTGCCATCCTGACTCTGCTCTCGAAAAAAACTTAACCAATCGTCCTCCGTGATAATACCTTTACCTTTTGGATCCATACGGCGAAAGACTCTCCCTAGCATATAGGTCATTTCGACATAGGGGTTCGAATCGCTCCAATCCAGATCGAATGGTTGAATCTGCCCGTCGCGATTGCGGTCCAAAACGTCGAATAGGTCTAGGTGGTTGGCAAAGTTTTCTTTCGCAAGAATCAGGACGTTGGAACCGTCTTCAGCTTTCTTGCCAAAATTTTCAACAAGCCAATCAAATGTGTACTTCGATTCGCTGCGTTTAAACCAGCCCTCACCTGCCCCCATTTGGGAACCAGAAAAAATCGCCGTAAACATCTGCGCCCCTTCCGGAGCCTCACCATCGGGGAACAATGCTCTCAGGTACTGCGCAAACGCTTCTCTCTGCGAGTCATCCAAAGACGGAATAGCAAAGGATTTCGATGGATTTCCCGAGGGATCATTCGCCTCTTGTCCCCATCCACGAAGGCCGATAATCGAGAACAGAAAAAGCGTTTGTGTTAAGATTTTCATTTTCATGACCTAGGAATACAATGCGATCTTCTCATGTTACAGTTCGTCGTTCTTTATTCAAACGCACGAAATACGGTCTGTGCCGGTGCTGTCCCCACAATGTAGTAAACCGTTTTTGGTTTTGTTGATCCGGCCAACATTAACTCTGCTCCAATTCGAAGATTGGCATCTTGAACAACGCCTTCATCAACGATCCGGTAGCTAACCAACTTTTGGTTTTGCATCCAATCAAAATCTTGCACCACAATTTTGTGTGGGGGGGCAGCCAAGCTAGTAATCTCCTCTCCATTCTTCCAACTCTCAAGAGTCGTCTTGAGTAATTCCTTCGCGAGATTTGCTTCCACTGGAGGGGCCATTTTTGGACTGAAATTGCAGCCACAAACAAAGATGAGATAAAACAGCCCCAAAAAACCCGACATATTCAAAGGACGCAACATGGTTTGCCTCCTAATTCGTTAAGGACGCAATCTCGCCACCATTCCGAGTCCCGATCGCTCTCCATGTAGAGGTGTCGATATTCGAGGTCACGAAGGTAACCGATCCATCAGCGAGCGCGACGTTTACTCCGCCAACATGCCGACTGGTCGCGGCCATGGTCGCCTTACCAACGACGAAGAATCCACACGAACGGCTATTGGGAGGGGAAACGTGCTGATATCGATGCTGATGGTGGAGCCAAGGAGCCCCCATGAACAACGGAAACTGATTTGCTAGATTTGTGATATCCACCCCCTGGCAAAGGGTGTGAGTCTCATCGCTCGTGGCAGGATTACCAGGATGAAAAAATACGTCTTCGAGAGGACTTATGATTCCATTGCTTCCATCCGACATGAGACGCTCGCTAAATAAAGCGGTCTGGCTCGTCCCGTCGGTAATGTCAGCGAATCGCACCGTCGTGTTGACGTAAAAAACTCCAGAGAACAACTGCGGTCCAGGGACGACAAAAAAAGGCATAGCACCTGTGTTCGACATGTAATTTGTGGGAGCCCCCAAGGATGGCATGGGATTCATTCTGGGCTCAGACGGACACAAAAAGGTGCTTATCTGCGTATTCCTGGCGTTCGCATTGGCATCATGTTGAACAGGGACCGACAAATCGATCATCGCGTAGACATTCCCTTGCTCGATAAACGGCAAGAGTTGTGCGAGTGCTGAAAACTGAGAGCCCGATGTCGCCGTTGGGGGCAAGCCGCCGCTGGGAAAGCGTTTGTAGGCGTCATGAAAATTGTGGGCGGCAAGGGCTAGTTGCTTGAGATTGTTTTGGCATTGTATTCGACGAGCCGCTTCTCTCGCGGATTGGACTGCCGGCAATAATAAACCGACCAGTATGCCGATGATGGCAATAACCACTAAGAGCTCGACGAGAGTGAATCCGGAAGAACGTGTTCGCCGCACAGCAAATTTGATGTAAGACATGATAGATGGTTTCTCATATTGATTGTTTTTATTCTGTAGTTCGCAAAATCGATCGGAGAGTTGCGTGAGACCGCTTTTCGCAGCCAGCACTTCGCCGGTAGATCGATATCCAAGAAGTGTGAATTACGCTGCTAATAAATCAAAACGCCAAAGCATGCGTGTCTTTTTACAAAGACTTACTCGACGGGTAGACCAACCGCTTCGGTCAACCTGTTGAAACTAGCTCGAGAGCAGATATAGCTTATGGCTTGAACGGTATCTCGCGGCCCAGCGCTCTTAACCGCCTCTGCTACTTGTTCCGTCGTAAGGATCACGGGAGATGCTGCGAGATTCTTTGCAAGGACATACAGTGATTGCTCGCGAGCAGGAAAATCCTCCAGATTTCCGTCTAAAGCAAAGATTTGGTCTTCCGATAACCCAAGCTCTTTCATGGTCTTCATCGCATGGGCCGCCGCATACCAGGCCCCATCTTGCCTCGCAGCAATCCACGCCAATTGCGCCTTGAGCAAAGCTGAGATATCTCCTCCCCTTTCGGCTGCAAGAATCGAGCTTACTCTCGACTTGCCCGCAAGCGGGAAGTTGGCCAAAAGGCGCGCCCAATTCGGCACATCTTCCGTTGTTGACGAAATATTCGGGAATAACTCCACCGTTTCCTTCTTAGAGATGAGTGGAATGCGAGCCTGACGTGTACTCGCACGAGCCAACTCCTTTAGGGTATCCTCACGGGACTCTAAAACTCGGCTCTCGGCTCGTGTTGGTAACAGATTGTCCCGGTCTATATCGATACCTGTCGTGTCAAACAAAGAGGAGATTCGAAATTCATACTCAGAAGAGGTCGGAGTCAAATAAGTACCTCGTGGAAGATTGGGGTTTGGCTCGCCCCGCCCCCCTCCCAAACTGGCCATGCGAGAGTAGCCACCTTCGTCTGCTCTTTGTGGGACGGCAACCGCTTCTTTCCAACGGTTGATAGAATTGTTACCACACATCGAAAGGATCATTTCCAAAATTTGCAAGTCAGTATAATGGCGTTGCAAGCTTTTGATGTCTTGGTCCGAGAGCAAGTATGGTTGGTTGGTAAACTTCTTAGCAAACTGAAATGCAACTCGTTTTCCCTCCGGTTGCTCTTTCCAGTCTCCGTCGAGTGATGCAATCTCATCCTCGGATTTCCCGGCCCCCAATAACTTGGATTCTTGGTGACCGATGCAATACTGGCAATTATTGACCCGAGACACGATCCAAAAGAGTTCCACCTTGAACGCGTTATCGAGAGAGAATGCGGGATCGGATTCCCTCGCTCGATTCGGTGTGGAATTTTGTTGTGGAGGAACAGCACTCCCTCGAGAGGCTTCTATGCCGTTCAGGTAATGATGTTTAAGCCGAGCCTCGTAACTGTCGGATTGTTGCCCCAAAGCAATTTTGTCTTCTTCGGTAAGCTCGGGAAGTGGTATTCTTGGTTCTCTCTGTTTTACGCTCTCGAGCCATTGCTTGAGCAAGGGACGAGTCAAGGGCGTGGGGCGTGGCACACCCTCGTCCCCGGCGATCCCTGTTTGACTGAACAGACCACTTATGATCAATGCTGTAATTATATTCTTTTGCATTTTGATTAGCACTTGGATTATAGAATTCGTTGGACAGGTACGTGCGTCCCCTCGTCCTGAAATTAGTCAGGCACAAGGGAATAGTGATTCGCAATCGATAGAATTGGCTACTTAACCGTCTTCTTTGATAAATGTGATGGCTGGAGTCGTGGTCACCAGATAATTGATGGTTCGGTCCACTTTCTTGCCAGCTTTGTCCTGGCATTGAAATCGAACCTGGAGCCGAACATTCGGTCCCAGCATCTCACCATCCCCGATGATCTCGTAGGAATCGAGAGTGTGGCCATTTTTCCAAAGGTCGATCACTGCATAGATCGGTGGAGATTGCTTCTGGAGCGAGTCCATCGTCCCACCACTCTTCCAAGATTCGAGAATCGTCGTAGCGACTTCCTTTGCTTTGGCGGGATCTGAATCCGCAACCTTGGGTGCACTGGAACAACCAAGTGCACCTATGAGCAAGAAACCTAAAATCCACAAAATACGCTCTCTGGATTTGGCAGTGCCTCGATGCATTAGTCAATCTCTCCAGTCAGAGTTTCGCCACCGTTGATGGAACCAAATGCTCTCCAAACATCCAAATTGATGTTCTGGTTGATAAACCCAACCGATCCATCGCAACGTCCTACTTGTACGCCGCCAGTGTGATAACTCTTGGCAGAGGTCGCGATTCGCTGTGGCGGGAACATGCACGATCGCCCGTTCGGTGGGGCTACGTGAAAGTAATTTGAGGCCGTGTGGCCTCCCAAAGTCCAAGGAGCCCCCACATTGCTATTGCCTTGAAAGCTCAAGTTGGTGATGTCGATTGCGTTACATTGCTGAACAGCTTCGTCAAGCGTATTGGGATAAGTTCCAGGCCGAAACGTGTCGGTTATCGAAGCAACTGCGTTGCTGAAATCCCCCAGACCATGCTCGCTTATCGCGGCGGTGTTCGAAAGGCCGTCGGTGATGCTGCCAAGCGATCGATAGCGGTCAGGAATCATCGGCCCGTTGGGTTCTGGCATACCAAAATTCGTGCCCCCTGGGGTCGTCGACGGCAAGCTGTTAAGAATCGTAGCCCCTTGGTTGGTACGATAGTTGGTTCCAGCCCAGCCGACAACCGGAATGATCTGAATCCGATCCGAGGGACAAAGAAGTGTAGGAATCTGAACACTTCGGGCTGCAGTATTGTTCACATGATTGGAGCTTACTGCAAAGTCGATCAGGTTGTAGGTGTTTGTCTGCTCCATAAAGGGAGCGATAGCAGCGAACGCCGAAAAGTTAGTTCCGGCGGTTCGGCCAGCAGGTAATCGCTTGAAAGCAGATTCGTAGTTGAGAACTGCTAAGCCGAGTTGCTTGATGTTATTGCCGCACTGCATGCGTCGTGCCGCTTCCCTGGCCGCTTGCACCGCAGGTAGTAGCAATCCGACCAAGATACCGATGATGGCGATGACGACGAGCAATTCAACGAGTGTAAAACCGCGACGGACACGAGCTAAAGTCTTATAGGACATAATGAAAACCCTCTGATAGGTTGATAAGTAATGATGGAGTCGACGTAAGAATGATTGATAAAAACCAAGGTTCATCCACGAATTGGTGTTCTTGAGCAGGCAGCATTCAGCCCACCTGCATGGAATTTGTCGAAAAAGAAGTCGCGTGAATACCGAGTTCCGTCAGAGCCGAGCGAGTCAAGACGCACGAGGCAATCTTCAAGACTTACCGGACAGAAAAACTCCGCTTTGAACATGGCGTGGCCGCATAGAACTCACTGCAAACGATTTACTCGTAGAAGGAGAGATCGATGTATTCCGCTGGAAAACGAAACATCGCAGCACAACGCGCAACACAAAACGCTCTGCGCGAGCGATTAAAGAATTGGCGGTTTCAGAGGGACGCCGTGAAACACAGAATTCGGCTCGGTCTGGATGACTAAACTCCATTCCTCTTTGTCCGACTCTTCCACGCTAAAATTGGGAGCCGTTGCCGCAGAAATTTCACGGACGGTGACTCGTAAGCTTAACGGATCAACAGGCAGTGGAGTTGGCGCACGATGGCATTCCCCGTTACGACAACGTTCCCCAGGATCACGGTTTAGCGGAGGATCGAATGGGTTATCACCCTTTCCGAACTGTTTATGCTCCAAGTAATCACCGCAACTCGCATGCCCTCGAGACGCCGACAATCCAACGACCAAAATCATCACCGCTAGCTTTGCAGCTATCAGTAGTAAGGTCGAGGGTTTCGAGGAGCGAGACATTGTGAGGCGATCGCCTGAACAGAAACAAGGAAAAGAAAAAAATCAAAACAGCGACTGAGTTCTTGCCTGCTGCGACTATCATCCGCAGACGCTGATTCCAAAGTATACGACAAGAAGCCCCATCCGTTCAATAGGCGATCTCCAAAAAAGTTGGATTCCTTCACCTACGCCCCATTTTTGGGCACAAAAGACCCCCTCTGACGCCGCCGCAGCTGAAAGCTGATGGATGATCGGGTAGCATCCTCGCTATCGGCCAACAAAACCAATCGGGCTATGGAGAATTTGTAAGGCCAAAAACTTTGCCAGACACAGGGGTCGGTTTGTAGTCGTGATTGCGTTTTCGAATCACTTTGGCGCTTATAATGATATCTGGTCGCTTTTTCGCTTCACGCTCCTCCTTGTTACCGAGATTAAGTTGTCGCAGGAGCCCGAGCGAGTCAATTCCTTCGACCACCCGACCAAATACGGTGTAATCTTCGTCGAGGTGAGGCAAATCGGTCTTCGCAATGTAAAACTGTGAACTCCCAGAATCGGGCAGAACGTTACCTTGGCCGTCGCCTCCGAGAGCGACTGCCAAGCTACCTCGAAAGTGAAAACGCTTGTTTGGCAAATCCGCTTCCCCCTTAAACGTGTAGCCAGCACTGCCAGAACCGTCCCCCTTTTCGCAACCTGTTTGAGCAACCAACCCTTTCTCGACGCGAAAAAATGGTTTGAGATCGTAGAACCTACGTTCAACAAGATAGATGAAACTGTTTACCGCTTCGGGGGCGTCGTCCTCGAACAATTCGATCTTCATGATTCCTTTAGTGGTTCGCAATTCAACGATTGGGTTGTCATCCCGCTCGCTATCCGCTTTTCTTCGATCTAGCTCCTGATTCCATTTGGCCTGTTGGTCAGGGAGTGCGGTCGCGAAACGCTCCTTGTTTTCATCCATGAGCCCTCGCGCTCGAAGTAGATCGAATAGTGAGCCGGCTTCGGTGTAGCGATTGTTTGCTAGGCATGCAGTGATACCCAAAAGCAAAACTTCTTCGGTTACAAGTGGCCCTTCAGTCGAAACGATAGCCATAAGAGGATCGACCCAACCATCAAACCGATCATGCTGCATGTCGAACAAAAATGCTTCCAGCACCGTTTGGCCCAAATTCCCATAAACTTCGGGGTTCGATGCATACAATTCCGCCCCTTTTTGTATCCAAGCTCTTTTGTTTTTTGCAGCGGTGGCGATTGTTTGATGCCACACTTCCTCGAGAGAGGTAATTTGGTCTGGCGTAAGTTTGTAAGCCAATATTTGTCGATTCCTGGCCGCTACCAAATCCGCCGACGACTCGTGAAATGCCTTCAAGACAGCACGGTACTCGATTGCCAAAGGGGTTTGATCGTCCTCTGACACAGTGCCGAACCCCATTTCTCTTGCGATCGATTCCGCACTATCCATCAGTTCTGACTCAGCCTTGATGATCATGCGTTGCTCGGGACTTAGGGGCCCTTTGGGCTTACCCTCTAAGTTCTTCATGAAATCGATCGGAGGGTTTTTTTGCCTTTCTCTGAGCTGTGGCTCAAGCGACTTGAAAATCTCTTCATTTAACCAAGGAATGTCCGGGCGGGGAGAGGTCCTGGGAGGTTCCTGGCCCAGTGCGTTATCTATCAAGTACGGGAATGAAAACGAGGACAAACTAAGTCCGAGCAAAAATGCTCTGGTAGCCATATTACAATTTCCTTGAGGAAACAAACGGAGTGCAAACCTATTCAAAGCCCGGGTTTGAGCTAGGATCATAGTGACTAATTCACTTTCCCACCCGATTTCCCGACCATTTCTGGCGAAAAAGCAGGTCGAGGGAGTGCGGGGGCATCCCATAATACCCTTAAGGATACTGAATTCACCCGTGGAAAAAACCAGCCTACGCATCATCGGCGGCGACATGCGTTCTCGCAAGCTACAATTCACCGTCGACCCGAGAACACGTCCGATGAAGGACCGTACACGGGAAGCCGTTATGAATCTGCTCGGCAGTACGTTTGGTGATTCGATCGCGTTCGATCTTTTCGCAGGAACGGGCGTTTTGGCTTTTGAAGCCATTTCTCGCGGTGCCACGAGAGCAGTCCTGTTCGACGTGCTTGCCCACGGAGTCCTAGACATTAGAAAAAATTGCGAATCTTTGGGTATCAAAGACAAGGTCGTGGTGCTTCAGAAAGATGTGATTCGCTGGAGCGAGACGCTCGAACAGAACCTTTCGTTCCTGCGTTTGGATTCCGTTCCTTGGATCGTTTTTTGTTGCCCGCCCTACGCGTTGTGGGAAACGCAAGGTGAAGCCCTAAAAAGTATGTTGTCGACCTGGATAGAAAAATCCCCAGCGGGCTCGTTGTACGCGGTGGAGCTCGAAGACAAAACACCGCTATCCCTGCTTCCAACGACCCTGGAATGGGATATTCGTAACTACAAACCTGCGAAAATGGCCATCGCGGAGAAAACTTAATGACTGCACAATACGCAAAGTTACAAGCTACAAAGGTGCTTGCTCTACTAGTCTTCTGGGCGATGCTTGTTCCGATGGCAAGAGCTCAAGATTCTGCTTGGAAGATGGTCTGGAATGACGAATTTGACGGAGAAAAGCTTGACTTTTCGAAGTGGGAGATTGAGGTCAATGCTTTCGGCGGCGGGAACCAAGAGGAGCAGATCTACACCGATCGGACCAAGAACGTGAGAGTGGCGGATGGTCGATTGATCATCGAGGCTCACAAGGATAACGCCAGCATCGCAGGGACATCTCGCCTTTATTCCTCCGGAAGAATCCGATCAAAAAATCGAGGTGACTGGCTCTATGGCCGCTTCGAGTTCAGGGCGAAAATGCCCGCTGGTCAAGGACTTTGGCCTGCGATCTGGATGTTGCCCACCGAAGAAAAGTACGGAACGTGGGCTGCGAGTGGCGAGATCGACATCCTGGAATTTAAAGGGCAGGAACCCCGAGTCGCTTGGGGAACTCTGCACTATGGTGGCTTGTGGCCCAACAACAAATTTTCCGGAACTCAGTATCAGCTGCCTGTCGGTAGCTTTACCGAAGATTTTCACGAGTTCGCTTTAGAATGGGAAGAAGGGGAAATACGTTGGTATGTAGATGGTCATCTCTATCAAACGCAACACAAATGGTCGTCTGAGAACGGCCCTTTCCCCGCCCCGTTCGATCAACCCTTTCATTTGGTGATCAACCTCGCTGTAGGTGGCGGGTTTGTCGGAGCACCGAATGCAGATACAACGTTCCCGAGCCGTCTGGAACTTGACTGGGTCCGGGTGTATCAAAAGGTGTCTGATTAAAAAGTAAGCGGCAATCGCAGTAACACCAACGGTCTTGTCGCAGATTGTGGCACGGAGTGAAAGTGCTGAAGGTTGAGCTGCCAATAAGTTTTGCCTTGTTTTTTTCCTCAACAGTCTATGATATGGAGATGCTCTGCTTTTTTTGGGGATAGTTTGATGCACACGATAAAGCTTCGTTTCTTTCAGGCTATCTTTAGCTGGATAGCCATCTCATTGTTTTCTGCGGCTAGCATCGGTCGAGACTTTGAGGACGCTATTGGATACACGCGGCTAGTTTCTGAACTAGCGGATGAGGGCAAAACAGCACCGAACGGGACTGGTATAAGCGTAGGTCTGGTTGAGGCCAATACCAGCGGTTCGCAGACGCTACACCACTACTTGGTCAATTCATCAGGTGCTGAGTTCACGGGCAAAACAATTACTGACCTGAGTCAAATCACCCCTAACGGCATCTCTTCGCACGCGACCGAGGTAGCTCGCTATTTCTTTGGAAATCAGCGAAGCATAACGCCCGGTGTAGACAACATCGGGTTGTATTATGCGAACGACTTTATCGGTAACAAGCAAGCGGTCGGCTCTCAGTTGAATCCAACCGTTGTTCCCTTTCGCGTTCTCAATCATTCTTTCATAGCGAACTTCGCCGCCGCCGATCTTCCTCTGGCGATCCAGGCCAACGCTCGGATGGACTACACCATCCAACGGGATCAGTTTACGAACGTGGTCGCCCTCAATAACGGCACTGGCTTACTTCCCCAAATTTACGCTCAGTCCTACAACTCAATTGTCGTCGGTCGCTCCGACGGGAATCACAGTCGAGGCGTGACCACAATCAACGGTGCACACCGAACCAAACCTGATATCGTTGCTCCCCTTAATGCTACGAGCTACGCAACACCCGTTGTAGCTTCTACCGCGACATTGCTTCACTCTGCTGCACAATCATTTGGGTTCCATGACGCACAAGCCCCAGAGGCTATGAAAGCCATCATCATGGCTGGCGCTGACAAAGATCCCTTTCCCTCATGGTCTAACACGAGCACCCGCCCGCTAGACAGCGTCTTCGGTGCAGGACAAGTCAACGTTTATAACAGCTATCGCATCTTGGAGGGTGGACAATTCGAGGGCAGTTCTACCTTCACTGTCGGTGACAGCGGTCTGAAAGGGTGGGACTATCGAGAGATCAGCTCATCGCAAGATCTCTATTGGAACTTTAGTACTATCGGCGGGATTGAAAGCGCGTCGATCCTGGTCACCTGGAACGCAGATTACTCCGATGCCAATGGTGATTTCTCGGTCGGTTCGTTTCGACTGGCTGATATGCGTCTATCGCTTCATACCTATGATGGATTGTCTTTAGGACAGGAGCTCTTCTTTAGTGACTCGCCTGTTGACAACGTTGAGCATCTCTATCTTCGAAATCTTGAAGCCGGTCGCTACACACTACGGCTTAGCTCGAACCTCGATTCGCGATTTGGAATTGCTTGGAATATCACGGCTGTTCCTGAGCCGGGGACGGTCCTACTTATCACCTCGATCGCCGGATTTGCGATTATCCGATTACGAATAAAACACCGCAGATAAATTCCGTAGCAAAGCAAGTAATCAGTCCTTGCTGGTCAAATCCGCGGAGTAAATTCGCACATCATCAAACTCGTTTCGGTCATCAAACGAACCTAGTCCGATGCCACCCTTTTGAAAGGTTGTGTCTTTGCATTGCATGAGTGGTTCGTCCATGTCGTCAAAGAAAACTTCGATAAGACCACTCTTGGCATCACGAACGATCATTACTTCGTGCCATTTGTCATCCCACGGAACCGGCTTTTCGTTAGTGGTTAACGGACTGCGAGGAGCGTTGTTGACGATCATGATCTGACCGCTCGCGGGGTCTGGCTTGGCACCCAAGTGAACATAGTAGAATTGGTCTGCATTCTGTTTCGCGAAAAACACACAACAATCGCGATGATTCCCAGTGTCGAGTGTGCTTCGAACCCTAAACTTGATCGCGAAACTCGCTAGCTCGAGATCCTTGATCCATGCGATATTGTGTGGTGAACGGTGCTTTGGCGTGTAGTCGCTGACTCGTTTATTGATCGAAAACGTATGGTTACCATCCGCCTCGACCAAATCCCAAGAAGCATCATCCGTTGTTACCCACTTACCCCTCCCGCTCTCAAAATCATCGGCAAAGACCAGCGGCATGCCCCGCATTTCGTCTTGGGCCTGACTCGTGGAAACGAACGGACCAACATCCTTCACAAAAGGCGTTAGCAGCACCAAAGTAACGAAAACGACACGAGTACGATTCAACATTCGACTAACTCCCAGACAAACTCAAAAGGGGAAAGGACTCCTCTGGCGTATTCAACTCGGACCTGTATTTTACTCGAAATGGAACGTAGCAAGAAAGAACTCCGTCCCATCCGAATAAACTATTGATCGCGTTCTGATAGTTCTTCCCAGCGGGAGTAGGCTTTCGGAAGCTTGGCCTCTAATTCCGCTAATCGCTTCTGATCCCTCGTCTGCTTGTCCGCCGGCCCACGAAAATACTCTGGATTCGACATTTCCTCGTGAATCGTTCCTACCTCGGCTTCCATCTCCTCAATCATCCGCGGCAGTTTCTCCAGCTCCTGTTTCTCTTTGTAAGACAGCTTCTTGCCGGATTCCTTAACTTCTTCTTTGGGCGGTGCAGTAGCTTGTTTCGTTTCCTGTTTCTTCTGACTTGCGCGCGCTTCAGGCTTCTTGCGTTGCCTCAACCAATCGTCATAGCCGCCGACATACTCTTTGATGGCCCCATCCTCAAAGACTAGCATGCTTGTGACACAATTATTTAGAAACTCTCTATCGTGGCTGACGACAATAAGGGTTCCCTCATAATCGACAACTCGCTCTTCGAGCAGCTCCAACGTCTCGGAATCCAAATCGTTGGTTGGTTCGTCCATGATGAGCAAGTTGGCTGGCCGCGCTAACAACTTTGCCAACAGCAACCTATTGCGTTGCCCACCGGAGAAAAATCGAATCGGTGAACGAGCTTGTTCGGGAGTAAAAAGAAAATCCTGCAAATAACCAATGATGTGTTTCGATTTGCCGTTGACCGTAATAGTCGTTTTTCCTTGCCCTACATTCTCTTCGGCTGTTTGATTGGGGTCTAAGATATCGCGGGTTTGATCAAAATACGCAATTTCCAATTTAGTGCCCAATCGAACTGATCCACTCAGGGGTTCTAACTGACCAAGTATCCCCTTTAAAAGTGTCGATTTTCCGATTCCATTGCGTCCAAGGACCCCAACCTTGTCCCCTCGCATTATGGTGAGGTCGAATGGTTTTACAATCGTTTTGCCTTCGTAACCAAACGATGCACCTTCGAGATGACAGACGAGATTACCGCTGCGATCCCCCGTATCGATCTGCATACGAACCTCGCCAACTGCTTTCGGACGTTGTGAACGATTGCGACGCATCTCCTCAAGTCGTCTCACTCGGCCTTCGTTTCGCGTCCTACGTGCCTTGATCCCGGTGCGAATCCAAACTTCTTCCTCAGCCAGTTTTTTATCGAACAAGGCTTGCTGCTTTTCTTCTGCTAAGAGAGCCTGCTCTTTACGCTTTAGAAACGTTTGGTAATCGCATGCCCAGTCGAACAGACGACCTCGATCCACCTCGAGAATCCGAGTCGCGAGCCGCGTAAGAAATGCGCGGTCGTGTGTTACGAATATCAACGTGGTTGATAGATTTGCGAGAAATCCTTCTAGCCAAGTAATCGCGTCAATGTCCAAGTGGTTCGTCGGTTCGTCAAGCAGCAGAACATCGGGCTTGCCGGCAATGGCTTTGCCTAGCAATGTGCGTCTTTTGAGCCCGGTCGACAGAGATTCGAATTGACGATCTCCGTCCAGTTCGAGCTGTGACAGTGTTTGTTCCAAGTACTGATCGCGTTTCCAGTGGTTTTCTGGCTGTTGCAATTCGTCTGGCAAGCCACTCAGAATGATTTCGGAGATGGTGCCTGCGATATCGTCCGGAACATCCTGTGGTAGGATCGCGATGTTGGTATCGGGCGCTAGTTCGATCTGACCGGCTTCAGGTCTTTCTTGACCGGACAGAAGCCTCAAAAAGGTTGTCTTGCCCGCCCCATTGCGACCGAGCAATCCGATCTTTTCGCCGGCATCGATGCGGCAATTGACTTCGGAAAGGAGTTGCGGACCGCTGTAGCTCATGGTGAGCTGTTGGATAGTAATCTGTGGCATCGATGATGTGTTCGATATTGCGTATGGATTCGTGTAATTGCTGTTGTGCCCCGGAGGTTTAACTCTGCGGATTCCAGATGGTCGATGTGGGCCAATCCAAATCGTTGTTCTCAGGTCGACCCTCGACGTAGAACCAATTGTGGATTGGGGCAAGGATCTGTTTGACTTGGTCTGTGATTGTTGTATCTATAGGCTCGTCCATCCATGTTAGCCATTGCTGGATCTCATCCAGGCGAGCACTTCCTACCAAGCAGCTAGCGAAGGATGGATTGGCGAGCGAGAACTGCAAGGCAATCTTTTCTATACAGGTTCCCTGGCTGCGACAAAAATCTACGGCCTCTTTGGCAACTCGTCGCACCTCATCAGTCGCTTTGTGCCAGGGTGGTAGCGGCATATGGGTAAGCAAACGTGCGGAGAACGGAGCGGCGTTGATCAAACCCACGTTGTGCTTCTCGGCTAAGGGCACGAGCTGTAACGCCATATCATTCTGCAAGGTATAGTGGTTATACGTTAAGGCGCAATCGATGGCCCCCGTCGGGATGATCGTCTTGAAGATCTTCATCGGATAACCACTAATTCCGATGTACCGAACCTTGCCCTTCTCCACTTGGCGGCGCAGGGCTGGCAGCGTTTCCTCGACGATTTGGTTCAAATCGCCGTACTCAATGTCATGACAGAATACCATGTCGAGATATTCGACTTGCATACGTTCGAGGGAAAGATCGATGCTCTCGACTACTCTTTTGGCCGAAAAATCGAAATGGTTTGGACCGTAACGCCCTACTTTTGTGCTTAAGATCAAATCCTCCCGTTTGTATTTGGGTAGGATAAATCCCAAGAGGACTTCGCTCATCGCTCGTCCGTAATAGGGGGCCGTATCGATATAGTTCAGACCGGCATCGATGGCTGCGTGCGCGCTGCTGAGTGATTGTTGCAAGTCTCGTTGCCCGAATTCCGCCCCGATGGACGAAGCACCAAATCCGAGGATCGGGAGTTCCAGTTGGGTCTCGCCTAATTTTCGTCGCTTCATGATGAGTACTTTTTGGTGAATATCGCCCGGGGGCTTATGCGGGTTTGTCTATTTCGCTTTGATTTGCTTGAGTAGTTTCGCATCCTCGGATCGTTTATAGTATTCGTCAAGAGGATAACAGCCCGAGGGGAGACCGTTTCGCGGGGCAGTCGTGCAATCAGAAAAGGTCCGACAGACCAGCTTGCGTTCGCTTTTCCCATCATGGATAGCATCCAGAAGCTGCCGTGGATACGAGAGCACCATGCGTCCCATGCCTACAAAATCGACCCTGCCATGGCGTATTTGATGCTGTGCGACGTTTGGCAGGAACTCTTGTAGATAGGAATATCCCGATCCCACGATTAATAGATTCGGGTGAGCAGCCTTGAGCTCGCTCGCTACGTCCAGGTGTCGGGCGACGGAGATGAGAGGGTCTTCATGCGGCTGATAACCATCCGACGGAGGATAAGATGCTGGCCGCAGAATGTGAGGTGTATAATACGGACTGCCAGCTGAAATATTGACCAACGTCACCCCATGCGCCTCGAGCAAACCTAGCAGCTGACTAGGTTCCGACAAATCGCGTTCCAGTGGATTGTCGGGATTGAGTCCGAACCCGAAACGATAGGGAATATGTTCTTCAAAGGGAGTAGGCATTCCCTGGCCGGTTTTACCAGGTTCGGCGGTGGCCGGATTGGGTTGATGGGGAACGAAGTCGTAAGCGCTGAGTCGGACTCCGATCGCGATTCCAGGGGCAGCGCGTTGGATCTCTTTGATAATTTCAAGGAGTAGTCTGGTTCGGTTCTCAAAGCTACCACCAAAGGGCCCCGGCCTCGTATGCGCACCTAGAAATTCATGCAAAAGATAGCCGTGGCAACATTTGACGTCTACAAAATCTGCACCCGCTTGCTTGGCGAGTAGAGCAGCGCGTCCATAATCAAGGATCAACTCATGAAGATCGCTGTCCGTCCAAACTTTCTCATCAGAGTCCACATCAAACTTGGGATCGAGTAAAGGGTGGCGGTATGCAACTCGCGGTTCCCAACGTTTCTTATCGTTGGGACGGCAGAATCTACCTGAATGAGTCAGTTGAAAGCCGATAACCAAACCGTCTGTAGTCCCGGAGGTCTCAGCATGCGCTGCCACGAGTTCTAGTCTTAGTCGAGCGATATCACCGACGTTCTGTTCGTTAAGGATAAGCTGGTTGGGGTTGGCCCGTCCATCCGGTCGGACCGCCATAGCTTCTCCTCCCCAAATCAGCTTGGCTCCGCTTTCACCAAACCTTCGCCAACGCCGGATCATGGGAGCGGTAACTCCGCCCGTCGACGTTCCGTCCCAACCCTCCATCGGCTGGATGGCAAAACGATTTCCGATGGTTCGTTCTTGACCATTCCATCGCCAAGCCACGGATCCCAACAGAGGATTTTCCTGCCCCGACATCATCACATCGTCGATACCGATCTCAATTCCAATCGCGCGATTGTGGGCTCGGAAACCTTCGACCCCGTCAAGCGAGGTGATCTTGGTAAGCTGATAGGACATAAAGAAAAGTTTTAAAGAGTGAAAGGTACCCATGAAACTAGTCGTAATAGACCAGCAATGGCAGGATTCTAAAAGGGAGATTTTCCGTTCGGCGCGGATGTAACGATTGTTCGACCTGAAAGTGAGACAAGTAGCGAAAATCCCCTACATCCATGAATGCGATTATTCTCTGTTTGCCGATTCCACAGGCTGCGAGTAAGGCATTTCCAACGCTCCCGCTTGTTTGAGAGTACACATGGACCAAAGAGAAGCTTTCCTACTTCAAGAAATCGAATCAGCTTCGCCGGCGAAGCTTCGTTTTCTACTACTCCAGAAAGCCCATGGACTGTGCTTGGTCGTCGGTGACTTGTGGAAGGAGAATCGGCACACGGAAGCCGAACAATGGGTGATCCGGATACAGGACATCGTGACCGAACTATTGGCAGGGGTGGTCGATCCGAATCATGAACTAGCCCAAATCACCTCCGATCTCTACGTTTTTCTCTCGAAGCTCGTCGTGGCAGTCATGATCGAACGCGATATCGAGGCATTGCAGAACGTCACCGAAATCCTGGAAATCGAGATGGAATCCTGGGCGATGTTCGTACGCCAGGAGAGTCTGGAGCGGGGAGCACCTCCCGCCCCAAAGTTTATGTCTAGCTTCGAAGAGTCTCCAGCGGAAATTTCGCTGAATTTCGAAGCTTAGTACACCGGCGGACAAAGCGAGACTCGCGATTTTCCTTAAACATTTCCTTGGCGGCATACGCTATAATGCGGGGACAAAATAGTTTGTTCTGATCGTTTCGCCCAGGAAATGCGAGCCAGTCATTAGCACTTCAGTATCCAAGACCAGTTCCGCCGGTTCGGATCGGTGGATTGATATGGCTGCCATCATGCGAATGGATGATTTGCAGTGGCGAGCCAAGTCGATTGTCACCGGTTTTCACAATGGATTGCACCGAAGTCCCAAGCATGGGTTCTCGGTGGAGTTCAGCGAATATCGTCCGTTCTCAACAGGCGATGATCCTCGTACCATCGATTGGAAGCTCTATGCGCGATGCGATCGCTACTATGTGAAAAAGTTTGAGGACGAGACCAACCGTCGATGTTATTTGGTGGTCGATCAAAGCCGGTCGATGCAGTACGGCAAGTTGAGCTATACGAAATCGGAGTACGCTAGAACGGTTGCGGCAACATTGGCGTTCTATTTGACGTTGCAGAGAGACGCGGTCGGTCTGGTGACTTTCGACAAAGAGATCGCGGATGTGCTCCCCTCCCGATTTCGCCCGGGGCAGTTGAAACGCATTCTTTCGATGTTGTCGCGCGAGGGAAGTGGCGAAACGACCAACATTCTCGACCCGATTCAGCATTTGGCTGAGATTGTCCGGCAGCGAAGCTTGATCGTGGTGATCTCGGATTTCCTGGTGCCAGTCCAATCTGTGTTCCCCGCCTTTTCGCGTTTAGCTGCCAGGGGGCACGAGATCGTGTTAATACAAACCTTGGACCCGAGCGAGACCGAGTGGACGGTAGATAAACCTGCTATGGTTCGAGACATGGAAACGGGAGCTGAAATTTTTGTAGACCCGAGAACGGCGAAAGCAACCTACAAGAAGCGGTTTGATTCGCACCAGCAATCGTGGAGCAAATTAGCTGGTGAGCATGGCATAAGCTGGGTACCCTTGCGAACGGACGAATCCGTTGAGATTGCGCTTTACGAGTTGTTAAAGCGGCAGCAGCGAACTGGGGGTGTAATCCAGAGACGTCCCGTATCCGCACAAAATCGTTGAGCAAGACGTTGAGTACGAACAGGAGTAGTCGATGAGTTTTTTAGCTCCTTTTTATGCATTGGCTGCGTTAGCGATTGCAGCCCCGATCATCGCCCATTTGGTGAGAAAGAGACCCAAGGACAAAATCGAGTTCAGCAGCTCCCTGTTTTTGGAGAAGGATATCCCTCGATTAACAAAGAGTAGTCAGATCGACCAGTGGTGGCTGCTGTTGCTGCGTGGGTTTTTGATCCTTTTGGTCGCTGCGGCTTTTGCTAGACCTTATTGGAACACCCCTACCGCATCGGATGCTGTGAGGAGTGGAACTCGTCGCATTTTGATGGTAGACATCAGTGCCAGCATGATGCGAGATGGGGTCATGGATCAAGCGAGACGACGATCTCTCGAATGGATTCAGTCGGCTCAACCCGAAGACTTGGTTGCCGTTTATGGTTTTCATCGCGAGTTGGTTCCCGCATTTGGCATCGAGTCCAGCATGGAGGTAAGTCCCGGACAGCGTCAGGCTTTGGCCAAGGATGCGGTCAATGGTCTAGAAGCGACATGGTTCGGAACAAACTTTGGCAGAAGCGTTCGTTCTGCCGTGGAACTGTTGGGGCTCGAGAGCGAACGAGGAGAGGGCAGCGATACGGAAATGCCTGATACACTCGAGTTGGTCATCGTGTCAGACTTTCAACAAGGAGGTCAGTACGACGAGCTCGCTTCGATTGAGTGGCCCAAGGGATTGGTTGTGCGTCAAATTGTGGTTGGAGTTCAGGAGGGGGCGAGTGATAACGCGTTCGTTCGAGTCTTGCAAAATTTAACCGAGGAAGCGGACGAAAATGATACCTCTCAATCGGGAGGTAATGAGTCGCCCCGTTCTCGTCTCACGGGAATGACGAAGGCCAGAGTGACCAATCTTGCTCAGAGTCGTGTTGAAGCTTTGAAGTTGGGCTGGGTTGATCAAGAAGGCAAGATCATCGGCTCGACCATCCAAGAAGTCTTGGTTTCGCCGGGGCAATCTCGCAATGTTACCATCGAATCGATGCCAGCCAACGCCGGTTCGCTTCGTCTGATCGGGGATCGGGTCGAATTCGACAATGAGTTTTATTGTTCTCCGATGACCAAGGTGACTCACAAGATCGTCTGCCTGACGAATCGAAACGACTTCGACGAGAAATCTGCAGAGTTTTTCCTGCAACAACTCCCGCTCGGCGGTGAGTTTTTCGATGTTGATTTTCAAGTGCGAGAGTTAGGTTCGGAATGGGGGCTAGACCCTCAATCGGAGAAATGTGTATTTTTAATTGGGCTACCACCAGAGTCTTCTTGGGCTCGCATCAAAGACTTTATCCAAACCGGTGGGGCGTTGTTTTGGTTGCTCGACAGTTCTGTCTCGGATACTGCGAGAGAGTGGGAGGCTGCCCTTAGCTGGCTCAGCGAAGGAGACATCGCTGGCGTATCGGAAGGCAAGGTTGGTGATTTTCGTTTGCTACAGGATATAGATTTCGGCCACTACCTCTTCAGCGAATTTGCCGACGCCAAGTTTAGTGACTTCACCAAGGTGCGGTTCTGGAAGCAACGCGATATTGAGTTGCGTGCCGAGAACTCGTTCCAAATCCTGGCGCGCTTCGATCACGGTAAGCCGGCGCTGCTTCGACGATCTTTAGGAAAAGGGAATGTCGTCATCATGGCATCCGGTTGGCAGCCTAGTGAAAGTCAGTTTGCATTGTCGAGCAAGTTTCTACCTTTGATATTGCGTTACATTCAAGGTTCATTGCCTGAGCAGATTCAAGGTGAGAGTCTGCTGGTAGGCGATGAACTCCGCCTCGAGGGGCCATGCACATTGCGAACGCCGGACGGGGGCTTAAAGCAGATCACGGCCGGTCAAAAAGAGAACTGGTTGATTCAAGCTCCCGGTAACTATTTGCTCAGCGAGGAAAACGGCGTCACAAGGACGATTTCAGCAAACTTGTCACCGTTGGAAAGTCAACTGACTCCGATCGAACCTAACCGATTGCTGCAATGGGGCGTACCGCTGGACGAACGAAGAGTCGTTAATCCCAGTGCGTCTATGTTGCGACAAATGCGAGCCGTAGAACTGGAGTCACAGCAAGGGTCATGGAGATGGTTGTTGGGTCTGGTAATCGTGGCCGCAGCCTTCGAATCAACCTTGGCGTGGCTTCGAAGTTATCGGCGAATTGCAGCGACTTAGCTATTTTCTGTTCCAGTTAATGTAGCTACGAGAATAGCCTAGCTGTCGAGACCACTGTCCGGATTGCGATGCTCCGAACCAACCGTAAGAGTACGGAGCGGGATTTTTTTGCTGTAGAACGGCAGTGATTTCCGTGTTATTCGAGTGATGCCGAATCGGACTGGCGTTCAGCACGCGGTAAGTCGCTGGCGGTGTAGGCGATGAAGGGATGGTGATGGTTTGCGAGAACAGCGGGCTGTTGCCGATATTACTGAAGAGTATCGTCGCCACGAAAAGTAGAACCGATTTTTGGAACCAATGTAACTGTTTCATGGTCTTCGCCCCGGAAGTGGTTTGCTGTTCATTAAAGGTGCGGATGTTGGGCGATTCGAATTTGAGGCAGGTAAACGGTTCGGTGTTGCAGGCACAGTGGGTCGATTTGGAACGGGCCGAGGAGTCGAGGTTGGCAACATGCCTGCGTTGACGTTGACCGAAGTCGCGTCTTGAACCTGTCCGACAGAGATCGCGTAACAAGTGCGATTAGGCTGGTAAAAGGTACCTTTACAATGCGATTGCGCTTTAAACTCTGGACCGCAATCGAACAGGGTTTCCGAACCGCCGACAAAGAGGTATCCATATGGCGGAAGCAGGGGGAGCATCCTGCGAAAAAGGTCGATTTTGACTTTCTTCTCGAAATAGATAGCCACATTGCGGCAGAAGATAATGTCGAATTGGTCCCTAAATGGAAACGGACTCAAGAGGTTAATCTGCTGATACTTGATCAACCTCAGAATGGAATCGCTCACTTGATAGCCATCAGCAACCGGCCGCATAAACTTCCTGACAAACTCGGGCGGCATCCCGCGATCCACATCGAGTTTGGTGTAAACCCCTTTTTTGGCCTTTGCTAATGCATCTTCGGAGATATCGGTACCGATGATCTCGATGTTCCATTTGGTAATTTCGGGAATCATCTCAGAAAGAATCATCGCGATAGAGCAGGCTTCTTGTCCGGTACTCGCAGCAGCGGACCAGATTTTGATCCGGTTCACTTTAGATTTTAGCTTTTGATCGATAAGCTCAGGTAGCGCCTTAAATTTTAATGCGTCGTATATGTTCTTGTCGCGGAAAAAGTAGGTCTCTCGGGTTGTCATTGCTTCGACGAGAGCACGTCGGATTGGATCACCTCCCGTTGACTTCGCTTTTTCCACCAACTCTGTAGCCGAACGTACACCGAATTGCTTTACCAACGGTGATAGGCGTGCATCGATCAGGTAGCTTTTGTTTTGATCGAGCGATATGCCGCACAGATCTTCGATGAAGTCGAAGATGAAAAGCACATTCTCATGACTGTTAGCTGACATTTTAGCCTTTTAGGAGTTGGCACAGACGGTTGGCGATGTCTGGTAAAGGGATGATTTCATCGGCAAGATTCTTTTCTACGATTTGCCGAGGCATACCATAGACCACACAGGTTTCGGCGGACTGAGCGATAATATGCGCTCCCACCGCACTTAGTTTGGTGCAGCCCGCGAGCCCATCATTTCCCATTCCAGTCAGGATCATAGCCAGAACAGAGCCGTTGCTCTCCTGTGCGATGGATTCGAACAAGTAGTCGACGCTTGGTTTACAGGAATTTACGGCCGGGTCGTCTGTGATAGTTATCTCGAATCTACCGTTTGTTTTAGTGACCTTCATTTGGCGTCCGCCCGGTGCCACATAGACGGTTCCCGGTTCTGCAATACAACCGTTAGCCGCTTCGATCACTGGAAAAGATGTACTCTGGGATAAGTGGAGCGCCATGCTTTTCGTAAAGACGGGTGGCATGTGCTGAACCACAAAAATCGGGACAGGCAACCCTCGGGGAAGCTTTGGCAAAATGCATGCGAGAGCGGCTGGCCCTCCGGTGGAAACTCCAATACAAAGGCATTCGAATTGCCCACCTCTCGTGGAATTACCAGTTGTCCTGCGATTATGAGTTGATCCGGAACTAGCCCCTCGAGTTGTACTGATTGAGGACGGTGCAAAATGACAAGTTGATCCGATTGCAGGAGAACCAGCGTAACGAGTGGTATCCGTTTTTCTCGACGAAGGGGTACTTGACGTTCGTTTCAGTAACCCTTGGACTGTTTCCACGTGCTGCAAAAGCTGTTTTTCGAGTGATTTGCGATTCTCTTCGATACTCGATCCGCTCGGCTTAAGAATCATATCCAATGCGCCATTTTGCAATGCACGGACGGTCTGTTCAGCACTCTCGGTGGTGGGAGAACTTACCATTACCACATGGACACCGAGTTTTCGTTTACGGATTTCCTCCAATGCGGCTAATCCATCCATGCGTGGCATGTTGATGTCGAGTGTTACCAAATCAGGATCAACCTTCTCAATCATCTGCAAGCAGTCGCTGCCGTCGTAAGCAGTCCCGACCACCTCGACACCAGGGATTCGCGAAAATAAATCGCTTAGCATTCTGCGGTACAACGCCGTATCATCTGTGACCAGAACTCTCACGGTTCGGCTCGAAGCAGATCGCATCCCTGTGTTCGAATTGCCAACAAGAGCTTGCATAGTGATTTTACAGAAGATTCTGGAGGACTTGTAATTTGGAAGGGTTTACCGAAAGAGTGAACGCCGTTTTCGTCCAACTGGAAATTAAGCGGTCCGCAGAGAGTCTTGCACGTAAAAAGAGTGCGGGGAAACGAACCGGTAGCAAGGAGGAAAGAAAAGCTCCCCTAGGGTCGGTATAACCGTTAGACTTGCCCCCAGCGTCAGAATTGCTGTTCGAGAGGTGGTGATTTATCGATTCGCATCAATCGTGATATCGTCGACGGCGTTGGTTCGATCGCTGCTTAAACCCTGTGAGCGAATGGCCGCTCGAAAGTTCTCAGGTAGTCGCATCCCCCAGACGACGATTCCCCATAGTGAAAAGATGAGGACGACAAGGATGAGGGTAGCGATAATCCCCTCGCGGATCATCTGATTCGCCATTCGAGCAACCGGTGCCGTGACCGAATCGCTGCGAGCTTGTACGAGTACCCAGAGACTAGAGTTGTCCAGCAGTTGATCACGGGGCAACTGTTTGTTCGGAATCTCGACGCGAGCCATAGCAGCAATCCAATTTCCTGAAAATTCCGAGCAATCGGGATGTTGAGCGAGCGGATCCTGATAGAGTGCCGTTCCACCTTGCTTGAGCACTTGAAGGGTATCTTTGTCAATGCGATAGGCTTTATCCGGCTCAACCATATTGTTCCACGACATCTTTGCGAAGCCAACATGCTGCAAAATCGTTCCTTCCGAATCTTGATTTTTGGAGCTGGAATGTCCATCCACCAAGACAGCAAGTCGGTTTTGTTCCTCGGCAGAACTGTCCCTGCCCTTCGGCATATCGCGGGGGAGTAGGTCCAAATCTCCTAATTGAATGGTGAGTACGAGTACACCAATAATCTGCGCAGCTTGCGTGACACTCTCAAGGCCGTCGTTTGGGATCTCGGACTCTGACCATACAGGAGTCGATACGGCGACCTTCCAGCGGTTTGTTGTGGTTGAAAGAAATGGCGTACTCAAGTGAGTATGGATGATAGGGGTATGGCTTTCAAGCAGTTCATTCGCCGGACCGCTATCCGCCTGACCATTAAAGTAGTCTCGATACGAAAAATTTGATCCCACCCTAGTCGTGGCGAACTCGTCAGAACTAGCCCAAGCAATCATGGTACCTAGATGGTCTGTTAAAAATAAACTATCGAACCTAGGCGTTTGAGATCGCGCCGCAGAATTCTTAGATAGTTCTCGGAATCGATTTTCAAGAAAGGCCTCTAAAACGTTCTGCTGTTCGAGTTCCCCCAATCGCGAGCGTTCTCTCTCGCTCGCATTTTCGGAAAGGCTCTTCAGGTAATCCCCCCCCGCTTCATTGAGAAAATCCTGAACCTGTTTGTGTAAATCCGGTCGAATTGCTTCTTCCTCAACGGATTCAAAGAGGGATTCGATTTCCTTTTCCATCGTTCGGGCCCCTAGTCGAGCAGCGAACAAATTATTCTGCATCACCATCTCCTTCAGCTCAGCCGAGGATTCCCGCTCGGCAACACCGACGCCCCTCCAGAAGAAAATCGCCATGACCATCAAGAGCAAAATGGGACCAACAATTCCTAGCAGCTTTAAAGGGAGGTTGAGTTTCGCAAGGTTTCTTCTCTCAACAGCCTCAATAACCTGCTGAACGTTTTGGAATCGATCCTCAGGTTTTTTGGCTAGGCAACGATCGATTAGTCCGGAGAGCCAACGATCCATTCCGGGGACACGGTAGTGAGCTCTTGGGAAGTGCGACTTGAAGATGGTGTCACGATATCGCTTGAGTCGTTCTTCCAGACTGGTCGCAGTGTCCAGAGTAGTAACGGTATCAGGATTTCGGTAGGGCGGCGTACCGACCAACATGCAATACAGGATCGCCCCGAGTGCGTAAACGTCCCAGCGTGCGTCGGGAGATGCATTCAAGTCCGCTTGTTCGGGGGCCATGTAGAAGAGGGTCCCTAACGATGGCGTTTGCTCGTCGGTGAGTCGGCTTTGTCCAAAATCGGCTAGTCTAGGGTGCAGGTCCGGATCGAGCAAAACGTTGGCCGGCTTCAAGTCGCAGTGAAGCACCCCTTTTCCATGGGAATGATTTAGTCCGCGGGCAATGTCCACAAAGAGCGCCACCGCTTCGGCGAGGGGAATCTGTCCCCGCTTGCGAATCAGATCCTCTAGGGACCCGTTCTCGAGATACTCCATGACGTAATAGGGCGGTTCCGAGTCCCAGCCAACCTCGAGCACTTGTACAATAAGTCGATTGCCAGACATACTGACAAGATTCTTAACTTCACGCGACAGCAGAGACCAATTCACCCCTCCACGGTGAAGGTAGAATTTGACAGCAACGGTGCGTCCCGTGTTGAGGTTTGTTCCAATCCAGACCTGGCCAAAGGCTCCCTGCCCGAGCAGTCTTTCGAGCTTGTATCCTGGGACTTGGGCCGGCGGAATGGTAGCGCGAAGAGACAACTCCTCTGCACGCATCTGCTCACCCATCGTTTGATGCAGGGTATGACTGGGGGTATTTTTATCAGATCCAGGTGACAAGCTAGATAAGTTTCGCCGTAGTTTCTAGGGACAACCATGAACATTGTTGCGTTCACGTATCGCGACCCGCAACCTCTATCATGGTATCGCATTCGAACTGGTTCGTATAGAATCCAGGGTAACTGACATCCGTTCTGTTTGGGAGCCTAAGGTGAAATCACGCGGCATTCTGGAAACTTTTCTCTTTGCCTGTCTTTTGTTTTTCCCGGTGGGATGCCGAGAAGAGAAACCAACCTCGCAGGCGGACCTAGCTAAAGATGCGGAGGAAGCCAGACAGAAGCAGCGGATCGTCTCGGATCGAACCGCGACCATTCCTAGCGAATCAGCGGTGGTCGTCAGCTACGTAAAACCTGGCCATTGGTATCAAGCGAACGCGAGACTTACCGCCAATCAACAAGACGAATCATTGGTCGTTTCCCTTGCACCAATAGACCGACAAGAAAAAGAAGTACCGTTGACGGCTGGAACGGCACCGATTCGATTTGAGCGAACGGTGTCGCTTGCACGTGGCCAACAGAAGAATGTTTCTCTTCTAGTCCTCCAGCCTGACATCTCTCTCAATTCCTACCAGGACTCCATGGACTTCTCGAGGGATACGACGCCGGCGTTGTTGAGGCTGCAGTATTCGGCCAAAGGATTTGGTACACCACTTTTGCAGGAGAACAATCCTTTACGACTTTTGTATGGATATCAGTATTGTGTTGTCACCTTGTGTAGCGATCCTGCACGTCATTCTTATTTAAAAGCCTTGGATAGTGCGACATGGTCGTCACAGATTCGAGCTCCGGAAGAGAGGATCACGCCCCACAGAATTTTGGATTTGAAAGACGATGATCTCGCTACGTTGTTTCCGAGCAGGCTATATGCGATGACATCGATCTCGCATTTGATGATCAATGACGGTTCTCCTGCATTGTTGGGGATCGACCAGCAACAAGCGGTATTGGATTGGCTTCATTTTGGAGGAACGATCATCATCAACGGGATCGAGGGGCTGGATCGGGTCGAGTCGAGCTTTCTGAGACCATACACCCCACTGATGGACGCTAAGTCTGGTTCATGGTCAGAGGCTGATACTGAGCAATTGAACCGCTTCTGGACGATTCCACGCATGGAAGATGACAACGACACCCTCTTCACGCCCGCGCGGGCTATTCCCAAGATCCAAGGTCGATTGCGGGAGGGCGCGAGGTGGATGGACAATTTAGAAGGGCTTGTTGCCGAGCAGTTCGTTGGTCAAGGTCGAGTGGTGATGACGACCTTTCCCATGAACGACCCTAGCTTTCAGCGTTGGCCCTCTTATTCTTCGCTTGTTCACAATGCCGTCTTTCGCATGCCATCCAGGACGGTAGTTAAATCGAAAGAAGAGATCCCGTTGAACCCGAACAATCGTTTGACGACTGAGGAATACACTCCCCTTTTTGACACCTTGTACGCTGGCTCGTTGCAGGGCACGGAACTCAATCCAATGCACAGCACACGCTTGAGACTTTGGGCTAGAGATTTAGATCTTTCAACATCGCATAAACTCGGTGAGTCCAGGGGAGCCGGAGGGAATATATCTGGAGATTCCTCGCTGCCAGAACGAATTGTGAGTCAATTTCCTGAGGGGAAGAAAACGGGACTCGGTGGCTGGAATGCGGAGTCCGCTGTATTAAACAGCGCCAAAGCGAGTCTGCAAGAGTCGTCCGGAATTACGGTCCCCAAAGTCAAAACGATCGTGTGGCTATTAGCAGGCTATCTCATCGTTTTAGTACCGATCAACTGGGCCGTTTTCCGACTCGCGGGCCGTGTGGAACTGGCGTGGATTATGGCACCCATTATCGCTGTCGTGGGAGCATTCATCGTCGCTCGAAGCGTTCAGTTGGATGTCGGATTTTCTAGGAGTCAGACCTCGTACGGTTTTTTGCAATGCCATGCAGGTTATTCTCGAGGAGTTCTATCGAACTACTTGGCTTTGTACACTTCACTAACCACGAACTACCAAGCCCGCTATCCAGACGATACTGGGGTTGTCACTCCGCTTCCGTTGTCCTCCGATAGTACCGGTGCTAAGCGACGCTTGAGCGTGGATGGATACGACTACACTTTTGCGGGGGACGGTGGTGTGGGATTGATCAAAGCGCCCGTTTTATCGAACACAACCGGTCTGCTATCGTCGGAAGAGATGCTGGATCTCGAAGGAAGTTTTGATGTAGAGATCGACGAAGAGTTGGGAAACCTGACGCTGAGCAACCAAAGTAAGCTCGATCTATATGACGTAGGGGTAATCGGTGCAAGCGATGGTGGCCAATTCCTGAGAGGCTGGATTGGCGATTTGGAAGCAGGTGGAGAAGTAGCCTGCAAACTCGAAACTCCCAAAACCGTGGATAGATGGTTCTCACAGTGGGAATTGAACCCGACACTTTCCAAGCCAGATCTCATCTTGGGCAACGGTAACAAATGGACCTCGAGCGAGCTGACTGATGGCTTGTATCTAGGCAAGATGTTAGAAATGGTTGCGACGCGTTATCCGTTTGGACAAGGAGAAGTTATTGCGATCGGATGGACACACGATCAGCTATCCGAGCTAAGGATCTCTCCAGATACAAACCAAAAGCGGCATAAAACCATGGTGATGATTCATTTGCGTTATGCCAAGCCGGGGCTCGTAAAACCTGACAAGATTCTTTTTCCAGCGGTCAAGTTGGAATCGGCGCTCGAGCCTGTGTCTCCATGAGTCGCATTAGCCTTTTGCTTTATTTTGTACTTGCTTGTGTATCAACATGGCCCTTGTTGGCGTCGCTGAAGTCCCGTCTACCGCTAGGCACTGAGTCATGCAGAACAGTTCCCTTATTCAATCTTTGGACCCTGGAATGGAATGTCCAGTGCGTCGAGAGGGGTAAGTTCTACTGGTCGAATGGATACTGGGACGCACCGATCTTTTTTCCAGTTCAAGATAGTTTCGCCATGTCGGAGGCCCAGCCGATAGTGGCTATGCTAGCGCCGTTGGTGTGGCTGACGGGCTCATCAGTATTGGCTTACAACATATATGTGCTTGTGTCGCTGACCCTGAACGGTTGGTTTACCAATCGTCTGCTAAGAAATCAGGGGATTTCAGCTTCCGTGGCATTGCTTGGTGGTGGGGGTATGGTTCTGCTGCCTATGGTGCATTGGCAGCTAGGAGTTTCACAATTGATACCCGTCTGGGGAGTGATTTGGGGATGGGATATTCTGCTGCGGTGGGGGCAAATAGAGGCAGGTGAGCCTCGCGAAAGTATCCGAATGGGAGTTCGGGAAGGATTGGAACTCAGCGCGGCTTGGGTTTGCACTTTTGCCATGAGTGTTCACCATGGACTGTTCGCATCGGTTCTTTTCATTTTGGGATTAGCCTGCTTAGTGTTATGGCAAGTCCGAAATAAAGAGGCGGTGCAGAGAATCGGCTCAGCATGCTTGGTGAACGCGATTGTCGCAGGTCTGCTGATTGGCCCCATGCTTTGGCGGCATCATATGGTTGGGAAGATACACGGTTTTGAACGAGAGGCCGATCTGGTCGATCAGTTGTCAGTCTGGCCCTCACAATACGCGTTCACCTATGGATACTCCTTTTCGAATTGGATTTTGGGAAAGGGATGGGCACCACAGGTAAATTGGCCAATTGGTGCGGGAGGACTTTCGACAGTTCTCGCGCTGGTCGCCATGATTGTATGCTTCTTCCGTAAAGCCAATCGATTCGCGATTTTTTTTCTGCTGGTTTTGGGAGCTGTTAGTTTTCTGTTCTCACTTGGAAACCATCTTTCTCTAGGGAATTGGTCTCCCTGGGGCGGATTGGTTGGCTATGTACCAGGGTTCTCGCAGGTGCGTAGTGCGTATCGATTTGCGTACTTTGTACAGATGGCCATTGTTCTTTTGAGCGCGATAGGAATCGACACGCTTGTTAAGGCTGGACGCAAAACCATACGATGGATGGCCATGGCGTTCGGGTTGTTGAGCATGCTCGATCCTTGGCCTGGAGTTACAAGGTTAGGGGTTGCCCCTGCGATTGAAGAATTGCGTTCGGGCTGGGTGAGCAGCTTGAAAAATGAACCACGGTCCGGCGTGTTGATTTTACCATTGCACGAAGGGGGAGCGGTTCGTGATTACGAAGTCGTAACCGAGTGGATGCTACAAAGTCTGCAGGCTGGCATGCCACTGGTGAACGGCTACTCGGGTTTCTTTCCTGAGGAGCAGTTAAGTTTAGCTCGGAGGATTGGAGGTGAGGGTCTTAGCGAGCGAGTTGTCGCCGAGCTTTCCGATTTGGGAATCGGATACGTGGTGATCAGTCCATATTCTGACACCTTGGCGGAGACAGCAGGTTTAAATCCGCTCGGCGCGCAGACAGGCCAAGATAAGTGGCAGGTTTTCAAGGTTGAAAAACGATTAGAAGGGCATTGAATTTTGTCCCCAAAGTAAAAGTGGGTTGCTGCACGGGACAGCAGGTTGGGCTACAATATCAATCTTGATTGCTTGAGTAAGTAGTCGCTTTCCGATTGAATGCGGCCTCATCCTCCCTTCCCTCCAACCTAGTGATCAACTGTGCTCCCAGATTTCGATGGCAAATCGTCGGTTTCGGTGAATTGGAACAATATGCCACGCATTCCGCTGGCATTGTTGGCGTTGGTGGCAATTGTGAGTGGCGTTGCCATCCTATGGTATGCTGCAACCCGTTCAGTACCTCTGACTGGGAAGCCGGAGGTAGGGTACTTGGCACGTGATACCCGTCCAGCGTCACCCGAATTAGACCTCGCTCAGGAGGATGCGGATCAAGCGTTAGCATGGCTTAAGGAAAGTCATGGAGTGGAAAATCCCAGCCTGCCCGAAGTGTTGCTGGCTGCGGGCGGCCTGGCGGTATCGGCGGAGCAGTACGAAAAAGCAGTTCGATATTTCGCCCAGGTTGCTACCGATGTGCCGCGTTTAGGAATGACGGCGAGACTTGAGCAAGGAGTTGCGTTAATAAAGCTCAATTACGCAACGCAGGCGGAGCAACAACTTAGAAGTTTCTTGGATGCGGCGAGAGAGTCAGAATTTCTTGACCCTGCACAAGTTCTCGATGGATTCAAATGGCTCACGTATCTGCTTTCGGTACAAGTTCGCCAAGAGGACAGAAAGAAAGTCTTAGAAGAGCAGCATGCTATAGGTCTAGCCGACCCGCTGGATTCGAAGCAACTCTTCTTCCCAAATCTACTAATACTGAATTCGCCTGCGGGGCGAACAAGACTTGCAAAATTGTTGGAGAAAGAGCCGACTAATGTTGTCTTGCAAGTCGCCGCTGCACGGTATCAAACCTTTGCTGGCGAGTTCGATGATGCGATCCTCAGCTTGAAAAAGTATTACGGCACAGGAAACGAGGATCTTTGGCTTGCATCCGCCTTAGCCGAGGCATTTGTCGAATCGGATCGCATGCAAGAAGCGAGCGACCTAGTAGACAAACTCCCCAGTTTTGAATCTTCGGAACCGTGGCTTCTAACTCGGATGAGAGGAGAGGTCTCTTTGTTCCGCGAGCAGTGGGACGATGCTCTTCGCTACTTCAAAAGTGTATTAGAGGTCGATCCGGCCAACGCTCCCGCACAAATGGGGGTGGCGATGGCTTACGAGAAGCTCAGGGATTCGGTGAACCACAAGGAAGCTTTAAGAAGGTCTGGAGTGCTTGCCAAAATCCGAGTAAATCTTGGCAGCGTGCAAACCGATGCCGAGGCAGCCTGTCTTGATTTGGCGAAGCAGTGCCAGTCTGTCGAAATGAAGGATGCAGCCCGTGTATTTGAGTTTCATGCCGATCGAATAAGAAGTCAACCTGTCATTAAACCATCAATTGAGAGATGAATGTGATTGACAAGCCCCCACTTTGGAGCACTTCCCCACTCTGGAGCACTTATCGACGGGAATCGGGTTCGCAGCCATTGTTTTGCCTGTCGATTTGCTGCTTGCTGATGAATATGTTTTGCACCGGCTGTGAGCACACACCGATAGATCGACAAGGACAAAAAGAAGACGCGAATTCCACTAACCTTCAAGGGGACGAGAATGAGAATCACGCGAGCGAATTAGAGAGAATAGAGCTGAGTAATTCCGCTAGAAGATCAGAAACGCGGTCTGCTCAAGAAGCTCTGGATCTCAAAGCCGATTCAGCCATTCGTTTTGAAGAACTCAAGGATAGCGGGATAGACTTTGTCAGAGAAGACGACATGCGAGGCCAGTGCCGCATTTTCGAGTCGACCGGTGGTGGCGTTGGCGCATTGGATTATGATCGCGATGGCTTGGTAGATTTGGTCTTTATGGGTGGGTGTAAACTACCCGAAGAAGCGGATTCGCGTAATCCAACATGCGTGTTGTACCAACATCGAGGTGAGCTGAAGTTTGTAGATCGAACAGTAGCTAGCGGATTGGTCAAAGATGGGTATTGCCAGGGGATTGCTGTAGGGGACTGGGACAATGACGGCTTCGATGACATCTATATCACAGCCTTGGGGCCAAACGGCTTCTATAGGAATAATGGCGATGGAACGTTTAGTGAAAGAACAGACGAGATGGGGGTTCGGGTGCCTGAATGGAGCACAAGCTGCGCGATGGCAGATCTTAACCTTGATGGCAATCTGGATCTGTATGTAGTGAATTACTTAGCGGACTCGATCACCGACCCACTATTGTGCTCGAATCCTAGGAGTCCATCCGGCAGGGAGCAGTGCCCCCCGTCGAAATATCGTGGCGTAGATGATCGAATCTTTTTGAACGATGGAGCTGGCGGTGCGAAAGATGTGACCAACCAATGCGGTTTGGCTGGTCTGGAAGGAAAGGGCTTAGGGGTCCTCATCAGCGACTTGGATCGGGATGGAACACCGGAAATCTACGTTGCGAATGACGGACAAGCCAATTTTCTATTTAAGATCGCTATCTCCGATTCTGGAAGCATTGCTCTGGAAGATCATGCTTTCGATGCAGGTGCGGCCTTGAGCCGTTCTGGTTACGCTCAAGCCAGCATGGGGATTGCGGCTGGTGACTTCGATAACAATGGCACCATGGATCTCCACCTAACGAATTTCTACGGGGACACGAACACGATCTACAAGAACCAAGGAGATCTGAGGTTCGCGGATGTAACACGCAGTACAGGCATCGCTAGCCCTAGCAAAAGCGTTCTAGGTTGGGGAACCGTTTTTGTCGATTTCGACCAAGACGGTTGGTTGGACTTGTTTGTCACGAACGGGCATGTCGAGGATCGAACATGGGCGGAACGAGGCGAGCCGTTCGCGATGCGTCCGCTGCTGCTCCGAAATTTGGGTAATGGCCAGTTTCAAGACGTCACAAAATTCGCCGGCGAATACTTTGAAAAAGAGTGGCTGGGGAGGGGTGTTGTTGCAATCGATCTCAACCAGGACGGATTAGAGGATCTAGTCGTTTCGCACCAACTAGCCCGTCCGCAGATCTTAATCAACAAAACATGGACACCTAAGGCTAGCCGAATTGAGCTCATTGGTGTTCAGTCGAACCGCAACGGTGCAGGAGGAAAGCTAGAGTACCTGGGGGGATTGGGAGAGGTCTTAGGGTATCGGGAGATGTATGGGGGCGGTAGCTATTTGTCATCGGCTGTTCCCCGGCAGATTTTTGCTCCTCCTGGCAGCCAGAAGGTTCGGGTCGTGTGGCCCAGCGGCAAAGCGGATGAGTTTACCTTGAAAGAATCAGCTATCGTGCATTTAAAGGAATCTAGGTGATACTTAATGGCCGATACTCCCCCCAAACGGGTTGACAATGTCTTCGCCGATGCGATAATATCGGTTATAGGCCCGTATCGTCGTCTTTTTTGATTCCAACTTTTCTTGTCAGGAGTTTTCCTCATGAAGCACTTAAAAAGTCTGAAACGTCAGGGTTTCACTTTGGTTGAGTTGCTCGTCGTTATCGCGATTATCGGTATTTTGGTTGGTCTTTTGCTTCCAGCGGTCCAGGCTGCTCGAGAAGCTGCTCGTCGTATGCAGTGCTCGAACAATCTCAAGCAGCTGGGCTTGGCACTACACAATTACGAGAGTGCTTTTAGAGTGCTCCCGTATGGTTGCAGCTGGCCAGATCCACCACTAAACGTTAGCTGGCGGCGGTTTAGCGGTCACGTAGCTTTGCTGCCTTTTGTCGAACAAGGCGCTTTGTTTGAGCAAATTTCTGCCGCACAAGCACAGGCCATCGGCGGCGGTGGGCCAGGTTTGGTACCTTGGGATGGGGGATTTATCCCCTTCCGCACTCGAATTCCAACTTTGCAGTGCCCTAGTGACGTTGGTCGATTTCAAACAAACGAAGTTTCGACCACCAACTACATGTTCTCTCGTGGCGATACCACATGGGATCATAACCAGTGGGCAGGCAATGGCGGTCGTGGGCTCCGGGGAGCGTTCACATGTGTGACTCCGGTGGGAGGCACTCAGATTGCTTTCCGATCGTTCACGGACGGATTGAGCAACAGCATTGCAATGTCCGAGCGAACGATCGCGCAGGACGGTTCTCGACGAGTGTTGGATGGTGGAACGCTTGTTAACATTGGTGCATTTTTCCGCAACGACAATCCTGCCGACTGTGCGAGCCCAGCTCGCATCATTAACCGTGTCTATCAAGGAGATGTTGGTGCTTGGGGTGGCCGCCGCTGGACCGATGGTGCACCAGCATTTACGGGTCACACAACCATTCTTGGACCAAACCGCGCTAGCTGCACTCAGGGTGGCTGGGATGGTGAGGACGGAGTTTACGAGCCAATGAGCCGACACACTGGCGGCGTCAACGCAGTCTTCGGAGACGGTGCGGTTCGCTTTATTGGCGAAGGCGTTGATACAGGAAACACCACATTGCCTCCCGCTGACGCTCCAGGTCAAGGAATGGGGCCAACCCGTTATGGCGTTTGGGGTGCGATGGGATCCATTCGCGGTGGCGATATTGCTAACCCCGAAGGCACTTAACAAGGATTGACGTAGGCTCTTCTGAGTCCAGGTCTCTTTCAATAGGCAGGAGTCGAAAGTGGCTCTTGCCTTTTTTATTTGAGCATGTTGGAAAATTCAGCGGATAATCGGCGTGCCAATAGTTCGCGATGGAGTTGCTGCCCAACGCTTTAATGTTAGGATAAATGCGGCGGCGTTATGACCGCATTTCTCGAACAAATTCATGCTGGGTTCGTATAGCTGTCAGGTAACAAGTAGGTTTGCTAAGCGTTCCAGCTCGGTTGTTTTCTCGTTTAATTCAGTAGAGGGTATTATGGCTCGTCTAGCTTTAAGTTTTTTGATGATCGGTTTTTTACTAACTGGATGCAATTCCAAGGAAGGACGAGTCCAGACTCACAAGGTCAGCGGAAAAGTCACTTACAACGGATCGCCGGTTGCATCGGCAACAGTCACATTTTCTCCTCAAGAAAGCGGTACACCGGCTGCGATGGGTATCACAGACGGACAGGGTGTCTATACCTTGACGACTTACGACTCCGGAGACGGTGCGGCAGCGGGTTTATACAAGGTCATGGTTTATAAAATGAACGAGGCTGCGTCCTCTACACCATCCATGCCTGCCCATGATCCCACAGGAGCCGGTCCGTCGGGCGCTCCCGCTCACTCTGGCCCTCGTGGAGGGCAACAAAAATCTGCTTCATCTCTGCTACCGGAGAAATACATGAAAGCTGACACCACGCCTCTAACCAAGAATGTGGTTGGCGGAGTAAACGAAATCAACATCGAGCTGTAACTAGGCAGGTTTTGAGTGAGTATTGGCCAGGCACAATAGCTTGGCCAATGCTGCATTATGCATTTGAGCAAACGGGAACGATCGCCATTTCAATCCAAGGAAAGGTAGCGTTCCAGCTAGGGATATAGGCTAAACCGGTATCGTGCAGATGGCAAAACTCTCTGACGGACAGACAAGTGCGCGGTGGCCGAAACTTGTGGTAACATCTGCTGCTCTTGCGGTTGTCGTACTGGGTGTACTCATCTTTTTCCTCCCACCTCCCGAGGATTCATTCTACACACCTGAGACTTACCTCAGAGCTGCTGAAGAGTCGCTAGCTGCAGGTCGATTCGAAGACTCCGTAAAGTTTGTGTCTCTCATTGAATCAACCTCTGAGCTTCGTTCGCGGGCCTGTCTTGTAGCAGGAGAAGCCCTCACTAAGCTGGGGGATCTCGACCAAGCGATTAAATTTTATGAAGAGATTTCCTCTTCGCACCCGGAGATTTTCCCTATTGCGCAATACGCTTTGGCTGAGATTTTTCGCGTTCAGTCCCGCTGGCAAGAGTCCCTCGCATGCTATTTGAATGTGCTGACAATCAACCCTAATCAAGCAGAGAGCCGCGAGAGGGTTGCGTTTCTGTTGGGCATAAGTGGTCAACGCTGGGAGTCGGTGCCACACCTTATGAAGTTAGTGGAGTTGCAACGCTGGGATTTGCAAACCCTGTCTGTTCTTACGGACATTGAGCGTCCCATAGAGCAAAGGGAATTAGTCGCAGAAAGTTTCAAGTCTCAACCCAACGATCTCGTGGTGAGGCTGGCTAGAACGCATCATTTCATGGTGGATGGCGACCCTCAAACTGCCAGACCCATCCTGGAATCGCTCGCGAAGAACTCCTCGGCACCGAACGCAGTTTTTGAAATGCTGGGCGAAGCAATATACCAAATGGGAGATGCGCCAGCCCTCGAGGCTTGGAATCGCGCGTTGCCCGCCTCACTAGAAAAATCCCCAAGCGTATGGTTCATTCGCGGCCAGCAGGCTCGGATAGAGGGAGAGCTTGAGATAGCCGCGATCTGCTACTCCAAAGCCATCGCCATCGTACCCGAGTATAGGCTTGCTTTGTATCAGTTAGGCCAGGTGTTAACCAAACTCGGTGACGAGAATGCTAAGGAGGTTATCGAACGAGCGAAGCTACAAGCAGAAACAAGCCAACAGTTAGACTTGATTCTGGGGACAAACGGGCAGTCACCCATCCCGATGCAGAAGGTGTCTGATGCATGTACCAAGCTAGGTCGGTTCCGTGAAGCGTGGGCTTGGGCGGTCACAAGCAGGGGGCTACACGGCGAGTCAACATGGACCATGGACATGATCCAACGCGCCAAGCCGTTTCTTGAACGCAACGTCCGGACGGCAGAAACATCTCAATCGGTTCAATCCGCAGTCAATCGGTACGCCGCCAAGGCGCAAAATGATCCTCTCAAAGCCATGAAGTGGGCCGATGTAAATCGAGCCGTGCAAGAAGGGAAAGAAAACCAATCCTTGGTGCGATTCGAGCAAGAGGATAAGATCGGTTTGGATTTCATTTATCAAAATGGCGATGACCCGGCCACTCCTGGTGTAAGAATGTTTGAGCAGACGGGAGGCGGTGTCGCCGTCCTCGATTTTGACAACGATGGTTGGCCCGATCTTTATTTCACGCAGGGTAGCCCATGGATCAGCGGCGAAGCGAATCCAACTTCTGACCCAAAGCACCATGACACGCTGTTCCGAAATATGCAGGGGCAATCGTATAAAGAGTGTTCCGCACTCTCTGGGATCTTGGTGCTAGATTACAGCCAAGGAGTTACCGTTGGGGATTTAGACAATGACGGTTTTGACGATATCTTTGTCGGTGTCATTGGTCGCAGCCGTTTGTATATGAACAATGGAGACGGTACATTTCGAGACGAGACTGCGAGCCTTCTCGAAGCGCAGGACAGTTGGACCACCAGTGCCGTGATAGTCGATCTTAATGGCGATTCTCTGCCAGACATTTTCGAACTGAACTACCTAGAAGGAGAGCAGATTTACACACTGATTTGCAATGGCAAGGGCTGCTCTCCGAGCAATTTTTCTGGTGCTGTGAACCGATGCTGGCTCAACAAAGGGGATGGCAGCTTTGAATTCGTCGAAAACTGCGATGGGCCGCCCCAGGCGAGCAAGAGTCTCGGTGTGTTAGCCATGAGGCTCGAGGGTGAGCAGACGAACAGCTTGTTTATTGCAAATGATCAGGTTCCCAACTTCCTGCTTGTTCCTTCGAAAACAAGTGATGGCAAGTTTGCATTGGAGGATGAGGCTCTCCTTCGGGGTCTTGCACTGAACATGGATGGATTGTCAATGGCTTGCATGGGAATCGCGGCGGACGATCTTGATAACAGTGGCAGCCTTGATTTGCTTGTGACCAACTTTTCCAATGAGGCGAACTCTGTTTATCTTCAGGATTCTACAGGATTGTTCACCGATTCGACTTTGGCAGCTGGCATGCAAACGGCCAGCTATCCGTATGTAGGCTGGGGTACCCAGTTCCTCGATGCGGATCGCGATGGCAATCCTGACGTTGTCGTCGTCAATGGACATGTCGATGACTACCGAGATAGAGGCGGCGAGTATGCCATGCTCCCCCAATTCTATCGGAACAACGGTAGAGGCAGACTTAGTGTCGTGCCGGGTGAGGAGATCGGCAGTTTCTTTACAACCAAACACTTAAGTAGAGCGTTGGCTAAGCTGGATTGGAATCGCGACGGTTTGGTTGACTTTGTGGTTTCGAATATACTTGAGCCATCAATGCTCGTGTCGAATCGTACCCAAAATGCAGGACGCTACTTGAATGTTCGGATGATCGGTACGGAGTCTCCTCGAATTCCCATCGGGGCTATTGTTACGGTGGTGACAGATGCAGGAGAGTGGACCAAGCAATTAACGGCGGGAGATGGTTATCAATGCAGTAACGAACGGGTCATTCAATTCGGGCTCGGCTCAGTAGACAGCATCAATAAGCTTACCATCCAGTGGCCCAGTGGGCGAATTAGCGAACACCTTGTCGATGGCATCAACACGGAGATAATGTGTGTTGAGGGGCAACCGTAAGCTCATGTCACAATTGAACCGAAAGAATCAAGAACGAGTCCATACACGAATTCGAAGAACAAGTCTGCTGACGCTAGGTCTGCTGTCGGCCATTCTGGTGATCTGGGTTGGCTCGAAAATGCTACAGCATTGGCGGGCAAGACAGTTATTTGATGATGCCGTGCAACAAGGTGCCCTAGGGCTACTCGATAAAGGCGAAAAGGGGGCTTGGCAGGCATGGCGGATCGATTCGTCTTTGCCCGAGGCGGTAGCCGTAGCCGCACAGTTTGCCATCCAGCAGGGCCGTCATGCCCAAGCCCTTCTCTATCTAGACGAGTTGAATCTCGATGACCCAGGGTTCGCGAATCCGATCAAGGAGATGGCATGGCACATGCGAGGGGAAGCCTATCAAGCTCTCGGGGACATAAGCAATGCCGAGATTGCCTTTAGAAGGCTACTTGAGGTTAATCCAGAGAATGCTGCCGGTTGCCTGAGTTTTATCACGCTTTTGGGGACATGCGCTCGACGTGACGAAGCTATTCCCTACATTCTTCGGCTGGTCAAGCTAAGAGCAGCTGGCGACACTCTGATGCTTTTGGCACGTGAGAGCGGCGCGATCCAAAATGAAGCCTACCTCAGACGATCTGCATCGCAATTCCCTAACGATCCTTTGCCATGGGCTGCGTTAGCGACTTATGCATTTGACGCAAACGAGGAAACAAATTCTCAAGGTTTTATTGAGAAAGCTTTGGCTTTAGAACCGAACTGCGTTCCAGCATTGAGTCTACAATTGCGACTTTTCGCGAAACAAGACCGCTGGGATAAGGTCCAGGCCCTCTGGGAATCTTTGCCACGTGAATCTCAACGGCGATTGCGCGAACATGCTGCCGTTTGGTTGCTTCAGGGACAGTATCTGGAAAGGGCATCTGATTGGAAAGCCGCCATAGGATGTTATGTGGAAGCATTTAAACGAAGGCCTGACTCACGAGTTGCCATCAGTCGGCTTGCTACTTTGTTAGCCCAAACTGGTAATGTAGCTGCTGCTTCGACTTTTTCCAACTATTTGATTAGGATCCAAAAACTTTGGGAGGTACAGGATCGAGTCTTGTTCACGCAAACGCCACGAGCTTTGGAAGATTTACTTATGCTCGTAGAAGCTTATGCACGCTGCGGGAGACTTTGGGAAGCGTACGGCTGGTGCCAACTCGGAATACAGTTAGCCCCGCAGTCACAAGATCTAATTGGAGAGCTGGAGGCGTTTGACGCAGCTCTATTGAACGAACCCTTCGTAATGGTTGCCGATTCTCTTTCACCATTGAGTAAGTTTGATTGGAAAACATACGAACCCCCTGAGTGGATCTTTGCTAGATCCATGGACGCACCCTCGGAAGAGAAAAAAACGGAGACAGCTCCGCCCATTCAATTTGTGGATGAAGCGAAAGAACGGGGAATTCAGTTTGTTTTTCACGATGGGACGGATGGACCGATTCGCCATTTGATGTTTGAACTGACTGGGGGAGGGATTGGCGTCTTGGACTATGATCTCGACGGTTGGCCAGACCTAGTTTTTTCTCAGGGTAGACCATGGCCACCGGAAAGCACTATCGAGCCAGCTTATAGGGATCTACTGTACCGCAATGAGCAAGGGCGGACTTTCTCCACACCTATACCCTTGCCACTCTCTGTGGACGGATTTGGTCAAGGAATAGGGATTGGTGACGTAAACGATGATGGCTTCCCCGATATTTACATCGCGCAGACGGATGGAAATCGACTACTTCTCAATGGGGGGGACGGTACGTTTCACGATGTCACTGAGGAGGCGGGTTTGTATGGTAAGGCATGGACGACCAGCTGTCTCGTCGCAGATGTAAACAATGATGGTTTCCCTGATCTTTATGATGTCAACTACGTTGCGGGGCCCGACATTTTTACTAGGACTTGCTTGTTGGACGGAAAGGTCGTGCAGTGCAAACCGACCGATTTTGAGTCCGAGCAGGATTACTTGTGGTTGAACGATGGGCAAGGAGGATTTGTACAGCAGTCCGAGAACTTTTTGCCGCGCGGACGTGGTTTGGGTGCTGTCGCTTTTCGCAGCGGTACAACGAACGGTTTGCAGATGTTTGTTACCAACGATGTCGAACCCAATTTCCTACTGAATTTTAATCGAAATGCTGACAGTACTTTTACGGTGGAAGACACCGCGATCTATAGCGGCGTCGCCTTCAATGAAAACGGAAAGGCTGAGGGATCCATGGGAATTGCCGTACACGACCTCAATGGCGATGGGCATCTTGATTTTGTAGTGACTAATTTCCTAGCAGAATCCAATACGCTGTATCAATCTTTAGGAGAAGGGCTTTACGCTGATCGGACAAAGACAAGCGGCTTAGAACCTCTTTCGTACGACGCTCTCGGGTTTGGTGCTCAATTTCTAGATGCGAACTTGGATGGCATTCCAGAATTATTTGTCGCAAATGGGCACGTTGACGACTTATCAGACTTTGGTAAACCGTACCGGATGCCACCACAACTCATGAGCTTTCAATCCAACAAGAGATTCCAATTGCTGCAGGGGGTTGGAGAATACTTTAGCGAGGAACTACTGGGCCGGGCGGCAGTCAAGTTGGATTGGAATCGCGACGGAAAAATGGACTTGGTAGTAGGTCACTTGCGGGATCCTTATTCGTTGCTCACGAACTATTCGGAAACCAAGGACACATCTCTCACGATTCGCTTGGTTGGTACACAATCGAATCGAGATGCCATCGGGGCAATCGTTACGTTGCACAACGACGGCAAGCAGATTGCCCAGCAAGTCACTTCAGGAGACGGGTACCACGCATCCAATTCGCGAGAGATCATATTTCCTGTGGTAGAAGGAAAATCCTATGAGCTTTCGATCGAGTGGCCGTCTGGAAATATTGATCGTGTACCGATACCGTTGGCCGATAGATTCATTACAATAGTTGAATCAAGGTAATCTCGACTAATCGTCCGAAGTGATATCTTCTTCGCAAGTTGTCAAATTTTTCATAAAAAAACAACTGAAGCTCCCCGTGATCCCTCAATCGTACTTTATCGTTAGGCAGACGTGCCCCCTGGTTTGAGCTGGAATAAGCATTTGCGACCTTGTCGGGAATGCAGATTGCCGAATGGCCGCTTAACCATCGTTGACAAAAGCCGATTTCTTAAAGAATTAACACACTTGTTTGTAATTCCCAAGAATACATTTGCCCAGCCTACTTCTATGTAGGGTCGATCGGGATAGCAAGATTGACAGCAACACGCAGTCATTTCTTGATTCTCGAAATTCATCGTATTAACACAGTAAGTGCATATACGTTGATGTGAAAGCAATTGCTGCAATCAAGGGTTTGCGCAGGTCATATTTTTAGGCGGAAGAAATGAAGATTAGAACGAAACTGTTGAGCTCTTTCATCGCGATTGGCATACTGCCCATCTGTGGAGTCGGAGTATCGAGCTTTATCGTTTCGGAGCGAGCCTCCAGGAAACTCGGTACCCATGCGGTTGAGTGTCTGCAAGAATCATCGGAGAAAACGATTTCTGTTGTAAACGAAATCAAAAAAGCTCACGTGTTGGATTACTTCCAGACAGCAGCCAATCAAGTAACAACACTGGCGCAGGACACACAACTCGTTAGCCGTTTCCGCCCTCTGAGAACCGGGTTTGAACGATTCATTGATGACCGCGAAACCGTGGCGATGGACAAGGTTGACGACAGTAATGCCGTACGTCAATTCTATGAAACGACCTTTCTGGAATTTTACAGATCCAAAAATGTTGGCAAGCCGCTCAAGATCGAATCCATAGTCAGCAAACTGTCCCCACAGGCAATGGCCTTGCAGAATACATTTATCGCAGGCAACCCTCACCCGCTTGGGAAGAAGGCACTGTTGGTCGAATCGGATCTTGGTACCGTATATGATGCAGCCCACAGACAGGTTCACAAGCAACTCCTGAATTATATCGAAACATTTAACTTCTACGATTTGTTTCTTGTCGATTCGAAAAGCGGCGACATTATTTACTCGGTATTCAAAGAGATTGATTTCGCAACTAACCTAATCGATGGTCCATTCGCTAAATCTTCACTTGGCGAGGCGTTCCAAAGAGCCAACGAAGCGTCTCCAGACGCCAGCGCCGAGCTTGTCGATTTCGCACCGTATTTGCCCTCCTATGAGTTGCCAGCAAGCTTTATAGCGGCCCCGATTTTTGATGGTGAAGAACGCTTGGGTGTTTTGATTCTTCAGATGTCCTCGATCGAATCTCTGAATAGAGTTATGGATCTCGGAAACATGTTAGGAAAGGGTACGGAAGCCTACATTGTAGGTGCAGATTTCTTGCCAAGATCGGACAGTCGACTAGACCCCAAGAATCGCACGATCGTGAACGCATTCAAAAATCCTGAGAATGGCAGGATCAGAACAGAATCCGTGTCGCGTGCACTACGAGGCGAATCGGGTGTAATGCTCGAGAAGAATTATTTGAACCAACAGACTATAAGTAGCTACTCACCCTTCCGGATTTTGGGGTTGGAGTGGGCATTGATCGTCGATCAACCTGTTAAAGAGGCTCTCGCACAGGTTGAGAGTGTCAACCAAACGAACGCGGAAGCACGTTCCGCCCTCCTCTTCTGGATATTCGGTGTGATGGGCACAACACTTTGTGTTGTGATTCCCTTTTCGCTCTGGATTATCCGGGGTTTGATGAACCCAATTAACGCTACGATACTGACACTCAAAGATATCGCGGAGGGTGATGGGGATCTTACTCGACGACTCGACGAAACCAGGGCTGATGAATTGGGGGAACTCTCACGTTGGTTTAATGCGTTCGCAGAAAGAATTCATGATTTAATTTGTGTCATTCTTAAGGATTCGCAACTCCTCAATTCGAGATCGTCGAACCTGAAGATTTCTGCTGAATCTCTTGCAGAGCAGGTCGCTTCAAGCAAACAACAGTCACACAGTGTGAGTGCTGCATCAGAGCAGATGTCGGTTAGCATGAAGACCGTATCAGAAAGTTCGGAAAGCATGAGTTGCTCTATCAAAGCGGTTGCAGCCAGCGTCGAAGAAATGAATGCTACAATTCGCGAAATCGCGAGCAATGCTGAAAGAAGTGCGGCGGTCGCTGGTGACGCTGCTACCTTAGTTGAGGAAAGCAACAAGCGAATCTCAGCCTTGGGGCTATCAGCGAACGAGATTGGCAAAGTGATTCAGGTAATCCAGGATATTGCTGAACAGACCAATTTGCTGGCTCTCAATGCGACTATTGAAGCTGCACGAGCTGGCGAATCTGGCAAGGGATTCTCAGTTGTGGCTGCCGAAGTTAAAGAGCTTGCAAAGCAGACTGCCGTAGCCACCGAGGACATTCGGGCTCGTATAGAAGCAATACAGGAATCAACCGCAGATGCTGTCGGTTCCATTCGTTCCATCAGTGATGTCATTACGAACGTTAACGAAGTGTCGCGAAGTATCGCGGCCGCAGTTGAAGAGCAGAGTATCGCAACCAAACAAATTACCGATAGTGTAGCGCAAACGGCTACTGCTGCGGAATCGGTTGCGAATGGGATTTCGGAAACAGCCCTGGCTAGCAGAGAACTCACTGAAAATTTCGCGAAGGTTGATGCTGTTCTCGTTAGTTCGGCCGCCGGCGCGGACGAATCCCTGGATGCAGGTACCCAGCTTAGCCAACTGGCACATGAGATGTCACAGTTGGTCGGTAGATTCAAAGTGAAGCAGGATGCCGACAAAAGATACAGCCATAACATTTAGCTCTGGCGTCATCTCATGAGACACGGACTATCGCCCCCGTTCATCTCGCGAGAGGCTTAGTATAGGAATCGAGTTACTGGGGTGCCTGCGGCACGTTTGGCGGTGGCGGCTGTGGCGGTGTGTTTTGTCCAAAGGGCAAACCGCCGCCGAAGCTAGGCAATTGAAAATTCTGAAGATTGGGGAGTTGCGGAAGATTGTTCTGAACACCCTGCTGCATCTGCTGAACCCCTTGCTGGACACCTTGTTGGAGTGGTTGTAATTGATTCGAAATCGGCCCAAGCAGTTTGTTCAATCCTTTATCAATCTGCTTTTGGGCTTCGCCTCTCAAGGCCGTAGATGCGACTTGTTGAGCAAGTGAAGTTAGGCTTGAGTAGTCCAGTTGCGGCTTTTGTATGGTCCCGCGAATAGGAATGACGATCGATTGGCCCGCCAGCGAAGTTAAGGAGCTCGCGCGTTCCAACCAATCTGCTTGTATAGGCACGGTCGCATTCAATTCCAAACTGCCATCGATACCAACAGAGCCATTGGTCGTGAGCATCACCTCTCCCGCTTGGAATCGCATATCTCGGTGCATGACCCGACCATTCTGAACGTTGAATCCGATATCTTGTTGCGGCATATGCAGCCAATTGGCTGACTGGTTCGGCTCGGCAGCCCCGAGACCTCGTTTAAAGTTTCTTACCTGTTGTACGATCCCAATCAGCTGATCCGCAAGTGGTCCAGGCCCTACGTTGGCACCGTGCACAATCAACTGCCCTTTGACCGTTTGGTTCATCAGGCTGGTGGGGACCAGCACAGCTTCGTCGATCTTTAGGCTCAAGTTCCCTTGAACACTCGTCACATCAGCCAGGATGGGTGCAACGAACCGCAACCAGCCTTGGCACATCTGCGGAGTGATCGCCACATTGTCGATGACGGTCTGAGGTTGCTGCGTTATCTGGATCGGGTTGCTTCCAACATCTCCATCGAGATTCCAGCGTAGACGCCCCTGGGAAACAGGAATGTCTGCCTGCGTGAGCAAGTGGCCATTCCTTACGACGATTGGGATATCCGCTGGACCAACGGGGATGCCCAGCACATTGGCCCCCTCCCAGCCTATCTGCGATGAGGCTTGCAAGGCTTCGGCCCAAGTCCCTGTCCCAGTGTCGTTTGATATCCATTGAATATCGAGTGGTTGCGTTTTGCGACCACTGAGAGCCAGATAAGAACCAGTCCAGGGTTTGATCTTTTCTGCCACTCGGGCGGCGTCGTAGTGGATTTGCCCCTTGGAAATCAGCTTAGTCTGACCGTTCGCTTGCTGAACCGTGGCCACGCCACCATACGCCAGCCATTCTGTCATCATTTGAGCCTTGCTCACATTTAAAAGTCCTTTTACCAGCTCGTAGCTTCCCTCGGCTATCAATTCTACTTGAGGTTCCGCCCAAAGTTGATTGCGAGGAATTCCATTAGATTGGTTCGAAGTACTAACGAGTATGGCAGCGTTGTTCGACTGATTTTGTAAAATCTTTAGTGCGGCACCTTTAGACGCCATACTCCATTGGATCAGCTCTGCATCCAGACTCCATTGTGCTGTTCCAGTGACATCTCCCTCGACATAGATAGCATCGGGCCCCTGGGCATATCCCATTGACTCAAAGAGTTGTTTGGGATTGATGCGATAAGCGGCTTGTCCAAGCCGTCCGAACGATTTGCTTGGGTCGGCGTCATCATTGGCCTGAACCGCGAAGGAAAGAGCGCGTACAAGCAAGTTATCGATCTTTAATTTCGTAATATCGTTAGAGTTGGCAGCTCCCTTAAAGGTTGCGACGAGTTCGGGCTCGGAGAAAACCATCTCTCCTGATCGGACTTGAAAGGACTTGATATCCAGCGATGCATCTTGAATCTCCAAGGATGCCGCGTCCATGATACCTCGAGCATCTAAATTACACTGCCCTCCCATGAGGATGCCGAGATCTATACCAGCTAACAATTGCCCGCGTCGCTGCCATCCGGCCAAGTCTCCGATCAGTTTCAACTGAATTCCGGCTGGTGGCATTCCCGCTGTACCTGGCGTTGCTGGCACCAATGAGACAGGCTCCATGACGATTGCGGAGAGCAATTCATTCTCGGCTTTGAGCTCAAGATTCGCTCTATCGATCTGAATGATTTGGCCGCGATCTAAGCGTGTAACCACTTGGAAATTGCCATCCCACTTCGGCTCCTTCAGCTCACCGTTCGCATTGCGTATCGAAATCGGAGTCGTTCGCACCCCGCCGGTAGCGACCAATCGGTTTCCCTCGTCCTGCTGCCATGCGACCTGGCATTCTGCCGAGCCTCGGACCTGCTGCATCGGCAAGGCAACCCATTGCGAAAGACGATTATGCATCGCTTCTAAGTCAAAGCTTCCGCCGATGCTTCCGCGAATCAGATCACCTTCCCCTTTGATCGAACCGAACTCAGACGTGCAGTCGAGTTTCAAGCTCGGTTGCCCGGTTGGTGTTGATGAAATATTGACAACCGCAGAAAAGGCCTCCTCCCAGCTCATTTGTGTACCATTCACGCTCGCCTTGAGCCCACCTAACCCGAGTTTAATAGTGCTGGACGGCGGCAAATTTGGATTGGCCGAGAATTTTTGAAAGGCCCGGAGGTTCGCTCGTCCACTACTCAGTTGCACTTGATCCTGTACCGGGATCAAGTCTGGTGCAACGGTGACGACACGGGCTAGATCGATGTTGCCTTCGATTTCGTACTCCGCATTGGCAAGCCAAGGTTCACTAATCGTCGGAATAGTAAATTCGTAGGGCAGATCAGCGGATGCCGTTACCGCACCGACGTCGGTCTGAAGAATCAACCCTTCGGCTTTGAGTCGATTGTTGCTGCTTTGTAGATTCCCAGTCAATCGAATCTGATTTAAGCTAGCTCCCTTTTCACCGACGAGGCTAGGTGCAACTATCTGTAAAGAATCGATCTGCGCCGTGTGGATTCGGGCAAAGATCGATTGATTGTTGTGAACTTCTAACTCTGTCTGTAACGTCGCCAGACCCGCGAGGTGATCGATAGGCAGATCCGGCACTCTTCGCTTGACCAGGCTTATCCAATGTAGTGGCAACCCAGTCGTTGCGATGGTCATTTTAACAGGTCCAAGCAAACTATTGTTCTTTGTTGAATCAATCTGCGCGAGTGGCTCCGTGCGAATTTGAAATTGTCCACCCATGAGAACCTCACCTGGATGAGCCTTGGTTTGACGCAGGGTTCCCAACAGTGTCATTGGAGGAATCGGCTGGCTGGCTGTAGGAATGGGAATGTCGACTTGGTTCAGCACGAGGTCCCAGCTGGTTTGGTCAACGCTATCGGTAGCATGGACAACAGCATCCGCGATCACAATTCGACCGGTGAAGTGCATCGGAGCAGCAGCAGGCTGAGATGGACTCGCATCTGCTGGTGCACCGTTGAGCCATGGCTGGAGAGCTTGTTCAAGATTCGTCGTACCCGGTTGGACTTGAACATGCAATTCAGCCCCTTTGACCGTGACCTTCTTCAGGTCGCTGTACTTGGTAAGCAGGTTGAGCAACGTTAGCTCGGTTTCGACTTCACCGATACGGACCAACTCCGCTCCGTTCGCATCGATCAATCGCAGATCGCGAACTTTAACCGGCTTGAGCCAACCAGCCTCGATCGAAGCCAAATCGATGCGTATCGGTGCAAGCCCTGCATGCTTGTTGGCCAATGAAAGAACAAGCTTCCGGTTTTGAACTGCCAACGGAACACCCAGGATGGCAACAATGACCAACACAACGACCGTCAGGATTACGAGACGGCCTAGCCGTCCCTTCTTGGTTCGACGTTTCCCAAAATCCGATTCCTCGTTTTTCATGAGCTATCTAACTCCAACCTGTAATTCCGGAATTCCGGTGGCCTTCACGACAATCGCCGGGACTTTAGCCGATTACTCGATTCCAAGTCGAGAGCGGATCTTTCGCTAAGCTAGCATTCCCATACGGGCTTGATTGAAGCAACTCAGCTGGAAAAATCGATCTGTGAGCAGGGCTAGATCAAGTTTTCCAGCTTGTTCCATTCTGGAAAAAATGTGCAAGAAAAGGATTTCGAGTGAGGTTCGTGACCATCCTTGTCAATCATGCCATCGAAGATGAAGTTGTCTCAAAACTGGACTCCTGAGTTTCGATATCAAGTTGCGTGTAGGGCAATGATCGAAAGCCTTGGTGTGTCGCAGGTTTGAGTTGCAGCATCGTAGGGCTTTCTAGAATGAAAAGTGACAAATGGCAAAGTTTTATGTTCAAAGTGGTAATTTACGAGGCGTTGTCGACTGCTTCGACGAACAATGCGCCGCTGTTTGGGTGATCCAGAGAACCGTCAGTAGAGCGACGTTGGCCTTCGAACAATCTCAATGGAAGGATAAGACGCTCCAAGAATTCATTGACGAGGCGATCTTTGAACTCGACGAGGTCATTGAGATCAATGAGCGTGGATTTTCGCGAAACGATTCCACATCCATCGATATTCATGATGCATTTTGCTCATGGTATCAGTTGACCAAAGTCATTGAGTCGCTTTCTAAAGCCATGGAAGATAAACTGGATGATTAGCGGCAAAGCGGTGCCAGAACGATGCGGACTTTCCGCGTCGCTCTGATATCATACAAGATGGATAAGGGCATTTCTCGCCAGAGGGGCCCCCGATCAATTAGCGTCGCTGGCTGGTATACTTATCGACCTACCCACCTTGAGATTCGTGCGTCCGCACTGCTACCGCTACCATCCTCGGAGGAAAACCATGTTACGGTATCGATCTAAATTCGCGTTTGCCCTCGCTGCTCTTGCATCCCCATTACTCAGCCAGGTTCATATCAGCCAAGTTCAAGCGGATGACGTTTTCGCGAATCACGTTGCCATGAGTCCCCTACCAAGCGGAAAGGGACTTGCAGCAGCTTTCCCAAAGGATGACGGCATATCGTCTCATGAGGACGTAATCTTCGCCGACAACTTCGAATCGGGAAAACTCGGCAAGGGTTGGGATGAACGTACGTCCGAAGACAAAGAGGCTCTCTATCTCGTGTCACCAGAACACGAACTCGGAGGAGAGCACTGCATGAAAGTGGTTGCCCGCTTGAATAAGAACGAAGGGGGAGGACTCACCAAATGGTTCGAGCCCTCCGATACACTCTTCTTCCGCTTCTACGTTAAGTTCGACAAGGAATGCGACTACGTACATCACTTTGTCACGCTGCGGGCAAACAAGTCACTTGTTGGTAGAGATCGCTGGAGTGGGTTTGGAGGAGCGGGCAACAAACCTGTTGGCGACGAACGATTCTCGACGGCGCTGGAACCTACAGGAAATTGGGAAGCATGGCCGGCTCCCGGTAAATGGAATTTCTATAGCTATTGGCACGAAATGGAACAATCTCGTGATCGACGCTATTGGGGGAACGCCTTTATGGTGCCCGAACAAGATTTGATCCCCAAGGACAAGTGGATCTGCGCTGAGTTTATGATCAAGCACAATACACAGGGCAAGCCTGATGGCGAACAAGCGTTCTGGATTGACGGAAAGCTGCTGGGCCATTGGAAAGGGATTAATTGGCGAACCAGTGAACGACTCATGGCAAATGCGTTGACCCTGGAATCTTATGTCACGGACCGATGGACAAAAAACGGAGTCAACATTGTTTACTTTGACAATGTCGTGATCGCCAAGTCCTATATCGGACCAGCGGAGTAAGCGTCGTTCCATCAGCGTCGTTAGCCGCGTTCTCATCGGACCTCCCATCGCAGTTGATCTGCCGCGACGCAAATAGGAGCATCGCGGCGAAAGCTATACAGTGCAGAGTGATGCGAAGCGAGCAGGAAGTCGCTTTTAGCGACGACATAAGAGCCAGCAGGATTCTCTTGCGAACTAGCCAGAATTAATCCGGTAGCTTTTCATCTACCAACTCGCCCTAACTGCCCAGTTGGGCCTTCATAAATTTCAACCCGTCCTCGGCCAGTTTGAGTTCATCGTCGAACATGCGTCGCCAAATCTTAGTAGCGGCTGCTAACTCCGGAAGGGATAGACCAAAGGCTTCGATCACAAGCCAGTTATCGTATCCGATCGATCGAATCGCATCAAAAGTTTCTTGCCATTTGATATCGCCCGCTCCTGGAGTGCTCCGGTCGTTTTCACTGATATGGATATGGCAAACCATGTCCTTGATGTCATGCATGGCTTTCGTAATGCTCTTTTCTTCGATGTTGGCATGGAAGGTGTCGTACATCATTCGGCAGTTTGGGTGCCCCACTTGGCGACAGAACTCTGCGGCGTCCGCCTGAGCATTGAGGAAGTAGACTTCGAACCGATTGAGTGGCTCGACAGCTAGCATGACCCCGACTTTGCCCGCGTGCTCCGCCACCTCTCGCATGCTCTCGATGCCCCACTTCCACTCATCCTCGGTGCGGCCTGCGCCGGTAAAGTAGCCGATCGCGGAGTGATACGGCCCAACTAGAGTTTCAACCCCCGCAGCCGCACAGCAATCGAGAGCTCGTTTATTCAGTTCGACACCTTTCTTTCGAATGTTGGCGTCGGGGCTGATCGGATTGTCGCCTTCGTTGCGTACGGTGACAGCGGTTCGGCTAAGCCCCAAATCATCGAGTCGCTTTCCCCAAGCGGTGTAGTCCAAGTCCAGATTGAAAATCGGAACCTCCACGCCGTCATAGCCCATTTTTTTGAGGCTCTCTAGTACGGGAAGCATGCCATCATTGAGTTCACCGGACCACAGCAACAGATTCATACCGAATTTCATAATTGTCTTTCAATGGAAGGGAGGAAAGGACGAACCGTGCGACGAATCGAACTCGTGCACCCAGATCGCTTTGGATTAGCCCGCTGATTATAAAGTGTTCCAGCTTATCAAGTAAGCCTACCACTATTGCCCAATGGAACATTGACTGAGACCATCCTTTTGTCCACTGAATCTCGCAGCCCCGCTTCATCGCACTGGTACCTTTTCAGGAAAGGTACCAGTATCTCCAAGCCTAAAGGAAATATCCACTTAGTTTTACTATGAACTTTAGCCCGGTTCTGCTGGCTGAAACAACAGCGGAGCGAATTCAAGCAGGCTTCGTCGCCAGGTTTGCCACTCGTGCGCGGTTTCGGGTGACAGGTAGTAGTGGCTGTTGATGCCCATTTCCTTGATCGCATGGGTCGCAGCAGCGGGATCACCTCCTCGACGTGGGCGATCCCCTCCGCCAACCTCTTTGCTTCCATAGCTGACAAACACAAGCTGGACTTTCTCTTTGAAGCCTGGAGTCTTTTCCACGTCGTCAGGAGTCAGTGTGGCTCCACTGAACAATCCGATGTGAGAGAACTTGTCCAAGTGCTTGAGGGTGATCGTTTTGGTTTGCATGCTTCCCATAGAGAGGCCTGCCATGGCACGATTAGGTTGGTTCGATAGAGTGCGAAAGTTGGAATCGATGTAGGGAATCAATTCCTCGACCAGTACCTTCTCAAAAGGCTTAATATCATAGTTGGCCATACCTCCCATGCGAACTTCGTTCGTCATGCCGTAGGTCATCGCGATGATGAAAGGTTTGATTTTTCCTTCCGCGATGAGATTGTCCATGATCAAGCCGGCATGCCCTTGTGCTCCCCAACCGTATTCATTCTCGCCCCAGCCGTGCTGCAGATAGAGGACCGGATATCGCGTTTCTTGGTCGCCGTCGTAGCCTGGCGGAGTATAAACAAATGCTCGACGGGTCGTATCGGTGCTCGGGGAAAAGAAGAGCACTTCACGAAGCTGACCATGCCGAACATTCTTGACAGCATAGAAATCTTGATCCTTGGCCGGGACTTCCACTCCACTTCCCCATCGCATTGCCCCAAAATAGTACTTGCTATTGGGGTCAGGAACCTCTGCACCATCAATCTTGAGGGTGTAATAGTGAAAGCCTTCGTCAAGTGGACGAGTGAATCCAGTCCATACACCCTTTTCGTCTTTGACAAATTCGCTGCTATCGCGAAAGCTGCATGAGACGCTAGTTGCTTCTGGGGCAACAATTTGGAATTTAACTCGTCCCTCGGAGTTAACCTTAGGATACTCCTTTCCATCTTGATTAGTGGGAGCGGGTTTCCAGTCATCTACCGGAACCACTTGTTGCGCCTGACAGATTGGATGAAATGAGACCCCCAACAGCAGAAATACAAAAGACTTTCTTAACATGGATAACTCCAACGTGAGAAGAGGAAGAGGAGATTTGCAAGGCACACTTTCTGCACCCTGCATGCGTAGATTGCGACACGCGAATTTTAGGAGCCAATAATCGCAAAATACTCAATTAAAAAGTGTACCGCGCCAGCCTATGGCCGGGGGCCAGGGACAAAAAAATCTCTAGTTGCCGGACCGATTTCTTGAGGGTATCGGGGGATGGAATATCTAGACTTTGGGATTGCAGGGCCGGTTTAAGTTTCTTATGTTTGGTTTTCCAAATTTGGTTATCCAAAACCCGAGAACTTGAGCTACATGGAGGAGGCCTGGCATGAATCGACCGCCGGCGGAAGCGTTAACGGATCGCGAACTGGAAGTCATGCACGTTTTTTGGGAAGACGGACAGTGTACGGCTCAGGAAGCTAGGGATTGCCTAGAGAAACGGGGCCGCACGCTGACCTATCCCACGGTTGCCAACCTCTGCAAGATTCTCTGGGAGAAAGGCTATCTCGAACGTCTTGGCGAATCCCGACCCTTTGAATTTCGTCCTACCAAATCCTTTCAAGAGGTCTCGTCGTTATTCGTTGCAGACCTTCTTAATCGAGTATTTCAAGGATCTCGCCAAAAACTTTTGCTCCATATTGTCGGAACTAAAAAACTCACCGCTTCGAAACGTAAACTGCTCGAAGAGTTGTTAGCCAACGAAGAGGAGACCGAATCATGAATCTTCCGTGCGTGGCCTTGGCGTGGGCCTTGGTACAAATCAGTATCCTATGCTCGTTGGCACTTGTCGTTGCATGGGTTATGCGAGGACGTAAACCTGAGTTCACTTCGGCAATACTGTCGGGAACTTGCTTGGGCTCGGTCATCCTCGTGGCGATCGCGTTCGTTCCGCTGCTCCAATGGACCGTAGCCGAAAATTTGTCCAACGAATCGGGGACGCGTTTGTCATTAGAAACGGAATCCACCACCGCCATGCCGGATCACAACGCAATCACCCGCGAAGAAAATCGGGTTTCTTCGCAGCGAGAGGATGGCGGCTCTTCTTTGATCTCTAGCCAACAAACGGTCGCAATGGTCGCTAGCGATCGTACTCTAGAGAGATTCCAAGAGTTGCTCTCGAGTGTTCTGCTCAAAGTAGATCGCAACGTCAGACGCACCGACGAATGGTCACGACCAATGGCTGGGGGACCGTCATGGCCGATCAATTGGTTCCTTGGTCTTGGATTCACCTGCATGGGTTCCATTTGGCTAGCAAGCTGGCTGTACATCCAAAGCATTCTCAAGTCGAGTCGTCCCATACAAGATGAATCATTGCTAAAGAGTGTCGAGTCGATCTCCTATGCGTTTGGATTGCAGCGAATTCCATGTGTGCGAGAATCGGAACAAATTCCTATTGGAGCAACCGTTGGACTTTGGAATGTGACCATTCTGTTACATTCCGACTGGAGGAAATGGACGGAGCAAGAACGTTCGGCAGTCATTTCGCACGAGATGGCACATGCCGTTCGATACGATTTTCTGTGGGTAATTGTCGCTAGCTGGACAGGGATCCTTCTATTTTTTCATCCCTGGATCCATGTCGTGATTGCGAGGCTTCGGCTCGAACAAGAATTGGCAGCCGATCAGTTGGCCGCTGGAAAGATGGGGGATGCCAAGACTTATGGACGAGCCTTGGCGAGATTAGCGTTGAACTGCCAACTGAGCTTGGAAGCTTCGAAACCGAGGTTGGGCTCTATGTTGACGGTTGGTGAGGTTTGTATCACAAGGAGAGTTAAGATGTTATTACAAGGAAGCTTGAAACCAAAATGGTCGTCTTCCCGCTGGATGCGAGGCGCGATCGTAGCGACGACGATACTGGCGATTCCAATCGCGGGTCTTCGAGGAACGACACAGGAATTATCGCAGATTGCTATTGAGAGCGTGACAGCCCAAGCACCCCCTGACGATCAGGAACAAACTGTTGCACCAGCGTCTAATAGGGTATTCCCACGTAAACGTCTCCAGCTCGACGGAACCATGGTCTATCGCCCCGGTCGATTGCGAGCCGGAGAGTTCGGTCCCGAAGCTGCATGGTTGCAGGATTGGATCTTTTTTAAGATTCTAGGACAGCCGTTACCCAGTTCCTCCAATGTCTTTGCTGATTGCGGGATTATCTCTGAATGGGAAGATGACCAGCTGGAGCATGGTCGGCTGATGTTATCTCAGAAACTTCGTTTCGGACAAAATACTCTGCCTGGTCAGCTTACACGCCTACTGCGATATAGCCAGTTTCGGGTCCATGAAGGGCTGGATTCCGAGTTTCGGCGAGAAATCGACGGGCGCAAATTCAGGGCCGTTTCTGAGACTCCGACTTCCGATAAACCCACTCTTTGGCAAGTCGATGATGAACAGGGCTTCTTCATGGGAACCTGGGAGGAGGCTGAGAATTACGTTCGAGGAGCTGAGTTCGGCGAAGCGTCGATCCCTCCGGAATTTTTACACCACTATCGAGATGCAGCGTTCGCGTTCGTATGCTCGGACTGCGATACTTGGCACCACGAGCTAAGCAGCTTCTTCCAAGGCTCCAAAAAGGAAGAGGAATTCCGGCTGTTGGCCCCACTCTTCAAGGATGTTCAGTCTATTGGCTTCTTTGCCAATGGATGCCAAGCCCCCGCGTGCACCCTACTTGCGACCACTAAGAACGATGTGTCTGCTCAAAGAATCGTGAAGCATCTCGAACAAGTGATTGAAGTCGGTAAATTAGCGTTTGTTTCTTCGTTAGAAGAGAAAGAAAAGCACGAACTCGAGGATGAGATCTTTGGTTCCTTTTGGAACACGGTCAAGGTTGCATCTTCGGACTCCCAAGTGGTAGTGCACTTTGATATCGTCCTACCTTCCTTAGATAACAGTTCGATTATCGCGAATCTCAATCGAATAGCTGGGTGGCAGAGTTTTGTAATGAGCCAGTTTCCAGCCATATCGCAGGCGGCCCCGGCAACAGTTACGGTCGGGCCAGCAGAGGGGACTTACGAGATGCCTGCGATCTTCTCTCAAACGCTGGATGCCGAAAACTATCGAGGAAAAACCGTCAGGTTGGAACTGGACATCCAGTGCAATGAAGAGGCACTCGATCGAGCGGGAGTCTTCGCATGGGCGAGCCGGTATGAGGCACCGATTCGTGTTGCTCCAGAACATTTAACGCCGCTCCGCAATCACTCCCCGTATGTCGGCCATCGAAATCTATCGGCTCGATACGTTTCCTGCGATGGTCATTCGAGTATCGAGAAAGCGATTGTTGAAAATTCTACCCCTGCCGTAGCAAGCTCCGATGCTATGTGGCGCACGGTCTCAATTGAGCTTGAGGTTCCCATGGAAGCGGAGCATATTTCCTTTGGCTGCTGCACAAGTGGCGTATTGGTGAATATTCGTAACGTACATTTCGGCATCATTTCTTCATCGTCAAAGGATGCAGCAGGTGGCTTGAGAGGCCGAGATTTGCTAAACGAAATTCCCTACAACCCGTTAGTCGTACCGGGACATGATATCCGCAAGGAACCGTTCAATCTGGACTTTACGCAGACGTTTGGCCCCACATCGCTTCAAGCAGATCGATCCACTCCAGCGAACAAGTAGAGTTTGAGCCCGTGCTCTACAAATGGCTCAATAGGTATTCGGCGGGGTCTCTTACCCGCCGCGAGCACGTAGGCCGAACGAGAGCACGTAGGCCGAACGAGAGCACGTAGGCCGAACGAGAGCACGTAGGCCGAACGAGAGCACGTAGGTCGGACGAGAGTGACCGGTCTACGATGAAATCGACCGTTCTCGCGTTTTTCGGAATATGACGTATAAACCTGGACTGTCAGCTAAGCAAGAGAAAAAATGAGGGACTCCAATGCGAATCGAGCCCTGTCCTCGTGGCTGTGACTCCCTTTCATTTGCGTTTCTAGGAGCACGAGATCGTTAATCAATTTCTTAGCTCTTTCACGACCAATCCGCCGCAGCCTAACCTCCGCTTTGGACAAATCGAATCGATTGAAACCAGCCCGCTCCAACGCCACCCCTAAACTCACTCGCTCGCCACATCGTTCAGACTGTTCAATAATCTGAGCCGCAACTCCAAATCGCCGGAGGGACCACCCGACTTGTGCCATGACTCCAATGCTGTTCTGACCTGCATGAATCAATTTATCTAGCTGCTCTATCGCGACGGCAACTTTGCCATCTGCTATAGCATCCGCCACCTCCCAGGCGGTTTGGCAACGCCAACCACCCACTAACTCCAGGACTCGTTTATCGGGAACCTTCCCCTCCTCGTTTGCAAACAAAGCCAACTTAGCGAGCTCGCAATCGATCAAACCACAAACTGCACCGATTCTTTCCACGACAATGTTGGCTTGGCTGGTGGTAAGTTTGATGCCATGTTTGGTGTTTCCCCAGTCGATGACCCAAGCCGCAATGGCCTTATCGTCGGGCGGGTTTCCCCATGAGGATTTCTGAGGAGGTGTGCATTTGACCAAGGTTCCCTTTTTGCCGACTTGGTTATAAAGCTTAGTATTGGAAGCGAGCGTTTGTAAATCGATGACGAGAAGCGTGTCGCTCGGTGCAGAGTCGATCCATTTTTCTATCAACTCCTTAGCTTTCGAAACCATGGAGTCAGCTCGTCGTACAACGGCGCACCGGGCACCGAGATCATCGAATAGCGATCGTGTCGCTAATTGATCGTGAACGTCCCGCCATTGCGAATCGTCGCCATCAAAGCTTCGTATTGATTCCGGACCGAGCTCGCTTGCCTGTAACAAGTGTTGGATAGAAGTGCGACGCAGAAAGTCATCGGTACCAAAAAATGCAAAAACCGGGGGGAATGGTTTAACAACGGTAGCCTTCAGGAAATCGAACGCGTGCGCTACTTCTGCTTTTGCCATTCGCATCTCCTCTCTTATTAGTTGCCCGCAACTCTTTGGATGATATCCCGATCAAAATAGTTCGTTGACATCGCAGCGTCGACAACGATGGTTTGCGATTGAATCCCAGAAGAGCGAGGGCTGAGCAAGAACGCTGCTGTGTTGGCGACCTCTTGCGTGGTGACTCCCTCCCCTCGCGGAATGGCTTTCTCTGCAAACAAATACGCATCGACGTATCCAGGGATTCCAGCGGAGGCGCTCGTTTTCAGCAGTCCGGCACCGACTGCATTAAATCGAACGTGAGAAAAGCGACTAAAGGACTTGGTCAAAAAGGCTAGCGACGAGTCCAATGCAGCCTTGACCGGGGCCATAAAACCGTAGCTCTCGCTCGCCATCTTGGTCGTGGAAATGCTTATCGTCACCATAGACGCATCCTTTGCCAATTGGCTCTTGAGAGCGTTGCTGATGTCAATAAACGAGTAGCACGAAATATCCATCGCCTGCAAGAACTGCCGCTTGGTCGTTTCGTGGAATGGCTTCATCCCCTCGCTGTAGTCTGCAAAAGCGATCGAGTGAATGACTCCGGCTATCGGCGTGTTGTCCTCGGCGAACTCCTCCGCTACCCTCGCAATCTCTCCCTCCTTCTCGACGTCACAGACGAGAATGCGACGACCAGCGAGCAGCTTGCCAAGCTCTTCCTTGCGTTTTTCGCTGCGAACAACGTAGTCAACCTTGGCCCCCACTCCTTCGAGCGTTTTCCCAATGGCATAGGCAACGCTCTTTTTGTTGGCTACGCCAAAAACGACGATTCTTTTATCCTGCAGTCCCAGGAAATCCATATTGTCTTCCGTACTATGGTTCCAAGAAGAGTGGTACGATTCGCTCCAAAGCTTGCCGGTCCTCTAGCTTGCCAAAGGGAACCGCGAACAACGCTCCAGCGTTTGGTGATGCGGGCTGTCGATCAGCAGGCATGTGCTCCACTGCAGTCGTTATCACCAACCAGAGGTTGCCGTCGCAAGTCACCCACTGCGGGCAAGTCGCTTGTGGGCTGCCTTCGGTGCACCATTCAGTTTCCAACACTCCGGTCTCCAGCGACACTTGTATCGTGCGACCAAAGGCAGAAGGATTCGGGTTGTACAAAGATATAATGACACTCTTGCCATCGAGGGTCATCGTCATGCCGTCCGGGACAGCTTCGTCGTGACTCAAGTCGACAACGGTTTGCTCCGACTCGATACAACCGGACTCGGTGTTGATCCGATACCTTACCACTTTGCGAGTGGGGGAATCGATATCGAGCAAGTCTACCCAGCCATCTCCCGTTGCTGCGATACACTTTCCGTTGCTACAGATCTGATCGTTCCGCAAAACGAATAGCTTTTGATCTCGGCCTCGCCAAAAGTTCAAGGACGCTTTCTTCGTTTTGAATTCTAGATCCTTGGTGCCGAAAATGAGATTACCGTCCCAGGTTACGCCATCGTTTATAATGGTGCCCAAAACTTGCTCATCGATCCCTTGCGCAACCACTTGGAATTCGCTCGTTTCCGGCGAAAAGATTCCTACCATTCGCTCGCAACCAACAATGAATCGTCCTCGATTCGTTGGAAAAGCGAAACCGGGACGACCTGGCAGTACATGCGTTGCGTTAGACTTGGTCTTCAGATCGAACACGTTAACCGAGCCAACGTTCGCACCCGCACCGTGCTGAATGGCAACCCAAGAAAATCTTCCGTCACCGATTGGGTACGGGCCTTCGGGAAGAAACCGCAGGCCCGCATCATCTGGATAAAACAATAGTTCAGCTTTATTCATTTATTCTTTTTCAAAAGCGGAATCGAAAGCACGACCACTCGGTGCAAAGTCTAGATTCTTCACGAAGCTAGCTGCTTCGGAGGCGCCGAACTCTCGGTCCATGCCGCTATCTTCCCATTCGACGCTAAGTGGTCCGTCGTACCCGATATCGTTCAAAGCGCGGATGATCTCTTCGAAATTGACGCTGCCGCGACCTGGGCTTCGGAAATCCCAACCACGTCGAGGGTCGCCAAAGTTAAGATGGCTGCACAGGATGCCAGACTTGCCATTTAATTTGGTGGTGGCATCTTTGATGTGAACGTGATAGATCCGATCGGGGAAAGCACGAATGAACTCGACAGGGTCGACACCTTGCCAAATCAAATGGCTCGGGTCAAAGTTAAAGCCGAACTCGGGGCGGTTATCCAAAGCCTTCAATGCCATTTGAGCGGAATAGATGTCGAAGGCGATTTCGGTCGGGTGTACTTCCAAGGCGAATCGAACGCCGTTCTTTTCGAACTCATCGAGGATCGGATTGAACCGCTTGGCCAGCAATGCGAATCCGTCATCAATCATTGATTGAGGAACGGGCGGGAAGGAATAGTTCAAGTGCCATATGCTGGAACCTGTGAAGCCGTTCACGACTCCGACTCCGAAGGCTTTGGCGGCGCGAGCGGTGGCCTTGAGCTCTTCGATGGCTCGCTCGTTAACACCGGCAGGATTTCCATCCCCCCAAACATACGGAGGCAGAATCGCTTTGTGCCTTTGGTCAATATTATCCAAGACAGCCTGCCCAACCAAGTGGGCGCTGATCGCATGACACTGGAGCCCCATACTATCCAAGAATTCTCTCTTGGCTTTGCAGTAGTTAGGGTCTGAATTGGCCTTGTCCACTTCGAAGTGATCACCCCAGCACGCGAGTTCAATACCGTCGTAGCCGAACTCTTTGGTAAGCTGTGCCATTCTGGAAAGAGGCAAGTCCGCCCACTGGCCCGTAAATAGAGTGACTGGTCGTGCCATAGTCTGAGGATCTCCAATATAGTGCGAGGGTTACATGACAGAAGAGTAGGTAGCATACCAACATTGATATCAGCTGGTAAGGGTCGGACGAAGTCTGCCGTGCTCGGTCCCAAGAAAACGTCATCAGCCCCTTGACAAAACGGCGGAACTGTTACGGGAAAATTGATCCACAGAGGCCGTTTTCAGGTTGAACGAATCAGTTGCTAATCCTCAGGTTTTTCTGGACTTGCGTCGCTGGCGTCCCTTAACCATTTGTTGAGGAGGACTATCCTCCTCGATGGGCTGACCAACTCGCTCTCGCATGCGTAGAATCTTGTCTCGCAATGCCGCAGCTCTTTCAAATTCGAGCCCTTCGGCAGCTGCGAGCATTTCCTCTTCCAGGCTCTTGAGATACTCCTCCGTGATGACCTCCGAGTTGGGGGTTCTTTTGACAATATCGCGAGCTCGTTTGCGATTCTCTGCTGCTTGATGAATTGAGGCGGTCACCACTTTGCGAATCGTTTCTGGTGTGATTCCATGCTCGGCATTGTAGGCCTCTTGCTTTGCGCGACGACGGCGTGTTTCCTCGATTGCGTTTTGCATCGATACGGTCACCGTATCGGCGTACAAGATGACTTTCGAATTCGCGTTTCGAGCAGCTCGCCCAATGGTTTGAATGAGCGACGTCTCGCTTCGCAGAAAACCTTCCTTGTCAGCATCAAGAATCGCCACCAAACTGACCTCGGGGAGATCGAGCCCTTCCCGCAAAAGATTAACACCTACCAAAACGTCGCAACGGCCATCACGCAATTCCTGCAGCAGTTCGACCCGCTGAAACGCATTTAGCTCACTGTGAAGCCATCGACACTTGATATCGTTCTCAACAAAAAAGTTAGCGAGATCTTCAGCCAACCGCTTCGTCAATGCGGTGACCAAAGTTCGATCCCCGAGAGCAATACGTTCTCGGATTTGCTCGAGCAAATGCATCACCTGTCCACGGGCCGAGACGACTTCAATCTTCGGGTCGAGCAATCCTGTTGGGCGAATTACTTGCTCCACGACTTCGCCATCCGTCAAATCCAATTCGTAGTCACTCGGAGTGGCGGAGACGAAAATCACTTGGTTGATTTTCTCCTCCCACTCTTCAAACTTGAGAGGCCTGTTATCGAGTGCGCACGGCAATCGAAAGCCGTGTTCGACCAAGGTTGTTTTTCTGCTGCGGTCTCCTGCGTACATCGCACGCACCTGCGGTATCGTGACGTGAGACTCGTCTATCAGTAGCAAGAAATCCTTGTCGAAAAAGTCGTAGAGGGTATCGGGCGTTGCGCCGGGTGGTTTGCCGGACAGCGGGCGTGAGTAGTTTTCAATTCCAGGGCAATGGCCAACCGCTCCTAGCATTTCGATGTCAAAATTGGTTCGTGCGTTCAAGCGTTGCGCTTCGAGGATCTTGCCCTCACTCTGAAAGCGCGCCAATTGCTGTGCTAATTCTTCACGCAAGACTTTGATGGCAGACTGAATGCGATCTTCCGAAGTTACAAAGTGTTTGGCTGGGAAGATGTAGACTTCGGATTGGCGCGAAATCACCTCACCGCTTGTTGGGTTGATAACGGAGATTTGCTCTACCTCATCCCCCCAGAACTCAATGCGATAGGCAAACTCTTCGTAGGATGGCCAAATCTCAATCGTGTCGCCACGGACTCGGAATTTGCTTCGTTCAAACGCGATTTCATTTCGTTGGTATTGGATGTCGATCAGCTGCAGTAGCATCTTCTCGCGATCCACTTCCTTGCCACGAAATATGGGAACCACCATCCGTCGGTAATCGGCGGGAGAACCTAAACCGTAGATACAGGACACGCTAGCTACGATGATGCAGTCACGCCGACTCACTAAAGCACTGGTCGACGCCAATCGCAAGCGATCGATCTCCTCGTTTATCGATGCGTCCTTCTCGATGTAGATGTCTCGCTGCGGAATATAGGCTTCTGGTTGGTAGTAGTCGTAATAGCTAACGAAATAGTGGACCGCGTTTCTTGGGAAGAATTCCTTGAACTCGGAATACAGCTGTGCAGCGAGAGTTTTGTTGTGACTTAGAACAAGGGTCGGGCGCTGCACCTGCTGGATAACGTTCGCCATCGTGAAGGTTTTGCCAGAACCGGTGACCCCCATCAAGACTTGGTGTTTTTTTCCTTCGCGCAAACCGCGAACCAAGGTCTCGATGGCCTGAGGTTGATCCCCGGCTGGTTTGTACTGATGGTCTAGATCAAACAGGTTTGATTGGGAGTTGCTCAGCATCTTGTGCCTACGGTTCGTCGGCGTGGAACCACGTTAGGCTAAGCGAAGGTTAGGAATGCAGCAAGTCCCAGTTGAAATACGGACACTCCAATCCCCACGCCATGCCCGATTCGTCCCCACCTGGCAACCAAAAACGAGACTGCACCCAGGACGATTACTGTTCCCGTAGCTTTCAGCAGTATGAACGGAAGAACATTTGGCGGCTGGACGGGGTAAACACCGGGAATTTTCAGATTATCCAACCCCATAATCCAACGTCCAATTGGGTTAAGCTCCATTTCATAAAGAGTTCTCTGATATTGAAAGGTGAGATAGATGTCGTAGATCGCGACCGATGCGATAACCATCAGATACAAAAGGGCGAAAATGTAGTTGGTGGGAAGCCGACCAAGATCCACTTGGCTTGCTTTGGTGTTGTGGTATTTTTCTGAACGCGTACTAGAACGAGACTTGGCGATTTCCCAATTCAAGTCGAAAGCTGTCATGATTCTCACTGCGAGTGTTTGGGCCAAAAGAGTGTCCCTTGGCCGGTTGGAAAACGAAACTGTTTCTGAATCAATCGCGATTCCCATGCCAATTGGTCTCGTATGATCATGACCAATATGCAGACGACCAACGATTCGACGGCAAGCCCTTTCAATGGAAAAAAATCTCCCATTAACCACCACAATTCTTTCGTTTTTTAAAAAATAGCGGAGAACTAAGCTGCGTAGCCCCTGCTCGTTTTCCATGCTATTTGCTCCTCTCGATGCTACAGCAAGGCCGCTCAGCTGGAGGACAGAGGCAGATAACGCTCCATTCAGTGCGATTTAATCGCCCTTTGTCACCGGAGATGCGGGCCTGCTATTTGCGAAGCACCGCAGCCCAGAAAGTGATCACTTTCGAGCGAAGGAGGAAAGGCAACGCGACTAGAAAGCGTCAGGAAGGGACGGGGAATCCCCAGAGCAAGTTCCCCATTTCGGACTTTGACAACCGGTGGAACCCGTTCAGCAGGTCGACATAGGGGGCTGAAATGGCAAGCCGAGATTCCTGGAGGTCGATGCGTGCGGCCCCGTTGTTAAGTAATCGGACCGTCGGTTTCGCGGGAGCTTCCGGGTTGGCACGAATCACAACCGCTTTCGATTCGTCATCGAGAACGACCACAGACCCGATGGGGAACACCGACATACATTTTATCATCGACTGCACCGCTTTAGGACAATAACGGCCTTTGGACGCGTTGGCAATCAGGTACAAGATTGCATCGGACGGGACGATTCGTTTGCGATACTTGGCGTCGGTAAGCGTTAAGAACGTATCGATTGCATTCAGGATTGAGGCTTCATACATGGTCTCCCCAATCCTAAGGCCCAGCGGGTAGCCAGATCCGTCCGCCTGTTCATGGACTTGCGAAACGATTTGAAGGATTCTTTCGGGGATTTCAGGGGATTTGCGAAGCAAGTCCATAGAGTCAAAGGGATGGCTGCGATATTGCTCAATCTCCGTGATTGACAAGGAGCCTTGCAACGCTTTCTCATAAAGGCCGGGAGAAATAGCTAGCCCGACGTCGTGCAGGAGGGCAGCAAACCCCGTTGAAGTTGCAAAGCTTTCGCTCTGACCTTGAGTTAAACAAGCAGAAACGGCCAGCAATGCCATTTTCGCTGCATGCAGACTGATTGCCTCAATACTGCTGGAGTCGGCCATACTGTGGTTTCGTACAATGGTCGACAGCGTGGCGGCAACATCCTTCGACGCACATGCCACGAATTTTTCGGATTCGGCTCTCAGAGCAGCACCGTCAATTGGCTGCCCCTTGGCGAGCAAAGCAAGAGAATCTTTTACACGATTCCGAGTACTTTCGATTGCCGCATTCGCTCTTTCTCTCAAAGCTAGGTCGAAAGAGTCGTCGAGAAGCTTTTCGATTTGCTCAGACGAAAACTCGCTTCGACCTCGAATGGAAACCGATTCGATGCCACTGGATCGCAAACGTTCTTTTAAACGCTCGCTAACAGGAGTCCCCGCCTTGTGAAGCACATTGCCGTTGGCGTCCAGTAAGTCAAAGCTGAGAATTGTGCCTATTTGGAGTTCTTCAGTTCCAATTACCCATGTTTGCTCGTTCATGGAGGTCCCAAGCTAGCAAAAAAACTTCTGCGTGAAAAATTAATGGGCCTGTCTTTTTCATCTTATCGCGATTTACATCGCTAATGTTTTGCCAACTTTCGGAAATTGCGGTTATCACAACAGCCGAGATCCCGCAAACCCCTTCGGAATCCAAGTCGTTGAGACTCACATTACGACTTAGACTGCTCTAAGATCGATTCACAGGCTTCGATGACGTCCTGTGCCATAATCGAGAGTATGGGCCCGCAGTCCGTCCGACGCTCGGATTTCCGCTCCGGTGGGAGCTTCTGCTTTTGCACCGCACGATGTTTTGGGCCGATCGGCCCTGTCCTGCCCAAGGGCATCGGTCCGATCATACCTACAGTAGGGGTGCTAACGGCAACGGACAAGTGCATTGGACCGGTATCGGACCCAACGAAAATCGCTGCTCCACGAATGAGACTTCTCAGCTGTTTAAGACTACACGAAGGACCCAGGACACTTTCTGCCTCACAAAACTCTTGAACCTGTTTCGCAATCTGGAGTTCTGTCTCTCCATTCCAGAGGATAACGGGCAACAATCCCCACCGTTTGGAAAGATAGTCTGCTACCTCGGCGTATCTGTCTGCCGGCCACAAGCGACTTACCCATCTAGCGCCGACATTGATTAATGCGTAGTTTCGCCCCCCAAACTCTTTTTTGAGAGTGTCTTCGAAAAACCTAGTGTCTTCGGGATGTTCCGGCAGCCTAAACTCGATCTCCTCAGAAGCGACTCCGAGCGGCCTTAAGATTTCTAGGCCTCGCAATATCAAGTGAGAATGTTTAGGGGTCACGATTTGATTGTTTACCCAGCAGCTGAACTCTCGCCCGTCGTAGTCCCCTTTCGCGAACCCTAATCGAGTTTCAGCTCGCGTGAAGTACGCGAGCCAAGCACTCTTGGCCAACCCCTGGAGGTCAATCGTAACATCAGGTCCCCACTGACGAAGTATCTTCGCAAGCTTGAAAAATTCCTTAGGCGACTTAAAGGCAGCCTTGGTTGTTACAAACAATTCGTCGAGGTCTTCGTGCCCATCGAGAAGCTGTGCCCCCTGGCCCTCAACGACCCAGCCAATCTGAGCGTTAGGAAACCTTTTACGCAACGCGCAAAGAGCGGGAACGCTCAGTACCACATCACCGATCGAGGAAAGCCGAACAATCAAAATCCTGCCCGGATCTTGATCCAAAAAGAGTCTATCGCTTGCCATGGAGTGCAATCAATCATCCAACGAGCAATAAATCGGAAGCGAATTGCCAAGAAACCTACTTCGATGCAGCACTTTGCACGTCCTTCTAAACTAGCAATACAATGTATGGAAATGACCGACAAACGACGAATCACATCGAGAATTGTAACAGATTTCACAAAAAAAACTAACGATCGATTGACCCTTCATACGCAGTAAACTCTGCCCAGATCGGAAGACTCGAAGATACTTGCAATGCCTGATCTAAGCTGAGGTTCAATTGCCGTAGGAAGTCGACTACCCCGGAGAGTCCTGTAAACTCATCCGTTGCGCGTGTGGGAAAAAGGATATTGCATGTCATGGCATCGCCAGCCACAGTGGTCGGTACTCCCTCGATAGCGAGCGTCATATCTAACCCTGGTATAGCGGCCAATCGCTGACTTGAAGCCATGAATTCACCGGCCAAAAGAGTATCGTCCTCTAGCCTTCCGTCGCTACGAACACTCCGAATCAAACTCGGAAGAAGCTGAATCTCTTCATCCGCCCTTTTCGGGGCTATCCGCACGTTTACCAAACTAAATGTAAAACTCGACGACCTCTGAGGTAGCTTGGTTCGGAACCAAGCTACCAAAGGGGCATAGGTTATCAGATCCTGCGGATCTTCAACCGTATAGAGCTGGCCCCGGTCCGTTTCGATGCGTGCCGTATCGAACAAGAACGCAAATTGCTGCTTCTGCTCTCTACCGACCGGCGGCCCCAAAAGAAATTCAAATTCCCTACCGTTACGGTTGATGAGCTCGGTCAACAAAGGAAGAGTATCAGACTGGCGAGACGTTATGCCTTGCAGGGCGATGACATCGAACTGCCGGATGATTCGAACCAGTGTCTCCGTAACAGGGAGTTTTCTTAGCTTATCCTCACCGAATTCGCCGAGATTGAAGCTAGCGATACGAATCCTCGGCACATTGACCCCTGCGGCATTTCCCCTCGGATTCGCGGCACTTGCTCCGTCAAAGCTTCCACGTCTAGACGAGGCAACTTGCCCCGCCCCCAGTCCTGCGCTGCTCGGCGAGGCAAAGAATTTTCTGACGGAATCATCGGTCAAGGATCCCGATGAGGAAATTCTGTGAGATACATAACTCGGTGACGATGGCCCCAAAGTCCATGTCGCGTCATCAGCATCACTCCATCCACCCAAGCCCCGCTCCCCTTGAGAAGCTCGAGGTTGCCCCGAAGCTTGAGGTTGCCCATCTCCTGTCGTAGGTATCCAGGAAAGTTTTGGGGTCAACCGGACCTGCTCTAGGCCACTCAACGAAACGAATTGCGTGCCAATCCACCCAACGATTGCCAACGATAAACCAATGACATAACGACGCTTCGTACCAAGCATAGCCTCACCTCCCCTCCACGCAGTTTTTTCGGCGCATCGGCATAATGAAGCGGTCTGATCATACTAACCGATCAAAAACCGCCGGCCAAACTTATCGCGCTGCGGGTCGCTACGCTGGTAACAGTTAAACGTCGTGCGACTGCAAAGCATTGACACTGTCCGCTACATAGGCGGAGTCGACTTCGTATCTTCAGGATCCCCCAAAACAATGGTGAATCGCCCGGTGGGTATCGACTCACTGCTGGGATCCTGAGGATCCATCGGGACGTTCTCTAAATGCGCAGTGACTCCATCCCGCTGTGCGACATTCATCGACATGTACAGAGAATCCTTGCGATTTAGCTCTTCGTGCTCACCGAAGTAGAGTTGAGTTATCAACTCCTTTCGGCCGGGCGAAAGGATTCGAAAATGAATGTGAGGTGTCCGTCCCGGATACTTTCCCGGCAAAATCGTCTTAAACCGGAACTCCCCGCTTTCGCCAGTCTGAACACGCCCCCAATATTGAAAGTTTGGATCCATCGGGCGATCGTTCTTGTCGTCTGGATGGTTGTAACGCCCGGTTTCGCAAGCTTGCCAGACTTCGACGATGGAATTTCCCAAGGAATTCTCATCATGCCCAATCACCCCCCCCTGGATGGCAATCACTCTCCCCTCCGCCAGCGGGGAATCGGGCCCCTTTCTAGTCAAATCAAAATCAAAAAACGCCTGTTTTTCAATGTCCGGGATGGGATAGAAAGGCCCCTTGGTCTGGGCCGGGGTCAGCAGGCGATCATGACCGTAAACAAGATTTTGCAAAAATGACGACATTCCGGTCGCCGCAGCCGCCCTAAGTAAGATACGTCGATTGATGTTCACGGTCCGGAGAATCCCTGTGTTAGCGAATATTTGCCAAACCAAGACGAAATAGAAATGGTGTTAGGAAAACCCATTGTGACAAAAATCATCGATGTGCTCCAGTTGACTAAGCATAGAAATGCGAAATTCGCTCTGAACAACCTGTAACGATAAGTATGGTTGACTTTTTCGGTTAGACAGTTCACAAAGGGTATTGGACTTCACGAATCGTTAATATCATATAACCTTTCAGAAATTGGTCGCATTCGACTGCAATTGCCCGCGGTCCACTCCCTCGCCACAGTTTATTTTTTAACCTGCGATTTTGACCCATGCCCGACGATGAATCCGAATCAAAATTGTTTCCAACGGTCTCACTTTCGTGGGAGCGATCTGCCGGCGTCGCGAGACGCGAGCGTTCCGCAGAGGGAATGATTTGGGGAGTTGCGATCGGGGAGTCTCTTGCGCTGGCCCGTGACGGGATGTCGAAATGGAATGGCTTTCGTTTGTTTGGCCGCCCCCCTTTGAAGTTCTGTTTCAAACCAGGCGCAGCGCTTCCCGGAGAACAAACTCATGGGATGCTGATTACCTTGCAAGCAATTTTTCAATCGCGAGCCGACCACCGCCTTTTTTCAAAGTGCCTGAAAAAGCGAATCTGGACATACCGGACGGCCCATGGTCTTAGCGAAGCGGCTCGTATTCTGATTCCTAAATTTAAAGGAGGAGCGGATTCTTATGCATTTCGAGGACGCTTAGCGTGTCCGCTGATTCGGGCGTTACCGATAAGTTTATTGGTTCAAGGAACTGCAAATGCAAAGGCTTGGCTCGAGTTGAGCAATGGGGTCACGACAGACAATGACGCCAGCATAGCCGCATCACTATTGATTGCACAAGCTATGCAGATCACTCAACTTTACGACGCACGAGAACTGGGTGCACAAAAAATTCTTTTGTGTTTGATAGAAAACACTCAATCATCGGAAATCAAATCTCTCCTGCGGAGTTGCGAGGTCTATCTGGAGAAACGTTACAGCATCGCTCGGGTTTCCGCGCGATTAGGCTACCTAGGGGGGGTTCCGAAGAACACGAACATCATTGCGGTTCTTAGTGTCTATGCCTGGCTTAGGCATCTCGAAAATTTCCGTACGGTTGTAGAACGAACAGCATGTCTTGGAGGCGAATGTGCGTTAGTTGCCGCCATTGCTGGCGGCTTGTCTGGTGCCTGCAATGGTAAGAAAACAATCCCTGCCGACTGGCTTGAACAAGCTCAACTCTATCCCTATCGTAGAAATTGGCTTAAGAAGGTCATTGCTAGAATCACCGACTGGCCACATGGCGTAGAGGATATTCGAGCAGCACACGCAGAGCCTTCCTACCCATTGGGACAATGTATTCGAAACACTGGCATATGCTTCCTAAAACTATTTCACTTCATAATCCGATTGCCAACTCTGTTCCTTCCGACACCTAGAAGTAGAGTCTTAAGAACACGTTCAGACATCTAGTCGATCGCTGCCGATAACGCTTTCCCGCCACCGACGATCGGTATCTTGATCGACGTCATACCTAAATCGACAGTGAGTTCTGTCCCCGGCTCAGGCCATAGCGTAAAGTCTTTATCGCTAGAGAAGATCATAAGTCCCAGCTGCGCTCCCTCTGGGATAATTTGATCGTCTGGTTGCAAAGTGAACTCAATCTCTCGCCACTCACCCAACTTAAGGGGATCATCCTCCAAGATAGATCTATGGTTCTGGGGATCTACCCAGCCCCGATTGATGACGTCGTCATTGATGGACTTACTGTCAGTCCAAGGCAACGAGACGAGCCAAACCGATAGGTTCACGGCGGGACGATTACTCTTGATCCGGAGCTTCACCGTTGGCGTACCAGACAGATGCAAAGCCTCTTTGAGCTTGGGGGTCGCAAACAGAAGCCTGTGATTCGACCACTCGACTTTGCATAGCATCGGGGCGTCGAAGGCGTAGTTATCAATAATCGTCCACTCCGATTGCTTGTTCGGAGATTGTGCTCCGTCTTTCACTAGCTCTCCAATCGCAAAACCTTTGCCCTGTGGACGCAAAATGACTGGCTCCGCCTCTGGGTGGGGATAAGCCTCATATGGGGTCGGGTCACGACGGTTCGCAGATTCGCGAACAATCCATGATTGAGGATCCTTTTCAACACCATTTTCAATATCATACAGGTGCCGAGTAAACCATCGATTCATCTGCTTGAGCGGTGGAGGACCACCATGTCCACCTTGGTGCATGAAGAGTTGCGTCGGAACCCCTTTGGCTTTGACCGCTTCGTAAATGCGGATGCTGTGCTCAGGCATCACGTTCCAATCGTTAAATGCATGCGCCATGAGCATCGCTGCTTTGAGTGGCTCGAGCTTGTGAATGTAATCACGACCCTGCCAAAAATCATTGTAATTGCCGGTCTTGCGATCCAGATTCGCAATCAAAGTGTTGTCACGAACCTCGGTATTACAATACTCGCGACGATCCTCCGCTCCGCTGTTAACAAAGTCATAAAGCACGTCGATGTCTTCTCCCATGTAACCACCAGGATGCCGCACCAGTCCATGAGAACGATAGTAGTGATAATACGACGTGTTGGGAGCGACTGGGATAATCGCTTCTAAGCCATCAACTCCGGTCGTCGCTGCCGCCAGCGCGAGCGTGCCATTATAGGATGTCCCCGTCATCCCAACTTTTCCAGTGCACCAATACGCTTTAACCTCTTCATCGCCATCGGGAGAGGTGAAGCCTTTGGCGCGGCCGTTCAACCAATCAATGACTGCCTTGGGTGCCAGCGATTCGTTGTCACCACCTATCGTTGGGCACCCTTGTGAAAGCCCTGTTCCTGGTGACGAAGAATGTACGACCGCAAATCCACGCGGCACCCATTGCTCCTGCAATCCTCTGGACAAGACCGTTCTGCGTGGTTGTTGCTTGATCGCGGGGGCAACATCATGAACAGGAGGATCGGTTCCCAACTCTTGCTTGGGACTCCACATAAAGCGTGGATTATTAGAACCAGTCCCGGAGTAATACGGGCTCGACTCATAAACAACTGGTACCTTTAACCCCTCCGTTTCCGTTTGCTGTTGCCTCGTCACAGAAACGTGCATCCGATCCGGCTTACCATCTCCATCCGAATCGAACTCGGTCTCGACCCAGAGATCATGCTGAACCCAATTCTCTTTGAAGCCGTCAACGACCTGAGCCTCGCCGTCGTCGAATCTAGGTAAAGTCTTTTCAGATGCACCTGCTATTGCAGCAGCTTTGGCCTCGAACGCCGCTTGGTCTTGCCCGAAGCAAACGCTTACACTCGCAACACCGCACCCTATGGATGCGGCTCCAAGAAATGAAAGAATTACCGAAAACCGAGTGCGACGATGTACGTTCAACGTGATCTCCCGAACCAAGTGGATTCAATTGCTACGAGCCTGTATTCTAGCCCGGCTTTTCGCAACTTGGCAAACGAATACAGAGTGTTTTCTGAGAATGACGAGCTCTTCCTGATGCTAGGAAACTAGGATTTCCAGAACTCCCACCATTTCTTCGTCGGCATAGGAACTTCATGCATTGTAAATGTTGGCGATTGCACCGTCGGCATTTGCATGGTTTTGTTCGAAGATGGATTTCTAGGCAGAGGATTGATGCTGCCGGGATCTGTGTCCGATTCGTAGTGCACCTTTAACGTCAAGCCTCCAATTTGAAGCACATCTCCTGGAAACAGAGAGTGATGCTGCCGAATCCGCTCCCCGTTTACGTACGTGCCATTCGTCGAGCCGAGATCTCGTACTTGCAAGGACTCGTCCGGTGCCAAGTAGATCTGGCAATGGCTCCGACTTATCGATTCATCATCAATACACAAACTAGCCTCTGATCCTCGACCGACGGTGGCGGGTAGATCAAGCCTCCATCCCGACTCTCTAGATTGCGTACCCGAAAGTGGGATCAGTTGATAGTACATAGCGAGCTCCCGGTGCTGTTGCACCTGTGCGATAATTGATGAGAACGGAGTCCTCCAATTCTATTCGCTTCCCAAGCCACCGCCAATCACCCCCCCCCGCCCCAACTACGGACAATGTCCCGCCCCACGTGAACTCTTGAGATGCGTAAGTATCGTCAGCCCCTACCAACGAATTAAACTGGTTCCCCAGGAAAGTCCCGCTCCGAACCCGCACAAAAGTACCAAATCACCGCGACTGAGTAACCCCTCTTTATTAGCCTGATCCAGTGCCAAAGGAACACTAGCGGCCGAGGTATTTCCATAGCGATCCAAATTAACAAACATTCGTTCTCTAGGAATATTCAGCTTGTCTATCGCCGCGTCAAGAATCCGAATGTTTGCCTGATGAAGAATCACGAGTCCAATTTCATCGGGGGTTACGTGGGCAGACTCTAGCACATCGGTCAAACTATCCTCAACAACACGAACAGCCCACTTGAATACGGTCCGTCCATCCATTTGCAGATACTGTTTTCCGGACTGAATCGTCGCGGGAGTAAGTGGCTCTCGCGATCCGCCACCGGGAATACAAAGCGGCTCATTCGTCCCCTCGGATCCTATACAGAAGCGGATGAGTCCATTCATTGGCTCCGGTGCACAAGGCTGTAAAAGAGCAGCACCGGCACCGTCCCCAAACAGGGGATAGGTGCGTACATCGGTCTTGTCGATGGTTCGGCTCATCAGATCACTGCCGATGACCAACGCATTTCGCGAAGTACCGGCTGCAATAAACTGAGCCGCAGTAACCAAACCCACCATAAAGCCAGCACACGCGGCGTTGATGTCAAATGCCGGTGCAATGCAACCAAGCTTGCTTTGGAGCAAGCACGCCGTACTAGGGGTGATAAAATCTGGTGTTATCGTGGCACAAATAAGAAGATCCACTTCATGAGGTGCTACGTTTGCATTCCTCAAGCAGTCCAGGGCGGCATGCCATGCTAAGTCGCTGGTGGCCTGTGTATCGGCGGCTCGTCTTCGCTCCAGAATGCCAGTGCGAGCTACAATCCACTCACTATCACATCCGAGCTCTGCCAAATCGTCATTGGTGACCACTTGATCGGGAACATAGGATCCGGTCGCTGCGATACGTATGCCGGCCAAGCTCCCCATACGGCTTCGTCCACTAGCTGCGAACAGAGTCTGGTTGCTAGTCGTTGCGGTCTCGATCTTTGGGGTTAACATTCCGGAATAAGGCTTTCTTTGCATCGGCTATGACTCAGTCCTCGCGATTATAACCGCTGCCGTCGGTTTGAAAAACCTTGATGGCAATTCGCATTATGGCTGACTACTTCACCGAGAGCCCCTCATTGCGGCTTGAGATCCACTCTCCAACCGATGGGAGTTTTCCATAAGCGTAGGCGAGTAGGGCAATCGGATGAATGGTGGGCTTGTCGGTCCCCTGTTCCATCTGCAATTTACATGCAGCGCACTCCGTGCTTCCAATCTGTGCCGAAGTCTGTTGCATAGTGCTAACCAAGTCCCAACCTACCCGAAGCGAGGTCCGATAGTTTCGCCGTAACAAGCCAAAAGTGCCCGCCATTCCACTGCAACCAGCGTTGGCGTTTTGAACCGTGACACCAGGGATAAGCCCAAGCAGATTCAAGCCCGTATGGTCTTGATCTATGGCCCTGAGATGACAGGGGGTGTGATAGACAACAGATAGCGAAAGAGGTTTTAAGTCGAGTTCGAGTTCGTTCTGCTGATGCATTTTCCACAAGTACTGGCCTGCTTCCCAGGAATGCTTAGCAACCAACCTCGCATCATCATTGTCAACGATGTGGACATATTCGTTCTTCAAGCAAAGAATGGCAGTAGGCTCTGTACTGACGATCTCGTAGCCTTGCCGCACCGCCTCAGCCAATAACCGAATCTGAGGCGCAATCGATTTACGAACCCTCTCAACGTCACCCAAGGCAATTCGCGTCATCCAAGTGACCGATTGCCACGCCGGAACGAAGACGTCGACATTCTGTTTTTGCATGACGGCGACAAAGGCCATCCCCAACTGCGGATTGTTCCAATTAGCATAATGGTCGACCAAGAACAAAACCTTTCGGCCTCCCGCACGATTGGGACGCGTCAACCGATTTCTCGCCGCCCAACGCATAAAAGGCTGCTTGGCAATCAATGGCAATCTCCGCCCCTGTGATATGCCCGTCGACTTCTCTAACAACCAACGAGCATACCGGTTTTCGATCCCCCAGTTTGCCAACCACGGGGCTCGGGAAGCTATGGAGCTAAGCAAGTCGAGTCGTCCTAGGACTCGATCGCTCAACGACAATCCATTGATGGCCGCGTACTGGGCTTTGAACTCCATAACAAGCTTAGGAATGTCCACCGATGAAGGGCACTCGATTCTACATTGATGGCAGTGAAAGCAAGAGTCGGCAATTGCTTTTAACTCATCACTTTCGATCAGGACGGACGGAATCCGACCATCCAAAAAACCACGCATCAGATTGGCTTTGGCCCTCGGAGACGCCTCTTCGTTACGACCAGCACGGAACATAGGGCACATGCGTTCATTCGGTGCCGTGGAGCGGCATCTACCGCAACCATTGCAGGAATCCGAAACGGTTTCTAAGCTATCGGACGCGGTCCATGAGAGGATAGGCAAGAAAGCCCTCGTCCGAGATGGTATGTGAATTCCCCCGTCGTTCTCGCTTTTTTCTTGGCCATTGCCCACGTTTAAACCATTCGTTGCGTTACCACTCTGTGAAAGCTGGTGATCTATTCCGGATTTCAACGACGTGAGTGGACGAAGATTGTCAGTGATTTTCTGTGGTGCGTCGGTAATGAGTTTGCCCGGATTGAGAATTCCTTTTGGATCGAATAATTCCTTGATCGATCGACAAACCGGATACAAATCACCCAACTGCTGACGAACGTAAGAACTACGACTGAGACCGACAGCATGTTCCCCGGAAATGACTCCACGGTACTCGATCACCTTCTCGAAAAGCCGATCGGCAATCCGCTGCATTTTCAAAACATCATCGTCTGAATGCGGATCTAAGAAAGGTCTCAAATGAATGTGGCCGTGCGCGGCATGCGAGAATAACGCACTAGTCACCCGTTCCGCCTTGAGTGTGTTCTGAACCTCAACCAAAAACTCTGGCAATCGATCAGGAGGTATGGAAATATCTTCCACAAAGGGAATGGGCCTTGCATTCCCCTTTATTCGATACAACCGCGGGATGACACGGCGGCTCAACTTCCAAATAAAGTCACGTTCGTTGTCGTCCAAAATGATACGGGATTGCTTGGTCGAGGGTGATCGCCGAACAATTCGCTGCACCAAAGCTGTCAAGCGACTCCGCACGTCGAGGGCTTCATCTCCATGATGTTCGATCAATAAACAAGCCTCGACACCACGTGGCAACATGGCTTCATAACGAGAATCGATATCACGAGCCAACTCGATCAGCCGACGGTCCATGAGATCGCATGCCGCAACCTTGTCTCGACGTGCATCGGCCGCTGCTTTGACAGCCGATTCGAGTCGCTCGAAGAACAACAGCACGACCCCGCGAGCTTCGGGCATGGGACGCACCTTCAATTTTAATTCCGTGAGAATCGAAAGCGTCCCCTCAGCACCCGATTGCAGTTTTGCTAAGTCTACATACTCAGCGTTACTGGTCTCAATCCGATAACCGCAACCTCGCGCTACACCACGCCACGGCGGCCCCTTGGAAGCTGCTCTATAGGAGGCCAGAATTTCTCCTACACCAGAAGCAATCTTGTCCAAATGAAAGTTCCCTGTGCCCGGAGCTCGCCATCGCTGCTTTCCGAGACTAACCTTGTCACCATTCGCCAAAACGGCGTTAGCCTCCAAGACCGAATCGCATGCCGTCCCGTAGGCCAAATAATGGCTCCCGATCGAGTCGATAGCAACGACACTCCCAATCGTCGTAACCGAACGAGTCACCGGATCCGCGCCAAAAACAAGCCGGTGTTTCGACAGACTCCGATTGAGCTCTGCCAATGTCAAACCTGGTTGCACTCGAATGGTCATGTTTTCGCGATCGAGTTGGATAACTCGCCGCATAAAACGAGAAAAATCCAGGACGATTCCAGGGCCCAGCGACTGCCCGGCTTGCCCCGTTCCCCCGCCGCGAGGAAACAAGGGGATCGAGTTTTCCGCGGCATATTTCACACACTGGACAACATCCGACTCGTTTCGAGGACGAACAACCGCATGCGGAGGGATTTCATACAAGGACGCATCGGAGGCGTAGAGCTGCGTGAACAAGGGGCTGCAATAAACCTCGCCGTCTAAAATTCCCCGCAGGTCGGCTTCTAATCGAGTTTGTTCCGAGTCCAAGTGGCTATCCGTTCTGAAGCTGATAATGACTGCAATTGCTAGTCCACCAGCCCTCTGCCTTGCTGGCGTCCCAATCATTATATTCGGGCAACAGCTGAAGAGCAGCCTGCAACTCTTTGGCTGACTGAAAGCGACTATCGGGACTCTTTTCCAAACACTTGAGAACCAAATCATCAAAGGCAGCCGAGGGCTGTATCAGGGCAGGGTCTCTCTCCCGTGACGGAGCAAGTGGTACCTCGTGCAGGTGCGCAAGCAATATCTTCAGGGTCGGCCCCGAATCAAAGGGAGGCTTCCCGGTCAGCATAAAATAAGCGACTCCGCCCAAAGCATAAATGTCAGAGCGTTGATCCGGAACAACATTTCCCATAGCCTGCTCCGGTGACATATAAAGCGGGGATCCGGTCAAAGAACCAGCCATAGTAAGATCGGTGTCCTCACCATTCTGAATCGAAGAGTCTATAGACTTGACCAATCCAAAATCGAGCAACTTGACCATGTCGAACGCGCCACCGAGTTCGGTGACCATTAAATTGGCGGGCTTGATATCCCGATGCAGCAAACCAATAGAATGTGCTTCATTCAGAGCATTGCAGACTTGATTCAGTAAATAGACCGCTCTCCCGGGAGACAATGGCCCCCTTCTTTTTACGAGCTGCTGCAAACTCAAGCCGGTCAAATACTCCATCACGTAATAGAACTTACCGTCCGGCGTCCGGCCGTAATCAAAAATTGATACGTTATTCCAATGATTCAGTCGCGAAGTCGAGCGTACCTCTCGTTCGAACCGCGCGATCGACTTAGGATCTCCCGCCTTCTCAGGGCGTATAACTTTGATAGCACAAGGTCGCTTCATCAACCGGTGTTCAGCTAGGTAGACGTCTCCCATACCCCCAGAACCTAGCTTCTCTCGCAAATGATAACGACCCAATTCTTTAGCCTCGTCGACCTTGCCCCGGAGATACGCAATCATTCGAACCCCCAGTAAACAAGCCGACACGGTCGCCACCAGAATCAAAACCATTTCAATCAGACAAGACGGATCGAACCAAAGACTCCGCTGAATGTCTTCGTGAAGAATGACGGCCACTACTGTTGCGATAATCGGTGCCAAAGCCATTACCAAGCACACGGTCAAGACAACACGCCAGCTTCGGGGCACGAATATGTTATAAGTAAAGATCAAAATCAACCATCCCGACATCGAAATATGCGGGATAAAGGAATAATGAGACGCCAAGAATACGACGTCGCGATAGTGCATAACTAGCAAAGAAGCCGCAGGTGAAGCAAAAATCAAAAACTCGCTCCAACGCAAGCAATTCGCGGTAGCCTGTTGCTGCTTCGATAGCCACCATGCAACCCCCATGAGCACGACCGTGGTAACCAACTCCACACCCAAAGTGGTGGTTCCGGAGTTGGAAGGAAATTCCCAAACTAATTGAACCAGAGACCACAACGAAAAGATGAGAAAACCGATTCCCAAGGCAAACGCAGCGGTCCGGAGACGCGTTTGCAGCAGATCGTTCGCATGCCTGCTGGAACTAGTGTCCCCCTCCAGTAACTCCATCTCAGCCGGAGACGCACCCGCAAACTCTGGGCGCTGCGGAATCGCCAACGGGCTATCCGCATCTAGCGTCTGGTCATGAGGGCTGGCTACTGACATGGTGGTTCCGTTTGTGTTGTCCCCTGCGCCAGGACGATTGCCCCGCACCAAGAACCGCTTCCTTTACAATTGTACTCCGTCTCGAACCGGACGATGGTAAGCCCCCGTCGTGTCAGCCACATGACTGACCATCTCAGGGCTCAAATTCTCTGGGAGTTTGATCAATAACTCGACAATCATGTCCCCGACGCCGCCGTCGGAAGTTCGGAACCCCTGTCCCTTTAAACGCAACTTTCGACCACTGCTACTCATAGGAGGCACAGTTAAGGCTATCGTCCCGTTTGGTGTCTGCACATCCACCTTGCCACCCTTTACCGCCTCCTCAAGCGTCACGGGCAATCGCAGTTCCAAGTTCAAACCCGAAATCTTGTAGTGAGAATTCGTGTCCGGTTGAACCGTCAAAAGCAAATCTCCTGGCTTGCCGCCTACGACGGACTGCCCACGGCCCCGCAAGCGAATTTTCTTGCCTGGCAAAATCCCAGATGGGATTTTAACCGAAATGGAGTCGGTCCTCCCATTCAAATTCAGAGAAATTTGAGTTTCCCCGCCCGCAATCATCGTGCGAATCGGAACAGTAATCTCCGCCGATACGTCCGAGCCGCGAGCCGTCCTCCGCGAACGCGTTCCACCCCCCATGTTGCCAAAAATGCTGCCCAAATCGACCTGACCACCACCAAAAATGTCACCAAAGTCGAATCCATGCCCACCGCTGTAGGGGTTCGGGCCACCTCCCGCCGCGTACTGCTCATAATTCGAGCCAAATTGATCGTATCGAGCTCGCTTATCCGAATCGCTCAAACAATCGTAAGCCGATTGGATCTCCTGAAAGCGCTGCTTCGCATTATTGTCATCAGGGTTTAAATCAGGATGATGCTTTCTAGCCAGCTTACGATAAGCCTTGGTGATTTCATCGCTGCTAGCATTTCGCTCGACCCCTAAAATTTTGTAGTAGTCCTCTGCCATAGTTCTCATTTCCAGCTGCCAATTCGGCGATGCGAAGTATTCTTCTTGCCAGACTAGCAAATTCTTGGCCAACTCCGCTAGATACGGGCAAAAAGAACCTGAGGACTATTCGGGTTTTCCTGCCCCCTTGGCCCTGAGCCCACAGTCCTATGAACACCAGCCCGATTGCGGCTCGTTGTGGATAACGCCTGGACTTGTTCGACGCCCAGCGATCCTCTTGATAGCGGATTCCACTTTTTCCGTCGATGCAAGCGGTTCGAGCTTGAGCCGAAACACCCTCGACTCTCCACCTGCTAGCAACACTACCCGCTTTTGCTTTTCCTCAAAAGATTTCGGGTTCGGAAACCCCGTGGCAGGCTCGAGCCCCACGACGTACCCATCCTCGACAGCGGCCGTGTTCTTCCAAAGATTAAAGTAAGGAAGTGTCCGAGTGCAAAACTGAACGGACAAACCGTTACACTGACTCGCCGACGCAATCATCGCCTCCGACCAGTGAGCCGAATCCGAAGCGGCTTGCATAAAATAAACTTGTTCCGCAAACCCGGACTCGGGGCCTTCGCATCGGTCCCACCCCTCCGCCGCCTTCGCTGCCGTGGCATCGCGCGGGCAAATCGTTTTTGGCGAAGCATGGACTCTCGCGCCAGCCTCCACAACCGGCTGACCGATGTTGATGTGATAAAGTAGCTGCATACTCACAGGCAGCGACCCCGGATTGGTCACCGTGTCCGTGATCTCGATGACCGAACTCCCCGCGCGGAATCGCATGCGGGACTGAAGCTGCAACGAATAGACCAGAAACCTAGCCTCCGTCACCGTCCCGATGACATCCAACGTTCCCTCTCTGGCATCAACCGCAATCTCAAGACTGCTGGCAGGAAGATTGGCGATCCGCCCATGCAAAGGGTATTTCACTTGGCCATTGTCGGTGAACTCGGGAGCACCATTGCTGTGCAACCCACATCGGACCAGCAACTCATCGAAACCTTCAAGCCAGCCTATACCGCTTGGGTCCCCCACGGGCACTAAACTGGGATGAACCGGTCCGTCCACCGGGCTTTGCCAACCAAACTCCGTCTCATCGCACCAACACTTCCAAATCCCCATCCCACGATCTGGCAACACGACCGCCTTGACCGCCCCCGTATCGATGGTCAGGATCTCCATCCCCATCGCTTTCCCCCCCCAATGACCCGAAGCTCGCGCGTTCTCCCAACGAAGCTTAAATCCACCGGATAACGTTTCGACCGATTCTGGCAAAGGAGAGATCTGAGCGGGACTGCTGCTATTGGTCTGCCCACGCAACAACCATGACTGTGATTCAAATTTGGTCGACATCTGAGCGTCCCCTCAATTACGTGTTGCGCCGTTAAACCCACAGCGACTTCGATGGGCTATTGGGCGAATACGACCCAGTAAAATGGAAAAGGTGGCTACGACGGCGCCGCCACGCTGCACGCAAAATCAAGCCGTGCTGCGAGCTTGCCATCTACGGTAACCTTACCCGTCATAAAGTACGCGGACGAGACCACGTCATTAAGCGTCACTTCAATCGTAACAGTGTCACCGGGACGCACCATCTTCTTGAACTTTACGCCATCCAGCCGTGTTGCGACCGGCACGACGGAACCGTCTTGAGGTGTGAACTGACTTAGTAAGATGGCTCCACTCTGCAAACAGCACTCGCAAAGTATCACGCCGGGAACGAGTGGAAAATTGGGGAAATGTCCCTGCAGAAAGAATTCTTCGCTAGAAAACGTTTTTCGACAAACGATCAACTTCTCTGTCTGCTCCACGACCTCGTCAACCAAAAGCATCGGCTTTCGGTGCGGAATGACCTGCTGGATCTGCTCAGTTGACATTGATGTAGCTGCCATAAAACGTCCATTCTATCGGGCTGCGGGGGAAGGAATCGATCGGAATATCCTGCAAAAATCTAGGGCTTAAATGCCAAATGCAGGAAAGACTGTAGCAGTCCTTCCTGCATTTTCAATGACCCTAGTTGGCTTCGACCTTCGTTTCGAGGCATACTACCTCGAACCTAAAGGGTCTCTGCTCACTTGGCTTTGCTGGCCAGCCTCAGAAATTTACATGAGGGACGCTAGCCGTGCACAAAGATCCGCCGTTCGGCAGCTGTAACCCCACTCGTTGTCATACCAAGAAACGACTTTGACAAGCTTGCCTTTGTCACCGAGCACTTGGGTGAAGTCGGCAGCAAAGATACTGCTGTGCGAATCACCAATGATGTCTGTCGAGACAATTGGGTCTTCGGTGTAGCAGAGTACGCCCTTCATCGGGCCTTCCGCAGCAGCCTTAACGGCAGCGTTGATCTCTGCAACGGTGGCTTCCTTGGTGAGATTGGCAGTCAAATCAACAACCGAACCGGTTGGAACCGGAACTCGCATCGCGATACCAGTTAGCTTGCCCTTGAGCTCAGGAATAACCAAACCAACTGCCGAAGCTGCTCCAGTCGTCGTAGGAATGATGTTCAGAGAAGCGGCCCGGGCGCGGTAAGCATCCGCGTGAGGCATATCTTGGACGCGTTGGTCGTTGGTGTAAGCGTGGACCGTTGTCATCAAACCCGTTTCGATTCCGAAGGTATCGTTGAGAACTTTTGCTACAGGAGCGAGACAGTTCGTCGTGCAGGATGCGTTTGATATACACTTGAGATCCTTTGTGAGTTTGTCGTCGTTGACGCCTAGTACACAGGTCAAATCGGCCCCGTCTTTTGCGGGAGCACTCAAAACCACCTTCTTGGCACCAGCGGCCAAGTGGGTGTCGTAACCGGGCTTGCCATCTTTCGCACGGCCTGTGAAAAGACCGGTGCTCTCGATAACGATGTCGATTCCATGGTCAGCCCACGGAAGCTTGGCTGGATCCCTCTCGGCAATCACAGCGATCTTCTTGCCATCAACGATCAAGTTGTTTGCATCGTGCGAAACCTCGCCTGGGTAACGACGATGAATGCTGTCGTACTTGAGAAGAGTTGCCAACATGTCGGTTCCGGTCAAGTCGTTAACGGCCACAACTTCGAACTCGCTAGGGCGCTTCATTAAGTTGCGGAACGTCAAACGTCCGATTCGACCAAACCCGTTAATTGCGATTCGAAGTGCCACCTGAATACCTCTCCAAACAAAGTTTTTTTCTTCTAAACCGTCGCCGAACCCCGCCTTAAAGCCCAAAATCTTGGTAGCTCTAACAGTCCGACGACTCCGAGCTTTCCCTGAAGGACTGCCCAAACGTCGCGACGAATATAATGCCCAGTAGAAACATGGGCAATCACAAAGAAATCGGACTAGGCAATCCAATTTCCCGCATAGAATAAGATTCAGTGGACGTAATGATCTAATTTCGGCTCGGAAGGCCTGCGACCAATGACCAACCAATTACCCGTTATCAACCTGGACGAAACCGCCTTAATGGCAGACTCTGCCACCTGCGACACTTCTTCTGGCGGACAAACGAACGTTGTTTCCCGCTACCTGGATAATCTGGGAAACGATCGCGGTGACCGGCAACCCCATGGCCCACTGGCCAAACAACCCCTTCCGATGTCGATGCAGGAAGCGCGGGATCGTGGCTGGGACGAAATTGACGTGGTTTTTGTCACCGGTGACGCTTACATCGATCACCCAAGCTTTGCGATGTCAATATTAGGAAGAGTTCTCGAAGCAGCAGGCTACCGCGTCGGGATTATCAGCCAGCCCGATTGGCAATCCTGTGATCCCTGGAAGACCTTTGGCCGCCCACGGCTGTTCTTCGGAATCAGTGCTGGCAATATGGACAGCATGATCAATCACTACACGGCCAACCGCAAAGTCCGAAACGATGATGCCTATTCGCCCGGTGGCAAAATCGGCTTGCGACCTGACCGGGCAACACTCGCCTACTGCCAACGCGCTCGCGAAGCCTTCAAAGGCGTCCCCGTCATCGCCGGTGGCGTGGAAGCCTCACTCCGACGGTTTGCTCACTACGATTATTGGAGCGACAAAGTTCGGCGCAGCATTTTGTTAGACAGCAAAGCGGACTTAGTCGCCTTTGGTATGGGAGAAAACTCTATTGTCGAAATGGCACGACGACTAGAGGCAGGGGAAACGGTCAAAGATCTGCGTGACATGAAGGGGATTGCCTATGCGTTAGGAGCATCCGAGACTCCGCCTGACGACGCTTTAGAACTACCAAGTTATGAAGACGTGGTGGCCGACAAGATAGCTTTCTCCAAAGCGACTCGTATGATTCACCACGAAACAAACCCCCTCAACGCTCGGCGCTTGATGCAGAGGCATTCCACCCAGATCATAGTCGCTAACCCACCTCAATTGCCCATCAGCCAAGAGGCGATGGATCGGATCTACGGACTACCCTACACGCGACGTCCGCACCCAAGCTACAAAGAAGCCATCCCAGCATTCACGATGATCAAAAATTCGGTCACGATCATGCGTGGCTGCTTCGGCGGCTGTACGTTCTGCTCGATCACCGCCCACCAAGGTCGAATTATCCAATCTCGTTCGAAAGAGTCCGTGCTCAACGAGATCAAGAATATGACCGAAGACAAAGACTTCAAGGGAATCGTTAGCGATATCGGTGGACCAACGGCCAACATGTACCACATGCGTTGCACCAAACCAGACGTCGAAGCGGTTTGCCGACGACAATCCTGCGTGCATCCCAAGATTTGCAAACTGCTAGGTGTCGATCACACCCCTGTGATCGAACTGATGCGAGAAGCACGCGAGGTACCAGGCGTGAAAAAGGTCCTCGTCGCGAGCGGCATTCGTATGGATTTGGCTCGTCAATCCCCCGAGTACATCAAAGAGCTAACGCAACATCACGTAGGGGGCCATCTCAAGGTCGCTCCTGAGCACGTTGATCCCGACGTGCTGTACAAGATGCGAAAACCCGCCAACGACGACTTCGAATTCTTCACGGAACAATTCAAAGAAGCATCGGCAGAAGCTGGCAAGAAGCAATACCTCATTCCGTACTTCATCGCCTCTCATCCGGGGAGCTCGATCGAATCGATGATCGAACTGGCGTTGTTCCTAAAGCGTAACGGTTACAAACCAGATCAGGTGCAGGACTTTATCCCAGCGCCGCTAGATATCGCAACCAGCATGTACTACACGGGCCTCGATCCGTTTAGTCTCAAGCCGGTGTTCATTGCAAAGGCCTTGCGAGATCGCAAGTCTCAGCGAGCCCTGATGCAGTTCTTTAAGCCCGAGAACTATTTCGAAGTTCGAGACGCGCTGCGTTCGGTCAATCGCACCGACTTGATCGGAGAAGGCTGCGATTGCTTGATCCCATCCAAGCCGCCACGGGAAGCAATCGAAAAACGCCGCAGCGATGCCAACCAGCGGTTCCGTGGGGAGTACGTTCACACCATTCCGAATCCTGCCGGAGCGGGATCCGGGAAGAGTCCGTCTACCGGATCGACTAGGGATGGCAAGGAATCCAGCGCGAGCAACGACAAGCGAAAGAAAAAGGGTTCCAGAAAAGAGCAGCGTCAAGTTCCCAATGCAGCCCCCAACGCGTCGACGCCTGGTTACAGACCCCGTCGACGAGTCAAGTAAATGTAGTCTTTGAATAGCACCACCGGTACGAAAGAGATTACCACTCGAGTATTTGGGATTGCTAATGGGGCATTGTATCTTGAGCGATAAGCTTACTACTCTCCGTCCCCTTTCCAATCACAAGGGTGCTACCTAAACATGAAAATTCTTGAACAGGTTACTGTGCCAACCGAGCTTAAGGATTTCTTTTGCCAAGTTGTTGCAGCGATAGAGAAAAAGTCCAAGTGCACGAATATTCATTCCGACGATTTGATACAGTGCGATTTCGCATACGGTGGCATGTACGAAGAAGATGGTGAGCAATTTTTTGGATGTACCTACTTTGCAATGCCAAGAGCGCAAAATGCCAAGTACCCTCGGCGATGGTATTTCTATCTTCCTCGACAGAAGCTAGAGATGATAGCTTCAGGTAAATTGTTGACTATTGACATGTGGCGGTGCGATCCAGACTGTGGAGACAAGTTTTCTCGTGGGAACGACATATGCAGCTATTGCGATTATTAACACTGAACAGAATTTGAACGCACGACTAACAAGCTAGCAACGACGTTCTCCTCCCCCTTCCCTCCTGTCTCGCCGCAGGCGAGACAGGAGGGAAGGGGGAGGGATATAATCGGGGGATGGGTTGCTAACCTGTTAGTCATCGCTCCACCGACGTGAGGTTGGATGGAGGCGTTCGCGTTCTTATTCGCCCTCCCGAAGAATTCGGGAGGACCAGAGTGGAGGGAAGATCACGAGGGGAGGGGGCTTTAAAATCGTCGACCAGTCGGAGCCTTTATGCGATGCTATGCGGTTGCCCCCTCTCCGAGCTACGCTCGACTCTCCCTCGAGGGAGAGTGAATGCGGTAATCGCGTAGAGCCCTGTTTCGGCCTACACGAATACCCCGGACTCAAAGCATATCCACCGGGTCGATGTCGATCAGGTACAAGTTATCGCCGGGTGGTTTTGTGGTCGCTTGTACTTTTGACAATACGATGTGCAAGCCTGCTGAGTCGTTGGTAACTATCATAGCGTGGTAGCGATAATGACCTCGCAGTTTTGCGATCGGGGGTGGCGCTGGACCGAGCACGCGGATCTTGTAGCCACCTTTGGCAATCTCGGATTGAATTCGCTTAATCACCTCCTCGGAGAATTCATGCACCTCTTCCTGAACGGGACCGCGAAAAATGATTCGGGCCAGCGAGGAATAAGGCGGGTATCCGAACTGTTCCCTCTGTTTTAGTTCCGCTTCAGAAAACATTTCATAGTCGTGACGGCAAGCAGCAACAATCGCCGGATGATCTGGCGAGTAGGTTTGCACGAGCACTTCCCCCGCTCGCTCACCACGCCCGGTTCGACCAGCGACCTGGGTAACGAGCTGGAAGGTCCGCTCAGAAGCTCGAAAATCTGGAAAATGTAGTGTGGAATCAGCGTTGATGACTCCGACCAGTAGCACGTTGGGAAAGTCTAACCCCTTGGCTATCATCTGCGTGCCAAGCAAGATCTGAGTCTTGCCATCTCGAAACTCGGACAAGACCCTTTCGTGGCTGCCTGGCTTCTTCATGGTGTCGGAATCCATTCGAGCGATCTTGGCCTCTGGAAATCGTTGTTGCACCTCCATCTCCAGCTTTTGCGTTCCCAACCCCGCGAACCGAATCCCGTCAAATCCACATTTGGGACAAACATTGGGCGCAGCAATGGTGTAGTCGCAATAGTGACAGGTGGCTTTGCTACCATCCCTATGGTGCGTAAGTGCTAAGTCGCAATCGGGGCATGTGACCACGTGACCACATGAAGGACATTGGATGGAGGTCGCATATCCTCTGCGGTTTAACAACAGGATGCACTGACCACCCTCACCGATCGTTTTGTCGATCGCTTTTAGCAAAGGAGTCGACATGGACCCGCGATTCACATCAATTCGCGAAGATCGCAGATCGATCGTGGTGACCTCCGGAAGCGGCCTATTCAATATTCTTCTGGGGAGAGATACTTTTTTATAAGCCCCCCGCTGGGCTCGTTCGAATGTTTCTAAAGACGGTGTTGCGGAACCTAGCACCAAAGGAATCTTCTCAAGCGATGCGCGGTGAATAGCGACATCTCTCGCGTGGTAACGAGGGACGGTTTCCTGTTTGAATGTGTTCTCATGCTCTTCGTCGAGAATGATTAAGCCGAGGTACGGTGCTGGTGCAAAGATGGCGCTCCTCGGACCTATGATGACTTGTGCATGACCGTCTGCGATGCGTCGCCACTGATAATGGCGTTCTGGCCCGCTCATATTGGAGTGCAACACCGCCACGGATGAGAAACGATTTTGAAATCGAGTTCTCGTTTGGGGGGTTAGGCTAATCTCTGGGACTAGCACGATGGCTTGCCTACCGAACGAGACGACTTGTTCGATCGCTTGCATATAGACTTCGGTTTTGCCACTACCGGTCACTCCGTGTAGTAAAATAGTGGAGTGCTCACCGGAATCGATCGATTCGTAAATCGTTCTTAAAGCGATGCGTTGGTCAGCGGAAAGAGCCGGTGCCGGTATTCGTTCAAACGTGACGTTAGACGTACCTGACTCGTAGGTCATGACTCTTTCTTTGTAGGTAGTGATGAACCCCGAGTCCTTGAGCTTCTTGATAATCCCGTCGGAGCATTGTGCCAAGTGCTTTAATTGATCGACCGACAACGGTTCGTCTGCAAGGATCAATTGTTGGAGCGTTTGACGTTGCTTTACGGGCAGAGTTTGGATCATCCGATCATCTTTCGCTTGATCGGATGGTTTTAGCAAGGTCTGATTTCTGGTTCCTGCTCCTGCGCGCACGCCTGCGGGAATGACCGCTTCGAATATTTGACCGAGAGGGACCAAATAGTAAAGGCTCATCCATCGAATCAATTCAATGATCCGACCCGTGCAAAGGGGCTCGTGATCCACCAAACGAATGATCGGCTTGAGAGCGGTCGCAGGTAGGATCGCGATTTGCACACTCAATACGTAGCCTACTAGCTCTCGGTTCCCCTTGCCCAGCGGCACCACCACTCTCATCGATGGCTTGATTTGTCCTGTCAGCTCATCGGGGATGCGATAATCATAAGGGCCAAAAGGAGCTTCAGGAAAGACGACCGAGACGGCAGGCGTCTCGCTGGCGGCGTCCATTTCCCAAGGAGGAATGTCGTTCGAAAACAATTCTCCTTGCTGAAAGCTCATGATTTTTCTCAATGGTGACGGAATGACTGGGATCGATATCCTATCAAGACTCCCCAGCTCGATTAATACCGTATCCGAATCTTCCGAGCCATAAGTCGACGAAAAGGTCCCAAAAGATTTTCGAAGAGCAAATACGTGGCCGCTGATTCTGGAGCGGGCTGATCATGTTATAATGCGGGAATACCATTTCACGGCAACTGCGATCCCACCATTCGCTCGGTTTGCTGGCAGCTTGGTTCACTGATGCCTCTCCTGGATACGATGCTAGCACCCTACCTTAATCAATGCCCTTGCGGACGATTCACTATCCCATCCTGCTTTCGAATCATGTCGGTCATGGCTTGGCTGAGTCTTCTCTCGGTCGCTCCGTTCCATGCCCTTTGTTGCGTCGGCAACGACGAATTCCCATCAGAACCCGAACGTGAGGCACAGATTCAGCGCATTCTCGACGCCGCCTTGAGTCACGGCGACTCCGCACGTGGGCTCAAAGTGTTTTCCAATGCTAAGGCAGCTTGTTCATCCTGTCATAGCATTGGCCAGGCAGGCGGGGAAATTGGACCGGAATTGACTCTCATAGGGAAAAGTCGGCCACCAGTCGAAATCGTGGAAAGTTTACTTTGGCCGAATCTCAAACTGGAACCGAACTATCAAGCTTGGAAACTCCTGATGGAGGATGGCTCGATTGCATCGGGTTACATCCTGCAGGATCAGTCAACCGCAGCATCGGTTGCCCTGAAAGATCCTGCAACCGGACAAGTCCAACTCCTGGATCGTGAGACCATTGAAGAGCAAAGCCCGTCCCTCTCCTTGATGCCAAATGGACTTTTCGAGTCGCTGGAATTCAATAAACAAGCCGACTTGGTTAAGTTTCTACTCGACCTCGGGACCAATCCATCGCTCGACCGAGCGCACATGGAATCCGTAATCCAAAACGCGGTTCGCCATGAGCCAGCGAGTTTCCCCTATGATTACAAACCCATTCATCCTGAGCAACGCCCCGGTTGGGTAGAAGCGATCAATACGAATCGTCTCTACGATTTCTATTCTAAACAGGCTCGTTACTCTCTGACGCAACCCTCGGAGATCGATCTCCTGCAAGAATTCCCTGGATTGGATGGAGACCGGTTCGGTCACTGGGGGAGCCAAAACGAAGACTCATGGCGAGGCAACGAATGGAACGCGGTCGAGCCAAATCTCGTGCAATGCAACGTGCTTGTACACCCGAACAAGACGGTGAACCGAGCTGTCTGCTTTCGTTTTGGAAAGGATTTGGGGTGGTCCGCGAGCTACGATTCCGATCGCTTGCAGTATGACTTCTTCTGGAAGGGTGATTTTGTCACTTATTCCGACGTGCGGCATGGATTTATGGACGGCGTGCGAATCGCTGGTCATGAAATCGTAAAACCAGAGAGAATAGGCCCGGCTGCTCAGGAGTTGAACATCGACCCGGCAGTTCCAATTCGCTACCGAGGTTTCTATCTGCACGGCGATCGAGTTTTCTTTGAATTTCAAGTAGGAGAAAATCTCTATGTGGATTTCCTTCAAGAAGACTCGGAAAAAATCACCCGCCACATTATTCCCAAGTCCGAGTTGCCGGACTCCCGATGGTTGCAAGGAGGCCCATCTCGTTCGCCACAAATTCTTGAGACACCAATCAAGCTGGGTAAAGACCAGGGATATACCGTCGACACCATTGAGATTCCCTTTGATAACCCATGGCGAGCCTCGATGGCCATCGGTGATCATGATTTCCTCAGCGACGGAACAGCCATTGTTGCGACCATGCAGGGGGATGTGTTTCGAGCCGAAGGGGTGGCGTATCAAGTTGGGCAAAGCGAGCCAAAAGCGAAGTGGCGCCGCATTGCCGCTGGCCTGCATCACCCGCTCGGAGTCGCCATCCACAACGATGAAATTTTTGTACTAGGGCGAAATCAGATCACGAGACTTCACGATCTGAACGGTGACCAAGAGATCGATTGGTACGAATGCTTTTCCAATGCCATGGAGACGTCACCAAACGGTCATGACTACATTTGTGGGCTGGTACGTGACCCTGAAGGACGTTTTTATACTGCTTCGGGGAATCAAGGTGTTCTGCAAATATCGGCCGATGGCCTAACCGCTCAAGTCATCGGCACGGGATTTCGCAATCCTGACGGTATTGGCTTGCTTCCTGATGGATCCATTACGGTTCCCGTTTCCGAGGGAGAATGGACACCGGCTTCCATGGTTAATCTCATTCGCCCCTTGCCTGGACGGGAACCAGCTGAGTTCGCAGTGTCTCCCCCTCCCTTTTTTGGATATCGAGGGCCGAGAGCCGACCAAGCGATCGAGTTGCCTCTTGTTTATCTTCCGCGCGGGATTGATAACTCCAGTGGCGGACAAGCTTGGATCTCCGACTCGCGAATGGGGCCGATCGCCAACCAAATCGTCCATACCTCCTTTGGTTCGGCTACCGCAATGTTGTTATTGCGGGATCAAGTGAAGGGAGTAGATCAGGGGGGCGTGTTCGTCTTGCCAGGCGAATATCGATCAGGAGTGCATCGAGCTAAGGTTAACCCTGTAGATGGTCAGCTATACCTAAGCGGTATGCACGGATGGGGGAACTACGCCATCGATTCTGGTTGCTTTGAAAGATTGCGATTCACCGGCGACGATGTACTGGTACCGGTTGGCTTTCATGTTTTCAACAATGGGGTGCGGATCGATTTTTCCCATGCGATAGATGCAGAGACCGCGACGGATGCAACAAAGCAATTTGCGCAGTGCTGGAACTATCGCTACTCGCCCGGCTATGGTTCGAAAGAGTACTCAGTATTTGCCCCAACGATTGCTGGGCATGATCGATTACCAATCACATCCGCCCATGTCTTGGACGGTAACAAATCCCTTTTCTTAGAGATTCCTACTATTCCCAAGTGCAATCAGCTTCACTTGCACGTCAACCTCGCGATGAGAGATGCCTCATCGAACGCAACGCAACCGCTTGACCTCTACCTCACGGTACACGAGTTGGATGAACCGTTTTTACAGTTCGAGAATCCTGTTTCGATTGCGGGAAAGCTGGAGTTGCCACATCCGCTGAATCGCGATTTGGATCGATTGCAAAAGAGTGTCCCCAATCCCTGGGGCAAAGAAATCGAGGGAGCACGGTCGATTGTCCTCGAAGCTAGAGACAATCTACAATTCTCGGAACGGTCGCTTGAGGTTAAAGCAGGAGAGACAATTAAGTTAACCTTTAGGAACCCCGATGTCGTGCCTCACAATTGGGCTCTGATTCAACCAGGTTCACTCGAGAGGATCGGGACTCTGGCCAATGGACTCGTTAACGATCCCGATGCTTACTTGACCCACTACGTACCCGCCAGCGACGCTGTGATCTGCTACACCGATGTGGTGGAACCAAAGAACGAGTTCACGATCTATTTCCAAGTCCCCGAGCAGCCAGGTCGGTATCCGTATCTATGTACATTCCCAGGCCACTGGATGGTCATGAATGGCGACCTAATCGTAAAGTGAGAATGTTATGTTCATCGTAAAACCTCGGTCGGCTTTCTGTTCACCTTCCTACAATCCACCACAAGATATGATGTCAGATCCAGCAGATGGTAACCGAGTGCTTAGGCTGAGACGGGAGCAAACACCAATGTTTCTTACCGAACGATTTGGCCTGAGAGGATCACTTCCAACGGGAACGTTTTACAACCCACTGGCTTTCGCGATTCTCTTTGTCACTTGCTCGATCGCACTGGCAGATGACAACAAGCCGCCCTATCATGGAACGATCTTCATCAATGGCAACATTGTTACCGAAGAGGACAAGTCGGTGTTCGAACGGATCGAGCCTAAAGATTCGGCTAAACGGCGGATGTTTGACCGCAGGGTGAACAAGTTTATCGAGAACGAACCTTTTCTGTTCGATGCCTTTTACGAGGATGGGCTCAAAATCGAAATCCAAGTCAACAGCGAATTTGAGTCGGCTGAGCGTGCCGCTGAGCTCGCGGAGGAGTATGCAATAGAGTTCGGTAGATTGCCTAAGTGCCTTCGCATGAACGTCCGTACTAGCTGGATCCATGCTGGAAAGCAGCTCTTTGGCGGTGGGAACGAGAATTTATTGATTCACATCGACCAAACCACTGAGTATCGCAAGCAAAGCATCCTTGAGGAAACTCTCATTCACGAAGCAACGCATACGTCTTTGGATCCCCTTTACGCTCGACATCCTGATTGGATCAAAGCACAACAATCCGATCCGACAGCTATCTCGACCTACGCCAAGGATCATCCAAACCGCGAGGACCTAGCAGAGACTTTTTTGCTTTGGTTTGCTATCAGGCACCGACGAGATCGCTTAACTCCTAGCCAAATTGAGACCATCGAGCGATCGATTCCTGCCAGATTGGCGTTTCTTGATAGCTTGCAGCTAAATTTGTCACCATTGGTGCCAAACAATCCGGGTGATTTATAGTTGGGCGACCATGGAGCGATCGAATAGCTTGGCACGGCAAGAGATCCGTACGGTCATAGTGTGGTATTGCGTATTGCAAGCTGCTGCGGTCGTCGCATGGTGGAGTTGGCTCATTCTCTATCCGTCAAATTTCGTTTATTTCTGGCCGGAGTCTTTTTCCGTACGACAAAACGAACCGTTTGGTAAGTCGGGGGCTCTATCGTTGGATCCGCAATCCGATGGCAGTAACTGGGCTGTCGCAGGGATTTGGGGTCGGTCTGATGTATGGCTCCCCATTGGTTTTGATCTATGTACTCTGTGGGGGTCTCATTTGGCAATTCTTGGTGAGGCCACTGGAGGAGCAGATGCTCACGGAGCAATTTGGTGAAGAATACTGCAGCTATCGGCGGCGAGTTGGCCTATGGGTTCCTCAGTCTGTGCGTGGAAGTAAATAAAATCATCGAGCAGAGAGAGAGCGACCGATATTTTCTCCATTCGCGATTTCGGCTATTTAGAGAGGTTGTCGACTGAGTTCCCACTGCAACTTGGGGTATGAGGTCCGATAATACTCACGGAAAGTAGCGATAGAGCCCGGTTTTTCAGGCGATTGTTCAACTCGAGGGAAGGGATGCCCATATGAACCGCAGAGATTGGTTGGTTAGCTGTGGTGTTTTGCTAGCAAGCGGATCTGTCGGTTGCCGCGGTTACCAGTTTGGGCATGTCGTCAAACCAGATTCACCCAGTTTGGTGGGAAGTCATAAGGCTGGCTCGGAGGTATACGACCCACTGGTAGACGAAGCGGTTGCAAAGCTTCTAGCCAGGCAGCATCAGATTACGCAGGACACCCCCATCGGGCCGGACGGCACCCCTCTTCCCAAAACGGTTTTCTTCGTAGGTGTTGAGAACAAGAGTGCTGAGGACATTGGAGACTTTAAGGATCAGCTTTACCAACAAATCGATTCCCAACTTCTTAGGTCTCCAGCGTTTCGCCCTATCACGCGGCGCATGTTGGATGCAGCGTTATTCGAAACTCGGTTGCGTCCTGACTCGCTATACATCCCAGATAATATGAGATTGCTGATGTCGGTCTTAGAACGAGACGGTGCACCGGTTGACTACTTGCTGTATGCTGTGCTAACGAGTGGAACCACAGTACGTAATTCTTCAACTCAGCGCAGCCATACTCTTACCTTGGAGCTGGTGAATATTCACTCAGGCGTTTCCGATAAGGAGTCGGCTGAGGTACGCAAGGGGTATCATAAGACGGCTGCTGGAGCCGCTTGGAATTACAATCCTTTCAAGCGATGACCAATCGCTGTGCCATGAGCAGGTGGTTGCCGTTCGGCAGTTTGGTGCTGATCGCTCTATTCCTATTGAGTGGAGTCAGCGGCTGCATGACGCATGCAAAACGGGTCTCCACGTCTCGGAATTTGTTCTATAACGGCAAGCTTTCCGAGTGCAGAACGAGTTTGGAGAAACTTTCGCAACCTTTTCGGCATGATCGAGATGTCGTGCAGCTCGACTTGGCCATGGCGACTTTATTGGACGGCGATGCCAAGAAAGCGGAGACGCTCCTCAAGGAAACACGTGACCGTTTCCTTGAACTGGAGAAGGAATCGATTGCAGAGAAAGCGTTGTCGATGTGGACCGATGATAAGACGAGAGCTTACGCCGGGGAATCCTACGAGAAGATTCTGATTCATGCATTTCTCGCCATCTCTAATCTGCTTCACGATGGAGGAGACGCAGAGAGTCACACCTTACAATTGCAAGCAACGCATGAGAGACTGATGCAGAAGGTTGCTGAAAAGAGTCAAACGAAGATTCCGTATCGTCCCCTGCCATTCGGATTCTATCTACGAGGATTATTGAGAGAAGCAACCTTGCGCGACTACGACGATGCTTTTCGCAATTATTCGGCGGCCCGAGACTTACTTCCGAACAGCCTGCCCCTGCATTGGGACTGCAATCGAGCTGAGAGTGGAGTCCATTCCCAACCTGGCAATGGAGTCGTTTACGTTTTAGCGTTGGTTGGAAAAGGCCCCTACAAAGTCGAGGTCACCGAAGAGCCAACTAGCGACGCACTGTTAATCGCTGATCGGATTATTTCGGCGGTAGGCCCTTACCATCTTCCACCCACCATTGCACCGATCAAGATTCCTGAAATCGTTGTTCCTAGAAACGACATTGATGCCGTCGCGGTGAGTATGAACGGCCAGTTTATCGGCCCAACATTTTGCGTCGCGAATATTCGAGATTTTGCACTGGAGACGTATCAGGCTGAAAAGAACATCATTTTGGCCCGTGCAGTAGCTAGACGTGTAATCAAGAAAGCGACAGTCGTTGCAGCCAAGGAGAAAATGGGGGGAGACGGTATAACTCGATTGGGTATGGATCTTGCTGGTGTTGCCTGGGAGGCTCTCGAGACGGCTGACACGCGTTGTTGGGGACTTTTGCCGAGCGAGATTCAAGTGTTGCGAGTCGAGGTTCCCAAGGGGATATCGAGATTGGAGTTGGCTCCACTGAGTGGAGGCCGTGTAAACGGTCCAAGAAAATCGATCAACGTCGACGTTCGAAACGGTGGAAACAGTTACGTACTGGCTTGGTTTGCCGACTCTTACTCTCACGGGCAGGTGATTTGTAGCGGAAACTAGAGGCCTAAATGCAGCATCGCCGCACTCGCGGCGATGCCATTTCATCTAACCGAGCGGGGAACAACTAAGTACCCCATCCAGCCTATTTACATCGTTGAAAAGAACTCGTCGATCGAGCGAAGATACTTAGCCGCACTGTTGACGGGCGGGGCGGCCATATCGACTTTTGTCCAATTCAATTCGCTATTGCGTGCCAGAACTCGCAGGAGCATTCCACCTGTAGTCGGATCAATAACACGTCGGAATTGGTTCCTGCCGATAGAAGCGGTATACACTTCGTTATTCTCTCGAATAGCGGTTATGTAAGCAGTTCTTGCATCAGCAGAGAGAACGATCTCATGGAAGATATCGTTATCGAATCGACCGCGAGCTATGGTCCAGAGCGATGTTCCGTCAGCTCCGATTGCTGCGACAAATCCATCCTTCCTCATTCCAGCGTCGGTTAGATAGTAACTCGAGGACAAATTCTCTAGTTGAACACCCAATGCTGCATTAGGACCGTGCAGGGCAAAATTGTATTCCACATTAACATCGCCAGGCGCAACGATGGTTTGCGTGAAGAAATTTGCCACCTGAGAGTCTATCATCATATCTGGGACGACAAACATGACAGTAAAGGTGCCAGGGGGCAGCAGATTAAAGCTATAGTATCCATCCCTATCCGTAATATCATGCCTCCAAGTGGATTGGGGCGCTGGATTATCCATCGTCCCCTCGAACAGGTAGACGTCTACACCTGAGACCATCAGCTCCCCTGGATCGATCATGTTGTTGCGATTGATGTCTTCATCAATCCAAACACGACCGGAGAACGAACTTGGGATGAATGGGAGAACGTTGACGCTAACCGTTGCTGTTGATCGTTGAGGATCAGGCTGACCGTTAGTCGTTCCGTTATCTTCAATCGTGTAGCTGAAGGAATCGAGACCGCTCGCACCAAGCGGTGCGATGTAAATTATCGAGGTTCCGTCAGCTCCGATTGTAGGTTGAACTCCGTTTGCAGAGGGCCCTACGGCAACGATCCGAAGCGTTTGATCTGCTTCGTTCGGTGCACCACGGGACATCAGTGCTAGCTCGGCACTAAGATCGATGACCGTACGTACGCTTGCGAAAATCCCATCTCTGGAAACGTCGGTCGCAACAGGTGGATCGTTGACTTCGGAAACCGTGATAGTAACTGTACCGATCGCACTAAGCGGTGGAGTATCGCTGTCCCGTATTTGGTAAAGGAACGTATCCACTCCAAAGAAATCTGGAGCCGGGGTGTAGACGACGCTGTTTCCTACGATAGCAAGCGTGCCTCCTTGCGAAGTTCTATCAGAAGGCAATCCATCGAAGATGACCGTTTGACCGAGCAACTCTTGTTCATTGATCGGACCAGGTAAGTCTCCTTCGATCAAAGAAGCAATTGTGAAATTCCTAGGCGTGTCTTCAACAGCCGTGAAGTTCTTGTTAACCGGGATTGGCGGATCGTTTACCGGTGTAACATTAATCCGGATTGTCGATGTGGATGAAAGTGGATCTGGTTGACCACGGGTGGTTCCGTTGTCCGTAACAGTGTACTCAATCAGAGCTTCACCGAAGTAATCGGGGGCAGGGCTGAACAACAAGTCGCCGTTGGGTTGCAGCACGACGGTTCCCGTGGCCGGATTCACGACTCTAGCGGCAGTGATCGTCAGCGTTTGCGAGTCTTCGTTCGGGCCGCGACTAAGTCTTTGTTCGCTACCAACGCCATTCGTGATGCTCAAATTGGACATGAACAGATCCACGTCTTCTGCCGTTGTTCGTTGGCGTTCTACCGCAACCGGCGGATCATTCACCTCTCGAACAACAACTGTAACGACCGCAGTCAGCCGGCTCTCCTCTTCGGGTGGAAGCCCGGAGGTGTCTGACATCGTATAACTGAATACTACGTTACCAAAGAAGTCAGGTGTCGGAGTAAACAGAATGAGATTGTTTTGAACAATCAAGGTGCCTTGGCTGGCAGGAATGCTGGTCACAGAATCGATCTGTGCTGTTGCTCCCTCACGCACAAAATCGTTCGCAAGCACATTAAAGGTCTGTTGCGGAGAATCCTCGTCGATTGTGAATCGATCGTCTAACGCATATGGCCTAGCTGGTGGAACAATCTGCAGAGTAACCGTTGCGGAATCCTCGAGATTGCCCGTGTCCCGTATGGTGTAACTGAAGGTAACGACTCCCTCGATGATGGTTCCATCCGGAGTGAAGATGACGTTCGCACCCTCAGGGCCAATCGTTACCACACCACCACCAGCGGCAGGTTGGGTCACTGCAACGACTCGGATGCTATCGATCTGTTCTTCGAACGGACCAGGGCTATCATTATCCAAAACATCCAGCGTCTGCGGTACACCCACGGCTGCAATCACGGATAAGCTATCATCCACCGCAATCGGCGGATCGTTAACCGGCGTTACAACGACGGTGATTTGGGAATCGGTCGACAGTGGATTGGGTGCTGTCGGATTGGACGGAGTGCCAACGCCGTTGTCCGTTCCTCTCACCGTGAAGACGACAGTGCCAAAGAAGTTTGGTGCTGGGGTAAATACCAGCGAATTGTTCTGGATTGCAGCAGTCCCTTGAGCGGCAGGAGGGGCCTGTTGAATAGAAAGTGTTACGGTTTGTGTTGACTCGTTCGGAGGCCCTGGGCTGAACAATGTCGTTGCCGGTACCGCGGGCAGCGATGTATCCTCGGCAATTTGGAAGCTTGTCGTCAAGGCGATCGGTGCATCGTTCACCGGTGTAACAGTGATCGTGAATACACCCGTGGTGGAAAGTCCCAAATTATCCTGACCGGTCACGGATAGAGTCGCAGTCCCAAAGAAGTCTGGAGCGGGAATGAAGCTCAGACTACCCTGTGAGTTGATGGTCGCAGTACCATTTTGAACGTTCGCGACCCCGGTCAATGTTACCGTTTGCCCCTCAGCAACTTCGTCTGGAGGTCCAGGCAAAAATAAAGTTGATGGCGGAACAACCAAACCGGGAGCGGCAGTGTCTTCAGCAACCGTTAACGTTGGCGTCAAAGCGATCGGCGGGTCGTTTACCGGCGTGATATTAACTGTGACTGTACCGACGGACTCAAAATTGGCCGTATTTCGTATGCGGTAGGTAAAGACGACCTCACCATTTGCATTCGGAGCCGGTGTGAACAAGACTCTTGACCCGCTGTTTGCCACAGCTACCGTCGCGCGATCTGCCCCACTCAGTACTGAGATTCCACCAGCAACAATTGAGAAAGACCTGTTTTCACGGTCGCGATCGTTTTCTAGAACGTTGAGTAGCGTCGCAGGGGCATCCTCTTGAATGGTATAGAAATCGGGGAATGCTGTAAGTTCATCCAGGATTCGGATTCGTACGTTGTTCGGCAGAACGACCACGCTTGGGTCGGTGATGTAAGTGGATGTTCCATGCAATGCAAGCCCTGGCACGGCGCCAGGTGGCAAGCCAGCACTAGGGACACGTGAGAGTTGCCCGTCCAGACGCACCTCTCCCGCAGCACCACCTCGGAATAGAACATCGACGACATCTACATAAGTCGACGCTGCAATGCTGTCCTGCAAACGGTTAGGGCTGAAGCCCCCGAGAGTTTCCAACATAAAGACATTGCTGTCTCCCCAAACGATCGGGCTGAACCCAACGTTCACGATCGCCGTCTTCTGCTGGAACGTCTGATTGGCGAAGGTTCCTTCCGTGACAATTACAAACGCATCAACCAATTCTCCCGGCTCATCTGCATCATCGGCACGTACTAAGGTTCTCTTCGTAACACTATTGACGGTGCGGTCGGTAACAACATAGACACCATTCTGCGACGCTGTTGTTTGCGCACGCACTAAAATTCTATCTCCCGGGGAAATGGAGATTCCGTCGATCGTTCTAATGTCGTCGATGAGCTCAAAATCTACGAAATTGTTCGTGGTCAGTACATAATTCTGAGACGTTGCAAGCCGTACAGAGGTTGGGGCCCTTAGGTTACCGCTTACGCCGTCCGTGTACCGTACATTTGCATTAACGAGATCGCCTAGTTCGTCTACCACCCGACTAACTAAATCGTGGTTTCTAGCAGGGGATACGTTTCGGGTGTTAAAGGGGGACGGGTTAGCATCGTTCACATAAGTCGGCGTCAGCGGCCCTTGCGTATTGGAAAGGCTGTTATTCACAACAACAGCATCCCCAATATTCGTCCGCGCACGAGAGCCCGTGAAATTAAACCGGAAGACGAAGTTACCGTCTTCGACAGCAGGCAAAGGTGGCAACGTTTGCATTCGAATCGTATTTGGTCCGAATGCGGCCTGCAACGCATTGACAATAGCGGCTCTAGTCTGAGCAGCGTTGATGACGTTATTCACGTACACAGGTTGGATCGTCACAGTCGTAGCAGGGTGGCTAGATGTCGCCGCATAGGAAAGTCCAAAGCTGCCCGATGTCGCCGAGGTGGGAATACGAATCTCGTTATATTCACCCCACAAAAGTTCCAACCTCTCAGCGGTCGAACCGTCCACGTTCTCGTATCGCAATTCGTGATAGCCTGCGAAAACACCCCCCCGATGCTCGCCCGTCCTTAGGTCGTTGACCTGCGTACGAATCACGATATTTTGACCAACCCCGATCTCGATTACCGCCGGGGATGCTCCTCCTGACTGCCCGAGCATTCTGCTGAGATCAGGCGTCCCATCAGGATTTGCGGCAAAAACTTGGTACCGGATTCCCGCTATTTCCCCGAGCCCCTCGCCGCTGTTGATAAAGTTGATTACCGAAAGCGCGTCCAAAGGTGTGAGAAAATTGTCCCCATCAACGTCAAGAAATGGGTCAAAGTGATTCCTTTCCTGATCTCCGAGATAAACACTCCCCCCTTCGGAATTCAGTCGATTGACGATGGCTAAGACGTCAAGCGGGCCGATCGAGAAATCTCCGTCGACATCCTGGGGGATCATCCCATTATGGAAGGCGGGCACATCCACATTGAAAAGCTCGCGTTTCTCCAACGTTTCCAGCTTCAACGCCCGGGAAAGCAAGCGTTTTTTCTCGAGACGATTGGTGTTGGCAGGCTTGGTCGCAGCCTTGGACTTGCTAGCATTTCGCTTTGGCAAAACGGTCATCGATTCTTCCACCTAGGACAAGAAAGGAACGGTCTACGGATAGTTTGCGCAGGATTATCGCGTATAGTCTGTACAGTGAGGTTAGCTAGTCGCCGACGGGATTTCAACGAGATATTTCCTAGTCCCCCCAAATTCCCCAATCATCATGCCTTGGTAGCCCGATAAGCCGTCCGTAGCACTTTTTCCGAAAATCCCGAATTTAGAGAGATTTTGGCTAAAGAAGTTCCCGAACAGAAAAAAGTTTTGTTTTGCCCCTCAATTCAAGCCACCCCCCCGTTTGACCGAGCTACTCCCCCCCCGCAACTCAAAAAAGCCGGAAATCGGTTGACGAAGCCCCAGGACTACTTCTCGCATTTCGAATTTTATATTAATTTTTCTGATACCACTGCCGCTCCAGATGTTCTTTCTAGTTGACCAACCCACATCTCCAGAAACCGATCTCGCCAAAGACGAAGCTCTAGTGGATGTCATGGATGCGACTTTAGCGTCTGAGATCTCAGACGAGCAACCTGAATTCAGCGCGTCTGAGAACTTGATGCCTGCGGAGGTTCTTAGGCTTTGGGAGTTCTCGCAAGTCGTTGCGGTCATGGGCAGGTCGTCTCGTATCTCCGAAGAGATCAATGTCCAAGCCTGCGAGCAGGACCAAATCCCCTACCTTCGCCGATCGAGCGGCGGGGCCTCCATCGTAGCTGGCCCAGGCTGCTTGATGTACACCTTGCTCATTGACTACCGCAGCCGACCCGCATGGCGGATGCTCGATGTGGCTCACCAACAAGTCATGAACGGCCTCTCCGTCGCCGTCCAAAGCACGCTCGATGCGTTTGCCATGGATCGCAAGGTGGACTGGCAAGGAACCTGCGACTTGACCATCGACGGTAGAAAATTTTCGGGAAACGCGCTCCGTTGCCGCCGCCACTTCATGATCTACCACGGTACTATCCTGCTTCACATGCCGCTCGATCACATTTCCCGATACCTTCTCCAGCCTCCCCGGCAACCAGAATACCGAAACGATCGCGATCACGGCGATTTTGTATGCAATCTCCTCCCCGATGACTTCTCCCATCAGGCCGAGTTCAAACAGCAACTTATCGCGGAGCTGGCAACGGCGTGGCAAGCTAACGAATCTTGGGCCGAATTCCCCTTCCGGTATCAGTGGCACGCTCGCACCGAAGAACTGCTTCAGCGAAAATACTTGAGCCCAAATTGGCATCGCGAACGCCTCTGAGACAAGGCTACCGCTAAAATGGGTATCCAGCCGGGCAGATCGCTTTGCGAATGCGGTCATGTGTAGGCAACGGTTCTGCAAGCAGCTAATCTACCTAACGCGAATCCCGTCAGGAGAGCGATGAGTCAGGCAATCGCGACACCCAACCGAAGCTCCGCAACCAAAAGCAGGGCCGCATCCGCGATCCAGTCTAGGCTAAAACGATTCCAAGTCGTTCGAACTCGCTATCACGCGCTTCGTGGAGCTGCCACCGCTCTGGTCTGCGGGCTCGCGCTCGTGTGGCTTATGGTTTTGTTCGATAGTACGGGACTCCTTTCGGAACCAGTTCGCTGGACTCTTATTCTCTTCGGGTACGGAGTAACGGCTTTTGCATCTTGGCGAAACGGTCTAGGACGAGCTGTCCGTTCGCTCCTGTTTAAACCGACGGGCGAAGATCTGGCGCGAGAAGTGGAGTCTCATTGCCCCCATTTTCGCGAGAGCCTCCTAGCCAGTGTCGAACTGCGGATCCCAGATGGATCGAGCAAAAGCGGTAGCGAAGTTTTCTTGCAGCGGCTGGAACACGATACCGCAGTCGAGCTGAATCGAATCAGCATCACAGAACTGTTCCCATGGGATCGGCTTCGCAACACCCTGATCGCTATCACCATCGGCTTAGCGACTATGCTAACTCTGTGCCTCATCCCAAGTCTTCGTTTTCCGGAACGATTGCAGCGTGCCGTGCTTCCCCTCGTCGACCTTCCCCCCATCTCGATATGGCGGCTTGAGGTTCTTGCCCCAAAGTCTCCCATAGAACAATCCCCCGCAGAACAGTACATCCAATACTCGGTGAAACTGGGGTCATATTTGACGAGCTCCGGATTGAATCAAGATGTAACACTCGAATGGATGGAACAGAGCGACCAAGAGGCCAGTGGTTGGACCTCTCCTAATCGTGTCCCCATGTTAGTCGATGACGTTCGCGAGCAGACCTACTCGGTAACCGCTCCCGTGGGAAATCGCAAAATCCGATACCGCTTTTTAGCAGCCGATGCCAGAACAACATATCGCTACATCGAACCTGTAGAACGCCCAAAAGTCCTCGCGTACGAGTGGCATATTATGTCACCAGCTTACACCAGTTCTCCCAACGAGCCACCCAGTGAAGAAATTCGCCTCCAGACCGAAGGAGATCTGGCGGTATTACAAGGCAGTACGCTGAAGCTGCACATCTCAGTCAACCAGTCGATGCAGGATGTCGTTCTCCGCTGGGAAGGTGAATCGGGAACCACAGCAACCCTGCCGCTGCAACAGATTTCAAGTTCCTCCTCGATAAAAGATGACGTCGAAAACTGGGCAGTCGAAGTCCCGAATCTGGGGAGTGGTCGCTTTCAAATTCACTTAACATCGAAAACTAAGATTAATGATCAACCGATCGAAAATTCCTTTCGACCATGGCATAACCTCGCATGGCTTTCCGACTTGCCCCCAACGGTTGCCTGGGTCGTTACTCCGAACACGCTCTGGAGAGAACCGATCCGAGCCTCCCTATCACCTCTCTCCTCCGCCAAAATCCCGCGTAAAGCCACCTATTGGATGATTGCGAATACCGAGATTGTGGAACTCGCTTGCCAAACCTACGACGATTTTCCTATCGCCTCAATCGAATACGAAATCGCCATCAATGATCAACCTTGGGCCGCGTTGCATCGAGTTGATTCCCCAGCATCAACCGACATCACGGTGGCAGGTAAAAAACGGAGCTCCTCCGTTCATCAACTGGATTGGGATCTGCTTTCCTATCGACTTAAAACGGGAGACAACGTTCAAATCCGAGCCGTGGCCTTCGACCGCATGCACCAACGTGGTGAATCAGAAATTCTTTCCTTCTCCATCGCCGAATCCGACTTCCCCTCCAACCGGCACGCCCAATTACTACTGAAAAGGCAACTCTCCCTACCCCTCCGCGAACTAAACGCTGCCTGGAATGCAAATCGCAATGCCATTCAAGAATCGTTGCAGCCGTTCGTGCAAATGGATTCGGACGAAGAGCTTCGAAAATCCAACCTCGAAGCGATCCAGAAGTGGCTTGCAAACATCGATGTCGCGTTGCGTGCTGCCGAGCAAACTGGCGCGACGTTATTGCCTCTGCTGACAGCCTACATAGATCAGCATGACACCGAGCTGGTTCTCAACGAGGTGGCGCGGCTCGAATGGGAATTCCTTCCCAAACTAAAGGAATCGCTCCTTTTACTTCAAACGGAGAGCCAACCAAACGCCGATCGCGCGGCTGTCGAAGAAACTCGCCAAAAGTTGTTCCAACAAGCGAGTGACTCGATCAACCGCGGGGGAGACTTAGCCAAAGAGCTCCATGAGTTCCATCAAAATCTGCTTGGGCTGGGGCTCCAGTGTGCCCTCACCAAAGATGCGACTTATATCATGCAGCGTCAAACCGAAGCTTTACAACTATCCGAAAGTTCCCCCGCTTCGCTACCTCGCTCGCAATTCCTCGTTTCGCAAATTGCGGATGCAATGCTCGAACTAGTATCATCGATGCGAGATGACATTCCTAAAGGTTTAGGGGATAGATTGGAGGAATGGCGCCGTTGGCTGGCTGAGACGCGAGGCCGAATCGCCGACTACACAGACCTGAAACAACCCGAGCAAAACCTGGAGGAACTAACGCAACTGGTGGCGAACGAAATCCGCGAGTGGAGCTACCGACATTGGCTGCTGCACTTGGACGGCAATCTTTATTGGACGACCGAATCGCGTCGAAAAGAGCTTCGCAATCGATCTGACATGATCGATGCCATGTTTCAGCGTATGATCGAGCTTACCGGCTCACTGGATCGCTTGGCAACGAACAAAGAACTCTCTACCTCCGAATTAGGATGGCAACGTCGGTTGCTGGAGAACGAACGAACAGCTCTTGCAACGCTCCTTGTCGAGAAACTCAAATCCCAACGGGATCTCCACCTTAAACGCACGATTCAGGACCAGACTTATCCATCGGATATGGGACTGGCTTGGCGTGCTCTCGAATACCTCTCAGATACGGCTGATTCCGCAAACCGAGGAACTCCTCCTCAGAAGATGAGCGAAAGCTACTTGCAAATCGTTCGCAACGCGTATCGAGTTCTCGACGCGGCCCACCAAGCCAATGATGCTCGCGTCGGACTGGAACGCTTAGCCGAATCTGATCGCTTCGACTTCTCCAGCACAGCAGGTCGTTTGGATCACAATCTTCACTGGTCCGCAGTCTCCCATCAACTTGAAAGTGCTCATCAGCGTATGAGGCGAGCGCGTTTCCCCGATGGACTTCACGATCGCTACAACGGACTGCGTTGGACCGCTCCTTACGCGAACGCCAGTAATGCGCTCTCTTCTCGCATGGATACGAAAAAGATGGAGCGATACTCGGCTTCACCCGACCTCGATTTAGTACTTGCCGAGTGGAACGAACTGGATCGCTTGGCCTCGCCATTTATTGAAGAAGCTCGCAATGCATTACGTAAACTAGCTCCCTCCCTTTCGGAGCTTGCCCAAACCGCTGCCGAGAAAACCAGACAACTCGAAGACCGGACTCGCGATCTCCTTGAGTCAACTAACCTCGACTCCGAAACCGCGATGGAAAAGGCATCTTCAGAGCAGGCCAAACAAGCCGTCGAACAAGCAGAACAGAATCTCGAGTCTGCCACCAAACGACTGCAGGAAGCCCTTGCGGACGAGGCATCGCGACAGGATCTTCTCGATCGCGAGATGCGTCAAAAAGCACGCGATAGCGACGCAGCCTTGGGCATGATCAACCGAGCAAAAGAAGCACTCGATCGTGCGATGGAATCCCTCCGCAATGCCGAACCCCCAAACCAGGAGTCCGTAACCAATGCCCTTCAAGCAGAGAAACGCTTGGAGACAACCTTTGAAGCGATCCAGGAACGCTTTGATGAACAATTCCGACCACAAAATCCGAATCAGACAAATCCTATAGCGGAATCTCCTGATGCCAATCTGGAAGCCGGTTACGAAAAAGCCGAACAACTCGCTGCACTGGCATCAGCAAACCAAGAAGATCTGCTTCGGCAACTAGAGCAAGAGCTTCAAATCAATCCTACCATGCAAGAAGAATTGATGGAGATTGTTGATACCCAGCAGCAAAGTGTATCAGGCGAGCTACAAGCACTCGGCAAGGCGGAGGAGAACACAGCACGTGAACTCGAACGATCGGATCCGATCTTGCGCGAACGCAAGCGTCAGCAAGCCCTCGAGCTCCGCCTTATGGCCGATTTTATCAATGGTGTCGGGATGCAAAAATTACAACATGCGATGCGAACTGTTAGCTCACAGAACAAAGGCGATGGATTTTGGAACGAGAGGCTAGCAAGCTCGATGGAGCCGTTGCGTCGATCCTTGGAGAGCGCCGCTAATAAGGCTCGCAACATGGATGAGAACACCGACTCATGGACTTTGGCCGAGGCTCGGCAGAGACTCGAGTCGACTTTGCAAGAGGGAACGAAAGAGATTCAGGAACTATTGGAGGCCTCGAAGACTACTGCGGACGCTGTTGTCGCACCTGCTCGCCGTGCTCGGGATACCGCGAAGATGGTCGAGGATTTGCAGCGTAACTTTCAGCGGGAAAGCAAAACAACTGCTACTCAATTGGAGCGAAATTGGAACGATGAATTAAAGCGACAAAGCCAAAGGTACGAGCAAGCCGAAAAGGATTGGAAACGGTCCCAGGAATCCAGATCGCGAGCACAAGAGAACGCAAACCGAAAACCCGATGACTCCTGGGCGCAAGACGAACTGCGACGCAAAACGATTGAAGTCGACCGCAAGGCCAAGAGTCTCGAAGCTATGAAGGCTACCATGGAGCAGATCGCGGCAACAGCATCGGAACTATCAGCCAAAGCACAAGCTCTCGAAGAATCGCAATACACCCCGGCCTCCATTGATATCAACCCCACAGCGGGTCTGATAACGGATCAACTTAAGCGGGCTCAGGAGTTTTTCAACGCGGTGGCCGAAATGTCTGCCAGTCAAGCCTCATCAGAATGGGCTCCGCCTCAGGCGGAACAGGAAACCCTGTCCGCTGCGACCGAGCGACAAAACCAAATCAATCAAGCGGCGAATCGTATTCAGGACGAATTGCAACGAAATGCTCGCCACCAGGACCGACTGCAACAATCAGCGAGCAGTAAGGCCCTCCAGAACTACCAGCGACAGCTCGAAGGGCTCAGAGAGTCGACATTGGGTCCCTTGGAGACTCAGCTTTCCGATGCCGCCAATCAAATGGAATCAACAGAAAAAGATTTCAGTCAAGCTAATCAAAACCGTGAGCTAACCGAGCCGTTAACGCGTCCTACCGTTCAGGAAGAAATAGCAGCCTTGGGCCAAGCAGCCCAGCAACTACAATCGCTGGGGAGATCGATAGAAAACGATCCAATCATCCAGTCCCAATCCTCTTCAGGCCAACAATCTGAAACCTCCAATACCGCGAGCACCACCAATCGATCAGAAAGTCGTTCGGATATTTTACGATCTCGTGAGCGAGCCCAGTTGCTTGATCGAATGGATCGTATGGTGTTTTCGGGCAACTCGAATTCATCGCCTAGCGGTACGAATGCCTCATCGGATTCAATGCAATCATCGTTGCGTAGCGCAGCGAATGAACTTTCGTCCCGCATGTCGCAGCAACGAAACCGTCAGATGCAATCCTCAGGTCAGAGCCAGTCTTCTACACAACAATCGGCTACGGGCCAATCGTCCCGATCAGCCGGCATGTCGGGACAGACAATGGCCGACGAACGCACCAGCTATGACTCTTACTTTTTGCCGGATGCCGATCCCGCTAGGAAGAGCGAATGGGGCAAGCTACGCAAGCAAGCGGCAGATCAGAATCTCGAAGGCTCGCGAGAAGTCTTCGATCCCGATTTCGACCAAGCGATTCAAGCCTACTTTCGCAGTCTTCAAACCGAAGGGGCCAAGTAGATCGCTAGGCGATCGACAGACGAAAAACTACCAGACAAATACATTTTTCTCCGCACAGCGAAACCAAGAACTGCGGAAATGCTTCCACATAAGAGCAACAATGCGCTCACGGCTCATCACCTAAGGCGGTCCGCTTTCTCTACATTTTCGGGTTTGAAATAGTTGCGTGGTCGGACTCAGCCAGCCGCTTAGGCATCTCGACTTCGCAGGCGCTGCTGTAGTTGGGTAACCAGACTACTGAGAATTGGTAACGCCTGTAACTCCAGCCCCTGGTCGCTCATGACTTCTGCCGGACCGGTTGAATCGGCTGGAGCTCACAAGAATCGGGTAAGTCGATTCGCTGCGCAAGTTTTTCTCGAGAATGGTTGACGAACCAGGCCCCTAGGGCGTAGATTTTGAACTAAAATCGTGGTTATCGCTTACGATGCTCCCGTGTCGCTGCGAACCTACCCAATACACCTCTCCCTCCTGCCCCATCAGACTGCACCCTTATATCATGATGCTGATGACTCGTAATCCAGGCTCACCAACCGAGCCCTTTCTCCCGGCCAAATCCGTTCTAACTTCCTGCGAGGGTTCTCCCATGTTGGCTCAGATGTTTTCTTGGCTTCGAACGGCGGCTTGTTTGCTGACGGTCGTGCTGTTCACCAACTTGCTTTTGGCAAAGGTCAGCCGAGCGGAGTCTGTACCAAAACTCGAAGCGAAAAAGCAAATTGTGTTCATCGCCGGTCGAGCGAGTCACGGTTATGGCTCCCACGAACACTACGCCGGTTGCCGACTACTCGCCGATCTCATCGAAAAATCCTATCCAGAAGTTGAATGCCATGTCATTAAAGATGGTTGGCCAAAAGACGACAGCCTGCTGGATACGGCCGATACGATTTGTATCTACGCAGACGGAGGTGGTGGCCATCCCGCCATGCCCCATTTAGACCGACTCAAAAAGCAGATCGATCGCGGCGTTGGCTTCGTCTGCCTGCACTATGCAGTCGAGGTTCCCGAGGGACCGCCGGGCGACCTCTTCAAAGATTGGCTCGGTGGCTACTTCGAAACCCATTGGTCGGTAAACCCGATTTGGAACGCGGAGTTCAAAGAGCTCCCCACTCATGAAATTACACGCGGCGTGCAGCCCTTTACTATGTTCGACGAATGGTACTTCCACATGCGGTTTCGCGATAACATGGACGGTGTGACTCCAATTCTATCCGCTGTCCCTCCACAGAGCACGATGGAACGCCCCGATGGCCCCCACAGCGGCAACCCGGCAGTTCGCGAAGAAGTCGCTCGTGGTGACAAGCAACATGTCGCTTGGGCTACCGAAAGAAGCAATGGAGGCCGTTCGTTCGGATTCACCGGTGGGCATTTCCACTGGAATTGGGGACGCGCAGACCAAACGAGATTGGTGGCGAATGCTATTCTTTGGGCCACCAAAGTTAATGTACCAGAATCAGGAATCCCAATCGATGGCCTGACGATGGATCGTCTGCTCGCCAATCAAGACGAACAGCCTCCCGCCAACTTCGATACTTCGAAAACGGCTCAGGAGTTCGGTGTGCCCGCAGGCCGCCCGGTGACCTCGCGGAGAAGGCAATCAAAACTCCTTTACTCTAGCCCTGTTTTAACTTCGCAGACGCCAGGGCAAAAAGTTGCCGCCGAAGTTGACATCAAAGAGGCCAAGGACCTGTACTTGATCGTCACCCCCGGGCTGGACGGATTTGCTTGTGATTGGGCGAATTGGGTCAACCCCGTATTGGTAGGGCCAAAAGGGGAGATGTCACTTCTCGATTTGAAATGGAAGCAAGCCACAACGGGTTGGGGCGAGGTGAGAAAGAACGCCAATGCAAACGGGGACGCGATGTCAGTCCAAGGGCAACGAGTCTCAGGCATCGGCACTCATGCTCTTAGCGTCATCGCCTACGACTTACCTGAAGGATATGAAACCTTGAAAGTCACCTGTGCTTTGGATGACGGCGGAGTGAATCAGAACAACGGCGAAGCGACCTCGGTGAAGTTTCATGTTGCAACCGGTGGAGTCCCAGGTGGCCTCAACGATTGGGGCAAAGATCCAGCTGGTAGTTCCGAAACTCGAGACCCGCAGAACGCAGTCGCAGGTCTCGATGTCGCAGAGGGGCTCCAAGCGACATTGTCTCAATCCGAGCCAGTCATCAAGAGCCTTACCAATATCGACATTGACCATCGAGGCCGAGTTTGGGTTTGCGAAGTCGTAAACTATCGAGGCCACAGAAACGATCGGCCGGAGGGAGATCGCATTCTGATTTTGGAAGATACCAATCAGGACGGGATCATGGACAAAACAACGGTCTTCTACCAAGGCCGAGATATCGATTCGGCCCTCGGCTTATGCGTGCTGGGTAATCGCGTCCTAGTCAGCGCGGCCCCCTACGTGCTCGAATTCATCGACGAAGACGGGGACGACATCCCAGATCGCAAGACGGCCATACTTACCAAGACAGGCGAACCGCAACACGATCATTCGGTGCACTCCTTTGTTTTCGGACCAGACAACAAACTCTACTTCAACTTTGGCAACACTGGCAAACAGCTTTGTGACAAGGATGGCAATCCCATAAAAGATAGATGGGGACGCGACATCAATGACTCGGGAAGACCGTATCGCCAAGGCATGGTTTTCCGCTGCAACGAAGACCTGTCCGACATGGAAGTGCTGGGGCACAACTTCCGCAATAACTACGAAGTGGCCATTGACTCGTTTGGTGCACTTTGGCAATCCGATAACGACGATGATGGCAACCGAGCTACCCGAATCAATTTTGTGATGGAGTTCGGTAACTATGGATACGTCGACGAGCTGACTGGCGCTGGCTGGCAAGTCGAGCGAGCGAACTGGGAAAAGGAAATCCCCGAGCGGCATTGGCACTTGAACGATCCTGGGGTCGTGCCAACCATGCTCCTCACTGGCGCAGGCTCACCCACAGGTATAACGGTCTACGAAGGGGACCTCTTACCGAAGCGATTCCAAAACGAAGTCATCCATTGCGATGCCGGTCCGAACGTCGTTCGAGCTTACCCAACCACCAAAGATGGAGCGGGCTACACGGCAATCATCGAGAACTTGCTCGTCGGCGCTCGAGACCGTTGGTTCCGACCTGCGGATGTTTGCGTTGCTCCTGACGGCTCCCTGTTCGTATCCGATTGGTACGATCCCGGAGTCGGGGGGCACCACATGGAGGATATGAATCGCGGACGACTTTTCCGACTGGCTCCCCCGAATACCAAATATATCGTTCCAGACTATGACTTCTCAACCGCCGAGGGAGCCACCAAGGCACTGATGAATCCTAACAATTCGGTTCGGTACATGGCCTACAAGAGCTTGGTCGGCATGGGTGCTGCGGCCAAATCTGCAGTTGAAAAGCTCGCCAAGCACGAGAACCCTCGCATGCGAGCTCGTGGTTTGTGGGTTCTGTCCAAGATCTCTGACCCAACCAAGGTGGTTCAGCAAGCACTTGCGGACGCCGACTCAAATGTTCGTTGCACGGGGATTCGCATTGCTCGCCAAGCAGGGCTGCCCACGAAGACCTACATGCCCAAGGTACTCGAAGATTCCGAAGCTAATGTGCTGCGAGAAGGGGCCTTGGCGCTTCGTGAGGACACTTCCGCAGAGATGCCATCTTACTGGTTAGCCCTAGCATCTCGCTACGATGGCAAGGATCGCTGGTATCTGGAAAGCCTCGGGATTGCGGCGACTGACCGTTGGGCGGAATGCTTGGCCATGCTAAAGGCCAAGCCACTGTCTAATGCCAAGGCCATGGAGGGGCTCATTTGGCGTGCGAGAGGTAGCCAGGCAGCCAGTATGCAAGCGGCATTGCTGAAACAAGACAGCATCACCGAAGAGTCCGTCCCCGCGTTGTTCCGGGCGTTGGATTTTCAAGATCGAGAGTCGAGAGAAGCCGCATTGAAGAGTCTGCTGAATCTGGCTCCGTAGTACAGCGACTTGGCTGTCCTCGATTCCTCCAACAATCCATTCTAACCTACAACGCGATCCCTTGGTGACTTTATGAGATTCCCATTTTCGACCAAACGCTTACTACTCATTACTCTGAGCTTTGGTTTAGTATCCAACGCGGGAACCGGACTAGTCCGCTCCCATTTTCTCGAGACGGACGACGTTGCGACCAAACAAGCCGTTCGTGATCGCATCGTGGTGGAGGCGTTAACTCGTTTGCCGAGCGTCGATGTGAACGCGAATGATGAGCTCAAGCAAACCGTTCTACGTTATATTGATTCGCTAGGCGACGACCCGAAACAGATCGAGATTGCCCGAAAGCTTCGCTTGTCAGGATTGACTGATCGGTTGTTAAGCAAAGCGATGGAGTGGGGGATGTCGACCTCTTCGGTTCAAGCGGTCGAGCTGATTGCTCAGCAAGAAGGTTTGGAGCTCATCAAGCGGAAGCTTTGCGATGCGAGTCCTACCGAGGAAACGTTTACGTTGGCGAGAATCGTTTCTCTCAGCAACAAACGAGAGTTCTTACAACTTCAAGAAGAGTTGCTTAGCGGACAGGAAGCCAGCAAATTCGTCCGTTCGGAGGCTGTCGTGGCTTTGGCTCGCAATACGGCGTACCATCCGAAGCTAGTGGAGTTGGTTCGGGCAGGGAAAATCCCAGACGATACCAAGATGCTCCTCGGGCCGACTCTCAGAACTTCCGAGAACGAGGAAGTTCGCAAAGCGGCTCAAGAACTATTCCCGGCTAGTTCTGCAAACGCTCGGGAAATGCCATCTGTGCAGCAGCTTGTTAAACAACGTGGAAACGTACAGGAAGGCAAGAATCTGTACTTTGGCGTAGCCACTTGTTCGCAGTGTCATACGGTGGGAACAGAAGGAAAGAACGTCGGGCCTAGCTTGACCGAGATCGGCAGCAAGCTCACCAAGGAAGCGATGTATGTCTCGATTTTGTCTCCCAGTGCGGGGATAAGCCATAACTACGAATCATTCGCGGTGCGAACCAAGGATGATGAGATCGTAGTAGGGTTGATGGTTTCCAATACCGATCAAGCGATCACGTTGCGGGATGCCAAGGGAATCGACTTCACGTTCGCCAAAGAGGATATCGATGAGCTTAAAAAGCAGGAAAAGTCGTTGATGCCCGAGAACCTCCATGAGCTCTTTTCCGACCAAGGCCTAGTCGACTTAGTCGAGTATCTCACCACCCTTAAAAAGCAGTAGACCGAGCCATCGCGCGAGCCCTGGCTCATCATCTGAACTTGGTCTCATTCCATCACGACAACGAAGCTAGGGGCCGCCGGTTTGTATGGGAATAACCTTGACCTCATTCCGCTTGCCGACCAATTCCTTTCCATAAGAACATCAATATGTATCACTATTGTTGCTTGCGTCCAATCAAGATAACGAACAATCTTGTGCGCCTAAGTGCACTTGTTTCCGTCCTGAGTCTTTTAGGTGGTTTTGAATCGCGTACTTTGGCCGACGATTTCGATGTCTACTTTCTAGGTGGGCAATCCAACATGGAAGGCTTTGGCACCAACTCGCATCTGTCGGATGATTGGAAACAGCCGATCGAGGGAGCGCTGATATTTCACTCTACAGCATTGCCAGACCAAGTTCCCGCGTTGGGGCTGGGGAAATGGGAAGCTGTTGAACCGGGGCACGGAACAGGTTTTTCTACCGATGGAACGAGTAGTCGTAAATCCGATCGTTTCGGTTTGGAGTTGAGTTTTGCGAGGGAAATGCGAAACCGCAAACCCGGTCGCAAAATTGCCATCATCAAATATGCTCGCAATGGCTCCTCCATCGCTGCTCCAGCAGCAGGGCCGTGGGGATGTTGGGAACCAGACTTTCAAGCGGCAGAGGGGGATTGGCGCGATATCAATCAATACGATCACTTTCTTGCAACGGTACGCAACGCCATGGACGTTGACGACATCGACGGCGATGGCATTAAGGATCGATTGATTCCTGCGGGGATTTTGTGGATGCAAGGGGAGAGTGACGCGACCGCTACCGAAGAGATTGCGAACAACTACGGTGCGAATTTAAAGCGATTGATGGATCTCATGCGGGCATCTTTGCGAGTTGATGATCTGCCAGTCGTGATCGGCTTGATCTCTGATTCTCAGAAGGGGCAGGCGAATCGCACTTGGAAGTATGGAGACCAGTTGCGAGCACAACAGAGGAGGTTCGCAGCAGAGGATGCCGCAGCCAAGGTTGTAATAGATACCGATCTCTACGCTTACTCTGATCCCTGGCACTACGACTCGATGGGATACATCGACCTCGGAAAGCAGTTCGCGAATTCCATACTTTCGATCCCAAGGGTCGAGACGAGGCGAGTGTTTGAACCAGGTAGCGTGTTAAAAATCGAAGCCGATCAAGGTCATGGAGGTGAAGGGCCTGCATGGGATGCTGATCTTGGCGTGCTAACTAGTGGAAACGGAAACATCCAGCGTCTCTCCCCTGACGGAACCAAGTCTGTCTTCTTGGAAGGTGCAGGAACAAACGGATTGCTTTTCGATAAACAAGGCCGGTTGTTGTGCTGTGAACCTAAGTATCGGCGGGTTACCCGCGTCGATCGCGATGGAACGAAAACGGTTCTGACGGATTCGTACGAGGGAAAGCCCTACAATCAGCCGAATGACATCACGGTCGATTCCAAAGGTCGGATCTACTTTTCCGATCCGCGATACGGAGAACGAGACGATATGCAGCAGATCGACGCGTCAGGTAAAACAGTCGAGGGAGTGTATCTTATTGACTTGGATGGCTCCGTGCACCGGATCATTGGACGGGAAGTGGATCGAGCGAATGGCGTGTTAGTGACGCGAGACGATAAGTATTTGCTCGTTGCCGACAATAACAACAATTCCGAGCAGACCACTCGGGCACTTTGGCGATTCGATTTGCGAGCGGATGGCACAGTAGATCTCGATTCGAAAACGATGCTCTTTGATTGGGGACGAGGTCGAGGACCAGACGGGCTTGTAGAGGATTCGCAAGGCCGGTTTTTCGTTGCGGCGGGGCTCAACCATTCGAATCCGCCGTATGAGCCTGACGATACGGTCCGCGCAGGGATTTACGTGATGGACATCTGCGGTCAGCTACTGGATTTCTTGGCTGTTCCCACCGACGAGGTCACCAACTGTACGTTAGGTGGTTCGGATTCCAAGACTCTCTACGTCACCGGCGGTGGAGTGTTGTACAGTGTGCGTCTGCGGTAAGGAGGTCAAATATGATCACACTGGAAATGATTCGTCAGGCACAGCAGCAGATTTGGCCTTACGTTCATAGAACACCGCTGGTTCGGTCGCAAGCTCTCTCGACCCGATGGGGAGCGAACGTTTACTTGAAAATGGAGTCGCTTCAGAAGACCGGCTCCTTCAAGCCACGTGGTGCTTTTTACAAGCTACTGAATTTAGGGGCCGATGAGCGATCTGCTGGCGTTGTCGGCGTTAGCGGTGGAAATCATGCACAGGGGCTTGCCTTTGCAGCTAAGACACTTGGAATTGATGCGACAATTTGCATGCCGTCTACAACTCCTAGAAACTATCTGGATGCTACGGAGGGCTACGGTGCAACGATTCGTTTGTCACCCACCATTCACGAAGCGTTTCAAGATGCCGAGAATTTGCGAAAGCAAGGTATGACGCTCATCCATCCCTTTGATGATGTGTGGATCGCGGCTGGGCAGGGAACCGTAGGGCTGGAAATCTTAGAAGACTTGCCCAACGTATCTCGCTGCTACGTCAGCATTGGAGGAGGTGGTCTGATCACAGGAGTGGCGACAGCACTTCGAGGGAGCAAATCCGGCCTTGAGTCTGGTGAAGGTGAGCCAAGTGGTACTGCTCTACGAATCATTGGTGTAGAAACCGAGGGTGCTGATGCGATGGCGAGAGCTGTCGCGGCCAAGGAAATCGTTCAGTTGCCTGCTATCACGAGCATCGCTCGGACGCTTGGCTCGCCCGCCGTAAGCCAAATGACACTGAAAGCGGTTCAAGAATTGGTAGACGAGGTTCTCGTTGTTTCGGACCGCGAAGCAGTGTCGGAATTGTTCTACTTGTTAGAACGTGGCAAGTGGCTTACGGAGCCGGCGGCTTCGTGTTGCTTAGCCGCTGCTGAGCGACAGCACGCTTCGTTTCGAGAAGACGAAAACATTGTGATTGTCATTTGCGGTGGGAATGCATCGGTCAAAGACATCGCCGCATGGTACGAGATGTTTCCCAATCGAGAATCGTTGGGGGAATCCACCGCATCAACTATTAGATAAGCATAGAAATTCCAAACAGACAATTGACCTTTAGCGAGCGAGCAATCCTTTGAACCTGCCAACAACTAAAAAGTCCGAGTTGCCTCCACGAGATGAAATTCTCCAAACAATGGAGCGCATCTATCGCTATCGAATGACAACAACTTCTGGTGGGAATCTATCTATTCGAGATACAGATGGCACCATATGGATCACGCCAGCGAGGGTCGACAAAGGTGGGTTGAGACGCGACGATATTGTTGCAGTTCGGCCAAACGGCCAAATCATTGGGCAGCACAAACCGTCGTCTGAATTCCCTTTCCATCGGGCGATTTATAATGTTCGGCCCGACATCAACGCCATCGTTCATGCCCATCCGGTAGCGTTGGTCGCCTTTAGTATTTGTGGGCAAGTTCCCAATACCCGCATTTTCCACCAGTCCTACTTTATGTCGGGCCAGGTGGGCTTTGCTCCGTACGCTTTGCCGGGAAGTCAGAGGTTAGGGGAGAACATCGCCGCGAGCTTTGCCGACAATTGTGATAGCGTCGTGCTGGAAAATCATGGAGTGGTCGTGGGGGCCGGTTCGCTTGATCAAGCCTTTCAGCGATTTGAAGCGTTCGAGTTCTCCGCCAAGACCATTCTCAAGGCCAGCCGCGCCGGTACGATTCGATATCTGGATGAGCATCAATTGAGCCAAGCTAACCAGCGGCAGAGCACAAGCGAACCAACCGACTTGGGACCAGCCACAACGGAGGAGAAAGAACTCCGAGTTCAATTGATCCAGTTTTTGAAGCGAGGATGTCAGCAACGACTACTTATCAGTACGGAAGGCAGTTTCTCTGCGCGGTTAGGAAACGACGAGTTTCTCATTACTCCATCACAAAAAGACCGAGAAACCTTGCAAGTATCCGATTTGGTTCGCGTAAGTGGTGGCAAGCACGAAACCGGCAAGAGCCCGAGCCGTGCATGTCGTTTGCACGCCGCAATCTACGAAGCGCACCCACACGTAAAGTCGATTGTTTTTGCCCATCCGGTCAACGCAACCGCTTTCAGCATTACCGATCTTGATTTGGACTCTCGCACCATTCCCGAAAGCTATATTTTCCTACGGGAAGTTAAGCGGTTACCCTTTGGATCTCAGTATCAGGAGGACGCAAGCATATTGGCCAGATCGATAAGCCTGAATCAACCAGCAGCTTTGATCGATAATGATGGCGTTGTCGTCTTGGGTATCAGTGTCTTGGATGCCTTTGATCGCTTGGAAGTCTTAGAGACAACGGCTGAAGCGATTATCAACGCGAGTAGCCTTGGCAAGATCTCTGCCATGAATCAGAGCGTGATTGAGGAACTCAAGTCAGCGTTCGGGCTCGAATAGGTTACTCGATTACGAATGCCCCCTTATAGTGATTCGTTCTCTAGGGCTATCATCGCTCGGTAGCGATCTTGGATCTCGGGCGAAGCGACGAGAGGTAGGTTCTTCTCAAGCACGGCAAGCTCTAGCTGATGAATCAAGCGTTTAAAGGCTACTTGGTCCATCTCCTTCGCTTGCGATAGCTTGACTCGATTTTGCGTCTCCTCGCGAAGCTTGTTGTAGTCGCTGAAACCATCCAGAATCTGAATTTCTTGGAAGATAGAATCGCATTCTTCCTGTGGTAATTCCGCCGCAAAGACTTTCCATTGCTCACGGTCGGCAAGCTTTTCCCATCGCGAACCGATTAGCGTTAGCAGCTGACGCCGACCGGAACGAAACCGATCACGGCCCCGGCCGCCAGTGTTTCGACTGACCGCATCACGGTCCTCTTGAAGCCGGAATACATCGGCTACTTCTGCCGATTCAGGTACATCAAGTTGTTTCATCAGCTCGACAGCAATGCGACGTGTTGTAGGGTTGGTGTCCTCCAGTAAGTCGCTCACGGCCCCTTCTAGCTTAAATCCCTTGGAGGGCTCGAGGGCACTTAATTTCTCGCTCCCAATCTCGTCGGGCGAGCGTTCTACGCTAGATTCGTCGATGGCGGCACTAGCCTTTTCGTTCGCATCGGTCACTGCCCGCTTGCTAGCCACATCGAGCGTGCTGTATACACGCAGCAGTCGCTCAGATGCTCGCAATGGAATATCAATAGTTCTGCTTTTAATAACGGTGAAAGCGTAAGCCTCGGCGAATGAAACTTTGCCATCTTGATTCTCATCGGCATCATGGAAAGGCTCACCCGTACGAGATCGTCCAATCATGGCCCCCCAAAAATAGCTGCTGAACTCCTCGTCGTTCTCTATGTCGGGGCGGCAGCCTGCTGCTGGAAGATTGTGCTGCTGAGCAAAGAAACCTATCTGCAGCCGCTCCGTAAGAGATTTCTTTTCATCGCCATCCGCAAAAATCGAATCCGCAAACCCGCCGCAATAGCACTGTGCCATGATGGAAATGCATGGCACCTCGGTTGGTATCGATTGCAACCAGCCCGCTAGGTCAGAGACGGAGAACGAGCTGCGTTTCCACCCCATTACGGTTGTATTGCGTGGGGTTTTGCGAGGGCCTGAACCGCCATGGGCCGTGATGTAAATGATGACTCGATCACCGGCGGTTGCCTCCGAAGCAATTCGTTTGAGGCATTGTTTCACATTTGCTGGCGTATTGGCCCCTTCTACCCGTGGCACCTGATGATTTCGATAGATAACTTCATCGGTTTCCTGACGATGGATTCCTCGCATGAGTTTGAACAGTTCGTGCTCTGCATTGGGCTTGGGTGCAGTTACTTGCAAGTCTTCGCTTGGATCATCACCATCAGAGAAGAAATAAAACTGTGGCTCATCACCCTTGTTCAATTGCACCAAGATATCTTGGAAGAAGATGAAATTTGCCTCGAGCGATGCTTGATTGCTTTCGGGGCTGTAGCCACCGCCGACGACCAAAAAATAGTCTTTCGCTAAGGCAGGATGCGAGCTAGCGACGCCAACTAGTCCGAGCAAACTAAGCCAACCTAGAATCCAACGTGCGTGTGACTGAAAACGCATCTTCATACCGGAACTCCGAATAGACAATCCAATCGAGATCCCAGGCGAAGAAGAGAGGTGTACCCAGGCTTCTTACTTATGATAGCAGAAATAGATGCGTAGCTCGAGGAAAACTAGCATAGGTTGGCTCGCGAAGGGGGGGGAACTTGGCTTTGGCACTAACAACCGCTGGGGAGTTTGGCCGATTATTTTTCTTAAAGGATCGAATTTTCGTCCGCTAGAGCTTAAGATGCGACACAGGTGTTTTGTTTCTTCATGCTTCGTATTCTTGGTTTAACACATGATTTTTCTTAGCAAAGCTATTCGATCCTCTCTCTTCGCCGCAGTCGCAACGACTGCATCCGTCTCGTTCTCGCAGTACAACGGTGCTGTCGAGCCACCTGAGCACCTAGCTACTGGTTTTCAAGCCATGTCTGAAGAGCAGTCACGAGAATGGCTTGGCATTTTAGCGGGCCCCGTTTTCGAAGGACGTGGCACGGGACAGTTAGGTTATGTAAGGGCAGCTCACTGGGTGGCAGGCAAGGTGGCCGAGTTTGGGCTCGAGCCCAAAGGAGAAGCGGGTACATATTTCCAATTCCTCCCTGTAACCCGACAAACCATCGATCCTGATCAGTCGCAAATTGTGGGTGGTGAGGGGTTAAGCATCCCGGGAACAGAGTTTGGATTGGATCGATTCCTGAACCAAGCTGAGATTGCTGGCAAGTTGGCGGTAGTGAAGCTCGTTGGCAACTCCCCTCGCGTCGAGGAGAATCTGCGAGACAAAGTCGTCATATGCATCGCCGATGAGCAGAATGCCGGTCGTGCCAGTTTTTTGTTGGCCAGGCAGCGACCTGCTGTCGTTCTACGGGTGGTCGATGGCACACCAAGCTCCTCTCCCCAACTTCGCCGCCCCCGGAGCAATCCAACGGGAACCTCAGGCACGATCACCAAGCAGGCGGCGCAAGCCATCGCTGAGGCTGGTGGGGTTTCCGCAGACTGGCTCAGCATTTCGGCTGAAGACAAGACCGGTTCGACCACTACCGACTTCGATCTATCGATAACCCTGAGAATTCGTGATGAGCCGGTTGCAGTCCCCAACGTTCTCGCTTGGCTACCCGGCTCGGATCCCGATTTGCGACATGAGTACATTGTGATCGGAGCCCACCTCGACCACCTAGGCTACCAGGGGGGACTTATGTACCCAGGAGCGGATGACAACGGGTCGGGATCGACTGCGATCCTCAACATTGCCAAAGCCATGGCCGCCAATCCCGTAAAACCGAAACGCAGCATCCTCTTTACCTGGTTCGCGGCGGAGGAAGTCGGGCTGGTGGGATCGGCATATTATTGCGACAACCCGCTTCTTCCTTTTGAAGACATGGTTTGCATGCTAAACATTGACATGGTAGGGCGAAACGAGGAAAAGCCGAACGAGCCAGCCTCAGAAAATGAGGACACGCTCCATTTAGTTGGTAGCAAAAAGGGAGATTTGGCACTGCACGACATCATCGAACAATCGAACCAATACATCAACCTAGTCTTCGAATTCGACGAGGAAGGGGTGTTTGGTCGAAGCGATCAGGCAAACTATTACAAAAAGGGAGTTTCTGTTGCCTTCTTATTCGGCGGTTTCCATCCAGACTACCATCAACCAACCGACAAGCCTGAAAAGATCAATTACAAAAAACTTGTCTCGGCAGCACGTCTTTTCTACATTACGGCGTACCTAGCGGCCGATCATGGACGTTTCGTGATGCCAAAAAGCGAGAAGCAAACGGAAAAAACGGAGTAGTTTTCCTTTGCCAACCAGAGTCTCACTGAAAAATGCGTGCCAATCTGGCGAATTAAGCCTTGCCAGATCGAACCACTCCTTAGTACACTCTGGGGCTTCCAATTTCGGCAATTGAGCGGCTCCTCTTCCGTAGGGGCCGGTCGAAACCAGTGTAACTCGTGATTTTCACTACCTTTAGGAGTGGGCTAGAATGCCGCGTCTTCTCGGTGTTGACCTTCCAAACGACAAACAGGTCCTTTATTCCCTTCAGTATTTGTATGGAGTGGGGCCTGCGGTCGCTCGTCAGGTTTGCGTGACAACAAAAATTGATCCGACGAAGAAAGCCAAGGAGCTGGACGAGGACGAGTTGAGCCGTCTCGCTAGCCTTTTGGAACGAGATTACACCGTTGAGGGGCCTCTGCGTCGGCAGGTCTCTCAAAGCATCGGACGGCTCCGAGAGGTGCGTTGCTATCGCGGGCTTCGGCACCGAGCCGGTTTGCCTGTGCGAGGTCAGCGGACCCGAACCAACGCTCGCACTCGAAAGGGTCCGAGGAAGACTGTTGCCGGTAAGAAGGGCGTTAAGGACTTGAAGTAGTCCTTTGGATGGCCCCGCCAGTGGACAACCCCGCCAGGAACCTGCTCTGTACGAAATCGAGCTGGCTAAGGGTGAGGCAACTAGCTGGAATGCAAATCAAACGACGCTCAGAAGAGGTTCAGTGGGAATGTTATCGCACTGAACCGGGCGAGATTACAACCTCGCCGATTAGATCCATAGTACTGAATAATGTTTAAGTGATTCGAAGGAAATTCCGTGGCCAAGCAACAACAGAAATCTGGCGCTAAGGACGCAAACAAGAGACGAAAAGTCCGTCGAAACGTCACGGCAGGGATCGCCCACATCAAGGCGACCTTTAACAACACGCACGTGACCATAACTGATACCAAAGGCGACACACTTTGTTGGGCGAGCGCCGGGACGAGCGGTTTCAAAGGATCTCGCAAGAGCACTCCCTTCGCGGGCCAATTAGCCGCTCAACAAGCTGCCGAAAAGGCGATGAAGTATGGGATGAAGGAAATCGAAGTTCGAGTCAACGGACCGGGATCGGGACGAGAATCCGCTATCACCGCCATCCAAGCTGCCGGAATTTCTGTTAAGCAGATAGAAGACATTACACCGATTCCGCACAACGGATGCCGTCCTCGTAAAAAGCGTCGCGTTTAATACCGGTTATCAGATTTCCACCGTTTCTTTTATTGGAGTACCTCTGGAATGCATGTTCGTTGGCGTGGATTAGAACTACCGAGCCAAGTTAGCGTCGATCGCTCAACTCTCAGCCAAACCTATGGTCGGTTTGTAGCTGAGCCCTTCGAAAGAGGTTTCGGTGCGACCATCGGCAATAGCTTGCGACGTGTTTTGCTCTCAAGCTTGGAAGGTAGTGCGGTCACCCAGATCAAGATTCGCGGTGCTCAGCATGAGTTCTCCTCGATTCCAGGCGTCTTGGAAGACGTTACCGAGATCGTCTTGAACGTGAAAAGCTTGGTGGTCAAAAACCACAGCGACAACACGCGAGTTCTTACTGTTGCGGCTGACAAGGCTGGGTTGATCACGGGAGCCGATATTCAAACCGACTCTGATGTCGAGATCATCAACAAAGAACACGTCCTAGCGACTCTAACCGCCGATACATCTTTTATGATGGAAATGGTGGTTGAGAACGGTCGCGGCTACGTACCTGGTACGGAACACAGCGCTGGCGATCACGAGATCGGCATCATCCCTGTCGACGCTGTCTACAGTCCTGTGGTTCGAGTGCGTTACACCGTGGAAGAGACTCGGGTTGGTCAAAAAACCAATTACGATCGATTGGTAGTTGAGATCTGGACGGATGGTTCAGTACATCCAGAGATGGCTCTCGTCGAAGGAGCAAAGATCCTCCGAAAGCATCTCAACCCATTCGTGCAGTCGTCGGAGCTCGGACGGCAAGTTCACGCTGCCGCTCGTGGCGGACCTGGCAGTGCAGAGGCACAACTCGAAGCCAAACTCAACCAACGTGTTATGGACCTCAAGTTGTCGGTTCGAGCTAACAATTGCCTCGAGTCCGAAGGTATCCGATTAGTTAGGGATTTGGTTCAGCGAACCGAGGATCAGTTGCTCGAGGTTCGCAATTTTGGTGAGACGACTCTGAGTGAAGTTCGAGAGACTTTGGCCTCGATGGGCTTGCACCTAGGCATGAGGATTCCTTCCTCGATTCGATAACTTTTGTCCGACCTTTTTAATTGGTCGGTTACTGAACAGCAAAAAAGCAATTTATTGATACTGGATAGACAGTTATGAGACACCGTAGAAAAGGCCGCGTACTGGGACGTGCTCCGTCGCACAGAAAAGCCCTCTTCTCCAATTTGATCACTGCCATCATATTGACCGAGCGAGAAGTGACCGAATTGGACCCAAACCCACCAAAGGTCGCTGGCCGAATCATCACGACTTTGGAAAAAGCCAAGGAAGTGCGTCCTATGGTGGAGCGCGTTGTTACGATCGCCAAGAAAGGCTTGGCTGCCGAACAAAAGGCACTTGAGTTCGCCACCACCGCCGAAAAGGGTAGTGAAGAATGGAAGAAATGGCGAGCGAGTGAACAATGGCAAAAGTGGGCTGCTGCCCGCTCCCCTGGCGTTACTGCTCGGCGACGAGTGTATGCAATCGTTAAAGATCGTGATGCAGTCAAAATTTTATTTGACCGAATCGCTCCACGGTTCACAGATCGTCCCGGTGGTTACACAAGGATCATGCGTCTAGCTAAGCCGCGACTCGGCGACAACGGTACTCGTGCGATCCTCGAGTTCGTTGGAAAGAACGATCGGGTTGTAGCTAAGGCAACCAAACCAGCCTTTGGGGACTCGGCAGCGCCAGAGGCCGCGACTGCTGCCGCAGAGTAGTCAACTGCATTAACTATAACAGGCTATGGTATTCCCATAGCCTTTTTTTATTGTGTTACCAATGGAATCGAATGGGGCTCGCCGTGCACGCGAGCCTTAGGTCCTTGATGAAAAGGCACGAACGAACGAATGCGAGAACGCGAAATCTCCGACCGAGGTAGATGGAGCGAGTACTTGCGAATCTTCTTTGCGTTCGCGAGGAACAGCCTCATCCGCGATATGACCTTTCGCAGTAACTTTCTCCTCGATTGTGTTTCTAGCTTGTCGTGGTTGCTGATGAATCTAGGTTTCTACCTCATCGTGTTTCATCACGTCCAATCGATAGGCCTAAATACAGGCTGGGGGCGAAACGAGTTTTTCGTCTTCCTCGCTACCACCTGGCTCATCAACTCTTTGATTCAAGCGTTCTTGATGCCTAACGCACAGGAGTTCAGCGAACTCATCCGAACGGGGGGATTGGATTTTGCATTGCTGAAACCCGTTGATACGCAGTTCCTGATTTCCTTTCGCAAGGTAGAGTGGTCCGCTCTCAGCAACTTTGTATTTGGCATCGTTATCTTAATTTATGCTTTGGTTCAGTTAAGCTCGCGGACAGAGCCTCCGTGGGTGTTTCAGCCTCTGGTTCTAGGGCTATACGTTTTTTACATTTGTTGCGGGGTCGCGATCCTCTATAGTTTGATGATCTGCTTGGCAGCTACCAGCATTTGGTTAGGTAGAAATCAGAGCCTCTACGATTTTTGGTTTTACATAACCAACTTTTCCAGGTATCCCGCCGACATTTATCAAGGGAGTTGGGGCATCCCTTTGTGGTATCTCTTCACCTTTATCGTTCCCGTTTTGGTGGTTGTGAATGTGCCCGCTCGCCTCCTAGCCCAACCTCTGGTGCCGACCCAAAACTGGGAGTGGGGCCTTGCGTTTTTTGCGTTGATGGCCACAGTTCTCGCGTTACTCTTAAGTCGATTCGTGTTTCTTCGCGCCTTGCGCAGCTACTCGAGCGCCAGCAGCTAGCTTCTCCAAAGGACCAAAAATAATGCCGAGACAGTTTATTAGCGATATCCAGCCCCAACAGCACGTCGACGAAGTCTTTCGAATCGTGGATCGCCAACTGAGGGCCAACCGGCAGGGTAATCACTATCTTCTGCTCCAATTGCAGGATCGCACAGGCACGATCTCAGGAATGAGATGGAATGCCGACGAGCGGATTGTGGAAAAATTCCCCAAGGGAAGCTTTGCTCGAATTCAAGCCGCATCCCAATTACACAACGGCGCTTTGCAACTCATCGTTAACAACATGCAGAGCGTTGAATCCAATAGCGTCGACATAGAGGAATTTGACGCGGCCAATCGCGTTGATGTAGAAGCCCTTTGGTCAGAATTGATGAGCCTGGTAAACCGAATCGAATGCGAGACTCTGAAGCAACTGTGCGATTCTCTCGTTCAAGACTCAACGATTGTATCGAGCCTGAAGATGGCCCCCGCTGGTATCAAGGCGCATCATGCTTATCCCGGCGGCTTGCTCGAGCATATCGTTTCCCTTATGAAGCTTGCCGATCTTTCAGCATCACACTACGGCGACTTAGATCGCAGCCTCATGATTGCAGGTGCCCTTGTACACGACATTGGCAAATTGGAAGAGATGTCGTTTGGTAGCGAACTGGGGTATACCGACGCAGGGCAATTGCTCGGACACTTGGTTCAAGGTGTCCAGATGATAGACCGACATCGAGACAAGCTCACCTCGCAGGGAGTACAATTAGATGCCGCAAGAATACTTCGTCTGCAGCACATCATCGTAAGCCATCACGGTTGCTTAGAGCATGGCAGCCCAAAGGTTCCGATGACCCTGGAAGCCTTAGCATTTCATTACCTCGACGAGATGGATGCCAAGCTGAGTTCTGCACGGGGAATGATCGAATCAGATCGAACCAAAGATCCATGGACGCCCTTTAATCCAACTCTTGGTCGCAAAATCCTCAAGCCTTAATTCGAAACGTAACTGCATGAGCAAGCTGGTGCAACAACTCCTCGATGCGGCTTCGTGGCTTCGCGACGAGTGCGATAAGCTGACATTTCAATCACCGGTATCGTGGAAATATAATCCGTTGGACTACGCTTGGTCCGCTCACGAAAGCTACGTGAAAAAATATGCCAAATCGACCTGCCAAGTGTTGTTTCTTGGCATGAACCCCGGACCATACGGCATGGCGCAAACGGGAGTTCCTTTCGGCGAAATTGCGGCCGTCAAAGACTGGTTGGGAATTGAAACGGAGATCGCGAAGCCCGCAAACGAGCATCCTAAGCGTCCCGTAGAAGGGTTCGCGTGCACGAAATCGGAGGTCTCCGGTCGCCGACTTTGGGGTATGTTCGCGAGTAGGTTCGCCACGCCCCAAGAGTTTTTCCGTACCCATTTTGTGACCAACTACTGCCCGCTCGTCTTTATGGATGACGGAGGTCGTAATATTACTCCCGACAAGCTCAAACGGGATGATGCCACGCTGCTAAACCTCGTTTGCGACGAACACCTCAGCCGCATTTTAGCTGCCTTAAAACCAGATACTCTGGTAGGAGTTGGGGCGTTTGCAGAGCAATGTTTGCGGCGAGTTACCGGGGATGAAAGTACTTTTCGCATTTCCAGAATCCTTCATCCCAGCCCGGCATCTCCTGCCGCGAACCGCGACTGGGAGGGAACCGTCCTTCAACAACTGATCGATTCTGGTATCTGGAAAAATTGAGGTCTTGGTGATTCACCTAACTTATTCATGCGGGATGGTCCGTGTGGCACGCTCTGAGAAACGAAGGGCGTGCAGTTGATCCCCTCTTTTATTTTCTCAGGATATGCCCCCCAATCGTCCCCAGTGCTTCACCCCCGATTCGATGGGTGAGAGCTACTGCGAGTGAGCTTCAGTGCCTTCGATGTCGTAGATCTTTTCAATCCTACGACTGTGACGACCACCTTCGAACTCAGTCGCCAGCCATACGCGGACTAAATCTCCGACAGGTCGGTCCCCAATTAGATCGCCAGGCAAACAGAGCACATTGACGTCGTTGTGGCGACGGCACATCTCTGCCATCACTTCGTCGCAGCAAGACGCCGCTCGAACCCCTTTAAATTTGTTTGCTGCGATAGCCATTCCGAACCCCGTTCCGCAGATCAGAATTCCTCGCTCGACAGCTCCTTCGGCCACCCGCTTCGCGACGCTAATCGCGTAGTCTGGATAATCCACAGGCTGATCGCTATGCGTACCATAGTCTTCCACCTCGTGACCATCAGCGTTTAGCAGCGTGACAAGCTTTCCTTTGATTTGGAAGCCGCGATGATCGCTTCCGATTGCAATTCTCATGCGAACTTCTCCTTATGACCATTCAATGAGATCAGAAACATTCAGCCGATCGATCCAGTAGTCCGTGCATTGATCCAATTGCTCGGCGCAGCGTGCATATATTTCGAGAGGCCCACCAAAGGGATCAGCAATCTCAGACCCATCAGGCGAGATCATCTGAACTTTGTTGCCTGCTGCTGGCCATTGAGACATGATCACGTGCTTGTGCCGGCTTCCCATAGTCAATATCAAGTCGGCTTGGTCAACAAGCTCCATTGTAAGTTGGTTGCTTTGATGTTTGTCGAGACTGGCTCTGTATTTCTTGATAGCTTGCTGGGCTCCCGGCGAAGCAGGATCTCCTCCATAGGCTGCGACGCCAGCGGATATAGCATAGATCGGCAGATCACGCGCTCCGAACTGTTTCGAAAATTTCTCCTCGATTTTGCGGTTCATCATGGCTTGAGCCATCGGGGAGCGGCAGGTATTGCCAGTACAGACAAAAAGGACGGTCCAACGCGAAAGCATTTTTAGATACTCCGCAGGAAGTGCCCCTTCTCGCAGCACACGTCCCTTGCTCCCTTCGAAATCAAGCACAGTTGGGGCAGTGGCGATCGTCGAGTTGCCGTCATCCACAGCTAGCGTATAGAGGCTGGAATCTACGATCTCGATCTTACGAGCAAGGCCTCCCTTGGAATCGAGAACAGGAAAACTCACCAGAGGGCCAGCCAGCAATCTCGACAGCTGGTCGAGCAAGGGATGAGCGGGCATAGAAACCCTTACCTTTTGGTTCTCGAGCTGAATGTCTCGGAGAACGCCCGGCTCTATTTGCTTCAGCAAGCTCAGTTCTTGGCCAGCTTCGAAGTCGAAGGAAATTGGTCCTGGCCAAACCTTGGAAGCGAGCCTTCTAATGGCGGGCGATGCGCTCGGAAAATAATCCTGTAACTCCGATGGGGACCGGAGAACCAGCGACGGTGATTGTGACCTTCCTGTTTGAGCTAGTTGTGACAACTGTGCCACACTGTCCTTCTGAAGCCCGGAAGCGACCAACAAATAAGAGCAATCGGAGGGAACTGCGACAACGTGCCCTTCCGCAATCGCTTGGACTGCTAGGTGAACAACGTCCCTGGGATCGCTTGCAGATTTCCAATCAATAACCTTTGACATCCAAGATCCAAATCGAGGCGGAATCGGGTGGAGTTAACAACATCGACTGACGACTCCCCATATGGTATCAAATTTGCTGCTTTGTTCGAGTGGAGATCGACGAACAGGGTTTCAGGGGGAAATTTCGATTTATGCATCGGATTTCCTTGACGCCCGAGGGACCTGTCTGCGAAAATTTAGGGATTCTTCGATGAGTTGCAACAGGTCAAGTACTGCGAGCCGCATGTTTGGTTCGTATCTTCGTCTCCGGGTCATTGTCCAAAATCATTGTTGAGGGGTTGGTCATGAAGGAAAGAGCGAGCAATAGGGCGAATGTGAAACTGAGTCTCAATCACAGCCAGGCCGGTATTGAGGAGGGCCTTGTGGAATTGGAAGCGGATTTCCGGAGTTGGTGCGAACATCCGCATCAGCGTGTTCCCTGGACTAAACTCATGGAGCACTTGGTCAGCTTCCGTTGGGTGCTCGATCAGCACTTTACGCGTGTTGCAGGCGAAGGGTATTTGGAGAACGTCGCATGCCGGAGACCGGGCATGTATTCTGAGTTGCGAGATATTGAGTGCTGGCAATGCCGTCTGATCGACCAGCTCGACAATATCATCCATCATGTACAGAATTTCGACCCTCAGCGTGATGAGATTGCAGATATCAGCGACGACTTTCGCAAGCTTCATAGTGAGATACTCGACGAGGAGTCGCACGAACGAGATCTGGTCGAACGGGGAATGGCGTAACTACAACACTGGGGGCATGGGAAATTGGAAGGATCGCCGGAGACTGCGGAGTACTCGATCATTCAGTTGTTCACCACGTTGGATACGCGAGAGTCGGCTGATCGAGTGGCACGCGCGCTGGTCGAGGAGCGGCTGGCTGCATGTGTCCAGATCGATGGTCCCATTTGTAGCACCTACAGCTGGCAAGGAACCATCGAAGAGTCGACTGAGTTTCGTCTCACGGTCAAGACGTGTCGTAGCAAGCTGGAGTCCTTGCTAGGCTCGCTCAAAAAGCAACACCCCTATGAGACTCCCGAAATCTTATGGTTCGAGGTATCTGCCTCCGAGGCCTATACCAAATGGCTACTCGATTATCTGCGGTAAAACCGTCTTGGTTGAGTGCAACTAGCGCAGTAGATCTCCCTCTGGGCTCGTAACCCAACGGCTCGGTAGAGTTTATCTTGCAGGCTGGCTCATGAGTCTCCCCGCTGCTGTTTGCTTCTGGCCTCTAGGCGAGCACGGGTCATCCGCTCGCGGAGGCCGCCTTCGGCGAGGAATGCCTTTTCCAGAGCTCGGATTTGTTGGTCTAGAAGGTAGTTGGTTTGATGGATGATGCAGACTAGGATGTTGGCCACTGTCTCGGCTGGCCGGGTTTCAATATAGGTCCTATATGACTCATAGGACACATTACTCTTAGCACCCAACTTTCGAACAAAAGTCGCTTCGCGGGAATCCTTTTCCCAAAGCGCGTGGCCGCGAGTGCGTAGAAAGTCCCGGTAGTCCTCCAGCAGCTCTTCTAGACTCGCGCGGGCTACATTGACGAGTTTGATTTCCGTTTCTTTGGACGTAGCGCTGGCCATGCAGCCTTCGAGGATATTCTGTTTGCCGGATCGGGCGGCCTGCACCATCTGGTCCACGGTCCGGTCGCGTCGGTCGAGGAATCGCTCACAGAAGCGGACAGTACCGTCGTATACGATGCGGGACTTGCGAAAGGACAGTAGTTCCTCGTACCCACCGTGGGCTGGAATAAAACCGCTCATGGTTGAAATCCTAAAGAGAATAGGACACATAGGACTCATGGGACATATAGATCCTATAAGACTCATTCGACCTATTCGCCTGAGCCACCAATCATTGTACGAAAAACGCCCAATGGTGTGGAACCGCGAGCCTATGAGGGAAGACACCCCTCAGGAATTAAAGAAACCTAGTGTAAACCCCAGGTTTTTACTAGTGGACGATATTGGACTCGAACCAACGACCCCCACGATGTCAACGTGGTGCTCTAACCAACTGAGCTAACCGTCCAGAGGAGCCAGATTTTCCAATCTAGCTCCTTTGTGTCAAGTTCAAGTCGGCAGTTTCAGACCGCCAACTCCAGATCCCTTGGCTACATTCCCGCTAAATCGCCCTGGTGATCGCCCCCAGATAAAAGGGCTCTTGGCCCAAATACTCCGTTCCGTCACTCATATAGAACCGAGCTCGAACGCACCAGGAAATTTTGACGATCCGTCCCTCATAGGATAACGGAGACTCTGGCAACGGGACCTTCAGCGTCTGGGGGATAGACCAATCAATCGAGCCCAGCGAATTGCCAGCCAGTCGCTGGAAGAAGTGAACTCCCATATCCTCGGTTCCCTTGCCCTCCGTTAACCACAATACCGAAACCTCTACGGCAGATATATTCGATTCGTCGATGTTCTCGATCGTGTACTCGAACTCGAGCACGTCGTTGGGCATGTAAGCAGGCTGCAGTCCGAGCAATCGAATCATGACTTTGCCTCGGCTAGCGACTTCGCTTCGCGTGGGTACACCACCACGGGGAAATCTCGGCAGTACGATGGCCATCGATTCGCTTCTCCTTCGACAATAAACTTCCAATGTATTGCGTTATGAAGACTCTGAAAGGAATGCATCGCATCTACCGGGATGTGCACTTCCCCCTCGAGCTCTAACGGCCGGCCCCAATCAATCCTGGTTCTACCTTGATTGAGTACAGGCTGCTCCTGGACAATCGCTCTCTCTGTGCGAACGTCTGTCCCAAAATGATAGGTGCTTTCCTCCTCACATACCAGTCTCAAAGTCAGTTTCTTCAACACCAACTTGCCATATTGAACCAAAACAATCCGATAAGTCCGACCAGGAACCAGCGGCAACTCCTCAATCTCAACCGTCGTCGACCCGATCCCAATCGCTTGGACATAGGACTTCACGAAAAGCTTCGAAACTCGAAATCCGATAAAGACACCTAAACCGATCAACACCAGCAGAACGAACGGGAATTGACCATCCGCCATCCTGCGCACAGCTACGACCAGAAACACTGCTAGCATTGCATTCCAAGCCATGGCCAGCAGCCCAAGTGCGATCAGTGAAAAACGTTCCCTCGCAAAACCAGGTAGGCGATACGCCAGTTTGGCGCCCGGGCTGTCCGTAAACGATTCGAGCGATGGAATCATCGGAGGCGGAATCTTCTTCGCACGCCCCTTGGGTTTAGGTAACAAACCGCTCTGCGAGATGGCTTCTCGGTGCTCGTCACTCATCGCAACTTTGATGACGCCGTACCAAAACCCCACTGCACCGAGGATGATCAAGGTTGTCGAAACCCCAACCAGGAGCCAAAAACCTCCCCCAACTTCAAACCAATTGACAAAGGTGGAGAGCCCCAGAACCCCAACGATGAAACAGGCCGCAAAAAAAAATGCCTCGCCGAGGGACCCAATGATCCACCAGCCAGTCATCCGGCCACCTTTTTTCTTACCCCATAATCGCAATCTAAGCTTCATAGGCAGCAGTGTATTCCCATCCTCATAATCGCTACAGACCAAAAAGTTTCGGCTGAGGCTCGTTAATTTGAGTAAACTCGGCCAATAAGGTCGCCTTCTGGCGGTCTTGGACTTCACACTGGCTGACGACAGTATTACTCAAGCTCGAAGTTTCTCCAATGAACGACCTGCTCTCCTCCATCATTCAAGGCATCGTTGAGGGCCTAACCGAATTCCTGCCGGTTAGCTCCACAGCCCATATTTTGCTGACCCAAGAGCTACTCGGGACAGACCGAGAATCCCCGTTTTGGAAAATGTACACCGTCTTTATCCAGTTGGGAGCGATCCTGTCGGTTGTGGTCTTTTTTCGCTCGCGATTGCTTGGCTTTGTCGAGTCGTTCTGGGTTGCATGGAAACACTCCAAAGGCAGTGCACGCATCGCCCCCGAAGCAGTAGATTCTCCATCCGAGTCGGCCTCATCCTCGGGCGAAAAAGGGAGCAAATCAGCCGCCACCAAAACGCACTGGCTCACTCATCCGTTGTCACTCGTCATGCTCAGTTTTGTTGTGACCGCCGTTCCATGCTTGCTCATCGACAAACTGATCGGTGACAACATGGAGAGTCAGCTCGTCATCGCAATCGCCCTGATCGTGGGAGCCATAGTGATGATCGTGGTCGACTATTGGTTTGGCAAGAATCCGACGACACACAGCATCGAGGAAATTTCTCCGAAACAAGCGATCGCGATAGGACTATTTCAAATTCTCGCGGCCGCGTTCCCTGGTACCAGCCGCTCTATGTCGACCATCGTCGGTGGACAACTCTTTGGCCTGTCCCGAACCGCTGCACTGGAATTCAGCTTCTTCCTCGCCATACCTGTGATGCTGGCCGCTGCGGCATTCAAGCTGTTGCAATTCATGTTGAAACACTCAATGCCAACCTCCGCCGAATGGATCAACCTAGCCGTAGGTTTCGTGGTGAGCTTTATAGTCGCCTATGCTGTTATCGCTTGGTTCATTGCATGGGTACGGACTCGGGGATTTATACCGTTTGCGATCTATCGTCTTCTGGTCGGTACGTTTATTCTGTGGACGATCTGGGGATAGCCAAACTCTATTCAACGTCCCCGCAAAGAAGCGAATAAAAACAATCAGGCTCGACCTACGCCCTCCCCCAACTATCGGACGCAACAGCTAAGCCTATCTATGTTGTCCGCAATTGTGTAGTCATTGCGTACTGGCGAATAGGGCAAGTATTGCAACAGCAGTCAAAGATGCAATCGCTGCCCATCCCGCTCGGGTGAGCATCCGCGGCGATGACACGACGAGTGCTGGAATCAGACCTATAGCGGTGTAAATGGCAAATACTTTGGATAGGTCGATAAACATCGAGGGAGGAATCATAATCGGCCACGACCAAAATGTTAAAACGCCAATTGCGGTAATACCGAGTAGAGCAGTTAGAATGTTTGCCGAATATCGGAACGAAAATTTACGGGTGATGAAATGGGAAAGGCAGGCGGCAATCGCGAGGCCAGCCGATACGATCAGTGCAATCAAGTGCGCTTTGTCATGGAGCGAATAAAGCCGGAAATGCCCTTGCCATACAAATGATTGGAGTAAAACGATCACGAAGAGTGATGTGGAGAGCGTCGACAGTCCCAGTCGAAAGAGCTGCGAATTTGGTAGCCTCGATTGTACGCCGGACTTAAAAATAATTGGTGCGGTAGATGGATTCAGAGTTGTGTCATGCATCATTGTAATTCCGTTGGATAACGAATTGCAATCTATCCCTACCGGAGCGTAGCAGAGCGGTGGGATAGATTGTGCGTTGAACTGTGTGGCTTTGCTCCGCATCCCGAGAGATTATCGCTTGACCGGACTCGGTTTGCAACCTAACTGCGGATTCTTCTCTTTTTCGCTCCTCCCCGAGCTCTGTTTAGACTCCTACGTGAACTGCTCTATCGCTCGCTAAACCCGCTTGCATTGAGAGGGCGGGCCATGCGATGGGTCTTGGTACTGCTGGTTTTGTGCGTGTTTCTAAAGTGGGGACGTGCTCGAGCGGTTTGCTCGTTAAATGGCTGCGTAATAGTCTTGTTGTTTGTGTCTGCTAGGCTTTGAGCCTGTCAGGCCGTGTTCGACTCCGCTAAGCTCTCTCGCATGGCAATGATCTCGTCAAAGAGGTCAGGCTCGTCACTCTTAGGCCTAATATATGGCCCGTAAGCATGCTCCCAAGACGGTTTCGGTTCAGGGGGGAACTCGCACTCGACATCCGTTGGCTGATACCAACCAGGGTGATCGTTCTTTAAAATGACTTCTCTCCAACTCGGGCGATCATCGCACCGAAGCACCTCCATGCACTGCCCGCAGTGCGGGCAATTCGGGGCGGTCTTGGTTTTTGGTTTTTCCAATTCCGTCTTTTCTCTTGTCGATTCCGACTCCTCGACGGTCGCAGGATGCAATCGCTCGCAGTCTTGCCGGTACTTGGTCCGTTTCGAGCAACTCCATGCTCCATAGCTCCTGACCTCGGTATACTCCTTGGGAAGAACATGCATGCACCAACTCCTGACGAACTCGACGCTCTCCAGCGATGTTGCGATTTGGCCTTCGCCTTTCCTAAGACTACGGGCCAAGAACCAGATGCGACCATCCTTTTCTCCCAAGATCCTGCGATCTGAGATGGGGCCTCCAGTCATATAGCGAGCCAAGTACTTGAACATCCGCTCGGCTGGCATGTCCGGTTTCGGAGGACGTTCTATAAAGACATTCCAGTTCCGTTCAGCTAAGTCGCGTGCCGTCTAAACTGGGGCCGTTGCCGGGAACAGCCAAGTGCACGTGCGGATGATGCCCCAGTCTTTGATTCCACGTGTGCAAGACGGCTTGCCCGGCACTCCGGATCCCTAGCTCCTTCTCGATCTTGCGACTCAGGCATCGCCAAGCGACTTGGAACAAGAGATCGTACATCTCCTTGCGGTTACCAAGTGCTAACGCAGACAATTCCTCGGGAAGCGTAAAGATGACTTGGAAGTAGGTGACTCCGGGGAGCGACAAGCTCCCGGGTCTTATCGAGCCAATCTCGCTTCGCAGTGACGGTGTAGAAGAATCGTAGGGCACAGACGGCTTGATTGAATTGGCTCCAAGAGGATTTCAACTCATTGATCATCCAGAGTTGGAACTCTCGGATTTCGTCAGGTCCTCCTAATTCTTCGGGGTGTTTTCCGAACCGTAGGGCGAATCGATCGACGTGATAGGTGTAGGCATCGATGGTTCGGGGTGAGAGATTGCGTAGCTGCCCAATAGAACAGATACAGTTCGGCCATGCGTTTGGTGAAGGCCGTGACAAGTTTGTGATAGGGAGTCATAACTCGGTTCCTAATCCTGAAACAGAAAGTGAAAATGGCCAGCTAGAACGAAAGAGCTGGCTCTACAAATCAGGATGATTAGCGTTACAGATAGCGCAAGTGATTTAATCGGAATCTTCGTTACGGGTTGAAAAGTATTTGTGTTCGGTAATCGTTACAACCGGAAGGGATACTGGGTGAGTTTGCGGTTGGGGTAAGGCGTAGCGTGGTCGGTAGTGGGATGAATGAGAGAAGAAAAAAAGAAAAGGCTTTGTCTGCTTGCAAGCAAGAAAGCGACGCAGTCATCCAAACTTCCGAGCACGCAAGCAGAAGGCGAGGAGCAGGCTACTGCACCGAAGCGATCATCGGACAGAAGAGCTTGGATACGATGGTGGTATAGAAGAGAGCAAAGCCATTTAGTTCAACGCGTGTAACCGTGTTGAATTCATTTTTGCTACTAACCTTAATGCATTTTGACACAATAGCAGAACTCATCGCACAAAAGAAACCATTCGTGGCGGCATGGAAATTCGCAAGGCAGCCATTTTGTGCGGCCGGAGTATGGTTTGCTATACGAGTTCCCAATCAGGAAGTATTATTCTAAGTTACAACACCGTGATGTATGGAGGGATTATGGTGGACCTGCAAATGAGAACCTAGTAGGCAGAATGATGCAGGGCAGAATGATGTCTCGGGGCGCGGTGCGTCGTGGAAATTTCCTGGAACCGAACTAGAGCCCGTTTCGTCCAATTGACTAGTCGCTTCGAAGTTGACGGGCACTTCGAATTCAAAAGACCGGCCTGCTCAAACGAGCCGGGCCTGCTCGATTCCTTTTCCAATCTCTGGTACGTTGGTGTTTTAGGTGCAAAAACCAAACCCACGACCACCCCTACTGCGGAGCTTTCCTCATGTTAGCCAAGGTCCTTCAGGCCAAAGAGTGGCTTGCTGCCTTTTCGTTTTTTACTCTCCTTTTGGGAACGATGATGGCTTACCAGCAAGAAAATCGCAACGACAGTTGGAAAAAAGTCGAACAAGCTCGCAACGAAGGACTCCCCAAAACCGCGATCGAAATCCTGACTACAATCGCAGATTCCGCCTTGGCCGAGAAGAAATTCGGCGAAGCGATCAAGGCGATTGCCATGCGGGCCAGCCTCGAATCAAGCCTCGAAGGAAACAACCCAGAAGCTAGCATCAAGAAACTGGCCGCTGATCTGGCAATCGCACCCGCCGAGGCTCAGCCTATCCTTCACGCGATTCAAGCTCGATTCTTTTGGAACTACTTCGAGAACAATCGTTGGCGATTCGGGCAGCGCACCACGACTGCTGTACCAACGGGTGATGACTTTACGACTTGGGATCTGAAACGGCTCTTCGATCAGATTGCATTCCACTATGAAAAAGCACTCGAAGCAGAAGACTATCTCCGCTCCATGCCAGTCGCTAGCTTCGAGCCGCTGCTGAAAGCCGGAACGCTACCTGATTCCTACCGCCCGACTCTCTTCGATTTTGTGGCTTTCGAGGCCATCAATTTCTATTCGGCAGGGGAACAAGCAGGAGCGAAGGCGGAAGATGCGTTTGAAATCGAAGCATCCAGTCCTGCTTTAGGCACCACAGCCGACTTTCTTGCTTGGGAGCCGATCACAACCGACGCAAACTCGGTCAAAATGAAAGCGGTAAAGCTCTACCAAAAGCTCCTGCGATTGCACAGCGACGATAGCGATCAAAGCGCCTACCTCGATGCCGAGCTGGGCCGTTTGCAATTCTGCCATGCCAATGCTGTTGGCGAAGAAAAGAATGAACGCTATCTAGCTGCTCTGAAATCGTTTGCAGAAACCAATGCCAAGCATGAACTTTCGGCAACCGCTCGCCATCGATGGGCCTTGCTTCTCATGGAACGCGGGGACCGTGTAGCAGCTCGCGAAGTAGCTCAACAAGGCTTTAACACTTTTCCCAAGAGTGTTGGAGGTATAAGCTGTAAAAATCTCATTGCGGAGATCGAAAGCAAAAGTCTTTCTGCTGTGACCGAACGAGTCTGGGATAGTGATAAGTCCACCGTACGTGTTGCATACCGAAATGTGAACAAGGCCTACTTCCGACTTCACAAAGCGGATTGGCTAGCAAGATTCAAACAGTATCGATCGGCACCCAACTATCTCAACGGCGATGAGTGGAATTCGGTTAAAAATACGAAACCCGACTTCGAATGGAACGCGGACTTAGCACCAACAGAAGACTATCAGGACTCAACTCAGGATGTTTCGATTCCTCATTCTCTCAAGCCTGGCTTCTATTACTTGCTAACCAGCTCCAACGCCAGCTTCAGCAATACGAACAATGTCGTTTCGTTAGCCACCGTTTGGGTCTCACACCTTTCCCTCGTGGTCGACCAAAACACGAACAATGGAACCGTTGATGGATTTTTGCTCGATAGCAAAACGGGGACACCGATCGCTGACGCAACCATCCGTGCGTTTACGATCGATCACAGAAACAACACCACGAAAGAAACCTCGGCGAAGACAAAAGCCGATGGCCGGTTCTCGTTCTCGATGGTCAATCAAGCGGTCATGATTCTCGCAGAACACAAAGGACACATGCTGGCCGCACGAGATTTTGCCTACACAGGCCAATCTCAGCCGCCCCAGAGGCCCAACGTTCAGTACACCATGTTCACGGATCGAGCCCTCTATCGCCCTGGACAAACCGTTCACTTCAAAGGAATCGTTCTGTCGGTCGACCAAGCTAACAACAAATACAACACCGTTTCCAATATTGGCGTGAGTGTCGAATTGCGAGACATCAATGGCCAAGTGATTGAAACCAAGGAGCTCACCTCCAATGCCTTCGGTAGTTTCAGCGGTACCTTTGATACACCTAGAGACCGTGGCACAGGTCATATGACTCTACTCGTCAACGGCATCCAAACGGCTGGAGTCCAAGTCGAAGAGTACAAACGACCGAAATTCGAGGTGACTCTAGGTTCCCCCAAAGAATCTCCCAAGCTGAACGATGAGGTGGTCGTCATTGGCAAAGCTCTCAGCTATACCGGCATGCCGATCCAGGGAGCCAAGGTAACATACCGAGTGAATCGATCCGTTCGCTGGCCGATTTGGTTCAGCTACTGCTTTCCGTGGCGCATGCCTCCTCAATCCGGTTCGGCGCAAGAAATCGCGCACGGCGTATTGCAAAGTGAACCAGACGGGACGTTCAAGATCACATTCCTGGCGAAACCAGACCGATCGGTAAACGAAAGTGATAGCCCGCAGTTTCACTATAGCATCACAGCCGATGTAACAGACACTACCGGCGAGACTCGCTCGAGTTCCTCGTCCGTCACAGTCGGGTATGTTGCTCTGCAAGCCAACATGACCACCTCCGATTGGAATGTCGCGAGTTCAGCAACAAAGATTGCTCTTAGCACGACTTCCCTTAACGGTGATGGAGTTGCTGCCTCAGGCAAGATAAAGCTCTTTACACTCAAGCAGCCTGAGAGTGTCATCCGACCCGACCTACTAGGTGCCGTGAGACCCGCTGTTCGACGGGGTCGCGCGATGCGGGGCAATGTGATCAACCCTCCCGCTGCTCCTGCTGACCCGAGCAATATCGCAACGTGGGAGACCGCCGATTTGGTAGAGGAGCGTGGCCTTGAAACGAATGATGCCGGCAGTAGCGAGCAGGAGTGGAAACTCGGCCAAGGAGTCTATCGGGCCGTCGTCGAGACCCAAGATCGATTCGGTAAACCCGTCACCTCGATGCTGAATTTTAAAGTCGTCGACCCAAGCAAGTCGGAACTAGGTATCAAGGTACCGAGTCTAGTTGTTGCACCGAAGTGGAGCGTGGAACCAGGCGAGTCCTTTACCGCTCTTTGGGGAACGGGCTACGACAAGGGACAGGCCTACGTCGAGTTGTCGCTAGGAAGTCGCGTGTTACAGAGTTACTGGACCAAGCCTAACTCCACGCAAACCAATATTGAACAAAAGATTACTGAGGAGATGCGAGGCGGATTGACTCTGCGAGTTCTATTCGTCCGAGAAAACAACAGTTACATCGAACAACGCAATATCGATGTTCCGTGGACCAACAAAGAACTTAAAATCCGAACCGAATACTTTACTTCGAAGCTAGAGCCGGGAGCCAAAGACAAAGTGAAATTGATTGTCGAAGGACCGCAGGCATCCAAGGTGGTGAGTGAGTTGGTAGCAGGAATGTATGATGCTTCGCTCGATGCTTATATGCCTCACTATTGGCGAAACGGATTTGGTGTGTTTCGCAATAACTATCGATGGGGGAATTGGTCTTTTTCGAACTTTGGCGAGCCACTGAACTTTGTCGATGGACAGTTCACGCAGCAATATCTGCCTGTTCCAGGAGGATACCGATCGTTTGATCCAGATATATTGTTATTCTCAGGTGGAATGATGATGGCTCGCGGGGGGCGTGCGTTCGGCGGACGCGGAGGTTATGGTGCGCCAGCAGATGCAATGATGGCAGAAGCCATGTTCGACGCAGCACCAGGCGCTATGGGTGGTATGCCGGCAGCCCCCATGATGATGAAGTCTGCTCAGCAGGGAATGGAAACAGCAGAACTTTCGGCTGCTGCACCGGATGCATTGGTCGGCGGTGCCTCCGAGGGAGGTTCAGCGAGCAACTTGAACTTAGGTAAGGTAGCACCCAGAAAGAATCTGCAAGAACTGGCATTCTTCTTTCCTCATGTCACCGCCAAAGAGGACGGAGCATTTGAGATCGAATTTACCATGCCTGAAGCTCTGACGACTTGGCGATTCATGGCGTTTGCTCACGATACGGAACTGCGAGCTGGATTCCTGGAGAATCGAACGATCACATCCAAGGATATCATGGTTCAACCCAACCCTCCTCGCTTTCTGCGAGAGGGGGATGTCATTGAGTTTACGGTCAAGGTGAGCAACTCCTCCAGCCAACCGCAGATCGGTATGGTGGCGTTGAAACTATTCGATGTGAGTGGAACACGTTCGGTCGACGAGGCATTTGCCAACGTCGATCGTGAAAAAGCGTTCGAGTTAGGAGCAGGCGAATCGAAATCGTATGCATGGAGGTTGCAAGTGCCGGATGGTTCTATGCCGGTGCTGTACAAAGCAATCGGCGGCACTGAGAAAACCAGTGATGGCGAAGAAGGTATATTGCCGGTTCTATCCAAGCGAATCTTGGTGACAGAGTCCTTGCCGTTGCCGATTCGAGGCAAGCAAACGAAAGAGTTCGAGTTCAGCAAGCTCCTCGTTTCTGCACAATCGGACACGCTCAAGCATGAATCGCTGACGGTTCAGATGGTTTCGCAGCCCGCGTGGTACGCAGTGTTGGCACTACCGTATTTGATGGAGTATCAACACGAATGCAGCGAGCAAACTTTTAATCGGATGTATTCGAACATACTAGCTCGGCATATCGCCAACAGTGACCCCAAAATTCGCCGAATATTCGATGCTTGGAAGAACATACAACCCGAGGCGTTGGATTCTCCACTGGAGAAGAACCAGGATCTCAAGAGCGTTATGATTGAAGAGACCCCGTGGCTGCGAGCTGCGAAGAAGGAATCGCAAGCCAGACGAGATGTCGGGATACTATTCGATGATGGCAGACTCAATAGCGAGATCGCACGGGCTCAAGAGCGACTATTGGAAATGCAACGTGAAAACGGGATGTTTCCATGGTTTCCAGGTGGACCTGATAATGAGTATTTGACATTGTACATTATGACCGGTTACGGCCGCATGCGTCATCTAGGGGTGGATGTTGATACCTCGCCTGCTCTCAGGACCATCGCTCGGCTCGATGCTTGGATCGAAGAGAAGTACCGCTGGATTCTTGCGAACAGCAAAGATCCCGAAGCAGAACACCTGTCATCGCCAATATGTCTGTATCTCTATGGTAGGAGCTTTTTCCTCGAGGATGCCCCGATTCCAGAGCAGCATCGAGTTGCAGTAGAGTACTGGAAGCGTCAAGCAAGTAAGTACTGGTTAAGCCAGCCCCGACAGAACCAAGCTCAATTGGCGATCGGATTGAACCGATTCGGCGACGAGATGGTTCCTGGAAAAATCGTGAAGAGTATCGTCGAGTTCTCCAAAACGGATGAAGAGCTCGGAATGTATTGGGAAGCGAGCCAAACCGCTTGGTGGTGGTACCATGCTCCCGTTGAGACACAAGCGATTTTGATCGAGATGTTCGATGAGGTTGCTAAGGATAAGAAGTTGGTCGAGGAATGCAAAGTATGGTTGCTCAAGCAAAAGCAGACGCAAGCCTGGAAGACCACCAAATCGACAGCTGACGCGGTTTACGCCTTGCTGCTTCGGGGCAACAATTTGTTGGCATCCGATTCGCTGGTAGAGGTTCAGTTAGCGGGCTCGGCCATTAAGCCAGAGAAGGTTGAGGTTGGCACTGGATTCTATGAACAACGATTCTTGCGAACGGAGATCAAGCCTGAGTTTGGTAAGATCAAGGTGGTTAAGAGCGACGAAGGGGTTAGTTGGGGTAGTGTTCACTGGCAGTATCTCGAGGATATTAGCAAGATAACTCCCCACGATGGAACTCCGCTGAAGCTAGAGAAAGAGATCTACCGCAAGGTGCAAACCAAGTCTGGTGAGGTATTGGAGGCGATCGACGGTCCTGTGCAAATCGGGGATGAACTGGTGACTCGCTTGGTGCTACGAACCGACCGGGATATGGAGTTTGTCCACCTCAAGGATCATCGCGGTAGCGGAACGGAGCCGGTCAATGTTTTGAGCGGTTATCGATATCGGGACGGGTTTGGTTATTACGAGAGCACTCGAGATACCGCCAGCCATTTCTTCATCGATTATTTACCTAAGGGGAATTACGTATTCGAGTACTCCGTGCGGGTGCAACACGCGGGAGAGTATCCTTCGGGGATGGCGACTATCCAGTCGATGTACGCTCCGGAATTCAACAGTCACTCAGGAAGTGTTTTCCTCAAGGTGTCCGGTCGATAGGGAGATCGTTAGGTAAAAATCTTCCGGGGTATGTTCGTCCTGCCTGGCAACGCAGCCTCCTTCACCCTCCCGAAGCATTCGGGAGGGTCGAGTTAAGGGACGAAAACGAGGGGAGGGTGCTTTTAAAATCGTCAATTAATCTCAGCCTTTATGCGATTCCGTGCCTTTCACCCTCTCCGAACTGCGTTCGACTCTCCCTCAAGGGAGAATGAATAAGCGTAGCTTCTAATCTTTCCTGGCAGGAAAGGTTCTAGACCCTTGGCTTGGCACGGGTTGTGCTCTACAGTATTGCGTCCTTCAACTAGGAGGAAATGGCATTGTTTTGGGCGACAGCTCCGTTAGGAAACACGAAAGGTTCTAAGAAATGGGACACGCAGCGGAATTCACAGAAGATGCATTCGAGACCGATGTTCTCAAGTCATCTGTACCAGTACTCGTTGATTTTTGGGCTACCTGGTGCGGGCCATGTCGGCAGATCGCGCCCCTCATTGACGAATTGGCAGTCAAGTACGATGGCAAGGTCAAGATTGGCAAGGTGAACGTCGACGAGCAGTCCGGATTGGCTCAACAATATGGTATCAGTGCCATTCCGACTTTGTTGTTGTTCCAAAATGGCGAGATCGTTGATCGCATGCAGGGGGTTCCTCCCCGGTCGAAACTCGAATCCCGGCTGGATTCGCTGTAAGCCACTCCTAGGTGAATTTAGCTAACGGCGGATAGAAACCTATCCGCTTAGTTACGACGGACTTCCGTTCCGTCTTGCAATACTTGTGGTACGCGCTGAGGAACGAAGGGCGTGTTGATCGGTATGTGTTATTGGCTCTCTTCGATTACACGAAGGCTGTCTCTTGCATTGCACGTCAATGATAGCAATCTTTCTCTCCATTCACGCAAAGCTTGAAAACCGCACTTAGATTGGCGTAGTCGCCAGAGTACCAAAGATAGTACTCTCTCGGTGGCCCTGTCCCTAGGTACTTGAGGTATGTGGTTTCAGCTTCGAATCCCAATGTTTTGTTGCACAACGATGATTGCTTGGGCGATCGCCATCGTCGCGTGCGCCAATCCAATCTATGGAGACGACCGGAACAACCGCCTGGTGGAATTGGGGGTTCGCATCGTTTGGGGAGGAAATGAGCCCAACTCCTTCGAGGGGGAGATCCTGCACGAAGATGGTCTGCTCAACGTCACTCGCGAACTCAGCCTGGACCAAACAGGAACGATTCGTAAAACCCAGCAACCAAACCGAATCCAAGTAGTTGACCCGCAATCCCGGTTTGGCGGATGCGACTGTACACTTAAGGGTAAACTTGACTCCAAGCTGACCGTCCGATTCAAGCCAGAGTTGTCGCGTGAGGTTCCGCTGTCGGATCCTACGACTCTGATTGAAGCCGAATTCACCCTCGAGCAATTGGTAACGGGCCCTCAAGAGTTGCCTCTTGGTCCGAAAACAAAAGTGTTTATTGATAGGTTGCCTGGGGACTCGCTTCGTGTTAGCAGCACGCGAGCGAGTTGGGTGTTTAGGCCGGGGGAATCGCTTCCGATTCAAGTCACACCGAACCTGACGAAAATCAAAAATCAAACACTTTCGCTCGAATGGGAGCTAGTTGAGGTTGGTGATTCAACACCAAAGGATCGCGGTTCCCTACCGGTTACTTTAGACGAGCTCGGTTCTTCGGGTGCCGTTAGTCTGGGGCAGCTTATCGCTCCAGCACAACCTGGTGTTTATGAACTACAAATACAGCTCCGTCCTCGCCGAAGCTTATCGCAGGTTTTCCCGTCGAAGCTCGTTGAGAGACGTGTTCAGCTTATCGTGGCATCACCTGAACCGTTATCGGCCAACATGATTGGATCACGCGGAGGCCGTTCGCAGGCAACAATTAGTTGGTCCGAATCATCGATTGGCAAAGAAACTTTACCGGGTAAATCCAATCCGATCGCCAATCGACCTTGGGGTAGAGTCGCGAACAATTTGCGTAAACTAACCCTCAGTAAGGAGGGAAACGATTCCCGTAGCGTTGCATTGGAACCACGGGAAAGTTTGCTTCTACCGATCAATGAACTATCCGAACTGACTCAATACCAATTCTCATTTTCGACCGAGTCGTCGTTAGATGGTATCGAAGTGCAGATCTCCGAATTGACGGAAACCAATCAAGAGTATCGTACGCGAACACTGACACTTTCAAAGATACAGCCAACGATTGGTCAATTGCTTACCCATTCAGACTCTAGTACTAGAAAGAATTACTTCTTTCGTTTCACAAGCTCGGGCAAGAGAGCGTTGATCCGTATAACCAGCTTACGAGCCCATGGCGTTATCACGTTAAGCGATTTTCAGATTCACCCCAATCCCGAAATTAGTGCATCCTCAATGGCCGACGGTCGAAACGAACAAGCCGGTGCACCTAGAGTCATTGAGTACATGACCCTAGATGACTGGAAATTGATTCTTGCGAAAGGTCGCTCGTTGCGTGGGAAGAGTCGCTATGACAGTTGGGAGTCGGTTACTCAGGTCCTTGATGATTGGCTTCAGCTTTGCAAGGATCGTGGCGTAAACTCGGTAGCCATACCGGTTTTCACATCGGGGGCAGCCTCGTATCCGTCTGATCGAGTACTTACCAATCCTTTGCTAGATACGGGTTGCTTCGATTCGGATGGTCGCGATGCGATGAGCAAAGACCTCGTGCACTGGATGTATATTCAATGCGAGAAGCATCAATTGCGATTCATTCCAGTATTCGAGTGGAATTTTTCTTTGCGCAGCTTTAAAAACCTACAAATCAAAGATGATATGTGGGGAGAGGCGACCGGCGAGGTGATCGGTAGCCCGGCGCGATGGAACCCCTATCATTCCGAGATTCAGGTCGAGATAAAATCGATCCTAAAAGAATTCGAACGTCGGTACAGTAAGCTGAGTGGTTATCGAGGATACGCTTTTCATATTGGCAAAGAGAGTCACTTGTCTCTCGCGGATTCTATCGAGCAGATTTCTGATCCTATCGTTCAGAAACTACTTGCCGATCAAAGTGGTCGCGTTCCGAATAACAGTGACGAAAGAAGGCTTGCATTGAGTCAATTGAGTGGGAATGCCATTCATCTAAAGCATCAACAATCCATGCTCAAGGTGTTCTCGGAATGGGAGTGCGATCTGAATTATATCTTCACAGATGCCAACCAATCGGTGCTAGACCTGTCGCAAGCAGGACCTGCGATGATCTACGTACATACACCAGGTCCCAATCTAGCATCATGGATCGCTAGGAGATGGTGGCTCGAGGGATTCCGTCCTATTGCGTTCACCACTAACGTGATGGATTCGCGGCTCGTGTCCGACACGATCCTACCAACGAACGCAGGCTGGTTGACGACCGCAACTCCGATTGAAAGTCAATCTCTGCAAAGACGGATCGATCGGATAAAGGGGTGGAGGTCCGAGGACTCAACGAAAACTGCCATCCTCAATGCTAACCCTTGGGAAACCACCATCATCCTCCAGTGGAGCGTGATGCCGCAAAATCTCCGAGTCATTCATTCGGAGTGCATCGTGGCCGACGTTGATAAAAGCCCTACAGCTCGGCTCCTCACGATCCCAGCGAATTCGCTGATTGTTCTCGAATGGGATAATCCCAACGCGAGTCCTTACGCTTGGGGTACTGACGAATCGCGGTCTTTACTGGCTTATCAGTCCGCTCTTCAGCAAGTCGAGGCAGCCCTCAATTTCGCTAGTGTCCCGATCATGCGTAACGATTTGGTTGAGAACTCCGATTTTGATCTGGTTGGCGATCAATCTAGAGGTGACAAGATCGTGGGCTGGGGGTATTCACTAAATCCGTCCGCCCCCGTGTCGCTTAAATCAGATTCTCCCCACTCAGGAGAAAGTCATCTCAGAATCGCATGTGACAAAGTGGGAGCATCTGCGTGGCTGCAATCTTCACCGTTCGGTTTGCAATCCAACCGCTTACAAGTCGCATTGCAATACCGTGTTCAGCCAGGAAGCGTGATGAATTTACAGTGGTCGCTTTTTCTTTGGAACGAAAATAGCTCACGTTTCGACCAGGTCTCTCGACGCAGCGCATCCATGGACTTCAGCAAGCGGGCTGACACCTGGGCTAAGTGGACAGAGGACTTTTCCGAGGATCTCGTTAGCTTGGGGATAAACTCTCACAATACGTTCCGACTGCAACTCGATGTTCAGGGAGACTGCGCGATCGACCTGGACAGCGTCACCATTGCTACAGACTACTTGTTGGAACGAGAGAGAATCGAGTTTCGAAACACTCTGTTCTTGGCGCGCAGGTCACTTACCGAGGGATCATCCGAAGCAGCCTATCGATTGTTGGACTCTTCAACGGTTCGTACGCTGCTCCTATGGATGAAGGATGCTGAGGTTTCAGGAGATGTCCTACCCGTTTCGGCATCGAATCCGAAACAAGGCATGCCAATTTCTGCTAAGACGGAAAAAAATAGACCGCCAGAACCGGAAAAACGGGCAGCCGATCGCCGATGGAAACTCTGGAATCGATAGGCCAATTCTCTACCAAGGATCGGTCGTGCTGCCATCAATCGATCATCAGCGCTGGATCAATGACTCGTTTGCTTTGCCAACCACCTTGTAGGTAGCGGCCGGTAAAGATCACTGCCAGCAATATAACCCATACGGTTATCACACCCCACCAATAGTAGAGACTATTCCAACCGGTAAAGTATCGAACGATCAACGACCCGATCACCGTAGATGCCCCCGCTACAACATGCCCCCCTAGCACAAAATACGTGTCGCCAGCTCCCTTGAGCGCTCCCACATAAACGATCTGAAAGGCATCGAAGACACAATAGCCCGCAATGAAGTACAGGAGTGGACGCAAAACAGGTCGCATCTCTTCAAAGCGAACGGGATCCACGTCAAACGCATAAACCGTCATGGCAAAATCGGGAAACCCACCATACAGCACAACGTATATCAAACTGTAAGCAATCCCAATCAAAAGACCACTGAATACAATTCTTCGCGCTGTCTCGCGTTCCTCCAAAACCAGATACTTACCAACCAAAACCCCAACCGCTGTCCCAAGCCCGACCAGCGGAATGAACGCGATAATGTTAACTCCTAATGCGAGGGTTGTTGCTGCGGCAGCTTGTTCCCCCAATTGGCCAACAATCATCATGATGATGGTAAAGCTCCACGATTCGGCAACGACTGAAACCCCGGCGGGCCATCCAAAGTCGATCAATTGTCGCATGAGCCGCCACTGAACACCTCTGCCACCGCGAACCAGACGTCGCGTTGTACTATGGTGACTTCCCTCTTGCGAAGTGTCGGCCATTATCGAGGTCTGAGGCAATTCTGCAATCAATTGATCGATCGAATCGAGTTTGCCCGTCTCTGGGTTGCGTGAGCGGACCACACCTCGCACCAAATCGGGAAAAGCAAAATAGATTAATACCAAGAGCTTGAGTGATATCGCGATGCTGCTAGCTATCGCCGCTCCCGCAGTTCCCCATTTGGGAAACCCCATCAGTCCGAATATCAGCAAGTAGTCCAATACGATGTTCAAAGTGGTTGCTACGACATCAGACACGAGCAAGACACGTGTGCGGCCTGATCCTGCGTACAACCCCACCAGAGCTGCCGAAAGAATCGAAGACGCCGATGCAGGCACCAACCATTTGAAATACTCGGATTCCATAGTTGCTAGCGTGTCCGCATGTCCAACTACCAAGAAAAACTGGCGGGAGAAAAAGGCGAATAAAACCAAGATCGGTAAGACAGCGAGTGCTAACCAAAGTCCTTGGAAAACGAACTGCATCGCTCGGTCTGGTCGCTTGGCGGCCAAGTACTGCGCGACAAAGGTGTTGGTGTACCCACAGATCCCCATGGGCAAGCATGTTAGTGCCCAAGACACCACCCCAGCGGTCATGGCCGCCGCCGCTGCTCCCTCGCTCGATTTGTATAGCAACATGCGATCGACGAATAGCGTTACGGAAAACAATCCAGTCGATAGCATGAGCGGCCATGCCGTGGACATGACCTCACTAAGATCTTGCTTTAAAGTGCGCATCATAAACGGAGGGACACGAGCTGGTTCGCGAAAGGGGGATCTAAACAAGCACCCAACGCAAAACGATTAGCATCATGATGGCAGGCAAATAGACGAGCGATGCTCTAAGCAATTTTCTAGCAGTTTTGTCGTTCCTGTCATTCAAAAATCGCCATGACCAGACGATTTGTGACCAGCAGGAAATAACGCCCAAAGCGGCGATTCCCCATGTTAGGACAGATACCGGACTCAAAACCATAATGGATAGCGGTATCAGAGCCACTGCCCCGATGATCGCATGCCACCCGGCAGCCACACCCGTTGGCTCATCATTGGTGATCATCCGAAAGCCTGCATTGCCGTATTGCTCTCGATAGAGCCACGCAATCGCCATGAAATGTGGAAACTGCCAAAGGATGACGATCCAAGTGATGGCCCAACCATCGCTGTCGAACGGTCCACCGCCTGCCGCAGTCCAGCCTATCATAACAGGTAACGCTCCGGGCAACGTCCCGACCGCGGTATTCCACCAAGTTACAGGTTTGAGCGGCGTGTAAACCCAACAGTAAACGAACCAAGTCGCCAGACCGCAGCCCATGGCCCAAACATTGACCATAATGCCTAAGTACAAACCTCCCAAAATAACGAGCAACCAACCAAATGCAGCCGCCTCAAACCCGGTCAGCCGTCCACTCGGAAGAGGTCGACGCTTGGTTCTGGGCATTAATTTGTCGCGTTCCCGCTCAAACCACTGGTTCAACGTGCTCGCACTGCTCGCAATCATTCCTGTGGCGACCAGCGTGTGCAGCCAAACCCAAGCTCCGACGCTTGTCTTGAGGATTTGCTGGGCTGCAAACATTGCCACAGCAACCGTCAGCAAAATCATCAGGGTAATGCGTGGCTTGGTAAGTGCCCCGTAATCCTTCCACCATGGGATATTTCGAACATCGCTGTTGACGGCCGCACTAGGCACGCTAACCGGAGATGTTATTGGCATCCCCCCCCGTTGCTCATGGCTGATGGTTGTAGCTGTGCTCATGGGAGGGGTACCGGGTATATCAGCGATGGATGGAAAAAAGGAAGATCTAATGAATAATAGGTAACATGGCTAGCTGCTCGCAGCAGCTAAACCTGCCGGCATTCTTTCGAGACCCGCAGAGGCCTCAAATCGCCTTTCGACACGACATAGTAACCAAAGTGAGCCAGCGATCAACAGCGAACCGGTTGCTTGATGCCCATTAATAATCATTGTCTCTGCAAATCCACGTCCATCAATCGTATATCGTGCGAAAAATTCATTCAGTTCTTGCCAGGGCAACGCATAACTGCTGATCCAGGTTCCCACGCCCAAGCCAACTTGGATCAAAACGAGCCCCATCAGCCACGTCGCGGGGCCCCTTAATCCATCTGTGCCCCGATACTTTCCAAAAACCGTGAGGCAAAAAACCGAGAAGATGATTCCCGTGATCAAGGTCGCCATGAGCAAGTGCGTATGAACAAACGACATGAACAATGCCGGCTTCCACTGCGGTAATGCATGTCGCAAATGGGCCCCCATGATCAGCTGCACAACCGTCAACACGAGCAGGACACGCAAAGTCCATCTCAATCCATTCGACCGAATCGATCTAGTCGCGGTTTGCCAATCCCTCGAATTGATCATGACAATGCCGCACGCCAGCGCGAACACTAGAGGTCCACAGCAGCCGTGAATTAACGCCACGATCCTCGCATCGAGAAGAACGCGAACTCCCCCCAAGATTCCCTGACTGATAATAGCAAGCAGCAGTGCATAGCAGGCGATTCGCCCAAATCGTCGCGTCTCGTGCTTGCGGGCAACAAAACAGAGAATAATTGCGATGAGTCCGACCAAGCTAGCCAGCAACCTGTGCCCGTGCTCCACCAGTAAATCAAACGGACCGAACAGCCAGGTCGTCCAAGGGTAGAGAAACATGTTGTAACCAAACGTGCCTGGCCAATCTGGTACAGCCATCCCCGCATCGTGCGTGGTTACTAAGCCCCCGAGCCAAATCAACGGGAACGTAAGAAAAGATACGAAAAACGCCCAGCGATAAACCTTGCGTGATTGCTGTTTCGTGCCGTTGTTCGAGTTGGCGACTTCATGAGAGGGTGTCATGAGTTACTGTGCTCCTTTCGACGAGTTGACCACCTTTACGCCATCCGCATCAGTATTGTCTGCATCCGAACTATTTGCATCCGAACTACCAGAGACAGAACTGCCAGGAGCAGAGACTGCGAGCCCCGCGTCTGCGGAGGTTGTGTTACGACCAAGGCTGGCGACGTAACGAGCTAAATCAAATACATCTTCCAGGCTGAATGCATTGGGGTCCGTTTCGCTAAAGGTAGCTGCTGGCATCGGTGTGCCATCAACACCCAGCACAATCCGTTTCACGATATCTTGCTCGGTAGAACCGCCCCGCAAGCCTCCCAAGCTGAAATTGCGTGAGCGATCAACGACTGGCTTCAACGCTCCGAAAGGCTTCATGACCTTCCATTCCGATTTCTTGGCGGGATCAATTCCTACGCGAATCGTCCAATCCTTGGTCCATTCGTCGTAGTCTTGAGATACGCCATCTCCTTTGCCTTCGTAGCCGTGGCACTTGAAGCACGATGCCTTGTCACTTGTGAAGAGCGTTTTCCCCCGCTCCACCGATGCCTGAAATTCTTCAGGAGACACTTCTGGGATGACCGGTATGTCTACGACGAGGTCGGGAGCTTCGATCCAGCTTTGTGAAACTTTTGACACAACCGCGATCGCTTCCTCACGGCTCGGTTGCGTTTCATTGTCGACGGAAAGCTTGAGCAACCTTCGTTCAGCTTCTCCGCGAATCGAAAGAAAAACGACGTACTCTACGAGCGACTCGATATCATGCTCGAACTCAGGCCGATTTCGAAGCGTTTGGAAAGCGGGCATCGAAGTTCCAGGCAGCCCATGCTCGATAGTTTTTATTAGGTCCGATCGGATTGGCTTGCTGCCGATGCTGGTCGATTTGAATTTAAAGGTGCCACGTCGAAAGTCACGCGGGTAAGGAGCTAATAGGGATGCCGCCGGGCCTGCCCCATCGCCGGTGATCCCGTGGCACTGCACGCAGTGCTTGCGGTACAGGCCTCGCTCGACCTTATCGTAAGCTCTCCCTACCGGGCCAGCGCACCGTTCCACCTCCTCCATCTCAACAGCCATAGGGACGCCGTCTGGCCATTTGGGAGCATCAGGAGTGCCAAAAATCTCCTCGATCAGCACGCCTACTGAAGCGGCGAGGCGATCGACTTCGGCGGAGTCTTGGGTTTCCAAGTAGCTAGCAGCGGCGAGGCGATTCGGCTCGAACGAGGGGCTCGAGCAGCCAGAAATAAACGATGAACCTAACCCGCTCAACGCAACCAAGCAAAATAGCTGGAAGAAACGACAGTTTGCCTGGTTGGAGGCCATGGTAGACTTTTTGTACATTTGCAGGTTCGGAAACGCCGTTTGCTGGGATCGATGCATATTCCACGTGAGGGTAGCAACCGAGGAATTGTCGCACGAAACACCAATTTTCGCAGGGCCAAATCGCCGCAGTAGGGTACCGGAGAGGCAATGTCTTGCATTCGGGCGTTGGGTTGTCAGACTTAGCCCTAAACCGCATTTAAACGCACATTTTCCTGTAGTTTCAGGCTACCTGTATCTGCTAGGATCTCATACCGATACCCTCCTCTAGAAAATAACTCGCTGCGTTTTTGGCAAGGAAGCCATGGAAACCTCCCTTCATCGAAAGCTTAAAGAGCTCTACGCGGCCGGTCCCGATTGCATCGAGGTGGCGGAATCGAACTACCGGATCGATGCGATTGATCACGAAGGCGTTATCGTCGAAATCCAGCATTCGGGGCTGGGATCGATCCGAAAAAAAATCCGGCAGCTACTGGATGACGACTACTTCGTTCGGATCGTGAAGCCATGCTTGCAATCCAAGGTGGTTGCTACGATCGACCCGGAGACACAAGCGGTTGTCAGAAAACGCAAAAGCCCTAAGAAGATCCGCCCGATCGATATTTTCTTGGAGTTAATTCACTTTACCCAGGTCTATCCGCATCCTCAGCTCACCTTGGAATTGCTTTTCGTTGAAAGCATCGAGACGCGAGTTGACACGCCGCGTCGAGGTAGGCGGAAACAGTACAAGACGCTGGACGTCGATCTGGTTTGCGTTCCCGATCCCTCCGAAGCCGTTGTTTTGGCAACCCTCGGCGACCTCTGGCGGTTACTGGGTAATCCGAAGCTACCGAAGCGGTTCGATACCCAGCAGCTGGCAGATGCGATTGGGGAGCCACGCTGGTTTGCCCAGCAAATCGCCTACGTCCTCCGCTCGTGTGGCGCGACCAAGGTCTGCGACAAGCGAGGCAATGCGATCGTCTACCGCGCCGCCTAGTCTCCCTCGATTGGTGCCATCCATCTATTATCCCCACCCTTATTCACCCTCCCAAAGAATTTGGGAGGACCAGAGTGGAGGAACGATCACGAGGGGAGGGTGCTTTAGAATCGCTGACCAGCCGGAGCCTTTATGCATCGCTGTGCCTTTCACCCTCTCCGAGCTGCGCTCGACTCTCCCTCGAAGGGAGAGTGAATGCTGTAACTGCGCAGAGCCTTGTTACAGCATTGTTCTTCGTCGTCTTCAATTGGTGCCATCCACCTTAGGTAGGGTGGAGAGCTTTCGACATGCTAGCATTTCGGTCGGGCGGTCGGTAATCGAGTCAACTTGGGCAAGGAGGTTGGTTTGCGAAGTTAACGTGCACGCTCGATCCGATTTATGGACGATGAATAGCATGTCTGTAACCGAGTAACCCACGCGAAACCGGTCGAGCTAGCTGTGCCTAAGTCAAATCAGGAGAAAATAAGTCGACGGGACCTGCTGCTCCGTTCCGCTGGTGTTGTAGCTGGTAGCTTGACCGCCGCCGCGACCGGGCGGGCTGCTCCGCCTACTCCTGGGCCTAATTCCCCCCCCAGCAACCGTAAATCGACCGATAGCGATTTCAAGCGGACCGCGCGGGCGGACTACGGCAAGAGTCTCCAACATTATGGTGGCCAGCTCCAGGCTAACCCGCGTTGGCTTTTCCAGATGCCCTTTGACGGCAAACCCTATCAGTTTGACGTCTTGGTGGTGGGCTCGGGATATGGGGCGGCGATCACGGCCGCTCGATTGAGTGAGAAGATGCGGTCCGGCACGCGGATCGGCGTGCTCGAGCGAGGCCGTGAATGGGTCCCTGGAAACTTTCCTGATACCCTCAAGGATGTGATGTCGGAATCCCGGCTCCATTTGTTTGGTCGCAAACAGAGGAGGCTTCAAAATCCCACCGGACTTTTCCAAGTTCTGCAATGCGATGACATAGCGGTGTTGAGTGGTAGCGGGCTCGGTGGCTCGTCACTCATCAATGCGAACGTGGCCATTCGACCTGACTCCGATGTGTTTCTACAGACACAATGGCCAAACGCTTTGCGCGATATGGGCGTTATCGATCCCTATTACGATATAACATCACATGTCCTCGGTGTTCGCGTCGAGCCGCACGATTGGACTCATAAAATGAGAGCTCAACGACTCGCCGTGGAGCGATTGCAAAACTATGGACTGCACTATGAAGCGGCTGCCTTAACGATCGTTCGCAGCGGCCCGAACCACCTGCCAGTCATGAACCAGCACGGCATGCTACAACGGAGCTGCATCGATTGTGGCGACTGCCTTACAGGATGTAATGTCGGTGCCAAGAACACATTGGTGACAAATTACTTGCCCATCGCACGGCGAAACAACACCATGATGTTTACTCAAACGGAAGTCCGTGAAGTCGAGAAATGTGATGGTTTTTGGCGTGTTCGCTTTCTGTACTTTGACCGGAAGGAAGATGGCAGCCATGAAGAGTACGAGGGATTTGTCACGACTCGCATCCTTGTCCTCGGTGCAGGTAGTATCGGGAGCTCGGAAATTCTCATGCGTTCCCAGAGCGAATGCTTAGACTTTTCGCGGCAACTGGGCTGCAATTGGACCGGCAATGGGGACGCACTAGGTTTCATTCGCAAAACGGATTGTCCGACCTGTGTCGCTGGGTCGAGTGCATACGAACACGAAGGTGTGCGTTCAGGTCCAACCATTCAGACCAACGTCACTACGCCCAACTACCCTAACCTGTTCGATCGAACCCTTGTACAAGAAGGGGTGGCGGCGCGGGCGTATACCAATGTACTGAAACTCCTCATGCGAGATCTGGATCTAGATCAGACACAGATTCTTCTCGGCATGGGGCACGATCGCCAGGAGGGCAAGCTGATTCTGGAGGACAACGGAAACGCATCGGTCTCATGGCCAGGGCTGACGAAAAGTGACTATCGTCGCATGATCCGTGAACAGTTCTCTAGAATCGCTCACGCGCATGGCGGCCAGTATAAATACCTCAAGCTCTTCGGTGACAAGATGATTTCGGTGCATCCACTGGGTGGGTGTGGTATGAGCGATGATCCTCGCAGTGGAGTCGTCAACCATAAAGGCCAGGTCTACGATACGGCCTGTGGGGGAGACATCGCCCCTCAAACAGGAGAGTTTCGTATCCACGAAGGCCTCTATGTATGCGACGGTGCGATCCTGCCGACCGCGATCGCTTGCAACCCGTTTTTGACGATCTCAGCCTTGGCAGAACGCAATTCCCAACTGTTGGCCCTGGAGCCTAAATACGCTGACATCTTCAAGCTCTAACATCAATGCCTTAACATTCTAGGATCGCTGCGAAAGCCATCGAATGACGTGCCAGCGAACTCTATCTGAAGCAAAAGCCTCGCGCCCGCTATGTCGAGTTGGTATTCAAAGAGAGCTAGTCTTACTGCTTCCCGCAATAATCGATTGCCGTAGCGATCTCAGTCTTCAATCGATTGCGTTCGACAATACGATCGATGTACCCATGCTCTAACAGGAACTCGCTTGTTTGAAACCCCGCTGGCAGTTCGATTCGAATCGTAGCTTTGATTGTCCTCGGACCGGCAAATCCGATAAGAGCTTTCGGCTCGGCGAAGATCAAATCCCCGAGGCTTGCAAAGCTCGCTGCCACACCACCCATCGTAGGGTTGGTCAGCACGCTGATGTATAGTCCGCCGTTGGAGTGGTACTTTGCCAAGGCAGCCGACACCTTGGCCATCTGCATCAACGAAAGGATCCCTTCATGCATGCGTGCACCTCCACCCGAGCCGCTCACGATAATGAGCGGGAGTGAGTGCTTGGTGGCCCGTTCGATCAATCGAGTCAGACGTTCACCAACCACGGATCCCATACTGCCCATGATAAATGCTGAGTCGGTCACCGCGATAGCGACTCGCCGGGCACGAATCATGCCGGTGCCGCACAGAGCTGCATCGGTTAACCCGGTGCGCTTTTGCTCTTCGATAAGCCTCTGTGCGTAAGTCTTTTTGTCTGAAAAGGAAAGAGGATCGGTTGGTAGAACGTGTTCGTCACAGATCTCAAAGGTGTTCTCATCAAGGAGCTGGCCAACGCGATCCCATGCCGAAACATACATGTGATACTGGCATTTCGGGCAAACATTTAGATTTCGTTCCATCTCCTTTCGGTAGATGGTTTCGCCGCAACCTGGACATCGAATCCAGAGCCCTTCCGGGACCCCCTTCTTCTCGGACCTGGTCGAGTTGTTTGAAACCGATTGATTTTGAATGGTACTCATCTCACTTTGCTTGTCTCGTTAAGCTCTCAAACCTAGGCCTGGCTCGCTTGCCTGTTCTATTTGGCTCGCGCGGAACATTCCGTTTCCATTTGATGTGGGACCGATAGACATGCTCGCGTCTCCGAGTCGATCATCTCCCAAGTTGCATCGTCTTGTTCAGAATCCCACATATCCATAAATTCCACATCCTTGAGACGATTGGCTACCAGTGTAGCAAGTGGCTCGGGGATTACGACCGCGATGGTTTCCCCCTTATGTTTTTTACACAGTTTTGCGACTTGTTTGGCGATCCGTTCCTCGGCGTCCGCCAATGTTTCTCCGCCAGGAGGACAAAACGACCTGGGGTTTTCCTGAACCTGTCGGAAAAGTTTGGGTTGCTGCCGTCGCACTTCATCGATCAGCTTGCCTTCCCATAGACCGTGGTCGATATTGCGAAAACAATCGCATACTTTCCATTTTGCATTAACGTGTTCTGCTATTTCTCTCGCTGTCTCCTGGGCTGATTCACACGGGCCACAGTAAACGTAGCGGATGGGTATCTGTTCCATCTCCGAAGCAACTCGTTGCACCTGCTCTAGCCCCTGGCTAGATAGAGGCATATCTAAACATCCCTTGATTCGCTCCTGCTCGTCAAAGGACGTCGCTCCTGGGCGAACAACCACTACTCGGCACATACACAATTTCCAAAGAGGATCGAAAGGCAGTTCATGACTTCATGGCCGCCTGTAAACGGGAGATTGCAAGGCAATAATCCGGGTGTCCAAACAATGCCGAACCGACTACCAACAGATCGGCTCCTGCGGCAACACATGGGCCTATCGTTTTTTCATTGACGCCGCCATCAACCTCCAGCAAAACCCCATCGCCTAGCTTTGCTCTCAAATGGGAGAGGCGTTCCAAGGCCACTGGGTTAAAGGCTTGACCGCCAAAACCTGCTTGCACGCTCATGATCAGCACAATATCGCATGCCGACAAATGAGGTAACAAGAGATCTAGATCGGTCTGCGGGTTGATCGCCAACCCCGACAAGACTCCCTGGTCTCGTGTTTTTTGAAGCAAGTCGGCGGGAGAGGGGAGCGTCTCGATGTGATAGGTAATCACATCGGCCCCTGCGTCGATGAACCGCTGGGAATACCGCTCAGGCTCGCTAATCATCAAATGGACGTCGAGCACCAAATCGGTGATCCCACGCAGTGCGGAAACGATCGGCATCCCGTAGGTCAAGTTCGGGACAAAATGCCCGTCCATGACGTCGAGATGCAAAACCTCGATGCCTGCTTCTTCTAAACGCCTGACTTCGCGTTCCAAGTTAGAAAAGTCGCACATTAGAAGCGAAGGCAAAACCGCTGGCTTTGCCTCCTTCAGTACTTTGCTAGTCTTCTGCGACCTATTCGCCTGTTCGGACATACCATAAGGTCCAAGTGTTACTGCGACTTGACCAACCGCGTTGGTCTCCCGTGTATCACAGTGCCGTAAACGATAGTCAACACTGCCCAGTTGTTTCAAGAGGCAAAACGCCGATAGTCAATCCGATCAGGCTAGAAGGGCCGGTCGAAAACCACTTAAGTCGCTATCTGGCCGCAGCTTAGAAAATAAAAGTATTTGCCACCCTTGAATTAGCTTAGCGAATACTGCCCCCTTGTTTGGGACCGTAACGGTTGTTGAACTCGTTGGGATCAAACGGGTCTTTCTTGTTCTTAGCGGCGGCGGACTGCTCCAGCCTCTCGATGGCTCGCTCCAGTCCCGCTAGCTCGTTGGCATCAACAAGTGGAGGTAGGCTTCCCGATTTGGCTGGTTTCGAAAGCCTAGCGTTCGGATCTTCTACACCAAGATCGTTTCGGAGGCTTAGTAGCAAGTCCTTGCGGCTAAGTGCCGAATCGCCCGGTGGGGTGAGTTCATCAACAGGTGGAACCTGCAACGTAGGTAGCCCGGGAGCCACCGTGGAGGTCATGGCAGGAGTGCCAGCCAACGCAACGGAGGCGGGCTGAACGCCAGCTAGAAACTGGCCCGACTGTAAAGATGCTGGTTCAATCGATCTGATCCAATGCTCAATTCGAGTAACGATCGCTTGGTCCGAGTCCTTCATTACGTTTAGGGCAGGGAGCCTCTGGATGCTGTGAGCGTTGGTGGCGTACGCTACAAGACGGCTGCTGCTAGGTTGCTTGGTGTCAACGTGTTTAAGGACATTGATCAAGTTCTTTATAGAGGTTTCGGCGGCACGTTCACCGATCGGCTGATAGATTTGGAAATCAGACTTTCCTGGCAACCCATGGCATCCTGACTGTCCACATCGTTGAACGAGAACGGGGGTGATCGATTGCTGAAAGGCTTTGCGAGCATAGCTCGGGATTTCATTGATTCGGATTTCTTCGTATTCGCTCACATCGGAGTTAGTCGCTAGGGCAGTTTGAACCTCATTTCCTGAATTCGAAGACTCGTAAGAAACGGTAACGGCTGTTTCCTCTTTGGGAACGATACCCAGTGCACGTTGTTGTTCGGCAAGATATCGTTGGACAGGTTCTGATCGGAGAATGGCAACCTTGATTTGGTGTTCTAGTTGCTTAAGTTTGGGTGAAGGTTCTGCGATCTTTGATAGCTCATGGAAGTGAAACAGGGCCTGCTCGATCAGTTCGTTCTGTACGCACCATTGCGTGATGTGCCAGTGCTCGTTTGCTCCCCAGCGACGAATGGAGCCCACCTGAAACTCGTAGAGTTCTAGCTTGGACCGACAGATATGAATCACGTTATCTTTCTTGACGTAGATCGTATTTCCTTTCTCCAGTTGTACGGCGATTTGGTCACCAATGGGATTGGTCACACCGTGCAGAACACCACCGTGGTCCAGCAGCAGAAAGGATTTTATCTCGGTTTCTTGAGCACAGGAGAGCCCGGAAATTGTTGACAGAAATGCCAAAACGAGGCATGAAAACCGAAAATAGTGCTCGCGACTACTGCTGAACGTCATAACTAGAGTCGCCATCTTGCCCATCCTTACACCCCGGAAACTAAAACGCCACCTTGATTGACTCATAGCAAAATCCACCTCACAAAATCAAGGTTGCCCGGTGTTCTAACCAAAATTCAATAATCGATGCCTTAGCCTTCCTTTTTGTTGCGACTCACTTCCGTTGCGTTATACTCCAAGTGTGGGACCGAGGTCTGATATCTTTTCTTGAAGGGAGCTCTAAGTATGAACAAATGCCTGCGTATGTGGATGGTGGCCCTCTCGTTTCTTGGTTTGGGAAGGTTGGTCCAGGCCCAGGAAAACGGTAATCGTTTTCAAGCCTTGCCATCCGAATCGATTGCGATCCTCTCAGTAGACCTCAACGCGGTCAAAGCGATTCCAGAACTACAGATGATTCCCTGGGAGATCATAAGCGTCGGCTCTCGCGAGCAACTAGGAATTGATATTCTGTTGGCCAACACGATCGATGTGGTCGTGGGGATGCCTGGGCCATCAGGCCCTGAATTCGCAGCTTCGATCATCGCTTCGACCGATGTTGATATCGAGGATCTGACGTTACCCGACCTCAAAGAAGCACAAGTATCACCGCGACGAGCCGACTTGCGATTTCGTGAAATGGAATATTCGCCGATACGATTCGCTCAGCAAACAAGCAAGCAGATGTTTTTCGGAACCGACGGTATGTTGCGAAGAATGCTCGCTGCCAAGAACTCTAAGTCAGCCGCCATCGACATCGCGAGCCAAACCACGGCGCCGGTGTTTGCGGTTATGTCGCTCTCGCCAATTCGACCTATTCTCATCGGACTTCTCGAAGACAACATGATGGACTTGCCGGAACCGTTTCTTGAACCACTCATGTCGCTCGTGGAGCATGTGGATGTGGTTCGGGTCTCCACGACTCCCGGCTTCAGTGCGAGCTTGGTGCTGGATCTATTCTCCGATTCCAAAGAGTCGATTGATTCTGTCGCATCGTCTCTGAACAGTATTGAGGCGATCGGCATGGATCTATTCGAGATGCAAATGCGTGACAACATGGCACGAGACCCGTCGGTTTCACCGGAAATGCTGGCGGCGGTTGATGCCTATGCTGAGAGAATCAAGTCCTTTGTTGGCGAAAGCCTTTGGACAAAGCACGATGACCGCCTCTCCCTTAGCGTCAACACGAACGGTACCTTAGCCATTGGTGTCGCAGTAGGTTTGTTGCTTCCTGCCGTTCAAGCTGCCAGGGCCGCTGCTCAACGCATGTCGAGCTCCAATAACGAAAAGCAAATCATGCTTGCCTTTCACAACTATGAATCAGCCTATCGACAACTGCCGAATCGGGCTTGGAAAAGGGATGCAGAAGGGAAGCCGCTTTTAAGCTGGAGAGTTGCTTTACTGCCGTTCCTGGAGGAATCGGATCTTTACCAACAGTTCAAGCTCGATGAGCCTTGGGATAGCCCTCACAATATCCAGCTTCTCGATAAGATGCCTCCCACCTATCGAAATCCACAGGTTCCCACCGAGAAAGGTTACACAACCTATTTGATGCCCTACGGTGCCGGTACCCCAGGTTCGGAAGAAGGCAAACTTACCTTCAGAATGTTTACAGATGGTTTGTCGAACACGATTGCCATCGTCGAGGTCGATTCAGAGTATTCCGTACCATGGACTGCCCCTGACGATATAAGCTTTGAAGAGCATGATCTAACTGATGCATTTCCACTTCAAGGAGCGAATGTCGGTTTATGGGACGGGTCGGTGCGATTCTTCTCGAGTTTTATCGATCTTGAGATCCTCGAAAAGATGCTAACCCACCGAGGTGGAGAGGTCGTCAACATTCCTTACGAGTGAGATAACGATTCACTTACTCGCCGAAGCGCCACGTGCAAAGGCGACGATATCGACTCTCTTTGCGCCCGCCGCTATCAGGGGCTTGGCTGCTTCGCTCGCAGTCGCCCCACTCGTTACGATATCGTCGACTAGCAATAAGGATTTATACTTTACAAAGTCAGGGAGCGTGCAAGCAAAGGAGTCGATAAGCGACTGCTGCCTTTCTTGGATGGTCTTCGTTCCTTGTTTGGCAGTCAGACGTGTACGTTTGAGAACATCATACCGCACTGGAGTGTCACACTGAGTCGCAATCATCTCGGCTAACACGTCAGCTTGGTTGTAGCGATGTGTCACACGACGATACCAATGTTGAGGGATGGGGAGCAATGCATCGTAGTGAACCATATTCGCGGTTTCGTTCAGCCATCTACCTATATGACAACCGATCTCTACCGTGAGTGGCTCATGGTTGGCGGATTTCATCCTCCGAGCTGCTTTGGCTGCCGGGCCCCGATAAGTACAAAGGCATATCGCCCTCTGAAAGTGCCAAGACTTCTTGCACAGATGGCACTTCTTTGGGTTGATTGCGACGGAGCGGGGGACTGGTGCACTGCACCGCTGGCAGCGGTTGTCGTCCGGAGCAAAGCTGAGCAAACAGTCTTGGCAGATCGCTTCCGAAAATGGATCCAAAAGAACCGTCTCACATACCTGACAGATACGAGGAAACAAGGCGTCCACTAAAGGGCGAACCGTACGAACCAATCGTTGCATGCTTAGGTTCATGATTGTCAACAAGTACTAAAAGTTCATCCACAAGCACTCGGTTTTGATCGGTTTGATTTTGGCCGAGCTGGCCTTATTATCAATTGAGATCTCTTCGCAACGCCAACCGAATCGAATCTCTGCCATTTTGTACATGGGATGCGGATAGCCGCTCAAAATAAATTTGCCTTGGATACTCCCCAAGGTCTCGATCAGCTCCAAGTGCTCGGCTTCGATCATTTCGTGCGAGTAAGCATTTTTCACTGCCCGGGTTTCTGACAAGTACGGTGGATCACAATAGAAAAAGGTATTGGGATCATCCTCGCGGCGAATCAATTTGGCCGCTTGTTCATTAAAAATGACGACTCGTCGTAAACGCTCGTGCGCCTCAGGCAACCCCTCGATCGCCGAGATCCACGACGACACTTGTTCATTCATGCCACGTCGTGTCCGGCTGCGGGACATGGTCGCGAATGCCTTCCCAAGCCCCTGTCTTGACTGTCGATACTGAACGAAGAATGCGACTGCCCTCGCGATTGGTTCTTCGCTCTGATCCGTGCAGGCCTCTTTCCAAACTGGCTCAGCAAACGGTGTCAGCGTTACCATACGTTCGAACTCGGGATAGAGTTCTTTGGACTGGAGGACTTTCCAGAAATTGATCAAGTCTCCATAGATATCGTTTACGACCTCGGAATGCTTCTCGATCAAAGGAGCCGACTTTCGGAACAAGACCGCTCCGCCGCCAAAAAATGGCTCCACATAATGAACGTGCTCCGGCATCAATTCCAGGATTCTTGATGCAAGATACGTTTTGCCCCCATGCCATTTGATGGGAGCAGATACTTCTTTTGCCATTTATTGCTTCTGAATATTGCTTCTAGGAATGCAGGCCCCGTAAATGGGCGTCGACCGATTGTGGCATGTGGGTCAAGTTATAGCCACCTTCCAGTAGTGAAACCAGCCGCCCATCGCAATGCGTTGCAGCCAATTCGCCGATCCAGCGTCCTGCGGTCTCAAAGTCCGATTCTTCCAGAGACAGACCGCCAACTGGATCCGCACGATGGGCATCAAAGCCGGCACTGAGCAGTAACAACTGAGGTTTAAACCGAGAGGCTAAAGCGTCGGTGGCATCCATTAATTTAGCGAGAAAGTCTTTGGCGCTCGTGCTAGCCTGAACAGGTATATTTTTCTTGGTTCCCACGGCGGCACCGCCTCCTTTTTCGTCGGCTCTACCTGTCCCGGGATAAAATGGGAAACGATGAATCGAAACAAAGGCCACGGTCGGGTCTTCCCAGAATGCATCCTGAGTTCCGTTTCCGTGGTGGATGTCCCAATCGACAATCAGAACTCGCTCCAGACCGAGGCTGCGCGCATGGCGAGCCGCGATGGCTACGTTGTTCAACAGACAGAACCCCATGGCATTATCGGGAACCGCATGATGTCCGGGTGGGCGAATGGCGCAAAACGCTTTAGTATCTTCCCCTCGGATCACTCGTTCGACGGCGTCGCAAGCTGCACCGGCTCCCCGCAAAGCGGCATTCCACGAGCGAGTCGACACGACCGTATCCGCTTCGATTCGCCCCGCATTGTCCTGGCACCATTTCTCAAGCTGGGTCAAGTAGGGCTCCGTGTGAATCCGCAGGCATTGGTCGGGGCTTGCAAGCTGCCATTCTGGCCTCGGACAACGTTCGAGCCAGCCGCTCTTGTCGAGCATTTCATTGACTCGAGTGATTCGCTCAATGCACTCGGGGTGAGCTCCTGTGTCATGCCCCTCGAAATCCTGGCTATGGTAAAGCAGCATCGATCTGGTTCCTGTAATGGGCCCATATTGGTGTGTAGGGAAATTTGGCATCGATCTTAAGCCAGGCCGCAGGAAATACCAGCCATGGTAGCTTCGCTGGGGGCCAGCCTCCTTTTAACCGTCTATTTTTCGCCCTGCATCTTTCGACACATTCTGCTTTTTGGATCGAAATAAACCCAAAGGGACAATTCTTCAACTTGGGTTCTCCAGCAGATTCAGGGAGGCCAGCACCGCGAGAGATTAGAGAGACGCAAGAGTTGTCTTGAAATCAGTTGACCATTGATCCTCTCGCGTTTCTCTAATCTCTAGCGGTGTGAATATCTGAAGGTGGGGGAAGCTCGCGTGGGGACAGAGCTTGTCTTCAAATCCTGCAATTCTATCAGATGCCCATCTGCGTTGTAAGCGGAACGCCGGGGCACTGCCCATCGATCAAGTGCTGTGTCCCTCGAATTTTAAACTAGAATTTTATAGTCAGAACAGGCGGTCTCCAGGGCGAATGGCCTCGTTACCTCGTCCACTACGAAGATGCAGAACTTCCCGTAGTGGCCGAGGCGACGAGGCCTGACCGCCTGGCACGAATCTGTTGGAGATTCACGCTTCACGCTTCAAACTGTGTGAAAGATAGTTCCAATAAATAGAAAACCCAGCAGCGATGATCTAGCGATGCCTTAGTCGCCTAGGCGATACAGCTCGAGCGTGTTACCGATCCGAGCGACGTGAATGGCCCCTAGTTGTTCGATGCGCAAATTGCGTTCGTCTGCCAGTGGCGAATGAGGCGGGAACCATTCCGTGACCAGCCACGCTCCCGAGCTTTGTTCTGAAGAAATAAGAGATTCCCACAATACGGTATCATCCGGATCGTCTGAGTAAAATGCGAGTGGTGTGATATCGCAACCTTGGGGTGCTGTTTTGCGCACGGCATGCGAAATGTAATGCGATAGAACCAAGATCTGAGGCTTGGAATCTTGAGCCAGGATAGTTTCTATCAAGAGTCGATAGTTTTCTCGATCGTAGCGTTCATTGTAGTTGCGATTGGCGATCGATAGACCGTTTATGGCGAGCAGGATTAACAAGGGTAGCCAAGCCTTGGGATGACATAACCGTTGACAACCTAGACACACCAAAAGTGCCGTGGGAGCGATCAAGCCCGCTAAGTAACGAGAAACGAAAGAAAACCCCAGCGTCAGAGATAAGCCGATGGCTATCAATGTGGTAATACTAAGCAAAATGAGCAGAACACTTGCTTCCCATTTTTTCTCACTAAGGATCGACGAAAGGATTAAACAGAAGGCTGCACCGAATGAAATGATTGCCCAGGGGCCAATCTGCAGCAAAGCTTGCTGCAAAGGCATCGATTGTAGCTCAATCGATGAGGGACCTACGCACCAGCCTTGTGCAAGTGACAGGTACAGATAGGCAACGGATGTTAGATCGACCGGGTTGACTACTTCCGGGGGAGGAGGATAGGCCAGATCGACCTGTAGGGCCCACAGAAATGGCAGCGAGAGCGCCCCACAGCCTATCGCAGCGATGAAAAAGCCTTTTGGAGAGAGTTTGTTTGAACGCTTGATCGTTAGCCAACCTAGAATGCCCCACAGTACAACAGCGAATAGAACGGCAAAGTAATGGGTTAGCAGGGCAAGGCTGGTACTGACCACGAAACCTAGCCACCGAGACGGCGTTGCATTCTGAACAAGCCTGAAAAAAGTCGCGCCCATCAGGGCGATCCCCAGAATATAGAGGGAATAGGAACGCAGTTGTTGAGCGTATTCCCATTGGCACGCAGAGAAGGCGAAAAAAGTAGCACCGGCGAGCCCGCCCGCAGCCCCCGCGATTTTGCGACCCGTCCAACCGATAACCAGCGTACCTAGGAGAGAGGTCAGCATGGGAAAGATTCTGGCAAGTGGTTCCCCTGTGACGAGGATCACCCCGCTCAGAAGCCATCGAAACAACGGGGGGAACCCATCTCCGTCAGCAGCGATAGTAAGTGGGTTAAGAGCCAGATTTCGCAATTCATAACACTCGTCGGCGGTAAAGGATTTATGCTGTAGCAAGCACGACAGTAGTATGGCTTGAAGAGCGACAATGCAGGCCAGAGCAGGCAAGAACGCTCGATCAGCTCTGGTCATGGTTCTTACTCGCATGGGCCAATGCAGAATCGTAGGCCGCCAGCAGTCCGTTCAGATTGGCCCGAGACGTATAGTTTTCCTCGAAGCAGTGTCGGGCTGCGACTCGCATTTGAGCGACCGCATCTTCCGTTAGCGTGAGAGCCTTGTGTATGGTTTGGCTCAGATCGGCAGAACTGTTGGGCTCAAAAAGAAAGCCCGTAATTTCATCGGTGATAATCTCAGCCGTTCCACCAATTCGCGAGCCGATAACGGGAGTCCCTTTAGCAAAGGCCTCGATGGTGGTACGACCAAAGGCCTCGTACCAAACCGAGGGCATGATAAGAAACTTAGCCTTGCCTACCAGATCCAACACTTCAGTTAGGGGGCGTTTTCCGAGCCATTCGATGCGACCATCGTTCGCTGCGGCAGCTTGAGCAAGCCCCGCCTCGGGGCCATCACCGATTACTTTTAGATTGGGAAAACACGGGTTCTGTTGCCAGGCTTTCAAGACAGTGGTGAGTCCTTTCTCGGGGGACAGACGCCCCACGAATACGAAACAGTCTTCATTCGACGCTTGAAATCCTGGATCGAAATTGAGGGTGTTCGGTTTGATCAAGATACGTTTGGGATCGATGCCAAACTCCACCATCTTACTTCGTGTTGTTTGAGAGGGCGTCAGAAAGGTATCAACGTTCTTGTTCCAAGTCTTTAAAAGTTTGTGGATGAAAATCGAGCTCGCCAGAGTGAGGCTACCGGCTAGGTTATCGCGATAACAACGATGTTGAACCGCAGCGATTGGCAGATGTGAATGCAAACAGGTTTCGCAGACTGTTCCATTGCGCAATAGGAATGCGTTGGCGCAGGCAAAACGATAGTTTTGAACCTCTTGCACGACCGCTACGCCGCGTTTCTTGGCAGCCCTTAGTACCGAGGGAGAAAGCAATGGAAACGTATTCATCGCATGCAAGATATCGGGCTGAAACGCATCGATTCGGCTACGGATGTATCGCGCTGCCTCTCGATTCCAAACCGTACCGAGCGCTACGCTTAGTTTGTTCTTGTGTTCGATCGAATCATTGTGAACGGAATGGGTTTCGACGATTACACCGTGCTCTTGAAGCACGCGGACTTCATCTTCAAAGCATTGGTCCTCTCCACCACGCTGTTGATAATAGTTATGAACAAGCAGAATTCGCATCAGCCTTTTCCTCGATGCATGGTTCTGGTGTTATTATCTACTGCTGTCGTAAGTTCCCGCTTGAGATAGGACCAGTAGCCACATACCCGACTCCACTTGCAGGCGGTGGCTATTGCTTCGTGCTGTTTGCCCCGAATCTGGTAAAGGATTTTTTTTGCGATGCTTGGCAATCCGGTCACGCCCGAACGAAGCAATGCAGATCCGACCGCAAACATTTTACCGTGAAGGTTTAAGTCCCGTCGACAGACGTGCCGACCATGTCGGTAGGCTATGAGTTGCAAGTAGTCCGCTTCAAGCCTTCGAGGGGCAATAATATGTTCAACGCAAGCGTCTGGTGTGTATTTGGCTCGAACACCAGCATCGAGCACTCGGTTAAAGAAATCGGTGTCTTCCCCGCCGTCGAGAACAGATTCGTCAAATCGCCCGACTTGAGCAAAGACGGAACGTGCGACCAAGACGTTTCCGGTGCATGGAAGGTGCTGTCTATGATAATCATGCGGATAGTCCAGAGAGATCTCCCCTAGTAGCATACGGGAGTACTCGGGAAGGGACGGAGGTGGTTCGGTGGTTTCGATGCGAAGCGCTCGGGGGCCACCGACACACAAAAGCTTCTCGGCTTGAGCTGTCTCGAATAAGCGTTTAAGCCAGTTCGGCGCAGCGAGTTGATCATCATCGAAGAAGGCAATCCAGTCTCCTCGTGACTCCTCAACGGCTCGATTTCTTGCGAAGGGAAGTCCCCCCTTCTCCTCAAAGAACCAGCGAACGGGAAATTGGGGAGATGAAAATGATATTGCAATATCGCGTGTGTCATCTGTTGAGCCATTATCGATCACGACAACTTCCGTTCGGAATGCGGTACATGGCTCGAGTTGACTTAAACTTTCCAGTGCACGTCGGAGTAGTGCAGATCGGTTGTAGGTGGCGATCGCAATGCTGATCAATGGGACGGTGGCGTCTTCGATTGTGCTAGTCATGGCTGATAGACTCCGCAGATTCTACGCGTCGTAGCTGCCACCACAGCATGATGGTCGTAATGACTGCCGATGCTGCGCTTCCGATAAAGATTGCAGTTGCAGCTCCGGTTAATCCATACGTCGGCAGTACGATCAAGGCCGCCCCGATCGAGACCACAAAATTCCCAAACTCTGCCCAGAAGTTGGCTACCGAGGATTGGAGCGCCGCCAGTCCATTGCTAGCCACGATGGCCAGGCTAAAGGCCAAGACGTTAATGCCCAGTATAAGAGTCACGTTTCCTTGCTCGGGATGATTGGTTCTGTAAACAAATCGCATCAAGGATTCACCGAGCAGAAAATAAACGAAACAAAGCCCCCCCAGAACAGTCAGGAATAGTGTTGCGTTCCGAGCAAGTTTTGTGCGCAGAGCCGCCGGACCACCATTATGGTATGCGTGCACCGTTGTCGGCTGAAAGTAATTATTCAAACCGGAGACAAAGACGGTCGAAATCCCGATGATGTTCATCGCCTTGGCAAAAAGGGCAGTTTCCGAATCTCCGAGCTGAAAGGCGATCATCCATGGGATGACCAGGTAGCTGGCGACACCAAAGAGTCGTCCAAAGAGGAGCCAACGAGAATACCGCCAGTTGTCCTGCCAGTCAGGCCGTATACGGTTAGGCAGAACATGGTACGACACCGGTTTGAGCAGGAACCATGCGACGATTGGAACCAGGCTGCTGGCGACCAAGGCGAGGGTGATGGATACTGCGTCTGTGCGTCCCAGGAAGAAGAGTGCAGACAAAAGACTGAGCTGGACGAGGCTTGCGACTGTGTCCAAGGAAAAGGCGACATTAACTTGGAATCTTGCGAAACTCACGTACCTCAAGTGATCGCGAAGCAGCAAACAGGGAAGCAAAAGGCATTGAGCCAAGAGGCCAGTACTGATCGTGGTGCTGCTAGCATTAAAATAGAAGAGGACGGCGGCTGAGGTTGCAGCCAATGACGAGACTAGTACGAAGACGCTGCTATGGCGAAGGCTGCTGCCTGTGTAGGACGTTTGATCGGTCTCGGCACGATGTATGAAGGCTCCGTAGGGGGCCGATATCAGGCGTTCTTGGGCGGAGCGGAGGTAGCTAATCGCTTGGCCGGCCAAGGCAATGGCGGCGAACACGCTGTCTTCGCAAAACATTGCCAGGAGAATAACGGTCGCGAAGTTGGTGATGCTAACGATTCCTTGATCGGCCAGGGCAATAAAGCCAGCCAATTGCGATCCGAAACGTTGTTGCAAAGATTCCCATCGACCGGGGGAGGAGCTCGCTCTATTCACGGGCTAGCCTCCCCGGACTTCTTCGATAGTGCCCTTTCATAGGTCTCGCGAGTTTGTTCGAGCCGCGAGTCCCACAGAAAAGACTTGGCTCGGGCTAGGCTCCCATCGGACAATCGTTTCCAAAGGTCGGGGGACGTCTGAAGTTGTGTGATCGCGTCCGCGAATGCTTGGATGGTGGTTGGCAGGTCGTGAACAGGTGTCAGAATTCCGCATGAGTCGTCGACGATGTCGGCGGCACCTTGGTGTCCGACCGTGATGACCGGGCAGCCGGCGGCCAGGGCTTCAAGGAGTCCGGTCCCGGATGTATCTCTAAGACTTGTAAATGCGAAAACGTCGGCCCAATCGTAGTAGGGAAGCGTTTCCAGGTAGGTCGGCCAAGGGATCCACTCGATTAGGCCGGCGATTCCGAGCGAACCAGCCAGTTGTTGCCACGGTCGTTGGCAGTTGCCGTCACCTAAGACGCGAAGCTGCACCGAATGTTTGTTTGGCAGCTTCGAGATGGCGTGAAGCAAAATGGGAAGGGCTTTCCAGCCACGGAGTCGCCCTGCCCAGAGAATTTTGAGCGGTTCATGAGGCTGGCGGGGGGGGCGGCTTTGTTCGCGGACCTTGGTGATTCCCGTCTCAAGCTCTTTCAAAACCTCGATGCCGAACGTCTGCTGAAAGGTCTCCTGGGCGGGGCTGGTAGCAGCCATGACAACCGCGCTTCTTCTGGCAGCCTTTTTGACTCGTGGGGTTGTGTTCAGTTGGAGCCAGTTGAGAATCGATCTGACTCGTTCGCGGCAACGGTCCTTTCTGTCTAGAAGCTTCGAAAAAGGTTCGGGGAAGATGTGGTTGCCCCCGATCGGTCCCCAGACATGAGGAACATCGAGTTGCCAGAGGAACCCGGGTTCACGGAAACCGCAGAGGGTAACCGTGTGGGTCAGATCAAAAGGGGCCGAAGCATACAATTGGGCCGCCGTACGAAAGGCCAACCGATGCCAGTGCTTGTAGGCCGCATAGAACATCGGTTCGAAGCCGAGCCATTTCTTGGCGATTTCGCTAGGGGAGACGGGCACGAATCGGACCATCTCTTTTAACTCGGCGGGCAAGACGGATGTCAACATCGAGTCGTCAAGGTCAGTGCTGCATGGGCAGTAAAGTACGGTGGTTTCGTATCCAGCTTGGGCAGCCAGGACCGCGCGGTGCCACCCGTTGCGATGCTCCATAGTTCCTCGCGGGTGGCAGCAGAAGGCCAGTATCAGAAGTTTTCGGGTTGGCGGGCTGTACTGCATTTGATGCGATCGATCGACTTCGGTGTCTACTTGATTCGTTTAGGTTCTCAGAAGGTGTCTCGTGTCCCCGCACCGCACTTTTTGGGGGTGCAGGGTTCTTTCTAGGGTATTTGCTCCAGCTCCTGGCGGTAAATCAAGCCCGTCAGCGTGGAGCGTTTTTAGCAAAACAGCACCTAGCTCGACGGTTCAATCCGAATTAACGTCACCACTCCAACCGGCAGGAAAGTGGATTCCCTGATGGTTCTTTGGTCATAAAAACTAGGTAAGTCCAAAAAAATGTTCCCACAGTGCACACCCCATAATGGGGGGTTGTGGCTGCGTGATGGGAACTTGGTAAGGGACGCTCCTAAGTTTTGGTTTGGGAAAGCCTTAGCGAATTTGGCTTCCGGGTGGGGATCGTTCCCGTTGAGACAGAAGTTGCGTCAAATTGACGCGACGCAGGGGGCTTTTTTGGTCGATGCTAGCAAAGCAAGAGCGATTCCGAGTGTTGCGAATTGCTTTCGGGGGCCTATACTCCGTGCCTTGTTGCTGTCAGCAGAGCTTATCTAATCCGCAAACTCACCCTGATTTAACACCCCTTAGATTCGACATCCTACGAAATGCGGTTTGGTACTCTGTCGGCAAAAAACACTACGGGCGTCCTTCCGATGGATGGTGGGACAGCGAAACGGACTTTGCGGCTCGGGTGCAAACTTTTACTAGTCCTTTACCTAAGGAAAGGGGTCCACGATGTTGCGGATTGCGGCATTGGTTGTGTTGGGAGTTGCGGGAGGCTTCGCAAGTGGAGCAGATAAGCCCGCTGACAAGAAGGAGGAGCCGGTCTCTTACGAGGTAGCTTATCAGCAAGCCCAGAGAGAGCGAAAGCCACTCGTAGTTTTGGTTGGTGCCGATTGGTGCCAAGCATGCAAGACGATGAAGACCGAAACCATCACCCCGATGAAGAATTCGGGGCAGTTGAAAGAGGTTGTCTACACCCAAGTAGACAAGGACAAGCATCCAGAGATCGCATCGCAAATTATGCAGGGAAACACCTTGCCACAAATTGTGGTATTCTGCGAGAGCGACAAAGGATGGAAAAAGTTCTCGCTCACGGGAATGCAGAGTGAGCGGCGGGTTAAGGAGCTACTGTCCCGTGCAATAGAAGTTCTGCCTCAGCGACGGTAGCGTAAACGGGATCGGATGGTACAACCAGGGGATGCGAGGACGGACCAGTTCTCGCGTCCCTTTTTTCGTAAGTTTGAACAATCGTATGACGCATCAGCTGGCACAATATTCTAGCATTATCCGGGAAAACGAATCCCTGGCTCCTTTCACATGGCTACAGATAGGTGGTCCAACCAGGTATCTGGTTGAGCCCGATTCGGTGGAGGAGGCATCGCAGGTCCTAAAGGCTTGTAACGATCAGTCGATACCGGTTCGATTGTTGGGTGGCGGATCGAACGTGCTAGTTCGAGAAGCGGGTTTCGCCGGGGTCACCATGATGCTGACAGCCCCCGCGTTTTCACAGATTTCACAGGCTGGAACGATGCTCACGTGTGGGGCGGGCGCCAAGTTATCTCACGTCGTTGGGCATGCTGTCGGACTGGGACTGGGGGGGCTCGAGCACTTGGTCGCAATTCCAGGCACGGTTGGCGGAGCGGTTCGCGGCAACTGCGGCTCGGATGAGGGAGACATTTCCCAGTCCATCAAATCAGCGAAAGTGCTAGCAAAAGACGGGAGCATTCGAGACGTGACGCGGGATGAAATGGCGTTTACGCATCGCACGAGCGGTTTAGATGGTGTCGCGTTAATTGAGGTTACGTTTTCGCTTTATGCGGGGGACGCAGAAGCATTGACCAAGAGGCAGCAAACCTTTTGGATTCTGAAGCGTCGTTCGCAGCCTTCCTTTCCCGAGCGGGCGGCGTTGGCTTTTATTGACCCCGTAGGTTACAAAGCTGCGGATCTCATCCAGCAAGCCGGAATGGTTGGTGCTGTGGAAGGTGCGGTCCGGATGAGCACGGCCTATCCCAATTTCTTGATCGCTAGCGCTGGAGCCACGAGCGGTCAAGTTTTGAAATTGCTGGAAAGGATCAAGCAGGGGGTTCAAGATCGCAGCGGAGTGCAGTTGCAGCAGTACCTTCAAATTTGGTAAACGCTAGATGTGGCGGAGTGCGCCTCGCTGTCAATCGATGGGCAGCGAAACCTAACGATTTTGTACAAGGACGTACGAGATGGCTTCGGCAGATATCGAATCCCAAACGAAGAAAGAGCCCTTGATTTGGTCTCATTTGCTAGGTTGGTTTCGATCTATTCCTCGCACGGCATTGTTGAGCATGGTGGGGCCATCGCTTCTTTTGCTCATCGGCTATTTCGGCTGGCTTTTCTATGGAGCCCATCACTACGAGAAGACGTTTTACGGCATCAATCAGGAAGATGTCCTCTTAACGCAGCCCGATTGGCTCAAGTCATCGATCACGGACGACGTGTTTAGGGCTGGTGGTTTGGAGCACGTTTCGATTTTCGACAATCAAGCTACGGCGGTAATCGCCAGGGCCTTTGACTCCCATCCATCGATTCGAAAGACCCAGCAAGTTCAATTGGTTGCCGGGGGGCGGGTTCTGGTGAAGGCGGAATTTCGGCAGCCGGTGGCGATGGTTCATTGCGAGGGGGAGGATGGCCGATCATCCTTTCTTCCCATTGACAGGGAAGGCGTTTTGTTGCCCCGGGAGCATTTTCAGGAAAGTGACGTGCCTCGCTATATCTGGATTTACGCAACGGGAATCAGAGATAGTGATGACCGCCTGGAGGGGCGACGATTTGGAGACGCCAGAATTGAACAGGCAGCAGAATTGTGTGCGTTGCTGGCACCACATCGAGAGCACGCAATGATTCGCAGGGTCAACGTCTATGGCAACGGCCAGTCCCGAAGGGGGTGGGTTTTCGAGCTAATCACAGCCGCTGGTGCTGACAAGACAGGGCCGAGAGTAAAGTGGGGGTGCGCTATTGGTATGGAAGGAATCGCCGAGCCGTCGGCCAGCAACAAGCTAAGCAGATTATTGGACGCAGCCTCCAACAGAACGCTTTGGAGTCGAGAGAGCTTGGACTTGACGGTTTCGGATCGGGACTAGCAGTTCGCCTGTCCGGCCAAAAACGCTACAATTGAGCATTCATGTCACTGTATCCCACCGCAAATGAGTCGAAATTCTATGGCAAGCATATTCATTGAAGAGCAAAACCGCACCATTAATGAACCTTTGGAAATCGTTGAATTTCTAAGGCCGTTCGGGATCGTTTATGAGCACTGGCAAGTCGCCGGCAGGCTAAAAGACGGGGCAACCGACGAAGAGATTTTGCAGGAGTATGCTCAGGAGATCGAGCAGGTAAAGCAAGCGGGTGGGTATGTGACTGCGGACGTAATCAACGTCAACCCGAGCACCCCAAACTTGGACGCTATGCTGGCTAAGTTCGACAAGGAGCACATCCACACCGAGGATGAGGTCCGATTTACCGTCGCTGGCAAGGGAGTGTTCCACCTCCATCCAGACGGCGGCCCCGTATTTGGGGTCACGGTTGAGAGTGGCGACATGATCAACGTACCCAAAGGGATGAACCATTGGTTTAACTTGTGCGACGACAGGCACATACGCTGTATCCGGTTTTTCCAAGACATGACGGGATGGACACCACATTACGTCGAAACGCCTGTGCATGAGAAGTTTAGTCCCGCGTGTTTTGGTGGTAGCTATTTACCAATCGATACAAAACTGGGCGGTGTAGGCTAGATTCCGGGGGTACAAACCTTTCTTTCAACTAGATCGCAACAAAATCCGAACTTTTGCGATTGACGACTTGGGGGCTCCTCCCTAAATTCTCCCCTCCCGCGACCGATGTGGGAAATGGCATAGCATCCAAGGGTTGGATTGCTGATTTTCGATGTTTAGTACAGGTGGTAATAACAGTGTCTGGATCGCATGAAGTAATTCGCATCAGAATGGAAGCGTATGATCATGCCGTTCTGGATCAAAGTGCTATGGAGATTGTGGATACAGCTAAGCGTACCCACTCTGAAGTCCATGGTCCCATTCCATTGCCAACCAGGATCGAGCGATACACCGTTCTTTCCGGCCCGAACATCGACAAGAAAGCACGTCAGCAGTTTGAGATCCGAACGCACAAGCGTTTGATCGATATCAAGCAGGCGACAGCGAAGACCATTGAAGCCTTGAACAAGTTGAGTCTCCCAGCAGGGGTGGACATCAAGATCAAGGCCACGTCGCGATAGTTTTGCGGTAATTTAACGTATCCATCAGGATTCCACGATGAACGGAAGCCCTGCGGGTAACCTTCGGTAATCTTTGGGCTCGTTCCTGTCGATGGAGAGCCTGCCAGGCCTTTCAACTTGAAGTTGGGGTCGTGATTGTCGACGAGTCCCTTAAGGCAAACGATTTACGGAACAAAAAGATGAGCAAAGGTATTCTCGGCCGAAAGGTCGGTATGACACAGATATTTGAAGCTAACGGACGCGCGATTCCTGTCACGGTAATCGAAGCTGGTCCTTGCCACGTTTTGCAAGTCAAGACCGTAGATCGTGATGGTTACGAAGCCATGCAATTGGGCTTCTCTGACAAGCCTCGCCGGTTGGTGAGCAAAGCTGGTCGCGGGCATGTAGCCTCTATTTCTAGCAAGCGTTCGACCAAATTAAAGGCCGCTGGAGCGGCAGTTTCTGTCAAGGCAGAGTGTGAACCAAAGCGGTTTGTTCGCGAGTTCCGCGGGGCTCCCACTGCCGAGGTTGGTGCACAACTCAATGTTTCGATTCTTGAGGGTGTCAAGGCTGTAGACGTTACCGGCACGAGCAAGGGGTGCGGGTTTTCCGGATGGATGAAGCGGCATAACTTTGCCGGTCAGCGTGCGACCCACGGTGTGAAGAAAGTTCACCGTCATGCAGGGGGCACCAGTGCCGGTACATACCCCGGTCACGTTCGCAAAGGCAAAAAGGGAGCTGGTCACTACGGGGTGGACCGAGTAACGATGCGTAACTTGTCAGTTGCGAAGATCGACGTTGAAAACAATCTGATTTTGGTACACGGCGCCGTTCCAGGACCAGCAGGTGGATTCGTGATTATTCGAGAGACCAACAAGGTTGGTTAAGTTCGGAATCCATCTAGGTAGCCGTAGCATTCAAGGCAAAGCAAAATGACAACACTTCCAGTATTTGACCTCGCAGGGAATAAAGTAGGCGACTACGAAATCGACCCAGCCAAGCTTGCACCGAAGATTAGCAAGCAGTTGCTTCACGACGTCGTCGTGATGTACTTGGCAAACCAACGACAAGGTAGCAATAAGACAAAGTCTCGCGGCGAAGTTTCAGGTTCGACCAAAAAGCTTTACAAGCAAAAAGGAACGGGTAATGCACGGATGGGTGCCAAGCGGACACCAGTTCGTCGTGGTGGTGGACATGCCAACTCCCGTCAACCAAGATCTTATTATTATCGCTTGCCACGCAAGGCTGTTCAGGCTGCAACGCGAATGGCGATGGCCGCCAAGATCACGTCCGGATCGGTTGTGGTGGTTAACGAAATCAAAATGGACGCTCCCAAGACCAAGGTGCTGGCTGCGGCTTTCAAGGCTTTGGGCTTGGAAGGCCAGACCAAGACGTTGGCTCTCGGTGGCTTGGACAAGAACGTGTATTTGAGTGGGCGGAACATCCAGGGATGTACGATTTCCCCGGTCTCCGACTTGAATGCACTTACCATCCTGCGGCCAAAGAAGCTTGTAGTGACGAAAGATGCGTTGGACTGGTTACAGTCTCGAGCATCGTAAGACAACGTAGCTAGGTGAATGTAAGCTGGGCGGATATCGTGCCGCTTTGCATAAACAGTGACTTAATGAAAAACGAATTGTAGGGCTAGCGAACGCGAGACCACCATGGCCAAACCAAAGCCTAAAACATCGATGATCCTCACTCCTCACCAAATCGTCGTAAGACCATTGGTGACTGAGAAGGGTGTGCACAAAGCGACTCGGCAGAACCGTTATGCGTTCGAGGTTAATCCCCTTGCGGATAAGCCAGCGATCAAAGATGCGATCGAGGAATTGTTCAACGTTAAGGTCGTTGCGGTAGCGACCCAAAACAGAGCTGGAAAAGCTCGGCGTTATAAGATGAAAGCTGGTAAGACAAAGGCTTGGAAAAAGGCCATTGTTAAGCTGAGCGACGAACACAAGATCGACTTCTTCTAGGAGAAGAGTGAACAATGGGAATTAGAGTATACCGGCCAACTTCACCTGGGCGTCGAAACGCATCGGTCAATGACTTTGTCGAATTGACACCAGGAGCAAAGCCCGAGAAATCTTTGCTCAAGCGAGCGAAGAAAAAGGGCGGACGAAATAATCAGGGCTTTATCACTGTTCGCCATCGAGGCGGCGGTCATAAGCGAATGTACCGCATCATTGATTTCCGTCGAACAAAGGATGGGATCGCTGGTAAGGTTGATTCGATCCAGTATGATCCGAACCGAACGGCGCGGATCGCATTGGTGGTTTATGCCGATGGCGAGAAAGCATACGTGCTTGCTCCAGACGGCTTAAAAGCCGGGCAAACGATCGAGAATGGCGAGAACGCCGCTCCGGTAGTTGGAAACTGTTTGCCAATGCGAAACATTCCACCAGGAACCGAGGTTTGCTGCGTGGAGATGACTCCCGGACGAGGAGCGGCTTTGTGTCGTTCAGCGGGCATGAGTGCTGTTTTGATGGCGAGGGAGTCAGGTTGGGCACAGTTGCAATTGCCTAGTGGTGAGGTGCGGCGGGTTCCCGGACAATGTCGAGCGGTCATTGGGCGTATGGGTAATTCTGAGCACGAGAAAGTCGTGATTGGAAAAGCCGGGCGTAACCGATGGAAGGGTCGAAGACCCCACGTTCGTGGTACTGCGATGAACCCGCACGATCACCCACACGGTGGTGGTGAAGGACGAACCAAGGGTGGGCGTCATCCAGTTAGTCCTACGGGCAAATTGGCGAAGGGCGGATCGACGAGAAGACCAAGGAAGCCGGGTAACTCGGCGATCATACGTCGACGGAAGTCGGTTAGGTATGGCCAGTTGAAGTTGAAGTAATCGCTTAGGCGACGAAGATACGTCGATCGCGTTTCAAACACGATCGAGATCGATAGCGAAACAAGTTAAGAAACATTGTAGGGAAGATTTCGACGAATGGGACGATCGACAAAGAAGGGCCCCTATGTGGAGCCCAGGTTATTCGCAAAGTTTTCGAAGGCTCGAGAGACCGGCGACAACCAGCCCATTAAGACTTGGGCAAGACGATGCACGATTGTTCCCGAGTTCGTGGGAACGACCTTTATGGTCCATAACGGCAAGGCTCACATCAAGGTCTACGTGACAGAAGACATGGTTGGGCACAAGCTTGGTGAGTTTGCCCCGACCCGGACCTTCCGTGGTCATGGTGGCAAGGGCGGCAAGAAGTAAGTACTTTTTATTCAGGAATATAACATGGCTTTTCGAGCCGTTCATAGACATGCACGCATCAGTGCCAGAAAGGTACGTCCGCTGGCAGACTTGGTGCGTGGCAAATTTGCGGACGAAGCACTCGCATTGCTCAAGTACCAGCCGAATCGCGGTGCGAGGATGCTGGAGAAGGTGATCAGGAGTGCCATCGGGAACGCTCAAGATACGGAGCAGAACGGCGGGCGTTCGTATTCCGTGGAAGAGTTGGTTGTCGTCGACGCCAGAATCGATGGTGGGCCGATGTTCAAGCGGTTTCGTCCGATGTCGCGTGGTCAGGCCTTTACCGTTCTGCGGCGATCGGCCCATATCAGCGTTGAACTCAAACGACTAGAAGAGATGTAGGAAACGGAATATGGGACAAAAAGTAAATCCAATTGGTTTCCGCACCGGTATTGTGATGACTTGGAAGAGTCGTTGGTATGCCAGCAAGCGAGAGTTTGCAGAATTGCTGGTCGAAGATCAAAAGATTAGGAAGTTCATCAAGTACCATCCAACCAAGCCAGCCTACAGAGAGGCTGGGATTGATCGAATCGAAATCGAGCGAACGCGGGATGAAGTTCGGTTGATGGTTTACGTTGCGAAGCCAGGTTTGATTATTGGGAAGAAGGGTACGGAGATCGAGATTCTGCAGGAAGAATTGCAGAACCTGATTGGTCGCCGGGTGAACCTCAAGGTAGAGGAAGTTTATCGGCCAGAGATTCAGGCGCAGCTGATTGCAGAGGACATTGCCAAACAACTCGCGAAGCGAGCTAGTTTCCGCAGAACCATGAAGCGTGCGATTGAGACCGCCATGGATGCTGGAGCACTGGGTATCAAAATTCAAATGTCGGGACGATTGGGTGGAGCGGAAATGGCGCGTTGCGAAAAGGGCAACGCGGGTGCACTTCCACTCAGCACGATCCAAGCGAAGATTAGTTATGGGTTTGCTGAAGCCAGTACTCCGCAAGGAAATATTGGTATTCAGGTATGGGTAAATCAAGGTTCTTACGCGGGAGAAGCTAACGATGGCGCTGATGCCCAAACGGGTCAAGCACCGAAAAAGCCAAAGAGGACGTATAAAAGGTAATGCAACCCGCGGAAACAAGGTTGTTTTTGGAGATTTTGGACTACAGTGCCTGCAAGGTGGCTGGATCCGAGCTCAGACAATCGAAGCGGGGCGGATTGCTGGTAATCAATACGTTCGTGGTACGGGGCGACTATATATTAGAGTATTTCCGGATAAGCCGGTTTCTTCGAAACCTCTTGAGACCCGAATGGGTAAGGGGAAAGGAGAGCCGGAGTACTGGGTTGCTGTGGTTAAGCCAGGCACAGTTCTGTACGAGCTGAGCGGAGTGACGGAACAACAGGCGAAGATTTGTTTCGCACGTTTGGCCGCCAAGATGCCGGTTCCCGTGCGATTAATCAGGCGACGTCCTGCTTAATAACGCGTGGGTTCTGATACTCAATGGAAAGCGAACATATGCCGGGATGACGATAGGGTTGTCGTCCCAGGTTGAATGCCGACCAGGTCGGCAAGTGAAACAAATTTTAAACGGTTAGTGTGGATATGAAAGCAAAAGAACTTCGAGAGATGAGCGATGAGCAACTGGAGCTCACAGCGGTAGATGCTGCGGAGACCATGTTCAAGCTTCGGTTGCAATCTCAGACCGACCGAGTGGATGTGCCAACGCAAATGCGGCACAACAGGAGGTTGATTGCAAGAGTTCGTACGATACAGACCGAGCGATCAAAGAAAAGCGTCTAACCGGGGGTCCTTCGGGATCACAGATAAAAACTTAGATATTTAGCAAGACTACAGAACTATGCCACGGCGAATTTTGGTTGGGGTTGTAACTGGCGATAAGGCTTCGAAGACACGGCGTGTTGAAATCAAGCGATTGGTGAGACATCCGAGGTATACGAAGATCATTCGCAAAACGACTGTATGCCACGCCCACGACGAGAACAACGAGTCTCAGGTGGGAGACTTGGTGGAAATTGAAGAATCACGGCCACTTTCCAAGCTCAAGCGATGGAAGTTGGTTAAGGTTGTCCAAAAGAACAAGTCGGCAGTTGCCTCGGTATCGGAAGATTTGTCGAGCGAATTAAGTTCATAAACGTTGTTTTGTTGCGATTGTTTCGCAACGCTGCTCGTTATTTAGTACAGCAAACATAAACGTCGATAGGTTGGAATAGTCCAAAATGATTCAGCAAGAAAGCCGATTGGTTGTCGCCGATAACACGGGTGCGCGTGAAGTGATGTGCATCAAGGTGCTTGGTGGAACGCGTCGCCGGTACGCTGGACTGGGGGATGTCATCATCTGCTCCGTCAAGAGTGTGATTCCCGGCAGTGAGATCAAGAAAAAGGCCGTCGTGCGTGGCGTTATCGTACGCACCAGTCAGCCTGCACGGCGAGTGGACGGCAGTTACGTCCGATTCGACACCAATGCAGTTGTCTTGGTCGATAAGGACAACAACCCTCGAGGCACTCGGATTTTCGGAGCGGTTGCTCGAGAATTGCGAGAGAAGAGCTTTACGAAGATTGTTTCATTGGCGAGTGAGGTGGTTTAAATGTTGATTAAGGTCAATGACACAGTGGTCATGCTCTCCGGGCAAGACAAAGGCCAGCGGGGCAAGGTAATCAAGGTCGATCGAGCCAATAACAAGGTCATCGTAGAGGGCTTGAACAAGATATTCAAGCACGTACGCAAGTCCCAAAGAAACCCACAGGGTGGGCGATTGTCCAGAGAGGCGTTCGTCGATGCATCCAAGGTAATGTTGGTGTGCCCGAAAACGGGATTGCCAACGCGGGTCGGAGTAAGAATCCTTCCGGATGGATCGAAAGAGCGATATAGTAAGAAAAGCGGGGAGACGATCAGTGTCGTGTCTCCAGCGAAGAGCAAATAGTTCCTTCGAAGTAGGCTTGTTTGGAGCTGTAACCAAGGTTACGGGTTCAGCAGGCTTGGTAAAAAAACAAATCACTGGTTTAAATAGGCCACGACCAATAGATCCTTAAGGGTGGGCAACCCAACGAAAAAGATGAAACCACGATTACAACAGCATTACTTTGAAACGATCCGACCGCAGATCGCTCAAGAGCTTGGAATTAGTAACATTCTTGCGATTCCCAAGTTGGAGAAGATCTCCATCAATATGGGAGTTGGAGAGGCGATGCAGGACAAGAAATTCCTTGAGCTTGCTTTGGATGCGATGACCGAGATTTCGGGACAGAAGCCGGTAGCGACGTTGGCTAGGAATTCCATCGCGGGTTTCAAACTCCGCGAAGGCGTTCCTATCGGTTGCAAGGTGACTCTGCGACGTGAGCGAATGTACGAATTTCTGGATCGTTTGATCAGTATCGTTTTGCCTCGGGTTAGGGACTTTCGAGGTGTTAGCCGGACAGCGTTCGACGGAAACGGCAACTACTCGATGGGGCTTTCCGAATGGTTGGTTTTCCCTGAGTTGATTGGTGACAAGTTCGCAAAAGCCCAGGGTATGAACATTGTGATCGTATCGTCCTCCAAGACTGATGAGCATGCTCGTCGATTGTTGGAACTGTTCGGGATGCCTTTCAGGGCACCAAAGAAAAAGTCTGCGTAGTAGGATAGAGACAGGTGAGGTTCCGTTGTGGTGATGGGACCTAGACACAAATGAAATCAGTTTTCTAGTAAATTGGATAACATCAGTGGCCAGCAAAAGTAAGATTGCAAAAGCCAGTCGTGAGCCAAAGTTTTCGACTCGTCGTGAGAACCGTTGTAAATTATGCGGGCGCCCTAGGGCGGTATACCGAAAGTTCGGTATTTGCCGGATCTGTTTTCGTCAGTTGGCTGACAAGGGTCTGATTCCTGGTGTTCGTAAGGCTAGCTGGTAAGCTTGGGGAGTGATAGATAAACATGACGAATGATCCAATTTCTGATATGTTGACTCGGATTCGCAATGCGGTTCGCATAGAGCGACGTTTCGTAGACATGCCCCTTTCGAGGTTGCGAAAGGGAGTTGCGGATGTACTCAAGCGAGAAGGCTTTATTTGGGATTATACCGAAGTTGACGAGTCCCCTGCTAAAGTTTTACGGATTGAGCTGAAGTATGGTCCAAATGGCGAGAAAATCATCCAAAACGTTCGTCGTGTTAGCAAACCCGGCCGCAGAGTTTATTTAAAGTGCAATGAATTAAAGCCCGTACTAAACGGACTCGGCATCTCGATCGTCAGTACGTCCAGGGGAGTGTTCAGCGACCGAGAAGCCCGGCAACACAAGCTAGGTGGCGAAGTACTGGCTGAGGTTTGCTAGGGACATCGAAATACTGGGTTTATTGAGCAAAACAGGAAGAATGCTGTCCGAGTCAGGATCAAGCACACATTCCGGAGAGAAAGAGAAACATGTCAAGAGTAGGAAAAAAGCCGATTACGGTCCTGGACGGAGTGAAGGTCTTAATTGAAGGGCAAACAGTAACTGTCGAGGGTCCCAAGGGGAAGTTATCGTTCGGATTTAGCGATCGAATCGACGTGACATGTTCCGAGGATGGTAAGGAAGTCAGTGTAAGCCGAAAGAACGAGGAGCGTACAAGCCGCGCCTTGCATGGATTAACTCGTGCTTTGATCAACAATATGATTGTTGGTGTCAAGAACGGGTATGAGAAGAAACTGGAAATTATCGGCGTTGGTTACCTCGCGGCGATTAAGGGTAAAATCCTTCAACTCCGCGTTGGTTTTGCCAATGAGCTTCAAGTGCCAATTCCTGATAATTTGGAAGTCACTTGCCCGGATCAGACGCACGTTACGGTCAAGGGTTGCGACAAGCAGGCTGTTGGGCAATTTGCAGCGCATGTTCGGTCATTGCGTAAGCCGGAGCCTTACAAGGGTAAGGGTGTTCGGTACGTGGGCGAGCAGATCAAACTCAAGCCTGGTAAGAGTGCTACATAGTAGGCCCAGGTGGGCTTTGTTGAAGTGGTACATAGATCCGGGGCTGCCATCGGGCATAACGGCGGGGCCTTGGGTGCGGATAAAACTGGTGGAATTTGCGGTCATTTTTGACCAAGGAAAATCAAGGGTAGAAGCGTGGATATCAGAAAGACTGTAGCTGGGCAGCGTCAGCGACGGGCATATCGAGTTCGGAAGAAGGTACGCGGTACAACCGAGCGACCGAGGTTGTGCATTACGCGTTCGCTTACCAATTTGAGCTGCCAAGTGATCGATGACACAGTTGGCAAGACGATTTGTTCTGCTACTACGAGGGACAAGGACCTTCGGGGAGACATGGGTTATGGTGGGAATTGTGCAGCAGCTATGAAGCTAGGTAAGATTGTGGCGGAGAGAGCTCTTGCAAAGGGTATAAAGCAAGTGGCCCTCGACCGTGGTTCGTGCAGGTATCACGGCAGAGTGGCTGCGTTTGCTGACGCAGCTCGCGAAGCAGGTTTAGAATTCTAGTAGGAGTGATCGAAGAGTGGCGAATACAACGGAAACAACTCAAGGCGATCAACTCATTGATCGTGTCCTAAAGATCAAACGCTGTGCAGCGGTGGTCAAGGGGGGTAGACGGTTTAGCTTTGCAGCATTGGTTGTTGTTGGTGATGGTCGTGGTCGCGTCGGATACGGTTACGGAAAGGCTAACGAAGTCCCACCAAGCGTGTCTAAAGCTCAAAAAGCTGCGAACCGCGCTATGATCTCGGTGCCGCTAGAGAACGGTACGATCCCACACGCCGTTACGGGGCGCTTTGGCGCGGCCCACGTTTTGCTAATGCCAGCCAGCCCAGGTACTGGTATCATTGCTGGGCAAGTGGTTCGGGCAGTTTGTGAGGCTGTTGGAATTCAGGACATTCTGACCAAGAGCTTCCGATCCAATAATCCATCGGTCTTGATCAAGGCGACGTTCGATGCCTTGGAGCAACTCCGAACCCGAGAAGACGTTGAACGACTCCGAGGAGTAAAGCTGTAATGAATCTTGAAGACATCAATAATGGCATCGTAACCAATCGTGGGCGAAAGCGGGTTGGTCGTGGTGTTGGTAGTAAGACTGGCAAGACGTCGGGGCGTGGTCAGGACGGTCATAAGTCCCGGAGTGGATACTCCCGCAAACCTATGTTCAACGGCGGGGATTTGCCGTTGGTCAGACGTTTGCCAAAGCGAGGGTTCCATAACCGGTTTGCAACGACCGTGTTCGGTGTTAATCTCTCGGTGATCGATGCCGTTTTTCAGGCCGGCGAAGAAGTCAATCCCACAACGCTCCGCGAAAAGGGTTTGGTCAAGGTTCGTTGTGACGAGATCAAGATCCTGGGTGATGGCGAGCTGACAAAAGGTTTGAAGTTCGTTGTAACCCGTGCTAGTGAATCAGCCAAGACTAAGATTGCGGCGGCAGGTGGTAGCGTGGAAATTATCGCTGCCAAGCGGACGCCAGAAGAGCGAGTTGCAGCCCTCAAGGGCGAATAAGGTCAGCTCAAGGGTACTCGGGAAAAATTGTTGACACCACGTTTCAGGGCGTGGTGTTTGTTTTTTGGTAGACCTTTTGGGAAGCAGCCTCAATTCGGCTAGTCACGATCCGAGACTTACTAGACAATATCCAGGCTGACGGCTTGGCCGTGGAATTCATAACATTCAGGGATCACGATTATGTGGGAAAAGTTTCGCGTTGTATTCTCTATTCCCGAATTGCGTCAAAAGATCATATTGACCCTCGCGTTGCTCGCGATTTACCGGGTTGGATACCATATTCGTCTACCCGTTCTTAAAGACTCAAATACCCTGATGGGTGACCAGCTACAGAGTTTTCTGGATAAAGTTGCTGTCTTCGCTGCGACGGATCTTAGGACTTTGACCATTTTCGGATTGGGCATCGCTCCTTATATTTCCGCGTCGATTATTTTCCAGCTATTGGGAACGGTTTGGGCGCCCATTGAACAACTTCGTAAAGAGGGGCCTGCGGGCCGAAAAAAGATCAACGAGTACACACGTTACTTGACATTGTTTATTTGCGTAATCCAAAGCTGGGTTTACTTGCGGTTCACTGTGGTCAATGATCCGTCCAAGATCTCGGATGTTTTCTATTCGAGTTCAGATCAGCTTTCGTTTGGTTGGCAGATTAGCTGTGTTGCAATCATGACGGCTGGTTCCATGTTTTTGATGTGGCTCGGAGAGCAGATTGACGAGTACGGTATCGGAAATGGGATCTCGTTATTGATCATGGCTGGAATTTTGGCTCAAGCACCGATGGCGATTTGGGACCTGAGGCAGAATATGACATCGGGTTTGAGCGGTGGCTCGGGAAGTTCGATCGGTCCGGACGTTTTATTGATTTTAGCGTGCTTATTTGTGGGAGTCGTTTTTGCGGTAGTGTTTATAACCATGGCTCAGCGACGCATTCAGATGCAGAGCGCGAAGCATGTTCGAGGGCGTCGCGTCACAGGGGGAACAAAACAGTTTTTACCTCTTAAGCTGAATCAGTCGGGGGTTATGCCAATCATTTTCGCCGGCAGCTTACTCATGTTCCCTGCGTTGATACTTGGATTTATTGCATCGGGAATTGGTCAGTATTCTGAGTTCTTGGGGACGGTGTTCAACACCCTTTCGTCCAGTTTGGGCGATTCGGGAACTTTCGTTTACAGTATCTGCTACATCGCTTTGATTTTCTTTTTCTGTTATTTCTGGACCTCTATCATGTTCAACCCAAAGGAAATGTCCCAGCAATTACAGGATTCTGGTGCATTTATCCCTGGTTATAGGCCAGGAAAGAGGACGGCTGACTACCTCGAGAAAGTCATGACTCGAATTACCTATGTTGGGGCAGCGTTTCTGGCGATAGTCGCGATCGTGCCGACGGTGATAGCATCCCAGTTTGGGGTACCTTTTTCGGTCGCTTCTTTTTATGGCGGTACGGGATTGCTTATCGCGGTCAGTGTAGGTTTTGACTTGATCCAGAAAATCGATAGTCATTTGCTGATGCGGAACTACAAGGGACTTCTCGAACAATAAGCCATGTTCGATTCCCAGGGCGCTGGAATTTAGATTGGGTTTAGGAAGGGCCGCAAGATGCGATTGGTATTTATCGGCCCCCCGGGGGCTGGAAAGGGAACACAGTGTGCGAGATTGGTGAAGCTGCTTAGCATCCCCCATCTTTCGACGGGTGAGATGTTAAGGACGGTCAAGAAGCAGGACACCGCTCTGTCTCGGTGGGTGGCGTCCTACATTGACGCTGGCCGATTGGCTCCGGACCATCTGGTCATGAGGATTGTCTCGCAGAAATTAAAGAGTGAGGAATGTGTAAACGGTGCTTTGTTCGACGGATTCCCTCGGACGATAGTTCAAGCACAACTGCTGGATGACTTCCTGGCCGAAGAGGGCCTTAAGCTGGACATGGCACTCGAATTAAGAGTCGACGAAGAGGAGCTGATCCAGCGGCTGTTGAAGCGAGCTCAAATCGATGGTCGAGTGGATGACAATTATGAGACCATTCGCGAACGGCTGCATGTTTTCAAAACGCAAACGGCTCCACTCACCGAGTATTATGCAAGACAGGACAAGTTAGAGGTCGTCGATGGGATGCAATCTCCTGACGATGTGTTCGAGGCGATCAGGAGTTGCGTTGATCGCCATTCTCAGCCTTGAAAGGCCAGGGTAAGGGGGAAGAGATCCGAACGGACTTTGCACCTAGAAACGGTCTCCATGAACTAGGAGGCCAACTTTTGGGAGGCGCTCGACGGGGCCAGCGGGCATTGATTCCAAGGCATCTTGCCGAGCAAAATCGCCATTCCGCACGTGTCTGTTACGCCAGCGAAAACCAATCCTGCTCCGACGAAAGCGGACAATAAAATGCACGCGGGGTGGATCAAGTATGCGAGCGCGACTCCCGTTAGCACCAGGGAGCCCGCAGCAATCCGGACTTGTCTCTCTAATGAAATTGCTTTTTTGCCTCTGATGACTGGCAGGTTCGCGGCGACACAAGCATCAGTCCCCCCCTCAACGTTGAACACATTCTGCCGGTGCTGGGAGGCTTTCTCAGCAGCTGTTCGGCCTCTGGTCCCCGATTTGCAGACGAAAACGATTGGTTTTCCATCGCTGGGCAGGCTTTCCGCTCGAAGTTTGTCTAGGGGGACATTCGTGGCTGCTTCGAGGTGTACTTCTTGAAACTCTGGAGCTGTTCGCACATCAATGACGTGGACCGTTCCAGGTTGGGAAACCCAATCCTTTAAATCGTGGGGCGAGATATTCGCAAAGGTACCAGTTGTCATAGATATTTCGTTCTTTGGTTTTCGAAACCGAATCCGATTATGGTTCACTAGGTTCATTGTTACCTAGATCAAGGCTGGAGCAATGGGATCACACCTAGTTTACCTTCAGCAACCAGCCAAGAAATAACACTTCTTGCCGGTTTCCAGGGGCTTCTTGGACTTCCGTGATTAGGGCATCCTATCTACCATTACCCTTTCAAACACGCGTACTAGGGGGATTCGGTGACGATCGAAGGGAATGCAGACAGCCGGGACGGGGATTTGGTTCATGTCTTGGGCTACTTTAACTTTTCATCAGGGAAATCCGACCCGAAGTCCCTGTCTGCTTTGAATAGACTCTATAGTCTAGCGCTGACCGGCACCAACAAGCGAAATAGTCCTTTTGCAGGTCCTCCGGCTTGGTTGACCATTCTCGAGTGGTTGCAGTCCCGGCTTCGGTCGCTCAAGCAGGAAAAGGAGATTTTCCGAGAGAGCGAACAAGCAGAGCGGGTGATTGAACTTGTCTGGCAGCACCTGCTCCCGGAGTATCTCGATTTTCACAGCGATCTACTATTCCATCAAGAGCCAGAGGGACTGTTCAATGGTCTGTTTCTAGGGCGTGCTATAGAGTGCGTTCTCCAACAGGGTGGCCCCTGGGGGGAAACGGATCGGATCGTATCCGCAGCAATAGAACAACTGAACGACTACGTAGGCTATCGGCCAGTCGCGGTCCTCGAAGGTCGCAGACTGGAGCCTTATCCCCACGAGTGGCTTCGCCCTATTCCTTTGTACATTCGCGATGTAGGCGTCGCGCTCGGCCCCTACTATGAGATCGTATCGCGTTGCTTGGAGATCATTCGCAACACCTCTCCGCATATTCTGCGAGACGCCCAGTTCGATCCGGAGAATCTCGATGAGTTAGCGTTGGATCCCCGAGCGTATGACTTTGATCATCCCGTCAACAAACGCCCGAATTATTACTTCGGGCAATGGGATCCCCATCTTCTCGATCAATCCGGCTCGTATCGTCGGTTTGTATTGCAACAGGTGACCGTTGATGCATTGTTGGCGAGGGTCAAAGAAGAAAAGGAGATCCCTCGCGATCAGCTTCTGACCGAGGCGGCTACCGTTCTGGCCGGCACCATGTTGATGGCCTCGGGCATTTCCGGAGGAGGTGCCAATGCATTCTCGTCCACGACCACGTTGGTACAGTTATTGTCCGTTATTGCCAACTACCGAGATCAGTTCTACTCCGAGTTCTTAGATAATTTGGTCGGTCCTCATGCAGAGCGACTCAAAGCGGAAAGCGCCATTCGCAGGCAACCGCTCGGCGGAGCTCGTCAACAGCTTAACACTCATTTGGCTAGACTGAGAGCAACGCAGGTCGAACACGTTCAATTGGCTCGCATCTTTGCACGCATGGGAAATGCGACAGCGGCCAAGGATGAATCCGATGACGTTCAGGTTCCCTCGGCTCGTATTTTGTGCAGGATCGACTGTCTGCTGACCATCGGCAATCAGCTTCTCCGGCGCGGTGAGCTGGAAAAAGCGGTGGAGATACCGGATCAGATCTTTGATTGGATAGAACGAGGCATCCGTTGTGGGGCTTTGGTTGACCCATGGAACATCCTGGGGTTCGCCGGTAACTTCCCCCGATTTATTGGCACCGACTCGACAGTAAGTGATGAACGAGTCGAAGAGTTGGTCCACATCATGGAGCAGTTACTGGGGTTGATGTCCCGATTGTGGCGGGAAGCTGCCGCCACCAACCAAGATCAACTCTGTGCGCGAACCGAGCAAAGATTCAAGTCGATTTCCGACTGGTGGCGCCAGTTTGCAGCTCATGAAGTGAGCGATGTTTCAGCGACCGATCCGCAAGATATTCTCGAATCATCACAACTTGTGGCCAGGGCGTTGCGACTCTGGCACAAAGGTGGAGCCGCGTCGGGCGATATCCGGTTCTGGGCACCCCACGCTGAGCTGTTTGACTCTCCCAAGGCCTATGGACTCGTCATCGAAGCCCTCCTGGATCGAAACGATTTCGTCGGGGCTATGGCTCTATTAGTCCACTGGCTTAGCCAAGCGGATCGGGTCGGCCTGCAAAGTGGCAATACTTCTTACGCTGATTTTGCACGGCTTTGGCTGGAGCAGTTGATCGAGTCCCGGTGTCAAAGCCTAGCTCCAGAAGCCAAACCGGATCAAGCCAAACCGGATCAAGCCAAACCGGATCAAGCCAAACCGGATCAAGCCAAACTAGATCAAGCCAAACCGGATCAAGCCACGCAAGGTCAGGGGACGCCAGCAATGGCACCGGAATGCCCCTGCTGGGGGACGATTGAAAAGTATTTCGATTATCTCGAGGCGAACGGGGAATCCTATTGGACAGTTCCCGACTTTCAGCTCGGGTCCAAACGAGAAAAGCCGAAAGCCAACGCGGAGCTGGTGGGGGATGATGAGCCGGAAGACGAGGTGCAGAGCTCGTTGTACGGCGCCGCCTATGAAGGGGTTACTTACGAGGATAGCACTGACGACGGCAACGAAGGTCCTGTGTTCGAAGAGGACGAGGGAACGTCGGAGGAGTTGATTTCGGAGTCGAAACGAATCGGCGAACACTTAACGTTCCTGGTTGCTCTGGCCCAGATGTGGAAACTTGTTTCGCAGTCTGTTCGGCTCTTACGTAAGACCGAGCCGGCAGGAAGTCCGCAGTCCAGCATTTCCGATGCTTTGTATAGATGGAGTGAGCAATGCTTGTCGAATCGAGACGGACTGATTCGATTACTGGATCAAGTGCAGTCGTATAAGATTGTTCGGGGCGGGACGGACACCGAGTCGATGGCAAAATACGACCGTAAACGAGTCGTCAAAGAATCTCTCATGGAGCGAATATTGGCGGCAGCCGTGGAAACGGCGGATGCAGGTAGGCTCCTCATCGGTGCGATTCTGTCCAGCGATGACGAAGGAAGCTGCGTTTCCGAGACCTTGCAAAAACTGCCTCGAGATGAGCGGCTCACGGTAGAGCTTTTCGGCAATTTGATGGCTGGCCGTAGAAGCCACGTTGAGGACTCCTTTCCCGACTTCATCGCCGTGATTCGCGATCAAAAGTTGCTTTACGTTTCGCTCGCTCGGGGCGGCAATCCTCGAGAGATCCTGGATGCGCGAGTTCGCAGACGAGCACTAACGCATTTGCTTACGTGGTTACCTCGGCAGGGACTTTTCTACCAAGCATGCCGATTGGTGGACACGGCGCGACACATGGAGCATTCCAATCCTGTGGGACATGGGGCAGTCACCGAGTTCGACGATTTGTTTCAGATCGCCTTTAAATCGATGGTGCGTTGTCTGGTCCGCAATGCCTACCAGTGGCAACAAGATCCACCGAACCCAAAAGAAGGTAAGGGAACGAAACGCAAGCGAATTTCTCCCAATCAATGGGATGCGATCGAGCTGGATGCGATAGTGGATTTGAATCCGCCGGAACCGAATCAAGAGCAATTGGTCCCTCTATTGGAACAGTTGACGGAGATTTTGTTGGGGAGCTGGTTGTCGCATTCACGGACGCTCCGATTGAGCGTGCTAGAAACCATGGATGGGGCGGGTACATGGAACCAGTTAGCTACGTTTATTCAAAAGTACGGTAAAGGAATTTTCACCCAAGGCTTTCTCAAGCTATCCAACGTACGAGCTATCCTGCATCAAGGGGTTGGTAACTACCTAACGCAAGCGATCGAGAATCGTGATTCCGATGAATTGGTGCCACTGCTTGAAGCCCTAGATGCGGGCGAAATCTCGATGGAGGACGCCACCCGTTGGCTTTCGGTGGTTTTCGAAGCGATTATCGACCACTACTCGGAATATAAGGATTACAACAGCACGACGACGCAATCGGATCGAGGCGAGATGCTTTATATGCTCCTCGATTTCCTCAGGTTGCGAGTTCGATACGATCGGGTTTGTTGGAATTTAAAGCCTGTATTTTGGGCTCATGAGGTTTTGGTGCATGCGGGTTGCCAAAACTCTGCTCAGCAATGGCGACGCGCATTGGCAGAGCGTGTGGCCCGAGAATCCGATCAGTACTTGGAGCGTTTGGCCAAGTTACAAGAAGTCTACGCCATGAAGATGCCAACCGTAGCCGATCGACTCAACGAACGATTCGTTAAGCCGATGACGATCGATCGGATGCGTGCTCTCATTCGCCCTGCGATCCGGCAACTCAGGGCGAGCGACCGGGAGGAGAGTCACGCTTTTGATTTGCTAGTGGAAGAGGCTCATCTCATGATGCGTGAACCAACAGGTGTGGGGCTGGATATTCCCGCCTGGCTTCTGATGCTCGAGGAAGAAGTCGATCGCGTTCTGCACAACCATCGAGCTTTTCCCCAGACTCAGCGATTGGAACGATCCGTACCATGGATCGTGGTTCCCAGCTCCAACATCCAATCTCAATTGAACGCTGTTATGGCCCACAATCGAGCTCTACGCGGGCCGCACTAGTCTACTCGCTCCATAGCTCGAGCTCGGTAACGCCGCTTCTCGCTTGGCCTTTGTTGACGAAAACCACGCGAATCTTCGTGGTTTCAACGGGTTGGAATCGGCTCGTATTCATGACGCTACCAGTGGGCTTGCTCGGTTCATGCGTTTCGTTTGCCACTCGTTTCCATTCCGAGTCTGCCCAATACTCAACCCAGTACTCCGTAGGGGTTTGAACACCACCCCGATCGTCGTAGATATACAATTCCGCTCTGCCGATACGTCGCGTCTCTCCGAACTCCACTTGCAACCAATCTTGTGCATTAGGAGATTCATAGCTCGTCCAACGATTCGTCGGGGTCGGGGTAAACACGACCTTACCGTCGATGGCACTCTTTGGGACCCCGCCAAATCGATCAAAATGGGAAGCGGTTGCCCGCGGAAACTCAGACGATCCATCGTTGTAGGCGTGATTGCCAGCGGGCGGCGGAGCCGTCTTCACCGGAAGGGTTGCAGGTCCCCAAGCTTCGATTTCCGTCAAACCGGATTTACCTCGCGGCGAGTGCTTCATCGTGATCTTCACTTTATCTGTTGGCGAACCTCCGAGCGATATCGTTGTTGGTCTACGCCCAACGACATTCTGTATTGGCTTAGAAGCGTCAAAGAGCTTCGTCCATTCACCGTTCTGAAAGACTTCTATCTCGACCGAGTCGGGCGGGACGATTCGGCCGTTGTCCCCATCGTCGAGGAAATAAAGCTGGAGCGTTTCGATGGGGCGTGGAATACCAAAGTCGATTTCAATCCAATCAGATGGGTTAGAAGAACCCTCTGCTGTCCAGCGATTAGGGGGATGTTTTGCGTACCAGTAGTTACCGTCGTTCACCTTCATCAGCGGCGCTTCGCCACTGGTGTAGGAGGTGGTCAATCGCGGGTAATAAGTACCGTCGTTATTGACAGCGAAATTGACTAAGTTTGTGGTGCTAATCGATGTGGAGCGGTCGGTACTATTCGTTCCCTTTGTAAAAACATTGACTGCCTTCAACGGTTGCAATTCTGCAGATTCGGCTATGAGCTTGCCGTCGACATAAACCTTTAACCCCTTACCTCGACCGTACCGTTCACCGGTTCGATCCCAGAGAATCGACACATCGCTATCTCGATAACGCAGATCGTCCAAAGCGAAATAGTCCCACTCCGGCGGTGCCAAAGGGATCAACTCCAACGCATCATCATCCCGCGTCCGGAATCCAACTAGGCCGGTGATCACCAAATCGCAGTAGGCAGAGTGAAAGTAATGCTCCGAATGGTTGTAACCATCGTGCCCTTCAAATGAGCCGGTGTCGGGATGCAAAGCCTCCGCCAGATACGGACGCCCATCCTTGCGATGGGAGCGTGCGTAGATACCAAGCATATCCACATAGTCGGAGGCATTGATGACTTGAGTTCCACGCTGAATCAAGTTCGCCATGGCTTTGAGGGTTTGTGTCGTTGCAAACGGCCAGGATTGTCCGCTCCACCAGCAGCATGATCGTTGAAGCAGAAACATGGGGTCATTGCGTTCGACTGTTGATGGGCCATAGTCTGCGTAGAATGCTTCTCGATCCATGAGCTTCTTCCAAGCTATATCGAACCGCTCGTCATCGATCATATCGAAGTGCCACGGAACGTAACCAATGAGTTCACGCCCAAAGGGGCTGCCGGCATGTTGCCCGGACTCATAAGTCTTGGTCAAGGCTTTGTTGATATGACCATCACGTTCTTCATCGTTCTTAAAGACGGGAAAGAAGAACTGTCGTTGTTCATCCCACATAAGCTCGATCATTTTATCCTTAAGGTTACGAGCTTTGACACGGTATTGGGAGGCTATCTCCGACTTGCCAGCCAGTTCAGCGATTTTGGCGATGGCGACAGCATCGGCCCACATGTACGCATTAAAGGACGGGCGATAGCTGGGAGCTCCTCTCAGGATATCCTGCGTCTGGCGGCTATTGATGTTGAACTCCATTCCATCGTCGTGTCCTGTTTGCCAGAACAATCCGACCTCTTTAACAAAATGTCTCTTCTCCCAACCTTCGTAGTTCGCAATCAGATCGTTCAAAAGATCGATCGTAAACTCGCGGTTCGGATGGGTGCGATTGACTTCCCATACCGAATCCGCCAACCAAGTGGAATAGTTGCGAGGCTGAGCACCGGGTGTTCGCAACCAGTATCGTGAATAGTCCTGGGCAACACGTGGCGACCTTAACCAACGAGCTTCGTAAAGTTGATGACCAGCAGGGCAGCTTATCGCACCGTATGCCCCCGACCAGAAGGGGCGATCGATAAATTCCGTAAAGAGATAGCCAGTGTTCGGTGAGCCATAGGTCAAATGCTTTGTAATCAATTCCCATCGATAGTAGTAGGTTAGGGTGATATCATCGTCAGGGCACTCGAAGAAGGGAATGTTCTCTTTGTACCAATTCCAATCCTGGTTATCCCAAAAGTCGAATCGTTTCAGGATCTCGCTTTTGTCAAGCAATGGCGAATCGCTTGGCTGAGCATTGGAAACCTGTACGAACAACAAAGCTACGACGCAAGCTATGAGTCCAGAAGCGAGCGACCTTGATAACCCGCGAGAGGATGCGAAGACTGACATGATTTTTACTTTCCCGGAATCTGCGAGAGGATTGCTATGTATTGCGTAGATCTCGTATGCCGACGAACTAGCGAAATACAAACCACGAATCATCATAGCCAAAGACGGATAGTAAACCTAGAACCTTCTGGCAGCAGAATAAAAGTGAGACTGAGACCTGGCTTCATAGCACTACAGAAGATTGTCAGAGGCTATTCAATGAGCAAGAATCTGCTCGCTCAGCAGTACCGATTCATAGAGACGTCTTAACTCCCTGCTTCGTCGGGCGATCTCGATTGACAATCGCTGTGCAAATTCTGAAGCAATAACGGTACGAAATTGTTAAACTTGTGGTGTTTAAATACGGCGAGATCTCCCATGTAGAAAGGGCATCAAATGTCGGAAGTCAAGCTTGTGATTCGCGATGTGGACGAAGACCGGTCTGGCACAGTGCATGGGTCGGTGGCGGAATGCTTTATTGCGGCGTTGAGTGCGGATCCAGTTTCGCTGGCCGATCTGAATGCTGCAGTGGATCGATTTACTCTAGAATCGCCAACTCATGGATATTTTTCGCACTTCCTTCACGCCATCGACACCGAGCCGTGGGATGCAGGACTTGTGGTGATCGATATGGCGGCGCGACTGGTAATGATCGACTCATCTTACTCTTCTCCTGGCCGCACCGGATTCATCGAGAGGCACAATATCGATTCCGTCGAAGGCGGGAGCGTGCGTCTACGCTATCGTCTGGCAGACGATTGGCTGTTTCTGCATGACGCGACCAGCTGGGAAGCAACCGCACGCATGCGCCGGCAGGCCCGAGCTGACCAGCCAGTTTTCGAGTTGCGTGAAATCTTCTATGGCGAACCGATGCTGCGATCGATCATTCATGGCTGTCGAATGCAATTTCGCCAGCGGGACGAGATAGCTAAACAAGTTCGTCTGGAATGGATCGAAAATCGACGCCACTGGAACGAACGGTATGCCGATGTTCCCCAGCCAGCGCCCGAAACGTTAACGCTCCACGAGCTCGCTCGCATGGAAGATCCGTCGGCGGATATCGAATACCGTATTTATTACAATACCATTCGCGACATTCACGCAGCGTGGTTGATGACGCCGTGTGCAGAGCTCAACGGTCAGCTTCCTCGAGCGGTGATGTTGGAAGACCACGATCGATTAAGCGGTGACATGGATGATCGTGAAATCCAATGGAGCATTCTAGGGCGATGTCCACCCGGTATCAGTCCCGAATCGCATGCATTTCGGTTTGGCGGATTCAACACGACCGAAATTGTGATGTACTACGATTATGTTCGCCAAGTTGCCTGGGCATGCTGGGACGGTTTACGATCGATGTCAAACGCCGAACGAGCAACGCTAGAAGTATCGCAGAGCGATCTCGAAGAGTTTGTCTGCAATGAAGTGATTCGGTTGCGGGAGATCGGCAATCAATGGCTTGATGCACCGTGGGAGGACGATCCGATGCGGACGCCACGAGGCATCATCAATCTTGAGCGCCGACGGCAGCCCAATGGCGGTCAGTTTCATCCTATCGATCCGGATTGTCCCTGTTGTCAAGCATTGGCCGAGATGCCAGGCATTGGATTCTGGCACATGGACGGCTGCAATATGGACGACTTATTTGCATTCGCCTACCATCACAAAACGATTGAATCATGGGAACTTGACCAGGCAGATTTTCGGGCGTTCAATGAGCAGATCGATCAAGAGTGGAAGCTTGCCAAACAATGGGGACTTCCACCACTGTATTCCGTGCCCAAATCCGACTACGGAGACGTTTGGCGATTGCTGGTTAAAGATGAAGCTGGCGTTATTCCGCTGGGCGACAGACTGAACAAGGTGGCACATTGTGTGGTGTCGCTGGTCGTGCAGGTTCGCATCGCTACGACACATGATACTGGCCTTGATGTTCAGCAGTACATCGATAGCCTCATGGATGCTTATGCTTTGTTGCAACAGGTTTGCGCAGAATCGACCGAGCAGCAGCTATCGCTCAACGTCGAGGTAAACGCGTCGGAGTTGTTGAAACTCGTTAACGAACTGACTGTTTACTTGCAGCACTATCTACGCGAATTCGAATCCATCAAAGCAGAAGAAAACGATTCAAGAGCTGACGACAAGTACGGAAGGAGTTCGATCCCCGAATCGCAGAACGTTTTATTCTCCCGAAAGGCATTGCACGTCGCCGAGGAGCTCAGCCAGTTATTGCGGTGCTTCACCGACTATGCGGAAGAAACCTTCCGTGATGGCTGGCATGATGCTAGTTCCGAGGACGACGCTCCATTTTGAGGAGATCGCGAATCAACTTTCCATCCTCTTCTCTGTTTCCGTTCCCCCATGGTCGACGATGAGAAACTGCGATGTTACGCCGGCTGTTACAGGCCTAAATGTATGGGGCGTGAAGAATTGTGGTAAATTTTGGAGTGGCTTTCCAGCAACCATGCGATGCAGCTGGTCGTATTCTTGAACTGGTGAGACTGATGCGCTGCCGATTCGAGGTAGAATGGAAAAGGGTTCGGTTTATGTCGACGCCCCTCCTCCAAAACGCAGTTTGGGGAAGGTGACGCTGTTGGCGATTAGCGAGCAGTGTTTCATTTTTTCAGCAATTTTTAAAACAGGTACGCATGAATAAGCTTGGTGACATAACCTCAATTCTCGCTCTGGTGGTTATTTCGACCGTCATCCTGTGTTCGATCGGCTTTTCAATTTACTTGCTCGCAATTTCGACCGTGTCTTTGGCACCGATGGTCCTCAATCTCGTGGCGGCGAACGTGTTTCCCAAATCGGCCAGCCAAGTCGCGCTTGCCAGTAGTTCTCTTCTATACATGGTTTGGATGCTAATCTCTGCGCTGGATGCCTTTGTCATCAGGCCCGGTTCACTGAGCCCCTTGGTTTTCGTGATAGGGCCAATCTATTCGATACCTGCGTGGTGCTTGTTTGGTCCATCGCCATTTGCAAGCACCTATCCAGCGGCGAGGGTCTCGAGAAAAACAAAGGTGTCAGGAGTCATTGATTTGCGATTCGATCTGTTTTATTCTGCCTAAATGCCGAGACCAAAACGAGCCGACGAAGCCTGCTGTCTCTACCACGCCCACTATGGGATTTCCGGAGAAGGGCACGTTTACCAAGGTCGCTTCGGTTTGGAATCAACATTGAGGCCACGCGGACTGCCTCAGTCCGCAATTTACCAAACAAAGACTCCAAACACCTTTGTTTTGCACAGGAGGGTTCTCGATAGCTTTAAAACCGTGCCTAACTGGATGTATTTTACTTGTACAGCAAATCCACATCTTCGATAGTGTTTTTCAAGACCTTGGTCCATTCGCCGTACGATGGGTTAGGCAATAAAATCCAGTCGATGCCAAACTTGTCGCTCAGCTCATCGACGACTCGATTTCGGCCTTCTACTCCTGTGGCAGAGTCATATTTGAACCGCTCATCGAAATCTCTAAGGTTGTCACCAAGGTAGAGAACCACTTCAAAGGTTTCCTGGACTTGAGCACGTCGACTGGTTTTGTCACTACCAGTCGAACTGTCTGCGAAAAGGATCTGCGATTCAGGAACATCGATGTCCAATCGCTTTAGTGCTTCGATCGTCGGCTGAATCGCTTCGGTGTTTCGATTCGAAATGTAGATCGGTGCGACACCTAGCTCGCGAATCTTTTTGATGAAGGCAATAGCACCAGGGATCGCGCGAATTTGCTCGGAACCTTTTTGCTCCCATGTTGACCAGCGGTTCATATCAAATAGTACTCGATCTCGAATCTGTTGCGATTGAAACCAACCATTGTCCAGAATCGTCTCGTCGAGGTCCATGATGATTGCCGTTGGTTTGTCCGAGTTGGCAGTCTCGCTGCCGCGTCGAAGTTGCAGCTTGAGCTGAACGATCATCTCCGCCCAGCGAAACGTCTGATGGCAAACCGCCCGATACTCGGCAGATGTCAGCATGTAAAGACTGGCATCCAGCCCGCGATAGGGAACCGCATCGGGAGTCCCCTGAGGTAGTACAAGATTTTGCGGCTTGGTTTGGGACTCTTTGCCAAGTACGTTCAGCAGGGAACCGAGGCAGGCAATGGCAAGGGTGATCGATGCAAAGAGATATCCGATCTCCTTCATGCGAAAGCGAGCGGTCAAGCGGTTAAATGGAAGCATGATGTCTGTGTTTGAGGTAAGATTTCAAGATAGTCAATGATGATCTATTGTACTTTAACGCGAGGGGCAAGGAATGGACGAGTTTTTTGAAGAAGCGATCAAGGAAGCAGAACTCGGGCTGCAAGAAGGAGGGATTCCGATCGGTTCAGTGTTGGTGATCGATGGCAAGATTGTTGGTCGAGGACACAATCGTCGCATCCAACGGGGGAGTGCCGTACTGCATGCTGAGATGGACTGCCTGGAATCCGCAGGTCGTTTGTCCGCAGCAGCTTATCAGCGAGCGACTTTGTACTCCACGCTTTCGCCGTGCGACATGTGCAGCGGTGCTTCGCTTCTTTACAAGATCCCCGGTATCGTGGTCGGGGAGAACGTTACCTTTCAAGGCCCCGAGGAGTATGTGCGAAGCCGAGGGGTCGATGTGGTTTTGCTCAACGACCAGCGTTGCATCGATTTGATGGCTCGATTCATCCAAGCTTACCCTGCTCTCTGGAACGAAGATATCGGAGAGCGGTAGAGTTTGTCTCGAGCTTCAAAAAATCGATCTAAAAATTGGTTCGTATTTCAATCTGGTAAATTGCTCACACAATTGCCATTTGTTTCGTGTTGCGAGTCCTGGTCCTCTGGCGGATTGACGGGCTGGCGTGGCGTTGGCGTAGTGGACGACCCCAACGATAAGTTCGCAATCGATAGGTTCTAGAAGTTTATTTTTGTCAAGCATTTCAAGTTCCTAGGTTCCAGCCGAAGCTGTTTCGATCGCGTCTTTAAACTGGCAGCCAGAGGGACGCGGTCCAATAATGACTCATTCTACAGAGCGTATCGTGAGGGGATTGGGGGCAATCGAATCCTGATGCATTATTCTTTTGTGGTGAATCGCCAGCAAGTTGGCGCGAGCGATACGCTCGCTCAAAAAACTGCTTGACATTCTCGCCACTTTCAACTAACTTGTTAGTTTAGTTGAGGAGGCAGGAAACATGACAGATGCGAATCCTAGCGAGCGAGAGCTCGATGTGCTTAAGGTGTTATGGGAGATCGGGGAGTCCAAAGTACGGGACGTTCACGAGGCTCTCAATTCCCAGCAGAAAACTGCGTTTACGACCGTTCAAACGCTGCTGCGGATCATGGCGGAGAAAGGGCTGGTCAAACAGCGGGTCGTGGGGCGGACGTTGTTTTACACTCCCATTCACACCATCGAACAAGTGAGCTCCCGTTTTCTCAAACGTGTGTACGACGGCGCGCTCGACAAAATGGTCCTCAACATGTTGCAGGCAGAAGATGTCTCGGCTGACGAGATGCGAGAACTCGAACGGTTGATCGCTCGAGCCCGTGCTGCAAAACAAAAAAACAAGGAGGGAAGAATATGAACTCTCTACAAGAAGTCGTTGTTACTTGGTTGGAATTCGTGTTCGCGTCTACGTTAGTCCTTTTGTTTGCATCGTGGATGACTCATCGTTTGCGAGAGCCAGTAGACCGCGTTAGTTGGATTAGTTTTAGTTTGGTGACCGCTCTGCTAGCTCCTATCGTGCTGCTCGCGTTCTACACTCCTAACCTTAACCTGGGAATTATTCCCATTCCCAAAGAACCGACACTCGTCGCCAGCGTTACCACTGATCCGTCATCGGTGAGCCAGCTCGAGCTTGTGAACCCCATCGAGAGAAAATCCGCCGAACAAAAGGAACGCTTGGCGCTCTCAAGTCATCACGAACTACTTGAAGAGACTCCAACCGGGCGACCTGTCGTTTCCGCCCAAACTGCAGTAGAAGAATCAGAGTGGGCCGAGCAATCTGAGACTATGCCCATCGGTCTCGCGACGAACCCAAACCACAATCCTGATGCTGCACGCGATTTCATAACGGAAGTTCGGGAGCGAGCACAGCTTGTCAGCAGCGTGTGGGATTTGGCTGCGTTTTGCCTGATCGGCGTCTATAGTGTTGTTTTCATTTGGATCGTTTTGCAGTGGTGCATAGGCGCTCTCTACCTTCGGAAGCTCATACTCCGAGCCAAACCTGCAAGCCCGGAGATACAGGAGACTTGGCAGGACGTCAGTCGCGATGGAAGGGCACCGATTCGTTTGCTAATCACGGACGAGTTCTCTACTCCTGTCGCTTTTTGGGTATGGAAGCCGGTGGTAGTCTTACCGGAATCGCTGGCCAATGGACCTTATTCGACTCTGAAATTTTGTCTGTTACATGAATGGGCCCACTTTCAGCGTGGAGATTTGTTGCGTTGGCAGTGGGCCAATGCTTTACAATTTGTGTTCTGGTTTCATCCGCTGTACTGGTCTCTTCGGAAAGAGCTGCGAGTGAACCAGGACTTAATCGCGGATCACTATGCAGCGGGCAAAAATAACGATCCAGAAGATCGGTTCGCTTACGCAGAATTGTTGGTATCGATCGCCAAAAGTGCGATGCCCCCCAAGCTGGAAGGCGGAGTCGCTTTTTGTGATTCCAGCAGTCAGCTCGCTAGACGAATCAATGCCTTGCTTGCATCGTCTCACGGTTTGCGAAGAAAGTCTACGACTTCGTTTTGTTTGATCGCTAGCCTTTCGTTGCTATTGGTAGCTTGTATTGCGGGAAGCGTTAGGCTGGGTTCGGCATACGCCATTCCCATCAACGTGCCTGACGCTGAGGCAGCAGTACTTGCGGATGATGAACCTCAACAGAACGATTCTGATCCACTTCGAATCGTTCGTGGGCAAGTCGTAAACGAGAATGGCATGCCGATATCAAATGCAAAGCTTTGGTTACCTACGAACATGCCACCTCGAAGAACCATTGAAATTACGGCAGATTCCAACGGCCGTTTCGAGCTGAAATGTCCAGAAGAATGGATTGAGTCAAGAGATTTCTACATGGGACTCTACGCGTGGGTTTTTGCTCCAGGTTATAGCATCGAAACAGTGCCAGTGTTCAAGTACATGATTCAAGAAAGCAGTGACGAATCCACGATTGCATTGGTGCCTGAGGAGCAGGTGCGAATCAAGGTTATGTCGCACTTGGGAATGCCGTGTCGCGATGCGAAAGTAAAACTATCCTTGTACACTTTGGGACAGAATGCGCACTCCATCCCCGAGGAAATCGTCAACGCACTGATTGGCACTACCAATGAGGAGGGCATCGTTACCCTCTCTGCTATCCAGGCCAATCGGCTTTTTGCTGTAGAAGTTGAGAGCGATGATTCTGGTAGGCAGATTTTTAGAATGGATAACGACAATGCCAATGCTCCCGATACATCGGTGACAACAATGACTCTCAAGCCTTCTGGGGGGCTTAAGGGGAAGTTGATTGCTGACCAGCCAGAATGGGTACAGAATGTCAAGATCTACTTCAGGTCCGATGAGATGAATACCGTTCGAGATCCTAGAGGTGTTGCAGAGGTGACAACTAACGAGTTGGGCGAGTTTCACGTACCTAAGATCATAAGCCAATCATCACTAAGGGTTACCGTCATGATCGATCCTCAGTTGCCGGTGCGGCCACGGATACCGATGAGCCTGTCGGTCCAAGAGGGGGAGACTTACGAGTTCAACATCCCCCTCGTGCATGCACCGATGGTGATCGGCAAGGTGGTTACGAAAGCAGAAGGTGCCCCGGTCGCTGATGCACAAATATCACTATACTATGGAGGCCCTTATGTTAGTGTTAGCAGCGGCCTGGGCACTCAAAGCGAGCGTGTTGTTACGGACGAGCGTGGCGAGTTCCGTGGAAGAGTCCTGCCGGGCAATATGACTGTCCATTTCTTTTCACTTCCAAACCGCTTGGTAAGACTAAGGCCACGGTTAGAAACGGCTTACGCAATACCGTCGGATGTAGAAGAGTTCACGTTGCCAACGTTTGAGGTGCTGGGATCGAAAGAACTAACCGGTATCCTGCTTGGAACCGATGGCCAACCTGCTAAGGAAACAAAGGTGTTCGCTTCTCACGAGATGAGTACTTATGCTCAAGAAGACACCGATTCTCAAGGTCGATTCCAACTGTGGGTTCCGGAAGGACTCGATTTCACTTTTGAGGCCATTGGAGCTTGGGGCAGAATCCCGGTGCAGATAGTTCAAGCTGATCCTCTCGTGTTGCAAATAGTCGACACCGAGTCCGACCTTCCTGATCCTAAAGAAGAGGAAGCCAAGCGAGCTTTGTTACCGGACGTCACACTATCTGGTAGAGTCTTGTTCTATGACAAACCACTTCCAAACACCAAGGTGATTGCGACTCGTAATGCTTCGGTCTATTTCGAAGACATCAATAAAATTCGAGGCCCCGTTCCTAAATTTGCGCCGATCGAAACTCAAACGGACTCAGATGGTCGCTATCGTATCGTTGGCTTGAAAGCGGGCGATCGCTATACCATGGAGATCCGACCGGAGATCGCCGCAACCGATCCTCATTCGAATTTGAAGAAAGGACATATCCAAAAAATCCCTCAGGATGCAACGGGGGACGTTGAACTCACGGACGTGAAGCTAATCGCACTCAACCAAACGATCGCTGGTAAAGTCGTGGATCTTGCTGGCAAACCAATCCAGGGGGTGACTATTAGCGTGGAGTTGCGAAAAGACAAAACCTTGAGTCTGTCGTCCTCATCGACTTACTCGACCGGAGCACGTTCCGATGCAAATGGGCTTTTCAGGATAGCAATGCTTCCCGATGCGCTCCTGTCGCTTACGGCCCATCTTCCAAGTTCGACTCGAGTAGATCCTCGATTTCCAGCCAAGATCGACATCGCCATGAATCAACAAGATATTCGTATCGTGCTCGATCCTTGAAATTTGGTCATCAAATCTTGGGAGCAACCCGATTTGGAATCCGTTTGCGTCGGGAGCAAACCACCAACGAGCTGGCGATTCCATTGAACGCAATGAATAGTTATTGATGTTCCTTCTGGCAAATTGATGTACAATCTTGGGGAAGTCTATTTAAGAATGCCATTACCCAAAAGTCAGTTATGTCCAAGGACGAGTCGTCACGAACCGATGCTAGCCAGTGTGCGAATTACCTGAAAGCGCTCGGAGATCCGATTCGCTTGAACATCGTTCGGGCATTGCAAACCGGGCCGCTTAGCGTTTCGGATATCTCCCAACTCCTGGAGATGGAAATGGCCAACGTCTCGCACCATCTCCGGGTCCTCTATCATGCCGATATCGTAACGACCGAGCGGGATGGTAAATTCATTTACTATGGATTGAATCGTGAATTTCTCAACTCTCGGGCGGCTGGTCGCACTCTGGATTTCGGCTGCTGCAAAATTGACCTCCGCGACTAAACAGGACTAAGATATAGTTCTATTATTCAAACGAACGCTCTCGCGACAGGATCGATGCTTCGCGGAACTCTTCTTACCCTTCCCTCGAATATACTATCCTCAGGATTTAGCACGATGAGCGATGCACCGAAATTTATTATGATTGGCGGCTTCCTAGGAGCGGGTAAAACCACGACCCTGGGTCGGCTAGCTGCACTATACCGCTCGCAAGGCCAGAATGTTGCGATCGTCACCAATGATCAAGCGTCCGATCTGGTCGATACGTTATTGCTTCGTTCCCAAGGTTTCCAAGTGGGCGAAGTCGCAGGCTCCTGTTTCTGCTGCAACTTTGATGGCCTGACGGGAACTGTTGAAAAGCTTAGTGCGAAGGAACGCCCCGATGTGATTTTGGCTGAACCGGTTGGTAGCTGTACCGATTTGGTCGCCACCGTGATTCGTCCACTCGAACAGGTCTACGAGCAAGCGTTCGATATCGCACCATACGGTGTGATTATCAAACCTAGCCATGGGATTAAGATCCTGGGGGGAGAGGGGCAGCGAGGTTTCTCACCCAAAGCGGAGTACATTTTCCGCAAGCAATTGGAAGAAGCGGACTTTCTAATCCTCAATCGCATCGACGAACTGGCGGCAGACCAAGTCGAGCAACTGGTCCAACTGCTGGAGTCCCAGTACCCAAGCAAACCGATTGTTAAACTGAGTGCCAAGAGTGGAGCCGGTTTTGAATTGCTTTATGAGCAGGTCAATCAATCGGGCAGCTTTGGGAATAGCGTCATGGAGGTCGACTATGAAATTTACGCCGAGGGAGAAGCCGAGTTGGGGTGGCTGAATTGTCAAGCGACTTTGACCTCCGAGTCAGATGTTAACTTGGATGAGTTGATTCTAGAGATCCTAAAGGGATTGCATGTTGGATTCGTTGACCAAGAGTTCGAGATTGCGCACTTAAAGGCGATCGGCATGAGTGACGGAGTGTATGCGGTCGCCAATATTGTCAGCAACAACAGCGAGCCTGTTTTATCCCTCCCGTCCCGTTGGAGTGGCAGGAGCGGAGAGCTCGTGATTAACGCGCGAGTCGCTACGTCTCCGGAAGAGTTGGAGACTTGGGTTAGGCAAGTCGTAGCTCAAAAGGGAACCGACTTCGGTGCAACGATCACGATCAGAACACTACAGTGCTTCCGACCCGGGAAACCTGTACCGACCCATCGTATACCCTCGTAGTGTCGATCATTGATTTAGGGGGGCATTCACAGAAACCACTCCTTACCTAGTGCTGCGCAGAGGACTACCGTTCCAAAAACAAGAGCCCACGAAAGGATACGTGCTGTCCGAGATGAGTCCTTGTTACGAAGGGAAAAGAACGCAAGCACCAGGGTAATGATGATCAAGGGAACCAACGTCCTTAATGAACCCCATTGTCCCGCAAATTGTTCATAGGGACTTGAATCGCGAAATTTCTGTACAGCTCGTAGCGAAAGAAAGCACAAGACAAAAAACGTAGCCCAGCCATAAATCAGTGATATCGGTAAACTCTTCCTGGTCCAAACGTCTGTTCCATCAGACATATCTGTGGTTGACGCAGCGTAAGGATTGGTTTGGTTATCTGTAGTTGTCATGGATAGTGCGTTCATTCGAGGCGAGTTTAGTTATGACGAAACCTGCTCTTCTACGTTCAACGTCGGATCGTGCAGCTTATCAAGCCCTTTCGCGACTACCATGGAGACCGAGAGGTCGCTCGTGACGTTGGTGGCGGTTCTTAGCATATCCAGCGGGCGATCTACGGCAAAAATCAGTGCAAGACCCGTTTCGGGAATGCCCGCTTGACCGAGCACAATGACGAGCATCACCATACCAGCTCCGGGGACCGCTGCGGAACCGATACTTGCAAGCAAAGCCGTGAGGATAATCCCGAGTTGTCCCGTCAGCCCCAGATCCATACCAAACGTCTGGGCGATAAATACCGCCGCTACTCCCTGATACAACGCGGTTCCATCCATATTGATCGTCGCGCCGATCGGCAAAACAAAACTAGCCACTTCCTCATCCACACCAAGAACATCTTGAGCCTGCTCCATGGTTACGGGCAGTGTTGCGGCGCTCGAACTGGTACTGAAAGCCAACAATTGAGCGGGAACGATCCCTTTAAGAAAAGCGGTCGCCTTACGTTTGGCAAAAAGCACGACCAGCGAGGGGTAGACGACAACAATCATGAAGAGCAAACCTGCCACGACGCAACTAGCATACCCCATGAGTGCGATGAACAAATCAAAGCTCGGTAGCTCCACGATAAGAGAAGCCAACAGGGCAAAGACTCCGAACGGGGCACAGAGCATAATCAAGTCGATCAGCTTGAGAATCACTTCGTTCATTCCATCGAAAAAAGTCTTCACGGGTAGAGCTTTTTCTTCGGGGATCAGTATTAGACCGACTCCGAACAAGATCACGAAGAAGATGACTTGGAGCATGTTCCCATTGTTTGTAGCCGCACCAACAATGTTATCGGGAACGATATCGATGATAGGTTGTAACGGCCCGACTGCCTTTTGCTTCTCAGCAGCCTGAATTTTTTGCTCGGCATCACCACCGAACTTGGTCATCATGTCTGCTCGTGTATCCTCGCTAATCCATCGACCTGGACGCATTACATTTACAAAAATCAATCCGACACTTATGGCAACCGCCGTGGTGCATATGAAGATGCCCACCGTTTTGCCTCCCATGCGGGAAAGCTTAGATATATCTTTGAGGTCCGATATGCCTTTGATCAACGATGCCACGATAAGCGGAATCGCAATCAGCTTCAGCATATTGATAAAGATCGTCCCGAACGGCTTGATCCAGTTAAGAGTGAATTCCCTCCACTGGAGGTAGGCAGCGAGAAGGCCGAATAGGACGCCAGCCAGCATCCCGGCTAGGATCCTCCAGTGAAGCGGCAAATCTTTCATCTTTTCGTAACCTCATCTGGCGTGCGAGAAAAAGTGGAGCGAATAGCAAAATTCGTCTTATCGCCGTATGAGTATAACCGAAAAGCAGGTTGACCAGAGCCTATTCGAGGAACAGCGGCTTCAAATGTCGCTCGTAAATATTTCGACAAACGTGCTTGCCCACGATGTCCGAATTCGCTTTGAGCAAATCGGTGTACCGACTTCCTTGCTTGGCAGCGACCTTGAATGATACGTGAAGAAGCTGACGAACGGAGGGGTTGAACAAGGGGTTGCTTTGATCGTGTCGGATTACTTGGGCTAGATGACTACCAGACCAGCTTGCAACAGTCTCGCTACTTGGCAGAGCTTGACGATCGATGTCGATCACGCTGGCATACGGTGCGCAGAACTCATCGATATGCTGAAGAGCGTAGCCATAAATCTCCTTGACCAATTCAAGCCCATCCCCACCAGATTCCGAGAGCCCGATGACTTCCTCAAGCCAAGTCGTCCCGGCTGTCTTGACGTGAATTCCGGCTCCCGTTTCGGAAATCGCCTTTGCTACAATTGGGTAGAGCTGGAATTTATCACTGCCGCTATGGATGCTAAGCTTCAACGTTTCGGGCAATCCAAACTGCTTGATCGCATAGGCTAGGACCGCCAAATCATCCCGGAATTCTTGTTCGAACTGGGCGAGATCGCCGACGTAGTCGACCCCTTTATTGAACCGGCCCGTAAACTTGGGTGCAACCGTTTGTACTGGAATCTGCTCGGCAGCTAGAGCAGCTAGGATGACGAACAATTCTACGGGCGTTTGTGGTGCGTCAGTTTCGTCCATGGAAACCTCGACGATCATTTCATCGTCCGATTTCACATCAGCGATGTAGCGATAAACGCGTCCGGCCTCTCGAATTGCCGTAAGATATTTTGCAGCGATCGCTTCCATCTCTTTTGCCGTAAGCTGAATGGCTTGGGATAGACCAGCAAACGTATGCTCGCCAACGAGAGATTGGTTTTGCTTCAAAAAATCAGCCAACACTTCCTGGGCAGGCGGTTTGCCGATGAAATCCGCTACGTCGATAGTATAGAAGTCGCTATGCGGAATGAACCGGTCCACCGTCGCCATACCGATATGGTCCGCATCAACATGCCACGGATGCGACCACCCGCACGAGTCCACCGCATGCTTGGCTGCTTCGGCAACGGAGCTTGGTTCCGAGCCGACAAAGTTATGCTCGCGATTGGATTTATTCCAGACGGGAATCACAAGTACTCCTTGTGATTCCAGCATTTGAAACGCTTTGAGCTGCGATGCAGCCTGATGGGCAAAGCGGTCGCCGATTCCGAACGTGAACGGTTCGATGATCTTCATGTGTGTTCCTTATTTTCCTCTGAAATCAAGCGACCAGCAAAAACAGTTCTACCGTTCGCCAATTACGTAAGCGAACCTCGGCTAGCTACTTCGTCGGCAATTCCAACAACCGAGCTAGTCGGTAGAAATCGGAATCTCGCTCGATGAAACGAACTTTGGTGACCAAGTTGACTGGGTCCACGAGTTGCTCAAACGGAACGAACGAAACGTTGAACTGACCACCGACAGATACCATGACTCCGTTGAGCTTCTTCTCAACTAACGCTCGGTAAGCTCCCGCCCCGATTTGTGAGCCTAACATAACGTCAAAGGCAGTCGGTACGCAGCAACGCGATTCGTATCCCATCTGAACGCCGTTAATCTTTCGGGTCTTGCCGGTTGCTTTCTTGTAGGCTTCGGACAACATACGAGCCATCGCCTTGCCAATATCGATATTGGATATGGCGATGTGGCCGTGGTCGTCGCGAGCGATGCCTTCTAGGTAGGAGTTGGGCAAGTACTCGGCGAGGCCTTCGGCGATGACCATGACGCCGTAGTTTCTGCCGAGCTTTTCCCTGGCGACCATCATGGCCACCATTTTGTTTACAACGGCATCCAGATTCATGACCTTGCGAGTCTTCTGGGTTCCATCAGGCTGAGTAACGGTTTCGGAACACTCCAAGTCACCGGTGATATCTTCAACGCTCAGAACCATGCAGGCATCCCCTGCAATCGCTGCTCCGTAAGCGAGCCAGCCGGCAGAGCGTCCCATCGCTTCGACGAGAAAGTAAGCTTGTCCTGCTGCGGCGTCACGATTCAAGTTGCGGATTTCTCCCGCGATCGTTTCGGCTGCACTGAAGTAACCGAACGTAAAATCGATACCGGAGTAATCGTTGTCGATTGTTTTGGGGAGATGGATCACTGGCATTCGCGTCTTGTCTGCCGGGAGTGTGTCCTGGTAGAGTTTCATCTTGTTAGCTGTCTTGAGCGTGTCGTCCCCTCCGATGCTAATCAAGGCATCGACACCCAGCGAGCGAAGAGCATTGTACACTCGCCCGAGAGGGGCCGATCTCTCGGGATCCTTTAAATGTTCGGGGCTGGAAACTTGCTTACCCGGATTGGCTCGCGCGGTCCCAATCATGATACCCGGCTCTGTTCGCGAGAACTCCAACCGCTCCATCGTAATGGGGAAGTAGTCGGTTCCCTCCACAAGCGGCTTTGAACCGTCAAAGTCAATCAGCTTGGAGTAACCATGCTTGATGCCGATGACTTCAATACCTGCATTCAAAAAGGTGAAGGCAGCTCCAGAGATAACAGCGTTTGCCGCAGGAGCTGGGCCCCCCGCGAATAGAACAGCAACTTTTTTCATAATGTTGGTCGATCAGATTTAGTGATGTTGAATGTCTTAATAAATTTGCCTGCGGATTGTACTGCCTTTGGTGTGAATGTCCAACGCCTTGGGAGCTTAGGTAGTTTGGGCAAGGCTTGCTCGAAATTCGGCTTGTACGGCGACCGACCGACATAGTCCCGTTGTAGGGCTTGTGATGATTGAATGCGTAAGGATCGAAAGTCCGATGGTAGGCATTAGTCTGGGCTGCCTGCATTGGCTTGCCTACCGTTTTACGCTTGAAAAGGGCTCGGTTGATGCCGAACAGAAAAGCTTCTTACAATCGATCTTTATCGCGACGTCCGACGCGATCTGCGACGTTAAGAGAGTGCTTTGTGGCCATACTTAGCACGACCGGGTTCGTTTTCACGGCGGGGATTGGTTTGGCGCAAAACCGGATGGAACAACCAGCCCGATCTCACGCCCAGTATTCCCCGCAGCCATCGACCGACTCTTCGAGCTTTTTACCTGCCTCACCATGGTCGCGGCAGGTTAGTTACGAACAAGAGTCCCTAGAAGTACAGAGCAACGATCAACGACGTTTAGCGATCCGACCGCCAGCCCGCTCGGATCACCCCCAAAATAGCACTCGCGAGACATCGACAAGCAAACCTGCCGCGATCCAGTGGGGACCAATTCAATCGGTCGACTCGGATGACGGTACTCGTAACTCGAGTGTTGTGAGCAGAACCAACAGAGCCGCCGAGGAGCCTGCTTCCCGATTCAGTCTTACTGCTTTGCGAACAGCAGACAACCTTACTCAGGATGGACTTGTTCTGACGGAAGATGTTCCACCAATTGATCTAGGAGCGTCTGTCCAGAAGCGAGAGGTGGTGGAGCCGTCTATGCGAAGCGATGCGAGTGAGGGATTCTTCCTAGGGGATCCGTCGCCGGCCGCATCGCGTCCACAAGAGATGTCTACGCCAGCCGAAATGAGCGCTGCCTGGCCTACTCAGGATATGCTCACTGCGGAGCAAAAACTCCTCGCGTCCAGACTGCTCTCAATGGGAGAGCGATCCGCAGAGCAACAGGCGGAACGCATGCGCATTGCAGAAAAGCAGAGCTCTGCGTTGCAGGCTGCTGGACCTGAGTCTACGTTTACCGAACCAGGCTTTCTAGAATCACCAGTTGGATGGAAAGCGATTCGGCAGGAGTTGGCAAATCATTTGGAGACCTGCGATTCGCTTCTTCGACGAGGGGCGACCCACAGCGCTCGCGCAGAAGTTCTGGTCGGACTGAGAAAGCTTTTCCGAGCTATGGATCTGCACCGAGGTGTTACTCATAGCGAAACAAGCTTCGAAGCCGCGTTGACCGCCATGAGAGAGGAAGCTGACTTTCATAACCTAAAGTTGAGCCGAAGTGTCGCGTCTATTGTGGCTATGCATACTACACCTGCTCTCAAGAACCGAGCTCTGGACTCGGTAACGACAGAATTAGCGTGTCAGCATTATCGGGCGTTCGCTCGCTACCAAATGCTGCAGGCCGCCGATGGACATCTCTTTGCTGCCGATTTGCTTTATGCTCTCGGTAAAACCTTGGAAAAAGATGCGGAGCAAAACTCAGACCGAGCCCAGCAACTGAGAAGCCAGGCGGTAATCTGCTATCAAAGTGCAATTAAACTGCGACCAAACCAGCATCACGCAGCGAATCAGTTGGGTTATGCGTTAATCCACTTAGATCGCATTGAAGAAGCCTACGATGCACTGCGTTGGTCGATCGAGGCTAAGCCGAACGCCCAGGCTTGGACCAATCTGGCTGAAATCTATAGACGACGTGGAGCGACGAGCGAAGCCCAATATGCCGTGCAGCAAGCTATGGCTCTGGGTGGAGACCAAGGAAGTGATCAGATTGATGTAACACAGGTTGATCCTGCCACATTTGCTAGGTACAGCCCGGCGCTGAACGCGAATGGTACCGCCGTGACGACCACAGCAGCTCAACCTGCGGGACACACCGCTGGCACCACTCCACCGATCATGACCTCTCCATCGGCTGGTAAATCTGGAAATTTCTTCACCAAGATGTTTCGATAATCGAAGGACTACAGAGAAAGAACTATGCGATTCTATCAATCCATCGCGGTGCTGTTCGCCTCCATCAGCGGAGCACAATTTGCCCTAGGTCAACATTTCAACACAGGAGGGATGATCCCTCGCTACGAAGCGTCACCGATGTGCCAAACGTGTTCTGTACCAGCAACTCAGATCTCTTCGGTTCGCATGCTTCCTCCGGCTCAGCCGATCGGTGTCACATCGGGTGCATGTCAACCTTGCATTACAGGATTGGACTGCGCGACGCCGTCGATTGGAGAGAAACGCTGGGGAGATGCTGCACCGATCGATTTCGAACCTTTGTGGCAAGGGGAATACATCGGACCGGTCCGATTGCCGGCTATGCTTGAGTACCGGGTTCGCGTAAATGATGAGATTACGTTCACGTATGTTCCCAAGAGAGAGCAAGTGAACGTCGCGTATCGTCTTATGGTAGGCGACGTTATCAACATTAGCTCCTCCTCAGACGAGAGCTTAAAGCAAGAGAAGATTCAAGTACAGCCTGACGGCAAGATTCACGTCGATATCCTGACAGCTCCAGTTGAGGCTTCAGGTAAGACCATAACCCAACTGCGGCGCGACCTTGAACTGCTTTACAAGGAATTCTTTCAGAGCCCAGCTATCAACATAGCGCCGGTGAGTCTCAATACGGCATTAGCGGACCTTCTCGACGCAGTGAACGGACCGTTTGCTGCGGGCGGTCGATTCTTCATTGCGAATGTCAACCCAGATGGACGCATTCAGCTGCCAAGACTCGGCGGGATTTATGTTCTTGGTATGACGCTAGAAGAGATACGACGAGAAATCAATCTGCGATACGAGGATACCGTGGTGGGAATTGAGGTTGAGCCTCGCTTGACCAGACAAGCCTCTCACTTCGTCTTCGTGTTTGGCAAAGTGGCACAACCAGGGCGTTACGAGCTGTTCGGTCCGACAACCGCTCTGGGGGGGCTCTCGTTAGCTGGTGGACCAACCCTTGGCGGGAATATGCGGCAGGTCGTGATCATGCGTCGGGCTGAAGACTGGCGGCTTATTGCAACCATGCTCGATCTACGTGGTGCCCAGCTCGGCAAGCGTCCTATACCCTCGGATGAAATCTGGCTGAGAGACTCCGATCTGATCATTGTGCCAGATCAGCCCATTGCCCGGGCTAACGAGGCTGCGCAGCAGATCTTTACCGACGGCATCTATCGTGTCATTCCGTTCCAGCTTCAGCGGCAATAGTGTAAATCACCGTACTCCCGAGATGGGATCGAGTAGGGGCCGATGCTAGCCCCCTGGCGGGTTTGTACTTAACGGGCTTGTGATTTCCACGGAACCGCTTTACCTTACCGGAACACCACAACGAAGCGACCACATCGATGACACAATATAAAGTAGTTCCCGTTCAGACCAAACCGCAGCGACGCGAGTTTATGGAGCTCATTTGGCGTCTTTACAAGGATGATCCGAATTGGATTCCACCTATTCGGATGAACCAAGAGGAGCTAGTCGGGTTTCGTCCGCATCCTTTTTATGATGATGCCAAATGCCAGCCTTTCCTTGTTTACAAAAACGAGGAAGTCGTCGGTCGAATCGTTGGCTTGGTCAATCACGCCCACAATCGCAGATATAACGAAAAGCGTGGTTTCTTTGGCTTCTTTGATTGCATCGATGATCAACAAGCTGCGAACGCCTTGTTTCAGGCCGCTTGCGACTATTTAAGAGCCGAGGGCATGACGGATGTACGAGGTCCCTGCAACCCATCGCTAAACTACGAGATCGGAACTTTGGTCGAGGGCTTTGATACGCCCCCCACCTTTATGATGACCTACAACTGGCCGTATTACGACCGATTGATCACTAGTTTCGGATTTGAGAAGACGCAGGACTTATTCGCGTTCGACGGTCACATCAACATGCTGGATACTCTCGATCCAAAGCTCAAGTTTGTCATCGAGGAAGTCAAACGCCGCTTCAATGTTCGGCTCCGGCCTGCTAGCCGTCTCCACTTCGGAAAGGAGATTGCGTTGTTCCTGGACATCTACAACCAAGCCCTGCAATCGACGTGGGGATTTGTTCCACTCTCGGCAGCTGAGTCAAAAGCAATCGGCTTTTCACTGAGGTTTTTGATCGACCCCGCCGTGACTTCGTTTATCGAGGTCGATGGCAAGCCAGTGGGAGTTGGGTTAGGGCTTCCTGACTACAACCCGATCATCAAGAAGATTGATGGGCGATTGTTTCCGTTTGGCGTGTTTCGGATTCTTTGGGAAAGACGCAAGATCAAGAAGATCCGCGTCATTAGCACCAACGTGGTTCCCGAGTATCAACGCTGGGGATTGGGATTGGTTGCGCTCGAACGCATGCTCCCTGATTGCTTGGCGAAAGGCATAGAAGAGGCAGAATTCTCTTGGGTATTGGAAAGCAATCAACTCTCGCGCGGTTCTTTGGAGAGAGCGGGAACGAGGAGATCGAAAACCTACAGACTTTATGACCTATCGCTCGATAAAACAAATGTTCGATAAGCCCTGTTCGACAAGCCCCATCGCAAGTGATTTACTGGTATAGTTAAAGGAATGGACACTTGAGTCGCGCTCACTCGCTATCCGGTGCTCCCCCACCTCTCGTTTCTAAGGCCAAGGATGATATGAACGACACACTCGCATTGATACTTGCGGGCGGCAAAGGGACCCGACTCGAACCTCTCACCCGCGACCGCGCCAAACCAGCGGTGCCATTCGGTGGCAACTACCGGATCATCGACTTTGTGCTCTCGAATTGCCTCAATAGCGGCCTTCGCAAGATGCTGGTCATGACGCAGTACAAAGCAATGAGTCTCGATCGTCACATCAATTTGGGTTGGCGAGATTTCTTCTGCCGTGATCTCGACGAGTACATCGATATTTTGCCTCCGCAACAAAGAATCGACGAGAGCTGGTACCAAGGGACCGCTGATGCTGTCTATCAGAACATCTACGCCATCGAAAAGGCTAGGCCGGATTATTTGATCATCCTCGCAGGGGATCACATTTATAAGATGAACTATCGCTCCATGCTGGAGTATCACAAACAGAAACGAGCTGACTTAACGATCGGGGCCCTCTCGGTAGACTTGGAATCGGCCAAAGAGTTCGGCGTGATGCAAATCGATGAAGACCAGAGAATCATTGGCTTTCAGGAAAAACCACAGCAACCACGTTCTATTCCGGGGGATCCCAATCGAGCCCTCGCGTCCATGGGAATCTATATCTTCAACGCGAGGTTCCTGATGGAGAAACTTTGTCAGGATGCTAACGACCCGAAAAGCCATCATGATTTCGGCAAGAACATCATTCCCGCAATGATTCAGAGCCAAAGAGTTTACGCATTTCCGTTTCAGGACGAGAATCGCAAAGTGGAAGCATACTGGCGCGATGTCGGCACCCTCGACGCTTACTATGAATCCAATATGGATTTGATTAACATCGATCCAAAACTGAATCTCTACGATGCGTCATGGCCGATTCGCTCTTATCAACCCAACCTGCCACCTCCAAAGTTTGTGTTCGGCTCTCGCGGGGAAACCGATCGCATGGGTATGGCGCTAGACTCGATCGTTTGTTCAGGGACCATCATCAGCGGCGGAAAAGTGGAGCGTAGCATACTCAGCCCTAGGGTTCGAGTTAATTCCTACGCCCAAGTCAGCGACAGCATCTTGTTCGAAGGCGTCGAGGTGGGACGTAACGCGATTGTCAGAAATGCCATTATCGACAAGCATGTAAAGATCCCGGCCGGAATGGAGATTGGCGTCGACCCTGAACGCGACCGAGCTCGTGGCTTTACGGTTTCTCCCAGGGGTATCGTCACCGTGGCGAAAACGGAGGACCTTTCCCAGATCGATAGACACTTCGCGGCGGACTCTCCAATAGCGAAATCGACTCTGCACGCAGCAGGGCACTACGGCCCTCAGCCCTCTCACCTGAGCAAATCCTCCGGGGCTCAACTGCAAACGGAAATATCGTTTCGAGATCAAGAATGAACACACCAATTATCTACTTGATGATGGGACTGTTGTTTGGAACAACGTTTCTTGCTCTTGGTATTGCGCTCGGTGTTTGGATTACAAGACGGCAGTCCGAAGCCGGCGCATCAAACCCGCCGGAAACGATCGGTGCTTTCTCCAAGGCAGAGACGCAGCATTTGCTAAATGCTCTGCGCAGCTTTGCGACGTGGACCTCCGATTTCGCTGGAGATTTCCATCGCTATCGCAACCAGATGAACGACCTGTCAAAAGCGGCTTCGATCGAAGGCACCTATAAAACCAAGGAGGATGTAAAAGGGCTTCTCAACGAGATTGTCGTCGCGAACCGGGAATTGCAATCGCGACTGGAGAACGCGGAAAAGAAACTAGAGCAACAAACTCACGAGCTCGCAGGCTATCTCAATGAGGCCAGGACAGACGGCCTGACTGGGCTCGCTAATCGAAGAGCCTTTGACCAACGAATTGACGAGTGTTACAAGCAATGGGTCGAAAGCAAGCAAGTGTTTTCTCTAGCCCTGGTGGATATCGATCACTTTAAAAAAATCAACGATACCTATGGGCATCCCGCAGGGGATGCAGTCCTCAAAGATGTTGCGAATCGATTGCGGATCGCGGATGACAATTGCGTAATGGTCGCGAGGTATGGTGGTGAAGAGTTCGCGATCTTGTTTAAGTCCACAGCAGAAAGTGCGGCGAGCAAGATGGAGGAGTTACGCAAAACGATCCAAGGCAACACCGTTTCCGCTGAGGGGCACTCCATCCAGGTTACTATCTCGACCGGGGTTTCTCAGATAGGATCGGATGATCGAATTGCCAAAATCATCCGGCGGAGTGACGAAGCGTTGTACTCGGCAAAAATGTCGGGGCGTAACCGTGTTTTCATTCATACCGGCAAGCTGTGTGAGGTATACGGCACCCACGATGCCGCTTGGCAGCCCGCGTCCGTTCCTGCCGCAATAAACCCTGCTGCAGAAAATTATCCTTCGCTGGCCCCGAAAGACGCGTTGCAGCTTCAGTTGCTCAACCGACTCGATGAACTATTGGCGGAAGAACAGAAGAAGTAGATCTCCTAGCTCGGTCCTTCTATCCACGTGACGTTGTAACCGAGCGACGTAAGTTTCTCCGCTAGGGCAGATTTGGCCTGGTCTTCACCATGAACAAGCCGAATCTCGCGAGGCTTATCTGGGATGTCGGTAACAAATTGGATCAAGTCGTTTTGGTCAGCATGGGCGGAGTAGCCACTCAAGTTATGGATCTTCGCTTTGACCTGAATCTGCATATCATCCAGTTTCACGAATCCGTTCGTTGCTCCCGCCTCCTGAATGGCCCTGCCATTTGTGCCGTGAGCTTGAAATCCGACGAAGACAACATCTGTTGTTTCACGTCCCAGAAAAGCCTTTAGATAATCGACAACTCTTCCTCCCGTGCACATTCCGCTCCCTGCGATAACGATGGCAGGTTTGTGAGACTTGAGCAGATAGCTTACTGCTTCGCGGTGATCTGAACCTGCACCAACTTCGTATAGATTCTCAAACACAAAGGGTTGGCTATCGATTTTTAGAACTTCACGCGCTTCCTCGCTCCAATATTCGTCCCAGGCTTCGTAGATGTTCGTTAGCTTGATCGCTAATGGGGAGTCAACGAGGACATCGATCTTCTTGAGGATCGTACATTGCGTAGTATGGCAAATATCCTCCATGATTTTGTTAAGTTCGAATAAGATCTCTTGAGTTCGCCCTAAGCTAAACGCGGGAATGATCGTCACCCCGTTATCCTCCATCGTTTTGCAGAGAATGTCCTCTAGCGTTTTCACTCGCTGGTCACGCCCTTCGTGATTGCGGTCGCCGTAGGTGCTCTCCAGAACGAGAAAGTCCGCCTTCTCTGGGCTAATAGGTGTCTTCATAATCGGGGTGCAATGCGCTCCCAGATCGCCGCTCAGAACAAATCGTTCTCCAGCGTGATCAATCTCGACGTAGGCAGAGCCGAGAATATGGCCGGCTGGTTGCAATCGAAACTGACCACCTTTTTTCAACGAGACCCATTCATGAAAGCGGCAGGGCTGTATGAGCTTCGATAGTTGCGCGAGAAACTTTTTGATTTCGGATCGATCACGCGTGATTCCCAGCCTAATGGAGTCCTCCAGCATGATGGGAAGCATTTTGGCAGTCGGTCTCGTGCAGTAGATCGGTCCGCGAAAACCTGCCTTGAGCAATAACGGGATTCTGCCTACGTGATCATGGTGCACATGGGTGACGATGAGGCATTCAATACCTGCGATGGAAAAGTCGATGTCGTCGCGGTCTCGAGCATCCGCCCCCTGAAAGGCTCCACAGTCGACGAGGACAGAATGGTTTTCGTCCAAGAAGACTTGATGGCAAGAGCCCGTGACTCCAGTATCAGAACCGTGGTGTACGACATGCATGAAAGATGATTTTCTGGGAGAGTGCAACTTAAGCTAGAAAGGAAACCTCACGGCAGCTGTTACCATTGTAACGGCCATCGTTTTTCATGTTGCCGACTAATTGCTATAGCGATCCCCCGGTTTCGCTATCACGAGTACAATGAAACCGATTGTAACAATCCTTCCGCCCCCAATCCCTAACAGAGATTCCACCTCGAATCCGTCGAAGCCTATATGAAATCCTCTCCTTCTGTAGTCCTGGGACTTGATTTTGGAACCGAGTCGGTCCGAGCCTTAATCGCTGACACACAACGTGGAGAGATCGATTCGCAATCGGTGCGGTACCCGCATGGACAGATTGTCAATTCTCTACCTCCAACATTAACCGGAACCAAAGAACCCGTCCCATTGCATTCACAATACGCATTTCAAGAACCAAAGGATTGGATCGACAGTTCTGCCAAGGCAGTGCGGGCGGTGCTTCGAAAAACAGGAATCGACGGACGTGCGATTCGCGGCATAGGAGTGGATTTCACGAGTTGCACCATGCTGCCAACCAATGATAACGGCACACCACTCTGCTGGCTCGAGGAGTGGAAACGAGAACCGTTCGCTTGGCCCAAACTTTGGAAGCACCATGGAGCACAATCTCAGACAGACCATATCAATAGGGTTGCAACGAAACGTAACGAGTCTTTTCTACATTACTATGGTGGCGTGATTGGATTGGAGTGGTTCTTTCCCAAGATTTTAGAAACGCTCGACAAGGCACCACAGATATACGATGCGGCTAGCATATGGCTAGAAGCGGGGGACTGGTATGTATGGCAACTGGTCGGCGGTCCTGCGAGTGATTTGGCTCGTTCCACTTGTCAAGCGGGTTACAAAGGGATGTGGAATGCCCACTCTGGCTATCCCTCCGAAGCATTCTTTAAGGCCACGAACGCACGTTGGAAAAGCATCGTCAAAGATAAGTTACCAGGCAAGCTCGTCCCTCCTGGCATTGCGGCAGGAGAGTTAACAGAAATCATGGCCAAGCGATTTGGCTTAGCTCCGGGCACACCTGTTAGCGCCGCTATCATCGATGCGCATGCTGGTGTTCCTGGGGCGGGTGCTGCCGAGCCAGGAACGCTAGTGATGGTCATGGGGACCAGCTCTTGCCACATGCTGAACAGTGGTACCGAAGCCTACTTGCCCGGTGTTGCCGGCGTCGTGAAGGATGGAATATTGCCTGGATACTATGGCTATGAAACCGGTCAAGCGGCGGTGGGAGATGCATTTGATTGGCTGAAAAGGTTGACTAGCAGCAAGAGCTTGAATCAGCTCGGCGAGCAAGCGGCATCGGTTCCAGCAGGTGCCGATGGTTTACTTTGCTTGGATTGGTTCCATGGGTGCCGAACCCCGCACATGAACGGCGAATTGCGTGGGGCATTCACAGGATTGACGCTACATCACAGTCCCGCACATTTGTACCGAGCGCTTCTGGAAGCCTCGGCGATGGGATTGCGATGGATTGTAGAACTGTTCCGAGAGGGAAATGTCGAAGTCAATCGATTCGTCGCTACGGGCGGGTTGCCACATCACAACCCACTCATGATCCAGGTCTATGCAGACGTACTCGGCGAGACCATCGAGGTGCACCCGAGCAAAAACGGTCCCGCTTTAGGTGCAGCGATCTTGGGTGCCATGGCCGCAGGCTTGTTCAACAATTCTGAGTCAGCAATTAAGGCGATGTCGATGCCAAAGAGATCACAAGTCGCGAGTTACAAACCGATTCGCAGTTTGCGCAAGACCTACGACGCGTTATACGATCGCTATCGCGACCTAGGAGACTACGAATGGAGAGCGATGCGTACCTTGATCGAAGCGACCAGCAAAAATTGATCTTCACCGCGCCGTTCATATCACCGCATGGGCATCGCCAACGCTGTCCTCGCTTATCCGCATTCGCGGCGCGCTGCGGCTTCCTCGTTTAACCGCTTGGGCAACGCCCTGCGTTGAGGCCTCCAGGGGCAGTCCTTAATAACACTCTCAGTGAATAGTCACCTGAGCACCTCGTAGAGATCCGGGTTAGAACACTCACCGCAGCCCGTTGGGCATGCGGTTAAACGAATTGTTGCACCCTGCGGGGGAGGCCTTCTGGGAAGACAGCTGAGTAATGCACCTGGCTTGCCCAGGTGAAGCTTACGTTTCTCGCTACACATAACGGCTTCCCCACACACTCCAAGAATGCTCCTGGTTTACCCAGGAGATCGTTACGCTTCCGGCGCAATTAGCCGGACCTGCCTCGCCGACTGGAATCCTTACAATCCCCAGGACGCGTTTGCAGGATTCGCGTTCGGGGCAACAAGTTGTTTAGGAGTAACGAACAACCCACTGCACCGAACGCGTTGTTCATGCCCCCCCGCTCAAAACCGCCCCTACCCCCCCCGAATGGATTTTTTCTGGATTTTTCTTGACACTGGTTTTCGAATCTGTTCTAGTGGCACCTATCGGGACTTAAACCCACATTGACAGCCTGCAATGGAGGACACGCCAAATGTTGGAACCGCTCACCGCTCACCGCTCACCGCTCACCGCCGATCATGGCTAGCGGGTTCATAGCAGGATGGATCGTCTTGCTCGGTTCCTTCTCTGGTTGCCAACCCAGCACGGCAAGTGTTAGCGATTCAGGAAAGGCAACCTTAGCTCGAGTTTCTCAAAATGCGGCTGAGCAACACGAGAAAGATCTAGGCGTAATCTTCATCGATGAAGCCAGCTATGTCGCTTTTCCGCTAGCCGATCTAGGGTTGGATTCCGACGGCGAAATTACAAGTCTTTCTTCGTCGTGCGATTGTGTCGTTCCCAGTGTTTGTGAAGTGCAGAGGTCTCTCCATTCCGCAGAGCGTGTTTTGAGACTTGATTTTCGGAAAGAAGCACATAGCTCGGGGAGTGCCGCATTTCACCCTCAGAATTTGGGAGTGATTGTCAACGTTCAATATGCGAGTGGAGTCACGCAGTCCGTCACATTTCTGATGCTCCATACGGTCCGCTCTGCTGCAACTGGTAAGAACGCGGGAGGCGAAGCATGAGCGACACTCAAACCAGTCACCCTCCCTCTGGGAGGGTCGAGCGAAGCGAGGGGAGGGCATTCCCCCAGGACTCTCTCCTCATCTCGGTTGTCATGCCGTGCCTCAACGAATCTCGCACTTTAGTCGCGTGCATCACCGAAGCCCGCGCAGGCTGCGAAGCCGCCCTCATCAGCCGCAGTGCGCTAGCACCCGGTTCCCTCCACTACGAAATCCTCATCGCTGACAACGGCAGCACCGATGGCTCCCAAGAAATCGCCATCGCCCATGGTGCACGCGTCATTTCTGTTGAGCAAAAGGGGTATGGCTCAGCATTGCTTGGCGGAATCGCCTCCGCGCAAGGCAAATACATCGTCATGGGAGATAGCGACAGCAGTTACGATTTTGGTGACATCCCCAAACTGATTGCGAAGCTAGAAGAAGGCTACGATCTGGTACTGGGTAATCGTTTCGCGGGAGGCATCCAGCCTGGTGCGATGCCGTGGCATCATCGTTACATTGGCAATCCCATTTTGAGTGGCCTTGGTAGGCTGCTCTATCGCACACCATGTCGCGATTGGCATTGTGGTTTGCGCGCGTTCGATCGTGAGAAGATCAACAGTTTGCAACTTAAGAGTACCGGCATGGAATTCGCGAGCGAAATGGTTCTTCGAGCATCGCAAGCTAAGCTTCGCATAGCAGAAGTGCCAACAACACTGCGCCCCGACGGACGAGACCGACCACCGCATTTGCGTAGCTTCAGGGACGGTTTTAGGCATTTGTTTCTTTTGTTTAGGTCATCGCAATCCAAATACCTAGAGTTTTGTTGTCTATTTGCGGCCATGGCTGTTGCTTTGTTCGCATCGCTTTGGTTTTCGGGTTCGTTTTCGAGTCTAAGGCCATCGGCCGCTTTTCCATCGCTGGTTGAATTGGATGAAAACAGTTTTGTCGGAAATTACGCACGGATTCCGTGCGAGGTAAGGGCTCCCAAAAAGATCACGATTTTTGGAGCACAGACATCCTGCGGATGCATCTGGACCGACGAATTGCCAATGGAAATCGAGGCTGGCGGGCAGAAAGAAATCAGTTTTACCTTTGATCGGCGAAAACATAGATCTGCTGCGAACAGTCGGTTTGAATTAACAGTAAAACTGTTTCTAGTTGGTGATGCTAAAGCTCTCGAAACGGTACTGGCGGTTACTCCCCGAATCGACATCGGATCGAGTTCGATTGAGGAAGAGTGACTGAGTTGTTCAACCCACGTTGGGTTGCATAGAGTTTGTTCTTGGTTTTACGAAAGGAACTTTTTATGTCCAAGCAATTGATCTTAAGGCTAATAGCCTGCATTTTTCTTGGGGTTTGTTCAGCAGGAGCACTTCAGGCTGAGAGGGACTGTAGTGGCTGTGGTGGCAACTGCGATGGCACATCGAATTCGGCGGCCAAGTGTAAGACAGCTGGAGTTACAAAAAAATGCAAAAAAGACGGCTCAGATGAGTGTCAGTCCGGGTGCAGTTGCAACTCAGGGGGCGTCAGGTTCGCTGCCTGTGAATGCTCATGATTGATTTGTGATTTTAGGTTAAGCAACTGCTATTGAAAACGCGAATTGGCTAACTGGTTCCTTCAGCCAGTTAGCCTTGAATCAAAAACATCAGGCCTAAATGGATCAAATTTATTTATCATGAGTACCACAATGCACTCTATAGCAGTCGTTCTTATTAAGATGTTGATACTGGTCTTCGCCCACTCCTGTTGTGCTTTTCCACGAGACACGACGATTCCCCAAGAAGCGATCAATGCTTGGCAGAGCATGGCGAATGAAGTCTCGACGGTGCAGTTCACCATCAGATACAAGAACCGGACAGAACGAATTGAAAATCTGTACTCGTGTTCAATTCAGGGAAGCTTAAAGAAATGCGAAATAGTGCAAACAGATAAAGGTGACAAATCTGAAAAGGTACTTATTGAAAACACGCGCGGATTCGTTCTTGGTAAAGGAAGCTCTGGGAAATGGCGAGTGATGAGTATCAACGACCCAGGAGTACCTATTGGACAATTGTCGAACTCGCATTACCTCGCTAAAGCAGGATTCAGTTTGCACGGTAGTTCCAGCTTGCTGGAAGTTCCGAACAATGAAAGGTTTAAGGTAGAAAATTGGCAACCCTTAGGGGATAGTCGTGAATTGATCGAGTCGAAAATTCGGGATAACATGCTGCACGCGACCATAACTCTAACGCTTCAACCTGAGAAGCGATTCCGTGTGGTTGCTTGGTCTGCAACAGATGATGAATCGCCCGAAATCGCTCGGGGAATTTTTGAGTACGCAGACGACTCCGTTTTTGGTGAGGTTGTGCCAATACGGCAGATAGCCAGGGAAGGGGATTTGACGTGGGAACTAATTTCTCTAACGCACAAAACACTACCAGAGGAAGAGTTTAATCTATCATTTTATGGACTCCCTGATTACGTTGAGCCACCAGCATCTAGTAACTACTGGATTTGGATATTTTTAGTTGCAGTTGTTGTAACATTGGTCGTGTTCTGGAAAACGCGTCGAGCGACCTAATGTATTCCGTCGAGACGAATAACATCTTTTTTCCGTTCGCTCGGAAATGGAAATTTGTTTTTGCCATGATTGTTTGTCATTTGGCAATACTAGTGCATGGTATCTTCGTGCATTTTCCCAATGTCGATGAAATTGGCCATCTGCCCGCAAGCACCGCCCCTTGGCTCTTTTCCAAGTTTGACCTGTATCGTGTTAGCCCCCCATTGGTCCATTTCGTTTCTGGCATTCCCAGCGTCACTAGATCAATACCGTTTGACTGGTTATTGTACTCAGATCACGTCGGTGCCAGACCTGAATTTAACATTGGTGTTAGGTACCTGGAAAGAACTGGCCTGACTTTTCAGCAAGACTTTTTCATGCCTAGGATTTGCTGCTTGGTCTTTAGTATCCTGGGTGCATCGATACTTACCTCGTGGTCGTACCGTGTACTAGGATTCCTTGCCGCGCATGTCGTTTGCTTATTTTGGTGTTTTTGTCCGAACATTCTGGCGCACGCTCAGACTATTATTCCTGATGTTGGGTCAGTTTCGATAGGTGTATTAGCATGCTACGCCACTTGGCAATACACGCAGGTTTCATCCCGGTGGAATGCTTCGTTTGCAGGATTTGCGCTGGGCCTAGCATTGCTTAGCAAGCTCACATGGATCACTGGATTTGTGTCGTTGCCTGGCGCGGCGGCGTTAGCTATCGTCGCCAATAAGACTAAACTCAACTCGAGATCGGTTATAGATCGCGTTTCCGACCTATTCATTTTCGTTTCCATTGCGATTTTTATTTTGAATGCTGGCTACTTGTTCGAAGGTAGTTTTTCGCGAGTGGCAAGCTACACGTTCTGCTCTAAATCACTTGGAGGCCAAGAGGCATCGCCAAGCAATCCAGGCAATCGTTTTGAGGGTACAGTTTTGGAGTCGGTTCCAGTTCCCTTCCCTCGGAATTTCCTGCTTGGTATCGATTATCTGAAGTACGAAGTCGAGACTAAGTACTGGTCTTTTCTTTTGGGTGAATGGCGAAAGGGTAGTTGGTGGTACTACTACGTTGTGACGACGCTCGTAAAAACTCCAGTACCCATGCTTATTGCAGCTACACTAGGGTTGCTGGTTCTGATTATGTCAAAGGATAAAGACGTTCTGTCCATGTTTCTTGTAATAGGGATTCCAGCGGGGATTTCTTTCCTGTCCGTGAGCCTTCAAGGCGGTTTCAATCACCATCACCGCTACGTCCTAGGGATTTACCCAACGATCTACTTTCTAGGGGCGGTCTTGGTTAGCCGAAGGATTGCTGGTTCATGGATTAGTAAGATTGGCATAGTGTTATGTCTTTCTTCCGCGATTAGTTCACTTAGCGTGTGGCCACACTTCTTAAGCTACTTTAACTGGACAGTGGGAGGGCCACAAAATGGATGGAAAGTTCTAGGATTCTCAAATGTCGACTGGGGGCAAGATTTTGCACTTGTCGATCGCTGGCTTAAGACGAACCCAGAACATAGACCAGCCCTTTTCCAGCTTGGTTATCATGGCAAACATAAAAAACTCTTCGGGCTTGAATCCGACTCACCTCCAGGATTTCCTCTCGGTACTTCGATAGACGAAGTTCGCAAATCGATCAAGGAAACTCAATGGTGGATTGTTGCTGTGACTGACCTTCACAATCTTCCCGATCAGGCTGGTTTGCAATACCTCCAACAGATCGAACCGGTCGAGCGAATTGCTTATGCGTATCACGTCTACCGGATTGATCCTCTTCCACCCGAAGAGTCCTCCTCTCCCAACGAGCCGATGCCATGACGAGTACTTATTCCCTTCGCATCGTCAGGCTGTTTGGCCCGAGACGACGCGGCTTCACCTTGGTGGAACTGCTGGTCGTGATCGCGATCATCGGCGTGCTGGTAGGTCTGCTGCTCCCAGCCGTGCAAGCAGCCCGGGAAGCGGCTCGGCGTCTCCAATGCCAAAATCATCTAAAACAAATCGGACTGGCATTTGCCAACCATGAATCGGCCTACCGTCGCTACCCCAGCGGGGGCTGGGGTTATCAATGGCAAGGCTACTCGGACATCTCCTCTGGATCGCTCGGTCAACCAGGCTCATGGACGTTTAGCATTCTGCTGTTCCCCGAACAAGAGCCCCTGTACAGGACCGGTTCCTATAACAGCTCTCCTCTCCAGCGGGATCGGCGAGGAGAGATGTCGATTGGGAGCTTTGGCTCAGCGCATAGCTCGGGAGTGAATTTTGTCTTGTGCGATGGTTCGGTGAAGCTGGTACCGTATACGATCGATGCGATAGTTTATCGCAATTTAGGAAACCGCAGAGACGGGAACGTGATCTCGGAGTGGTAGTCGTTTGGCTGTATCGTTTAACCGCACGGGCATCGCCCAACGCTGAGGCCTCCAGGGGTAGTCTATAGTAGCACTCCCAGTGGAGAGCCATCTGAGCGACGCACTCAGATCCGGGTTAGAACGCTCCAGCGCGGCCCGATGGGCACGCGGTTAAACGATTTGTCGCGCCCTGCGTTGAGGCCTTCTGGGAAGACATCTGAGGAATGCACCTGGCTTGCCCAGGTGAAGCTTACGTTTCTCGCTACACATAACGACTTCCCCATGCACTCCAAGAATGCTCCTGGTTTACCCAGGAGATCATTACGCTTCCGGCTCGACTAGCCGGACCTGCCAAGCCAAGCGGAAACCTAACGATCCGCAGGACGCGTTTGCAGGATTCCGTTCGGTGCAACCAGTTGCTTATTGTGGCGAAACAAGCAGATGCCCCGAACCCGCAGGTTATCACCCACGCTTAAAACCGCCCTGCCCCCCCCAATGGAGTTTTTCTTGACATGGGTTTCTCAATCTGATCCATTAAGCCTAACCGGGATTTAAATGCGCATTCAAAGCTTTCACTCACCTTGGGACATCGTTATGACACGAAGCATGTATATTGTTGTTTTTGTAGTTATTGTGGTTTTCGCTGATCGCATGCGGCTGATTGCTCAAGACTCCGCAGAAGAAAATATCTGTAAACTAGCAATCGCCCAGCAGCAACGACTTGAGTCGATTTCAGCTTTCAAACTGCACGGGTTTGTTCGGATAAGCTTTAGCGGTAACCCCGAAATGCAAAATTCAGAGAATCAAGTTTGGATCGAATCTCGTGGAGACAAGGTCTTCATGAAGACTCGCGAAATAGATAGCGCAGCCAATCAAGCTCATCGTGATCGCTTGGCACAATTACTCGACTCTGACCTTGCCAACATATCGATTTTCGACGGAAGAAGCTTGGTTCTGTATGAACCAATAAGAATGGGAGTGACAATTGAGCCGGCAGAGCGTTTTAATGGTCTGGTCGCCCGAGAGATGTTTCCAAGGTCCTGGACAAGTTTCTCGATGGAACCAAACCCAGGGAAGATCACCTTCTCTAACTTCCTAAACGAACGCATAGCGGAATCGAAGCTACAGCTTTCTCACACGGACAATCGCTTGACGGTCATGTATACCAACCAATCGGGGCAGTCAGTCGGTTTCAAAGATCGAACCTTGAAGATTGATGCTCAGACCGGATTGATTGTCAAAAGTGAAGCCTCAGGCGGCTTCGCTCTCCCGGTAGTTAGTAATTTAGAATGGTCTGAGTCTGATGGGACCTGGTTTGTGTCGAAAGGACAAGTGCTCAGAGGTCATGATAAATCCCAAAGAACCATAGAGTGGGAAATTCTGGAATTTACGGCAGATCCTAGCGAGGTTCGATCTGACTTCAAGCTTGTTGAGACAACCCTTCCGATCGGCACCTTGATTGAATCGAAACCACAAGGTGGGCAAGGGCCAGCATCAACTCGCTATATTGGGGGAGAGGAAGGCCGTCGAGAACATAACGTGAAGATGCATGCAATCCATCTCACAATAGATCGAAACAAGCATGAATAGTTTTAGTGACTAGAATGTTGATTACGAAAACTCTGCGTGCAATAGGGACTCAAAATGCAGGGGATACCGTAGGCACCCACCGCTGGTCTACGAACAGACTGCCAGAAAACCGCCGGCTCGGAGATGAGGGAACCACCGTAAATCCGCAATGGATTTCGACTCACGGTCCAGCCTGTAAAGCTTGACAATTTTGAGCTGTGCGGATTTCAAATCGGCTACAAGCTATCGCTCCGAATAAATGTGCAGGAACATCGATGGTAAGCCGCGATAAGGATAAATGCGGTCACCTAACTCCCAGTTCTTGTCCCATCGCGATTTCACCCAACCATGAACGGTTTGTCGAATCCCACCAGGGTCCCGCAACCACGAACCACGATTGTGAACATGAACAAAGAACAAACCGTTGGGCTTGAGTAGCCTGCGAACATGCGTTAGGAATCTTCGACGATGCTCGCGGCCTTGAATCATGCCGAACGAACTGTACATGCAAAGAACGGCATCCGCAGATTGACTCTGCAAACAGTCTGCCTCCACCATGTTGGCGTGCACCAATGCGCATCGCTCCGAGACTGTTGTTGCCCCTGACGAGCCAGGGCCGGTCGTACTAGATGCCTCAGCCACCCCAGATGCCTCAGCCACCTTGCGAAACTCGATCAGCATCTGCTGACTTAAATCAAAGCCAATGACGTTCCAGCCCGCTTCGGCGAGCGGGATCAAGTTGCGACCGGTTCCACATCCGAAATCGATCGCCAGCCTATCAGTACCGGGAGCGAGCATACCGCTTTGGGCTAGATGCTCACGAATCAGTTTACGGTCAAGTTCCAACAGAGGGTGGTTTGCGTGGAACCGATTGTATTCCGAAGCAATCTCTCGATCGTTAACGTAATCCCAAGTCCCGCGCGAAACGCCCTGAGGCAACTGCCAGTTCGCCCTTTGTGATGAGAACTGACCCGGTCTATGGCTCGAGCCGGTCAATTAGAAACCTCTTCGCTCTAAGGGAGGTGGCTCTAAAAGCGGACGCGATGGCACGAATTGACTTCCGGACGGAACAACTCTCGGAGACGGGGGAACATAAGGTCCGCCAAACTGCTCGGTATAAACCGGTTGCTGGCTAAAATCACCTTGCATGGCAGCAATCACTGGGTTGGTGACTCCCTGTTGTGCCATGTTGACAATGTCGTTGGTTGTTGGGCGACTTTGAACACCGTTGGTTCTGATGTGGGAAATAATGACAGATTCCCCAACGCCACTGCGAGACATGTTGATGACTTCGGAAACCGAAACAGGCCGCCTCACACCATTAACGGATGGCGTGCTAGGAAACGTTTGTGGCGTAACATAAACGGGTTGATTCGAGTAGGCGGGGTGATGGGGGTACGTAGGATGGACGGCCGCAGGATGGGTGTACGTAGGATGGGTGTAATATTGATACGCTTGAGCCTGTCGAGCGTTTTGCTTGTCACGTTCGTTGCCTATGGCTGCACCGGCAATGGCACCGACAGCACCGCCGATTAGTGCCCCTTTTCCAGCACGGTCTTTCTGATTCCCAACGATTCCGCCGACGGCGGCACCCGCAACCCCACCGAGGAGCGCTCCTCGCTTGGTATTGGTGTGAGAGCGGTTCTGGCTGAACTGTTGTGCAAATGAGGTATTCGTAAGAACGAGCCCCAAAGCCACCCACCCAAGTTGGCGAGCGAATCCGAAGTGATGCGAGGTCATAGCGATACCTTTATCTGTTGTGAGGACGGCGCCAGCAGCCAATTTCACTGCATATTAAAATCGACCAACAGACTACCAGAAATCCAGTGGAAGCATACGAAGTCCGCGCGGAAGAGTCGAGGCAGATAGAGAGCTTTGCCAAACCCAACAAACGGGGCGCATCAATCGATCAGAAACCATAAATCAATCAGAAACATCGCGAACCACAGCACAGAAGCGATCGCTAGCAAAAAGCCAACGGTCCAAATCCCTGTCTTGATCGCTTGCTTGATGATTTCATCGGTTCGTTCGTGCCGAGTAGCCGCCATAACGAGGGACGTCGCCACCAAAACAGGAAACAACCATAACAAGTACTGTACGGAGATTCCCATGTTTAATACGTTCCTTAAGTGCAACGGCTGATAGTGCAACAACGGATGAGTGGGGGCTATTCGGGCGATCTGACGATGGCACTAGTATCGCGAAGTGTATCGGTCAAGTCGACACGGATTCCGTCTGCCCAAAGCCCTTCCAAGTCATAAAACTTGCGCCATTCCTCATCGAACAGGTGGATAACGATCCCGCCGTAATCGATGGCGATCCATCGACTTTCGTCGTAACCCGACAGGCTGAGACGGGATTCTCCGTGCTCCTTGAGGGCGCGATGGATTTCCTCTGCAATCGCGTGCAGTTGCCTGCGGCTCGTCCCGGTGACAATCAAAAAGCAATCGAAAATGCTGGTTTGACGAGACAGATCCATCAAAACAATGTCCTGCCCCTTGTTTTCGGCTGCGACACGAGCAGCGATTTTCGCGTTGCGGATGCTTTCCTCGATGGATTGCTGAGCTTTATTTTCTGTTCCTGCGTCGACCATTCCAAGCATTTCAAGAGACCAATAATTAGTGCGATAGAGCGAACTGCTGATATCGCAGTTCTATTAATAGTACGGTAGATCACTCGAATTGTCACGTGAAAGCCCGCTAGGTTCGGGCTTTTACGACCAGTATGACCGGAAAAGTCTCCACCAAATCCCATTCGAATGCTTGGCGACTGGACGGGCGAGTCACGAAAAGAATTGGAAAATTTTCCCGACTTTTTCCGAGTGCCGGAAAAGTCCGCGCGGGCTTCGGGACGGACTTCCGCTGGCCAGCTTGGGCGTCGGATACGCCAGTAGAAATTCCGGCGAACTTTTTCCGCCCGAAGACGTCCAACCTACAGCCAAAAGAAAAGGGGTGACCGCTGTTGACGCGACTACAATTCCACCGATAAGTAGGCAGGATGCTTACCGGTCCAGGGACAGGGATGCAGCTAGACAAATATGAAAACAAAACAACTGAAACCAAATACTTTACCTCTTCATCACAGCTACCGAACGCTCGGACTCGAGCGGGGGGAATGTCGTATCGATGTGATACGCTCCGCCGCTACGGAGCATTTGCGATCTGACCGCGAACAACCGCACCATTCGTCGGCCGACCGGGATTCCTTTGATCAAAAGCGAGCCCAGGTAGCTTTGGCGACCTACCGATTGCTGGACCCTCGAAACCGTACCGACCTGTACGAGCGAGTACAGTTGTCTTGTCCTCTGAACGAAGAGGAAATACACCAGCCGGTCGCCGATTTTCATTCCTCATTGAACCGGAGCGTAGCAGTGGATGTACCACCTCGCTCCAAGGAGACTATTGTGAACCTTATGAATACGGACTTGGTCAATCGAGCTATCGAAATAGCCAAGTCTGCCGAAAGCGATTTCGAACTTTCCCAATCTTTTGTGGCAACCGAAAGCGAACCGTCTCTGTCGGAACGTCGACAAGTTGTACGTTTGCTTCGAGAAATCGAGCTCAGCGAAGCTCCTCAGCAGTCGACCTCGCCCCTGGCTTGGTTGAAATCTTATCTGAAGCTGTAATCGCCGTCCAAGTCCGGAGCGGCATGTTGCCAAAGTGATAAAGGTAGCGGCTTGTGCCGGCAAAGCCTTCAATGGCAAAGGCGAAGACTAAGCCAGCAATCATTAGATTGGCCGCAGGCAGAAACATCCAGCAAAATCGCTTCCCTAATCGAGTGAGCTCCGGTGTACCATGTGTCCACTGGTGAAGCACGTAGAGCAGGTGAACACCGAGCCCCGTGCCCAGCAAAAAGCTGCGCAGCGTCGGTATTAGGATGAGCCCCAGCAGCCAGAACAATACGGCGCTGAGAGGGATGACGTACGGCGTTACCAGCATGATCCAATTTCCTTTGCCAAGCCAACGGACCCTAGATTCGTTTGGAGCTGGCCGATTACGCCTAATCGAGACAACTGGATGAAGCATAATCGTCGCAATCACGAACTGGCTCGCATCATGCATCCAGCGAAATGCTGTCTTCACCACATCCCAGCGTCGCAAATCAGTTCGATAAGCGAACCAAACCACTCCCAATCCTGCCATGAAGGCCACCAAATAGACCGGGGAAGCCAAGGAATCCCAGAGCCCTAGCGCAATCGCGTACAACGTGCATGGCAACGTCGCGACGGCCAAGCCCGCAGCGGGCCATTTGGTCCACTCGACGGTGCGATCGATTCGTTCGGTAATTGGCATCTGGCGACAGGTAACGGTTGGTGACAGCAACTCGGAAAAAGTGTGCTTGGAATTTAGGGCTCAATAGCTAAGCTTTGAAGTCGGCAAAACGCGAACGAAACCTGCGAATACACGATAGAAAAGGCTCTGACTCATGAAAATTCAGGAACACGACGTAGTTGTACTCGGTGGCGGCCCCGGTGGCTATGTCGCGGCAATCCGAGCTGCCCAGCTGGGTATGAATGCGGCCTGCATCGACGAAAACTCGAAATTCGGCGGCACCTGCCTTCGCGTCGGCTGCATTCCGAGCAAAGCCCTCCTGGAATCGAGTCACATCTACCACGACACCAAACACGGTCTCAGCACTCACGGGATCGCTGTCGACAATGTCCGCTTGGACTTGGCCGCCATGATGAAGCGCAAGGACCAAGTTGTCCAAACGCTCACCGGAGGTATCGATCTCCTGTTCAAAAAGAACAAGGTAACGGGTTACCGAGGCAAAGGTAAAGTCACCGCTCCAGGTACTGTTGTGGTGGAAACCGAGTCCGAGCCAATCATGATTCGTGCCAAGCACATTATTCTGGCAACAGGATCGCGACCAGCCTCCATGAAGGGTGTGGAAGAGGATGGCGATTTGATCGGCAATTCGTCCGCAGCACTATCCTATCCCTCCGTGCCCGAGACATTTGTCGTCATCGGCGGGGGCTATATTGGATTGGAGCTTGGCAGTGTCTGGAACCGTTTGGGTAGCAAAGTCATCGTGCTCGAAGCCATGAACCGCATTCTGCCTGGTATGGACAACGAACTAAGCCAATTGGCACAGCGCATGTTCACTCGCCAAGGAATCGAGTTCCGACTCAACTCGTGGGTGGAAAGTGCCAAGGTTGAGAATGGCAAGTGTGTCGTGAAATGCAAAGATGCCGAGCCAATTGTCTGCGATCGCGTTCTGCTGGCAGCGGGTCGAGTGCCGAACTCACAAGATATCGGACTTGAGAGTGTCTCGATCGCCACCGACAAGCGAGGTTTCATCACCGTTGATGAAAACTACCAAACTTCTGCCAAGGGAATTTATGCAGTTGGTGACATCATCGGCGGAGCTATGTTGGCTCACAAGGCGATGGAGGAAGCGGTGATTTGTATTGAAAAAATCGCAGGTATCCATGCTCACTTCAACTATGACTGCATCCCTGCCGTTGTCTACACCTATCCGGAGATAGCAACCGTCGGCAAGACCGAGGAGCAGCTCAAGGAAGCGGGCATCGAGTACCGCAAGGGAGTCGGGGCTTACGGTGCAAACGGTCGAGCTAGAACGCTGGGCGATATCGAAGGGCGGGTCAAGATTTTGGCCGATGCCAAGACCGACCGAGTTCTGGGAGTGCACATCATCGGTGCTCGAGCAGGAGATCTGATCGCCGAGGCTGCCGTCTCGATCGAGTTCGGGGCTAGCAGCGAAGACATTGCTCGCAGCTGCCATGCACACCCGACTTTGGCTGAGACGATGCACGAAGCCGCCTTGGCTGTCGACAATCGGGCCATCCACTCGGCGTAGAGTGCTTGCAAGTATTCGCGGCTCGACACGAACGACGGCGAGCGGCTGATAAAAAATACCGGATTAGTTTGGGGCCACATCGCGTACCGAAGCCAATAGTAGCGGAACGGGCGCGAGCCCTCCGGTAGGGCTCCAGCGCGATCGCCGCCCATCAACTTATCCGGCAATCACACTCTCCCGGCCCTTTGGGTCTCACGGCCCTTCGGATATCGTCGTCGAAGGCGTCTCCCCGGGCTCGCTTTGCGTCGCCCGTTACCGTACGGCTTGCGCCGTTACGCTCTTATAAGTGGTAGATTCCCATTTACCGATCGACTAATTCGACAATGCTTTCGATCGCTTCGAGGTTCCATCCGACCATAGCAACAAACGAATGCCATTGAATACAACGATCAGCGTGCTGCCCTCGTGGCCAACCACTCCCATCCATAACGGCATATCATAAAACGACGCGATCAAAAGCAGCATGATCATCCCAAATGCGAATCTCAGATTCCATTTGACTCGATCTCTGGCCACACGACTCAGTCGAATTGCAAAGGGAAGCTTTCTCAAGTCATCGTGCATGAGGACAACATCTGCGACATCCAATGCCACATCGGATCCGCGACTTCCCATCGCAATCCCAACTTGTGCCGCTGCTAATGCGGGCGCATCGTTAACGCCGTCACCCACCATTGCCACGACGTGACCTCCCTCCGTAAGCTTACCGATCTGCCGTACTTTGTCCTCAGGCATTAGACCGGCTGAAATTTGTTGAAGGGGCAACCCTTGCGTGACGGCCTTTGCGACGAGCAGGTCATCACCGGTCAACAGAACGAGTTTTGTTATGTTCAAGCCGATGAGTTGATTCAAAGCTTCGACCGTCTCACTCCTTAGTGGGTCAATAACACTGATCGCTCCATAAAGCTCTCGATCCGACGTTACAATCGGCAATGCGGTTTGTCCCCGTTCACGCATACGTTGGATTTGAGCCTTTAAGTCATCCGGCATAGAGTACTCATGGGAATCAAACAAAACTTCCTTACCGATCCCAACCCAATACCCCATGACGGTGCCATGAACTCCTCTTCCCGTATGGCTGTGGAATTCTTTGACCTTCTCCAATGGAAGGGAAATGCCGCGCCGCTTGATTTCTGCAACAATGGGGATGGCCAAAGGGTGCTCGCTCTGCGATTCGACTAAACCCGCGAGCAAAAGTATTTTTTCCGGGTCGCTCCCATCTGGTGTCCAGATTTCGGTCACGGTCGGCTTGCCTCTTGTTATGGTTCCCGTCTTGTCAAATGCGATCGTATCAAGCTGACTCAGCAACTCGAGAAACATGGGTCCCTTGACCAGAACGCCGTTTCTGCCCGCCACCGCTATGGCGGAAAGCATAACCGCTGGAACGCTCAAGACGACAGCACACGGTGAAGCGGCGACCAAAACAACCATGGCATGATAAAATGCATCTCCCCAGTCTTTGGTATGAAGATATCTGGATCCCAAAAATGTAAGCGAGGCAAGGATAAGCACTAATATCACATACGGTTGTTGCCATGCTTCGACAAACCTTTGCGACGGTGAGGACCTGGATTGGGCATCGTGCACCATTTGTATTGTTTTTTGAATCGTGAAGTCTTCGGGCGATTTGCTCATCCGAACGATCAACGTCCCGCGACTATTCATGGCGCCAGCAAAGACGTGGCTACCGACAGATTTTTCAACCGGGTTGCTCTCGCCCGTGAGAGACGACTCGTCCGCCCAAGCTTCCCCATCCACGACAACACCATCAACAGGAATACACTCTCCTGGCTTGATTCGAACTTGATTTCCTACTTGAAGTGACTCGATAGGAACAACGCAATCGTCTCCGCCGTCAGTCGTAACCTTGGTGGCAACTCGCGGTCGAAGCTTCATGATGGATTCGATGGCGCGATTGGTACGCACCATCGCATACGTTTCCAAAGTACCACTGAGCGAGAACAGAAAGAGCAATACGACTCCCTCTCCCCATTGCCCGAGTAGGGCAGCTCCTGTAGCTGCGATCAACATGAGCGTATCGACGTTCAGCTTGCCTTGCCGCAATGAACTCAGCGAAGACTTCGCTGTGCTATAACCACCAGCCAGGTATGCCATCACGTAGCAGGCAATCGCAGGAGAAATCCCATCTCCCGATTTCCATTGATGAAGAAGGAAACCGGCAACACCCAAAATGAAACAAGCCGCAGTTGCCCAAGCTCCCAGACGCAATTGACCCATTTGTTCACGTTGGTCGTTGCTTGATTGCATGCTTCCTACTTTTCTTGGTTGCATTAATGACACTGCGATGGGTGCCAATCGTGCTAACCCATGCTTAAAGAATCGAGGGCCTAACGTCAAATACGATGAAATCGGATGGGGAGATCACTCTGCAAGTTATCTAGCACCATTCCGATTTTACCTTGTAACAGATCGTCCAGCTCACGCCCAACGATCTCAGCACGCCAGCCTGTTGCCAAACTAGGTGGGGGCCAATCCTTTTCGTGCCCCTCGAGCCGATACTTGACGAAGTCGCGGAGGTCATCCGAAGTTGCGACGACTGCCGGCGAGATCTTTTTCGTTCTGCAGATGTAAGCTAATGCAGCAGCCAGAAACTGAGTCAGCATGGCAGGTGGCTGTCCACGCCCGAGCTTCGATTTTCGTGGCCAAGCCGGAATGGGATCGTTCTGTGCTTGATCGATCACCTCGACCAAATCTGGGATCATCTGCTTGACATGTCGATGCTCCATGCCGCGAAGCGATGCCATGCGCCTCGCGTCGCCGTTCCCTCGTCGGGCTAATTCGATCATCAAGTCATCGCGTAAAATTTTTCTGGCTGGTAGGTCTCGCTCACGAGCCCGTTGCTCTCTCCATGTCCACAACGCCTTGACGATCGCTAGGCTGGATCCCGACAACGCCTGGATGCCACTGATGCGGTACCAATTATCGCTGTTCTCGTAGTTGGCTAAATCCTCTTGCCAGGATTGAACCTCTTCTTCGTACCATGCGGTCCGGTCTGCCGCTTTAAGCTCCGAGGTCATTTTCTCCTCTAGCCGGAGCAGATCCTTCACGTCCTGGGCGGCGTATTGCAACTGCTGATTGGACAAGGGACGTTTTCGCCAGTCGGATCGCGTTTCTTCTTTATCAAGACTCTTGCCTGTATAACGGTGAACAATGTTTCCGTAGGACGCTGGGTACTCATGCCCCAGAAAAGCAGCCGCCAACTGAACGTCAAATAGATTCGGAATCAATTTCTGGACGGAGCGAAAACAAAAGAGTAGCTCTTCCCGTCCCGCATGAACAACGACCCGGTGATTCGGAGCAACCAAGGTAGCCCAAAAAGGGGTTAGATCTTCAATCAAGTAAGGATCAACAATCGCGACCCCCTCGGAAGTCGCTACTTGAAGTAAACACAGTTCAGGGCGATAAGAATCCTCGGCCACAAACTCCGTATCAAAGGCTACACGTCTGTGCTTCGCCACTTGTTCGCAAAGTGAATGGAGAGATTCCTGGTTTGTGATATAACTAAACTGAACGCTCAATCCTGCTCCACTCTAACATGCCTCTCGGCCGAACTACGGCACCTGGACATATGTCGTATGGTCCGCTAAACCTAACTCAAAAACCGATCCTTAGTTGTACAAAGAACTCGACATGGCAACAACACTTGCTCCCCGGTTGCAACCAAACGAATCGGGTAAAAATCGCACCGTGTCGTTGCTCGTGAGTGTTAGAGATCTAATGGAATCGGAGTTGGTGGCGAGATCCAGTGCGGATTGGGTGGACGTCAAAGACCCACAAAACGGACCGCTCGGACGGCCTCAGCACGATTTAGCCCTCCGCGTCGAAAGGCTGATATCTCAATCCCCCTCCCCCAAGAAACTCAGCGTTGCGCTGGGGGAAGCGACCGAATCCTCGCGTTCGGAATTGGTTGAATACGCGAACAGTTTCTCAGAAAACACCCTCTTCAAGCTGGCGTTTTCGGGCACCTACGGCTCGCCCGCTGAACGGCGCCCATCTCCGGATCAGCACGAATCTGTGGACTCGCCTAGTCCTCCAGCTCGGACCGTATGGGACAATTGTCGAGCATTATTCGTTCAGTTGTCAGAATGTCTGGGAGGTCGCGGCCGCTTAATTCCTGTCTACTATGCCGATGCGAGCCAGGCGTGCTCCCCATCCTGGACTTGTATTCTGAACCTTTGCCTAGAAGCAGGCGGCGACCGTGTTTTGATGGATACGTATCGAAAGAATGGCAAGTGTCTGACTGACTACCATACCCCGGACCATTTGCAGTCGATGATCGCTCAAGCCTCGGAACACGGGATCCGGGTTGCGTTGGCGGGCTCGCTTCGCCGGGCGGAAATCCGTACACTGATGTCGGTTGGGGCGGATGTGATCGGGGTTCGCGGTGCCGCTTGCAAACAGAACAATCGAACCGATTCTATTGATCAGTCCTCTTTACAGGACCTGACGGCTCTCTTCCAATCTAATCCGGTTGGGCCGAGACATCCAAATTAAACCTAAAGGAAGTGGTGGGACATGTCGTCAGGAAGCGATCGAGAATGCATTAAGGGAGTTATCCGCCAAGGCAGGAAAATTGTGGGGGCGATCTCGCTCCCAGACGCCACGGATGTTTTTATCGAGCAGTTTAATCACTGCTACGGCCAGTTGCGGCTAGAAGTACAAAATCCGGTTTTGCCAACTATCCCCGTTCACCAAAATCCAAACACGTTTCGACTTCCTACTTGGTTTCGACACGTCTGGCACAATCGACCTGCGTCAATACAGCCCGATACGAACCAGCCAGATCAAGCTCAACAGTAATGGTATCGCATTAGGGACGCTTGGGGTGGCACATCCCGAGGAACGAAGGGTGTGGAGCACGCCGGAAACGCAAGCTCCGCCTGAACCAGGTGTATTTTCAACTCGTCTCCGCTAAGTGATCTCCTCGAACTTGGGCAGATCCTCATCCGGCGTTTCAGGCGACTCGCGATCGAGTCCCCACTGCTGAAGACGCCGAATAAGTCTAGCTCGCGAAACGTTCAGCAATTTCGCAGCAGCAGATCGATTCCCCTTGGCATGCTCGAGTGCACCGAGCGTCAAATGCCTCTCCGTCTCTTCCAAAACACGATCGAGATCGATGGGACTGAAAACACGAGCCTCCTCTAACTCCGATGTCGATGTACGAATCGATATCGGCAAGTGAGACGCGAGTAGCACCTTTCCATCCGCCTCCTTGAACGCTTGAGCTACCGCACTTTCAAACTCTACTAAGTCCCCTCTCCACGGATAGGCCTCCAAGGCGTCGTAGAATTCCGGAGCGGATTGGAACTCCAGAGCGATGCCCTTCGTCTCATCCCTTAACTCGCTCGATCGCTGCTTCTGGTTCTGCTCAAACCATCCGTGCACGAGCTCTCTAAGATCCTCTTTTCGCTCTGAAAGTCGAGGGATCGAGACCAAAAAGCTTGCTACGCGATTCCATAATTCCGAAGTCGGTGCGACTCCCTTCAGGTCGGGGACTTGTTCCGCCGTGGCATACAGTTCCATCGCGGAATGGTTGACGAGAAAAGTCACCAAGGTAGGAATTAGCTCCGCCGACAAACGATCCAGGTCCTTGAGTACAACTCCCAACTCCATACCATTCGAGCCGCGTCTTTCCAAAATGAGCTCGAACATTCCCGTTAACAAACTGTGGTCCATCAAACCGCAGTCGATCACGACGGGGGGCATCGCAGACCGGGAGCCCCTGTGCCTTAGTCGACTTCGGTGAAGAAACGTAGCTAGTGATTCGCGAAAAGCTCCTGGGCTTCCCGTGATGAGAACAGGAAAACTAGCTTTGGTAGCGATTTGAATCTGTCGTCGAGCAAACTTCACTCCAGGCGATGAGCCGACGATATGCCAAGGCTGATCGCTCTCTAGTTGACTATAAACCTCGCGAATGCTCTGTCGAATCTGCAAGCCAGACCAATCAAGCTCGCGGATGGAACCGGCGGTCCCTTCGGGTACGATGACGACCATGATGGTCGCCCGCCCGCTGGCTCCTGCAATTTCAATTGGCAGAAGCAATCGGACGCCCCCCTTGGTCGCATCCGCAACCAAATGAACTTGATTCCGATCCCAATCCAGTGGCAAGCCCAACTGCGATCCCAGTTCGGTTCGTTGTGCAGCAACCACGCTGCATTCCAGGCCAATCAACTCCTCAGCCGGAATCGAAAAATACTGCCCAGCTGCTTCGTTAGCGAACACTACGACATCGTCATCGCTCAAGACATAGATCGGCAGCGGTGAGCTACCAATCAAACGCGCAATCTGACGTCGCGATGTTGGCTTGGAATTCTCCTCATTCGCCATGAAGAACGGCTTTCCTTAAACGAGATCGGGCTCTGGGTGGACCCAAGGCTCTCGATAGGGGCGCCGCAATAGCTTTGTAGCCTCTTCGTCTCCCACCACAACGTGATTCGTCGGATCCCAATGTAGCGTTCGCCCGAGATCCATCGACATGTTGGCTAGGATGCATGCTGCAGTCGAGATGTGGCCTTGCTCAATATCAGCGATCGGCTTGGACCGATTTTCGATAGCTGTCAGGAAGTCGAGCATATGACCACGAATCGCCGGTGCAACGTGTTGTTCCAAGTCCTTTTCGGTTTTGTCCTCAGGATATTGATCTAACTCCATGACGACATCTTGATGAATTCTCTTGCCGCCCGATCTGGGGATGAAGTCGTATTTCTGCACACTCAACTTCAGTGTCCCCTTATCACCGTACAAAGTCGCACCCCACGGATACTCTGGATCGGGAGCATCCCCCCATGATCTATGAGTCCAAACGACATTCAGCTCGGGGAACTCGAACGTTGCGGTTTGGGTGTCGGTGATGTTGGCCTTGGACGCTTTATCCACCAAGATCCCTCCGTGCGAGGAAACACACTTAGGCCAGCCCAATCCCAACATCCATCGCACAGTATCCAGCATATGGATACACATGTCGCCCATGATGCCATTTCCATACTCCATGAATGCACGCCAGCTGCGAGGGTGGCAGAGTTTGTTATATGGCCTCATGGGAGCTGGGCCTGTCCACATCTCATAATCCAAATAGTCAGGGGGAGCGACATCTGGTGGATTCTCGCGGGCTCTCATGTGGTAGTAACAATAAACCTCCGCGTGCGAGATCTTCCCTAGCAGCCCTTCGTCGATGACTCTCTTCTTGGCGTCGATCAAATGTGGCGTGCTCCGTCTTTGGGTCCCAACCTGAACAACTCGGCCGTATTTGCGAGCGGCAGCCAACATGGCTTGCCCCTCAATGATGTCCACGCTGATCGGTTTCTGTACCCAAACATCCATCCCTAACTTTAACGCTTCGATGGTTGGCAACGCGTGCCAATGGTCGGGAGTCGCAACCAAGACGATGTCCAGGTCCTTTTCCTTTAGCATTTCGCGATAGTCGCCGTACTCCCTGGGCTTCTTTCCGGAACTCTGCCGCTCGGCCACCATCTTGGCGGCATCCGACAGCATGTTCTTGTCCACATCGCAAAGCGAAACGACTTCGACCGGTGCAACTTGTAGCAATCGAAACAAATCGCATTTGCCATACCATCCGGTTCCAATCAGACCGACCCGTTTAGTGGGCTGGTCCAGCAGTGACGCGATGGTCTCGCGATGCTGCGTGAACGCCATCGAGCCTGCCAGAGCGGAGGCGGATAAAAAACTTCTTCGATCCATATCTTTTTCTCCCAGGAGAGGAATGCAACGGTGTTAGTCTTACGGTGGGGAAAGGCCGCCTAGCCTACGCAGCTATTCGTCCTCTTTGAGTACTTTAATCTGGATATTTCTATAAAGGGCTTCCGACGGCGGTCCCGAGTGAATTTGAAGACCAATAATTCCGGATCTTGCGATCTTGGGATCTTCCTCGGTGTAGTCGACCGAGAGATTCCCATTCAAGTAAAGCTTTATCTTGCTCCCCTTGGCCACGATTCGCAATTCGTTCCACTCACCCTTCTTCGTCCACTCGGCTGCTTTGTCAGCCGGGGCATCGGCTAACATCTTGTTTCGACGTGACTCGTCGTACAAACATCCCCACACGCTACGATTCCATGCGGTGCCCACATCGCATTGATACCCACTCACCTCGGTAGAATTGGGAACTCTCTTAGAACGGAATTGCACCCCCGCGTTGTCTCCGACGCCTCGCAGCTTTGCCTCGAAGATAAGCTCAAAGTCAGAAAACGATTCCTTGGTACACAAAAACTCGTTGTGCGGAATATCTTTCTCCAGAGTGCCGGCCACGATCGCTCCATCCTCGACCCGGAAAAAATCCAGGTTTCCTTCCCAACCGTCCAATGACTTGCCATCAAACAACAAGCGGAAGCCAGGTTGCAGTTTCGCTTCGTCAGCCTCAACAGCGACTGCCGTCGTCGCAACAAACGCAATATGCTTGAGCACGGTGGGCAACTGAAAGATTCCTGAGTAGTGATCTGCTTCCATTTCGATATGATGCGATTCCGGAAGCTTGGCTGCGACAGCGAACTGCTTAGAGTTTTCCGGTGGCACTACGTCATCGAACTTACCCGAATACAACCATGTTCGATTTGCATTGACTCGATGAGCTAGGTGCAGCGGTTCCACGCAATCGAGGCATTGCTTAATTCCTTCGTCATCTAGGCCCTGAGCGGCCATCTGACTCCGAAACTTCTGGGCATCCTTCTTGCCTTGCGTGACCACACCGTAGAGATCACCACCGGCTAGTAGAACAAACGTGGAATGAAAACGATCATCGATCCCGGCAGTCGTTGCAGCGACGAAACCACCTAAACTAGTTCCTTGAAGCGAGATTCGCGAGTTATCGACTTGTGGAAGAACTGCGATCGCATCGTAAGCCCGGCGAACGTCCGCTATCGACTGCCTTAGCGCTAAGGCGACATCTCCGCTTTCCGCCTGATCAGAACGTCGCACACCGTAGTGAGGCAGATGGATCATAAACGCATGGATGCCTTGATTCGCAATCCCCTTGGCAATCATCTGCCCGACTGTCATGCCTCGTCCAGACTCATGCACAACAAGCACCGCTGGCAACGCGTCTGCCGCTTTTGCTTTGGAGCCCGTTGCTTGGAACCATTGCAAAGCGACTCTATCATTCGTCGCGTTTCCCGTACTCATCGGAGAAGCAAAACGGACATACGTTTCTTTGCCAACGTTTTCAATCGATACGTCGAACTTGCTGGGCGTCCAAAGCAATTCGTCCAAGCTTTTTCGGGCTCGCTCATCTGTTTCCCTTAGCTCCGTCGGAATCGAATCCTTTGTTATAAAATTGGTTGATGAGCTGTTCGTCGGGCTGCTGAGTGAAACCTTTTCTGTAGTTGCTACTACGGTCTTGGATTTGTTCTCGACCGCAGGAATCTTTTTAAGCAGGCCCGCCAAATCGAGCTGAGTATAAGGACGATCAGCGGCAGGATTTTTGTGATCGGCGTTAGCAACATGCAGTACCAAGTCTTCCGGTACGAAAAGAACGTTGTGCAAATTGGACGCCATGGCGACCGGTCGACACATGAGCTCCTGCCCAATCTTTGTATCGATCTTGCCGTAGGAACTCTTCACTCGGGTTTTTAGCTCATCGAGCCGAGAGCCAGCCGACAAGACAACCGCATCCGGAATCCCATCTCCCAACAACGGGTGAGCCTCCCCTGGATTCACAAACTCGATTTTCTCAGGCGTGGCGGCGACACCTACCGCAGATCGGTTCTTGCCGTCCGCGAAGACGTAGTAGTACTCGCAGGTTCGTGGATTGTCGCTCCAGAGTGCTTTGACTTCTTCGAGCGTGGAGCATTCCTCGAGGGCACGACGCATCAACGTGGCCATCGGAACTCCATCCCATTGCCCCTCGCCGCGGCCTCCCATTTCACCGAGCGATATCTTCGCTCCGTTCATACCGCTGACGCTGCCGATGAATCCACCGTAGCCGACGTTGGCGAACGGAAGATAATCATCAGGAGCAACGATAAAGGTGGTGGCTGCATCTTGAAGCCCGATGGTCGTCATGTAGTCGAGAACCCGACCATGGTAGAGTTTGCCCCCCTCGGTCGCTGCCCCGAAGACCGCAAAACCGGAGCAATGAAACAGCTCAGGAAAGACATTGACCACCTCGAGCAACCGGCCATCGATTCCTAACGAGTCTGCCAGAGCTCTCGTTTCTCGTTTGTGACGTTCTGGGATGTGAGGCGCCAAACGCTCATAAGCATCCTCCAATTCGCTTCGAAACCATTTACCCGTCGCAATGGTCTGAACTGCCCCAAATCCGTAAATCACGGAATCGATGCAGCGCACCGTTTCATCCTTGAGCAGTTTGCCATGTGCTGTGCCGATCTGCTCGGGGCTGCCCCAAAGCACAGCAACTCGCTGGCCATTCACAGCCAGCAGTTGTCCGTTGTCCACACTCTTTTCTTTGATCCTGGGATTGGTCAGCTTGGGGGATGGGGCCAGGACCTCAAAGGCTCGTCGCAAACCGCGGGCCAGGGTCATCTCCAATTCTTGCCGGTCGAGCTTCGAAACTTGAAGATTTCCAAATTGCGAGGCGAGCCATTGTTCATCGACTGTCTTAGGCAACGCTAATTCGTCGGTTAAGTCCCCAACGGTAAGCGTACCAGTCGCGTCGGACGATTGAAAACTGACCGACGAACCTGCGAAAGTCAGTCGGCTACCGTCTGGCAAGGCCCACGAACCGTTTGCATCAGCCGCATCACTCACCTGATGCTTGAGGCCACTCAAGAATAGAACCGCTCCAGCCAAATCCACCGGTGTATCGACTTGTTTAACGAGCGACTTGGCAGAGAACACGATCGACCCATCGCTCACTAAACGAGTGAGTGCATCTTCGGGAGCGATGTGATCCACTGCGTCAACGGAGCCGGTTCCGAGCCAGATTCGATTATGCTTGGGAAGCACTAGAGCTGTTGTGTCTTGGCTGCGAACAATGCCGAACTCATACTCGGGATGGCTCATGTGCAATCGAAACCGTTGGCCGTCTTGTCTCGCAAAGGTCCATTCGACCAACTGCTCCTTGCCGCTGATCTTAACGTTAACGTTCCCTCGTACCACGAAAGACTCTCGCTTGAGCGCGAGACAGTCCAGCCACGGTGCCATCTGCTTGGCCAGCAGCACGTCTGGCTCTATCGCCGGCTCAGCACGTGTGATGGTGGGGCACACGAGAATTAGCAAAACGAGAGCAATTCGTCCTGCAAGATAATTTCGGTACACATTCATAATCAGGTTCCAGGAGAGATGGAGAAAGTAGACGGGACCAGCAGCAGGAGGGGATTTGAGGCGAATAACCACTCGTTCATCATACCACAGCCGATTAGGCGGAAAAACACCACTACCCGTGGGATTTACACCATAAGCTCCCTTTTCACAGTTGATACACGAACCTAAATCGGAATGATTCTGCGTTGCATTGGTCGGCGTGGTAAACAATCCTCCATTCAAGAGTCCACAACCCGTCTCGTCGGCCAACCGCGAAGCGGTCAAACATCATAGCCCGGGGTCGCGGAGCGCACCCCGGGGAACGGTTGCGTAAACATTATAAGAACCCCAACGGGGTTCAACATGGTGCGATGTGCAACCCCGTTGGGGTTGGTTGGAGATTTTGCGTTCGTTGACCCGGGGTGCGCTCCGCGACCCCGGGCTGTGTTGTAGTACTGCTTCGCAGTTGGGAACGGCTAAACCAATCGCATTCACTCCCAGACATAACGCTCGTCGATCTCCAGGCCATATTTCTTACACAACCTTCGGAATTCATCTTGGAAGGTAACCTTTCTGTGATGCTCTTCTTGGTTCTCGATGTATGCGGTTAACGCTGGGATATGGCTCGGACTGATGGAAAATGCACCATATCCTGTTTGCCAATAGAAGTTTTTGATCGACAGCTCTGACTTCACCCAGGAAGAAGAATCTTTCTTCGCGTCCCGGACCAGATCGGAAATGTCGATCGTTTTCCCAAGACGGCACAACACATGAACATGGTCTTCCACTCCTCCGATAACTAAAGCCGGAGCGTCGAGGTTCTTGTGGATACCGGCGAGGTATGCGTGAAGTCGCTTCCGATCCGCGGCATTTTTGAGAAAAGGAACTCGGTTCTTTGTCGAGTACACAATATGAACATAAATCTGAACAAGCGATTGACCCATGGGGCGTGTCTCCTGTGTACTATACTCGATTAATATAATGTGAACTTAGTGCAACCATTTGCGATGGCTCCCACCGCGAAGCGGTCTAACATCACAGCCCGGGGTCGCAGAGCGCACCCCGGGAACGGTAACGTAAACATTATACGAACCCCAACGGGGGTCAACATGTGGGCGGTGTGCAACCCCGTTGGGGTTGGTTGGGGATTTTGTGTTCGTTGACCCGGGGTGCGCTCCGCGACCCCGGGCTAGGTTGTGGAACTGCTTCGCAGTTGGGAACGGCTAATCCAATTGCATTCACTCCTAGACATAACGCTCGTCGATCTCCAGGCCTTATTTCTAATCCTCCCTAGGCAATTATCGAACCTGTCGTCTATATTGACGGTTCGACCTCGGTGAGCCCCCAGCAAGACTGGTTGGGGAGATGTTTTCCTTTTTTCGCACAGAATCGAGCAGAATAAATGGGATTTGGTGATCGGCTGAGCCAAGCCGTTATGGAAAAGCAAAATGCCGTTTGTGTCGGGATCGACCCTCGCCTCGCTCAACTACCGTCGTCTCTCACCGCTGACGTACACGACGAGCAAACCGCAGCGGATGCCTTTTTGACTTTCTCCAAAGCCATCATTGATGTCGTGGCACCTCTAGTTCCCGTCGTGAAGCCGCAGAGCGCTTTCTTCGAAGAACTGGGGCCGCTCGGTGTGGTCGCAATGCGGGAGGTGATTCGCTACGCCAGCGAAAAAGGGCTGTTGGTCATCCTGGACGGAAAGCGAAATGATATCGGCTCCACCGCGACCGCTTATGCTCGTGCTTACATGGGGGCCTCGAGCCCTTTCGGTGCCGACGCTCTCACCGTGAGTCCTTATCTCGGTGCTGATTCGCTCGAACCGTTTGTGGACCGATGCGTGGAAGCCGACGCCGGGATCTTTGTCTTGGTCAAAACCTCCAACCCCGGCAGCGGCTTCATGCAAGATCGGATCATCGACGGGCTGACAGTTGCTGAACGGGTTGCGGACTTGGTTCAAGAAAAAGCGGTCGCCACCGCGAGTGGTCCCGATGCGTACGGATCGATCGGTTGCGTCGTCGGGGCGACTTACCCCGAGCAACTGGCTGCCATGAGAAAGCGGATGCCGAACGCTTGGATTTTGATTCCCGGTTATGGCGCACAAGGTGGCGGGGCTGCAGACGTTAAGCACGGCTTCGATGCATCAGGCTTGGGAGCACTCGTCAACAGCTCGCGAGGCATTATCTTTGCCTACGAAAATCCCAAGTACTCCAGTTCGCCCGAATGGGAGCGCTCGGTGGAAGAGGCAACGCGCGACATGATCTTGGAACTAAGTCACCGCTAGGGCAATCGGTGCAACAGAATCGTAACCGTTCACAGAGTGAACGATTACACTGAATAAACATCGACAATGAATATACTCCCTACCACTTGCTCTCCACTGACATCGTGTCAGTGGAAGCACGACTAACCAGCTAGGACGCCGCGTCCGCCAACCGCCCCCCGGCTCTCCACTGAGTTTTCTCGGTGGGAGCGATGGAAGTTTGAAACGTGAAGGGTGAAGTTTTAAAGACGAAGATTTCGCGGCGTCGGTACGTCCTCTAGCCAGCGAGTCATGCGCTCCATTGAGGCAAGCTCAAGGGGGCGAAAAACACGGATGTGGCGTTTCGTGGCTAGCCAACGAGTCATCGGTCCACTGACACTAGGTCAGTGGAGCCGTAAGACGAACGGTTACACTGAATCTACCAAAAGTGACGCAGTTCTAGCGTTGCAAGCTAGTGCACATTGGCGTGGGATAGAGGAAAGATGCCGTGTCGTCCACTTGTCGCCTATGAGTGAAATCGGAAGCTCACTCTTCGATGGGAAGATCGTTGGTGATTGTCGAAAGATTCGCAATCACTCTGCTGTTCGATGTTTCGCTAATCAATCTCGTGCTTCCATCCATAAAGGCCATGGGGACAACTTTCGCGTGCAAAGAAAAGGGAGCGCCATGTCGATTCGAAATATTGAGGTAGCGGTGAACAAGTAGCGAACGGTCACTCTCCTGAAGCGGCTGGAAAAACGGATTAAACAACACCATGTAACCAATCATTCGACCGTTGGTCGAGAAACAATACTTGTGTTCCGTTTCGAGATTGAGAATCGGTACCCTTCTTGCGGAGCTACCATCCGAGGAAAGACCTGCGACGTTTCGCGAAGTGAGTTCGGTTCGGAATCTATCGCCAAATTCAGGATGAACATCTATGATCAGTCCACCGAGAGATTCCCAAAACACTATCGTATTCGATCTACCTCCCAGAATCATAGTGTCACTGCGACTCCCCTCGGTGCCAATCACGTCGGCAGCAATGCCTGCACGCAAATAAGCTGGCTCGAGTGGCTTCAAAGCATCGCGTGGTGTTGTGAGACCACCATTTGCAACGTAGTCTCCCGATTCGTCTTGTGGTCCCAATACAATCGAACTATTGAACTTGTCGACCGAAGCTGGAAATTTAAGAACACCGAAGCCGCTTGGGCAGACAAAATATGCCTGAGACCGCCCAGCCGGCAGCCCCTCCAATCGCGATCTCACATCGTTTATCCAGAGGCGTTCTTGGGTCGCAATGTGTTCGGCATCGAAATAAAATCGATTTTCTAAAAGCTTATGTTCACTATCGATTTTGAGCTGAGCGGCTAAAGAAAGTTGACGAAGATTAGAAAGGCAGGTGGTGCGACGTGATGCCTCTCTGGCCGCCAGAACCGCAGGAATTCCTATCGCAGCAAGCAAACCAATAATTGCAATTACCACCAATAGCTCAATCAGCGATATGGCGTTTCTCATTGCGTACCCGTTACGATGACACGACAGGGAATACTGAAGGGGCTTTCTCGAAAACGCATGTTTGCGACGACCTCTGCTATTCGAGAATCTGCTGCGACTTCTGCGTCCTTTATCGAAATATCGAATACTACTTTATCCTCGGTTTGCTCGATCTGTTTCCATTCGATCCCATGCGTTGTGTCCAGGGACAAAAACTCATCATCCGCATCCAGTAACAACTCCATCCGAGCGGATTTTCCTGCTTGCAGTTCCAAAATCGGTTCGGACCACGCCGAACTCAAGCTACCCTGCTCGAATATTGCGACTCTTTCGAGCTCCGGTAGCCCACTCGTCTTCCCCCGGAATGATAATGGGTGTACCTTCCGAATCAGAAACAACGGTCTCGTTTAAAACTTGATGGTTCGACGAACAACCACCCAATCCCAAACGGGTGTGACCGGTTGTTCTGTTAGTTACGACGCCATTGCCAAGAACTGATCGCTATAGTTCACTCGTTTCTTACCGTAGATCGAGAGGTTTACCGTTCGGTGCGTTGTGGCTAAGACATCCCAAAGCTCACTCGCTTCGATGCAGCGAAGGTTCAGCATGGTCTGGGCTCCTTTTTCCTTCCATCTCATCCCACTCTTTTCCATTCGATCCTTGGGCACATGCCGACAGGCTCCTTCAATATACCCAGTGCATATCGGATAGCCTTTTGCCAAATACTCACCGTACTTGATTCGTGAGCGGTTGTTTTCCAAATACTTCACGATCTTGCCAAGCTCTTCGCGTTGTGCTTTTTTTATGCCCTTGCGTCTCATCGCAGTCTTGATTCCTATGATCATTAGACCTTCGGTTCCCTTAAGCAGTAGCAGCAGCTGTTCGCGAACATACGAGCTTTGCGAATCTGGTTGGATGATCTTCGCGGCTGCCCAGATTCGCGGAAGTACATGCATCAGGTCCAGTATTTCAATCGTGTTCCATCCCTCCTGGTACTCATGCGCTAAGTTCCAAAGTGATGGTTGCCCGTCGTGCATAACCAAAATCTCTTGACCCTCTCGGTGGCGTCGGAGCGTATTGGCAGTTAGCCATTGCTGAGCTTGCTCTTCAGCGGACTTACCGATCACGTTTCCGTTAGAATCATGCTTGGTCAACGCCCCAAAGTACCGAGGATTCTTCGGCTTAGCTTCTGATCTACTTGTCTCGCCTGACTCAGGCTCATGGAATAAAGCATCAATGATTTCTGTAGCCGTTCGAACATCGCGATCTACGGTATACACTCCGGCCATGCACGCCATTTGTTTCTGCCCCGGCTTGGGGCCCATGCGTTCGACAGAAGCACCCACAGGTGTTTTTTCCGTTTGCTTGCGTACCATCGGGATGCCTTTGTTGTCACTGGTTTGGACCAAGAGTTCTGCCTCGGTAGCTCGATCGATCGATGGCGGATTATCGAGTACCAAGGCCGCTGATTTTCCCAATCGGCTTCCGATCCGTTCGGCGCTGTCGACTGGGACGTGGAGTGACGTGATTCGTTCCAGTAACCCAACCGCTTTATGGAAGGAAGATTCGGTCGCATGAGTTCCGACCCACGACTCGAAGACCAAGGAATAATCATTCTGCGGGAGCCCTAAATGCTCGTCCAAAGGAATGGCTTGGATCGCTTGATCGGGTGTTGTTCCATAGACGTAGCGTTCGATTCTGAAATCGCCAAAGATGGAGCGATACCTCCGAGTCCGTTTGGGCATTCGATTATAGACTCGCCCTTTCTTCTCGATGGTAGGTCCAACATCTCCCTGGCCTGCTTGCTCGATGATTGTTCCAATCAATGCATGTCCGAGAGCCATTAGTCGCTTGTGTAAATCAAGCTCCGTTTGGTCGATCGCTTGCCCCGTACGAAAAGCTGTGTTAGCCAGCTCTTTAAGCTGTGCGACAATACAATCTACATTCTGGAAATCCAACGATTCGTTCATGATTTGACTCCGTGATTGAGAACCGACGAAAAAGCTCGCCGTTACCCTTATTATCTCTCTCAATACTGAAAACGAAACCAATTGGTTGTCGCCGGAAATGATGCCACAATATCTTGTGCTAGCAAATCGCGACTCACTACCGACTAAGCAACGATGAGCCGGTCACACCCATCCCAAACTCAACAGAGATATAACTATCAGGTTTGCAGATCGAGCTTTGTAAATAAAGAAGAGAACCCCTAGGACGAACAAACAGGTACCGACGATGGAAAGGATTCGAGTCGTACTCCAACGTGGAAAGAGGGTAGGGTCTGCATCCAACTTTTCAATGATTTTCCCATCCAGAATCATCACTCTACGGATATCGTCAAGGACTTCCACCGTGGGGGGAAATACAACTTTGTAAGCGTCTTTCGGAAGGACTTTGTTCAGAACGATCGATTCCTTGTCAACGATCAGCCTTCGTCCGAGTTTACCCTTATATTCCGTTTCCATGTCGACTGGAACGAATAGCCCCGTTTGGGGTTCACGATAGAATTCATTCACCATCCAAAAGTGTCGGAGCCTTCGTTGACCAAGCTTTGAAAGTACTTCGTAGGCACGAACGATTCGAGGGAGGTGGTCATGTTCGGGATCGAAAACGATTTCTAGGTCATAGTAGGAATACTCAGTAGGCATATTGAATATATTATCAATAACCACTGCACCATCAGCACCTTCCTTAATGGGTCTCGATTGGAGCAAATCAGTGAGTGATTTTCTGAGACCGAGACCGGTAGTCAACTCCTGAAACCCAAGATAGGAATCGATGCCAAGATAATACGCCATCTCCTCCTTATCTGCGAGCTTTATGACCCCACCTCCCAAACCGGACTTGTCCTGACGATAGAGCGGACAATCCGGATCGATATATTGGCGTTCTTCATCGTCTACATACGATACGAAATTCCAAGTTGCTTTGGACTTGCCCTCGATGTAGATTTCTCGACGTGCCCAGTAGTGATCTTCGATGAAGTCATACTTTGTATCAAACGACTCGATCAGCATCAGGCCATTCCACTTGTCTGCATCCAACCCAGGCAGCGGGAGTTGATAGCTCTTATACTTGTACTCGACGCATCGATACTTTTTGATGGTTTTCAAGTACGGTGCGACGGACTCCAGTCCCGCGCCATGGACAGCATGGCAAAATAGCAAGAATGCGATAGAACAAGCCAGCAGTCGCGATGCAGTCGTCATTTGCACTCTGTGACCTTTCCGCAATCCAAATGCGCAACCGGTCCATTGGGAACCTTTCGACATTTTGCTCCACCAGGTGATGCTGGATCTGCTATGCATTCACCAGCAGTTGGAATCCCACAATTCTTAGTGCTCGAACCTAAATAGGTGTCACGTAATTTGCATGAATCAGTCTGGTTTGCGGTATACTCGCAAAAATCGCCCGGAGTAGGTATCGAACAATGTTTGCATTCTCCTACGACCTGTCCCGTCGCCGGATCAATTCTGCACGGGTCAAATGCATCAAACTGAAACCCGTTGCAAGCCCAATCCTTTTTACATTTATGTCCTTTCACTTTCGTGCAGAATATGATCCCGAAATTCATGGCGCCATCGGGACCATCGACAACTTCCTCGCATAACTCAGCCGGAACAATATCAGCTCGCACCAAGGATTCATTGCTATTAAACATCAGCAGTGCGGCACCCGTCGCACACAAAACAGCACCAGCATAGTAAATCCACTTTTTCATAAATCACCTCAAAAGGTAAAAAGTCAAAAAACAAAGTATACAGCTAACCCTCGGATCCGTGCCGCGTATCGCGAGCGAGTAAGAACAAGAGCATTGCCTGTTTCATCGAACCATCCCCAAGTATCAACTGGACCTCGACACCCAGATTTTGAGACCGTTTGACAACAGATGATTGATCATGAACAAGAAAATCGAATCTTACTCCTTGAATAATTTCCGAAGATGCATCTCGAAACGTCACCAACGATGGAACCAAACAATCACACGAAGATTCAACGTGGTGCAAATCGTCACTGTCTTTCAAACCCAACAACTGAGGAGTTAGGACAAAATAGGTTGCTTCATCTACGAATAACACCCCAATGTCTATTTTTGGTTGGGACTCAACTGGATTAGCCCCAACAACTGGTGAAAAAGTTACTGAGGGCGTCTTCGTCACTGCAATCGGAGATGGAATTGGTAACTCCGCCTTACTGCAACCGCAGACTATCAACAAAACTAAGAGGATAGTGTTGGGTGTTGGGTGTTGGGTGTTGGGTGTTGGGTGTCATCAGACATCTCCTGGGCAAGACTTCACGGAGAAGGTTATATCCACCAGCGTTTTATCAGACCATATTTCAAGATGCAAGAAAAAATTGAAAAAATATTTTTTTTATTTTGTGACAGCATGGATCACTTCCCTAACGGAACGGGGGCGAGGACGATCGCTCGGGCTACTAAAATTTCCTACTTTGCATGAAAGGCAAGGCCTCACCCTCCTTTATCAGGAGTCCAAAAGGTTGAGTCGCAACGGTGTACTTGCTTGTGTTGGACTTGGTTTGGGACACAGCACTTACCTCGACCGTCGAATTGTACTTGCCATGACGAAAAAATGGTCGGCGTTCAACCGGGACCACTTCTTTCAGCGGTAACCACACCTGTGAAGCTCTATTCCAGAAGATCACAGGAATCGCTGCCTTTGAGAACAGACCGACTCCCCACTCTTTTCAGAAAGCCAAAAGCAAATCAGAAACGGAATCCGGTGACTTACGCACAGCTGAAGAGATTATGTCGCCATTCTGGGCTGAAAACCAAATCAAAACAAAAGTGGTTACCGCTGTTTGATTTTCGTTCTGAAAGTTCGATTGATGCAATGCAGCCTAACAACTCTTGGGCGGACAATGCATCCAGGATAACCTACAATCAACGGTAGGTTGAGCGTCTTTTGCTCGCCGAAGAGACGGTTGCTTCGCCAATCTTTTTTTCCAACAAAGACGTAAGTGATACATGAATTTGATAATAAGAGTTAGGATGCTTTGGATCTTGTCGATATCCGTGCTGTGTTGCGAAGCCAATGCGGATGAGCCTTGGATTCCTGCGGAAAAAAATGTCGCCTTGTTCCAGCAATCGCCCGTCTCAATTACCCCCATCGACCAATCGTTACGGCTTTTCGATTTCGATCGAGTTGCCTTTGGAAACGTTCAATTAGTCGCCAAGACCACGGGGAAGTTTCGAGTGCATTTTGGTGAGAAGCAGATTGATTGGCGAATCGATCGACAGCCTCCTGGCTCTGTCCGTTACCATGCAGTGCAGGTGGAACTGACGAAAGACCAACCCGCAGTGGTCTGTCCTCCTCCGAATGCTCGTAACTCGGAGCAGGTGAGCGTTCACCATCCGCCGGCCGTTCTTACTCCTGCCGAATGGGGAACCTTGGTCCCTTTCAGATGGCTCGAAATCGAGTCGCTGGATGGTTCTCCACTTCCCGAGTTGAATGTGATTCGACGTGCCGCTTTTTCCAAGTCCTGGAATGATGGTGCGGCCCGCTTCCATTCATCCGATCCCAATCTCAACGCGATCTGGGAACTCTGTCGTTATTCGATCAAAGCCACTACGTTCGCTGGTGTATACGTCGATGGAGATCGCGAACGAATCCCTTATGAGGCGGATACCTATCTCAATCAAATCAGTCATTACACGACAGATGATGACTTCACCATGGCTCGCGATACGTTCGCTTGGTTGCTGGCCAATGGCACTTGGCCCAGTGAGTGGGCTCCGTACATGATCCTAATAGCCCATGCCGATTACCTTCACACGGCAGATATAGACTGGCTGCGGGAACAATATCCAAAGCTCCACGAAAAAATGCTTGAGCATCGTGTTGGGGCCAGCGGTTTGGTCGAGAGCATGGAGCCTCAACATCGAAAAACGGATCTTGTGGATTGGCCACCGGTGGAGCGTGATGGGTTTGTATTTCGGCCCATCAACACCGTTGTAAATACTTTTCACTTGGCCAGTCTGGATCGTATGCGGGAACTGGCTACCTACTTGGGGGAATCGGACGATGTCCAGCGGTTCGCTAGCCTGTATCGTGAGCGTTTGACAAAGTTCCACGAATTGCTGTACATGCCGGATCGCAAGTTGTTTCGTGACGGTATTGGTACAGACCACAGTTCGCAACATGCGAATCTGTTCCCGTTGGCCTTCGGGTTGGTTCCCGATCAAGATCGGCGAGAGATGGCAATCGAGCTTGCGAGCCGGGGAATGCGATGTTCGGTCTATGGAGCTCAGTTTCTACTGGAAGGATTGTTTTTAAACCAAGCTGACGTTCCAGCGATGGAACTGATTTTGGCCGATTCGGATCGGAGTTGGAAACACATGCTCGATAGCGGAACGACGATTACCTGGGAGGCTTGGGATCAAAAGTACAAACCGAATCAAGACTGGAATCATCCTTGGGGTGCAGCCCCGGCCAACCTATTGCCCCGCTTCGTGTTGGGAGTCACGCCCGCTCAGCCTGGTTGGGCTCAATGCCGGATCAAGCCGTACCTATCCGGGCTTGAATTTGCTGAGGGGACGGTCCCGACCCCTCGCGGGCCGATCGAAATTCGGTGGGACAACACCAGTTCCTTTCGGATCCATTGCAAGCTCCCGCCAGGGATGACCGCAATGATCGAATTGCCTCGGACTGGTCAGAGGCAATCGGTCTGGCAGGGCGATCAGCAGTTGAGTTCTCGTCCCGTAGGCGATCGACTACTGGTGGATGAGGCCATGTCCGGTACGGTCGTCCTGGAGGTTCGTTAGAAAGGAAATCACGGACTTGTGGGCTAGGGAGTATTGGTTTGGGATATCGTTCTTAGCCCGGATGGGCGGCACGATGGGTGCAGCCTAGATTACCAGGATGCTCGCCCCCGATTTAGCAGCGCACTCCGCAGCATCAATTTGTCGCCCTTCTGAGCTGAAAACCAAATCAAATTACAACTGGTTGGGACTGTTTGATTTTCGTTCTGACGGTTCGATTGATGCAGTGATCGATTGTGACCTGGTCAGGTGTAAGGATCTCCACTCGTAAAATACGCACCTCCTTTAGGATGGTGACAAGGAAAATCGTCATAATCGCCAAGCATCACCCAATGACAGAAACTGGACAACTACAATCATAACGCATCGCCTTTCGTTAACAAAAGTGATACTATTGAAGATTCTCCATCGGTTTTCACTACTTTGAATTCAGCTTTCTCAGGAAGGCTATTTAAGTCGACAATTCGCAGTTTGATTAAGCATCCTTTCGAAGACTTTTGTCCTGCATGAAACTCCAGTGACGGGGTTGCGACTTTCAAGCTTACCTCTTTGATTTCTTCCCCATCCACGAAGAGTATATAGTCCTTCTGATTTTCGATAAGCCGCAACGTCGGCGGTGCGATCATAAACTCGTCCAACCTCTCCCAGCTTACTGGGAATTGTTCAACAATCGCTCCCGAATGTATAACTCTCAAAACCCCAGACTGCAAAGAAGTCATTTCCGGACGAATCGAGATTTCCAAGCCCTCGTCAACCCAGTTTGCAGCTATCGCATCGCCTGGCATGCTTTCGAAACCAAAATCTACCAAATTAATTCCGGGCTCTTTACTGATAGGAATGGTAAGTTTGTTTGTTCCCTTGGGAAAGTGAACCTCCGATATTTCAAATCTGATAGGTGGAACAACAGACCAACTCAGTTTGCAATAGCTGGCAAAACTCCTCCCCTCAATCAACATGCACAATTGAGTTGATCTTGGCCCAGGTGTCCGGCAATCCAGATAGCACTCGATATTGATGACAGAATTTGCTGGGATTTCTGAGTCGGCAATCGCAATCTTCGTGCAACCACAAGATGATACGATACTCTGGATTCGCACATTCTTGCCGCTGCGATTCACAGCGGCCACGGAAACGCTCTTTGGCTTGTTGGAAAAAGGGAAATCACTCAATTGAATCAAGCCTTCCTCAAACCCGCATTCAGCGATTTCTACCGATTTTGGAACACCCAAGGAAACCACTGTATCTTGCTTTGAGCATCCTAAAGGCAGTAAGAAAAACGCTCCGACAAATAAGCTTAAACGCAACATCACTACTCAACCTCTACAGTCGCTTCGCCGCCACTTTTCGAACCGAATGATCGCCACACGATGGTATCTACAGTTGAGCTGTAGATACGAACGGAACCATCGGCGAAAGCCACGTTACAGCCATTGTGGTAGCTCGAGGCTGATACAATTCCTCCAATGGTAACCGTTGACGTCGCAGAATTTTCAACGGTACAGTCGTGAATCGCATTAGGCCCGCGGACATGGTTGTACCACGATCCAAGCAAACCACTGCACAACCAATCTCTTCCTGAAAACATATAATACGGAAGAGAACCACTTGAATCGCATCTCGAATCAATTTCCCCAGTTAACGGCAATTGACTATGCAGCCCGGATGTAAGGTTCGCGTAAACAATTCCCAGTTGCCTTGGGGAATGCAAATCACTTTTCTTTCTCTCGGAAACGATAGCCGTATACGATAATCCATCCGTGACCTCGGCAAGTCTAACCGAACCGGGAAATAGGAACACGCCTCTTCCTGGTTGCAATCGCAACGGGTAACGCCTATCTGCGTAGGCTGAATCCCCGGTGCAAAATCTGTAGCTCCCCCACTTTTCAATCGGATCACTTGGACAACTTACGACATTAGGACTATAGACGAATAGTGAATTTATTTGCTTTGTCCCAAAGTAGAATCTACCTAAGTCGATTTCGTTCTTCTCCATATAAACTTGAATTGCATAGTAGGGGCTCTCTTGCTTTGGGGAGCCTGCGCCTGCTGGAAACTGACGAAAACCGGACGTGTAATTCTGCATTGCCATAGCAATCTGCCGCAGGTTATTGCTACAGGCCAAACGACGGGCCGACTCCCTAGCCGCATGCAATGCACTGGCAGAGAGTCCAATGAACAAGGTTAGTATTGCCAAGACCACCAAGAGTTCCACAATTGTAAAACCCGATGAGATACCTCTCCGTCTACGCCAAACAAAAAGACGACGCTGAAAAAACAAGACATATGCGACTCCGATTAGCATGAAAAAAATGGCACTCCATCCCAAGAAAAAAACAATGCCCCGTGATGAACGCGCCAACGATCCAACCAAGAGAACGTTTCCTGAGAGGGATTCTTGAACCTCTGAAATATCCACTATCCTTTGGTTCGGAGGGTCGACAAGCAGAAACTTGTTTCCATGGTTTCTTGCCATCAATACAAAGTGCCCTTCTTTGAGATGGGCGATGAACAGACAGGTCTGCCATGAGTTGATTTCTGGAACTGAGACGGCGAGACACTTTGCTTCAACGGAGTATTCTTGACACTTCCGCTCAAGGTCATACAGGCTGATGTTGTTTCCATGATTTCGAAATCCTCTTGCGAATCCATCAAAATCTGGAAGGTCCAATTGTAATGCAGTTAATAAAACATAAAGACAAGCAGGACCGCATTTGCTTTCCATCGCTAATGCGGCTTGTTTCCAATCGCCATCACTACCGTTACCTCGTTGAATCGAGATGCTGGCGAACAAAATTGCCCAAATCCAACAGAGTACTCGTAACCTTGCCATTTAAGCCTCCTATATGTCTTGATTTCGCAATGCGTCCGTTTTTGTCTCTCTCGGCAACGATGAATCCAACGGGCAGGGATCCCAAAATCAGTTCAATGTCCTGAATTTCTGGCGTTTCGGTCCTGAAGTTAAAATTCTTCAAACTGATCCTAGTTTGATCTTTACCGTCAACTTTTTCCCATTCGTTGAATTCCTCCAAGACATAGCCGTTTCCGATCTGCTGCCACTTGAACTTCGCCGACAGCGAACCGCTGACGCCCCTTCCGTCAATGCCCGAACAGGCGATTGGAACTCCCATCGACTGATCATAAGTTATCTGCAAATAGCCCTCATTTTCCACGTGTCTTCGCAGCAGAAGGTATCCGCTCTCGTCAGTTTCGGTCGAAAACGAATGTACACGTGGTGATGCAAAACCTCCTGGTAGCCATTCGGAAAGAGGCCTATTGGCGAAGTAGGTCCATCCATGATCGGGAAGTACTTTGAAGTATGCTGCCGAAAAAACCGGAAGAGTTTGGTATGATCCGGAGTGCAACGTCGCTTTCCGCATCTGTCGATCAACGACAAGCACTCGACCCTTACTGCAATATATCTCTAGATTTGCGTTATCAGTAGTTTCTCTGCCAATTGCTTTTACTTGAATAACGATTCGAATTTTTCCGTCAGTCTGCGAAACTATCCCAGACGAGTCGCCGAACATAGAAGTCATGGTGAAGTCATAGGTGTCAACACCTTCGGGTAGCGAGGCTTTTGAATACCTCATTAGAACCGTGTCTTGACCATACACAATTGAAACAAAAGGTACTGCGATTAAGAAGAGAATTGACGCGATCAGATTGGTTCTGTTACTCATGTTCATGGCGCCGTTTGACAGTCTGCGGGGGCGAATACTGATAAAGGATTCAGTGGGGGACCTTGGATAGTTATACCACATCCACCTAACTCACCAAACCATTTACACCTAAAGTAAGATGCACAAGGAGTATTAGCCGTCGCCAGCGATTCGCGGCAGGATAAATTGACCAATTCGGCTAGACCGACACAACCCTCAGACGGTCCTCCCATAAGATAGACCCCAATACCGTCACATGAATCCTTGTCGCGAATTTCACAAATGTAAGAGGGCCCCATACAATCAGGAGAAACAAGCCCGCATTGACCTGGGGTAAGCCACGGTGTCCAGCCACCACCCCCCGGACCTTGCCCGCCGAGCAACCTCATCGATTCGTCTTCTGACAGCTTTCGACACCCCCTCGTTTCAAGGACCCAGAATCCAGCACCAAAGACCAGAATTACTAGGGCGAAAAAAAAGCGACTTACAAAAAACTTGATTTGAGTCATGTCTAAAAACTCCTTACTAGGTGTAAACGGATCAATAAGAACGAAATGTTCATAGAACGCATGACGCGACCATCGAGATTAGGAAAATGCCCCGTGGGAATGCCCTTCCCTCTCTTCAGTCGCCCCACCCAGTCGCAGGGAGAAGGTTTGTGGCTCCCTGCAATCGTCGTTAGCAGATAGGAGATGACTGGTTTGAGCGTCGTTCATGCTCCACCTCCCGCATTAGTACGATTAGGGGTAGATCGGACGGTGTGAAGCATTAGAAATGTAACGGACTCAGTAGCTCCACTCTCATATTTAACGCTTATAGTCACGCCTAGACTCTGAGGATGAAAGCCTTTGCTTTCCGACGATTGAGTCTCTTTACGAAAATCAAGTCTAAGGACGCGGCCTGTTGACTGAAACGGCTTCTGAGCATCACACACGCTTGGAACAACACAATCGCAAGAAGACGATAGGTTCGCAATCTCTTCGCCTGAATTCAGCCCTAAATCGGCCAGAGGAAAAGCGACATAGCTGGCTTCATCAATGAAGATAACACCTAGATCCTTCTCGCGCTTTGTAGTTCTACCTTGAGAAACAGTGGCTACCGTAGAACTCCGTGAATCGGTTGTACTTACCGCGCTAGGATGGCAACCGGAGAAAGAGACGAGCAAAGACAAAAATCCGGTTGAGAAACCGCTAGCCATGATCGGCGGATAGCGGATAGCGGATAGCGGATAGCGGTCTAGGCATTTGGCGTTGTTCTCGATTGAGGGTTGTAAATGCGGGGCAAGATCCCGGCAGGCGAATTGAAACAGATTCAAAAACCCGTGTCAAGAAAATTATTGAGATTTTCGAAACCACCATCCGGGGGTGCGGTCACGACATGGGGAGAAGGATATGGTGAGGGGACATGTGCACACAGCATTCTAGTCAACAGACGAATTGTCCCGCCTGTGATTGAATGCAAAAGTGGTCGGCGCTCCATCGGGACCACTCCTTTCAGAGGCAACCACACGTGCAGAGCTCGATTACAAAGCCATAGCCAAGATGCGGACTTTAGAAACAAACCGCTTTCCCGCTATTGAAGGAATGCCAAAAGGAAACCACGAACTGCGGGATAGTGGGGGGGATCGTTCTTAGTCTGGATGGGCGGCACATGAATTGCCGGTGTGCGTAAGCCACCGGTACAGATGGTACCCGTTCACGACCGAAGGCCTTGAACGGGTACGAGCTACTCAAGCTCTCGCATTGCCTGCGTGTAGCATTCCTCCGAGATTTCGTCACTCAGATATTGCTTGGAGAGTATGTACTTTTGGATTCGCTTTGCGTCCGATTCTCTGTGTTCGAGTCGGTACGCCACGCGGTCTAGGCGATAGTTGTCGTGCAGGTCGAGCAACTTCGCTGCCTTGGCAATTGCATTCCGCTTGAGACGGATGACGTAGGCAGCATAGGTCTCACTCAAATCATGAGTGAGCAGCTCGATCGCCTCGATAGCTGCTGGATCAATGTCCGCAGCGACCAAATCCTCTTTCTTCGCATCCGTGTCCTCGAGCAAATCATGCAGAAGCGCCGCTTGCATGACGATTGCGTCCTCTGCTTTTGAGGCAACGCTCAGCAAATGCAATACATAAGGTGCACCCAACTTGTCACGCTGCCCCTGATGGAACCGGAGCGCTAGCCCTAAGGCGTTCTCGATGCGAGTTGCGTCTAATGCCTTCACGTTCCATTGCTCTCATTAATTAGTCGCAAACAGATTTCCTGAATCTGACGCGGATCGGCGTTCTTGTTTTTCTTCTTCGCTTGCCCGATGAGGGATGCGATGGCTTTAGGATTGCCACCACGCACTTTCTCGATAACGTCTGGATTGTCGGCCAACAACTCTTTGCAAAGTGTTTCTAATTCCGATTGGTCAACGGCTACGACGGCGTGATCCGATATGAGCTTATCCAGATCAGTTTCGGATGCAACAGTCTCGGGTGCATCGAGTAGCTTGCTATAGACCTCGCGGCCACGTGCGGTATCCAGTTTACCACCCTCCACAGCCTGCAAGATTCTGGATAAATGAGCCGCCGAAATGGGGAACTCGCTGATGCTGACGGAGTTTTCATTCAAATAACGTAGAACGTCCTGCAGGACCCAAGACGAAGCTCGCTTGGGCTGAGCTCCCTCAGCAACAACATCTAGAAAATAGGAGACTAGATCACGACCTTGCTGAACGATAACCTCGGTATCGGCAGGCCTCAAGCCAAACTCCTCGATCAGCTTGCGGCGAGCGACCTGCGGGGTTAAGGATGCCTCATGGCTCTGAGCTTCGATGTCCTCAGGGGTGATGAGAACCGGTACAAGATCTGGGCATGGAAAATACCGATAGTCGGCAGATTCTTCCTTTTCTCGTTGTAGCAAGGTTTCACCAGCGTCATCGTCCCAGCCTCGCGTTTGCTTTGGAGCTTGCCCGATGGTTTTTCCATCTTCCAAAAACTGCTCATACTGTCGAGTTGCTTCGTATTGGATCGCTCGCTCGACAGCTCGGAAGCTGTTCAGATTTTTGATCTCAACGATCGGGGTCGCAATGACTTTGCCGTCACGGTCGATATGCAGATTGACATTCGCATCCGCGCGAAGCGACCCTTCCTGCATGTTGCCGTCCGTTACCCCGAGATACATCATCAACAGCCGCATTTCGGTTAGGTAGCTCTTGGCTTCTTCTGCAGACGATAGATCTGGCTCCGAGACGATCTCTAGCAGCGGTGTGCCCGCTCGGTTCAAATCGATTCGCGTGTCAGCGCTCCCGTGGACTTCGTCGTGCAAGCTCTTGCCAGCATCCTCCTCCAGGTGCGCTCGAACAATACGTATCTTTTTAGGAACAGTGTTACCAGCGTCGTCCTTGGTATCGATAGTCAAGAATCCGGGGCCGCAAATAGGCAAATCGAATTGGCTCGTTTGATAGCCTTTGGGCAAGTCGGGGTAGAAGTAATTTTTTCTATCCCATTTGGTAAAACTTGCAATTCTCGAGTTCAAACCGCAACCCGCTCGGATTGCGAACTCGATCGCTTTTTCATTCAGCACAGGCAGTGAGCCTGGCAAACCTAGGCAGACCGGGCAGACTTGGGTGTTAGGCGGAGCACCAAACGCAGTGCTGCATCGACAAAACAGTTTCGTATTGGTCTTCAGTTGGACATGCACTTCGAGGCCAATTACCGTACGGTAAGCTACTGCCATTTTGGTAAACTTTGAGGTCGGAACATAAATCGATCAGTGAACTTGGACAATATAGAGTATTTGCCAATCGATCAACCCCCACCAAACTGACATGGTCCGATCTTATTTTGCTTGAGATTTATTGTCCGAGCGTCTCAGGTTGCTACTATTCGTAAGCACACGTGGCTAAGAGGGGAGACGCTCTGACAAAGGAGTCGCTTTCTGATCGTAAAGCCAGGCAGTCAACACAAGCTAGGAAAGATTAGAACCAGCTTGTTCAAAAAACGGGATGCTCTTTTCCAAGATGGAACGAGAGTTGCTTGTTCGATCCACAGAAATCGAACATGACGATTACTCGGAGTGCAAGGGTCTTTGTAAAGTTGATCGACACACCACTAGGAAACGGAGACTAGCCGATCGAGCTGGTCCACGTCAAGGAAGGGGCACTAGGAAAATGATCCGACATTTTGTTTTGACTGCGTTGCTGATCGGTAGTAGTTTTTCCGTCGCGTTGGGGATTGGTGATCGCGTCGCCTTTGACGTGAACCCACTGGTTGTGGCAAGAGACGTGACCACTCCAGGAATGCTGAGCCATCTGCCAAACTCACGCCAAGTCGAGATTCAGCTCGACGTTTCTGCTCTGTTCTCACCTGGCAAGGATTCACAAATCTCCGAGTATACCGTTCGGGTTTTGAGTCGCCACGATGACGTTCAAGTAGCAGATTTTTCACCGAGAACAGAAATGGTTTCGGATGTTGTCGGACCCATGCAAGTGACTCAGGATTCTGATCGCAACAGAGAGGGTGCTATCAAAGGAGTCGGTGGGTATCCAGGTGTCGGTACCGTTTACGGGTATGCCTATGGCCATGATCGCAACCATGAGACCGTCGCTTTTGCCAAGCGTCCCTCGATGGAAATAGCGACTGCATCCGGAACGTTAGCGCGACGCAAAGGGGTTTACTTTAAGGTCAAGCAGTCGTCGCAAAATACACTGGAGGGAGCACGCCCGTTTCGGATCGTTTTCGAAGTTCCACGAGAATGGCGAGCCGACTTGCTCGACGTCGCCATCGAAGCGGTGGGTATCGATTCCACCTCGAGCAAGCGACCAAGAGTGCTATCGGTGCATCGATTTGTTGTAGCGGCATATCAAGAGTTCGATGACGCCGCAGCACAAGCGGCCACGAACTACATGCGTCAGCAGCGACGTTTGAGCAATTTCGCTCGCAACTATGCAACAACAATTGAGCAGCGAAGTTTTCCAACCCCTTTGCACAAGCTTGGAGCAAAGCTTGATATTTATGAGCCGAATATTCCTCAAGACTGGTTTGAAGCGGTCGTCCATCAACCGGGCACGGGTTACCCGATTTTGAAGCTTTCCTATCTCCCGGTCGACTTGAGAGTCGAGATCCTAAACTACCTCGACCACAAAGAGCTCATCGAATCCCTCTCAGGTACTGCTGACGCATCGCGGGTTGCGACACAACCGACGCCGCAGTTCGCCACCCGCTAAGGTCGGATGTTCAACATAGGGCGGATCGGCATTCTTGCCGGTCCACAGGTGCCAGCGAAACATCGATCCCCACCGCCAAGAAATCACCTGGAAAGTGGTTGGAACCAAACGCACTACCTGTTAGGAGCAGACAGTCTCCTGTGCAAATGGCCTCATTGCCTCGTCCACTACGACAGCCGGGCCTCGTTGCCTCGTCCACTACGACAGCCGGGCCTCGTTGCCTCGTCCACTACGACAGCCGGGCCTCGTTGCCTCGTCCACTACAACGCTTTGCGTTTTCCGGGGCGGCTTTACAACAACGTGGAACGGAAGAACTTGATCGTTCTATCCCACGAGAGTTTGGCTGCCGCTTCGTCATACCGGGGAGTGGAGTCGTTGTGAAACGCATGGTTCACCCCTGGATAAATAAAGGCCTCGTGCTTGACACCTGCCTCCTTTAAAGCTTTCTCATACGCAGGCCACCCCTCATTGATTCTGGTATCGGTCTCGGCATAGTGGATGAGCAACGCACCCTTGATCTTGGGAACATCCGCGATCGCTGCTTGGCGTCCATAATAGGTTACCGCAGCCAGGATCGTTTCTGGCAAACGCACAGCCAGTTCGTTTGCAACGCCCCCTCCGTAGCAGAAACCGACCACTCCAACCTTGCCCGTCGACAACTCATGATTCTGCAGTGCTAACGCACCAGCCATAAAGTCCTGCATCATCTCCTCGCCATTGCGAGTTGACTGCATTTTGCGGCCATCGTCGTCGTTACCGGGATAGCCACCTAACGGACTAAGAGCATCGGGAGCCAACGCCAAAAATCCATCAACAGCCAGCCGTCTCGCAACATCCTCGATATAAGGTGTCAGACCGCGATTCTCGTGTACCACCAAGACGGACGGAAATTTTTCGGCACCAGTTGCAGGATACGCCAACAAACCCGATATCTTGCCGCCACCTTTGGGAGATTCGTAGCTGTATCGCTCGGTCTTGATGCGAGCGTCCTTAGGATCGATTTGCTGCGCCCAAGCGTAATTCGGTGCCAGCGACTGGATGATCACCTCAGCCGTCACTCCAGCGGTGGCAATGGCTGCAATCCGCTGCGAGAAATCTCGACGCGAAATGCGTCCATGCACGAACTCGTCGTAAAGCTGGAGTGCTTTTGGATCGAAATCAGAAGCTTTTTGCCGGTCCATAGTAGTCGTCTCTTTATTGGCAGGAATTAGAACAATCAAGATTCAAGACACTTCTCGCTCAACGCCACCGGCTTCACCCTCCCCAAACCCCGTTTGGGGAGGGTCAGCCCGCGAAAGCATGGCTGGGGAGGGGGCGACGTATCGGTCGGATGGAGACAAACGGCGTCCTGCCCTCCCCGGCAATCTCGCTTAAGGCTCGATTGCCGACCCTCCCGGTCGCTTCGCTGGGAGGGTGGGGAATTGTTTACGGTGGCGATCAGCGAGAAGTTTCGAATTCAATGTATTATACACTATACGATTTTACCCTACACGCGTTGACCGAGTCGCTCAGCCAAACGCATCAGAGTCTGGCTGGCATCGTTCTCGACGAGTTTGGCATGAATGAGATGCAATTGCGAGCGATCATTCCAAGCTTCCACGAGAGCGGCATCAAACTGCTCCTCCGTTTCTACGAAGTGCCCCTTGCCTCCTCCATAAACATCGGGCAGCTTGGAATATTTCCATACGGCAATCTCGTTGTAGAGCCACTCTCCTTCTTGTAGATATCGCTCGGTGCCGTACCCATGATTGTCGAGGACAATGATGATCGGCGAATGACCATGCCGAATGAGGGTCGACATTTCTTGACCAGTCATTTGGAATGCACCATCTCCGGCGATGACGAGAACTCGTTCACCCGGTTTGGCAACACAAGCCCCCAAGGCTGCTGGCACAGAGAAACCCATCGAGGTGTAGTATGCCGGGGAAAGAAAATCAGTGCGATCTCGGATAACTAACTCCGAGGAGGCAAACAACGAATCGCCGATATCCGCGATGACGATTGTATGCGAGTCGAGTTGCGAGTTGATCCGTTGGATCATGCGGCTGATTTGGAGCGGGCGTCCCGTTTCGATTTGAATCGGTTGAGGCTCTTTGATATGCAAACTATCGGGGATTGGACGTTGGGCGGGAGTTGGGTTCAGCTCGATGAGCCGCTTTAAGAAACTATCCAGCGGAACGTTCGGGAACTGGTGATAGGAGATCTGCAACTGCTCGCTCGTGGCGTAGATGCAATGCCTCACCTCGAGTTGTGCGGTGTAGATCCCGAGGTTGATGTCGGTCATGAAGGCACCGAGCAATAGGACGCAATCGCTGTCTTCGACATACTGCGTCACCTCTGCTTTGCCCATCGCCCCTTCGTAAAGACCGATGTAGAGCGGGTGTGTTTCGTCGACTACGCTCTTTCCGAGAATAGTGGCAGCAATTGGGATCTTAGATTTTTCCGCGAGCTTGAGAACGGTGTCTTGCAGTCCGAAGCGATGAATTTCCACACCGGCGATGATGAGCGGCTTCTTGGCGTTGTTCAGTTTCTCAACAGCTTCTTTGGCCGCTTCCTCCAGAACTAGGTTGTCGTAGGACACGGTTGGTCTGCGGTAGGAATGAACGACCGACGGAACGACATCCACCATGTCGCGGGGCAACTCAATATAAACCGGTCGTTTGAATCGGTAGCAAGCATCTAGCACCCGGTCTATATCGGCAAAGGCTGTGAGTGGATTGTTGAGCTCCGTTGCGGCGATACAGAGCTTTTCAAAAACCTCTAATTGTGTGCTGAAGTCTCGAACTTTGTGGTGCAACAATGGATTGTTGACCCGTTCCCCGAGCCCGGGTGAACCCGTTAGCACGACGACTGGGGACTTTTCGGCAAATGCTCCCGCCACACTGTTGCAAACTGAAAGCCCGCCAACGCAGTAGGTGACGCACAAAGCCCCCATGCCGTGAATACGGGCGTAAGCATCAGCCGCGAAACCAGCGCAGTCTTCTCGCGTGCAACCCACCATATTGATGGGGCTCTTTTCGAGCATGCTGTAGAAATTCAGGATGTAGTCGCCGGGAATGCCAAAGCAGTCCTTGATGCCGTAGTCTTGCAGACGCTTGATCAAATACTCACCAATCGACATGGCGGTGGGAGATCCACCTGGGACATTGGTGTTCTCTTGATTCTTTCCGATCGCACTCAACGGATTGTTCATAACCAAACCTACTTCAAATCTCTCGACGAGGGGGAAACTTAACAACGAAAGGAAAGGATCGTCTGTATTGTAGCGAGAAATTCGGTTTGGGAATCCCAGATCGAACTTTTGGGCACCGTGGTACGATGCCTGATACAATGATGGGGTAGGACGTAGAAACAGCCCCCCCCTCCCACCACATAGATGCCTCGTCATGACAAAGCTAGAACGAATAACCATCGCCCCATCCAAGATGAATGGTCAACCGTGTATTCGCGGAGTATTCGAGACGGTTACGGAAAAGACATTACTTTGAATTCGGAACAACAGCTATGGATCGCGAAACGCTTTTACAAGCTATTGAACACGGTCCCGTTCGGGTGACAATGAACGACGGTTTACGTTACGAGATCGAGAGTCTGCGCGATGTGGTGGTCGTGTGTTTAGCGAGAAACCTAACGATCCGCTGGAAGAGCCAACGGGATTCGGGCGAAGCTAGGAGATTGTATGTTGTCACTCAACTAAGAGAAAAAAGCCCAGGCGTTTTACTCAAACACTAGGAATTGACTATTCGGGAACCTTTCCGTCTCGGTCGGCCTTTCTCGACTAACGACGGGCGCATTACCACCGGGATTCCTCAAACCGTAGGACCACAGCCAAGCCGTTTCGCCCTCGACTTCGTATCCGAATGTACCGCTAGAAACTGTAGCAACCTGAAGAGAGGGCCATCCGCTTGTGGTTAGTTCCTTCAGGGACGCAGGCCAGCGATCGTTCTTGAGCTTGAACTCACGGATCGCACATGCTACGAGTGCGAAGCGACGAGAGTCTTCAAATTGATCTTGATAAAAGCGTGAATACGAAAGACTCGTCAAGCCAAATACATTCCATAGTGTTGAGGTGCCATCAATAGTACCCAAGAAGCCAAACTTTGCTGTTTGAATTTCTTCCCATCGTTTCTGGTGTGACAACCTTGGAGACTCCACCAATGCGATCAATTCTTCGTAGCGCTTCACGATAGCCAGCTTTGCAGAGGGTAGCTTTGGAAGGATCGAAATTAGTTCTCCTGCCAACGCCGCGTTTGTAGCTGAAGACTCCAAACTCGCGAGGGCCGCAGCTCGGTCCCATTCCAACGTTTCTCGTTTTATCAACGGTTGATTACGATGGGATTCCAAAATGCCTCTTAAGGTTGCGATCTCCGATTCCGTCCAAAAGTCGTTGGACATAGAATCCTGTATTACACTGGTCAAATTTCCCTTGGCAATATTCTTCATCACAATGGCAAAATAAAAATCTGTTTCATCAATTGCATCAAAGAGTTCGGTGCTTAGACCAATAGCTCGCAGAGCTCGATCTTTATCTCTTTTGTAGATGGCGTACCGACACTCCAACTCTAGGATTCGGGTTACATTTCTAAATTCAGCAATCGAGTTAAGATTGGTATTCCAACCTTGAAAATCAATCTCGAGACGGACCGGTTTCGGTAGGTCTCGCAATTGTTCGATGAGCGAAAACATCGGTTCCATCTCAGTCAAATAGTCCGATACGATCTGCTCTGGAGCGATATCGGTCGGCCATTCCTTCCAAGTAACAATTCGGTCTTCCGTTTGAAGCTCTGTACCGACAATAGGCAAAGCGTTGACGCTTGGCAAATTGGTACCCCAACGCGCGAGCTTAAGTATGGACCTTGCGATCTCAGAGCCTTCCGGATGTGTTTGCTTGATATAAGCCGCTTCCATCGAGGCATTATCGTAGGGTACTCCACGACTCTTGAGATCCTCTTTGAACTGGGATAACTCTCGGGCGGCTGTCCATTGGATGATTGCACCCCAGACCGCTAGTCCCAAAACAATTGCTACCATCACAACAATGAATCTGACAATCCAAACCACTGGACGAAAGGAGGATTGCGAAACAATCGAAGAACTGGTTATTGCGCTCATTGGATTGCCCCCGCAGTGGTTGATGATTCTAGAAGTGCAGCCGCTTGTTTTTCCCAATCTTCGTACCAGCTAGAGACAAGCGACTTGGTAATATCTGGCGACAAGATCTTGTTCAGTTCGCTGATAATCCGCTTTCTGGACACCTCGTCGCTCGCATCCGTTAGTTCCATCAATAGTTCAACCGTGCGATTCCGGGTTTGCTTAGCGATTAGGACATCTTTTATCGACACGCTTAAATTACGTGAGAAAAGATCCAATCCACCTAGCTGCGTGCGAAAACTTGACGAATCCCCAAATCCAGAACTGCTGTAAACGTAATACTGCCACGACGCGAGAATGGCATTTCGGCGACTGAGTCGCCGTGCTTGCTCATCAGCGACTTGGATGGATAATACTCGGTATAAATTTGGATCAAGCAAATCCTTTGTCGTTTTTAATTGCAACATTTGGAGCAAGCTTTTCTCGAAATCGTCCGCTCGATTCTGATCTGCCAAGTCTCTGGACTGACGAATGCGCCGTACGATCTTGCCCAACAAAGCTGTCGATTTCTCCCATTCTGCTTTTAGTGTTTCATCGTCCGGTTTTAAACTGACGGCAATCGCTTTTTGCCATGCGTCCGTTTCGACCATCTCCATCGATCTTGATACCCGGATAGGATTAGGATTGCTTTCCAGAAACGCATCGAAATTCTCTACGAACTCGGCCATGACTTGCCTGACCGGTGGAGAACGCTTCAACGATTCGATATGCAGTTTCTGCTTAAAGGCCTCTAAATCGAAATTGGAACCTCCCCCCATTCCGTACCCGCCGAGGCCAATGCTAGTATCTTCCACTTGCAAATCCTCAGCTTGATCGGTTGTCGAATCTGTAACAGCTCCTGGTTCCGGGATCGATTCCAATTCCCTCGCCAATTCGTCCAGGTCCTCCGGTTTGATCTCAAACGGCACCCCTTGTGGCTCAAACGTCATTGGTACCAGATTCCAAGCTTTGCCTTGGTTCGAAGATTGCAGTTGCCTAAACTCGGCTAGGTATCTGGCATGGTTTGCGCTCGACATGCGAGGTAGCGTGGCGAAAAATAAACCAAAGGGAACGAGAGGCAAGATGATGCTTGCCGCTGCGAATAGTCCATGGCGTACATAAAAGCCAAGCGTGAAGCGACGATCCATCCAGGCTCGCATCGAAACCCGCGTTGCAATAAACGGGATTACAAGGGTGGGTAGTACGAGCCACAAAGGAGCGATGGTACTTGTGGTCACACTACCAAAGAAACCGATCGCCAATACCACAATAAGGGGAGCACCGCAAAGGCTCACAACTCGGCTTTGGGCTACTTGTCCCCACCATTGAGCATAGGCAAATGCGACCAATGTGAAGACTCCCGAAAGAATCACGAACTGAGGAGGAGTTCCTTTTTGCGTACCACTAAGGTCCAAATACACGATGGCCATGACACTGAGGTACACAAAGATTGCTGCCCCCAGTGGCATAACGATTCGGCTAAGCCAAATCTTCGAGGGAGCAACACCTCGTTCGGCGAGGAAATGAACGCGTCGTTGGTACTGATCAGCCCCAAAGGTAAAGGCTCCTACCCAGCAGACAATCAAGGCATAGCTCAATATTAATAACACCACAACTGGCTGGAGAGGGGAAATCTGTTCTGCGATAGGCATAAGAATCCACAGCACGAATGCGTTGAGGATTAAGGCTGTAATGAGCAGGCGGTTTTGCATCCACGCGTGCCACAACAATGCGCCGCGCTCTCCCGATTTTTGGTAACCAAAAAAGTTGAGCTCCGGTCGATAAGCGAGCATGTTCTTGAATTGTTTTCGCAGTGCAACACCACCCGCAGCAACAAACGACCGACTACCCACGCGCCGGGCCACCAACCCGACGATCACGACGACGACCGTATACGAAATCAACCAAATGAGTGGCGTACCCCGGGTATACAAATCCGTCTTGAACTCGAAGTCACCATGGTAAAGATTGGTTAAGGTCGTTGCGAGCAATAAGGTCGCTATGACAATAGGGATCAGAGCCAACAGGGCCGGGATCGCCGTCCCCCATATCCAAGCCGTCGCGAAAGCCAAGAAAAAAACAAACAATGCCGTGAGCGGGAGAACGTACAGGATATCTGTTGGAGCCTCGGGACGAATATTGAAAATCTCGACGCTGAACGGCGCGGCGATGACGGCACTGATCAACCAACTGAGTAGAACCCCTATTACACCGACGAGAATCTTTGATTGAACGATTTGTCTCGGTGCAATCGGTAACGAGGCATACCAAAGCAGCGTTCGTTGCTCTTTCTCTTGGCTTACCAATAGCGCCGCTGCTCCCAAAGCGAAAAAAATGGGAGTCAATCCAAATGGAACAGCATGAATCATCTTGTAGAGCTGCCCGAATATACCCTGAACCTCAATCAGGGCGTGCCCAAGCAAGGAAAGTACCGCTAAAGCTAACAACAATGGCAGCAGCGGTTTAGCTTCCTTGTAAAGCATACGCCCCCAGACTTGCCAAGTCGTAATGCTTGGGACGCGAGGGGTGTAGGAAGATTGAACTTCTAGGCTCGACATTATAGTGCTCCTGTATCTGTTCCGAACGAGGTCTTCCCAACAAAGTTCTAAGACGCTTGTCGATCCGCGCTGGAACCGATGCCTGGTTGTGATGCCGAAGGGGACGACGTGGAACTGTTCAATCCGCGAGTGCAGGCTATGAACAATTCCTCGAGGGTCGCTGGTCTGGAGCGAACCGACAAAACTTGAGACCATTCGGACAAGAGCTTCTCGTGAAAGCTCTGGTAGTTTTTCACAATCCATCGCACCTGTCTGCCCTCGATCTTTTCGTAGAGAACCTCGGCAGGATTCGATTTGTCTTGCGTCAAATCGGGTAATGCCGCGAGCGGATCGGCGCGGCTGATGGTGACTTCAAAGATAGAGTCTCTTAGCTCGGAAAGAGGGGCTGCGATTTGAACCTTGCCTCTGTGCAAAATCGCGATGTAGTCAGCCACCCGTTCTACCTCGGAAATTTGATGACTGGATAGGAGCACGGTTTGACCGTTGGCGGCCCGCTCCACCATGCTCTCCATAAACTCGCGACGCACAAGTGGATCAAGTCCCGAGGTGGGCTCATCGAGGATCAGCAACTCCGGGTTGTGAGCGGTCGACAGGGACAAAGCGACTTTGGCTCTTTGTCCTTTGCTAAGATTTTTTATCTTGCGGTCTAATGGCAGCTCGTAACGCAGTATGGATTCACGGTATCGCTCGACGAAGCCGTCGGGATAGAACGAGGAGGCAAACCAACCGATCTCATCGACGCGCATCCAATCGTAGAGCGCGGGGGCATCGGAGACGTAACCGATTCGCCGCCGCAGTTCGAGCGCATCGGTGATGGGATCGAGCCCTAGGATGCGACACGTTCCCTTGGAAGGATGCTGAAAACCGGTGAGGATTCGGATCAGAGTGGTTTTCCCAGCCCCGTTTTCTCCTAGCAGCGCGAACACGGAACCTTGAGGCACGACCAAGTCGATTCCTTGGAGTGCATCGCAACCTCGAAAGTGCATCTCGAGACCTTGGATGACAATACATTCATTCATAGCTATACCTCGAAGAGGAGTGGCGAACAGACTCGGCAGCCGCTAGCCAGCAGAAGGGAACGAACTAGGAAATGGGCTGCGTCGGCGAGTTGGACGCGACCGTGTTGATCGTGGGAACCAGCTCCGCAAGCTGGGTCCGGACAATGGACTGGATGTCTGAGGCCTCCAATCCGGCGTGCAAAGCTTCTTTCAGAACGGATCGCAACCGATCCGCTATGATGGATCGGCGGTTAGAGCGACATACATCGAGAGCTCCTGCGCAAACGGCCAATCCACGGCCTCGCATCAGCTCGATAATGCCGTCGGCTTGCAGTTGTTGATAAGCCCGCGCAATCGTATTCGGATTGATCGCCAGCTCAACACTGAGCGCACGAACGCTCGGCAACAACTGCCCCACTCTGAGCGACTCCTCGGCAATGGCAAATTTCACCTGCCTCACAATCTGCTCGTAAATCGCCACACCATTGTTGGTGTCTATCGAAAAGAACATGCTGAACTCCTTCTGCCATTGCAGAACTAGTGAACTGGTGGAATAGTACACCGTCTGTGCGAGCGAGTCAAGCGATTTGGTAAAGATTTTTTGGTTGGAATCTCCAAAGAGGCTAGAGAGTGGGACGAACCTTACGACGAACCTTACAATGCATAAGAAGGAACAGAGTGGGGCTGTCACGTTTATTGCAAACGCTCAGGGGGCTCCGTGCTTTATCAAATCCTTAAGTCGATTGGAAAACGCTCACAAGAATGTGGCCAAGAAAACTGCTCGATATAACGTGGTCGGATTTGAGTTACGGCGCGTTCCGCTGCTTGCTCCCTGGCGATGCGGCAAATCACGAGTCAAGTGTACAGCAAAGCTTTGGCGGCCCCGATCGATCTTTTGTTTGCTTGTCGGTTCGAACCGGTTTTGATTTATTGCTACAAGCCTTAAAGCTACCGAAGGGCAGCGAAGTCATGATGAGCGCGGTCACCATTCCCGACATGGTGAAGATCGTTCATCAACACGGCTTGGTACCGATTCCAGTAGATCTGGATTTCTACACGCTGTCTCCAACTCAGCAGTCGCTTGAGCGATCAAGAAGTCCTAAAACCAGACTTATGGTCATTGCACCATTGTTTGGGGCAACTGTCCCAATGAGTCCTATCGCAGCGTTCGCTAGGGAGCACCAAATTCTTCTCGTGGAAGACTGCGCACAATCATTCTGCGGCTGGGATTGTATTCCATTACAGGAAGCAGATGTCCGACTTTATAGCTTTGGTCCGATTAAAACGTCGACGGCGCTCGGAGGAGCGGTGGTAAGCATTCGCGACCGGGATCTCCTTGCCAAGATGAAGTCGTTGCATGAATCCTATCCGTCGCAGTCGCGGTTGACGTATGTTCGTCGCATCGCGAAATATGCCCTGCTCAAGCTGGCTTCAACGAGGCAGATCTATTCGTTGATCTTCTACATGATCAAGCTCTTGCGACGGGACCCGGACGAAGTCGTGAACCGACTGGCCAAAAACTTTACGACAGGCAACTTGCTTACAAGTATTCGAAAGAGACCTTCGACACCTCTGATTGCCATGCTCGCCCGGCGTCAAGCCACCTATCCCTCAGCTCGCATTCGGAACAGAATTGCGCTGGGACAAGTGCTTTTGAGCCGCCTCGGTACAGAATCGAACGGTGCGGAACTGAGTATTCCAGGTACCCTCGCATCAAATCATTCCCATTGGGTATTTCCCATCGCAGTGAATTGGGGCAGGGCTCAGCTTGAAGACATACGCAAGCATGGTTTTGATGTAACGAGCAAGCACAATCTCACGGTTATCGAGGCCCCCAATGATGCACCGGACCGCGACGCTCCGGTTATGCGTGAGTTGTTTGCAAGAATTGTTTTTCTTCCGACCTACCCTGAGTTAACTGACTCCGCATCGAATGCCTTGATTGCTTCGGTTTCGATGCTTCGTTAATTCTCGAGGAAATGCCCTCATTTTTTAAAGTTTTCTAACGAAACTTCGGTAGCGGTCTGGCCTTTGAGTCGGACTTTCTCTAATAGTCGACAAGTATCAGCCATTGAGTAAGTTTGCATGCAAAAGGGTGTTGAGATGCCAATTCCATCGAGCGACCAGACAGCGAAGTTTCCCATAAAATTTTATTTAGTGCTAGCAGCATGCACTGCGTTGCAGTCATTGGGCTGTGCTAATACCAATGGCTACAACAATCAGCCGTGCTATCCGTACAATGCATATCCATATCCGCCTCAAGGTCAAGTTCCTGGAGCATTCCAACCCGCCGGTGCACCAGCGGTCATGCCAGGCCCGGGCTATCCAACTGGTATGGCACCCGTCCAAGGCTATAATGTGCCACCGGGGTTTAATGGGCAACCTGCGGGTGGGCCAGGAACGCCCTTTATTGGTAGTTAAGCCCATCGCTTTAGCCAGTGATACTTCGTTTTCGAGAATCCGCCGCATGTTTGCTACTAGAGTTGTCGCCTTTGCCGTTTCAATATTGACCGCAGCCAGCGTGTGCGATGCCCAGGAACAATGGCTCTCGTTCCGTGGCCCAGGAGCTCGAGGGATAAGCCAAGACGATTCGTTACCGCTGGAGTGGAACTCCACCAGCAATGTTATTTGGAAAAAGGAAATCCCAGGGCGAGGCTGGTCCTCACCGATCGTTGTTGGAAACCGCGTGATTCTAGCCACCGTGGTCAACTCATCGGTGAGCGAAGAAGCCAAAAAGGGGCTCTATTTCGGTGGAGATCGTTCTAAACCGTCTCAGTCGAGCCATCGCTGGGTTGTGGTATGTCTCAACGCCGAGACGGGTGAGCTTGATTGGGAACGAACAGTGAAAGAGGGAGTGCCAGAATTCCCGATCCACATCAAGAATAGTTACGCCTCGGAGACTCCCGTGTCTGATGGCAAACGACTTTACGTCTACTTCGGGAATGTGGGGCTCTTTTGTTTTGATCTCGAGGGGAACGAGCTCTGGAGCAAAGCTTTCGAGAGTAACCCGATGCGAGCTGGCTGGGGGACCGCTGCCTCACCAGTTGTGCACGAGGACCGCATTTACATTGTTAACGACAACGAGAAAGATTCGTACCTCCTCGCGATAGACTCGGCGACCGGTCAAGAGGTATGGCGCCGAGAACGAGATGAAAAAAGCAACTGGTCCACGCCGTTCGTCTGGACTAATTCGCTAAGGACTGAGATTGTTACGGCCGGTACTAATGGCGTTCGGTCCTATGATTTGTCAGGAAACGAACTATGGTCGATCAAAGGAATGTCGAGCATCACCATTGCGACTCCCTATGCGATTGACGATCTACTCATTGTAAGTTCTGGATACGTATTGGATTCCAAACGCCCCATTTATGCCATTCGCCCCGGCGGATCGGGGGATATCAGTGTCACTGGAGAATTAAGCTCCAGTGAATTCGTGGTATGGTCATTACCAAGATCAGCCCCCTACAATCCGTCGACCGTCGTCATGAAAGATAAACTCTTCGTTCTGTATGATCGCGGAACTATTGCAGGCTTCGGTGCAAAGGATGGTTCAAAGCTGATTTCAGACATGCGAATACCGGATGGCCGGGCTTTCACTGCGTCACCTTGGGTCGTCGGAAACAAGTTGTTTTGTTTGAATGAGGACGGCGTCACCTTTGTTTACGAAATCGGCGAAACTGGAGACACGCTAGAATTGCTTGGGACCAACCCTTTAGAGTCGGATGACATGGCTTTGGCAACTCCGGCCATCGCAAATGGTCGCCTTTACCTGCGGACCGACAAGCGGATTTACTGTATAGCGTTTCCTGAGTAATTACGCCCGAATCAGAAGCGTTCATTCTTACCGTTTGATCAACAAGTTAAGATTCTTAGAGAAACGCTTCGAGACATGGTTGATTCTTCGAGATGATCTCACCTCCTGATTCGTAGCAATTCTCTCCAAGCTTTCTGCATCGAACTATTTTGATCTTCAACCAGAAGGTAGGCAAAACCAATCGGATGATCTCCGTTGGAAAAAGCTGTATTGAAGAGAGGAATCCACACCCTCCTTTGGAAAAATCTGCTGTATAGATTGGGATCTCACCACGCTGTCGATTCATTGCTGGCAGCGAAGATTCAACGTAACCGACACAGCGAGTCCTGGCACGCATCCGAATATGCTTGCGTTCCTCGTGATCTGAGGACTGAGAGTCCCCTCTGACGGAGAAAAAATCAGCCAGTCGATTCGGTAATTGAAGCGTCCCATCAACACGATTTAAGACTTCGTCAAGTTTTTCTTTGTAAGCTTCGTCCAGCATGAGACGATCTCTCCGTCAAAAGTATTTCCGATTCCACGCTCTAGGATTGAGAGTGCAGAACTAGTAGGCATTGGCTTTCTATAAGGTCGGTAGCTCGTAAGTGCTTCATAGACGTCTGCAACGGAGCATAACTTGGCCCAAGGATGAATCTCGTCCTCCCCGATACCAACGGGATACCCGCTCCCGTCAAGTTTCTCGTGATGTTGGTAGACCATCATGAGTTGGCCCAGTGAAAGGTTTGGCTGCTCAGCGAGTCGCACAAAACCCTGCGTAGGATGTTTTTTGATGATCCTAAACTCTCGGTCGGTCAACTTGTCAGGCTTATTCAAAATCTCGATGTCGATATCCAGTTTGCCCAAGTCATGTAATAACGCACCTCTCACGATCTCTTCGACGTCAACCTTAGAGTATCCCAACGCGTCAGCTAGAACCCCTGCGTAGCAAGAGACGTTCGTGGAATGCGTAAACGTTCCATAGTCGTGACTAAGTACCGGTAGGATGTCGCGGAGGGTGATGTCCTCATTGCAGATCAGGTCCGCAGTAACGGCGCTTAGGGACTTCGTTACCGAACAAATCTTCTCCACTTCATTTGTGGCCATTGCGGCTTCCATGGCATCCCTCACAATCCCCGCGACCGCTGCGATTCGAATCGGTGGAGGAACCTCAACCTTGCCAAACGCGATTTCTGTCAGTCTTTCCCGGATTTCTGCCTTCGCAGAACTATCGACGTAGAGCCAGAGAACTCCTCGGGATTTTAGACGTTCAAGATCCTGGTTGCTTAGAGGCAAGCCTGCTTCACGATAGAGCACCAAGGCGTCGTCTTGGTCTTTAACGTATAGCGTCAAGCCCTCGACAGTCTCTGGCGTAACCGTAGAAATATTCAATGCGAGTAAATCTTGAGTAGGCATGCCGGGCATGATTAGGGCTGTTGGGTCAGGCTGTATTCGGAGATTCTCGGCATGAGACTCGATCGAATGAATTTGGCAAAATACTCGTATGATCGTGAGAATCCGATAAGTCTTACGCCGAGAATAGGGGAATGCAAATAAATATCGAGATTTATTATTGATTTAAAAGATGTCGGGGGCACGCAAGTACTCCCAAATCATTCCTTTAGGCCGCTCCTTTGCTATTTTTTAGGTTCCACCTGCTCGGAGATCCATTGCTCTAGCTCCTGCCAGTCGACAGGAGGGAGCTTGCAAAGATCAGGTCGTAGCTGCACGGCATCGTGAATGTAAACGTGCTGAATGTCCTTTTGCGATTTGGTGGTGTTCCAATGCAACAAAATCCGGACGCACATCCCCAGAGACGATGCGACCTGAACCTCGTAACCACACAGCAGCGGCACCTCCAGCCAGCCAAGTTGCCTGGCGGCTAGTGCGGGAAACTCGGCATCTAGATCACGGGTCACGGTGAAAATGGCACTCGCTACGTCAGCCGGAGCAATCTCGTTTCTCCGGATCATCAATGCCAAAAGTTGGCGCGTCCCCTTCAAAATGGCTTCTTTCGTGTTGGATTCCACCGTTGTGGCACCTCGAACACCCCGGCAAACCAGTTGTCCCGACATGGATGGTCCTTTTCAAAACGCTGTATTTAATCACAATTCGACTGTTGACTGAAAAGATCAAAGTACATCGTTTCCCTCCAACTGCAAAGTCACGTTGATATGACAACGGAATATCCATCCAACGAATCCTCCGATTCGCAGGCAGGACAGGATTCGCTCGACCCGAAACAATTCGCGATTCTCGTTGTAGATAACGATCCGGCCCACGCTCAAGCCATGACGGAAAGCCTCGAGAAAACCGGCTATCGTTGTACCGTCGCCACCTGCGGCCCCGAAGGAAAACGCCAACTGGAACAAAATACGTTCGATGTCGTCGTCACCGATTTGGTCATGAACGACTTCGATGGAATGCAAATCCTCGACCTTTCGCGACAATTGCTCCCCGAAAGCTTGGCCATTATGGTGACCGGCCATGCGACCGTCACCAAAGCAGTGGAAGCGATGCAGTTGGGAGCGTTCAACTTTCTCGAGAAACCAATCACTCCGAACAAGCTGCGAGCGATCGTCGGCAAAGCAGTTGAATCGGTACAACTGAAGCAAACGAACCTGGAGCTTCGCAAGCGTCTCGATGAAAAATTCGGCTTCGAGGGGATCGTTTACGCTGGCCCTCAAATGCAAGGCCTCATCGATCGACTCAAGCGTATCGCTCCGACCGATGTCACGGTTTTGATCACTGGCGAAAGTGGCACGGGTAAAGAGCTTATCGCACGGGCTATTCACCAAAATAGCCCTCGCAAAGCGAAACGCATGGTGGCATTGAACGTCCGGGCGGTTTCAGAGAACCTCGTCGAAAGCGAACTCTTCGGCCACGTTAGAGGCTCCTTTACCGATGCCGTAACCGATCGTGAAGGTGCGTTCCAGTACGCCGACGGCGGCACCCTGTTCATGGACGAGGTGGGTGATATGCCGATGAGTACTCAGATCAAACTGCTACGCGTTCTCGAAGAAAGCCAGATTACGCGAGTCGGAGACAATCGACCTATCAAGGTGAACGTTCGCCTAGTCTCCGCAACCAATCGCCCACTCGAAGCGATGATCGAGGATGGTAGTTTTCGAAACGATCTTTTCTATCGCCTCAAAGTGGTCACCGTGCACCTGCCTCCACTGAGAGAACGTCGGGATGATATTATTCCACTCATGGACCATTTTCGAAAGACGTTCGTTCGCAAACATAACCATGCACCGTGTAACTTTACCACGGCTGTAACCAAGAAGTTCTTCAGTTACGATTGGCCCGGGAATATCCGACAGCTTCGAAACTTTGTCGAAACGATGGTCGTGCTTGATATGGACGGCAAATTGGATATCGATGACCTGCCGCCAGAACTGAGCGATGGTAATGGACCTTCTCAATCGGAAATCGATACCGCAGTGGCTGTGGCCCAGCCCGCCAGCCTGGTTTCCCTGACCGGAGTTTCGCCTGTCGATCTGATTGGCAAGTCGATGGATGAAATCGAACGCTGGGCTATAGAAGAAACTCTGAGAATCACCGCCGGAAATCGGGATGAAGCTGCTAAAATTCTTGGCATCGGCGCTCGAACCTTGTATCGTAAGTTGGATAAGTATAAATCGGACGGCTAGTACGCTGTCTATCCCACCTCCTTTCACGCTCCCTTAAGCATATGAAATTCCAGTCGGTTCTCCGCCAGGTGGCCATGGGGCTACTCGTTGTCTGCATCTTTGCGTCAAGCTATTCTTATGCTTCGGAGCAGCCTAATGTTCTGATCATCATGGCCGATGATATGGGATTCTCCGATTTGGGATGCTACGGTGGAGAGATTGAAACTCCCAATCTAGATCGACTCGCTGCCAACGGCCTGCGTTACACCCAGTTCTACAACACGGCACGCTGCTGGCCGTCACGAGCCGCCTTGCTTTCAGGCTATTACGCCCAACAAGTTCGACGAGACAATCTGCCCGGTGTTGGTGGTGGCGCAGTGGGTGTTCGACCGGCTTGGGCAAAGCTGCTGCCAGCCTATTTGAAACAAGCCAACTATCGGTGCTATCACAGTGGCAAGTGGCATGTCGACGGGCCGGTTCTCGCTTCCGGCTTTGATGCTTCACTCGATATGCGGAACCAAGGGAATTACTTTTCGAGCAAAGGGAACCTCTTGAATGATAAGCCCATCCCCAACCGTTCAGAGGAGCCCAACTACTACGCTACTAACGCGACGGCGGATCACGCGATAAGTTGCTTGAAAGAACATGCCATCGAGCATTCCGATCGCCCCTTCTTTCAGTATGTGGCGTTTATTGCTCCTCACTTTCCGCTTCATGCACCGCCCGAAGCGATTGCGAAGTATGCTGATCGCTACCGCATGGGTTGGGATACCATGCGCAACGAGCGTTTTGAAAGGATGAAACAACTCGGTATCACCAACACGACCCTCTCTCCGTTAGAGCTCGAGATCGGTCCTCCTTATCCACGTCCCAAGGATTTAGAGTTTCTGGGTGAAGGAGAACTGAATACTCCTGCGGCATGGGAAAGCTTAACGGAGTCGCAAAAGGAATTTCAGGCGACCAAGATGGCCATTCACGCGGCTATGGTCGACACCATGGATGTTGCTATCGGTCGCATCATCGAACAACTCCAAGCCATGAATGCCCTCGAGAATACACTCATTATTTTCTGCTCAGATAACGGAGCCACTGCCGAGATCATGATTCGCGATGGCGGGCATGACCCGGCTGCTCCCGTGGGAAGCGCTGCAACCTACCTATGCCTCGGCCCTGGTTTTTCCAGCGCCTGTAACACCCCTTTTCGCCGTCATAAGACCTGGGTTCATGAGGGAGGCATCAGCACCCCGTTCATTGTGCACTGGCCTGCCAAGGTTACCGCACAAGGTGATCTCCGCACCACGCCCGCCCACTTCATTGATGTCTTACCAACTCTTATCGAGCTAACGGGAATCGATCCAGCAAAGGTGAACGAGCAGAATGATGCGCCGGAGAAGATTCCCGCCCTTCCAGGCAAAAGTCTTGTGCCTAGCTTTGTAGACAATACACCGATCGAACGAAATTCGATTTGGTGGTTGCATGAAGGCAACCGAGCCTTGCGAGTCGGTGACTGGAAGCTGGTTGCTGCTAAGGGAGATGCCTGGGAACTATACGACCTGAGTACAGATCGTGCCGAACAAAACAACCTCGCGGATCGCTACTCCGACACGGTTCGCGAAATGGCAGATCTTTGGCAGTCGCAAACCGATCAGTTCATCGCGAATTTGAAAGAGTAGATTCGTCGCGGCTATTGGAACTTTACGATAGCTTGAACAGGTTGGTGATCGCTGCCAAAGAGTCCGGCCGGAGTCCTAGGGTCCAGAATTTGGCTCGAAACAGACCCAACGCCACGGGCCAAGAAAATAAAATCGATGCGATGACGTTCGATCGCTTTGAATGCGTTCCAAGTGCCGGCTGGTTGCCCCTCTTCTGGTTTGTATCCAGCGAGCGTATCAACCCAAAGATCTTCGCTTTCCTGAGTAATCACAGCGTAAGGCAGGTCGCTCGGGTCGCAATTGAAATCGCCCGTTAGAATCGCTGGCAGATCGGGAAAGAGTGCCTTGGATTTATCAACAATAATACGTGCGCTTTCTTGCCTGGACTTCTTTCCCACGTGATCAAAGTGCGTGTTGATGTGCAAATAGTCTTTTCCTGTCTGCTTATCCTTAAGAACAACCCAAGACACCATGCGGGTAATAGCAGCGTCCCAATCCTTGCTACCAGGTACATCGGGAGTTTTGCTAAGCCAGAAATGACCAGAGTCTCCTTTTTCGAATCGATCTTTCTTAAAGAAAATGGGAACGTACTCGCCGCGCGTCTTGCCGTCATCACGACCGACTCCCACGAAATCGTAATCAGGAAGCATGCGTTCGAGATCGTCGAGTTGGGACTTTAGTACTTCCTGCAAGCCCGCGACGTCGTGCTTTCGCACGACAGCAGCGACGGTGTCGGCACGATGCGGCCATGCGTTTTTGCCGTCCGATTCGGTATACAAACGGATGTTATAAGAAACGACGGACCATGATTCGTTGATGGCAGCGCCATCATTTTGCGCGATGGCAACGCTGGGAAGCGGCGATAGGAACAGGCAGCAAGCAGCTACTGCCAATAGCTTGGTCAACGACGCAGAAGCCAGGCAACGGAGGGAGAGACTCATAGTTAGGCATCCTCGAAGTTTTGGGAAATGTTATGACGGCGTAATGATTGGCCTCGATCTTAACAAGGGGCGGCTACAATTTTAGCTAAATTTGGTGCGTTTTGGCGATTTTTGCGCAACGATAACAGAGTTGCTTCACGGGCCAGTTTGGCAAGAATGCCCCTCATGCTCAACGATTTCGAACTTCCAGCAGATTCAAGGATGCCAGAAGATTTGAAGAGCAGAATGTGACTACGGGATTCCATTCCTACACTGAAATAATCTGTTGGTCTGCCTGAATCTGCTGGAGAACCCGGTCTTGTGAAATATCCTCTCGAGTGCATTCCTCGAGCAGGTGAAAAATGGATCGCCATGGTCTTTGACTGCTGGTCGATAAGCTAATCGCGCACGATCTCGCGTTGGTATAACCAACCTTGCAACTTGCGGAATCCATCGATTGCTCGACAGTCGAGCCCGCGCTCTTGACGAGTCCCGGAAATGCAAAGCCACGGTCCCCTCCCATGCCGCAGCATTTACCCTCAAGGGGCTGAATCACTTCCGTACTGCACGCACTAGTAACCTGAAGCAATGGAGCATCCAAACCACTCTTTTCATTGGAACATACTGAATGGATCGCGATGGGAGCTAACTTGCGATGCACAGTAAGCCTAGGTAGCAACGCGGCAGCCAGTTCGACGGAGTCCAAAATCGGAATTTGTTCGAGGCGAGCTTTGCGAACGGGATCAAGATACTTGAAGCCACTTCTCAAAAACGACGTGCAAGAACCTAGATCGACCACCACCGGACGCGTCCCTTGCCGACTCCACTCCCAAATTGCATCGAGCAATTCCGATTGCTTGTCGACTGCTGGCTGCAAGAATCCTTTCGAGGCAAAGGCTTGGCCACAACACTTGCCACTGGACTGAACAGGTATATGCACCGTAGTCCCTGCACGATGACACACCTTGAGCAACGCGGCAGCCGTTCCATCCAGCATCCTCGACATGCAACTAGGCCAATAAATCCACTCGGCAATCTCAAAATCTGCCAACAACGCTCGGTCGATCGATTCGCAGTTTTCCCCTAAGGCTTTATGCCATTGAGGAAACCCGGGTGCGATTTTTCCTAACACCTTCGTCGTAGCTGTTAGCGCTCGGTGCCCGGCCATGGCGTCCGCCGTCCGGCCTAACACCATCGCGGTCTTGATCAATCGCTCCGCCCATCCGAAACGTAATGCTAGTTTGCCAGCAATCTTCTTTTGAAAGGGGGAGCGTTGAACCTCCCGCAGATTCTTGACGAGCTCTCCGGTGTTGATCGCGACCGGACAATCAATCGCACACAATCCGTCAGTCGCACAGGTGTCCAAGCCCGCAAACTGATACTCGAGATCCAGCTGCTTCGCTAAGTCCGATTGACCCGTTTTCTCGAAGCGCTCCCGTGCACGACGCAGTACGATTCGCTGCCGAGGTGAGAGGGTAAAATCGCGACTTGGGCATCTGGGCTCGCAAGCCCCGCATTCAATACACTTGTCCGCCACCTCTTCAATGACCGGCAGCTCCTTGATGTTTTCCAGGTGTATTTTAGGATTCGATGACAGAATCACATCGGGATTAAGAAGTCCATCTGGATCGATTGCGTCTTTGAGTCGTCGCATGATCGAAACCGCTTCTGGGCCCCATTCCGTTTCTACATAGGGAGCAATATTTCGACCGGTTCCGTGTTCTGCCTTGAGAGCTCCATCGTACTTGTTCACAACCAGATGCACCATGGCATCCATAAACCGGCTGTATTTGTCGTTGTCTTTTTGCGTAGCCATGGCTTGCGATATGACGAAATGCAAGTTCCCGTCCTTCGCATGGCCAAAGATGATTCCGTTTGCGTATTCATGGGCCTCGAACAGCGATTGCAAATCGACGATTGCATCCCCTAATCGCTCCACTGGTAATGTGACATCTTCGAGAATGGCCGATTCGCCGCGGGCTCGTACAGCAGCTACGGCCGGGTACATCCCCTTGCGAAGCTTCCAAATGTTGGCTTGCTCTTTCTTGTCAAAAGTGAACAGTGGCGAGTCGAGCGATTTCATCTTGGGAACGCAATGAGCCTGAAAACTTCCGATCCGATCCCGAAGCTCTTCCGTGTTCGAACCATGAAACTCGAACAATAATCCCATCAAGGATTGATGTTTGTCCAGCTCCGAACCAAGCCCCCGGGGTACCCCTTCGAGATGGCGTATGGATTCCAGCGAAGCCCGATCCATGAACTCCACGGCATCGCAGTTCAAGCTGATAAGGTCGGGGATATTGTTGCAAGCCGAATGCGCATCCGCGAAAAAGGTCAGTGACGTGGCTTTGTAGGGCAAATCCTCGATCGTTCGTAAAACCGCTTCGGAGATGAAAGCCAAGGTCCCTTCGCCACCAATCAGCAAGTGAGCCAGTATGTCGAGAGGCCGCTCGTAGTCGACAAAAGCATTCAGCGAATATCCAACCGTGTTCTTCTGCTGATACTTTTCTCGGATTCGCGCAAGCAAATTCGAATTGCCTGAGATCTCAGTCCTTAAGCCTGACAGGATGGTAGAAAGCTGACTCTTTTGCTCCTCAAAGCGATCGTGCTCGCCGGGAAGCGATGTATCCCAGACCGTACCGTCAGCCAGAATGAAGCGAATGGATTCGAGGGTGTGATAAGCATTGTTGGCGACGCCGCAGCACATCCCGCTCGAGTTGTTCGACAGGATGCCTCCCATCATGGCAGACTGGATGGAGGACGGGTCGGGGCCGATCTTCCTGCCGAATGCTCGCAGCTTAGCGTTGACCAAAGCACCGATGGCCCCACCCTGGACTTTGACCCGCGAGCCGTTGTTCAATGGCTCTACAAGCCTCCAATGCCTACCAATGTCCACGAGCCAGCCGTCGGTGATCGATTGACCGGACAAGCTCGTGCCGCCAGCCCGAAAGGTGACGGGAATTCGACGTCGTCGCGATTCCTTGAGCAATTCGATCACTTCCGGTTCTGACCGAGGTTGCATGACCGCTTGTGGAATCAGTAGATAATGCCCTGCGTCGTTGGCAAACGCGTAGCGTTGCCAAAGCTCAGTCAGCGTGTCTTGGCAGGGGGAATGTATCATTTTCGTTGTATCTATCGGAGTGGTAGAGGCAGGATTGTGAGGAGGGGCATTGAAGTCTATTGTAGTTGAGAATCCACCACATTGGGCAGGGGCCAAAACATTAGGTCGATTAACGTTCATGGTGAAACATGCTTCATTGGCATGATGTGAGGTGCTAGTGATCTGGCACGATTCCCTAGTTCCGTTTAGTGCATTGCTCGATGCGCTCTATTCGCGTACCCCGCTATCCTAATTATGAGACCATCCGATCTTTCGGTCGGAGCGTGCTGAGAGCGAATCGCACCGGTAGAGCTTTGTCCGCGGCAATGCCTTACGCAACGAGCGGCTCTCACGCGTCGAGTCACAATTACTGCTACATAGGAACCGAAAAAATGAAACGTATGAAATCGACTTTAGCGCTGGCTGCATGTCTTGGACTAATCACGTTTGGGACGGGATTTTCACAGGACTTGAAAAAAACGCAATCCAGCTCAACTAAATCCAACAAGGAAACAATGGATATTGTGGAGACAGCCATTGGGGCTGGAAAGTTCAAAACGCTCGTGACGGCCCTAAAGGCTGCTGACCTAGTTAAAACACTGAAGGGTAAGGGACCATTCACCGTTTTCGCCCCCAACGACGAAGCATTTGCAAAACTTCCCGAGGGAACACTTGATGAATTGCTCAAGCCAGAAAACCAGAAGAAGCTAACCGGTATTCTTACATACCATGTTGTCTCTCAGGAGTTGATGGCCGCAGATGTCTCGAAACTAAAAAAGATCAAAACGGTGGAAGGCCGCGAGATAACCGTTGAAGTCAAGGATGGCAAAGTGATGTTGAATAAATCGACTGTTGTGGGCACCGATATTAAGTGTACGAACGGAGTCATACATATCATTGACATCGTTTTGCTCCCAAAGGAATAACGCTCTTTCCAGTCGAGGAAACGCGACGCTTTATCGACGGATAGGAAGCCCGACGTACCTTAAAATTCAGGTGCAAAAGCGATGCGTAATCAACGCCACCCATAGATGCAATTGGCTCAAGAGAGGGTGAAGAGGCTATATTCACCCTCCCTTGAATTTAGGAGCAGCCAGTTGAGGAACGATAACGTGGATTTCAAGAAAAATTGTAGAAAGGCGTGGAAGGCTTGTTCTAGGTTTCTTCGTCATACGGCTAGACGCTCAAGTTAGATCAGTGATCACCACCAAGGTACGGTGGGAATCATCCCTCAATGCTACAGAAACTAAAAAATGTACCAAGGATCATCTGTTCCTTTACAAAGCAGAAACAAAAAAATGATGATCGTTCGACATGCTTACCTAGGTTGGTAAGATTAATCGGTGACGATCTCTACCAAAGGAATTACAAAATGCTTAAGAAAATTCTACTACTCACTACGTTAATAGTAACAGTGTGCTATTACAGTCCTACTTCGCAAGCTCAATACGGCGGGGTCCAGCTTCGTATCGGTAGCTATGGACCCAGCAGTCAATTCGGAGGTTTTGGGAACAACTACTATAACGGTTTCAATTATGGCTATGGCAATAGCTATCGCTACGGAAACGGTAACCAGTTTGGTTATGGGAACTACCGACAGCCGGGTGCCGTGTATCTGAATCGGGGAAATTATGGCAATTTCCGTTATAGTTCATACCCGTCAATGTCTTACGGTTACGGAATGCCCCGCAACTTTTCGTCCCCTTCGCGACGTTATTTTGATCGACGCTACCGCTGAACCGATTAAGGAATTACTTCTTGTAAAGCCGGAACGAAAAATGTCCGGCTTATGGTTTAAATAAAAGCGAAGAGATCTACTTCGTCATATTGAATAATCTGGTTGCCTTTGGGCTGTGTTTGAATCTTCGGGAACTTGATAGTCGGCTAGCTTCGTAAACTCACCGATGACCACATCATAGGCAAAGACCTCACCTGTTTCAATAACATAGTACCAAGCGTGTATTTGCAGATCACCACGTACTAACCGTGAGCCGACCGCGGGTAAAGTTCGAAGGTTCTCGATTTGCACCAGTACATTTTCTTGAATCGCTGCCTTTAGGAGAGCCTCTCCCCGTAGCAGACTGTAGTTGTCCTGCATGATTCTGCGTGTCATTTCTGCATAGGTCAACCAGGATGATACGGCTGGGAGTAACTGCACGAGCTTGGGATCTAAAAGACCGCGTATGGCTCCACAATTCGAATGACCGCACACGATGATGTCCCTCACTCCTAAGACACTTACCGCAAACTCGATTGTCGCGGCCTCGCCGCTAACGCCTGCTCCGTGTGGAGGAATTATGTTCCCTGCGTTGCGAAGTATAAATAAGTTTCCGGGTTCTGAGTGGGTCAACAGATTCGGGTCGATTCGAGAATCAGAGCAAGTGACAAAAAGGGTTTCCGGATGCTGGCCATCTGCTAGGCTTTCGAAAAGCTTTTGTAGGAGCAGAAAATTTCCAGCTTGGAATTGATGAATTCCGTCGATTAATTCTTGCATGCTTATAACGCCTTGTGATGCGAAGCGGTTCTGATCGATTCTTTAAAGTCTTCTTGCTCTCTATACTCGCGTGTCTAGCCTCTATAATCAATCGAGAGTGCTTGTGAAGGAAGGTAGCGAAAACCGCCAAAACGAATGTGCGAATCAGCAGCATGGTGAAAGTCACTAGGCAAAATAGGTAACTGACGCGATATTAGTCGAAGCAAATCTCTAGATAATCGAGCGCTGGCGAACGAGAGTGATCCGATCGGGCAATACATACGACAAGGATTTGATGCTATGAATAGGGATGAAAAAGGCCATCAATTTACTAACGTACTTGGGCAAGAGATTAGGAGTTCTATAACGGCGATTCGCGGTGCTCTAGATGAATGGAGAGCTCGCTCCCCATCAACGCTGGATGATCTAAGGCATGTTATCGAAAGGCAATTGAGGCTTCTAACTCTTTTGAGTGAGGATCTTTTAAGTGATGAGCTTTCTTTGGGCAATGATATTTCTTTTCATTCGTCAACTGTATTCCTGAAAGGAATTCTGGCTGCCACCGTCGAAAATGTCCGTCCACTCATAGAGAACAGGACACAGAGACTCAACCATAGCCATATCGACGAGAGTCTGGCGATTCACGGAGACCGCGACAGATTGATTCAAGCATTCTCCAAGCTATTGCATAATGCGTCAAAGTTTACGCCTATCGGCGGAGCCATTTTTGTTTCTGTACATACCGAAGGACGGTATGCAATCGTTGGTATCCGTGATACAGGACAAGGCATCTCTCATAATGAGTTGGACTCCATTTTCGAAAGTGAATTGACACCAGACGGATGTCGCTCGGTTGACCGTGACGGCTTCAATGTCGGTCTAATCCTTGTCAAAGCAATCATTGCTTCACATGGCGGATCGATAGCTGCAGAGAGCAATGGGTCGGGACTTGGTAGTGAGTTCACCATCAAACTTCCTCTCATTGGTAGGTTCTCCAATTCCGTTTCCCAATCGATAGGTTCGCATGGAGAGCTTTCCGGCAGCAATGATTCGCAGAGCAAAACAACGTCAGAAGCCTACGTCAAATAACATAGATCGAATGCGCAACAGAAATGAGAAGTTACCAAACCCGCAAGGGATTCTGGCGGGAAGCGATCGCTGTTCAGGGATCGGTCACGGTGCAGATCATTCCGTCTATCATTTCCTTTGGTTTACTTGCGAGTATAGTTTGTTGGGGGGCTTGGTTCACACGGCGTTTTTTCGGGATAGCTTTCGCTCCCGACATCAGCCCATTTGGATTTGTTGGGGCCGTCTTGGGGATTCTTCTGGTTATCCGATTGAACGCAGGATATGACCGATGGTGGGAGGCACGCAATTTGTGGGGTGGGATCGTTAATCAATCACGCAATCTTGGAATTAGCGCGATTACCTATGGACCGCATGACCTTGCATGGCAAAATGCACTGATACGCTGGATAGCCATTTTTCCACACGTGGCTCGGCATAGTCTTCGAGGTGAGCCTCCGTCTACCGGGTTGACGCAACTGATAGGCGATTGTGAAGTAAAACAGTTAGCCGCAGCGAATCATATGCCTAGTTTTGTTGCATGGAGAATTGGGTTGCTACTTCGTGAGGCCACAGAACAATTGGGTATGAACGGATTCTCGTTTATGCAAATCGACAGGCAAAAGGCAATGTTAATGGACCATATAGGAGCGTGCGAGCGAATCTTAGCGACTCCGCTCCCGAGGATTTATTCCATCACGATCCGTCGTTTCATCCTTTTGTTCTTGGTTATGCTACCGCTGGGACTTATTCAACAGGCAGGAGCGGCGTGGCATACCCCGGTCATCACCATGCTCGTTGCGTATCCCCTGCTGACGCTCGATCAGATTGGCGTGGAACTCGAAAACCCATTCTCGTCCAATAGCCTTAGTCATTTGCCGCTTGATGACATCTCGGCAAACATCGAAAGGAACCTGCTTGCAGTATTGACCCTAGAGCAGACGAAAAGCATTGAAAAGACTTCAGCAAAGATAATCGAGACAGCAGAACAGCAGTAAGAACCCACGAACGCTATCGGCGTTTCAATGTCTCGTAGAAGGAGGCTTGGCGACGAGATTAATCACATTAGCGACTGTAATGACGAAGAATGAGCGAATTTGCCTTTCCTGCACAATTACTTGCAAAACTCCACACCTATTGGGAGGTGAATCCGTCTTCCGCACGTTCCGTTTTGCCTGACGATACGACCTCGCTACGGTTACTGGAGATTTGTTACCACGCTTCGCTCCGCACAGCCGAACTCCGAGTGACCCGATGTGTTCTGGCGTATACGCCTGCGGAAGCTTTAGCTCACAAGTCCTTACTGCGATTCGAGTATCCAGCAACGTTAACCCCCAGCGAGCTAGTACGACTGGCTCCCGTCACAGAACAGCACCGTACGTTGATCGGATGTTACTACATTGATGGGGAGCTCAAAATTTGGGGATTGTTCGAACACGGTCATGCTTGGCTGGGAGAGGCCCTGGACAGCTTATCGGGCGCTCCTGCGACAAATGATGCTCTGCCGCAGGTTTGTCTAACTATTTCGATTGAAGGACCGGGAACATTAAGTGTCGCTCACGGAGTCAAAGAAGTCGTAAGACTACGGGAAGGAAAAATTATCCCCCCTCATAAACACCCATTGCGTCAATTAGATGAGCCATTGGGGAGATTCTTTGAGACGCTGCTGGACAGTTCGCTGAACACAGCTTCCGATGACCGAAGCAAATCGGATTCTTCAATCGGCCCACGAGAGGCAATGCTGGACACTTACATTATGGTGATTGCAAGAATTCTGGAGCGTATTCGCTCGGAAAGGCACGGCGGCAGCCTCGTCATTTCGGCCTCGCCACTCAACGAATTACAGGCCTATCACACCTACGCCGTTGCCGAACATGTTGCTCTACTAGATGATATTTTGAGCTACTGCGATGCACTAAAGTGTCTTCAGGAAGCTTCGAAATCACTTGGTAGTCATGCCGATGAGGTGGCGAAGTATAAGGCCGAGACATTCGTAAGGTTGACGGGCCAAAGTCTCAACCGAGGTATTAGTCGAGTAAGCCTTTTGGCCGCAATTGACGGCGCTGTTTTACTCGATGGAAAATTATGCGTGGAGGGCTTCGGCGTTCGATTCCCCGTCTTGTTACCCCCCGGTGCGACGATTCTTGATGCGATCACTGGGATTGCATATCCATGCGAACAATGGGGGCTACGCCATCAGTCTATCTACTCGGTGTGTCAGCAGTGCGAAGAGGCGGTCGGGTTCGTTGTTTCTCAAGACGGAAGCGTCAAGGGGGTTAAGTATGTAAACGGAATGCTGCATTTCTGGGATGGCATATTGGATTGATACAACCGACTCATCGAAAACTAAAACATGTTACTCGATTTACCATGTACCAATTTTGGGTCTGGCATGCTGATTTCCAATAGAACTTGGGTAACCGTCAGAATAATCGGGCCTAGCAAGACTCCGCTAGGGCCAAAGAGCAGCATTCCACCCACCACGGAAATAAAAACTAGTACGGTGTGCGTTTTGAGTCGTTTGCCAACCAAGGTGGGACGAAGCAGATTATCTACAACTACCAGCACAAAGACTCCTGAAGCCACCAACAAAGCAGCTTTCCCCCACTCACCTCCCATCACCAAAAAAATCGCTGCGGGGCCCCAAACGATGAAGGCACCTACGAGCGGGGCTAGTGCGAGACACGCCATGATCAATCCCCAAAGAAATGGCGCAGGTAAATCGAGCAACCAAAACGTGACTCCTAGCACTATCCCTTGGATGGCCGCAACGACGAAACTGCCATAGACGGTTACTGTGATGGTATCGTTAACACGCTGACACATGGTGTTCATCTGCGCTGCCGTCAGTGGTAACAGTTTACTCAATGTCTTCAAAACAAATTCCCTGTCTCGTAAAAGGAAAAAGAGCAGGTAAAAAGTAAGGCCGAAATCGATTAGCTGATAAACGGAATCCCTTACCAAAAGCATGGTTGCACCACTCGTCGAAGCGGCTAGCATTTTTGCGATGGCAGATAAATCCATGAGATTCTCGAACCGCTTCAGAACTGCCGCATGTTCACTGTACGAAGAGACGACCTCTCGCCACTCGCCAGACTGAATCTTCTCTTCAATGAGGATAGCCCCATTTGAAGCTTGAACCAGGAGTTGTTGGATCGCGAGGGAAGCAGGGATAACCACCACGATACCGAGCACAGTGGTAAACACTAGCGAACAAAGTCCTGGATGACCGATCTTCGCCTCAAGCCATTTTTGGCCTGGAGTGGCTAAAACCGATAATCCAACTGCCCAGGCCACAGGGGCTAAGAATGGCAACGCAATCCGATAACATAGATACGTTCCCAGCAGAGTTGATAGCAGAAAAAATGCTGTATGAAGGTGGCTGGGAGATGCCCAATCGGCATCTGCTTTGACGGACTCGTTATTGGTTGAGTTCATAACCTCTGCAGTGGCCGATATAAAGCAGAATAATGGTCTTACTTCGACCCTTCATCTTGCTTTTTGGAGAAGTGATCAATCACGATGGGAACGGTTCGAGCAAGAACCTCTTCAATGATTCGAACCGTAGCATTTAGTGCTAACGATCGAGCTTGGGTGGCGGTCGATTGCCTAGAGCCCAAATCGTAGGCGGCGGACAATGCGGTAAGGCTGGCAGTGGAATCATGCTGAGTGTTAGCATCATCCGGATTCATTGAATCTAATGACGCAATCCCGAGCAGACCTGAATCACGATGAGGTTGGGGCTTTGCTCTACGACACCTCGTTCCGCCAGTAATATATCCTGCGGCGACTGCTCCGACTAAGCACCACCATGGATGCAGTTCAAAATGCTTTTTAACATTCAAAGCATTGGAGAACGAGTGTACTGCGCTTTCCACTGCTCCCGCAGTCGATTGAAACTTTGTTCCCGTCGATTCAATCGTTTCTGTAAGTTGTTCCTCCAGGATTTGCAGCTTTGAAAAAAGCTGCGCCTTGGTTTCTTCCAATTTTCGACGAAGCTCTTGTTGATTGTTGTCCATTACTATCATTCCTTCAGTAGGGCCTGCGGCGATATGAGAGCGCATTTTCGGAATCGATCCATGCCAAGAAAGCATAATCCGAGTCCAGTTAACGCCATCCCTGATGCGATGATGGCGAAACAAGCCCACAGGGGTAAGCCTTCCATAGAATTCTTGGCAGGAGAGGTCATCCGATGCAATAAGTGGACCAAGCTCATTGACGAAAGAATCGCGAATAAACCGAGCAAGCATCCACCGAGTGCCATCAAGGAAAGTGCGAAAAGCCGCTTCTTGAGCTCACCGTGAACTTTGGCCCGAGCAAGCTCAAGTTGTAACTCGCCAACGACCTGTAAGTCGTAGACGATCTTCCCGACAAGGGAGGCCGGGTACCGTTCTATAGGCTTGGTAGTGGCTTCCGTCATCGTTTCTATTTTCTAAACATGCGCGATACGATCCAGCCTAGGCCAATCGATACAACGATTGTTGGAATTGGGTTGCGTTGAATCACTTTGGTGAGATCTTTGCCAATCCCGCTCAGCTTGGATGACTCTAAATATTCTCCTCCCTCAGAAATGGTATGAGCCACTGATTGAGATACGTTCCCTAGAATTCCTGAATGTGGTGTGGCATGGCTTAGCTGCTCACCTAAACGCTGTACCCCACGGCCGGCGCTAGATGCCAAACAATCTGCATCCTCTGCAAGATTCTCCGCAACTTGGCTAGCCATGTTTCCTACAGCAGAAGCAGCAGATTGGGACGTGCGGCCTATCGATCCCGCAGTCTCCTTGGCTTTCGCCGCTGCGTCCTTGGTGTCACGATCGATCTTAGATAGCAAGTCTGAATTGGACATAGTCTCATTCCATTTGATTAAAGTTTTCTTCGTCAGTTAGCGAACAGCATCGAGTATCGTTACCCGTGCTCCGCTAATGCACGTCGTCTGTCAAGATTGTAAAGACTGTCCAGAACGAATCGATCGGATCTTATGCCATCTTGTATATGGAGGATTTCATTAGTCCGATTTTAGGGGACATGCTATAGAGTGGGCAGGCGCACGCTGATAGGATCGTACTGCGACGCGGAAACCGCTGCGATCGTTTGATTCGATTGCGACGATAAGAATCCAAGTTTCAAAAAAGTACGAGGGCTAGGATGAGCAAACTATTGCGAGGATTGGTAGCTGGGGCCGGTGCCTGGAAATTGGGGGGCGGTTGCCTGTCTACCTTTGTGATTTTTGTCCTGCTCTGGTGGCTGTTGGGTGGAATAAGCATCTTCCGTTAGGATCATGCCTATCCACTAATGTTTTCGTTTCCGTACGTATTTACGAAAATCGACTCTATTCATTCGCCAAACCGCTGTGCTTGACGCGGATCTTGAATAGAGAATCCGAAGCGGTGATGAAAAGGGTTTTGCGATCCTCGCCACCTAGACACACGTTCGCGGTCCACCCCTTGCCTGTCGGGATAACCTGAACTCGCTCGCCAGCTTCGTTGAAAACACTTACTCCCTCGCTATTGGTGATGTAGAGATGCCCTGCACTATCCAGAGTCATGCCATCTGAGGGATGCGAACAGAACAAAGTTCGATCGAGCAAAGTCCCATCTTTGGCGATGTTGTAGCGGTAGATCTTGCTATCTCCGATATCCGCCACATACAAAATTCGCTTGCGAGCATCCCCAACAATACCGTTAGGTTGTTTGTAGGCATCATCGACGCACGTGATGTTTTCCCCATCCGGATCCACTCTATAGACAGAACGACTCTTCTGAGGAGCTTGTTTGTGAGTCCACCACGGCCTTTGGTAGTATGGGTCCGTGAAATAGAGAAATCCAGTCGAGTCAATCCATACATCGTTCGGGCCGTTAAGTTTGTTTCCTTCGAAATCCTTGAAGAGCACCTTGTAAGAACCATCCAGATTGATAGCCCACATTTCATTCTTCTCGTCAGCGCAGGCGATCAAAGTGTCGTCTTTGGTAAAGAACAGTCCGTTTGAGCGACCCGATGGCTTGAGGAACTCGGTGACATTCCCTTCCAAATCCACTTTCATGATCCGATCGTTCGGCTGGTCGGTGAAATACACGTTCCCTTTGGAATCGACCGCAGGCCCCTCAGTGAATTTGAAACCATCGGCCACCAGTTCCACTTTAGCGTCCGCTTGCTCGGTGACGTGGTTTTGTGCGGTGGCAATCGAGCTGCCCAGGGGCCCGAATCCCAAACTGACCCCGAATCCCAAACTCACAGAGAGAATCCCGGCAATAACCATCGTGCAACAATTCGCCGGCTTGCGTACAATCGTCTCAAATAGTTTGTTCTTCACGGAAATATCCTTCGTATTGAGAGCTTAGAAGTCCACCAATGAAGTCCCCATTATACGTACTGCGAAATTCTCTGCTTAGCCGGAACGTGTTTTCCGCTCCAGGTTTTGGGCTTTCCCATCGATTCGCCCCCCTTTCATTAGGAGCTGCTCTGTCAGTGAGTGCAGTACTGGCAATCAGTGCTGTACTGGCAATCAGTGCTGTACTGGCATTGCCGGGCTCCATGGCTCAAGCGGATTGGCCAGAGTTTCGCGGAAATTCTCAAGACGGAACCGTTTCGAATTTAGCACTGCCGGTGAAATGGAGCGAATCCGAAAACGTCCGCTGGTATCAACCAACCAAGGGACTGGGCTGGTCCTCCCCCATCATCGTGGGTGAAAAAATCTACCTCACGACGGCGGTTAGCCCTAACTCATCAGATGATGCCTCACTAGGTGGCCCTAAACTGCTGAAGCTCGTGTGCTTGGATGCTAAGTCAGGAAAGCTCCTTTTCGAAAGGACGATCTTTGATCAAACTGCAGACGCTCCCTCCATTCATAACAAAAATTCCCATGCCAGCCCAACACCTTTGCATTACGAAGGCAAGCTCTACTTGCATTTCGGGCACCAAGGGACCGCCTGCACCGACATGCAGGGAGAAATCATCTGGGCCAATCGCGAGCATGAATACCCCCCCACGCACGGAAACGGTGGTTCGCCGATCATCGTGGATGATATGTTAATCGTGACATGTGACGGTGGTTCAAAGCCCTACACGCTCGCTCTCGACCTGCAAACCGGACAAGATCGTTGGAAGACGCTGCGAGGTATCTCGTCCGATCGACCTTTCTCGTTCTGCACGCCCCAAAAAATTGTTGTGAATGGCCAGACGCAAATCATCTCGCCTGGTTCCGATATCGTGCAAAGCTTGGATCCGAAAGATGGCAGCGTCATTTGGTTCGCCAACTACCAAGGCTTCTCGGTCGTGCCGCGTCCGGTTTATCACGAAGGACTCGTCTTCCTCAGCACCGGCTTTATGAGACCGAATCTCTTGGCCATTGATCCGTCGGGACAAGGGGACGTAACCAAATCGCATGTGAAGTGGTCGTATCGAGGCTCCGTTCCGAACACTCCATCGTTCGTCCCCTACCGTGATCAAATCATCTTGGTTAGCGACGAGGGGGTCGCAGCGGCAGTGGACATCAAAACGGGTAAGGAGGTTTGGAGAAAAAGGGTTGGCGGTAATTTTTCGGCTTCGGTCGTTGTGGTGGGAGATAATCTCTATCTTCAAAGTGAGGGGGGCGAAGCTGTCGTCTACAAACTAGGAGATGAACCGGAGGAAATTTCGCGAAACAGTTTGCCTGGCCGAATCTTCGCAACCTATGCCGTTCATGAAAACGATTGGATCATAAGGACCGAGTCAGGGGTTTATCGTATTGGCAACCTCTAAGGTGCAGGATCCTGCAGCAACAGCTCGGCACTCGCGACGTTGGTTTCTTTCCTGGGTAGCGGGTTTGATGATATTCCTCGCGCTGTCTATTTGTATGGCAGCGATTCTCCTGATGCGTCGCGGGATGAAGCCGCTGTACGCCGGTATCTCGGGCAGTTCCATGGAGCCGCATCTCGTTGGTCCTCGCTTCCTTTATAAAAACACGCAATCAGGGTTGCTCTCTAGTTTTGCAATCGATTCGCTCCGACCGAATCAGCCGCTCGATTGTCAGTTCACAGGGACGCGGGATAACGATTTCGATTTTCTAGAAGCGTTAGCACAACCAGGAGCAATTACCCCAGGTGAGACGGTCCGCTACTATCTTTGGAAACGGATGGCGGCATTGCGATCCGCAGAACGCAAACGACTCTCTCTTCCTATCGACAGTAGGAATTCGTACCAAGGTATCGTGAGAGGTGACTTGATCGTCATTCAACCTCCGGATGATGATGCACGCGAGGTCAAGCGGATTGTTGGCTTTCCAGGGGAAACCATCGATATCGAGAATGGAGATCTACGGATCAATGACGAGCGTTGGAAACGAGACTGGAACCAAGTTTTAGAACATTCGATATTGCTGGATTATGGAGATAGGCTGGCAGACTCAAAACTTAAGTTTGGTGGCTGGCTTCAAGATACGGACACTCATGAGTTTCGGACTCGCAGTGGTGGCTTGATCACCAATGAACTGCGTTGGAACGCGCACGACTCGCATACGTTGGTGCCAGTTTGCGACGTAGGTGTTGCCCTCGAGCTAACCGACTTGTTATCCGATTGGCAGATTGCTATCACTCTTCGAACGACGGAGAGTTGGACCGTACTGATCGAATGTACCGGTAGCAAGCTGATCGTATCGACCGCTACCAATGAGACAACGGTTGCGTTTGCTGAGGATCTTGCTTCCCTTTGGCTGGTCGTCATGATGGTGGATGGCGAGGGGGTAGTGGGCACCTCTAACGAGGAGTGGATGCGAGAGCTGATCCCGGTCAACGCAGCGCACGACGAAGGTTCATCGCTCGAATCAGATACCGTTCCCCTATCCATTCAGCTTCAGCATGGCGACGCATCGATTCTGCGATGGCTTGTTTTTCGGGATATCTACCACCGAGGAGCGGGTGACTCATCGCGACAGAGCTTGCAAGCCGGGGATGGAATTGTGGTTCTAGGAGACAATGTTAGCATCTCAGATGATTCGAGGCAGCGTTGGGAGGGGGGGCTCTCGACCGAGTCCATACGAGGCGTTCTCGATCTCGAGCACCAAGGCTGGGAAGCACTTTGGAAGCAACGAGTTAGCACAACGGCAGCCAACTCAGAGCTAGATACCATACGAAACTGAGGCCGAGCCTAGAACAAAGGTCCTTTGCCCATAGCTCTTCGCCAAGCGGACAATTGTCCGAGGTGCAAATTGGTGTGCGACACGATCAAGAAAGTTGCCATGTCATCAACAGTGGGAAGCTCTGCCTCGAAGAAACCGAGTTTCTGAGGTTTCGACAAGTCTGCATCGCTCGCCTGATCGTAGAGAGTCGCGGCATGGGTCAAGGCGGCTTCAAACGTTTCAAGAAGCTCTTGCTTATTCGGATAGTCGGACCGATTGGTAGATAAAGGCTTCTTGGTGTCAGCGATTTCGTTCCAGTTCGCAGGGCAAACTCCCTTTCCGCCCAACAAGCTGGATGCGTAGTCCGCTGCGGTGGCCAAGTGCATCAATAGCCAGGCCGGATGATTTAAACCCGAAGGCTGCTCGCACATGGTTTCGCATTCCACGTCACCAAGGATTCCTTTAGCGTACCCGATTGTTGCAAAGGTATTGGTCGTAACAGTACTCATTTTGAACTCCTCTTCCATTCTTTAGACTGGGGCGTCGAGATGCCAGATTGTACGTAACATTCAGGGCGAGTCGACTTACCTTGACGGCATTACTCTGCAATTCTTTGTTACATTGATTCTTTGTTACATTGGAGGTGCAGCAATCGGTTGCCCAAGAGTTTCAGTAGAAAGGAAACGAATGATCGATCGTTCAGTCAGAGATCGGCCCAAAGGTGCGAACAGTGGTACGCAGATATGGCAGGACCTGCTTTTCTTGCATTGGTGGATTAACCCTGAATCCTTACGACCGTTGGTCCCGCAAGAATTGGAAATCGATACTTTTGAAGGGAACGCTTACGTGGCCCTGGTTCCGTTTCAAATGCGAGAGATCTGCCCGCCGTGGTTACCCAAACGTTTTGGATTCCATTTCCTTGAAACAAACGTCCGCACATACGTTCACTACAAGGGAAAGCCCGGCGTCTATTTCTTCTCGCTTGACGCCAGCTCTCGGCTCGCGGTGTGGGCTGCCCGAATCGGTTGGTCGTTGCCTTATTATTATGCCAGAATGCAGGCTGACCTCAGAGGAGACTTGCGGACCTATCAATGCAATCGAGGAGGATTGCGGTCTCATGCCGAGTTCCGGACACCAAGCGAGTATCGGACGGCAGAGCCAGGAACTCTGGAGCATTTTTTGCTGGAACGTTACCTGCTTTTCGTGAGACGATCGGGGCAAATTTACTCGGGTGAGGTTCACCATGTTCCCTATTCTTTCAGCGAGTGCGACCTCATCCATCTCGACGACGCGTTGATCGCCGCATCAGGGCTGGCACTCCCCAGGGCCAAACCAGACCTTGCACACTTTTCTCCAGGTGTTAACGTCGAGGTATTCAAAATTGCCCCTGCGTAATCTCCTAGACTTAAGGCACCGTCATGACTCTCAGTATTCCGATTTCGAATTCCAAGCCCATGCCAGCCGTCGGTTATGGTTTCTGGAAAGTCGAAAATGATCGGGCCTCGGATTTGACCTATCAGGCTATCCAGATGGGATACCGACATCTTGATTGTGCGTCAGACTACGGAAACGAGGCTTTTGTAGGCGAAGGAATCAAAAAGGCGTTGTCGGACGAAATTTCCGAGCGCGAAGACCTGTGGGTGACGAGCAAGCTCTGGAATACGTGCCATAGACCGGAGCATGTGGAGTTGGCATGTCGGCGATCGCTCAACGATTTGCAATGCGACTATCTCGATCTTTACCTAATTCACTTTCCGATCTCGCTGCGTTTTGTTCCTTTTGAACATCGGTATCCCGCCGGCTGGTTCTTTGACTCCACGTCTTCCAAGCCAATGTTGGAGCATGATCCTGTCCCTATCATCGATACTTGGCGTGCCTTGGAAGAATTAATCGATAAAGGCTTGGTACGCAACATTGGCATAAGCAACTTCGGAGTTTCCCTCATTCGTGACCTCCTCTCGCAAGCTCGTATCCGCCCTGCGGTGCTTCAGATTGAGTCTCATCCCTATCTGACACAAGCGAAATTGCTCCGATACTGTCAGCAGGAAAATATCGCCGTCACCGCCTTTTCTCCGCTGGGAGCACCCTCGTATGTGCCTCTCGGAATGGCGAAAGCGGAGGACTCGGTTCTTGAGTCCCCAATTGTCAAGGAGATAGCTAACCGCCATTCTAAATCGGCGGCCCAAATCGTACTCCGGTGGGGTGTGCAACGCGGAACGTCAGTTATCCCCAAATCCAGTAACCCTGAGCGGCTAAGGGAGAATCTTGATCTGCAATCCTTTTCGCTTTCCGATGCCGAAATGATCGCCATTTCCTCCCTCGATCGTCATCAACGCTTCAATGATCCAGGTGTGTTTTGCGAGTTAGCATTCAACTCGTTTTTTCCTATCTACGAATAGCGCCCGTCAATAGTAACAGCTACTTCGTCTCCGTCTCGTCTCCAATCAGAAACGACTTTAGATAGAGGACAAAAATCAGAGCGACGGCGAGCGTTCCCAGCAAACCAACGAGCAAAGCCAGCATCAAAGTTGGCTCGAAAAAAATGGAGCTAAGGCTAGGCCAAGTCGTTTTCCAAGTAAGCAACGTGTACAAGACGCTCATTGCCAGATACGGCCCAAAGGGAGTGGAGCTGTCTTTGGTAACAATGTAGATTGCGATCACAAATACCAGACCGAACATAGGGGCTAGGAAAAAACCGATCCAAACCGCTTGCCAGCCCGTAAAAGCCCCCACCATAGCCATGAGCGTTACGTCCCCAAAACCGAGTGCCTCACGCCCCATAACCAACGACGCAACGATGCGAAACGACCACACCAACCCTCCCCCCATCGCCATACCGAACAAGCCGGAGAAGAGCCCTTCCCAGCCCTCCGGCGATACAAAGCGGTAGGCAATCGCAATAAGAATCCCGCCTGCTATCATCAATCCAATCTTTGGAACCGTGGTGGGTGAGCGTCTTAATATCTCGGTGAAATAAACCATCGCCTTGCCCCAACCCCGTCTCGTAATCAGGACGCGATCCATCAAGGCAAAGCACCATGCAATCCAAAAGACAATCGCAAGCCACAACCCAGTTTGGGCACCTTGAATCCATTCGGGCGAGAAGTCGCCATACGGGGAGTTGGGATGAACAAGCCGTAGAACGTTGCTGTTATCGGGATCGTATTCCTGCAATCGCCATGCTGGGAAGAATGTTCCGCCTAACAACGCAAAAATCGTCCCTGGAACCGTAATCGCATCGGGTATAGTCCGTTCATCAAAATCGATGAACGTAGCAACCGTGAGCAACACCGCGAGAGCCGTCGCAAACACGAATGAGCTAAAAGGAATTGGCGATGCTTGCAATGCAAGAGTCTCCGGCAGCAAGCCCCCACTTAAAACATAATCGTGCAACCAAACTAAGGCGATCGGCGTGGCGACTTCTATGCATAGAGGTCTCAGCCAAAACCAATTCCCAAACTCCGGCCTCTCGTTCCATCGCGTTAGCCAGCCAAGAATCGGAACAAACGCAAGCACCGAAGGTTTTACGGGCACAATGTCAGAATCGGGGGAGCTTGGCTTAAAGCCTTTTCTTTGCCACGGACTAATAGGGCGAGGGAAATATGCCAGGGAATAGATCGCTAGATTGATAACAGGCCCGAGAAGCAATCCGACTACTACAATCCACCAGTTCATGAGGTAGGCTCGATCTCTTTTCGCAATGCGTTGGAATGTTAATCAGTCTGAGAAGTGCTCGACCGCCATTGCCGGTAATCTCTAGCTACTCTGTTTGCTAGTTCATCAAGCGATAGCAGATCGGTATTGTAAGTAGAATTCGCTACCTGCGAGTAGTATGGTTGCCGTTGTTCGAGAATGGAGGAGATTTCTGCAAGAACCCCCAGCTTACTTAGGGCCGGGCGGTTTGCCTGCGTCGCAGGATCTCCCGCGATACGTGAGGCCAGTGTTTCGGGGGAAGCTGTCAACCAAGCCGTCCAGCCCGAAGCAGCAATCAAGCTACGATTCGAATCGCGAAGGATCGATCCGCCCCCTAGCGAAACAATTTGCGGATGCTTCTGATTCGCAACGGACTCGATCGCCCTAGACTCCAGATCGCGAAAACCGGCCTCGCCGGCCTCAGCAAAAATCGTCGCAATTGTCTTACCGGCAGTCGATTCGACAAGGTGGTCCGTATCGACTAGGGGCAAGGAAAGGAGGTCTGATAAGCTCCGGCCAAGGGTGGATTTCCCAGAGCCTCGATAGCCGATCAAGAACAAATGGGCCTTCATAGGCAGCCTATCGGGTGAGCAGGAATCAAAGCCTATCGTCTCAATCGCAAGGGTGCATTCAGCAGAACGTGAAAATGCACCTGGACGCTCAACCGACGCTAAACTGCAAGCCCGTCGAGCTAGCCGTCGATCGATTCGATCTTGATCCGGGTGTATTTTTGGCGGTGACCGGTTCGGACATCGTATCCCTTGCGACGTTGGAACTTCTGGATGAAGATCTTTTCACCTTTTTCCAAACCGACGACCGATGCGGTGACTTTAGCGCCCGAAACGGTTGGCTGGCCAAGTTTTAACCCACCCTCGGCACCACCGATGGCGAGCACGCGATCAAATTCGATCTTGTCACCGGTTTCGGCTGTATCGCGATAGTCGATGTCAAGGAGTTGGTCTTTTTCGACTTTGAACTGACGTCCACCGTCACAAATAATTGCGTACATGGCTCAAAAACGGGTGAAAACTGTGAAAAAAGTAGCGAAATGCTAAAAATCGAGAACCTCGAAGTCTATCGGCAGTTTCGCATTTCGTCTATCCCAAACGTATGGAATCTGTGCAAATTAGTCTCGTTTGTCAGAACGAAGAAATGCTGTTAGGATCTGGGACCGTCGCTACTCCCGTTTTTCTGCAAATGTGTCTCTGCAGACGACGGAATTCTCTGCAATCGACGGATCTCTGAACGAATCATGACCAAGCATATTTTTGTAACCGGTGGAGTGGTAAGCTCTATCGGCAAAGGACTTACGAGCGCCTCTATCGGAATGCTCCTGGAATCCCGGGGCCTCAAGGTTCGGATGCAAAAACTAGATCCGTACATCAACGTCGATCCGGGCACCATGAGCCCCTATCAGCACGGCGAGGTCTACGTTCTGGACGACGGCAGCGAAACCGACTTGGACCTGGGGCATTATGAACGCTTTACCAGCGGCCCGCTTACCCGCGATTCCAACTACACGACCGGACAGATTTACCTGCGGGTAATTGAAAAAGAACGTCGGGGGCAGTTTTTGGGCAAAACGGTCCAGGTTATCCCGCACATCACGAACGAGATCAAAGAGGCCATTTCTCGCGTCGCCGACAGCAACACCGACGTCGTCATTACGGAAATTGGTGGCACGGTAGGGGACATCGAATCCCTACCGTTCCTTGAAGCCATACGGCAGTTTCGCCAAGATGTCGGTCGCGACAATTGCTTGTTCATCCACTTGACTTTGGTTCCCTATCTCAAAGCTGCGGCCGAGATTAAAACCAAACCCACCCAACACTCGGTCGGGCAGCTTCGACAGATCGGTATCCAGCCAGACATTTTGATCTGCCGTTGTGAACAAAGCATCTCTCGCGAAGAGAGAGAAAAGATCGCTCTGTTTTGCAACGTCGAACTGGACGCGGTTATCGAAGAACTGGACAAAGATTTCTCGATCTACGAAGTCCCGCTTTCGCTTCGCAACAATCGTCTCGACGAGCTGATCATGAAGCGGCTGCAATTGTCGGGTCACGCGCCGAACTTGGACGCATGGGACAACATCATGTACTCGCTACGCAATCCAAAGCACGAGATCAGCATTGCAGTCGTTGGCAAGTATGCGGAACATAGAGATGCGTATAAGTCCATCTACGAATCGCTTGACCATGCGGGGATCAACCTGTTTTGCCAAGCTCGGATTGCACGAATTCAGAGCAGCGACATCGAAGAGGAAGGTGCCGAGCGGATTCTAGCTGGCTATGATGGAATTCTCATTCCTGGCGGGTTCGGTGAGCGTGGAGTTGCAGGTAAGATCCAAGCGATCCGCTACGCCCGAGAACGAGGGATTCCATTCTTTGGTATTTGTCTAGGCATGCAATGCGCTGCTATCGAATTCGGCAGAAACGTGGTTGGCCTGGAACGGGCCAATTCCACCGAGTTCGACAAAGATACGCCAAACCCAGTCATCTGTTTGCTAGATGAGCAACGCAATGTGACCAACCTGGGAGGTACGATGCGTCTCGGTGCACAGCCTTGTTCATTGGTTCCCAGTTCTGTTGCTCACCAAGCCTATCAGAGTTCCAGCGTCGCGGAACGACATCGCCATCGCTACGAGTTTAACAATATCTATCGTTCGCAATTCGAAGCGCACGGTATGCGATTTTCCGGACTTAGCCCAGACGGGCAATTGGTCGAGATCATGGAGATCCCCGAACACCCTTTCTTCTTGGCAGTTCAATTTCACCCTGAGTTCAAGAGCAAGCCAACGGCATCACACCCTCTATTTTCAGCCTTTGTCGGTGCTGCTATTCAACGACATGATGGCCGAAAGCAGCGTGCGGTAGCGAACAATCTAGAAAATACAGCGGCAACAAGCTAGCCCGGGGCCAAAGTCTTGATTACGGTCCGCAAATGAACCATCAGCTAACGAGCCAACCGTTAACCTTGGAACAGATTCGACGCGTCGACAAAATCGCGATTGATCAGTTCGGGATCTCTGGATTGGTGCTGATGGAGAACGCGGGCCGTGGTGCTGCCGACGTGATCTCTGACCACAGTCCCAGCGGAGGGCGATGCGTCGTGCTCTGCGGTACTGGTAATAATGGAGGTGACGGCATGGTTATCGCCCGCCACTTGCACGCGAAGGGGATTCAGGTAACAGTTCTCGTTGCAGGCAGTCGCTCAGGTCGTGGCAAGCTCTCGCCTGATTGCCGCGTCAATTTGGAAATTTTGGAAAAGACGCGCGTACCGATTCTTTGGTGTGCTGACGAAGCAGAGGCGAATGCCGGTAGCGAGTCGCTCCCCTTACATATAAGAAATGAAATTCTCCAAGCGGACACGGTAGTCGATGCTTTGTTAGGCACTGGAGCAAAGGGAGCCCCACGCGATTCGGCAGCTCAATTGATTAGAACTTCCAGTGCTATTTCGGCCCGCCGATTCGCGATCGACATTCCCTCAGGGCTTGATACCGAAACAGGCTTGCCAGCAGACCCTACATTCCTGGCTGACATCACTGTAACCTTTGTTGCCGAAAAGCCTTGCTTCCGAAAGCCAACCGCCAGAGCATTTCTCGGTACGGTCGTTGTCCTGCCGATAGGAATTCCACCAGAGGTCATCGATGTTGTTCTTGCCGAACTCGGCCACCAAAAAACGTAACACTTTGGCGGCGCGAATTGCCCACAAGGTCGCATCGGCTGATCATGTGCAATTGTGTTGCTATTGTATAGTGTCGTTGACTAAGGCTTCTGTTTGACAATTGAAAAAGTCGCCATCTGTCATCCCATCGCAAGTTCGGTTACAACTGAAAAAATGCTGTGTAGACGTTTCGAACGGGGAATCCTTGATAGCCCCCGATTGATTCGCACTCCCTCGTCCTCTCCATGAATTTTAACCATCGCAGGAATGCTCTCCATGAACACGAATGATCTTCGAAACCGTCATTACACGAATCGACGCGAATGGCTCGTGCAAGCAGCCGCTGTCTCGGCCGCTTTTGCCTCCGTTAGTTCCCTTTCGGCAGCATCCACTTTAGCGAACAAGAAACTCTTGTTTTTCTGCAGAAGCGCGGGATTCGAGCATTCGGTGGTGAAACGCGATGGTGGAGCATTGTCCTATGCAGAACGGATCATGATCGACCTAGGGAAGAAGTACGGCTTTGAAGTAACGACCAGCAAGGATGGACGGATCTTCGATAAAGACTATGAGCAATTCGATGGTTACTTGTTCTACACGACGGAAGATTTGACCAAGGAAGGAGGAGACAACCAGCCTCCGATGTCTAAGCAAGGCAAAGAGAACCTTCTCAACTCGATCCAGGAAGGAAAAGGTTTTGCGGGGAGCCACTGCGCGACCGACACGTTTCATAGCCCTGGTAATCGCGTCAAGGCATCGGAGACCCTCGATCCTTACATCCAGATGATCGGTGGCGAGTTTATTCGGCACGGTCGCCAGCAGAACGCGATCATGAAGGTGACCGATACGAAGTTTCCCGGTGTCGAAAAAGCGGGCGAGCAATTCGAGATGAATGAGGAGTGGTATTCACTTAAGAACTTTGCCCCGGATATGCACGTGATCCTGGTTCAGGAAACCAACGGAATGAAAGATGCTGATTACGACCGCCCGCCCTATCCGGCCACTTGGGCGAGAAAGCATGGCAAGGGTAACGTTTTCTACACGTCCATGGGGCACCGTGAAGACGTTTGGACCAATCCCATCTTTGAGTCGATATTGATCGGTGGTTTGAAATGGATATTGGGCGAGGTCGAAGCGGAGATTCCCCCCAACATCGAAAAATTTACTCCTGAGGCTTCTGTGCTGCCCAAGTTGTAAAACGATCAAAAGCAATGATCCTACTCTAGAGTGGATTCGCCAGGATTCCACTTAGGCGTGAGTATTTCTGGCGACCCCCACTCCTTCTGGCAAGCTTTCATCGGCCACTCGTCAAAAAACATTGCTCTCGACTCAAAGAGGCTAGAAAATCAATTGCGAAAAACGCGTTAATCGAAATTGACGACGCGTTAAATTCGTCGACGATATGCGAGGTTAGATTAGTGTCTTGTTTTCATTAGTTTTCCCTCCTACCCCTCTATGGCATCTATGCTCAACCGTTTTTTCGTACTCACGTTGACCTTGATGGCTCCTGTCGCGCACACCTGCGCTACAGAGCCGACCACTTCGATCGTCCTGGGGACGAGCGATCTTACCTCAGGAATTCCCGGTAAAGGTCCGCTTAAACTCGACGAGATCAACGCCTTTCTTGCCAATCCTGAAAACCACAAAGTTCTTCAAGTGGAATTGCCGGACAATCTACGTGCTGGTGCGGCCGCAATGTTCATCCCAGAAGACAATCCGATGACTCGCGCCAAGATCGAACTGGGGCGACAACTCTATTTCGATCCTCGGCTGTCGGTTGATGGAACAATTAGCTGTGCCAGCTGCCATCACCCTTCTACTGGCTACGGGGCAAACACACAGTTTGGGGTGGGCGTCCGCAACCAAACTGGTAACCGAAATTCGCCAGTCTCGTTCAATCGCATTTTGAGCAAGGCTCAATTTTGGGATGGTCGCGCGGATAGTTTGGAGGCCCAAGCAGTAGGCCCCATTGCGAACCCAATCGAAATGGGGCACTCGCACGAATCCGTTGTTAAGTTCACAACCGAGAACCCTGGATACCGTGTTCAGTTCGAGAACGTGTTTGGCAGCAAGCCCAACATTGACGCGGTTGGTAAGGCCATCGCGGCCTTCGAGCGAACTCTCGTAACAGGGGCTAGTGCTTACGATCTGAATGAGCCACTGCGGTTGCTTCAAGAAAACTTCGAAGAGGAACTTTCGGACCTCGAGGTCTTGAAAGAAGACGATCCTGCTCTCTTTGCTCGATATGAAAAGGCTAAGGCTCTAGCAGACTCGAATCCGATGAATGAGTCGGCAAAACGGGGCCGTGTCTTGTTCTTCAGCGAAAAATCGAACTGCTCTGCCTGTCACGTCGGAGTCAATTTCACCGATGAACTCTACCACAATATTGGCGTTGGCATGACCGCTGCGGAACCGGACCTGGGGCGGTTTGCTGAAACCGGCGTTGAGAAAGATAAGGGAGCCTTCAAAACCCCAACGCTTCGCAACATTACTCAGACTGCACCCTACATGCATGATGGAAGCCAAAAAACTCTTGAGGAAGTTGTCGAGTGGTACGCAGTGGGTGGACACCCTAACCCTTACCTAAGCGACAAGATGAAAAAGCTGGATCTTTCAGCGCAGGACAAGCAAGATTTGGTCGAGTTCATGAAAGCCCTCACTGGCCCGCTTCCTAAGGTTGAGGCCGAGCGACTCCCCGAGTAAGCAACTGAGCTCCACAAAGCGGTTTGCGTTCACTCCCTCTGGAACGTTCTTCGGAGTCGTCCCAGAGGGATTCTTTTTGAGCATCATCAACGTCAAGCGAGCGATAGGTTTCTGTCTCCGCAATGAGTTTGTCCCTGCAAACCTGGCAGACGGCCGCAACAAAAAATAGCATCGTGTACTCGATCGATGAGAACGAAACCTCATGAAACGCCATCTGAATGGCATGGACCGCAGCAACACAAAAGAATAATACCGAGCCACTTTTGTAGTACGACGATGCAAGCGGGTGTGACCACAATGTCCATGCCGTTCTCAAGAATGCAATCGTCGCGGCAAGGAACAACACTCCACCCACGAGTCCCAGATCCACTAGCAAACTGAGATAAGAATTGTGATGGACATAGCCCCGAATCGACTCGAGCCTGATGTTGGTCGTCCGGTCGTCTAGATAGGGCCGGTTGTAGACCTGGAACTGATTGAAACCAAAGCCGGCAATCGGTTTATCAAGAATCATTTGATACGAAACGTAGGCGAACGCCCCTCGCATACGAGTGCTTTCTAATGTTTCCGCTTCGGTATACTCTCGCTTGAAGGCAACTAGGTTCGGGCCTATGATTAAACCAGCCATTGCACCGGAGACGATCAAGCTACCGAGAGCCAGCGTGCGACTCTTGCCTTTGAGCATCGTCAGCATCAGAATCACAACGATTGCGGCGGTTCCCATCCAAATGCTTCTCGTGTAGGTCAATAGGATCGCGAGGAGAAACAGGGGCGTTAACGAGAGGACCAGGATCCATGCCCACTTCTTGCGATAGTTGAGCCACAGCGGAAAGGTCCAGAGGATGGCCAACGCAAAATTGAGACACATTCCGAGTCGCACCGATTGTAACATCGGCCCTCGGGCTCGGCCAAAGTGGATGCCTAGGGTTGGATCCGCGATAAATGGCGGAAAGACAAACGACCACTGCTTACTTACCTCTAAAACGGCCGTGATGCTCAGATAGACACCAAACAGAAGCACCAGACTAACAGCAGGCCACAGCATCTCCACTTTCAGATCGACATGTCTTAGCAGCATGTAGAGAAACAGAGGGCACAAATAACCATTGATCAAATGCATCATCGTCGATGGCTGCCCAGGAATTTCCTGCCCGATAGGAGTTGTGATCGTGCGAGCGAACAACCAGATCATAAAACCCATCAAAAGTAAATCGCTTCCCGTAAGCGATCGAAATTTGATTCGTCCGTTTAGCCAGTCAACCAAAAATTGCACTACGATCGCACCAAGCCAAATACGATCTAGCGTTAGAGTCATTCCAGGTACGCCAAAGGAGAGATATTCGGGAGGAAATACGCTCGTGGCAATAAGAAATACGATCGCGCCCGCAGGCACACTATGAAACCGGACAAAAAACACTGCCCATCCGAGCAATGCGATCCCCATTAATAGCGCAACAAACTCCAAACGACAACTCCTAATGGCTGAAGAAACTCAATCTCCGAATCATCGGATGCGAAGTGGCGCCGGAATGAAATCAAAAAAATGGCTTGCACAATCCCAACGGCACAATTGGAGCAATCCTTGCAATCGGCTCAATTGATTTTATTTCTGCGGTTTCTGAATTCAACTTAATTGCAAAACTCGATGTTGTGGGGGAGTGTATCGGGTCACATTTACTTTCCCGAATGAGCCATGAATCTGCCAACCTTCACCAAAGAACTTTTGCTGACAGCTTACCGCTGGTCGACCCAGCAAAAGCGGTCTGCGCTCACGAAAGAGTTCCAACTCAAGGGATCGTTTCCTGCAACGATCCTGTTCTACCACCGTGTGTCGGATCGTGGACAGAATGGATGGACCATTAGCAAAGAGAACTTCGGCAGGCATTTAGATTGGATTTCTCAGAACTCGAAATTTGCTTCCTTGGACGATATTCGCAGATCACAACTCAACGGACACAGAACAGTGCCAATGGTTGGGATTACATTTGACGATGGTTATGGAGAGAATTGCGAGTTCGCAATACCGCTGTTGTTGGAGAAAAGGATTCCCTGCACTTACTTTGTTTCCACGCATTTCGTAGAAACCGGTGATCCATTCCCGCATGATGTCGCAATCCATCAAATCGCTCGCCCCAATACGATTACCGAAATCGCTGAAATGGCTGCTGCTGGTGTCACCATCGGAGGACACTCTCACACCCATATAGATTTTGGAGTCGAGCTAAGCGATGAGAAGTTGCGTATAGAAATCCATGATGCCAGAAAGAAACTGCAGGATTGGTCGCAGCAACCTGTGCACTATTTCGCCTTCCCCTTCGGTCTAGCAAAGAACATCTCGCAGCGAGCCATTGATTATGTTTTTGATGCTGGTTTCGAGTGTTTCGTCAGTGCTTCCGGAGGACACAATTGGCCAGGCTTTGACGCAAATCACTTGCAGCGAGTGCATGGCGACCCTGGAATTGCTTCGGTCGCGAATTGGCTAACATACGACCCACGAAAACTGCGAGTCCCTCCGCCCGTAACCTACGAGCGAACCAACGAACCTCCCAATCCCCAACAGGCAGAAGCCTGACGCAGAAACCGTGAATCGTGTTTGCGTTCTGCTTCCAGGAACTCCGATCTGATGTCTATTGCCAATACAGCTATCTCTCCAACAGCTACTGCACAGAAGTGTAATCGTTCTGCGGACTTAGCTGTAACGTCTCGGCCGTTGAGAACGAAATTTATCATTACCAGCATGCCCGTCGGTGGCGCAGAGACGCTGTTAGTGAATTTGATTCGTCGACTAGATCCAAATCGAATCCATCCATCGGTCGTCTGCTTGAAAGAGAAAGGTCCTCTGGGGGAAGAGATCGCACGTGATTTCTCAGTGGATTCCCATCTGATACGGTCCAAGCTTGATGTAGGTGTATTGTTCCGCCTCGTCTCTAACTTGCGAAAGAGCCGAACCGACGCCATCGTCACGGTGGGTGCTGGCGACAAAATGTTTTGGGGACGGTTGGCCGCTAAGCTAGCCGGAGTACCTGTCATTTGCTCCGCGCTCCACTCCACCGGCTGGCCAGACGGTGTAGGGCGTCTCAATCGTAGCCTAACCTTCTTAACTGACGCGTTCATTGGAGTAGCCAAACCCCACGGCGAGTTTTTGGTCCAGTTCGAGGGCTTTCCAGCTCGCAAGGTTTTCGTGATTCCCAACGGAATCGATACGGAACGATTCGTACCAAACTCTGCTTGTCGAGAGTCCGTTCGCGAAGAGCTCGGGCTCGCATCCCGTTCCAAGCTGGTCGGAATCGTGGCTGCATTACGGCCAGAGAAAAATCATTCGCTCTTTGTGAATGCCGCAGCGGCTATCAAGGCCCGCGTTCCAGACGCCCACTTCCTCATCATCGGAGATGGACCGGAGAAACCAAAAATTGCGAGCTTGATCGACTCTCTCGGGATGAGTCAATCCGTCCACATGCTAGGGAACCGTCACGATACACCTCGCATTCTTGCGGCTCTCGACGCCTTCGCTTTGACTAGTCTCAACGAAGCAAGCCCGGTTTCCATCCTGGAAGCGCTGTCCTGTCAGGTGCCCGTGGTAGCCTCCGATGTCGGATCGGTTTCCGAATCGGTTATCAACCAATGGAGCGGATTCACGTTTCCTTCGGGAGACGAGGCCTCACTGGTCGACCGATTGACGCTGCTTCTTACCGATCGGGATTTAAACCTAGAGCTAGGGCAGAATGGACGCGAGCACGTTAAGCAAAACGGATCGCTCCAAAATATGGTCGAGATGTATCAAGACCTGATTCATCGAATTTACCTCACCAAGAGGAAACAGATGGGTTATTGATCGTCAGAGACCAAAAGGAAGGAGCTTCGTCTGTCCCATTTGGGACACAATCTCTGCAGCCCGCTCCAGGAACCAAGCCAATTAGTGTTTATTAGTGTCGATTAGTGTTCCTTAAACCCGCATTTGCTTCGATCCCCTTTGATCAACGTGGGGAAGTGGTCTGTTCTAATAGGCGGAATCAATCTCAAAACGGGCCAATGGTTGGGTACCCTGCAAGATTCCCCAGTCTTAAATCCACAAAAACTAGAAGCCCATGTAAGCCGTAACAAGGCTTTGTGAAGTTACGTCATTCACTCTCCCTTCGAGGGAGAGTCGAGCGTAGCTCGGAGAGGGTGAAAGGCACGGCAATGCATAAAGGCTCCGACGAGTCAGCCATTTTAAAGCCCCCTCCCCTCGTGATCGTAAACTCCACTCGACCCTCCCGAATTCTTCGGGAGGGTGAATAGATCGCGAACGCCTCCATTCCGACCTGGTGTCGGTGGAGCGATGACTAACAGGCTAGCAACGCATCCCCCAATATATCCCTCCCCCTTCCCTTCTGCCTCGCCGCAGGCGAGACAGAAGGGAAGGGGGAGGGAAGAGTCCGTCGTGGCTAGCTTGTTAGTCGTGCTTCCACTGAGATGAACTCATTGGAGAGCAAATGACCGAATTCGGTGCAACAAAGTGCTCGAAAACGCTTAGTCACATTCAATCGCTGGACTTGGTACAATTTGGGGTTTCGCTGTAAAAAACTTTGCCCCATACCGTTTCGAGATTGCTCATGGGTGAACCTTCGCAACCAACGATCTACATCCTCGCTGGGCCAAACGGGGCTGGTAAAACAACGTTTGCAAATTCATTCTTGCCAAAGTTCGCCAATTGTCTCGAGTTTCTTAATGCGGATTTGATTGCTGCCGGATTAGCTCCATTTGCACCAGAGACACAGGCCGTCCGCGCGTCGGAACTCCTGCTGAAGCGAATCGATGAGTTGGTGGCGACTCGAACGACCTTTTCGTTCGAAACCACCTTGGCAGCCAGAAGCTACCGAGCTTCAATTCTGCAATGGCGTCGCTTGGGATATCGCATAGTACTGTATTTCATCTGGCTTCCTTCACCGGAGATGGCCATCCGCAGAGTCAGTAAACGTGTACGCGAAGGTGGCCACAATATTGCCGAAACTGTTATCCGGCGACGATACGCTCGCGGACTAGCTAATCTCTTTGACTTGTATATTCCGATTGTTACATCAGTCTGTGTCTTTGACGGTGCTTCCTTTCCGCCAGTTTCTGTTGCTGAGATTGAGGGCGAAAAAACGTGTGTCTTAGACTACAATAGGTGGGAACGTATTCAGCCGCATCGTAAGGACGCATTCAATGATAAGAAGTAACTCTCCAGACTCGCTGATCGCTAAAGCGGATCTGGCATTCGAGGCTGCTTGTCGAAAGGTTATCGATCGAGCTCGCCAATCAAATACCGAAGTCGTTATTTGGCGTGATGGGAAGATCGTAGAACTATCACCTGAAGAAGCGAAAGTGGAATTGGAATTGAACCTAGCCAAAAGGGACTCAGAGCTCCTCAGCTAATGGGACCTCGCGTTCTAATGAGCAACGAATATAGGTAGACCTCTTCGCTGACAGCCGCCAAAAGCCCTCTTTTAATGACCGAATTCGGTGCAACAAAGTGCTCGAAAACGGTATCTCATGGCTCGCTTGAGCATCGATCGGGACGATAGGAAATCCAAAACACCTTTGGTAATCCTATAAGGAAAAGATTGGGAAAACAGCAAATCAACCCACCTCCCCGGCCCGACCCTGATAAGGAACCTTCTTTGCGGGGTCTATTTCGCAAGTGCTCTAAGATTCCTGACTTATGAAGTTCGAGACCGGATCGCTCGGGTACTCTACGTGTGCCGCGTAACGGAAAATCTGCTTAACAGTCGGATGAGTTCGAGACCGGTTCGGTAATGATTCGATGCAGGTCACGAACTACCTAACTCCGACCTTGCTCGATGCTCGAACTTTCAAGCCGGTCTAAAGGTTGACTACATAGCGTTCGCTCCACCGAGAAGGAACTCGCCCGCCAAGTGAGCTACCTCAAGGCGGAAAACCAGATCCTTCGCAGTCGCTTACCCGGTCGCATTAGTCTAACGGAACGCGAGAAGAACCGCTTGGTTCGTTTTGCGAAAACTCGGTATCGAATCGGTCACACGCAATACTGTCAAAAACATACTCAAACGAAATGGATTAGAGACTGGGCCACAACGTGGACCGGGAACATGGGATGAGTTTCTCAAGAGGCACGCAAAGACGATGTGGCAGTACGATTTCTTCTCCAAAAAGATCGTGTCCAAAGCCGGGTTGCGGGATATCTTTGTCTTGGTGTTTCTTCAAAATCGTCATGCACGACAACGATGGCAAGTACTCGAAACCATTCCTGGCTAAGCTCGAATCCTTCACAATGAAGCCGATGAGAACAGCCATTCGGTCACCCAACACAGTCGCCTTGGTCGAACGATTCGTGCAAACGATAAAGCAAGAATGCCTCGATCACTTCATCGCTCCATGCGAACAGTGTGGATCGCCTCGCATCTTGAACATGCAATTCGCAAGTCTCGACCAGACTCGGTCACGATGCCCCGTTGATAAGATCTCAAATTAGGCCTTCGGTCAAGTATTCATAGCGTCACACGATCGTTCGCACGAGAACCTAAACCGGTCGAAATTGCCGGAGCAACCTTTTTGCACAGGGCGGTGAGCGTTCAATGCTAGCGTAGCCGGAAAGCAAATTATCTTATAGGCCGGAGATTCTGCTCTTTACCCAGTCTCACTTGTTGTGCTAATCTCCGCAAAGACCCAACATGCGTCTTAAAGGGATTGGACGCATCAATACAGAAATTGGAGAGGGAGGAGCCCTACGATGCATCTTATTCGACTGGACATAGATCGCAAAAATTCCACTGCACATCTGCAAGCAGGGCCATTCGGTGGCGGGTTGAATGCGATTTTCGCACCTATGCAAGGTGGCGGTGCGACGATGGCGCGCTTCGTCAGAAGCATTCTTTTCCGTGGGCACTATGTCAACGAAGTCTTCGAAACCGAGGAGGGAGAATCGATCGACGGTTCCCTTCAGTGGGTTGACGCAACCGGCCACGTCCGCATGATGTCCTTTGCTGGCGGTTCCGCGATGCTGCCTGGCGGCTTTGTAAACTCTCCCTTGCATCCCTCGCAAAATCCATTGCATGAACACGATGCGGACCGTATCCGAGGTCTGGGGAACATATTCTGGGAGGGAGATGACGGGGATGCTCGCTGGGATGAACTCCGTGGCGATATTCTCGGAATGATTTTTTGTAGTCCGCTGGGGAGCCTTTCCCCAGAAAAGCTTTGGTGGTCGGCGAGCCGACTGGGAGTTCACTCACCAGCCAGACAAGAACTAGATGAAGGTTATCAACGTCTCAAAACAGAGGAACAAGAACTCCTCGATCGTTTGCGAAACGCCGATCCGGTCGACCATGATCGGGCATGGTGGGCTCTCGAACGAGATCGACTGCTTGCGGAGATCGGGCATGTTTCTCAGGTCAATGCTTCACCGACACAAGTTTACGATCATGCCAATCAGTCGGTTGTGAAGGGACTCAAGGAGCGACTGACCAAGATTCAGGTGGAATTGGCCAGCCTGCGCAATGCTCTACAAGATAATCTAGTATCAGAAGCGAATTCGAAAATGGATTCCGCAAATGGTAGCGTCTCCCAGGATGTCGATGCTTTCCACAACGGCCAACTAAACCATGTATCGTTAGGACGACATCGCGTAGATCGAAATTTGAGAACCGACTACGCTGGCGAAACACTCCGATTGAAATCACGAATCGAGCGTTTAGTAGCGGAGCAGGCCGATGTCGAGATCCAGTTGCGAAACACTCCGGTGACACATAGTATTGAAACCCGTCATGGTTGGGACGACGCTCAGCTTCGCCAGCATTTGGCTCACGCTGATGAGATGCTGCGTCGCTGGGATCGCAGAACTCAGTGGCACCGACGGTTAGCTGAGGTGCAGTCTCACTTGAGAACTCGCTCTCCCTACCGCAGAACCTCAGATGGTTCCCTCATTCCAATCGTAGAAAAGTACTTGAGAGAGTTAACCGCAGGAGCCGCCCGGCAGCTTCCTCCGTGGGCGGTCGAATCCTCCTATCTACGCGGGCATGACATGCCTGTCGATTTTGATGGACACACTATCGACTACGGTTATCGAGATGTCTACTACGATCGCCGGTTGCCTGCGAACGATTCTCGTCAACGTAAACTAGTCGATCTTGCCATTCGATTGGCGATCGCTGAAGCCGCAGTGCCTCGTATCGGTCGTATCCCGTTCCTATTTGACAATTCGGTAGAAGGGTTCCGCGGCGAATCACTCGAACAGGTTCTCCATGTACTAGCTGGTTTTGCGCGAGATGGTCGTCAAATTCTGCTCGCCACCAATGACGAATTCGTAGCCCGACGTATCTCTGCTCACGGCGGAACGGTATGTCGCATGTACGAGATTCTGCGTTATGCGAGGCCACGTTTCGTTATGGATAGTGCGAGCAATCTGGGAGTCCACCCGAATCTACAGTCCCATGTACCTGTCGAGAACCATGACGAATTCAGCAAACTAACCAGCACGCATCCGTTGGGATATGATAATCGGTCCGTGTTAACGCACGAGTTGGTTGATATCAATCAGCAATTGGCAGCAATAGCGAACGAACAAGAAGAAAACAGCTGGTGGGTGGCGGATCACTCCCAGTTCCAGCCTCGCCCGGTGCGATCCGCTCCGGTAGGTACATGGAACGGCAAGTATCATTTGCACTTAGATAGCTCCGTCTCGGAGATTCCAACTGTAGACGGAACGCTCGCTACGAGATTTCAGAGTGCGGGTATTCATCGCGTAGGTGATTTGCTTCGTACAACGTCAGAGTCTGCGGCTGCGACGATGAAGGTCAATGCAGGTCTGGTGTATTATTTGCAATGCGTTGCCGAGCTGATGACATCGGTGCCCAAGTTGGGTGCGTTTGATGCTCGCGTTTTGGTTGGTTGTGGCATTACTCGCTCGCGTATGCTTCGCGATTTGGATCCGGACAAATTGGTTGATCGGGTCGAAGGGTTTTTGAGAAGCCAGGCTGGCATCGAACTTTCGCACACCGCATCGCGACAGGAACGAGAACGAATCAACGCATGGCTTGGTGCGATGCGAAACCGATCTCGAGCCCGCCAAAGCGATGGATTTAGTAACCAACATGAGTCTCGACGGGCCTCCGAAACAAGACGAGATAGAGAAGCCACAAGACTAGATGGCGAAGTCAGACGTGTTCGTGGCTCCAGAGAATCAACCCGAGAATACCGAGTCGTAGGTACAAAGAGAGACTCTGGTAGAGAAACAAACCGAGGTGAGTCTTCGTTCACTTCCAACCAGCGAGAACCGCGTGCCAATAGATCTGCCTCGGAATCTCGCTCATCCGAAAGCTCGGGTGGCAGTAAGTGGCGATTCTACCTCGAGTTAGAAAGTCCAGTCGTCGACGCGCCGTCTATAGGCCCCAAGATGGCTGAGCGGCTACAAGTAATCTCAATCGAGACGGTTAGTGATTTGGTCTCTGCTTCACCTGAACGAATCGCGACTCAGCTTAACGTTAAGTACGTTTCGGCGGAGACAGTGGCTGATTGGCAGAAGCAGGCTCTCATGGTGTGCAGGGTTCCCAATCTTAGAGGGCATGATGCGCAAATTTTAGTGGGTATCGGCGTCTCTACACCGGAAGAATTGGCAGCTTGCGAAGCCAAAGCCTTGATGGGCAAAGTGGCAAAGTACTCCAGCAGTAAAGCCGGGCAACGCGTTCTTCGCGGCGCTCCATCGCCGGATATGGCCGAGGTAATTAACTGGATTCATTGGGCTCAAAACTGCCGAGCGATTCGGGCTGCTTGAGCAAACCGTAGGAGAGGAGCAATCGTGATCGAAGTGACCATTGATATTGATGAAATCCTGGCCATGCAAATCCGAACTACGGAAGCATGGCATTCGTCCGATGTGGCCAATCTCTACGACGATGGTTCCCGAACGGAATCGCTAATTTCGATCGCTTGCCAACAGCACATCTACAATTACCTGCTTTGGCACGAAGAAGACATCGCCAGATCGCGGGATGTCTCGGATGCGGAAATTGCACAGGTGAAACGCAATATCGACGTCTTCAATCAAAATCGAAACGACTGGATTGAACGGATCGATGATTGGATTTCCGAAGATTTTACTGCGTCCAACGTAGTTGTACGCCCCGATGCCAGGCTTAATACAGAGACCCCCGGCAGCGTGTTCGATCGCCTTTCAATACTTGCTTTGCGGATCTATCATCTTCGCGAACAACTCCAGCGCACCGATGTTGAAGAGGCCCATATTGAGTCGGTAAAGCAAAAGATCGCCATTTGTAGGTTGCAGCACGAGGAATTGAGCCAATCCTTGCGTGAGCTTCTTGAGGATATCTACTCGGGCATGAAGCGACATCGCACTTACAGGCAACTGAAAATGTACAACGACCCGAACCTGAATCCCTACTTATACGATTCGCGTGAAGCGTCGGAGTAATAAAAAACGGTACTTTTCACTCATCGCCACCGTGAAAGGTTCCTCACCCTCCCAGCGAAGCGACCGGGAGGGTCGGAAATCGAGCCTTAAGCGAGATTGCCGGGGAGGGCAGAGCACCGTCTATCTCGATCTGACCGCAGCATCCCTTCCCTCCCCAGCCACGCTTTCGCGGGCTGACCCTCCCCAAAACGAAGTTTGGGGAGGGTAAAGTCGGTGGCTATCACCGCAGAAGGGTCATAAAAAAACGGTACGACGAAAATGCTTCGATCGTACCATTTCTTGATTTTTAGAAGATTGTCTCGTGACTACTTCTTGAACAGTGGTCCAGCATACCGAGCACCGGCACCGAGCTCTTCTTCGATTCGGAGCAGTTGGTTGTACTTGGCCATCCGATCCGAACGAGACGCCGAACCAGTCTTGATCTGACCGGTCGACATGGCAACTGCCAAATCTGCAATCGTGGAATCTTCAGTTTCTCCACTTCGGTGACTGGAAATACTGGTGTAGCCATTTCGGTGGGCCAACTGAATGGCTTCAATGGTTTCGGTCAAGGTCCCGATCTGGTTTACCTTGATTAGAATGCTGTTCGCAATCCCTTGGTCGATGCCGCGCTGCAAGCGATCGGTATTGGTGACGAACAAATCGTCCCCGACGAGCTGAACCTTGCTTCCAAGTTTGACGGTTAGTGCCTTCCAAGTGTCCCAATCGTCTTCCGAGCAGCCGTCTTCGATGGAGCAAATCGGATAATTCGCGACCCAGTCAGCCAGGAAGTCCACCATTTGATCCCCCGACAATTGCTTGCCGTCGATGGTGTACTTTTTCGTCGCGGAATCGTAGAACTCAGTCGCCGCGACATCCAAGGCGATATAGATCTGCTTGCCTGCCTCGTATCCAGCACGCTTGATGGCTTCCATGATCAAGTCGAGTGCTTCACGGTTACTGCCCAAATCGGGAGCAAACCCACCTTCGTCACCGACTGCTGTATTGAGTTTCTTCTCCCCGAGAACCTTCTTCAGGTTATGGAAAATCTCGGTTCCAGCTCGCAGCGCATCGCTAAACGAATCGAATCCGAGAGGCATGACCATGAACTCTTGGACGTCGACCGAGTTGTCCGCATGCTGGCCACCATTGACGATGTTCATCATGGGGGCTGGCAAAAGATGAGCTCCGGCTCCTCCCAGATAGCGGTAGAGTGGTTGGTTGGTAAAGTGTGCGGCAGCACGAGCCGTAGCCAGCGAAACCCCAAGGATTGCGTTCGCCCCAAGGTTCTTCTTGTTGGGAGTTCCGTCCAGTTCGCACAGAAAGGCATCGACACCCCGCTGATCGATAGCATCGAATCCGATCAACGCTTCAGCGATCTTGGAGTTGATGTTTTCTACGGCGGTATGGACCCCTTTGCCCATGTATTTGGTCTTGTCGCCGTCTCGCAGCTCCCACGCCTCGTGAGCTCCGGTACTAGCTCCACTCGGAACGGCCGCACGCCCCATCGAGCCGTCGACCAACGTCACGTCTACCTCAACGGTTGGATTACCTCGAGAATCGAAAATTTGCCGACCATGTACACGCTCAATTAGACTCATCGGAGACCTGTTCTAGACTTTCGGGAAAGGAATGGAAATTTCGCCAGGTCGCTATTTTGGCGGAGAATTCCAAGATTCGCCACGCCAAATTCCCCGTTACCGAGAAGCCCAGCAAAAATGGCTAAACGGGATTTCGGAGCCGTAAAATTGTGCTAATCAATGCGATCAGTGGTACCATTCGGGAATGGATTCCAAGATTTTAGCAGACTCTGTCCACAAACAATCCGTGGATGTTTTTCATAGGATGTTTCGTGCAGTGGAACTCGTTCAAGAACGATTGAATCGAGCTTGCGAGGCTCTGCGCCTCGCTGAAGTTCCTTACGCTGTGGTTGGTGGAAATGCGGTAGCGGCCTGGGTTGCAACCATCGATGATGGAGCCGTTCGCAATACCAGGAACGTGGATTTGCTGCTCGCGGAGAAGGATTTGCCGCTCGCGACCGAGGCATTGCAGAAGGCCGGTTTTGTGCGGGATGAGGTTATGGGGACGGTCGTCTTTCTGGACGGTCCGGAAGGCAAACCCAGCCAGGGTTTGCATATCCTAATTGCCAATCGCAAAGTGCGTCCAGAATATGCTAGCCCAACCCCAACCGTCGACCGCGCGGTAGAAATCAACAACAAACGAGTCGTCGAGCTGCATGCTCTCGTGGAAATGAAGCTCAACAGCTACAGGCGAAAAGATCAAACGCATCTTCAAGACATGATTCAAATTGGCTTAATCGATTCGAACTGGCCAGCTCGGTTCCCGCCATCGCTCGCAGAACGTTTGCAGGCCATACTCGACGATCCCGAGGGGTGATCGCTCCCAAGAGTAGCCATTGAAATTCACGATGTCTTAATCGGCTCAAGAACTGGATTTACATTTTCGGATATAGAAATTCGTCACTCGTACGTATGTCTGGATAGGCCAAACTCGAATTGCTATTCAGCTTACTCTGATAATCATTGGGGGCCGTATGATCCAAACAAGAAAGACATGGGGGGGCTTTAGTGCATGCTGGCTAGTCGGAGCCGTTATGCATCGCTGCGCGGCTGCCCCCTCTCCGATTCGGCGCTCGATTCTCCCTTAAAGGTAGAGTGAAGGTGGTGCTTCGTATCGGAATCAACGACCATAGGCCACCACGACGCGTCGTTGGATAGGAACGATACGCGGAATAAAGGCAGAATGATGACAGGCAGAATGATGACAGGGGCGGTGGGCAGGCGGTATTTAGGGCGGGAATGATCGTGAACGGACGCTCCCACATTAACACTCTAGATTCCTATTTCTTGATTGGCTCAAAGACCAATCCGTCAAACTGTGCCATGCCAACTGCACCGAATAGTCCGACCGATACAATGGCCTCTCTCGTAAGCGGCGGGACGCGAAACTCATCAACATGCAACTTCCACGCATTGGTTCCTTGTAGCATTCCGACATAGTTAATCCCGATACGATTTCGCTTTTCATCGAAATACTGGATTGCCACCGATGGTGATTTGTTCCGATCCAGTCCAGCGAGTCGTACATCTTCGGTCCGGATCCAGCCACCCAGCTTGAGTCGCTTCACGACGCGACCGTCGAGCGGTAACCCTTGAAGCAACATACTGGGCTGCTCGGGGTCTTGCGTTCTAAATTCCACAACTCGACGACCCATCGGGAACCCATCACCGGTCAGCACGGTACAACCAAACTGATAGTACCAACCCGGGACGTGGAATTCCTTAATCAGATCTTCCTCAAAGCTGGCATTGATCAGTTTGGGGTTCGCAGGGTCGGGGGTAACTTCGCGGTTCTCTTCAGCTTGACCGGTCATGGGGACGAAAAGCGTCGGCTGCAGCGATTCTCGCTCCATCTTGCCATTCACTTTCCGCATTCGATAGAGCATTTGCTGATATCGTTCCCCAACAGGGATAATCATAATGCCACCATCCTTGAGCTGTTCCACTAGGGGCTCTGGAACTTTTTCCGGCGAACAAGTGACCATGATCTTGTCAAACGGGGCGTGTTCCGGCCAGCCTTTGAATCCATCTCCAATCAAACAGTGAACGTTTTCGTACTTAAGATCCGCCAGCAGTTTCTTTGTTCTGATTCCAAGATCTTCGACAATTTCAATCGTATAAACATCCTGGACCAACGGGCTGAGTATGGCCGCTTGATAGCCGCTGCCTGTTCCGATTTCTAGCACCTTATCTGTTGGTTGCGGATCGAGCTCTTGCGTCATAAGAGCAACGATAAACGGGCTGCTGATGGTTTGATTCCCACCGATCGCGATGGAAATGTCCTGATAGGCTTTGTCCTGATGCTGTTTGGGAACAAACTTATGACGAAGCGTCGTGCGGGATGACTCGAGAACACGCTGGTTGGTGACCCCTCCTGGTGCCAAAACGTTTTCCACCAACTGTTCTCTCAGGATACGAAACATTTCTTCTGGATCCTGACCTTTTCCTCGGGTTGGCTGCGCAACAACAGAACCTATCTGGCCGAACGGTATTTGCAAACAGAACAACAACACGAGGCTCGTTAGATGTCGCATGTTTTGGTTCTCCAAGGGTGGGAGCATTTGCTTCAAGGCGAACGGAACCGGCGATCGAAAACAAGGATCGAACGCCGACTTTTCTAAGTATACCCCACTCTTCGAATTGGGGCGTTACCGAAAACGAAGCTAAACGAGCCGTTTTTCCAACGCCGCTGCGACCTCCTCGGGGGCCTCCTCCATGACGTAGTGTCCGACATCCGGCAACTCTTCGCGGGTGGCATTGGGCCAATGTTCATTCAATCGTTCCATACATCTCGGCACGAAACACCAATCTTTCATACCCCATACGAAATGAATTGGCTTGTCGGCGAGTACCCCTAAGTTTCGCTCTAATCGCTCAAGCACTCCGTAAGTCCGATGTTTCGGACTCATCGGAATATCATGAACGAACCGATCGATAGCGATCCTATGGGCCGGAGTATCATACGGTGCAAGCAATCCCGCCTTCGCCGCTCTGCTTAGCCTCGGCAGTCGGTCGATTGCCATGAACGTAGCCGTCCAAGCGAAAGCATTAAAGTATCGCATCGCAAAACTACCGATCCAGGGCCAGCGGCAGATCGCTATGCGAAAAGGGATATAAGGAGGCGGAAAGGCCGCCGTGTTTAGAACGATCAACTGACGGATCCGGTCTGCTCGCTCAACGGCTGCGCCCAGCCCGATAGCTCCACCCCAATCATGAACAACGAGGGTGATGTTTCTTAAATCGAGGGTATCAATCAAATGGATGAGGTTCTTGGTGTGGTTGGCTAAGCAATAATCGTACTCGATCGGCTTATCGCTCAATCCGCAACCAAGGTTGTCGAGCGCAACCACTCGATGCGCCGAACGAAAACGCGAAACGATAGTTCGATAGTAAAACGACCATGTCGGATTGCCATGAACCGCGAGAATGGTATGCGGCGAATCGCTGGCCCCCTCGTCTACGTAGTGAAGTCCCCCTCCATGCCCGCGTTGATCGCGAGGCGCATCTACGAAATGCGAGGCAAACGGATACTCACTACGCCAAATTGCTTCATCCATGGGATTTGGTTATTCCAAGCCTGCCTGTTTTGCCCGATCAGCGTGGTGTTGCATGGTTAGCCTTGACGTCCCGAATATCTTCGTAGGTCCTCAATTGATAAGGGACCCCGACGTAATCCAGCAAACGACAGAACGCTCTCAAAGCAATTCCGAAACCATCCGGTCCGCTAAATCCTCCGAACTGACCACCTCCCTTAACATGAGGTTCCAGATCGAAGAAAAGCCCCGGTATACCGCGCGATTCCAACCGTTTCGCGATTGCGTCATAGGATCGTTTGATATCCCGCAAAATGGCCTCGTGTCCGGAATCCCCCTCGTCCGCTGGAACAAAGCTGGCCAAAGACTCTTCGTCGACATGCGATGAAGCAACCGCTGGTCGGCAATAATCCTTGATATGAACCCAACCCAACCCGCCCTTCATGGCCACGTATTCTTCAAACACTTGGTCGGTGCTCATTCCTTGGCAAACCAGATTGGCCCCATCAAAAATAAGTAGCATCGCGGGATGCGAGACACCACTGTGGAGCTTTTGCAGTAACTTTCCGGTTTGACCGATCAAGTTTGCTTCTACTTCGAGACCAAAGGTTAAGCCATGGGAATCGCATTCGTTTGCGATCTCGCCAAGCTGATCAATCGCTTGAGGCAGATAGGATTCAGGGTCGGTACCCTTGGGGTGATAGAACGAGAATCCACGTACCAGTTTCGTTTCAAAACGGTTGGCCAAATCGCAAGCACGCTTGACGTCCTTTTCGAGATACTCGGCAAAAGGAACATAACGATTCGAAGTACCGTCATCTACATCGAGTAGTTTTACCTTGCCGATCGGCGACCCCAGCGACGAAACGGACAATCCATACTCCGATTGCAACGATCGTATTCGTTCGATCGATGCATCTGACAACATCATGGCATTCTGAATACCTTCGCCTGCGTCAATGAACCGCAAAGTGTAGTACTTTAGTCCTAACGCAGCAAAGGCGCAGAACTGCTGCTCTGCGGTCTTTTGGTTGGCAGCTTCGTCAGCAAAGCCGCTCAGCAAAATAGGAGGCATCGATGTGTTAGTCATGGCAAGGTTCGCACTACGCTTACGATTTCTGGTAGGAAACGGTGATCACCGAGGTGATGCCCCCACGAGCTCCCCAACGGCTCTCGAGGGTGGCGCTACGAGGCTTTACGATCTCGACGAAGTCATCGAAAATGCGGTTGGTTACGTTTTCGTAAAAGATTCCCTCGTTCCGGAACTTTTGCAGATAGAGTTTCAAGCTTTTCAGCTCGACACACTTTTGATCTGGTACGTAGCGAAACGTCAGGACGCCGAAATCTGGCTGTCCGGTTTTGGGGCACATCGAGGTAAACTCGGGGCACACGATTTCGATGTGATAATCGCGTCCGGGGAATGAATTGTCAAAACACTCCAACTGATCTTGAAATGGGGTTCCTGGCACTTCTTCAACTTCTCCTAGCTAGTAAACAATGGGGATATTCTGCTAAACTCACGGCAGTCGTAACAGCTCTAATTGACAGTTCCTCCAGAATTCTCCTTACCAAAGCTCCACAAAATCGAACCTTTTTAAGGAGTCTCCCATGATCCGCGTCTCAGAAATTTTCCACAGTGTTCAAGGGGAGGGCAAACTCACCGGCACCCCCAGCATTTTTGTACGGACCAGCGGCTGCAACCTGCGATGTTGGTTTTGCGACACCCGCTACGCGTCTTGGGAGCCAGAGGGAGATCATGTCTCGGTCGCCGAAATCGTGGAAAAAGTTTCCCAGTTTCCCTCAAAGCATGTGGTCCTCACCGGTGGCGAACCCCTCATTTTCGAGGAAGTAGCCCAGTTGACTGCCGAGCTGAAAGCCCTCGGAAAGCATATCACGATCGAGACGGCTGGCACCATCGACCTGGAGGCAACCTGCGACCTTTGGTCGATCAGCCCCAAGCTGAGCAACTCCACACCGGTTGGTTTTGCGAGCGAGGAGTGGATCGCAAATCACGATAAGCGCCGCCACCGGCCCGAGATCGTCCAGCGTCTCATCCAGCGAGGTGACTACCAACTCAAGTTCGTTGTGGGCTCGATTCTCGATGCAGAAGAGGTCTTGGAGTATCTTGAGGAGCTACAGGGCTGGGAGCGATCCAACGTCTTGATGATGCCGCGAGGTACCACGCAGGAGGAGTTGCTGTTGCAAACTTCCTGGCTTGCAAACTGGTGCCGCGAACACGGGCTCAGGCTGTGCGACCGACAACACATCTACTGGTTTGGCAATAGACGAGGAACGTGATCGCAGGGGTCCGCAACACGACTCTTTAGAAATCGGCTAGTTTCCTCGCTTTGAATCAATCATTAACCTCCCATTCAGCGTCACCCTTTTGAAGTTCTACTCGCCAAAGCCCATCAGAATGCGAGGCAGCAAGATTTGACACCTGCCGAGAATGAGGCCGCTATCGACGAAGCTATTCAAATCCTTTTCTTTTCGAATCGAATCTAAACTATACTTAATAGTGCCTCCGCATTTTACAATGCGCTACCTTGCCTCACGACTTCCTTCCTTACGTTGCTCTCCGCAAGCGACCCAATGAGTGCCTACAGCAAGTCTTCCCTAGCTATGCAAATCTATCGAATCATCATCGGCTTTAGCTTCGCAATGTTAACCGGTATCGCCTCCGCAGACGATTCGGTCAGCTATTCGCATGACGTGCGACCAATCCTTTCCCAGTATTGTTTCAAATGCCACGGGCCGGACGAGTTAACCAGACATGGTGGATTGCGACTCGACCATCCCGAGTCAGCTTATGGCGAGGGGGACTCGGGGGCGATTGCGATCGTGCCCGGCTCTGTTGACAAAAGCGAATTGGTTCGCCGTATCGCATCACACGACCCCGATGAGGTCATGCCACCTGCTTCCTCTAATCTGACTTTGACCGAGACGCAAAAGGAGGTTTTAAAAAAGTGGATCTCCAGCGGTGCAAAATATGAAATGCATTGGGCCTTTGTGTCGCCTAAGAGAACCGAACCACCCATCGTTCGCGACACACTCTGGAATCGAAATGCAATTGACCGCTTCGCATTTAGCAAACTGACCGAGCTAGGCTTGACACCACAACAACCGGGCCCCCCCTACGAACAAATTCGCCGAGTTTACCTAGACCTGGTTGGACTCCCCCCAAGCGTGCAGGTCGCGGATGAATTTGCGGCCAACCCGACCGAGGCTGCCTACGAGAAAATCGTAGACGATCTGCTGCAATCTCATGACTACGGCGAACGTTGGGCTCGCAAATGGTTAGACTTGGCTCGCTACGCAGATACCAACGGTTACGAAAAAGACAAAGTGAGAACGATATGGCCCTACCGTGATTGGGTGATCAACGCACTTCAAAATGATATGCCTTTCGATCAATTCACGATCGAACAACTAGCAGGTGACATGCTCCCTAACGCAACAATAGACCAAAAAATCGCAACCGGCTTTCATCGAAACACCATGCTGAACGAAGAGGGGGGAATCGATCCTCTCGAGTTTCGTTACCATGCCATGGTCGACCGAACTGCGACCACAGGAACGGTATGGCTGGGATTAACCATAGGGTGCGCCCAATGCCACACTCATAAATACGATCCGATTTCTCATCATGAATACTTTGGGATGTTCGCCCTACTCAACAATGCCGATGAACCCGAACTGCCCATCTCCGATAAAAACGCTTCCGCAGTAAAAGCCGATGTCGAGCGCAAGATCGACGAGCTTACCTCCAAACTCGCTGATCGATTCCCAGTCCCCATGGAGACCATTTGGCTGGTCCCCGAGGCGATGAATCCGCAATCGGCTCAAGGCACAACGATCGCCGTTGAAGCAGACAATGTCGTCCGCGCTCAAACACCTCCCAAGGCGACAGACTCGTTTACGCTAACGCTCAAGGTTCCTGCTGGCTCTTACGATCGTCTTCAACTGGAGGCGCTCTCAGACCCTGCGTTGCCCAGCAAAGGACCCGGCCTAACCGACCACGGCAATTTCGTTCTGACGGGGCTAACCGCATCAGTTGGTGATACTCCTATCAAACTAACCGAAGCGAACGCCGATTTTGCTCAGTCTGGTTTCCCGGCCAATCACGCAATCGATGGCATGCCCAGTACTGGCTGGGCCATTCATGGACAGGGACAATGGAACGTCGATCGCAAGCTGACGGTGAAATTCGAAACGCCTCTCGTGCTAGATAGCGAACAACTGCTAACCATCCGACTCGATCACAACTACGGCGGCAAGCACGTTCTCGGAAAATTCCGTTTATCCATCGGCAAACCAGTCGACAACGATGTACCAGTCGATACTCGACACCAAGAGCTTTTGGCCAGGCGATTCGACGAATGGATCCAAGAGCATTCATCCAAGGTCAACACGTGGGAAGTTGCGAATCCTATACGCGCCACTGCGACGACCCCACACTTAACGGTCTTGGATGACAAGTCCATCCTGGCAACAGGTGACTTCGCGAAGTCCGACACATACGTCGTCGACTTTGATTCACTACCGGCAGGTGTTACCGGTTTGCAGTTGGAAGCGATTCCCGATGAACGCTTGCCAAAAGGCGGTCCCGGGGCTGTCTATTACGAAGGACCGATCGGCGATTTTTTCTTGAGCGAAGTTACGGTATCCCAAAAGGATCAAGTTCAAAAAATTAGCGAGGCCAGCCATTCTTATGCCAGTGGTGGAAACACTGCGGCCAAGTGCATTGATGGCGACAAGCAATCAGGCTGGTCGATCGATGGCGGACAGCGGCGCAGACATGTCGCTGTCTTCAAACTCGAGAAACCATTGGATACTGCTGGTCCGATCTCGATCTCAATGCTTTTCGAACGCTGGTACGCGCCAGGCATAGGTAGGTTTCGATGGTCCTACACGACGCAGCCTGTTGGCTCGGCCAATGATCTTCCCATGGAGGTTGCGAGGTTGCTGAAGAGTCCTGCGGATCAATGGACGACCGACGATCGCAACTTGGTGATGAGAGCCTTTTTAGATCGTACTCCCGAACTCGCGGAAGCTCGCAAAGAGATCGATGCCTTACGCAATTCGCTTATCCCGTCCTTGAGCACTCTGGTAATGCAAGAGCGTCCTAGCGATAACCCACGCGTTACGTATCGACACCATCGTGGCGAGTTTCTTCAACCAGAAGATGAAGTTCAACCCCACACTCCACTGGTCCTGAACGATAAGTCCAATCAGCCAACCAATCGACTTGAGTTTGCCAAGTGGCTTGTATCGCCATCGAATCCACTCACCGCTCGTGTCACCGTGAATCGCGCTTGGGAAGCATTCTTTGGATACGGACTGGTGCGAACATCTCAGGACTTTGGCTATCAAGGAGACTCGCCGACTCACCCTGAATTGTTGGACTATCTCGCATTGGATTTCATCGATCAGGGGTGGTCGTTAAAGAAATTGCACAAGCAAATCGTGATGAGTCAAGCCTATCGCCAATCCATCGAAATCCGCCCAGAATCGCTGGCAAAAGACCCAGACAACCGTTGGCTATCGCGAGGACCACGTGTTCGGCTTGATGCCGAAGTCGTTCGTGATCAATCGCTCGCGGTATCGGGACTTCTTTCTAAGAAACGGGGTGGCCCGAGTGTATTCCCACCACAACCGGCCAGCGTAACCACCGAGGGAACGTACGGATCGCTCGCTTGGAATGTGAGTTCGGGAGAAGATCGATTTCGAAGAAGTCTCTACACATTCACGAAACGAACATCTCCCTTTGCCCTCACAGCTACCTTTGATGCTCCGAGTGGCGAGGCCTGTGTGGCTCGTCGCGATATCACGAATACTCCCATGCAAGCCCTATCGTTGCTCAACGACGTCACGTTTATGCAAGCGGCGCGTGAGCTTGGGAAAGCAACCGTCCACGCCAAAGGTGATGACCAGGAAAAACTCGCCGAACTCTTTCGCAAAGTTTTAGTGCGGCCGGCCACCAAGGATGAGCTAGACGCATTGCAAGACTACTACTCGAATCAATTCACTCGACGCAAAGAAGGTCAGCTGCCAGCCCTCAAGATCGCAACCGATTCCACAACTGAGAATTTGACCGCAGAGGAAGCGATAGCGCGAGCCGCCTGGACATTGGTTGCTCGCGCCATCATGAATCTAGACGAAGCAGTTACCAAGTAAATTGCGTTCACAAAAACATATCCATCCAAGATCAATTGCACCAACGCCTCAGCAGGACAACTTTATGAAAATCGATCCATCAGCAGTTCAAGTGGCCAGACGTCACTTCTTGAATGAATGCGGCATTGGACTAGGGAAAGCTGCATTGGGAAGCTTGCTGGTTGGTGGCATGGCGCGTTCGAATGCAGCGGACAAGATTTCTTCGAATCCGCTGGCATCCAATCCACTGGCATCCAAGCAATCGCATTTTCCGGGAAAAGCGAAAGCAGTCATTCATTTGTTCATGGCCGGTGCGCCGAGCCATCTCGATCTTTTCGATTACAAACCCGATTTGGCTAAACTGGAGGGGAAGCCGTTGCCCGAGTCGGTGATTATGGGGCAACGTTACGCTTTCATTCGGCCGGATGCCGCCGTGATGGGTCCTCGTTTCGAATTTGCCAAGCATGGGCAATCGGGACTTGAGATTGCCAATGTGTTCGAGCATTTACCTAAAATCGCGGACGACATTTGCGTCGTTCGGTCGGTCAAGACAGACCAGTTCAATCATGCACCGGCTCAAATCTTTTTCAACACGGGCTTTTCGCAACCAGGCCGCCCCAGTCTTGGGAGCTGGGTACTCTATGGCTTAGGAGCCGAGACTGAGGACTTACCTGCCTTTGTCGTCATGTCAACCGGAGCAGGCATCAGCGGAGGAGCCGCCAACTGGTCGAGTGGTTTCTTGCCAACGATATACACCGGGGTTCGGTTGCGTAACCAAGGCGATCCTATTCTCAACGTTGCGAACCCGGATGGCATCGATAGCGAGGCACAATTAGCAACGCTCGACGTGGTGAACAAACTCAACAAACAACGACTCGCGCTGATTGGCGATCCCGAGATATCGACACGCATTGCAAACTATGAAATGGCTTTCCGATTGCAATCGTCGGCACCGAACCTTATGGATTTAAAGGAAGAGAGCGCCGAGACGATTGCCATGTACGGCTGTGATCCTGACAAGCCATCGTTTGCGCGCGCTTGCTTGTTGGCGCGTCGCATGGTCCAGCGCGGAGTCCGCTTCATCAACATCTATCATGAGGGCTGGGATGCACACTCCGACGTTGTTGGCAATCACAAAGGAAACCTCAAAGCGACCGAGCAAGCGACCGTAGCCTTAGTTCAGGACTTGAAGCGACTCGGAATGCTCGATTCGACGTTAGTTATATGGGGCGGTGAGTTTGGTCGCACTCCTATGATCGAATCGAACGCATCTTTAGGGCGTGCCAATGGACGAGATCACCATCCCCAGGCGTACACGATGTGGATGGCGGGTGGCGGCACCAAAGCCGGTTTTCAATACGGCAAGACCGACGACCTCGGGTTCCACGTTGTGGAGAATCCCGTTCATACGCATGACTTGCAAGCGACCATACTGCATTGCCTAGGCATCGATCACGAGCGGCTAACGTATCGACACGCCGGACGCGATTTTCGATTGACGGATGTACATGGAAACGTTGTCAAAGATCTTTTGAGCTAAACGGCTTGTTGCTTTAACAAGCCGTAACGCGGTAGCGTTCGGTTGTCGGCCGTTGTCCGTCGGCTAACGCATAGTGGCTAATGCTTATTTTTGAGATGCAATCAAAGAGGCCGAACTCCGCCCTATCGGCAAAACGCTCGACTAGACGAAGCAACGGCAAATGTGGAATAGGCTTCGTAAAAGTACTATTGGCTTACAGGGAAAAACGAACTCATCGAAGTTTTCGGCAACAGTTGGCAGTCAATTGGTTGCCGTGGGGCTGGCAAGCGAGGCCTCAGCGGCTTCCTTTAGTCCATGACAGTGACTGTCATGTCGATAGATGCTATACTGGGTTCAGGAGCAAAACTCATGACACAATCCATTCAAACATCCGTTGACCGAACCGTTAGCGACATTACTCCCAATCAGCGTCACGCTATTGAGGAACTGGTCGGAGGAGATCTGGCTCCTGACCAAAGGATCTTCGTTCTTGCTTATCGCCCGGGTGTCGAACCGAACGAAGCTGAAAAATCTGTTGCTCGAAGTAGGATTGAAGAGCTACTCTTCAAAGCCCATCAGAATGCGAAGCAGCAAGAGTTTGCACCTGGCGAGATTGAGGCCGCTAGCTGCTCTAAATTCGTATGATTAGGAAACCACTTTCGCAAATAGGAGGCATGCCAAATGCCAGATGAAGTAAGCCTAATGGTTACCACCGAGGGATTGACGGCGTTAGCCGACATGGCGTTGGCATCTAAGAGCCAATCACGTTTGGACGAGTTGCTGGCGAAGAATGTCGAAAGCAAGCTCTCGGCCGAGGAAACCAAGGAACTCGACCTTTTGCTAACGCAAATTGACGAACTCAATCTCGTCAAAGCTCGTGCGGCCGCTACGCTGCATCGAATCAAGAATTAGGAATTGCCTTGAATGGTACGGTGATTGTCGGGTTGACTGAGATAGGTGTCGCTACGGTCAACCTTTTACGCATGAATCGACCGTAATTGGTTGAGGTGCGTTCGCTTTGGGTCATCGTTGGTAAGCATCCACCGAATTGAGCCGGTAGCCCCTTTATTTTATCGCCTCAATCGTAGATAGTTCGGGGGAGAAAATACCGTTCCAACGAAAGCAACATTCGGAAAATCCGCCGTCGGTAAGAAAAGCGAGAACGCGGCACGCTAGTGCCAAAAAACTAAAAATGCCCAAAACACGGGTCGTTTCAGCGCTCAATGCGTCGCAAAAGAAACCACCTCACTTCGCGCACTAGCGTGTAGCCATCAGTTCGCAGGATAAGACGAGCACACCCGGAAGGTTACGAACAAAAACAGAAATCACCAAGTAATTCCCAGGGCAAAGGAAATTCGAGCCCTTCGGTAGACCCATCCGTAGCCCCATCCGTGGGTTCTCTCACTCCCTCACTGGCCCTCGAACACCTCGAAACATGCAACCAATTGCCATGGCCGGATCTACAGATTTACTAACCACCCCTCAAGCCCGCCTCTTTTATGGGCTGGATAGATGGATTCCGCTCGAGTCTCAGCTTCATTTATGGTGTGTTAGGATTCTTCAAGTCTCTTCTCAATCGTGCTGATCAAATCGGGATATCTGCGACGCTGGGCCGGAAGGCATCGGAGGTCAGTTCGTAGAGAGGCATAGCGGAGTATCGGATTTATGTTTTGGCTGGTCTGCCGCGGCGCCCCGTGGTAGTGGCGGCGGGGACGGAAACTTTGCCATGGTTAGGTGCACCGGTCAGTTCAGCGACGAGAGCGGCGAGAAGGTTCGCGGCGGTGGCGCGGGAGGCGGCGAGTTGTTGTTCTAACTCATCAACCAAAGCCATCAGTTGCTCCACTTTCGCCACAATCCGCCGTTGCTCGGCGAGGGGAGGGAGAGGGACGACCGTGGCGGCAAGCTTCGTTCCATTGAAGTTCGCTTGACCGCACTGCTGTACAACTTCCGGCTCGATTTGCGTCTGCCTGTAGTAAGACGCGTTCATCGCAACGCTGAAGAACGGTGGAAACAGGAACGATCCTGGTAGCCGAATGCGAATGAGGTAGGAGGCGAAAGTAGATGTATGGTCCGGACCTGTATAGATGCCAGATTTGCCAACAAGCTCATAACTGTTCGTGCGGTTGAAGAGAATGTCAAATGTCTTGAGGTAGAGGGCAGGAAGGTCGTCGATACCTGAATCAACGTATTTCATGTTCTCATCGATCACACGGCCACCGACAATTTTACCCATGCGATAAACCGGAACTTTAGAAGAATCGTTATCTGCCTTCTGCGATGTTCCGTAATCGATTACGAGTGCGAGATGGCCAAGTCTGCTCCACTTCCAAGTGTCCGGGATTTCGAATGGGAAATCTTCTGTAGTGAGAGGCGCAACATTCTTCGGAGGACGAACCCTGTCGTTCTTTGCAATACTCATCCTCGTTTGTTCAAGGCGAGCGAGCAATTCCTCTGCTGGTTCGTCGTTGGCTTCTTGGGGGACGAGTTTGCCTTGGACGGCGAGGGTGAGGATGGATTTGCGGAGGTCGGCGGGGGGGATGGTGTAGGACTTGTGAAAAAGGTATTCGAGATTCTCTGGGGTAGGTGACTCGGCAAAGCGGGCCAGCGACGCGCGGGCAAGCTTGCTGGCCTGCTCCTCCCTTTCCCGCTGCTGCGCCTCCAGCCTATCACACAACGCCATCAACTCATCCACCTTCGCCACTATCCGCTTCTGCTCAGCGAGTGGCGGAAGGGGAATGGGGGCAAACCGGAAGTAGTCATTGGAAACTCGCTGTTGCCCCGCCGTACCAGAAAAGCTCGCCACACCTCCGGCGACGAATTCTGGCGACTTGTAGAATAGCAGTGCGTAGAGTGGTAGCACGACATCTTTAAATGGGCGAAGAATATGTAATTCAGTAGTGCCTGAACCTACACCCCCGGGAAGGTTGTTAAAAACACAACCTTTACCGTTCTGGAAGGGTGTGACCGGTTGTTCTGTTAGTTACGACGCCATTGCCAAGAACTGATCGCTATAGTTCACTCGTTTCTTACCGTAGATCGAGAGGTTTACCGTTCGGTGCGTTGTGGCTAAGACATCCCAAAGCTCACTCGCTTCGATGCAGCGAAGGTTCAGCATGGTCTGGGCTCCTTTTTCCTTCCATCTCATCCCACTCTTTTCCATTCGATCCTTGGGCACATGCCGACAGGCTCCTTCAATATACCCAGTGCATATCGGATAGCCTTTTGCCAAATACTCACCGTACTTGATTCGTGAGCGGTTGTTTTCCAAATACTTCACGATCTTGCCAAGCTCTTCGCGTTGTGCTTTTTTTATGCCCTTGCGTCTCATCGCAGTCTTGATTCCTATGATCATTAGACCTTCGGTTCCCTTAAGCAGTAGCAGCAGCTGTTCGCGAACATACGAGCTTTGCGAATCTGGTTGGATGATCTTCGCGGCTGCCCAGATTCGCGGAAGTACATGCATCAGGTCCAGTATTTCAATCGTGTTCCATCCCTCCTGGTACTCATGCGCTAAGTTCCAAAGTGATGGTTGCCCGTCGTGCATAACCAAAATCTCTTGACCCTCTCGGTGGCGTCGGAGCGTATTGGCAGTTAGCCATTGCTGAGCTTGCTCTTCAGCGGACTTACCGATCACGTTTCCGTTAGAATCATGCTTGGTCAACGCCCCAAAGTACCGAGGATTCTTCGGCTTAGCTTCTGATCTACTTGTCTCGCCTGACTCAGGCTCATGGAATAAAGCATCAATGATTTCTGTAGCCGTTCGAACATCGCGATCTACGGTATACACTCCGGCCATGCACGCCATTTGTTTCTGCCCCGGCTTGGGGCCCATGCGTTCGACAGAAGCACCCACAGGTGTTTTTTCCGTTTGCTTGCGTACCATCGGGATGCCTTTGTTGTCACTGGTTTGGACCAAGAGTTCTGCCTCGGTAGCTCGATCGATCGATGGCGGATTATCGAGTACCAAGGCCGCTGATTTTCCCAATCGGCTTCCGATCCGTTCGGCGCTGTCGACTGGGACGTGGAGTGACGTGATTCGTTCCAGTAACCCAACCGCTTTATGGAAGGAAGATTCGGTCGCATGAGTTCCGACCCACGACTCGAAGACCAAGGAATAATCATTCTGCGGGAGCCCTAAATGCTCGTCCAAAGGAATGGCTTGGATCGCTTGATCGGGTGTTGTTCCATAGACGTAGCGTTCGATTCTGAAATCGCCAAAGATGGAGCGATACCTCCGAGTCCGTTTGGGCATTCGATTATAGACTCGCCCTTTCTTCTCGATGGTAGGTCCAACATCTCCCTGGCCTGCTTGCTCGATGATTGTTCCAATCAATGCATGTCCGAGAGCCATTAGTCGCTTGTGTAAATCAAGCTCCGTTTGGTCGATCGCTTGCCCCGTACGAAAAGCTGTGTTAGCCAGCTCTTTAAGCTGTGCGACAATACAATCTACATTCTGGAAATCCAACGATTCGTTCATGATTTGACTCCGTGATTGAGAACCGACGAAAAAGCTCGCCGTTACCCTTATTATCTCTCTCAATACTGAAAACGAAACCAATTGGTTGTCGCCGGAAATGATGCCACAATATCTTGTGCTAGCAAATCGCGACTCACTACCGACTAAGCAACGATGAGCCGGTCACACCCGTTCTGGAAGCAAGGTGTGATCTTTGCGAAGCCAACATCGCCGTCAGCAAAATGAGTGTAGCCTTTTTTGATATCGCGCCACGGACGAACTTCTGGCTCGAAGGTCGAGCGGTAGTCTGTCGGAAGAAGATTCATTGGTGCGAATGCGACAAACGCATCATCGTCCACGTCTACGCGCGGCGACGTATCGCCAATCATGACGCTACAAGTCCAAACCCATCCAAGTGGTAATGACTGTAACTCACAACGGGCCAAATGTCTTTCCGTCTCTTTTGCTAGAAGCTGATATTTCGTCGCGATTGGAAAGTTCTGTGCTTGCTGAGCGGCGCTCATAAGCAGTAGTTCAGCCGAGCCATCCGAACTATCTTGTGGTACGAGCTTACCTTGCACAGCGAGCTGCAGCACCAGCTCGCGCATCTTCGCCACTGCATCTGGCGCGTCAGCGAACTGGTCGAATTTTTCGAAAAAGGTTTCCAGCTTCATACTCTGGCTTCTTCCTCGCTGAGCCATTCAAGAAGCTTGGCCTTGAGCAACTCCTTCGCAGGGAGATACAACTGGTATTCGTTGGCGTGGATGTTGGCGTCTTTGGGCAGGGTAAGTTCAACCACGGCAGCGTTTTTCTCGCGGCACAGCAGCAAGCCAATGGTGGCGTTTTCCTCCGGCAGCTTCACGTGGCGATCGTAATAGTTCACATACATCTGCATCTGCCCGAGATCTTGATGGGTGAGCTTGTCGAGCTTCAAGTCAATGATGACATAACATCTTAAGAGACGGTTGTAGAAGACGAGGTCGAGGAAGTAGTGATCGCCATCAAACGTGAATCGCTTCTGGCGTGCCTCAAAGAGGAACCCCTTGCCTAACTCCAAAAGGAATCGTTCTAGATGGTTGATGATGGCGGATTCGAGATCAGATTCGGTGTAGCCTGTCCGATCGTCGAGACCGAGAAATTCCAAAACTAAGGGATTCTTTAATAGATCTTGGGGCCTTGCAATGATCTGACCTTCTGTGGCCAGTTTGCGAATGCCCGCCTTGTCACGACTAAGGGCGAGGCGCTGGTAAAGTCCGGAAGCTTTTTGGCGTTTTAGCTCGCGTACGTTCCAGCCCGAGTTTGCCGACTCAATTTCGTAAAAGCTGCGTTCATCTGGGTCTTTTATACCGAGCAGTTCGACGTAATGGGACCAACTGAGTGTGAAAGGATTGTTGAATTGTCCAGAAGCCGGCTGGGCAATTTCGATGGAAGCTAATCCGTCAGGCGCAGTCTGTTGTTTTTTAGTTGGTGGCAATTTGGCAGACACCGTCTGCCAAATTGTAATCTTTTGTGATTTGGCAGACACTGTCTGCCAAATCTCCGGCAGGCGGTCCTGGTACGTTTGATAAAACAAACGGAAGCCTCGCAGATTTCTCTCGGAAAACCCCGCGCCAAATTCCTCCGTCAATCGCGCCGACAGCTCTTTCAGCAGTGCCGTACCATAGGCCGCCCGCTTGTTGCCCTTCTGTTCGTGTACCACGATGCGACGACCGATCTCGAAGTTCGTGAGTACTTGAAAAGTATCGACGACGGACGCCACACCACGACGTGCGAACTGGATGAGGTCGCGAACCTCCGCAATAAGCGGTGAGATATCAGAAAAGGATGGCTCGGTCTTGGCGACCGCGATTCGCTTTGAGCGAGTGGCTTTCTTGGGGAGTGCAGCTTTCTTTTTCATCGAGAAAGCGCCTCCATGAGCTGTGCCTTCAACTTCACACGGGTCTCGGCAATCTGCACTAGCAGCTTTTCATACTCGGGCAGGAGTTGATCCACATCTCCGGGGCCAGTATCGGAACTGTGCGGGTTCTTGAGATCGAGATTGAAGTTACCAGCTTTGATCGTGTCGATGGAGACTCGCCAAGCCTGCTCGTTCTCCACGCGGGCTTTGAAGCCATCTTTCTCTTTGCCCCACCATGTACGCTCAGCTTCGAACTCTTCAATACGGATCGGTTTGCTTTTGTTATAGCTCTTGGCCCCAGGTGGATACGGATGCTCGTAGTACCAGACCTCTTTCGTAGGTGTACCCTTGGTAAAGAACAGGAGACTGGTGCGGATACCGGTGTAGGGATTGAATACGCCGTTGGGTAGACGGACGATGGTGTGAAGATTGCATTCGGTGAGGAGGGCTTCCTTGATGCGAGTCTTGACTCCTTCGCCGAAGAGAGTGCCGTCGGGCAAAACAAGTCCGGCGCGACCGCCGGGCTTGAGGATCTTCATGATCAGTACCAGGAAAAGATCTGCGGTTTCGCGGGTGCGGAACTCGGCGGGGAAGTTGGACTCGATGCCGTCCTCCTCCATGCCACCGAAGGGCGGGTTGGTGGCGACGATGTCCACTCGTTCTTTCGGCCCCCAGTCGCGCAAAGGGCGGGCCAGTGTATTGTCGTGGCGCACGTTGGACGGGACATCAATGCCGTGCAAAAGAAGATTGGTGAGGCACAGAATGTGTGGCAAGTGTTTCTTTTCGATCCCTGCGAAGCAACTCTGAATGGTTCGCTCGTCGGCCTCGGTTTTAGCCTGCTTACGAAGATGGCGGATCAGTGCAGTGATAAAGCCACCGGTCCCCGTGGCAGGATCCAAAAAGCTTTCACCGAGCCGTGGATTGAGTCGGTCGATAATAAACTCGGTCGGAGCGCGTGGCGTGTAGAACTCCCCTGCATTGCCCGCGGACTGGAGGTCTTTGAGTAGCTTCTCGTAGATATCGCCGAAAATCTGGCGGTCATTGGAAACGTTGAAATCGATGCAGTTGATCTTGTTGATGACTTGACGCATCAACGTACCGTTCTTCATGTAATTGTTGGCATCGTCAAATGCCATACGAATGAGCCCTCCAATTTTGTCACTCCCTCCGTTGAGGGACTTTAGTTTGGGGAGGAGGCTATTGTTGACAAAGTCGAGGAGCGATTCCCCGGTGATTCCTTCATCATCGACGGCCCAATTGGACCATCGAAGCTGTTTGGGGAGTGGCGATCGATAGTTGTCTTGAATGACCGCCATTTCTTTTTCCCGGTCCTCGATGATCTGACCATGTTTATCGGTCTGCCCCACTTCAGGTCTCCAACCGTCGAGATCTCGGTCGATGCCGATGCGAACGACTTTGTAGGGAGCTAGAAACCCGTCGGATATACCTTGACGTAGCGAGTATGTATAAATCGGGTCACCAAAGTACTCGATGTTGGAGATCTCTTTCGTTTCCTTAGGTGTTGCCGTCAGCCCGATTTGCGTTGCTGACGAGAAGTACTCCAGGGCTTTACGCCAAGCCGCGTCGTCGGCTGCGCTGCAACGGTGACATTCATCGACAACCACCAGATCGAAGAAGTCAGGGGAGAATTGCTTGTAGATGTTTTGTTCTTCTTCCGTACCGGTGACAGCTTGGTAGAGACAAAGGTAGATCTCAAAGGCCTTGTCGACGGTTCGGTGCGTGATCTTCGTCATGGCTTGGCCGAAGGGCTTGAAGTCATTGGTCTTGGTTTGGTCGGCCAAGATGTTGCGATCGACCAGGAAGAGAATGCGTTTCTTGGCCCCCGACTTCCACAAACGCCAGATGATCTGAAAAGCGGTGTAGGTCTTGCCTGTACCTGTGGCCATCACGAGCAGGATACGATTCTCACCGCGAGCAATGGCATCGACGGTGCGGTTGATAGCGATGAGTTGATAGTAACGTGGTGATTTGCGTGACCCATCGTCATAGTAGTCTTGGGTGGTGACTTTCTGTTGGTTTGCGGTCCAGCCTTTGGCGGCGCAGTAGCGAGACCGGAGTTCCTCAGGCGATGGGAATTGATCGAGCGGAATCTCGCGAGTGACGGTGCCGGTAGTCACGGTACGATCATGCTCGAGAAATGCGTCTCCATTGGAGCTATACGCGAAGGGTATATCGAGGATCTCGGCATACTCCAGGGCTTGCTGCATGCCTGCACCGACGGCGTGGTTATTGTCTTTCGTTTCGACGACTGTGAGCGGGAGATTTGGTTTGTAGGATAGGATGTAGTCGGCCTTTTTCGCCTCGCCACGTTTGACTGTTTTGCCGCGTACAATGACGCGACCTTTCGTGAAGTAGACTTCTTCGCGAATTTGGGTGAGTAGATTCCACTTGTCGCCGTTCGGTCCAGTTAGTGCTGGTGTCACGAACTTGGTGCGGATATCCGCTTCGGTGAGATTTTTTTATCCATGGCGTGTCTTTCTCGGCATCGACGAAATACCTGAGCCTATCGCGTTTTTTTACGTGCGGGAATTGGGACGGGCTTGGCGGCTTTCATTAGGAACTTATCCAAATCGGTTTGCTTGCAAATCGACGACTGGTTAGTCTAGCAAACCCCGATTCCAAATGGGATAGGCACTTAATGAAAGCATTCCAAACCCAGACGAATCAGTCGAATTCAATGTGGTAATCAGGACTATTGGTTACCCTTTTCTAGCCATCGAAAGATGAACTAGGTTATGATCGAAACACGTAGGGAAGCAGACTCTCGCTGGAACAAGCTGTACAAGAAAGCGAACGAAGCGGTCGAGACGGTTGATCGAAATTACGCCGCCGGAACTAACTACCGCTCGAGGGCTTGCATCGCCCGAACTGTGTGGCGTAATTCAAGAAACTGTTTAGCGATGGCTCGCCGGTACTACGTACCCACCGAAAGAGTCGATCGACGTGATCGAGCAGTGGCTAAGTGAGTTGAAATAACATACGTGGAGGCTAGCATGGCCAAGAGGAGTGCAAGACAGACAGCGGAGCAATCCGTCATGAACGTATTGTCGGAATCAGTTGTAACATTGAAACAGGCTCAAGATTTACTGTCACAAGCAACTGGCCTCAGACCCGACAAAGCAACACTTTGTCGTTGGATTATGAGAGGCAGGCAGGGAGTTTGCTTGGAAGGCGTAAAATTGGGCAGGCAGTGGATCACAAGCACAGAGGCATTGAATCGCTTTCTCGTCGCTACTACGGAAAAAGCTCTAAGCGATGGCTAGTCGCTATTTCCTTTACGATTCCACCAACTCCAATGCCTTTTCCAGCGATCCATCGCCTTCCCCAAACCTTGTCACCTCAAGCCATTGTACAAGCTGGGATTTACGAATCTTGCGCATCCCGTTAGGCATAATTACCGACGGCATACAGCCTTCTACGACCCCAAGCCCATCAGTGTGCGAAGCAGCAAGATTTGGCGCCTGGCGAGATTGAGGCCGCTATCGACGAAGCTATTCAAAGCGCTGACGAGTAAATGCAAAGATCGCACTCGACACGAATACTATCGTTTACAGTACTGATCGCCATCCTACGTGATCAAACGCACGAATAGTACGTCCGACTTCGAAACTCTGGAGGAACAACAAGCGAGGTCAAGCCAACGGGCAGTTTCCAGGCCTTGTTATTTAACTGAAATCTCCACTTTGCCCCAGCTGCTAACCCAGCGGTCGGCTAGTTTGGGGTCGGGTTCGGTGGGTTGGAAGCAATATTCGGAAAATCTGCTCGCGGTAAGAAACACGAGAACGCGACAAGCTGGACCCAAAAAACCAAAAATACGGGTTGTTTCAGCTAGCAATGCGTTGCGAAAGAAAATCCCTCACTCTACGAGCTGGCGGGTAGCCTAAAGTTCGCAGTATGAGACGAGTACACCCGATAGGATTCGAACCTATAACCCTCGGTTCCGAAGATAGTGGTGTTTCGTTTATCAGGCGGATCAAAAAGCATGATTTTGCAGGGTTTTTCGCAACTGATCACGTTAAACTACTACCGGAATTCGTTCCAGTCAATGCCAAATCCACGCAACTACTACCATCGACTACTACCACTACTACCAAGCCAAAAGACTCGGGCTTCCTCGAGGGTCAAATCGACGTGCCCTAGCTTGGCGTTGACGGCCGATTTTAAGGCATGCTTCCACTCGAACGAAACCGGATCGCTGGGAGGATTCGCTGCTAAAAACGACTCGTAGAAGTCTTTGCAGTCGCAACCATAACGTGGGATCCGCCTTGACCAACGACACAAATCCTGCCGCGTCCTGACCTCCAAGAACAACTCTCGCCAAAGCTGCCTGCCAATGGCTCGCAATTTGTCTCGCTTGGCGATAATCTGAAGTCGTGACTCTTCATCAACAACCTGATTCTGCCCTGGACCACGCCCTGCTTCCCATTCGGCAAAAAGAACTTCGTTCGCCTTGCAGGCCGCAACTAACCGCGGTGTCTTGTTGATCTGATGCCGTTCACAGAAACCAGCAAGATCGCATGAACAGTTTGTCATATCGGTGAGATAATTATCGTGTAGGTTCCGTCATTCGTGAAATCAAATCCACAGCCACACGCAAAGTCTAAGCTAGACACATAGTACGCTCCAAATGTCCAGGTTGTCGAGCTGCATGAGTGACTGCTTGGAACCCGCGCAGAGATTCCTAACCCATCCGAATTGGTACATCCGAGCTGAATCACTAAACTCGCTGTTCCGCCGTCTTCCTCATCAGATGGACAATTGAAAATCAGCTGCCAAGTTGTGTTGCAGTGAAACTCTGTACCAGATTCCCACCTTCCATTGACTCGATTCCACCGTAGCTCAATATCTGCTGACAATCCAGACATTCGACCGGTGCCGGTAAGGGATGCGTTCAATACGGGTGGTATGTAGTTACCCTCGCATTTGCAGAGGCAACTGTCGCACTCTTCCTTTGTCGATCGATGCTGTTCGAAAACAAAATTGTCCATCGTGATCGAGTCGTCATTTGTGCTTTCTATGCCGCTCCAGTAGCCTCCGTTAATCACATCGGGATCATCGGTAACAATGGAAAGGACGCAATTCGTTACCGTGGCACACATCTCTTTCGCAGCAAATTTGACAACAATCTTCCGTGAGGTGTTTGTAAGGCCTACGATCGGTTCTGACTGATAGACTGTTTCGACTCCGCCTGAAACTCGGCCGATCGACAGGATCGAATTATTCGCTCCAAGCCGGATAAACTCGGCAAAATGATAGTTGCCTCCGTCCTTTAGATTGACCAGGACGCGATAGGCGACGCCGCTGTTTTCTACTTCGTTTACGGTCTCGCAGTAGACAACCATCGACTCATCGGGTACCGGGTGGGTAATCACGAATCTAGCTACGCCGTCCGCCACGGATAATGCGGTTTGATTGTCAATTGTCCATGCGTTGTCATAGTCCTCCCACTTCGCGCCAAGAGTAGGAGCATCGGCTCGATTGAATTCGTCTCGACCGATTTCGCAACCACCGCAGCAACACCGTCTAGTAGCCATCAGACGCAATCCCTGTAGATAGCAGTATCGGGCTCACAGCATCGATCGTCCGCTGACCAGTATTGAACCAGTTCATTGCAGTCTTTCGATAGATCCATCGTCCTGGCCCAAAGCTTGTGCGCCCATACCGTAAATCCAGTTACATCGATATCAAAAATACACCCTTTTCGATCATGGATTCTAATGCTTTCTCCAACCAAGCTAGGATCGGATGATTCAATTACAAACACGTCCGCATATTTCAATCCGACTAATGGTAGATTAGTCTCTGTTCCAACTCCTGTAGCTATTCCGGTTACGGATCCGCTGTCGCCGCCCAAGTAGACTGATACGGGTGGAGTTGGCCACGGGATCTCTTTCTGTAGCTTGTTCTGGAATCGGGTCGATGTTTCTCCGTTCTCGTACCAAAACCTAGCATGCGTTAAGCCTGCCGTGATTTCTTGCTCGACTATCCCTTGAAAGATCTGATCCAGCGGCGATTCGAGTACCGCGTACCATGCCTGAGCGAGAGGAACCAAACCGGCGATCTTGGGATGGAAATGCTGAATGACAACTTTTTTCGGCTGTCCTGCCGCGGTCGAATGCTCATCCCATGCCAATTGCGTGATCGGTGAGGTTTGCTCTTTCGCATCCCACTTCAGCAGCTCCACCTCCAGGGGCTGTTCGATCTCGGGAGAGAAATCCCACTTGAGCCGCTTGTCTGCGATCGCGGTATCAATTCCGCTCCGACTGCCAGCCGATTGCAGGTTTGCCGTCGTAGCTGTACCGGTTCCCAGCTCGTAGACATAGGCCAGCCCTTTTAAGGCGAGCAGCTTTTCAATCGCACTCGCGAGACTCTCGTTTTGGAAGACGATGTTTGTGGGGATCGAGCTATCGGTTATTGAGACTGTTGGAGCGTCTGGAGATAATGCGAATAGCTCTTCGAAGATCTCACCGAGCGTCCAGGGAGAACCGCCGTTCGTGGTCGACTCCTCGAAAATAAAATCGTCCGAATCCTCATCGAGCACTTCGATGATAACGTTGAACCGCCTCTGGACCATGACGTCTGAGAGCAGCTTTCGGGCATCCTTTAGCGTCACCTCGACAACTGTGTGATCCATGCCGTCGGGAACTCGGGAGTGGACGGGATAGTAGTCTTTGAACTCGTATGAATCTTCTTCGGTCCATTCGTCATCCGAGAAGACCCATTTCCTGACCGTGATCGTTAATGGTCCTTCATCCCCCATGATTTCCGATGCGATCTCGTCACGGAACAGTAACACGGCTTTCCCTGGATAGGTGCCTCGTTCGGTCTCGATGAAGGTTCGGGCTCCTCGAAAATCGTCGGGGTTCAACGATCGATGTTCCAAAATCTCCCATGTGTAGGAAATCATGTCTGCCATTACGCCACCATTGCCCCGTAGCGACCACGGAAACCAAACCCGGGTTCTGGCTCGAATGGAATGTAATTGAGTCGATGCTCTGGCCTTTCGGGAGGCCTGCCCGACTCGAGCCACGCAATCGCCTCTCGTACGCCAGCCGCCGCCGCTTGCTCCACTGTCATGAGTTGAACGCCGCATCGGCAGTTGTAACCGTTTGGGGGCGTCCAGTAGTCCCAAAACGGATCGTCTCTGCGGTAGATGTTCGTTCCGCTTAATCCGAGCGATTCTAAAGCTAAGTGATTGCTGCGAACTCTCGCGTCGTGAATCGCTAGATAAGCTTGATAGGGGAAGGCCTCCATCACGAGCGGATCGCGAGCAATGGTCTCTCTGCCGTCTCGAAAGGCCGCTTGAACGTTGGTTCGGTAGACTGTTTCAATTCGAGCATCGCCTAGGCCTGATTTCCCTAGGATTTCTCCGACCCGATTTCTGAAGCCATCGAGTGAAGTACCTGTTGAGAGATCCTGAATCAACTCATCTCGTACTTTCTCAATCGTATCGAGGGTAATTTCCCCCGTGATCATGAACGCGTTTTGTTGAGCAACATCGGTTGCACGATCCCATTGTTCACGGGAAATGATATTCCGTTCCGAAAGCCTCTCCATCGCATTGAGAATGATGGAAAACCTTGGTTCCGGCTCTGGGGAATCCTGGTTTTCATCCTGAAACCAATTGGGCGGGTTGCGATCGGATCGAATGCCCGTAGAGAACTCTCGAAGCAGCCAATCCGGAAATTGCTTTGCAACCTGGTCTACGCCAAGAATCCAGCTCGAAAGCTTAGAAGCCGCCAAATGGGACATCAACATGGGGCGATAGGCATCAACAGCCCGTTGAATCAACGTCGGAACCGCATTTGGCATCAAAATGCTGGACTTAGTGAGCGTTGAGGCTATGTCGTTCTGGACTAACGCGTAAAGCGATTGAGCCTCAAACAGCGATTGCTGTAGGAGCGATTCCGAGAGTGCGACCATTAATCATCCTTTGTCAAATCGATCGGAGGTTTATTTGGCATCGCCATCATTTCACGGTGCCCCTTGGCTACCCTGGCCGCTTGTTCGTCCGTTAATCGGAATTGCGGATCACCACGGTAGACCTCCTCCTGTGGTTTTGTTTCCTCGGGAGCTTCCTCTTGTTCAATCTCCTCCTCTTTAACTTCCGGCGCAGGATCGCCCGTAAATCGAACGCCAGCTTTTTTTGCTGCCTCCATTCTTAGCGCATGTTTTTCCTCAAGCTCTGCCAAACGCCCTTTTTGACGCTCGGTCATCGGTTCTTCGAGTTCGATCATCTCGCGTAGTTGATCGAGATTGATTGAATCAATCAGAGCTTGATCCTCTTCAGAAAGCCCGACTTGAGTTGTGAGTGGAAAACGGTTGCTGTCCGCAAGTTTAAGTTCCATCGCTTGTGCCCTTTGTTTTATCGACCCATTGTTGCCCCATGAGCCCAATCGCTACATCATCCGGTATTTCACCAGACCTAAGCTTATTGGCCAGATCGAGCTCCATTGTGGTCTTGAATTCGCCTAATTTGCGATCCTCTTCTTCAATGCGAGCTTCAAGATACTTGATCGCTTCATCTCTATCTTTGATCAGTCGTGTCTCGCCTCTATCACTTGTATTATCGATTACCGATGTGTCAATATCCTTTCTTCTTTTCAACAATTCTAAAGTTGCTTTTCTTGATTCGATGTTCGCTTCCATTGCAATCGATAGGGGAACCGTTCTCGGCATATCCCCGCGTTTCAATGCGTTCATCGCCCTCCCAATCACACCACCCATTGCACCCGAGACTCCGCGATCAATGAACACATGTTGTGGAGTGAAGCCGGAGGATATTGCCTCGTCGAGCTTCTTTTCGAGTTTTGGATAGCTTGCGGAAGCCTGATCGAGAACGAGAGGGTACTCCTTAACGTCGAAGTGGTTCTTGGTCGCCGTTCCCTTTCCGGATCCACCACCGCCAGCCAAGATCAACATGCGACCATTGCCTTTGCCTTTGGTCTCCTTCAAAGCCTCTTTGTAGAGTCGGTTGTTTAGTTCCGCGCTCGCTTCGTGAACCTCATGGGCGTTTGTTCCACGGTACTGAGGGAATTGCGTTCTCCAGTCGTCCGTGTTTAAGACAACACCCTCGAGTTTCCCATCGTTTCCAATTCGACCATAGTTCTTGAGGTAAGCCTTTTTGTGTTCTGGCCAATTGCGTTGAGCGTTCCGTATTGTGGCTTTTTCCACGAACTCGCCCGTTCGATCGTCTCGGCTCCATTTGTCCCCCTGCCAAACTAATCCGGACTCCAGGTTTCGATCGCCGGTCTTTTGTACCCCTAGAGAAGCCCGAACCGCCCCAAGAGTTTGTTCCTTGATCGCGTCCCGTTCTTTCTTTGTTTTGGCGGATGCAAGAGCCGCCGCTTGGGATTGAATCGCCTCGCTGACGGAACCACGGATCCTCGACTGACGGTCGAAATCTGATACTGCACTTTCCGCCGCATCGGCTCGTCTCGCGTTCTCGTCGACTGCAAGAACGTTCCCTGCATCGGTAACCCGCTCTGCGCGTCGTTTGTTGGCGACCGCCCGGTAATCGTTCGCCTCCTGTTGCAGCAATCGAGAAACGTGAGCCTCGAGCTCTACCTCCTGATCAAACGTGGATTGCTCTTCCTCAAAGGCTCCGAACAGATCGAATCCTGTCTGCGTTACCGATCCTGCAGAAGCCATCTTGCGAGCAGCGGTTTCGATCTCGCGATTGGTCCACTCGCGTTGATCGTTCGATTCCCGATCCTCCAGCTTTTTGAAAAGCTTTTGCTGGAACTCCGGATCCTTTAAGTGACGCGCAACAGCGATCGCTTTATCTTCGTCGAGCCGCCCCTCGGTGACCAACTGGAATGGCTTGTCCGCCAGATCTTTCAAAATGGCCGCATCGGCTGCCACCTTGCCGGTCATCGAAATCCCGGCTTCCTTCAGGTGCTCGAGGTCTTTTCCTGAGTCTCGTAGATACTTGGCCGCATCAATTGCAGAGCCACGCCCCTCGGCGATATTTGCCAAGGCTCCTCGAGCGCGTGCCTCCTGAGCAGATTCCGCCTGGATGTAGCGAACGTTGATCTGGCCTGCGTTTAGGCGCGTCGCGAGTTCGTGTCGGTGGTGACCGTTTACTACGAAATCCTGTCCGGTTTCGGGATCTCGCCAAACGAGAAGAGCACCTGCTAGTTCGGGATTCCATTTGCCTACTCCCTTGAGCTCAGCCGTTACACCCGTATCGTCAACGCCCTTTACCTTGTACTGGAATCGTTTGGGATCGACCTTCAGGCTGTCAACCGGAACCGTGTAGACGTCTTGGTTGTCGGGATTCTTGGGAGTCGCATCATCGCGTTTCTTGGATTCGACTGGCTTTCCATGCAATCGCTCGGCAATCTTGGCCACAAGAGACGGCTTGGCCCCTCCGGCTTTGATATTGTTCTCTCGCTGGAGCTCTCGCAGCTGCTTGGTTGTTAGAATCGAAAGGTGCGATGAAATCTCCCTCAGTGCTGATTCGGTTCGCTCTCCCTGCAGGGCGGTTTGGATCTTGTCCTTAGCAGCCGCAACCGCTTGGGGGCTGTTCTTTTCGATGAATCGACCATCTGGCCCACGAGGGTGATCGATCGCGTTCCAAGTGCCCATCCGCTTGACCGGTTTCGCATAGGCCTTCTCAAACATCGCCTCCGCATCATCACCGAAGATGCTTTGCAGAATCTCCGCGATCGCCTCCGCAGATAGATTCGGATCGATGTCCTGTTCGTCAACGCGAACCGTACTCATCAATCGAGAGGGAATTTGAATAGGAGCATTCCCGGGTTGGCCTGGCTGTTGTGGCTGTGGTTGACCTGGCTGGAATCCACCCGCTCCCGATTGCTGTTCCATCGCCACCAATTCCAATGGCTTGAAGCAAAGATCGAAGTCCAGTGCCTTGCCCCAGTTAAGCATCACGAGCGGTTCTAAGGTGAGTCGTAGATCACGGAATATCTGCGTGACCCACGAATCTAAGCCGGAATAAAAGGCCGCGAGTGTTACCCGCTTTCCTGCCCAGCCGCCTACACCGTCCGAGCTGATCACATCGTCGGGAATCTCCATGCCGATGCGGATCTCATCATCGAGATCTTTGGGGAACTGCAAAATGTGAGCAGGATTGCTTGAAACCGTTGCGTCCTGGATTTCCCATTTTGCATTGCCCATCCCATCCTTAGTTGTGGGGTAGGTTACCGTTCCGCCTGCGGCGCGTTGTTCAGCGATCTGAATAGCGAGATCGCGAGCTGCGATTGGAGAATCATGCCCGTCGATGTAAACCGATTCCTCCGGATATCCGATTTTCATTCCCCCGTACGCGTCCTTATGCATGTACAAACGCCGCGTATCGAGTGCTGCCCCATCGAGCCACTTATCGGCCCAAGGTGAATAGGCTCCCAGTAGGACCGATGTGCCGTAGTCTTCGCCAGCATCCGGATTAAAAGTGTGAAACCAACAATAGGGGAAAGGAAGGTTCGCCTCGCCACAGTTCGCGATCCTCTTGACTCGGATCCCGTAGCGATCTCCATGATCCTTCAGTAGCAACACATCGGAAGCGTGTCTCGGTAGCAGTCGATCGATCTCAATAAGATTGTGCTCAGACAGTCTTAGCGTGACCTCTCCGGCGCTCCAGCCCCACGTCTGCGCTTTGAGGATTTCGGGTAGATAGTTGGTCCAGATTGTTTGTACCTGTCGTTGCACCCAAGCGGCTACAGCGGGGTTTCTGGCTTTTACTCCATTGATCCAAATTGGCTTTCCGTTGGAATCGAATCCCTTTTGGTAGGCAAGCTGCACGTTGTGGATAGGTGCCTGTCGCATCGCCAGACATAGGCGAACCTGCGGATCCAAGAGCATCGAATAGATGGTATCGAAACTGAATGGCGGAAGATCTCGTGGTTGTTGAAACCACGAGCGCACCATAGGCCGGTAGCCTTTCGTGACCGGTGTGGTAGGTTGGTCCGAAGTTGGCCGTCTTGTGAACAGAGATTTGATTTTTTGCAACATCGGTTCTTCCTCGTGAGAATCACCAAACGTCGCAGTTTCGCAACCGACAATATATCAACTATTTTGGATTCTTAGATGCCTTTTGCAGATACAGCTTAAAGGATTCCGTTTGTCGCTTCCTGGCTAGGTTCTCATCGTCGAAGGCCTGAAGGAACAACTGGTAGACTCGCTCAAAATCGGTCGGATCGTACTTGCCATCCTCAATAGTCTTTTGTGCCCTGACTCGAGGAAGGTTTTCTCGCAATGCTATGATTTGTTCATCGCTCAATTCGAATGCATTGATTCCAAACCAATACGCGATATCCGCTCGAATGCGGTTCCTTTGGGCGATCTGGTCTAACCAGGCATCAAGGAAAGTCCAAACCTGCCACGCTTCGCTTACCGTTTGAACTCCGACCGATTTCGCAAATGTGGAGAGTGTTTGCGGATCGAATAGGAGCCACTGCCCTTTGAGCATGAGCGTTCGCAGCTTATCCCTGGTTTCCTCTGCCTTCAGAACGTCCAGCTTGATCTCATTGTCATCAATATGAAGCTTCATTCGTCATCCTCGGGTTCTCCTTCTTCGTCCACGATTTCTTCCGCTTCCTCATTCGTGAGCTTTTGGGCATCCGAGCCAGTAATCTTGCTAGGACGTTGTTTGAGACGATAAGGAACGATCCAAAACGCCCGATAGAGGGGTTGGCCAAACAGATAACCAACTAGTTGCGACTGGAATTTCATCTTGCCAGCGGGGATCAACGTTAAATCGCCCACCGTAATTTTGCCGGGAGGTGGGATCTTGTAGAAAACCCGCTCCGCCCCTCCAATCCAATAGATAATCATGCTACCTGCGTAGCTTTCAATCCATCGCTCAATGCCAGCCTCATCGGATGCTTCAAAGGTTGCATCCTCTTTCGATGCATCAAACGTCGCGTAACTCAATCCGTTTGGTCCCAAGGTGACCGACGCGCTCGATTTCGCCTCCTCGTGATATTTGAAGTGTGCCTCAAAATGCACCCAACTGTTCTGAGGTAAAGGGCAAGCGTTGTAGAACGGTGATAGTGCGGTAGGCGTGTTGAAAAGCGTATTCGATTGTCCCGAATGATTCCGAGGGTTACCATCGTCGCAAAGATCAACGATCCGATCGTCTTCATGGTTGTGCTTTAACGCCGCGATACCATAGTCCTCGTTCAAATTCTGAAACGGACCTAACACGCGAATCGAATCATGCCAATCCGGCCAGTTAAACCCGAGCGGTTGAAACAGACCGGAAAATCCCATTAAGGAAACGATGTTCACATTCCCTGATCCGTAAGTTGTGTAACGTAGATTGAAGGAAAACTGATTGCTGAATAAGTCTTCTTCTACGTCAAGACTCTCGTTCAAGGTTAGGAAACCCGTCGAGTTCACATATGCCAGTCTAGAATCCACAATCGACCGAAAGATGTACCAAGCTGTCACGCGAGGAACGAGCGGACTTAGGGTTATTTGCGCGGAGATGGTGTTTGATGATGTGGACATGTTGCGACGCGTGATTCCCACCCGATGTTTGGCCTGAATATCAATCACATTGGGTGGAAACGGGTTGGCCGTTCGCTTCTCGGTATCCACGATCACGAAGTCCGCTCTTCGTTTGTTGGTGGAAACGCTCCAAGAGATCTCTCGCAAAAAGTTTTGAGGCTTTTGGAATCGGACATAGCCCCGGTAATCATCAACGCTATCGGGAATCTGCCGATTGTTGCGAGTCATCGTAATTTCGATGTAACCCGTGATTCTGCGGGTTGTGTAGCCGCTCGCGTCGATATCGTATTGAATCGAATAGTTAAAGGTCTTTACGCCCGTGACTCTCGGTGTCGTTACTCCATCGCATACGGGAATCGTCGTTTCGCATTCCCAGACCACTTCTGCAGATGCCGTGTTCCCGACGGGAAGCCATTGCAGAACCCGAGGCTTGGGACCTCCCGAGATGTCCTTTAGGGGTGAGCCCGAGGAAGGGCTGTTGATATCGATGTAGCTGGGAGTCGGTCCGAATCCATCATGCTTGAAAATTAGTTGCTTCCCAGGTTTGGAAAGCTTTTGCCGAATGGGGTGCATCACTGGCCCAGCATAGAAACTGCTATCGGTGTGCACGTTTCCAGGTGACGAAGGTTCTGCCGCGATGAATGTCTTAGCACGAATCTGAAAAGTCGTGCCAACAACGGTGGTTTCCGCCTCGTCGTACTCGTAGCGTTCGGTAACCTCGTACGAAGTCAGCTCGTTGAATTCATAATCGTTATAAATGATGGCAGCGTTAGGCATCAGGGCATTCCTCCGCCCATCGGGGGTGGATTCGGAGGTGGCATGTTAGGAAAGTTTTGCTGCAAGAATGCCGCCAGTTGCTGATCAAACGGATTGTTGTTCCCGTGAAGAGGTGGCAGGCCTGCGAAATCTCGCATCGACTGCTGAACCTTAGTCGTTGCAATCAAGAAATTCTGTGCTGCTGCAAAATCGTCAGTCAAATCCTTGGTCAGAGCTGCCTTGATGAGCCCTAACGCTGCAACAGCCTGAGCTCCCATATCTATTCCTACTGACATGCCGTCGACGATTTTCGTCAGAGCAGGCTCAGCCTTGATGAGTACCTGAAGAATCTGCGTCCACAGCTTTTCTGTACTATCTTGAAATCGCGTATTGGCATTTTCTAGCCGTCCGAGTTGGGGACCGATCGCTCGAGCACGATCGACCATGTTGATAGTCGTGTTGGCTTGTGCTCTCGCTCGAGCTGCTGAGATCTGACCAGAGAATCCCTCTAACTCATCAGCAACGGTTTTGAACCTCCGATGTAACGCGTAGGTGGCACCGACCAGTGCGACGAATGCCGCCACCGTTACCGCAACGGGAGCAGCGACCGCAGCCACTCCCGCCACGGCCGCTCCCCCAGCCCCCGCCGCCGCCCCTCCGGCTCCAGCTCCCGCAGATGCCCCAGCCGAACCGGCTGCGCCTGCGCTAGCTGCCCCTGATGCCGCTCCCCTCAATCCCAGAGCGCTTGCAGTTTGAGTTAGCCAAGCCCCTCCTCGTGATTTGACCGCCTGCCCGATCTTGCTTGCTGCCAATCGTTTCGCAAACTTACTGTTGCCCACCTTGCGAGCGATCGCAGTAACAGACGATTTCGCGCGTGCAGCCATTCTGCGCACGGTTGGATTCTGCCAAACCTTCGATCGACGAACTCGTTGGAACACAGATTGAGCCCGTTTCGGTAAACGTTGTTCGATTGCGTCGAGGATCTGCTCGGTGGCGGATCTGGTCTGCGTCGAATTCTGTGCGCCTGGTTGCTTTTCGTCCGGCTTGGCTCGCTTTCCCCATTCCTGGATCGCGATCTCGAGGCGGCGTGTAAATTCCTCCATCGAATCAATCGTAATCGCTTCCGAGGTGCGAGCCTCCGAAGCCACTTCACCCGGCTTGACCGAAGCAGAATCTACTTTTCGTGGGTCGGTTTCAACAGTGGCTAGCGATTGCGTCGAACGCGCAACGCGTGAGCTAGCCACCGTTGGAATATCGGGATTGTGAGCGGTCGGGAGTTGATTGGCTGGCGATAGACTTGACGATGTATCCGAAGATCCATCGACCAATCGAATGACCATTTCAGCGGCCATGGATCCACCTCTATGTGGCTAAGATGGAGTTGATTTGGGAATTGACGGATGCGGATAACTGCACGAACTGAGTGTTGACGATCTCGTAGACCGCAAAGGCTGCATCCACCGTGCAGTTATGCAATCCAAGTTCATGCAAACTAGCCGCGAAGGACTGCAAGAAATCTGGGGTGGGACTGACAACCTTATCATCACCCAGCTTGCGAAGTCCGTACTTCGTTTCGAGATCTTCAGCCGTCAACTTGACCGTCAGGATGTCATACTCCCAACGGAATACTCCCTTCGAAGTCTGGACCTCAAAAGCTCGCTTTCCGTTGTCGAGCTTCAGAACGGGAACCGATTCCATGGCTTAGGTCTCCGTTCCGAATTCGCCACCCAACGTGAACGTTTCGCCCTGGATCCACTGGGAGGGATAGTGACGGAACATTACGGGGATGTCTCGCAGATTGCTGTTAAAGGCCTGTCGGATTTGCTGACCATCGGCTGCAACCGTTCTCGGAAGTGTGCGCGTTAGAGGTGTGATGGAAGCCTTGCCCGAGACTCCGTTTTGGTTGATCACGGAAGCGGTCAAAAGCGACGTTGCAACCAAGGAACGTGCAATCCCATGCTTTACATCCATCAGGCCTACGAAGCCACCATGAAGCGACGTTGCAGCGTTTGCCCCTTGGTATGGGTGCATGATGTCATGCATGGCCGCCGCATCCGCCTCGAGAAACGTTACCATCGACGTTAAACCGGTCCCTCGATAGATTCCCTCTTGGGGAGCATCTCCAAACCAATCGCCGCTTATCAAGCGTTTGAAGATCTCTTGGCGAAACTCGATTCCGTTCTCCGTTTGGCCACAAACTTTCCCATTGAAGACCAGCAAATAAGAACCTGCTATGAACGACATGATTGTTAACTCCTACCCTCTTTAGGTGTGTAATTGGATGCCCGAGCGAGCAGGCGCGTTGATTTTGTTTGCTTCGATCAAGCAATCGACACAGTTACAGACCGATCGATCGTCCGTACCAACCTCGTGATTGGTGAGTGTCGAGATCCCCTGTCGTTTTGATTTGGTATCGCAAGCGATTCGGTACCGTAAGCCGCCCACTCCCTCAAACGGTCCCATGCGATCGCGAATCATCAGATGAACCTTCGCCTTAATGCCAACCATCGGAGGTTTGCACGCGCCGCATTTCGGACATGGCGAAAGGGAGTGTTCGATTTCCCATTCGAACTCCTCGCCGTTTTCCGCGCATTCAGGATTCGCGCAGAACGCGAACTGCTTTTGTTTGCTCGATCGTTCATCGGGGATGACGACTCCACTTGCATTGGGATTGAAAGGAACTGGCTTGATCATTCGGACCTGTGAATCGGAGGAGTTTGTATGGCGTGTTGCATGCGACGGCATCGACCAAAGTAAGCCGATCGAGCCATCGCGGTGTAGGGAGTGGTTCCGTTGAGTGATACTTTGCTCGCGTCATAGGTCTCGGTCGAAACCATGCGAGGCTTGGCGTCGACTCTGGTTAGTCTCAACAGCTCCGTAAAAGGATCGGCACCTGGTACCTGTTGCTCCATGTAGTGATTGGTGAGGGAAAACAGGTCCAGTTGCCAATCCAAGACCTTGATAATTTGAGTAAGTAGCCTATTGATTCCATCCAATTGGTTCAGGAAAATCGATCGCCTGCGATCTCGAGGAACTGCGGTGGAACGAATCAGAACCAAGACTTGAACCGCGTGCAGCGAATCATGAACTCCCTCAGCTCTCTGATGATTTGGCCCTGGATCGCATCCCGCTGGGATGACCGCCACGTAACGATCCTTTGCGATCGCGGGAATCTGTTCGTCGTATTCGCAATCGCATTCGAATTCGGATAGCTGGAGCTTTCCCCGGATCGTATCGCGGACCGCCTCGAGAAGTGCAACTTCGCCGTCTATCATGCTGCCGCCCCCCCGCTTCGATCAAAGTAGTACCGAAGAGCCGTTGGTAAGATCCTTACCACCGTAGATTCCCAGCGTGCCTGCCATGCGCTAGGAATCTCTTTTGGTAAGAATGGTCGCGTGCGGTTCTGATGGTCCGCGTAGGCCACATTCGACCCAACAACGATCCCATCCGATAGAGCACGAAAGATCTGTTGATCACCCCCTTCCCCGGTTGGTGGTTGATAATCCGATCCGTCAGGCAAAATTGTTCCAGGACTGAGCGAGCGAATAAGAATACCAGTATCTTGCAGCATATCGACTTGCCGATTGCCGTAGACCTCGAGCTTGGTTTTTGCCCCTTCCGATTTGATCACGTTCCATGCATGCCCTGCGGCGATTTGCTTCGCCTTGGCAATGTCGTAGCGAGCTGCCATCGCTGCCAGTGTTTGCGAGTAGACTTTGTTCCATCGCTTTTGTTGCTGGGCAGTAAGGATTCCGCCCTTCCCCCCAACGCCTCTGGAATGACGGCGATCGAGCCCAGCCGCTTTCTTCAAAGCCGCTTTTTCGCCTTTTCCGAATCGTCGACCATACGCCAAATACGCCGGTGACAACGGAGGCCATTTCACTCCATCCTCACCGACTCCGCCCGCAGATTTGCGAAGGAAGTCCGCTTGGATGTCGGTTAAGGCCTGGAAGCCCAGAACGTAAAATACGCTTCGAGCGATCTGGAAATGGTCCGGATGTCGCCCCGTGAGTATCGCGACAAACGTGCGTAAGGCCTGTCTCGCTTGCTCGCTCTTCCCCTCAAATACAATCTCAGTAGACACGGCCGTCCCTCGCATATCCCGCAACATTGCGATGGAGAGGAGTGATTACCGGTGAGCTGGATCCTTGCTTGACGCGGATCTTTCTGGCCGAATGGCGTCGATCGACCACTAGATTTGACATGACCGGCGCAAAGCTCTTACCAACCAAGAGATTGCCATCTTCGTCATAGAGTGACATTTGCCCATTGGCGATTTGATCGAGCAGTCCATCCTTGTCGACGATTTCCCGGTATCGCATCTCGATCGATTCAGGAATCGGATTTCCTCGTCGCGTGCAGAGAGTACGAATAGCGACGATGGTTGCGAATTCGCGAATGACGGGAACGGTTGCCAGCGCCACTAGCGTGAACAGCTTCGCAAGCTTTCCGCCCACAAATCCCGTGGCAAAGACAATACACGAGTTGATAAGATTCGCATCCTCGAAACCGTCATTGTTGTGATCAGAAAACGCAACGATACCCGCTTGACTTAAAGCGTCTTGCATTTCTTGCGAAGAAGTCAGGGGAGTCATAATGTTTTCCTGGTTGGATAAAAAGCAAGCCGTTGAGGAGCACTACAACGGCTTGCGTGCCAATGTCGGTTGCGAAACTGCGACGGTTGGCTATGGATCAAAAAGTGCGATCGCTGACTAGAAAATCAAATCAGCAAACGCAATCGCGGTGGGGACGTGAATCACAGGCATCGCGTTATCGAGGAAGTAAACCTCAGTAGCAGTTGGGTTGCTCTTCTTGACGTACCAAGACGAGAATCCGGTGCGAAGCGTTTCTGGACCTCCATCGAATTCGGCTACAGGTTCCGAGCCTTCGTAAATTGCGACCGTACCATCATCTGGCTCGAAGCCGCAGAAGATACCCTTACCGGCTGGAACAATCTGCTGTTCGCCATCATCGAGAACAACGTGTTCGTCGGTGATGTAGAACGTTGCTTGCGGTTGGCTGACGATCTTTGCGATCTTCACGTTCTTCATGGTTACAGCAACTTTGTTGTTGATGTCCACTTTGAGCGTTTCGAAGGGAGGATTCGCGATACCAGCCAGGCCTCGGATCTGATCGTTTCCGATGATCGCGGACCAAACGTTCCCCGGCAGGATGCCTGCTCGCAGAGCTCCACCGCAGAGCTTTTGGAAGCCCGTATTGATGCCGTCCAGGTGATCATTGATCTTGGTGCCTGCATTCGCCCATGTCGCGGAAATGATGTTTCCCGCTCCGAGCATATTGAGTTGCCCGAGGTTTCCGGCTGGAATCTGGTTCGATACTTCTTGGCCGGTAGTAAACGACCAGTTCACATCTTCGCCCACCTTTCTAGCTTTCAAAACGGACCGTAGCGAGCCGATCAAAGCTGCTTTCCGCCAGTTAGCAGCCTGTTGAGCTTTGACTCGAGTCTGCATCTCGATCATGCGCCGCCCCATCAAGTCACGTTGAGCAGGATCGCTGATCAGACCAAGATTATGAAACGTTTCCGCTAAGAGCCTGATCGAGTCGTACATGCGAGGATAGGTAAACGGGACGGTCTTAACGTCCTGCAAACCTGATTGTGCAGCCGCTGTTCCCGGTGCACGTCCCTTTGCCACGGTTCGGCTGTTGTTGAAAACGTTGAAAGCTCCATTTCGGCCATGGCCAAAGTTCAGAACGTTCACCCCCTTGGCAATGTCGTTTTCCGAGTCGAAAAGCGGATCTGATGTATCGGCACCGTGATTGACACCGAACAAATTGAGGAGCCACTCCGAAACAGCCGCTTGTTGGCTGATAACGTTGGTGAGGACTTGTGGAGCTAACAGTGGAAAGTACATAATCGATTCTCTTTCTTTTCTTCAATTCCTTGAATTCAAATCTGAAAACTACGGAACGAGTTCGTAGCTCAACAAAACATCAACGTGGGTTGCGGTGGCGAGATTGGATCCCGTTTTCGCGATCGAAATAGGGGTATTCGCATCGTTTGGAGCGAATGACAAGCCACCGTTTAGGATCGCAGCATTAGCAGCCCCAGCACGCAACAGAGTGTGCTGAGTTAGCCCTGCAACAGCCGCCGCCAAAAGATTGACGGACGAAGCCGATTGAGTCCCTCGAATGTCCACACTGGTTGCAGTCGCTGCATTACCACCAATCGCGATCAGTGCAACATCAATCATCCGGTAACGCATCCCAGGAACAGCTGGGAGCAACTCGAATCCAGCGTTGACCTGTGCAGTCGTAACGCGAGTTCGCAGAGCTTGAACCGTGGAAACCTGTGGGAATTGGATTTCATCATCCAACAGGAACCGGCCTCGCAGCTGTCGACGGATCGCAGCTTCATCAGCATGCCCGATGACCGAAACGCCCTTGTAAAACAAGTTCTTGGTCTTAAGGGGAGCCTTGATCACCACGGGAGCGAATGCCTTCACCGATCGTCCAATGCCATCGATCAGAGGCGTTTCCTCCTTCATAGGACCGATCAGGCTTTGAGTACCATCAACTGCCGCAACATCGAACTCCTTCAGCTCGCCGGTTGCGATCACTCGCCCCATCAATAATCCGGGACGAAGCACTTTTGGCATGTTCGAACCAGCATCCGCAGCATCCGAAGACACGTAGAAATCCATGTCAATCAACTCGGAGCGAGTGCCGCCCCAGATGAATTGATTGGACTGCGATGAAGCGGATGCACCAATGCCGGGAGCCGCGAATCCCAAGTTCGATAACGTCATGATTTAACCTCGATAATCCCTAAATGAACTGGATTGTTGAACACTACGACCGGCGCAGCATTTCCTTTTTCTGTTGCTTCAACGCGTCGACATCCGTTGGAGGATTATTCGCCCACGTCTTTTTTGGATTGGCGGTACTAAGCCGCTTGATCTTTTCCGATGGATCCCAGCATGCCCCTTCGGGAATCGATTCACGAGACTCGATAAAATCGCCAAGTCGACCCGTCTGAATACTGCCGTCCGTGCCGAGACTCATTCGCTGCACGCCGAACGCCTTGGTTTTCTCCGCATGTTCCGCTGGAGTCATCCGACCGGTTTGGAGCAAGTTGTCTAAGCGACTCTTGATCTTTGCTTTCTCCTCGGTGAGGATTCGCTCCTCGAGTTGCTTAACTCGCGTGCTCATGGTTGCGACTGCGGGAGAAACGGGTTCAGGATTACCTGGATCAACCACTTCGTTTGGGTTCTCTTCTTCAGCGGTCTGAGCTGCTGCAGTCATCAAAGCTGTATTCAGTCGATCGAGAAAGTTTTCGGTGTTTGTGTCCGCTGGTAGAGCGATCTTTAATTGAGACAGGCCGGAGATAACCGACGAAAGCATGCTCGAAGATTCGGGAATCGTTGGCTCCTCAGAGGGATTCGATTCGGCATTCGTTTCTTCGTCGATCGGTTGTGATTCTGGATCCATATTTGCCTCCGTGGAAAGCCGGTAAACGTTGTTTGGTTTGGTAGCCATGCGAATGATCGATGGAGCCCTGCGACTCGTTGACATCGCCATTACGGCTGGCTGAAACGGTTTTTGCGAATAATCAACAGGCAGATCAACCAGATCGACGGAGCCAATAATGTCTGAGTAGGTTTGCCCATGGCCATCTGTCCATTCGTCGAACAATACCGGTGAAATAAAAACTGCATTCGATTCCACCGCTTCTGTTGCCGTCTTAGTTAAGGTTTCAACGGTGATCTCTGCGGACCGCCCATCCTGTGAAACTCGAAAGTCAACTAAATGACCAGCTGTGTCTTTCGCGGATGGTTGCGTTGACAGTCGCTTGATGGGCTGCAAGTTCTCGATGTCTGTTAGGTCAGCATGATTCCAACGCATTGGGATTTGATACCCAGCAGCTTGAACCTTTTTAACCGCACTTTGCCAATGCATAAGCCGATCGGGAGTAACCTCGATTGTTCCTTCGGGGCTCTCATACGTTCCGAGCTCTAGCATTGATTTCTTGAACACACCCATGCACCAAAAGCTACCTTGGCAATCAACCATCGCAAGCGATTTGGAAGTTTTGGAAAAAATGGAAAAAGATTCCCCGTTTTCGTTGTTGCGCTATTGCTTTAGTTGCGCAACGACGAATAATGATTATGTGGGTTGAGGGTTGCTTGAGAGCGAACCTTGCCCCGGTCTCTTTGCGAGGTGCGATTCGGGGGACTTAAAACTGCGAACTGAGCACCTGCCCACTGGCTTGGGCAAAATCGGAGTCATGAATCCGGAGGCCTTTTTCTCTGAGATATTCAATAACCGAAAGGAAAGATCATGGCATACATGAATCAAGAAAAGAAGAGTAGACTTGCTCCAGCAATCAAAGCGGTACTTAAGAAGTACAAAGCTAAAGGGAGCATTTCCGTTCAACATCATTCGACTCTGATTGTTACCATTTCTGAGTCGCCGTTTGAATTCGAAAGCGACTACATCCAGGTGAATCATTACTCCATCGATCGAGAGTACAGCGGCGAACTAGCAAGCTTTCTGAAGGAGCTGCGAGACGCAATGATGGAGGGCAATCACGACAACAGTGATTCGATGACTGACTATTTCGATGTGGGCTGGTATGTTTCCATTAACTTTGGAAGATGGGACAAGCCCTATCGAAAGGCAATTCATGAAAAGGTGGCAGCGTGATTCACATTGATATGGACGGTTTAGTTGCGGATTTCGAGAACGGAATCCGCAGACTGTACGGGAAAGATTTCGAATCGCTCAGCCGATCCGAGCAAGATACGTTCTGGAACTCGGATTGTCCCGCTCATCGATTCTTTGCGAACCTGGAGCCGATTCCCGAAAGGATTGCCCTGGTGAATGGGCTCATCAAAGCCGGTGTGAGGTTTACCTTCATGACCTCGACCGGTGGCGGGAAAATGCACCTCAACATTGCCAAGCAAAAGCTCGACTTTCTGAGCTCGTTGGGATTGGCGGAGTATCCGGTGGCGTTTTGCTTGAATACCGCCTCGAAAGCTTGGTTTGCATCGAAAGACGCCATTTTGATCGATGATCGCCAAAAGGTGGTCGATGCCTGGGAAAAGGCTGGTGGAATGGCTTATTTGTTCACCCGGGATAACTGGGAGAGCTTGCTCAACATGTTGCTTCAATGCTGCAACGATGATAGCATGCGTTGATTATGACAGATCCGAATCGAGCAGACCGCGTGGGCAAAGATGCCCCTTGGCCGAAAGGCAAACCACGTAGGGAACCAGACCCTCGTTGGAACAAGCTGCGCAAGAAAGCAAACGAAGCGCTCGAGACGGTTGATCGAAATTACGCTGCCGGTACGAACTACCGCTCGGGGGCTTACATCGCTGAGCTGTGTGGTGTGAATCGCGGGACGGTCTCGAGATGGCTCGCTGGAACGTCGTACCCACCAAAGGAATCGATCGATGTGATCGAACAGTGGTTAAGTGAGTTGGAGGAGTAACGCTCTAGTCCGCACTTCGTTCTGACGCTCCAGAATCCGATTCCTTGAAGAGATCATCGCAAATTTGGTTAACGATTACTTGGATGATCACGCGTACCCACGCCGCGACTAGTTGGCAGCGTGGATATCGCATATTCAAGAAACGTTCTAACGTTTACGCCGCATACGTTTTACCGCAAATCCGACCGCACCTAATCCAAAAAGAGCAAATGTTGCTGGCTCAGGGACGGCCGCGGGTGAGCCTGCCGATATGGTATATACCTCAATTCTTCCAACTTGAAAACCACCAACATAATATGCAGATTGAGTCGTCGATATGATTGAGTCCGTTTGCGATGTCGTTCCATTTGCAGAGTAGCTGCGAGAATTGGTATACCCAGTAGTTAGACTGCTGTCCGTATGGATGTCGAACCCACCTCCAAAATTGGGTCCAAAGGAAGAAAGGTTGTAAGTTTGGGCCGAGCCGGTCCAGTTAGTGTTCTGAATAAATCGTTCTTGCGATGTTAAGTTGAAAATGAATGCGTCGCGTAGAGAATCAGGAGAAATGTTGTAGCTCCCATTTGAGTTCCATGACTGTGGATTGTAGCCACCTATGACTTGGGTGCTTATTTGTTGCACAATACCACTGGTTTGACTGTAAGTTGTATAATTTCCGCCGAGTACCTCAATAAGTGTTATTGTTCTCCCTTTTCCGTCCGCTGCTGCATGAAAGTTAGCTCCGGTATTCCCTGCTTGCTTCGTAAAGATGTTGGTCAACGTAATGGGGCCTTCTCCAAGCCACGTTTGTACCTGATCCGCATAGGACTGAGTCATCAGCCCTCCGCCTCCCACAACAAATGCCGCTCGCGCGTCGAGCGAAATCATGGCTGCAAGCATAACGGACAATCCAAAACACATACAAATCTTATTCATCGGGCACCTCAAAAGCCTGTTATTTATAAAGACTGGAGCATAACTTCGCCCAGTCACCAGGGGCACTAGAACAGACGTCGTCTTCAAAGTCCAGCTAATTTTCTTGAATTCCAGAAAGCATGCCAATTAATTTTGACCTTAGCTATTTCACGTGTCGGTTAAGGATTCCGCGAAAAGAGGGCGGTATCCTACCCCTCAACCAGCTCCAGCGCCTTCTCCAGCGCCCCATCATCCTCGCCGAACCTCGTCACCTCCAGCCATTGCACCAACTGGGATTTGCGAATCTTCCGCATCCCGTTGGGCATGGTGACCGACGGCAAGCATCCGTCGACCACCCATCGTCCAATCGTTTGAGGCGATCGGCCCAAAGCATCGGCTACCGTCGACAAATGGAGAAAGGGATCATCTTTGTCGGTGTTCAGATCCGTCAGTTCGGCTCGCTGTGATTTACTCATTATCTCACCTTTTTCGCTGGAAGAGGTCCGCCCCACGTACCCGTGGAGATCTTGCTAACGTAAGTCGCATAACTCGTCGTATCAATTAAATCGGCCTCATCCTCGGGATCTCCGGTCCATCCTCGGAACTCCGACAATAAAGGCTTCAACCAGTACTCATTCTCAGCGTCCAAAACGGGAATGAATATCTTGCCCTGCTCGAAACGCGAAAGCATTCCAGAAGCGATGGCTCGCTCTAGTTTGGCTCCTTCGCCATGGTCACCCATCCCAGGCAACACGGGACCAATCAACTCCGATTGACACGAACGAATTTCCAGGATTAACGCGGCACCGAAGTGAGCATTTTCGACGTACGCTTTCTGGACGTTCCAAGATCCTAATGTCTCGTCGATTTCGACTTTCAACAAGCCCCAATCGACCTGCTTGCGCCAAACGTATTGCAGGAACATAAACTCGCTCAAGATCACTTGCCGATTGTCCTGAGCGATCGCCCATCGCTGGCAAATGTCCCATATCTGACAAACGGACCAAGAAGGCTTCTTTCCTCGCTTCTTCGCCGCAATCTCCTTCGACGTCCCCGCCGTGTCGATGGTCGCAATCCTCCGAGTCACCGCGAACGGCATCTGGTAGAGTCGACGTTGAAACGAGAACTCGAAACAGTTGTTCTTGATGTGGTAGTAGCGGATCCAAGACTCATCAATCTTGGAGCCCTCGGCCACTTTCCAGTTCCCTCCGAGGAGTCGATCGCGTTCAATCTTCGACAGACTGAGCAAACGAGCCCGATAGCCTGGATCCTTCTTGGTCAGTGCGGGATTGTCATCCAGCGAAGCGGAAATAAACGTCACGCTCAGGATGTCATCGGCTTGATAGTCTGGGAATAGCTCGAGCAGCTCCTCCTTCGTATCGGCCCAGTGGAGTTTCTCCTCCGCATCGCGGATGAAGTAGCGTAGTACTCCGCTCCGCTCTGGAATCGCCAAACCGGTCTTGTCGTCGATCCACCATGCAAGAAAATCGGCTAACCACCCTGGTTCAGGATTGCACGTCGCGCGAACGTAGGGACGGATCCCGCATGTGGAGCGGTTTCTCGAGAGCATGTAGAAGAACTGAGTCTCGGTAAAGTGCGTGAGCTCATCGAATCCCAGATATGCGAATTGATGCCCCTGGTATTCGTATTTGGTCTTCTCATGCTGCAAGTGCAGAAACGAGATGTTCGCACCGCTTGGGAACGTCGCGTCGAGCTCCTGCCCTTCTCGCATCCGAGCCCCGAGAGCTCGATACATCTCTTGGCATTCGTCCCAAACGCCCCCTTGCCCTTTGAGCTGAGGATACGTGCGACGAAAGATCCCACCGCGGAATCCAGCGTTGTGAACGCGTCTTAGGGGTTCGTGAACCAGGAACCAGCTCTTTCCACCTCCGGCCTGTCCGCCATAGATCAGAATGTCAGCTTTGCTTTTGAAGGCCTCAAGCTGCGGTCCGGCCTGCGGTTCGATGCGTTTAACGGGTGGCTTTTGTGGAGCGGCGATCATGGTGCATAGCGAACATCGACCTTGCCGGATGCGATCCGAGTCTTATTGGGAAGTGAACGCAAACCGAACCGATATTGAGTGGCCTTCTCGGTTAGCTCCGCCGTGGGAACGAAGGCAACCGCATTTTCGGAAACGACAAGTTCCGATTGTGGGTATTCAACCACAAAGCTTCGATCAGTACTTTCGATCCGCAAAAGTAGCTCGAGAGCCTCGATGTTCACGGGATTGTGATTGGCATCGAATACGTTGATCGTTACCGGTTGCGTCTCCCCAACGAACAACTCGATCACTCCATCGATCGCCCGTCGATCGACCGAGCTCAAAACGGGTAGGACTACAATTCCATCCTTTGTGGCAATTATCTGATTGAGAAGCTCTAAAATGGATTCTTGATTATCCAGGGTCGCGCCCCCACCAAAGACAATTCGAAATGCCCCCATTAAGGTATATCTCCAATGCTGATATCGTCGTAATTAGCACCGGTTCCCGCATTGACCCATCTGCCTGCTATACCTGCGCGGGTACCTTCCTTAATTGCGGTTTGTGTCGTCTGGCTGGCGGAAATCGTCGACTGTGTTGCTGATATAGATGAATTAATGCGAGCCTCAATTTGAGTCGGGTCATTAGTAAATGCCGCCAGTGTTGCTTTAGCAATCGACGTAGCATCAGGGTACTTATCGTAGTACTTGCTTTGTCCAGTAAGAAAGTCAACAACGATTTTTGCTTTCAAATAATCCCCGAACTGTGTCAAGTGAATAGCGTCGGGTGACCAGGGGTTAATTGCGGCAGTGTACCCTTCGTCGAACATCGCTCGGGCGACGTTGAAAAAGGCGACATTATCTGTATCCTCTGCAATGTTGAAGTAACGGGCTGCAATTCCCGAAATTATGCTCGTGTAGTTAACAGACGGCCAATTCTCCCGCATGTAGGGGGCTTCTAACACAATTAGATGATTCGGATCACCCAACATTGTCCTCCATGCAGCGATGAAGTTGCGAGTGTTCTGTTCGATTTGGTCCAAAGTGTTACCTGAATAGTCATTCACTCCTCCGGCCAACCTAGTGATGTGCCAAGGCCCCATTAATGCAAATGCGGCAGAGGCACTTCCAAAATCAGTCACAGGACTGCTTGTTGTGCCAGCAATTGCTGAGAGCCAATCGTTCCACCTCGAACCACCTACCGCAAACGAGGTATAGCTCACGCCACGGCTCAAAGTCGAATGTCGATATCGCATCCCCCACACGTGTCCATCAGCTACGGTTTCCGTATTGCTTGAGTTGCGACCTAAGACTTTGAATTGAGCGTATGGAGCACTAGCGTTATACGCTAGTGCCGGGGATGTCCATTTCAAAACGCTGGTATTATCTGAGTTCAGATTCAAGCCTGAAGAGGCACCGCTAGACGCAGTGGCAGCAAAAATAGCTTGCGTAGTAGTTGTAGTCGGATTGTAAATCCACCCGATTTCTGAGGGTCCTGAAGTATTCTTCTTCAACAGAACATCGCAGACTAAATCGTTTCTATTTGGGTCGAATTGCAGTACACCATTCTCATTCACGTGAGCAGGAGTATCTGCTCTACTTATGCCCCAAGGCAGCAATTGTACTAAAGGCGAATGCTGACTAGTGTGAGTACGGGCGTAAGGATAACGTGGGGGGAGCAAATTACTAACTACTACTGCGCCACCCGTATAGGGGTGCAAAGAGTTTTGGCAGTATGCTTGCACGGTTGAAGATGAGCCAACAGAGTAGGCATGGTGTATAAAGGGCAGCTCACTTGGCGGCCCAAATACATCGAACAAAAGCCTGTTGATTTGATGTTGGCTGTGCTTCCCGCCCGATGAGACTTGAAAGTCCTCTCGCGAATCGCCGAAACACGCAATTCGTCTGTGCGTAAACATTGAGCTGGCCAACATCCCGAGCACTTTCGAGAAGTCACCGCCGATGTATGGAGTTGTAAGGAAGCTCATTATGTCAATTCTTTCGCGGTTTTGATGAAATTCCAGTTAGCCGATTGAGGTAATAAAAGAACGGGTTGTTAATGAGTTGCGATACAGAAGACTGATGGAGCCCGACCATTGAAGAAGAATTTCGTATATTGCTCCAAATCCTATTTCGACTCCATCTGTCCGTATCCCTGGAATCATTCTTCAGGCCTCGCTTCCCGGCCATCATCGGGAAAATACAAAACGACCTGGCCAGTCGTCTCGATCTTGCCTTCGAACTTCACCTCGCGACCGAATCCGCGATCTTTGCCTTTGCGTTCCAGCCACCAAGCAGCCGCTTTCCAGTTCTCGCTTACCTTTCTCTGCAAGCACATCTGCGCGAGATCGGTAGTTTTGAAGTCCGCTTCATCGAACGCCTCCTTGATCCAGTCGATCGAGTCACGATACTTGGCTACGGTTTTCCGATCCAATCCGAGCTTCTGAGCAACAACGGTAACCATCCCGCCCGCTTCGGAGATCGCTTTGAGCCAGGCCTCTTTGTCATCATCAGGATTGATCGCCATCACTCTTCGCTTTCGATTCGGTGTCGATTGGAAAAACCTTTCCCAGCAACCAACGAAGGATTGCGTCCTGCTCTTTTCCTAGGATCCCAAGAAGCGCCGAAGCGCCAATCCAAAAAGCATGATTACCAGGGCCGACGTTGGAATAAGTACTCCAAACAGCAATGATCCCAAAACTGCAGAAGCCACTAGTTGCCCCGCCAGACAGATAGACCCAAATGTTGTTATTGAGATCGTCACGTAATCCGCGACACACGGACGCTGCACAGGACACGATCCAAATAAGTAAGTAAAAAAGGACTTCATGCACGCTTCCCTCAGTTTCTGTTCCATTAACTCATCTAAAAGGTTGAAATGTGCCCTACAATCCAAACGTCCCACTTCCACCGCCGCCGATAAAACCTCCTCCATCCTTGTCGGGTTTCGCCCCGAATCGCTTCGCACGCTCAATCAGGAACTCGGCTTCCTTCTTCAACCGCTCCGCTGATTCCAGAAACGCCTTAACGATCTCGGGATTCTTTGGATCATCCGGATCTACGTTTCCACCATCGCCGTCGCCATCTCCCTCATCGAGCTCAGCCCAGATCGGTAACGTGGTGATGTTCGTCTCAGAAAAGAATCCGTTCTCGACATCTTCAGCACGTTCACAGAGTTCGATCAGTCCCTCAGGCCTTTCATAGCCGATCGCAGCTTGCTTACAGTACTGTAGCCAAATGGATCGAGTGGTTTGACCAGCTCCGTCGCCGCCCCATGACCAAGTCAGCAACCCTTTCTGAAGATGATCAACGAACGAATGCACAGCGGATCCCGATTGACCTCCGATGCTGTTCGGTTGCCATCTCCAAACCGTCCCACCGTGGCTGAATTGCCTCGTGATCAGTCGTTGAAAGAACGGACCTTGGCATCGAGGATACCCGCCGGTGTAATGCTCTCCAGCAACGATCTTGTTCGACAGTTTGACCGCTGGCAGATCGACCAGGGAATCGAGCTCCAACACCGCCCAGTCCATCATGATCTTGTCCGAGTAGGCAGCCATGATGATCCGAGAACCGAAAACGCGGTTCTCCAGGAAGGGAAACTGGCAATTGACCCGCTTGCCTATTGTTGTTCCCGCCACGTGCGCGTTCGTGAGAACCAGGCTCTTTCCGTTCCTGGATCCAACGATAGAACCCGAACCACAGACGTTGCCCACCGAGACCTTGCAACAGCTTCTGGAGCTCGGTCCAAGCGGACTGCGGCTATAGTTTGCTTCCTCGTAATCGGCAAGTATTGGGGCTGCGGTTTCCATGGTGGATCTGATTCCCGTTGGACGTCAAGTAAAGAAAAATGCGTTAACCGCCAAAGGCCTTGATGAGCAGCAACACGAGAGGAACGAGCTTTTCCAGGAAGGTTGCTAAGCCTTCCCAGTTGATCGTTTCCCGCACAATCTCGCCGTTCTCATCGACCTCGAACGGCCCATCCTCGCCTGAGGCAGCCATTTGCAAGACGGCAAGATCTTCGACTTTTTGCCGAAAGGCAGGCGACAACATTGCGACTTTGATTCGCAATAACTGAAGCCGCGTTATGTCCCCCTTGCGTTGGGCAGCTGTCGCAGCTTTGACCAACTCGACCGAGATCTCGGATCGAGCCGTCTCGATCGGCACGTCCGAAGACTTTTGCACCGAGGCCTTGGGTGGCTGGGAGACGGCAAGAGCCGTCTTGACATCCGGCGTAGTCTTGAGCCCGAACTGAGCTTGCGTTATCGCAGGGCACAGCAAAAAAAAAGCAGCTAGACCAAGGGAAAGCATCCTGAGTCGGATCACAATTCATCTCCTTCGAGTTGGGTAAGGCACGTCAATGCCGTGGGTTTTACGATCCCCTTCTCCAACCAATCCGTGCGGAGTCGTTCGCAGAATGCGATCAAGCTCGATGGTTCACAGCTCGCTTCGAAGACTCTCGAGTCTTCTCGAACGATCGCTTGAAACTCCTCGAGAGAACTCGATTGCTCAAACGCATCGGCCGCGATTCTGTGGGCTAGTAGCTGATTTGTGGACATACACGCGAGTGGAAAAGAGGGTCTGGTTCCTAAGAACGGATCTTAAAACCATACCAGCAGCCTCGCGCAGGAAGATCAGGTAGCTAGGGACTTGTCCGACTCTGTCCGATTTTGGAATTTTTGGAAAATTTCCGAACGGGACCAGAGGCACTTTCGCTTGAGCTGGATCACCGGTTCGGGCATCCAGCCCAGTTGCTTCCATCGCAGGATGGTCCGTACGGATACCCCAAGCAAGATCGCCGTTTGCTTCGTGTCGACCAGTAAATCTCTTGTTCGCTCCATGATTACCTCGGTACAGCCATGCTTTTGGGCGATCAATCCCCGTCTCAGATTATGCCATACGGCTAATTTCGCTCAAACCGGGATAAGTGCCTCGATAATCATTATCCCGGTTTGACGCCAAATGGGTCAAAATTGTTGACATTACGGGGACAACACCCCACAGTAACGAATTTTCTAGTACAAAAGCCGGGATAATTACAAGTTCGTTGCAAAAGCGGTGTGTCAATCCCCGTTTTCGGCCCTTTTTAATAGCGAGTGACCTTCGCAGAGCTATTTGGTACACTCATGCTTATGGCTAAGAACGCACCCAAACCAAAGACAACGCAACCTCCGGTTTTGCCCCTCCACCCTCTAGCAGAGGTATTCGGGTTTCCGTGCAACAACCATTCGGAAATCGCTACGCGACACCGATTGAACAGACTTTGCCCATTCAACAACAAAGTACCCAACTGCACAAAAGACAAGGCAAACGACCCACTTGGGACCTGCTCCGTATTCCATGACGGGAAGACGGTAATTACTTGCCCCATCCGGTTTCGTCAGGAGTGGGCGATTGCAACTGATGCTGCAAGCTTCTTTTTCAAGCCAAATGCGACTTGGACTTCCCTGACGGAAGTCAGATTGCGAGATAAAAACGACGGTTCCGCCGGAAACATAGATGTTGTTCTTGTCGCATATGACGACCGAGGGAAGATAACGGATTTCGGTGCCTTGGAGGTCCAGGCGGTCTACATTTCCGGCAATGTGCGTCGACCATTTGAACGCTTCATGGAATCACCTGAATTAAACGCCAATATGAATTGGCGAACCGAAGTAAATTACCCGCATCCAGACTTCCTTTCGTCTTCTCGAAAACGACTTGCGCCACAGTTGCTTTACAAGGGAGGCATTATTCATGCTTGGGGAAAGAAGTCGGCTGTCGCCCTTGATTCGCATTTCTTCGCAACACTTCCCATCCTGAAAGAAGTCCCTGCAACCAAAGCCGAAATGGCATGGTTGATCTATGATCTCGTACACGACAAAGCATCAAATTCATACCGCTTGCAACGAACTCGGACCGTCTACACAGGATTCGAATCTGCGCTTATCACGCTTACGAAATCTGAACCGGGAAACATAAACGAGTTTATCGCTGTACTACAAGACAAACTCGACGAAAAACTAGAGGACAATAACCCACCAGACGCGCCAACTCTCGATCAAATCGTGGATGGATAGGTCAATGACAACAAGGAAGATTGTAAACGTTGCGTCTGTTCCGAAGAGAAGCCCCTTTCGTTACCCGGGTGGGAAGACTTGGCTTGTCCCGTTGGCAAGAAAATGGTGGAAGAGTCTTGATCGAAAACCGGAGCTGCTCATCGAACCATTTGCTGGTGGCGGCATAATTGGGCTTACTGCTGCATTTGAGGATTTCGCAGATCACGTGATTCTTGTTGAAAAAGACCCTGATGTTGTTGCAGTTTGGAAGTGCGTCTGTTCAGACCTTTATCCAATTCTCCGTAATCGAATATTGTCATTCGAGGTGACAGAGCAGAATGTTCGCCAGACCCTTGCGGATGACTCGCAATGCATCGAGGAAATTGCTTTTCGTACGATAATCAAAAACCGAATGTTCCATGGTGGTATTCTTGCTCCTGGCGCGAGCTTAATGAAATCCGGCGAAAACGGGAAAGGGCTGAAATCTCGCTGGTACGCAAAAACGCTAGCCGATCGAATTACGGCCATCGGGGAGATTCGTCACCGATTCACCGTGATTGAAGGGGATGCAATCGACGTAGTTACCGCACACAAGAACACTCCAAACACAGTTTTCTTCATCGACCCACCCTACACCGCATCAGGTAAAAAGGCAGGTTCGCGACTGTATCGTCATTGCGATTTGGATCATCCCGCCTTGTTTGAACTGGCAGCGACATTAAAAGGTGAATTTTTGATGACGTATGACGATGCTGAAGGTGTTCGTGAACTTGCGATGCGTTCAAAATTTGACATGGAATTGGTTGCGATGAAGAATACCCATCATGCAAAAATGACGGAACTTTTGATTGGACGCAATCTGGCTTGGTCTCGACAAGATTCAAGCTCGCATCGACAATTTGAATTCAACTTTGACGCCTAAAGGCTCGAATACGGCAACGAACAAAGAAAAGCACGCGAGTTGTGGGTCGCGTGCTTCCTGATGGTAGGTCAATTGGCCGCAACCGCGTGATTTCAGTCGTTCCTGTACTTGAACCTCGGCGGCTTCCTACATCAGGTTTGATGAGAATTCTTTATCGAACCGCTTCCGTTCGCTGCATACGAAGCCACGCTCTAGCAGCTCCGTTTCGAAAGGTCAGCTGTGCGGTTACCGCTTCATGGTGATAGTGAACTGCTCGGTTACAACACGAAACTCCTGCTCGCCTGAGGTACCAAAGGTTTCGAGCTCTATTCGTTCTGCCGCTTCGATTGCCTCGATCAATCGCCCTTGTTTGGCAAGTACTTGAGCAGGGTGAAACGCTGGATGATTTGGCTTGTGCCACTTCTCCGTAACGCCATTGATGTTTGTGCGTGTTTGAACCGTGTGGTTCGTTTCTCTGTGTTGCATCATCGTTCTCAGCCTGCCTTTTTCTGCCCCACTTTTCCCAACGCTTCCCGCTCCAGCCGCATAATCTCTCGATCGCGTTCCGATTCCGAAATTGTACCATTGCACCACTGCCCGTGCACTCGCATCACATCTGCGAGAAACGGCCCGAGGATCGGATCGTACTGGAACGTTGATTGCCCGCGTTTATGTGTCCGCTGGAACTCGTTTCGAACGTCATACCGCTTGGCTTCCGATCGGTCACGCATGACCACGGCGCGGAGGTGCAAAACGAAGTGTTCCTTCTCGTAGCCCGTAGGTACGGGCAGAGCTCCCGACGTCCACCGGCTCAAAACTCCAAATCCTTCGTCTAGCGTGATCTGCTCCAGAGTCTTGGCCCAAACAGCCTTGGTCGCCTCGACGTTGGGAGACGCCGTTTTAAGCCATTGGTGAACACCTGGGAAAGCCACGAACACGGCATCCAAAAATTCGATCGCTTCGTCTCTGGTCATCTCGCACCCCCGAACATTTTCGCTACCAACTCCTCGCCCTTCGCCTTGCCGGATTTCGGATCCTGGGGGCTGGCTCTGGCTCGGTTGTGATCGCCGCTCGTGATGAGATTCTTGGCCCTTCGCAGAATCGAGAACTCGATCGCTTTGACTTGCTCAGGCTCGTTGTCCGGGAAGCATCGGCCCAGCTCCATCAGGGCAGCCTCCTCCGAGGTCGGAGTCAGTGGGGTGAAGTTTTCTCGCTGGTGAGATCGCCATCGCTTCCAAGCCGTCTGAAAGCTTTTGCTCTTCCCCTCGAGTGGTGTGTGAGCGGGCGCAGATCCCTCTCCCTCTCCCTGGTCCTCTCCTTGGTCCTTGGTCCTTGGTCCTTGGTCGGCGCGCGCACGCGAGGGTATCGAGGCTTCGCGAACATTCTCGAGGCTTCGCGAATCTTCGCGAGGAGTAGACGAATTAGGCCCAGGAAGCTTAGAAACACTGGGTTTATCGATCTTTTGATGCTCTCGCCAATTCGCAATTTCGACGTAAGACGCTCGGTCATCTGCGACGTAGCGAACTATACATTTTTCTTCTTCTAGCTCCTTTAACCACCCGTCGATAAGGCTCGGCGCGTCGTCGTCGTACGGGAAGAGAAGGCTCGCGAGCATTCGCGAATTTCCGCGAAGCCTCCCCGAATCGTCGGCGATCGTCCACATAAGCACAAAACAGAGTCGTGCATCGCGGCTGATTCGGCCCATGGATTCCGACTGCGGGAACTCCGGTTTGATTGTGCGAATCCTAGCCATGGTTTGGCACCTCGTTCCATTCTCGCCCATCGAGCAATCGTCCTGCGGCTTTCTTGCCGACACGATGCATCCACTGGTAGCCAGTTGCTTCAAGCCCTAAACGGTGATACTGGGATAACGCAAATTCGTTGACTACCTCGCTCTTGTCAGATGGGCATTCCGCTCGATTTTGCAAGCAGATTGAACCATTGCGAAGCATCGACAAGCCAGCGACTTTGCCGTGACGCCACTGATTGGGACCTGTGGCATAATTGCATGACGCGTATGGATGCCACTCACCCCACTGCTTAAAGTGAAACGCAACTCCCGCCGCTTGGCATTGATCGCGAAGTGATCGAGCCCAATCAGGGTGCATTGGTCTTGCGTCTCGCCCTGACTCGCCTCCTGTTATGATCCAATCGATTTGAGGAGTTGAGCCAAACGCCAGTCGTCCGGCCTCTAAAAGTCTCGACCCTGGATTGTCTTTTATTACCTCATCCTCTGGGCACCCAAGCCACTGCCATAAATCGACCTTGCCTAACAACGGCTCGCAACTCAGAAACAAAACCGGCGATAGATCCCGGCAGTCAAGCAAGTGCGGTATCCGTTTGTTCGCTTGCTCTTGGTTTTCGACGGTCGTGCCTAAGAAAACATTGCTTCTGTGTGGCAAATGATGCTTCCATTGCTTGCCACTTAAAATGTTATAGATCTGGGTTGTCGAAACATCGTACTTCAAAGCTAAGCAACTAGGAGTTTCGCCCATCCTCGCTTCGCTCTTGATTTGGTCGACTTGAATCTGAGACAACTTGCTATATCGTCGGTGCGTTCCATGCCTCTTGCTATCATCCCAATTTCTGCTTTGCGAGCCCCATTCAAGATTGTCTATACGATTGTTCCTCGGGTTTCCATCCAGGTGCCTACCTTGATCTGTTGGCGATGATGGACCTGAGAACATAGTCAACACGAGTCGATGTATTAAAAACCTTGACGATTCACCGTCGTTATAAAGAGTTACTCTTGTGTGCCCGTCCTCGCCTATATCGCCATTCAAAGGCTTTGCCTCGCACTCAAATTTATCTGCAATTCCTTTAGATCGGCAATAATGCGACGCTTGGCGGCACTTTTGTCCGCAGTATCTCTTTTGCGTAATTCCTGAAATGCTTTCACCACAGAAACAGCAATGGTTAGACCCTCGGAGCGAGTACACGATTCCGAGATTGGAAATTTCGTAGTCTGGAAAACCTGTGATCTGAACTCGAACTTCTTCCAATAACTGTCGATCTGATCTGGTAGCAATGTTCGGCCACATTCGCAGGATATTCTCTGGCCTCTTTGTCAACAACAAATAATCCAGATTTGGCGTAGCGTCGATCAACGCGAACAACCGCCGCCGAACATCGTCCATCGTCAAGTAGCGAAGTATCGCCGTTTCCGGTGTTAGCCTCTTGAACTCACCGGCAACTGCTATTTCACCATTGTCGTGATTGATCCAAAGTTGTTCTCCCTTGCTGTTGACTATCGGCCCTTTCCAATCTTCGAACACATCGGCAAGACTCGCGCAAAAGACGCGGGGACGGCGTAGAGTCGGGCCGTGATTCTCCCAAATCTCTTGACAGTGCAATTCGTACTCCCGGTTCCATTTGATCGGTTCCCGCCACATAGCTTCCGATGCTAACACCCGAGTTCCATTCGGCCCCCAGATACCGAGAGTTTTAGGGTTACGCTTGCTGAGTTCGGCTGCATAACAGTGGGCGCAACCTTCGCTGATCTTGGTGCATCCCCGAATATGGTTGAACGTATGCGTTGCCCATTCTATCTTCGTATCTTTCATAGTGACCTTCCGTTTCTCGGTCCGTTATTCCTGCAATTTCCTGAAAGCGGCGTTGCCAATTTCCCTAACGACCGTGGGTAGATTCTCCCGGCCGTATCGCCGTCTTAGCTCCATCGCCGCTTCGTATTCCGCCTGAGCTCGAGACAGTTTCGCCTCGAACTCTAAGATGCCTGACCGTTCTTCGAACAGCTCGATCAAACTGGATCCGTGTTGATCATCGCAACCATGCTTTTCCATTGATCTGATAACCTCACGTCAACGCCGAAAGCTGAGAGCATGAACCGAGCGGCCGCTTCGTTCGCTTGCTTGTGGGATCCGCCCTCGTCCAAGAATGCACAAGCAATGTTGCAATGCCACGTCCAGGCAAGATCCGAGTCCGTTTGCACCCTCAAACGAATGATGGTCATTTCCCGACTGATGGACCCGTCTTGAACTGGCTTTGCATCATGTAGGATTTTGGCCAATTTCCATGCAGCCCTCGCGTCAACATCCCTAAACGATTCTGGATTACGGTACGCTACAACCATAGCCGTGAAAATCTCTATCGCCGCGAAGTTCACAAACTCTTCTTCTGTAATCGGTGCAATTGTTTGTTCCATGATTCCCTTTCGTATATGTAAAAAATGCCGGTCTCTCCCGGCTTGTCACGCCCTAGTCACGGTCGGCGTTCACTCACGCATTCGTCCCAACGTCCATGGGCTTGTGCTTAACCGGCCGTCTCCCCATGGTCTACGGCTCAGCAAACCTCCGTCCGTAGGAAAAGCCTACGATCAGGGACTTTTCAGGTATACCTACGACTCTTTACCGTGAGTCTTGAATAGCTTGCCTTGTTCCGGCCTGGTTTCGTCCGAGCCATCTTGCCGAACGAAGAGCGTTGCCGAACCATCGTCGTCAATACCACCGATCGCGAGCGATACCGTAGCGGGTCGCTTCGGAATCGTTGTCTTCATCGCGGTGGTAATTGAATACGCCTCACCCTCTACGTTCTGAACCTTGAGAGAAATCTCAACGCTAAGCTTCGCGACGGCTTTGTCTGCTTTGTCGCCATGCTCTTTCACATAGGCTGCAAGCGTCTTCTGTAGCGATGCGAGCTCTTTATCGAGGTTCTCGATGAACTCTCCTTCGTCGATTAACGACGCGCTCAAAGGCACAAATGTTGTTGCCACGTTTTCTAATCCCTTGTTTCTGAATTGAATGAATTAAATCGCCAAACGAATTAAAACTGCGGGACCGTTTCCCACTTCTTAGATTCGATCTTGCCTAGACCGATGATAATGTGTTCACAATTGCCCTGAAGGTACTCAACAAAGCTCTCAAACGCTTTAATGCGGACAGCTTCGATTTCAGGGCTCGTCAAGTAGACAACTACTTGATCCTCACGCCCTTCGGTCACCAAAACATCTAGAACGATATCCTGAGGCTCGGCACCGATGTACACGGGACAATGAAGATGGATCTCTTCGGGCAGCTCCAGCAATGCATCCTGCTTGGATCCGGAAATCTCGGTGTGCACCATGATGCCATTGAGGGCTCGCTTCCCAACACCTCGATTGATCTCAACTGCTTTCGCAAGCTTGATCTGTGAAAACATCAAGGCTACTTCCCGACCGTCTGGCTTCTTGATCGATCGTCGATACTTCTGAGCAAAGATCGAGAAATCAATAACCGGGATCGGCTTACCAAGCAAATCCAACCATGGCTTGAACAATGGATGGATCTTGGCAGCAAACGACACCGATTCGCGACCTCGATCCTTCGACTCATCCAAAACAACCGTGATCGTTTCGCTGTCCACGTCTGCTAGTCCCACGCTTTCCCCGTCTTCACATTCCCTACAGCAGTAATCGGAAAAGGTGTCGATATCATGGAATACGTGCGCTCTCGCTTGTGCCCGAGCGAGCGGCAAATCCTCCCTCCGCGTTTCGGGCAGAGCCTTACGGCGCACAACTTCAACACGTCGAACACCGTTTTTTTCGCTTATGTCAAAAACCGTCTCTTGTTCGCTCGACACTCGACGCAAGAGCTTCGATACCAATTCTGTCTCCATCATTTCCTCAATCAAAAAGTGACTTTTGTACCAGTGACTCCACGCGAGCCACTGTTAAGCATCCGTTCGTCAAATCGAGCAATCCTTTATCCACGAGCTGCTCGAGCTCTCGCACCCAATGTTCGTATGATGCCTTTGGCCAATCGGCACCGAGATTGCCCAAGTGATGTAACTCGGTCGCGGCCATGCTGATCGGGAACGGTTCGCGATAGGACCGAACGAATTCGATCAGTTCACTTTCCGTAGCCGTGCTCATCCCACTAGTTCCCTTACCATGTTCCAGGCCGTTGATAGCAGGCTTGGTACCTCTGGCCGATCTGTACCTCGACGGGGATTGAGGATTCTGGTATCTCGAGAAACCTCGACTTTGACCACGCACGGTGGGATAGAGGGATCATCCGCATCTCGCGTTTCCACATTGACCAAGACCGGATCCCGATGGGCAGGTGTTTGATTCAATGCGGTACGCCTGACCGCTTCCCAGAAACACACATTGCCATGGCTCTCCCAGCCTCCCAACGGAATCACCTCGTCCGGATCCGTCACACCAAACATCACCACCCTTGCTTGTCTATCCATGCTTCACCTCCTCATAAACGCTACTTGTCTTTCCACTGATTTTGCATGCACGTTGACCGACAATGACAATCAGCCCCATACGTTGCAGATCACTCGCCCGACGTCGCACCGTTTCACACTGCGCGTAGTTGCCTGGGCACGCATGCATGGCAGCCTCTTTTGCAGTCGCTTGCTTCAAGACTCGAAGAGCGGTCAAGAACTGTCGGCATCGCTGATTCAAGCGGGGAAGAATGTCTTCCGCCGCTGCGATGCTCGTCTCTGGATCATTTGTCCGATGTAACATTGCTTCAACTCCGTTAGTCCGTGCAATCTGAATAACAATGGATAGGGCAGGAATTAAACCTGCTTGTCAGTGACCGTTCCCCGTATCTCCCTAATGCCACCTTTTCAGGACTGAGGTTCATGGACTACGGATCGTCTAGGTCTTCCAACGCCATCGACAAGGTGCGTGTTCTCTCCACGCCGCCTATCCACGCCGGTCTCTCCCGACTGCCACGCCTTGCACACCAGCGACGTTCCAGCTCTCCGATGCTACCTGGGCCATCTCGGAAAACGTTCTTGTACCCGTAAGGGCCAAACCCAGAGAACTTGCTTGCAAATAGAGTGGGATGGATTCGAACCATCGACCGCAGGTACAACCCGCTGCTCTACCACTGAGCTACCACCCCAAACCACCTAGACGTTGATTTCCTCTGGCTCGAATTCGCGAGCTTCGATTTCTGAGCTAGCAGAGTTTTCCGCCGTCAGAACAAGTACCCTCCGATGCTTGGCATGATCGTTGATCACAGCCCTTGCGATCGGGTCCAGCCCCTCGAAAGCCTCTTGAGGAACGACCACGATTCCGTTGTTACCAAGCTGATCGACAGCAATATCGATCGCGAGCTTCCAACGTTCACCATGGGACAATTCCGCAAAGTACGTTGCACCGCGATTGGTATCGAGAACCAGGCGACCATGCTCGACGCGTAGAACGTTGCAGGTCCGCCCAACGAGCTCAGATAAGACATCGTCAGTACCCTTGGCCGCGTTCCGTAGCTCGATCGCATTACGTCGATGCTCAGCAGCCTTGTGCTTAATAGCGCGAGCCTCTTCCACTTTCGCAGCCGCTTCGCGAGCGATGGCAGCCGCTTCGATGCGAGCCTCGATAGCAGCAAATCTTGCTTTCGCCGCTTCGATCTCTTCTAGCTCTACGGAAGCCGGGAGAGTCGATGACGACTGTTGCAGCTCTTCAACTTCGACTTGATCGTTGATCGCTTCGCCAAGCCGCTCTGTGATGTCTTTAAGCTTGCTCGATTCGCTTGACAGCTTTTGCCTAGCCTGTTGCAAATTGCTTTGCAATTCAGCAATCTGTTTCTCCATCACACCGATTGCGCGTTGATAGACTTCGCAGTCCGACTCCGAGTTTTTTTTCTTCGTTCGCAACATCTGGATACGATCGTCCAATCCATCAGACAACCTAGCCATCCGCTCGGTTTCTTTCTTAGCTCGATCCGCAGCTGCGATAGCTTGTTTCCGACGTTCCTGGAGAGTGCTGACCTCCTGCGCCGCCTCCATCAGTTCTTGCTTCAATACCGCCGGATCCTCAATCACACCATCGAACTGTTCAGCCACGTCCGCATATCCACGGGCTTTGCCGTCTTGATACTCTGCGAGATCTTCCTCCTTTCTGGCCTCTTTCTCGATGTCCCTTTTGATTCGTTCGGCCATCGAAACCCAATCGTCACAGTCGCAAGCATTAGGACTCACCAGCTTTTCGAATCGCTCTTTGCTGCCAAGCAACTTGTAGAACTCAGATGCTGATGCACTGGCTCCAGTAAGTGACACCAACGCTTTGATACGCTTCGCATCGGCGGCATCATCGCTCTTGAGTCCAGGATCGACCAAATCGGCGATACTTAACTTGCCCTCGATCGTTTCCACCTCCAGCTCGCCAAGTCTGCGAGTCGATCGACCAACCGTGATCGTAGCTCCCAGTCCTGAGATAGAGCCTTTCAGAGCTCCATCCCGGACTGATAGCTTTCCTTTGCCGGTCGCCAATCCTTGGACCGCTTCCAAACTGTTCGACTTGCCGACACCGTTTCGCCCTTGAAGAACGACGAGACCACCTTCTTCGGGTACCGGAATGACCAATCGCTCAACGGGTCCGATGTTTTCAATTTCAATGTTTTTGGTAATCACTTCTTGACCTCTACAACTTCTGACTTAGATGGAACTGGATTCAATGCTTCAAGCTTGCTTTCAAGCTTCTGGGTTTTGGTTTGTGGCTCTTCCGTAGGCTGATCAACATCCACGTCGATCGTTTGGTAATCGAAATCCGATTCTTGGTCGGCCTTGAGAGCTCGAACCGCTTCGGTATCGTCGACGACACACCATCCGCGATTGATCGCGTAATGCATCGCGGTTTTCATCGCTTGTTCGACATACCACTTATGCCATGGATCCGAGTCGCGAGACCATTTACCCTTCTCGGATTCTGCGTACTTGTATGCGTCACTTCCGTCTCGACGAATGTCGATGATTTTCTTCGGCACCCAACCGGTACAGATAACGACGCCAGTATCGATCCTCCGAACAACGACAATCACTCCTCGCAACTCCGCTTCTGAAGTCGGAGGATTGTCCAAGTCGCGATCAATGACATTGACATCACCGCTTTCTTGAGTCTCTAGCGTGTCCGAATAAGAAATCGGAATCGTAACCATGTGCATCTTTGCTCGATTCGCTAATGCATTAACTCCACGGTGACTGAGTTGATACTGAAGCTGCGGGGCTTCATCACTTCTAGGCCGTCTTGGTATCGCGTAGGCCAGAGCGGTTGCGCCAGTACTTGGCATGATGCCCGTTAACGCACTAATCGCGATCACTTTAGCCACACTCGCAGGCGTGCAAGCATAAAACTCTTCTGGCTTCTTCGAAGCTGCCGCCGAGGCGGATAATGCAACAGCGATTCGCCCAGTGGCTTCGGCTGCCCTTGCCTCTCCGACCCACTCCTTTAACATGCCCGCTGCTAAATTCGTGGCTTGCATACGAAACCTCAATGCTGGTGAAGGCTTTTGCAGTTCCGCTTTCTTTGGTTCTTCTACAGTGCTCATCTCTTACCCCTCTTTGGTTTACTGACTCGGAAAACTCGAAAGCTTGTTGGCTCGCGATAGTAGCCTTTGACATGCTGTTCGTAGTAATTGATAGATTTTCCTGACAACAAAACGCCTTCCTCTGCGTCCCCGAGCTCCAGGAGAAGAGCCGTTTGCAATTGCTCGACTTGCTTCTCTCGACGCTTCGCAATGGCTTTCAGCGTTTCGAATCGCTCTAGGATCCTGTCCACGCTCTCAGGAAAAACGACGACTTTGTTCGGTACCTTTTTCAAACGTTTCACAACATCGAACGAGGCTTTATCTCGGCTTGGTTCAACGCCTTGAACGATGTGCCGCTCCCACCAATCAGCGAGAATATTGCCCAACTGTTCACAGAGCTTGTCCGACCTAGGAATCTGATAGTGAACCACGCCACGTCCTGGTACCAATCCGAACAAGTGACCGAGTTGAACCGATGGATCCGAGCAAAGGAGCTGAGTATGTACTTGAATGCTGTACGCATCTGGTACAACGTCCGTACCCTCATCCCCCCATTCCCCGTAGACAGGACCAACTAGGCCGGTCGTCTTTGCTTCGACAGGCTCTTGCGTATTCCACGAAATAGCGTCGCAGGTTGAGGCAATTGGTAACGATGGATGCTTGATCCGCTTATTGCGAATTAGCTCCCCGATTTTCTGTTCGGCAATGTCAAGAATTACCGTTTCAAAACGCGTACCGAGTTCTGTGGCTTCGTTTCCTTCCCAATCCTCTATCAAGCCGCGTTTGTCAGCCCAAACATCCCAGGCACTAGCCCACGGATTCAGACCGAGGATAGCGGCCACATCGGATGCACCGATCGAGGACTTGCGTTCCTCAAGCCATGCGGCTCGATCGAATGTTGCGATGCTCATACTGCCACCTCCTTCGTGTGATGGAGGGTTAGTTCCATGTCACCGCACAGGTATTCGGTTTCATGCCAAACGCAGGAGCCAGAACCCTTTTGCTCGAAAGCTTTTTTGCCACCGAACAACTCCATAAGATCTTGCCTTGACCGCTCCGATACTCCGTGAATATCGACTCGCACGGTCGTGTGAAGCGGGATTCGCTCGATCAGATTCGCAATCTTTCGCAACTCAAGAGCAAGCATCTGATTGTTAGTTAGTTCGCTCACGCTGCACCTCCTTCCTGTTCCTTGCGGAGTTGCTGGAGCGCCTGATAGACCTCATCCCGATGGATTTGCAAATCCTTGGGAGCCTCGAAGCCCAATCGAACTTTGTCGCCACGAATATCGACAACTCGAATCGTGATCTCGTCACCGATCCGGATCATCTCATCCGCCTTCCTACTTAGAATCAGCATTCCTATGCCTCCTATGATTTGAAAACTTCCCCACCCGCCACAGTTGACGGGTGAGGAACAAAAACTCCCTGCCACGGGAAACCGGGGGAGCGGGAATCGAACCCGCGTAGACCAGGGAATGAACCTGGTGGTTGATCCATCACAACTTCCCCCAACAAAAAGCTCGACCGGCTCACGCCCAAACCAGCCGAGCAACACACCCAACACAGGTAGTGTTTCTAAATGCTCACCTCCACGTTTCTCGGTCTCGTTTTGGTGATGTACAATCCGCCGTCATCATGCAAAGTGACGTAGCAGAACTGAACGAAATCGCCACCAAGTTCCGAAGACTGATTGAGCAGTGCGACCCGAAACGATTGGGTGGCCATTTCGACCGATTCCCCATGGGATGCTGTGGGGATGCCAGTGACCTGATGGCCCACCATCTTTGCCAACTTGGGTACGACCCACCGGAGTATGTGTTGGGCGATTCGGGATCGCAGTCCCACGCCTGGCTTGAGACGAACGGGATCATTGTCGATATCACTGCGGATCAGTTCGACGATAACCACGGTCGCCGGTTGGCATTTGCAGCTTCTCCTAAGCCTCAGTACCTTCGCCAGTTTCGCGAGCTTGATCGATGGAGTGCTAGGTTGTTCGACTACGACGCCCGAAGCCAACGCGCATTGCTGCGCATGTATCGCTTGATCGTTGGTGGCTAAAGTTGTTGCGTTATTCATCTCCATCCACCTCAGTTGCAAACGGATTTGGTTTCTTGATGCCACGGATCGCACCGGCAGCGAGTACCCGCCCCTTTTCGATCTGTTCTTGCTCGAAGGCTGCCCGATCTTTTCGAGGGAGTTCTTGCAGCGTCCTGTAGAACTTCAGGTAGTGAGCCACGCACAATCCACGGTTGCCATTGGCAGGCGCACCACAAATCAAGCATTTGCACTCGCTCGCTTTCTCTGCGACTTCTCTGGCGACTGATTTTTTCTTGGGCTTGGTTGCCACCATCGCAATCCACCTTGAAATTTGCTGTTGGTCGAAACTCATGGCTGTCGCCTCCGAATTACGCGAGACACTCCGTTCACCAGTCCATGAGGTAAATCAGCCGTTTCCGTTCTCGTGTCCGTCTAGGCTGATACGAAGATGATACGAGACGGCAACACGAAGTCAACACGACAACAACTCCATAGCAACTCTAGCTAACACCTTTATTACTACTAACAAAACCTAAGTTATTGCGACAAAAGGAGATATGAACCATGAAACTTTTCTGATATTTTTTTATGCATGACCAGAAAAGCGGATTCGACAGATGCAGTGCGAGGAAAAGCGTGTCTAGTTTGTGGTGACTTAGCCACTAACCTGAAACGAGGTTTGTGTCTGCGACATTACGAACAGTTTCGAAGAAAGCGTGACTCACTTAAGCCTGAGGCTGCCGACGCTTGGGAGCTGCAATTGATCGAGAGTGGCAAGTTGCTGCCCAAGCAGCAAGGAAAAAAGTTCGGCATTGATGATCCGTTCGCCGAGTCTTTCGCCGCTTTCGTGGCTTCAACCCCTGATGCCATGAGAGAAGAATCTGCAACTCCTAAAGAAATCCTCGAATCCGCCGTCAAAAAGACCGCCGAACACCGAAAGAAACCGAAATCCTAGGAGGCTAGAATGCCCGAAAAGCCCAAGATCCAGATTAACCAGAAGCCTGAATGGTATGTAATGGGGACCGATGGCGTGACTTATGGGCCATACGAAATCAGCCAGATCACGGATTACATAAAACAGGGCCGGATTACCTCAGAGACACGCGTTCAACATCCCAGTCACACCAACAACATCTGGGAGGGGGCATCAAACGTGCCGGTTCTTTCTCAACTGTTCAGGAACGCAAGTCCCCCTAAACAATCGCTTGATCTATCTCAGGTCCGATCAAAGGCAGCTTCCAAGGGTGATGCCACTGGTAGGTTGGTGGATGTTTTCGATATTTCATTCAAACGATTTACCACGCCTCTAGTCGTCAAGATTCTATGGGTTCTTTTTCTCATTCTCTGGGGTCTGGAGTGTGTTTTTGTTGCGCCCTTGTACATGTCAGCATGGGTATCATCCCTAGGAAACAGCCTCTTCGAAGAGCCTAAGGAAGTTCCCGCGATGCTGACAGCTTACTCGGTCCTAGCGATTCCCTACTTGATCTACAAGGTTCTGTCTCTCCTCATTTTGCGACTGATTTGTGAAGGCATCATCATCGTTTTTGACATCCGCAATCAACTGATTCTGCTCAGGGAATCGCGGTAGGACAACGCTACTAACCACACCCTTCAACACGCACTGAGAGATCTCTTCCATGGAAAATCCAATAATCTTCGAATCAAAACAAAGTCTATATCTGGATTTTGACGAGCCAGTTACCTCCGCAATGGTAATCGACCACCTCAAGGGACTTGAGATCATGGCCAGGAACGCGACGTATTTCTTGGAGGGGCTACTAAAAATGGAATTGCCTCCCCCAGAAATATTAATCACGAGTTTAAAGCTAAACAGCATTGAAGATGGCTGGATCTATCGCTTATGCTTTGGTTCTGGTAAAGAGGGATCGAAAAATTTCGAGGAGTTTCGCAAGAACATGCGTTTCACAAATCTGTCACATAACCAGATGATTGGTTTTGCGATTGCGGGTGCGATTGGATACGCAGCATGGCAATTCGCTCCTTCAAAGCAAGATGCGCCCCTTGCTCAACCTGTTCAAAATGTCTTCGTGTTGATTGGTGACAAGGTGGGTAAGAATGAAGATGAAATCAAACAAATTCTTGAATCCAAGATCGCGAATAAAGAATCGGTAAAGCAAGGTCTAGTGAAGCTAACAAGGCCAGGCGGGGTGGCGACTACCGGAGATATTATCGTCAATGGGCAACCAGTCGTACCTGCTCAGTATCTAGAGCACGTCCCCACAAGCTACGAAAAGCCAGACGTTGAAAGGCCATTTCGCGATGTCGATGATACATCCATTACTTTCAGGGCTGTGGATCTCGACAGAACGACTGGCTGGTGGGCCTATCTTGACGACTTACAACCAGGAAAACGAATTGCTGTTCAGCTTTCTGAAACGATCGATCCAAAATCGATTCCAACTGGCAAGTCACTTAAGGCTGATGTGACGATCACCTACAGGTCAAAGGAAGATAAAGCCCCCGTTCGTGTACAGGTTCGTAAGCTTCGACATGAACCATAACGCGGCTACTATCCCACCACCCTCCACCCCACCGGCAGCGGCCGCCCATGCGGCCACATGACACAACCTGATTGCTCATCGCGTTTGAACCACAGGATCGAGAAACGAGCTGCATCCTGCGGCCTAACCTTGCGAGCGATGATCAAAAAATCACCGTTCGGTTCGGCGATCAGCACATCAGCGTAAAAGGTTCGAATCCTCACCCTCCATCCCTTATCGAGCGCACGGTTCGCGTGTTGTTTGGCTCGGTCCCATTTGCATGACACAATCCGTCGCTCAGTCTCTCCACGTTCAGCAATCACTTCCCACATTTGCTTGTTGCCTCTCTCGTCTTCAGATTACCCCATCCTGATCGAATTTTCCTGTTGAGCGGATTTTGCTAGCGTGAGTGACACGTTAGGTCCGCACCATTTTCGCCAACGAATTCATTGTCATTTTGAAGGATGGATTGTGGAAAAGTTGTTTACGAGAAACGTCACTTGCGAACCGATAAACATCGCGTACACTCCTTGATGGCTGCAAAGCCGAGCTCCATCGACCAGATTTCGGGCGTGACTGGTTGGTGGGGCTTTTTTCGTTTCAGTGCTTGACCTTGATCCGAGTGCGTCATAGCATCTTGGGTACCTCCTGACGAAAACTCCCTGCCACTTGTTTTCGATAGGGTGGAAAATGAGTGAGTTACCTGCACTGGATCGTGTCTACACGGTCCAAGAATTGGCGGAACATCTAGAGGTTTCGCCCTACACGGTAGCGGCGTTGATCGACAGCAGTCGATCAAAGTCGCTCCCCAATTTTTCTGCCAGCACCAATAAAAGAATCAGGCAGGTAACTCACTCAGCATTGCTCGAATTTTTGAGCCACGAAGCAGAACCGAAGATCCGCAGAAAGGATCTTCCGTTGCCTCCACCCTCCCAAAGAAGGTTGAGGTTAGCCAAATGAGCAATCTGACTCAACAAACATTGCCGTTCCCGAAGAAGACTCGACAAACGATCGCTCTTGTTGGGTGCAGCAAAACCAAGTCGAGCTTAAAGAGCCATACCAGCTATTTCACAGCGAGAGAACTTTACACCAGCGATCTATTCGAAAAGCGGGTTGTTCATGTCGAGTCTCGCAATTTGCCGTGGTACATCCTAAGCGCAAAGAGTGGGCTCTTGAAGCCAACTACCCCCATTCGTCCCTACGATGTCACCTTTGATGGTTTATCGGAGATCGAGGCAGCGGAGTGGCATATCGGAGTTGCAAATCAACTCATGACGGAGCTTTATTACGAATTCAACAGCCCCAAACTCGCAGATGTCACCATTGAGCTACACGCGGGTGCGAAGTACTGCGAGCCACTCGGATCCATACTCACCATGTTTGGAATCAACGTAGTGAAGCCCGTCTCATCGTTGGGCATCGGTAAACAGCTGGCGTTCTACAAAGGAGCAAGAGCATGAGAAAATCTCGTCTTCTACCGTATCGCGAAACCGATCCTGTTCCAAACGATCCAAAAGCGATCCTAACCGGCAAGGCCGAAACACCTGCCGAGATCGCAAAGCGCACAGGATTGAACCTCAATCAATTGTGCGATCGATTGATCGAGTGGACTCAATCAGGACAGATTCAGCATGGCGTGATTGGCATACCAGGATTGTGTTGCATCCCTGTTTTTAGGATTGGTTTCTTACAAGAGCACAAATCATTATGATCAGATACCTAACCACCATGGAAGTTGCCGACCACTTCCGCGTAAGCGTATCCGTCGTGAAGCGATGGATACGAGAGAACCGACTGCCAGGCACAATCGACATTGGAACGGCAAAGAAGCCAAACTATCGCATTCCAGAGGCATCACTAAGTCGAGTGATCCGAAATCATGTCGTCGATGCCATGCCAGAAGGAATTGAAAAGTTCATTTGACTCCTTAAGGTGATTCAAGTGGTTAAACTCGAATCATTCTTGAAATTCAAAATACCTTAAATAAAATCGATTGCAAACAATTTATACCTCGTCTTGTCAGTTTGAGCCTGTATGCACTAGCGGTGAGATTCTCGTCCCTTTCCAATTACAGCTTAAGGATCTCGATTCTTGAAATCCGCAATTGGAAACGTTCTCGGGAAGTCTCCAAGTTTAGTAGCTGGATCGAGTGTCCAGAGAGATCTTGAGACTGACGAGCTTGTGTTAAAACTCTAAAAAACTCGTGACGATCAAACTCGCTGGTTCTGCATCCAAAATAAATACCCATCAAGGCTTTTAATGGGTACTTAACCAGGAAACCATTCTTGATTACCTTAACGCTTGGGTTAATGTACGCTTCCGCCGTCAGGATGAACCGTAGCTCTCTTTCGTATTCCCACCAACTCGACTTGTGTCTTGCGCTTTGTGACCTAGGCAGTTCTTCATCGGACTCGCAATACACTACGTCGTGCATCTCCGAGAAGTCTTTCAGACTTTCATAAAGCTTCAATTGATCGAATACAAAACACGCTCCTGTGTGAGAACTCGCATAGTGCGACCAAAGTAGTTGATTTTTAATTGTATGATCAATTTCCACGGCTAGGGGACCGTAATCAGCTAAGCCAATATAGTGTGAGGATTTTGAAAAGCTACAAATCCCAGTAGTGAAAGTACTTGCGACCGAGTTTGGGGTCCCGAAAGACTTGAATTCGAATGGGTCATTCAAATTTTCCGGGACACTAAAAAAAAGCTGTGACTGCTCGATCATACTAAGGGAGTACGAGTTAATTGGGCAAAACTTCAACAGGCAATATGATTTTTTTTCTTCCATATTCTTACTTGTCGAGACTGTAATTTTATGACAAAAACCGTCAGCAATACGATTAAGGGGTTGGCTGAGACTATCCTTTTGTCATCTAAAGATCAAGATAAAATCCTGTGTCGTTCGCAAAATCTGTTCTTGCCAAATGTCCGGATTTCAGATTTTGAGTCCAGATGTGGCTCGAATTCTCGGCGAAACTTTACTCACTCAGATGGTATTTCACTAAACAGTAGCCATTCCCGCACAACATTTACAGGTTTTTGCAACCGCTTCGATCGTACCATCTGTCGGTAGATCCCCGAGATATTGCTATCGACGTGCCCCATGATGAAATCAACAGCGACTTGATCAGCTGCCTCGCTGGCGTAGGTCGCGAACGTTTTGCGCAGCCAAGAGAACCCTCCATCCCGAACCCCAGCTAAATCCCGTACAGAGCGGAATCGCTTGCCAACATCCGCATTTACGGTGCTCATGGGGCGGCCATCGTGAAGAACGAACGCAAGCCTGCTTTCCGTCCGAGGTCTAATGAACAGCCAGGCCTTCAATGCGTCAATCGTCTCTGGCCACAAAGGGCAGACTCGCTCTATTTCCGTCTTCTGTCGAGCGTGCTCGATCAAGCGCGACTCGATCGCCGCCTCGGCCGCGACTAGTGGCAGGGTCTCGATATCATTGTTGTGGTAGCCGCAGTTGATACCGAGGAGAATCATCGCCCTCATCCGGATCCCGCTTTCATTCAGAATGCGTTGAATCTCATCTGGCGTGAAAAGCTTCAGCCCACGTTCTCGCTTGTGCTTGCGAGCTGCCTTAGCTGGTGGCTTACGGAAATCCGGTCCCGTGTCGATTTGCTGAATAAGTTTCGACTTAACCAGCCAGTTCAGCATTGTTTTGACTCTGGTAATCTCGTTACCAACCGACACCAGGTTATTAGTCCTCGCGAAATGGTTCTTGTACTTCAGAAAGTCCGTAGGTTGCAGCGACTCGATCAATCGATTTTGCCCCATACATTTCGCAAATCGCACAACGGTACGCCTAAGGTCCAAGAAGCTACGTTGGGAGAGAGTACCTTCGGCGATCCGTCTCTTCTGAGCAGTCAGGTAGGTATTCCCGGCCAGTTCGATAGACATCCCCGGCTTCACTTCGATCGAGAGTTTCAGAGACTCTTCGTAACGTCTCAGAGCTTCGTCTGGATCATCCCAAAGACCGAAGTACTTCAGTTTGCCGCCAATTTTTTTGGCCCATTGGCCGCTCGAGTGAGCATAAAGAGGGAAGTCAGGATATGGCTTCGGGGGACGAACTACTACCACGTTAAACGCCTCGCTACTACCTTCGCGGTAGTAGTGACTACTACCGTGGAAATTGATACTCGCGAAAGTCCCTGCGTTTTACTTAGTACACCCGGAAGGATTCGAACCTTCAACCCTCGGTTCCGAAGACCGATGCGCTATCCAATTGCGCCACGGGTGCAGTTGCTCTCCGAGAGTATAGCGAGTCGACTTCGTTAGTTCAACTGCCAATGCTGCTGGGATTTTTCCCCTTTTCTCGCTCTTTTGCGCCTCAACATGCCCAGGACCAAGCCACGTTTCCTTGAGATTCATTCGACTAACCGATATACTCCAACCGACTTCTCAATTACTACGTACCCCATTCGTTCACGCTCCGGCGCTCGTTACCGCTCCGCCTCCCCCAAACCGGCCAAAAGGACAACAATGCCAGATTCCCAAGAACAAGGTCCTGTTGACTCGATCCTCAAAGCGACTGCCGAAGCTGCCGCGAAAGCTCCCGTCGTCGAACAGGAACTTTGGAAAGGTGCTTTCGTTTCCAAAGCCATGTACTCCTACTGGCTCGCTTGCGGAATCCTCTCCGTCGCACTCGTCGTGGGGGGCGTGTTCTCTGGCTCCTTGCTCGGGGAATCGGTATCGGCAACCACCGTTTGGAGCATTGTAGCCGGACTCATCGCTCTGCTGTGGATCTGGGCGGGTGGGCTCTGCCTATACAGGAAACTATCTGTTAACTATGTGTTAACCACACAGCGACTCATCCATCGTCACGGAATCCTCATCCGAACTACCGATCGTATCGAACTGATCGAGGTGGATGACGTGTCCTTTACCCAAGGAATCGTCGAACGCATGCTAAACGTCGGCAAGATTCGTGTTACCAGCTCTGATCGCTCTCACCCTGTCCTCTTCATGTACGGGATCGAGGACGTAGCAAAGGTCTCCAATCAGATCGATGACGCTCGCCGTACCGAACGCCGCCGCCGAGCTCTCATGATCAATCAAGGTAGCTAAACCCATTCAATGGAGCCCCCACGCCCGCGATCGTTATGGAAATGGTGGGACAAAGGCCCAGTGGTTATGCCGCTGGAACGTTGGGATCGTGAGCATTTTATCCCGCTGCGGCCCTCGCAACTGCTTGCTCACCTCAAAAACCACGCACCCCCTGGATTTGATTGGGAGACCTTTGACTCCAACTCGAAGCGGATCTTCGAATTTATTCGAACGGCTTACCACCAACATCGCGCCTACGTTACCGAGCTCTACTCCGCGTTCGATCCAGACCGGGATTCGGACGAGAAAGTCTGGGACAATCCAGACCATCGGTCGGAAACACCTCAACCGTTCGATCATCAAGCTTGCCGAGACCTGTTCCAACAGCTCGCGGACTCTTTGCAACACGCCAACTACCGCAGACTCTCTCCACGCGAGATTCGGGCCGCCTCCAAGCTTGTCAGTCAGTGGGGCGTGCGACTCAAGATCCGATTCAGCTCGTTTCGCCGGCTCGAAGTCTACGGACGGGGGGATGTGCTAACCTTAAGGTCGTTGCGGTCTTGGAAATGGTGGTTCCGAAAAAAACAAATCGAGGTTCCTATCTACCAACGGTTAGTCGTCATCTTTAGAACGAAGGAACTACAACATTTCAACGACCCATACGATCCAGATCGTGTCCATATTCGGATCTTTAAGAACGTTCCTAAGGCCGACATCGAGATGATGTTTCCGGGGGCCCAAGTTCGATTGACTTGGCTCGATACGGGCAAGATTGGTATCCCAACCCTTTGGGGTATCGTTGTCATGGCGAGCAAATTGGCGAAAAGCTTTTGGGTAGTTGCTCTGTTGGGGGCATTCAAACTGGTAACCTGGGCGCTCTTCCTGATCGCATTCCTGATTGCGTTCGTGTTTTATGGCGTCAGATCGATCCTTTCCTACGGATCGACCAAGAGGAAATATCAACTCAACGTTGCGAGAAACCTCTACTTTCAGAACCTGGATACCAATCTGGGAGCGTTGCTTCGCATTGAAGATGAAGGTGAGAACCAAGAGCTTTGCGAAGCGCTACTGGCTTACTACGTTCTGCTATTGCACGCTAAGTCCATGGATCAGGACGAAGTGGATCGGATCGCGGAAGCCATACTGTCGGATATTGCTGGCTTTGCTATCGACTTCGACGTCGATGATGCATTGCGAGATCTGATAGCGGTCGGGCTGGTACGCTTTGACGAGAGGGGCTGGGGTTGTGCTGAGGCGGTAATCCTACCGTAGCATGTTTAGGCTCGATGGAGACTATGGGCCTCGTTGCCTCGGCCACTACATTAGAACGGGCCTTGTTGCCTCGGCCACTACATTAGAACGGGCCTCGTTGCCTCGGCCACTACGGGATCGCGAAAGTACCCAAGGTGAGTAACTGGAGACGCATTGCCTTGGGGTCATAGGGTGCACGTTCTCTTAAACCAGGCGCGGCACTACCTGGCCTGTAATGCCCGGCGTTGGAAATATCCCGCAATGGTGGACGCAGAACGGCCAAATAGGGGCTGAAAAATGCCGTGGTGTAGAATCGTGCACCCGAGAGCATCGGAGTGAGCTTGGGGCATTTCTCATGCCCATGCCTCTCCAGCATGGTGTCTTCAAAGTAAAGTGGTTGGTGACAAAACGCGGGAGCCACCCATGCTTTTGCTTGTGGGAACAATTCCAATTGTCTATCCGGCCCAAATGGGAGTGTCTGCGGTTCGGGCAGACGGCCTGCCACCCAGTCCTCAGGTGTTTGACCAGTTCCGATACTGGCGATCGAAAGGTTGGGAGTTGACAGCGGTGGCAGCGCAATTGGATCTCGTAAGCTTGGGGCGGCGTCAATCTGACCGGCCGGGCCCACTGAACTGGTTTCGTCCTGCAGCAACGCTCCGGTGGCGACTGGCAGCAGCGTCCTCTCGGACTGGGACGGTTGATCCAAAAACCTTGCGTTCAACCGTAATCCCGAGTCGGTCTGTGCGAGGATTTCCGAGCTTGCTGATGCGGATAAAGTGAAAGCTGCCAACAACACACCAGTCTTGCGTATTCTCCCTGCTAAACGCTGACTCATCGTTTCACCCTATCCTTTGTGAATCAAAAAAAGCCGGCCGTAGGGGTTCCAATAGTAACTATTGGTGGCCGACTTACGAGCTTTCTTCGGCAAAGAGTCACAAGCACTTCATTCGGCGTAGATGCTTTTGTTGTAATAATTGCAATCGACCGTTGGAGGGATTGCGTAGACGTTAAGGCTTTACACGTTGTTAGATAGCACTATCAAGCTAGTTGCGATTCCTTGAAGGGCTAAACCCGTAAGATGAGTGACCGGAGGAAGCCCCACGCTGCCGATCATTCATTACCGCCAACGTGCGTTCCTGAAAATCGCATCCTTGAGGTAATCCCACATCGATTGATCAAAGTGATGGAATAATAATTCCACTCCACCATGCACCTGACTCAGCGACTTTAAATCTTCTGAATCAATTCTAAGTAAAACTCGACCGATGGCCCGTTGTGATGTCTTGTCAGATACATCGAGCTGTGTATTCGCAACAATGGCAGAGGAAGCGTTCGTAACGATCCCTCGTATAGGTTTTTTGGGGTTGGAATGCATTCGTATAGATACAGGTGTTCCAATCTCAATGGAATCCATTTGATCTCGACCGACCTCGCATTCAACATGTGGATCGCTATCCGTGATTACATATCCAATCAACGTGTCTTTGGCTACAAACTCTCCACTTGAGATTGTCCTTGAACGAGCTAGATACCTGGATGATTGATAACTTGCTTGATTCAGCAGTCCGGAACCAGCATCGAACTTGGTAGGAATAGCTTTGAAGATACCACGTCCCTCTGCACTGACCACCAAAGACTGCATGCGACGGTCCAACTCTTCCGCTTGGATGCGGATAGATTCCAATCGTAATTCCGCCGCTTTCTTTTGGTCAAGAATCTGCAGATTACGGTAAGCGGTCCCGTCCATAGACTTGAGCCGGATTAGGGCTTGTTCCGCCGCAGATCTTAATCTGAGCTGCTCTTTGGTGAGACTCGCATTGCGGAGAACCAAAACTTGCTGCCCCTCTTCGACCAGTGCCCCATCTTCGGGCAAGGGTTGCTCAACAACCCCAGATTCCCTGGTGTAAAGACTAACGGTGTTTCCCGGCTTGAATACGCCGGCCCCCCAGGTTCGCTTAGGTAAAGGTAGTGTCATCGCCCAGATCAATACGCACAATGTACCTCCCCAACCAATCACCTGCGCACGAAGAGGGATTCGTTTTCCCGTTACGCGAGCTTGCTGAGTCCAAGACGCGCCCCAAAGAATCATGGCACAGAGACCATAGAGTACGAAACAAGCAATTGCGACTCCTGATAGTTGCCATTGGCTCGCCATGTGATACACAAACCAACACAAGGTTCCAATGATGAGTATGCGATTGAGGAGCGAGCCAACGAAATAGAAAATCAAGCCGATCTCGCTCCATCGTACTCCCCTAAATTGCCCACCCGCGAGCTTGTCAAATGCCTGCCAAGATTTCTCTCTCAAGTTGTTGATGCCCAATGCATCGCTCAGGATATAGTAGCCGTCGTACTTCATAAGCGGATTGGCGTTAAACAACAGTGTAGTCACCGAACAGACCAATACGACTTGGTAGGCCAGAGTATGCGAAAAGCTGGGGGTGGAATAGGACCATACCAATGCGGCAATCGATGCGATCATAAGTTCAAAGTAGATGCCGCCGATCGCGGTCGTCAATCGATGGAGGCGATTTTTAGCTTTCCATCCCTCAGAAATATCGACGTAGGGACAGATCATGCCAAAGCTCATCAATAGGCCGACGTCCCGACATGCAATAGAAAATCTTCTACATGCTGTCGCGTGCCCTAGCTCGTGAAGAGCACGGGTCACAAAGAAGATAGCACCGTACCCAATCAAGGCGGAGGGGGATCTCAACTGATTCCAGGTGGGAAGCGCTAGACAAAACTCTTCCCAACGATAGACGATGCTTATCGTTGCTAGAGCAAACAGAAGGATTGCAAAAGGAATCCAGGCTGACGTAAACAGAAAGACGAGTGGTGAGGTTGAGCGATCGAGAAACCAGCGTGGCGAACCAAACGACAATTGGTACTGGACCACGCTTACCACTTTGCTGGCTGCACGCACCAGCAGGCTTCTCTGTTTAGCGGGTTGTCGGTCTATTGGCCTCGGCTGGACAGTGGCGTTCCCCTTTGGAGGTCTAAGAACTCCAGCCTGAACAGATTTGTGCAATAGATTCTTTAGTTCAACAGGAGACAAGGTCGCTGGTCTAAACTGTTTATGAAACTGTTCACAAACCTCTCGATACGATTTATCGGGCGCAACCCACTGTAGAATTTGATAATCCGCTTCGGAACACGAGAAGTGTTCTGATTTGAGAGGGTCCGATGCAACGTAGCGTATTTCGCCCCGTTCCGTCGAGCGGGTCCACTTGATATCGCGTCGCTTGATCAGCCCGATAGGCTCGCCGGCAGGGTCAGGCCGAGTGCTTCCAGATGGAGAGGATATGGTCATGGTTCTTCGCTAGATACTAGCAATTCGACTGTCATACCTGGGATGAGCGTCCAGAACTGGCCCACCTTTTGGTTTTGGACAGTGGCGTGCATGCGAATGATTCCTGATTGACTAATATCGGGTGCGAAACCGGTGATCTTGCCGACGAATTCTGTAACGTTATCTTTGCCTTGCCAACGAACCACTGCGCGGCGACCGACTAAGGACGCAGGATCGTGAGTTGCCATATCCACAAGAAAATCGACTCGCATTTCGTCCATGCGCACGATTTTGAGCAAGGGAGTACCAGACGTCACCCATTCCCCTGGGAAATGATCGACTCGAGCCACCATCCCAGAAACGGGAGAAATCAGGTTCAGCTTGTTGATTCGCTTTTCGGTAAGCTGATAAGTAGCTTGAGCCATCTTGGCCTTCACCTCTTTTTGTGCCTTGATCGCTTTGGCTTGAACGACCCTGGCTTTGGCTTGTTCGAGACTGATGCGTTTTTGCCTGACATCCACGTCACTAGCACCACTTTTGTTGTTGAGTTCAATCGTGCTGTCGAGTTGCAATTGCGTTTCTTCGACTAGCATTTCCGCGAGTCTCAGATCGCTTTGGTCGTTGGCTTCGGAGTTTGCTACTTGTAGCTGTAATCCCGCGAGTTGTCGTTCCAGCTCAGCGCTGTCGGTATCCATCTTGCCAATCTTTTCCCCAGCCTCGACCACCATGCCTTCTCGTAGGTCGAGCATGGCGATAACACCAGTATCTTGAGCGGAGATTTCCACTGAGTCTGGTGCAAAGACCAAGCACTTGTCGAAACGAATCCAACCAGATTGATTGGCCTGTGATGCAACCGCTTGGCGATCAGCGATTCGGACTGTGGGAATGCGAGTCTGTTCGCGGGCCGGATCACGCGTGTTTCGACCGAAGTCTTGCGCGATCAACGGCAGCCAACCGATCAACCCGACGGTGCCGATTCCAAAGACTGACCAGTATGTCAATTGAGTAAGCTTCATGGGAACCACATCCGGACGCGCATGAGGAATGTTTCAACAAAGTCTTTGCTCAACGCCCATGCTAGGGACGCTTTGCCGGAACTTACGGAGATGCGTGCTGTCGCACCAGCCATTGCTAATGTGTCCGGGAAGTCGTCGCTCACTTGAAACCGAACCAGGTACATCGGCACTACATCACCGGATTGCTGTTGCAAACTCCGCCAGCTCTCTGGAGGTTTGGATTGGATTGACCATTTATCTTTCGGAGATGCGATCAAGCGAGCAAAGCTGGCGGATTGCGGGTTGTTGTGACTGCGAGTGATTTCATCGAGATTCCGTTCCGGTATCTTGGCCTCCAACTCCCATTTCGTGGTGGGTGATCTTAACGAAAACAGCCATTGCCCCATACGAACAGGACGGCCATTTAAGCTCTCGTCCACTTGCCAAGTCTCTACGATGGCTGCCGATTTTGCACGAATCGTCAACTGTTCCCACTGTTGGTCGATTAGCTCGAGAGCCTTTTGTTCGTACTTCAAGGCGATGCGGATCGTCTCTCGTTCCGTCTCGAGGGAGTCTCGTTCGATTGGCGCTAAGCCTCGATCTCTCAAGAGTCTATTGTCCAAGTCGGCTAGTCGTTGCTCATGCTGGATAATCGATGCACGTGATTTTTCTCGCTCCGCAGTGAGTGAGGTAGATTGCAGTTGTACGAGTGGAGTCCCTGCATCGACGCGTTGCCCGTGCTGAACGAGAACTCGTTCTACCACTCCGTCCATGGGAGCGTACAGTTCTTCAATGTCCAATGGTACCAACACCGCTGACGATTCTACCATCACCGGGACGGGGATCGCTAGTATGCCGGTCAATGCGACCAGGAATAGAAGAAAGAGCCCCCACTGGGATACGACGCCTTTCAGACTAGCTTGGGCGAAAGCGGTCAGTCGATTTCCACTGGTTGCTTTGGGCTCGACGATTCTATGCCCAAGACGAAACAACAACGAGGATTGAACGATGCCGTTGGCGGGTTGTGGTGAGTCGTCAGCCCAAACGATAATCAGTGCGTCGTTAGAGGAGCGGCTAAATTCGGTTTTCAACGCAGCGGACGAATCGTATGTTGCATCGCCAACATCAGGTAGCAACTCTTCGATCAAAGTCTGCGATCGAAGAGGCCGATCGGGTCGGACCGCGTTCGGATCAAACCAAACTCCATGTCGTAAACTGAACGTCTCGCGAAATCGTCGTTCTTCTGCAAGTGCTGGGCTCGACGAGCGATTCTCGTTCTCTTCACCACTCAACTGATATTCTCGAATACCGTTGGTAACATCCCTTAGGCTATTTGCAAAATCCTCGGTAATATCAATACCAACAACGCGTCGATCGATTTTGTCCAACCCAGCGATACTCTTCACCCGCCACGCTTGTCTATGCGACCTTCTGTGTAGCCAGAAGACATGGTCTGCACCGACGTTATCACGGATACAACCAAGGATGGTGGACATCGATCGCCCCCTCGGTTGAGATTGTAAGGAGCGATCCAAAAGCTTCTGGGCGGTTAGCAGGAACTCTTGATCGTGTTCGAGGATTCGCATTCGGAATGTCTTGAGGAACTCCGATATGAGCTCTGCCATTTGGGCTGCGAAGCGCAGGTATCCTCGTTGACTTGCTAGGCCACCGCTGGGATGTTGGAATATTTCCAACCACAGCTCACCATCGTTCATGGGAACAGAAATTGGCACGAGCATCACGATTTGCGAGGTCGGATTGGGAGCTCGCTGGCTATTAATCGTTGCATCGCGAGGAGGAATGAGAACAGGTTGGCGCTCGTTCCTCGCCTCGTTGAGCAGACGCTCGTGTGATGAAGATGGTAGTATTGCAGAGGATGTTGGCGTGGGCTCGGCGGCCTGGGCCAATTGTAACTCGATTTGGTCCAAGTCTTCGAGAAGATGGGAACCATCCACGTCCGACACCTCGGAGCTAACTGATGCACCCGAGTCTGAAGTGAGCTCCATAGCGAGCCCACGTGCTTGGACAAGGTTCCATATCCTTTCTCCTCGCCATGCCCAAATAGCAATGCCGTCAGCTCCCATAGCGGTCAGGATGCGAGGGAACGCGTACTGGATGAATTCCGACGGAGATACCGGCTTTTGCGAGAAGCGAGTTATCTCGGAGACCAACTCCCGGATCTTGTCTTTCGTTTGTTGAACGAAGGGGGAATCGAGTGCGACCGGGTTTCGACGATCGTTCAGGCTATCAATGGAACCCGAGCCAAAGGTGGTCTCCCAGCCTTCTAACAATTTGCTGGCGCTGCGCGCAACGCCCCCGCCGCTGGACGCATCACCTGCGTTGGCAACGGTTGATTTAGGAGTTTTGATAGGTTCTGATGCTTCCGATCTGCGCATCCTGTGCGGATACCATTTTCCCAGCGCTGATCGCAATATCAAAAGGGAGTGAGATTGATAGCAATCACGATTTGGTGGGAAAGATTCGCATTTTACCTTTGCGGATTTCCATGCGAATCGCACCGGGCAAATCGACTCGCATGGGGTGAGGATTGGATTGCGTTCTTTGGATCATATCGCGGATGTGCAGCCAATGCTTACGAGACATGTCGCGAAGAGGCCACTGCTGTTGATGCCAAATCTCGACGAAGAGCTCCCGTAAAGCATCCCACTCGATCGAAAGCAGATGCTCGATTGCCAGTTCGATTCCGGCTTCTGGGTGGGGTTTCGCAATGCCATACCTCAAGAGGCATTTTATCTGCGTGTTGAGTATCTCATGCTCTTGCGAAATCAATTCGATAAACTGGAGCATAATATTTTTCCAGTCTGGACCACCAATACAGTTCAGCTGTGGGATTAGCTCATTGCGAATTCGGTTACGCGTGTATTTCGAGTCGTCGTTACTGGAGTCATGTCGAAAGGGGACTTGGTTGAGTTGTAGCCACTCCAGGATCGATGCTTTTGTCGTCTTGAGGAGGGGGCGGATTAGCCTGACCTCTAGGTCCGATGTTTCTAGAAAAACTCTTTCAGGCGGAATACCTCGCAAACCTCGCAAACCACTACCACGGCTCAAGCGATGAAAAAAGGTTTCGATATTGTCATCCGCGTTGTGACCGAGTGCGATCCAATTCGCTCTTGATTCGATTGCGAATCGTTTCAAGTACTCGTAGCGAATTCGTCGCAATTGATCTTCGCTATGGTTCTCGCACTCCTCATCGGTTAAACGAGCCACATAGCAAGGAAGATTGCGAAGAGTGGCTTGTTCCTGGACGAAGAGTGCATCGGCATCGCTTTCTGCACCACGTTGCCGGTGATTGCAATGAAATACGAGTAAGTTCTCTTTTAAGGCGGCTGCTCGCCAAGTACAGTCCAGCAGCGCCATGCTGTCGGCTCCGCCGCTGACGGCAATAATGACGCGGTCTGTCATCCACCGTTCTGTTGGCCAATTCGCAAAAATGGAATCCATCATGGGACGATAGACGATTCCCATTCGTGATCGTATTCTCGTTGCCAGTATTCAGCGGGGATCGAAGCGTCTTGCCATTTGCCGTCACTATTATTTGTTGCGATCACGGTTCCAATTCGGTGAGCCACATTCCCCAAATGGCACAGATGGGTGCTGAGATGTCCGCTTCGAATCGGTTGAGCCAGTTGTTTTGGATCGTTGCTGGTGATGGCTTGAATAAAATTGGTCAGGTGCTCTAGTTGTCCGGAAGAGGTCGGGTTGGATTTCTCCACAACTTTGCCCGCTCGATCGTATCGAACGAACACTCCTGCGGTATCGATTTCCAGGTAGCCATCAGAACCGTAGAACGAAACGAACGGTCCGGGTGGATGTTGCGAGGTTGATATACCTTGATAGGTAATTTGTTTGTTTCCCTCGAATTCCCAGCAGACTGTATGCGTGTCCGGTGTTTCTTGGTCATCCTGAAATCCGTATCGTCCACCGCTGGAAATCGTACGAGTGGGGTATTCGACTTGCAAGCCCCAGCGGCAAATGTCGAGTCCATGGATGCCGTTGTTACCGAGCTCACCGTTACCCCAATGCCAGAACCAGTGCCAATTGTAATGGACAACGTTAGATTTGAAGGGACGCTTGGGTGCAGGGCCTTGCCATAGATTGTAATCGAGGCCGCTGGGAGGAGTTGTTGGTTGAGTGGAGCCGATCGAGCCTCGCATTCGATTGAAGAAGCAGCGAGCTTGGAAAACTTGCCCGATAGCACCTTCGTGAACTTTCTGAATGGCTGCTTGGTATCCTGGCGAACTCCTGCGTTGGGTGCCAACTTGAACGCAGACTCCCGCTTTGGTAGCGGCTTCGACCATCCATTCCCCCTCCTGCGGATTGTGGGAGGCCGGCTTCTCCACGTAGACGTGCTTGCCCGCCCGGCAAGCCATGATGGTAGCGGGACCATGCCAGTGGTTGGGTGCTGCACAGACCAAAGCATCGATTGTTTTGTCGTCGAGAATTCGTCGAAAGTCGGTGACCGCCTGCGGGCTGCGAGACGATTCTGTAGCTGTTTTCATGGCCGATTGGAGACGAGTCTCATCGCAGTCGCAAAGATACTTCACCTCGACGTTGGGGATCTTGTTCAAGTCAGCGAAGAGATCCATACCTCGCGAACATCCCATGATGCCGAGGACAACTTTCCGATCGGCCACGTCTCCAGCGGGGATTGCTCTAGACGAGAGGGCAGCGGTTGCGATACCAAGGCTGCTCGATTGGAGGAAGCTTCTTCGTTCCATTTTTAGAACCTTTCGAAGTGGTCAGCTCGGGCGGAGCCGAAGGAGAGGCGGGAGAGGAATAGTTGGTTGCTATTTTAATCGAATGAGCAACGTTGTGGGGTCTTTCAGTAGCCTTGGTCAACATGCAATGCTGGCAGAGGGAATTCATTCTGGCTCGCGGATTGGCAAAGTAAGGCGAGATTCGTTGGCCCCATACCTCCTAGATTGCCTACGTTCACTTGCGGAAAAATTGCCAGAATTCCTAAACTTCGCGACCAAGTGTTACATGGACCACTAAACCAGAGAATTGACGTGCTACCTCGAGATCGCAAAATGCTTTCCGTTAGTCGAGCGGAATCGTCTCAAACTCGCTTCGCGTGGCCGATCGTTTTGTGCCTATTGCTTTTGGGAACCTCGACGGGTTGTCTGCGAAAACGGATGACTGTCCGAACCAATCCGCCGGGAGCCATGGTCTATGTCGACAGGCAGTATATCGGTCTCAGCCCGGCGTCGACGAACTACACCTACTATGGGACACGAAATTTTGAGATCGTGAGAGATGGTTATCGCACCGAGAAGTTCCTTCGCAAGTTCAATCCCCCGTGGTACGCCATACCTCCGTTGGATTTCGTAACGGAAACTTTGTGGCCGTATGAGGTTCGCGACGAACGGATCATCGATGTGCAATTGTCGCCAGAGCAAGCCGTTCCCAACGATGCTTTGATTGCGAGTGGCGAGCAGTTACGGTTGCAGGCGGGGCAGGGAATCGCTGTGGCACCTCCCCCGACGATGTCGGCCCCCATTCCGGTTGTGCCTCAGGTGCAGCCTCGATAGGCAGCCTGTAACGTTTGTAGCATTCAGTTTGGCGGAAAACGCGGAGAGTTGAGAAACCTGGCTGGAGAAGTCTTGAAGTTTGCTGAGGCTGCTAGGATTCTGGGAGCTTGTAACGAACCGTCATGTGACGGTTTCGATGTCTCAGGATTCTCGTCAAGACCGCCGAAATTATGCATTCCAGCTGGCTTGTTGAAATGGCAAGTATTTGGGCCTTTCACGCTTCAACCCGTGTTGAGGAAGACTGCGTTTTTCCGATGGAGGCCGTACACGAATATTGGCTCAAGAATCGAGTTCGCTTTAACGGTTGGAACTCGATGCTGACGTTTCAGTCCAAGCGGATTCGTTCGGTCAGCTTAGCACACCGAACTCAGGCGTGGAGAAAGACGAAGCGAGTTATCGAGGAGGCTCTACTGGCCGAACCGCTGTCCCGTATTTGCGTGGCCGTAGCCGCTCGTTTGGAGGCTCGTCAGATCGACAACGACGCCAGATCCATTCTGCACAATGTTTACATGAGTCATCAAGAAGTCCGCAATCGATGCCTGAGAATCATCGCCGATGGATTGGAACGAGGCAATCAGGAAGCTGATGAACTCAACTCGCTACGAAGCTACCTGGAACACTGGACCGACATGTTGCTAGGGTACTTTGTCAAGACGAGCGAGTCGCATCAGTATGCTCACTCACCGAAAAGGGTCGAGGAGTTCGCAGGCGAGTATGGGGAGCGGCACTTAGGGGATCAGAGCAAGATTATTTGGTCGCTCCTCATCGCTAGTTGCCGAGCTTGGTTGAATAAGCATGTTGAGCACGAACCGATTTCGCCTCGGATCAATCAACAGATCAGTGAAGCCGCCTTGGGGATGCTCCATCCCGATTTGTTCGATTCCATGGGTCTCATGAGAACCCATCTCGTTCATCGCATTGAAAAAGGTTTGGAGCAGGCAGGTGAAACCCTCCAGCGACTCGAGGACGGAACCTGGGAAACCATGTCCAGCGTGTTGGTAGGTGACGAAGCTAAAGGAACCGTTCGGTTTAGCGTTTAGGAGGCGTTTGGCAATCGCAAAGGCAACTGTCTACGACAACCTCGATGGTTTCGCGTACTGGGATCGCCCTGCGCTATCGCAATCCGGGGGGCACGTTCTGAGGAACGAAGATCCGTAGCGATCTGGGTGGCACGCTCTGAGGAACGAAGGGTGTTTTGGTGCCTCCATCCCAGTTCTCACCGTGCCGCCCGATCCAGCTCTTCATCCCCACGCGTCTGCGTGATGGTTTAACCGCACGGGCAACGCCCTGCGTTGAGCTCTCTGACCCAGCTCGTATCAACTCCGCTCAGCCCACCATGCCCTGCCAAGTTGCCACTATGGGCTCCCCTCGGGACTAAGGTCGATACAATCCCTTTAGGGTTGCCTTGAGTTTGGCGGCAACGGGCGGCAGATGCAACCGGGGGACAACCGTTAAATTGCATCAAAACAACAAAAGTCCGCTCACCCCCCACATTAGAGGGGGACGATAATGGAAACCGGGATAATTATTATCCCGGTCTCCCGCCGAGCGAGGACAAAATGTTTGACTTCCCGGGATAACACCCGACAATAACGGCTTTCCCGGTACCGAAGCCGGGATAATTACAAGTTCTGCTATCCAATGGAAACCCCTTACCTACCGCCCACATACGCCAAATCACCTTGTGTCGCCGAGGTAATTCATACGTCAAACAGACTTGCTTTCTCTGACCCAAGTAATCATCGAAATACGAAAGTGCAAATGGTCATTACGGGGTTGGCACTGCCATTTTTTGCTGGCTTGACCTTCGTCGGTGTAACTCGTGGTGCGTACTTGTGGGCTTTCATTATGGGCTCCTTGGTACTCGTCGCTACATCCGGCTGGTTAAGGGCAATTGTCTGGTTCGTACGACCGTTTGAATTCAACGTCGAGTTCAATTCGGAATGTCTGCGTACTTGGGACACAAGGAACGTCGGAACGATCAAGGAGTATCCAAGAACTGAAATTCATAGAATACTCATTGAACGACCAAATGTTACCTTTGGCACGAAATCGAGTCGAATCGAAAAAGGGTTTCCAGGAATCCAGTGGACAGACGCTCGAATTGATGAACTTGAGAACTTTCTTGCGCAACAATGGCCGGAAGTGCGAATCGATCGACTATAATCTCGCAGAACAAAGGGTTGCAGACGAAGCCCTCGATCAGCCGTTTTGACTTGCGTTGAGTCAACCGCTCGGGCTCGCTGAACCCCGACGTTCGCATTCAAAGATCTTAGGCTCGTCGGAACGAGTCGCATTCTTTACGCGGCGATTTTCGCGCGGCAGCCTGACTTGGTCGCTGAATGCGATTCTCGGGCGGGATGGAGTCGCAATTTTTTGACCACAGATGACACAGATGAACACGGATGAATCGCAGAACGCAAGCGGCTAATGAACGCTGAGTGATTGAGACGCAGAGAATCGCAGCCTGTCTTCTTCAACCATCACATCACGGGCCCGATTGAGGATTAAGCAATTGCACTGGCTCTGCGAACGCGAAAACTTCTGAACCACAAAGCAATCTGCAAGCGTCATGCTCTTGCCAAGGGGTGACTTCTGTCGTAACCTCACACAACCACGATTTCCGAACTCGGAGACTCAATGTTGCGCGTGCAACCGCCGTGCAGCAGAGTCGCCGAGAATCGCAAATGCGAACAAAGCGTTGAACCGGAGTTGCCGTCCACCGTTTCCCACTAAACAAGTCAACCGTCGGCAACACCGGTTAACGCAGTCGTTCGTGCTTGAGGTCGGATTTCCTCGTACTCGTACTCGAAAGGACGCAGATGACCGATCCAATCTTTGACCACGAACTACTCGATGTTTATCGACTTGCTATCGAGTACGTTGCTTCGTCTTATCGAATCGCGAAATCATTAAACGGTGCGGAACGTCATGCTCGGGATCAGTGGCTGCGAGCGGCACAATCCATTCCGCTCAACATTGCCGAGGGAAACGGGAAACAAAGTCTTAAGGACAAGAATCGATTTTTCGAGATCGCGTGTGGTTCAGCTTTGGAATGCGCTGCGATTCACGATATACTCCTATCGTTCGAGGCGATCGATCCTGAACTGAATCGGGTTGGCAAGACCAACCTGAAACGGATCGTGTCGATGTTGACTCGATTGATCCAACGAACTGATTCGGTATTGGAGGGATCGATCGAGTACGAGTACGAGTACCGCGATGCTGAGTACGAGTACGAAAAACCGCACGAACGGTAGCATTGGACCGAAGTGCTCGATCGAGCGCTTCTGACTTGCGTTGAGTCAGCTACTCGCACTCGGTCAATGCTACCGACTATGAAGTCCAAGGTTTGCAAGTGACGGTCGCCACTGTTTTTAATATTTTTCGAGGCTACATCATTTTGAGGTAAGGTTAGGTGTCTTCGTCGTAGCCGCTTGTCGATCGCTCACCCCGGCGAAGTGAGTCTTCGAACGGAGCGCATGGCGATCGACAAGCGGCGCAGAGGATGACACCGGGAACTTGCTGATTGGCTTCTTAAGGTCTCGCTTTACTCTTCGCACTTGCTTATTCGTTCAAGGATGGTTGATTAGACGACTATTCGAGGTGTGAATGCCTTGTCACTCTTGTGAAGCCTATCGGCTTGCATCCCCTCAGTTATCCATCACGGTTCCACTCATCGCTTGTTAGCTATGAATTCTCATCGTGGTTGGCTGCAGCTTGCCTGTAGGCTTCTGGATGCTTCGCATCGCTGAGCAGCAAGCTACCTTCCGTTATGGGGTTGGCACATTCTTTAGGGCGACGTGTCTGGTCATCTCGGCGAGTCTCTTACGAGTCCTCGTGTCCTATGTGAGACGACCGCGTCAACTGTGTTTAGTGCTCAACCTCGTGGGTAGGTCTTGTCCTTGGTCAAATTCGTTCGGTGCTCGTTGTAAGGCATTCTCCTGAGAAGGGGTAAAAGGTTCGTAAAGGGCTTGGAGGTCCGATTCGTTACGACGATGTCGTGTGCATCAGCCAGCGATACTGGTTGTCCTCCAAGCCTTGGGGCTATGAGGGCGAACAAGGCTTATTCGTTCGACGATGTGTGTTGCTTAGTGATGGCAACTCATCAGACCGCGGTTTCGAGCTTTCTTGTTCGCCTTGGATTCGTGGTTGGTTTATCTTTTGTTTTTGTCGGCTTTCCTTTAGGTGCTATGGTCTTAGGTTTTCGCTTAGCGGGCCTAGCGACAGAGCTCTGTACCGACGATCGTTTGGGAGTGGATTCGGTTGGTCGTGAAGCGATCTTGGGAGCCTGGGCAGCTGCTTGTTTCGCAGCGCGTTCCTCGCTGATCCTTCGATTCTTTCGCTTGTGACGGCATTCCTTTTTGGGCATTTCGAGTAGCTTCTCTTTGAGGCCTAGAGGGATGCGGCCATAGGACTCGGTCACTTCGATCATACGTTTTGGTTCCCAGTCTTTTTCATCACGAAGTAACGCCCATGCCAGAACAGCGATCTTGCGAGCCAATGCGATAGCCGCTTTCTTTTTGCGAGTTTTTTGCTTGCCGCAGATTCGATCGTAGACATGTTTGGCCCAGGGGTTATAGCGAAGTGAGGACCACGCGCATTCGACAAGGATCGTTCGTGCCAAGGGGTTGCCTCGCTTGGTGATTCGACCATTCCGATCGGTCTCGCCTGATTGGTACTGACGAGGCACTAAACCGAAGTACTGAGAGACTTGTCGACCGTTTTCGAAACGTTTCGCATCGTCGATGCAGGCGACGAGGATCTCGGCGGTTCGTGGCCCGACACCTGGAATGGTTTGTACACGGATAATTCGGGGATCGATCTTACCGATAGACTCAAGCTTCTTGACCACTCCATCAAGGACGGTCGTGAGAGTATCCATCTGAGTGAGTTCGAGATCGAGTTCCCCCTTCCAAAATTCGTGGGGTTCGCACTCTGTAAGCGGTTTGCGAAAGGAGTTGATCCGTTCTCGTCCTGTATTCCATGCCTTCTCGCCGGTGTCGATCGAGATACCGTGATTGACGAACCATGCTCGGATTTTGCACTTCATCTTGTTGATGCGAGAGTCAAGCGTTTTCCGATACTTCACAAGAGAACGGAATTCGCGGTGGGACTCTGATGGCATGTGAACCGCCTTGAGTTCGTTCATGGCGGCCATGCGGGCCAGCTTCAAGGCATCGTCTTTGTCGGTCTTGCGTTTTACATTGCTCCACTTCCATGCATCTTCGTTGGTAGAGCAAACGAGGGTTTTGAGACCGAGCGATTGTGCGAGATCGTTGATCCAGCCGGAGGGGCCGCACGCTTCCATGACGACGAGGTCGATCTTGTGCTTCTTGAAGACGGTCTCAAGGTAGTTTCGATCGGTGGTAGCGTTCAGGAATTCATGCTTTCGAGTTTTTGAGTCGAAAAAGCAGCACATTGTGTTGCCCGTGTCTACCAAATTTGACAGGTCCGAGGTCAAGTGCGAGAATCTTCATGGTATTGGATCCTTGGTTGTGGTGGGTGGTAATGATTGTGACAGTTGTCGTTCACGCGACACGAGATCACGGGTTTGAGTCGCCAGTTTTACACGAATGGCTCCCACCCGCTACACCTTGGACTTACATGGATTCTTTAACTAAATGGCTTTGCTCTCTTCAAAACCACGGTCGGATTCAAGCTCTTCTATCCGATGATTGCTTCGGTGCAGCAGCATGTTCCTCGCCTTCTGCTTGCGTGCTCGGAAGAATCTGTAGGGAATCGAAGGAATTGGGTTTCCCCATGTTCCATGATGTAGCGAATCGCGTCACCTACTGTCTGAATGGCTACCTCGCTATCTTCAGGAATCGAAACTCCAAACTCTTCTTCCAACTTCTGCTCCTCAATCCACGAAAAAATCTGAAGGAAATCTAGCACGGACGATAATAGGTAGGTTTCGTGTTACGATCGAGTGCGTATCGCAAGATGAGAGGAGCGGATCCGTATCAATCGGACCAAATGGGCTCAGGAAGGCGCTTCGTGGACCAGAACTTTCTGGATTACGACGCGAACATCTTGGTCGCGAGCTTTATACAACAGCGATCAGGACATGCTTATCAACAGCGTCGCACCAACGGGAAATATAGGATTCATCTCTGGCTTTGAAGGCAGGCGACACTTTCGGAGAATGTTGGAACAGGGAAATCGCAGACTCACCGTCGAAGATAACGAGCAACTTCTGCTAAGCCTCGACGACTAGCGAAAAAGGGAGCATATCGATGGCCGCCTCTCCGCAAAGCATTGTTGCGGGGACTGCGTTTTCATGCAGATCTTGCTTTTAACGGGTGACTTGTGTCTCCCCTAATAGGGCGGAAACCGTTTGGTTTAGAGATTGAAGACGGAAACTATGATATAATCAATACACGCAAAGAGTCGTTGGCTTGGGGCTATCGTTACTTAAGCCAATTCGTCATTAGCTGAGATGTGTCGGAATGCGACCTTGGCACCTCGAGGGAACTGTTTCATGTTTGTGCGGTTAGTCAGCCTGATTCTTACGCTCGTCCTAGGGATGACAGGTTTTGCAATCGAGGATGCGGAAACGATCAGCCAGCAGCTTGCTCAGCAAGTTCGCTCGATCCTGTCGGATGCCTGCTTCCAATGCCATGGGCCTGATGAATCCAACCGTCATGGAGGTCTGCGGTTGGATGTTGCTGAAGCGGCATTTCAAGGAGGAGACTCAGGGCCTGCTATTGTGGCTCGCGATCTTGAGTCCAGTGAGGTCTGGAAACGGATTACAACAACCGACTCCGGGCTCATCATGCCTCCACCAGAATCTGGAAAAACGCTTAAACCGGATCAAATTGCCGTCATTAAACAGTGGATCAACCAAGGTGCCGAATTCCAAGGCCACTGGGCCTTCCAACGAGTAGAGCGTCCAAACGTTCCGTTGATTGCAGGAATGGAAAATCCGATTGATGCGTTTATTCGTCACCGGTTACAACAAGAGGGGATGACGCCTGCGCCGCGAGCTGCAGCCGTAACGCTTATTCGCCGCGTTAGTTTAGATCTTATTGGGCTTCCACCAACGTTGTCCGAAATCGATGCGTTTGTAAACGATGATTCACCGGATGCCTTCGAGAAAGTTGTCGATCGTCTTTTCTCCTCACCTCACTTCGGCGAGCAAATGGCGCAGCAGTGGCTTGACTATGCGCGCTATGCTGACAGCAACGGTTTTCAAGTGGATTCATCGCGGCAAATGTCACCTTGGCGGGACTGGGTGATCGATGCTTTTAATCGGAATCTGCCGTTTGATCGATTCACCATCGAACAGCTCGCAGGTGATTTGCTGCCCAACCCAACACTCGATCAAATCGTAGCCACCGGATTTCACCGCAATGTCAAACTCAACGGTGAAGGAGGACGCATTCAAGAAGAATGGTTTGCAGAAACCGTAATCGATCGTGTTGAAACAACAGGGCTTACCTGGATGGCGTTGACCTTCAACTGTTGTCGATGCCATGATCATAAATACGACCCAATCTCACAAAAGGAATTCTATCAGTTCTTCGCATTCTTTAACTCGATAGATGAGTCGGGGGTTCTCGAAATCGAAGGTGGTAACACTCGCCCTGTTCAGAAATTGCCAACAACCGAGCATCAACAACGTATCAATGAACTGCAATCGACTGTCGTTGACGCTGAGTCCAAGTTGGCGGAGCTTCGGAAAACCTCCAAGCAACGCCAAGAAGAGTGGGAAATTACCTTCACGAATCAACTCGCTGAAAACGTTGACACATGGACACTCTTTGAACCCAAAGAAGTCACGAGTTTAGGCGGTGCAACGTTCATGCGACAGAGCGATAGCAGTTGGCTTGCGAGTGGCGAAAACCCGGCGAATGACGAGTACCGTATCCAAGGAAGAGTCTCGGCTCGGGAACTGAGCGGGATTTTGCTGGAGGCGTTCCCTGACCCATCATTGCCCAACATGAGTCTGGGACGTTATCCGAACGGCAATTTCGTTCTCACGGATATTGATATCATTGTAACGGCCCCGTCTCTTTCGGCCCCTATTCACGCGGAAATAACGCAAGCTCAATCGGACTACGATCAGCCTGGATGGCCCGTGAACGCGATCATTGAAGGCAAAACCAAAAGAAAGGGCAAGAACTCCAAAGGATGGGCTGTTGACGGACCAACAAAACGGGAGAATCGCAAGGCGATGTTTCTTTTTGCCGTTCCGCTTAACATTCCCGACGAAGCAACCATCTCGATTCATCTCAAACACGATGCGATCGGCGGACACAACATCGGTCGCTTTCGTCTCTCGACAACGCAATGGCCAACGGAAAACGTGAAACTCGATGGAACGAATATCCCGGAAACCCTTAGAAACGCCCTGACCTCATCCAAAGCGGATCGCACCCCGGAACAACTCGATGAAATCGAGAAATACTTCCAGGAGAACGCAGATTCGCAAGTCAAACAAGCCGAGCAAGCGATTCTTGCTGCTAGGAAGGCGATTGTCGACTACGAAACAACGATCCCGACCGTTATGGTGATGAAGGAATTGGCGAAACCTCGCGATGCTTTCGTTCTCAAACGTGGTGAGTACGATCAACCAGGAGATAAAGTTCTGCGTGGCGTGCCAAGTGCGTTTCCGCCTTTACCCCAAGGGGCAACGGTTGACCGATTAGGTTTAGCTCAGTGGCTCGTGTCCCGGGAACATCCTTTGACTTCACGAGTGTGGGTCAATCGAATTTGGGAAAAGCTCTTCGGTGCAGGGTTAGTTCGGACGACCGAAAATTTCGGATCACAAGCAGAATGGCCTTCTCATCCCGAGTTACTTGATTGGTTAGCCATGGAGTTCATGGAGCCAACCGTGCTACAGGATGCGAACGGAAAACCAGGGAAGCCCTGGGACATGAAAGCTTTGATTAGGTTGATTGTCTTGAGCGAAACCTATCGTCAAAGCGCAAGTGTAACATCAGACTTAGATCCCGAAAATCGCTTGTTGAGTCGTGCACCCCGGATTCGTTTACCGGCTGAAACCGCTCGGGATCAGGCCTTAGCTGTTTCCGGCCTGTTGGTACCAAAGATTGGTGGTCCTAGCGTGAGACCCTACATGCCCGACGGAGTCTGGGACGAAACTAGCCGATACGGTGACCTCCGAGGCTACAAGCCCGATGAGGGTGAAGGGCTTTATCGTCGGACGCTTTACACCATTTGGAAACGCACAGCTCCCCCTCCGTCGTTAATGCTTTTTGATGCACCGGCGAGAGAGGTCTGTACAATCAAACGATCGAGGACAAACACACCGCTTCAAGCCTTAGCCTTGCTAAACGAAGTAACCTATGTTGAAGCCGCACGCAAGCTAGGTGAACGTATGATTTCCGAGGGTGGTGAGTCCGAGGAAGAACGCCTAACTTACGGCTTTCGATTGGTCACCTCCCGATACCCGACCCATCAGGAATTGTCTGTGCTTCTGCAAGGATTCCATGAGGATCTCGAGATGTTTCATAACCATCCTGCGACGACCTCGCAATTCCTAAGTGTGGGGGCAAGCAAACCTATCGAAAATTCGAACATCAACGAACTTGCTGCGTATGCTCTTACCGCGAACATCTTGCTTAACCTCGATGAAGTCGTCACGCGAGAATGAGAATGGAGATCTATAAAATGATGCCAAACCTAAACTTCATGGATCGACTCAACCGTCGTACCTTTCTCCGAAACTCGGCTTCAGGAATTGGTACGGCAGCTTTGGCGACGATGCTCCCACGCAGTTCGCTGGCATACGATTTGGGGCATCACGCTCCCAAAGCCAAACGGATCATCTATTTGTTTCAGTCGGGTGCGCCATCGCAAATGGACTTGTTTGATCCAAAGCCAGTGATGGCAGATAAAAGGGGTACGGAACTGCCCGATTCGATTCGGATGGGGCAGCGTTTGACAACCATGACCTCGGGGCAAGCGAATTTCCCGGTCGCGCCCTCGATATTCAAGTTCGCTCAACATGGCGAGAGTGGCATGTGGATGAGCGAGCTTTTGCCCCACATGTCCAAAATCGCTGATGATTTTTGTATGATTCGAACGCTTCACACCGAAGCGATCAATCACGATCCAGCCATCACGTTTTGCCAGACTGGCTCGCAACTTGCGGGTCGCCCGAGTATTGGAGCGTGGGCTAGTTATGGTTTGGGAAGCGAAAACAAAGACTTACCTGCGTATGTTGTACTGACCTCGTTTGGCTCAGGACGTCCAGATGATCAACCTCTTTACGACCGATTGTGGGGACCAGGATTCTTGCCCACGATGCATCAAGGCGTCAAATTTCGAAATCAAGGAGACGCGGTGCTATATCTATCTAATCCACCAGGAATTGCATCGAGTGTTCGACGAAGTACGCTAGACCGGCTTCGACAACTCAACATGCAACACCGCGAAGCTGTCGGGGATCCTGAAATTGAGACCCGTATAGCGCAATACGAAATGGCATTCCGAATGCAGTCCAGCGTTCCCGAACTTCTCAATTTCCAAGACGAACCGCAGCATATCCTCGACATGTACGGGGCCGACGTAACCCGTTCAGGTTCCTACGCTTCCAATTGTTTGTTGGCCAGAAGATTGGCCGAACGCGATGTTCGATTCGTTCAGTTATTTCATATGGGATGGGATCATCACGGAGGGTTGCCCAATGCCATCAAAGGACAGTGCCGCGATACCGATCAAGCGACAGCGGCCTTGATTACCGATCTAAAGCAGCGAGGTTTACTGGAGGATACCTTGATCGTCTGGGGTGGAGAATTTGGCCGAACCATTTATTCACAAGGGGGTGTTACGGAAAGTGACTATGGTCGAGATCATCACCCACGTTGCTTCACAATGTTAATGGCAGGCGCCGGAATACAGAGAGGACTCACCTACGGCGTTACCGATGATTATTGTTACAACATCGTTGAGAATCCCGTTCACGTTCACGATCTCAATGCCACCATTTTTCATCTTTTGGGAATCGACCATACTCGATTGACCTATCGTTACCAAGGTCGCGATTTCCGATTGACGGACATCCATGGACAAGTCATTCACGACGTATTAGCTTAGTTGCTCCGACGACGAAAGGGCCTCATTTACTGAGGTCAAGCAAAATTTGATCTTCGCAGCAATCATAGCGATTGTTGATCTGAGCAGATTGAGCGACGGCCGAAGATTACCGGACATTACGCTTGGTCTGTTGATGTACTTTTCTTTCGCAAGCGTTGTGTACGCGACACGCTGTTTGGGAGGCTTGCCCGCTAAGACAGTATTGTGCGTTGCCGTTTGGCTTCGTAGAGTAGTAATGTTGCGGTCATGGCCACGTTCAATGACTCAACACCTGGTTGCATCGGCACGGCTACCAAGGCATCGACCGTGTTCAAGACCTCCTGGCTCAAACCGGCTCCTTCGTTGCCGAGCACAAAAATGGTGGGGCCTGTAAAGTCGAAATCCCAGAACGAAGTTCCATTGGCGGCGGCTCCGTAGACTTTAGTTCCGCTTGCTTGGCAACTTTTTATCCAATCCAATAATGCAACGCGGCATGGTGGCTGCCGGAACCATTGCCCCACACTGGACCGAAGAACTTTCGGACTCGTTGGGTCCACACACCCCTCCCCGAGAAATACCCCCTCGGAGCCGCTAGCTACCGACGAACGAATCACTGCACCTAAGTTCCCCGGATCTCGAACTTGATCCAAGCCTACAGCTAGTGTCACTGAATTCATGCTTGGTGCATCGATTAACGCTCCCCCCTTGCCGATGGCAATCACACCGTCCGGGGTCTCGGAATGCGCAATTCGTCCTAGCACTTCTTCTGAGACGACGATGCATTCCCCCATAGCTGCTAAGTCACGCATCAGGGACGGATGCAGATCGCACCATGAGGGGGTCATAAACACCGAATCGATTGGCCAACGAGTCGCGCATACTTCTTGAATAGCATGCGTTCCTTCGATCAGGAACAAACCAGACTTTCGTCGTTCACTAGTCTGCTTGAGCTTGGCAGCCGCAATAATTCTAGGGTTCTTAACGCTGTTGATGGATGCATCCATTCGCATATTCATTCGAGAAACGTCCCGCCATTTATCCGTTGGGTTATCCGTTGGGATCGTTTAATAGCTCCTCCAGTCGACGCCGTAGCCGCTCGGGATACCTCGAGAATCTTCACCGTTTTTCTAAGTCGCTCGTTGACCTTTTCCACAGCCCGCTCCATGCGATTCCAGAGCTCTTCGCCAGTAATCGTAAACTCAACCACAGCTATACCCTCCGTGTATGAGTTTACTCTATGGCGGCCAGAATCTGAAGCATGTAGTCAAGCTTTAAGCCGGCTATTTGTTCGCTTGAACTCGGCGACTCTAAGCTAGAAAGTCTAGACTGGGGAGCGTACCTTGAAGCTGCTGAAGCGAGTTCCAAGCGATTCGCCAACGATCGGCGATCTCAAAATCTCCACGCGACTCCGCCGCATCAAACCTCTGCTTGGCGATATCAACGAAATCCATTCGAATCGGGTCGGTGTCCATGTCTACCGGCTCCCCGGACAGTTTGACTTTCAAGCTCATGGCTAGAAACGGGGTACTCTCGTCGACGGTCATCTGCCCGGAGCGAATCTGGTTGTTCATCCAATCAAACAACTCTCGTCGGGTCATGTTGCTAAAATCGAGATCAGAAGAGAAACCTTGCGAAGACTCGGTCTCTGCAACTTGCCTAGCACCTTGGGCAGGAGCAAGCATCGAGACCATATCGACGTTGTCCGCACGGTTCTTAGGAGATTGGTTCCAGTAGGAATTCGAGCTCGATTCAATCTTCATCCATGCACCTCAAACCTTTTACAACTCATCTCGCGATCATCGAACCAAGCATTCAAAGCTGATCAAGCCACCTTCACCCGGTCCCAGATCTCGCTTGAGTTCCCATCGCAAATTCTCAGACCCTGCACCGTTAGGGGTCAGAATGAATTCTGCTTCGCGTGACGACTTTTGCGTATCGGGTATATACTCCAAGCGACCTGTCAAGGAATCGGTTACGACCAAGCTCGAAACGGGTTGCTCGCCGACATTATCAAACCGAATGATGAACTGAATCGTGTCTCCAGGATGGGCCATTTGTTCGGATGCCACTTTGCAAAGGCGGATGCGAGCTCCCTTGCGTTCGTAGTGGGTCACGCCATTCGTGTTCTGGGAACTGATGACGCTCATCGGTTCAGCCCCATCGGCCAAGACGCCAATCTCCTCGGCCGTACTCCAAGCCTTTGCCGCAGCGATTCCCTTGACCAAGTCGGCTTTGTCCCGATACCGGGTCGAACCAGTTGCTAGCAGATTTAGTAGTGATAGCGTATCCTGTTCTTCGATCACGATAACTGGTGTGACGATTCCTTCTGCGGGAAGAGGCTTCACCCCTTGTCGAACGGCTTCGACGATTCGAGTCTGGCTGTCCGCCACGTATCGCGTTCTGGATCGTTCTTCGCCGGTTGGCAGAATGTTCTGGGCCATCTTGGGACCGTGCGGTTGGGCGACGTTCACGACTTGCATGTTGAAATCGCGTTCCACAGGATTGTAACGCTTGCGGACACTGGCGAAGCGCGGCGCGTAGATGGCAACGCGACAACCGCTATCCACATGAACCTTGCCGTCCATGGTCTCGTACTGGATCACGGTATCCTCAGGATCGAGACCGATGTAGGTATTGTCCTTGCGCACTTGGACCTTGGCGTTTCGGTCCCCGCCGTCAAAGATGTACTCTTGCGGATCAGCTTCTCGGGGAATTGCAAATGCGAATTCGGTTGGTTCGCATGGGTACGACAACTCCGTCTCGCACGTGTTACAAGATCCGATAGCGGAATTAAAAATGGGTTGATAGGCACCACCGGCGTGAATGCGCGGTCGCCGATGAGCGAGCGGCCTGCCTGGTGCGGCCACATGACCGTAAGGCATGTTGCTGCCAAGTAGGTGAGGAGGCACCTGGTTGTACATCGGTTGGTGCGATGGATGGTCGTACATGATACCCATGGGATATGCCATTGGTTCACGTGGCACGGCAAAAGCCTGCGGATCCATGACAGGTTCGTTGTGCTGGACCAATCGAACTGCCTGCTCTTCGTGATTCTGGGCTGGTGCATTAGCACCAGGTCGCTGGCCTTGAGTGGTTCGACTTGTGGCAGTCACTCTCTGTGGCTCGCTTGTCTGCGATTCGACTCTCTGTGGCTCGGCAGCAGCAGTCGCAGACGCCGGGGATGGTTTCATCGCACCTAGTTGGGCACTAAGGGGGATAGAGAAGTTTGCGGTCTGGCATCCCAATGTTGAACAAAGTGCTACACCTAACATCCACTTCAACTTTTGGTTTCGAACGATCATCATTGGTCTTTTCGATGATAGGGTGGTGATGTTGGTGACAGCGGCTCTTGACACGTGAGCAAATTATCTTTGGTCGCTAATGGAACCACTACGAGCCTCGCGAGTGATGCTTCCTTGTTCAACCACCAGTTCCTTGGTGGGAATTGGTTTGATCGTTGCCCAAGCGGGACAGCCGAACAAGAAGTTTTCCCAATCTTGTCCGAACGAAACATTGGGGACCCGCGAGCCTATTCGTAGAATCGCCACGGGCCTTCCCATACGATCGGCCGTAAGCAATGCGTCTTGATGTGGTTGTAGATCTAGGACTCGCTGGGGAAAGCCTGCGGTATTAACGGGTTCAGCGATTTGGTTATCTTCAAGGTAGATAACTCGCATCACCATATTTCCTTCTGCGGCATCAGCCAAATCGGCAGCGTCGATCTCGATTGGAATCGGGAATCGGTGCTCGCGTTCAGCAGGAGGATGGATTCGGTCGATGACCTCTAAGGTGGGATAGAGAGCGACATCTTCGTACCCTTCGATCCCTGAGATTTGGAGGCGATATGCGTACCCCACCATGACCGCTACACGTGGTTCAGCCAGAGGCTCGGTGAACTGTCCTGCGTCAGCCATGCTGATCTTGAGTCCTTCCGGTCCCTTGATTTCCACGGCTTGCCAAACTCCTCGCAGTTGCGGCTTTCGGGCGAGTTGGATTGCGCCAATCTCACCCGGAGGCATCGAGTCTTTCAGCAAAGGGCGAACGTTGCTGGGTAGACCGCCCATGGGAGATTGTCCGTACGAACTGTCCGTAGAGAAGCACACGAACGACAAGCCAGTCGCGATGAACGACCACAGAACCAAGCTCGTTGCGATGTTACGTGTTGGCATCTTAACCTCTCTACGCAGTCTAGAAAAAAGGTGGGACAGACCGTTGGCCTGTCCCATAAGAAAGAATCCACGGCGTAGGACCAATTGATGCACCGAGAATCGTGCTTTCAACAAGCCCTCATTCAACCCATTCTTTACCGAATGGAATTCGGTGGGCAATACTCACCCGTTCCACCCTGAGCAGGGGCAGAATACTGGTTCGGTGCCACCGATCGGCTCGCATGTTGGAACGCAGGAGCACCGGCTGGGTAACCAGGATGAATATTCTGCTCTCGAATGTTCACTCGGCTTGGTGGTTGCGGATAGCTGTAACCAGGCTGATGACGAACGTTGATCTTCATCTTGTCCACAGGATCAGGAATATTCATGTGGGTGTGATTCTTCATCACATGCTTTTGCAATCCGGCTGGGTGTCCCAATGGAATGTGAGGAGGTCCAGGCAATCCAATCGGCGTGCCGGTATAGGTCATCCCGTACTGCGGAGCTGTCACTCCGGAAACCATGTTCGGAGGATTGCCGTAAGCACTCATGGGGGATCCATCTGGTCCACATGCCATGCCACCGTAGCCCATGCCGCCGTAGCCCATCGCACCAGCCATCATTAGACCAGCCCCGCCGTTTCCGGACAGTTCTACGTCTTTGTTGCCCAACCTGATGATTGCTAAAATCGAGCCTCGTCGGTCCGCTTCGAAAATAGGATCAACTCCGGGTTCGCTGACGAGCGTGTCGACGCCACTCACTCCGATTCCCTGGAACTCGGGATCCGGCAGATAGATGACTTTCGTCACAAAGCTATTTTCGAGAGCTTGGTCGATATCGTTTGCCGTGAATCGAACAGCGAGTGCGTTGTGGGCAAGGAAGGCCGCTGTACGATAGCTAGCGGTACCGATTTCGATTGTTGGATACAATTCGATACCTTCGCGGCCAGTAATATCGGTCAGCTTGAGGCGATAAATTCCGCCTTGAGCAAACTCGACTCGGCCTGGAGTTACCAATGGATCGCTGCCAAAGGTTCCATCCCCGATCACATCGTAATAGATGCTCATGCTACCACCGTCCGCCAGGAACTGGATCTGCATGGTGGGGGCAACGGCTGGTGCACCGTAACCTGGGACGGGAATCGTTTCTGGAGCCAAAACTCCTGGCCCAGGACCACCAACCATGGGACCTGGTTCAGCCAGACGAGCTGCTGGCGGCATATTGTGCCGTCGAGCGAATTCGTCGCCGAAAGTGGGAACACTCGCGATTTGGGAGAGGATGCAGGGCGTGCCCAATCCCAACACCGCCATCAGATGCCATTTGCTACGCATTTTCATTCTAAATACCCCTGGAACTAATTGGGTCAGGCCGGCTTTGCAGTTGGTCTACGGGACCGACGCATTTAACCTGGACTTAACGCCAGCGATCGACCTACAATCCGCTTCGCGCGTCCTCAGTCCCTATGTTCGGCATGCTCGAATTGGAATCTTTGATAAAACCCGCATAACTTGCCCATGCCGTTCGACCATAACTTAGCTAGCATCAATATGAACGTTCGATTTAAAGCGAGCTGGGTTTACGGCATTCTGTGCTTTTCGTTACTTCTCGTGGGTCTCAAAGACCCCGCCAACGCTCAGAACATCTTTGCTAGCAATTCCTCGAGCAACGCGGGAGTTGGTAAGCAAACCGCACCGGGAGCATTGGGCCGAGAAATGATCGACCCCAATCTACTCGTCTTTTATGCTCTCAAGTCTTCGATCGCTGGCGGACCTATTGCCTACAAAGTTCACCAACTAACGAACGCTTATCAGCAGCAAGTCATCCTGAGCGGAGAATATAAGAGCACAGGAAATTGGACTGGTCAGTTCCGCTATACCGCTCGCGTATCGGCTGGAGAAACCACGATGGACATCATTCAGATCTCCGACGGGCGATTGATGTACACGCAATTCGGAGCGAAATCTCCTCCCAAACTAGTCAACGTCGAAAAAGTTCGAGAGCAGCTGATTCCACGAATCTACCGCCCAGAGGAGAACCAGGACGTCTACATGCTACTCGCAATCGGTGGCCAATCCGAGTTAATGAGAAGCTTGTATCACCGTTATAATTGGTACCGTGCTGAAGAGGGCAAGATCGGCGGAGTCGATGTGTGGCAACTCTTTGGCAAGCTGCGGACCGAGCCGCCAAGATACTCGGGAACGGCCGAAATCGACCAGGAGCTGTTAGGCATGAGTCCTGATACGGAAAACCTACCTTCTCATGTGCGGTTGACTCTCGGCAGGCCAACTAATGGTCAAAATGAAACATCGATCGCTTACTTCCCTTACCAGATCGAATACTTTCGAATCGAGAAGAACAAAGAAGGCCACGTGGTTCGGCTCGCCCCTTTGAGCAAGATCGAATACCTGGAACCGACTCGCAATTTTAAAGTAAGCGAGTCGGACTTCATTTATCGCGTTGAACCCACCATTGAACGCATTGACGAAGAAACCTCACGGTACATGCCTCGCTGAAAATCGCGAATGCTTTGTCGTCGATGGAACTGGATAAGTACTCCTTGAGCAGTTACGTCGATCGATTGCTCCACTAGTCAATCACTAGTGCGTTCCATTCTTGAAATTCTCGATGGGCAAAGCTTGCATCCAGCAATTCGACTTTGAGCTGATGATCGAGCCCACCTGAGCCAGCGGTGTCGAAGTGTAGCGTGGCCATTCCCCACCTGCGATCAAAGGGAGACTGGCTCATCTGAATGGACTGGACACGATCGACAAAACAAATGGACGTCGTTTTCTTGAGTACGCCAGAGCGATAAACAAGACACTGTTCGTTCCGTGTATATTTGCGACTTTTGGATTGTTTCCACTCGATGGCTACCAGCCCAGCGGAGCCGATCGCACCCAATACCATAAGAAAAGCCCCCAACTGCTCTGAGCCTAACTGGAAACGGGTCTGAGGCAAAAAAACAGAGAAAAATATACCGACCGCTACGACAATCACCCCTAAGGCGATCGGCCATCGACACGTTCGACGAAAAGCCTTCTTCGACAAAGGTTGCCACTGGTAGCTATTCGGATCCCAATGGAGTCCTGGATTCAAGGCGTTTAGAACCCGTGCCTGTTCTGATTCTTGCATAATAGGGATAAACCACTTTCGCCCTACCGTCTTGGTCGCGTCATGGCTCTCCTTCTCACTTCCTCCCGAGGTCTCCAACTGAACGGAGACAAAGCCAAACTTCTTCATGAGCCATGTTTGATTGACACCGATTCGTTGGATACGATTTCGCGGTACAGTAGCCGAAACTTTGGTTAGTAGTCCGCACTGAACATGCAGACTGTCACCCCGAAGTACGAGTCGGTAATCGTGGAACCGCAACACGTGCCAAACCGCACTGAAGATACGGAATAAGGCAATGAAGAATACGAAGGCGATTACACCAACGACGACCATGCCAACCGTTCCGAGCTGGTTGAAAAAGTTACCTATAGTTTGAGCGACACCGTTCGCATCAGAACTTACCCCACGCATCGCATTTCTGACCACATCACGATCAGTAGCATCGATGGTGCTCAAGGATCGAAAGGGATTGAGCCAAGCGGGTATCCAATCCGAATAGGGGCCTTGGATGATATACCCCAACACGATACCAGCAACGATTTGGCCACGATTACTCAACAACCCCAGCTGGATTAACTGCTTCGAAGAGATCGTCAATATTTCAAACTCGTTGGTTGCCGCTGCTGACTCGGTCGGAGTCGCTGCGACACCATACGGATCGTCACTATCTGCTGATGCCTGAGGCGTTACCGCAAGCTTTGCAGACTTCTCATCGGCCAAGTGCAAACTGTTTCGCAACTGTTCCAGCTGCGGCAGACCGAGCACGCGCATCGTAGCCTCAGCTTCAGAACCAGATGCTGTTTCAATTCGTACCTCAGCGACCTTCAGCATGCGATGGAAGAGGTTTTGGACAGAATCGATATTCTGTATTCGCTCCAGGGGAATCGCCTTTTTCTGCCGAAAGATCAGCCCTTGTTCGACATGCAGCTCGTTGTCAACAACTTGATAACGAAAGGTTAAGTAGCGAATCACAGCAAGCAAAATGGCGATCCCAAAAATGCTTCCCCCTACATAAAGCCCGATGACTCCCCCGCTAATAACGGAGAAGCTGGCGAATACGGCCGGCACAAGATTTCTTCGAACGCGAGTCGCGACCTCGAAGAGCAAGGACAATTGATGGAGCCCGTGGGGTGCGTTCTCTGGGTGGCTCAAGATGGAACTCCTGGCTTCGTAGGCTCATCTGCTTGAGTCGGTTCTCCTAGCTGTATAGGCTCCTCTAACTGACCATGTTCTTCTTGTTTAGAAGGCTCTTCCTGCTTGTGAGCAGGCTCGCTACTGTGGACGGTCTCCACAGCAATCGCAACCGGGATTTTGTCGCCAGCTGGCTTGGTGGGCTGTTTCACTCTTGGCAGCAACGCCAGACGCATCTCATTAGCTCGATCGACGTTTAGCCCCTCGACTTTGATGAGATAGTTATGATTGCCGGCAGTATTGATGACGAGTTCCGCTATACGAAACTTGCGACTGATGGGGCCCTGTGTTACGTCGGTGTGCTGGATCCTTTCTCGCGGAACAAAGATCTTGTGCTGCCAGTAGACCCCGCGATGCAATTCGAAACCTCGCTCCGTTATTCGGTACCGAGTCGTTCGCCATCTGAGAAACGGGTATTTGTACGACCACCACGCCAGCAAGGCTAATAAAAAAGCCCCGACGAAGAAGGTAGCCCAGGTTTTACCGTTGCCCAGTCCCCATCCGACCAAGCCAAATAGGGACCAGACGATCAGCCCAGAAACGGACAGTACCGATACGAAAATAAGTGAACTGAGATGTTCAGCACGTATGGTATTCCGATCAAGTTGTTCAAATTCGTTTTGTTCCGGGGCCATTCGTGTTCCTGTAACGCGAGCAGTAGCAAAAGCCATCCCAACGTGAACCTACACTACGGGATGCTTTCTTCGCTGGCCACAAAACAATGTATTCGCGGCGCGCCAATTTTCATTGGCCCAAATGGCATGAATTCGAAAATTAAGGTTTCGCCGACTGCCCGGGCAGCACTAGGCCAGTTGTCGCCTCGAATCCGAACATACCATTAATGGCCTGAATCGCGGTCCCAATGCCGCCACGAATTGCACTGTCTGTTGCAGCCAAGATCGTGATTTTAGGGCCATTCTCGCGAATCGCTACGTCAATATAGTTCGATCGAAGAACGCACTGGGTGGTAGGAAGATGGGACACAATTCGAACAAAGGGAAAATGCTCGTAGTAGGAGAGCAGGCACTCGCGAATCTGGTTGGCAGAAACAGAAATCGAGGGAGAAAGATAGATCGTCGAGAACATCCCTCGCTCCATTGGCACTAGATGCGGAGTAAAACTGAGACCGACCGATTCCTTGGTTTGAGACGCGATAACGTCGCAAATCTCGGCTTGCTGCCTATGGGAGCCTACCGCGAAGGGTTCGACGTTCTCGTTCCGATCGTAGTACTGTGTTGAGGGATGGGGCTTCTCATCGAGCGATCGAACGCCTGCCTTAATGTCTACTATAACTTCATCGGTCTTGACCAAGTGCTCCTTGATCAAGGGAAGCAGGCACAAGATCGTGGGAACGGCAAAGGGACCTGGGCAAGCGACAATCGAGGACTTTGAAAAGGTCTCTCCGAACAGCTCATAAATTCCGTAAGGCACCTGTCCCAGCTTTGTGGGATCGATGTGTTTTTCCCCATACCATCGCTCGTACAATGCAGAGTTGCTCAACCTGTAGTCTGGCGAAAGATCTATAAATTTGCAGCCAGCTCCGACAATCTCGATGCAAGCCCGCAACGATTCGCCGTGAGGTAAAAAGGAAACGACCACATCGGATTGCTCTGCCAGTTGATAAGGCGAGAGTTCCATGAATGGCATCTTGAGACGATTGATCAACCGAGGAAATCGATCGTCCATCATGTTGCCAGCGCAGTTCGTACCCGCCACCGCTGAGATTTGAATGTTTGGATGACGCATCAGCCATTCCATCGCGACCAGCATGCGGGGGTCGTTGGCTCCTAGAATTCCAAGTCTTACCATTTGAGGCTCCTCGATCTGTTACGGCGTTATTTGTTTCAAAACGACCACGTCACCCGATGTGCTATTTTACCACTTCATAGAACCGAGAATATCGGTGTATTGGTCGGTCCAAACTCTAGGCAGTCGATCTGGCGTCCCGGCCCAACCTGAATCACTTGAGAAAGGGCTCAATAGCTCCTCAGACCGAGCCATCAAAACGATCGAAGAATTCATTTTCCCACGGCGTTTCTCCTCGGCAGACCGAATGACGTCTTTTGCATTACGGAATGCCAAACCTTTCGATTTCGCAATTGCCGCCAAAGCAGGTTCCAATTCCAAGTGTCTGTTGGAGGCATTGAATGCCAAGATGCCATCTGGTTTGAGCTTAGATATGTAGACGTTGACCGCCTCGAGTGTCAATAAGTGTAGCGGCGGGGATGATGAGCTGAACGCATTCAGGACGATCAAGTCAAATTTCTCTTCAGGCTCCGTGGCCATCTCGAGACGAGCATCTCCGATTTTGATTTCGTACGAAGGTCCACCCTCGGGATAACATTCCTTTAAGAATGTAAAGTACTCAGGGTCTTCAGCAACCCGCTTCATTGCGGGATCGATCTCGTAAAAAGTCCAGTGCTGCCCCGCATGGGCAAAGCAAGCGACCCCGCCAGCGCCCAAGCCTGCCACAGCAATTTGCTCATAACCTCGCGCAACTGCATGATCGAAAACGGTGCTCATGGGGCCATCGGCATAGAAGTAACCTGTGGGAAAGAGCGCATCGGCAGGATCTCGGCTTTGAATACTGTGCAACGTGTTGCCATGTATGATCAAATTCGCATTGCGAGTTGGATCGTAAGTTACCTTTAGGACACCGTAAAAGTTACGTTCCAGAAAAAGCGTGCGTCCATTGACCCCGGAATCAAGCGAGCCGATGAAGATTAATGCCGCAGCTCCCAACGCGAACTTGGGTAGGTTCCTCGCAATCGGTAACAAGAGTATGGCGGGAATTCCGTAGATAAGATTGGCCAGAATGGCCTGGTCGCGAGGCAATACGAATAGCAATACGGTCGCGATCGCCGCGATGCCTAAAGCAAAGATCCAGTCAGCCCCTTTGCGAAACGAACCACCTGCCATACCAAGTACCAAGAACGAAGCGATTAGTATGAGTGGATACTCAACCAACCCAAGGTACTTGAAAATTACGGGCGACAGGATGGAATTAAAACTGCCACCCAATACTCCGCCAAAGGACATCCACAAATAATAGGACGTTAGATGGGATGCTTCTGGTTTCCGCTTGGCAAGCTCACCATGGGATACAAGGGTCAGCAAAAAGAAACTAACGACGTGAACCCCGACAACCAACCAGGTCGGTTCATTAGACTTGCCCGCCACGACAATCACCAGCAGAATGGCGGCAAGAGGTGTCATCCGCAGTGCAAGCGAATGGCTGATGATTGGTTTGTCCGAGAAGACGATGATGAATGTCAACAAGTAAAGAGCTAAGGTCATCACCCATAGCAATGGGTGAGAAAGCACCTCAGAAGCCAAGAAGGTCGTTTCCCCGATCAACAAACTAGACGGGATAAACGATAACGCAATCCACGTCAGGATAACAGGCAAACTAATCTTATTGGACTTAGGTGCTTCGGTTTGCTTAAAGGTACTTCGATCTTTGTCTGTAAATCGATTCCAAAGTATCGCCGCGCAGAGTAAGAACCCTAAAAACAAAACAGCGAATCCCTCCGTCCAAACTTGCCCCTGCTCCGTTAGACTAAAGTACTTGCTTATCAAGAACGGATAGCTTACCAACGAGATCATGCTCCCCAGATTGCTGGCAGCGTAGAGGAAAAATGGATTGCTTGCGTTGGTGTGATTCGTTTTGGAAAACCAACTTTGCAAGAGGGGAGCGGACGTAGAAATAACAAAGAACGGGAGCCCTATCAGCGTAGTTAGCAGCACCAGTAGCTGTAACGTGGGATCGCTAGTCGTATCGGCAAAAATTCTCTCGTCGGTCGCGAGAAAAAACGGAGTACCAGAATTCTGCAGCCAGCGCCAAATCAGCCAACCTAGCGTAGTGGCCAGAAGCCCGATATGCACGATCGATTGAACTCGATGCCCAAGCCACTTGATGGAAAAGTGGGCGTAGAGATAACCACCTAGCAGCAACGCCTGAAAGAAAACGAGGCAAGTGTTCCAAACTGCTGGCGAGCCACCCAGAGTCGGCAAGATCATCTTGCCGATCATGGGTTGCACCATAAACATTAGTGCCGCACTTAGAAAAATCGTGAACGTGTAGACAAGTACCATGGCGAAGCTCGGATGATCAGCAACTGATGATTTTCTAACCTTAACGGCATCCTGGCCACCGGAGAGTAGCTTTCACAACCGCACCGTCATAACACTCTCAAACCTTCCAAACAGGCAATCTGTCTCGGCCCGTAGCCCATGAGGCATTTCCCGCACCGTTTACCTAATAGGTACAATCACGTACTCCTTGCCCTGCTTTCCTATCACCCCCACTACATTGTTTCCTAGGTAATCTACAACCGGTGCGCCAACTAAATCAGCGTTTGAGATAATCCCAGATTCGATTCGCCACTCCGAATCGGTTTTTTTGATACGAGTCCCGTCGATTATGATCGGATAAGCAGGGTCGCCGCTGGATACGACAAAGCTAGAATCTGTCTCGTCGCTGCGTGCAAGCCTGCTCGCTGGCCACAGATCTAGCTTTACTTCTATGGGCAGCGAAGTACGGAATCTCACCAATTTATCGTCCGTTCCCGTAATGATCTCAAGAATCAAATCCTCTTGTTTTGCAGCGACCCCGGCAAACTCGAGAACAACCGTCTCTTTGAGGGCAGCACTCGGCGCAACGATCTGTTCCATTGGGCAAAGGAACGAGCCGTCGTCCAAAGGCAAACACCAGCCGCTGATTTGCTTGTTGGTTCGAAAACCTAGCGTGCGTTCTTGCCAACGCAGAGCCATGCGAATCGGGAGTGGCATCGCACTCCCTTTTTCTTGCCAATCGACCCCGTGTCCGATGGAGGGTTGCCAAGCTAGCCATTCCGGTTGGGCTTCGTCGTAGAGCACGAAGGAATGGCCTGTGCTAACCGTCGGCTCATTGGATTGCGGAGTCGCCATTTCGATACCGCCCGTCAGGATTTGAGCCAGCGATTCCGCGTCGATCTTAACACCTGTCAGGCCTAATTTCAGCTTCCAGCCGCTCCGGTTCCAAAATCGGGAACTTGGGCGAACCAAATCCCGATACTCAGGGTCGATCGCGCAGCGTGCTCGGACACTGCGAGCGTCAGTTGCTAAGCCGACTTGGACGATGCTACCGATACGATAGCCCCGATAGAGAATAGGAGCACCGTTGCTGAGTCCACCGCGCGCCGAGCCGTCGAGCGTAATCTCCAGCGAACCATCTTTGGGGCTGGCGATCGGAGAAACTTCTAGTCCGATGAATCGTGAGGTGCGACGCGCGTCCCTTGCTCCCGGTTTCACAGAAAGGTATTTGGCTCCTAAGATCGTATCCAAACCGGAGATCGAATCGAACGACAACGAGGGACGAACGATCCAAAACTGTGTACCCTCGCGTGCGATGTCCGATGCGTTGGGTTGCAACCGAATGGAGACCAGCACTCGAGTCATATCTCCAGAGAGCTCCACTTTGGTCACTTCCCCTATATCAATACCATGGTGTCTTAGACGATCCTCAGGCTTGATCCCGTGCCCCTCTTGAAACTCCACCACGATGCTGGTCCCTGAGTTTCGGTAAACGTAGAGAAAACTACCGAGACTTGCACAGACGCTAATCACGGCTATTAGCCACCAAGAAAATTGCTTAGCGGGTTTTCGAGAAACCAAGTTTGCGGTCGGTAACGTCATTCCGTTTCCCATAAAGCGTGAGGATCGAAGCTAATCGTTGCCAGTAGGCTAAAGCAAACGCAAGCAAAGAATGAAAATACGGCTGGACCGAAATGGAATTCGATTAAACCTGACAGCTTGACCGACATAACCAAGAATGCGATCAGCATAACATCCATCATGCTCCATTTCCCCGCCCATTCCATCATGCGATAAGTGACCGCTCGATGCCGCCGACTGAATAGTTCCAACCAGGTGAGTTCGATCAGAGCTAGCAATTTGAACAAGGGAAACACCAAAGAGAACAAAAAAATGATTCCGGCGATGAAAACGTTTCCTGTCGTCGCCAATTCCCAGATCCCACCTAAGACACTGGTTTGGTGGTGATGCCCGAGTCGTTCGATCTTCATGATAGGCAGCAAAATCGCCGAGGGGTAGAGAGCGAGTGCCGAGATCGAAAACGCAGATACCTTGGACCTCATGGAGTTTCGACAAGGGTTCGAGGCGATAACCGTATCGCACCGAACGCAGATCGCAACACAATCTTCGGAGTGCGGAGGGACTCTCTGTACAAGCCCGCAACAATGGCACGCTTTCGGTTGTAAGCTACTCAGTTCATCCATAGTTTTCAAATAAAATGGTCCCCGCTCACAGATTATACCCGTATAGATCATACCCGCACCGCTGCCGGTGTTGCACGTGTGCGAACCATGTCGGAATTGTTAACCCGTTAAATCGGGGGCAAAGGACATTAATGTCACTCTACCGCATACACAGGGCCTCAAATGTGGGGCTTGCTCGCAACTCGACGAGCGCTCAGCTTAGGCCAAAATGTTCGCTTTATCCCGCCAGCCCAAGCTGCCTGTTTTGCCTAGCTATAAATGTCAACCTTTTAGTTTTTCTGCAACTTGGCTAAAAGTATGGTAAAGTGCTCTGATATTAGGGATGGGATGGTCCAGAGAAATCGAGGTTCCACTAAAGCATCCCTGTGATTTATGCCGTTAAAGCTTAAGTCGCAGTACGGAAAGGGTTTGGATACCCATCAATTGCAACTTGTCACCTCAGAAAATCACAATGACACAGATCGAATATACGGTACGACAGGAATTGGCAGCTCCGAGTTTCGCGAACGAAATCGATGCAGATGCTCTTTATGAAAAGTGCATGGCATTAGCGAAAAACATGTGGTGGAGTTGGCAGCCCGAGGTCACCAACCTGTTTCGAGACATCGATCCCATCCGATGGCGACAGCTCGATCATAATCCCATTGCTTTGCTCCGTGAGTTCACCCCTGAAAGGCTAGCAATTCGCGCCGGAGAGATGGTTCTCCACAGCCGCGTTAATTATGCCTATCGACGGTTGCACGAATATCTGGAATCTCAGAGTACTTGGGCGCAGACCAATGCCGGCGTTCTCGGTGCGAAACCCGTTGCCTATTTCTCGGCCGAGTTCGGGCTTCACGAGTCACTGCCAGTGTACTCCGGCGGCTTGGGGGTTTTATCTGGAGATCACGTCAAGAGTGCGAGCGGTCTCGGTGTGCCTTTGGTCGGGATCGGTTTGTACTACTCTCACGGATATTTCAAGCAGCACTTATCCGAAGACGGCTATCAGCGTGAGGAATATTTCGAGACACGAGTCGAGGATCTGCCGCTCCAACCAGCTACGCTGCCCGATGGAACCCCGTTGACAGTCTCCATTGAAACCAGAAACGGCCGACTGCTCGCGAAAGTGTGGAAGGTCAACGTCGGCCGGGTTTCTCTCTTCTTGCTCGACTGCAATGTTGACGGAAACCGACCAGAAGATCGCGAGCTGACTAGCCGACTGTACGGTGGTGACGAGCGGACCAGAATTCGCCAGGAATTAGTCATCGGTGTTGGAGGTGTAAAGGCCCTTAGGGCATTGGGCATTCAGCCGGGTGTTTATCACTTGAACGAGGGGCACAGTGCTTTTGCTCCGCTCGAAGTCATTCGCGAACGCATGGAAGACGACGGACTCAGCTTTGACGAAGCAGCTCGCGAGGTTGCCGACATGACCGTCTTCACCACTCACACCCCCGTTCCAGCAGGTCATGATCGATTCGACGGGGCGTTGATCGAGGAGCACCTCGGCCCGCTCCGAGATTCTGTATCTCTCAGCCACGATGCTCTCATGGCTTTGGGACGGGTTCATCCTGACAATCATGCGGAGCCGTTCTGCATGACGGTCATCGGACTTAAACTCTCTCGATGTGCCAATGCGGTCTCCCAATTGCATGGACATATCTCCCGCCGCATGTGGAATACCCTGTATCCTCACCGCGAAGAACGAAACATCCCCATTGGACACATTACGAACGGCGTACACGTCGAAAGCTGGCTCGCATGGCAAATGCAACAGCTTTACGATCGGCATTTCCCTGCCAATTGGAAGTCGCAAATGGGTGAGGCCGACGTATGGCAAAACATCCACTCCGTCGATCCAGGTGAGCTATGGGAAACACATAATGCATTGAAGAACCTGCTCCTCTCGTTCGTGCGGAGACGCGTCTCCAGGCAATGCCGACGTCGTGGTGAGAGCGATGATGTGGTAGAAGCAGCTCGAAACGTATTGTCGCCGAACGTTTTGACCATCGGATTCGGGCGTCGGTTTGCAACCTACAAGCGTGCGAATTTGCTCTTCAAAGATCTCGATCGCATCAGCCGACTCCTCGATAGCGAGGATCAACCAGTCCAAGTCATATTCGCAGGCAAGGCACACCCCAAAGATGAGCCTGGTAAGCGGTTTATCCAGGAGATAGCCAATCTACGCCATGACTCTCGTTTCGGTGGTCGCGTGGTCTTCATTGAAGACTACGATATCAATGTCTGCCGCCACTTGGTACAAGGCGTTGACGTCTGGCTCAACAATCCACGTCGGCCTCTCGAAGCATCCGGCACGAGCGGGCAAAAGGTTGTTTACAACGGTGGACTCAACTGTAGCGTCCTCGATGGTTGGTGGGCCGAGGCCTTTAACGGCACCAACGGTTTCGCAATTGGCAAGGGTACCAGCCACGCCGAAGATCGCATTACCGATGCACGGGACTCAGAGTATCTGTACAAAACGATCGAGGAAGAAGTCGTACCGATTTTCTACAATCGCGACGCTGACGGGCTGCCTCGCCAATGGATCAAGATGATGATGAGCAGTATCAGCACCTTGGCATGGCGGTTTAGCAGTCACCGCATGGTGATGGACTACACCAGACAAGCCTATGTGCCAGCAGCGGGTGGACTCAGTTGCGAGATGAAGAAATTTTAGCGAAGAAATTTTAGTTGTGCGATGCAGCTCATCGTTGCAGTTCTGAGGGCAGCCCATTGCAAGAGTGTTCATCATTACTTTGCGTTGGATGCCCTAGAAGAGGTTCGAACGGAATCGGGCCGGCAGCTCTGCCGAATGCTACTCGCTCACTTTTCGGACTATCTAACCGGTGCCAAGGATCCGGATACCGCGTTCAAAGACTTCCAGAATCATTGCTTGCACGTTCAAGATAAGTTCTGGGGAGGAGCAGCCAAGGCGGCAGCGAAATGGTACTCGGAGTCACTCGAGCATCTCAAAGCAGGGCGGTGGCGAGATGCCGCCTACTCCATCGGAGTTCTCAGCCATTACTTTACTGATCCTTGGATGCCACTGCATACCGGGCAAGCCCCTAAGGAGTCGATCGTGCATCGCCCGATGGAATGGAGCATTTGCTGCGCCTATGACGAGATTCTCGATCTAGCTCTCTCCGATCCTTCGCTTCCCTCGTTTGAGCTACCGGAAACGGATAACTGGCTAAAAGACTCGATCCATTCGGCTGCTCTTTTATCCAATCGCTATTATGACGCTCTGATCGATGCTTACGATATGACCGAGGCACGCGTACAACCGAAAGTGGCACTCGATCTTTCATCACGACGCATGCTCGCTCAGCTATTCACTTGGGCCATCAGTGGCTGGGCTGCGATAATCGACCGGCTCGCCTTTGAGTCTCCTACAAAGGTGCCTTCGTTCTCGCTCACTTGGCCCACTTTGCTGGCAACGGTGAAGGTGCCCGTTGCCCGCATCACCAAAACGATCTCCGATGCCCAGCAAAAACGAGAGGTCGAAGCCATCCTGCAAGAGTACCTTTCCACGGGAAGCGTTAAGCGATCTTTGCCTGAAGAACAGGTCACAGTATCCAAGGCACGGATTCGCTACCCCGATTTGCTGCCGACACAGCGAGAGATCGCTGATGCGTGCTCTATCGTGAAGGATATGGACGCACGCGAATCCGGGGGCGTTCGCACTCCACCGATCACAAAGCCAACTAACGCAGCCACGACCAAGCAACGCGAAGAATCGCAACCTGCCGCGAGAAAAACGAGTGATGCAACAATCAGCCCACCTCCCCCGACACTCCCGCAGGCTTCTCATGCTGCGAAGCGTTTCAAACGACTAGAGCTCGACAGCCCAATTGTTGACGCTCCCGCTATCGGCCCGAAGACGGCTGCCCGTTTGCAGGCTGTGGGTGTCACCACTGTTGGGCAATTGCTGACTGCAGACAGCGAACAACTCGCTCGGTTGCTTAAAGCTAACTGGATAAACGCACAAACCATTGATCAATGGAAGGGGCAAGCACGTTTGTCGCGTGAAATCGCTGGCTTGTCTTCTGCTGGATCAGGATTGCTATTCCTGTCTGGCGTAACGACGTCTGAAGAGCTTCTCGTCCGAACTGTGGACGAGGTGCACCAGATGATGGTTCGGGTTGCTAAAACTGCCCAAGGACAACGAGTCTTGCGAGACAAGCCACCTCCATCGAGAGAGCTCATCAATAAGTGGCGACAGAGGGCGATGGAACGGTAAGCAGACCGCCGAGACCTCACCTATCGCCCCCCCTTTACCATTGAGGGCAAGTAGCTTCTAGATAGTCTGAACCTAAAAAACAAATTCACCATTATACTCTGGCTAGGCCCTTCTGACGATTAGAAAACCGGCTGTTCTTTCAAGCTTTTTTATGTGAAGAGAATAAGCAATTTCGCCTTGCCAAACATCGCGTTGTTCGACGAAACTAGTGGACTTGCTTTTTGCTGCCCCGTAACAGACGGAACGACATCGAATGACGAGTTTGGCTCAACTGGACCCTCCCAAGGCGACCGGATTGATCGTACATATCCTTCAAGCTATCTCACTGTTGGAAAAGAAGATTCGGCCTCAACAACTGTTGATGTCCCGATACTATGCAACCAACGATTTGCCTAGGCTGAAGCGGACTGACAACACTTTACAGTGGGACTTTGAATTGCACGGTGTGTCTCCCGTTCGTGGCAATTTCAATACCAGTATTCTGTTCGACTTGGACACCACGAATCTGTCCTATGCGGTCGATGATCCGTCGATTCGTGTCGTCAAACAGCTCAGCGCGGAATGCTCCTGTGTTGAAGATGTTAAGCCGTGTGTTCATCAAATCTTTTGCTTGCATTACTTGCGACGGCAGCTTAGCCAGCGCTCTACCGAAGATGCGTTGCAGTGGATGGAGAGCTGCATCACCGATGGTCGCCATGCGGGCAAACGGTTTGTGGAGTCGCTCGATTACCTGAAGCAACCTGAAACGACTGCCGCGTCCGATGATGACGAAGGAGAAACGTTTCAGCGAGAAAAAGTCACGCGGATTCAGTGGCGAATCTCGTTCACAAAGCATGCGATAAAAATCAATCCGTATCTCCAAACGATGCGGAAACGCGGCGGCTGGAACAAAGGTAGGCTGGTCCGAGAATCGCTCGATACGGTCGATGAGAACACATTGAATCATCCTTCGGATCGCATTCTGGTTTTACTTTTGCAGGCCGCTGAGGAATCGTACCGAGGTCAGACGCCTCGCATGATTCGCGAGTGCTTCAAACTATTGGCAGATCATCCGAATGTGACTCTCGATGATGAATTGCTAACTCCGATTCGCATCAAGGAATGCTCGCTCGAGGTTCGTGTCGACGAAGAAGAAGAAACCTATAGGCCAAAGGTCTACCAGGGGGATTTCCAAATCGTCTCCACAGCGGATGCGATTAATTATTCGATCGGGGCGATCAACAACAACGAATCTGTTCTCTTTCGCTTGGATCGGGATCAGCGTTGTATCTTCGTGAGCTCCATGGACCAGAAGACCAAACGACTGATCGAAGATTTGCAACAAGCGGAACGACGGGAAGCCATCTTCGACCAAGAAACCGCAGAGCGCTTTGCTGACTTACTGGCGAGATCCGCCGACCCTACCAAACTGCAAATCAGTTTGCCAGAACGATTAGCCGGTCCAGAGCAGCCATTGTTGCCTAATATCGAGGTCCAGCTATCACCGTTCGGTAAGGAAAGCCTACTCGTGGCATTGCGTGTTACGTGCGATGCTGTTCCAGAACAACCGGTACCTGGCGCAGAACCGGATCGCCTACGAGTTGCAACAGCAGCAGGTCGATTCCAGTTACTGCGTGCTCTGGAAGAAGAAGCGATGCGTGCTGACGAGTTGGCTGGGATCCTGGAACTCGGCAAACTAACATATGAAAATTCGTATACCTGGGTGGCAGAAACCCCAGACGACGCGCTGGATCTTTTGCAACGGATTCAGAACCTCGGAGAGGCTGCACCTCCAGTATGCTGGCCCAAGAGTCAGCCGCTACGCATTGTTGGAGAGATCACACCACAGCGGTTGCAAGTTCGCTTGGTTAGCCAAAGGGATTGGTTCGGTGTTGAGGGAGTTGCCAAACTCGAGGGACTCGAGCTACCGCTTGCCGAATTGCTGGCAGCACTAAAGGGTGGCCGGCGATTCGTTCCGCTTGGTGACGGCCAATTTGCTGTGATATCAGAACAACTCCGACAGCGGCTCAATAGTATCCAGGATGTCTCGCAGGCGGACGGTGGGGTGATCAAGCTTTCCAAAGCTGCTACCGCCGTTGTGGAGGAAGCTCTCGGGACCGACATTACCTACGAACTCGACAGTTCCTGGCGAGATGCAATCGATCGGCTCAAGACGGCACGATCCCTCAACCCACAAGTCCCCGCGACCTTGCAGGCAGATCTGCGAGATTACCAACGTTCCGGATACAGTTGGCTCAGCCGACTAGCTCATTGGGGTATCGGTGGGTGCCTAGCTGACGACATGGGGTTGGGTAAAACGGTTCAAACGCTTGGAGTATTGTTGGATCGCGCCAAGAAGGGACCTGCTTTGGTCATCGCTCCGACCAGCGTTGGTTCGAACTGGTTGCGAGAAACAGAAAAGTTTGCACCGACTCTTAACGCGAAGCTATATCGCGATCACGATCGACAAGGCTTGATCGATTCCGCAGGCCCTGGTGACATCATCATCACCAGTTACCAGCTCCTACAACGAGATGTCGAGCGATTCACGGCACGATCTTGGTACACACTGGTTCTCGATGAAGCACAGTTCATCAAAAACTTCCAAACCAAAACTGCTCAGGCCGTGCGGCAAATCGATTCCGATTGGCGAGTTGCCTTGTCAGGTACACCTTTAGAAAACCACCTGGGTGAACTGTGGAGCTTGATGCGTACCGTCAGCCCTGGCCTCCTAGGCTCTTGGGATCGGTTCCGCAAGAACTTTGCCGAACCCATTGAGCGACTTGGTGACCGTGATCGCTTGCAGGCGCTCGGGCGCGTCGTGCGACCGTTTATTCTGCGAAGAACCAAAAAGGAAGTTCTCTCGGAACTACCAGAACGCACGGAAGTAGTGCGATTCGCCGAGCTATCGACCGCTGAACGCAAAAAGTACGATGCCGCACGACTGGCAGCCATCAGCGAGATTGCTAAGCCAGAAGGGCCTGAGTCTGACGCGCAAATGCGCATTAAGGTCTTGGCGTGGCTTACGCGATTGCGGCAGTTATCTTGTCACCCTGCTCTCGTGGACAAGCGATGGACCGAGAGTTCGGCCAAGCTCGACCTTTTCATGGAGATCGTGGAAGAACTGCGAGATGGCGAACATCGCGCGTTGGTCTTTAGTCAGTTCGTGCAACACCTGTCCCTTATCCGCGAAGCTCTCGATAAGGTGGGGATCAAGTATCAGTATCTCGACGGCTCCACACCAGCAGCGAAGCGTCAGGATGCGGTCGATCGTTTCCAAGCGGGCGAGGGGGATCTGTTTCTTATCTCGCTCAAGGCTGGTGGAACAGGACTCAATCTGACTGCCGCTGATTACGTGATTCACATGGACCCATGGTGGAACCCGGCTGTTGAAGATCAGGCGACCGACCGAGCACACCGAATCGGACAGCTGCGAGCCGTCACGGTTTATCGTTTGGTAGCCAAGGATACGATCGAACAACAGATTCTGGCATTGCATGCAGACAAACGGGAATTGATTAGCGGCGTCCTAGACGGTGCTGATCGAGCGGGTCGCATGTCAACCGACGAATTGGTCAGCCTGATTCGCTTGAGCCAAGTAGAAACGTAGAGATCCACGATTCAGGATGGGCCAAACGCGCCGAAGATATCGGGAGCTGTAAGTGACTCAGTGGTATCTGACTCGAAAACAGGCTTGGCAGGCACCGGATGAAACTTGGGCCATGGCGGAGGGTTAGATTTCTCTTTCCGTCTGTTCCGCCAATCGGTGCATTTGCTGTGAAGATCGTGTTTCGCACCTAGAGCTCGGTAGTAGAGATGCCCTGCTCCACTTCGCAATCCGCTTACCGCGTCCAGCAGAGGTTCTGCCGGAGGATGGCTGGGCATCGCACAATCGCAATGGGATTCGCCGCAATCCTCGTGAATGACTCTTGCGACGCCAGGGTGTGGTTGCGGATGTCTTAGCGGCCGAGCTTTTGGTTCAGGTTCTCTTGTTGAGAAATCTCTAGCTAGCAAAGGTACCCCTGACGGAGTGCCAAAGGCAGAGTCGAAATCCCTCTCATGACAGATCGAAACGCAGCCCGAGCCGCAAAGCATCAAGCCGAGAACTCCCGCCAAAAGTTGTTTCGATCGGACCGCCCGCATCAATCGCATTTCCCAGTCTAAATCTGTAGGCACCCACTCACTTATTCGTCATCGGCTCGATGGGTTATGAGAATTTAGAAGAATTTTCCCGTTAGGCAAATTGGATGGATTACAAAACCTGGGTAAACAGTAGAGGGATTGACGACAACCAACAATCATGCGTGACGATACGAAATCAACTATTTCCAACCAGATACGATCTTTTCTCCTCCAGATTCCGGCAACCATGACAAAGTCCAAAGAAAACCTACCTAGCAAGGTTTGCTCGACCTGCAAGTTGCCGTTTACCTGGAGAAAGAAGTGGGCCAAAACGTGGACCGATGTCAAGTACTGCAGCGAACGTTGTAAACGCTCCCGCCCAAAATCTTCCGAACAGTCGGAAAAACAGATTGGAACTTGATTGGAAATGGAGGGGTCCCCGATGAAGTCACACTCGTTGGAAATGAGCCCTGCCGGGTTGTACTGCCCGCAAGGAGATTTTCACATCGACCCCTGGCGACCTGTCAAGCATGCTGTTATCACGCATGCACACAGCGATCATGCTCGCTGGGGATCGAACAAGTATCTTTGCGCGAGCGAGAGTGTCACCCTTTTGCAGGATCGATTGGGAGCCGAAATTGAAGTTCATGGCATGACCTACGGTGAAGTTGCAACGATCGGATCCGTGCGTGTGTCGTTTCATCCCGCCGGCCATATACTTGGCTCAAGCCAGATTCGTATCGAGAACAAAGGACATGTTACTGTCGTCACCGGTGACTACAAACGTGATGACGATGTGACTTGCCAAGCGTTCGAGCCGCTCCGAGCACACTGCTTCATCACAGAATCGACCTTTGGACTTCCTGTGTTTCGCTGGCCCACAGGACCTTCAATCGCCGAATCGATTAACATTTGGTGGCAAGCCAACCAGTCCGTTGAGTTAACCAGTATTCTTTACGGGTACGCTCTCGGAAAATCACAACGAGTCCTGAGCATGCTCAATGAGAGTACCGGACCCATCTATATTCACGGTGCACTGCACAAACCAATCGATGCCTACCGACGAGCCAGCATCAAGCTTCCCAGCACCCAACTCGTCAGCCAGGCCCCAAAGGATACGAATTGGAGTCAGGCTATCATCCTAGCCGTTCCGAGTGCGCATGGCACGACTTGGCTCAACCGCTTTCCCAAACGCTCCACCGCGATGGTCTCAGGCTGGATGCAAATCCGAGGCAACCGACGGCGACGTTCGATGGATCGTGGCTTTGTGCTATCCGATCATGCGGATTGGGATGGACTTCTCCGAACGGTCGAGGAGGTTGCTCCGGAAGAAGTTTGGGTGACTCACGGATTTGCAGACGTCTTCAGTCGACACCTGCGCGATCTGGGCTGGAATGCCAAACCTCTCCGAACCGAGTTTGTCGGCGAGAGCACAGAAGAGAAGGAGCCGAACGAAGATTCCGAGGGATTGAGCAATAGCCTCGAAAGTGAAGGGGGGCTCCTAAAAGGTTCGCTCCCAGAATCTGGAGCCCCCTCATGAAAGCGTTCTCTGCGCTCTACCGGGCGATCGACGAAACCACAAAGACCAATGCCAAGTTGTCTGCGATGCATTCCTATTTTCGCAGCGCTTCGCATGACGACGCCGCATGGGCAATAAACTTCCTATCTGGTGAACGCTTTAAGCGACTTATCAACACTCGAATTCTCCGCGAGTGGGCCAGGCACTCCAGCGGCACATCGGAATGGCTCTTCGAAGAAAGCTACGATTGGGTTGGCGACTTGGCAGAAACCATCTCCTTGCTCGTTCCCTCCGAGGCGACTGATACCGCAGGCGGTCTAGCACACTGGGTGAAGGAAAGGATTGAACCACTCCGGCACTGCCCCCCCGAAAACGTACCTCAAGAACTAACCTCCCTTTGGCACGAACTCGGTCCCCAGGAAAGATTCTTATTCCTCAAGTTAATTACAGGCGGACTGCGAGTCGGGGTAAGTAAACGTCTAGTTGTTCGAGCGATAGCTGAAGCTTTTCGGCTTCCTACAGAGCTTATCGCCCATCGTTTAACGGGAACTTGGGAACCCACTGCGGAATCGTTTCGGTCACTGATCTCGGAGGAGCAGGAACAGCAACTCCCGTCACAACCCTATCCCTTTTGCTTAGCGAATCCCATCGACGGCGACGTTAATAGCATCGGGGCTGTGAACGATTATCTTGCCGAGTGGAAATGGGATGGGATACGCTCTCAACTGATCAAGAGAAACGGGCAAATCTACGTTTGGACCCGAGGCGAGGAACGGGTCGAGGATCGCTATCCGGACGTTACGGTACTTGCTAAGTCGCTACCAGACGGCATCGTGCTAGATGGAGAGTTATTGGCTTGGCGCGATGGTAAACCGCTACCGTTCGCGGAGCTCCAGAAAAGGCTGGGCCGAAAAACGGTGACTCCCAAGCTGCTCCGAGACATCCCGGTCATCTTTATGGCATACGATCTACTCGAGCATGAAGGGAAGGATATTCGCCATGTACCTTTATCGCAACGGCGCGCTTGGCTGACCGAAATCCTATCGACGACCAAGCTTCAGATTTCCGAACAACTCATAGCACCGAAGTCTTCCTGGGAGGAACTGGCAAGTCTGCGGGAGTCGAGCCGCAGTCTTGGGGCCGAAGGGCTGATGCTCAAACGATTCGATAGTCCTTATCAAGTTGGTCGCGTACGAGGCGCATGGTGGAAGTGGAAGATCGAGCCACTGACCATCGACGCCGTATTGGTTTACGCTCAAAAAGGGCACGGCCGTCGATCGAGTTTGTTCACCGACTACACGTTTGCACTATGGCATGGCGGCGAGCCTGGAGGGACGTCCAGTTTGGTACCTTTTGCGAAAGCCTATTCGGGCTTAACAGATAAAGAGATCCGTGAAGTCGACGCGATTATCAAAGCTAATCTCAAGGAAAAGTTTGGACCAGTACGCGGAGTTGCTCCCATCCTGGTGATGGAATTAGCCTTTGAAAATATACAGTTATCCAATCGTCACAAGAGTGGTTTCGCGGTTCGCTTTCCTCGTATTGCACGTTGGCGACAAGATAAACTGGCTGCGGATGCTAATACGATAGAAGACCTGCGAGCTCTAGTGCGAGCTCATGGAATGCAGGACCAGTCATGAGCCGCGTCAAACGCAAAGGTGGGATTGCATTGCTCGAGAGCTGGTTCGCGGGGCAATCGTGGACACCGTTCCCGTTTCAGCGAGCTTGTTGGGATGCGTACATATCCAAAACAGATGTTCTGTTGCACTCTTCAACAGGATCGGGCAAAACCTTGGCCGCCTGGGGCGGACCTGTTGCGGAATTTCTCAACTCACCCGATGAGCAACCTTACTGGATCCGCAAACGCGGCAAGCCGGCATCGCCACCTTTGACGGTACTTTGGATCACCCCGCTACGATCTCTCTCTGCTGATACGGAATCCTCCCTTGCGGAAACCATCGATGGATTGAAACTGCCTTGGACCATCCAACGTCGGACCGGTGACACCTCTGCTTCCGTCAAAGCCAATCAGCGTAAACACTTGCCCACCGCTTTGATCACCACCCCTGAGAGTCTGTTGCTTTTGCTAAGCTACCCGGAAGCTCGTGTGAATTTTAAGCATCTCAAGGCTATCGTGGTGGACGAGTGGCATGAACTATTGGGAACGAAACGCGGGGTTCAGACGGAGCTCGCATTAGCGAGATTGACTCAAATCGCCACTCAGGCAACGCGGTGTGGGCTAAGTGCAACGCTTGGTAATACACAACAAGCGCTTGAAGTGCTTTGTGGCTCGGGGCGTACGAATCCTCGCCGGTGTATTCGAGGTGAATCGGGCAAGAGGATGTTGGTTCGATCTTGCATTCCGGAACAGGTAGATCGATTTCCATGGGCGGGACATCTGGGACTGAGCATGGTTTCTCACGTCGTCAAGGCGGTTGAGGAAGCCAACTCGACACTGGTGTTTACCAACACGCGAAATCAAACAGAACAGTGGTATCGTCAACTCTTGCAATCTCGCCCCGATTGGTCCGGGATCATAGCGTTGCATCACGGTTCGCTCGACTATGAGGTTCGTCGCTGGGTGGAAGATGCGCTTCGTACTGGCAAGCTCAAGTGTGTGGTATGTACCAGTAGCCTTGATCTCGGGGTGGACTACTCGGCAGTTGATCAAGTGATACAAGTGGGTAGTCCGAAAGGTGTAGCTCGTTTGTTACAAAGGGCCGGTCGGAGCGGACACAGTCCTGGCGAGGCGAGCCGATTGCTGTTTGTCCCCACTCATGCACTGGAGTTGGTTGAACTATCCGCAGCTCGAGCGATCATGGCGAGACTAAAGGCCGCTCAATCGGTCGTTCGAGGTTCTGAAGGGGCCAGTTCCGAGGAATCGTCTGCGGAAGAATCGATTCTAGAGAGTAGAGAGCCAATACAGAATCCGATCGATTGTCTGACGCAGCATGCTATCACGCTCGCGCTACCAGAGTCGTTTTCGAAAGATGAGTTGTACGCAGAGATAAGACAGACGTTCGCCTATAGGGATTTGCAAGAAGTAGATCTTGACTGGGCATTGAAGTTCATCGTGCATGGTGGAGATTCGTTGAATGCTTATCCTGATTTTCACCGAGTCGCTTTCGAGGACGGTCGCTATCAAGTAACGAACCCACGAATTGCACGCATGCATCGCATGGCCATGGGTACCATTGCGGGTGACCTCGTGATGCAAGTTAAGTATGCCAGCGGTCGGACGCTGGGTACAGTGGAGGAGAGTTACATCACGAGACTGAAGCCGGGTGACTGTTTTCAGTTTGCAGGCAAGACACTCGAACTCATGATGATACGAGAGGGGGCTGCTATTGTGAAGAAATCGAACAAGCAGCCGAACACGACCCCTCGGTGGGGAGGCGGACGCATGCCTCTCTCGTCGCAATTAGCAGCGGAGGTGAGGGAGCAGTTTGATCGCGCATCGCGAGGCATACTAGATGGGGAGGAAATGGGATGTCTCGTTCCCATCTTTGAGTTGCAACGTCTACGTAGCATGATCCCCAGCCGAGGAATGATATTGGTTGAATCGTTTCGCTTGAAGAAAGACTATTGCCTATGCGTTTATCCTTTCGAAGGGCGTTTGGTGCACGAGGGTCTCGGAGCACTGGTCTCCTGGCGATTTGCTCAATCACGAGGGATTACTTTGTCGATTGCGGTAAACGATTATGGTTTTATGTTTCAAGCCAAAGAGGAAATCGTTCTGGATGCCCAGGAGTTGGCGGCGTTGTTTGACGAGGAGTTTTTAGTTGAGCACTTGATGAAGTGTATGAATGCGACGGAATTAGCCAAGCGTCAATTCCGAGAGATCGCACGAATATCGGGCTTGGTGCATCCCGGGATTCCCGGCCAAACCAAGCCGGGTAGGCACTTGCAAGCCTCCTCGAATATGTTCTATGATGCGTTCCGCCAGTTCGATCCCGCAAACAAACTATTAGCCCAAGCTGATAAGGAGCTACTCGACAATCAGTTCGAAATTACCAGAATGCGGCAAGCGTTAGCTAGGATCGCACAAAGCAAAATTCACGTTTGTCAGCCGAGAGGCCCGACTCCGCTGGCGTTTCCTCTGGTGGTTGAGCAATTGAGGCAGCGGCTGTCGAGCGAGTCGCTGGAGGATCGCATTCGCAAGTTACAATCGCAACTCGAAGTAGAGAATGGATAGGAGATGACGACAACTGCCGTTCAGTTGTTACAGCACGGAGCGATCGAGTTGGAACTCCATGCAGAGAAGTCTGCTTGGCATGCCGAATCGGAGACCCTTTTTTGCGCTGATTTGCATTGGGGCAAGGAAACAACGTTTCAGCGAGTGGGGATCCCGGTCCCCATTCAATCGCTCGAGTCGATCTTGCAGAGGCTTTCGGATTTGGTGAAGAGGCATAGTCCTAAGCGGGTAATCGTGCTTGGGGATATGATTCACGGAACAAGTTCTTTTAGTTTTACATTCCGAGCTACGATGAGTCGATTCTGGGAGGAGCAGCGAGAGGTTTCACCGGACTGTAGCTGGATTTTGGTCGAGGGAAATCACGATCGACGTGCTAAGCATGAATTGGCGAAATGGCCAATACAGATCGTCAAGCCACCGTGGAGATTCGAGGATTTTATCTGTTTGCACGATCCGCTGGACTTACCAGCGATTTCCAAGAATCACGAAGGCTTCTTGTTCTTGGCCGGTCATTTGCATCCCGCATTTCGCATGCCCGACAACGGTGAGAAATTGCCTTGTTTCGCAAGGCAGCAAAACATGCTTGTGTTTCCGGCCTTCAGTGACTTCACCGGAAGAACTCCAATCGACAAGCAAGAAACCGATGCGGTTTACATCATCAGAGGAAAAGAAATCGCTAGGTATATCCGAACGTAATGGCCCCATTCGCACATGTTTGCTTGCGACAAAGTGTGGGCTGTAAGAAAATCTATCACTTTTTAACCGACTGACTATGTACGAGTCTTGATGAAATCTTGATATGGTCCGAACTAAGTTTGAGACCGTCTTGATGCGATTGCCACTATCATTCTTTGATCTGCTGATATCGATGATTTACGTCGACCTTTACTGAGAACTGTTCTCGCGAGGAAATAGAAGAAATGATGGCTTGGGCTTTGATGCTGTTAGCGGGAGCGTTTGCGTTCCTTTGCTTGTTCGGATTCGTTCGCGCCTGTGAGAAACTTTGAGGAGGAATATCGTGGATTGGTTCGTAAATGCCAGTGTCATTTCGGCACTCGGTTTTTCTTTCGCCTACCTGGGTTACGTCATCGTCTGTCCCGAGAGGTTTTAGGAGTATCTGGAAAATATCACTATGATTCAGTTCATCATTCCAACAATTATTGTTGGTGCGACCATTCTTTGTTCTTGGCCCCTAGGACGCTATATGCGCTGGGCGATGGACGCACCGTCTTCCGGAAATGGAAGAAAAGGATTCGAGCGTTTTGCTGGTTTAATGATGGGATTGCGTTCGGCGACCGGTCAGAACTGGAAACAGTACTGCCAGTCCATGCTGGTTTTCAATCTCATCATGTTTCTGGTGGTCTACGCCCTCTTGACCACTCAACAGTGGCTCCCGCTCAATCCTGATCAAAAAGAGAATCTCGAGGCCAGTTTGGCTTTCAATACAGCGGCGAGCTTTACCAGCAACACAAATCTGCAACACTATTCGGGAGAGGTTTCCATGAGCTACTTCTCACAACTTTTCGGCTTGATGTGGCTGCAATTCGTTAGCGCTGCCACAGGCATTGCAGCGGTTACCGCGTTGAGTCGTGGGTTGGCCGGGAATGCCAATCTAGGAAATTTCTATCTGGACGTTTGGCGTGCCACTGGACTGATTCTATTACCTTTATCTTTTATTTGGGCCGTGCTGTTCGTCTTGACCGGTATGCCAATGACTCTGGAGGGGGCGGCCATCGCCACAACTTTGGAGGGGGCTACTCAAACGATTGCTCGCGGCCCGGTGGCGGCGTTTGTGGCCATCAAACAATTGGGGACCAACGGTGGCGGTTTTTTTGGACCGAATTGTACCCACCCCTTTGAGAACCCGAACTTCTGGTCGAACGTGCTCTGCAACGTGGCCATCATTCTTATCCCGATGGCAACGGTTTGGATGTTTGGCTGGATCACCAATCGCATTCAACATGCGAAAGTCATCTTTGGGGTGATGTTGGCTTTGTATTTGGGATTTGTTTCCACCGCATGTTGGTTTGAAAATCAGCCGACAGCTGCCTTGGCAGATTTGCCGGTTCAGCAAGCCATAAACCTGGAAGGAAAAGAATTGCGTTTTGGCTCGACCGCTGGTGCCTTGTGGGCGGTGTCAACCACCTCCACCAGCAACGGCAGCGTCAATGCCATGCATGATAGTTTGAATCCGTTGACTGGGTTACTGCCGATGGCTGGCATGTGGCTCAATGTCGTTTTCGGCGGGGTTGGCGTAGGTTTGATCAACATGTTTTTGTTTGTCATCACAGCCGTCTTTCTCTCGGGCATGATGGTGGGCCGAACGCCGGAGTATTTGACTCGCAAGGTGGAAGCCAAGGAGATGAAGATCATTCTTGTCGCTTTGCTTGCTCATCCACTATTCATTTTGGGCGGAACTGCCTTGTTCGCCTCAACCTCTTGGGGTGTCGAGACCCTCAACAATCCGGGCAGTCATGGATTGAGCGAGATCATTTACGAATTCAGCTCAGCTGCGGCGAACAACGGCTCCGGTTTCGAAGGTTTGGGTGACGACACGGTACCCTGGAATCTCGCCACGGGCTTGGTGATGTTATTGGGACGATTCATTCCGATCATCGCTCCGTTGGCAGTGGTTGGATTTCTTGCGGAGAAACGTTCATCCCCGGAAACGGCAGGTACGTTTCGTACCGACACCGTCCTTTTCGGGATTGTCTTGTTGGGCACGGTGCTCATCGTCGGCGCATTATTGTTTTTGCCGCTGGCAATTCTTGGGCCGATTGCTGAGCATTTGGGAGCGGGCTAATTGCATGGGACTACGAAAAACATGAATACACCGACTACTATTCCTGCATCAATTAGGACGGACAAAACCGCTCCAGCAACCAAATCGCTATTCTCCATGGATATGCTGATACCATCGTCCCTGGAGGCCGTGAAGATGCTGGCACCACGGCGGATGGCTCGCAATCCGGTGATGTTTATCACCGAAATTGGGGCGGCACTCACCACCTTGGTAACCTTCTCGGCCATGGTTTCTGGCAGCACCGATTTGCTTTACTTCTTGAGTATCTCGATCTGGCTGTGGCTGACGGTTTGGTTTGCGAACCTGGCAGAAGCGATCGCCGAAGCAAGAGGACGTGCTCAAGCCGCCGCGTTGCGAAGTGCAAAGTCCAATGTGACGGCGACCAAGATCGCTAACGCGGACGAACGGGAAGGTGTTCACGTCGCATCCACCGAGTTGAAGGAAAACGATTTCGTCTTGGTCAAGGCAGGTGAAACCATTCCGGCTGATGGTTCGGTGATCCAAGGGATCGCCAGCGTTGATGAAAGTGCTATTACCGGAGAGAGTGCTCCAGTGATTCGAGAAAGTGGCGGTGACCGTTCAGCGGTGACCGGTGGGACTCGGGTCATTTCGGACTGGTTGGTGGTTCAGGTCACCGCCAAGCCGGGGAACAGTTTTCTTGACCGGATGATTGCGATGGTGGAAGGGGCCAAGCGACAGAAGACTCCTAACGAGATCGCCCTTACGATTGTTCTGGCGGGTTTCACCCTCGTGTTCCTTTTGGTTTGCTTAACGTTGTACCCTATTGCAGGCTACTTCAATGTGACGATTGACGTTCCAACGCTGGTGGCTCTGCTGGTCTGCTTGATTCCGACGACCATCGGAGCTTTGTTGGCTGCGATTGGAATTGCTGGCATGGCGAGGTTGAGTCGGTTCAATGTCATGGCCATGTCAGGGCGCGCGGTCGAGGCAGCGGGAGATGTCGACGTATTGCTTTTGGACAAGACAGGTACGATTACTTTGGGAAATCGCCAAGCCAACGAATTCCGGCCAGCCCCAGGTGTCGATAGGCGGGAACTGGCTGACGCTGCTCAGTTGGCATCACTGTCCGACGAGACAGCCGAGGGGCGGAGCATTGTGGTTCTGGCCAAGGAGAAGTTTGCCATCCGTGGACGGCCGATGCAAGAAGTTGCTACGGAGTTCATCCCATTCTCTGCGCGGACTCGCATCAGCGGCATCAATTTGAATGGACGCCGTATTCGTAAAGGAGCGATTTCGGCGATTCGCGATTTCGTTCGCGAGGAGGGAGGAGATTTTCCCGCGCAGGTCAACGACGACGCAATCAAGATCGCTGGTGAAGGGGGGACACCGCTGGTGGTCGCTGAAAACGGACGTGTTCTGGGTACGATTTATCTCAAAGACATCGTTAAGGGGGGGATCAAGGAACGCTTTGCCGAATTGCGGCGGATGGGGATCAAAACAGTGATGATCACCGGTGACAACGTGCACACCGCAGCCGCTATCGCTGCTGAAGCGGGAGTCGATGACTATTTGGCCGAAGCCACACCCGAGGCAAAACTCGAATTGATCCGAAAATATCAACGCGAGGGGCATCTGGTGGCAATGACCGGTGATGGAACCAATGACGCTCCAGCCTTGGCACAAGCGGACGTGGCTGTGGCCATGAATACCGGCACGCAAGCTGCCAAGGAAGCGGGCAATATGATCGATCTTGATTCGAATCCGACCAAGTTGATCGACGTGGTTTCCGTTGGCAAACAGATGTTGATGACCCGCGGAGCGCTGACAACATTCAGCATTGCCAACGACGTTGCCAAATACTTTGCGATCATTCCGGCGATCTTCATGGTCGCTATGCCCCAACTAGCGGCGTTGAACGTCATGGATCTATCCACTCCGAGAAGTGCAATCCTGTCGGCGGTGATCTTTAACGCCATTGTGATTCCCTGCTTGATTCCGATCGCGCTCCGTGGGGTTCAGTACCGAGCCGTCGGAGCCGACACGCTGCTAACGAGGAATCTACTGGTCTATGGACTGGGTGGTTTGGTGGTTCCGTTCATTGGAATCAAGTTGATCGATGTGGTGCTCACCGGACTTGGGATGGCCTAGCCTATCGATCTCGAACAAGCATTTACGCACAAGTTATCAAAAATAAGGAAAAGGAAATGGCTCCGATGAGTGATTTAATGACATCGTTGCGGCTTGTAATGTTCAGTTTGATCGTTTGCTCTGGAATATACCCGATGGTGATTTTGGTATTTTCCATGATCTTGGCACCCGAAGGACGTCAAGGGAGTCTGATACGGGACGACGGCGGAAACATTGTTGGGTCGCGATTATTGGCTCAAGAATTCAAAAGGCCCGAATATTTCTGGCCGCGGCCTTCTGCAGCGGATTACGACGCGAGTGAAACGGGGGGGAGTAACTATTCGCCAACGAATCCGGTGCTAACAGAATCGGCGAGGGAGATCATCGAGCGGTTGAACTTGGAGACTGACCGATTGGTTCCCGCCGATCTGGTATCGGCTTCCGGCTCCGGGATGGATCCGCACATCACGCTGGCTGCCGCCTTGGCACAGGTTCCTCGGGTCGCTGCCAATCGTGGATTGTCGCCAGACCAAATCGAGCAATCCATTCGTGCGCATCTCGATTCCCCGACGCTCGTCGCGTTCGGGGCAGAGCCACTGGTAAATGTACTCATGCTCAATTGGTCGTTGGATAACAACAAATAGCGTGAATTTTTCGAGGGAATAGGCGATTCGGCTTCGGCCGATGAGCCGGGGCAGGAGGGCTGGTAGACAGCCGGTCCTCTCTGCCCTTTTGAACAAAAAGCAAAACGGTTGATCATGCTACCAACGGACGATCATACCGCAGGCAGCGGTGAACAACCCCGATTTATCTTCGAATGGTCGAGACGAATCGTTGTAGTCGTAGCGAAGCTCCGGTCGGATCAGGATGCCATTTCGCGGTTTATAAGTCAGACCGGTCGTGAGAGCCGTGTACAACCCCTCAAAGCCGGTTCGGTCCCCATCTATATCGTTAAAAAACTCCAATCGTGTCGTACCGCTCCATCGTTCAGACCATTGATAGTTGAGGTAATTTACGAACGCGTACCAGTTGGCTGTACCGATCCCAGGAACGTCTGTCTGGTAACCGTAGAGCGCATCAAGCGTGTAGGTGAGGTCTTGAATAAGTTTTTGGCTAAACACCAGATTAAAGACCCGCGGGTTCGCAAAGTCTTCCGCCTGATTGAAACGGCCCGAACCGAAAATCGTCGCCAGCAGGATACTCGTATCCTTGCTGTCCGATTCCCAATTCACGCTACCAATGTAGGTAGGTTCGGAGGCCGAATCGAAAAAGATATCGCTGCCGGTTACAATTCCGTTTTGTACCGACCAATTATCATTCAGTTGGAGCGTCGCCAGCAAACCGGTATGTGTAAACGGATTGTAGATAAAGTTATAAGCTCGGGAGACAAACGGAGTTTCGACGGCCGCGATACTTTCGACCCCATATTGCCCAAAGAATCGTCCCATTTTGAGGTCCAAACCCTGAGCGACATTCGGAAAGTACATTTGCGCGTAAAATTGAACTGGGTCAATCCCGTGCGAGCCGGTTTGGTCGTCGGCCAATCCACGTGCCAACGTGAATCGGTAGTCGGAACCGGGAAGGATGGTGTCAGCCAAAAAACCGAAAGAAGGACTATTGGAATCGGTCTCTACAACTCGCTCGACCCGCAACCAATTTTGGTTCATCACAAAATCGTTGGCTCGGTAGTTGAAACCCATCGGAAGTTGGTTTCGCGAAGCGCTGCTGGCAGTAAAGGAACCCTCGGTCCATCCATATACCTGAATTCGCCGAGTTCGCAAAAAATCACCCATATGAGTTCCGCTGAGCGTTCGCATGAGAAACCAATTGTCCTGCGAATCGGTAAAGGCATCGCACCCATCGCAACTGTAGTTGACGCGATCGCAAGCTGGGCCAGGAACTGAACTACCAAGAGAAACAGGGGATGCAACCAACCCCTCTTGGCCAAAAGAAGTAGACAGACTCGCTACACTCGAAAAGCTGAGTAAACAAAAGAAGACGACTTTAATCCAATCCATGACGGTCTCCGAATACTGTTATCGTTTTGCAAACTTTAACTGTAGTCCGAGACAGGTGCGGACGAATAGTCCGCCGGACTTGGTCGACAAGCGACTTTGATACGTGCGGAGATCGGCGTTGATCTATAGGGAACTTTAGTTTAAGGGGAGGATGGCAATGAAAGTTTTGTATTGGCTTGACGAAAAGTCCGAAGAAAGTAGTTTGTCACGATTGGCCTCTTCCATCCAACAAATATGATCGACCAGAGACCAGATCCCGATGAACTGCTGCATCGCTTGCAGGCTCGTGAGTCTCAAGCCAATCGCGGCAAACTGAAAATTTTCCTGGGCTATGCGGCTGGGGTTGGAAAGACCTACGCCATGCTCAATCAGGCCAGGCAAGAAAAAGCGGCGGGTGTAAAAGTCGTCGTTGGATACGTGGAACCACACGGTCGAGAGGAGACAGAGACGCTGCTGGAGGGGTTAGAACTGCTGCCTCTTAAGCTCGTCTCTTACCATGGAGTAAACGTGCGAGAGTTCGATCTGGACCAGGCGCTGGCGAGAAAACCGCAACTGATCTTGGTGGACGAATTGGCCCACACCAATGCCGAAGGATTGCGACACACCAAACGTTGGCAAGACATCGAGGAGCTACTCGAGGCTGGTATCGATGTATGGACCACCTGTAATGTCCAGCATATCGAGTCTCTCAACGATGTCGTCGCCAAAATCACGGGTATTGTTATGCGCGAGACGGTCCCGGACGACGTTTTCTCCAAAGCCCATGAGTTGGTTCTGATCGATATTCCGCCCGAGGAGCTGTTAGAACGGCTTCGTCTGGGCAAGGTTTATGTGCCGCAACAAGCACAGAGGGCCTTAGGAAATTTTTTCAAACGTGAGAACCTTGCCGCCTTACGGGAGATGGCTCTCCGCCGAACTGCTGATCATGTCCACTCGGACGTCGAGCTTGCTCGAATCTCGAGAGGAACAACCGTTCCGTGGGAGACTCGCGAGTGCTTAATGGTTTGCATCAGCCCGAGTCCCACGTCGGCACGTGTGATCCGCTCAGCCAAAAGAGTATCGAATGCACTCCAAGCCGAGTTGGTGGCCGTTCACGTCAAGTCGACGAGCGATCGAAAGCTTGCTCCTACCGATGAAAATCGGCTAGCCGATCATTTGAGGCTGGCCGAGCGACTCGGTGCTGAAACCGTAACCCTGACGGGGGATGACCCGGTGATGGCAACCATGGAGTATGCACGCAGACGGAACGTTACAAAAATTGTTATCGGTAAATCGGTCCCCACGAATAAACATCGTTGGTCCAAACCGACGTTAACAGACCGATTGATTCAAGATAGTGGCGAAATTGACGTCTTGGTCGTGCGGGGGGTGGCCGAGGCATCTGCCAAAGGATCGGTGCTGTACACCAACGAAAAGACTGGTATTGGTTCTTGGTTGGGTTCATCAGGTATTTTGTTTTTGTGTACAGTGATGGCCTTGGCGTGGAACGCCTGCGGATTGACCGAAGCCAATATTGTCATGACTCTTTTGTTGGGTATCGTGATCATCAGTGCGCGATACGGTTTTTGGCCTTCGATAGTCAGTTCCATCTTGGCAGTTGTTCTATTCGATGTCTTCTTCACCAAACCCTACTACACTGTGGTGGTCAACGACAGCCAATATGTGGTGACATTTTCGGTGATGTTGATCGTCGGCATGACCATTGTTGCGTTGAACAACCGCATTCGAAGGCAAGCTCAATACGCTTTGCAAAACGAACGACGAACCGAAGCCTTGTATCGCTTGAGCCGAAAATTAGCCGGGATAACAGGCTTACCGTTTTTGGCCCTAGAGACCGAAAAAGTGATTGCGGCAGAATTCGGCGGAGAAGTAGCCTTGCTTTTGCCAGAGAACGGTCGCATCGTTGCACAATCTATACGACCGGGTAGCTTTGCAACCAAAGCAAGCGAAATTGTAGTTGCCCAATGGACCTTCGATCATTCGGAAATTGCTGGTCGTAAAACGGATACGCTGCCGCTATCTGAAGGGGTTTATTTCCCGCTTGCTTCACCGCATGGGACAATTGGGGTTTTAGGAATTCGTCATGATCGTGTTGAAGATTTGCTGACACCCGACTCACGCTCGCTGCTCGAAGCCTATGCAACTTTGATTGCCCTGGCCCTGGAGCGAGATCGATTGACAATTGAATCTCATAACGCCAGAGTCCAAGCGGAAACTCAAGAACTCCGGAGTTCGCTGCTAGCATCCGTTTCTCACGATATTCGAACACCGCTTGCCGTGATCGCAGGGGCTTCGAGCAGTTTGCTCCATGAAAATCAAACTGCTATGGATGAGCAAACAAAACAGGAATTGCTGTCGACTATATTCGATGAGTCGGCACGACTAACTCAGCTTGTCGAGAACTTGCTTCGATTAACGCAGCTATCATCTGGGGCTGTCCAAATCCACCGTGAATGGCATCCCGTCGAGGATGTTGTTGGAACAGCACTTCACAGCTTGAACCACGTGTTAAAGCAGCGCTCGGTAACCGTCCATTTTCCAAGCGACCTCCTGATGGGGTATTTTGACGAGGTCCTGCTGCAGTTGGCACTCATCAATTTATTAGAAAATGCTGCCCGCTATACTCCTGTAAGCGACCCCATTGAAATTCGGGGGCGGCAAACCCAGAGAGAGATCATACTCGAAGTTGCAGACCGTGGGCCAGGACTGGATCCTGAAGAACTGGAAACGATTTTCGAAAGTTTCCAACGAGGTCAACACGCAATCAGCGATTCTCGCGGTGCGGGTTTAGGGCTCGCCATTTGCCGAGCGATTGCCAAACTCCATGGAGGAACCATCGTCGCGGAAAATCGTGAAGGAGGGGGGGCCCTTTTTCGCTTGCTACTTCCTTCAGATAATAAACACCCTCGGGGTTCAGGCCCACTGGAACGGAGTTTGACGAATGACTGATAAGCAACCACACCCAGCACTCATCGCAGTCATCGAGGACGAAGAACCGATTCGTAGGTTCTTGCGGGCCTCTCTGGCAAGCGAGGGTTATCGACTGGTTGAAGGGGGAACGGCTCAAGAGGGGATGCGACTGATCACTCAGGAACGCCCAGATTTGATTCTTCTCGACCTGGGGCTACCGGATCGTGATGGTATAGAAATCGTTCGCGAAATTCGAGGATGGACTTCGATTCCCGTGATTATTCTTTCAGCCCGAGATCGAGAAACAGAAAAGATCCGAGCCTTGGATGCAGGCGCGGACGACTATTTGACTAAACCCTTCGGCGTTGGCGAATTACTCGCTCGAATCCGAGTTGCCCTTCGACATAGTGCGAATATCAGTGAAACCAGCCCAGCTTGTAAGTCGTCAATTTATGAATGCGAAGCTGTCAAAGTCGACTTGGAGGCCCGCCGAGTTTTCCGGGATGGCGTGGAGATTCGCTTAACGAAATTAGAGTACGACCTGTTGGCAGTCATGATTCGAAATGCGGGGCGAGTACTAACGCATCGGTACTTACTAAAAGAGGTTTGGGGGCCTGGCAATGCCCACGAAACGCATTACCTGCGAGTATTCGTCGCCAATTTACGTAAGAAACTGGAAGCCGAGAGCGTTCGTCCAAGGATCATTCTCACAGAACCTAGAGTAGGGTACCGGTTAGTTGAATCAATCGAAATCACAGGTGATCAGATTCCAGGACCAGCATGATAATATGTTGCCATTCAATTGGCTCTCGACCTGTATACCATTCAAAGTATCCTATTTTATGAGCCATCAGTTTGGTTACCAACCCGCAAACATAGGAAGGTGTCGGCGGTCCTTTGATCGATTACAATCAGATCGTATCAATTTTCTGATGACATCAATCTATCGCCACTTCAACGCAGAATCTCTCAAGAAATGAATATAATTTTGTGTCCTGTCGACTATTCCAATTGCTCGGATTACGCACTGGAACTTGCGTGTAGAATTTGTAATTCGTCACATTCCAAGATGATCGTTCTTGCAGTCACTGACCCTGCAAAGGACGAGTCGGAATCGAGGTCGATGGCAGATGCGTTCGCGAACAATGCTAAGGCGAAGATTAGGGATCAAATGTTCGAGGAAAAGGGTGTTGCAGTAGAGCACTTGAGTCTTCGTGGTAAACCAGCAGAGGTTATCGTCCAAATTGCTTCAGCCAAACATGCCGATGCAATCGTTATGGGGACGCACGGGAGGACCGGCTGGTCAAAGTTAATGCTGGGTAGCGTAGCGCAAGAGGTAATGAGAACCGCTCATTGCCCCGTGATTACTGTTCGGCCTAAACTAGAGGAGGGACTATAGAGTGTCGATCAAGTCTCTTCGGGCGGTGTTCTCATCTTGATCATGACCAGCTCATTACCACGATCGTTGTAAGTAGACTGAGTCATAAGTTCGCGGATCAAGAGCACGCCCCTTCCGCGTGGCTTGTCGACACGCTCTTCAACTGTTGGGTCCGCTACGTTGCGATGATCGAAACCGTCCCCCTGGTCCGCGACCGTCATTTGCACTTGCTCAACGGAGACCGATACATTGAGGGAAACCAGTTTCTCTTTAGAACGCTTGTTGCCGTGCTCGATGGCGTTTACCAAAGCCTCTTCCATCGCCATCTGCACGTGAAACATATCACCACCAGGCCAATCGAGGTCCGACATGGCGAGAATGGTTTGCTCAATGAGTTCGTGAGCTACTTCCAAATCACTTGGAAACGATTTATCGATCGCCCAATCTTTCGGCGAATTCATTGTGGAGTTTCCCTACGTGTATCCGGAAGAGATTGTTTGCAAAGTTTGCACATCAAAAGCGAGCTTATTAAACAGACAGACCGTATCGAATGTTGCGGAACACGGCGGCATTCTAAAACAGCCCCGATTATAACTGAAACGCGGCGAGTGCGTCGTCTTGACTTTTTCTGAGATCGAACACGCGATCCAATTTGGTAATCTTGAACACGTCTTGGATCTCAGCCCTCAAGTTACAAAGCTTCAAGCGACCATTTGCAGCTTTGACACTAGAGTTAAGCTTAATAAGTTTGTTCAACGCGGCACTAGACATAAAATCCACCCCCTCGAAGTTGAGAAGGATCTGCGATCGCTTGTCGTTGGTAACTAGAGAGACGAGTTCGTCTCCCAGCATTTCGATTGTTGCCGAATCCACGATCTTCTTGTCGATGAAGCGAACGACACTCACTCCACTATCGTCCATGACATTGATGCGTCGGTAATTTCCCATAGAGCTAACCTTTTATGTCCGAACCAATGAATCTTTTACAAGGGCACTAGATTAAACGACAGAGAATCGGCACGCAATCAAGGGTTACCGATCCCCGGAAAAATTCGCAATAATTTGGCGATCTTATAGGAACGAAGGATTCAGTGCACCGGAACGCCCTTCGTTCCTTTGAACGTGCCGGCGAAGGCTTTGGGAGGCTGACGAAAAGCCTACTTGACATTGCCTATGTCAAGTTTATCCCATTGCTTTTCCTTTAACGTCTTCAACGCTTCGTTGGATACTTTCGGATTGTCCTTGATGGTTAATCGCTTTACCTTTGGTAGCTTGGCTATCTTTGCGATAGAAGCATCGCTGATATCGGTTAGGCGAATGGATAGTTCGGTCAGATTGGGTAAGCTCGCGATCACTTCAATGGTTTCGTCTGTCATCTTAGGAATGCTCCAAATGTCGAGCGTTTCCAATGTTTTAACGGCACCCAAATTTGCCAGGCCCACATCGGAAACGCCGGCCAACTCATGCAAATACAGCCGCTTTAGTTTCGGCATGTCTGTGAAGACGAGCATCGCCTCATCACTTACCACTGATAAGTCTCGCAACGTGAGCCGTTGCAATGGCATACCCATAAGCGCCTTGACGCCATCATCACCAAAGCTCGGACAACGAAAAATCTCCAGTTGGGAAAGCTTCGGAAGCTTAGCAAGGTAGGGCCCTGACTCATCCGTGATAACAAAGTCTTGAATGAGTAAGTTTTCGATCGACTCATTTTCCGAAAGTAGCTCCATGCCGTAATCGGTTACTGCCGTGCTGCGATGTTTGAGTGCCTTAAGGTTTGGCAGGCCACTCAGCACCTCAAGCGTGAGATCACCCGCCTCCATGTTCCCTCGCAAATCGAGTACCCGAAGCTCCTGCAACTGAGACAGTCTACGAGTGCTAATGTCATTGAGGCGAGTCTGAATGAGCAACAAGCTTTGCAACCCCTTTAGCTGGGAAATGGGTTTTAGAATCTGACTGCTCATGTTCGCATTCGAGGAAAGATTCAGTTCCTTCAAATCGGGAAACGCCTCTACGATTCCCTCGACTGCCGTATCGTCGATTGCCGTGTTTGTAATAGCCAGGGACTTCAGTTTCTTCAGAGCAAAGAGCGGAGCAACGTCGCTCGAACCTAGTGTCCGAAAGTTTAACAACTGAAGCGAGGTGAGGTCAGTTGCGGTCGCGAACAGTTTGATGTCATCAGAGGTAAGTGATGATCCGTCGCTGATCGAAATCTCTGTGATCTTGCCATCGACTTTGGTCAGCTTGGCGATCGCTCCGAGTTGCTGGATGCGGGCTTCGATGTCTTCCGCCCGCAAAACACCTGTGGTAGTTCCGAATGCCGCGATACCGAAACTAGCAGCAACCGTCCATGCGAGAGAGGTGCTGACTAAGTTTTGAAACCACGATCGACGATTCTTGATTGCCATTCGTACAAAGCTATGTGTTGGAGTTAATTAGCTTCCGCCAGAATCGACGGAGAGTGTCACTACGTATTGTAGTCGAGCAGCCACGATTCCTAAAGGTTTAGATGGGCGGGGATTTTCTACTAGATTCGGGCAGCTCCAGCCATCACCTCCCACCGCTGGCCTGACGAAATGGTGGTAAACCAGAGTCGACGAGTTGGTTGCCACATCCCTGTTTTTTGGGTGGCACGTCCCTGAGTCTTCGAAGGGCGTGGTTTAGGGACTGCCAGCTCAACATTGCTGCTTGAGTGTATGAATTCGCTAGAGTTTTGGTAGAATCGGCGGGGGCTGGAGCGATAACAGCAACACCACGCCCATCGCAAAGCCTCAGCTCGTGCGCAACCCGTAAACGAAAACTGCACCTGGAGAAACCAAGTGCAATTCATCGTACTGATTCTACTAGAACGAGCTCCGCCGTATAAATCAAGCGGACAGTCCCACAGACTGCCTGTGCAAGAGGCGAAGTCGCTTGCTAGTCCTCAAACCTAATCTAGACGGTGTTCACCACGGTAAACTGGTTTGATCAAGTCTGCGACTCCCGGAGTCTTGAGGGCAGCCAAGTTGGTTACCTTGAGATTCTTTGCATCCCATTCAACCTTCTCGCCCCATTCTCCCATCGCTCCGTCTTCACCACCCTCCGACGCAGCCCAAACCGCCAGATTGCCGAGAAGAATGGTTTCGGTAAGCGGTCCGGCTCGATCAATGAAGTTCGACTTGCAAATCATCGGATCCCCTTCCATTTTCGCGCGGAAGAGTTCATACATGTTGTTGACGTCATTGTCGCCTTTGTTTTCCGCTCGCTCAAAGTCAACTTTGGCCTTTTGAACTCCTCGAAGTTCGTAAACACCGCAGTAATCGTCGGCGCTGTAGAACGCGCCCTTGTCACCTACGATCAGAACGCCGCTGCTGGCGACGTTTTCAATTCCCCATTTGGTGAAGACTTCCATAGGTGGCTTATTGCCGTTTCGATCGTACCACCAGAATGGAATCGCAGGTCGTTCGGCTGTCTCAGGAAACTCGAATTTGATCACCGAGCTTGCTGGGAAGGAATCAAAATCGTGACCAGAAGACTTGGCTTGCACCGAGATTGGGTCTCTCAGCCCGCACGATGCAAAAGGAACCGTTAACTGGTGGCAAGCCATATCGCCCAACGCTCCCGTACCAAAATCCCACCATCCGCGGAAAGCAAATGCGTGATAGAGACCAGGCCAGTACTCTCGCTCTGGGGCCACTCCCAACCAGTTCTCCCAATCGAGTCTCCTCAGCGCGCGATCGATTTCCCGTTTCTTTCCGTCAATGAGGGATTGCGCTGCTTCCTTGTCCTCCTCGTTAGCTTGCTGTGCAAACTTTTCCATCGTCATGCGACGCCCTGGGCCCTTTGGCCAAATGGGACGATTCGACCAAGCGTACACTTCTTGCAATGTACCAAGAACACCAGTCTTGAGCTGAGCAATCGCTTCTCGCGAGGAATCAAGGGCAGTCCCTTGGTTACCCATTTGAGTGCACACTCCGGTTTCCTTAGCCACCTCGGATAGCAATCTAGCTTCGTAGATAGTTCGGGTGAGCGGCTTTTGAGTGTAGCAACTGATACCGAGCCGCATGGCTGCCAACGAAATAGGACCGTGCATGTGGTCAGGTGTGCTGACGGTCATAATGTCAATGTTCTTGCCATGCTTGGCCAGAAGTTCTCGGTAATCGGTATACTGCTCGGCCGCTTTGAACTCGGCCTGCTTCGATTTACCCTCAAGCGTTGAGCGATCGACGTCGCACATGGCGATGACGTTTCCAAACTTGGCTGCGTTGTTGGAGTCGCTCCCCCCCTTGCCGCCGACGCCGACGCAAGCCACATTGAGAGTCTCCAAGGCGGAGCGGCTCATCGCCTTGGTGTTGCCTGATGCAACAAAATAACCACCGGCGATAACGGCCCCGGTGTTCTGAATAAAGTTTCTACGGTTCTGCTTTGAGTTCGACATGGAGTGTTTCCATTGAGGTGAGGGGGACTGGTAAAGTGCTAACCTAGCTCAAAAATGATCGCCCATAATGGCGGTTAGAGCTCTGTTAAACACCTTGAAGAGGACGCTGAATCTTACCTTATACATGTTAGGATCGCAACGTTTCTGTATAGTCCTCATCTCCCGTTTGTCCGCGCTCTGAGAATTTTCCCCAGAAAAGCCACAATAAGTTCGATGAATAGACTGCTCATTGTCCCCACCGAATTCGAATGGTCTCGCATCCCCCTCGGAATGCAGCTAAAGCTTGCCGAACTAGGGTTTCAAACGAAAATTTGTGGTTTCGGGCTCGTGGCGTCAGCAGCCAAAACCATGCAGCTAGTTTGCTCCGCCAAGCCCGATTCGGTTATCCTGATTGGGATCTCAGGCCTCTATAGAAACGGAAACTCGACCAATTTCGAAATTGGTTCGGCAGCAATTTTCGGGCGAGTGGCCTGCTACGGTGTTGGAGTCGGTGCCGGGGGGCTGTTCCAAAGTGCGGCAGCCATGGGCTGGAATCAGGTGCCAAGGCAAGATGCTCTTGAGCAATCGGGAAGCCCCAATTCAGGCTCCCCGATGCTCGAGTCGGGCGATTCGATTCTACTGGCTGGCCCGCAATCGCTTATTCCTGAACCTCCCAACACCTTGCTCAGTGTCACGGCGGCATCTGCAAACGAATCGGAGGTCAAGGACAAAATGCGAATGATGCCCGACGCGATCGCAGAGGATATGGAGGGATACGGGGTTGCCATGGCTTGCCTTTTAAGCAACACCCCCCTTACGATCATACGTGGTTTTTCCAATTGGGCTGGCGATCGCAACCACAGCAAATGGCAAATTGAAGAAGCTTTGAATTCGGCTTGCCAGCTCGCAATCGAATACGACGATCTGCCTCAATGAACCAACACACTACCATGAAACCTATACGATTTGCAATCTCGACCTGTCCCAACGATACGTTCGCGTTTCACGCAATGCTCGAGAAAAAAGTGGATTGGCATGGCCTCGACTTTGATATCCAACTACTCGACATTCAAACCTTGAACGAAGCATTGTTAGCTCGGCGACTCGATGTTGCCAAAACAAGCTTTCATGCGGCCCTTTACCTCGCTGAGGATTACGGCGTTTTCCCGAGCGGTTCCGCGCTGGGATATGGCGTGGGGCCGCTACTGCTGGCGGCTTTATCAGAGACTAAACCAATCGATTCCAAACAAGTCACTCTCTGCCCCGGGGAACATACGACTGCTTCACTTCTGTTTAAGCTGTTCTATCCGAAAACCACTCGCATTGAAAACGTCGTCTTCTCCGAGATCATGCCGAGACTTCAACAAGGCAACGCGGACTTCGGAGTATGTATCCATGAGGGGCGTTTCACTTGGCAAGCCGAAGGACTGTCGCTTGTAGAAGATCTCGGCGTACGCTGGGAGCAGGAAACAAAATGCCCACTCCCCTTGGGTGGAATCGTCGGTGCCTGGAATCTAGGGAATGAAGTACTCGAAAAGGTGCAAGCCATCATTCACGAATCTCTCCAATACGGTCAAAAACACCCCGAGGAAGCCATGGTCACGATGAGACAGTACGCACAGGAGTTTGACGATAAAGTGTTGATGCAGCACGTTGAGCTCTACGTCAATGAGTGGACCAACGAGCTTGGACCAGTCGGCCTGAACGCACTGCAGGAACTCGCACGACGAGCGCATGAGATTGGGCTTATCAAGTCCGCGACCGACCTTAGAATCATCTCAACCCAAGTGGCCCCTCTGCAAACTCAGAACTCCTGATCTAGACGAAAAACTACCGAATCAACCTAGGAAATGTGTCGCGAAGCGACGTTAATTGCAAGCGTAGGGGCGCTAGACCTACGGTAGGGCTCCCTCACGTTAACCGCCCATCAGCTTACCCGGCACAATCTCATTCTCCCGGCTCTTCGTAAATCATCGCCAGAGGCGACTCCCGGCTCGCTTCACATCGCCCGGCACCGTACGGCTTACGCTACAATAAGCTTTCGATGGCAGCGTTAGGCGAGAAAAGTCTCTTTCAGTAAATCCCTAGGTGCATCCTTATGCAAAAAAACAAACACAATCACCGAAGACCTTGGCTGAAACAATGTCTAGCAACCGCAATCGGCGTTGGTGTTTTCGGCCCACGTCATTTCGCTGCTTGTGCTGCTGCTGATGATGCTGTGGGTGATTCTGACATTGCCGAAGTTTCAATACCTGCAATGGGAAGCGTGCTGACCGTCAGGTGGGAGCAACCTAGCGGACAACACTTTGCCGTGGCAGTAATCCGCCAGCTTGCGGACGAGTTGATTGATCGATGGAACGCTATCCTGAGCGACTACGATGAGGACAGCGAGGTTTCAAAACTGTCGAATCCGAAGGTTCATAGCAAGTGGCAATCCGTTTCCAACGAATTGGCTGAATCGCTCGACTTGGCCAAGGAGTGGCACGACTTCTCTCATGGTGCGTTCGATGTTACATGTGGAGCGGTTACCTCGCTTCGACGCAGACGACGCCCCCCAACATCCGATCAGTGGCAATCAGCCATCCAATCGGTCGGCTGGGATGGAGTGCTTTGGGATTCGGAAAAGAATGTGGTCCGTATCGTCAAGCCAGGGCTCAAATTCGATTTCGGCGGCATCGGCAAAGGAATCGTGATCGATAAGCTCTTCGATCAATTGTCAGGCATGGGACTCGAGCGGTTCATCATCAATTTTTCGGGCAACATGCGAGCAGCACTGCCCCCAACTGGCCGCACTGGCTGGCCCATCGAAATTGAATCCCTTTCAGAAGATACTAGCTTGAGCAGTAAAACCGCTCCGGACTTTCCAAAACCACCCTATCGCTTTCGGTTGGCGAACCTGAGCTTGTCATCCTCCGGTGACCAATGGCAGAACTTTCCTGATGCGAACAGTCAGTCACCTAAGGACCTGAGCAGCCACATCATCGACCCAACCACAGGGTTTGGAATCCGAGGAAAGCAACTAGCTTCGGTGCTCACGAAGTACGCTGCCGATGCTGATGCGGCCTCCACTGCGACCTGCATTCAGATGCGGAAAGCCGGTAAGGCATGGTTAAAGGAGCTGCAGGCCCTACGGGGTGGCGGCACGTTCGGCGTCGTCCAAGAAGTTATTGGCAACGAACTTGAAATCACTGAGTTCGGCAGCTTCCTGGATTATATTCGCCAATCGACTTGATAAGGCGACCGGCCGATTTATCGCTCGAGTGGAACGGGTCGTTCCTTTTGGATCGGTTCCGAGTACTCCCAGAACGTATCCTTCTCTTCTTGAGTCGGCTCGTTGAGCGGGCGTACGATACGAAACCCGACATGCAAAGCATCGGTCAAGTACCAAATGCTCACCGGAAATTGTGGATCTTGAGCGATCCAGTCTTCGTCTGATCCCTCTCGTGCGGCACTTCGGCATTGTGCAGGCGAACTGCTCCAGCCGCCACCACGGACGACTCGCGGATATAGGGTTTCGGGGACGAACAGAGGATCTTTGGGGCGGAGCTTGTCGAGTAGGTACCCAGAAGGGTCATGCTGATCGAGAACCCACTCCGCAACGTTGCCATGCATATCATGAAGCCCCCATGGGTTGGGCTTTTTCTTGCCGACTCGTTGGTACTTTTCGTTGGAGTTGTCCTCGAACCATGCGTACTCTTCCAGTTCGCTCGGATCATCACCAAACGAATATGCGGTCGTCGTACCAGCTCGGCATGCATACTCCCATTCGGCCTCTGTCGGCAAGCGGTAGTAGCGTCCCGTCTTGGCCGAGAGCCACTTGCAATAAGTTCTCGCGGCATGTTGGGTCATGCAGATCGCTGGGTAACCGCGCGTTCCCATGCCAAAGGACATGTCGCAATAGGGTTTGGTGGGCTGGCTCTTTTGGTATTGGTCAGCGAGATTGTCGCGAGTGTTCGGAGGGATCTTGTTCACTTCTCGATTGAACAGATCGAGATCGGACATCCAGACATCATATGCGTCCCAAGTAATCTCCGTTTTGGCCATCCAAAACGGAGAGATGGTTACCTCGCGAACGGGCCCTTCATCCTTGCCTCGGTCAGCCTCCGTCTCTGGGCTTCCCATTTTGAATACTCCGCCGGGGATGGGGAGCATTTCAATCTTGGCCGTCGAATGCTCGATGAGTTCGACGTAGAGCTTCATCTCTTCCTCTACCTTGGCATCCGCATCCTTGATAGGCAAGACGTTATCTTCCTGCACGCTTAGCTCCTGCGTCGGGGCTTCCTGTGCGGTGAGCAGGTTAGCAGAAAATAGGCCGAGGCTGGTGGCCAAAGCGGATGGCAATACTTTTTTCTTGCAAAGGGATACGATCATGGTTGTTTTAATCTAGGTCGAGCGGTCGGCTGGGTGGGAGAAAGTCTATAAGGTGGGGATCGCCCGAAAGACCAAAGCCAAAACGGGCCTCTATCTATCGGGCTAGATGGTTGCGTCGCCCCCTCATGTAAGTCGGGCGACACACATTTAATGCTTCGCGATCAAATCCAAGCGGTTTACTTCAGGGGAAAGATCGCGATGTTTCGGAATTTGACAGGGTCCGAGTGACCGGCGAAGCCGACATGCCCGGAAGTTCTGTCCTTGCCGGGGTGGGGGGTGTTGGCCATGAATTCCTCTACCTTGCTCAAGTCGGCATCGAGGATCTGCGTTCCGTTCAGTTCGACGCGAATCTTGGAACCTTGTACCTGGACCAGTTGATAATTCCAATCTCCTTGAGGACGGAGATAACCTCGCCGAGCAGCGACCATACCGTAAGCACTGCCGTGTGCTTGGCGTGGGTCGATATTCTTGTAAGCTTCGTGTCCGTCATCGAGAACCTGCAACTCGCACATTCCGACATAAGCGGTGTCATAATTCCGTTTTCCTTCTGGCATAGCTTCGAACTCTTCCTTGGTCGGATAGCGGATCGCGAGGCCGTTGTTGCCAGCGGGTGGCAACTGGAACTCAACACGGAACAAGAAGTCCGAATAAACACCCTCGGTATGAAGCACACCACCCTTGCCCTTCAAGCACTGAATGGCTCCATCAACGACTTTATAATTGTCAACAGCACCGGCCCAACCTGAGAGATCCGACCCATTGAACAAGTTTACGAACTTATCGGCACCGTATTGTTTGTCATCCGCCTCGGCCAGCAACTTGTTGCTCTCTTCGGAGTTGTAGGTGTTGACCACCATGTTCCTAAATCGAATTTCCGCTCCGTGTGTTTGCAGTTGAATCGGGCCTGTTTTAGGGAGCGGCTCTCCTTTATTGCCACCAAAGTAGTTGTGAAGCCGCGCGTTATCGACCACAACAGAATCGTTCAACCAGACCCAGCAACGCTCGCCGATGAGACGAATCTTCATCGTGTTCCACTGGCCAACAGGTTTGTCAGCTCGAACCAACGGATCTTTGCCGGCCCATCCAGCGGGATTATTCCATAGACCGCCACTTCCTTTTTCGCCGCCGTGGGGCTTGGTGCCAGGCGAATCTGGGTCCCAGATTTGAACTTGCGGAATACCTCGCAGATAAATGCCCGAGTCGCAATCTTTTACGATCTTGTAATCAAACGAAAAGTCAAAGTCCCCAAACTCCTGAGAGGTGGTCAGGTAGGCACCGCTGCCATCGTTGACGACTTCGTTACCATCGATTCGCCAATGCTTTTCAATCTCAGCATTCCATTTGGCTTTCTGATCTTCGGAAGCTGCCGCGTACCCATCAGCCGAGATGGTGGTACTACCATACCAATTGGAAAAATCTTTCCCGTTGAATAGCTCGAACGTATCGGCGAACGAGACTGCTGATAGGGAAAGCATTGAGCCAAACAGAAGTGCTGCCGGAGACGAAACTAGCAGCTTGCGCAAGAACCTGGATTTCATGATGTCGAAGAAGTTTCTGAAGCGAGTGGAGGGGAAATGGAGTGAACGGTGGGTTGATGGGCAGTGGCGTCGCTGATCGCCAACGAGCCGTTTGGTGTAACGCTTTGCTCCGAGATGACCTTTAGGGGCACCTTTTCCGGGTCGACCCAGTTCGCAGCGTTAAAGCTTCGGGTGTACGCTCCATAGTCGTGGAAGGCGTACCATTTCGCAAGCCGGTAAGCCCAAGATCTTTCAGGAATCTCGTTGCCGGGGACGTGTTGGCTGCGACGCGGCTGGATGGCAGCGATCTCTTGCAACGCCGTTTGTCTCTGAGTCGTGTCCTGAGCGGAATGCTTTTTGGCTAATTCTAGCAGCAAATCAGGTCGCTCGAGAACGACGCAGCCACGAGTGTTTTGTGCGACCGTTTCCCGGAAATCCCTAAGAAACTGGCTGTTCTGGAACTTATCCTTGAGCGACCGATCGTCATGGATCGTTTCGGTTGCCAATTGAATGATCGGACAAGGCTCAATGCTGCCACTCGGTCCTATGTGGTGCGTAAATCCAGTCACGGCCGGACATAGAGCCCGTCCCTGACCGTCATGATAGGCATCGATAACGATGATCGGTTTTTTGACCCGGGTGTTCACCACGAACTCGCGAACTCTCCGCAGCTCTTCGGTATTCAAAGCCAATTCAGGCGAGCTTTCCGGGCCGACCACTCGATACACGTGAAACCAGCAGTACATGACTCCCATCGATACCAAGCGGTCCACCCAGCGATCGTTGAGCAAGTCGTCGATGTTTGTTTTACAGACGCTGGTGCAAACCCCGGTCATGACTTTGTTGTTGAGGCAGTTTTGAATGCCCTCCATCGTCTTGCTGTAGACACCGCCGCGACCTCTTCGCTGGTCGCTGATAATTTCGGACCCTTCAACACTTATAAGAGGCGTAACGTTGCCGAGCTGTCGTAGCCTCTTAGCAACTTCGTCGGTAATGAAATGGCCGTTGGTGAAAACCTGGAAGTAAGCGTCAGGGTGGGCTGCGAGAATGTCCAAGATCTCTTTGTGAAGAAAAGGCTCCCCGCCCAGAATACCAAAGAATGAGTTGCCCATCGCCTTGGCTTCGTTGAGCATGCGATTCATGGCGTCCAGCTCGATCTTCGTCTGTTTGCCCGCGACATCGACCCAGCAACCTTGGCAACGTAGGTTGCACGTGTTGATGATCGACACGTACAAAAACGGCGGAAAAAATTCTCCCTTCTTCAATCGACTCTTGTGCTTTTGGACACTTCGCAAACCTTTCCAGCCGGCCAAGTAAGCAAGTTTCCAAAGAAGCCGTTTGTCGGTTTCCAACAGGAGGCGTTTAGCGAGTCGAAAGTACATAGGTTCCCAGGGATGGAGTCAACGCATGTCGTGCATGAATCTGCTGCTGAACTTTGCAGCCGCAGGCATCTGGCAGGATGCTTCAGGGCATTGAGGGAGGTACCCCACCCTATCCGCTACCGCCTCTATATCTTACCACGAATACAATCGTTGTGGGAAATACCGAATTCGGAAAGTGGATTCCACATTTTCGGGACTACTCCCCCAGTTCCCGTTTTAGGAAGTCGGTCATCATCTTATACATGTGAAATTGCTGCTTGGGATCAGTCACACCATGCCGATTCTTGGGGTAGATCATGAGCTCAAAGGTGTGGTTGGCTTGTTGCAGTGCATGGGCCAGTTGCAAGGTGTTCGTCATATGAACATTCTCGTCGATCTCCCCATGGATCAGTAGCAAGCGGCCATGCAAATCCTTGGCCGCTTCTACCGCCGAGCTCGTGCGATACCCCTCTGGGTTCAGCTCAGGAGTCGACATGTAACGCTCCGTGTAGATCGAATCGTAGTTTCGCCAGTCGGTCACGGGAGCTCCCGAGATTCCAGCTCGGAATAGCTTGGAGTGGGTCATGGCGTACGCGGTAAAGTACCCACCGTAACTCCAGCCCCAGATGCCTAATCGCCCCGCATCGACCCAGTCCTGCCCCTTGAGCCAACCTGCTGCATCCTCTAAGTCTCGAAGCTCTACCTCTCCTAAGTTCTTGTAAATCGTCCAAGTGTCGGAATTTCCTCGGCCGAGCGAGGAGCGATTGTCGCACAGCATCACTACGATACCTTGCTCGGCTAAATAGCGATGCCAAAGATCGCTTCGACGAACCCAGGAGTTCTGCACGGTCGGAGAACGTGGACCTGCATAAACGTGAATCAGAACCGGATACTTTTTGGTTGCTTTCTTGGCGTCGAAATCAGACGGCTTGTAGAGTACGGCTTGCATCTCAAATCCGTCTCTTGCGGCAACCGTCAGTTGCTCAGGTGCGGAAGACTTCACATAGTCGAACCGATCGCTCTGCATGGCATCGAGACGTCTAATTCGGTTGCCAGCTCGGTCGAATAACCACATTTGAGCTGGAGTCTCCGTATTGCTCCACGAGCAAGCTAGATAGTCACCACTTGGGTGCACCGTGGTGCTCGCAACTCCTAAACGCGGTTCTAGCTGCTGCATGTCCCCAGTAGCAGTGTCTAGCGTCAAGAGATCGGTATTGGCTCGGCCTGATTTATGGGCTGTGAAGATAATTCGTGAGCCGTCTTCGGCCATCCACACAATACTCTTAACGTCCCAATCTCCCTTGGTAAGCTGCTTGCGATCCCCATTTCTGTCGATCATAAACAGATGGCGTCGACCTCCATCTGTATCACTCACCCAAAGGAATCGATCCTTGGTGACAAATCGGGGTTCGTCAATAATATTAACCCAAGCAGGTGATTCTTCTCGCAACCATTGATGAACAGACTTGGTCTGCACATCATAACTCCGCACATCTAGTCGCGATTGGATTCGATTTTGAACTTGGTAAACCAATTCCCCGGAGTCTTGTGCGGACCAACCGACGCGAACGACCAGCCGATCCTCTACGGGATCGTTGGGCATCGGCACTTCATCTATGGCCCCTGTCTCGATATCGACTACATGTAGCGAAACGAACGGGTTGGGCTCACCCGCTTTGGGATACCGAATGTTCTCGATCTTCTGGGAGAACGAAATCGAATCGTTGATCACAAAGTTGGGTACGGGGGATTCATCCAATCGCAAGAACGCGATCTTCTTACCATCGGGGCTCCACCAGTAGGCCTTGAAGTTGCCCCGCCCGTAGACTTCTTCTTGATAGACCCAATCTAGATAACCGTTCAGGATCTCCTCGGCTCCGTCGGTGGTTAATTGACGGATTTCCGTAGACTCACAATTTACAACCCACAGGTTATTGTCACGAACAAATGCGACATGCTTGCCGTCTGGGCTCAACGAGGGCACCTTCTCCTCAGCATCTCCATCGTGCGTCAACTGCCGGGCAGAATTCCCTTCCGTTTGGTAAAGAAAGAGATCGTTCTTGTGATTAACTAAAGCATTTTGAAAACTGTCATCAAATGCGTTCACCGAGGTGCGGTACCTCGCTACATCTCTCTCTTGGAATGCTTTGAGCTTGAGCAGTGCCGAAGCCATGCGATTAGGCAGGTCCCAAGGAGTCATGGCACCTGTTTTGCAATCCACCGAGAACCAACGCCCTTGCTGTTGCTGGATATAGTCCGTAGTGCCCGGCAGCCACTTCGGTAGCGGCGTACTGGTGCCGATGTAGGAGACCTTTGCCTCAGGATCGTACAATTTCTCGATCGTGAGTTCTTCACGCTTGATGTCAGACGGTTTGTAGTCATCCCATGCGAGGGGCGGCAATGGCTTGAGAACCGTCCCGTTGGGGAGCGATGCTAACCGCAAAACGGGATATAGCGACTTGGCTTGAATGCCTGGGTCGAAGAAATTCCAGGCGGCCAGTGAATCGTCGGCATGCGGTTCCAGCAGTAAAGCAGACAACACACCGAGCGGTTGATCCGACGGCACAACCCAACCCGGTTGCATAGTCCACGGCATGGATTCTTCAGCAACTTCCAGTTTTTGCGGATTACGCCCCTGATAAGCGGGCAACTTCGTAACGGATTGAATTCGATAGGCGGTCGCTGCAATGGATTGAGCTGTATGCTTTGCTGCTTCTGACGGGGTGATCTCCGACATGCGAACTCCGTGCAACCGCAATCTACTCGCTGCCCAAGCGGACTCGAACGGGATGTAGTAGTAGGTCGGTGCAGCGACGTGTACTGTTCCTTCGCCTCGATTCACCAATTCGACTTCGTAGTCGACCTTGAGCAACTGATCGAGTCGCTCCTTATCGCGTGGCGAGGGAAACGCTGGGCGGGATTCGTTTTCTTTCACGGGCTCTTTCCAGGCATACCCCTTTGCCAAGAAGGTTCCCGGTTCCGTAACGATCTTGCCCTGGATCGGAACTTGCGGATTGCGTGGACGTTCCGCCGCAATCATGCCGCCAAGCTTTTCCGCATTCAGAGAAAGCTGGTTGATACAAGCATCAATGAACTGGTAGGAGGCTTCGATGCGACGTTGATAGCTTGCGTAGGAATAGGATTCCACGAGGATACCGATCTTGCCACGAACACCCATGTATTCCGTGCTGTATCGCGGTTCGTGACCGTAAGATTCCCAACGTTTGTAATCGCGAGAAAAATTTCCATAGTAGAAAACCGGCGTACCTTGCTTTGCCAGATCCATCGTGACTGTTGGGAACAACTCTTTCCGCATCCACGAAACAATCGTTTGATTCGATGCTGGATTGTGAGGAAGGTCGTACGTCAGGTCATACTGATGCAGCGAACCATTCGTAGTGTGCGCATCGATCAGAACATCGACATCCCAAGCATCAAGGATGCGAACGAGGCTGCGAACCTCAGAGCTATCCAGTTTCATAAAGTCCCGATTCAGATCGAGTCCGAACGGATTCTCGCGGAGGCCCATTCCGAACTCCGGGCCAGCTTGGCCGGGACGGTGGAGTTTGCCAATGCGAGCGTTGGCATCGGCATTGAAATTCGGCATGATGACGAGAACCGTTTTTTCTAGGTATCGATTGAGCTTGGCCTGATCGAGGAGCAAGTCCCGCATCAGTGCTAGAATCGCTTCTTTACCATCGCATTCACCACTATGAATGTTTCCGTGAATGAGAACGACGAGTCTTTTGTCCGAAGCCGGGAGTGGGAGCGGATTGCCACCTTCCTTCGCCAGCACAACTGCGTCTAGCCTGCGTCCCTCGGTGGTTTTACCAAGTGATACTCTCGTAACTTTCTTGCTGGCCTGATCGATTTGATCGAGAAAGTCACTGACCTGAAACTCGTCCGAAGTCCCTTGGTAGGAGGTCTGTTCGGCAACCGTCTTAAGCTCACGCAGCTTGGCGAGAGGATCGTTCGCATTGTCACCTTGTGAGTATGCGTTTTGGGGGAGCGAGACTGCGAGGGCTAAGATGATCGCGAAATAACTAATGTAACAAGCGAGGAGGTTTTGAACGGAAGTTGATTTCATAAAGCCCATCGGTACGGTGCAAGGTCAAGGAGTTTTCGAGGCCTGAAGCAAAGGCGCAGCGGACGCGTTTACAAAAGCGATAACTGGGAGAGAGTGCAGCCATGCGGAAACGCAGTTTATAGTTAATCGCAGGAAAGGGCAAATCCACTCGACCGATGAAAGCTTAGGTAGGCCGAGTTCGCAGTTCTTTTCACCTTGCGCCCGATTTTCGAGTATCCTAGAGGAGCACTGGCGAGTTTCGTACTTGCCTGACAACCCTCGACAGTTTCACATCCCACCAGCACTTGGCCACCCGCAGGCCCTTTAGGAAACCGAATCGAACCATGAGAAAATTCATGGACTGTTTATCCCACCGAGTATTTGGGATCCCTGTTCCGTTCGCTATTGCGTTGCTGTCGGCTCTCGGCTTTAGCGAGAGCTTTTCCACGCTGCGAGCGGCCACGGAAGACGAATTGCCAACGCGACTTTTTGCCTTCATAGGAACCTTTAGCTCCCCGTTGCAAGATGTGTTGCCCACCCAAGTCGACTTGCCGCCTGGCAACGGGCGAGGTATTCATATCTTTGAAGTGGACCGCTCTCAGGGCACACTCAAACCTGCCGGTATCTTCGAACTGGGCACCAGCCCGAGTTGCCTCTGTGTGAACAAAGCCCAAACCCGTCTCTATTCCGCGAATGAGACCGATCGCGTGGGTGATGCCAAACACGGTACCGTTAGTGCTTACAAAATCGATTCCGATTCAGGCAATCTGACCCTTTTAGCTAGAGTCGATTCCGGAGGAGCCGGACCGACTTACCTTTCGCTGCACCCAAGTGAGGAGTGGCTATTCGTAGCCAACTACTTTGGCGGATCGGTGGCGGTTCTGCCTGTTCTCGAGGACGGGAGCCTCGGTGCAGCGGCTTGTATTATCAACGATGCAGGAGAGATCGGACCTACGCGTGCCGCCAGTGCTCCCCCAGGCAGTTTTGCCTTTAGCGGACACGACCGAACCCATGCGCATATGATTCAGTCAGACCCCAGCGGGCAGTTCGTTCTGCATGTCGATCTCGGCTTGGACAAAATTTTTGTTTCGAGATTCGATTCCGAAACAGGGCTACTAACAGCAAATGAGCCCGCGTTTGCGCAACTGCCTGCGGGGGATGGACCTCGCCATTTCCACTTCCATCCGAATGGCAAATGGTTTTATTCGGTTCAAGAGGAAGGCTCAACGGTCTCCCTCTTTGACTATGATGCAACGAAAGGGACGTTGCAGCACCGGCAGACGATATCGACCTTGCCACCCGGTTATGCGGGAAGCAACTTCTGCTCAGAGATTCTAGTGTCTGATGACGGTCGATTTGTGTACGCCGGCAACCGACTTTATGATTCTATCGCCATCTATTCTGTCGGCGAGGATGGACTGTTGAGCTACATTGGTGAGGAATGGACACGGGGCAATTACCCGAGAAGTTTTAGCTTTGATCCGACCGGGTCATTCCTCTACTGCTGCAACCAACGTGCGGATAACGTGGTTCTATTTCACGTGGACAAGCCGTCGGGCAAGCTGCACTTTTCAGGGCACTTTACACCCGTGGGAAATCCATCCCACGTCGTCTTTGCAGAGTTGCCAGCCAAATAACCGACACGTTAGAATTGTCGTCCTGACCCCACCTCAACTTCTTCCTTCCTCTCGATCCAAAGCGGATTTCTAATGCGACTGATTACAGCATTCTTTTGCTTGGTTTACCTGATTTCTGGCCAACCGGTACTTTCCCAACAGGGGATGCAGTCCGAGCTGATTTTTCCGTTGCATCATCAACATAACCATGCACCCGGAATTGCGGAGCTCGCCAATGGGGAATTGATCGTTTCGTGGTATAGAGGGTCAGGAGAACGAAAGGCAGATGATGTTGCCGTGTACGGTTCCCGGCGACCGGTTGGTTCTGACACTTGGAGCGAACCGTTTTTGATGGTAGACACCCCGGGCTTTCCTGACGGAAACACGTGCCTCATGGTCGACGAACGAGGCCGACTGCTGCTCTTTTGGCCGTTGGTTCTAGCCAATACATGGGAGTCCTGCGTGACGCAGCTTCTCGTTTCCGAGAATCCCGTGGGAGTTGGCAACCCGGCTTGGAATCGACGAGACAGCTTGTGGCTTAAGCCAAACGACTTCAGCCCCAAAGCTCTCGAGGAGTTGGACAAGCTTGTGGCTGAGATCGAAACACCTATCTCTGAATCGTTGCAAAAGGTTATCGACTTGGTCAAGGAGCGTTTGCCGGACAAGCTCTTTCAACGGCTCGGTTGGCAACCTCGGTGCAAACCGACCGTCTTGAAGGATGGACGCATCGTATTGCCTCTTTACTCCGACACCTATTCCTTCTCACTGATGGCGATCAGCGACGACCAAGGGGAGACATGGCACGCTTCAGAACCGCTGATTGGCTTCGGTAATATCCAGCCCGCTGTGCTCGAGCGGGCAGACGGCAGCTTGGTCGCTTACATGCGAGAGAACGGGGTCACGGAGCGTGTTCGAGCGTGCGAGTCGACCGATCGAGGAGAAACGTGGGGAGCCGTTTACTCCACGGAACTGCCGAATCCGGGTTCCGGCCTTGATACCGTGAGACTGACGAGTGGTCGCTGGGTGATGATTCATAACGATACCATCCGAGGTCGAAATCGCTTGGCACTGAGCTATTCCGAGGACGAGGGTAGAACGTGGAAACTAGGGCAATATCTAGAAGATCAGCCGAGTGGCTCGTTCCACTATCCCGCGATCATTCAGACACACGATGGCCTGGTGCATGCCGTGTACAGTTACTTTGTCGAGGGAGGCAAGAGCATGAAACATGCCCAGTTCGACGAAGCTTGGTTGTTGGGGAAACAGGACTGATTGACTAGGTTGCTCGGCTCTCGCAGTTCTTACGTATCGCCGCATCCACGTGCGCGATATCGATTCCGAGTTCGCTGGCCAGTTGATTCAGAAACTGGATCATAAATCCCGTTCTCGCTCGAGCCATCGCGGCACCAGAGTTGGTTTTCATAGTCTGCGGGAGCTTTAGAAGCTTAGCAAAAAAGTGATCGACTGACTGCACATCGTCTTGCGGCTGTCGGTTCAATGGAAACGGTTCGTCGGGGTGGTAGAGCCGTTGTCGCATAGCCCCACCGGTCATTAAGCATCTGGCAATTCCGATCGCGCCGACCGCTTCCAGGCGATCCGCATCTTGGAGGACCATCGCTTCTAAAGTCTCGCATGCGATGTTCGCCGAGAAGCTATGGGCCACGATGCAATGATAAATCCTAGGGATCAGTTCAGCGGGGTAGTTTATGGAACTGAGGTATATTGAGGCGGATTCGGCAGCCAAGCGAGAGGCTCGCGATCGGTCGGGTGAGTTTTTAGGGACGAATACACAATCGTGCAACCAAGCCGCGGGCATGACAACATCCACGTTGGCTTGTTCGGTACGGCTCAAGTGAGCGGCGTTAACAACAACCCGCTTGACGTGGTCCACGCCGTGACCAGCGTCCGCATCCGCGATCGCGCGATCCACCCACGAAGAGATCTGCGATTCCCAAGTTTCATTCCAAACCTGATTCAAAGTTACAGTCCTGTAATGTGTGTTTGTATTGCGTGCTGTTGATAGTATCGCTATTGCTCGCTCGCCTCAAAGCCGATGGTTGCCACGGAATTTTTCCTATGTATGTATTGGTTTTGGTGCCGTGTAGCCATGAATTTTGCATTTTACCGATTTTTTACAAAAACGGAGCAGGGCTAGTTGCGGCTCGATTTGCAGACCGCGCGTGACGTTCGCATACGATTCCAAAATGGATCAGGTCGCCGCGACGAATCTCAACGGACAGGCACAAATCAACCGCTATGATACCTTGGGACGACTGTCGAGCATCGTCACCTCAGATCCAGACGGCATCGGGCCCGCCGGGAGATCAATGACGCAATTCGGCGCCAAAACTCGTTCTAACGGACTGCACTACCAGGCAGTAACTCTTCCTGACGGACGTGCATTAACCTATACCAGTGACTCGCGAGATCGATTGACCCGAATCGATATGCCCTCATTAAATGGCACAGGTACGGTATTCGCCTCATTCCAATACGACAACCTGGACAGGCTAACGAGCGAAAGAAATTTCGCCGGTGCGTTCACGCAATATGTTTACAACCGATTTGACGAAGTCACCTCGGTGCGCGGTCCGAATCCGCTCACTGGCGTTGCCGATGTAAATTTTGCCACAAACTTTACCTACGATAATTTAGGTCGTAACACTGGCATCACGGCTCCCAATGGGGCAACAACCAATTTCCAATATGACCCTTGGGATCGTATCACAACCATGTCGGAACCAGATCCGGACGGTACTGGCATTCTTGTTCGGCGCAGTACGACATGGAACTACAACTTTACGAGCAACTTGAGAACGGTTCAGCAAACCTCCTCAGATGGTGAAAGCAATACCGTTACGTATGACGGACTTTGGCGTCCGATAACGACGGTCGAGTCTGGAGGTGGCACCACCACCTACAAATACAATCCTGCGGGTCAAATTACGGAACTCAAAGACCCCAACAATAACATCACCAAATGGGTTTATGATTCCATGGGACGGGTTGCAACCGAGGAGCAAGTCGGAAACGCTTCGCGTCAATGGAAATACACGACTCCCGGTCAAACACGAGAATACACCGATCGAACCGGTGCCAAAACCGAGTATCAACACAACGTGAGTGGCCAAGTCTCCAAAGAACTCTGGACTGGTACCAGTACGGCTTTTGATTATTCTTATGATGCTCGCTCCAGACTGACTGGTATCACACGTTCCGCAACGGACAAGGTCAATTGGACTTACAATACGGCAGGATTGGTGACTTCCGAGATTACGACAATTCCACAAGTCACTTCGGCCCTCGGAGCGTCATCGGTGACCTCGACCATGAATTATACGTACGACACAGTGGGGCGCATCGCTAGCAAATCGCTTAGCAACGGCTCCACCGTCCAATATACCGACGCCATGCTTTACGATTTCCGAGATCGAATGACTCAGCAGTCGCGCACACAGTCTTCCGGAGGAAACCTCTGGTCCAAATTCACTTACAATTCAATCGATCTTGTCACAACCGCGCAGCAAGGCACCGGTAGTGTCACTTCGAACCCTGAATTGGTACAATCCACGACGAGAGATTTAGCGGGGCGGCCCACGTCGATCAGCTACCAATCGGGTACCAATTCGCTCGCGACCTACAGCATGGCTTATGTCAGCGCATCGAACCGGTTGGCGAGCTTGACCACCCCACAAGGCACCACCAACTACAATTACTCGGCCAATGGCCAACTCATTCAAGCGGGTTCAACGGGCTACACTTACGATGCCAACGGAAACCCCACCAACCGGGCGGGCAAGACGACTCAAATTGGAACTTGGAATCGGCTGCTCGATGACGGTGATTTTACGTATCAATATGATGCCGAGGGACGAACGACTGTCCGCACGAGCAAGACCACAGGACAAACGGAAAGTTACGTTTGGAACCGGCGAGGTCAGCTAACTCAAATTGATGTGCATAGCAATGCGAACTTGACCAATCTCACCGGCCAAGTGAATTATTCGTATGACCCGACCGGCAGGCGAACCAGCGTTCGCAATCAAACGGGCATTGGATCAGGGAGTTATGCTCAATCGGTCGATTATTTGATGAGCGATGGCGATCAAGTGGGTCAGATTCTGGGAGCAACGGGTCAAACGACACGTCGATTCCGTTATGGCATTGGGGTCGACAGCGTACTATCCGAGCAACGGTTTAGCGGCGGAACGGCCAGCAATCCTGAATATCAGTTAACGGATCATTTGGGAACCGTTCGCGGGGTAGCGCAAAGGACCACCGGAGTGAATGCTGCAGTAGTCAACACATTGCAGTACGATTCCTTTGGCAAGCTGATCTCGCAGAGCAATACAGCGAAGCAGCCGCATCACGGATTTGCAGGCCGCGACATCGAGCCCGTAGGAGGATTAACGTACAACCGCAATCGTTACTACAGCACTCAAACCGGCCGCTTCATCAGCCAAGACCCCATCGGCTTCGCCGCTGGTGATGAGAACCTCTATCGGTATGTCAGAAATAGTCCGACAAATGCGACTGATCCGAGTGGATTGGAAGAGTATCGCGACGATTTTATTGAGGAGCTACGAAAGCGGGGGACTCTAGAGGCTTTTGAGGCGTTAGACGATACGATGTCGGTTGGTAGGGGAAATACGCGTTTTTGGCAAGCGCACCACTGGTTCAGTCAGCACGATTCGATGGCTCCGTGGTTACAAAAGATGTCTCCGGGAGGGATGTTTTCTAAGGGGGTACACTCTCCAACTTATATTGTAGCAGTTCCGACTCATGTTCATAACCAAATCACAAGAGAGCAGAGGGAGTTTTGGGATCAGATAGGCTCAGAACTCGATGTCGACAAAGGAAAACTGAATTATCGCAGATACGAAGATGTCTCTGCCGCGATCAGAAGCGCTGACGATGCAACACAAAGAAGGATATTTAGTCGATACCAGGAGTTTGTAAAAGCTCAGCAGTCAAACTGGTCAGGATTCTACATTGGAGTTAGTTCGAGTGCGGACGATATCGCGAAGGCACACCACACCGCTATTAACGCAACCCCAACACACCTGGGTCCGCAATATGGTGTTGCCTTCAACGAGAGCCGAAAGAGGTACATCAATCGAGCTAATGAGCAAGTGGAGAATTTGCTCTCGACGAAACCTAAGGCGGGCGCCAACTGGTCGAAGTGGTTGCGGAGATTCGGTATTCTCGTAACAGTGTACGGTGGACTGAATACCGCTTCCGCAATGGCTGCGCCAACACCAGAACAACAGGATAAGTTCGATGCCTTTCTTGCCGCCTACAGCAGAGTTTTGCGTCAGAAATCAGGGCCGATGGGAAGTCCCAGTCGTGAAGCATTGATGAATCTGGGTGATGCAGCAGCGAACTGGGGGCGTTCGATAGGACTTGATGACAAAATCAACAATTCCATCCAATGCGGACTGTATTGGGAAGGAAGCAATCACTAAGCTCATTATGCGCATTTATCGACCGAAATTGCGGAAGAAATTGGACGGTGTCTTCTACTGGATTTGCCCAGGGCAAATCTTCGTCACGGATAATCTAAACATCCGTTGGGAATCGGAGGGACTAACAAGCCGTTTTGTTCCTTGGCCCAACTTTGAGGATCCCTTCGATGATTTCGAATTTAACGAAGTATTGAATGATAGACTTGAATACCTGGATGCTAGAGTGTGCATTGGATGTAATCGGATTCGAAAGCGTGTAGCTAAGGTTGAGTTTTCATTGCGTAACGACACTTGTCAGCCGCTAATTCATGGAGTTGGAACGGCGTATATCCACTCGAGTGTCAAAGAGTTGTTCGAATCGAGCTGCTTTAAGGGCTTTCGATTTGTGCAAAACAGCAAGAAACAGGATTCTTTTATTGAGTCGTCGCTGCAATATGCCTATTGGTTCTTGGATACAATCAGCGACGTATGCAAAGTCTCAGGAATCATAAAGGATGAGGACGGCTATTGTTCCAATTGTAAGCATCAAATCGTAGCTTGCGTCGAATGTGGAGAGGTTCCCAAAAGATGTCCGAAGTGCGAATCTTTTACACCCCAGGAAGAAGTAAACACTCAGGACATATTCGGAAATCCGACTAACGGTTCCGGTTGGCCGGTGAAACTATCGACGTGGAATCTGGACGATGCCGTAAGCGGAGAAAATTGGGTAGCGGTTACAGGCGAACTTCTTGAATGGATGATTAGAAATGACATGACTCCGTTTGCCTTCGGACCAATTGATACGGAATGTGACGGCGCAACCGATGAACAGTTTCAAAAGGCACTTAAGGTGCGACGAGAAATACATGTCGATATTCCATGAACTGGAATCATTAGTTGTTACGGGCCGAATTGTTGTCGTATTTTTGGCCGAATTGAGACGGTAGAGATTCAGACCTCTTTTCGGTACGATGGCCGAATTGTTGCGAATTGTTGGAGCGGACCAATACGACGTCGCGGGCCGAGTCGACGTTCCTGCAGACCAAACAGATGCCAAGACCGCTGAGATCGGAACCGTTTTTGCTTAATGAAATTTCTGGCTTTGATCTTAATTCGGGCCGTGTGGCATAGAGGGAGGATGCCGCAGGCTTGCCCTGCGGAGCTTCACGTTTCTCGCTAAGTAACGACTCCCCCAACCCTCTCCCCTCCCCTTCTTTTCGGCGGCGAAGCCGCCGAACCTGGATAAGGGGAGTGGAGATTCTCGACCTATTTACGGAGTGAACCGTTATTCTGAATATTCATTGACAACGAGTATACCCCCACCCCCTTGCTCTCCATTGACCTTGCGTCAGTGGAAGCGAAGGAAGTTTGAAATGTGCAGGGTGAAGTTTGAAAGACGGAAATTTCTCAGCGTCGGTGCGTTCTCCAGCCAGACCGTCATGCGCTCCATTGAGGCAAGCTCAATGGGGGCGAAGAACGCGGGAAGTGTTGTCGCAGATCTAGCCAACGAGTCATCGGTCCACTGACACAAGGTCAGCGGAGCCGTCAGACTGGGCCTTATCCCTTTATTCGAACAATTCCGTGAACGCCAACGACTTGAAAAACTCCCGTCCTTCTTTGCGATCGATGTGGTGACTTATGCCACATTTGATTGCAGGTAGAATATCAAGTGCTCGATTGCGACCAGCCCCCTTTGCGGCTAACATGAAAAGGTTGCTGTTGCAAAAGCGACTTGCTCTGGTTCCCTTTGGCAAAGACTAAGGCGATGGTTATCGATCTCCGAAATCGGACCACAGGGCAAACGGAAAGTTACGTTTGGAACCGGCGAGGTCAATTGACTCAGATTGATGTGCATAGCAATGCGAGCTTGACCAGTCTCACCGGCCAAGTGAACTATTCGGATGACCCGACCGGCAGGCGAACGAGCGTTCGCAATCAAACGGGCATTGGCTCAGGTAGTTATGCTCAATCGGTCGATTACTTGATGAGCGATGGCGATCAAGTGGGTCAGATCTTGGGAGCAACGGGTCAAACGACACGTCGATTCCGTTATGGCATTGGGGTCGACAGCGTACTATCCGAGCAACGGTTTAGCGGCGGAACGGCGAGTACCCCTGAGTATCAGTTAACGGATCATTTGGGAACCGTACGTGGGGTGGCGCAAAGAACCACCGGCGTCAATGCGGCAGTAGTCAACACATTGCAGTACGATTCCTTTGGCAAGCTAATCTCGCAGAGCAATACGGCGAAGCAGCCGTATCACGGATTCGCAGGCCGCGACATCGAGCCTGTAGGAGGATTAACGTACAACCGCAATCGTTACTACAGCACTCAAACCGGACGCTTCATCAGCCAAGACCCCATCGGCTTCGCCGCTGGTGATGAGAATCTCTATCGGTACACCGGAAATTCACCAACCAATCGTAGGGATCCATCGGGATTAGATTGGACGTGGTACAAGCCGTGGACATGGGCAGAACCTTGGTTTGAGCAGGCAATTCCCTCTGAAAGTGAGTGGCAAAAGCTGTACTCGGAGCATGATCAATTGGTTCAGGGACTGAACCAACGACTCGGGACTTCTTACAAGAGTATTGAGGATTTCCCGAAGGATCAATTGAGATCACTTGGTGTACCGTCATCTGTTGTGAATAGTGCAAGCGATCCGAGAAGAGAATATCGGCGTTTGCTTGGGGAAGCTGAAAGCACTTTGCGTGCATCAGAGGTTTCACTTGAGGTTGCAGACAAGGCGGTTTTGGCAGCTGACATTTTGACACTCAATCCGAAAAGGCTTCTTGCTGAAGGCGGTGAAGCTGCTGTCAAGCAGTCCGACAACCTCGGAAGAACTCTGCTTGGCACGGGCGACGATCTTCAGCCGATGGCAGACCGTCGACTTTATGATCAAATGAAGAAAGCATTTGAGAAGAATGGCGGTGACATTTGGGACGATGATTGGGCGGCTCAACACCTTCTCGATACGTATGGGAAAGGCGTGATGGGCGCCAGCGAAAAGGCTGGTGAAATCATTCTTTCTCCGGGTGCTTCACGGTCTCACGTATTCGAGGAGTTTATTCACAATACTCAGCGAATCAAAGGACGGTATCAGAAATGGGTCGATGAGTACGGCGAAGTCAAAGCTAGGCTAATGGCCGAGATAGAAGCACAGAGAAAACTACTCCAGAACGCTAGCAAGTGGAAGATTCCAGAGAATGAAGTATCAAATATCCAAAGCAGACTTCGAGGTTTTTTGGACGACCTTGAGAAGTGCAAGTGACCAAGTTGCCTTGGCTGCGGTCAAGTGCATCCTTGCCAAGCAAGGATTTCGAGGTAGGTTCAGCCTTCATGTTAAGTTCGTAGAAGGAATGGATCGTGTTTTCCCAGGTCAACTGTTTCACGTTGCAGGGAATCCTACGAAGCAACTCCGGTTTGTATCCACAACGATTGCGCATGGCGATGCAAATGCAGAGAATTGGTTTATGCTAATGCACATCGAACCGATCAGTTGTGATCTAGAAGACCTAAACGACGTGTTCTTAGTGAGTTTCGATGAACGCCCAGGAGCTGAAGAGCGGCGGCACGATGCCGCCGCAAGGTTTTAGCAGAGAATAGACAAACAGTGCCACCCAGTTGCATACTCGGTGTTTGTGAACGGAGTGTTGTCGATCCTTGTCGCGTACTTGTATTTGGTCATCGACAAGAATGGAACACTAGGTTTCGATGAATTTCGGCGATTCGCATTTGGCTGCGGATGGCTCTACCTTTTCGCTTCAGGGCTTATGGCGTTTGGGTATCAACTGACCAAGAAGCTACCTGTTGAATGGCGATTGAGCACAGTCGCGCTGTTAGGACTTGCGATAAGCTACGTATGCCATTCACCGTTATCCTTGATAAGTTGGTATTGGTCCATCTGGCTGGTCTTCTTGATAGCACTAGTCTTCACGGTTATTGTAGTCCTGGTAAACAGTTGGCTTGGGAAAGCAGAATAATTGTTACGGGCAGAATTGTGGTCGTATTTTTGGCCGAATTGAGACGGTAGAGATTTGGACCTCTTTTCGGTGTGATGGCCGAATGGTTGCGAATTTTGGAGCGGACCTATACAACAGTATAAACAAAGCCACTCACTTGCCGATGCTGGACTGGTACCAGTACGGCTTTTGATTATTCTTATGATGCTCGCTCCAGGCTGACCGGCATCACGCAATCCGCAACAGACAAAGTCAATTGGACTTACAATACGGCAGGATTGGTGACCTCGGAGATTACGACAATTCCACAAGTCACTTCGGCCGTGGGAGCGTCATCGGTGACCTCGACCATGAATTATACCTTTGACACAGTGGGGCGCATCGCCAGCAAATCGCTTAGCAACGGCTCTACCGTCCAGTACACCGACACCATGCTTTACGACTTCCGAGATCGGATGACTCAGCAGTCGCGCACACAGTCTTCCGGAGGAAACCTCTGGTCCAAATTCTTCTACAATTCAATCGATCTTGTCACGACCGCTGAGCAAGGTACCGGCAGTGTCACTTCCAATCCCGAATTAGTGCAAACCACGACCAGAGATTTAGCGGGGCGGCCCACATCGGTCAGTTACCAATCAGGTGCTAATCCACTCGCGACCTACAGCATGGCTTATGTCAGCGCATCGAACCGCTTAGCGAGCTTGACCACCCCACAAGGCACCACTAACTACAATTACTCGGCCAATGGCCAGCTCATTCAAGCGGGCTCAACGGGCTACACTTACGATGCTAACGGAAACCCGACTAACCGAGCGGGCAAGACGACGCAAATTGGAACTTGGAATCGTCTGCTCGATGACGGTGATTTTACGTATCAATATGATGCCGAGGGACGAACGACTGTTCGCACGAGCAAGACGACAGGGCAAACGGAAAATTACGTTTGGAACCGGCGAGGTCAATTGACTCAGATTGATGTGCATAGCAATGCGAACTTGACCAATCTCACCGGCCAAGTGAACTATTCGTATGATCCGACCGGCAGGCGAACGAGCGTTCGCAATCAAACGGGCGTAGGATCAGGGAGTTATGCTCAATCGGTCGATTACTTGATGAGCGATGGTGATCAAGTGGGTCAGATTCTGGGAGCAACAGGTCAAACGACACGTCGATTCCGTTATGGTATTGGGGTCGACAGCGTGCTATCCGAGCAACGGTTTAGCGGCGGAACGGCGGGTACCCCTGAGTATCAGTTAACCGATCATTTGGGAACCGTACGCGGGGTGGCGCAAAGAACCACCGGCGTCAATGCTGCGGTGGTCAACACATTGCAGTACGATTCCTTTGGCAAGCTAATCTCGCAGAGCAATGCATCGAAGCAGCCGTATCACGGATTCGCAGGCCGCGACATCGAGCCTGTAGGAGGATTAACGTACAACCGAAATCGTTACTACAGCACTCAAACCGGCCGCTTCATCAGCCAAGACCCCATCGGCTTCGCCGCCGGTGATGAGAATCTGTATCGATATGTCGGAAATAGTCCGACAAATGCGACTGATCCGACGGGCTTATGGGGCAGTCCCGTTTCGGGAGGTGATCCATTCTATTACATGCGTCAGTGGTTTAACCGACATTTCAACTACGGAGCCGCATATGCAACGGGCGGCAGCACGCATCTAGGGCCAACGGGAACAATTCATTCGAATCATGCGAATGGAGTTGGAGGCATGGGTGGCGGCATTATTCGCTACTCTACAGCTGGGCTTGCAAATGGCTTAACCGAGCCACCGGAACTTCGATCATATGCATCACAGCGAGGGTTTGAGGATTCAAGTGAGGTCGTTCGCCTAACACCATTAGCGCCCACCGTTCCCATCTACCACTTAATGTACGGAGAGAACGCTGCTGGAGGGAAAGAAAATCCCGTGGCGGCTGGCATTGAGTTGCCAATTTCATTGATACCCCATCTGCAGTTGCTAAAAATGCGATCCGTGAGGGTGGGCAGGTCGAGTTCTGGCCTGATTGAAAAAAATGTGCCTTCCAAACTTGGTCCTGGCCTAGCCGGTGAAAATAGTGGACCATGGACATCCTCCGCTGGGGATGTCATTGTTCCTTCACTCCCTGGTCGTGCGTCCTTACCCGTAAAACGTGAGTTAACGGCCGAGGAAGGGGCGTCGATTTCCAGACACTTCGAAGACATTGAGTTCTCGCTGGTCAAAGTTACCATGCATGTTAAAGATCCGATCACAAAAAAAGTTGAAGAGCAAGTGCTATATCGATTGTTTTCGGGTGAGCCGGGAGAGATGGGACGAGTCGTTTACAAGGATGGATTGAAGGGCGAGCTGCTTTGGCACACTCATCCGCCTCTCTCAAGGCCTATGGCTTCTTGGGACGATAGGGTTACCCTTGAGTTTTTTGACCAATGGGAGTCTCAGGTCGTACAGTCCGACGGATCGGTGTTCATGTATAATATTAACGTTCCCAATACCCTAACAAGAGATAAGTATGTCAGAAGATGCTATTGAAAGGCTCACTCGGTGGTTTGGCTACGACCCACGAGAAATTGTTTTCGTTAAATTACGCGGGACGGACAGAAGCCCTTACGATCATTGCGTTATATTTAACAAAAAGAAAAGAGATTATTATTTCATCAAAGATGAAGAACAAAGTGCATCGCTATATAGGGATCTGATTAATATTGGAACACCAGTGCTATTGCGTAGCGAGCTAGATCACCCCGAAGAAGAAGACGTAGTAAACGAATTATACAACTACGACATTCCTATCGAAGAGCTGACATTCGTATATCAAGTCGTTTGGGGGACAGCCACATCCGAACAGAAAGATGCTCTTAGATCTACTTTGGAAAGATATAAAGTTCCCTCTGAGCTGATCTCGAAGATTTTTGCTCTTTCTGAACGAAACTCGAACTAACGATCCATAGGTGAGCGACGTATTGAAACAGACCTATACCTTTGACACGGCAGGTAGAACGACCAGCAAATCGCTAAGCAACGGCTCCACCATCCAGTACACCGACGCCATGCTTTACGACTTCCGAGATCGGATGACTCAGCAGTCTCGCACACAGTCTTCCGGAGGAAACCTCTGGTCCAAATTCTCTTACAATACGCTTGATCTTGTCACGACCGCTGAGCAAGGTACCGGCAGCGTCACTTCCAATCCCGAATTGGTGCAAACCACGACGAGAGATTTAGCGGGGCGGCCCACGTCGATCAGCTACCAATCAGGTACCAATTCGCTCGCGACCTACAGCATGGCTTATGTCAGTGCATCGAACCGCTTAGCGAGCTTGACCACCCCACAAGGTACCACTAACTACAATTACTCGGCCAATGGCCAACTCATTCAAGCGGGCTCAACGGGCTACACTTACGATGCCAACGGAAACCCGACTAACCGAGCGGGCAAGACGACTCAAATTGGAACTTGGAATCGTCTGCTCGATGACGGTGATTTTACCTACCAATATGATGCTGAGGGACGAACGACTGTTCGCACGAGCAAGACCACAGGACAAACGGAAAGTTACGTTTGGAACCGAAGAGGTCAATTGACTCAGATTGATGTGCATAGCAATGCGAGCTTGACCAGTCTCACCGGCCAAGTGAATTATTCGTATGACCCGACCGGCAGGCGAACCAGCGTTCGCAATCAAACGGGCATTGGATCAGGGAGTTATGCTCAATCGGTCGATTATTTGATGAGCGATGGCGATCAAGTTGGTCAGATTCTGGGAGCAACGGGTCAAACGACACGTCGATTCCGTTATGGCATTGGGGTCGACAGCGTACTATCCGAGCAACGGTTTAGCGGCGGAACGGCGGGTACCCCTGAATATCAGTTAACCGATCATTTGGGAACCGTTCGCGGGGTAGCGCAAAGGACCACCGGCGTCAATGCGGTAGTAGTCAACACATTGCAGTACGATTCCTTTGGCAAGCTAATCTCGCAGAGCAATGCATTGAAGCAGCCGTATCACGGATTCGCAGGCCGCGACATCGAGCCCGTAGGAGGATTAACCTACAACCGCAATCGTTACTACAGCACCCAATCCGGCCGCTTCATCAGCCAAGACCCCATCGGCTTCGCCGCCGGCGATGAGAATCTCTATCGATATGTGGGGAATAAACCTACGATGGCGACAGACCCAAGTGGATTGTACGAGGAACCGCCGCTCATCTCTGCGGTTCCGGACTCAAATGGGAAGACGCACCGATATCAAATCACTCCGCAGGGCGATAGGAAGATGGACAACAAGATGTTGGATGAACTCGCAGGGAAGAAGTCAAAAGGGTTCTCGCGAGGTAGCCATGTTTGGCATCATGAATCATTTGATCGAAAGACCGGTACTTTCACGATGACGTTGGTTAACGCTGCTGATCACAATATGCACCACAAGCTGTACAAGAATGGAGCGTGGTCACAATGGACCGATTGGGCAACGGAAATAATCAGCAAGGGGCAAAGTTCGTCTTTAACACCTGCCCAATTCGACGCGTTAAAAAACGGATTCGCGTATGCGGAAGGGACCAAGGACATTATGGGCAAGCTCGCGAAGACTGGGCATTCGTTCAGACTTGCGGCCGGAAATGTCCTGGAGATATTGCAAAATGGACAGTTGGTCGAGTCGATTGCTTCACAAGTGAAAGCCGGTACTCTAATTCGATACACGAAGAGGTTCGCTCCAAAAATACCAGGCGCAATCGGTACAATCTTCATCATTGGAGCTGGTGGAAGTGCGTTTGCAAACGGAAAGAGTGGCGGTGAAGTCTTTGAAGCAATGGGTAGAGAGGCCGTTGGTGCTGACCTTATTGAATCCGGCTTTCGAATGGTGATAGTCGATGCGGGAACGCCAGTTTACAACTATGTTGTTGATCCAGGTGGAGTAATCTCGAGGCGTTCGGGCCCGCTTACTGATCGAGAGAGAGCGGAGCTTATACGAAGCACTAACGAATGGATGAATTCGCGGCAATCGATCTTTGGGGTTATGGACGAGCAGCCACCATTGGAAGATGCTTTCAGCCGGTTCTGGGATTGGTGTATGGGCCGATAGAAGCCACAAAAGGGTAAAGTTTTAAGCTATGGAATACACGTTTGTTTTGGGTGCAGATGCAAGCATTGAGAAAATCGAAGACGGCCTTCGCGGCGTAGATGGAATAGCTTGGCAGGTGGCAAACACGAACCTTCGAGTCAGCGTCCCGGATAGCATTCAACTCATGATTGAAGAGCAATTGTTCGATGCCGTAATGGCGGGTATTGGCGAGACTGCGAATCGATTGGTCGCTGATAACGAGGATGACAACGCAAACATTCTATGCGGAGCGCTGCAATCAAAATTACTCGACAAATACCTCCCAATCGCGTTGAGCTCGCTTCCGACTGGGGTCGTTGTAGAGGTAGATTCGATCGACGATCAGCTTGTAATGCTTCGATTGCGAGGCCCAAAGGAATGCGTTGAAGTGGTCGACCGAATGAGTGCATGGATAATGTCTAAATGTGCTGTAGGTGTGCGAGATGGGGACCAAACTACAACCGCCGGATAGTGAATGTGGCTTAAGCAGAGCCGCCGCAATCCGGCGGAACCTCAGTGGATTTTCCAATGTGTGATGTTCGAAGCGCGTTGATGCATTGCGTTGTCGACGATGTTTGAACTGAAGAGCGGCGGCAGGAAGCCGCCGCAATGTCTTAGTAGGATGCATCTTTCGCTTGGGAGCCGAAAGGACGTTAGCCATGCCAACACGGCTCGAATCGTCGATGATAGTTATCGAAGTAGGTGAGCTTGAATTCCCGGTAAACGAGCGTTGCCCGTAGCCGAGGACGAACGCTAGCGAGTCCAGCGACCACAGCGCAGGCGAGCAGCGGAGGGCAAGGAAAGTGAGCGGCGAGCCAGAGAAAACGGCATCTAAAAGAGGAAACGGGTGCATCGCCAAATCGTGTTCCAACCGGGTTAAGTGTTACGGGCCGAATTGTGGTCGTATTTTTGGCCGAATTGAGACGGTAGAGATTCAGACCTCGTTTCGGTACGATGGCCGAATTGTTGCGAATTGTTGGAGCGGAACAATACGACGTCGCGGGCCGAGTCGATTTTCCTGCAGACCAAACGGATGCCAAGACCGCTGAGATCGGAACCGTACTTGCTTTATGAAAGTTCTGGCTCTGATCTTTACGCGTGCTGTGTGGCATAGAGGGAGGATGCCGCAGGCTTGCCCTGCGGAGCTTTACGTTTCTCGCTAAGCAACGACTCCCCCAACCCTCTCCCCCCCTTCTTTTCGGCGGCGAAGCCGCCGAACCTGGATGAGGGGAGAGGAGATTCTCGACCTATTTAGCGAGAAACGTAAGATACCCCACGTCAAGCATGGGGCATTCCTTGCTGACAGCGGATTTTTTTGCTGCTAAATTGTGCAAGTATTCCCTTACACCTTCAGCCTGCATGTCGACACAATCACCACAAGCTCTTTCTCGATTGGCCCCTCGCTATTCCTACGGTCGCCATAAAGGCCCCTTTCCTCGCTTCTGTCATCGAGCAGCGGTGCTAGTTGGCGTGGTTCCGTGCGATCAGTTCGGATGGAGCATTCCGCTAACTCTGCGATCGAGTCGCTTGGCAGATCATGCGGGCCAAGTTTCTTTGCCTGGTGGTCGAGCAGAGGGCAATGAGATTGCATGGAAAACCGCCACACGCGAGTTCGAAGAAGAGCTGGGATGCTCGACCGGCAACCTGGAAAAACTAAGGGACTTGAGTCCGCTCTATGTCTACGCGAGCAGGCATTGGGTGACGCCGGTAGCGGGCATGTTCCTGGAGCCTCCCCGTTTTTATCCGAACCCCGATGAGGTGGCTGAGGTCATCATGCTCCCGATCGGGGAGCTATTAAGACCAGATTCCATACAAATCGGTATAGTGCAGCGAGCTATAGGCTCATTCGAAGCTCCCGGCTTCATGATCCAAGGGCACTTTGTCTGGGGAGCGACCGCTATGATCCTTGGCGAATTTCGAGCGTGGTGCTTGGCTGAAAAGAAATTTCAGTGAGTTTCCATTGATGAGTCTTTTAATGGAAACGGATTACCCAGGCCGAAACGTTTAAGACCAAAAGAAAAAGAGGAGCCTGGATAGCTCCTCTTTAGTCTGGTTCGAGAGACTCGCTCTCGGTCCGATTAGCTTATGGCTTTAACACGATTAGCCAACGGACTTGATTGTCTTGAGGATTCGCGAAATGATCTTGTATGGATCAGCTTGCGAGTTTGGTCGGCGATCTTCTAAATAGCCCTTGTAGCCATTGTTGATGAAGCTGTGCGGGATTCGGATCGATGCACCGCGGTCAGCAACACCGTAATTGAACTTATCGATCGATTGAGTTTCGTGCAGGCCGGTTAGACGCAAATGATTGTCAGGGCCGTAAGCAGCAATGTGTTCATCACGGTACTTGTCAAATGCAGCCATAAGTTTCTCGAAGTACTCTTTGCCACCTTCTTCACGCAGCTTCTTGGTCGAGAAGTTCGTGTGCATACCAGAACCGTTCCAGTCTCCCTTGACCGGTTTGCAATAGAACTCGATGTCGACGCCGTACTTCTCCGCCAACCGGATCAGCAAGTAGCGCGCGATCCACATGTCGTCGCAAACCTTCTTGGAACCCTTTCCGAAAATTTGGAATTCCCATTGCCCCTTAGCAACTTCGGCATTGATACCCTCGAGGGTGATGCCTGAGTCTAGGCAAATGTCGATATGTTCCTCAACAATGATGCGGGCAAGGTCGCCAACGTTTTTGTAGCCGATGCCGGTGTAGTAGGGCCCCTGAGGACCAGGGTAGCCGTCTTCTGGGAAACCAAGCGGACGACCGTCAACGTAGAAGAAATACTCTTGTTCAAAGCCGATCCAGAGGTCGTCGGCTTCGTCCACTGTGCATCGGAAGTTCGATGGGTGAGGCTCACCATTTGGGAGCATGACCTCGCACATGACCAAGAAACCGTTCTTGCGAGTGCTATCTGGGTAAAGAGCAACTGGCTTAAGAACGCAGTCGGAGCTCTTGCCTTCAGCTTGTTGGGTAGAACTGCCGTCGAATCCCCACAGAGCGAGATCATCGACGCTGGTTGGTGCGGTATCAACAACCTTCGTCTTGCTGCGAAGGTTGGGCTCAGGCAAATAGCCGTCAAGCCAAACATACTCGAGCTTAAATTTCTTTTCGGAAGACATTTAGCTACTTCTCTCTTTCAAAAGACCTATCGACAAAACAAGTCGAGTGACCACGGAATCCCTCCAAAGAGCCAACGGTACTCAAACACACATTTGAACCCCGGAACCTAGCCATTCATTGAAAGTGCAGATGAACGCGATACTTTGGTCACCAACCATATCGTCCCATCTCGCATTAAAGAGAAACCAACTACTGCTCTACCCATTTCAGTATTTCGCTTCTCTTGCAAATCTCGCGAGTCAATCCTGCCTCATGAGATGAGCCGCCTATGCGATTCTCGCAACTGCTGCTAGCTTTGCTCGACCGTGGCAATACCTTACAGTCACGAGGCCGCTTGGGCAAGCGATATTGAAAGCCTATTTAATTTAGGGACTCTCTTGAGAAGCGGGGCTTATGTGCGTTGTGCTGCTTGAAGCGAAAAGTAGAGCAATACCGACGAGAATACCACCCATGCTAATCCACGTGGCAATACTGAGGGAGGTTCCGAACTGCCCCCCTTCATCCACTCGAATTAACTCTTCTAGGATTCGGACAAAACCGTAGGCAATTAGGCCAATTGCGAAGAGTTGGCCCGGCCGCTTGACGAACCCGGAGATACTCATCGTCCAGAGAAACAATACCAAACCGCCCAGCGAGGCATAAATTTGGGAGGGGTGAACGGGAATCGCGCGCGAGGGTAGCTCATTCGCCTCAACCAGTTTTGGTTTGCCGTTGAGCATCACGATCGCATCGAACACGGGCGGCTTCAGAGGCTGATCGACGGTGGGTCCGACGACCAACCGTGCCTGGACTCCCCCAAAGGAAGAATTCGGTGCCACGCCATTCTGATCGGCCCACGATTGGCTTAGCACCTCTTTGACTTCACCATTTTCGGTAATTAGTCCCAACATACGACCAGACTCGAGTTGATCCATGTAAACAGCGGAGCCACTCGGAAACTGAACGGTTGGAAGAGGCATCTCGCAAACGCCGCCATAGCAGCACCCGTTCATAAGGCACCCGAGCCTGCCAAACATCAGCCCCAAGAAAAATGCTGGGGTGACTGCATCGGCGACCAGCAGCACTGGTAGCTTGTAAAGTAGGGTCCACGCGACGAGCACAATCAGCCCACCGATTACGCCACCATAAACGACGAGCCCCCCCTCGGTGACCTGCAGGACAGTCCACAACCTTGCACCAAGGGTCTCGCCCGGCAATTCGTTCCAGTATTGAATGACGTAGAAGAGTCTCGCGCCGATAATTCCTGCCGCGACCGTCCAGGTCGCCAGGGAGAGAAAGGCCTCTCTCGTAATGCCTCGGCCTTCGGCGCGCTTCATCGCAACAAAGGAACCGGCGATGACACCGATCATTAGGAAAACGCCGTACCCGCGGATAGGGAGTCCGACTGGTTCGTCATCAATATAAAACTCGATGCGTGGTAGCAGCAAAGCGATGGCGAGAAACGCCACCCCCCAGGTCAATAAGTTACCCTGAATGGTTGCTTCCCGAGCTTTTGCGTCTCTGGAAAACGCTATCTGGATGATCGCAACCACAACCAGAATTAAGGTTGCCCAGCTCAGGGCCCCGAACCAAGGCAGGCCGGCGGTCTCATGGGGCCAATAAAATAGAGTCTGTCTCATAGCCTAAAATTAGAGCATGAGCGGACTTAAGAAAAGAGCGACTTACTTTTTCTCCATCTGAGCCAGCTCGTCACCAAAATCCAGACCTTCCGGAGCCAAGGTTGCCATGTCCGGGGTCGCGCCCGCTTTGGGGGCCTTTGGTTTCTTGGGACGCCCCATGATGGCCACGACGATGGCAGCTAGGTAGGAGCCAACCAAGATCGCTAACCAAAGATAAGGAAACAATGCATGTAGATTCACGGCGATACCCAATCGTTAAGTGCGTGCAAGAACTTCATTTAACCTAATTCCCATTTCTGCAAACTACAAGTTGACAAAATGAAGTTTCCCTGCCATGATACCCGACCCGATGGGTTTTTGAATTAGTTATTTCGATTTTGCGGAAGTGAGCCGCCGGAGAGTCCTGTGCCAAACCTGAAGAGCGCCAAGAAAAGACTTCGTCAATCTCTAGATCGTAGAGCGCGCAATCGTGCTGCAAAGTCTCGTTTGAAGACCGCCATCAAAAAACTTAGGGATACCGTAGCAGCCAAAAATTTCGAGGATGCAAAGGTGCAGTTTTCGAACCTGTGCAAGCTGCTCGATCAAACCGCTGCCAAAAAAGTCATCCACGTGAACAAAGCGGCCCGGACGAAAAGCCGTATCAATGCGATGCTGAAAAAGGCTTCTACCGCTGCGTAATTTCGCGTGCGGACCAAATCGGAAATATTCATACCCCGCTCGAGCCTGAGTGGGGTATTTTCGTTGACAGCAGAGCAAGAGCAATTCGTATCCAAGATTAGGTACGGTCGATTCTGCCTCGATGCCAACCGGATTCGTATAAAAAAACGCATCTGGCCTCACATCGCTAGCTACCTGGATGTTTTCTGGAACGAGCGATTTCCTGTGGGCGAACGGAATTCATGCGTGGTCTACTTTTCGTTTCCTCGTCGATCTCCCGGTTACACTACTGTGAATTACCTAAGGACTGGGCCTGAAACCGAGTACCGCACGGTTCGCTCCTCCGTCGATTTCCTCGAGGCGATTGCCAGGAGCCGGGGGTGCCGGGCTATTGTCTGCCAGGTTGTTTCCAGTCGCATAAGCGACCGCTTAATGAAACGCTGGGGATATGTCGCACATGCAGCAAGTTTGGGGCCTGGGCACTATATCCGGCGTCTAGAAACTCTGAGCCCCAATCCCTGAAATTGCCCCCCCCAAAAGAGCTTGCCATGAGAGGGTTTTACATAGCTTTGACAAATCCCAAATCTTGCTCGGACATCTGCGATGGTCACGCCCTGTATGATTCGTATCGTAGATGGGTTCAGATGTGCTCATCTCACCACGCCGAGGCGTGAGGTTTGTCTCGCAATGCTAGCTCCTTTCGCCGAGTCCCTTTCCAGTTTATTCGATTACCACAGGGCGTATCCAAATGGGCTCTAATCCCACTGAATCCACTCGTCATCACCATCCCGCCACCCTGAACAACCCTGTTCAACCTCAGGTGGAGGAGATAGCTAGCAGTTCCAAGACACTCAAAGGGGGGGGGAAGCAGTCCCCGGTTCCTTCGGCGTACTACATTGAGTGGGGACCTGCCGCTTGGCTGGTGGCCTTGCACATTGGGGCCTTGGCCGCCCCCTGGACCTTTACTTGGTCCGGCCTGTTTCTCGCGATTTTTATGCACTGGGTCACAGGCAGCTTGGGAATTTGCCTTGGCTTCCACAGATTGTTAACGCATACCGGCTTGCAAGTTCCCAAATGGCTTTACAACTCGTTTGCTTTTCTAGGAACGTTGGCCGGAGAGGGTGGGCCGATTAGCTGGACCGCGAATCACCGTAAACACCATGCTTACTCTGATCAACCAGGCGATCCTCATTCGCCTCACGATGGTCCATGGTGGGCTCACATGTTTTGGCTGGCCTTTTCCACCCACGGTGGTGACCCCCAAGGATATGCTAAGAAATGGGTGCCTGACTTGTTGAGAAGACCATTCTTGATGTTCCTTGAAAAATGGTTCTTGGCGATTCATATTGCCTTTGCTGGAGCGATTGTTGCGACCGGTTATGCGATCGGTGGTGGCGAATTGGCACTCTCTTGGCTGGTTTGGGTCGTCTGTGTCCGGATGGTCGCTGTGTTGCATACAACTTGGTTCGTAAACTCTGCGTCTCACATGTTTGGCTACAAGAACTACGAGACTAAGGATGATAGCCGCAATCTGTGGTGGGTTGCAATCATCGCTTACGGCGAAGGCTGGCACAACAATCACCATGCTCATCCTCGTTTGGCGCAACACGGCCACAAGTGGTGGGAATTCGATGCGACTTATCAGATCATCCGCTTGTTGCGAGCATCAGGATTGGCCAAGCACGTTGTAGACTTGGCAGCAGTCGAGCAAAAGAAGAAAGAGCGAGAGGAACGCAGAGCGGCCTAGCTCTAGCATACGCGAATAATTCGCGATTTAAGCGACTTCCCCGGGGCGACACGGAACACGTGCCGCCCTTTCTTTTTTGGCCTTTACGTTTCTCAAGGCCGCAAAGTTCGCTTCGCTTTCCGAGCTTCTCAGAGTCGACTATGCCAGCATTTCTCCCATGCCGTTTTTCGGTAAATTTTGTCGGCTGTATCGAGAAAATGCACCTTTGGCCGAACTTTCAATTCCGGTCGTGCCGATAAAGCGGGTGGTATCAGATTTGGGGAGTCGCATCTCTGTTGGGATCGCTCCGAATTTCCTGATCATTCCATGGTGTGCGCGAGTAGCCCACCTGCTGACGCCTAACGATAGGTAGTCGGGCATTGGTGGTTGGTATAGTGCAATCGCATTTTGCGTTGGAGAATATTCGATGAAGTTGCTTAAAGGCTGGAAGATACGCTTACTCGCCGGACTGGCTGTTGCCGTTTCGGGCGAGCATTTGAGTGCACAGATGATGCCGGGCAGCCCGCACCCCAGCGCAGCGGCAACTCATGCCTCTCCTGTCGCATACGCTTCGATGCCCGGCGATGAGATGGGCCAGATGGCCGATCCCAACATGCCGATGGTCGATCCGGGGATGGGCTACTACGATCCAGAGTGTGCTTGCTCCGTCAACGGTGGCATGTGCTACGGGAACTGTGACCCGAGGTGTGGACTGCTAGGTGGCGGTGGACTTCGAGCACGACTCGGGGAAGAACGCTGCGACTTGTTTGGTCGGTCCTACACCGGATTCCGCCGAAACATGTTCGGTAACTTGGGCGCATTCCGGGGGATTTTGCGACCTTACGGCGAGGGTGGAATTGCAACACAACGCTGGTACGATGCGTCTGCTGAAGCGATTTTTCTCCGAAGAACCAAGGGCCCATCGGATTTCGTAGTGTCACGCGATGGCAATGGAGGGCCGGTTGCCTTGTCGACTGACGCTGTAGATTTAGACAAATTCAGAGCAGGCTTGTCGGCTCAAATCAACGTGGCAACGGGTCCTGGCTCGAGTCTTGAGTTTGGATTCTTCGGGCTAAACGATTGGGACCGAACCGCTTCGACTGAAGACAACAACCAGTCTCAGTACTTTTCCTTTCTGAGCGATTTCGGTGCGGTACCGCCGGGAGGCTTTCCCCAGTCAGACGCTTCTGCTGTACACAGCTTGAGATATCAGTCGACCTTAAACAATGCAGAGATCAACTTCCGACGTCGCTGGGCCGAACCGCACGGTTTCTGGCAAGGCAGCTTCCTGGGCGGGTTTCGTTACTTCGATCTAGACGAAGTCGCAAACTTCTCTGCTCGCGGCCCACTCAATGGCCCAGATCGGTCCCTCGACTATTACGTTAGAACCTCGAACAATTTGTTTGGTTTCCAACTGGGTGGCGACTTGTGGTACAACTTGTTTCCGGGTGTCAAAATTGGTAGCGAGTTGAAAGCGGGCATCTTCCACAACAACTCGGGTGTCAAGTCTGCACTCGACTGGACACCTGCAACCGATACCTTTACGAACTTTCAAGAATCTTTGACGGGCCAAGGTAGAACGGCATACATCGTTCAAAGTTCGTTGCAAGCTTACTACAGAGTTACGTACTCTTGGGCTCTTAGATCGTCCTATCAGATCATGTACGTCGATGGCCTCGCGTTTGCGGCGGAGAACTTCAACGGGGATCCCCCAGCCTTGTTCCTGCCAACATCGGTTCGGACCCCCTTCATCAACAACAAGTCGATCGCGGTCTACCAAGGCTTCACCGTGGGTGCAGAGTACACTTGGTAGTTGGCTAGTCTCAGAGTCACCGACAGTTGTTTGCGTAGATCTACGATCGCGTGCGAATATCGCATTCGCAGCAAGCCTCATGTTTCTCATGAGGCTTGTTGCATTTCCGCGCTTACGCTGGAGCGATCTTGCTCGTTTACTTAGCAAGTGATTCCAGATAGTCCAGTAGTGACGCCAACTCCTTGACCGTGTACTCGTTCATGAGTCCGTTAGGCATCGAGGAAATCGTAGACGTCTTTCTCGTGGCGATCTCTGATTTCCTGATCACATGATCTTTGCCCTGCTGATCTCGAATCGTCACTTGATCTGCCAACTCGCTGATCACGAAGCCAGTTACCGTTTCATCGTCCTCGGTCAGAATAATGTTGGTAATGAATCCCTGGGCGATCGTATTGCTGGGATCCAGAATCGCAACGGCCAACTCGTTTCGTTTGTATGTCTTAGCAATATTGCCCAGATAAGGTCCCTTTTGGGTTTCGTTCTGCTGAACGGTATGGCAGTTACCACACGTTGCCCGGGCAAAGACACGGTGCCCAAGCGATATATCTCCCGACAGCTCTTTCACTTGATCGACGGCTTCCTGTGCGGTTAAAGTTGACAAGCGAGGCGTCGTGTCTTTTTCACGCGGTTTGAGCCGCAATCGTCTCGCGACTTTCTCAGCGGTGCCTCGAACCGCTTCGTCGGAATCCGACAACGCGTCCAAGATCTCTTCGTCGAGCCCTCGCAAACTCCAGGCTGCCGCCTTCTCCATCCATGCAATTCTGTTGAAGTTGTCCTTCCAAACGGAATCGATGGCAGAGCGTGTTAAAGCAGCAGTCTCAGGGCTGGAGCCTGGGTTAGAAGCTACGATCAGGACTCCGAGGATTGCGGCATCTTGAAGGGGACTTGTGTTGTCCTCCGATAACGCGACGAGCTTGCTGACCTCCGCTCCGAGAGCAGCCGCCTTTGTGAACGATGCTCTCACCGCAGCCTTCCACTTTTCATCGCTAGCTGGTTCGGTCGCCAATCGAGCCTGCCACTTGCTCAGGCTAACCAACAAAGGTTCGAATGCCGCAGAATCGCGGCTCTTCGATAGAGCTTGAACGCAATGTCCCAGCTCGCTCAACGACAAGTCATTCAATCCGGACGCATAGACCAACAGCGGCAAAGCGGCTGGTTCATCGACAGAAGTCGTTGCGAGCTGAGCCAGCGTACTGTCGAGCAGCTTCCGATCTTGTCGACTGTTCTGAATCATCGTGGCTAGACCTTGGTCGACCGACACCCGATTCTTTCGCATAATCTCTACCAAGCTGGCGGTTTGTTCCGGCGTCGCGATTGCAAAAATCGAATTCAAGTAAGTGAGAATCTTAGAGCTTTCGCTCCACTCAACCAGTTGATAGTACGGCCCACGGAAATCGGGGCGAGTCCCCCAGGAGTCGCCGTTCCATTCGGCTTCTTTGTGAACTAGGCGGCATAAAGCGCCGAACAATTTGTTCTGGGTCTCAAGGTTCTGAGTCTCCAAGCTCAGCTCATGCTTGGATCGCTCAATTAACGCTTCAACAACGCGAGCATCATGCATCATGGCGAGTGCGCGCATCAAGCCGAGACTTGGCTCTCGCTGTTGATGGAGTGCTTGCAAGGTTTCTTCGACCATGCCGCGATTGGCTGCGACCCGAGCTGCGGTATGGACTACCAGCGCATCTTCGTGAGCCAAGGCTTCGATGATGACGGCAGAGTTTTCGGTGGTTTGCAATTGCTCAAGCAGGTTACGAAGCGGCGTGCGATGATTTGGGACCTCGCTAACCAATTGATTGGATCGCGCATCGCCACGTCGCGATAATTCTCGGGTTGCTTCCAGACGGCGACGATAACTCGGAGACGCAAGCTCCTTGACCAGCTGTTCTGCTGAGGCCTTAACGTAATCAATTTGAGGCTCCGGTTGGAAATCTTTGGGTTTGACGCGAACCAAGTATCCGACGTCTGGCCCAGCCCAGCTAAAAGTCGCACCTCGCCAACTCGCACAGTACAAGTTGCTGTTTCCATCGACATCTGCGTCTGTTGGTCTGGTCAATTGAACGAATGGCTTGGGAGCTTCTGACTCTTCGTATGTCGCACCGCGTGGAGCAACACTGTGATGATACAATGCACCGGTTCCCCAATCTGCTGTAAACGGAGCATGATTCCACTTGCCAAACCCTGGTTCATCGACATAGACAGCTCCGCACCCTGAACCACCACCGTAATCCGCTAGCGGGGGGACGCATTCGTCTGCAAAGTTCTTGTATAGTCGTGGATACCCATGATCCTCATTCCCCGTAAAGTGATGCATACGCACATCCCAACCATCTCCGTCGTTGGTATTGTCTCGGGCAAAGATTTCCATTTCTGGACTGATAGCGACCTCGAGAATATTGCGAGTTCCCGTGGAGTAAAGTTCGAGCCCAGTACCGTCGGTGCGAACGCGAATGACACCACCACCGCGATGGGTTAGTCGTCGTCCATCGGTTCCCTCGGCATCGATAAAACCAAAGTCACCACCGGCAATGTACAACCAGCCATCCAGCCCGAGGCTAACACCGTTGGTCGTATGGTCTGCTGGTCGTTTGTCGTATCCAAAAGCCAGGTTTTTGACCAAAATCTTTTGCTCATCCGCAACGCCATCACCATCGTGATCGATAAAGGCACTCAAGTGAGGAGGATGCATCAAGTAGAGGCGATCTCCATCCCAAACAAGTCCCCTCGGTGCATCGACATGACAAAAGACTTTCACTTCGTCCGCCCGACCATCTTGATCCAAATCCCTGAGTCTTAGCACGCGACCTCGCATCGGATCTCTGCCGAGCGAACCGTTTCCATCTGAGCTGACGAACACGGTTCCATCCACGGTTGATGCGACAAAGACCGGGTAGTTCACGGCAGGTGGAGACGCGAAGACAGTGGCTTCGAAGCCATCTGCTACTTTGACATCGCGGAGAATCGCTTGCTCCTCCTCGGGAGTTAGCTTTACGATTCGAGGCGGCTCGTTACCACTCTTCTCGTAAGCAGCCGATGCCAGCGGTACAAATCTCGCATCTTTTGCCGATGCTGGCCACATTTGCTGAATATCCTTAGACTCAACGCGAATCTCCCAGATGCTACACCAGCCAGCCGAGCTGCCGAGCCCCTGAACTCTCAAAAAGCGGAATGGCTCTTCGTTGGCAATTGTTTCCTTGCCGATTCGTTGCTCTTTATTGTCCTTGCGATCGATGAGCGTCGTCCACGACTTTGCATCGTTTGAGCCTTCGACTTGGTACCGATAGACGTTTCCGGGGGTCTCCCAATCGATTCGAATGGTGCTGAAGGTGATCGGTTTCGGAAACTCTAGTTGTACCCAAGCAGGAAAGTTGGGACCATCTGCACACCATCGCGTATCCCGTTTGCCATCGACAACGTGATGGGCTGCGTTCCCGGTCTGAGTTGACGATGCCGTAACCTTAACGAGCGTCGCGTTTTCAGGCGCCTTGCCAATACCGTTCCCCGTATCGGCCGAAAATTTGTTCTTGTCGATGAAGGTCACATCGTTCGCGCCGTCGTAAGGGACCAAGTACTCCGGGGTTAGTTTGTCACAGGCCCAGAGCAGTCCGCGAGTCACCAACTCCAGATATCGCGGATCCTCTACGGTCTCGGTGTTATGACCGATTGTTGTGCTGAAGCTTTTCGCTCCACTCGATTCGTTGACCCAGGCTACGATAGCTTCGTCAACGATCGATTCGCCCCGTCGTTTGATGACTTGTTTGCCGGTTGCGATGGGCTGCGCACCGAAGAGCTTTACGTTGTTGTAGAGCTCCTCGCGGATGGTAGTCCAGTCTGATAAGGTTTCGACGATCGGATGTTTGGTATCGGTAAACTTAATATCGATTGGCTCTTGGGGGCCGTGCCCTGTCGACTGTAGCCCAAGATGCCGGAACCAAGTATCATTGCCGAGCCTAAAGCTATGCATCGCACAGTGCAGGTGTACGGCAGGTATCTTCTGGTGTACTTGGACAATGCGGTTTATGATCGCTTCATCCTTGATGTCAGCAGCGCATTCATCGTGAATGATCACATCGTATTCGTCGGCCCAGTTTAAATTCAGATAGAGCGGGAGGACCGGCGTCGTCGTTGAGTTGTCAGTCCAGTAAACGTCGACACGTACATTGGCCCGCGCCTGAATCCCTTTGGAGATCGCTTCTTGTTGTTTCGCGTAATCATGGCAGCAGCCTCCCGCGATCAGCAAGGCCCGAATGGGTTTCGGCTTTGCTGCAGAATCCGAAGCGATACTAGCACCAGGTTCGTCTGCACTGCTGACAGGGATGCGGCCCGATATTGTAGCCAACACCAAAAGGAGCGTGAGCAACAGTTGGAACGGCAGTTGGACGGATCGGTGCCGACTAAGAAGGATCATCAAAGTTCTCATGGATTAGCAGAAATGCTGGGGGGAGAGAGTTGCCAAGTCAGCCCCCAGTCTAATCAAATCTGCTCATCTGTGACCGGTGCCGAGGGGCATTTTTTTCAGCCATCAGCAAATATCGCTCATTCCCAAGTGGCGGCGGAGACTTAAAATTGCTACTTGAGAGGTATCCAACTTATACTGAAACTCTAGTATGGACCTCCACTGCCACCCTTCGGACCTAGCGTGTTTGAATCGAGTTCGAAAAAGAAATGGATCTCAACACTTTGCAGTACGGCGATTCATCTATTGCTGTTGTTGGTGCTAGCAATCAGCACGATCAATATTCCAGGTCTTGGTGAGCGATCGATCATCTCGTCTATGGAGTCCGGCGAAGACACCTCGCTGACGATGTTGCCAGAGGTCGAATTCTCGGAGCCCTCTGACGAAAAAGAGGGGCTTGGCCCGAACGATATGACTACCAGCCTGTTCCAGGACAGTATGGATGTGCCCCTAGTCGAGGATGCCGAGGGGAACATTTCGCCTCCGACAACCAAGATAAGTGAAATCGCTCAGAGTGCTGGGGTCAACAATCGTACTGGCGCGAACGGTTTCGTTTCGACCGCCATCGATGCTCGTAGGCCAGAAAATCGAAAAATCGTAGGCGTTAAAAACGGAGCCACAGCTCAGAGTGAGGCTGCCGTCGATCTGGCACTAGCGTTTCTGGCTCGAAACCAAGAGCGAAACGGCTCGTGGTCGATGGGATTAACGCTCTGCCCAGAATGCGCGGATGTTAGTACATCGCTCGACGATCACAAAATTGCCGCGACTGGGTTGTCACTGCTTTGCTTCCTCGGTGCGGGGCATACACTGACCCAAGGGGAATACAACGAGAACGTGCGGAACGGCGTGTACTATCTCGTCAATGCGATGAAGTACAAAGGGGATCCGGAGAGAATCTATAATAGCCAGGGTTACTGGCTCAGTGAATTGTCGGGGGCGGAGATGTATGAGCATGGCATCGCAACCCTCGCCCTCACCGAAGCCTATCAGATGAGCCAAGACTCCTCCTTAAAGGATCCTTGTCAGGCTGCCATCAATTTTATTGTCGAGGCTCAATACAAACGTGACGGCGGTTGGAGCTACCACCCACGGCAGCCTGGAGATTTGTCGATTGTCGGCTGGCAAATCATGGCATTAAAAAGTGCTTCCGCCGCCAAACTATACGTACCCGTTGAAGTCTTGCGCGACAGTGACAAGTTTGTTGAGGGGCAAGCGGTCACGAATGGCTATCAGTTCGGTTACCGTCGCGGACCAGCCACCGCTTCCATGACCGCGATTGGGAACCTCATACGATTGTTTCGCGGGTATTCGATAACGGACCCAGTAATTCGCAAAGCCAATGAATGGATTGCCAAGCAAGCGCCTTCGGTAAATGATGTCTATTATAACTACTATGCGACTCAGTTCATGTTTCATGTGGGAGGAGATCGCTGGAAGAATTGGAATGCTGTCATGAGGGAATTACTTATTCATTCACAAACGCTGACGGGCCCCATGGCTGGTAGTTGGTACTTTGATGGCAATACCTTTAACATGGAGGCAGGTCGGCTCTATACGACCACGATGAGTTGCTTGACCCTGGAGGTCTACTATCGTTACTTGCCCGTGTATGAAGCCTCGGAGGATGATTTCCGACTTTGAATTAGAAAATTCGGGAGTACTCAGGAGCGGCGAACTGATATACTTTTGGGAGTGATGCTGGATCGCTTGCTCGGTCCACTGTTCTGGTTTCTCCTAAGCCGTGCGTACCAATGACGATCACGATTCGCAAAAGCAAAGCGCTCGAGTCACTCAACTTGACTCCATTGATCGACATTGTTTTTCTCTTGCTGATCTTCTTTTTAGTTGCGACCCGATTCGCCCAGGAGGATCGCGAGCTACCGGTTCAATTGCCATCCGCAGCGAACGCGCTCCCGATGACGCTCGAGCCTAACGAGCTAATCGTTAACGTGGACGAAGCGGGAACCTACATCGTTCAAGGAACCGCGATGGACTTGGCGGGAGTCGAGCGGGTCGTTCGCCAAGCGGTAGCAGACAATCCCATCCAGCAAGTGGTCGTGATTCGAGGTGACAAGAATGTGCGTTTGCAAGCAGCCGTGACACTCATGGATCTTTGCGCCAAGCTCAAAGTGCCATCCTACAAAATTTCGACGGAGCCAGACACCGAATGATGAGCCCTGCCGAGAAGAAAGGGAATATGCTTTGGCCATTGGACTTGGCCTTTACTTTATTGGGTGCTCTCGTGCTTTTTCTCGTTTTGAGGCTCCTGAGTTTCGATTCGCCAGATCCCTTGAAAAACGCTTGGACCTATGTTCTAGGAGTCCCTACGGTTCTCATTGCGGTTTCGATGTTGACGCACGTCTTTTCGAACGAATCGGTGGAGCGTTCGATTCAAATCGGATTTTTGCTAAGCGTTTCACTTCACTTGATTTTGGCTTTTGCTGCCGTAAATCTCGTTCTATTCGGGGGCTTTTGGGATAATGACCAACTCCAGGTCAAGCCGGAGCCAACGCGAAAGGACAAGAGTACTCCACAGTACTTGCAAGCCTCCGTTCCTTCCGCGGACGCGGCCAAGCGAGAGTATTTGAAAACACCTCAAGAGCCTCGCGAGAAGCCGAAAGAAGTAGAAAATTCGAGCGTGCGAGAGAATATTGCGGCCGAGGTTAAGCTGGTGGACTCGAAACTCGATCTGGACACCAAGATTGCAGAGCGATCATTTCTTCTCGAACGTCCCCAAGAAAGTGTACCTCAGCCCACGATCGCTTCTAGCGCCATGAAGCTTGATCGCCCCAAAGTTTCGGTGATGCAGGATGTTTCGCAGAGTTCGATCGAGCTTCCGCAATTGCCTCAGTTCGAGCGAACGAATCTCGGAGACTTGGCTGCCAACGATTCTCGACTCGACGAATCACAGCGGGGCGACACTCCGCGCGACGCACTGCGTCTGCCTGAATCAAAGCCAGAGATGTCTTCCGTCGCGAATCGTGCCGCTAGAGTCAGCGAGATGACTCCTCCGGCAGCCCGTTCCGATATCAATCAACAACTCGAATCGGCGCTAGCCAACTCACAGCAAGCCGTTTCCTCATCGCCAAATCAGAACCGTCAGCCACGGAATCCTACTGAGTCCTTGGCCAACGCTCTGCCCGGGGCTGGTGAAGCCGTACCGGTCCCGCAGCTAGTGAGTCCGTCCAGTCGATTCAACCCACGAGATGATATTGCGGGGGCTGTTAATACCGATGCTAGTAGCTCCGAATCACGCGGCGACGTAGTCAGCGCGAACAGTTCCGCATCGATCAGCAGTGTTCTTGGACCGCAGATGGATTTGCAGCCACGTGCGAGCCCGAGTGGGAGCATTGGCAGAACTCAAGCGGCAAGCGGAATGCGAATAGATGAGCGATTTGACTTCTTGACACGCGCCGAGCCGTTGCCTGGAACAGGTGGCTCAGCGGCCGGTGGAGGCGGCTCGACTCAACCACGTAGCTCCTCTTCGATGGCAGCAAACCAAAACGGACCTATCGCAACCTCGGCGGTTCCACTGGACGACATTGGGATTGGAGCTGCGATCGGGGTGACAGTGGGTAATGAATCTTCTAGCAACGTAAACCCAGCTATGGCGGATGCCGCTTTACAGCGAACACTTGCAGACGGAGGTGATCTACGAGGTAGCGGATCGAGCTCCTCCAGAGCATCCCCTTCGATTGCGATGCCGGCGTTTGAGCTTTCCGACATGACAGGGCCTCGCCCTGAATTGCCCACCCGAGGGCTCGGAATACGTCCGGTGGAAGCCGCCTTGCCCGAACTCAAGGTATCCGACTATGTTCCAGACCGCTTGAAGCGTCCCGATCTTGCGGGTCCACAATCTCTCTCTTCGAGCGTCCCCATCCCGACGCCCGCGTTTTCGCAGCGGCTCAAGAGGATGGAGGAACGCGAGGGAGAAGCGACATCGCAACTCGGCCCACTCGGACCGCAAACGGAGTTGGCCATCGAACGAGGATTGCAGTTCTTAGCCAAGTATCAACGGCCTGATGGTTCGTGGCATTTGGAGGACTTCGATGAGCCGGTCCGCATGCGTAGCCCGACCGCCGCGACTGCTCTCGCCTTGCTCTCTTTTCAGGGAGCAGGATACACGCATCAACAGTTCAAATACGAAAGTGTTTGCAAGGGGGCACTTGGTTGGTTGATGAAACAACAGCGGCCAAACGGAGATTTGTACGTTCGAACCGACAACGTTTCCAATACGAATGCTTGGTTGTACAGCCATTCGATGGCTGCGTTAGCGTTGTGCGAAGCGTACGGCATGACCCAAGATGAGTCGGTGAAAAATGCGGCCCAGCGTGCCATAGATTTTCTAGTCGATTCGCAGGATCCCGAGGGAGGAGGTTGGCGTTACACCCCAAGAATCGGTTCCGACACCAGCGTCACCGGCTGGGTCATGATGGCATTGAAGAGTGCCGAACTGTCGGGCTTGAACGTCCCGCAAAAGACTTACGCGGGGCTCAATAAGTGGATCAACAATTCGCAGGCGAGGGAGGCTCCCTATCTTTATCGTTATAACTGGATGGCCAACACACCATCGACAGAGCATGGACGCATCCCCACACCGGTCATGACGAGTGTGGGGCTACTGATCCGGCTGTACACCGGTTGGCGTCGCGACAACGAGCAAATGCAAAAAGGAGTTGCTTGGCTGCTAGAGCGATTACCTGCCGAGGGCAGTCGACAAAGCCCGTTGCGAGACACTTATTACTGGTACTATGCCACGCAAGTGATTTTTCATGCTGGGGGAGAAAGCTGGAAGAGATGGTACGGGGCACTTTATCCCATGTTGATTCGCACTCAGGTCGAATCCGGGGAGTACCTCGGCTCATGGGATCCCGGCGGCGAAGTCCCTGATGCTTGGGGAGCGTTCGGTGGGCGTCTGTACGTAACCACGCTCAATTTGCTATCGCTGGAAGTCTACTACCGCCACCTGCCACTCTACGAAGCGACGGCAGAGTGAAGGTAAGGACTAGAAAAACGAGTGGTTGCTCGGAGGAGTTACTGCTCTCCAAAACCCTAAGAAAATGCAGTTTTCAGCGTGAAAACCGAGAAGAAATAAGTGGTCACTCGGGGAGTCGAACCCCGACGCCTTGCGGCACCAGATCCTAAGTCTGGCGTGTCTGCCAATTCCACCAAGCGACCATCGACCCCTAAAGTGTAACCTCTATTGTCCATCTGGCAAGCCTAACAACTACACGGAAATTAGGCCGGGCCACGCCCCAGGAATTCCGATTTTCCGGGCTTGGAATTATCGCCATCAAAGGCCTTTAAAGGCCGGACAAGAGTGACGCGCCCGACAAAAGTCCGCACACAGACGGTATTTGATCTAGCAGTTTAAGGATTAGGGCGCTAGAGTTTGCTGATGGTAATTTTTTGAGGGAGCGGCGATGAAAACCATCAGAAATCCTTCGGAACGGCGTTTGTTTGACCCGTTCGAAGGGGTGATCAGTCAGACTGGCTGGAAGCAAATTGAAAACGGTTGGCAATCTTTGTTTCGACAGGTCCTTCTGGAACAGATGCCCGTCGCGCAAGTTGCTTCCAAGATGAGTGACTCCGAGGGGAGGCCGTCGGTTGAACTTTACTCAATCATTGGCTTGTTGTTGATTCGTGAGCTTTATGGCTGGACCGTTCCGCAGACTCACGAAGCCATCTTGTTTCGATCCGACATTCAGTACGCATTGAATTTGGAGCCTGGTTTCGACATCGCCCAGCGAACGATTGAACGTTATCTACAGAAATTACAGAGCGACGAGCAAGTTAGTGAAGATATCTTTGCGCGTGTGACGGACACACTGCTCACTTCGATGGAAGTGAAAATTAAGAAACAGCGTTTGGATTCGACACATATACTAAGCGACATGGCCGTTCTGGGCCGAAGTCGAATGATGGGAGTTGCCCTGAAGCGGTTCTTCCATCAACTGTCCAGACACAGTGTTGATCAGTTAGAACGTGTCCCTGAAGAGATACGAAAACGCTACTGCAAGCAATCCGACAGCGGCATTTTCAGCGACGCCAACACTACGGAGAAACGCCGTCTGGCATTGCAACAAGTTGCAGAAGACATGGCCAGCGTGTTGTCGCTGTTCTCAGAAACACCTGCGATTCAAGAATGGAAAACGTTTACAGATCTTAGAACGATTTTCGATCAACAGTGTGAAGTTCGCGAAGAATTAGTTGAGGTTCGTACGAAAACTGGTGGCAATATCATCCAGAATCCATCCGATGTCGATGCGACTTACGATGGCAACAAAGGCCCAGGTTATCATGCTCAAATCTGCGAAACCTTCAACGATCAAGGGCTACCAAATCTGATCACATCGGCAACAGTTGAAACGGCAGTTTGTCATGATGCAAATGCCGTTGCAGGTAGGCTTGATGATCTTAAGAAACGGGGCATTCTCCCGGAAGAGTTGACCGCTGATGCGAGTTATGGCAGCGATACGAACGTAACGATTGCTGAATCCAAAGGTGTGACGCTGACGTCACCCGTTCCAGGTGGAAAAGCATTCGATCCAGATGAGATTGGTTACGACCAGTTCGTTTTAACAGACACCAACGAAGTTAAAGCTTGCCCAGCAGGACATGCACCGAAGTCAACGAAATACAACGAAAAAAACGAAATGGTGTGGGCTCAAATGGATCCTGTGCTGTGTCGAGGCTGTCCGCTAGTTGAACGTTGTCGAGTCCAAAAGGATAAAGAAACAGGCCAAGCCAATGGCCGCGTTCAATTCGACATAGAAGCCCCGCGCGCCGCACAGCGTCGTCGACAGGAGCAGAGCGAGGCGTTCCGAGAAAGCTACCGTTGGCGATCTGGAATCGAGTCAACTAACAGCGGCTTAAAACGCCGTCTCGGCCTCGAGCGGCTTCGTGTGCGAGGCATACGCGCGGTGAAACTATGCGTGATGCTGAAACTGACAGCCTGGAACATTCTCCGCGGCGTCGCCCTGCGCAAAATTAGAAGACAGGCACAAGTAATCCCGAGCTAAAGGCAAAATGGGGACTAAATATGTCTTGAAGAGAGCGTTAAACCGTTGATTCCATCAATTCAGCTCATCCTGTAAGCTTCAAACGGAGTAAATAAAATCGATTGCCGATGAATGACGGTTTTCACCGCAAAAATTTTTAACGCAACCGATTTCGCCTCTCATCGCAAACCCAGATAATGTCGGGCGCGTCAAGAGTGTCCAACCTACTTTTTCGTGATACCTAACGATTCGGTGCTGGCTCTATGACTTCTCCCCCTGCACGGGTGATCATGGCAGGATTAATGTCGGGCTCCTCTCTTACGAACCCGTCGGCCATACCGATCAACTTCGAAGCCGCACGCGATGGTAACCCCTCGAACATGACTGAACCGTAGTTGACATCTTCTGGCTTGGTCCAGACCACTTCGTCCTCGAATGCCATCAACGCAATGGTGTTCGAGATTCCGTCAGTTATATTTCTGAAACTCGGCGGGGCGACGCCCGAATCCAACGCACCTCCTCCGACTAGCATCTTGAATGGTGTGGTATCTCGCGATCCCGTCGCCGTCGACCTATAAATATCTGGCATCTTGGCAGCTACCTTCAGATTTTGTTCACTATCCCATGGTTGATCGAATTGGTACTCATTGTAGAGGTCGACATAGCCCAGCAAGGGAAGGATTGCAACTCGCCAACTGTGCGGGGGAGCGCCGGCCGTCATGCGATTCTCGCTTCTAGGTAGATGCTTGAAAAAGCTCTCAAAATTATGAAAGGCGAGCAGTATTTGCTTCAATTTCTCCTTGTCCGTTTCTGGCTTTGCCTTTACGGCAGCTTTAGCAAACTCCATGTATTGCTTGAGTGGATCGTCATCGGTTAGCTCGTTTAAGTCTAGTCGCTGCACCCGAGTGAGGCCGAACATAACGTCATAGCCGATAAAAAAGTCAGCAGCCGAAGCACTTGGGCCTCCCATCCCCATGCCGCCGTATCCGCCCATGCCACCTCCATAACCGCCATCCTCACCACCATAGCCACTTCCATAACTACCATCCGGCCCCATACCGCCACCCGGTCCCATACCCATACCGCCACCCGGTCCGCTACCGTAACCACCATCCCTACCCATGCCACTACCTGAGATATTAAAGTCCAGTCCGTCTGCTTTGTGCAGCATCTGTTTGAGCTGCAACTCGATGATGTCGACCTCGCTATCCAGTCGCTTTTGCAACTTATCCTCCATCTCCTGTACGCGAGCTTTGACTTTGTCAAACTCTTTCACGCGCTCTGCCATGTCGGCATCAAAGTATTGCTGCAATGCCGCTCGCAACTGCTTGGTCGTTTTTTCTCGATCATCGGACGGAGTGTTGAGCCGCTGCCTTAAACGCTGAATCAATTGAGCAAGCAACTGCTTCTCCGTGGGAACGGCCCCCATGCCACCATAGCCTCCCTCTCCCATGCCACCATAGCCGCCTCCCATTCCTCCCATAGCCCCGCCAGAGCTTTGCGGATCCGCAGCGGTGGGTTTCGAGCTGCTCGCTTTGAGCTGGCTTCTTATGTCGTCCAAGCTTCGCTTCTTTACTTGCTCGTCGACACCGAAAGGGATCGTTTCTTGTGTAAATACATATTTCTTGGTCCCGGTTTCCTGGCCGATTCCGCACGTAGCCATCGTCAGCCACACCACACCAAGGCTCGAAAGCCCTGCAAACTTTTTCGTCCATCTCATCATCGGGTTTCCTTTAAAAAGACTAGTTTTGATTCTTAACGGGATCGATACTTTGAAGTGCTCGTTCAATGGCAGAAACCTCCTGCCGAAACGTTTCGAACGCATCTGGTTCGATATCGGGAGCAGAACGTTCCAAGGAGTTTAGCTTCGTCGAAATCGAATTTAGCTCGGCTTGAAACTCGACTTCCTCACGATTCCATTCCATAACTGCCCCCGAAGGTGAAGGGGTATGATTCAGCGCAGGTGTTGGTTCGCTACTCCCGAAAAGATCGTCTATCGTTTCCTTCGATTTTGTCGATTCTCGGTTACCTGCCTGCGCTTGCATTGTCTCATCGATACTGAAGAGATTATCAAGGGACTCCACAGATCCTGATTCTTGCGACGGCAGCTCACTATGTTCGGGTACAACGACTTGCTCTTGTAACTCCGAAAGCGAACCGGATTGCCAATATCTTTCTATCGCTGGATAGAAAATCGATATGCCTACAACCAGTAGAGCCAGGACAGCAATAGCCCACGAGGCGGATTGGTGTCTCGTTTGCCATGATCGCATGCGTTCCATTATGCTTGGGCTCCTGTTATGCATCTGTTTTAAGATGCGAGTTAACGCATCGGCGACATCAGTCGCACTGGAAAATCGTTTGGCGGGATCCTTTTCCAGCAACCGGTCAATCGACTTGGAAAGTGAATCTGGAATCGCATGATTGATTTGCCAGACGGGACGATGAGGCTGATTACATATTCGATGAAGCACTCCCATAGCTCGCTCTGCCCGAAACGGAGGATGTCCTGTCGCAACAAAATACAGCACCGAACCGAGACTAAAGAGATCGCTCCGAGAGTCTACCGCATCGCCGTTCGCTTGTTCAGGGGACATATAGTTCGGAGTACCTGCTACGACTCCTGTATGGGTCAAGCTGGCATCATCCACGGTTCTTGCTAACCCAAAGTCGGTGATGAGCAGTCGATCCACCCCGTCTTCGAGAAGAATGTTGGCTGGCTTGATATCGCGATGTACGATTCCTTGCTCGTGAGCGGCTGCCAACCCCAGGGCGGCTTGAATCCCGATTCGTAGGATTCGGTCTGCATCAAGCGGGCCTTCTCGATCGACGCGCGCTTGTAGCGACTCACCGGACACGAATTGCATGACTAGGTAAGGTAGCTTAGCATTCGAATCTACATTGTGGATCGCGACGACGTGCTCATGGACCACGGCAGCCGCGGCGCGAGACTCACGACTAAATCTTTGGCGAGCAGCACCGTTTCGCGCGAGATGGGGCAAAAGAACTTTCACAGCCACGGGGCGATTGAGTTCGGTGTCGGTCGCTTTGAACACGACTCCCATTCCACCGGAACCGATCTTTCGTTCGATCTCATAGCGCCCTAGCCGCCCCAGCATTTCAGGATGGGAAGGTGGATCTAGAATGTCGCTATCCATGCTCGAATCGATTTCCACGTCATGAGTCCTGGATGGAGAGCCACTAGCTGGAGGCGAAGGACTCGCCGACGAATAGCCAGCCATAAGGTGCGACAGTTCCGGCTCCAAAGATGACAGCTTGGCAAGTTCCGTCAGACGCATTAAACAATCCTCGCACGTTTCCACATGCATCGCGATTTGCGTGGATTCCAGGGACTCTTCGTGTTCCAGCAAAAGAATGCGAAGCTTTTGATCCGTGATGTGATTGCAAATAGGCTTCATAATGGATTACGAATCTCCTCGGTGAGAGTCGCTATTGATTTGCTCCTCGAGGCTAGCGACTTCAGCTCGCAATCGAGTTAAGACGCGGCACTTAGCGACCAGCACACTGCCTTCCTTCATCCCAAGTTGTCTTGCCGCTTTGGCCGTAGATTGATTCTCGATCGTCGTTAAGTGAAAGGCTTGCCAAGTGTTGGCTTTGACCTGTTCTCGCACACGGTCTGCAGCGATCCAAAACAATTGTCGACGGTACTCCAGTTCGAATTCATTGGTGGCTTCTGGATCGTTATTGGTCGTGTTGGGATAGAGGTCGAATAGTTCCGACCAATTCGCAACCGTAGGAAGTGGCTGGTGTTTTCGCCTCGTAAGAAAATTGATCATCATGTTTCGGGCTATACGAAAGAGCCAATCGCGAAAGCGACCTTTGGATGGTTCGGGCTCCCAGCGATGGATGGCTCTCGCAACGGCGATAAAGACCTCTTGGACAATGTCACGCGCATCTGCTTCTTGAAATCCTTTGGAGCGGGCTAGTCGGAAAATCAGCGGCTCATAGATGGCAACGAATTGATCCCAGGCTGCGATATCGCTCTGATTGTGCAATCGTAGCAACAAGCTATTTCGAGTATCGCTGAGGATGGAATTCACGCTAACAACCAGTATGACTTTTGCTGAGGGGCACTCGATGCTACAACCAAAAGTTAACACACGGCAAAACCGTAAACCATTACACGGTTTGGGCTAAATTCTCAGAAAAACGCAAATTGATCCATTTCGGAGGTTATTAGCGACTCGCGCCCCAACTCTGGTCAAAACAGGGTGTGTGATGTGCGGCTGATTGCTATTCGACGCGTGATGGGTTAGTTTGAAGGGGATAAAAGTCACACTTAAACCCCTCTCTAAGGATCGCTGCACATGAAAACCTTACTCGGCGTGTTGTTCGCCATGTTTACCGCTGGATCGTTTTTCGCTGGCACGCAAGTTGATGCGAACGATTCACTGGCACTGAAGCCTACAGAATCCACCTTGGGGCGTTTCATGGTGACCTTATCGGAATACCAAATTGCCCGCAACATCCCCGAGGATGCGACAGAGTCTGATATCCTAAAGGTTATTCGCGAAGATAAACTGGTTCCCATAGAGACGATTCGATTATCAGTTTCGAATACTACCGAATCTTCTGTAAAGATTGGTCGCGTTGCGTCCGTGGTAGCCGGGAAAGCTACCACGCCTGCCGGGGTTCAGTTTCAATACAGAGATGTTCAGGTCGGATCGTCGTTGTTAATATCACTGACCGAGGACGACACGCGAGTTATTGCTAAGATCCAATTCGAAGCGTCTCGATTGCAGGACGAAGGTAAGGATGAGAATGAAAGGCCGGTCATTACTTCAACCGTAGTCAAAACAACCCAAAGCATCGGGCTCGGAACACCCTGCGTTTTGGGAGCATCGACGGCAGATCGAACATCCTATGTCGTCGTATTGGTGAACAAACTTCCGTAGTTGCCAACAACCTCATCGGAACCGGGAGTTAGAAGAGGATTGCTGACTACGGTCCGCGCATAAAAAAAGCTGAGAGGCGATGAGCCACTCAGCTTTTGGTTCTACTTGCGTGTTCTATCTTAGGATCTTAGCGATTCCAAGTGATACCGGCGGTGAAGCCTGGCATGATCAAGTGCTGGTTGTTGGCGAACTGATTGCCACCGGTGCCAGGTGCAGCCCCTCGCCATATACCTCTGCCAAAGTACAACATCTGGAACCCAGCTCGCAGATCTACACCCTTGAAGGCTCGGTAGGCTGCCTCGGCACGAATATCGAAACCAACCGTCGTCGCGTTGTCCCGGCGACTTGAGAAAGTCGTACCATCACGGTCTAACTCTTGGATAGGATCGTCCCCCGCTGCGATGGTCGCCCCATAATAGTTGTTGAAGACATCTGTGACATTTTCTTGATTTTGAAAGACATGCCCAGCGAAGACTCGTGCATCGTTCGAGAACACCCACCTTCTCACAGGCTTCGTGTACCGGAAACCAATCTGGCCAAGCAACATGTTGTTGTCAGTCCTGGCTATCTCTCGTGTTAGCGTTTCCTGGGAAATGTCGGTTCCAAATTGATTGGTGACGTTACCCACGCTTACAAAATAAGAATCGCTGATCGACAAGTCCTGGAATCCAGCGTATCGGATTCCGACCATCGGTTCGAGAATGCCACCGTAACGGTAGGGTTCAAACCGCCAAGTTTTGTTGGCTTCGAAACCTCTGAGCCGCCCGGCGTTCACACTATCCAGCATCTCGAAGGTCCGGTATTGCTGAAGGAGCGTCTCGGGAGCTTGAAGGATTAGGTCCCCATCGTCCCCGTCAATTTCAGGTAACGGGTAACTCGCCCATCGCTGATCGTAGCGATTGAACTTGTTTGGCCCTTGAATATTCATATACGAAAAATTCCAGCCACCCTTTTCACGTGACCATCCGAAATCGTAACGATCTCCCCAAGCCTTATCGAGTGCGTTATTGCCTTGCACGGCTTCCGGTCTCGTTACGAGCATATGCATGCGATCGTACGTGACATAGAAGCCAGTGTTGGCTCGCTTTCTGGCTGGAATATCCTCCATGTCCTGTAGTTGGACAGGAGCAAACAATTGCCAGTCTGGATCGAATGCCACCTCCATTGCACCGGGATGGTATCCATTTTGAGACAGGCCCAACTGACCGGCAAATGCCATTGCGGTCAGAACAAACATTCGTATCGTACGTTGCAACACGGTCATAATTTCGCTTCCACCGTTCCCTTTGGCTGAGCGCGATCCTCTCAGTTTGTCTGAGCGAACGCTAAAAAATCGGGTTGTGCTGCTAGTATCGGAACTGCCGGTTCGTGAAGTTGAGTCGGTTTAGGTAAACCCTGACGAAAATGTCAGTCAAAAATTTTGATAGCAATAAATTTGACGCCCATATTGAGGTCCATCGAGCTTGACCTTTCAAATTGCCCGAACGGTACAAGCGACAGTCAGAAACGCATGTTTGTAGGGAAAAAGTGGGTTAATCGGTGCTAGGCGGCTCTTCGCTCCGATCTTTTATCAGTGGTACCGCTAATCAGGTCAAAGGCAAAGGAGTTGCGAATAATGAGATTGAAAAGCCGTCTGTGCATCGCATCTTGCGGATTGATTATGATCTTGGGTGCATCGAATGTCTCCTACGGTCAGTTGCCAAATCAAGGCAAATCGTCCTTGCTAAACTACTTTGGCCGTTTCCATGGGATCGGGTTCAGCGATGGCTACCATTCCTGCCCAGACCAGCAGTGCGGACAAGGTCGCTCCAGAGTGGCAACTGCGGGGTTCTCAACATTCTACGGTGAGCCTACCGCTCCACCACCCAGTCGTTTCCAAAGACCTGAACCGAGCTACACCCAACACTCAAATGGTTATGCGTCAGCTTATCCGCACTCAACACACAGTCACGACTTTTCTGCCTCGCATTCCTCTGCAATCCCCAACTATTCCATTCTGTTACAGGATGAGCAACCGGTCATCTCCCAACCAAGACCTCAAATGCAGCCGATGGTGATCCCTCGTGGGCAATTTGAACCTATTCCTGCACCAATCCCAGATCGCTCGATGGACCAAACCAAACGAGCGATTCCCGGAACGACTCGGCCCTATCACGCCAACGGAACTGGGCAACCTACCCGCCGTTAATTATCTGGATGCTGCCGACACGAGCGTCGGCTAACGAACTGAAGGGATCGTGCCGATTGGTAGCTGGGTGTATCTCCAGCCTGGGTAGGTATATTGGCAGGACTAAAGCTTGAGCACCAACACTGGGCATTTTGCTAGCCGCAGGACCCTCTCGGCCACGCTACCCAGCAACATCCTGGTCAAGCCACTCCTGCCGTGCGATGGAATGACGATCAGCTCGGCAGGTAGCGATTCTGCCCGCTCTGCAACCACTGTCCCCGCATCTCCCACCAACACTTCGTGGGTTACCCCCTCATAGCGTTTCTCACTGAGTTCCTTTTGAAGGATTTCCAGTGCATGAGCCACGCGTTTCTCTTCGTCCACCCATTCGATGGGGATTCCCTCAGGTGCCAGAGGCACAAAAGGCGCGAGAACGTGGAGAACGTGCACCTTGTCCGCAGATTGAGCAATCTCGATCGCCTTGTCGATCGCCGTATGCGAAGGAGCGGAGAAATCGAACGGTACAACAATCTTTCCACTAGTTTGCCAAGCCACTTGTACACCCTTTCTTAGTTGTGAAATCATCTATCTTTTACTCTGACCCGAGGATTGGATTTGCAAACCCAATCCGTTCGGGGACAGCCTGATTATACACCATTCCTTGTCCATGCCGGTGCCCCTACGCGACGTAGATGAATTACAATCTGATCAACGCTACTTTGCCGTTGCTACCCGACTGTACCGAGACATTCCAGGCTGAAACGCCCCAACATGCGTCCCATGTCGAAAAGAGATAAGGTATTTCCTTCTTCCCCCCACCAAAGGTCTATGACCCGAGATGCCGAGCTCTGTGACCTCGGAACAGTGGACATCCCCTGGGCCGTACAGATTGAAAATTGGCTGGGTAGCGTCAAAGTCAGCAACCAAGGACTGGATCAACTAAAACGACCCATTGTTGGCATTGTTTCCTCCCATCTTTCTCAGACTGCATTCGCGACGGAGTCCTGGCAGAATGCACTGCTGTCGGCACTGTCGTTTGCGAGACGTGAAAACGCAGCGGTGCTTTTCGCGATGGACACCCCCTACGCGAGTGCTATCCGTAACGCATGCTCTCGCACCAAGTCAGCGTATATCGAGGTCACTTCCATTCCCGTTTCGACATCCACCACCAAATCTTTTGATTCGCCAAAGCAATCCGACTCAACAACTATACAGAGCGTGAATCACTTGATCGTGCATCGCTATGCCGATACAAACCTCGCGAAACTGAATGCACTGCCGTTTCTAGATCGGTTCGTCTTTGCCCTCTCAAGCTATCTGTTCGTACTGGACATAAACCCCACAGGCAAGATCGCGAAACTGGTCGATCTGAGACTCGATGCCAAGGAATTCCCGGTTGGCTCCCTTTTTCTGGCCTACTCGGTGCCGGCCTACTCGGTGCCTGCTGTTCATTCGGTGCCTGTTCAACCGATTTCCCGCTCCGCCACCAGAAAATTGGATTGGATTCGAGACCGAATGGGGCGTGGGGCAGTAGGTTGGAGCATCTGTACCTCCAACACCGAAAGGCCCCGCAACGAAAATGTCTCGTGTCTCTGCAAGCGGTCTCCACCGTACACGGTCGCACCGATCCTGTCTTATGAGCATCTCGTGTCGTCCACTGGAAACTACCTAATTCACTGTACGCGCGCGAGACAGGGGGCGTGGCCAGATCAATCCGCTGCCCAGTTTTATGACGAGTTTCTGATTCAGCCATGGCAACAATCTCCCACGGCATTTCAATCCTTGCAACGTATTCTTGAGACCAAGCGGATTGTCGCTACCTCGCATCTGAAAACCGGAGCTGTACCGACGATTTCGTTTACCGCGCGCGAAATCTCTGAGCTGCTTGCAGCCCGATCCTTTGAGTCCCATCTGGCTCGTTGGGATTGGGAACCCTACGGATTGATGGTTTCAAAAAGATGGCTTGAAGCAGCAGGTTGCCGCCCGGTCCTTTACAGAAAACGAAATGAGCTGCGAGATCTTGATCCCGAGGAACTCATTTTTGCACAGCCTTACGATGATACTCAACTCTCAGGCAAGAAAGGGCGTGATTGGCGGGTGGAAAAAGAGTGGCGACTGCCTCAAGACTTAAGGCTCCATCAAGTTCCCTTTTCGCAAGCGATGGTCTTTGTCAAATCTCGCTGGCAAGCCAAACAGCTAGCTCCGGTGTCGAACTGGCCTATATGCTACATCGACCCCTAAGCCTTGCTAAAACGATATTGTGCCAGCCGTTCATCTCTTAGGGCATACTGTCGGAAACCACCTCGAATGACTTTACAACTTGTTCAGGGATGCGGCCTGGTTGCCAAGTAGTGTAGGAGACCCAAACCCAATCGGTACTGGCGGTTGCTAAAAGCACTCCGTCGCCTCGCCGCACGATTCTGTACTGACGAGTGGACCGTATACGACGAAAGTCCGAAACCCAAGTCCTGACGACAATCTCGTTCTCCAGGAAGGCCGGCTGCAAGTATTCAATGTTGTGCGATCGAACGACCCATCCAAAGCCGATCTGTTGATACTCCTTTTGTGACCAACCTTGCACCTTAGAGTGCGCGACAGCGGCATCGATCATCCAGCTGAGATAAACGAGGTTGTTGACATGCCCAAGTTGATCGATATTCGTCGGCTTTACGTTGCAATAGTGTTCATAGATCGCTGGCATAAAGTACTCCTGAGTCTTGTACCCTAACAACCTTCTGGACAGAATCCGAACGCTTGCAAACGCGTAATGACCGCATGTCCGGAAAAGCACAAATGCACGTCTGAGCCTTCTTGACGCGGTCGTGCTTGGTAGTTGCTCTGATACAAATGCTTAGTGGTTTCAATAAGACTCCTGGCATCATCCGTCGGATTGTCAGCCTGATAGGAGATCGGGAGGGGACCGAGTTCAAGCGGGCAGTAGGCGATAGGTATTTCGCTCGGATCCTCAGGCTCCAGAGCAGGAAGATTTAGGTTCCAGAAGAATCCCTCCGCCAAGGGCTTTTCCCAAAGATGGCCTAGCACACGTTCCGCACGATGCGCCGTTGTTCTCCAATTCTTGCTGATATCTCGACGCATATACTGAGACAAAGCAATCGATTTAAACCCCAGGATGGTAGCTTCCCTCGCAGCCGCGACGGTTCCGCTGTACAACGTATCGATGCCTAAGTTGCCACCATGGTTGACTCCCGACAGAACCCAGTCAGGCTTTAATCCAAGAACGACGAGACCTATGCGAACGCAGTCCGCTGGGGTGCCGCTCACAGTCCAGTGATTGTCCTGTTTTCGAGTCACCTCCAACTCGGAAGCATTGGTGACCGAATGGCCGCAGCAACTCCGGCCTTGATCGGGCGCTACGACAAAGCAATCATGCTCTACCGACAATATCTCAATAAGGTTCTGCAAACCGTCTGCGTCGTAACCATCGTCGTTGGTAATCAATAGCCTCAATGTCCTAACTCCTTAGGAAAGCGATTCGGGGGTGAGGTGATTCAGAAACTCGATAACGCGACCACTGTTGTCTTCGCCCGATTCTGGATCCACTAGCATGCTGTGATGCAATAGAATCGTTCTGGCCGCGAGATCCTCACATTGATGAAGCGGCCCGATCGCTCGATATCGTTTTGGTGACCTCGATGCAAACCCTCGAAATCCAGGCCCTACCTCGAGACCTTTTTCTAGCATGGCTCGCAACATTCGATCGCGCAACCCATTTGAGATCTCAGCCTGTGCAACATCTGAGCTGGCATGCTCTAGGCCCTTGATCAAAAGCCCCAGCTTGTAGAAAGCTGGAGAATTCCCTTCGCGATCCGGTGAGCAATACGGTTCGGGGATTTGAAGCCACGGACATGAAGATGCTCTGTGTAGTATTCGCTCAGCGGCACCGAGTCGTGCCTTATGATCGTTCGCAAGCCCTTCGTATTGCGGTAAGACCAACGCGGCTTGAACTTCCGAAAAAGGAAAAGCATTATTGCCTCGATCGCAATAAACACCCATGCGTTGTGCAAACAAGGAATCGTTCGTAATCACCACTCCACCACGTCCGGCGGAGACCAATTTGCTGCCGCCGAAACTAAAAACCCCCATGTGCCCCCACGAGCCAGCAGGCTTACCATCGACGGTTGCCCCGTGCACTTGGCAAGCATCCTCAACGACCCATATTCCTCGCTCCGAAGCCCAATTCATGATCGACTTCATAGGTGCCAATTGTCCGTGGAGATGACTTACCACCAGTCCTCGGCATTGAGGAGTCGCAACAGCATTGAGAACGTCTGTAGTTAGAACCCATCCTTTGTTGGCGGCAGGTTCGCAAAGAACAATTTTCGCACCGCAATCCTCAATGCTTCGAAAGTTACCCGGGTAGTCATAGGACGACAGGATCACCTCGTCGTCCGCTTTTAGCTTGAATCCGCGAAGAGCGAGTTCGACCGCAAAGGTACCGGAACTACACAAGCGAACGTGTTCGGCATTGTGGGATTCAGAAATCCACTTCTTGAGCTGCTCCGTTTTCGGGCCCTCGTAAGAACGCCACGTCCCATCGTCGAGAGTTTGGGCCAGGGATCGAGAGATCGCTCGATTGGTTGAGGAAGAATTCTTAGGTTGCGGAGTCATTCATGCATAGCTCAAGGACCGAATAGGAGAGCGTTTTCTCCCTCCCGATGGTGCTTAAGTTATACCGATAAGTCCAGCTGGCCCGTAGTCCTAAACCATGTCATAGCCGGCTTGCCGTCCTCCGCGTTTTCCGGAGGCAAGAGATTGTCGTTATAGATGGCGAATCGACTTTCCGGCCTTTCACGACGCGATTGGCCATTTGACTCTGCTTGGCTAAACGCGCTGCTAGCTCCTGATTGGGAATCGGTAGTCACCTCGACGTCGAATCGATCGATCGTCATTCCTTGTTCGCTCAATCGATCCCGCAAGCTCTGAAGATTGTTGAAGAGCGCATCCTTGGCTAGGCTGTTTTCTACCTCCAGTCGAACGGACATCACGTTTGCTTCGATCTTCAAGGTCATCTGAAGCGTCCCCAACTCCGGTGGATGAAGCCGTAGCTTAACCTGCCCGCCACCCGAGCTCAATTGCTCCAGACCTTTGAGAACTCGCTGCACGAGCTTGTTTTGCTGATATCGGGAAAGGGTATCGCTGCCAGTTGCCCCCTCGGTGCGACCAAAAGTCTGCCCGTTGGCGTAACGGGTTTCTCCCCTGCCGGTATGAAAACCGACTGGTTGTGAGTTAGCTTGGTCCGTTCCGAGCGAATCTGAAACGCTGACCGCAGCTCCCGCAACAGAGGCACGAAGGGCATCAGAGCCAGCTCCATTGCTAACAGCGGCTCCAGATGGAGCAGGGGCGGAGGACTGCCCCGCGACCGTAAATGCGGCCTCCGAAAAACTCGATGGGGTTGATGAGCTGACAACAGACGCTTGCTGCGAGCTAACGGTCGGCGATGAACCATCTCGGACGGATGGAAGCGAGGACGAGGATTCGCTGGGCTCCTCTCTACCGCTCCTGTTAGCGTTTGTTCGATCGACTATTCCATCCTGCGAACGCTCGTCTCGAATTCGTTCCTGCCTGCTGAGGCGTCGAGAGCGACTGTTCTGGGCTGGCTGTTGCTCTCGGGTGTTCTGGCTATTGTCGCCCGATTTGTCTGCTACTTCTGTCTTGAGGACGGGGGATTCGGCAGCAAGGGCGATCGCTTCTTGAGCCGGTGAAATCTCCGACCGATTGTCGCGTCTCTCAACAGCTACGTTGCTCGTGGATACAGCCTGCGCATTGGCTTCGGGCTTTAGATTATTCGCTAACTCCGAAGCAGGCCTGAACATGGTCTCGGTATTTTGTAGCTCATCCCTGGGCCTCTGGATTACTTCTTCTGCGAGCCTAGACATAGGTGCTGCTGGAGTGTCTCGGAAGTCACTGTTCCATGTCTCACGAGGAGTTGACGCGGAGGCCGTCTCAACAGCCTCACGCGAGGAAGTTGGCGTTCTGTTCGGTGCCGAGTTGGCGGAAGTGAGTTGTTCGTTGGGGATGCGTTGAATCTCGCCAGCTAAACTCTCGGGCGCATTCGGACTACGTTCAGATGGATCGCCTGCGGTACCTTGTCTTCGAAGGTTTGTTGGTACGTTCTCCATCGGAATGGCTTGCTGAGGCAAGGCGACCGTTAGCGGGACGAGCGGTTGTTGCTCCGCTTCTGGCTCTCGCTCATTGTCGGCAGTCGCATCACGCGAGTTCTCGGTTCGTGATGGCTCAGGGGTGGCGGGCGAGGCTGAGGGAGGCATGGCCGCAACCTCTGACGTCCTCGAATCTGAGACCATTGCTAGGTTTAGCAACTCCTCAGGGAACCCTAACCCTGGCCGATCGGAGTTGGATCGAAGCAACCTTCTCGCGGCAATGAAGGATTGACTTGGATTGATTCGGCTGTCGGTTGTCATCGTTTCCCCCGGAGCAAGCATGGCACGCCCACCGTGCTCTCACTCCAGCTTCACGAGGACATTTATGGTCCAGAAGCCGGGGCCGGAACGGGAAGCGTACTACCACGAGCTCGAATTTCTTCAAGAATCTTAGCCAGATCCTCGCGGTCTTTGTCATCGGTAAATTCTGCCAGGATCTTCTTTTGTTTTTCGGCATCCATGCCGGTCAAGATCGAGATAACATCGTCTTTCTTGTCTCTTTCGAGCATCTTTGTTAGCTGAACTTTCGCTTCTGAGGGATCCAACGCCTGAATAATCTCAGAAACCTTTCGAAGGCTTTCTGATTCCGTAGTCTCTTCATTCTCCTTGACGGCTCGCTTGTACTCGGCTACTAGCCCATCCAAACGCTCCTTCTCTTTGTCCAACATTCGAGCGCGTTCTTGAAGATCCCGTTCCAACCTAATTAAGCTAGCCATCTTATTGTCTGTGTCCAACGACAGTTTACTATTGGCCTCCAGGACTTGCTCTTCGGTGGGGACCGGGGCCGCCTTGGCGTCGCGAATCGCAGCCCCAATCCGCTGGCTTTTGATATCAATACCACTAAGCAAAGCAACGATGTAGGTTACCGTGTCCTTGTTGAAGTGCCCCTTTGCAGAGGCCATCGTCAAAATGGCGAACTGACCCAGCAGCAGTGCGGTACATAGCCACAGGAATGCTTGCAATATTTTTTGCATCATCAACTCCCCTTTTCGGATGAACGTTTAGGCTCTAGGTCGGCCCTGTCTCATTGGGCTGGCAAGAATCATCGGATTGAATGGTGGCCGCAAACCGAACACTGGCCCACTCGTCGGTCCGCTCTTGTTGTTTGCTCCAGAGCAGCATCTCTTCCTCGATTTGACGATGTTCTTTGAGCTTTTCGAGAGACTTGACGTTCTGCTGGCATCGAAGCAGTCTGAGCTCCCGGCGTTGCAATTCTTGGTTCAACTCTCCCAAAGTTTGATCCAATTGTTGCACCTGACCCAAAATTAGCATTTGGAATCTTTGGGCGTCCAGCAATTGCCTCATTTCCACGTTGCCATGACTTGATTGCTTGCGAATCGCGTTCATCTGTTCGTTTTGTACCAATAAATCCTGCTTGGCGACCTCGATCTTCTCGATGGCACGCACGGCATCTTGAACGTCTTTCGACGCGTTATCTCGCTCTCGCTCCCTAAGGCGTAGTAACGTCGCTAATCGAAACTTTGCCATGATTCTTCATTCCTGAAAGGCGGTTACTAAGCGGCTCGCCCCAAAGGCGGGGAGGTTTGAGGGGCAACAGCGCTGGCTCCGTTTGCAGCCGGTGGTGCCGGCTGTTGAGCGGCCTGTGTCGCCAATGCCAACAGGCCAGCGAGGGACTGTTCCCAAGAGACAAGCTCGCGTTGTCCCTGGGCCAAATAGGTTTCGATGAGCGTTCTCATCTGGATGGCTCGGTCGATCTGAGCATTGCTTCCTCGCGTGTAGGCACCGATGTTGATGAGATCTTCATTCTCTTTGTAAATGGCCATCAGAGAACGAATCTGATCTGCGGCGGCCCGATGCTCTGGAGTAATCAAGTGGGATTGGAGACGACTCAAACTGGGTAAGATGTCGATGGCCGGATAGCGTCCTCTGGCAGCTATACTTCGCGAAAGATGAATGTGACCGTCCAGCAAACCACGCAGGGTATCGCTGATCGGCTCGTTGGTGTCATCCCCCTCGACCAGAACGGTGTACAAGGCGGTAATGCTGCCTCGTTGGCTGATACCGGACCGCTCCACTAACTGCGGCAACATAGCAAACACGCTCGGTGGGTATCCTCGTGTGGTCGGTACCTCGCCGGCTGCTAAACCGACTTCACGCTGCGCCATCGCGAAGCGAGTAACGGAATCCATGAGGAGCAATACGTTTTTGCCTTCATCTCTCAGAGACTCCGCGATGGCAGTTGCCGTCTTGGCGGCCAAGATACGTTTTGGTGCTGGTTGATCGCTGGTCGCAACTACGGTAACACTTTTGGCACGGCCTTCTTCACCAAGATCGCGATCGAGAAACTCGCGGACTTCGCGGCCCCGCTCTCCGATCAAGGCGATGACCACATGATCGGCCTGCGTTCCTCGTGCCAACATCCCCAGGATCGTACTCTTCCCAACCCCCGAGCCTGCAAAGATCCCCATCCGCTGCCCGCAGCCCAACGTCAAGAACATGTCAATCGCGCGGACTTGGGTTGGCAGAATTTTATCGATTGGCGGCCGTTGTAAAGCGGGAACAGGCGGTGCATCACAAGGCATCTTGCGACCGAACCCGAGCGGGCCGAGATCGTCCATCGGTTGACCAGTTGCATCCAAGACTCGCCCGATAATGTTCGGGCTGACCGTGACGGAACGATAGGTTTGTGAAAGCTCGACGCGGTCACCCGGGCTAACGCCATCCCAGTTGTCGAGCGGAGCAAGAAGAGTCTTGCCGTTGTCGAACCCAATCACCTCGGCTTGCATCGATTCTTGCTGACGTCGATGCACGTGGACCAAGGCCCCGACCGGGACAGGCAATCCATCGACGACAATGGTCGTACCGCGAATACTCCGCACTTTGCCCGTCACACCAAAAGGAACAACGCGTCGTATTGTTTGGCTCCAGTGTTTACGATCGATAAGTGGTGGAAAGGAGTCTCGCATTACTGCAGCTCCTCCATCAATCTTCGGAGTTGAGTTTTCATAGTCCGATCGATGGTCGTATCATCGGTTTGCAGGATGACGCCAAACCGACCGACCTCGATATCCTCAGTAACCTTGATCTGTCCATTGGGACCACAGGCTTCAATCATTTGGGTCAGGGTATCCGACAGTCGCTCTGCATCTTCTGGGTGCAATCGGAGTGTAATGTTTCTTTGCCCGGAGACCATTCTGACCGAATCTTGAATCCAATCGAGAAGGATGGTTGCATCAGTTTCCATTTGACGAACGAGAATTTTCTCAGCAATAGCAATGGCGAGCGTGATCGTCTCATGCTGCCATTGGCGGAGCCACTGCGTTGTAGCGGCTTCTAACTCTTCACAAAAATGCTGAACACCATCGGTCGTTTGACGCAGAGTATCGGCCGCGATCTCCTGGGCTTTTTGTTGTGCCATAGCCTGAATTTGAGATTGGCTACCCGACAGTCCCTCTTGCTTAGCTTGGTTTCGAATGCGATCGCATTCCGCTTGGCTTTCTTGGAGCAACTGCTGCGCTTGTTGCCGGACCGTGTCGAGGTACTCTTTCGCGCGGGTGGTAACATCCTCCCAATTGAAAACCTCCGCCTGCGTCGTGTTAGCACCTGGAATCACGGCTCTTGATTTGAATACCACGGCCATAGATTATTCCTTAAGCTGCAACGAAAATGGACGAGGTAGCGAGCGGTGCGATCCTGCCCGAAGCGATAAGTTTGTCGAGTTGCTTCACAATGGACTCAACCGACTTTAGGACCTCGTCAGAACTAGGAGTCGGTCCTTTTAGCAATTGCAGAAATCGCTTTAGATCTTGCGGTGCAACGATTTGTTCGGCGCGCTTTCGAGTCGACTCGTCCGCCCCTTTGAGCATCGTGATGACGTCATTGCGATCGCTGGAATGAAGCAAGGTGACCAGATCGTTCAAGGCAAGAGACCGAATCCGCTCAATCTGCTTGGAGATCCTATCGGCATCGGTCACGGTGGGAGTGACGATCGCTGTCCGATAACGTTCGATCGGAATAGCAACCGTCTCCTCGAAGATATCCACTTCGGCCGAAGAGGGCTGGCCCATGACCGGAGCTCGCGGTGACCCCAGAGAAGTCTGTTCGTTCTCCAGGGGCGATGCCATTTCATTTGTCCCTGGGCCATCTTTTGGGATGGGAGCGACCGAGGGAACGGGAGAGGATTCCGACATGGACGGGATCCTCAGGTTGGGATTTGTGCTGGGCTTCGGTACCTGCTTTGGCATCCATCCAAGCTGCATGGCGACCTCTTGGTTCTCAGTCGCGATCGATTCGAGCCATGCCACGCGTTGTGTTTCACCGAATTGCGCGATAATGGCTTCCAGCTTGGAAATGCCAGCAACGGTAACGGTCTTGAGAACAGGCTGGGATTTAGGAAGCTTCCGGTCTACCTCGGCCAATATGTCATGGAGAATGGTTGGGTCCGACAAGGCTAAATGGGGCAGTGCGACCAGAGTGGAACTGGCAACCTGAATAGGCAAATGATCTAAAAGTGACTTGGCTCGCTCGGGGGAAAATTGGTTGATGACCGTCGCGATAACAGCAGGACGTTCATTGGCCAGATAGGTCGCTAGCGTTGCCGGATCCCAGGACAACCACGGAGTTTCGGCTTCGTTCTTTTGTTGGGAATCCCCCGCGTGCGATAAGTGCTGTTGCGAGTGGGGCGAACCGGCGGAGCTAAGCTCGACACGGTCTACTGATGAGCGGGAATTGGCGAGCACGGCCGAGGCGGGGGATTCCGCCGGTGCCAGCTCTGCTTCTTCCTCTCCCATCATGGCACCGAGCAGTCCCTCTAAACTTTCAAATGCGAGAGATCGCTCGCGGCTCGGTACCGTCCCGAGTTTGGTCATCATCTGCTTGACCGACTTGGCCAGATCAGGCGGAAGCTGAGAGAGAAGGCTCTTCGCGGTCGACGAATCAAGCGACTGCATGACTATGGCGACTTGGCGGATTCGTTGGTCGACGGAGGACATGAAGCTTGAAGAACCTGGATAACATGGTGGACAGAGGCAAACTACCCCTGGTTCTTACAAAATGCATCCGCTGGAGTCCAGATCGAACTGCGGTCCTGGTGGCACTCTGCACTCTCTGAGAAACGAAGAGCGTGTTCGTGCTCCACGCCCTTCATCATTCCTTGGGACATCATTCCTTGGGATGTACCCCCGCCCGTCCCTGACGGGATTCCAATGTTTCGTGAGGCCAGGCAGATGCGGACCACGTCGTCTGCCAAAAAACAACCTGCCCAATAATCAGGCAACCACCAAAACAGCTAGCCTCGTTTGCAAGCAACAATCTTCCACGGAATGACCTGCCTCTTAGGCCGGTGAGCAACTGGCCGCAAAACAAAAAGAATTTATAGGCCATAAGCGTGGCTGAAGTGCCTTTCTGTGGCGTCCAAATAGCCATTAACGACTCCAGAACGATCTTGGAATTAAGCCGTCTTGAAAGCATTTCCCCCACGGCACGGAACATGCAACTATTTGCAAGCATAAGGGATGGATGTCGACCGTGTGTGTGTGAGTGTTGATAGCTTGTCCTTTTACAAACATTACACCGCAGTTGTTTCGGGAGTTGCTGGAGGAGGGAGAGGACCTTCGGCAGGTTTTGACACGACTGCGGTGTTTTTGTTTTTCTAGTTTCAGCATGGGTAACCTGTACTGGTAATTGCCAACCCCAATCGCTCTGTAACAACCGGCCACCTCTCCAAAACTGGGGTCGGTTTCCGAAGCGGGAATTGCTAAGCTCTCTAGATGATTCCCGGCAAATTTACTCGATACGTCTTGTGCGACGTCATGAAAGTCTTCGCGGTCGCTTTGACCGTCATGACCACATTGATCAGCCTGATTCTGATCGGCAAGGAAATGGTGGGCCAAGGGATCTCTTATCTATCGATCGTCAAACTGCTCCCCTACATCCTGATCATGGCCCTGCAGTTTTGTTTGCCGGCGACCCTTCTTTTCGCGGTTTGCTGCATCTACGGCAGGATCTCGGCTGAAAACGAGATTGTTGCCATCAAGTCTGCCGGCGTATCCCCCATGAGAGTTTTTCGGCCCATTTGGGTCGTGGGACTACTGATTAGCTTTCCTGCTGTATGGGTTCAGGATCAAGGGTTCTCGTGGGCCAGGAAAGGGATTCAGCAAGTCGGACTTCGAAGCTTGGAACAGGTCATGTACAAGCGACTCGAATCCCAGAAACACTACAATTCCGAGAAAGGGCTGGTTATCCACGTCCAGGATATCGAAGACCGTTGGCTGCTCAAACCTACGATCTGGATGTTTTCCTCTGCCTCGAACCAGTTGTCGACAATCCATGCAGAGCGTGCCAAAATATCGGTCGATCCTAATCGCGATATTCTCACGATTGAGTTGGTGGACGCAATGTTCGAACTCGGTACGGGACGTAAATGGCACACCTTTGCCGAAACGTTCGAATTACCACTCATCCAAGCCTCGAAGAGCAGTGGCATCGACACGAGCCCGTCGACTTACTCTATGATGGAGATTCCTGAGGAACTAAAACGACTGGTGGAGCTCAACGAAAGGCGGAGAGAACACCTGGCAACGGAAATGTCCTTTCATCTCGGAACTGGGCGTTATGTTTCTTTGCAAGCTCCACAACTGCAAGAAACCAAATCCGAATTGCGGGCCAACGAGGTAAAGATGGCTCGCTTGAAATCAGAACCGATGCGACGCTGGGCACTCGGTTTTGGATGTTTGGCATTCGTTTGGATGGGTGTTCCCATGGCAATCCTTCTCAAGAACGCTGACTATTGGTGGACGTTTGGCCTATGCTTTATCCCAATCCTATTGATCTACTATCCGATTCTCGGTTTGTCACTAGAGATGTGCAAGAAGGGTGCCTGGCCCCCAGCCAGCATGTGGCTCGCGAACGCCGTTCTTGTCGCGATTGGGGCGTGGCTCATGCGTCGAGTCGAGAAGCGTTAACATGAAGGTTCCAACTTACCGAGGAACAAAACGGGTAAGCATCAGCATGACCCCCATGATTGATGTGACCTTTCTGCTGATCATATTTTTTTTGGTGAGTAGCCACCTAGCGAAACAAGAGAATTTCCTACCGCTTGCTCTCCCCGTGGCAACGACGGGCTTGGTGGAGGTCCCAGAGCGATCTATTTTCACGGTCCAAGTTACGGAGGCGGGAGAGTATCGCCTGGGTGCTCAGGATTATGTTTTGGATCAAGTACGCAGAGCTTTGCAGGAAAAGAACACAGAAGAGAAACGCTTTGTTCGCGTTCGGATTCGCACGGATCGAAAGGCTCCCTATGACGCGATCGGTGCGCTGCTCAAGATTTGCAGCGTTCTGGGAAACAACGATGTTGTCTTCGCCGTTTACGATGAGGATTCTCGATGAGAACGGTATACGGCCACTCTTCGGAACGCCCCAACGTCGATTCGATGATGACTCCCATGATCGATGTCGTGTTTCTATTGCTCATCTTCTTTTTGACAACATCATCATTTCAAAAGCTAGAAAAACAGTTGCCGAGTGCTGCCGCCACCCCTCCGGATCTTAGTGCGGCCGGCTCCAATTCTGACGAACCTCCTCCTCCGACCATGAGCGACTTCAATGATGTAGTCATCAAAATCAATACGTCCGAAGCGGGCGGGGTTGCGTACAAGCTGCAAAACCAAGACATCTCCTCCGTTGAGCAATTGATCGATCGTGTCGAAGCCCTGATCAAGGTCCGAAACGACGTCCCCATCATCATCGATCCAGATCGAGACGTTCAAGCAGGCGAGGCACTACGAGTTTACGACCTCGTTCGCCGTCGCGGTTCCCTGGCTGTGTTCCTAGTCGCCAAGTAAGGCAGAAAACTCACGGGCAAACTTTGCGGTCGACAACTCACTCGCCCCAACGGACCACTTAACTTTCGTCAGGCTAGGCCGCCTCTGCTGCAATGCTAGCATCGCAACTGCTGTTGCTTCTATGTGCTGTTTTTCTGTACTACCCAGTTTGCTGATCGTTTCTACTTTGCCATATGAATCCCGATGCCAGATCCCTTTTCATCTTTTGCCTCGATCGAGCCGATCGAACGAGTCACTGCGAGAGCGGTGGCTGGTATGAGATGCTATGGTCGATCTCGCAATCATGGTGCGGGCTGGCTATTCGTCCTGGTCGCATTTTTTTGCATAACGATCGGTTGTGCCGCACCGAAGTATGCCTTGGTCAGGCCCATCCCGTCCAATCCGTTAACCGACACGCTCCAGTTAACCTCTAGGTCAGGTCCTCAGGTTACCCCGCGAACGATGACTCTGCTCCGGCACTACGCGTTAGCCGATTTGTCAACGAAGAATCCCGCGGAGTGCCTAACCAAACTGCAGGAAATCGCGATCGACGAAAAAGGTGCCGAGAAGATTTATGCCACCTCGGAACTGGCTTATATCATAGGTCGTCGAGCGGAAACGTCGGGCAAGCGAGGAGAAGCTCTGGATGCTTACAACATCGCCGTCACCAACGCCTATCTTTATCTCTTCTGCCCTGACCTCGACATCTCAAGAAACCCCTACGACCCGCAGTTCCGTGGGGCCTGTGATGTCTACAACGTTTCGCTCGAAGCACTTCTGAGACTTCTCAGCACACAAGGCGATTTTCGGCCGGGTCGGGTCTACAGGATTCATACCGCGAAACAAGACTATGATGTCGACGTCATCGCTCGCGGAGCATGGCAAGACGAGGATTTCCACGAGCTCAAATTTTGCAGTGACTACAAGGTCCAAGGTCTCGAGGCGAACAATGTAACCTACGGGATTGGTGTCCCCATGATCGCCGTTCGTAAACCACACTCGGGTGCTAATCCGACCGAGAGATATTACCCCGAGGGGTTGTCGTTTCCAGTGACGGCCCTTGTGCGCGTTACAGACGCAACCGTTCTCACTGGTGGGGGGAGCAATCATCGCTACCCCTGCGTGCTGGAGCTTTATGATCCGCTCGACTCTACCGATATCAACTTGAACTCGCGATTAGTTCCTTTGCAAACCGATCTCAGTACCCCTCTGGCCTACTTCCTCGACAACCCCAAGTTTCGTGAGCAAACAAACAGCACGCTTGGGCTACTAGATCCGAGCAAAACCGACAAACTCCGGGGTATCTATATGCTGGAACCCTTTGATCCCAATCGAGTCCCAGTTCTCATGGTTCACGGACTGTGGTCTAGCCCCATGACATGGATGCCTATGTTCAATGATCTCAGGTCCTTTGACGAGCTGAGAAAGAATTACCAATTCTGGTTCTATCAATATCCAACAGGACAACCCTTTTGGGTCAGCGCTACGCAGCTACGAAGCGATCTTCATCAATTGAAACAGACCCTCGATCCCAACAACAGGTATCCTGTCATGGACAACATTGTCATGGTAGGACACAGTATGGGGGGCCTGCTTTCGCGAATGCAGACTATCGACAGTGGTAACGAATTATGGTCGGCACTTAGCGACAAGCCCTTTGAAGAGGTGAAGGGTGATGAAGCTGAGATCCAAAGGCTGCAGAATGTTTTGTTCTTTCGCCCCAATCCATCGATCAAGCGTGTTGTTACGATTGGAACACCACACCGTGGTAGCGAATATGCCAACAATACCACTCGATGGCTCGGTCGAAAGCTTATCAAGCTTCCTAATAGCATCACGGATATTGCCAATTCTGTTGTTAGGCAAAACCCGGGCGTCTTTATTAGCACGGAACTCTTAACGACCACGACGAGCATCGATTCGCTCAGTCCCGAGTCACCGATCTTTCCAGCCATGCTTCGCTCGCCGCGCGCCCCTTGGGTTCACTATCACAACATTATCGGAGTCGTTTCCAAATCAAGTTGGTTTGGCGAGCCCGTACCTAGCGATGGTTTGGTTACGGTGGAGAGTGCCATGATGCCGGATGTGGAAAGTGAAATCATGGTCGAATCCAAGCACCAAGACATTCACCGCCAACCACGCGCCATTCTCGAGGTCCGACGTATCTTGGTCAGTCACCTCAGGGAGTTGAGTCAGTATCCGCATTTAACATCCATTCTTAAGTTACCTCGAGGGAATCGAGTTTCGGTTGCCAGCAATATAGTCCCTATCGTTGGATCTACTGATATTCCACAATCTCAGAACTGGGCACATTCGCAGCTTCTCAACCACGCCCCTAACGTACGAGCACCGACTTTTCCGCCCGCTCAACCGCTGCCGAGTCAACGTCTCTTCTGGTCAGTCTCAGACCAAAGCCTTGGCGAAGCCACGAGCCCCATCCCGCGGTGATATCGGCCCGTCAAAAAGAGCCAGTCGGTGCAACCATACGGCGATAATGCGTTAGTCCCCCACGTAAAGGACGGTAGGTGCTGCTGGCCTTAGTAAAATGCCATAGGTATCTTAAGCAAGTGATTAAAACGCAGAGTCGCGGAGAGCGCAAAGGTCGCTATCGGCTCCAAACTCTGCGCCTCCGCGTTTTTTCTTCCTCTTGCTTTTGAAGACGGACAGCTTCGGGCAGTAAACACTCTCTACGAGCCGATCATTTCGATTCTGGCTTACCCCACAACAAGCAAAATCGTTGACTCTCAAGAACAAATCTGCACAATTCCATTATTCCTTGTGATGATGTAAACACAAAACGACTTGATACGCAGAAACTAACGGCGAGATTTTGCTAACGCTCTCGCAGCTTCAGACAGTCCTGAAAATGATAATGACTAGAGATTAACTCGCTCGATTTTTGGCTTTAATTACTGTTCAGACCTACTTTAAATTGCCGTCGATTGGAAACTATGAGCAGTCTATTTTCGGTGATCGCAGATATCGCTTTTGTCACTATAGGGTTGTTTGCGGTAGCAAAACTGATTCATTTCTTGATCGCCAGAGGTGATGTTCGTAAGCAGGTATTTGGCGAACCGATTTGCTGGTGGGCATGTGGTATGTATTTTCTAGCGAGCATGCTAGGAATCGTTATCTTTTGGGATGAATTCCTTCGTTCTCCCCATGCAAAAGAGTGGTGGATCATGGGTGCGTTGGGCCTAGCAGCAGGTGTCTGTATTGGGATCTTCCATGGTGGGCATCGATTCGATCGCATGTTCCCGCTGACGCGACCTCCAGAGTAACTCAAAACTACAAGCAAGCTATTGCACCGACATCCTGAGTCGTTTAACCGCATGGGCATCACCCTGCGTTAACGCTTTCAGGAGCAGCCGGTAACAACACTCCCAGTGAAAGTCACCTGAACAGCGCAATGCCGTCCGGGTTAGAACGCTCCAGCGCGGCCCGTTGGGCACGCGGTTAAACGATGTGATGCACCGAAGACGGTGCTTGGCGTAGTCAAGCCGGATCACTCCTCATCGGCGTCCGTCTTTTTCGCTGTCTTCTTTTTCGCGGCAGCCTTTTTGGTCGCGGTCTTTTTCGGAGCAGACTTCTTGGCTGCTTTCGTGGCCTTTTTGGTTGCCTTCTTAGCCGCCTTTGCCTTCTTTTTCTTCGAAGGTCCAGCTGCCGCGCGAGCAGCGAGCAATTCGAGCGCTTGCTCCATCGTCAAGTCCTCACCACTCGCATCCTTCGGCAGCGATGCATTGGTTTCACCATCGGTGACATACAAGCCGTACCGGCCATCTCGCAGTTCGATCTTCTTGCCCGTTACCGGCGATTCCTCGAACGTTTTTAATGGTGCTGCTGCAACGCCTCGACCTCTGCCTGCCGCTTTGGGTTGGGCCAGGATCGTAATCGCCTCTTCTAAAGAGACGGTTAGCAAACTAACCTCCGGTGGGAGCGATCTCGATTCGGTTCCGTGCTTAAGGAACGGACCGAAGCGGCCTTGCGTGGCAACGATAGGCTCTCCCGATTCCGGATGAACCCCGAGCGTTCTCGGCAGAGAAAGCAACTGCACCGCAGTCGCCAAATCGAGCGACTCGGGAGCCATGCCCCGAAGAAGGGAAGCGTTCTTCTTCTCTTCGTCGTCAGGCAAGCCCATCTGGACATACGGACCAAAGCGACCTTGCTTGATGTAAATGGGCTTTTGATTCTCTGGATGATAACCGAGTGGCTCTTCGCTAATCTGTTGCTTTTGCAGCAGCTCCTCTGCCACAGCAACCGTCAGCTCGTCAGGTGCCATGCTGTCGGGAATGCTGGCGCGTTGCTCTCCACGCTCGATATAAGGGCCGTAACGCCCCACGCGAACCATGATAGGATCAGTACGTGTCGCGACCGTTTTATCGGTATCAATCAAAGGATAAGAACATGCGATCCGAGGATCGATCTCAGCTACCTTTTGCTCCAACAATGGCTTTAATCCGACACCACCTGGTGCCAAATTCTCTTCGACCGCGTCATTGCCAAAGTAGAACTCTTGCAGATAGGCCAAGTTCTCACGCTCATTCCGGCTGATTTGATCGAGGTAATCTTCCATCTCAGCGGTGAATTGATAGTCGACCAGCGATGCGAAATGCTCCTCCATCAAACGAATCACCGCAAACGCAGTCCAGCTCGGGACCAATGCGTTACCCTTTTTGAACACGTAGTCGCGCCGAAGAATCGTATCGATAATCGATGCGTATGTACTAGGTCGCCCAATGCCTCGCTCTTCGAGTCCCTGGGTAAGTGAGGCTTCGGTAAATCGCGCTGGCGGTTGGGTGGTGTGTGACAAGAAGTCCAATTGCTTGAGATCGAGTTGATCGTCCGACTTCATGGCTGGCAACAAGCGTTCTTTTTCGGCTAACTCCGCAGCGGGGTCATCGCTCCCCTCGACGTAGGCACGCAGAAAGCCCTCGAACTCGATCGTGGTTCCAGTGGCTTGAAAAATGGCATCATCTGCTTGGATTGTTGCCACGACTCTTCGCTTTCGTGCGTCGGCCATTTGCGAGGCGATCGTGCGTTTCCAGATCAGATCGAACAAGCGGAATTGGTCGTAGCTGAGTTCACCACGTAGAGCTTCCGGTAATTTGAACGGATGACCGGCAGGGCGAATCGCCTCGTGAGCTTCCTGAGCGTTTTTGACTTTGGTGGCGTAGGTGCGTTCCGAAGCGTAGAGGAACGCCTCTCCGTATTGCGATCGCACCAGATCCCGTGCAGCGTTGACTGCTTCTTTAGACAAGGTCGTCGAGTCGGTACGCATGTAGGTGATGTAACCGTTTTCGTAGAGGCTTTGGGCGAGCCGCATCGTATCCTTGGCAGTAAGGCCGAGTTTACGGTTGGCTTCCTGCTGCATGGTGCTCGTGGTGAAGGGGGCCTTGGGACGCTCGGTGTACGGCTTTACCTCAACACTGAGAACTTGAAAGCTAGCTTTTTGGAGTCGATCTCTGAGCGAGGTCGCTTGGGCTTCGTCGAGGAGGAGCATCCGCTCGTCCTTGAGCCGCCCCGTTGCGGGATCGAAATCCTTGCCTGCAGGGATCTTGCGTTCGTTGACGCTGACCAAAGTCGCGACGAATGACTCCCCTTGATTGGTCCTAAGCATGGCTTCGAGGTCGAAATAGGTGGCGGATCGAAACGCAATTCGCTCCCGTTCTCGCTGAACAATCAAGCGTACGGCAACGCTTTGGACACGACCTGCCGACAGTCCGGGGCGAACTTTTTTCCACAGTAGCGGAGAAACGTCGTAGCCATAAAGACGGTCCAGAATCCGTCTGGTTTCCTGGGCTTTAACCAGGCCATCATCGATGGCGCGAGTCGACTGCAGCGCGGTCTGAATCGCTTCTTTGGTGATTTCATGGAACACCATGCGGTGAACCGGGACTTTCGGCTTCAGCACTTCTTTCAGGTGCCACGAAATAGCCTCTCCCTCGCGGTCTTCGTCCGTCGCCAGGTAGAGATCTTTCGCATCTTTCAGTGCGGATTTCAGAAAAGTTATGTGTTTTTTCTTGTCCGAGGGGATCACATAGAGGGGCTCAAAGCCTTCGTCGACGTTGACGCCTAGGGAGGCCCAGGGTTTACCTTTATATTCAGCGGGGACCTCTTTCGCCCCGCCGGGGAGATCTCGGATGTGACCGATGGACGCCTCGACCTGGAAACCACTACCCAGATATTTCGCAATCGTCTTTGCTTTGGCTGGAGACTCGACGATGACCAGGGATTTCTTCTCGCCCATACTTAACGATGCTATTGTTGTGGTTTCAAACAAAGAATATAGCTGACGAGTGACGTAGCGTTTGTCAGCCCCTACAAAAGGGGTTTTGGCCTGAGTTCGTAGCACTTGTCAAGCCCCCCCGGCTCATTTGCCGTGGGTGCAATTGCATCAGAACCTGGAAACCCTACAATCCATCAACCCAAGATTCCTTTAGGGATAATCGATTTTTCGTAGCGACCAGTAGGATATACCCCGGTATGGCAAGTCCGTTTGAAATTTTTCGAAAGAACCAACGCATTTTGATGGCCGCGGCTGTCCTCCTGGCCATGTTTGCCTTTGTTATCGCACCAATGTTCGAGAGTATGCAGGGGCGATCCGGCGGCGGGGGAGGCCCCAATCCGGTGATCGCCTCCTGGCGAGGTGGGGCAATTCGCTATGAACAGGCACAAAAAGATGAATTAGACCTGCAAGTTGCCAATCGCTTTTTGAGCGAATTGGCCAGAGAGGTGATCCAAAAGGGTGGAATACCCCAAGTTCCGGATTTTCGGCCCGACATGCAGAGTCTCGGGATCACGCCAGGCTTGGATCTCAGATCTGCTGCATTCCGAAGAATGCTGATAACCGAGGCCGAGAACCTTGGTATTCAGTTCGACGATAATTCCGTAAAAGTTTTTTTAGAAAAATTTGTAAACGGGAAATTGAGTGGAGAAACGATCGTCACCCTTATGAAGCGCTCGACCGACCGACGAATGTCGATGTCGATGTTTAACCGGATCATGAAGGATGAGCTCGCTTATCAGCATATGCTGCGTCTCACAAATGCTGGTCTGGTGTTCCAGGACCTGAGAGATTCCCGGCTGATTGCGGAGCCCATATTGCTGTCTCCCTCGAGAAGTTGGCGTGAGTTCCTACAATTAAATCGGACAGCAAAGATCCAGGCCTATCCGGTCTACGTCAAAGATTTCTTGGACGGAGTTACCGTATCACCCACGGATAAAGAGCTAAAGGATCTATACGCCGAAGGTAAGGAAATCATTCGGAATGCCAATCTGCTCGAATCAGCCCCCGCATTCATGACGGCCCCGAAAGCGGACATCGAGTTCGTGACCATCGACACCGAGGCAGTCGTCCAAGCGGAAATGGCTAAAATTTCAGAAGAAGTATTACGTGCCGCATATGAAAAGCGTGTCGCTGAAAAGCAATACCAAGAGCCAATCGAGCTACCACAAACACCAGCTACCGAACCAGCTACCACCAACGAACCCATCTCAGAAGCCACTACCCAGGCTACGGAACCACTAGTAGAAACGCCTCCCGCTACCGAGTCAGTCGCTCCCCCCCCCACCGTCGATCCACCAGCAACCGAACCGCCGGCAACCGAACCGCCAGCAACCGAACCACCTGTCACAGGAGGGGACGGAAACGGCGGAGAAGACAAGCAATCCCGTGCGCCAGTACGACAATCCCCAGTACGCGACAACGCCGTGCGTTTGGTCTCCTATCAAGAAGGTGATACACAAACGGAACTGGGAAACCCGCTTCGCCAGGAATCCGCCACAACTGCTACCGACGCCCCCCCTGTTGCGACCGTTCAAGAGGTTACCGCAGAGGCTGCCTCAGGGAATGCAACTCAAGGAGAGGCCAGCCTCGAACAGGAAGCGGTTTCGACCCCTGTTGAGCAGGGCACGCAAGTCGAGCAAGGCTTGCAGATCGGCGATGCCGATGTCCCACAAACAGAAGAGAAAGAAGCCGAAGCGGTCGCTGTTCCTATGCGAACCAAGACTTTTGATGAAGTTAGAGACGAGCTTGCTCGCGAATTGGCTACTCCCAAGGCGCTCAGCATTATCGATGAAAAAATGCAAGAAGTGATCGATGTTATGACTCTCTACAACAACGATCTAGAGGGATATCAACGAGCGCAAGAGGAGCGGCTCCGAGGGTTCGAAATGCCCGTTCGACCGGACTTGAAGAAACTCGCAGACGAACTAGGGCTCGACTACGGCACCACGGGATTGGTCGATTCCGACACCGTTCAATTGACTCCCATTGGCCAATCATCTGTCAGCCAAGGCATGCGAGGGCAGCCCATCCCTGTCTCCTTGTATATCAACGCAACTCAAGGCCCCGGTGCTGAGTTTGTACCCCTTACCTCCGCATCGGATGCTCCTGGAGGGAATCGTTTTGCATTCTGGAAGACAAAGGTCGAGGGGCCGGTTGTGCCATCCTTTGAAGCAGCACGTGAGCAAGTGACGGAGGTCTGGAAGCTTCAACAAGCCATCAAGCTCGCCGAGAGCAAAGCGAAGGAGCTAGCTACTCGTGCGAGCACCGGATCGCTCGAAGATGCACTGACGACCGACGAAGAAAAGAAGCTTGTTGTAGAACCCGTTCCGTTCACTGCAATGGATCGTTTGCACCCGATGCTGATGCGATTAAGTCCTCAATATCAAGGGGACGGGATTAGCCGCGTCGATCCGTTGCAGCCTGTGGACGGTCAATTCATGGACGGGGTATTCTCTACCAAGCCGGGACAAGCGGTCGCCGTTCCTGATCGAAGACGATCAGTGTTTTACGTGGTTAAGGTTATTGAACTTTATCCTTCTACCGAAGTGCTATTAAACACGTTCATGCAGAATCCAAACCAGAACGTAGATAGTCTGGAGGTACGCAACATCCAGCAAGCAAGAACCTCGCTTTTTGATTCCATTGAGAAACGCCTTGGTTTTCGCCTCTACTAAACGGTAAAACAATGTCTCATACCATGGTGATTTTTGGAGCTTCCGGCGATCTAACTAGCCGAAAGCTCATCCCCGCACTTTATCGCCAGTATTGTCGAGGTAGATTGCCCAAGCCGACGCGAATCGTCGGCGTATCGCGTAGTCCTTTTACGTCGGAACAGTGGCGAGAACAGCTTGCTCAGACGACAGAAAAGTATGTCAAAGAGGACTTTGATCACAACGCTTGGCAAGGGTTTGCGGAGCAAGTCTTCTATCATGCAGGCGATATTGAAAACGAACGGGACTTTCACCAGCTCGCACAATTCCTTAACGAGGTGGAATCGGGATTAGAGACCGATCGTGTCTACTATCTTTCGACGATGCCCCAGCTATACGCACATGCGATTTCGCAACTCGGCAAAGCGGGCTTGAATGTTGATGATCGCGGTGCACGTCGTGTCGTTATCGAAAAGCCCTTCGGGACCGATCTGCAATCGGCCCAAAGGCTCAATGTAGAGATTCATCAAACGTTCCGAGAGGATCAGATCTATCGCATTGATCATTACCTCGGCAAAGAGACCGTGCAAAACATGCTCGCGCTGCGGTTTAGCAACACAATATTCGAACCGTTGTGGAATAGGAACTACATCGATCACGTTCAGATCACAGTCGCTGAAGAGGTCAAGGTAGGGCGTCGCGGTGGGTACTATGACAAGTCGGGCATTTTGCGAGACATGTTTCAGAACCACATCTTCCAATTGATGATGATGACTGCCATGGAAGCTCCCGTACGTTACACGGGCGAGTTTGTCCGGGACGAAAAGGTCAAGGTTCTTCAAGCCATCCGACCCTACAAGGGTAGCGACTTTGCGCAGAACGGAGTTCGCGGACAATACTTTGGGTATCAAGACGAAGAGGGAATTCCCGACGATAGCCAAACGGAGACCTTTGCGGCCCTCAAGTTCTATTTGGACAACTGGAGATGGAGAGGGGTTCCGTTTTATCTGCGGAGCGGCAAAGGTATGTCGTGTCGCACCACGCAAATCGTGATTCAGTTTCGCGAACCGCCTCATATGCTATTTGGAAATGAGAAATCCTGTAGACCCGATGCCAATCGCTTGGTGATTCAGATCCAACCTGCTGAAGGCATGCAATTGCACTTTCAGTCCAAAGTGCCAGACTCCGACATGAAGCTTCGATTGAGCGAGCTTGATTTCCGTTTTGATTCTAGCGGCAAAGAACTGCCTGACGCCTATCAGCGATTGTTGTTGGATGCGTTGCTAGGCGATCCAGGTCTTTTCGCCCGGAGTGACGAAGTCGAACAAGCTTGGAGGATAATCGACCCCATTATTGCAGCATGGAAGAGCCCCGCTGCGCCGACCTTACACCCCTATGAAGCCGGATTATGGGGCCCGGTGCAAAGTGCCGAATGGATGCACGAACAAGGGCGAGCTTGGTTTGACGTTTGTCCAATCATATAGGGCGTCAACGAATCAATCGCCCATCAGCTTAGCCGGTAATCTCACTATCCAACACGCAATCCCGCTCGGCTTGCTCCGATTCGGCCAGCACCGCAGCAAAGCGAGCCTCAACGCAGGGCGATCCAAATCGTTTAACCGCATGCCCAACGGGCTGCGTTAAAGCTTTCTAACCCGGTACGCTCCGCGCCGCTCAGGTACCCATCCACTGAGACTGTTGTTATAGACCGCCCTTTGAAGCCCCAACGCAGGGCGTTGCCCATCGTTTAACCGCATGCCCAACGGGCTGCGTTAAAGCGTTCTAACCCGGTACGCTCCGCGCCGGTCAGGTACCCATCCACTGAGACTGTTGTTATAGACCGCCCTTTGAAGCCCCAACGCAGGGCGTTGCCCGTCGTTTAACCGCATGCCCAACGGGCTGCGCTAAAGCGTTCTAACCCGGAACGCTCCGCATTGCTCAGATGACTATCATTGGGAGTTTTGTCATGGACCGCCCCTGGAAGCCTCATCGCAGGGCGTTGCCCAACGCCGTAGCGGATTTTTAGGCTGCTTGGCTGAGCTCTGCATATCTGTGTTTTTGCTCCGTTGTTGCGTAGGTGAGGACCGGTTTCGTCGCGCTTGGTTTTTTCTTCTTGTTGGGTCGGTAGCGTCCCTGTTTTGATCCCTTACGAATGTAACCATCCAATACGGCGTTGCTCAGTTCGTCGTTGAACGGAGTGAGGCTCGCTGATTTCGAGTGTCTTGTGAACAATGCGAAACGCACTGCTTTAAGTGCTCGAGCTATACTTGTGTGTTCCGGAGGAATGTCTAGCTTCACTTGCTCGCGAATGGCAATCAACTGAACCATCGTTAATGCGATGAGTGACCAGTCTAGTTCCACCAGACAGTTGTCGGAATTGAGACTTCGGAGCGTTCCTCGTTCGAAGGTTTGCTTCGTGGCTCGGAAGTGCAGTTCAATCCCCCAACGAAGTGGATATAGCTGTCGAATCATTTTCATAGACAACTGTCGTTCGTTTAAAACGTTAGTCACCAAGTACATGGTACCTCGACCATCATGGATGGTGATCAAACGCAACGCGATAGCTGGCTGATTGCGTTTCATCGCCTCGCGTGGCCAAACCCACACCATGTCCGTTCTACCACTGATCTTCGCAAGTTTTTTAAGCAGTCGGACATTACCGCCAACTCTGAGCAAGAAGCTATTGCCGGAATTGATGATCGCACTCCACAACTCGTACCCAACAAATCCCGCATCACAGCAAAACAGTGTATTTTCTGGGAAATTCATAGATTTCAGCATGTCCATCATGTGATGTCTTTCACTGGAATTGGATGCGCCTTTTTTCCAGCACCACGGTAATTTAAGACCCATATGCCAAATCAACGTAAGCCAAATTTGCGGTTTAAGTGTGGCAAGTTTCTTACTTCGCTTGTTCTTGTTCTTCCAATGCTGACGCGACTTCGCAGCACGCCCCTTACCATAGTTCTTGGCAGAAAAGGCGTGTTCATTGCCACGTGATCGACGCGTCGAGAATCGTGAACCATCTACCGCCAGTGGGCACCAGCGACCAATACGAAAGCATGCTGGTGCGGTTTGTTCCATGAGTGTCTGTAGTCGACTCCACAATCTTGAAACTAATTCCTTGTGATTACTGACAAGAGCTCGCATCATTCCTTGATACGTATGGATGGCCAAAGATCCAAAGAAATCTAACGCGACCGACTTAGCTTTCTTAAATGCTTCGGTCAATTGCTTTCCCTCACATACAGAAGCTAACACTACCAGTCCGACAAAATGAACAGGATTCCAGCGGCTATTTCCATGGCGTTGCATGCCCTGGAACATCTCTGGTACAAGAATCCATTCTAGACTATCCTTAAGTAGGTTGACTTGGTCGGTCTGATTGCGACCAACCTCTTCCGTCGAGTTAGAAGCAGAACTGCGATCCACTGACGATTTTCGAACACCAATTGACATAGCTGGACTCCTTTCAAGCTGATGTGTTGTCAGATTGATTAATGGGGGGGTCCAGCTTTTCTCATCTATGCATTGTCAAGAAAACCCCAGTTTTTCCAGAAAAAAAATCCGCTACGGCGTTGGGCGTTGCCCATGCGGTTAAACGATTTTTTCGATCGCCTTATTGCTTGGCGTTCGTTTGCCCACCGGTGACGTTTCTCAGCTCGAGCGGTTCGTAGTGCCGCAGCAGAAAGGACAAGCTAACAAGAGATACTTCAAAAGCAGTTCCCTTTAACTCCCTAATCTTTTCCTCGATCTTCGTTTTCAGCATGTCCAGGTCGCAATCGGTCGTGTCGATTTTGCCTATATCCTGCACGTCAATCATCCCTTCACGGTCCACGACGTACGGAAATCCAACAACAGGCGTGCGCGTTCCCGCTTGGATAACCGGTGGCTGCACTGTCCCGCGTGAGGCTCTCCTGTAATGAATCGATAGGGTATCACCCGGTTGGATGAAGCGTGCTTTGCGTTGCATTTCTTGCTGATAAAGCACTGTCGGTCGATTGACTAACTCATCAAAGTTCTTACCTAGCAGTACTCCGGTTTGTACGTATACGAGGTGACTGATTACCGCTCGATTTGTCTCTTCATCGTTGTTGAAAAAAAATGCGTCATTGCGACGACGACTTTGCTCGTTTGCAACCCATGTCGCGCCATGATTGACATCCATGCCACGATGATCGCAGAACTCATGAAGGCTCAGAATCAACTCGTTGAACTCCTTCGATAACGAATAGTCTTCATCTGAGGTTTGTCTCAGAAGAAAGGCCAGAACCAACATCAGTTCGTTGGCGTATGCATCAACAAGGAGATTTGACGTGTCTCCCTGTTTCAAATCTTGCACCGCTCTTCCCATTGGCCGCAGGGAAGCCGTCCCTGTTTTAGCGGGACCAAAGTAGGCTTGCGAAAATCTACGGAATGCTTCATCGATCGGTACCAATCGGAAACAGTCGTCGGGATTATTTGATGCCCTAGTCAATGTGGAGAGAATTAGTTGTGACAACTCCTCACGGTCCTTTGGTGACAACTGCTTAGTGTACTCAGCGTAGTTTGAGATTACGGCCCAAGCGTGACAGCGAAGCGACTCGCTCATTCCCTCTGCGGCTAGCAAAGACACTGCCTTGCGAAGTATGGCTAACCTCATAGGTATATTATTCTTGAAAATTCGTCCTGACGTATTGGGCTTTATACGAAAGAAGTCTTCATTGGCAGCAGCCAACAACCAGAATTTTTCGACAGTCAAGCCTCGATAGGTCTCTAGCCTATCAAGAACCATTTGTTGACACTCCGGGGTAACGTGGGGTTTAGCCAAAACGATGGAAAATAGCATATCAGTCAGCGCTCGTAATTCTGGAGTCGAGAGGATATCGTCCCGATGAATAAGTTGCTCGTCAGACCACTTCAGAAGCACTTCCATCGACGCAGGATCGTCCCAACGAAACTCCGTTGAAATCGAGTAGTTAAACGTATCAAACAGGACTTCCCTTGCATCGGAATTCAACTCATTGGCGACCCTCGCCAAACTCGCAGGAAATTGATTGCCTGTCACTTTCGCCAGGAATTCGATATGGGAATAACCGGGTCCACTCTCGAGATAGGCACGGTTTCCATTTTTGATTAGTATTTCCTCGAGCAGTTCAGAAATCTGCAAGTCTGAATTTTTCTCGTAGAGCGATTTCAATTCGTCTAGCCAGCCTGAATCTCCAAATCGAAAGCGCTCGACGCACTTTTGAATCTCGTAATCCAAATCCACTTTTTGCTTGGTTTCAAATCGAGCGAATATTTCTGTTTTATCCTGACCGAGCATGGTAGCTACCTGGCCATAAACTAGTTGCCGCAGTTGAAGAAGTTGATTTTCATCAGGATTGTCGGCTGCAATCATTTCCCATCGCATGCCGGCTCTCTGTTTAACCTTGCTACCGAGCCTTGGATCGAAGAGTCGGGTTGCATTAAGTTCTTCCATCAATCTGGTCAATTGGGGCTTCATCTGCTCTTGCATCTTGGCGGAGTCGATCAAATTGAGCGTTAAAATCGTGTGATCAACGCGAACATTCCTTTGTTTCTGTCCGTCCAATTTAGTATGAGCGACGATATCGGAAGCGGATAGGACTCCCTCAATCCATTTGGGCAATAAACAATTGTTTGGAAACGAGTAGACATCAACGACTGGAAGGGTCTGGGTTGAAATCCGGAGTAGAGGAGTAATGCTATCAGCAAGCGTCAATGTTTGTTCGGCAGAAAGGCTGTGTCCGTCTTCGATCATCTTTCTCAAGATCAAAAGCGCCAACGCAACCTCTTCTTTCGAAAACTCGGACGCAGAGAGAGTCGCGAGAGCACGTTGCGTTACTTCGCTCACGAGCAATTCGCCAAAGGGAGTGGGGGAGCTAAATGTCTCACCCAACGGGTTTGCCACGCGAAACCAAAAACTCTCGTTGTTTAGTCCTTCAGAATTACTTAAAATGCTAAGGATCTTCGCTTGAAATTCCTTCGGAACTATGTTTTGCCCCGAGTCGTAAACCAGATCTCGTAATTGAAAGGCTACACTAAGCCGTTGGTATGGGTCTGTAGATTGAATAGATCGTTCTAAATACGGATAAAGCCTTTCGAATGGCTGTTTGACCATGGAACGAGGAAAATATATCGCTGTTGGTAATGAACGTAGAATGTCAGACGTCTCGACAATTTCAGGATTGCTATCAAGAGCGTCAGCCAGACGTTCTACAAATCGATCAGGATTACACCGATAAAGCATATAGGCGGAATAGCTGAAAAGCGTGGGTTCTCTTAGCATTAGATCTGTCATGGGAGGAGAGACTAAATCATCGACAGAAGGGTCAGCAATCCCATCAAATGCGGATATGGCTTTCTCCAGTTCCGAGATACTGCGTTCGTAACGAATTGTTTCTAGCAACTTTCGCAAAGACTTTCCCTCATAGACGATCCCATCGAGACGAGGATCGGATGGAGAGGGAGGGACAGCTTCCACCGTTGGCTTGTCGCCTGCAGCCGCAGAATCTTTCTTCGTTACCGTCGCGACCACCACCTCGCCGTTTCGAATCGAAAACGATCCGTTGTGAACCACAAACGAATCGCTAGCCCCCTCGAGAATGATCTCGTACTTTCCACTTCGCAATCGAGTTGCCTTGGTGCCCGGCATAATTTGCAAATCGTCGATATCGGTCTTGCTCCCAGAATCGTCGACGCTCACCAAGCGGACTTGGACGTTCGCTTCGGAATCGATGACCAATTGCCCTCTGCTAGTTTCAAGAATAAAAAGAATCCCTCCGAAAACTAAACCACCGAAACATGCTGCCGCGATCCATTTCCCCCACCCACCGAATCGCGATCGGCCGGCTTTCGTTTCGCTCTGAGGGCTCGACGGGTTCCCAGAATGATCCTGGTGCCACAGGGGACTCCAGGCAAATGCAGAATCCTCTTGAATCGGATTGTCTTTCGCTCGCTGAAGCAGGCTCACGAGATCCGCGTCGACTGTATAGGGTTCCAATAACTCTGCTGCATGAATGGCACTGGCTGGCCGTTGCGAGGGCTCTCGTGACAGCATCCCATCCACGATATCCCCTAGCTCATTCGGTGCATCGGGGCGCAATGATCGCAAGCGAGGAGGTTTGTGCGTGGCCAGCAACCGTAGTTTTTCGAGAGGTGTCAGATTGGGGGCCGCAGCGAGTGGGGCTCGCCCCGTAAGCAATCGGAACAACGTGGCTCCGAGGGAGTACAAATCCGCGCGGTAATCGACCGCTCCGCCCAGTTCCGCTTGTTCGGGCGCCATGTAGTCGAGGGTTCCCATCAACTGTCCCACCGTGGTGATCTCGGCGGTTCCCGATTCCCAAAAGCTCATCTGAGCGAGCCCAAAGTCGAGAATGCGGACTTGACCTTGGCCATCGAGCATCAAGTTCGAGGGTTTCACATCGCGGTGCACGATTCCTTTCTCATGCGCATGGGCGAGGCCGATGGCAGCTTGCTTGATGAGTTCGCAAGCGTCACCGATCGCGAGTTTACCCTCTGCTTTCGCGATATGACTCAAATTGAGACCGTCGATCACATCCATCACCATGTAATGAATACCGTCTTGCTGGCCAGCGTCCGTGGTTCGAACGATTGCCGGTGCGTCGAGCTTGCCAGCGGCTCGCATCTCTCGTTGAAAGCGGGCTACGAACTCGGCGTTTTGGGAGGGAAGTGCAGGGAGCAGCTTCAACGCGACTTGCTTATCAAGGCTTTGATGGCGAGCCAGGTAAACGGCTCCCATTCCGCCGCTTCCGAGCAAAGAGAGCAGTTCGTATTGGCCGAGTTGTTTGGGAAGACCGTTTCGAGGGTGGGCAGATGCCGAATCCTCCGGTGATTGAGGCTGAGGTTGAGGCAACGAGGCGGAGAGATGGATCTCGGGCAGATTTGCGGCATGAGGCTGCTTGAGAATCTCGACCAGCGTATCGGGTTCCGCTTCGAGGGAAATGATGGTTTGCTCGCAATCTTGGCAATCGAGAAGGTGTTGGGAGAGAGCGTCGTAGCCCTCTGGTTCGAGCAGTCCTGCCAGATAGGCTTTGATTTGTTCAGCGGGTGGGCAACGTTTCTCTGTCATTTTTCTTTCCTCAGATGCTCTATGTTAACAGGAAAATCCGACAATAATGAAATCGAAACGTGTGTGACAGCATCTCTAGGACCTCTTTCATGTCCCCATCGAGCACGACCAACCAGAGCCTGATCGCTCGCATCCGCCAGGAGGATGGGGCTGCATGGACCGAGCTGGTGAGCTTGTACGGGCCACTCGTTCACTTTTGGCTGCGGCGACAAGGGGTCATGGTTCAGGACATTCCAGATCTCACGCAGGAGATTTTCTTTGCTGTCTCCCGATCGATCGAACGATATCAACCGACTGGAACGAGTGGTAGCTTTCGAGCGTGGCTATGGTCGCTGGCTCGGCACAAGATGATCGATGCATTTCGACGGCACTCAAAAGCTCCCGAGGCACGCGGAGGGAGCACTGCCATGATTTATTCCGAAAACGTACCCGAGACGCTCGATGGGGGAGACGAGTCCGAACAGATCGAGTATCGATCTTTAGTCCACCGAGCGATGAAGCAGGTTCGTAGTGAATTCGAAGCCAGATCGTGGCAAGCGTTTTGGAGAACGACGGTCGATGGGATCGGAGTCGATCAAGTGGCGGAGGAGTTGCAAATGAGCAAAGCCACGGTTAGGCAGCATCGTTCGCGTGTGTTACGACGACTCAGGCAACAACTTGGGGAAGTGGACTAATCATGTTGACCACGCGTGCCCTGGGTTGGTGTTTTCTGGCAACGCTGGTCGTGGTGAACATGATCGGGCTAACGCTGCATTGGCATTACTACGAGCAATTACCCGAACAAGTGGCAACCCATTTCGATGCCAAGGGCCAACCGGGTAACTTCAAGCCCAAGGAACAAGCAACGATGTTGCTGGCGGGGCTTGAGATTGGATTGTCTTGGTTTATGGTTTTGATGGGGATGGTGATATCGTTATTCCCAAGCGGCCTGATCAACATACCCAATCGCAATTATTGGTTAGCAGGAGCCAGACGGGGGGAATCGTTGGCGTATACACGAATGATAATGAACGGCATTGCACTCGCCACCGCTCTGTTCGTGATGATGATTTCGTATTCGACTTTTGTAGCGAATCGGGACCAAGCCCCATTGGACGGGGTGCTGTTCTGGAGCGGATTCTCACTTTACATGCTCGCAATGCTTGCGATTGTGGTGTTAATGCAAGTCCGATTTCGATTGCCACGGTAAAACTATACGTCTCCCCTCCCCAGCGACGCTATCACGGGCTGCTTCTGGCCAAAACGGCGTTTGGGGAGGGTTAAGTTGGCGGCGTTCAGCGCGAGGTGTCCTCAAATCGGAGCGAATCGGAGAATTCTTGGGAATATCAAGCAGTTTGCCCCTTTGCATAATTTTCTTCTCGTTTAGATTCGAAAGGGAAATAGCAAAGAAGTATTGGTCGCATTCTGCTCTTGGGTGATTCGCGGGCACAGCAGTTATAGATTGTTGTCGGTGATCGTTGTCGGTAGCCTGGCGAGTTTTGATTGGAATCTCTCAGCAACCGCGTAGCGTTTTGGACCTTCCCTTCTTGTGCTTAGAGGGAAGAGACAGTTCTAAAAGTTCGGTTTTCAACTTGATCGGTTCGCTAGCACGAACCCGACCGGGGCTACCCAAAATGGGTGGACTATACTGGTGGGTTTGGTCGGGTGGGTGTGGCTTGCCGCGCCGTCTTCGTTTCTTCTCCTCAAAACTGAGTTGGTTACCGTTTTTTAGTACAAGAGAAGAGATAAGTAGTTACCCATGGGGTCAATGGTTGAAGGGGCGTATACGCCAGAAGTTGATAAGGATGCGTCTGATATTGTTAATTCTTACTTCCAAGAGTCGAACGACGAAGGAACTGCTGAGAAGCCAGCGTACATCATCGAACGCGAGCTAAAGAAGAAGCTTAAACGCGAGAAGCGTCGACAAGAAAAGGCCAAGCTAAACGGTGATCTTCATCGTGATAAGCTCGCACAAAGGCAGGCACTGCACGATTCGGTTTCGGGGGTTGCCATCGCAGAAGCGACGGTATCGACCGCCGCAGAGTTAGTAACGACCCCGGCGGCACCGGTGGCTGAAGAGCCCAGAGTCGTGCAGGTCGAGCCAGTGATTACGGTTCTCGTGGCTGATGTCGAAGCGACCACTTCCGAGCCAGCTACTCCCGAGCCAGTCGCAGTTGAGCCAGCCGCAGTTGAGCCAGCCGCGGTTGAGCAGGCCGCGGTTGAGACGTTAGCCGTTCGTGAGCCAATGGCTATTGAGCAAGTAGCCATTGAGCAAACAATCGTCGAACAAGTAGCCGTTGAATCACCGGTAGAACAAACCGCCGTCGCTGAAACTGCAGTAGCTGAAACCGCAGAAGCGGAATCGGTTGCAGTCGAAGCCGTTGCCGTCAAAGCAGCTAAGGTCAAAACACAACCTGTTAAAGTACAACCTGTCGAAGCACAGACTGTCAAAGCAAAACCAATCGTAGTAGAGCCGGTCGCAGAAGAGTCGGTCCAAGATCCTGCGACGGCCAATTCCTTTCAGAACTTAGGGATTTGGGAGTCGGTTTGTGAGACTTTGAGCGAAGCAGGCTATTTAAATCCCACGCCTATTCAAGCTTCGACGATTCCAGCCTTGCTCGAGGGACGAGACGTCCTGGGGCAGTCCAACACCGGTTCCGGCAAGACGGCAGCGTTTGCATTGCCTCTCCTGCAACGAGTTGACGTCGACCTGAAAAAGACACAAGTGCTCGTGCTGACTCCAACCCGTGAGCTTGCGATGCAGGTTGCAGCATCCTTTGAGAGCTATGGCAAGTCTCGCAGAGGTTTGAATGTGGCAGCGGTCTACGGAGGCAGTGGCTACTCGGACCAGATTCAGCAACTCCGTCGCGGAGCTCAAATCGTCGTCGGAACACCTGGACGGGTGATGGATCACATGCGCGAAGGCCGTATGGATCTCTCGAGCTGCCATGCGTTCGTTCTTGACGAAGCTGATGAGATGTTGCGCATGGGATTCGTCGATGACGTTAGGTGGGTTCTACAGCAAACCCCTGAGAACATGCAGTTCGCACTGTTCTCAGCAACTATGCCTTCTGCCATCCGGGAAATCGCAGACCAGTACTTAAAGGATCCGCACGTTGTTTCGTTTTCGCAGGAAAACAGAACCGCCACAACCATTCGCCAACGAGCGATCGTTGTTGAGGGACGGACCAAGTCCAAGTGCTTGCAACGAGTGCTCGAGCTAGAAGAGACTGATGGCGTCATCGTGTTTGTAAAAACGCGAGCAGCGACTCTTGAGATCACCGAACAACTAGTGGACAGTGGAATTCGTGCGGCGGCCATCAATGGAGACATGGCGCAAGCGGCCCGCGAGAAGTGCATTGAGCAGCTCAAGCGTGGCTCGATTCAAGTTCTCGTTGCAACAGACGTTGCAGCCCGAGGGCTCGATGTCCCGCGAATCACACACGTCATCAACTATGACCTACCCTTTGACACCGAGGCCTATGTTCATCGAATTGGACGTACCGGTCGGGCGGGCCGCAAAGGAGAAGCGATCCTGTTTGTGACGCCAAAGCAACGAGGTTTTCTGCGTGAGATTTATCGAAACCTGAACGCGACGGTTGATATGATGGACATGCCAACGGTCGAGCAGATCAATCAAGAGAGAAAAGTTCGCTTCAAGAGCCAGGTGCTCAACAAGCTCGAGCAATTGCAATCGGCATCCCACACGGCGCTGTCGACAACGCAAAGTGCGTTGAAGTGCATCATTGAGCAATGCATTCTCGACAGCGAAGCCAATCCGGTCGACGTGGCAACGGTGCTGGCTTCGATGCAGTTCGACGGTCGCCCCTTTTTGTTAGAGCCAGATCCGTTCGAATCAGACCGACGTGGCAGAGGGCGCCGAGAGGATTCGTTCGATAACCGACGTCCTTTCTCCGAGAACGATCGAGGCCCACGCAGATCGCGAGAGAGACGAGAACGAGAGCCGCTCGAGGTTACTGGCGAATACATGGAGCTATTTCGAGTTGAGGTGGGACGCGCTCACGGCGTGAAGCCCGGCAACTTGGTGGGAGCCATCGCAAACGAAATCGGTCTCGATTCCAATCGCATTGGACAAATCAATATCCAGAACGAATTCAGCACAGTCTACCTACCCTCCGGGATGCCGAGAGACGTTTTCAAGGTGCTTGGCAGAGCGTGGGTCGTCGGACGGCAGTTACGAATCTCAAAGTGGAAAGATCATCCGAATGCTCGCGGTGGCGACTTCCAAGACGAAGGGGATTCGCATGAGTCGAGGCCGCGTTCCTCTAGAAAGCGTCCCGAACGAAAAGGTCGTGGATTCAGCGAATCCTTTTCCAAATAACGGTTAGCTCCTGCGTTGGTAAAACCTCAGGTACTCTTTTCGCCAGTCCTGCCTGAGGTCTTTGGACAACCGCCGACTGAGGTAACCTGCGGCGGTCCCAGCCTGCAAATCTTTCAGGTATTGCTGAAATGCAAGCCTGCTTTCGGGGCTGTGGTGGAGCAAGAACGCTACCACGCTCCAGGCATCTCGGTATTGCTTAGACTCGAGGGGCGTTTCGATATGCCATTGCTCTAGGTCATCGATCGCGGGCACTTGGCCATAGCGAATCTGTGCCAAGACACCTTGAATGTGCTCCTGATGCGCGAGTCGATCGGATGAATTCGTCTCAAAATACTCGGCGAGCCCCTCATCCATCCAGCTCGGAAGCTTGGATCGACAAGTATGCAAAAGTGCATGAACACACTCATGTCTCGCATCAACCAGCCAGTCTCCGTGCGAGTACGTCAGGATCAACCCGGGCCCTCGATGCTGCACGAACAAAGCGCGGCGTTTAGGAAGCTTGGGGAAATGCTCGTCGAGGTAGGCGTCGTATTCGAGCTTATCCCTAAGAACAACAATTCGAATTTCATCGACAGCAAACGACAGTCCAAGTACATTCTCCACTTCTTCGCGAAAGCCATCCAACTTCTTGGCCATCGAGGTTAATCGTGTTGGCTCGAGAGTCGAGTAGAGAGAAAAGGGAGTGTAGCTAGAGGACGTGTTCCAAGTGGCGCGATTATGCGGTGAGGCGGCTGTTTTCTTGGTTGCGTTTACGGCGAGACTTGCTGCTAGGCCGAGCGATGCGACATTCCGCAGAAAGTGCCGTCGAGTTCGTGGCCATTGTGAAGACGCAACGATCAAAGTGTCGAGATTCTTGCTCGGGTTGCGACTCTTCATCAGTTGCGTCAACCTCGTACGAACTACTTGAAATAGTCTTGTGCAGCGACGACCTTTAGCTCCCGTACCGAAGCGAGAATTCTCTCGACCGTTGTTTCATCTGCGGAGCTCGGTGTTGTAGGAATGACCAGCTTCGCAACGATCTCATCGGACGACTTAGCGGCCTTGATCTTTCGCTTGAGCTCGATCGGGAGTGATTGTTGCTCGATCAGATAGTCGTTGAGGGCCAATCGGATTTGTGGCGGTCGCTTCGGAGGGAACACCGCAGCGATTTTGGTCGACCAATCCACGTGTTCGAGATAGCGCAGAGTCATCTCGTTGAACGGGCCTTTTGCCAGCTTCGCTTCGTAGATGACTTGTTCGTTCTCGATGCGAATGTTGTCTTGGGATATAACTTGTACGTCCTGTTTACTCTCGGGCTTCTTGGTACTGTTGACGGTTAACGCGTTCAACTCGACCATCATGGCATCGAGCGAATCGAGCTCTACAACGAAGCAGACTCGCCTCGTCATGTCAGCAACGGTCAGAGTGCGATTCACTCGATCGAGTACTTTGACGAGTGAGTTGGTTTGATCCGTCTCGATCGTTAGCGATTCGGTAAAGTAAGTTTTGTACTGCTCAAGTGGTGGTGCCGTAATTTTGGCGTAGATATCCACGTCGATTCGCATACACGCTGCCTTGCCCGTATTAGGTTTAAAGCCAGTTTGCGTGACCACTTGTCCTGACACGTTTGCACCGTTGTTCCAAATGCCAGCAGTCATAATCATTGATACCATTATCATGCGAAGAACCATGCAGGTATTCCTCCATCGAGCGTCTAAGTCTAGAAATTGAACGCCGAGGTTATGGCCGCGTCGATCGCGACATCCTCGGACGGATCATAGGGATAGAAAACTCTTGCAATTCGCCCAGCGACCAACGTCAAGTAGGCCCGCTGAAAAGCAGATTCGTCGAGCTCTGTTACAGGAGCCCCCGTGGTAGGATAGACAAACTCTGGGAACGACTTGCGGAAGACGGGCCCTGTCTCGCCCTTCTTATACACGATAACCGAAGAGGTGCTACGTCCGCGAAACAGCGTTTGCCCCTCGCGAAGTTTCAAGTCGGAGATGTTCGCATCAATGATGTAGTCAGCACCCAATTTGGAAGCGACTTGCTCCATGTCCATGCGACCGAGAGTCTGGTCTTGGCAAACCCCTTCCACCAAGTCTTGGCTGATCAGATTGATCTTTTTGACTTTGGCCGCGAGGTGCATGTTGATGTGTTTCGCCAGGATAACACTCGTGGCATCCCAAGTGTGAATCTCGTTGTTACTGACCAAAACGGCAACTTTCTTGCCCTTAAGATCGGCAAACTCGGCTGGCAGATCCTTCCCTTTGATGACGTAAAGAACGTTAGAAAGGAGGCTAACGCATCCCGTGCTAGTCGCAAGCATTACAAGAAACACCGAAAGCAATCCAGGTCCCATCCAGTAACGACTCTGACCTGAACGGCCCGATTTTGGATTTCGGTTCATTTAGACTTCCTGTCTCTGTAAACGCCGGCCCACACTAGTACTACCAAGCTTATAGCGAATTATTTTTCGTGACCGCCAGATCAACTAACCTGCTTATATCAAGGAAATGAGCGAATTTGGTTGTCACCGTCCGATTTCAGAACTAGAAAATTGGCCCTTGGCTGTTAAAACTAAGGTTACAGGGTCAGTCAGCTAGGATATCCAACCTGCGGATGGCTGAAATCGGCCCGGTGAGGCTGAGAGGCATCCGTTCCTAAACCACCGTTCCTTCACAAATCCAGTATTCATGGAACTTCCCGTCATAAGCTTGGGCCAGTCGGCATCAGAAAACGAATCTGCGGAGTCGCTCGGATGCGGTACGGTCCCCGTTTTTGAACCCAGTCGCAGGTTGCCAGCCTGGCTCAAACGCGAAGTTCCCAAAGGGAACGAAAACCGCTTCACTTCAGGGCTTTTGGACGAATTGAGGCTAGAAACGGTCTGCGAAAATGCCAAGTGCCCCAACCGGATGGAGTGCTATTCGCAGAAGACCGCTACGTTCATGATCCTCGGGAACGTCTGCACGCGGCCGTGCGGTTTTTGTGCTGTCAAACGAGGCCGGCCGGACGCACTCGAGCTAGACGAGCCCGCTCGTGTTGCTGAAGCGGCCCACCGGCTCGGGCTTAAACACGTCGTCATCACCTCAGTCACTCGCGACGACTTACCCGACGGTGGTGGCGAGCATTTCTACCAATGCGTCATCGCAGTCCGCGAAAAAACCGGTGCTACAGTCGAGGTCCTCACGCCTGACTTTATCAATCACAAACAGGGACTCGATCGCGTCATTGAGTCGGCCCCCGAAGTTTTTAATCACAACATGGAGACCGTGCCCCGACTGTACCGACGAGTTCGCGGTCCCAAGAGCGACTACAACTGGACGCTCGAAATGTTGACCTACATCAAAGGCAAAAACCCATCGATCAAAACTAAGAGCGGGTTGATGCTCGGTCTGGGCGAGACTCGCGAAGAACTGTTGGATTGCTTGGCCGACCTGCGTCGGTACGATTGCGATTTCTTGACCCTCGGTCAATACCTGCAACCAGGTCCCAAGTATCTCCCGGTGCAACGGTATGTTCATCCCGATGAGTTTGCAGAGCTCCGCGATATCGCAATCAGCATGGGGTTTCGCAAGGTTGCGTCAGGCCCCTTCGTCCGAAGCTCCTATCACGCCAAAGAGATGGCGGACGACTAAAGGAGAATGAACCGAAATCAGCGAGCATTGCTTGCTCGTATCCAACGGCACGTTCACATCGTGGAATCAGAGACCGTGATCGCCGGCCAAACGGTTCCTTGGATCAAAGTTACCGATCCCGACCGTTTGCTGCTACAAGCCTTAGAGCAAGGTCAAGATGGATCGTTTGAATTAGATCCTTTTTGGGCTGCTGCCTGGCGGGCGGCGGTGGGCATGGATCATTTTCTGGAAAGAATTGCAGACTCGCTACGGGGCTCTCGTGTACTAGAACTGGGAGGCGGAAGTGGACGGGCGGGAATCTCGGCGGCCATGCGAGGGGCTGAAGTCTTCATCACCGATGCGGCAACCGTTGCGATGCTTGTCTGCCGCTATAATTCCCACCACGTTCGAGAACGAGTCCAAATTCGTTGCCTCGATTGGAGAGATCGAGACTCGGGGCTGGGAAAATTCCCGATCATCGTCGGCTCTGACATTGTGTACGATCCCAAGCTGTTCCCAATCTTGGAACCTTGCGTCCGGCGGCACTTAGACCACGACGGTGTCGCCTACTTCAGCGAGCCTCAGCGACACACCGGAGAGCGATTCAAGAAGTGGATCCAGTCAGCCGGTTGGCAATTGAGAGAACACTTCGTCGATCTGCAAGACGGTGAAAAGGAGATTCGCATCTTCGAGTGTCGGCTAGCGAATCGAAGCTAGCCCATGCAGGCGGCGCAACAAACCAATTTGACCGCTATGGATCGACTCGTGAAGCGGACAAAACAGCAACGCCCCAAGCTTGATAGGATAAACCGCAAAGGGCATCTCAGTCGGCTCGGCCAACTGGTCGGCGGAAAACGTGCCGATCGCGGCCATGCTGGCTTCGTGAATCGCAGCAAGTGATGCCAGCAGCTCTGCTTTGGGGGGATTCTCTGTCGGGTCGGTGGCAGGAATGGTGCCACGGCTAAACTTTTTTCGTAGCCAGCCAGGCATGAGTTGCATGTCCCCCTCGGCCCGTCCTCTCTGACGAAACAGCATAAGACCGTATTGCGACACGGCTAAATGCCCTACTTGCCATGCGATGTGGCTGGTTGCACCGTTGGGAATCACGTTCCACAATTCGTCCGGTATCGCCTCCAGTAAATTCAGCGTGTAGGATCGCGAGAACGTCATTTGGCCTGCCACGGCATCTCTCATGGCGAGGATTTCTGAAGGAGAGGGAATCGGTAATTCAGTCATTTTTATTGGACACGTTGAAATAGTGACGAGTTGCTACCCTATACGACCAGGAATAGACCGGAATCTTAAGAAACGGTCAACCGTCACCTTGTGAGGATGCCGATTCACTGGGAAAATGCCTCAATAGATCCGGCGATCCCGTTTCCCCAACCATCATGGAATGATTCGTGTCCAACGCACCCACCGGCAAACCAGCTAAGAGCATCGGCGACCTCCTACGCGAGTTTCGCGAACATCGAGATCAAATGAAGCTCGAGCTTTCCAAAGCCATCGTCGGACAAGATGAAGTGGTCGAACAACTATTCGCAGCCATTTTCACCAGAGGTCATTGCCTCCTCGAAGGGGTCCCTGGCCTGGCCAAGACGCTGATGGTCTCTTCGTTGGCAAAGATCCTCGATGTCAACTTTAAACGGATTCAGTTTACCCCCGACTTGATGCCTTCGGACATTACCGGGACCAACGTTCTCGAGGAAGATGCCAACGGCAAACGAGAATTCCGCTTTGTCGAGGGACCGATCTTCACGAACATTCTGCTCGCGGACGAAATCAATCGAACGCCACCAAAAACCCAAGCCGCTCTGCTCCAAGCGATGCAAGAGCGAGATGTGACCGTCGGTCGCCAAACCTATCAACTCCCAGAGCCTTTCTTCACGATTGCGACACAGAACCCGATCGAACAGGAGGGAACTTATCCGCTCCCCGAAGCCCAGCTCGACCGGTTTATGTTCAACATCAAGATCGGCTATCCAACTGCCGAGGAAGAAGAGAAGATTCTGCTCACCACCACTCGCAGTGAAAAGCCAGAGATCAACAAAGTCCTTTCGGCACGCGCGATCATGAACATTCAAAAGCTGGTGGGGAGCGTTGCGGTCAGCCCGTTTGTTATCAAGTACGTCGTCGCGTTAGTACGCGCCACGCGACCGTCGGAACCCGATTCACCCGAAGTCGTCAAAGAGCTGCTCGATTTTGGGGCTGGTCCACGAGCAGGTCAATTTTTGATCCAAGCTGGCAAGGCGATGGCTGCTATGGATGGTCGCTTCAGTGTCGGAATCGAAGATGTACGAAAGATCGCAATCCCCGTTCTTCGTCACCGATTGAGCACCAATTTCCAGGCCCAGGCAGAAGGCATGACCACTGACAAGGTGATTCAGCGACTGCTGAAAGAAATCAAGGAGCCATCTGTTCCTAAGTATGGTGGCATTGATGCCGCAGTCCCACCGGTCCAGTAGTCGACTCCACACCAGATATCATGCACTTTACACTCGAAGGGCAAGCCCTCATTCGTTCCCACTTTCAATCCTCGGGGCAACCAGCGCGCTTCGCTCTGGATGGTACCGCAGGCAACGGGTTTGACACGCAATTCTTGGCGGAACTGGTTGGACAAGAGGGAATCGTTATCGCGATCGACATTCAGCCCGACGCGATTGCAATTGCCAAGCATAAACTCGAACAGCAAGGCTTAGCGAGTCCCGTTCGATGGCATTGTGCATGTCATTCAACACTCGACCGGATTCTTGAACAAGAAGATGTGCCGAGCTTGGATGTCGCCATGTTCAACTTGGGGTATCTGCCTTTGGGAGACAAGTCGATTATCACGACCAAGACCACAACGATTGAAGCATTGGAGAAGACTTATTCCAGGTTAGCATCAGGTGGTATGCTGAGTTTGCTTTCCTATCCGGGGCATGCAGGAGGTTCCGAGGAGCATCAAGCAGTTTGTCAGTGGGTCGATTCCCTCTCCGATGTTTCTGCCATCACCCGATTTACTGATGAGAGCAATCCCAAGAGTCCCGTTTTGTGGCTCATCGTTTCCAAATAGTATTCACGTAGTTTAGCAGGGTTTGCAAAAGATCATGGTCAAAATTGGCGCTCACATGAGCATTGCGGGAGGTTACTTTAAGGCGGTGGAATCCGCCAACGAGTACGGCATGGATGTGGTTCAGTTATTCACAAAGAACAACAATCAATGGGCCGCCAAACCGCTTACCGAAAAGGATATCGAGCTCTTTGATCAAGCCTTGAAAACGACCGGGGTAGCTCGTCCGCTTTCTCACGCCTCGTATTTGATCAATCTCGCATCCCCTAAAGAAGAGCTTTATCGCAAATCGATCGATGGCATGGTCGTGGAATGGCAGCGAGCGGAGCAGTTGCATTTGGATGGCGTCGTGATGCACCCCGGAGCCTTTGTCGATTCCAGCGAGGAGGAGGGGTTAGAACGTATTGCCAAGGGGATTTGCGAGATCCATGAGCGGGTTGCTCCGAAGCGAGCTTGGTTGCTTCTCGAGAACACCGCAGGGCAAGGCTCCAATCTAGGTTGGAAAATGGAGCAACTGGGATGGTTGCTTGAGAGAACCGGCGAGCAGATGCAGGTGGGAGTATGTTTTGACACTTGCCACGCCCACGCCGCAGGTTATGACATGTCCACCGAGGAAGGGTTTAAGGCATGGGAAAAGGAAGCAAAGAAGCTTGGTGTGCTTGATGCCATTCGAGCGTTGCACATAAACGATAGCAAGAAAGGCTGCGGCAGCCGCGTCGATCGCCATGAGCACATCGGCCACGGTTCGATTGGCAGTGAGGGTTTTGCGAGAATCATCAACCACAAGGTACTCAAGAAGAGCCCGATGTATCTCGAAACCGAAAAGGGGCAGGATGAATCCGGAGAAGACTGGGACGCTATCAATCTCCGTCACGTACGAGAGTTGATAAGCTAATTCTCCCATCCTTGTAGTGGACGAAGCCATGAGTCCCATCCTTGTAGTGGACGAAGCCATGAGTCCCATCCTTGTAGTGGACGAAGCCATGAGTCCCATCCTTGTAGTGGACGAAGCCATGAGTCCATTTGTACTGGAGACCGATTGCTCGCAGGAAGTGTTAGCGGACGAAAAAGGGGGGGGAGGTACTTTACTGAATTGCTGCCCCTGCTCCTTCTCTCTGGCGGTGTGAATATTTTAAAGGGATGTCTACTATTGGTTCTCGCCCAACAGCTTATCGTCAGGGAAAAGTTGATCCATGGGACGAATCGCAGATCCCTTGATTCCTGTGAGCGAATCCCCCAATTCGATTCGCCAATCATCAGCTAATCGGCTAAGCTCAGCAACTTGGTTCGGGTATGCGGATGCCACGTTGAGTGTTTCGCCTGGATCGCCGTCGAGATCGTACAGTTCAAGCTGTTCAAGCTTTATGTTCTTGTAGCTAACGGGCATACCATCGGCAGTGACTGGTTGATTAGCGATGCTGCGGTACTGATGAGGAAAAACAAGCTTCCATCGCTCGTTGCGAATGGCTTGCAATTGGCCATCAGCGTAGTAGTAAGGTATCGATTCATGAGGCGAAGCTGCATCGGTTGTCATTAGTGCAAAGATGTTCTTGCCATCGATCGGTAAAACGGGTCGCTCCGCCCCGATAAGATCCGCAACGGTGGGCAGGATATCGATGGTGGAAGCAAGTCGATCGCATACCGAACCGGCCGGAATGATACCGGGATACTGCATGATGGTTGGGACGCGTACGCCTCCTTCCCAGGATGTCCCTTTGCCTTCGCGAAACTCCCCTGCCGAGCCAGCATGCTCGCCGTAGCTGAGCCATGGTCCATTATCGGAAGTGAATATCACGAGGGTCTTGTCCGTAAGCTTCAATCGATCCAGCGTGTTAAGTACTTGCCCCACAGACCAATCCACTTCTCGAACCGCATCAGCGTAGGGACCACCAGGATGTTTGCCTTCGAATTCAGGGGAGCTGAAAAGCGGGACATGAACCATCGAATGAGGCATGTACAGCAAGAATGGTCGCTCGGCATTGGCTTCGACAAACGAGACAGCTCTTTCGGTATATTGACGAGTCATCAAACGTTGATCATCGGGCGTTACCTCAGGATTAACGACTTTTAAATCCTCGACCATGGGCAAAGGTGGGTAGGGAGGCGGCGCGCTCGGGTCGCGCAGCTTTGCAGCAATTGCATTGGGATGATACGGCCACATGTCGTTGGAGTAAGGCAGCCCATAGTATTGATCGAAGCCGTGATTGGTTGGCAAAAATTTTGGGTGGTGTCCGAGATGCCACTTGCCGAAGCAAGCTGTTGCGTATCCTTTTGAACGGCAGACTTCAGCAAGCGTGGTTTCTCTGGCGGCAATCCCCGACTTCTGATTTGGGCCTAGCGCTCCGCGAAACCCGACCCGTTCATGGATACAACCGGTCAACAATGCAGCTCGGGACGCGGAGCAAACAGCCGAAGAAACGATAAAGTCGGTAAAGCGACGTCCATTGCTCGCCATGCGATCTAGATTAGGGGTCTCGTAAGCAGTCGCTCCAAATGGACCGATATCTGCATACCCGAGATCATCGATAAAGATAATGATGATGTTTGGTGTCGAACGTTCTGACTCTTGTGCCGTGCCACTCGGTCCGCAGACTAACAGCGAAGCAACTAAAATCTTGACTATAGCTATACGAGAGAACTGAAAGAGAAAATCGCCGAACACACCGTTGCGCCCAAGGTCATTTTGATTTCTCAAACGAAGGATAGCGATAGACGGTAACATGGCAGGTCTCCTTGAAGAGCAGTGGTGGGGAAGCCGCTGCCATGAAGACTTCTTAGCGAAAAGACGCTGCCGAAAAGCTTACAGGCAAGCCGCTTGTTCGTTGGTTGGATTCCGCAACGCTTCAATAAGTATATCATACCCGATGCGCAGATGGAGTTCGCTCAAATAGCGAGCCCGATCACCATCCCCTTGGCGCACCGCCTCGATGATCTGTCGATGCTCTTTGATACTTTCGCTGATCCGCGTGGGGACTTGTGAAAATACGCAACTGATGACGTGTACCATACGCGACGAAAACTGTTGCATGGTATCAATGATCAATCGATTTCCGAGAAACTCACATGGCAACAAGTGAAACTCTGCATCCAATTCCACGGCCCGATGCCGCATGGCATCAGAGCTATCAAGCGTCGCGTACTCAGCCAGATTGCGTTCCCATTGCTCCCATTGATTCACGGTCAAGCGTCCAACGATGGAACGAAGCACGAAGCCTTCTAGTGCCACCCGAATCTCATAAATCTCGGTCATCTCCTCAATGGTTAGTCGCCTCACAACAATCCCCGATTGGGGGGAGACAATAATAAAACGCTCCATCTCCAGACGCTCGAGGGCTGCTTTAACTGGCGTTTTGCTCATCCCGAGGTCTTCTGCCAGCTGCCTTTCCGACAAGTGCATGCCTGGTTTGTATTGGCCGCTGTTCAACCGGTTGCGAAGGATCTCGTAAGCTTTGTTCTTAAAGAGTTCTCGAGAGCCAGATGCTGGCTTCGCGGGTCGAGTTGAACCGGGATTGGTCATGGGAAAATCGCTAGCTAGTAATGTACAAGCGTGTGCCACGCTGCAGACACCGTTATGAATCGACCAGTATCGATCCTATTCCTAAGCAACCTGCACCGACCCACTTACTATTGCGCTTAATGTTCTCTCTGTCTAGTGGTTTGTGTTCGTCTTTTCTTGCTTATTGACTTTCACCCTGTGGATCAGTGTCATTGCAGCCGCAAGACGAGTGAGCCGAATTGGCGCACTAGCAGAGAAAAGATTGAAAAACCCTGTTAAAATCCAAGGGGAATTGTGCGCCGAGTGATTGATTCGCTGGCAGGATTGGCCTTTCCAATTGTGAAGCGTCGATTAGACTCGAAACGTAGATTAAGGAAGTACAGACCATCTTCGGCCAAAAACTGTTCTCCCGCTCCTAGATTAGTTTTCGTCTTAAAAGAAATACCTAAGCCATGACCAAACCGGATCATTTTTTCACCGGATGTATGCCCGCCCTTATGACCCCGTGCAATGCTCAGCGCAAGCCTGATTTCGATGCGTTGGTAAAGAAGGGGAAAGAGCTTATTGCTAGTGGCATGAAAGCGGTTATTTACTGCGGATCAATGGGAGATTGGCCGCTCTTGACAGACGGGGAGCGACAAGAAGGGGTCAAAAGACTCGTCGATGCAGGGGTGCCAGTCGTCGTCGGGACGGGAGCCCAAAACACATCGATTGCTGCCGCTCATGCGGAGCATGCTAAGCGAGTTGGTGCCGCCGGCCTAATGGTGATCCCCCGGGTTCTGTCTCGAGGAATCTCTGCCGCAGCACAGTATGACCACTTCTGTAAGGTGCTCGCAGCAGGGGACACCCTTCCCTCCGTCATCTACAACAGCCCTTACTACGGCTACCAGACCAGGGCTGATTTATTCTTCAAACTTAGAGAGAAGCACAAGAACCTAGTCGGTTTCAAAGAGTTCGGGGGTGCGGACTCTTTAAACTATGCGGCCGAACACATCACTAGCGGCGACCCTGAACTGTCTTTGATGGTAGGTGTGGATACCCAGGTCGTGCACGGCTTCCTTTACTGCGGTGCCGCTGGTGCGATTACCGGTGTTGGCAACGCATTGCCTAAAGAGGTGCTCCGCTTAGTCGATCTGTGCACGAAAGCAGTCGCAGGAGATTCGCAAGCAAAGGCTTGGGCCCAGGAATTGAGCGACGCACTCCGCGTCTTGTCGACTTTCGACGAAGGTCCCGATCTCGTGCTTTACTACAAGCGACTGATGGTTCTCGAAGGGAATCCAGAGTACGAGTTACAGCTTATGGAGTCGGACCGATTGAGCGACAGCCAGCTCGGCTTTCTGGATCAACAGTGGCAACAGTTCAGAACCTGGTGGCAAAACTGGTCCGGCAAATAATCCGCTGCTGGCCATTAACTAATCGTTCGTTGTGGAAGTTGTTAAACTTCCAGGCGGGCTATGGAGCTTTAACAAGATCCACTACATGGGGAGGGCTAGGAGTACTTGCCGGCTAGCTCGGTGGCGCGTTGCACACGAGTGATCGCGAGCATAAACGCTGCGGTTCTCAGCGAAACATCATTGTTGGCCGAGAACTGCCAGACATTTTCAAAGGCATCGGCCATCGTTTTGTCTAGCTCTTGTCGGACGCGATCCAAACTCCAACGATAGTGCTGCCGGTTCTGCACCCACTCGAAGTAGCTGACGGTTACCCCGCCTGCATTGGCGAGGATATCAGGAAGAATCAGAACTCGTTTCGCATCCAGAATGTCGTCCGCTTCGGGATCGACTGGGCCGTTAGCCGCTTCGATAATCGTTTTCGCTTTAATTCGATCTGCGTTGTCCTTGGTAATCACGTCGCCGAGAGCCGCAGGAATCAACAGCTCCACATCTAGTTCCAAAATCTCCTCACATGGTATCTTTTCGGCACCGTTGTAGCCGTTTAGCTGATTGCCGTTCTTGATCGCATAGCTAAACATCTCCGCGATGTTTAATCCCTTGGGGTTGTAGTACGTTCCACTCAAATCCCCGATGGCAACGACCGGAAAATCTGACTCGAAGAGAAACTTCGCGGCATGAGATCCTACGTTCCCGAAACCTTGAATCGCGACACGACAATCGGATGGATTCACTTTGAGTCGCTTCATTAGTTTAACTGCCAGCGTGCCAACGCCTCGGCCGGTAGCTTCCTCGCGTCCTTTGGCCCCGTATTCCTCGACCGGTTTACCGGTGATTACGGCTGGATTGAATCCGTGGTACTTTTCCCATTGGTTACGAAACCAGGACATGACTTCAAAATTGGTCCCCATGTCCGGAGCAGGGATGTCGGTATCGGGTCCAACGATATCGTGAATTTCGTCAACGAAAGCACGAGTCAGACGCTCCTTTTCTTTTCTAGAAAGAGTCTTAGGATCGATGGCGACCCCCCCCTTGGCTCCGCCGTAAGGAAGATCGACGATAGCGGTTTTCCATGTCATGAGCGATGCAAGAGCACGAACCTCATCCAAGTTGACCCCTGGGTGGTAGCGGAAACCGCCCTTCATGGGGCCTCTCGAGTTGTCGTGCTGAACACGGTATCCCAACACCGTTTCGATCTGTCCGTTGTCCCGTTCAAACGACACTTGTACCGTGACCTCGCGTTTGGGGGTTATCAGCAACTGCCTCATCCAGTCAGGGGTCTTCAGTCGGTTGGCGGCTCGTTCAAAATAGATGTTGGTCGCTTCACTTGCTCGCATCAGAGCTGACTTTCTGAAAGATATGGGGAGAGTTTACCGGTCGATCCAATGATGATCTGACTTGCTGACACCGCCCAGACAGCAATGGTGTAAGCGAACCTACACAACCCTCGCTGTATGGTATTCGCAAGAAGTATAGCATTTTGTCTGGTTAGAAAAGCCGTCTGAGGCGACTAGAATCTCAAATCAGCGGCCTGATTTCTTTTTAGCAAACAGGAGTGATCTAGATTTGACGAAACGGAAGGCCCGCTGGAGCTCGTTAGCATCTCGGTACCTATGCGATGGTCTAGGTTCCAAGCACTTTCTAACGACAACGATCAAGGCTGGGTGGGCTTTCCTGCGAAGAGTCGCAATCCCAGGTTGCGGCCAGTCGAACGGCCACTCTGGCAAGTGCCCCGTCAGGATTTTGTACATGATGAGTCCCAGGGCAAATACATCGGACCGTGCACTCGGTCGGCCCATGGCTTGCTCGGGAGCCATATACCCAACCGTCCCCGAGCCCGAACCTATCATGGTCTTTACAATGGTATGCTGGGCCACCTTGGCGATACCAAAGTCGCTCAATAGCAGCCTGCCGTCCGGCAACAGGATCATATTATCGGGCTTGATATCGCAATGAATAATTTTATTGCGGTGTGCATAGGCTACCGCATCTATCATTTGGTCCATGTACTGTATTGCGGTATCAAACGAGATTCGATTTCTCAATCGGTCAGCCAGAGTCTTTGCACCGAGTTTGCATGCGATGACAAACCTGCCGTCAATAAAGCTCGCATCCTTGAGGGGCAAAATATTCGGATGGTCCAGCTTTGCGACTAAGCGCGCTTCGCGCTGGAACGTATCGAGCATGGATGCCGTTACGTTGAACTGGTGAGGCATTTTGAGGGCAACTCGAACACCTTCGATCGTATCGAGAGCTTGATAGACATGCGCAAACCCCCCTTGAGCAATGCGACGCTCGATTCGATATTTGCCAAGACGCTGTCTCGCACGAATCACATTCGTTTCGTTTTGCGGCTTTGGCATCGCGCTGAAGCTCAGTGCAATCATAAGATGTTGACAACGCGGACTAGTTTCGCTGACATCGCGAGACCTGCGTTGATACCCCCTCCCTAGTCTATTTCAATCTAGCGTGCGGAGCGGAAATTTCGCCCAGGAAATCGGACTCTTCGGAAATCCTTTGCGAGATTCTCCAACTGTGTTTATCGGCAGAGCCACTCCTCAGATTAGATAAAGAGGAAAATTCGCCCTGCGAATCAGAACATATCACTCACTCGATCCCTGTTCGACCCGATGCGTTGTACCACACCTTCTGAAATCAAAGCAACATGGGATCTTAGGTCATTAAACGAAAAAAGCCGCCCGTAAAGGACGGCTCAAAACAATTTGCCGGAAGGTCGGTTTGTTCACCTCTGCGGTGCGGTTACTAGTTTCCGCCACCACCTCGGCGTCCACCGCCCGCACCTTGGCCGCCGCCAAAGCCACCTTGGCCGCCAAAACCCATGCCCCGAACCTCAGGGAATTCGAATTTTTCCCCCTTGAGCTCTTCCAGCTTTTCCTTCTGATCGGCAGAGAGGAGAGCAAGCATCTTTTCCTCAGCTTCTTTGCGAGCTTCCTGCATTTTCTCCTGCATTTCTTCCATTCGCTTCCGCATCTCTTCACGGTCGAAGTTACCAAAACCGCCCCCCTGACGTCCTCCGCCTTGGCCACCTGCACCCGGTCCAGGGAACAAGTCTCGCATAGCAGTCATAGATTCTGCATCGACCTCACGGACCTTTTTAACAGTATCCGCACTCAGCTCAAGCCTTTCCCCAATCGCCTTGTGGGTTAAGGCTTGTGACAGTCCACGCTGAGCAAATAGCCCGAGCAATCGGTCGAATTGATCCGGATCCAAAATATCCTCAATCTTGGAATCCAGCTTACCCATGATTCCCTGGGACTTTTCCTGAATCTTTTCTCGCATCGAGGCAAAGTCGCCGCCGGACTCTCGCAAGTCGGTGAAGATATCGCGTAGCTCCGATTCAACTGATTCCTGAAGCGTTTTGAGCTCCCCCTTTTGGGCAGCGTCCAGTTTTAGGTGAGTTTGCACCTGCTCCATTGCCAACAGCCCCGCTAGACCTTGGCCACCCATCATTCCCATGCCGCCTTGACGGTTTCCACCACCAGGACCGCCCCCTTGTTGACCACCCCCCTGTTGGCCACCCTGTTGGCCCCCGCGCTGACGCCGACCACCATCTTGACCGAAGACCGGGACTGCTACAGAAACGGCTAATCCACATACAAACAAACCGGTAATGGCCTTAGAAATTCGCATTTTGACCTCGAAACTGACATTAAAGTGATAAGAGAGGGGCCGTTAGATTTTGGCCTTCGCTCCATTAAACACGGTCAAGTGGTAATCGTTTCGAATTTCTCGAGAATTTTAGGACGCATACCGATCGGTCTATCGCCCGCCACTCCCACCGCCACCGCCGCTAACTGCCTGCTGTGCGACAGGAGTCACGGTCTGCTGGGCTGGCGTGTTGATACCACCACCAAATGGGGGGACTCGGGGGGTGGGGGTGCTGCGAATGAGGGCGCGGTGAACAAGGGTTTGATAGGATCCTGACGATGTCGGCGGCTCGATGTCTGTCACCAAAATTTGCGGGAGTGGGCCCGTCGGCACCAGTTTAGAGACCGCGATCTCGACGCTCTCGACTCGTGCTGCGGTAATCTGATCGGTTGCCCCGGTTTTGACATAAATGACCCGGTGGCTAGGTGGAGCCTGGGTGACAATCCACTGGATTTTTAGGGTTCCCGCTTCGCTCAGCTCCTGCTCGGTGGAGAATAGAAGACTCCCCAAGGTGTTGTGCTCGCGCCATCCGTTGGTCCGCATGATCTCAAAGGGAGCTATCACCGATTGGGCGTCTGCGGCTCGAAAGGGCTGTGGCCAAGTTTTGTTGCGAGCGTAAAGGACACTATGACTGGGGCTCTGCGCAAAGACCTCACCTGCTGTCGTTGAAACAACCGCGGTCGCAACAAACCCAATAATCCAACGCATGGCAAATCCCTTTACCTTTTAGCCAAGAACCAAACTTACGAGCAACCTGCGGGATCGCCCGACTGTTCCATGCGGGGGCTACCCTATGATCTCCATCTCACCAGGGCAGCCCGCACTTCCTCCCCTAGCATCGGCAGCACCAGCCAGGTAGCTACCGTCTAGCCTCTCGAGACATAATAGATTTCGCAGTCCCTAAATTCCCTGTCCTATTGCAAGCAATCTCAACTCGAACACCAGCCGTCAAAATCTACCAGGTTTACTTAATCTTCGCTTCCGAAAATTCCGATCCAACCCGCAGAGACCAACCTAATCGACAAGGTTTAACATTCTCCACGGGGGGCGAAATGCCAACAAAACGAATCAACCGAAAAACCTTATCCGCCCTCATCGCCTCGTGCATGGCATTTGCCAGCGGCCCCGTCGTCGCCCAAGAGCGAATCAACCCCGAACCGGTTCGAATTGCCAAGCGAACTGCCGCACCGACATCGAATCCTACATCGAATCCGACCAGCACCAAGTCCAATCTGGTTCGCGAGGCGGAGCCAACCAAGCGAAGCCCTTCAGTAGCTTCATCACGTGAGCGGGTGACACTTACTACACAGCAGTACAGCGGTCAGGCCACTGGTTCAACGAACCGCCCACTTCGGACAGGGGACGGTGCCGTCGTCAAGGCGTCGGCTCGTTTCGACTCCGACGAATCCTCTTCACCAACTCGCGGATCGATGGACGTGGCCGGCGAACCGACTCCCATGTACGAACATGACTCATGGGGGGACTCCTCAATGCCGGGAAGCTGCGATGACGGATGCGGACCAGGCACCCAAGTCTATATCGATACAGGCATCTTCGGCAGCATTCTCAACCGCACTAAGGTACGTGTCGAGGGAGCTACTTTTTGGGGCAAGGGCTATAATCTTCAACCCCTCGTCACCGCTGGCCCCTCGACGGAATCTATCGCCACAGTCGGACAGATCGGGCGCCCGGGGACTCGAAACCTCTTCGGAGGAGGCGAGGTTCTCAACGATTCCTCACAAGGGATTCGAGTGTCCGCTGACTTCAGTTTAGACTGCAACGGACACCAAGGAATACTGTTCCGAATGTTCCGTGCTTCGGAGATCGATAATGGATACACGAACGCTGGTACGAACGAGCCCGTTGTTGTTCGCCCCTTCTTTAATCCAGACGCGGCAACCCCGGCCACGATTGTCGTGAACTATCCTGCTGGGAGCGTGGGGACGATCGACGCGTCCATTAACAGTCGAGTTTACGGTGGAGACTTGTTGTTCCGAAACTGCATCGGACGAGATTGCTCGGGCGCGTTGGATTTCCTGATTGGATACCAACAGATGCGACTCGACGAGGGACTTTCGATTACATCTTCTAACTCGCCCGCTCCTTTTGATACAACGCTCGATCTCCAGGATCGGTTTCATACGTCCAATCGCTTTCATGGTTTCGCACTCGGGCTGGACTCGACCATGCGGAGCGGTTGCTGGAGCCTCAACACCTTGGTCAAGCTCGGGATGGGGAACGTGGAGAGAGAAATCGATATCAACGGCTTTCAACGCATCACCGTTCTGGGGCAACCGCCGAGCATAGCAGAATCGACCGACGGGCTCCTGGCACGAAGCACGAACAACGGCTCGTACCGAAGCAACCGATTCGTCGTCTCTCCGGAAGTGGCTTTGACTCTCGGATATCGATTCAGCCGACGACTCGATGCCACATTGACTTACACCTATCTCGGATTGCCCAAAGTGGCGAGGGTGGGAGAGCAATTGGATCCAGATTTGATTGCCAACTTGAACAACCCACCGAGCGGGCTGGCTGCTCCACGCTTCTTGGAAGCCACCAGCAACTACTCGTTGCATAGCTTGAGTTACGGTTTGCAGTGGAAGTACTAGGGCTGGGTTGTTGACGGGCAGGTTTGCTGACCACGAGCTGATTTTGCAGGTCGTTTTGATTTTGGTTGATTTTAAGCATTGCCCAAACTCGCGACTCATCAGATAATGGAATGTTCGAAAGTTGGTTTCTCCGATGAGGGGTAGCTGGCTTTCGAGACGGATACCGGGGGCGATCTGGAATCGACCGGGTAAATTGACGATAGAGGTGGCATGTCGTGGTTGGTCGGCTAGCCACGTAAAAAGCCGATCACAACAATAACTGCAGAGGAAAACCTCGCATTGGCTGCCTAATATAGGCAACCCGATTACCTGATGCCCGTCGGAGGCGTTAGAGTGATCGTCGCAATTCCGAATCGCATCGTCGCGTGTCTCGCACCGGCGATGTTAAAAAAGCTCGAGGCTGGCGCGCTGCACCGAGGTCGACAACGAACGCAGTGGGCGAGACAACTAAAAGTTGGCTAAGCATGTAGAGGCCCTATCAGAAGTATCGCGGGACGCGGGTTCAATCCCCGCCGCCTCCATTAAGGCTGGCTTGCACTAAAACCGCAGGCCAGCTTTTTTTACGCCCTCAACCGCTTCCGTACAATGCAAAGTTTCCTAGCTATGTTGCTATGTACAAGCTCATAAACTAGATTAAGGGAGTTGCCCTTTACAAAGAAATTTTTCGACATGCCCATACGAAAAAAAACACTCGTTCAATGGATCGGTCATTCCGATTTGCACGCGTTGGCTGCGAATAGTTCGCAGGCACGAAGCGAGAAGCTATTGGCCTTTCTCAAGGCAAAGACGGCTAAATCCGAGAGTTTGGGGCCGACAAAGACGCTATTAACGACTCAAAAGTTCGATGAAGTCCGGTTGCTTACCAACTACCCCAGCGAATTCAACGATTGGTTCGCAAAGTGGGTTGGTGGCAAACCCATCGTTCGGGAAGTTCCGCTAGGAAAGCCCACGGACTATTCCGCAATACTTGATATCGCCAATCGCGAGCTGGAATCGATCAAAGAGTCCAAAGAGTGGGCCGAAACCGATCTCTGCCTTCACCTTAGCCCCGGCACGCCAGCGATGACCGCAGTTTGGTTATTGCTCGGCAAGACGCGTTTTCCAGCGACCTTCTACGAAACCTTTGGTGGCGATTCATGGATCACTGATGTCCCATTCGATCTGATCGACGTGATTCCAGAGGTATTACGTGATCCAGATATTCACTTGGCTCATCTAGCAGCGAAAGCGCCAGCTGAAATCGAAGGGTTCGAAGATATTGCTGGAGAAAGTCGCGCGATACGAGAGGCTGTTGGCCGTGCCCAGAGAGCAGCGATCCGAACGGTGTCTGTGTTGCTCGTCGGCGAAAGTGGCACAGGCAAGGAAATGTTTGCTCAAGCGATCCATAAATCAAGCAATCGTCGTGACAAGCCGCTTCGCTCCGTGAACTGTGCCGCACTCGCCAAATCGCTCTTGGAGTCCGAATTGTTTGGCCATGTGAAAGGTGCGTTCACAGGTGCGGATGCAGAGCGGAAGGGCTTGTTCGAAGTTGCCGATGGTGGCACTGTATTCCTCGATGAGATCGGCGAATGCGACTTGGAAACACAGGCGAAACTGCTTCGGGTGCTACAGCCGGTTACAGGCGAAGGCGCTTCGGTGCGCTATATTCAACGGTTAGGTGATGACAAAGATCGAAAGGTAGATGTTCGGATCATCGCTGCCACCAATAAAGATCTGTTTACAGCGATCAAAAACGGTGAATTTCGCGAAGACCTTTACTATCGATTGGCAGGAATCTCGATCAACCTACCTCCCCTTCGAGATCGCAAGGTTGACATTCCTAGAATCGCGGAACGAATCATGGGGCTTCTCAACCGTCAATTCGAAGCCGATCAGCCCGGCTATGAGCATAAATCCCTTTCTGCTTCCGCAATTTCATTTGTGAAAACACAGCCTTGGAAGGGCAACGTTCGTCAGCTTTACCACGTACTTGCGCAAGCAGCCACATTAACTGACGGAAATATTATTGGGCGGAAGGAAATCGCGGCCTGCATCGCAGAAATGCCAGATGTGGGCGGCTCATCACGGGGATTGCTAGACCGACCACTGGGAGATGAGTTTGATCTGGAAGACCACCTTAACGATATACGAGGCAGGTACTTACGACGTGCAATGGATGAAGCCGGTGGAGTGAAGGCCAAGGCTGCTAGGCTCCTCGGAATGAAGAATTACCAGACCCTTGACGCGCAACTCAAACGACTCGATATCACTGGTGATTGGGGCAATGAGTGATAATCAAACCAACGAGCTGAACCGCGATTGGCACACTGCGTGCTTAATTGGTGCGGCATGGACATGGGACGCTACCTACTAATGAAATCACAAAACTTCGAGTTCCTTCGACCGAAGTGGCCTGAGCTGGCTGGGCTCGGTGGCTTTGCGGAAGCGTACGCTCATGCTGATCCTGTTGGAGCAATCACCAAGCTTCGCGTTTTCTGCGAACAAGTCGCCCGGTGGATTCATCATGACCAACGATTGCCTCAGCCCTATCGGGCAGACTTGATCGATCTCCTGAATAACCAGCCTTTTAAGGATGTGACTCCCGAAGTCATCCTTTCCAAGTTGCATGCTCTCCGCATGGAAGGGAACAAAGCCGCTCACGGAAACAAAGGCGATACGACCATAGCATTGCGACTGACTCGCGAAGCCTACAACATCGCTCGTTGGCTATATGTGAGCTACGCCGGTGGCAACGTAAAGGATTGTCCCGATTACGCTGAACCACCAGAGGGAGGCGTTGAGGGTTTCAAGCAGCGTCGTGAAAAGCGGGCAATCCTTGAACGTGTTGCGGCTCAAGAAGCTCAGATGCAAAAGCTTCTTTCCGACCTCGCCACGGAACGCTACCGAGCTGAACAAGCGGAATCGACTGCCGACCAGCGCAAAGCTGCAATGGAAACCGCGCTTCAAGCGACACAGCAGTTGCGATCCGTCGATCCGATGGCCTTTAACGAAGAAGAAACTCGCCAGTATCTGATCGATCAGATGTTGGCCGACGAAGGTTGGGACGTTGGCAAGGGCAATACGAACACTGCCGAAGTCATTAAAGAAGCTCCGGTCAAATATCAAGTTGGCAAATCGGGTGAAGGTAAAGCGGATTACGTTTTGGACGATGATAACGGCAAGCCTCTAGGTGTGGTCGAAGCCAAGAAGACGGCGGTCGATCCACAACTAGGTCGCAAACAAGCGGAACAATACGCAGATGGTTTGGAAAAGGAACACGGTCAACGTCCCGTGATGTTCTATACCAACGGGTATGATTTGTGGATTTGGAATGATGCGGCAGGAGAGCCGCCGCGCAAGATCTACGGATTTTATTCCAAGGACAGTTTGCAACACGTTCATTTCCAGCGAACCGCAAAAAAGCCAGTCAGTGAAGTCTGTGCGAATCCTGACATCGCTGGTCGCATGTACCAGATCGAAGCGGTGCGGCGCGTGGTCGAAAAGTTTGCTGAGAAGAAACGCAGGGCATTGATCGTCCAAGCGACAGGCACGGGCAAAACTCGAGTTGCCATTTCACTCTGTGATGCGATGATCAAAGCGAACTGGGCGAAACGCATTCTGTTTCTATGTGATCGTCGTGAGTTGCGACGGCAAGCAAACAATGCGTTCAACGAGTTTTTGCCATCCTTACCTCGCACTTATGTCACTGGAGCTTCAGCAGGCAACAACAAAGACCGGATCTTTCTTTCGACCTATCCGGCCATGATGAAAGTCTACGAATCCTTTGACGTTGGATTCTTTGACCTGATCATCGCTGACGAATCGCACCGAAGCCTTTACAACCGCTATCGGCAGTTGTTTGAGTATTTCGACTGCTACCAACTGGGCTTAACAGCCACTCCTGTTGATTTCGTATCGCGGAATACCTTTACGATTTTTGAATGCGATGAGGGCGATCCAACATCGAACTATGACTACGCCACAGCGGTTGCTCAAAAGCATCTTGTCCCATTCGAAGTCGATACGCACACAACACCATTTTTGCGTGCTGGGATCAAGTATTCGCAGATGACTCCCGAGCAGCGTCGTCAATTGGAGGAAGACGAAGAGTTACCACAAGCGATTGAGTTCGAGCAAGGCGAAGTTGACAAGATCGTCTACAACAAAGATACGAACCGGCACATCCTACGCAACCTGATGGATCATGGTATCCGAGTTGGCAGCCGCATCGGCAAAACGATCATCTTTGCGCGGAGCATCAAACACGCTCGCTTGATGGAAGAATTGTTCAACGAAATGTATCCACAGTATGGAGGCAAGTTCTGCCAAACGGTTGTTAGCGATGACCCTCGCGCTGAGTCGATGATTGACGATTTTAAAGGAGGTGGCAGCAATCCAGATCTCACGATTGCGATCTCCGTCGATATGCTCGACACCGGTGTCGATGTCCCCGAGTGTGTCAATCTCGTGTTTGCCAAACCGGTTTACTCTTACGTGAAGTTTTGGCAAATGATCGGTCGCGGGACTCGCCTGTGTCCCGATCTATTTGGTGACGGCTTGGATAAATCACACTTCCAGATCTTTGATCATTGGGGCAACTTCGAGCGATTCGAAACCGATTACAAACCGGCTGAACCAGCTCGTCAGAAATCGCTTTGCGAACGAGTATTCGAAGCTCGCATGGAACTGGCAGAAGCCGCGTTGGAAAAGCAACACTCGGCTGGATTCGAAATTGCTACCGGCTTACTGAGCAAACAGATAGCAGATCTTCCTAAGGGCAGTATCCCTATCAAAGAGAAATGGCAGCAAGTCCTTTCAGTATCGTCAGAGGAAACGGTCCGTGAGTTTAATGCCGCCACCAAAGCGACCTTGCAGCAAAACATCGCTCCGTTGATGCAGTGGGTTGACATTGCCAAGTTCGACGAAGCATACAAATTTGATCGCTTGATCGCTCGGTTACAGATGGAACTGATTCGCGGCGGTAACAAGTTCGATGATCTGCGAGATGAAGTTGTCAATCTGATCAGTAGTCTGCGAATCAACTTGTCGCAAGTCAAAGCCAAGCTGCCGGTAATCGAACGTGTGAAGAGCCAAGAGTTCTGGGACGAAATCACCGTCGGAAAACTGGAAGAGATCCGTGATCATTTGCGGGGAATTGTCCAGTTTCGCCGTAAGGAAGAAGATCCCTTTGCAGATCCCATCATTATTGATGTCAAAGAAGACGAAACCGGTGTTGAACGCAATAAGCACAAGGTACGATTAGACAAGCTCGACGATCTGGACATGGTTGCTTATCGCAACCGAGTGAATAAAGTCCTGCAAGCAATCATCGATCAGAACGAGACATTGCGCAAAATTCGACTCGGTGAACCGGTCACGGAAAACGATCTGGAGGATCTATGCTCTTTGGTGCTAACACAGGAACCGGGGCTCGATCTGCACAACCTGATGGAGTATTTCCAACAAGCGGAATCGCTGGATCAAGCGATCCGTGAAATCATTGGAATGGATGCAGATGTCGTCCGTGAACGATTCACCGCGTTCGTTCAAGCCCATCCAAATCTGGCGTCACATCAAATCAAGTTTCTGGACCTGCTCCAGAACCACATTGCCAAGTTTGGCTCGATCAAAACGGACGACCTATACGAACCACCGTTTACTACGCTGCACAGCGATAGTTTGGACGGGTTGTTTGACGAATCGTTGGCCGATGAGCTTTTTGAGATCATTAATTCATTCCACGCCATCAAAGATTCCAAATGACCAATGCCAAAGATATTGCTCAAACTACGACACATCTATCGAGTGATTTCTCGGAGCTAGTGCAATCAATCAATACGATTGATAAACATTTGAGCGAACAAGCAGCGCGTGCGGTGAATGTCTCATTGACTTTGCGAAATTGGTTGATCGGCTTTAGAATCCAAGAATACGAACAGCATGGAAACGATCGAGCCGCCTATGGTGAACGACTACTTGAGTTGCTTGCACAAGAGTTGAAAGCCGCCAATGTGAGTCGTTCAGACGTACGGGAATTACGCCGCTACCGATTGTTCTACCAACTCTACCCGCAGATTCGGGACGCGTTGAGTCCCGAATTCAGCAATTTGTTGTCCCAAGCGATTCGGGACTCCGCGAATCCCGAATTTCGTAAGTCACTGGATATAAATGACTTAGGATCGAAATCGTCAATGCGGAAGACGGAGAGTCCTATTTCCGGAAAAGAACTTGTTTCGTCGCTCTCTTTCACGCACTTCCGTGAGTTACTACGGTGCGACGAGGCAGACAAGCGAGCGTTCTATGAAGCGGAATGCATCCGAGGAAGCTGGTCCGTAAACGATCTGAAGCGACAAATTAACAGTCTCCTTTATGAGCGAAGTAAGCTCTCACTCGACAAACAGAAGTTGCGAGAACAAAGCGCAGTGACTGCCGATACGGTGTCTCCCAGACTGGTAATTCGCGATCCTTACGTCTTCGAGTTCCTCAGGCTCAAGCCGATGGAAGTCATGAGCGAATCGCATCTCGAAGACCAGCTACTCGACAAACTTCAGGAGTTTCTGCTTGAGCTTGGGCAAGGCTTCTGCTTCGAAGCTCGCCAGCGGCGAATTCTAATCGGCGACAAGTACTATTTCGTCGATCTGGTTTTTTATCATCGGATCCTGAAGTGTCATGTGTTGGTGGATTTGAAACTGGAAGAGTTCACCCACGAGAACATAGGCCAATTAAACACTTACGTCAGTTGGTTTGACAAAAACGTGCGCGAGCAAGGTGACAATCCACCTATTGGCATTTTGCTCTGTACCGCAAAAGATCATGCCCTTGTCCAGTACGCTCTAGCCGCCATGGACAACTCGCTGTTTGTCTCGCAGTACCAATTACAGTTGCCAACTGAGGAAATTCTGAAACAACAAATCGAAGCCGAACGCCGCCGACTGGAAGCCGAACAGGAATCATCCCACGAAATGGAATCGCAATCACAATGATCACAGGCCAACTACGCAGCAAGATCGATAAGCTCTGGGAAGAATTCTGGACGGGCGGAATTACCAATCCGCTAACCGTCATCGAACAGATTTCGTTCCTGATGTTTGCCCGTCTGCTCGACATGCGTGAGAGCACTGAGGAGAAGAAATGGGCCCGCAAAAATCCTGGCAAACCGTTTCCGGGTGTCTACTTTCCACGCGGCAAACAACACTTGCGCTGGAGTCATCTGAAGCAAGAGGCGGACGCAGATAAGATCCTGAAGATTGTACGTGATGAAGTCTTTCCGCATTTTCGTGTCATGGGGCAAGCAGAAGAACTTGCAACGAAAGACATTAGCCGCAAGGCGTTAGCCTCAGGTACTGGCTCCCCTCGCCCCGCTTCGGGGAGAGGGGCCGGGGGTGAGGGGCAGGTAAAGAACACCTTCAATCAGTACATGAAAGATGCCACGCTGATGATCAACAAGCCATCGCTGTTGATGTCAGCGATCAACATGATTGAGGCGTTACCACTCACGCAGGGCGATACCAAAGGCGATCTGTACGAGTACCTGCTGAGCAAACTGACCACCGCCGGCATCAACGGCCAGTTTCGCACGCCGCGACACATCATCGACTTGATGGTCGATCTGGTTCTCGAAGGAAACGAACAAGAAGCCTTGTCGTGGACAGTGGGCGATCCCGCCTGCGGTACAGGGGGCTTTTTGGTGCAGTTCATGGAAGGACTCCGCAAACGGCATACCTCGCCAGATGGCATCATCACACACGAACCTGAATCTGCCTCAGATTCTGGCTCCCCTCGCCAAGCCAACAATATCAGCCGGAATGCGTTAGCATCCGGTTCTTCTTCGCGTGAGGGGCTTAGCGTCACCTACACCGGCGACCTCATCACTCCCGATCAATGGAAGCACATCAAGAGTGAAATGTTCCATGGCTTTGATTTCGATGTGACCATGCTTCGCATCGCCGCGATGAACATGATGTTGCACGAGATCGACTCACCTGACATCAATTACCAAGACACGCTCAGCACCAACTTTACCGACCGCAAAGAAACCCGTCGCTGGGCGGAAGATGCCTTTGATTTGATCCTCGCCAATCCACCGTTCAAGGGTTCGCTGGACGAAGAAGATGTCCACAAGACTCTCACGGGCAAGGTCAAGACGAAGAAGACCGAGCTGTTGTTCATTGTCCTGATACTGCGAATGCTCAAGCTGGGGGGACGCTGTGCCATTATCGTTCCCGATGGTGTCACGTTCGGTTCGTCCAAGGCCCACAAAGAACTCCGGCAGATGTTGGTTGAAGAGAATCAACTCGAAGCCATCATCAAACTGCCCTCTGGTGTATTCAAACCATACGCTGGTGTCAGCACCGCGATTCTGCTCTTCACCAAGGGAGGTCAGACTGACAACGTTTTCTTCTTTGACGTGCAGGCAGACGGTAAGACCCTAGACGACAAACGGGACAAGATCGGAGCCGACGACGATTGGCAGGACTTGGATCTCCTGCGCAAAGCATGGCCCAAATGGCTCAAACAAAACTCCGGTTCTCCTCGTCCTGCTTCGGAAAAAAAGGCGACCAATGACTCTCGCGCCCCCCGCTCCACTTCGGAAAAAGGGGCGACCGAAAACTCTCGCTCCCCTCGCCCCGCTTCGGGGAGAGGGGCTGGGGGTGAGGGGCTCTTCTCCGACCGCACTGCCAACGCCTTCTTCGTCACCAAGTCGGACATCGAAGCCAATGAATACGACCTGTCTATCAACCGCTACAAGGAGATCGTTCACGAAGAAGAACAGTACGACTCCCCCAAGGTCATCCTCAAGCGACTAAAGAAGCTCGAAGCAGAAATCGCTTTTGACTTGCAAGAACTGGAGGCGATGCTGGGATGAGTGCGACAACAGAATCTGCGAAAGCGACAATCGGAGAGTTGTGTGAGCTTGTCAACGGTCGGGCATTTAAGCCAACCGAGTGGACAACGTTGGGGCTACCAATCATCCGTATTCAGAATCTGAATGACGAGACAAAGGAATTCAATTACTTCGAAGGTGACTACAGCAAGAAGCATGAAGTGAATAACGGCGATCTGCTTTTTTCATGGTCTGGAACGCCGGGAACATCCTTTGGAGCGTTCTTTTGGAATCGGGGACGCGGCGTTCTCAATCAACACATTTTCAATGTTCTGATCGACAAGAAACGCGTTGAGAAACGCTATTTCCGATATGCCATCAATAGTCGTCTCAACGAGATCATCAGCCACGCACACGGTGGGGTTGGCCTACAGCACATCACCAAGGGTAAGTTGGAATCCGTAGAGATCCCGCTGCCGCCGCTGTCGGAGCAGAAGCGGATCGCCGACATCCTCGACAAAGCCGACGCCATCCGCCGCAAACGGCAGGACGGGATCTTCAATTTTGACCTGCTGTCGGACTCGCTGTTCCATCAGTTGTCCCGCGATTGTCATGTCCAACCTCGAACAGTAGCGGAATTGATCGATTCAAACGTCTTGCTCGTGCATAAAGACGGCAATTTTGGTGGGAGCTATCCTCGAAAACATGAATTCGGAACTGAGGGAATTCCCTTCCTTTCCGCGAAGCATGTCAAAACTGATGGAACGCTAAGCACAGAGGACGTGCCTCGGTTGAATGAAGAGAAGGCACGCACGTTGCCTTTTGGCTGGATCGAACGCGGCGATGTGCTTCTCGCACACAATGCCACGGTAGGACCGGTTGCACTGTACGATGGCAACTTTGAAGAAGCATTGATTGGAACATCCTTGACGTGCTACCGGCCTAATCCCTCTCTGTTGAATGCGGAGTTTCTTTTCGCTGCTCTTCGTGGTTCATATTTTCAGCAACAACTCACTAAGCAGATGTCGCAAACCACACGAAATCAGGTTCCGATTACGGCTCAGCGGAAGCTCACTATCCATATCCCATCATTGGAGCAGCAACAGTCCTTTGCAAATCAGCTTTCAGCAATTCGCACACTCCGAAAGAAGCACGCGACCGCATCGGTTGAGGCAAATACTCTCTTCAACTCCCTCGTCCAACGTGCATTCAAGGGGGAGTTGTAACCTATGCCGCGTGGATTGCCTAAAGACGTTCGAATTCACCTTGAGAAGGCGACCGACTCAGCCATGCTTGCAGTCGAGGTCTACAACAAGCCTGCGACCAAGTTTCGCTCAGGTGGATTTATCGTCTTGATGTGCATCGCGTGGACAAGCTTGTTCCATGCGATCTTCCTCCGCAACAGGAAGAAGCCGTTCCACAAGAACGAGAAAGGTCGCTACGTCAAGATCGATGGTGACTTCAAGGCGTGGGAACTCTCTCACTGTCTCGACGAGCACTTCGGAGGAACAGCCTCAGCGGTACGTGAGAATCTGCGATTCATGGTTGGGCTACGCAACAAGATAGAACATCGGTCCATGCCGGAACTCGATCACCACATCTTCGGCGAATGCCAAGCGTGCCTGTTCAACTTTGAAGACATGCTGGTGAAAGAGTTCGGTGCCAAGCACGCGATGAACGAAAGCCTTGCTCTCGCACTTCAGTTCTCACACCTGCGGAATGCTGATCAGGACAAAGCGATTCAGACTCTTCGAAAGCCACTTCAGAAAGCTCTCTCCGACTATCTGACCCGCTTTCGCTCTTCGCTGAGTGGCGAGGTCTCACAGGACATGCAATTCAGTTACCGCGTGTTCCTGATCCCCAAGATCGCGAATCATGCCCAGCAGGGCGACGTGGCAATCGAATTCGTCAAGTATGACCCGTCGAAGCCTGATCAGATGCAGCAGTACGAGAAGATAACAGCACTGATTAAGCCCGCTGTGACTCAGGTTGCAAACGCAGGATGCCTCAAGGCCAGTGATGTCTGCAAGAAGGTCGAGCCTGTTGTTCAACAGGTGTGTGGACGAGACAAGCGGTTCGTTGCCAGCTACCACCACGCAAATGCCTGCCAGTTCTACAAGATACGCCCGAAGTTAGGCGATAAGCACCCGGAAAAGACGGATACTCGCTTCTGTCATTACGATGCGGCTCACAAAGATTACGTTTTCACGGAACAGTGGGTTGCGTTTCTAAAGAACGAACTCAAGAAACCGGGCCAATACGACAAGATCAAGAAAGGGCAGGCATGAGCGACGATAACAAACGCCCAACCTCAAATTTGCTCCACTTCTCGCCTCAGCATTGGGGAGAGGTCGAGCGATTCACTCAGTTTTGGGCGACGACGTACACGTTCGACCGAATGACGCAGAAGCGGCTTCGAGGAATTGTCGGCCACTTTAGTAAAGCGGGATACCTGTTCCAGCTTGCAAAGCGACTCACACCCAACCTAGATGTTGATGCCGCACAATTGAAGGAGCACGGCTACTCTCCCGCTCACAACTCACAAGAGCTTGCCGCAATCATCGAATCAGTGTTCTGTGAACAATACTCGGTGCTTGATTGTTGCCGTGCTGTATTATGTGGCGTGTTTCCAAATCACAGGGGCATTGCAGATTCAACACGGAAGACATTCCAAAAGGCATTTGATGGTGATATTGACCACAGGGTGCCAATAGCAATTCGCGACGCAATAGCAAATACGAAAGAGTGGTATTTCGATCTACTGAAACTTCGAGATGAACTTACGCACTCGAATGTCGGCTTTTGTCATCGCGACGACAAGACTGGAAATGTCTTTTACATGCACGATGGTCTTGGGACACCCGGTAGGAGCTTGGTTATCGAGGACGTGTTCGCGGATCTGAAAAACTATTTCGACAAGATCAACAACCTTCTCGGACTTGTTTTTAGCGAACTCAACCGCACGTTGGACGATAAGCCCGTGGACTTGATGTGCGGTGTTTTTGGTGGTCGCTTTTACCAACGAGTCGTACGTCCGAGCGAAGCTGTCGACTCAAACGGCGGCGTGTGTAAGTCGTATCAATGGTTCGACCTAGAGGAACATCCCGACTGCCCGTTGAAAGATAGCTGCCAAGCTTACATCAGGGCAAAGTCAGCTGACACAAATTAATAACCGAGAAGCGAGAAAGAACAAACCCAATCCAAGAAGGAAATCAACATGAAACTGAAAAAGGTCGAGATCAAGGAATTCCGATCCATTCGTGATTCTGGTGAATTCGAAGTAAGTGATGTTACCTGTCTCGTCGGAAAGAATGAATCCGGCAAGACGGCCTTGCTTCAAGCACTTTACAAACTGAATCCGGTAGTTCCAGAGCATGGGTCATTTGACATTACCGACGAGTATCCACGCACCGACGTGGAAGAATACCGTAGTTCGGTAGAGGACGACGGAGAAGACCATGCAATTGTCGTGAAGGCCACTTACGATCTCGGTGATGAGGAGGCCAAGAAACTGGAAGCTAAATATGGTTCCGGCGTTCTCAAAGGACGATCAATAACCCTCTCAAAAGGGTATGACAACAAGCTTCATGTATCGCTGAATCTTGATGAAGTGGCCGCAGTCAAAGGTCTACTTAAGCTTTTCAAAATTCCAAACGACGTCGTAACGGATGTTGGAGAATGCAAGTCTATCGCGTCACTCACGGAGTTTCTTGAGGAGGACGGCGAACAGAGATACCAGAATCATCAACGAACCACGACCCAAGCGAACGCGATTGAGGACGCTGACGACAGAGCTAGGGCGATTCATGCTGCTGACCTACTCGCTGAGTCCGACGCGGCGAAAAAGTTGCGAGTCTTTCTGGAAGAGATCGAATCTGAGCGGGGTTTGATGCGGGTGCATTCCCAATTTGCGTCACATTTTTCCCTGTGATTTCTTGATTTTTGGATCATCTTGCTTGTTCGCTTCAACTTTTAAATTCATTGGATTTGGTATCCATCGCCAGTCGTGATGGTTGGTTTTCCGATTCATATTTCGCATTGCAGCAACACTCTCATCCCAACGTTCGCTTGTCACTTGGCATCGAAGCTGAAGCATCGTTTCCGCATTGTCGGCTCGCCAGAACATTCCGTTACCCTTCATCCGATTATTGACAACCCGGCGAATACTGCTCTCAATCGAGCCACTGCCTAGGGGAATTCCAATCTTGCGAAAGTAAACATAACTTAATCGGCCCGCTTCGCCATGCTTTCGAAGGTATTCGATCTCCGTCGCGATCGATGATGGCCACTTTTTGTCTTCCGCCAAATCGCTCAGGTCATCGACTACCTGCTGCCATTGCCCATTGCGAAGCATCGTGCGCATCACTCGGTATAGTGGCATGCGTTCCGCTTCATTAAGCCCAAGACAAGCCAGCGCAAGAGAAATGTGGTGAACTCCATGACAACAGTCAAGCACTTGGTGAATCTTCACTTCTGCCGGGATACCTGCTTTGGATACGATCGCATCAATCCGCTCCCAAATCCACGTTGCGCCATCGGAAACGAATGTAATGCTCAGTGCCTGGGCGGCCCCCATGCGATGAAGGTGCATCGCAACAAGCTCAGCTATCGCATCGGGACCCTCAAACGTTCCGTCGATCGTTGCTTGCGAGTGTTTCTCCATACGACCGTTTTCGTCATGGACAAAGATCGTACAAAGCTTCGGTTCTCGCCACTGTGGAGCATAACTTGACTTCGAAACGGGCTTGGATCTGGCTGCTGCGTCTTGCTGCAATAATCCATCAGAGTCGGGGTTATCCTGAATGCGTACCGCATTCTTCAACGCTTCACGCAGACGTGTTCGCCCCCCATCGATTTGAACGCTCACTCGCTTTCCAGCCAAAGAATCCCCCCGAGTCATTTTGCCCATTCGCCAGTCAAGGATTCGTTGCTTTCGCAATTGAAGCAAGTTTTCTCCGCATTGATTGGTAATTCGACGAACCGTTTTGGTATCCAGTTTCAAACCATTTCTAGCAAGTTCGTTGACTGCGAACTTAAAGGAAGGGCTTAAAGCGGCTTGTCGGGCTACGGTGCTCTGAACCGCTGGCGTAACACCTTTACCGAATCCAAACTGTGCCAACTCGATATAAAGACCAGACACTTCTGGGTTAGTCCTTCGGAAGACTCCCTTTTTGGGTTCACAATACAACGAACTGATCCACATGAAGAAACCACCGAGCAGCCGAATTCGAATGTTCCGATTGCGTCCTCGTGCTAAAGGATAGTCGAACCCTCGCCTTGTCTCTTCGCTCTTTCGTTCCAGATCTTTTGATAGGAGGACGACAGCTATTAGACCAGAGGTCACCATGCCAGCGCCGTACAAGAAAGCTTCTTGGATCTCTCGCTCAACAGCTTCCAAGGAGTCAGGGGACTGCATCAACTGGTTCTCCCATCCTCCCAACTTCGAATACAGTTGGCCGGTAAACTTTCCAACCATTTGCCCAACTGACTCAATAAGTTCGCCGTCTTTGCTACCCATTCGCGATGTCCCCATTGCATTCGCCTCCATGCGATCATAAGTTCTAAAACTATGAGGATACCGACAAACTGCTAAGGCAAAAACCACTGTGATTTGCTAGCAAATGCTTACGCAGAATGGGAATGCACCCGTTTGATGCTGCACGCTTGGAAAACATGTGTAAAACCATTTTGGCCTAAATTTCTCTATTTCGACGAATACTATCAAATGGTAGGACACGTCAACATAGAAACTCTGAAGCAACGTGAGAAAGAAAACAACTTGCACGATTCTGATCGACCCATGTTGGGTTTGATCGATCTTGCGAGACTGAATCTCGACGAACTCTTAAATCCAGAACGTACAGAAGAATTGATTGCCAAACTGGAAGGGGCCTCTAATTCGCTCTCAAAAAAAATTCTTAAGTTCTGGTCGCAAAATAAGCATCTTCAGGTCAAGTTCGACGTGCGGGCCGCTCGTCCGGGCGATCCTCTCGAAATGCGATCCGGCACGAACTTATGGGGACGTGTTGATGACACAGTGCATCGCGTAAGTACCCAGCTTGGTAGTCGGTCAAAGGGTTTTCTTTGGTTCTTCTCTTTCCTTGCATGGTTTGGGGCTCAGAAGAAACAAAAGGAACCGTTGATTCTCCTGCTGGACGAACCTGGATTGTTTCTTCATGCGAAAGCACAAGGCGATTTGTTGGCCTATATCGAGGCTGAGCTCAAGGATCATCATCAGGTTCTCTACACGACTCATTCACCTTTCATGATCGATGCCAAAGCGTTTGATCGAATCCGAATCGTTGAAGATCGAAGCATCGATGCAACGAGCCCGCTCCCTCTAGGACGCGCCGGTACAAAAGTATTCAAAGATGTTCTTGAAGCGGGTGAAAGCAGTTTGTTTCCCTTGCAAGGTGCGTTGGGATATGACATTGCTCAATCTCTTTTTGTTGGACCGAACTGCTTGATCGTTGAAGGTGTTTCAGACTTGCTCTACTTGCAGGCGATCAGTAGTTTGCTTGATGAGCAAAACCGGACGTCTTTAGATGATCGCTGGACCATCACGCCTGTTGGCGGAGCGGAGAAGGTGCCGACCTTCGCAGCTTTGCTTGGATCTCAAGAAGGTCTGAAAATCGCAACGCTGATTGATTTTCAGAAGAAGGATCAGCAACGAATTGAAGCATTGTTTACGCGGAGGTTACTTGAAAGAAGCCACGTCCTGACGTTTGCCGACTTCACGGGCACGGAAGAGGCCGATGTGGAAGACATGTTCGATGTTAGTTTCTATCTTAAGCTCGTTACGGGAGAGTATGGGGCCAATCTGAGTAAGAATCCGACCTTAAAAGGGTTGACGAGTAAACATCCACGAATCGTTGTTCGATTGAACGAGTTCTTTGATACCAACCCCACGAAAAATGGCCATCCATTCAATCACTATCGCCCAGCCCGCTACTTTCACGAACACTTATCGAGTTTAAAGAAGGCAATACCAACAGCTACTCTGGACCGGTTTGAGCAAGCATTCACGCGACTCAACAGCCTGCTCAAGTAGTGCAACAACAGATAAGATCAAACAAAACCGTACGATCATGATTACCGGCATAACGATTCAAAATTTCAAAGGCATTCGAGATCCAGTGAAGCTCGAATTTCGGCCCATTACACTGCTCTTTGGTGCAAACAGTGCGGGGAAAAGCACGATTCTTCATGCTCTTCATTACGGTCGTGAAGTTTTCGAACGGCACAATCTCGATGCTGACGAAACGATTGCAGGCGGCAAGTACATCGATCTTGGAGGTTACAAACGCCTTGTGCATCGCGATGAAGATGAGAGTTGCTTTAACCCAGACACACTAATTTGCTTGCGAATCGACGTACAAATCACTGAGCATGATCTCAAATCGTTCTACCCGGATATTGACGGACTAATCGCGCGCACGCTTGCTGACATTGGGCGATACCGCGATGACCTTCAGAGCTCATTTGAAGACATCACTTGGTTGTCGGACTTTCGTTTTGCTTCCCTTTTCACGGACATAAAGTCGACTTCCGTGGAATTGGAAATTGGCTGGAGCAAAACGCTCAACCGCCCCTTTGTTTCGAAGAATACGATTTTCTTCAACGATGAACCATTTATTGTGCTTGAAGCAAACGAACAGAATCGCGGTGTGGTAGCACGTTTCTCCACCAGCGACACGGAATCTCAAAAAGAAGGGTCTACTTTGAACCACCAGTGTTTGCGGCGAGCTAGTGAACATTACCTCGAGCGCGGGAAGCTGCCACTCGATGACAGTTCGCTGTTACAAATTTTGCTCGACAACTGCGATGACCTGTTGTCATTTCAGAAATACCAAATTGATTTAGATGATCTTGAAGATGCATTGCCACCCCTTGATGACGTACTGTTCTTTTCCCCTGCCGCAATTTCTCCAAACGGTGACCCGGAACATGATTTCCGACATGCGTTTCACATAAACCTCTCCCAAGAAATTGTTATTGCATTAAGCCAATACATTATTGGACCATGCAAACTTATCCGAGAATGCCTGAAAGATTTTCGGTACCTCGGGCCACTGCGTGAAACTCCGCCCAGAAACTACGCACCGCCAAGATTTCATGATCCGGCCCGATGGGCATCCGGTTTGGGTGCTTGGGATGTCTTGAATGCAGCAAGTGACGAATTGGTTGAGGAAGTCGGTAGTTGGCTTGGTGATGAAAACAAGCTGCGATCTGGATGTGCCATTCAACGACGAAACTCCGCCAGCTTTGACTACAGCCATCCCTTGATCCGAAAGATGATTTCGGGCCGCGCTTTTGACGAAGTCGAAGCAGACTGGTCATTGGATCTGTCACAAACGGAAACAGTGTCACGTATCGTTGTCGTCAGCGATGCTGGAATTGAGTTGCATCCTCATGAAGTTGGTATCGGCATTTCCCAAGTCGTCCCGGTGATCGTTACCGCATTGGACGATGCAGCTCGACTTTTGGCGATTGAGCAACCAGAATTGCATATCCATCCTCGCCTACAGGCCGAAGTTGCCGACCTCTTTATTGAATCAATTCACAAGAAAAAACATCGCGTCATCATTGAGACGCATAGTGAGCACTTGATTTTGCGTTTATTGCGACGCATCCGAGAAACGGAAAAGGACAAGGCACCTCCTCACAGGACGCTACGGACTGATGACATTGCGATCTACTATTTGAAGCAAACGGAAGGTACTTCTCAAGCTCTTCAAATCGAAGTCGATGTAAAAGGGGAATTCATTCAGCCATGGCCAGATGACTTCTTCGATATCGATTTCTACGAGAGATTCACAACGGGGGAGGATGCCTGATGCTTACCGAGTTTGCATTTACACCCTCTGTATTCGACGAGAATGCTCACGAAGACAAAGACGCGTGGCAAGATCAGCTACGGGAATTGAGATCTGCGATGTTCCCAAGAACTTCTGCGTGGCCCGTCGTGGTTTCTGACCTTTTCAGCGGTTCGTGGTCATCACACATTGAAGCGTACGTTGGCCAAATCAGTGACCATCGAGCAAAGAAGGCATGCCGCGAGCTAATGACGGGTATACAGCGGATGCTAGTTTTACGCCCAGATTGCCGAGAATGGCCCCATGACGACGACGCACAATGGTGTCGCGAGGCGATTGCTGCGAGCTCAGTTGAGCCAATTGAGAGAATTGTCTCAGTGCCTAGCACAAAAAACTCGTCAGCGAATGAGTTTACGGTCGTTCGCTCCTTGGACGAAGTTACAGAGGCCGGTTTCTGGCGGGGAATCGACTCTGATGCGTCACCGAAAATGGTAATTGCGGAGCAGGTCGATTTGTTGCGAAAGCTGTGTCTTCATTCCCAGTGGGTGGCTATTGTTAATCCGTACGGTTTCGGAAACGAACAGGACTTTGCACTGCAACTACTTACTATGGCACTCAATCGCGATCCTGCTTTCGGCCCGATACATTTCGAACTGCATTCGGAAGATCCAGATGTTAACGACACCAACGAAAGAGCTATTCGAAGGCAAAACGTCGCAAACCACATGACCAGAAGAATTCAACCTCTTCTGTGCCGAATATGCACCGTTGAACTCTACTTTTGGCCGAAATTATTGGACCGGATTCTAGTGGCCGGGCATTACACGCGAGAGTCTAGCGGTCAAAAAAGAAAGGCTGCACGGTGGGGTGTCAGCATGAGTCACGTGGCGCGTGGCAACGAACCAAATGCGGCTCCTACTGAATGGAAGTTGCTCAGGAGAGAACGCCTTACTGATTGGTTTATGAAGTATGCGGATGACAATGCACTCAATAAACCAAGAGCAATACAAATCAAGGCGGTCAGTTGAACACCGACGAGAACGGAATAAAAAGGCAGTCATGTCAGAGAACGCAGAATTTGAACGAGGCCAAGTTGTTCGATTGTAGTCCCCGCCTGAAAAGTGCGGAGCCGTAATCGTCATCAACGAATCTGGCCCAGGAGTGCAGTACACGGTTTTCCATAACGGCAAGACTCGGACATTCTTTGCGTTTCAACTTGTACCCGACGACATCGGCGTCAAATCGAAGAATACACTGTCCGCTAGCGAATGCCGCGCCTTGCCGACCGCTCGCTATATCGATCGTCTTGGTATTTCAATGCTCTACCGACTAGCTTGCCCGCCGAAGTTCGCAATCAACTGGTGAAGATGACCGATTTTACGAAAACTTGGGGTGGATGGTTGCGACTGTGAGGTGGATTGGACAAGACTCGCTGAACTAAACATGGTGTTGTTTTTTGTTAACCTGTTGCGTAAACTATTTCGAAAGAGGTGTCGATTTGGATATTAGCTTTCGCACGAAGAAACTGGCCAAACTTTGCAATTCGGAAAAGGAATTGCGTGGAAAGCTGGGAAAGCCAAACGCGGATAAGCTGAAGCAGCGACTGAACGAACTAGCCGCCGCTGAAACGCTCGAAGATATGCGGCATTTACCAGGGGCCCGTTGCCATGAATTGACGGGGAACTTGAAACGCAAGTTGGCGGTCGATCTCGCGCACCCCGATCGCTTGGTGTTTTATCCGAATCACGATCCACTTCCGACAAGGAAAGATGGTGGTCTGAATTGGGCCGAGGTAATGGCTATTTGCATCGACGGTGTCGGGGACTACCACTGAATTAACCGGAAAACCAGATGTCAACACAAAAAGTGAATTTATGACTGGCGCGAAAAAGAAAACGTTTGCCTACGAACCCGATTTTGCCGTTCCCCCGGGCGAAACGCTGCGAGAAACAATTGAAAGCCTTGGAATTGACCAACGGGAACTTGCTGACCGGACCGGTTTGGCAACCAAAACTCTGAATCAGATCATTCAGGGCAAGGCCCCACTGAGTCATCAAACTGCCATGCTGCTGGAACGCGTTACAAATGTGCCAGCTCGAATCTGGAACAACCTCGAAGCAGAGTACCGAGAACAATTAGCGAGGCACGCGGCACACGAGCAACTGGCGAAAGATATTGAATGGCTTAAGCAAATTCCCACCAAGACGTTGATCGAACGTGGATTTATCGAAGAGTGTAGGGATAAGGTCGTATTGCTGGAAAGAACACTGACTTTTTTTCGCGTCGCTTCCGTGAAAGCTTGGCATGAAGGATGGAGCCGCGAACAGTTTGCCTTTCGGAAATCCGAGCATGTATCCACCCTAGACGGGCGACTTGCCGCATGGCTACAAATGGCGGAAATCGAGGCGGAACAAGTAGAGGTCGCTCCCTTTGACAAGTCACTCTTTCAATCAGCCGTCGCGGAGATCCGCAGTCTTACTGTAACATCTCCTCGGGACTTCGTTCCCAAAATGCAATCGCTTTGTAAAAGTGCTGGCGTTGCGCTCTGTCTCATTCCAGAAATACCAGGCGCTAAGGTTAGTGGCGCCACGAAATGGTTGACGCCGCACAAGGCCATGATTGCCATGAATTTGCGGGGCAGGAAGAGCGACCTGTTTTGGTTCACGTTTTTTCACGAAGCGGGGCACATTCTGCTAGATAGCAAGAAAGAGGCCTATGTGGATGTGAGCTATTCCGATGACCCTCGCGAGAAAGCCGCCAATGATTTTGCCAGACGGACTCTTATTCCAACTCAGTATGACAGTCGGCTGAAAACCTTGCGAACTGAACACGCGGTTAAGCAGTTTGCGACAGAGATTGATATTGATCCAGGTGTGGTTGTCGGGAGACTCCAATACGAACAAACAATTTCATTTAGCCATCTGAACCAGTTGAAATCCACTTTTCAGTGGGCCTAATGGAATTCACTCGCGGCTTGTTTGTCGATTAGTTCACCCCGCTGTTTATTACTTATGGCAACCAATGCCAAAGGAGTACAAACCAGACTATGTCAGACTGTAATACAACCGAAACAAGTGCGTCCACGTCCCAAGACGTTCTCTGGCCAGAGCGATGGATTAAGAAACGCTATGGGCTCATGCTGTTTGTAGCGCTGCTGCTATGGCCGATTCTTGGCGTGATTCCTCAAATGGAATCACTCGTCGTCAATGGTTTACTCCTCGATAGTTACTGGCAACTTGCCTACCTCACCATCGCTAATGTCGTCGCTTTCTTCTTCGCGGTTGCCATTCTACGTGTTCTCGCTTTCCGAAACCCCGGTGGCAAAATCTCTTCAATACTCTTCGGCGACAATGAGAAACCGTGGGGACGAATACGAGTGGTCGTTGTTGCATCCATCGCCGCATTGGCTCCCTTGTTCATTGCCTTGAAATTTGGAAGTGAGTTTGCAGGTGAGCGATTCAGCCATGTCTGTAAATCACTTCTCACCGTTAGCCTTAGTATTATCGTCGGAGTCGCGGGCTTGTGGATCCTCGGACGGATCAAGTGCTGGGTATTCGGAAGCCATTCGGATTCCGCTAATACGTTTCCCTTCGAAGCGCACTCGGTCCGAGGTTTTGCATTGGTCAGCAGATTTTCTCGCGAGATCGAACGCGCTATGGCAAAAATACGACTTGGGAATACGGATCTTCAGTTCTTGTTCTATCTCGTGCTGCTGGCGATGGTTCATCACCAAGTCGCTCACAGGCTAGAAACAAACGAGTACTGGCTCACGTCGGCCCCCTACATGCTGGTCCTTTTTCTCTGGTTGTTTTTCATGATTCTGGCGGGGCTAGCGAACTGGCTCGATCGTTGGCGATTACCACCACTTTTCTTTCTTGCGTTCGTATTTACGATCCTATTCTCCTTTCAAGGCTCTACTCGATCACTCAGCACCTTTCCCGATAAATCCCTGAATCGCTATGTCGAACGAATTCAGGAAATTCGCCGAGGTGAAACGGAATTACTTGAGAACAATGGTAGCCTCGAAGAACGTCGTCAATTCATCGCTCGCGAAACCGCGTCCATGGACGATGACGCATGGAGTGCCATTCAAAACCGTATGAACCAGTTGGCACACTATGAAAATCCAAAAGGCAAAACCCTCGTTATTGTAACTTGTCCGGGGGGTGGGATCCACGCGGCAGCCTGGGCATCATGCGTGTTGGACCAGTTGTCCGATGAATATGTTGAATTCCGAGACTCACTTTGCATTGTGAGTGGGGTCTCCGGTGGCAGCGTGGGGGCATTACTGTTCGTTGGGTCCCGATACGAAAACGAACTTCTAGATCGATATCTTGTCGGTGCGGCATCACCATCTACCGAACAAGTTCATCGCGACCTCAAAAGCCAAAGTCCCGCGCTGGAATTGTCAGCGCGCTCAGCACTGGAATCCATTGCCTTCGGTGCCACCGTAGATGATCTTTACGGTCTGGTTGGGTTGGGGGGCGTGGGTAGAGGACAACGCTTGGAGGATAGTCTCGGAGCAAGACTTCCTGCCGATGTGCAATCGATGACAATGGGGCAATGGGGAGACCGCACAATATCAGGCGCAGTACCCATTGTGGTGTTTAACTCGACCGATGCTGTGACGGGTCGTCGGGTTTTGTTTGATACGGTTCCGACCCCATGGAGGGCGTCCAGTGTTGGGCTTACAGCCAGACCACTGAATTACCGCGAGTTATTGGACTCACGCAACCAGGCCTTTGATGTTTTACCAGCTACCGCAGCGCGGACATCGGCGACGTTTCCCTATATCTCTCCTTTCACCAAGCCGAGCAATGCCAGTGACGTTGGAAATCACGTTGCGTTGTGCGATGGTGGATATGTCGATAACGAGGGGATCGTCACGGCTGTGAATTGGATCGAGTTTATTCTGAGACGGTGGGCCGCAGAGGGGAGAGCGAATCGTTCGTTTGATCGCATCTTGCTACTCAGAATTGAACCATCGGCCATCGAGGATATAAACAAGCCCGGTAAATCGGATGGATTTTTAGGCTCTCTCCGCTGGTTGGCAGGTCCTGGGGAGACCATGATGAATGTTCGTAACGCATCGCAAATCGAGCGTGGCAATCTTGAAGCCGATTTAGCAGCTCTGTTTCTCACCCTGTCTAAGGATCCAGATGGCGATGCCGAGCTTGAGACTGAGCACATTCCTCGGGCGATGAAATCCTCATGGGATCAGGCCTCGCAGCAAAATTCGGTCGAACAACTCGCATTTGATAAACGTAGACTTTCAGCACAGGACATTCGTAAAAACTGGGAAGAGATGTTGAACAAGTTCGAAGCCTCCATTGAAGCCCCTTCGATTCCCTCGCAAACCATTGTGCCGAAGGGAACGATAGATGATGGTATCAGCAAGACCGGTATTGAACCACCGGTCATCATGCAAACGATTACCTTCGTGGACGCAAATCAGTCCATTCCTTTGAACTGGAAGCTCAGTAATCGGCAGAAGCTCGGTTATCTGCTAGCATGGAAACTTTGTTCAAGTGAAGGCACGCCACTGCGAGAGACGCTAGATCGATACTTTCGGCGAACCGATAGCAGCAACTAGTGGCATCAGTCCGAACCAAGCCGAGAAGGCTCAACCTGGAAAAAGGTGATGCTACTTCACCAAAGTCAGTAGCATGACCACTGGCGATTCCGCTTTGATGCTGTGGGGTGTCTTGGCGACCATCTGAATCCACGTTCCAGGCTTTCCCTCAAAAGACTCGTTGCCAACGGTCAGAGCCGCCGCTCCTGATATGATTTGAATCGTGGCGTCAAACGGTGCTAAATGCTCGGCAAGCCCACTACCAGCGGCAAAAGTGAATAGAATTGCTTTGGTTTTAGAGTTGTCCAGTAGTACGACACTCTGCTTTCCTGATTCTGGAAAAGTGAGTTCGTCGGCGAGTTGCTTGATGACATAATTTGGATGATTCATTGGCCCTGGTCCTTTTGATCCATTGTAGCGATTGTCTGTCACGCTTCGGAACATGTGAGAAACATATTATGACAAACACCGATCCTTGGAAGCTTGACGAACACCTCTTCCCGGTCAATGGTTCGATTTCCGACCGGCTGCGATTTCTGCTTCAGTATGCCGTCTTGGCACCATCGAGCCACAACACGCAACCTTGGAAGTTCCGAATTGACGGCAACCGCATTGACCTCTTCTTGGACGAAACAAGATGGCTGAGAGTTTGCGATAAAGATCAGCGAGAACTGCACATCAGTGTGGGATGCTGCGTGGAAAATTTACTTGTCGCTGCTGACCACTTTGGGTTACGGCACAAAGTCGAGTATTTGCCAGATTCATCCACCCCATTGCACGCTGCGTCGGTTGAATTCATGGCTGCTGTTACTGAACGAGATAGCAGGTTGTTCCCGATGATTCCCGTCCGACATACTAACCACGGTGAATATGATGGTCGCCCAATCCCGGAAGATGTCTTGGAACTACTCTATGGATGCTGTACCGAGCCGAATATTCACGTCCAACTGACCAGCGACCATTTGATCAAGCAGAAAGTCGATGCGCTTGTAGTGCATGCCGACGCTATCGAGTTTGCTGACCCAGCATTCCGCGAGGAACTCGGTTACTGGATTGGGCAGGGAGTCTTTGGGACTTCGTGGTTGATGTCCAAGATTGGTAAGTTGGCAGTAACACACATCAACATGGGTGCTTCAACGGCAAAGAAGGATTCAGCCGTTTTAATGTCTTCGCCAGTGTTAGGGCTCATCAGTTCCAACGACAATAGCCGAGCAACGCAGATTAGAGTTGGACAAATTTATCAACGACTCTCTTTGATGGTGGCGTCCTTCGGTATCTGGTGCCAGCCAATGAGTCAGATTGTGCAAGTGGAAGAGACCAAGCAGGAAGTGGCTAAACTGCAACCTGATCCTCATTTGTTCCCACAGCTTCCGTTTCGATTGGGTTTTGCCGAAGCTGAAAAGCACCGGACTCCAAGAAGAAGTCTTGCAGAAGTATTGGTTGAGTAAGATGGCTGAACAAGGACCGGATTTAGCATCAGGATACTCCTCGACGTAGAATCAGCTCACATTTACGTCTTCATCATCTCTTCTCAGTCATCAATCTAATTTCTTACCGCTGATTTTAAACTTATCTTGGCAGGGTGCGTGCTACCATGTAATCGATGACACTTCGCAGTCTGCTTTCGCTGCTCAGGTAGGCCCGACGCTGCCGGTCAGCTGGCGTGCCCTGTTCGCGAAGTCGTTGTACGTAGGCGGCGACCAACTCCGTGTCCCCCAGTTCAGCGAGTGGTTCCTTGATGAATTGAAGCAGTTGCTGGAGGTGCTCGAAGGCGTCAATGAGCGAACTGGCTTGCGGATCGATGAGCCGCTCCGACAAACCATAACGAGCTGCCCGCCAAATCGCCGAACGTAACAACTCGCGGCGGATACGTGGCGGTCTCTCACCCGCCCTCAGTCCTGCCTCGCAACGCATGACCAACGCGCGAGTGATCGCGACTAGGGCGACACAATCTTCAATCTCTGTCTGGACATCGAAGACACGAAATTCGATGGTCGGAACGCGGGCTGGCAACCGCAAGTCCCAGTAGATCTTGGTTTCGTCGTCGATCGCTTCCGCTTGCACGAGCCCTTGAATGCACTGCTGATAGTCCGTCAAATCATCGAACCACCCTGGAATGCCGCTCATCGGCCACTGGACCCACATCTCGCGTCGATAGCTGGCGTAACCCGTGTCTTCGCCTTGCCAGAATGGAGAGTTCGCGGACATGGCTTGCAGAAGAGGTAACCAACCTCGCGTAAAATTCATGACTTGGACGCCTACCTCTTTGTCCGGCATGTGGACGTGCACATGGCATCCAAATATCAACAAGTCTCTGGCGAGTAACTGATACTGCTGCGCCACCTCCAAATATCGAGGTTTGGGGGTGATCTGTCCGTGTTCGGGCAGAGTCATCGGATTGGTGCCCGCTGCTACCAAAACGGACTCGTTCTGGCGGGCAGCATGCATGAGAGCGGTTCGCGATTCGATAAGGCAATTGCGAACAGCCTGAGTTGAGTTCAGGACCTCGGATGCCATCTCAATTTGCTCTAAATGCAACTCGTTTTGAATGGTCGAGTGCTCGATACCAATGGCCTGTTTTAACACTGCGTTTCCGGTCGGCTTCAGAACACCTGTTTCGCCGTCGACTAGCTGATACTCCTCTTCAACGCCGATGGTTGGTATCCGAAAGGTGTAGCTCACAAACGTTGTTCCTAACAATAAGGTTCCCGGTAAATCCCGCCGTGGAAGTGAATCCTGTTGACCGTGCTGTCTCGTTCGCATCCGCACTGCTCCGGGATGCACAGCCTAGCCGTTCCTAACTTCCCTTCGCAGACATAGTCGCCATTCGAACTGCTGCTCACTCGTCGAACAATTCCTTATTGTACGAGAATTCGATCGCGCAAGTAGCCAACAGCTTGGCACCAACGACCAACGCATCTTCGTCGATATCGAAGTCGGGAGAATGAAGCGGGCTGCTATGGTCGCTGGTGGCAGCATGCCGTTGGCCAGCAGTCCCCAGTCGAAACATGCAACAAGGAATCTTGCGACAAAAGAAGGCAAAGTCCTCCGCCCCCATACTAGGCAGCGGGATGGTTTCTACCGCGTTATCCCCCAACAATTGCCGAGCGGCCCGCATCGCGGTTTCTGTGATCCTCGGGTCGTTTTGCATACTCGGTGTAAATGCACTTACCTTAAGATCGATTCGACAACCGAACCCAGCTTCGATGCTGGTCGACACGGAGTTGAGTGCATCCAAGAGTTGGAGTCGCACCGAGTCACTAACGGTGCGAAGCGTACCGGTTAGCACGGCCGTGTCAGCGACGACGTTCGAAGCTACCCCCGCATGGAAAGTCCCCAGTGCGAAAACGGATGGTTCACGGCAGTCATGAATTCGCGGCAAACGTGCATAGGCCTGTTGCAACCAACTGCTGGCGGCGTGCAAGGCATCGATCGCTTGGTAGGGGCGAGCGCTATGACCCGAGCGACCGCGCACGGTGACTTCGATGGCGTCGCAGCCCGCAGTGAACGGACCACAGCGGCTCGCCACATACCCGCTCTGCAGATTCGGGTCGACGTGTAACGCCATCGCCGCAGCCAGATCATCAGCAGCGCCGTTTTCGAGCATGTAAGATGCTCCCTCGCTAGTCTCTTCTGCGGGTTGCAAAATCCCACGGATAGCGACCGGTTCATCGAACAAACCCTGTTCGTGAAGCGACTTGAGAATACAAGAAGCACCGATCAGCATCGCAGAGTGGGCGTCGTGGCCACACGCATGCATAACGCCAGAAACCTGACTTGCGTAATCGGTGGTCGAAACGGTTTGAATCGGAAGAGCGTCGATATCGGCTCGCAAACCAATCCGCCGATCTGCTCCCGGTCCTGTCTCCCAGTCAAAGGTCAAACCAACAGCCCGCGGTGTCGATTTCGGTTGAAACCCTAGCGATTCCAGTTTCTGTTGCAGAAAGCGAGTTGTCTCTAGTTCCTGCATCGATAGTTCGGGGTGGGCGTGCATCTGCCGTCGGATTTTTCGCATCATCGGCAGCAACGAAGCACCGACCGCATTGATCGCTTGAGGAACTTCTGAATTCGTCTTCTGCCCGGATGGAAACTGGTGCATTCAATGATACTGGTGTGGGAAATGTCACTTTCTAGCACCGTAGTTTAACGGTGTTGGCGAATGCATACTAGAACGTAACCGTTTGCGTATAGGCTTGGTTGCTGGCGTCTTGCCCAAGAGAGCAGCGGTCTACGATGGTTATTCATCTTACACCCGGGGTGATGGGGATCTTTTCGAAATCGGTGGGGTTGACCCAACCTGCATCGACCTTTTCGCCGGACTGGAATTTTTCGTAGAAGCCGTCACCTGCCGTCGGTTTGTAGTCATCGAAGATGTGGCCGTGCCCGAACATGCGAGGGTCCCCCTGAGTTTTGAGCAAGTCTTCCATCCGTTGGCGAAGCGTTGCCACTAGATCTGCCTGCGAGTGGTCCGTAGCGAGGTTGCGAGCACAGTCGCGGTCGACGCGCAGGTCGTACAGTTCGTCAGCGGGACGCATTCCGAAATTGAGACGCCAGAACAAGTCGTTCCGGTCCTTGCGACCGCGTTCGAGGATAAGCGACTTGGTCGGACTGCCATCGGTGTCGAGGTAACCGGTTTCGGGATTACCAGCGGGCCAACGTGTCGGTTCGTAATTGCGTAGATACAGATGCTGTGCGGTGACGATGCCCCGAATGGGATAGCCCCAGTTGTGCGGTCGCCCGACATCGGTCCGTTCCTTACCGATCAACACATGGTCGCGCTCGGCTAGGACCTGTCCGGCGAGATCGCTTTCGAGGATAGGCCGCCAGCTCTGGCCGGTGATGGGCATCATGCCACTATCCGGTCCCGAGATACCTGCGTAATCGAGCAGCGTCGGCGCGAGGTCGGTGAAATCCACGAAGTCGTCGATGACACGGCCCGTAGACTTCATGCCAGCAGGAAAACGAATAGCGAGTGGAACATGGTTAGAGTCGTGATAGGCGTAGCCTTTGACGCGAGGAAAGGGCATGCCATGGTCGCTGGTGACAATGATGAGCGTGTTATCGAGTAGCCCGCGTTTTTCCAATTCGGCAACCATAAGCCCGAGATGGCGGTCTGCGTGCTCGACTTCAAATGCATAATCGAGCATGTCGTGACGGACGATCTCGTCATCAGGCCAATACGCAGGAACTCGATCGATATCAGTCAGCTTCTTGCCCCCTTTGTTGACGCCAGCTTGGAACTCATACGCGCGATGTGGCTCGAAGCAACCATACCAGAAACACCAAGGGGAATTCTCTGGAGTGGCATCGAGGAAGTCGGTAAAGTTCGCGGCGTAGTCGAGATTGCTCATGGCCTTAGTGGGAGGCTCGGTCTTGCGTTTGTCAAAGCGTTGGCCGGTGATGAGACGTGGCTTGCCGTCGGTATCATTGGCGATGCCCGGTCCCCAGCCTTTGCCAGTGATTCCCATGTGCCAGCCCTTTTCCATCAACACTTCGGGCCAACTCTTAAGCTTGGGAGGAAACACCGCCATGTGATTTCCCGCTTCTTCGTTCTGCCACAGATGGCGTCCTGTCAGCAGGATCGCCCGCGATGGTGCGCACTTTGCCATGGGCGTATAAGCGTTGCGGAACAGGAGTCCTTCCCTCGCAATTCGGTCAAAGGCAGGCGTCGTAACCCATGGTGTACCATACGCCCCCGCATGCAACCCCCAGTCGTCGGCGATGGCAAATAGAATGTTGGGTGGATTCGCTTGTGCTGTACAAGCATGACAGACCACAAGCAAGAGAAGGAAGGGAACTGAGAGGAGTCGAATCATGTTAGGTTTCCAATTGGTGTGAGGATTGGTTAGTCGTTTTTCGCGGAGCGAGAGGTGACCAACGCGCAAGGTAACCATCACTATCTTTTCGGACGATTATTTTTCTGTAGCGACTGGACCAGACATCGGTGGTGTTTCGAAAAACTTGCCATCGTCTACTAGGCGTGGATCCCCGGTGCGTCGAAGTTCGTTCATGAGTCGCTCTTCCAACTCACCGCGTTGTTTCGCGTAGGCAGGATCGTCGGCGATGTTTTTTGTTTGATGCGGGTCTGTACGTAGATCATACAACTCTTCGCGGGGCCGTTTGCCGTAGACCCATTCGAAGTGGTTTTTCCATTGGGGTTCGTTGCGTACGCCGACGAGCCATGCTTTCGTTGGTCCAGCGTCCTCGTCCGGTAACGTCGATCGCGTCGCTTCGGTCAGCTCAACTTCGCTAGGCGGGTTGTCGCCGTCGAGTCGATACGGATCACCCAGCGGCCAGCGGTCTGGTCGAAAGTTGACGATGTAGAGATAGTCATGAGTGCGAATCGCCCGCTGAGGATACGGGGCGTAATCTGCGCGAGCGTTTTCGACATGCCGCTCGCGGCCGATAAACACAGCTTCTCGGGTGGGATCGATTTGTCCGGTTTTCGTGGAGGTAAGAAGCGTTGTTAAACTGCGACCGGTCATCGCATCGGGGATTTTCACGCCGCCAAGTTCAAGAAACGTCGGTGCTAGGTCGGGCAAGGTGATCAAGTCATCGACGACTCGGCCCCCTACGGTACCAGCTCCACGAATCGCCAATGGTACGCCTGAACCAAAATCGTACAGGTTGCACTTGCCGTGCGGAAAGCCAGGCGCACCGTGATCGCCGCTGACAACGACAAGCGTGTTGTCGAGTTCGCCGATAGCCTCAAGCTTGCTGAGTAGAATTCCAAGCGCCGCGTCGAACGATTGAATTTCGCCGAAGTAATCCGCTAGATCCTCTCGCACTTCGGGAACGTCTGGCAGAAACGGTGGTAGCTTGCCTTTCAAAGAATCGGGATCGATACCCCAAAATTCCTTGCCCGATCCCTTGATCCATGTGCGATGCACATTCGTCGGACCGAACCAATAACAGAACGGTTGCCCCGGTTTTCGATCGGCAATGAAGGCCTCAAAGTTACCACGAACCTCATCGTACAAAGCCTCTTTGGCTTCATCGATCGTCCTTCCTTGCTTCACCATGGCGGTAACGTTTTGCGAGAACTGGTTGAATTTACCACCCGCTTTTTCGTAAGCATGACGACCCGCACCATAAGGCGCGTCATTGGGAGTGCCGGGACTCCACACTTTATAGGTTTCACCAATGTGATAGCCCGCCTCGCGCAGCAACAATGGATAGGCGGGATTCGATCCATCCCAAACTGCCCCTTGTAGAATCGCCGCTCGACCCGTACGCCAAAAATGCTGCCCCGAGAGCAGAGCACTCCGGCAAGGTGTACAGCTTGGTGCGGACACAAACGCGCTTCGAAACAAAACCCCCTCTCCGGCAACACGATCGAAGTTCGGGGTTTGAACGACGTCGTTGATACTGCCCGAACCGTCGAGCTTTCCATACGCGCTCGCATGACGGCCCCAGTCATCAGCAAAGCAAAACAAAATGTTCGGCCGATCGGCTGCGGCGGCAGTCGTAGTGACGTAGAGCATCCACAGGACGATGAGGGTTACCGAGCTGATTGGCTTTCGCGGAGTGAAAGGCGATCCTATGTGTCGATGCATGATTTTACCTCTTTGTCCCTGTTTGTTTACCGGGTCGCTTTGCTTCACGACCGTTGGGTTTGGTGGAATCGTAATTCGGATTGGCAATCGGGAACTTCGCACCAACTAGCTTTTGCCATGCCTGCAATTCTTCATGCAGTTGCGTCGCACGTTGCGGTTCGCTTGCCGCAAGATCGTTTTGTTCACCCAGGTCATTCGCCAAATTAAAAAGTTCTGTGCGGCCATCTTCCTGCCACTCGATCAACTTCCAATCGCCTCGGCGAATGGCGGCACTGGGGGCACCGCCTTGATTGCCATAATGCGGATAGTGCCAGAAGAGAGCACGTTCGGGCAGCGTGTTTCCCTTGAATACAGGTATCAGGCTCAACCCATCGATCGTCTGGTTGGGTTGCGGCTTGGTGCCAGAGGCTTCGAGAAGCGTCGGAAAAAAATCTGGACTGCTAACTGGCGTGCTCATGACGCTACCATCTTGCACGATCTGCGGCCAGCGTACGAGCAGAGGTTCGCGAATGCCACCTTCGTACATCCAACCCTTACCGCCACGCAGTGGCAGGTTAGAAGTAGGCCAGCCTTCGCTCGTCGACAGTCCGCCGTTATCACTGGTGAAGATGACCAGCGTATTGTCGCGCAGCCCGAGTTCGTCGAGTTTGGCCAGAACTTTGCCAACGGCCAAATCCATCGCTTCAACCATCGCCGCATAGACGGCGTGATCCTGCACCAAGCGGACATCGCGAGGGTCTTCGGTACCCCATGCTTCCTGCAAACCAAGCCGCTCGCGTTTCTCTTCGTATTTTCGAATCAAATCGTCGCGGCCTATTAGAGGTGTGTGAACGGAATAGAAAGAAAGGTACGCGAAGAAGGGATTATCTTTATTAGCTTCGATGAACTTGTTTGTTTCTGTTGCGAGGCGGTCGGGTAGATGCTCACCTTCTGGTCCATCCGATAAGCGTGGATTGCCATAGGGCGAAAAGTATTTGTTACCTCCGTACGGTCCACCGCGATCGATGCCGCCCATGTTGATGTCGAAGCCTTGATTCTCTGGCCACCAACCTTCCGGCCCAAGATGCCACTTGCCGGCAAAGAACGTCGCGTAGCCCGCGCCCTTCATCGCTTTGGCCAGGGTGGGTGTGTCCAGAGCGAGACGATCGCTGTAAGGCGCGGGTAACGACTTTGTGTTTCGTTTCCATTGTTCAGGTGTCATCGGTGCGCCGATATAGTCTGTAATGCCAGTCCGCTGCGGCCACTGTCCCGAAAGGATGCTAGCTCGAGTCGGCGAGCAGACCGGGCAAGCTGCATAGGCATCCGTAAACAGTGCGCCGTCCTTTGCTAATTGGTCCAAGTGTGGCGTGTCGTAAAACGCACTGCCATAACAACCCAAATCGCGCTGACCTAAATCGTCAGCGAGAATAAAGACGATGTTAGGGCGTGCATGGTCAGCAGCGTCTAATTTGCTGTAGAAAAACGCGAACAAGCTTAGGGTAGAAACCAGGATGAATTTAATCATGGGGATCGATAAGGGTTAAGGGATGGTGGCCATTCGGGGAGTGAATGGCGATCATCTGGCACGGGCGATCGGCAGATGAGAACGCCCCGACATAATGGAAGCCATCAGATCTTCAAACGTATAAATGGAATTCTGGCGAATCCCACGACAGCCCAATGACTCGTGCCGCTTGCCCTGCATGATCTCATTGGGCCGTATCGTCGTTTCCAGGTTCGCGAAGTCCGCTACCTTGTGTTTCCGTAAGCGAGTCGCCGAGATCGGCACGCATGAGGTCAGCTAATTTGCTGAGCCTCTGCACAACGTCAGCGTGCTGCGCGGCGATGTTCGTGTTTTCACCAGGATCAGCTTCCAAATTATAAAGTGATAGTTCAAGCTGCTCGATGCGATAGCCGTGACGCGTGGCAATGCCTTCGACGCCAGACTGCGTGATACTGGTGGGAGCGAGCTTACCGAAATTGGACGGCTTTCCTCCCTTTCCCGGCTCACCAGCGGGCGTGATGTAGGGATGTGCGAAATGCAACTTCCACTTGCCGCTGCGCACTGCCTGAAGCGCAGTGCCCGAGTAGAAGAACAAGGCTTCATGCGGACCGGTAGCACCCTTCTCGTCTAACAGTAGCGGCTTAAACGATCGACCGTCGATTTTCTTGGTAGCGGGCATGCCTCCCACCAATTCCGTCAAAGTTGGCAGCAAATCGATAGCCATCAACGGCTCAGTAGCGACTCGACCGGCAGTCACTTTTCCTGGCCACCACATGATGCAGGGGACGCGAACCCCGCCCTCGAAAGTTGTGAGCTTACCTTCCCTGAGCGGAGCGGCACTCCCCGCATGCTCACCGTAGGAAAGGAATGGCCCGTTGTCCGAGAAGAAGATGACCAGCGTGTTTTCGGCTATTTTCAGTCGCTCGAGCGTAGCGAGCACCTCGCCGACCGACCAATCCAGTTCTTCCATAACATCCCCAAAGAGTCCAAGCTGCGAACGCCCCAGGAACTGCTCCGATGCAAAGATCGGCACGTGCGGCATGACGTGAGGAATATACAGAAAGAAGGGTTTGTCACGACTCCTCTCGATGAACTGCACGGCTCGGTCGGTGAATCGCCGCGTGAACTGCGATTGGTCCGGATCCAGCTCAATGATTTGTTCGCCATCATAAAATGGCAGAGGTGGCATTTCGGCTGCAAGCGATGGGTGATACTTCGTGTTATCGTTCGAGTAAGGAATACCCAGCCATTCATCGAAGCCATGGCGCATGGGGTGAAATTTCATCCGCGTACCTAAGTGCCACTTACCTATGCCCGCCGTGGCGTAGCCTTTTTCCTTAAGCATCTCGGGGAGCAGCCACTCGTCCTCATGAATACCGCCTCGGCTGGTGTGATTCAAGGCCCCCTGCAATCCAATGCGATTCGGATAGCAACCAGAAAGAAAGCCTGCTCTCGAAGCGGTGCAGACAGATTGGGGCACATAAAAATGAGTGAAACGAGTCCCCTCCGCCGCCATGCGATCCAAGTGCGGCGTCTTGAAACCCATTGCACCCTGGGTTCCCATGTCTGCGTAGCCCATATCGTCGGCAACGATAAGCACGATGTTGGGACGATCATCGGCGGCAAAGCATGTACTGCAAGTTAGCCCAATGAGGACGTTAAGGATAACAACCGAAAGTGTTAGAATCTGGCAGCGATTCATTGTGGTATCCTGATAATTGGTCGTCGTCACTGTTGGTCCCCTTTTGCAGAACGAAAAGCGACCTTCACGAGCTCCGCAACGACATCGGGATTAGCCTCCGCGTGATTGCGAGTCTCGTCGGGATCCGTTTCGTAGTCAAACAACTCGATAATTGGTTCGTCTAAGCCTTTCTGGGGGGACGCGATCAGCCGCCAACGATCAGTACGCACGGTACGCTGACCACCACTCCAGAAGCCATTTGCTGATTTTGAGCTGGGTACAATCGGATCCATCAACTGTGGTCGCAGGCTGTGACCGTCCAAGTTACTTGGTAAGGACAGTTCGCACAATTCAGCCAGCGTGGGAAAAATGTCGACGGTCTCGACAATGGCGTGACTCGACTCACCTGGTTGAGTTATACCTGGATGTCGAATCATCAACGGCGATCTCAATGCGTGTTCGTAAAGACAGTGCTTCCCCCAGATCGCGTGTTCTCCGAGCAAAAACCCATGATCGCTCCATACGACAACAATCGTATCGTTTTCAAGCTCAAGCTGTCGCAATTCGTCGAGCACGCGGCCTACTTGAGCGTCCATATAGCTCACGCTTGCCGCGTAGGCCCGACGCAACTGACGTGCGTACTCTGTATCGGTATTTGGATCGCGACCTGATTCATGACCGTAGTTGCCACGAAACTCACCGCTAGGATGCCATCCCGAAGGCCAGGTTGGTCTTAATGCCGCCTCGGGTTTCAAATCGGGAACACCAGCCGCATGCAAGTCGTGCCATTTCTTCGGTGCAGCAAATGGCAAATGCGGCTTGAAGAAACCAATGGCGAGAAACCATGACTTGTCGTTTGACGAAAGCTCGCGCAGTGTCTTAATGGCATCATCAGCTACCCAAGCATCTGGATACAAATGGTCAGGACCGTCCTGCGATTCCCAAGGTGGCGATTTCCCTGGTGTTCTTGCTACACCGCCAGCATACCCATGCATGATCGCTTCAGGCGATTTCCAGGGACCATCGGGAATCCAGGTTCGATCCCAGGCTCCCGGTAACTCTTCGGGTCCAACGGCCCAATTCTTTCCTGTCAGACCGCCAGGATAATGTGTGAGCTTACCGACCGCCAGCGTTTGGTAACCCGCCCCCCGAAACACAGCCGGCAAACTCTGCGCGCCCCATTCGAGATGCGTTTGCTTGATGGCATTATTGCCGACGTGAGCAGGTTCCGTTGGATATCGGCCTCGCCACAATGCGCATCGAGACGCACCGCAAGTCGGCACTTGAACGTAATGATGAGTAAAGACTCGAGCCGTACTCGCGAATGCATCGAGTTCTGGTGTTTTAGCGTGAGCAGCACCATAGGCACCGAGGTCCGTACGCAGATCATCGATCGAAATGAACAGCACGTTCGGTCGCTCGGAGGCAAACAGCAGGCAAAAGACACTCAGCAACGAAGAAATGATCATAGTTCTTTACTCTCGTGACCTTCCGTTGGTGACCAGGCGATCCATCAGTTCACGCAAGCGTTTGAATTCCTCAGGATACTTCTCGGAAACATCAGTACGTTCGCCTGGATCGGTCGGTAAATGATAAAGCGTAAATGGAATCGTTGGATCGGCCGGAGGATTCACGGCAACCGTCGCTTGCGACTTCCTTCGCTGATTCATTCGCACCAGCTTCCAATCACCTGCACGCAATCCAAGGTTGCTGCCATCATTATTTTGCTGCAACAGATGATCTCGCCCTTTGGCTCCCGACTCCCCCAGAAAAGCACCTAGTAAATTCTGGCTGTCCAGACAAACGTCATTCGCGAGACTCTGACCGGTTAGTTCCGCCAAACTTGCCGCCAGATCGATTGTACAAACCACTTCGTCAGAGACACTCGGCGGAATCCGACCAGGCCAGCGGGTGATGAACGGCGTGCGCGTGCCGCCTTCCCAGACGCTGTACTTGCCACCGCGATAGGGACCTGCCGGTTGATGTGTACCTAACTTCTCGACCGCATCGTCTTTGTAACCGTCGTCGAGTACGGGACCGTTATCGGAGCAGAACACAATCAGCGTGTTGTCTGTAAGACCAAGTCGATCGAGTGTTTTTGTTAGCTCGCTAACGCACCAGTCCAACTGCACGATGCAGTCACCGCGAGGACCGAGCTTTGACTTGCCTTGAAAGCGTTCATGTGCGATCCGAGGAACGTGGATATCCTGCGACGCAAAGAAGAGGAAGAACGGACGATCTTTGTTCGCTTCTATCCAGCGAGTCGACTGGTCAACCCAAGCATCAGCCAGATCTTCGTCGCGGAATCTTGCCTTCATGCCTCCGGTGTAAAAGCCAATGCGGCTGATACCATTGTGAATGGTCTGATTATGACCATGCGACCAATCCATCTTAAGCGTGTCTCGATGGCTGATCCCGGTCGGATGATCGTCGGAAGGTTTTTCGCTTCCCACCCATAACGGATCGGCTGGATCAAGATTTTTGACTCGACGGTCTTCAACATAGACTTGAGGCACGCGATCGTTTGTGGTCGGTAGCAGAAAGCAATGATCGAAACCGATGTCGAGCGGACCTGGTTTGAGCTCGCCGTTCCAGTCGGGAGCCACTTCTCCCAGGCCGAGATGCCACTTGCCAATGACCGCCGTCGTGTAACCAGCTCGCTTTAAAATGCCTGGAAGTGTTTCTGTGCCGGGTTTGATGAGCGCGGGGCCATTGGGGGGGGCGATGCCGGTACCCGGCTTACGAAAGGCATACGTACCGGTCAGGAAGGACCATCGCGTCGGCGTGCAAGTCGATGCGGAGCAATAGCCGCTGGTGAATCGCCGACCTTCGCTGGCGAGTTGATCGATTGCGGGTGTCGCGATGTCTTTAGCTCCATAGCATGATACATCACCATAACCAAGATCGTCCGCCAGGATGACAATCACATTCGGTCGCTCAAAGGCATGGACTTTGACAACCATCGAGAGCAGGAAAACGAGAGCGAAAAGGTTCTTCATGGGGGAGGCCATTGCAAGGGGTTAGCTAAAGGGCGACCATACTGCGACTACGATTTATTATTATCGGTTTACCATTTAGGCTCCCACTCAGGCAGTGGCGAGCGAGCCGTCTCTAAATACGCTTCAATCTTTCTTGCGATCTCTGGATACTGCTTTACGATGTTCTGTTGCTCTGCGGCATCCGTGTGTTGGTCGAACAATTTAATGGGAACATCCGGCCCGCCGCTACGGATTCCTTTCCAACGCCCGTCGTACAATGCGGCTTGCTTGAATCCGCCCTCGTGGAACTCCCAGTAGAGAAACTCGTGCCGCTTCTGTGCTTCGAGATTACCCATCAGTACCGGCACAAGGCTGATTCCGTCCGTCATCTCAGGGATCGTCGCACCAGCAAGCTCGGAGGCCGTTGGCATCCAATCCGGAAAATAGCCGACATGAGCAGATTCCGCACCCTCTTGAATTTTTCCAGGCCACCATGCGATGAAGGGAACTCGAATGCCGCCATCGGTCAGGCTGCGTTTAATACCAGAATAGGGGCCAGCAGGATTGAAGCGGGTGAGATCGTGTTTGCTTTCGTTGTGAGGCCCGTTGTCGCTGGTGAAGATGACTAAAGTGTTTTCAGCGATTCCCAATTCCTGCAAATGATCGAGCATTCGACCCACGTAGCTGTCCAATCGCGTAATCATGGCGGCTTGCCCCTTGTCCGGGTTCGGCCAATCTTTGTCAGCGTAGGGGCCGTAATTAGGCACATGGGCACCATCACCGAGAACTCGGCTGCGTTCATTGTTGGCGTGTGGAACGATCATGCTCCAATAAAGAAAGAAAGGACTCGATTTGTTTTCCGATACAAATCTAATCGCATCATCTGCAAAGAGATCGTCAGCGTATTGAAAGGCTTCGGTCGCGTAGCCTCCACCTTCTTCGCCAACAGGGGTCACGACGTTAGGCAGCTTGACTCGCTCTTCGTTACGCCACAAAAAATCAGGGAAGTGATTATGAGCATGATGTTGGCTCAAGTAACCGAAGAAGTAATCAAAGCCGTGTTTGCGAGGCAGTCCACTTTCGGCGGCACCAACGTTCCCCAAGCCCCACTTACCAATCAACCCTGTTTTATAGCCCGCATTCTGCAACACACCGGCCACGGTGACATCGCCTGGCTGGAGGGCCTGTGCAGCGGGATTGGTCCGGCCCGCATTTCCTCGCACTCGAGTATGTCCGTGGTGCAATCCTGTCATCAATGCGCTGCGGGATGGCGCGCACACGGTTGCCCCAGCGTAAAAATGCGTGAACCGCATACCTTCCCTTGCCATGCGATCAATATGGGGCGTCGTGATGACCTGCTGGCCGTAGCATCCAACTTCGGCATAGCCGAGGTCATCTGCCATGATCCAGATCAGATTTGGCCGTTCGGCAGCAGCGATGCGGTCGCAGAAAAGTCCGACCATCATCAGCATGACGGCTAGCGAAAAGAATCTAATTTTCGTGCAGTGAACTCGCATGAAGTGCGGATGGAAGTGTTTCATAGGATGTTCCCGATGAGGTTTTGAGTGATGCACAAAGCGGTGGCTTTCGCTCGAATCCAGTCGTTAGATATTTGTCAAGGTTTCTGCCAGGGTGTGGCTCCGCCCCGTTGAATGTGAAGCCTCAAAGCTGCCGCCAGTTCGTTGAATGTCTTTTTGTTCGTCGCAGCCAGATTGTGTTCCTCGTGCGGATCGTCTTTCAAGTTGTAGAGCTCGAGTGGGCTATATGGGTCGTTTTGCAACAGCTTCCAATCTCCACGGATCATGGCTTCGTAGCTCTTGCCCCCATAGGCCGGACCTCCTTCACGACGAGTGAAATAAAGGTCGCGCGGGGTATCGATCGCTTTACCGCTGAACAACGGGACGAGGCTCACAGCGTCAAGATCGGTGGCGGTTTTTCCTCCAGCCAGTTCAATAAAGGTCGGAAATAGATCGAAGTTCAATCCCTGGTAATCACAATTTGATCCGGGTGTAATGTGTCCTGGCCAGCGGGCCATGAACGGGACTCGCAAGCCACCGTCGTAATGACTCTGCTTGCCATCCCGCCATGGATCGTTGTTTTGAGCATGTGGCAAGGAACCGCCGTTGTCTGCCGTAAACACAACCAGAGTGCTTTGATCCAGCCCGGTCTCTTGCAATTTCCGAAGCACTCGACCAATACCGTCGTCCAGATGCTCGACGAAGGCCACGTTCTTCGCTCGCTTTTCAGCAAGTTGCGGGGCTCGCGATTGGACTTTGGCAAGCCAGTTAGCGGGCGGTTCGATCGGGAAATGCGGCGCGTTGTAGGCAAGGTATAAAAAGAATGGCTGCTCGGGCTTCTTCGCTCGCTCGTCCAGATAGTCAACGGCCCAATCCGAAAATAGATCGGTCGCATGACCGATGGGTTCGATGACATTGGTATTGCGGCGCATGTAGTTGTTATCGTGCCGCAGATGAGTTGTATAGCTGTCCATCATGTCACCGAGGAAGCCGTGAAACCAATCGAAGCCTCGCTCATTTGGCGTGTTCGGCGATTCGAGTCCCAGATGCCATTTGCCGACGATCGCCGTGTGATAGCCAGCGGTACGCAACTCATCCGCAATCGTCGGAACCGTTGGGTCAAAATATCCCCACGAGTTCTCTGAGTGCGTGCGAATGACTCCCGGCACGCCGACACGATCGGCGTAACGCCCTGTGAGTAAAGCCGCTCGCGATGGCGAACAAACCGTGCAGTTGGCTCGCATCGCGGTAAATAATATTCCTTCAGCTGCGATGCTGTCGATGTGCGGTGTGCGAACATCAGACTCATGATACGTCGAGACATCTCCGTACCCGTGATCATCAGTAAAGATCAGTACGATGTTCGGCCTCTGAGCCGCCATGGCCGGAGCACAACCCTGGCTGCAGAGTGCTATCAGCAGAGAGAGGAAGTATTTCATAAGAATTAGGTTTGTATCCACGGGGCGTGTGCGTTCCCAGGTGATCAAACGATCAAGTATAGCAGACTCTATAGGTCGCTGGGCCGCTGAGGTGCCAAATCATGCCGCTTGGCCTTCTCACGTACTTGAATCGTACTGACCATTTAGGGCTACCCTGACGACACGAAAATTTGCTTGGAGAAAGCGAGCGCCAGTGGCTGAGATGGTTTGGGGATTTATGATCGCGAAGATGTCACTTTTCGCTGCGCAGGGTGATCTTAGAACGTTATAATATGTGAGTCTTTTTCGCGTATAGTATTGGAAAGAGGTTTCCCCATCGGCTTAACCTCAATCCCCAATTCACGCAAGCGATCCGAGACCCCATAAGAGTCAGCGCATACCACGCATGCCTCAACGACCATGCCAATCTGCTTCATCTCTTTTAGCTTCGCTTGAATCTCTTTGTCGGCAGCGACCAATCGCGCACTCGGACCCCAAATGATTAAACGAACATCATCAAACCATTGATTGCTCTTGGCAGCTTTTGCGTACATCAAAACCATGCGATGAGCGACCTCGGGGTCTCCGCTGGTCCACAGAATCGTCAACTTTTCTTGGTTGGCTTTTGGCTCAGCAGGTAACTTTTGTGAGTCATCTTGGGTATCACCGGGCAGTTCCTCCAATGCGACAAGGATTTTCCGTGGATCGAGTCGTTCGCGATAGTCGGGGTTGCTATGTGCGAAAACGACACGGCCCTGTTGATCCACAATAAAGATCGCGGGGATCGGGAGTGCATGATGCTGAAATCCCGACGCTTTCTCTAGATCAATTCCGAACCCCTTGTACTTCACAACCGTCTGGTCATCGACACGAAACGTCAGACCAAAAGCGGAACTCGTCACGACTTGTGCATCGGAGTAGAACGCAAACGGCACGCTATTCTTTTCATGGTTGCTCTTGGAGTTCGCGGGGTTGTCGGGGCTGATACCGATCATCTCTGCGCCGTGCTTCTGAATCTCCGGATAAATCTTGATTAGCTCTTGGGTGTGCCTAGTGCAGATGGGACACCAACCGCCCCGAAAAAAGACTAGCACCAACGGCTTATCACGATACAGAGACGAAAGCTTGACGGATCTACCGTCCATTCCTGTGATTTCCACATCGGGAACCACCGCACCGACTTGCAACGGTTGGGTGTCCTTCGGATCACCTGCAATCTGGGGCTCTTGAGCTTGATTCCAAGCGCCCTGAATCAAGAACGCCGTCAACATGACTCCGTACATAGCTAAACGTTTCATTTCACTTTGTCCTTATTCTGCCAAGAGTTCGTCAATAAGTTTTTCAATCGTTTTATCGCCTGTGGCCCCCTGCCAATTCAACTCGCCTTGCCACCAAGATCGAATGTATCCGTTTTTGTCGACGACATAGACCGTTGGCCACATCGTGTTTCCCCAAGCGTCCCAATTGGCCTTTTCTAAGTCGATTAAAACGGGGAACTGAAAACCTTTCTGAATGGCTGCTTTCTTCACAAGCGTTGGGTCCCCTTCTGCTTTCGTCTCTGGTGTTTGGATGCCAATCACGCTGACTCCCTTCTCGAACAAAGACTCCTGCCAGCGATTGTAATGATCGAAGTTTGCAACACAGTTATGGCATTGAAACGCATAAAAATGGATCAATATCACCTTGCCTCGCTCGGACTCCATGGAGGCACGACCACTGCCGGCCCACTCACCAGAGTCCACTAGTTCGGGTGCCAAGGGGTAGATCCGCTTTAAGGACATGGTGTCGAACGGCTCGCCGATCAATTTGCGAAGTGACTGTCGGTTCGCAGCAGTAAGCAGATCATTGATCGTACGCTGCTCCTTATCTCGAACCGTTTGGACTTGCTTTTCCAAAGTGGGATCGCTTCCTTGCTTCGCCGCGAGCTTTCGTGCAAGCACGTCCGTTTCGGCAAACGCTGTTCGAATGGTAAGCAACTGCTTTTCATCAAGCCCGATGGCCTTGGCGAGCTCCGGACGAAGGAGTGCCCGGGTTCCCTGTGATTGCGCTTCAATCTCACGAAGGCGTCGCAGTTTTGTGGGCGTCAGTAGTGGCTTAAGTGCAGCAAGTAACTTCGCTTCAAGTGCTCGGATCGTCTCCACTTGCTTCGCTTCCGGCAGAACACGTGTGGGCCACCAGTCGCGATCTATCTCTATGAGAATAGGCCTCAATCGTTCATCGCCGTCCAGCTCAAGTTCCTTTTGTACTTCTGGCGTATGGATTAGCTTTAAGAGGTTTTGCGGAACGATCGGTTCGGACTCGTTAGTTTGAGATAAGACGATGGTCGGAACCAGACAAAAAATCGCCAAAGCAACTGACCCGACGCTATTTTTGAACCAAGTCCATCTCATCTTTAGCTCTCACAGGGAATCATTAACTTCAAACGGAAAGAAACATCACTTTATCAACTATTATTCGAGCGAATCGATAATCTTGCTGATAACCAACTTGGCATCCCTAGCAGTCATTCCACCTTTGATCATCGACCTGATCCCGCTGATGCAGGTCGTAAGGTACTTAGCGGTCACTTTCGGCGAGTTCGTAGGTTCAAGCTGTCCTTTGCTCGTCCCAGACTTTAGAACCTTCTCGAACGCTGCTTGAACCGCAGCCAGTGCGTGACGCACTTCCTCGGAAAACTGTGTCTTATGTTGGCCGAATTCCACAGCGGAATTCACAATCAAGCAACCTTTCGGGTCCCCTGATTGCGCGTCGTCGAGCACCTCGTCGAAAACCGTCTCCAAAAAATCGCGTATCGAACCCGAGGCAAGACGTATTTGCTCCAGGTGCTCGACGATCATTTGCTGATACTCCTTCAAGCACTCGCGGTATAGTGCGTCCTTGCTCTTAAACTCAGCATAAAAACTGCTTTTCGAAAGCGACATAACACCCAGCAGGTCATCGAGAGACGTGGCCGCGTAACCACGCTGCCAGAATAACTCCATGGCTGATCGCAAGGCGGCATGCTGATCAAAATTCTTTGGTCTACCTATCATGTACTAGTTATTGGACCAATCGGTTCAGAAGTCAAGTGCAATTACTCGGCCTGCCAGACACCGACGTTCTGGAGGGGAGATATCGGTCGTCGTGCTCTGACCATCGGGAACGCTGATGTTTACATATCACACCATAAGATCTATCCGAAAGCTGGCTGAAACCAACCCAAGATCCTTTGAAGATGTTCTTGGTACAAGAATCGAACATGCTCTACGGGATTTCAAGAAAAACCTTGTATTCACCTGCTAAGTCGATTTGCTGACCGTCGTGTACTAACGCTCCGAAACGGAGTTGAAGCGATTGGCCTTTAGCGATTTCTACGGAGCTCTTTGCTCCCTGCTTCATTGCTTCCCGACCAAAAGGATTGGCTACGAAGACCCCATAGTCGCGGTTGTGCCACCAACTTTCGCGAAAGTTCTTTTCGCCAGCCATCAGCATGACGCCACCGGCTTGCGGGCCGCTGCCTGAGTAATCACACCACTTCGCAGGCTGGCCCCAAGTCTCATTCGCGTTTTGCTTGCCGCTGGAACTGCGAATCACGCCGCCGTTCTTTTCGGTAAACGGCGTGGCCACGCGAGCCCCGAATCCCATCTCTTCCTGATCGCCGAAAACGAGCGGGCCTTGATCGGCATGAAACGTGGCGTCCCAGACCAACAACCAACCACTGGGGCGACGCAGCAGCGTGAAAGCGTTTGTTAGTGAGCCGATCGTCTGGCCGCTTCCGGTTTTCAAACGGCACTCGTTAGAAAATGTCAGGCGATCGTCTGCTATCTGGGGCTCCGATACGAACCGCACATGTTCCATGGCCGCTTTGTTGCGCCAGAAATCCTGGCCGCTGATATCGCCGAACCCGAGCCAGATCCCCGGATGCATGGTGTCGTGGTCGAGCGCATCAACTCCCTTCACGGGTGGATGATTGCGAGTGACTTGCCGACCATCCGCCAGTCGGGCATTGGCGAAGTAGGGACGCAGGATATTGTCGTCGCGAAAGACGAAATCGACGATTTCTCTGCCATCGAGCGAGATACGCAGACGATCCTTCTGCTGATCGACGCCAAAACCACTTGATGCCGACTGCGAGTTGGATGCCGCCGCCGGAGTGCCCGAGCCGTCGGCCGCGAGCGGTGTTTGCATCGACATCAGAAACGTCGTCAAGTCAGCCACCTGCTGCGGCGTCAGATACTCTGACGTATCCGGCATTGCGGAAACCGGACTCGACTTTCGTTCTTCGATCGAGTCTTTCGGAATGTCAACTCGCTCGCCATTGGACTGACCTAGCGACAGCGACAAGCCGCTTTCTTCCAGCAGCACACCGGAATAGACGTTTCCTTCATCGGTGATCACGTTCATTTGTTTGAAACCTTCGGTGATGACCGCGCTGGGCTCGACAATCGACTCCACAATGTGCCGCACATTGGCTCGCAATCCAATGCTACTTAGATTCGGGCCGAAACCATTGGTGGCTTGATCGAGGCTATGACACTTCGCACATCCCGCACCCTGCGAGTGCCGAAACAGCAACTCGCCGCGCTCTCGGTTTCCGCGATCCAGCAGGGCCAGCGATGCTTCGACGGTTGCTTTCGTCGGCTGTTTTTCCAGCGGCAACGGGCTGATTGCAACGATGTAGTTTCCCTTGCCGCCCACGCGGCCATCATCGGTGTTACCGCCAAGTTGGATGGGGCCCGAAGCGAACGTTCGCTGGTAGAAAACAAACTTCGTACCCTCGTCGATCGCTGCAGTGAATGGTTGCTTCACAAAGTTCTTCTGCACCCAGTTCGGAACGGCCTTCTGCCGAGCGTCGATCCCGACCCACACGCGCACTGGTACGAGCGCTTCGGCGCTGAGCCACTGGTCGCCGCGCGAGTTGTCGTCTTCGTTGGCGGTTTGAATCAGATCGGCGCCTTCGAGTTCCGATGGCACGCTGCTCAGACGGAAGCCGCGATCGACATAAACGGGAGTCTTGACCGCAAAACCGCCTGGCACGACTTTGTACAGCGCACCGCTGCGAGCTTTCAGATTCCGTGCCAGTGCCGCTCCCGTTGGCGAATCGATCTGTGGGGGGGTGTTCGCGGCGGATAGCCGGGTTGGTTCGGGGCGTTTTCCGCCGCTGATTCCGGTGGCATGATTCAAACGCAGTGAAGCGATCTCTCGCGTGCCGGCATCGCTATCTTTGGCCAGCGTTTCGAGCCGATCTTGTTTCAAGGCGTTCGATTCCAGGAGCGCCAGCAGGACACCCTTGCGAACGCCTACTCGTGGGTCTTCGAGCAGTTTCTCTAAGTCGGCGGAGCTTTGCAATTCGCGCAGCCCTTGCCAGGCGGCGTAATAGATGACCCGATCCGTTTCCTTCGCCAAAACGTTGAGCAAGGCCGAAACGAGATTCTGTTGCCGAGCCTGAACCACCGCGTCCACTGCAGCGAAACGCAGGCGAGGGTTCTCATGGTTCAACGTCTCCACCACGTTTTTTGGCAACGCTTTCGCTACGCCCTGTTCGCGAACGCGATAGGCCAGAATGCGAATCGCCTGGATGCGCAGATTGAGCGAAACGGTGGATTGCTCCGACAGCAGATGCGTGAAGTACTCAGCAATCGATGCATCCTGGGGAGCGAGTCGCCCCAGCGTCCAGGCAGTCCAAGTTTCCTGCATGGTTGTGAGCTTCTTCGATTGCAGGGCGGCGATCAAATCGGCCTTCATGCGATCACCGCGTCGGACCAACTCATCGGCGGCGTTGATCCGCCATACAGGAAGCGGGCCTTGGAAATCTTCTATCAATTCGGCGACGGTCCATTTCGCAAGGGGTTGGGCGCGTCTTGCCGAATTCCACTCCGATGGTTTCGCCTCCTTCCAACTCACATGAAAAATTCGGCCCTCATTGGTCAACTGGCCATCCTGCCATTCCGCTCCGTAACCACTGCTCCAACCAAGAATCCATAAAGCGCCATCAGGCCCGACTTCGAGATCGGTCGGACGAAACAACGATTTGCCCCCTTGAATGAACGGTTCCTAGGTCCCACCTTCCGGCGTCATCAAAGCTCCATCCCATTGCGGCGTCCATTTGAAAGTGGTCTTACGCAGCCAATCGTTGATAAAGAAAACGTGCCGATAGGCCGGAGGGAGCTGAGGAGACTCGCAGTAGACGATCCCTGTCCCGGAGCCTTCATACAGCGGCCCGCTAACTGGTGCCGTCGGCGCGTGCGGATCGGTTCCCCAGTGGCTGCTCCAGGGATGATTCCAACCAAAGTGAGCGCCATAAAAGGGCATAATCACCTGATCGCCGCCCACCTGGTCGTTGTCGCTGCCGAGCCAATTGAAGCCGCTGTCAAACGTGATGTCCCACGGATTGCGCATGCCGCGGGAAACGATCTCCAGATTTTTTCCACCGTGATCGCACCTAAGCACACCGCCTTCGAGTCCCCAATCATCGTCGGGATCGTGATACGCCCGGCGGTAATTGTCTTTGCTGAACTTTTCTGGAGTCGGGAAGTCGGGCACATCGGCCGGCGCGGTCACTCCCGCCAAATCTCGAAACGGTTTTGGTGCATAGCGACCCGGTTTGTTGAGTCCCTTCGAGTTTCCTTTGCTCATGTAGAGCTTGCCATCAGGAGCCCAGTTCAGTCCATGTAATCCGTGCTCCAAATTGCCCAGATCGGTATAGACCTTGATGTACTCATCGGCCTCGTCATCGCCGTCAAGATCGCGAACGATGGTAAAATCGGGGGAGTTCGCGATCCACAAGTCGCGACCGTGCCATGCCAGTCCTTGGATGGCGTTGAATCCGGTGGCGAACACTTTGGTCTTATCCGCCTTGCCGTCGCCATTGGTATCGAGAAACAGCACGACGCTATCGCCAGGAGTGTCCGGTTTCGGATTGCGATACTGCGGCCCCATCCCGACGAACAGGCGTCCGCGCTCGTCGAATGCCATCGAGCAAGGTTGCCTGACCAGAGGTTCGCTGGCAAACAGCGTGACTTCGAACTCCGCTGGCACTTTCGGCAGCGCCTCTCGGTCGGCCGACTTGTCGACCTGCCCCCAGGCCAACCCGTGCCCCAACACTGCGAAGCTGAACCAAGCACAGGCAATCAAACAGGTGAGATAGACTTTCATCGATAACCTTTCACACAAAACGTTCTTTGTACCTTACGCTCCAAGTTCATGGCTCCCCTCCGACGTATCTGGCGCGAACCAGATGACCACAAAGCCAAGGACGTATACCAGTGCGCATATTGCGCCGACGCGCGAGTAGTCGCCGCCGAATGCGGAAAAGAGAAAACCGGCCAGCAGCACACCGGCGGCCGTGGCGAATCGCCCCGAGTTGTAAGCTAGCCCGCTGCCTGTCGCTCGTACATGAGTGGGAAACAACTCGGGCAAGTAGAGCGCCAGCCAACCAAAGAACAATGTCGAGACCAGCCCCTGAGCGAACACGATCGCATGAAACTCTGGACGCAGTGGCGCGGTCAACAGAAACATCGCCCACGTCAACGTGACTGCCCCGAAGCTGATCAATGCATAGCTAAGACGGCGTCCCAGCCACGCAGCCAGTTGTGCCCCGGCAAAGCTGCCGATCACCGCACCCAGTGCCCAATAACCCTGCGTGATCGCTTTGTATCCACCGTACTCTTTTCCCGCTACTTGATCAGCCCAAGGAATCATCCACTTGCTCGCCGACCACGCCCCGATCATCGGAATGGCGCTGACGGCAATCCCCACCAACGTGATACGAATCAAACCTGGTGAAAACAGTTCTCGCAGTGGAGTCGATCGAGCTTTCGTGACTCCTGCGGTTGCCAGCCAACGAGGTGACTCAGGCAGGGCCACGAGCACGAACAATCCCAAGAACGCTGGTGCCCCGGCCAGATAAAAAATCCACCGCCATGAATCAGCCGTTACTGGCCAAACGCGGGCTAGTTGCGACAACAACAAGATGCCCGTGTTAAGCCCCGCCATCATCGCGCCGGAAACGAGCGGACGTTTTGCACCTGGCCAGCATTCCGCAACCAGCGCGATGCCGTTAGGCCACAAACCTCCCACTCCCAGGCCGACTAAGAAACGTAGCACAAGCATTTGCTCCTGAGTCTGTACCAACGCACCCATCGCGGCAAAGACCGAGTAGAACAGAATGCTGATTCCCATCGCTCGAGAGCGACCGATGCGATCACCGAGGCTGCCTAACGCGATGCCGCCAATGGCTGCACCGAGCATCAGCGAAGCAGTGAAGCGTGCGAACCAGTCGCCGCCGAGGGTCGGTGTGTAGTCGTCACCGAGCAGACTTTGCGACACCGACAGGGAAGCGACTGGCATCAAGCCGAGTTCTACGCCGTCAAATACCAGAGCCGCGAAAGCTACGACCAACACCAACATCCGACTGCGTGGCGACAGCGAATCTTCGTTCGATTGCCGATCCAGGTCAATTACTGTTGACATTGTTGAATCGCTTTAATGATGGCACAGTTGTCCGCTTCGCCCAGTCCCATCGCTTCGGCTTGTTCCAGCAGTTGGCGATGCGTTTCGGACAAAGGTAACTTCATACCGCTGGCCAGAATCAAGCGAACATCTTTCAAATGCTGAGCGAGTCTTGCCTGCACGCTGAAATCTTCTTGAAGCATCTTCTGACCTTTGACATCCATCACGCGCGAGTACGCCATGCTGCCGCGAAGGACTTCGAGTGCCGACGCCGGATCAACACCGATCCCTTGAGCGAACACCAAAGCTTCTGCCAGCGCAACGCGGTTCAACCCCAACACCAGGTTACTAATCAACTTCATTTTCGCCGCGCTACCGATTGCCCCGACGTGGTAAATGTTTGCACCGAGCATTGGCCACAAATCGTTGCATGATTCGAACGCTTCTCGCTCGCCGCCGACCATCACCGTCGCTTCGCCTCGCCGCGTCTGTTCACTCGAACCCGAGATGGGTGCATCTAGGTACTCGATTCCCAGCGATGCCAAATGAGCACACATCGCAGCACTCTGTTCCGGGGCCCCCGTGGTCGTGTCGATCAAGATCTTTCCACGCAGCTCTTCGGTGCCCCGCTTGGCAACCGAATCATCCAGTAGTTGCCCAAGGACCGATTCGACCACGTCGCTCGTGTAGAGACTGATGATGACACGATCGCAATCGGCCAGCGGATTGTCGGACCAACGAGCGCCGAGTGCGATCAGTGGATCCGCTTTTTCCCTGGTTCGATTCCAAGCGCGGACATCAAAGCCATGTTCGAGCAACCGCTCAGACATAGCGGTCCCCATCAGCCCGAGGCCAATCACGCCAATACGTTTGTTTTCCATTTCCTGTCTTACGATTGTTCAAACCCTCCGCACGTCGTAATGGATTTCGCCAGAGATCCTGCTGAGCCAACGAGGTCCGCGACAGAGGGATTTCTGGCGAAATCCACGACGTATGGTAACTGATACCGAAGACAAATCCTCCCTTTGCCTTTTTGCACAATATAACAAAAGCTTTATACTTTTTGGATTAAGGGCTTGGTTCTTACGCGATCGGCAGATGAGAATGTACACGACGTAGTGGGATTCTGGCGAATCCTATTACATGAGATTACTTCGAAACGACTTTGAAATGCCCGGTATGAAACATGTGGCCATCTTGATTGAGACATCTCGCGCCTACGGACGCGGCTTGCTGCGTGGTATCGCTCGTTACAATCGCGAACATGGTCAGTGGTCGACGTTCTTTCAGCCACAAGGACTCGGCGACCCCGCCCCGGCTTGGTTGCCCAGTTGGCAAGGCGATGGAATCTTGGCTCGCATCGATAGTCGACTCGTGGCCCGAGCCGTACAGCGGGCTGGCGTGCCAGTGGTCAACATGCGAGGGACCATGACAGATCTTCCGTTTCCCTTTATCGGTTCGGACAATTTAGCCATTGCAAAGTTGGCCGCCGAACACCTGCTTGAACGCGGCTTCCATCATTTTGCTTTCTGCGGATATCAGCGCAAGCTTCACCCCAAACTCGACCTGCGTGGCGATTGCTTTCAGCAATGTATCGAACAGGCTGGGTATCACTGCCAGGTGTTGCAAGACGTTAAACGTCAGCGGCCGCGTAGTTGGGAGCAGCAGCAGGCATGGATTGCAAGTTGGGTTGCGGAGCTTCCTAAACCGATTGGCATCCTGGCAGCGAATGACGATCGCGGTTTGCAACTTCTGGACGCGTGCCGTCGGAGTCAGATCACTGTGCCCGACCAAGTGGCGGTGTTGGGTGTCGACAATGATGAGTACCTGTGTGATCTGTCGCTACCATCATTATCGAGCATCGACGTCAATAGCGACGAGACGGGATACCAAGCAGCGGCATTGTTGGATCGATTGATGGACGGCAAGCGGGCGCCAAAGCGTATTCCCGAAATCAAACCCGCAGGTGTCATCGTTCGCCGCTCTACCGACGTCTTAGCAACACATGATGAAGATCTGGTACGAGCGGTTCGTTTCATACGAGAGCACGCCTGCCGCCCCCTCAGTCCTGACGACGTCGTTCAGCATGTCGATATTTCAAGATCATCACTCGAGTCACGCTGTCGAAACGTACTGGGGCGATCGTTGCACCAGGAGATTCGCAAAGTACAGATCGACACGGCCCGAGCACTTCTTGCCGACACGGATCTGCCGATCAAGCAAGTCGCAATGCGAGCAGGATTCAAGAACGTGCAGTACCTGACTCGAGTTTTCAGCTCCATCGTTGGCCAACCACCCGCCGAGTTTCGCCGCGGCAGAGTCAGTTGAATGGCTAGCCCTTGAGCTTTGCTTGGATCATCAGGCTTAACATGCTGAATTTGTTTCTTGGAGGGCAATATGGTTGTTGCGGAGGTTTTGGATTTCCAGCAGATTCGGGGAGGCCAGCAGATTTAGAAATCAGGCTCGTTAATTGCAAATCCTGAGGACAATGCGTTAGGAAGTTACTGTCGAAATATGTGGGTCGAAAAATAGAGATTGAGTCTTTCGCCTCACATTTTTCGAAAGCTCATGGCATCTACGCCTTGATTTCATCGATCTGCTTGGTCGCGATGCCGACCGGACGGTCCACGGGCACCCCGGCGCACGAGAGCAACGTGGTGAGCAGATCGCCTTGGTTGCCCTGGATGTCGGGCAGGAATCGCCCTGTCTTGATGGAACCGCCTCCCTTGCCCGCGATGATGAATGGCAGGTTCTTACGGGAGTGCCGGTCGCCGTCTTCGAGCCCCGATCCCCACATCATGATGCAGTTGTCTAGCAGCGTGCCGTCCCCCTCGCGAAGGCTTGCCATCTTGTTCACCATGTAGGCAAACTGATCAATGTTGAACTTCGTGATGGCAGCCACTTTGGCGACCATGTCCGAATCGTTATTGTGGTGAGTCAGCGAGTGATGCTGGCGCGTGAATCCCAATTCAGGATAAGTCACACCATTGGGCGTCGAGCCGATGTAGGTGCAAACGCGAGTCGTGTCGGTCTGGAAGGCTAACACGTTGAGGTCACACATCACCTGCATGTACTCGCTGCGCCGGTCCCCTTCTGGGATCTTGATCTCGATCGGCGGTGAGTCCGACTCGTTGCGGCGGCTAGAGCGGACGCCCGCCTTTTCCATCGCCGCCTCCTTTTGGCGAATTTCGATCGCTGCAATGCGTCGTTCCACTGACCGGACGCTGTCCAGATACTCGTCCAGCTTTCGTTGATCGGTTGGTGGCAATGTGCGCCGCAGATCTCTTGCCCCTGCCAACACTCGATCCAACAGGTTACGATCCAAGGGGCTCATCTGCGATGGTGTGGCAACCTCGCCTTGCTCCTGCTTGTTAAACAAACGGTTCAAAACGGTGCGAGGATTGATCTCGGCCGGGACTGCTTGAGTCGGGGAACGGAAACTGCAATGCGAATAATAGGCCTCGTTCAAACCAGCCTGATTCTCTTTCCAGGTTTGAGGCATCGTCGCCAATTCCAAAGACGGAAGCGCGGTGTGGACTCCCAAAGCATTGGCGGCAATCTGGTCAGCAGAAATAGAGATGCTGATTCGGTCACGCTTGTCCGCATTGGGTAAGGCTGCGGTAAGCCAGGTCGATAACTCGAGAGCGTGCGGTGCATTCTTGAATGGACCATTATCAACACCCGAGATCCCTTTCATCATCAGGCATTGATCAAGTATCGGACGTAGGGACTCAAGTGCGGGTGGCGGCGATGTTAGAAAACTCTCTGCGTCCGTAGGCCAAAACTCACTCATGATCACCCCATGCGGCATGTACATGAAACCGAGTCGCACTGGCAGCTTGAGCGACTTGTTTTCACTGGCCTCCACCCAGCCCATGACATCCAACAGCGGCAGCGCGAGAGCAGCGCCCGCACCTTTCAAACAGTTGCGTCGACTGATAAACAGATTTTTGCTCATGGGAGGGCCTTTCAGGTGGACTTGTTTGTACGTGTCATCGAACTCGCTGGTGCGTAAATAAGTAACTGGTGGTGACTTCTGTGATGATTGTCCGGACGCGGAAATCATCCTCTGCGATCTTGACCATCAGTTGATCAATCACGATCTCATCGTAGCCTTCTAGTTGACGCCCCAAAACAAAGGCCATCAACCGTTCGGTAAGGTTCCGTGCGAGATCCGCTTCCCGCTTGGCCAGGATGCGTTTTAAGTCTGCGGGCGTTGAGAAGGCCTCACCGCTGGGAAGCTCTCCGGCAGAGTCGATCTTAGAGCCTTCATCCTGGTCGCGCCAGCGTCCGATCGCGTCAAAGTTTTCCAAACCGAAACCGATCGGATCGAGGACCTTGTGACAGTTGGCGCAATTCGGGTCCGTTTTATGCAACTCGGTGCGCTGGCGAAGCGTCAAACCTTCCCGAATCTCTTGCTTTTGATCTTCCAGTTCCGGGACGTTATCGCGTGTGCTCCGCGGTAACTTCGGCCATCTTCTGATCCACCGAGATGGTATTGCGGTCCGAAGGGCCGAGCTTTCCGCCGGTCAGCCAGACACTGGCGCAACTGTGGGCCTGGCCGAGGCCGCCGGGGTGATGCAAGCCGTTGATCGGCGTGATCACGTCACGGAATTTTTCCAGCGGCTTCAGCGATCGGGAGAACTGGTAGTCCTTGCCCGGCGTCGTGATCTGGAAATTGGGCGAATGGGTGCCGTTTGCCAGATAGATGAAAGCGCTGCGTCGCGGCGATTCACCCGCTTCCGCGGCCCGCAGCGGCGTCATGCATTCGAGCATGGGTAGAGAGATGCAAGTGCCCATCGCACGCAATGCATGTCGACGGTTGAGAAGCCAGGATTGGGAGAGGAAGTTCATGTTGTATTACTCAATCTTATTTGGAGTCTTGGGGAAGAGAGTCGTAAATGGCTAACTTTGGCTGTCGAAAAATGTGGGTCGAAAGATTTAGGAATCCATTTTTCGACCTACATCTTTCGACAGTTGGATGACTGAAGTTGCGATTATAAATTTCATCGTTTGCTCATAAGTGGTGATAAGGCCACCGCTTTCACAATGTCACGAACGCCATACTGGTTTTTCTTCGCCTCTGCGACGATCGCCTCAATATCATCCGCGTCATCCACGGTCAGCACGCGGCGCAGGGCATAGGTGCTGAGATGCTCAATGAAGGCTCGCAAAAACTTGTCGCGGTCTTCGAGCAGCAATTGTTTGAAATGATTGGCATCTTGAAACTTACGACCATCAGGCATCACACCCGAAGCGTCGACCAAGGGATCTTGACCCTTGCCACCTTCCACCCGTTCGCGTGTCCGCCACTGGCCGATCGCGTCGTATTGATCGAAGGCAAACCCGAGTGGATCGATGTTGCGATGGCAGGCCGCGCAACTGGCGTTTTGAGCATGAACATCTAAGCGTTGTCGAATCGTGACTTTGTCCCCTTCGGGCGGCACCGGTTCGATCGGGTCGACGTTAGCCGGTGGCGGTGGAGGTGTTTTGTTAAAGATCGTTTCGCTAAGCCAAACACCGCGATGCACCGGGCGATGGCGGGTGCCGTCGGAAGTCAACCCGAGTACCGAAGCCATCGTCAGCAGCCCGCCGCGATGATCCTCGGGCCGGAGCGAGACACGCTGGAAGCCGCCAGACTTCGGTTCCGGCAGGCCGTAGAAATCACAAATGCGGGCGTTGGCCATCGTCCAGTTGGCATCGAGAAACTGCTCGATCGGCAGGTTGTTGGTGAACAGTTCGCGGAAGAACTCGATCGGTTCGTCGCGGAGGCTTGTTTCCAGCCAGGCGTCGTACTTGGGATAGAGTCCTTTGTCTGGGGCAAACATCCCGAGCTTGTGCAGTTGCAACCATTGACGAGAGAAATCTTCAATGAAGCCATTGACTCTGTCGTCTGTCAACATCCGGTCGACTTCGTCTTGCAGTACGACGGACATTTTGTCCGTCGAAACGACAGGCACCGACGGACTGGAAGTCCGTCGTACATGCTTAAAGTCGCTTCTTATTGTCTTCGATCTGACGCTTCAGCTCGGTTGATGCTGCTTCGACTTTTCCAGCGGCAAGGAGGTTAACGAGACGCTTATGGTTCTCGTAGCCGACTTTGCGGTACTCGACCTTTCCGATCGCTTCGCGAAAACGCTGAAAGAAAATGGTAAGCAACTCGTTGAACGCAACGAGCGGCTGCAAACCACTGGCCTCGATCAACGAACGATGGAACCGAATATCGATCTCAAGCAGCGATTTCAAATCTTTTGCCGTCTGGAACTGATCAACAATTTCTCGCAGGCTTGCCTCGATCGATGGATCGTCAAGCATCCGACGAACGACATGTGGCAACACACCGATTTCGATGATCACCCGACTGTCGATCAATTGCTGCGGATCGGCGTCGAGCAGGCCTGAGTGGAAACCAAGATGCTTCGTCATGCGCTCCATGTTAATTCGACCGACGGTTAGCCCGACGCCCGTCTTGGACTCGATGATGCCGAGAAACTCAAGGGTTTTGGTCGCTTCACGCAAGCTCATCCGGCTGATCCCGAATGTCTCAGCAAGCTGATTCTCGGTAGGCAAACGATCCCCCGGCATCAGTTTTCGCTCGATGATGTATTGCTTGATCTGCTCTGAGACCTGCTCGCGCAACTTGGGGCGGGTAATCGTTTGCATCATGATCCTCGAACGAACGTGGCGGCCAAACACTGTGTGTTAAGATTATCTTACAATCGTAATTCGTCAAGAGTTTTTACTCCAGGCATTTTGTTTCCGAAAGGCTGCTTCTCCAGTGGGCGACCACGCTGCGCGGATAATCGCACCGCATCGAGCTCTTGCTTTCCAAGTCCCGCTCGAAATGCGTTGCGTTCGACATAGCGGTAGATACCAAAGAAGTGCCGGTCTTAAATCGTAGTACAGCCCGCCAGCTTCATCGCCGCGTGGTGGTCTTGGCATCGGTTTCCCTCCAGTGTCGGCCAAAACGAAATAGTGACGCATTGATGAAGCCGATCAAAGAGGCCTCGACGAAGCCAACCTGCCCCTGGGATGGCAATAACTCGGTATTGCCACGTTTTTCTTAGCGCAAGATTGAATCCGATAGCGACAGCCTCAAGACCGCATCGCGGTCAAACATCAAACCCCATTGGGGTTGGCAATCTCCATCGTGAACCGACGCTTGAAGAACAAGAACTCACGACTGCCAAATCCAATGCAATACCGAATTTTTGACATCCCACCCTGCCCCCTGTGAGCGAAAGTAAGACAACGGCGAACTATTCTTCCAACGTAATCGAGGTCGTTCCAATCCAGTCGCCAATTGCTTCGACCAGCCTTTCACCAAGTTGTTCAGCACGCTGATTTTCCCATTGCAAAAGGAACACATAAATGGGCTCAGGCCTCACTCTCACGCCATGGGATTGGTGCGAGATTAGCGTAAATGTTCCAAAACTTTTCCATCCTGGCCTGGGAATACTAATCTTTGCTAATCGAACAATAAATGAAGAAGGACTGGAAATCCGACGTGAGCAAATACTCCAACAAACCTATGGGTTATCGAGCAAGCGGAATTGCCAGCATGTCCTGGTGCGGTTCGATGTCCGCTTCGTGAGCTTTCAGCATCGCCGACAACCGCTCGACGACATCGGGGTGTTGGTCGGCGACGTCGTAAACTTCGGAAATATCCCGTTCCACATGGTATAGCTGTGGCTTTTTCAATATCACTTCCCTACCGTAATTGATCGGTTCCTGCTGTTTGACATAAAGCTTCCACGGACCGGATCGCACGGCATTCAATTCGGCACGGGTCCAGTAAAACATCTCTTTGCGAGGACTTTCGCCTGTCCCCATCAGAACCTGCGACAAATCGTAGGAATCGAGCTTGCGGTCGTCGGGCGGATTCGTGCCGGTCAAGCTCGCGAGCGTCGCCATCAGATCAAGCGTCGAGCCGAGTCCGGACACGACTGACGGTTTGATCGTACCTGGCCACCAAAAAATCGTCGGCACCCGCTGTCCTCCTTCGAAGGTCGTCCCCTTGCCCGCTCGCAACGGACCGGCAGAACCGCCGTGAGTTTGAAACGTCAACCACGGACCATTATCGCTAGTGAAAATCACGAGCGTTTTTTGGTCGAGCTTTAATTCCCGCAGCGTATCGAGAATCTGCCCGACGCTCCAGTCGATCTCTTCCACCACGTCACCGTACAAGCCGCGAGTTGACTTGCCGCGAAAGTCTTCGGACACGAAGAGCGGAATGTGAGGCAGCGAATGCGGAAGGTATACAAAAAAGGATTCTTCTCGCTTGTCACGGATAAACCGGATTGCCTCTTCGGTATACCGTCGCGTGATCGTATTCTGATCCGCAGGCCGCTCAATGATCTGCTCATCCCGCATCAAGGGCACATTGAAATCCGCCACATTTGGGTAATAGTTTGGGTCTTTGACAACCTCAGCCAAATAGTTTGGACCGCTGACCTTGTCCATGTCGTTGGAGTACGGGATGCCAAAGTAGGTGTCAAAACCCTGGGCTGTCGGGAGGTACTGCGGGAGGTGACCAAGATGCCATTTACCGAAGATGCCGGTCGCATAATTTTTCTGCTTCAGCAGTTCGGCCAGCGTTACTTCCTCAGGAGGTAAACCGCCGCCGGAGTCGGGAAACAATACGCCGCGTTTGTTGCTCGTCATGCCGTTGCGAATCGGATAACGACCGGTCATCAACGCCGCCCGGCTGGGTGTGCATACCGGCGCTGCAACATAGAACTGAGTCCACTTTTGACCTTCACTGGCCATACGGTCCAAGTGCGGGGTGCGGATCGTCGGATTGCCAAAACTGCCGAGATCTCCCCAGCCCAGATCGTCACAGAAAATAATCACCACGTTTGGTGGAGATTCGGCGGATTGTGCTATTGGGCTCAGCATAGCCGCGAGCAAAGCAAAAAGGAAAAAAGCAGTAAGCTTCATGGAGGAATACCTTAAGTTCGCGGTGGAGAGTTGGCGTTGAAGTTGTGGCCGGGAGTAGGGCCTACTTTATCATAACAACTTCAGCGTCGTTCTTCTGATCAGGACCTGACGTCGTGCGACCACGAGAGATGGCTTGTTCCATGTCGGCTTTCATTTTGGTGACGCGATCGGGATGGCGATCCACTAGGTTCGTTTGCTCTGATGGATCGACAGACAGATCATAAAGCTGGAATGCGGGCAGGCTGTCTTGTTCCTTGTGCCCCGGTCGTGGAAAGCTCCAACCGCCTGAACCTGGGCAGAGCGCGAGTTTCCATTGACCATCGCGAATCGCAAAACTGCCATTGATCGATTGACTGATTAAGCTGGTACGAATCGGCCCTTCAGCGGTACCTAGCAATGCTGGCAAGAAACTAACGCTGTCTTCACCTGCATCCTCTGGCAAGGTCATCTCGAGCAACTCCGCAAAGGTTGCTAGAAAATCTAACTGGCCAACAAGCTGGTGCGACACCGTACCAGCTTGGATTCTGCCCGGCCAACGTACGATAAACGGCACGCGATGTCCCCCTTCGTACAAGTCGGCTTTGTGTCCACGGTAGATGTAACTGGGGTTGTGCCCCGCCTCAAGTAGTTCCTCGATATTGGCGGCGGGCGAGCAACCGTTATCGGTGGTAAAGATAACGATGGTGTCGTTCGTCAGGCCGAGTTGATCGACGGCTTCGAGCAACCGACCCATGTCTGCATCAATCTGGCGGACGAAATCAGCATAGGGATTAATACCGCTGGTGCCTTGCCACTGGGGCGTTGGCACGATAGGCGTGTGCGGAGCGGCGAGCGGGACATAAGCAAAGAATGGCGTTCGATCCTGTTCAGGAGTTCCGACACGACGACCTATGTAGTCGATTGTGTGATCGATGATCCGGGTTTGTACATCAATCGCTTCGAAGTCTTTGCCGGCTGGCCCAGGGCGATGAAAGGCTTTGGTTTCGGTTGCGACTTCGGTCGGCAATCGATCGTTGATCCAGACGTAGGGGAACATGTCGAGTGAAGCACTGATGCCGTAGAAATGATCGAAACCGCGATCCACCGGACCTTGGAGAATCGGAGCCGTGTAGTCGACTCGCGCCATATCTTTAAACGGCTTGCTGAAATCCCCTTGGTCATCGGCGACTTCGCCATCTTTGAGCGGCCAATCCATTCCCAGATGCCATTTGCCGATGCAGGCGGTATGGTAGCCATTTTGCCGAAACAATTGGCCCAGCGTCAGGCGTTCAGCCGAGATCAACGGCCGCGAGAACCCACCTAGCACTCCGCTTTGCAACCGTGTTCGCCAATGATATCGCCCGGTGAGCAAACTGTACCGCGTCGGCGTGCAGACACCCGAAGAAGTATGCCCGTCGGTGAATCGCATCCCTTCGCGGGCCATCCGATCGATATGCGGTGTAGGAATCTTACTGGCCGGGTTGTAAGCAGCCACATCCCCATAACCCATGTCATCGGCCAGCACGAGGATGACATTCGGTCGGTTTCGAGTGGTAGTTTCCGATACTGCTCTGTTTGGATCGGTAGCTTTGAGGGCCGGCGCATCCGCCCTTAACACTAAGCACTGCCCCCCAACTAGGAGGCTACACAACAACAAAATGGTTTTCATCAGCTTCAATCCTCAAAACTGAATAGTTCCCCGATGTTGACTTGCCAGCCTGGAAGTACGTTACCACCGTCAATGATATCGTCATCAGCATAAACAGTAGCATCCTGTGCAGAACGAAACACGGTAACGGTTCGGGTCCGATGATCGACCATCCAAAGTAATTCAACTCCTGCGTGAAGATACTCCCGGCGTAAGCGAGTCACATCTTCGACTGTGGCCGTCCCCGGGCGCGGGATCGGTTCGCACACGCGAGGCAGGAATGTTGCCAAGATCGTGCAGTCGTTCCTCCCAGGTTGTCGCCAGCGCGATGCTCATAATCGACCTACCTAAAAATAGCGGTTCATGGAATCTGGATAGCTCTATTGTAGTTTCGGTTTGCGTTCAGTGAATAGGTGCCGGTAGTCAGCAGGATCATTTCGTCCCTACCAAAATCGGCTGTTACCACTAGGGGCGTGTAGGCACCGCGCTGGTGTTTTAATTCCGCTGTAGCACTACCGATAATCGTTTGCATATCGCTCTCTTTCCGGGATCGCAGACGAATGGAATCAGCACAGATTTGAATTCCCAGTTGCTGCAACACCCCAATAAAAAGAGGCCGGAGTATGATACTCCGGCCTCTTTGATTTCTTTTTCGGACGCTGGTGAATTCAGAGCCACCAAACGCCACTTGGTCTATGCGATTCCGAAAACCGAGACTTAAATTATCTACGGACTCGGATGAAGCTGCCGTTTGCAGCGGGGCTGCGAAGGCTGGTTGGGGCGGTTACGCTTACAGGCTGTGCAACTGGTTGCGATTGCACCTGTACACTGGCAACTGCCGTGTTTTCAACACAGGCCGCTTGTGCAGCAGGCATCACGTATACGACTCGGCTCGTTGAAGCCTTTGACGTTGCGAAGCGGTTGTGGTTTGTCCCTCGCATGCCAGCCTCAGCTTGAGGGGCAAGGATAACCAAGGAAGCGAGAATTGCAGAGGCACCGAAAAGGTTACGCATGGCTTATATTAACTCCATAAATCAAATTAGGTGAAAACGCGCTGCTGTCGAGAGGATTCGAGTCTGGCGCCATGGTTTTTTATTCCCATGATCTAATCCCAATGCACAACCCGTGCCAACCGAATGTCGATACTGGTTTTTGTGTCGCGAAATTTGGTTACATGCCAATATTCATTCGAGCAATGAAGCTACGGATCTAAGGATTGGTACGAAAGCGCCTCGTAAGGGTGTCACCGAGAGGTGTCACGCCTCAGCGACAGCGGAAACGACTAGTGACAACAACTGTTGACATGTGCATTTTCGGAGACGAAATGGGATCTCAATAACTGTGGTATGATGGTCTAGTACGCCGGTTACAATCGAATCCTTTCCTTCGTTTGCAGGGTGTGAGTTGCTGTGTCGTTTGCCTTCCTCTCTGATGATCCGACTAATGGAGCGTTCTTCCGCAATGTAGCGAATTACACCTACGATTGGGAATCGTGGCACGATCCCTGCGGAAAGCTGGTTTGGGTCAACGAGTCGGTCAAACGATTGACCGGGTTCAGTGTTGATAGCTGTTTCGCAATGCAGGATTATCCAATTCCAATAGTAGCTGAGGAAGATAAGCCCAAGATTCGACAAATGCTTTCCGATGCCATGGCTTTAAAATCGTTTAACGATCTTGAATTTCAAGTGGTGACTCGCGACGGAGAGCGTCGGTGGATGGCCGTCTCGTGGCAGCCTATTTACGATGACAAGGAGGATCACCTGGGGTTCCGTACGAGTGTTCGCGACATCACCGATCGCCATCGATTGGAAGAGCAATTACGACTCTATACCGAACATCTAGAACAATTGGTCGATGATCGTACGAAACGCATCACTCAGCTAGAAAAACACCGCCGTCATATCGAAAAGCTAGCTGCTATGGGAGAATTGGCAGCCGGAATCGCACACGAAATTAACAATCCTCTCGCCGGAATCCGAAACGGTTTCACCTTGATCAAACAAGGACTCCAGCCCGAACATAAGCATTACGAGCTACTGGAACTGATCGACAGCGAGATTGATCGCATCAGTTCTTTTGTTCACCGAATGTATCAACTCTATAAGCGTGCTCCCGCGACGGCAACCGATTTGGTCGTCGAGAAGATGTTGAACGACGTGGCGTACTTGCTGGAACCGATTGCTAAGGAGCAACAAGTGAAAATTGAGATTGAGTCCGCGACAGGTCCCACTCACGTTAGACTTCCCGAGGGCGAACTGAAACAGATATTTTTCAATCTTATCCGAAATGCGATTCAAGCTTCTACCGCTGGGCAGAAAGTGCTCGTTCGCGTCTGTGACTTAGATGAGTTGCAACCAGGAGCGATCAGGGAATCGACCTCAGTCGACTCGATTTGCGTTCGCGTGATCGATCACGGCACCGGCATCTCGGACAAAGTGCTGCCGCATATCTTTGAACCTTTTTTCACAACCAAAAAGAAGCAGCGTGAAGGGATGGGGCTCGGTCTCTCGGTAACACGAAATTTAGTTGAGTCGTTTGGAGGAAGAATTGAGGTTCAGACCAGCCTTGGGCAGGGGAGCACGTTCCTCGTGGTGTTGCCTCTCGATCTGGAGGAGGTCTCGGAATGAGTCCGCGTATCCTCATTGCTGATGATGAACCACTCTATTTGCGTACCACGGGCGAACTGCTACGCAGCCATGGCTACGAATGCGTGTGCGTGGAGGACGCGGACTCTGCAATCAGCAAATTGAAACAAGAGAAATTCGATCTGGTTCTCTCGGATCTAAACATGCCTGGGAATCTCAAACTGGAACTTCTCACCGAACATTCGCGGCGTCCAGACCATAGTCCTCTGATTGTGATTACCGGTGTACCAAGTCTGCCGAGCGCGATCGAAAGTATCCGCTTGGGAATTACCGACTACCTGCTCAAGCCGGTTAAATTCGAAACACTCTTGGAAAGTGTTGAGCGAGCACTCAGAAATGCACCGAGCACACGTGCTGCAGCCTCCAACCCGACTCCACCTCGCTCTGAATTACAAGCCAAGTTTCCTACCATTGTTGCAAACAGTCCGGCTATGATGGAGGTTCTCGAGATCATCGATCGCATCGCAGCGACGAATTCGAACATCCTGATAACAGGTGAGAGTGGCACAGGTAAGGAAGTCGTCGCCAAGGCCATCCACCAGCACAGCCCGAGGGTATCGGGTACTTTTCAAGTGATCGATTGCACCGCCATCCCAGACACGTTGTTCGAATCGATGCTCTTCGGCCACAAAAAAGGCTCGTTTACCGGTGCCGTTACCGATCAATCTGGCTTGCTGGCACAATGTGACGGAGGGACGGCATTCTTTGATGAATTGGGAGAATTACCTCTACCCATGCAGGCCAAGCTTTTGCGAGTGGTTCAGGAACAGACCTTTACTCCGGTCGGGACCCACACTAGCGTTCGAGTGAACACTCGGTTTGTTTGTGCGACCAATCGTGATCTGCAAGCGGAGGTGGCTCATGGGCGGTTTCGCCAGGACCTATATTATCGGTTGGGGGTGATTCATATTCGATTACCACCGTTGCGAGAGCGTGGCGACGATTGCATTCAACTGGCTGAGCATTTTCTGCATTTGTTTACGCGCGACCGAAGTTCCCAGCTCGCTTTCTCGGCCAAAGCGATTGAGCTTTTACGGGCTTATTCGTGGCCGGGCAACATTCGCGAACTACGAAATGCAGTGGAAAGAAGCGTGGCATTATGTCGTGGACAACAAATTGAGCCATCCGATTTGCCTGAAAGCGTTCAAGGCGTACAGAATCACTCCCAAGGGAATTTCGCAACTGTGACGTCAAGGTCACTGAGTTCTGGGTCGGTTCCCTCACGTGAAGAGGCTTTGAAAGCCGCCGAGCATCAGTATTTGCTCGACTTGATGCGAAACCATGGCGGAAATGTGTCCAAGGCTGCCCGGCAGGCGGATATTTCGCGCCAAGGGTTGCACAAGTTACTTAGGAACTACGGCATTACTCCGGGGGACTATCGGAATTAATCCGACTTGAGTAGACGGTTCGCGTGCAATAGGACTCGTTGCCTCGTCCACTACAACAGCCGGGACTCGTTGCCTCGTCCACTACGGGAGAAACCCGAATACAACGCGTCGGGGTTCGCGGGATCCACCTCCGGCGACGACACCTCAGATCTTTAATTCAGGCAGCCCGACCGCTTGGCGATTTTCGTTGAGACTGCGCAAGGCTTGGGATTCACGGGCCAAGCCTTTCAAAATCTGAGTTGAGGTTGTTCCAAACTCTGCCGCCACGGGGGCGATCTGCCAAGCGTGCTCGGAAATCCGGTTTAGCAACTCCGCCAACACTGCGGGCCAGTCCCAATTCGATTCCGAGATGGCTAGCCGCTCTTTAGCAACATACCTACGAACGCATACTCCTCCCTCTTCCGAGGATTGGCTTCGAACTCTGATGGCTAAAAGTATTCGTAAACGCTTCAGGGCGAGCTTTCTGTTCTCTCCTTGCGTTCGAAACTCAGTCGCTTGCGATTCAACACTTGTCGGGACATGAATCAAAGCGACTCCCGTCTCCACCTTGTTCCGATTCTGCCCACCAGGTCCAGAAGCTCTCCGAAAAGCGGTCTTGCATTCCCTTAAGATGAGCTCTTCGGGCAAGAAGGCAGGATGCGTCATCGTGCGTCGAAGAACTGGGCAAGCGTCTCATTGAGCCTGGCAACATCTAAAGCCAAAAATCCAAACCCGATGAGCAAAAGGAGAACCCCTACTCCGAACCAAGCTGCTCCGGCACGCATGCCAGACGGGCGGAGGGCGGCCAGGCGTATATGTAGAGCCCGATCGAGTTCTATCCACTGCAATAGGTTTTGCTGCTTGCCAACCGATTTGACTTGCGTGACGCTACTCCAGCCGGCCTCCTCAATCTGTCCTTGAATGTTGGTAGAAGCACAGCGAAAGGAATCTCCAAGCCACTCGAGTTTTTCCTCTTTCTCAGCAAACCACGTCTCCATCGCACCGCGAACCAGCTCTTTGGAAGCTCCATAAATCACGATCCCAGGAGGAATGTGAAAGGCTGTGAGCAACACCAGCAGCGCGTACAGTGAAAGCAAAACCAACCAGATCCAGTTTCCCACCACGGAGTAGGCGGCTCTCGGAAAGAATAACTCCAATGGGCCGACCGCGACTAGGCCGAGGCAGGCCATTCCCAGCAGCAATACGTCCAATGGGCGGCTGATGACGGTGGGAGTCCTTCTGATCCGGAACATCCCGATCACAGCAAAGTAGAGCCCCAGCGGAATGACTGCAATTGCTAATCGTAAATAATCAAGCATGAACCGGTTTCGTGGCTAGAGCGTTTCGAGCAGCCTGAAGCACCTTGGCCTGAATCTCGACGAACTCCGCCTCAACAAAGGCACCCGCGGCGGCGCGATGCCCTCCACCGCCGAACATGCGAGCCAATTCGTTACAATCGACATGACATCGAGATCGGAAGCTGACCTTGAAGCCGCCGCGCATTTGCTCGATCAGAATCACGGCGACTTTGGTCCCCTCGATTGCAAGGGTAAGATTAATTGCATCCTCGGTGTCGCTAGGGTGAGCTCCCGATTCGACAAAGTCTTCCTTGCGAACAAAAGTGTGGACTAATTGGCCATTGCATTCGACCTGGGCACGCGCCAGGATTCTGCCACGGAGCCGAACTCGACCAATCGTATCCCGCTCGTAAAGATCCCCATAGATGCTGCTAGGCGAGGCACCTGCATCGACTAAGTCCCCGATCACGCGGTAGGTCTCCGACGTCGTAGACTGAAACCGGAACCAGCCTGTGTCGGTTGCAATGGCTGCATACAAGGCGTTAGCCATATTTCTGCTAATGGGCACATTCATGTGCTTTGCCAATTTTGCAACCAGATGCCCTGTCGCCTCGGCACTGGTGTCCTTAAAGAACTGCGTCCCTAAGTCGTCTTCACCAACGTGGTGATCGATAACAATTTTCGTTCCACCAAACTTCCTCAAGGCCTCAGCCATCGGCCCCAACTGAGCCCAGGCACTGGTGTCGAGCACGATCAAACAGTCTCCTGTGATTTCGTCGGGAGCGATCGTGTTGTCCACGACGAGGATCTTGCCGCTGGGGTCGAGAAACTCCAAGCTCGGTGGCGTTGGATGGCCATTGATGATGGTTACTTGCTTACCGAGAGCCTCTAAGATCCCGGCCATTCCCAATTCACTCCCCAGAGCGTCACAATCGGGGCGTATGTGGCTCGTCAATACGAAACGCTGGTGGGAGTTGATAATTTTTGCAAGCGCTTGCCAGTCCAAACTCATGGGAAGTTTCAGTTCTAATCAATTGGGTTAAATACAAATTTGCCGCTACTTCGCGATTTCGTCGCGTTCGACTAAGCCGCCAGTATAGCACGGGATTTCGTTCGCGTTATTCCTTAGCGAGTCAGGTCTTACAAAACACTACCCGCGAGTTTCGCTCACTTGGATTCCGCGAGACAGCAGGACGTCACAGTCTAGGACGCAATTCCGCTGGCAGTTCGGGTTGCTGCCAGGTGCTCATTCCACCGTCGACATACACCGTCTGACCGTGAATATGCCCTGCAAGATCACTTAATAAAAATGCCGCCATCGGTCCACAAGCCTCAGCGTCCGGAACCAACCCATTGGGAGTATGCAGTTGCATCCAACGCAGGGCCTCCCCATCCCGCTCGAGTACCTGATTGGTGAGAGGGGTGCGTACCAAACCCGGTGCCATGGAATTGACCCTAATATTGTGGGGTGCGAGCGCCACACATAACGATCGCACCATCCCGGCGACCGCAGCCTTCGAAGCATCGTAGGCCGTGTGATCGGTCTCCGCCAATAAACCATTGATCGAACCAGTGAACAAAACCCGACCAGAAAGCTTGTCAGCGACCCAGCGGCGAGCGAATAATTGGGTTAAAAAATAACCGACGGTGACATTGATGTGAAAGGTTTTCTGAAATAGGGACTCTTCCATGTGCAAAAAGGGAGAATCGATAAACACACCGGCATTGTTTACGAGCAGCGATGGAACCTGGCCATTGTCCCGAAAGCAAAAATCCTCGAATGCACCCACGACTTCGGAGATTGGCCGTGTCAGATCTAAGTACAACGTACGCACGTTGCTTCCGCACTCTAAACATCTTGCTGCGGTCTTCGCTGCATGCTCGTTCTCTTCTAAACCGTGAAGAATCAAGTCCGCACCGGCTTGGGCCAAACTGTGGGCTATCGCGGCCCCGACACCTTGGGTTCCCCCCGTCACGACCGCGACACGTCCTTTGAGATCGATTTTCATCTGTAATAGTTTTCGTGGTGAGTTTTCGTTCGCACGTTACGCAAAGACCAAAGGTGAGCCCGATCAGCGTGAGGCGAGTCGCTGCTCGACGAGCCACTTCGTAATCGCGTCCAACGCCGCGTCGGATATCCCGCGATCGAGCAGCACGTACTCTGCCGGGTGTCCTGTCTCACACTCTTGTAACAGATGGTTGAGCCCCGGAAGCACCAACCACTGCGTTCGGCTTCTCGAATTCCTACGCATCGCTTGCTTGAGGATATCAAGGTTGACTTCGGGATTAACCTGTACATCCTTGCTGCCCCACAAGGCTAGAGTTGGAGTTTGAAAAATCATCCAACTGGTAGAGGGATCAGCTCGCAGGAAGTCTCGGTTGAACGAATTTCTCATGGTTCCTAGATCCTGTCTTAACTTTTCCTCGACAGAAATCTTGAGCTCCCCAGTTGCAATCTGCTCTTTCACCTCCTCGGAATCAGTGGAGTTGGAAATAATCTTTTCCATTCGTGGCCAATATCTATCCAACAAATCGTTGAACTCAATCTGCATTTGAGTTTCATTCGTGGTTGGCTTGAGAGCTAACGCATGAACCTCTTTCTGCAACTGCGAATAGAATTCACGGCTTTCGGGATCAAGTTCCTCAAGCTCTGCAATCTTCTCCGATTCAGCCAGCAGTAACTTGCTGCCGTCCAAACCAGGTGGTGCCAAACAAACCAGAAATGCCATGGTCGGATCACTGGCTGCAAGCTTGGTTGCTAAACTCGCACCAAAACCATGCCCGATGATTCCCACTTTGCCAGGATCCACTTCGGCCAAACCTCTTCCATAGTCAAGAACGGCTTTGACGTCAGACATCGCTTCCTGAAGGTTATAGCTGGGACCTGCAATTGTACTCTTTCCGACCCCGCGATCATCAAAGCGAAGTGTTGCTATCCCTCGGTCAGCCAATACCTGGGCCAACTGTTGGTAAATCTTGGCATTGCCAATCGTCCCGTCTCGGTCTTGTGCGTCGAAGGTCGAAACAATAACGGCCAACGGAACCTTCTGCCCCGGTTCTATAAAGGGAAGTCGCAGGGTGCAGCCGAGTTGGTGCCCCACTTGAGCACCACGACTTCTTCCCACGGCCGAACCGACTGTCAATACGAACTCGTCGTCGCCCGCGGCTGTTAGTCGAACGGATTCGCTGGGCTCATCGAGTATTATCTTTACCGAATCTGCCTTGGCAACTTCCTCTTTCGTTTTTGTCTCGACCGTTCCAGTTTTGCTCGCCATTTCCTTTTTGGCGGGAGTCTTAGGAGACGGCTCCGATTTTTTGACTTCAGATTGCCATTTGAACAGCTGTAAAGGTTTCGAAGTGGCACTTCCGATGAGTACGCCGCTAAGAGTATCGCCGCCGGAGTCGAGTTCAGCCCGATACTCAACCTTGAGCGAGGGGATTTGGAAACTCCAAAGCTCCCCTTCTGATTGCGTGAGCTTGACCGGGGCACCGATTACGTTGCTGGTGCGTGAGTCGAGCAAAACGCGATCGGTTCCGTCAAAGAAGGGGCCGCTAGAATAGATACGCATACGAAGATCGTATGGCAGCAATTTCGCTCGGCTACTCGGTTGATCGGTCCATACGCTATCAGCGCCCAGTGTATCGCCTGACTCCTGGTCCAGCTTTTCGACTTTTTTGAGCTGCGCAAAGATCGATTCCTCTCCCTGGAGAATCAGCCCCTTGATCATGGTCGGCTGCTCTACGTTACCCACGAAAGAAGCCTCGGGAGCGCCTTTGCTAGGGGACCAGCTAAAACTCAGCGCGGTATCCGACACGACAAGCTTGGAAAGTGGGATAGGTGGCGTCGTTCGGTCGGGCAGCGTTATGGCACCTTGCCAGTCGGAGGTGTCTTTTGTCAGGCGGATAATCCAACGCAGTTGGGACTCGGGAGACTCGATCCAGCCAACCCAAATTCGGTTTTCTGATCCGTCCCCGCCTAGCTTACCAGCGCCCTGGTCGCCGGATTGTTGGACGGCGGATTGTTGGACGGCGGATTGTTGGCCACCAGACCGCTGACCTCCTGCATCTTGGGCTTGCACGGCAACAGCACCAAGCCAACCGAACAACGCGATCAACAGTCCTGCGCGTAACAGATAAGTAGGTCGCTTTAGCATCTTGGCAATCGTGATCCGTTCCGGGGTGATTATCGCAGTAGGGGGATTGTCAGGGCTGGGTGATTGTCGCTCGTGCATCCGCTAGCTCGGTGCCGTTCTTACAAGGCAATCAGTCGCTGGCAATCGCTTTGCCGACAATCGATTATAGCGTTTAACCCGGCTGTAACGAAGTCGACTCAGCCCGATGCCAAATTTTCTCCCATCCGATTTCCCGTCAGGATCTCTGGAACCTACGTTTCTCGGTGGTTTCAAGGCCACGTGTCATGCTGGATATCTCGGGCTTAGCCACGCCGCACGGACGGCGAAGGAATCCGCCAACTCAACTCTTCGAAGTCTAGTGCCTTATGATGCAAATACAGCTTGTGACGCAACAGTCGCAATGGTCAGAGCTGGAGAAGAGCTGGGATGAACTCGATGACGGAGTTCTGACTCGCGGCTATCGGTGGTTGCGTTCGTGGTGGAACTCCTATGGCTTTACCAATGACCTAAGGATCTTCGTCGCAAAGAAAAATGGGCGAACCGTGGGTATCCTACCGCTTCTGCGCAAGAGCTGCCTGTTTCAGGGAGATACGCTGTGCTTTTTGGGTAGTGGCCGTGCCTGTTCTGACCGAATGGGAATCCTGAGCCACCCTGAGCTCGCCGATGACATAGGAGTGGCCTTTGCAAACCATCTCCTGGGAACCCGATCGCAACTCGAGCGATGGGACCACTTGGATCTGGATGGTGTGCGAGCTGACGACCTTGGAATGGGTAGCTTTGCTAGCCGCCTCGCAGACAATCCGCATGTTCACTGGGAACGCCGTCCAAGCCCCAGCAATTGGATGATTCCGCTCGTCGATGGCTTCGACGGCTATTTGGCGTCGGTCAGCAAACGGGTTCGCAAGATGTATCGTCAAGCGAAAAAGCAGCTTGCTGAAGATTGTTCCTTTCAAGTAGCTCAATCAAAACCAGAGGCATTGTTGTTTTTGAGAGATGTCGAGCGAGCACACCAATCTCGTTGGGAAACGGCGGGCGAACTCGGCTGTTTTGCCGAGGAAGAGTTCCATGATTTTCTCTGCAATGCCGTGGAGTCCCATTGGTGCAGTGAGCCCGCTACTCGTTTGAACCGCTCCGTCGTGATTGTGCGGGCTATGGTAGCAGGCTCATCAGGAGCTGGGATGATAGGATTTATCAGGGACGGCGTCCTCTCTGTCTACGTTACAGGAATGAAGCCGCAGTATGCGGACCGGCGCTTGGGTTGGTTTACTAACCTGCTTGGCATCGAATACGCGGCAAGAATCGGATGCATCGGAATCGATCTAATGAGGGGTGATGAAGCTTACAAAGCGAGGCTGGGTGCCAGGCCGATTGCTCAAGAACGTTGGATCATCTCCAACCCACGATGGTCCTCTCGCGCCCTCAACGCAGCTTATTACGCTGCGAGAAATCTGAAAGGTTGGGCCGATTCGATTCGCAAATCCCCCCCAAAAAGCGCTGCGTCGAATGACTCGGATGAGACGAAAGCCGACAAGAACGAGGATGCTACTTGAAGGAAAGGGGCTGCCGCTACCCATCGGCGGGTTTTCGCCCTAATCCCTCGATCGATTCTTCTTGCGGTACTCCCACGGTGCCTCAGGAGATTTATCCTTCCATAGACCTAGCTTCTTGTCCTTTGCGTCTTCTTCAGCCTTTGCCAATTCTTCGTCTTTGTTGTATTGTTTGTAATGCCAAGCAGCTCCCTTTTTGAGCATCTCGAGATTGACAAAGGTCTCTTCGACATAAATCTTGCCGAGGATCCGATCGTAATTGTCTTTAGAAGTCCACTTCACCGACACTTTTTTGCTCTCGACCAGCTTTTCTAGCAACTTGGTCGAATCCTTGCCAAAATCTTGCTTGATCTCGGGAGCATCGATTCCATCGAGCTGCACTTCATTTTCTTTTCCTGAATCATCGACAACGATAATCGTGTCGCCGTCGATAACCCGTTTGACTTTTCCGATCAGTGTTTGCTCTTCTTTGGGGGAGGACTTAGCTTTTGATGAGGAAGTGCTTTGGCCCCACGCAAAGGAGGATATTTGCAAGCCGAATAACAGTACGCCAGCAATGAGAGTAAGGGACTGAAAAGAACGTGTCATTTTTGATTCTCCAAGTACAGTTACAACGTGCAGTGACAGGGCGACAAAAGTCCTTATTTTACCGGCAGTGCGTCACCTCGTCTGCACAGCGGAGCGAGTCTCATCCGAAGAACCGGCTAAATTGTGGATTGAGGTTTTCTTCTTTCCTCATTCTGAAACAATTATTTGTTTGCGTCGATCTTGGTAGGCGAATATGAGCCAGCGGAAGACTTACGATTTAATATTGGTTGGGGGGGGAGTTATCGGGCTCTCCATCGCTTGGGAATGCGCTCAGGCCGGATTGTCTGTCTTCGTTATTGAAGCCAATCAGATCGGTCGAGGCTCCTCGTGGGCAGGTGCAGGAATTTTGCCCTCGGGGGCGACGATAACGCCTTTAGATCCGCTCGAACAGTTGAGAGCATTATCGCACCCACTGCATGAGTCTTGGGCTTCAAAATTGCTGGAGCAGACTGGAATCGACAATGAGTATCGAAGATCGGGAGGGCTGTATGTTGCCCGTTCTGCCGGTGAAAAGGCCACGCTCGCTGCAAATCGGTTTTGGTGGGACGAGCACGGTATCCCCCATGAATTGCTCGACCCCGACTTTGTATCCACGGAATTTCCGGGATTAACGAGCAATGGAGCCCCTGAGTCTCGCAACTCTAGAGACCAATTCTGGTGGCTGCCAAACGACTGCTGCGTTAGGAATCCACGACATATCCAGGCACTCCGAGCTGCTTGTCTCGGCAAGCAAGTCGCGATCGTGGAAACCAGTCCGGTCTCGGATATAGTCCGAGATGGCGACTGGAAATTAGTTTGTGAAACCGGCGACTATCGTGCCAAACACGTATGCTTGACCGCAGGAGCGTGGACCGTGAAGTTGCTTTCCAAGCTTGGCATCGAGACCGGTATCATGCCGGTTCGCGGCCAAATGTTGCTGTACAAGTTCGAACGAAAACCTTTCCCTTGCGTGATTAACGAGGGGCATCGTTATCTGGTCCCCAGAGAAGACGGTCACTTACTGGCGGGCTCCTGCGAAGAGGAGGTCGGATACGTGGCCGAGACAACCGAGGGGATGATAGCGGAACTAAAAACTTGGGCGGTGAGCCTCTTCCCTCCCCTCAAAGATATGCCCATCGTCTCTAGTTGGGCGGGATTGCGACCTGGCTCGTTTGACTCGTATCCTTATCTGGGACCAGTCCCGAACATGCCTGACATGACTGTCGCAGCTGGGCATTTCCGACATGGATTGCATTGGTCGACGGGGACGGCATTGTTAATGCGGCAATGGATCTGCGGTGAGGCGACCAGCATGGAGTTGAGTCCTTTCCACGTTTGTCGCAAATTCGGCACGCTATCGGCTTAGCGGAATTGTCGCTACAATTCGGGCTCGTTTTTGGGGATTCGTACCGGTGTCGGCTGTTAGCAAACGACCGTGTCACCATCCCCTGCCGTGGAGACCTCGACGCTGCCTAGCTTTGAAGCCTCGACGCATTTACCTGATTGCCTGACTCGAAGAGCTGTGTCATGACACGATCCCCTGAACTTGATTTGTATTCCTTTATTCGAGACGTGCCGGATTTTCCCAAACCGGGCATCATGTTCAAGGATATCACGCCGCTCCTTAACCATCCTGTTGCCTTTCGAGAAACGATTGCCCGGATGGCGGACCCGTTTCGCGGCCAAAAGATCGATACACTCGTGGCAGCCGAAGCTCGAGGATTCATCTTTGCCGCTCCTCTAGCTCTCGAGCTGAACGCAGCCTTTGTGCCGGTGCGAAAGCCTGGCAAATTACCTCATGATACCCATGCGTTTAGCTATGATCTGGAATACGGACAGGATACGCTGGAAATCCACAAAGATGCGGTATGCGCCGGGCAAAAGGTATTGGTTGTCGATGATCTTTTGGCGACTGGTGGTACGGTGGGTGCCTGTTGCTCATTGCTTGCACACTACAATATCGATATCGTCGGGTGCTTGTTCTGTATCGAATTGTCGTTCCTCAAGGGACGTGACAAGCTGGTGCCCTATCAAGTCGAAAGCTTGCTGAAATACTAGTGTCAGAGAATCGACCCCCTACAACGAGCCAGAACGCGACGGAATCCGAGGTTGGTTCTCCGGTCACTCAGGATTATTCCGTTGGCCGCGATCAGTCCTTCAATGCGGACGATAACGACGCAATGACAGCTTCGCACCCGACTCCTCCTTTGCGACGACCAAGACGCTGGACGATGCCTATATTCCTGTTCGTCGCCACCATGGTGTCGATGACATGGGCTGGTATTGCGGCTTGGAATCCAATGAACGTTTGGGAGCTTTCTCTTTATGAAGGCTCGATGTTCACCATACGCCAGCATGTCCTCGCAAATTGGGAAAGTGGCTTGGTGTTTTCCCTATCGCTCGCTGCAATATTGGGGGCACACGAGCTGGGGCATTATTTCGTAACAAAACTTTACCGAATCCCGTCCACGCTGCCTCTCTTTATCCCATTTCCTATCGGGCCGACGGGAACGTGCGGGGCGGTGATTTTGATGGACGGATTCAAAGCTGACCGCAAACAAATATTCGACATTGGAATTGCTGGGCCGCTAGCGGGCTTGGTCTTCGCGATCCCGATAGCGTGGTTCGGTTTGCTAAGCGAAAATTATCCTGCGACGACAGGTTCGACGATTCAGTTTGGGCAACCACTCGGGATCAGCCTCTTAAATATGTTGGCAAATCCAACTAGCCCTGTTTCGATTGATTGGGTTCCCAACACCTCGATGAATCCATTGCTGATGGCTGCGTGGGTCGGGTTGCTGGTTACAGGGTTGAACATGATCCCGATCAGCCAGCTCGATGGCGGTCACGTTTTGTTTGGCTTGCTCGGTAGAAAATCGGCCATCGTATCGCTCGGTATTTATTTGGCGTGTGTCGTCTACGTCGTCTTCTCGAGCATCAAATACGGTGAGCCCGTGTTCATTCTCATGCTCATTTTGATACCTCTCATGGGGATTGGGCATCCGCCTAGCCGTAACGACGATGTGCAGCTGGGGTGGGGACGAATTCTACTGGGGGCGATGGCACTGCTCATTCCCGTTTTCTGTTTGCCGTTGAGACCGATACAGCTCCTGTGAGAAACCGTCATCGGTGCAGGCAGTCGTTTAACCGCATGCCCAACGGGCTGCGGTGAGCGTTCCGACCCGGATCTCGACGGATTGTTCAGGTAACTATTCGCTGAGGGTGCTTTTATCGGCTGCCCCTGGCGACCTAAACGCAGGGCGATGCCCATGCGGTTAAACGATTCAACGCCCTGCGTTGAGATTGGAGCAACGCCGCTCAGGCCGCTATCCCTTGAAAAAGCCTATTATGGGCGGCCCTAAACGCGGCAGTCAATTCGCCTTTAGCTGCTGCAGTACTTCGGTAACGATCTTGGAGATCACCGAGTCGTCGACGACGGGAGTTGCCGGCGAAGATTTAGGTTCTCGCATGAAGTCAAAGCTGGACAATAGTTCGCTGATACGAGCTTGTGCTCTATCGGCTGCGGTGGCCTGTTGCGGAGTTAACGGCGTTCTTGATTCACCCAGGTTCCAACCTCGGATCTTGGCCCCCCTACGGAATCCTTCTGGGAACTCAGCTGTTCCGAGCATGGCATCGAAAAGGGGTAGCAGTTGGTATTGCAGAACCATGGCCAAGTCCCAATCCTTAACCCGACAAGCCTCATACAAAGCTCGCGTCAACTCCGGAACCACACCGCTGGTCGCGTTGGTCCCACCGTCGGCACCTATCATCAGCATTGGAACAAGAGCCGCATCCCAACCCGTCATGAAAAAGAAATCGTTCCGCATGGGTCTAACCTCGGAAATCATCCGCATCATGTGCGGAATGTCACCGGAGCTGTCTTTGATCCCCACCACTCTTGGACAATCCTGTGCCAACCGCTTCACCGTCGCAACGTCGATAGGGGACGCGAATAGTGGAATGTTGTAAAGTGTCACGTCGACGCTGACTCGATCAGCGATCTCTTTGAAGTACGCGTACACCCCGTCCGGTGCCAATCGATAGTAGAAGGGTGCCACAATCGCAACCGCCCGGCAGCCTAGCTCTCCGTAGGTATCGCAAGCCCGTACGGTTTCATCCACGTTCGCTTCGGCGGCCCCTGCTAGAATGGGGACTCGACCTCGCGTTTGATCCGCGACAACTTGGATGACGCGTTTTCGCTCTTCTGGAGTGAAGCGAACGAACTCGCCGGTGCTACCATTCGGATAGAGGCCGTGAACTCCTTTGTCGATGAGCCAATCTACATAGCCACGCAGCTTGTCCTCATCGAGTCGACCGTGGACATCAAGGGGGGTAATGTTGGGGGTAAAAATTCCGGAGAGAGGTGCTTTGTTCATGCTTCCAAAATACCACACGATACGCAAAGTGGGTATCGTTTACCAATTTTTCGGGTAAAACCACCTGCCTTTGTCCCCCCAACCCCTAAAGATCCGCCATTCATGAGCCGAGCCGCATCGATTTTGGGAAATGCCTTGTGGCTCGGCCTATCTGCCGTCGTCCTCCTCTACCCATGCTTGCCGGCACGAGATCCCAACGGCGAGGTTTTCGCCCTCTCCCGATTTGATTTTGCACTGGTTTACCTCGCTAATCCCGAGGCTCTGCTCCTGCAATGGACTGCTGATGTCCCATTGGATTTCTGGCCGATTAGAGGCTCGGCCATTCTGATCGCAACGGTCTGGTGCGGAACGCTCAGTCTGCTGGGCTTTGCGTGCTTTCGTCCCTTTGCGAATCGATTGTTCGGCTTAACACCACGGAGCCTAGCGTACTGGTCGATGAGCTTGGTCCTTGGATACGCCCTCCTCCAAGGAGCGCTGCTGCTCCAATTGACATTTCTGGGCAAACTGACAACGGTCGCAACCTTTGGTTTGATGATTGGTGCTTTGCTTGCGATTTATCTCGCAACTAATTTTTTGGCGGCCAGGTCCAAGTCTCGCGAATCCAAACCATCCAGCATCGGAATGGAGGCCGATACGACGAATGCAACCGATGGTGATCGCACTTTAGCGGTCGCGTGGAAAAGGCGTTTATATGGACTCTCTATGATCGGCAGCTTCTACCTTGTTGCTGTCTATATTGTCGGAGCGATGGTCCCAAGTGTCGACCTAAGGGTACGTGAAGAGCGTTGGGTATACACAGCGCAAAAGTACGGACAATATTCTGCGCCTGGGGCAAACACCGACCCCACAGCAATAACGTCACTTGCGGAAAGGCCGCTAAAGGCCTGGAGATGGGACCCTATCGCCTACACAACGCTCGGAGTTATGGGGACCAACATTCGCTCGACTGTTCGCGAAGCAGTTCCTATCGATGGCTCAGGACAGTTAGACACAAATACTGTGCCCGCAAGCTACACAGCGTTCATCGCAAGTAAGTTGGTTGCTGTAATGGTGGGACTAGCTGGGCTGCTGCTTTTTGCTCACTTGGTCAGTGGTTTGTATGGAAGAGCACCTGCCATGCTGCTGCTGTTCTTGCTTTTGACAACACCCTCGCTACTCGAGCTGGCGAGGGCTGGACGACCGGAGTTTACCGCCTTGGGTCCAATCGCAGTGATTGTGACTATGTTTATGAGGTACCAAACAAGACGACGTGGGCTTGCTTGGCCTCTGATCACACTTGTAAGCCTGGCTCTTTGGGGTTGGCTGTCTGCGTTAAGCATGGAATCGCCTAATGTGGAGCAAGCGGGGTTTGGCACGATACTCCGCTTTGCCGGGATTTCATCCTTGTTCGCCATCCCTTGGACTGCGTGCATCGTTATTGGGCTGCATGTCAAGCCATCCAGAAAGAGCTTGCAGCTTTTCGCTGTCGGTATAAGCCTTTTTGTTTTGCTAGGGATATTGCTGGCTTGTCCGGATCGATGCTGGATTCCAGTCCTAGGACTATTCATTCCTGTGGCTGCGCATGGGATCGCCTGGTTGCTAGTAAATCAACACCGATTCATTGGTATCGTGGGTTGGGGGGGCATGATGGTAATTGGACTTGTTAATGCCTCGTACTGGCCACTGATGGAAAATCGGTTGTTGGCTCCCGTGGAGTTCTTGGTTTCCGAAAGCTGGCGTGAGTATCCGAGCGACCAAACCTCCGAGGTTCGTATTCGATACCCGCTGGAATTGAGACGGCAGTTTTATGGTGGTGCATTGGCCGACGACGCAATCATTTTGTTGTTGGGGACAAGGGATGATTTGGATATACCCCTTCGATGCCGAACGATCGAATCACAGGCCGAACTGACCAGCGGCTCAATCGAACAGCTAATTGAGCTCTCCGGCTCGACTCACGTTGCGTTAGTGGCATCATTGAGCGGCGAAGAAGACTCTTCGACGCTTACATACGAGCAGTACAAGCTGGTTAGAGCAGAAATGGAAGAGCTCGAGCGGCGAGGTAAATTACAACGCCTACCAGTTTCGCAGGACAATTTTGATTTGATCGTTTATCAGCTAGTCCGTTAAGTCTCCCAGCCCGGGGAATTGCCACTTTGTTCGCAGTTACCACAAGGGATACTGGTTTCAGCGATTTCGCTCGATTAGCTGACTAATGGTTCTGTAGGCCTCGTTGGCGACAGTAGTACCTACCTCCTCAATACGGACAGGAAATCCACTTGGGCCCACGACGCCCCAAATCGCACTTGCACCCGTGAACAGAAACAGAACGGGCCATGAGAATCCGAATTGAAGCGTAAAAAGCAGGTAGATCGGAAGAAGCAAAAAAGGAAAAAGCCAACGAACTTGCTTTCGCTGGCGTTGATGGGCCGGTGAGTCGCGATAGTACTGTTCGGAAAACGCGATGTAGTCAGGCTCTCCAATCGTAAATTTAAGCTCCATAGCCAATGCGATCGTTTGTTGAGAATTGAGAAAGATTACTTCCTAGCAAAGCAATTCCCAGCTAGCAAAGCGATTCCCAGTATAGCAGGCCAGCAATGCCACGACAAAATTTCGCAAGACTAACGCCCGAGTCGTTTTAATTCTGGCCGATCTACTGAAGCCTCAATGAATTTGATGGCTTCCTTGACTGCACTCGCCTTTTGTTTGCTTAGTCGCTTAGGAAAATCAACTTCGCCTTCGTCCCACATCGCTGCGGTCTCTTTCAAATGCGGGAGCACTCGCTGAGCTTGAGCTCCGTAGGCTTTTAGCACCTCCAATATCTCCGGTGTACGATGCTCACTGGCCCAAGGATTCTGGCTTCGCAAATAGTCCGCACAAGCTTGTATTCCCTCTTCGATATGATGTGCTGCTAGGACCTTTAATCCATTGAGTCGTACCCCATCAGCAAACATCTCTCCACTCGGTGCAGGTTTCTCAATCGCCGCCACGATAGCTGGCAAAATAGGTTGGAGATCGCTGTAGCTAAGTCGCTGGTAGACCGAGCTTATTTGACTTCTTGCGTGACCATCTTGATTCTGCAATCCCATAGCAATCGCTGTGCGAAGCTTGTCACTATCTACTCCCTCCAGGGAATTTGCAGAATTCAACATGTCGCTAAAAATCGCCTTGGTAAGGAACCTTTGCTCCATGCCGCGAGGATCTTCGGGCGACGGGCCACGAGCGATGATCTCCAACATATCTGGCAACGCAGGCAAAGCTGGCTTTCCAATAACCGCTAGCGCCGAAGCTGCTCGTACGCGAACCCACATGGTTTCGTCTTTGAGCAAAGATAGTAGCTTCGGTACTGCCGGTGCAGCTCTGCCACGTAGCTCCTCGAGAGCCGTACAACCTCCTATGCGAACATCCTCTGATTCCGAGTCTAGCATCGCGATGATCTCTGCCACAGGAGGTTCCTTGCGCCGCTTGATCGCTTCCGCTGCACGCTGTCGCACCGTCGGAGACCATGAGCCCAAACGTACAAGGAGTTCGGTATCGTCTAGTCCATCATAGAAGCCTCTCCGATCTTTGTTGTCCCAACCTCTACCGTCAGCAATAAGGTTTTTACAACTCTCTACTGATAATTCAGGAACGATGCTGGCCTTCCTGCCTGTCAATGCGGTCTTCTTTAACGGCAATGCATATGCCAACAGATAGGCACCTGTAGCATCCCAACCGTGGTAGCTATCATGGTCTGGCTCCGGCGGCCCTTGGTGAGCAAAAGAACCATCCCATCGCCGTGCCAAATCATGATACCACGCACCGAACTCCTCCGTCCAAGCTCCTGTAGCTTGCTCGCCAGCCTGTGCAATGGCGGGTAACGACCATAACATGTTGAAGTAGTTTCCCGTGTGCCCACAATCCCGTTCGCCACTGTGCGATGCAACCGCCATGCGTGTGAAGTAGTTTGCACTATCTACTTCACCGAGCAGATTAAATAGGATCGCGGCCATACCACACTTGCCATTGTCTTCGTGAGTCTCTATCCAAGCTGGATGATCGCCGTAAGGAACCGCACCCTTGCCGGTATAGAATCGCAATAGCTTCGCACTGAGCTCTATCGCATGCGAAACTTCTGGATCATCTACTCCCGCATCGCGAGCCAGCACCATGCCTATGGTGAGCACGAGGCCTGGGGAATTCATCATGCCGTAACCTTTAAGCCGTCCATCAGGCAGGGCGAACGTATGCCCCCACGAACCAACAGCACTTTGGCCACTCGCGGCATCCAACGCCAAACGTCGCAATCCTGGTAAAACGGAGTCATCACCGGTGACACTGACGTACTCGGCGAGAAAGATCATGACATATCCATAGTACCATGTACGGAAATCATTCGAAGAAAAGTTGGCTGCCCACTTCGCTTCGCGTTGGATCAATGGCAAATGCGTTGCGTCTCCCCCTGCCAATAACGCGAGAGCATTCAACGAGCGAGGAATAGCGTTCTCCGACTTTGAGTAACCGGGCAAAGACATTCGCTCCGCGAGTGCCTTCAGACCACTCTTAAGGATCTGCTGCGACTTTGAACAATGGTAGGGGGCTGTGGAGCTAAACGTTCCCAGAACTGGCAATAGCAATTCGACTTGTTCGGTAACTCCATTGCGCCACCGAGTGAGTGCGATCTTGCCACCACCCGCCTCCGTTTCCGCCTGGGTCACCGCACGACCAAACTCGGTGCGAGGGTCGTAGGAAAAGGCTTTACCGGCGACCCCCAGAATGACATCACCCTCAGTGAGAATGCCATCCGCCGGCGATCCTTTCGCCACGGAGGTAACGATGATCTGACGAGCGTCGGTTGTCACGAGTTTGTCGCAGAACATCCATCCGCGCAAACCGGTCGGCCCCAGATTCCAATCATGCTTTGCATTCACGGGGATGACATCGCCTTTGGTAAAATCAGGGATGACAAGTTGCTTATCACGCTGTGCAATAGCCACGCTAGCGCCAAAACCGCACCAGAGGGCTACCAAAAATATTATGTACTGAGTCTTCATGGTTCTTATTGAAAGGGGATAGTTGGCTATTCCGAAAGCATCTTAAGATTGGCTTCTGCGAAGGCTTTACCGATCAAGGCAAAGGTCTTCGCGCAACCTAGATAGTGGTATCCCGCGTTCGAGGCACCACGTTGCCACAACGCGATCTCGGCAGGCGAAATCAGTTCGGATTCATACTTCCTGATGTACTCATTTTTCTCTTCTTGCGTCATCAGCCCATCTGCGTTGACGTGATCCTTGTGTTTCGAGTCAAGATAGTAGCGCATCTGCCTTACTTGAGCTCGTTTCTCGTCGATCGCTCCCAATTCTTCTGACCAAAACGGAGCAGTCTCAATAGCGATCACGTTGCCTTGAAACTCCGACATCGAGGCCGGAGCTGCCATCGCTTTGCGAAAGGCCATCATGCTAGGCGAGTCGTCCTTGAGTCCGCCGACCCCCATAACGCCGATCACAAAAGGAAGCTTGGGGGCGTTCAGATCACTTCTTACATCGCGAATAAAATGAGCGAGCAACTCCGAGTAGAGATCAAAGCGGTCGGGTTGATTGTGATTCGGATAAACATGTCCATCGACCATATCATTGAACCCTTGGAACCAGACGAAACCAGCAAGCTCATAACCTTGCTCAGCATCGTAGCTGGGTATAACTTGCTTTATATCCGTCAGCACCTGTTTCACATGCTCGATCATCAGACGGTAATAAACGCCCGTTGCCTTTACTTTCTCTCTTTTCCAATCTTCGAAGTCTTTCGGAATTCCGTGCCCCTCCTGCTTGGGATAGTTCTGTTCCTGGAAGGTGCTGAGTTGATAAGGTCCTGCGCTCGGAGAGCGGTAATCGGTGTGAAGACTCTTGCCTCCCCAAGCCGTTTTGATGAGAAGCACGGGCTCCTCGAAGGCTTCGTCCATGGTTAGGCCAAATGTGAACTCGGGCCCAATCTTGTCACCTGTTTCACCCGGTGGTTTTCCCCAAACGGAACCGAAGCCAGCCGTCAGCTTTCCTTTGACTTGGTAGTTGTTTTCGTCTGCACCGGTCCAATACGAGATCCAGGCTCCTTCGGCGACCTTCGGCATTCCGTCAGCGCCGCGCATCTGTGTAAGTAGTGGTGCCGTGGCAGGATCATCACCGATGTAATCGAACGTATCAATCTTGGCATGCCCCTCCATGTTGGACTGGCCCGCAAGGATAAAGACTTTGACCGGCTTGGATTGTGCGCAGACGTAAGGAGTGCAGAGTAGGGGAATGAGCAAAGAAAACAGTCTTGAGAACAATCTCATTCCTGGGTGGCTCCGTTTTTGGTGGGGGGCAGGCTTGTACATGTCGGCATCTAGTATACTTGTGCGAGCGCGTCACGTGCATCCACAAAGCATCCTTGAGCCAGTTGGTTTTTCGGTCAAATCCACAATGAAATTTTTATTTACCGCTCCCAAGGAGCCAATGTTTATGCGCAAACAGTTAGTATGGCAACGGCCATTGATCATTTCGAGAAATGCGTATCGGATAAAAGGCCTGAGAGCGGTGATTACCGTTTTGCTTGGCAGGCTTTTTCGTATTCGCTGGTGATCGCAGCCATGGTTGGAGCTAAGTCTTTAGTCGTTTGGCTGGCATTCACCAAGACGCAGCGGGCATAACCGACACTTCTCGCTGAACGCCACCAGTGAACAACTCGTTCCAAGGCTCTGCCTCGGAACGAACTGCCTCGGAGGCTCTGCCTCGTTAGTGATGCCGTTAAGGCATCTATGAATCGCCCGCAAAAAATCAGGCGGAGCCTGAAAGACATTGGGTTTCCAGGCGGAGCCTGGTAACCAGTAGGTGGCGTTAAGCAAGAAGTCTCGCATAACCTGCGGCATCTGTTGCTCGTGCCCATTACAAAATACGGCTGGCATCAAATGCGGTGCCCGTTTAATTTAGACGCATAAACCTCCAGACGATGGAGCTCGTTGCTTAGGATCGGAATCTCCATTTTATGACAGAAGATGTCTCAAGAATCGACGAACTTCGGCGAGCCCTGACTGCTGCCGAGCCCTCTGCCTTCCTTGTGGAGGAACGAGTCATCCGGCGTGTGATTCGCGATCGTCACGGGCTAGCCAATCTTGCCCTCGAGCTTCCCCATACCGACAGTCAAGTCGTCAGCGCAGAGGACGTTCGCAAGCTGACACACCCTGATGAGTTAGGATTAACGACGTTCGCCCATCTACCGAATATCTGCCTTTTGATCTGCGAACCGCATGCCGGGGAGATGGATCACTGGCCGTTACAAGATCTAAAACTCAAAGTTTGGCGCTACTTATTTCACGCTAGGCTAGATCGTGAAATGCGAGCCCTTTTAACTCCAGGAAACCAGGAGTTGCTCCGCAGTAAGATAGCAGCAATTGGCCAGGTCGAGTTTGACGAAGCACACTACGTATTGCGATCCGAACATCGATTGATGTCCCCCAACGCCCGCGATGAAGTCTGGCGAGAGCTGGTTGCGATCTATTGCGAGCTCCGTTGCTTTGAGCCCGACTTGTTACCGACATGGTTTCCATCGTTGCAACGAATCCCCCACGCGGAGGCGATTTTATCGCATGGAATAAATGTTGACCAAATTTTCCAAGCAACCTGGCTCGAGGGCGCGCCGAAACCAGAGCTGAAGTCTCACTCCGAGAGCGATGAGGATAGACTCAAAAGCACACGCCGCAGTTGGTCGTTGGCGGCTGGAGTCTTGCAATCCGAACGAAACTATCTGCGACTGTTGCGAGCGCGAGATCGTTCCAACGAACGTGGTAACACAGTCTATTCGATCACGTGCGCTATCCGCGCTGCCCAGTGCGCAACGTCAGAAACAAAGCGAGCATCGGCAGAGGCAAAGGCTCGTGAAGATGTAGGTGGACTTGTCACTCGACTCCAAGCGGCGATTACATTTCCCGAACAAGATACCGACAATTGGCAGGCGGCCCTTTGGACATTGGCAGAAAACTCGGTACATGGGTTTTGGAATAAAGAAAAGCGATTGCTTTACGACCTCCAAAAAGTCTGCTTGGATCACGAACGACTTACCTACAAAGTAGATTTGGTAAAGTGGCTGGTTAGTCGCGGGAAACGCCCGATAAGGCACCCGCTAAGCAGTGTTCGTGAAGTTGCCATGGCAAAACACCTAGCCAGTGCCGCATCAAGACTGTCACACGTTCGGCTAAGTGGTACCGAACGCGATCGGCTCACCGAATTGATCGAACAGGCGGCCCACCTTTCGGAGTCACAGATGCGAGAGCGAATGCGACCCGTTCTCAAACAAGCGCTCCACAATGTGAATCTTTTTCCACAGAGCGTCCCGGAACAAGTTGCCTTTGACAAAGTCATCGAGGAATCGATCGACTGTATTGTCGCTAGAGGTTATTTGACCATGGGATATCTTCGCGATGTAATCAGCAAGAATGACCTGAAATTGCCCGATCTTCAGAACCTACGCGAGGTATGGCACGGAGACCAGTTGCTGCGAGTGGATGATCAGCTCGATCTCTCTTTGGACGGAGTATATCGCAAAGGAGATTTTTACTTACGTTGGTTGCAAGTGGTCAGTTCCTTCTTCTTTGGAACACGGCTTGGTCGGTTCGCCACCCTCTACCTAATCATCCCATTCGGAGGGGCCGTGGTTATCGTAGAGGGTGCCATGCACATCTTCCACATGTTTCGAAAAGGCTCGCACGCTCAACGATCGGACTACGAGTTGCCTTTCGAATCGACCTCGAGTTCATCATCCGATCCTGAGAATGCAGATGCATCAAGCTTGGGGGACTTCCTCTCAGATGCTGACGCCGCAACCTCGCCGATGTTGCTGACGAAAGTTGGCGATCGCGCGGAGCAGACGGATGCTGACCCGACTGATTCGAACTCGAGCACAGAAGACACGGCATCGATCGTCTTGGTTCCTCCCCAAACGACCGATCAAGCAGTCAATCAGATTTTGACGCGGCAGACCGACACCATTTGGTTGGTTCTAACGCTGGGGTTCTTGTTGATGGCACTTATTCATGCACCATCGTTTCGCAAGCTTTCACTGGGACTTCTCAAATCGACTTGGAAGTGGATTAAACGGTTTCTAATCGACGCACCCTTACAGTTTTTTCAACTGCCCATTTTCAAGAGCCTTTGGGAGGCATTACCACTGGTTTACTTTAGTGGGTTTGTGATCGTACCTGGTATTCTGTCTTTGTTTCTTGGACGATTACTTCCCATTCTCGTAAGTGGGAAACCGCTGGACTGGATTTGGGTCGGTACTCTTTACTTGATTTTGAGTTTGCTAGTCAATTCTCGAATGGGACGCGATGCGCAAGAGGTAACTCGCGATTGGATTGTTCAGTCCGTGCATCAGGTGCAATCGAGGCTGGTATTTGCTTTAATCGGATGGGTGGTAGATTTCTTTCGTTTTTTGCTGAGCACGCTGGAGCGAGTGCTATATGCAGTCGACGAATGGCTTCGTTTTCATAGTGAGGAGAGTGCGATATCGATCCTTGTCAAAGCCATATTGGGCGTGATATGGTCATTCGTGTCATTCTTGATTCGCATTTATGTCAATTTGTTGATTGAGCCGACCTTTCATCCCGTCAAGCATTTTCCGGTCGTAACAGTTGCGCACAAAATTTTCTTGCCAGCATTGATCATGCTGGAGGGAAATATGGTTCTGTTTTTAGGACAGTACATGGGGACCCCTTTGGCAAGATCCATTACCTGGTTCAACATCTTCTTTTTACCGGGCTTTTTCGGGTTCGCGGTTTGGGAGCTCAAGGAAAACTGGCGACTGTACCAAGCCAATCGCAAGAACCGATTGATGCCCGTTTCGGTGGGAAGCCATGGTGAGACGATAGCTCGATTGTTGCGACCAGGGTTTCATTCCGGAACACTACCAAAACTGTTTCGAAAGCTGCGCAGGCTGGAGCATCAAAGTGCCTCGCTTAGTCGATTTACCAGCCGACGTGCGATTCGCGACCAACTCCATCATGTCGAGGCTGCCATCCAAGCGTTTGTGGAACGCGAGCTAATATCGCTTCTCGATAAATGTTCGGTTTGGAAAGCGTTCCCAGTCAAATGCTCCCACGTGGAAGCGTTCTCCAATAGCTTTGTGGTCGAATTGGAGTGCCCAGAGCTAGAGGCATCAGTGCTCCAAATTTGGGTTCAGGAGCAAAGCGGATGGATCGTAGCCAGTATTGCACAAAGCGGATGGTTAACATCCGCAAGCGATGAGCAATGGAATTCTTTTTGTAACGCAATCGAAGGGTTCTATCGAAAGAGTGGAATCGATCTTGTGCGCGAACAAATGGAGAGTGCTTTAACGAAAAGATACCCGTACGATATTGACTCGGCTGGGTTATTGATTTGGCCTTCTAATGCTTTTGACGTCGAGATTGTTACTGACTTAAAGGCCGACGGAGATCTACTACCAGTCCCCGAAGTCCAAGCTGCTGAGGCCGGTTTGCATCCAACCACTCGCGAGCGAGTCATCTTTTCCTCGACCCATTCCGCTTGGGCCGATTGGGAAGCCTTATGGATCGAACGAAACGGAGTCTCTCAAGCGTGCCAACAAGGCAACAAAGAACCGATCGTCATCGCCGAGCGACCCAGTCACTAGCGGGTCGTTACTCTGCGATCTCTACGCCCCTGAGTTGAATGCTATCTTGCTATAGGTGCTACTACTGCGTTCGGAGTACTTTCGTGGCGAAATGTTCGCCATGGCAGGTGCATCGGCCAACCACAATCTGATTGTCCTTAACGCTGGCTCTCATCTAAGGGAACAGCTCAAAAAGAAGCAGTGCAGAGTTTATCCTAGCGATCTGAAGCTGCGAATTGGTCGCGGCTGAAGTCTACGACAAGGTTGTCTTTAACGAGCTTAGCCGCGAAAACGATCCGAGGGTTTTGTAGTGGACGATGCAAAGAGTCCTTTACCATGGGAGACCGCCTGCTCAAACGACGATGTGATTCGTGCCATATTCGTACCATGCAGTTAGGCCTCGTTGCCTCGGCCACTACGAAAACCAAAGCAGAACAGGCCAGAAATCTCGACGGAGATTCGCTTGTTGGCTGGTTTAATTCCCATTGCTTTTGGGAATTTCGTTTACCGTGTAAAACGCGTTGCGATGAAGTAACTCCTCACCATCGCGCGAGCGCAATCCCACTAGATCAAGCTCGTATACAAATCCCATCTTCAATTTCTCGACTGCGATTTTTGCAGATAGACCATCGCCGGACAATTCCACCGATGTGACTGCCGGTGAATACTGTTCAATTTCCGGTCCGCCATAGCCTGCGTGATAGGGATGAGTAAAAGCCGAAACGGAATAAGAGCTTGTTGCTGATCCTGTTGTCAACTCGACTGGCTTGGTAAACGTAACTTTGAATCCATCAGGTTCAATCGTGACTCGCAGGATCTCAAACGGCATCTTGCCGCTCCACTCAAGTCGCTCGAGAGCGAATGGCTTAATACCCCGAACCGGCCATCCTCGATTCGTTCCTCCACACAGCAAATTCCCTTCCGGCGTGAACTCTACATTGAGAATGCCTGTCGAAAGCCCTTCGCGGAATGGATAACATGCCCCCTGCCAAACGCCGTTCACTTCCTCCGTCGTGGCCCGCATGATAATCGATTGCGTGTAGTCTCCCAGGAAGATCTGATTCTCAAACGGTCCAAACTTGCCCCCGGTTTGATCGATGTTAAACCCTGTGATCGAACGTCCCATGCGTATATAGGGAAAGACGACTGCATAAGGTACCAGTTGCGTGACCCGATTTTTCTCGATGTGAATGCGGCTCCCCGAGTTTGGCATTTCAGGTTCCGGTCCTAACTCGGGTGAGTACTGATACCAGTTAAAACTAGCCGGGTGACCATGAAAGCTTTTAGGGGGTACAGCTTTCAAGCTGCACGCGCAATTCCATGGCCCCTGACTCTCAATGTAAAACAGGGAACCGTGCTCATCAAAACCAATACCGCCCGGACTTCGCAGTCCGCTGGCAAAGGCCTCGGTTTTTCCATCAGTGTTAACTTTCATGATGAATCCGCGATTCAATGCATGAGAATAATACGAAGCGGAAAGCCCTAGCGCTACGAATTGATTTCCCTTCGAATCCAGCTTGGATCCAAACGCGTACTCATGATAATTCGCATACCCCCAAGCGTCAGAGATCGTCTCAAATCGATCTGCTACTCCATCACCATTCGAATCGCTCACACGCGTTAGTTCGCAACTCTGTGTTACCCGGAATGCACTATCTTTCCAGGTTAAACCAAAGATCTCGTCGAGTCCTGAGGCAAAACGATGAAACGTGGGATTCGGCTTCGGGGCATCGATACCATCGATGATAAAAATATCTCCATGTCGAGTACCAACAGCAATGCGGCCATCTGGAAGCACTGCGAAAGCTCCAGCTTCGATCACCGTATCTTTAGGTAACGGGATACTCACGATTGGGTAATACTCCCGCTCTCGCTCCTCGGTCCCCCAACGCTGACCGACATCTTCGCCAAGAACGGCTTCCGATACGAAGCACAAGATCGAGATGAGCAGTAGCGCCATGCGCAATGGACTATTTGTTGAGTACATCATACTGAAGCTCCATTGTGGATTCACCTTGCGGGATTTGCAGTCTTAACAACAACTCGACTCCTTGCTGCTCATCGGGTAGAGCTCGCAAACGGACTTCGGTCGATGGAATGGATAACCTGAGGCGACCGCTTCGATAAACGGAGTCGCTTTCTTGAACAATGTCGCCGGTCAACGCTCTATACCAGATTGCTTGAGGGCTTGGGGCCTCCATTTGTAAAACGCGCTGGAGTCGTCGCTGACTTTCATCATTGATTACAATAGATCGATCCTGGATCGCAATGGTTCCTATGCGGTACATCAAGGTGGGAATCGATTGCTCATCAAGGAAGTAACCTTGGAATTGATATCCCAAGTTCTTGGGATAAAGAGGATCGGGATTCACAGGTGCCTCTTTGGTCATTACAGGTAGTAAAGGCCAAGGTGCATTCTCGTTGGGCAGTGCGGTAAACGAGACATCTTGAGCTAGCACGATCGGTTCGCGAGCAGGGTTGAAATCCCCGGCCCCTTGCCCGCTCCAGTTGACGTTGACAAAGTCACCCATCCATACAGCAGAAAGGGTTCCTGTCTCCGCGTTGAACGCATAGTTCACACCTCCAGGCAAACCAACCGCGATTCCCCGATAACCAGCCACTCGACTCCGCCCTCGATAAACGATGGCTTTGTCTGCCACTTCAAGTTTCGTATTGACGGTACGCACACCCGAGGGATCGGCAGCAGAAGTCCCTAGTGAAAGATAGTACCAAATGGCTTCGATCTGCTGATCGGTATCACCCTCGAGAATCGTTTTAAAGTTCGACTTGCCATCCGGCCACGCGGTTGGCATCACGGTCCTCGGGCGAAAGCCACCTGGATTGAGAAGATAATGATAGAACCATGCAGGCTGTAATCTTTCGTAGCTGGTTAACAAATCGATGCCCTGATTGACATTGGCGGCTTTGCCATTGAATTGATGACAAGCGACACAGTTCGCCCCTTTATCTCCCAACAGCTCACGTCCTGCGGGTCGCAAGGTTTTCTCTCGCTCACGCTCACTTTCGTCGCGACTCTCTGGACTGGGAATTTTCATCTCGGGACCATCCAACTGATCCAAACGAGAGAAAAGCTCAGGTAGATGCTGGAGGTTGTCTGCGCCATACTGCGGCATGCGCGTTGCCATGTAGTAGCGAACACTTTCACCGTCAAACAGCACCTTTTTCAACCAATTCGGTTGTAGCTTGGCCCCCATCAAGGTGAGTGGAGGTGGAATGCGGCCATCATCTCCCAGATTCAGTTCGCTACCTTTAAAGAAGAAATTGTGTGCGTCGTGTACCCCACCATAATCATCGCGAACATGGCAATTGATGCAGCGAAAGGCTGTTAATGTTTTCGCCATGACAACTTGATCGGAATCTTTACTTGGCTCCTCGCGAAGCGCTGCGACGATCGCGGATTCTTGCTCGGTACTGAGTGTAAATCTGGGGCCATTACCTTTTTCTTTGGGATGTTCTTCTTTAGACAAACAACCCTGCTCCAGATTGGCTGTTTTCAACGAACTCTTTTGAAGTGCAGCGTCCATCCCCTTAAGAGGGTGGCAACTAGCACAGTTCAACGTTTGAAAATACTTCTTTCCGGACTCTACCAACACATCATCTGGTTTCAATTTCGCTTTGGTTGGTGAGGCATCTCCGATGAGATAGCCTGCAATGGCGAGCGATTCCGCAGGGGTTAATTTCATATCAGGCATCCTGCCTGAGCTGCGAACGGTTAGCGGATGAAAAAGAAAATCGGCCAAGGATCTCAGGCTATATTTTTCATGCACATGTTCGAGCGAAATAGTATCTGGCATGACCACTGGTGCTATTGCTCGGGTCTGGCTGATGTCATCGTCATCATCGTCATCTTCGTATCCAGGACGAACAGCGGGTGAGCTACCAGAAAACGGTTCCTGCGGTCCATGACATGCGACGCATCCAATCGAATGAAACAATTCTTTACCTTGTTTGCGGTCGAATGATTCTATTGGCTCTGTATCCCATGGCACTCCGCCCTGCGCAACGAGGAAGTGGGTTAGTGCCTCAGCAATCTTGCTCTTCTCCGATTCTGACTGCGAGGCCAGCATGTCGGGCATGCTAGTACCGGGTTGTGCAGTATGAGGAGACTCGAGAAATCGTCTTAAGTAATCCGTTGAAACACGGTTGCCGACCTCTGACAAATCGGGAGCTGTCTTCTCAAGCAGTGGGTTGGCAACAACACCGGTATGACATGTGGCACATCGCAATTCCGTCAGTAGCAAACTACCGGCTTGGGATTGGTTTAACGGATGATGTCTAGGGATAGCTGGATCACCCGCGACCACCGACGAGCTGATCAGCAGGCACGCAATGAATACAATGAGTCTTGTCATATAAGATTCTATGAGGTTTGTCATGCCGTCGGAAATGAGGAATCGCTTATCGTGAGACGATTATTGGTAGTAGGAGACAGGTCGGGGTTTGACACCTAGGGCATCGTAATCGAAGCCACTCTCGAGGGGTTGATACTCACCGACAATTTCCACGCTGCTTGCGGGAGAAATGGCTTGCTCCATCTCCAGCCCCCAATACGTGGCATTGACGATGAGCCGTCTGAGTCCTGGATTCTTCAAATCGATACCGCTGCCCATGGTGCAATGAAACACTCTTGCGGATAGACCGCTGCTAGTCGTCCATGGCTTGACCCAAGCTACCGGAAGTGGCTCTAACTCTGTATTGGGCAGATCATCCGGTTTGCGACCCACGAGAGGCTGTCCCCAAACGACAGGGGTGCATTCCGGCGGAAGACTCGCTCCCTCTTTGTAGGTTCGATAGACATCGGAATCTCCCCAGATGTCGCTCACTCCGGTCAAGATAGGATGATCGCCGTGATCTTTGTCGAAGAAGCCTCTGGTCGAGTCCGCATGCCAACGCCCATGGTGATTCAAAAACGTTCCTCCGAGAATATCTTCTCCCCATCTGACTTGTTTGCCATCGATCTGATAAGGCAGTTGACTTCGGAAGCCGTGGTTCGCCGTCCGCAACGCGATGATTGGTTTGCCTGAATCGATGTACTGAACAATGTGTTCCAACTCCGATTTCGGCAAGGTCAACAACCGAGTGAAGAAGATAACCAAGTCCGCAGAAGCCAATTGTTCGAGTCCAGGGATATGCTGCTCTCGGAACTCCGATTCCTTGCCCCTTTCTGGGTAGACGGGCATCGTCGGATCAACCTCTCCTCGCTCATTCACACCAAAGAGTACGGTGCAATCGAATCCGTGGTGCGTGCTAAGAATTTTGGCCAACATCGGCATCGATTGTTCGCTGCGATACTCTTGTTCGGCAGCGATGAGCACAATGTGCTTACCGCGTCCGGGGCCGTCTCCACCCGTGTAATTAAGCCACAACGGTTCACCTGTCGGAGTTTGAGCGAAAATGACATCCGTTGTTAAACCGACCAAGCACGTAGAGAATAAGCACGCAAAGATCATGGTGCGACAATCGCACCGAGCAGCAATTCCAGTCATGGTCGGTTGAATCGTTGGAATAGGACGGGTTAAAAGGCAGGTGACGATTCCGTGATTCGGAACCTCATTGCCATATTGTAGTCTAGATTCCCGACGGGTTCTTGGACGTCCAGGAACTATAAAACGCGGAAACGCGCATAGCAACTCCTTATCATATCTGTCCAAGTGAGTCTACTTCGCTGAGTCAATAAGCACCTTGAGTTGAGGGCGGCGAGCTTGGAGGTTGGCTACCTCTGCCTGAGTTACGTGCGTATCTCGCAAATCCAATGATCGCAAATTTGCGAGCTCACCCAACAGTCGCACACCAATATCTGTAACCAGAGTGCCTCTCAACTCCAATCGCTCTAAGCCTTGCAAGCTCAATAGTGAACTGATCCCAGCATCACCAATGGTAGTGTGATTTAGAGCAATGCCAGCCAGGGGAGGTAACCCCGCAGGAGCAATGGCACCGCTTACAATCGGTGCGGGCTCTTCGGAACGCGGTTCTTTCAGGCCGATGAGTTTGCCTAAAGAAACCATTCCCACGTCCGTAACCTTGGTACCGCTCAACTCCAGCATTCGCAGTTTTGGTAGCGTCTCGAGGTACCCTAGGCCTAGGTCACCAATTTGAGTATGGCTCAAATCGAGCGTATGCAGGCTATCCATCTTCTTTAGGTGAATCAGCCCCTGGTCAGTGATACGCGTGTGATCGAGCACCAAGCGTTCCATATTTACTAGCGGCGCGAGACGTTGTAATCCTAGGTCTGTCACTCGGCAGTAACTCAGCGACAATCCTGGTAGGTGTGTCATCTCCGATAGATAGCGAAGTCCATCATCGGTGACTTCTGTATTTCGCAGTCCAAGCCATCGAAGCTTTGTGAATTGGCGAACATGTCGCAGCCCCGAATCGGTGATACGGGTCCCTTTCAATCCAAGCAATTGCAATTGGGACAAACCAACGATGGTTTCAACTCCGCGATCTCCGACAGCCGTATCGGCAAGGTGGATCGCTTCCAGCTTTTTCAAGGAAGTTAACTGCCGCAGCCCATCGTCGGTGATCTTCGTATCCGCTAGGCTCAGCTCGAGTAGCTCCGTCAGCTTGCCGACCCAAACTAGGTCTGCGTCGCTTGTTGCGGTTTGTCCCAAAAACACTCGAGCAATCGGTTGTTCGTCGCCTCCGGAATGGACGCGTCCCCCGAGATCGGCAATTCTCTTGGCGATGGATTCATCGACTAGCTTGGTCGAAGGAGTATCTTGTCCGCAACATAATTCACTCGGGGAACAGAAGGTTTGCAAAACCAACAGAAGAAAAACAAGTAAGAATCGCATCGCAAAAAAATCCGTCTATCGTTTTGGAGGCGTGAAGGACCGTTATCGATCCGAATCACTGCTTAAGTGACTGAAATGCTAGACGACGATGCCGAGAGCGTCAGCACCTGTTCCTTTTATTCATCGAGAATTCAAAAAGTCATGCCACGGTCCACCTACTCTTTGATCAGTTTTGTTTGGATGGACTCTGTCGGCTTGAGATGAGAATCGAGGAAACCATAGATCAGTTCTCTTGACTCATGCGGTGCAGAGTGTCCTCGTCCGTGGATATAGAAACCAAAATTCTCAGGCTTGCCTACGAGCTCATAAACATCTGCGATTTTGAGGAGCATCAGCGCACGCTGTCGCTGGGTAAGTGGGATTCCGTCGTTCCATGCCGATACGTCCATAAATGCTCGTGGGGCAATGAGAGCAATAATCTCGTGCATATCAATGTCGGGCAGTTCTCCTTTGAGTAGGAGCGGGCGTATGGGCTTCAAATAGATATACCAGTGATCACGAGCCCATGCTTCGACTTGCGGGTTGTGTCGCAGAAAAGCTGCTCCACAGTTGCACACGCACGCTTTGAGTCGATCATCATATGCAGCAAGGAAATACGCCCCATGCCCACCAAGCGAGTGCCCCATAACGCCGATGCTATCCGCATCAACCTCCTCGCGAGTGAGAAGGACATCTACGGCAATACTGTGCTCAAAGTTAAACTTTCCCACTGCGGTCCCTTCCGGGTGTTTCTTATAGAACATGCTGGTATCGTAGGCTCCTTCTGCGGGAATACGTTCACCAGAGACAAAGTGCTCTGGCGCAATGACGACATAGCCACGACGGCATAGATGGTCGAGAAATGCTTTATCTGGATTGCCGTTTATACCAACAGTTTGTTTGCTTCCCTCGGCCGTCGTGCCATGCAAGGCGACGACAGCAGGCGCTTTTCCAGTGAGTCCCAACGGGATCCCGAGATAAGCATGAGCACGCTCGTCCGCTTCGACTTGGTAGCTGATGTAGAGGCGGCGATAGTGACCTTCGATCTCGACTTCCTCATGCACGGTGATGTCCAGATCCACTTTGGCCGGCTTGAACTGGTCACGGATCAAATCCAGATATCGCAGCTTCAGTACATTGCGGCGATCATACCATTCCTCAACAGTGTTAATCCCCTCGAGCAGATCGTCCCAGGAGGAGTTGATAGCAGGCGGGTCAGAACGCAGTCTTAGTTCGCTTGACTGGGCAAACGTTAGGTTAGCCAGAACAACAGCAAGCAATCCAGCAGCGAAGAAGCGATTCATAGTTGATGTCAGACACTAAAGGAAGAAGTAGAATAAGGCAGCTCGGAAAAAGTATTTTATAGATTCCAAAGACTCTTGTGTGGCGAGGACGAGCCAATCTACGTTTGCAAATGCTCCTGGCTTTCTAATAGCGGGCATCTCGACTAGGATGGTAGCGGTGTGGACTTTGTAATGGTCCACTTGAGCCTCTGATTCATTCTCGACACAATTCCAAAGAGATGTTCCCTAGCCGATTTCTTAGCTGCTTGTTCATGGTGCTGGCGTTGCTACATGGCATGTCAGAATACGGCTATACCTACGCCGGCGAGCCAATCGCGATAAGCGTTATGACCTATAACGTCCAGTTTTTGCCCCCTCCCGCGGATGTTGCTAACAAGCGTCCCGAACCTGAGTATCGCGCCGGTAGAATTGCAGAGGAGGTCGCGAAGTATGATGTAGTCGGCTTGCAAGAGACCTTTCATACTACCCACCGCAACCAGATCGTCGAAGGGTTGCAAAAGACCTGGGAAGGCAAAGCGAGTGTACTCACTGCGCCGCAGCCAAAGGGCTTTATGGCTAATGGCGGATGTTTGTTGCTCTCTCGCTTTGCCATGACTTCACAAAACACGACCGTCTTCCAAAGCTTCAGCAAACCGACCGATTACGGCCTTAGAGCGGATGGGTTCGCGGCCAAAGGTGTTATCCACGGACGCCTCGCCATCAATAAAGATAACGCATCGGATACGATCGATGTTTATGTCACGCACTTGGAAGCACGTGCAGACCAGCTGCGACCTAAGCAATATCTCGAGTTGGCATCGTTTATCAAAAAGACGAGCGATCCTGCTAGCCCCATGATCCTGCTTGGCGACTTTAACACCAATGGATTAAAGGAGCAGCGAGCTGATTCCGATTCACAATACACGCAGTTGATGCGAGCTTTAAACGATGTCCGCACCGGTGGTGTAGTGGATGTTTGGGCTTCTTTGCGAGCGAATGAGCATGGAGGCACAACCCACCAAGAGTCGACCGAAATCGGCAAACGAATTGACTACATTTTCTACAGCAATCCATCGCAGCCGAGCAAGCGGCTTGTCCCCAAGTCGATTGACGTTCTTACCTTTCAGGATGAACGCACAACGGCATTGAGCGATCACAATGCTGTGGTTGCCAACTTTGAATGGTACGCGGATTGATTACGAAGTGGCTATCGAATTCATGAAATCACCCGGTAGTGCAGCGGAGCACTTTGCAAAACCTAAGGCAGCGTACATCCATGTACCATTTTGCCATTCTCGTTGCCCCTACTGTAGCTTCACAGTCATTGCTGACCGGTTGGATTTGGTTGAACGTTACGTTGGTGCAATCGATCTCGAGTTACAGTCTCTCGATCAACCTCGCTCGGTTGAGACGATCTTTATCGGAGGTGGTACACCTACCATTTTGCCGCGAGAGTCCATGTCGCGATTTCTAGAACTGATCCGCCACTGGTTACCCCTCTCCTCGGATGGGGAATGGAGCATGGAAGCCAATCCTCAGGATATCAATCGAGACTTGTGTCAGCTATTACGTGATTCTGGGATCAACCGTATCAGTTTGGGAGGCCAATCCTTTGATTCCAATAAATTGAAGACACTAGGTCGGGACCACACAGGCGATCAACTCGCGAACGCCATCGATACAGCCTTGCAATGGTTTCGTGAGGTTTCTGTCGACTTGATTTTTGGCGTCCCAGGAGAAGACATGCAGGTTTGGGAGTCTGACCTGCATAACGCGATCTCGCGCGGCACAACCCACATCTCTGCCTACGGGTTAACCTACGAAAAGGGAGCTCGCTACTGGTCCCAGTTGCAAAAAGGGGAGCTTGTGGCGATCTCCGAGGAGACCGAATTAGAAATGTATCTGTATGCAATCGAAACTTTAAAGCGAAATGGAATGCTGCACTACGAAGTTTCCAATTTTGCCAAACCAGGAAGCGAGTGCGTGCACAACCAAACCTACTGGCAAGGTGAACCGTGGTTCGGTTTCGGTCCAGGTGCTGCGGCCTACGTTGATGGAACGCGCACGGTTAACCACCGCAGCACTATGAGGTATCTTCAACGGATGGAGGCAGGAGAGTCGCCGGTCGCAGAGAGCCAAAGCTTGGACTGGTCGACCCGAACCCGCGAACGGTTTATATTCGGGATGCGGCAGTTGAAAGGAATCGAATGGAGTCCTTTTGCCAGTTCGGGTGAACCTCAATCGGTGGCTCAGATTACTTCGCAGGTTCCAAAACACGTAGATTTGGGTTTTCTGGAGTGGCACGAAGGCAGTATTCGCCTAACGCCAAAGGGGCTGCCCATCAGCGACTCGCTTTGGCTCGACTATTGGTAGTTTTTATCGCCGTGGAAAGGCAATCGATCGATGAGCAAAAACCCGAAAGACACTTTCTCCTGTTGGTTTATCTCAGATACCCACAATCGCCATCGGGAATTGAACGTGCCCAAAGGGGTCGATGTCGTCATCCATTGCGGTGACGAGTCTGGGAGCGGAGATCCCTGGCGTAATGCGACGGAGGCGAGAAGCTTCTTTCACTGGTACACTTCGCTCGATATTCCAATTAAGTTATTTACACCGGGGAATCATTCTACAGCTATAGAGCAAGGGCTCATTACACCAGCCGAATATCCCGAGGTTCAGTTTTTGATTCATGAACAAACGGTCGTGAACGGGCTGGTTATTTTTGGAACGCCTTATACGCCCGAGTTCTATGACTGGGCCTACATGCGTGCTCGTGAAGATCTCGATGCCGTTTGGCAATCGATTCCCGATAACGTGGATATCTTGATTACACACGGCCCCCCGAAAGGCATTTTGGATGTCACTCATGACTTCGATACGCGAGAATTGATTCACGTGGGGTCAGGTTCGCTGACTCGGCATGTAAAGCAAAGAATCAAACCGTTGGTTCATGCATTCGGACACATCCACGATGAGCGGGGAGTGCGTAACTTTGGAATGGTGCAGGAATCTGGCGTTACGTTTGTGAACTGCTCCTGTTGCAACATTGGAAACAAGCTCGTGAATCACGGGCTAGTTTTAGAGATTAATTTATCCAGCAGGACCGTATTGTAGACTTTAGACCGGTCCCAGCGGCTTACCGCAAGATTTTCTATCGTGTCAAATCAGGCAAGTTCACTCTCAAGGAGGCTTGGCATGAAGAACAAGGAAAAAGGATTTCACATTACCCAGTGCCCAAACATGTACCGTCTGCCTTATTGTTCTCACCGACAGAACAGATGGTTACAATATCAGTTGGGGAATCCTCAATTGGCCTGCGAGACTCTCTAAAACAACTCTAGACCTCGACTATACCCATTCGCGATCGACAGACATGAACCGACGTCTCTTTTTGCAAAACACAACGGCAGCATGCGCTGCGCTCGCATGGCCATCGTCATTCGGGAGAGCCGCTGTGAGCCGTGAGGCCCGTTTTCGATTGACACTCGGTCAGTGGACATTCCATCGTGCGTTTCAAGGTGTTGAGGGTGTAACGCGGCGTGACCCACTCGAGTTTCCAACCATGGCTGGGGAGCTCGGTTTTGAAGGTGTTGATTACAGCGGGATTCTGCTCGGCGAACATCACTCGAAGCCGCAATCGTTGGCCGAGCTAAATCGTCGCGCGGCCGATGCAGGTGTCAAGAATGTTTTAATCCTTATCGATCTCTATGATGCACTCGGAGCGAAGTCCGCAGCAGATCGTCGGGCAAATGTAGAAAAATATAAGCCATGGCTTCACGCCGCAGCGACGCTGGGGTGTATCGGCGTGCGGGTCAATCCGATCAGCGACTCTTCATTACCAGCGGATGAGCAAGCTGGATTTTTGGCCGACGGCTTAACGGAACTCTTGAAGTTCAGTATTCCGATGAAACTCGATGTAATGATCGAAAATCATGGTGAAGGACTTCAGACCGATGGCGCCTGGTTGGCATCTGTTGTCAACCGAGTGGCTAATCCGCATTGCGGCACGTTACCCGATTTCGGCAACTTTCAGAAAAACCGTAAAACTGGCGAATTTCATGATCGCTATGCCGGCGTGGAAGCCATGTTGCCATACGCTAAATGTGTATGTGCAAAGTCGCTCGACTTTGATGCCAACGGTGACGAATGCTACTCGGATTACGGGAGACTTCTGAAGCTAGTCGATGATTCTGGTTTCCAGGGCTGGATCGAAGTCGAATACGAAGGCCCTAGGCAAGCTGGCGGTCCCGCTGCCGAACGCCAGCCGGCGAAACCACTGTCAGAGACAGACGGATGCCTCGCAACCAAACGGCTTCTGGAAAAGCTACTCGGCGAGGCTCTTGCCAAGAAGCCATAGTCTCATGGCTTAACGATAACGCAAACGGTGGCATGCTTCCTAGGTTAACAAGAAGATCAGCACCGTTTGAATGATCAACGGAACATCGATTAACGCAATGTGCAGCGCATTCTTGATGTCACCTCGTCTAGAACTAGCGAAACCTAAACAAAAGAGATAGCATCACTTTACCGTTGTCGGATCGCGCCAGGTGGCATTAGATTCCTGCATAACCGGTGTACCAAAGTCGCCGCTGTTAGTGTGTGTCTGTGCTGGCATAACTGGTGCCGGGACGAAAGGTGTTGATATGTTGCTCGCCTCTTCAAAAGAGTCGGTGATGATAGATCCTGCCTGGACCACTCCCTCACCAATTCGGTTTACCCTAGCACCGGCTTGCTCGACGCGCGAATTAAACGAGTCAGCCGTTCTAGCCACTCCGTCGCGAACCTGATTCGATGTGTCCTGAATTCGCGATTGAATTCGATTGACACTCGACAATACTTGGTCACCATACGCGACTCCAGACCCTACGCTGTTGGATTGCAAAGCTCCCAACGAAGGACTCTCGCTAGCAGCTCCCTGCGGAACAGCATTCGATACCCCGCCAGCCCCAGGTGCCCCATTCGTGTAAGAGTTTGGGACGGTAAAGGAACCGGTCGCAGGTGGCGGAACACGACTAGCAGAATTTATCCCTAAACTCTGCGACAATCCATTCATGCCCGCGCATCCTGTCATGGACAGTACCGCACCGAGACATGCCATTCGGAATGCCGGGCGCAACAACTTGCGCAACGTCCGAAATGATACTAGTTTGAAAGAGCTTTGATAGCTTTTCATGATTGCCTGCTCCACCGTTGACTGGATACGAACTCTTTAATGGACCGAGCTTCCTCGACCATCGAATAACGAATCCGTTTCGGTGATTCAACGCTCAAATGTTAGGTTGGGTAAACTGGCAGAACCAGTTAAGAAAACTTTCCCAGAAAAAGTTGAAAACGGACTCAAGTGCGCGGGCTTTATCGAGCGGAGGCACGACAAAAGCGACCTCGTTACCGGTCTAGATGAACAATTCGGGACCGCACCTGTCGCTCGCATTACAGGACCAAGAAACCTGCCGCGATGATGGCGGTCATGGCTAATAGTACAAGATCGAACTGTTTCTGCGGTATTCGCCTTACCGTCGCCACACCAAGCCATAAGCCTACTAAAATGAACGGACACAAGATCGCGTTCAGCATTAAAGTCTCAGGTTTTATAAGCCCCAGCCCCCAGCTAAAGGGGACCTTGATCAAGTTCATCAGCAGGAAGAACCAGGCCCCCGTTCCGACCAACTCCATCTTGGGCAAACCGACGGCGAGAAAATAAATCGCAAAGACCGGCCCTGCGCCATTGGCCAACATCGTCATTGCTCCGCCAAGCATTCCCATAAACCATGCGAACCATATCGCGTGAGGGATACTTTCGGTTGCTCGCGGGTAACGGATACGAATGATTTGGAGGGTGACCAAGCCGAGAATAATAACTCCCAACAAGGGACGATAGGCTTGCCCACTCAAGAACTGCATCGCAACAGCACCAACCACAATGCCAGCCAACGTGGGCCCCAGCATCTTTCGAATATAAAACCAATTGGCATGCTTTCCGTAAACCAACATCGCTGCGGCATCACCGAAGATAAGCATCGGCAGAACAATTCCCGTCGACTCTCTCGCATCAAAAATCGACGCAAAGATCAACACGTGCACCATGCTGACGCCGGTGAGTCCACTCTTTGTGACGCCTATCCCCAAGGCAGCAATCAGCATCAAAATCCAGTGCCAAACAGAATCAGTCATGGCCGCCAACTTGTGCCAAGTTATCTAGTCGAGCTAGAAACGCCCGAAGAGACCGACCTCGATGGCTGATGGCTCTTTTGACGTTAAGTCCCAATTCGGCAAAGGTACGATGAAGCTCGCGGATTTCGAACAAAGGATCGTAACCAAAGCCACCCTCTCCGCGCGGAAAGTTTAGGATACGCCCCCAGCATTCTCCACTAACCTCGATGTGAACGGTTCCGCTCGGATCAGCTAGAGCAATCGTTGAGATATAGTACGCATCCCGATCGGCGAGGGGGATACCGGCCATTCTTTCCAGAAGCAATGCATTGTTCGTTGCATCGTTTGCGTTAGCTCCCGAATAGCGTGCAGAAAAAATACCAGGCGCCCCATCCAAAGCGACTACACACAGACCGCTATCTTCGCCGATGGACCATAGCCCGGTATGCTTCGCTTGGGCTATCGCCTTTAACTTAGCGTTCTCAAGAAAGGTTGATCCGGTTTCCTCTACGTCGATTGGGTTGGGGAGATCGCTGGGTGTCTTGAGTTTGTAGCCTCGTGGTTCGAGGGCCTGTTCTAGCTCGACTATCTTCTTCTTGTTACCCGTACCTAAAAATAGGGTTCGGTCTTTCAGCAGATCGTTTAAATCGTAGCTCATGAATGAATGCCAATTCGTTTGTAGACTCCTTGGCACGAATTAGGCCGTTTTACTTCCGATCAGAATTTAACCTTCTGATGGTCGGCGAATCGGCAGGATCGGCTTTCAGAGTCTGCGTTGAAGCATGACCTTTCCGCGTCGAAATCGAGTCCCCCAGCCCTGTTTGCCCGGACTGCCGACTAACGCCTGCTTGTTCACGGGCGTCTACCTCTTTACGGGTAGGTGCAGCAGCGTTTTCGGAGAGACCTTGAGTCGAAGGCAGTAATCCATTGCTTGGACCACTCGCCGCGGTGGCTACACTATAGCTGCTTTGTCCCGATTTTGGAGGGTCATTCCGAGATATGTCATTCACCCCATTATTGGCACGAGCAGCTGCGATTTTCGCAGCTTGGAGGAACTGTTCTTTGGTGGGCTGACTGACGTTGAGCTGCGCAATTAGGTTCTGAAGGCCAGAGGGGTTGAACATCGCCGCTTGCGAAATCTGCTCCACAAAAGCAACGGATTCTACGAAGTTACTATCGGCCGTCTTGCTAACCAATGGGCTGAGCGTCCGAACGACAAGATCTGCCCCGAGATTGTCGACCTTGAGAAATACATCCATCCAAACGGTTAGACGGCGAAGACCGCCAACCTCTTTTGCCGGAGCTTGGTGGAGGACGATGATGCTGCGACCGGTCAATTGCTTTGGCCACATCGGCCCGCTATAGTCCCCCTCGACAAAGTAAACGTGGGTCGAGTCATTTCCATAAATGAGGTCGAGCTTACACGTTGTTCCGGCACCATCGTTCCCCGCATGTTGGTACTGCGCCGTTCGGTCCAAGCTGACTCGAGTAATCCCCATCGAGTCCCAAATCGAAACCAACACCTCAGGGTTTCTCGCAAGACAGATAAGTAGTTCGGGTTCGCATTGGATCGTCTGGGCTGGCATTCGGCGAAAGTAGCTGCTACCTTCGATAACGCTTGTAAGCTTGGAGTTCGCCTGAGGTGTGAGCTGTCCGAAAGGAATGCTCTTTAGAGCTTTGTCGCGAGCGTCTCGAGTCGAGTCACCGACAGGTACCGCCTCAGCATGACGATCATGTCGAAATTGAGCTGCAACCCACGGTGTTGTCCACGTGAATGCAACCAACCCGAACAGCAAACGATTGGCAAAGCAAATTGACTTGCAGATAGCTGGCATTGCGCTTGCGTCGGTTTGGGAAGCCATGGGTATATGCTTGAACGCCCCTGCTCAAGCCAGACGAACCCACCTTTATCTTCGTCAAGACCAACAACCAAACACCAATCGAAGTGAGAATTTTGCAAACCGAGCGGTCAGCCAATTCCTCACCTTAGTTACCACCAGCGGTTTTGATAGCGTACAAGCTCTTCTCCCCTCGAATTAATAGCATATTCCCGCTGATAGCAGGCGTTGCCATTACCGACTCGTCGATGTGATTTTGTGCGACAATGGTCCCTTCGTTGTCGAACGCGACCACAAAAGTTGCTCCTTCCTCGCTCGTGCAAAACATGTACTGATCGTTGGCGATAATGGACGCAGTGAAGGCGGTTGCTTTCTCGCCACGCAACCGCTGCCTGTACAATCGTTCACCCGAGTCGAGTTGAAAACAACTCACAATGCCGCTATTGTCTAAGATGTAGAGCCGGTCTTTGCGGATCAGAGGAGTCGGCATGTAGGGACCACCTCGCATGGTTGCCCAGTAGAATGGGGCCTGCGGCTCCTTTTCTTTCGGCAGCTGGAGCAAGCCTTTCGCTTGATGAGATAACGTAACGATGGGAGTAACGGGTCGGTAGCCGCTGGTCAGCAGAATCAAATCGCGAGTTACTTGAGGCGTGGGCACGACAATCTCGGAAAAGCCTCCCAGGGTCCAGAGCTCCTCACCTGTACGCGCGTTGTATCCAGCACTAGCCTTAGTCCCTGCGACCACGACAATCGGAGTGCCATCTTCGGATACGAACGCCACGGGACTGCTCCAAGTCGGAATGTCGTCTCGATTCGTTCGCCACCGTTCCTCACCCGTCTTCAGATCGAAAGCGGCAATGAAAGCGCCGTCTTGGTGATCGCATTGCAGAATCACGTTGGATTCAAAGATACAGGGCGAGCTACCAAATCCCCATTGGTAGCTTTTGTCATAGAACCATCCAGAATCAAGCTTCCCCAGATCCTTGGTCCACAACAACTCACCGGTCTTCACATCCAGACAATAGATACCAGCACCGGCAAAGGACGCGACCACCACTTGTCCGTCGGTGGCTGGCGTTGGGTTGGCATGGCTCGCCTTGAGGTGACGCTTCACCTTGGGAACTTCACGAGCACATTCACGTTGCCAAACCACTCGGCCTGTATCGCGATCCAAGCAGATCACTTGGTAGCTGCAAACTCCATCTCCCTTTACCGAGTCGACGTCGCCATAAGCTCCCGTTCGAAATCCAGCCGTATCTCCTTCCTGATCGGCGGTGGTAACGATAACGTGGTTGTCCCAGCAGATCGGAGAGGAGGTTGCGAGCCCAGGAATAGGAACTTTCCATGCGATATTCTTGTTCTCCGCGACGCTCCACTCCGTGGGGAGCTCGGCGTTCTCGGAAACTCCTCGCGACAAAACTCCACGAAAGGCAGGCCAATTGGAGTCCTGTAAAGGAAAATCGGGCGTCAAGGTTAAGCGAGCCTTGAGCGATTCGTTTTCGGCTGGCGTTATCTCGGATCGAACAGGGGTGTTGTTCGGCTCTTCTGATTTTTCAGTGAGCGCCTTTGCTTCATCGTCCAGGAATAGTTCGATCCTTTGGGCAAGAGCCTCGTTCTTTAGCCGCTTGGCGGCACGATATGCATTAGCCAGCCCCTTTGGAGTCGCCTTGCGTACTTCCAAAAACGGAGCGATCAACTCCACACTTTTTGTCCCCACCGCACTCGCTAACGCGGTATCAAAACCTTCGAGGTCCTTTTGCACGAGCAGTTCCACGATCTTCGCGTTCTTACGCATGATGGCCCAACTGATGGGTGTGAAACCGTAGAAGGAATCCTTGACATTAGGATTGGCCCCAGCCTCTAGCAATAGCTCGACAATCTGTTCATGCCCGTGATCGCATGCCAGTGCCAAGGCTGTGACGCCATACCGACTCGGTTCGTTGACATCGACTCGCTCCTCGATGCACGCTCGGACTTCGTTTAGGTTCCCGTCGACCGTGGCGGATCGTAAAGTTTCCGAGGTCCGATCTTGAAAAATCGTCGCTGTGCAGGGCGTGGCACTTGTGAGGAGCACGAGGACGGCCAATGCGAAAGAGAGAGTTATAGGAGGAGCAAAACGCAGCACAGTAGTTACCCGATAGAATTCAGACTGGAATGCCGTTATCGCGAGAGGAGCGATACTTTTCGACAGCAAACTACCATTGTACGGTCAACAGGTCTCTCCGGTGAGACGCCCCCAGCCGTTTCTGGCTCACAAAAACGACACTTCTCGCTATCGCCACCGTAAATGGTTCCTCACCCTCCCAGCGAAGCGACCGGGAGGGTCGGCAATCGAGCCTGAAGCGAGATTGCCGGGGAGGGCAGGACGCCGTCAATCAGCCCGATGCGTCGCACCCCTCCCCAGCTACGCTTTCGCGGGCTGCCCCTCCCCAAACGGCGTTTGTGGAGGGTGAAGTCGGTGGACATCCAAGGGAATTGTTCACAAAAACCGTCTTTTCCCACAACAAGCAAAGTGATAAAAGGAACCGAAGATGTACGTGCGACGGCCCACAGTAGCCTGTACGGAAATGGCTTTAGCGAGCTTTCGAAATCGATGACGGAGGATTACGGTCATGTCGAGATATTTAGTGCTAGCAGCGACTTTTCTTATTTCTCAAGCTGTGCTCCAGGCTAATGCCCCGGAACTACATGGAGCGGAAACGTTGCCGGCGGAGATCAAGGCTGGTGAACATCGCCTAGTCCTGAACGGTTCCGGTGCACGTACCAAAGCGTTCATGGAACTCTATACCGCCGGCCTCTATTTGACGAAGACCAGCAACCAAGCCGGCGCGATCATCGCAGCCGATGAGCCCATGGCGATTCGCATCAAGATTACTTCGGGTTGGGTCAGCCAGAGCAATCTGCTCGACTCACTCGAGGACGGATTCAAGAACGCTACTGGTGGCAACTCTCGCGAGATTCGCCGAGAGATTGATCAGTTTCGAGAATGCTTTAAGGACGAAATCTCCAAGGGAGATGTCTTTGACATTCTCTATCTCCCCAATCAAGGAGTCGTGGTCAGCAAGAATGGAAAGTTCAAAGGGAATATTAATGGACCCAAATTTAAACAAGCACTGTTTGGTATTTGGCTCTCGGACAAACCCGCTGACAGTTCCCTCAAGCAAGCGCTCCTGACTCCTAAGCAAATCCGATAATCTACAAAGATCGGTCCGGGTGGCACGCTCTGAGGAACGAAGGGCGTGCTAGTGTTCCTCTTTCGGAAAGAAACGTGCTACAGTCGTTTCTCGTGGCGGTCTTGTGCACAGCGATACGACTAACAAGGTGACGGATGAGAGGGCGAAAAGGATGGTGACGGGCATCATACCGTATATCAAAAGCTCTTCTTGACCTGGAGCTTTTGGGGCGATAACGTCTCGCCAAAACAGGATCAACCACCCCACCGCAGCAACCACGACCGCGCTGATGGCACCGAACTTGGTTGCTCGCTTCCAAAACACAGCGGCTAGTACTAAGGGGAATAGAGCCGCAAAACCCGTGAAACACCATACTCCCAAATCGAAAACTTGGGCGGTATCTTTGAGCCACATCGCTAGGCCATACGAAACGGCAACGACCAGCAATATAAAAATCCGACCGATAAGGATCTGTTGATGGTCGGTGAACTCTCGTTTGCTGACCCTCAGCACAACATCCGTTGTAAACATGGTACCTAGACAAACGAACTGCGAGTCCAGACTGGACATAATCGCTGCCAGAACTCCAGCGGCCACAATGCCTGACAGAATCGGTGACTGAACCAATTCATTTATCATCCGTCCCAAAACCATATTGGGATTCTGATTGGGGCCAAGTGGACCGAGATATCCCGCAGCCCAAGTTCCCACTAAAATGCACGGTAACCACACAATCAGAATGAATACTGGATGAGCCACGATGACCAATCGAAAACTCTTGGCATCCCTTGCGGTAAGCCAATGCTGGAATATGTGAGGAAACATCCCTACCGATAATGGAATCAGGCAATAGGTAAGAAACTGCAAATGGCCTATTGAGCCCTCCCTTACCAATCGCGAACGAGCAAACTCACTTTCACTCACCAGTCGCCCTGCCTCGACCAATCCGCCGAGCCGCTGGCTGATCAAGTAAAACGCCACGACTCCGCTGCACATAAAGACAAGCGTCTGAAAGGTATTGGCCCACACAGCTCCGCGAAGTCCACCGAGGAACACATACGACAAAACAACAAGACAAATCAAAAGCCCTCCCCAGTGCGCAGGAATGCTCCCATCCAACGGATGCGGCTGTAATGTGCCATCAGCGAGCAAGATCTCCGGCATAGGAAACCACGCTGGACTTAAGCCTGCCGTTGCTCCTTGCAAAAACTTACTTGCAGAAATGATGCCCACCAGGATGTAAGGAATGACCAGGAGAACCAGAATAGGAAATAGGACATAAGCCAAAGCAGGTGACTCAAATCGCTCGCGAAAATACTCCGCCTGCGTCATAAATCCATGCCGTTTACCAATAGCCCATAAACGAATGCCGACCAGAAAAAACACGACGCAATGCATCAACCCAGACCATGAAGCCATCAGTCCATAGACCCCGATTCCGCTCGAATACGCCTTGCCCGTCGACCCAACCAAGGCGAACCCTGTCATGGTCGTTCCGAACAATGACATCAATAAAAGAAATGGTCCAACGGTTCGACTTACGACAAAGAAATCCGACTTTGTTCCCTTGGAAAAAAATCGACTGACCGTTCCTAGGAATAACAGCAGTATCAAATAGCCGATGATGATCAGAAAGGTGCTTTGTTCCATTGCGGTTCGTTAGGTTCGCGGAGAGTCAGAGTTGTCTGCTTCTTCGGCCCATCGTTCCACCTCTGATGGCCAAGCGTACCGGATCGCCAAAACCCAAAACACAGACGCGGCTATGGAGAAACCAGCATGCCATGCCAGACCAATCGGCAGAATTCCCAGCACCATGGTTGAGTCATTCCACCACCAAAAATCGTGATGGAGAACGAATAGGACGACAAATAAAATCCAAACCCCGTTTCTCATCATTTACGTCCTGTCACATGCACCCTGCTAAAAACCTTTTCAAAACGAATAATCCCCCCAGCCACCACAAACGATCACCCGAGTTATTCTAGCAGATCGAGAAACTCCCTTGCACCGCAGGTTGATCTCGAGGATGCTTTCCCTATCCATAACTTGCTCGCTCAAGAAGTGGGATAAGATGACCTAAACCTCGTTTGTTGGCGGCGACGCCTGGCTAACCGTAATTCCAGACTCAAGAGCCATATCGATCGTGACCCATTGCCGTACAGAGACATTGCGAGAGCTGGTGGAATCTTCTCTGGCCGATCCGGGGAATCTCGAGTTGGCCAACAGAATTCAACAAAACTATGAATCGTCGATAGCACCAGAAAGCACGACTCGCTGCGATTTGAATGATGAAAAGTTTCTGTATTCGCATTGGTACTCTCTGGTCGTTGATCGATTAGCAAGCGAACTCAAAGGAGCCCTCCCAAACGAACGAAGGCTTCAGATACTAGAAGCCCTATCGAGCTTGCATTATTTTGTTCGGGATGAGGATTTGCATTGGTGGCACGCGTTTTCACGCTCAGATGACCTTGGAACAAGAGGTCGGGAGATCGCCGAGCGTTTAGCATTGGACTCTGCTTTGCCACCCAAGGTCGTGATTCGGCCTTACGAAAAGATGAAGGACTTTCGGGCCGTCTCAACTGATTCCTGGCCTAGATCGTACATCAATTTCCCCTACCTTCGGGATCCTAATGGCAACGTGGTCTACCGGGGCATCACGTGGCTGAGTGGAGATCACATTGCCGCCGATCTTGCTAAGCCCGGCGAGGGAACCATCGATGCGATTGGAGAGGACACACCCGTCTATACCCATAGCGGTCTATACATCGACCTCTGGAGTGAAAAACATGGCCAGTTCGTGCCATCGGTTCTAGAGATCCACAAGTATGGTATGCGACTCGTTCCACTCGCAGCCTTTGTATCGCCCAAGGTGATCTATCATGCCAGGGTCTTGCGTCACCCAAATATGGACGAACAAATAAAGGAGCGTGACATAAGATTGGAACTGTCGTCAGCAATCCGCAATATGCCGGCGATAGCCTATGACTGGCAAGGACGCGATCCCATCGACGATTTTAGTAAACGCTCCCCAGCGGAGTACACTTGCTCTGCCGTGTGTGTAACTCTGCTAGAAATCGCGGGCTTCCCTCATGTGATTACTCGAACCAGGGTTGTACCTAAGGCGGCGACAAATCTCGGAAGGGTAAACCAGAAAGGCGTGAGTGAATTCAACTCCACATCAGCCCTCACCCACGGCTCCGGTTTAGTGACAGCGGGGACCATTGATAATCAACGCTTCGCGGACAACTTTGCTAGATACGCGATGGTCGGTCACAGTTCCGTACCAGGCTCTGCGGGTCATGCTTTAGCAACTATGGAACTCAACCCAAAAAAGTTTCCTATCAGTTTTAGCAAGTATGTCGTGGAGATCCATGCGGGGAGAACCAGGCTTATTGGCGGCATGCTCCAAAAAGCCGCCGGTTTCGCGACCGGCACCTTCCCGGAGAGTGGTAGCCCCGAGCTCATTAGTTACTGGCTAATTTCTAATGAGCTGCTTCGCGAATCCTCTCAGCAGTTCCGAAACTCAAGCCTTTTACGTACCGCAGAGGCTCAAGAAAAACCTCTGATCGCAAGCGATTGGCTCCGGCGATCAGAGGTTACCGACTTGGTCCGAAAACTCAACACGGCCTGTGGAATCCTGACGTGGTACAGTTAACCCGAGACTACTATTTCTTCATCTCTTTCAACATTTCCTTGATCTCGCGAACATCTTTCCTCAGTTCCTCGAGTTCCTTCTTGAGATCTTGAGTCGATGACATGGTAGCTTGTCCTGTCACGGTGACTTGACCGGGAACGCCCAGGTCGGAGAAAACCCAGCCAGATTGCGGTGCACGTAACATCTGCACGCGTTCAACAATCCTATCGGTTTCCTTGATTTCGGATGGATTGACCTCGATATCCAAGGAATCATCGCCTCGCTTCACCACGAGCGCGATCGGCTTGCCATCCTTACCTGCTACCTGAATGGTCTTGGTAAGCTGATCAACGGAACTCAGTTCCTCACCATTGATCTTGATCAAAACATCACCTTCTTTGATTCCTGCTTCGCTTGCAGGAGATTCAGGAAAGACGGCTTCAACGACGACACCAGGCTGAATGTCCTCATCCTCCGAAGACGTTACGGATGTCTGTACACCGATCCGAAATTTCTGGTCTCCCATGACTCGCATCACCCGAGTCATCATCTCGCCGTTATCTTTCAATGCCTCTCCTGCCAACTGAATCGTCATGGCCGTCGCCTTGTCCTTTATCGCATCCGCCTTGATGCGCATCTCTTTGGCCTGCACTTTGAACTGCCCCGCATTCTCAGCAAGCTCAGCCAAAATCTTTTCCTGTACTTCCTTGGCGACGCCAGATTTCTCGAGCGCCTCGCGAACCTTCTTTTCTACGTCCTTCAAGTCATCGCCAGCTGCCTGAAAAACAAAGGTCGAAGATTTCGTTACCTTAGGTTCTTCCTTTGCTTCATCTTGAGCATGGACCATAGGGGATACAGGAATCGCCATTGCCAAACTAAGTGCTGACCAACCAAGAAAATGCTTCTTCATACCTTCCACTCCTCAATAGAATCCTACTAACAATAAAGAATCAACTACCCAAAATTCTCAAACAACCTCTTACTGACCGTAGGGTCGCAAACCTACTTCTTGGATCGGAACGATAACCTTTCGCCCATCGTTAAGTTGCCCAGTCAAATAGTTTTGTTGCAAGTCGATGTCATATCCTTGACGACGTAACTGCTCTTTGGCCCTTTCGACTTCATAGGCTCGTTTGGCAAGCACGAGCGTTGGATCGACGTGATTTACATCGTAAATCGGAATCTCATAGCGATTGTTCGAGCTTCGTAAATCCGCTACGGGCAAGCTTCGCTCGTACTCATCCTGATTGAATTCCGCTTGAGCTTTAGCGCCCGACTTTTCTGTTGCATTATCAACGAGCATGGGATTGCCGTTTGAATTCCCAAGCAACGAATCTCCGTCTCCTCGCAAGACAAACCGACCAATCGTTAAGCCAACCGACAGGGCCAAACAAGCCGCCAGCACAGGACCAAACCGCCAGCCTTTTCGCGCCACGGGACGCTTGCTGATCTCCTGGTCCAAAAAAACGGAGTGTGTAGCAACGGGCATTTCTGCAGTGGAATTTTGAATCGCCTTGCCTCGCAGCGTCCGAATATCTTTCGCGAACACTTGCTCTTCCAACAAAGCGAGCGCTATGTCTCGCCACTGGTCTGGCTGGGAATCGATTTGTTGCAACAATTGACGACGCTCAGCGGCAGAGCACTCTCCGTCAATCAAAGCTTGTAATCGAATGGGATCTATCATCTCAGTCTTGAACCTATATGGGTTGTCTTCATGGAGTTAAGCAATAACGGATTGAGAACTCTACTAATCATGAAAATCTGCAAGCTTCGCTCTTAGTGCTTTCCTCGCCTTGAGCAGTCGATACTCCACAGTCTTGATGGATATACCGAGATGCTCCGCCAAATCTTGATATCCCCAACCCTCCGTGTACTTGAGAAGCAATAATTGCCGATCCTGCGGACGAAGCTGATTCATCGCACGCTGGACCGCTCGATCATTCTCTTCCTTCAGGAGCCACTCTCCAGCCGATGGGGATACCATCTCATCAGGCCCTGGCCCCGTCGCCATCACACCCTCCATCAGTCGACGTCGCCGACCAGTGACTCGGTGGTGATTAATGACTTTGCGAAGCGCTATGCGATACAACCAAGGTGCAACTTTATCCGGGTCCACAGGCCGACTCCGCTGCGAGATGGCGGCCAAAGCCACCTCTTGCAACACGTCTTCGGCCGCTTGCCGATCCGCTAAGCGTGAGCTAATGACAGTCTCAAGCCACCGACGGTGACTATCCAACGCCTTAGCCCAATCGATCGACATTACGCTCTCTTCCTTGGAATAACTCAAAGCCAATTCGCTCATGATGCAACTAAAGTCGCGTGACATTCCCTGCCCCCTGAGCATAAGAGGACGGAAATTTTAAAAAGAGGATCCGATCTGAGCCCCCCATAACACTACGGCGGCGAGTGGCGAAAGTTTTCGGGGATATTGAGCGACCCGCAACTGAGATCTCAGAATTCACTGCTTGTTATCCCTTCGTCGCGTGAGCTTTGGTCGCATCTCGAGTTCGGCTTCGCCGCCGAAAAGAAGAGCGTAGGAAGGGGGCGATCGAACTGCTACCGACATTCGGTTCCTACGGAACAAAGAGCAAGCCGAAGGAAATAGTGGCAGGAGTACTTGTCCGGGTACCACGCTCTGAGGACCAAAGGGTGTACTACCCACCGCACTTCGCGTAACAGCAAGAGAAGCCGAATTTGGCAATGACCACCGCGAACGAACGCTAGAACGGTGAGGTTTCGCGGGTGGCACAGAATGAACGGACTGCTGGTAACTCCGCTGCAAGCATTCTCGCAAGACGCTGCATGGCAAAAAACTCACTCGCGTGGTGCCCGATTTGAATCAAACAAATCCCTTTGGCCTCCGCCTCTAGACACTGATGATAGGTGGCCTCGCCAGTCAAGAAGCCATCACATCCCTGCTTAACAGCCCGGTCCAAACAGCTTCCACCGCTACCACAAACAATCCCTATCCGCCGGACGAGCTGACCAGCCGAGTGGGTGTGACGGAACGTGATGCCATCGATTCGTTCTTCAAGCAAATTCCGAAGCTCCTGCACACTGCTTACACTAGACAGTTCGCCAAAACGCCCCGATCCCAAGGAACTCCCATGAGGGGGAGATGCTGGAACCAACGGTGCGACTGCACTTAGTCCGAGCAAGTCCGCCAACTGCTGATTGATGCCTCGTTCCGCATTGTCCCAAGCCGTGTGGGCACAATAGATGGCAATTCGATTCTCCGCCGCTTTGAGCAAAACGGAACCAGTCGGAGTTTGTGTTGTTATACTGCTCACAGGCTTGAACGGAATGGGATGATGCGGAATGACCAAATCGACTTGCTCCTCAATCGCTTCCGCCAACACGCTTTCCGTCAGCGTTAAACAAGTCATCAAGGTTCGAATTTGCCGAGTTGGATCACCCAAAAGCAAACCAACGTTATCCCATGATTCCGCTAAACCCAGCGGTGCAATCGATTGATACGCTTCCATTACATCGGCCAGCGACGTCATGATACAACCTCCCGAGTGAGCATTTCATCGAGCAAGCTAGCTCCCGAATCCGATGCAACCAACGTGTAGGGTGCGTTCTTGCTGTAGCCGCGAGCGAACTCTTCGGCAGTCATACTCTTCTTACCCGCAACCTGAAGCGTTTTCAAAAGAAATACGCCATCTTTACAAACAACTCCTAGCACCGATGGTATTTGTGCGTCACTTAAATCGACAGTCGTCAATTGATCTTGGAGCAACAAACCCCCGAGCGGTAAGGAATCGACATTGCATACGACCGGAACTCCCTCGTGAAGAATCACTCGAATACGATTGCCTGTTACCGATTCGAACTCTCCATAGCAGCCAGGCCACGGTTGCAGTCCGCGGAGCTGTCGATCAAGCAAACGTACTGGGTAGTCGCAACGTATCTGTCCATCGGATTTCTTGAGTCGCGGAGCTTTGGTCGTTTTCGATTTGTCTTGTAGCGAACCCGTTTTGCCATCGGACTGTTCTAATAACAGAAGACTACGCCTGATAGTGTCCACTCCCAACTGGCTTAAGCGTTGCTCGAGCTCCCCTGCATTCTCATGCGTGCCAATCTCCGTTGCATCCTGCTGGATCACAGGCCCCGCATCTAGCCCCGGAGTCATGTGAATCACCGTCACACCAGCTTGCCTGTCACCACTCAGAATAGACCATTGAACGGGAGCCGCACCGCGATGCCTGGGCAACAATGACCCATGCAGATTGATCCCGCCCCATTTCGCTGTCCCCAAAGCCGCGTTAGAAAGAATCTGCCCGTAATCGCACACGACCAACAGATCGGCTTGGAATTGTTGAACGAAAGCAATGGCTTCCTCGCTATTGATAGAATCCGGGGATTCATGCTTCAAACCGTTCGCCAGTGCCCACAATCGAACTGGGCTCGGAGGAGGTCCCTTTTTGGCGTTCGTTATGACTTCGGGACGCGTTATGACGCAGCAGATTTCATGCCCGTCCGCTCTTAACGCTTCGAACGATGGGACCGCGAATGGCCCCGTCCCCATTAATACCAATCGCATCCGTACTCATCCTCACAGCCAAAGAGAAAACACGTTCCTGTACCAATGCAGTCAGGAACGAGAAAGCGAAACAAAAATGCTCTGCACTCCTTCGCATTCCAGGTCTAGATCTTTGCCCCAGCTCCCTTGGTAAATGCCATAAACGCGGATTCGAGATTGATTTCCTCTTCCCCGAACTTCTTCAAGCCTATCCCCTGGGTGATCAATGAGGTGGCGATTGGCGAGTAGTCCTCGATGCCAACCTTGAGAATGACCCTGAGCACGCCACTCTCGTCTGAAACCGAGTCAACCAAATCCATCCCCTCAATCGATTTTGCAGCCGCTTCTAACTGCCCCGCGATGGCTGGCTCGATCAACAATACCGTGCTAGGCCGAACTTTTTTTATGATGGACTGAACATCATCGTTGGCGATCAATACTCCCGAGTCAATGATTCCCACTTTGTTACAAACATCAGCCAATTCAGGCAGGATGTGACTACTTACAATAATGGTCTTGCCCATCGCTCCCAGTCGACGCATCAAGGCTCGCATCTCAATTCTTGCACGTGGGTCTAGGCCGCTCAAGGGTTCGTCCAGCAAAAGCACCGCTGGATCGTGTAGCAATACCCTGGCCAAGCCTAATCGCTGCGTTTGCCCGCGTGATAGTGTATTCGCGTAAGCATCACGCTTGAACTCCAAGTCAACGATCTCCAGCATCTCGTCGCAACGTTTTCGTCGTGCCCTCGCGTCAATGCGATAAGCTGCGGCGAAGAACTCGAGATATTCGATCACGGTCATGTCGTCATAGACACCGAAGAAGTCGGGCATATAACCCACTAACCGTCGGATCTCTTTAGGGTGCGTATAGATAGAATGGCCACACACATAGGCTTCACCAAAAGTGGGTGTTAACAACGTGGCGATGATTCGCATCGTGGTGGTCTTGCCTGCACCGTTAGGTCCAATAAAACCAAACAAATCACCTTGCCCGAGATCTAGATCGATATCTCGAATGGCGTACATGTCGTCATACTTTTTCGTCAATTGCGACGTCTTGATCACGATGAAACTCTACATTTAGCCTTAGGGTGTACTGGTTGAACTGGATGAAATTCCCGAGCTTAGCGAACCACCAGCTTTTACAACGGGCAGGATGATACGTGCGAAGCTAATTGAAAAACCAGGCTCGAGCTCGACAGCCGCTCCATTCCGAGTAATCGACCAGTCCACTTGACGATTCTCAAGTTCTCCAAAAAGAATAGCACGATCGGTTTTCAGCAAGTCGCTTTGGTCGAGCCATGCGAGGTAGCGATTCTCTTGTCCGATCGTGTACGATCCGCCGCCCGCTGCTTTGTGGAAAAACAGAATTTCCGAAATTCGTTTCAGGTCTGTAAGGTCAGCTGAATTCCAAGGTGTTCCCTGGTCTTTGCCGTCCACGCTGACTCGCCGCTGCAAACGTCTTGCGATATCTTTGGGCACATTATTGACGCTGAGTTGCAGAGAATCGCCAGCCGCGAATCGTGTCGGAAGAGAGTAAAATCGTCCCCGGTAAAACAGCATGCTTCCTATCAAGTCGTTCGGAAGCGGATTCACAACTGTCCCTGTTAACAAGTCGATTGCACCGGAGATCGCCCGCAGATCCGACTTGGAAGTTTCACCAAGAGTCGCACTCCAAGAACTCATGATCGCCTTGGTACCCGCCTCAGGTATAGCCAAGCCGTTGATTTCGATCGATTGTTCATCCGAACGAGCGATGCGATACTCGGGTAGCAGTCGGTCCGTGCCTATCGGTGAGAGGAATCCACCAATCGATTTACCTGGCATGCCAAACCATTCGATACGACTTGAGATGTTTCCTTGTAATCCAGCCACGAGACTGTCCTGTGTCGGTGCCCAACGGATGTCGTACATGCCCCGTTTCCCACCGTACAAATGGGCAAACGCTCTTCCATGGACCATACTGGTCCCGAGGTCCCAATCGACAATCTCGGTTTGATTGACAGTCGATACGGTCGGTTTCCACCTAGCTTGTAGATACACCAGCAATCCACACCCACCCAATGCGGCGAGAATCAGCGTCAGCCACGTTCCCCTGGGTGATCGCCATTTCTTGACAACGAGGAAATAATCGAGAGGCCCAATCAGGAACAATAATGCGAAGACAAAAATCGACATCTGGGTCAAGTTGCCGATCTGCAATTTCGGAAAACGGTCTAGCGATCCATGTACTTGAACACTTAAATCCTCGGGCACATTTCCTGAGGCACTCGGCTTTGACTCCCATTGGTCACTCATCAGTAGCTTTAACAAAAGCGGCCTACCTGCCCAATCCTTGATAGAATCGCTGTCGATCTCTCCAGCAAAGAACTTGACTTTGCCTAAACCAGAAGCCCATCTGGCAATAAGCGGAAAGCGATTTCGTGCTGAGCCTTGCCCTTCCAAATCTGCGGTGATATTGCTTAGCTGGAGCACGGCGCTGCCGAGGCTTTCCAGACGAGACTCAGAGTTGAGATAAGATTCGAGCGGCCCGGGAGCACTTCTCGGCTCCACACCTTTCCAAGTTCCCGTGACCAGTTGCGCAAGGTCAGGGTTCGAAAAAAAAGCTTCTGCATTGACACCAAGCGTTAGCACACAACGCCCAGAATCGTTCTGGATCCAGTTTCGAATCGCCTTAGACTGAGTCTCGGTAAGCTCAGCAAACAGTTGGGGATTACTGGAGGAAATGATCAGCAAATCGACCCCGGCCCATCCCAAGGGATGAGAAGGCAAAAGTCCTGCCTCGGTTAGCTCGGTGGCAGTGTAGTCTGGTAGCACGGCTTTGAGGGAACGTGCAGCCACCACATCCAGGCCCATATCGGAATTACCGATACCAACAACCCACGGCTGCTCGGATGGAATCGCGGTTCCTCGTTCTGATTCCGTAAGCGACCTGGATTCTAGCAATTCACCCGACTGACCATCGAACAACCTGACCGTTATCGAACGGTTTGGTCTGCCATGTTTCGCATAAACGACGATAGTCGCCGTTTGCCCTTCGACTGGCGTCGCTATCCAGTCGGTATCGGAATAGGTCACCAAGACACCATCACCATCGACCGTCTGGATCTCAGCTCGGATCGGCGTTCCGGATTTCCCTTTGACGGAAATGCAATGCTGGGTCGTATAACCGACTCGCCACGTGCCCCCCAATCCCGACTCGATCCCCTGGATGAGTGTCTCTGTGCCTAATGAGTCTGTGTATGGCGACTCTCGAGCGGCGGTTACTGACGAATCGCCAGAGCTTGTATCATCATAGCTCGCGAAAACGGCGGCAATCCCTGTCCCGCAATTCAAAAAACAAGCACTAAAAACAAACACCATCGCATAGTAAGCGATGGTGTTTGAATGTGTCCGAACTAATTTTCTGTCCAAATTCCGAACCAATCTAATCAAGTCTCTTTACTTGGAGATTTCTGAATGCAACTCGGCTTCCTGGATCGTGAGCTTGCAACGCAAACGTCCCTTCGTCAAGGACTCTGGTGAAATCCTTGCCAGCTTTCTGGTCGGCTGGTTCTTCGTATTCGACGATCACTTTACCGTCCACAATCAGAGTTACCTTCTTGTCTTGGACGATGATCTCTTGAGTGTACCATACGCCATCCTTTGCAGCCGGTTCGAGAACATCTTTTACCGAGTATAGACTGCTGGTCCGTCGAGGATCGCTGTTGTAGGAATTGTTAACTTGGCACTCAAAGCCATACTTCGGCCAACCGGACTCTTGGAATTTGGTGTGGAAATAGATTCCCGAGTTGGAGTTATTCTCGGTTTTGACCTCGGCCTTGAAGTGAAAATTCTTGAAAGGCTTCTCGTCGCCAACATAGAACAAGTGACTGCGATCCCCTTTGCAGACGATCGTGCCATCGACAATTTCCCAGCTGGATTCGTTTTCGTTGATTTTCCAACCGTTTAGCGTCTTACCATCGAACAACGATACAAAGCCTTCGTCACTAGCTGCGACGAATGGTGCGGAAACGGGGATCACCTTTTCTGGCTTTCCGTCTGCGTTTCCGCCAGGCAGCTTACCAGCTTTGATCCGATCGCCAAAAGTCTCCTTGCCACCCTCGGGTGTGATCGCTTCGACTTTTTCGAGAATCTCCATGATCTCTTTTTCGGCCTGGTCTTTGTTTGCTTTGAGCTTCGCTTCAAACTCTTTCTTGATCAAGCCAGCCTTGAGTGATGCCTCACCGTAGGGGTTACGGATCTTTTTGTTCTCGCCTTGAATGTGGCAGAGATTGCATTTTGCCTTATCGTTGACGAGGGTTTTGAACTCCTCATTCTTGCTTTCTTCGACGTACTTTTTCTTAAACACGTCGTTGAAAGGCTTGATAGCAAAAGCCTGCGGGGTCGAGAAAGCAGCACCAATGGTAAGCAGCAAGGGGGTAAGTACGAAAGTGACAATTACTTTTCGCATACGAAAAAATTCTCCAACTGGGGAACGGATCGGTCGCGACGAAGCAATTTTCCGAGGATGAGACTTCGTCAGTCGATTTGATTAAAATAAGGGTAGGGCGGAGTGTCAAACGGTAAAGAGGATTTTGGCTGCAATCTACCGCTCTTTCAGGATTTTCACCGACTTGGCGGCTCGATCCAAGAACTCCAACTTGGGCTCACCGGGCTCCAGAAAAATGGGATCTCCGATGGTTATAGAACTCAACAGAGGAACCGGCATCACCTCGCCTCGAGGCAGAATCCGGTTCAGATTGTCCATATAAACCGGGATCAGCTCCAAATCTGGACGCTTTTTAGCCAGGTAGTACAAACCGCTCTTGAATTCTCCCATTTCGCCCGTCTGAGCACGGCTGCCTTCGGGGAAAACAATCAACGAGTAAAGATCGCCTATCTCCCGGAGCATGACCTCGACCGGGCTCTGGTGCACCTTGATCTGCTTTCGGTCAATCAAGATGGCATTAAACGACTGAGCCAAGAATCGGCGGAATTTCGAAGTCCCCCAGTAATCCTGAGCGGCGACGGGGCGAGTCAGTTGTCGCAGGTCCTTTGGTAAACAGGACCAAAGGACGACGGCATCCAAATGGCTGGTGTGGTTGGCAAAATAAACCCTCTGACGCGTCGATGGCTCTGCCCCTCGCCAACGAACGGTAAACCCACTCACTAATTTAGCTGCCAAAGCAATGGTGTGCCCCGTCAGCTTGCAAAGCGTCGAAGGCCGCTCGGTCGACGGCCCAGCAGGTAGGTTGGATCTTCTGAAAATTTTTTCGTTTGGAATCGCTGTCAAAATCTGCCAATTAATCGATTTAGGGCTTCAACTAGAGGCCGGGCTGGTGGCTGAGAGCCCAAGCACCCCCAGGCTTCTCTTCGCATCGCTCACCTTAGTATTCGCTTTTTAGACGCAACAAGCAAGTGATAAACTTAACTCATTCCCTGTCCTGAACAACTATTCCGATTGTAGCGGATATACGGAAATTATCTGCCAGAGATATCAAAACATTGTAAATAGTCCTGATCCCGGATGTAGAGCCTCCCGTTATTGATCACGGGATGGGGCCAGCTCTGACTTTCTCGGGTAGGAAGCTTGAACTGGCTCAGGAGATCGTATTTGGCAGGTTTTGCCGCGATCAACGCCATCGTTCCGTCTTCGTATCGGAAATAGAGCTTGTCATCTGCGGCCGTAATGGCTGCCGAACCAGAACCGGCCCCGCGAGTCCTGCCCCACACGTTCTCTCCGGTCTTCCACTTCACACAAGCTGGAAAACCTTGATTGTGCCCGTGCCCCATGTACACGTAATCGCCGATCATAATCATCCCGCCGTGATGGTTCTGCAACTCGGTATTCCGTTTGTAGTAGACCTCTCTGACTCCAACCTGCCGCCCTTGCTTCATAATTTCTAGCAATGCAGTTCCTCCATCGTCGTAGCCCGAGGAACAAAAAACAAAGTTATCCTTCACAATTGGGGTCGGAATGTTGGCGGTACCATTGGCGATGCGATCGTAGTTCCACAGAAGATTCCCGTTCTTTGCGTCATAGCTAACAATTCCATGCCCGATAAGCTGGATGTACTGCCGAACACCTCGTGCCTCCGATACGACGACGGATGAGTAACCCGCTCCATCGTTACCTCGGAGCTGCCCTCGGGGAGCAGGGCCCCGCCATATCACCTTGCCATTCTTTTTGTCGAGTGCCACCACCATCGCATTCGCGGCACCTGGAGTGCAAATCAGTTTGTCTCCGTCGACCAACGGGGACTCGCTAAATCCCCACACCGACTCCATCTTGCCGCCAAAGTCCTTTTGAAAGCTGGTGGACCAAACTGTAGCTCCCGTTTCGCCATTGCAACAAACCAGTATGCCATCGAACGAGACGGCATAAACGAGACCTGTGGATGGATCAATGGTGGGGGTTCCGTTTGGGGAACCCGCAGGATCGGCAAACGGTGTTGCCCAAAGGGATCTACCATCCTCTAAGTTGCGACAAACTAATCGAACCTTTCCATCGATTTCCCCGATCGAGTAAAGCTTGCCATTCGAGATGGCAACACTCGCCATTCCTCCCCCCATCCCCCGAACTTGATAAAGCAACGGTGGGCCCTGATCGCCCCAGTTGGACGACAACCCCTTCTCCTTGGAAATGCCGTTTCGATCCGGACCTCTCCATTGGAACCAATCCGCATCTTCCGGGAAGCTCGCTCGGGCCACGCTGCCTGAATGCCAATCCCCTAATAACAGGGCACTGGACAGCAGCGCTGCGCTGCCTAGCAAAACTCGATGCAACCAACGGGTGGGAGAGGTGGTTCGCTTCATTTTCGGTATCCTTGGGGAAAGCTTAACAGTTACAAGTCGATGCGTGGGCTCGATGGAATCCATCTAAAGTATATCCTGCCCACCGGATAGCTGGTGCTCCACTTCATCGGCTTGCCAAGCGATCGACGATACGAGCTTGGCCAATTCCGGAGCACTGGTCAATGAGGCAAGCACGTTGGACTTCAGGACTAGCAACTCGCCTTGCTCAAGCTTTTTCATTGCAAACGCTCCGTGGACGACGGAATCGTTGTTGCGCAAAACCGTCATTGCAGAGGCAGGGTTTATCGCACCGCATGCCGACCAAATCCCAACAACGGGGTGGCCGTGGTCATCTTTTCTATCGAGTTCGACGAAAACGCGTTGCCGACGAGATGATGCCAGCGGTACCATGATTTGCATCAGGTTCTGATCAGCATTCTGAACGGTCCAACCCAAGCTTTCTCCCAGGGATCTCAATGCTGCTTCGAGATCGATTTTTTCGGGTACCCGAGCCGCAGAAAAATCCAGCCTCGCAGTACCACCTTGAGCAGGCGAGACTTGAGCAGGCGATGCGAGAGAAGCACCCGCAGAAGCACCGGCAATCGGCAAGGGCGCGTTACTTACATTTTGCTGTGCTAATCCTGAATGGGCCTGATGCAGTAGCTGTGGGATTGCCATGCCTAGTCCGAGCCCGAGCGGACTGTTCATACCCGACTCACCAGCCGCGCGAAGGGCATTGGCAGTGCTATAAGCAGTGTATGAGTTTAAATCGCCGAGAACGGCCATGCTGGTTCGGGCATCAATGGCCTTTTGCACTTCTTCGGGAGCAGAGATGCTGCTGATAAAAAACTCGGTTAGCTCTAAACCGTGCTTGCTGAACTGATCACCAAGCTTAATCCGAGCCGCCGCGCTGATGTCATCCATCCTGGCCGGCATATCGAGCAAACCGATTCCAGAGCTCGCAATAAGATCTGTAAGACCGGCCAGAATGATATCGCGTAAGTAATTTAAAACCTCCTCGGTCGTAAACTTGCCCTGAGTCCCGACGATAGAATTTAGCAGCAGCGAACCGTCGACGATTCGATACGCAAATTTCCCGTAACCCTTTAAGCGAACTATGCCGAAATGAGGATCGCGAACGGTAATGGGAGTGCGCGTACCCCATCGCTGATCGATAAACGTCTGCTTGCCGACGAAGTAGACGCATGCCTGAAATGGGGATCGTTCGAATGGTATCGTGAGCAATTTGCCGATGATGGGCAAGTTGGCAGTGGTCAAGGTATGGCGACCTGGGCCAAAGGCATCCATGGCTCGGCCATCGCGAAAAAAGATGGCTTCTTGATTCTGCTGAACGATCAGCTGGGCTCCAAATTGGATTGCCGCTGTCCCCGACTCAGGCACTCGCGCGATGAGAGACTGATTGGTCTGATCGATGTAATCGATAACTTCTAAACGAAACACGGACGAATCCTCGTAAAGCGATAATCGGAAGCAATTGCTGGCTAGTGCTTAAGGGGAACGCGATCACTCAATCAGTCCCTATTCACCACCACAAAAAATTGCAGTAGAGCGGCTTCATTCTATCAGCATTTGCAAAAACTGCGTATGGGAGACATTGAATCGGGAGTTCAATTCGACATCGCATAAGTCAATACGTTAATGGCCAGAGCATAAGCTTTGATGGAAAACCTTTGGAAGAACTCCTCGTCGTCCCCCTCTCGCTCCCAACCGTCAGCAATATCGGTGTTGTGTGTTGCGACAGCCACCAACCTGCCCGATTCATCATTGAGGCCACGAAAATTCACCCGGGAAACATCTGCAATACCACCGTTTGGCTGTTTGTGAATCCACGGGGGATCGTAGGTCTCTCCTCCCCGCCTGTAGAGCTGCAACGCAGGTATCTGTGGACATTCCTTGAGAGGATAGACAATTGACATGATAGGATGATCCGAGGTGATGTTGAACCATTTCCAATTCGGTGCAACTTGTCGCATGTTATTTTCAAAGTTATCCCATTCGGCCTGGCCCCAAAAATCGTCTACCCACAAGAAACCACCGTTGGAGAGATAACGCTTTAACGCAGTCCTCTCCTCTTGGCTCAGCACTTGCCAGCCGGGATCGCTCATAAAGATGAACGGAAAGTCTTGCAATCTCGGGTCGGTTAATCGGATGAGCAGCGAACCTTGATTCGCCTTGATGGTTGTGAGTTGGTTAAGTCGGAGCGTCAAGTTCTTGGCTCCATCGGGATGGTCGGTTGCCCATCGCGGCCGCCACTGCCCATCGCCTGGATAGTAGGCTTCACCAGGGCCTCCTACGCTGTCGTAGATGATTCGAACGAACGTAAAGTTGTCAGGAGAAAACGTCGTCAGGTCCAAGTCTGAGGTGGGCTCGTAAAAGTCCATTCCCCCGCCACGCGGCATCCCTCCCCGGAAACTCCCACCAGGAAAACGCTGTGGGGGTTGCGCTGCTACCTGAACAATCAAGAACAAGGCAATGAGGCATCCTCGGAGGCGAACTGCAAACAAAATGTCCATGCAACACTTGAGCGATCGACTCACATATGACTTGTGAATACCACTCATAGGTTACGCTGGAGCCTTACTCTAGGAGCCTTGAATTAATTTGTTCGATACTCATGGGAGAGAAGTCAGGAGCATTTGCACTCAGCTATAAAGGTGCTTCACGCATAACTGAGACCACGTTTCGTAGCGGTCGAGTTCGGTGCGAATCTCCTCGATGGGTTTGAACCCAGCATACTCCAAGTCGATTTCGGCGGAACTAACTTTGCACGAATGCAACTGCATTATGTGGACAACCCCCAAATGCACGCGTCCCACGTCGCTCGTGTCATCGTAGATCAGTCCGACGATTTTCTGCTGGCCACCGCAGTCGATTTTCACCTCTTCTGACAGCTCTCGCTGCATTCCTGCTGTGTACCAGTCGTCACCGTCAGCGTCCTCGATCGATATGTGACCGCCGATGCCAATCGATTTCTGGGCATGCAACCGAGCTTCCCCCTGCCCCTTACCCCTCGTGTATTGAAAGATTTTGGTGGTATTGGCGTCGCTGTGCTCCAGGATAACGTAAGGAATCAGCTGCTTGTAGGAGGGGTCATCCTCCACAATGCTTCGTGGGAGGAAGGTTTGGTTGGTCCGATCCAGCAACGCATTGAGATAACGGTCGACGTTGGGCTGGAAACCGCTAAAAAAGCCGATCTGATCCAAAAGTTTGGACGGAACCACCAGAACTTCTTCGTCTTTAGCCATGAATACAAAGGACTCGGTCGAGGAGGAGGGGGGCGCTGAAAGGCTCGGATTTAGGGGACTATCCACGAAAGGCCCCCCAACCCGGGTTTCCATTCTGGGAGATTTTCCGATACGATACAACGAGTAATACGGACTGACTATTCGCTTTTCCACATATTTTGTTTACAGGAGGTTATCGGTGAGGAACTCAAGAATGCGAGTTTACCGATCTCGTTATCACGCTGTTCGTCGTCTCGCAGTTGCAGTTGCTCTCGGACTCACATCCTCGATGGTCTACGCTGGAGATTCCAACGAAATGGTTTCCGTTCCAGCCCACAAGATGTTTCCTGCAACCACGCAAGCGTTGCTTCGTCTACCAGACACGACTCGATTCGTGGATGCGTGGGCCAAGACGCAATTTGGAAAACTGGCAACCGACTCAAAGCTTCAGAACTTCTGGAACTCGCAACGGGATGACATCCGCTCTCGCTTGAGCGATGCAGGTTGGCAACTCAGTGTCGACGTCGAAGATATCGATGCAATATCCGATGGACAAACGGCGATCGGATGGATTGCTCGTGAGGGGGACAAACCTTACTCCGTTGCAGCCGTTATCGACATTGGGAGCAGGCAGTTTCAGGCAGAGGAGTTCTTGAAGCGAGTCGCTAAAGAACTCAAAAGCAGAGAAGCATCCGAGAGCACGGTAAAGATTCTTGATACTGATGTTACACGCTACCAGTGGGCGTCTCCGCTAAACCCAAAGGTTTTGTTGCAGTCGTACTACGCAATAAGTAAGGGCCAACTGATCGCATCGGATGATGAGCGAACCATGAAGGAGTTGCTCGAAGCACAGTCTGGCGACAAAAAAGATAGTTTGGTGGATTCCAAGACTTTTCAGGATGCCATTTTCAAGCTTCCCGAGATGGAGGATGCCGATGTCGAGTACTTCGTCAACCCACTAGGCATGGTAAAGCTTCTTCGGGAGGTTGGTGGACGCCCAAGAAAGAGCCAACCTGACGTCTTAAAGTTACTGACGGATCAAGGCTTTGGGGCCATCCGATGCGTCGTTGGGAAAGTCGACTTTTCCTCCAGCCAATACGACATGATCCATAATGGGTTTATCAAGCTGGAGCAGCCTGTCGAAGAACCTGTGAAAATATTAACTTTTCCCAATGTAGAGGCGTTTGACGTGCCGTCTTGGCTAAGCCACGACAGCGCTGCAGTGACGGCATTTTCGTGGGACTTGAAAGAGGCCTTCCCACGATTCAAGTTTCTCGTGGATGGCTATGCGAACCAAGAGGGAACCTTCGAGTCGGTCATCGAAGGCATTCGAACCGACATCCAAGGTCCTCGGATCGACATTGTCAAAGAAGTTCTACCGCTGTTAACCAGCCAATATTTTATCGTCACCGAGATCGCAGAGCCCATAACCCCAGACAGCAAACGATCTCTGGTCGCAGTGAAACTAAACGATCCCGATGAGAAGTTCGCAGAGATCATCGAGCGGTACGGCAGTAACGAACCGAACGGTCAACCACTCGATGTGCCAGATACCAAATATCGAATTTGGTCGTTCATCAACGATGAAGACGAGGTGGAGATCGAACTAGACTTTGCATCTGGTACGAAAAAGGCCGCGAACAACAATACGGTGACTGATGACGATGACGCCGACGACCCCTTGCTCGACCAATGGGCCATCAGTGTTGTCGATGGCTACTTCCTATTTGCATCAGATGCGGAACTACTAGTCGAGACCATCAATCGGGTAAAAGAAAACGAGCAATCTCTGTTTGAAGAACCAGACGTCGCACGAGCCGCAAAAGAAATGCGAACTCTGCTTGGTGACTCTTCGCACAGCTTGATGCAAATCGATCGCACCGACAAGTCGTTCGAGATGCAGTATGAGCTATTCCGCAGCGGAGAGTTAACCTCCTCTCGCAGCGTCGCCGCCGCGATTCTTGACCGAATTCTAGATCCAAAGAAACAGAACAAAGACAAGCAGCAAAAAATCGATGGGAAAGCACTCCCTCCCTTCTCCCAGATACGCTCCTATTTTATGCCTGCCGGGACTGTCTCTACGTCAAGTGAAGAGGGATGGCTGATTCAGAGCTTCGTGTTGGCACCCGAGGAAACGAAGTAAGCGTTTCGGTTGCGTGGCGAGCAGGAAACTGCGAGAGTGCTGTCTTTCAGGGTGGCGATTCGATCTTTTGCGGTCGAATCGCGGCCCAAAACCATTTAGCCTATCCTTCCTGAACTACTCATCCCCCACAGGCCAACGAGAAAACAACAAGTATTCCACAATTTATGCTAGCACACCCCCAAAAGAGGGGGTGACTACAGGTCCCGGTCAGCTTAGATTAATGACGGTCGCGAATCACGTAATTGAGCCCTGTATGCGCAATTAAATGCCATTAGCCGTGATTCGATTCTCTAGCTCCAACCCTAGAAAGTGCGACATTTGCGATGTGCTTACTGGCCATTCAATATTGCGTAGTTTCTGAGAGTCCCATTCTTGTAGCATCTAATAGAGAGGAGTTTTACGATCGACGAAGTTCAGGGCCCAGCATTCAAGCTGGCAAGCCCCGAATTCTTTGCCCCACCGACCAACGCAGCGGTGGAACCTGGCTTGGAGTCAATCAACACGGCGTCTTAGTTGGTCTCTGCAACCGACGGGTTCTTGAGCCTTTGGGTAGCAACCGCTCTCGCGGGTTACTATGCAAGGAATCACTCAAGGGGCTGACAGCGCGTGAGTGTCTCGATAAAGCCTTGGAGGAGTTGAGCAAGCATCAATTCGAAGCTTGCAACATGGTGATCGCTGATCGCGATTATGGTTTTGTGATTCATCACGAAACCGAAAACGAAGTCGTCAATATGCGTCCGGGACTCAATATCATCGGAGGGCGCAATCTTAACGACCCTCGTGATGAAAGGGTTCAGTTAGCTAGCCGACTATTGACCTTGCAAACATTGGATTCGCCGGTCAAGTTCTTGGCCGTTGCAAGTCGAGTGTTTGCTCGTGCTCCCAATCCCGCCAATCGTGCCAACATGGTATTAAGAGGTGCGGACTATGGAACTGTCTCCAGTACGTTGATCTCGCTAGGGGGGAAACCTCGAGACGCGATCTATCAGTATTCGGACGGACCATCGGACGAATCCCGCTACGAGGATTACTCTCCTCTATTGCGTGATGTTTTGAGTCGCGGAGCAAGAGACGCGAGGTCGAAGGTTGTTGCCTAGTTCGCTTGACTAAAGTCGTCGGACAAGAACATATTTTTGGTATCTTTCATGAGCGAGTTCTGCGAGTAGCAGTCACTCGCTCTTTTCATTTGCCAATGAAACTATGAATCGAACAGTACTTGCGATTTTTGCACACCCGGACGATATAGAATTTGTATCTGCAGGCACATTGCTACGGTTAAAGGCACTAGGCTGGTCAGTACATTACATCAATGTCGCAAACGGTTGCTGTGGATCGACCCTATGGGGCCCAGAGGAGACTGCCGCGATTAGGCTCGAAGAATCTCGCCAATCAGCCAAACTCCTTGACGCAACGTTCCATCCACCAATTTGCAACGATCTCGAGGTTTTCTACAACCTGGAGAATTTGAAGAGAATCGCTTCTGTTGTACGAGTCGCAAACCCCAGCGTAATCCTGACTCATGCACGATTCGACTACATGGAAGACCACATGGAAACATGCAGGCTGGCGGTGACGGCTGCCTTTTCCCGCTCCGTTCCCAATTTTAAAACCCTACCTGCATCACCCGTTGTCCAGCAAGATGTTGCGATCTACCACGCACAGCCGCACGGCAACAGAACTCCCGATGGAAAGATCCACCAGCCTGAGTTCTGCGTGGACATTGACAACGTAATCCCGCAAAAACTAGCCATGCTGGAATGTCACAAGTCGCAGCAGGAATGGCTCCAAAGTTCCCAGAAGATGAACTCATACCTGCAAACCATGCTGGACCTGGCAGCAGAAGTTGCCACGCTGAACACGCTTCCGTGTAAGTACGCCGAGGGCTGGACCAAACATCACCATTTGGGATTCGGGCCAGAAGGGTTCGATCCTCTTCAGCAAGCACTCCGCGAGTTTACTCCTGCGGCGAATTCGGGATGAGACCTCGTTTGCTGTGTTTATAAGCATTTCGCGTAGAGCGCCGGAACCAAAATGATTCCTGCCGTTCGCGAGAAAGATCGCTACAATCATCTGTCAAAACCATCGGGACAGCTAAGCAACCCACGTATGTACGACGATCCAACCAAATCAAAAGAATCGCAGGCCTTAGAAGACCTAAGGACCCAATACAACGAACTCGCCGAGCTAGCGGGGTCGCTCGCGCATGAGATAAAGAACCCTCTGTCGGTTATTCATATGAACGCCGATTTGCTTTGCGAGGAACTAGAGGAGTCGCCATTCCCTGGCCAGAGGCGGGCCATCACCAAGGTGGATATGATTCGGCAGCAATGCAATCGACTCGAAGGCCTGCTGCGAGACTTTCTGCGGTTCGCCCGGATGCGAGACTTGGAAATGACGGTTGGTTCTCTGAACGAGCAAATCGAGCGAGTTATCAATCTGTTTCGGGCTCAGGCTGACAAGTCCGAAATCCATCTCCAAATCTACTTGGATCCCAATCTACCGAACATCAAGCTCCATAGTGACTCGCTGCAAGCCGCTTTGGTCAATCTGGTCAAGAATGCGATCGAAGCGATGCCTGACGGTGGTGAGTTACTAGTACGAACCTTTTCCATACCTGGAGGGGTTGCTCTCGAGATGATCGACTCCGGATGCGGTATGGATGAAGTGACTGCGATGCGTATGTTCGAACCGTTTTACTCAACCAAACATGGCGGGTCTGGCCTCGGGTTACCAACAGCTAGAAAGATTGTAGAGGCTCACGGTGGTCGAATCGGAGTCCAAAGTGAAGTCGGTCGCGGAACGCAATTTGTGCTCGAATTCCCAACTCCTATCCGCTTAGCAAGCTAGGAGTTGCGACGATGTTCTTTCCGATTAGCGATGACGACCGCGACGTAACGATCGTCTCTTACGTAACACATACCCTGCTAGCCATAAACATTGTCGTCTTCTGCCTGCAGTGGCTCTATCCCCAAATTACATATGGCTGGAGCGTAGTTCCACGTGAATTAATCACCGGTATCGATCTGGTTGAGCCTGTAACAATTGCCATAGAAGGCAACTATGTCACCATCCCACAAGCTCCCGGGCCATCGTTCATTTGGTTTACACTCTTATCCTCCATGTTCATGCATGGCGGTCTGGGGCACATTGTTGGCAACATGCTCTATCTATGGATCTTTGGTAACAATGTAGAGCAACGATTCGGGCACTTTCGCTTTCTGATTTTCTATTTGGTATCGGGCTTGGTGGGCAGTATCGCACAGATCGTTGTGTCTCCAGGCAGCGTCATTCCTATGCTCGGTGCGTCAGGTGCTATCTCAGGCGTAATGGGGGCGTATCTAATGTTGTTCCCGCACAATCGAATCAATGTTATCTTTTTCTTTCAGATCATCACAGTCCCCGCGATCGTCGTCCTGGGAATGTGGGGCATCACGCAATTCCTCGGCGGTTGGGGCTCGCTCGGCTCCAAGGCGGGCGGGGTTGCGTATCTAGCCCACATCGGCGGATTTGTCGCGGGAGCAGTCGCCGGACTGATGGCCAGAGCCCAACTAAAACAAGAACCAGATTCCCTTTTATACCGCCAATACCAACGAGACCCAAAATCGCGACTCTGGTGGTGACGGAAAAGACCTTCTGCTAAAACCATGTCACTAATCAACGAACGAAACCAACCATGCTAAAATCCTCCCTTCTTCACCCAGAGATCCTCAGCGCGGCTGCTCGCGCAGGTCACCACGCCAAGATTTTGATCGCCGACGGAAATTATCCTGCCTCTTCCAAAAAGGGAAGAAATGCCAATGTCGTTTGCTTGCAGTTAACACCAGGCATTCCGACGGTTGCACAGGTTCTCAAACCACTGCTGGAAATCCTGCCGATTGATCACATTCACACGATGGGCATCGATCCATCGGACGAATACGCATTGAAAACGGATCCTCCGGTCTGGGCAGAGTACAGGCAAATCATGAAGCAAGCCTCCTTCAAGCGTGACCTAGAGCCGATTATGAAATGGGATTTTTATGATGCGGTCATGTCGGACGACCATGTCTTGACGATCCAAACGGCTGACCAAGCAATTTGGGCCAATTTGTTACTCAGCGTCGGGGTTAGGACGTAATGCGGATCGATTCGCACCAACACTTTTGGAACTACATCAGCCTGGATTATCCATGGATTCCGGTCGGTTCTGCGATCCATCGCGATTTCGGCCCCGAGGATTTACGCATTGTCCTCGAACCGCACGGAATCGATGGTTCGATCGCAGTCCAAGCTCGCCAAAGGTTGAACGAAAACTTGTTCCTGTCGCGATTGGCAGAAGAGCACGACATTATCAAAGGCATCGTTGGCTGGATCGATCTACGGCATCCTGGGGTCGAAGCCCAAACGAGAAGTTTTGCTAGACTCCCCAAAGCGGTGGGCGTAAGACACGTCGTGCAGGACGAAACCGATCCCAACTTTATGGCTGGCCTCGAGTTTCGCCGAGGAATTTCGACTCTTCATCAGCATGGATTGGTATACGATCTACTGATCTACGCACATCAGTTGCCTGATGCGATTCGACTCGTAGAGGCTTTTCCTGAACAACCGTTTGTTCTAGATCATATTGCTAAACCAGCGATTCGCGATGGCGAAATTGATTCTTGGCAACGAGGCATAACGGAATTGGCAAAACAACCAAACGTTTGCGTAAAGCTCTCGGGGATGGTTACCGAAGCAGAGCACACGAACTGGAACATCGATCAACTAAAACCCTATTGGGAGTTTGTTTGCGAGCAGTTTACCCCCGACCGAATTCTGTACGGATCTGATTGGCCGGTGATTCAGCTCGCGGCTCAGTATAGCGATTGGGTTGGTATCGTATCCGACTGGCTTTCGCCCATGCCGGAATCAGATCGGAATCTAGTCTGGGGCGGCAATGCGTCTCGAATTTATTTACAACGACTTGCGTCGCTCGAAACCTAATGGGAATCGAGCGCATACCAAAGAGTGCTAGAACTAGAAAAGATTAACTCCGAAGAATTTTATCCATCTTTCTGCCTTTAGCCAACTCATCTACCAGCTTATCAAGATATCGAACCTTCTGCGTCAACGGATTTTCGATCACTTCCACTCGGTACCCGCAAATGGTACCGGTGATCAAGTTCGCATTAGGATTTAATCTGGCCCTCGAGAAAAATTCCTCAAATGTAGATTGCTGATCGATTTCTGATTGGAGTTCCTCTTCATTAAAGCCCGTTAGCCAAGCTACCACTTGTTGAAGCTCGCCTTCCGTTCTACCTTTCCTTTCCACTTTGTTTACGTAGTGAGGGTAGACCGAGGAAAATGTCATACTAGCAATTCTTTCATCGTGGTTCAACTTGCTATTCATCAAACTGACTCTCTCATTTCAGATATCCCGTTTCCGCCCCTGCCACATTATCGGCTCGGTAACCTTAGCGTCAACCAATCCTGCTATACTCAAGTCATTCAGTCTCTCAATTCGCTTTGGGACTGATTCCTCCTTCGATACGCTCAGCCCCTCCCCTCTGTTGAACCCTACCCGTGAACCTAGAGCCATTGATGGAACCAGAAAAGCTACCGCTAGCTTTGCGAGCCGCCTATTTTGCTCTCCATCGAGAAACCGACAACTGCTTGTCGAACTATGATTTGACGGCAGATCAATTCTTGTTTGGAAGGCCAGCGACCCGGTCCGGCAAGCCATATCGTCTTGCCTCAATGAAAGCGAGATGAGGACATTAGGGAGTCTTTTATCCAGAATTGCAGCCAGACCAAACAAGCAACTAGCGATGCACAATCGCTAAGCTGCTCAATCAGAAGCGAAACCGTGGCCGACGCAACAACCTATTGCTTTCCAAAGGCATACAGGAACGAATCAGTGAGAACATAGATAACACCATCCGTCACGTTGATTCCTTTCTTGACAGCTGAGCCCATGTAAAGATCCTCTGGTTCGGAGGCTTCACGACCGTGATCAAAGACCAAGAGATCTCCATCTTCGGTCCCAACGAACACTTTGCCTGCCACAACGTATGGGGTGGCCCATGTGCTCGTCAGCATATCATGGATCCAAAGAGGTTCGCCGGTTTCTGCGTCCAAGCAATGAAAGTAACCTTCCTGTTCTGCGACGTATGCCAACCCATCGGCGACCGTAATATTGCTAAGCACTCGACCGACCTTGTATTCTCGTTGCCCCTTCTTTGGGAGCTTCCCACCATAATGCCAGACGAGCGCAGAGTCCTTATTCTCTGGGGCTGCGGGATCAAAATTATCGTTGACAGGCGACACATCTCCTTGTTTTGTGACATCGATGCACCATACATGCCCAACGCCCGATCCGTCCTCTGGATTGGTTCCAACCCCGATGAAAACTTTGTTATCGTGAACTACGGGAGAAGCGATAAAATAACATCGGTCGGATTTGCGTTTGTTGTAATGGTCGTAAACAGAACTTTGCGGATTGCAGAAAAACTTCCAGACAGGTTTATCTGGACTGATCGCGTCGAACGCATATAGCCAGCCATCACCTCCCGGGAAAATAACCAATGGCTTACCATTGTTATCGGCGTAGACGGGGCTGGTCCATTGTCCCTCCATAACCTCTTTGCCCGGCGAGTTATCTTGCCAAACCAATTTGCCAGTCTTCTTGTTCAAGGCGACAAAGCTAGCTGCTTCAGGAGCGGGAAATGTCCACGGATTGGTAGCGATATTCCAACCATTGCCTGTAACTGCAAACACCAGATCGCCTACGATCAAGGGGGAGCTCACGGCGAGTTGGCATGGGAACACGTTTAGTTCCTTCATCATATCAAAGGACCAAACCAGCTTACCTTGGCCTGGATTCTCTGAGTCCCCCCGAACATCGAGGCAAACGAGTTCGCACCGATTGCTAACATACCAAGCATAATCACCCTCGACAGCCAAATTGGATACAACACCTTGCTCAGGGTAATCCATCTCAGCACCAGGCAGCTTGTCGTGAGTGTATTGCCACAGGAACTCGCCAGATTTTTGGTCAAAGCACATGACCACGCCTCGATCCCCTTCGATTGCGGGATCTCGGGGAGAAGCGTTATTGGTGCCTACGAAAATACGGCCTCCGGCGATTACTGGGCCTCCGTAGGACGTTCGCCCCAATTTGGCTTTCCAGAGCAAGTTCTTTTCGCTTCCTTCTTCAGCGCTGAAGTCCGACAGCACCTCCGTTTCTAAGGTGTTTACGAAATTGTTCGACGCGTTAACGCCTGCGTTGTTCGGGGAAGCATCATTCCCGACGCAAAGAGAGGAGGCCCAAGGGTTCAATCCCCCCAAGACTGCGGAAACGAGAGCAAATCGGAACCAGGCAATATGCGAGCAAAGCATAGGATTTCACTTTAAGCGGCAGGATCTTCACTGCAGTATCAATCCTGCGAAAACAAAACGAAGACACACAATCGTTATAGTTCTCCCGCGTTGCCAGGTCAACCAATCCGAACCTTTTCTATAATATGGTGCCATCCATCTTTTACTTGACTGTTTTTTACCCCCCGGTATCATTTGGAAAATGTCCCACTAACTAGAGGAGTCCATTCATGGGTAGACCACTACGCACAGAACAGTTCAGGCATGACGAGATCGCGGTAGTGCATTGTGTGCAGCGGTGCGTACGCCGTGCCTTTCTGGCCGGTTTCGATGCCGATTCGGGGGTCGATTACTCCTACCGCAGGGAATGGATTCGTCGCAGATTCGAAGCACTCGCCTCGGTCTTCGCTATCGATATCCTCTCCTATGCGATTCTCTCTAACCACCTACATGTCATCTTACGCAATCGACCGGATGTGCTAGCCAACCTATCCGACGAAGAAGTCGCCATCCGCTGGCTTCGCGTTTTCCCAGGACGCAGACTCGAAGAACACTTGGCCGAACCATCGCAATCCGATGTCCAACGGGTTCTTGCCGATCCGGAACTCTTGGCCAAGATTCGGACGAGGTTGACGGATATTTCTTGGTTCATGCGTGCTCTAGCCGAGCCGATTGCTCGTTTTGCGAACCGACAGGATAACTGCACCGGCCGGTTCTGGGAAGGACGCTTCAAAGCGCAACGTATCGTCGATGATGCGGGTTTGTTGGCTTGCGCCATGTATGTGGACTTGAATCCGATTCGAGCTGCCTTGGCCGAGAGTCTCGAGAAATCGGTGCATACGTCGGTTTACGATCGCATCGAAGCGGAGAAGGGAAAGCAGATTCCTTCGGCGGCATTCGATTTAATACCGATCACGCACGAAGAGTCGGTGGCTCAGCGTGGCAAGTCACTGGCCGAGCAACGCCAGGATCACAAGGCCAAGAAGAAGGGGACCACCAAACAGGTGCCTCGAGACAGTTGGCTTGCTCCGCTATGTTTAGGGTCGGGAGTGTTGTCAAGCGACCCGCAAGTGCATCGTGACGGCCTGCGAGCAAGTGATAGGGGGTTTCTTCGAATCGACTGGAGCAGCTACAAGAAACTGCTTGGCTGGGTAGCCGAGAACAAGCCGAGTGCGGGTACGGTTGCGTTGCCGAAGCCGCTGAGCGACGCGTTGATTGCATGTGGCGTGGTGCCGGAGATGCTTTCGGACTTGGTGTGGAACTTCAAGAAGTACTTTAGCCGCTGCGTCGGAGGTACGGAGTCCATGTCGGGTGATGCGGAGCGGATAGGCAAGCGTTGGCACAGGGGCCAGCGGCGAGCCGCAGCTTGTTTCAGCTAGGTAAATTCCAGCCTCTCTTCAACACACGAAAAAGACTCCCCGGAAACCAACCGTCTGGATTCTCACGCGTTTCCGGTGACTTCTCGGAGGCCTAAGCCTAGGTTTCCCTCGCCATTTCTCTATTATTCCGGGTTTCCCTTTGCACACTGCGCTCATAATCCGCGGTTGAAAGCGGTTTGATGGGGAATGGTCAAAGATCAAATACTAAAATGCACGACTTGCCCAAGGCAAAGACAATGCACCGAAAATTGGGTGGCACCAATTATTGGGTATTTCGGCTTTCGTTTTCGGACTAGGCATCACATACTTTTCGATTAAGGGGGCGATCCGCTGGCCACAGAAGGGCGAAGAAACCTATCTTTTGCCACGACTCGCTAAGACGTGGTCTCGAATCCCTTGCAATTCCGCTAGTTTTACAGGATTTATCGCGTATGGAGCAATCCATTTTCCAACATGAGTTTCCCAACGGCTTAGTTCTACTCGGGGAACCTATGCCTTGGTTGGAATCGGTTGCCTTTACCTTGCTTATTCCGGTGGGAACGGCAGATGAGCCCACCGATCGCAAGGGGCTTGCAGGATTAGCTTTTGAAATGATGCAACGAGGTGCTGGAAACCTAGACAGCCACGCTATCGTTGAGGAACTGGATTTCCTAGGAGTTGATCGCTCGAGCAGTGTGAGCACGTTTCATTCTTCTACTAGCATGGCTTGCATGGCAGGTGTCCTGGAGCCAACCTTGCGAATTGCATTTTCGATTCTGAGGGAACCGCATTTTCCTGATTCGGAAATGGAGGAGGCGCGGCAGTCGAGTTTGCTCGAGCTGGCTTCGCTAGAGGACGATCCCTCGCAAAAATGCTTCACGGAGCTTAAGAAGGCCCGATTCGGCGAGGTCTATGGAAGAATCTCGCTCGGTACAGAAGAGGGGTTGGTCTCCATCAGTCTTGAAGATTGCCGGGAGCATTGGAACCAGCACTTTTCCCCCAAAGGAGCGGTGCTCAGCGTAGCTGGCAATTTTAAGTGGGATGAGCTTAAGGCACTGGTCGAGAGCATGGCAGGTGACTGGACAGGGGATCCTGCCATTCATCAACCACGGGTGAAAGCCACGCCAAATGTTGTCCATGTCGAGCACGACAGTCAGCAAACTCACATCGCCCTAGCTTACGATGCTGTCTCTTATCAACACCCAGAGTACTATCAGAGCCGCGGCTTGGTTGGAATTTTGAGCGATGGGATGAGTTCGCGTTTGTTTTCAGAGGTTCGTGAGAAACGAGGCTTAGTCTATTCCGTTTCGGCATCCTCCCATTCGTTACATGACTGCGGTAGCGTCATGTGCTATGCAGGGACGACTGCGGCAAGAGCGCAGGAAACTCTCGATGTCACTATCTCGACGATCAATTTGCTTCGCCAAGGTATCGACCCGCTCGAACTGTCTCGACTTAAGTCCCGCGTTCGTACCTCCTTGGTTATGGACCAGGAGAGCAGTTCCGCCAGAAGCTCTCAGATCGCTTACGACTGGGTCTACTTGAAACGACTACCTACGCGATCAGAGGTGCTTCGAGAAGTTGAAAAGCTGACCTGTGAGAGCTTGCTCGATCACTTTGATCGCTATCCCCCTACAAACTGGTCGATGGTCACAATTGGTCCCGAACCCTTGGAGCTGCCAAATGGAATTTCGTAGCGTTCAGTTAGACAATGGCTTGGAGATTATTGCGGAGATCAACGCCGCTGCCTTTAGTGAATCGATAGGCTATTTTGTAAAGACTGGCTCGCGGGACGAGACTCCGGCAATGGCAGGAGTCAGCCATTTCTTGGAGCATATGGTGTTCAAGGGGACAGCTAAGCGGACAGCCGAAGATGTCAATCAAGAACTCGATGATCTCGGCTCACAGTCAAACGCTTACACCAGCGAAGAGCAGACCGTTTACTACATGAGCGTATTGCCCGAGAATCAGGAGCATGCGCTCGAACTTTTAAGCGACATCATGCGTCCCGCCATCAGAGACGACGACTTTGAAACCGAGAAACAAGTCATCATCGAAGAGATCGCCATGTACGATGACCAGCCCCCCTATGGTGCAGTCGAGCGTGCCATGGAAGCTTTCTTTGGGGAACATCCGTTATCGCGGCGAGTGCTAGGTACGCGGGAGACCGTTTTGGCTCTCGATCCTGTTTCGATGCGAGCCTATCACGAGGCTCGCTATGCCCCAAACAATCTAACACTTGTAGCAACGGGTGCCGTGCAGTTCGATAAGCTAGTCGAATCAGCAAAACGACTGACGGCAGATTGGCATTCGATGGATACATCCCGCTCCCTGCAACGTCCAAAGGCATCGCAGTCCGAGATCGAGTTAATACACCCACCTGCAACGCAACAATACACATTGCAACACGCGCCCGGCGTCTCGAGCAGCGATTCGTCGCGACATGTCTTGAGAGTGTTAGCCTCGATATTGGGAGACGACTCAGGTAGCCGACTTTTTTGGGAGCTCGTCGATAATGGACTCGCTGAATCGGCAGTTGTCTTCACTCAGGAGTTTGACGATTGCGGATTGTTTTCCATCTTCACAACCTGCGCTCCAGAGCAGCACGAGAGTAACTGGGAAACGATTCAGTCCATCCTCGCAAGCGGCGTAAAACAACCGATCACGGATCGCGAAATCGAACTTGCCAAGAACAAAATTTGCTCAGGCCTGATCTTGAGTTCCGAACGACCGAGCAACCGATTGTTTTCGGTAGGTGGCGCTTGGCTCAAACGAGAGCAATACGAAACGGTCGCAGAAGTGGCGGCCCACTACAAGCGGGTGACGAAAACGCAACTTCAAGAAGCGTTTGAACAATTAGCAGACCGGACCACAGTCACGGTAACGGTTCACCCCGAGTAACTCAGTCCCAATTGTTACAGATTCAGGTTTGGCGCAATGGCCATTTCCCCTAGAATTTTGTGATTGAACAATTTGAATTTTGTGCAACTTAGATCCCCCTTCGAGAAATTGAGCAAGTACCGTGGTCAATACTTTGTTTTTGCCAGAACTTCGGGAAATGCTCGCTGAAAAAGACCATGAGCAACTAGAGCAATTCGGGACAGCGCTGAACCCGGCAAGAACAGCAGAATTCATGGAGGGCCTTACCTCCGATGAAGCATGGGGAGTCCTGAGTCACGTTGATCCCAGCCGGGCGGCCGAGATATTTCTTTACTTCGAGCACGATCGTCAGATGGAAATCCTGAGTGAGCAAAACGCTCAGGAAATCGCGGGACTTATCGCTGAGTTTCCGGCAGACGATCGAGTCGATATGCTCCAAGAGCTTGAAAGTGACCGAGCTGCTGAGTTGCTTGCGCTTTTGCCAACCAATGAACGTCGAGAGGTCCAGCGGCTCAATTCCTACGCCGAGGGGACAGCAGGCTCGATCATGACCACCGAGGTGGCTTGTCTGCGACAACACCTTTCGGTCCGAGAAGCGGTTGAAGAACTTAGCCGACAAGCCGAACACTTAGAAACAATTTACTACTTGTATGTAGTGGATGTCGATGATCGATTACTGGGAGTGGTTTCCGGACGCCAATTGATATCGGCGCTCGGGAAGTCCAATCTGCGACTTTCTGAGCTCATGGCGACCGACATCTTGAGCGCAACGGTGGACGAGGACCGAGAATCGGTTGCACAAAAAGTCGAACGCTTCGACTTGCTCGCCATTCCGGTCGTGGATTCCAATCGTAAGCTGGTGGGGATTATCACACACGACGACGTTATCGATGTCGTCCGCGAAGAGCTCCAGGAAGATGCTCAGATGCTCGCCGGTGTCTCCCCGTTGCGCGAAGATTACTTGCGAATTGGTTTGGTATCGCTTAGTTGGAAGCGGGGCATGTGGCTTACGATCCTGTTCGTGACGGCGATGTTTACCGCGTTCGCGTTGAAAAATTACGAAGATAGCTTGGAAAAGTATCAGTGGATCGTGTTGCTGATTCCATTAATCGTTAGCACGGGAGGAAACTCCGGTAACCAAGCGGCCACCTTGGTGATCACTGCATTAGCCAGCGGCGAACTAACGCACCGCGACTGGGCCAAAGTTCTATTGCGAGAAGGGGCGATGGGGCTGACCCTCGGTGGGTTTCTATCGATTATCGGTGCCATCATTGGATTCTTTTTTGCGCCGACGTGGACCGCGATCTTGGTGATACCACTCACAATTGTGTTGGTGGTACTGCTAGGCTGTCTGGCCGGCTCAATGCTCCCCCTCATGTTCAGCCGACTTGGGCTGGATCCTGCCTTGATGGCCAATCCATTCATTGCTGGCATCATGGATATTATGGGGATTGTCATCTACATGAACGTGGCTGTCTTCATCCTACGTTGACCATTCGCAACACACCCGGAAATAGACTAAAAACCGCATCTTGCCGCAAGGTGGGAGAGACCTACTGTGTTTCTGCCGGTTTCGACCGCTTAACGATTGCCTGATACCGACGATTTAGATAATAAAGGGCTGCTATCAGGATGCCGACTCCGATAATTGCCACAATCGGATTGTCTTTACCGACTAACTTCATGAACAGTTCGCCACCAAAATACATGGCGAGTATTCCCAAAATGTTACCTAGAACGACTCCGATGAACGTACCAAGTCGACTCATCCCTAGTAAACGCCCGAGAATCGAGCCACCAACACTGCCGGTCGATGCCAATGGGGTCATGACAAAGAGTATTAAACCTAGAAATGTGGCGCGTTTCATCCAGGGAGTCGCTTCCAACAAAGCATGACCATTAGCTACCAGGACTTCTAGTTTCTTCCCCAGCATGGGCAGTTTGAATAAGAAACCGAGATGGAAAACGAGTACGCAAACCGTCATGATATCTAGATACAGAACCATCCCGGCGAGTTGCTCCGGGGAGTAAAATTTGGCCCACTCACTGCCAGTCTCGATTCGCCCACCTAGTATGACAAATTTGCCCAGCAAAAAGAATGTTAAGACTGCGGTTATGGCTAGATTCGCTGCACTGGACCAGCCGTAGATGATCGCAACGAGCAACAAGATCGCGAAACTGGAAAGCAATGGACCGACCAGTGTCCCCCACCAAACGAGAGGATACTTAAGTTTGAAATCCTCTTCGCTCGTCCATTGCCCCTGGCTCTCGGGACTAGCCCCATGGTTATTGTAGACCGTCTCTTTCTGTGGTTCAGTCATGGAGTTGCTACCCACGCCAATTATGGCTTGGGGATTGAGTCCTTGGAAAGGTTTCCTGTTCACGTTTTCCAATCGCAACTCCTAACGTTAAGGGAAGCTTTTCGTGACTTCGCGTCTTACGTTACTGGCCTAGGATCCGTTCGAGATCTTAGCAAGGAATCCTCTACCATTCTGGATGCAAATGGCCACAAATAATCCTCGCAACCAACGCGATTTAGAGCAGGATTTCTTAATCTATCCTATTTATCGGAATTGTGAGATTCGCAGCAGCAAATTAGTTAGGAGTGTCCATAAAAAATGGGGCTCGAGTCACCAAATACGGTTCCTCGAGCCCCATGCGTTTTGTAGGACAACAATGCTTACTTGCTACGAAAATCGTACGCAGTGAACTAGTCCTTCTTTTCAACCTTCGTGTACTTTGCCTTTTCATAAGCCTTTTCGCCGAACAAGCCTTCGAGCTTTTCTTCATCGCTCATCTTTTCGGCCGCTGCAAGGCAATTGCCACAGCAGAACTTAACGGTAGCGCCCTTGAACTCAACCTTTTTGTCATCCTTGATGGCGCCGCCGGACATTGGGCAAGCGGTTTGCTCGACTTGTTTCGAAGCGATCAATTGGTGATTGGCCTTGGATGCCATAGCCTTTTTGTCACCCTCGAATTTGCCAAGGCAATTGGAGCAACAAAAGAATACTTTGCCATCTTTCCATTCACTGGACTTGTCAGCCTTAGCAGCAGCCTTTGGGTTTACCAAGCACTTGACGTCCTTGAGATCCACCACATCGGCGGCAAAAGTGATGCCAGCAAAAGCCAGCGCGAAAGAAGCAACACCTAGAAATAGTGTTCTCATACAATTCTCCTAAAAGGAAGGAAGTTAACGGAAGGTCACTTACTATATCAAGTCAGGTCAAGGACGGCAACAAAGCTCAACCCTCCCAATTCAGCAACGCCACAAATCTGAGATCTCAGACGGTCGCGTTTTCCTCCGTAAATCGTACGCGCAATGCGGCTTTAAACCAACGAATTGCTGTACCCCAAGCGGATTCGCTCTCGCTCACCAGCTTAACGGAGCACAAGATTCCAGGCGACGGTAGGTTGGGGCGGTGCTTTGAGCCCCATATAGAGCGTTCAAAGGAGTTGGGAGTTAAGGTGACTCTCATCTGGCAACGGGGCTCAAGCGTACGATGCTCTTCCGATCCGTTTTCTGACTTCTTTGTCTTTACCGTGAGAACGCCGCCATACAATCCCGCGAGCGCGGGAAATTCCAGGAAATCGGTCGTCCGCGGCAGGACTTGGATCAGCTCTCCTTTCCACACTTCACCATTGAATAGGTGGATCTTGGTTCTTCCTCCTGACGATTGCGAGAGAGTATCCCAACGATCCGCAGGTGCGCTGGCTCGAATCTCCAATCGAAATGGGTCAACAACCAGACCAAGAGCACTCCCCTCCTCGATAAACATGCCGGGCAGATTGGTAGAGCCTCTCAACATCAGCACCCCGTCCCGAGGGGCGCGGATGGATAGCTTGGAAATTTTGTCCTTGTAGCTTTGATAGCGGACATGGCTCGCTTCGAGATCCTCCTCAGCGAACTTCAGCTCCGTAGTGCGACGTTGTGCCCTGAGTAAATTGCATCTCTCCTGGGTGAGTTTCCAATCGAGCTCGATCTGTTGAAACTCGAACTCTAGTTCTGGGTTAGAAAGTCTCATCAACTCGTCCCCCTCCCTGACTCCCTGGCCATCATGATAGAAGACTCTTTCAACTCTCCCAGAAACGGCTGTTCGCAACTCGACAGGATCGACAAAGTCAACTGTTCCAGGCCAGTAGATCTGAAATGGCGACGGCAAGAACCCCAACGCAGCAACCGCTCCCGCAAAGGCCGAAAGTTTCAGCAGTTTGGGAAAAGAGACTTCCTGCCAGAAGGAAGGTTTTGTTTCCGTCCCCCCAGCAGGAGACTGCTTTGGTTTAGTAAACTTGGGAACAACGAACCAAAGCACAGCGAATGCGCTTGCAACAATTAGTCCGACTCCATCCCATGCCACCCACAGTCCCCATGCAATTGTCGTTAAGGTAAGAATTCGATAACCGAAACTCGTAATACCGTACCCCAACACCAGAGGAGTCCACTGGTTTATCGGCAATGATTTGGTAACAAGCCCTTTGAAGAATTGCTTCATCAGTCGATTAGCGTCCTGCCAAAGATTCGGACGCCCAATCAGATCGATCAGAATATAGTAACCATCAAACCGCAACAACGGATTTCCGTTAAACGCGAAAGTGGAGATGGTTCCGAGTGTCACGATAGAGATGCACAAATACTGCAACGTTGGTGAATTTGACCAGCAAGCTAGCAGCAAAGCAGCACATGCAAACGTCGCTTCGAATAGAATCCCAGCGGCGCTAATCAAGATTCGCGACCAACGATCCTCAAGATTCCATGAACTCGTAGCGTTCACGAACGGCGAGGGAGTAAAGAATATAAAACCAATGCCCGCAGATGATGGTCGTGTTCCGACTCGCAAACATGCTAAGGCATGTCCCGATTCATGAACGAATTTTAGAATCGTCCACGCAATAAGGAACCACCATTGGCTACCAGGCACAAAAAGGTTACCACTGAGTGCGGCCAGCTTTTCCCAGTTCTGATAGCCCGCCACCAATGCACATACCCACAGGGATACCGCTACGATCAGTATCGGATAAGACACCAGCCAAAGGAATGGCTTAGCGATTTTCTCTAGTGTTTCTCCGCTGAGTAAATGGATGCGAAAGAAACTAGGATCGAACATTTTAAACGGAGGTGCCCCCGACGGCATGTCGGCAGTCGTTTTACCGGGGGTGTTTTCGACGGACTCAATTATGCCAGACTGCATAAGCCAGACAATTGCCTTGGAAACGCGATCTGGATCTGCCTGGGAAAGCGTTAGGCTGGTTCTCGGAGCAAGTTTCTGCACATCTTCCATCAAAACGGGGGTTTCTAGGAGGGCGCAGACCTCGTATTCCAGCGATCCCAATCGCCAGAACTTTTGATTAGGCCGGTCTTCAGCGACGAAACGATTCCGTGTCGAAGATGCACGAAAGCGAATCTCAGGCTTTAAACGTAGTAGTTTATTCTCCATGCCAAAACTTCCTGCTTGTAGGCTACCAAATCCATTGGTTAGAAAGCCAACGATATGGTCTTGAGAATAGAAGCCAACCGATTCTTCGCCATCCGGCGTTGACTCTTGCAGCTGCTTTCATTCCAGGCCGCAGCAGTTGCTCTGGGTCATGAATAGAAGCATCCGCTACAAAAAAGACACCTTCGTCCGAAACTGAGGCACGAGGCTCTATGCGTCCAATGCTCCCATTAAATCGCTGCGTGCCGGCCGAGTCTGCCCGAATCGAAACCAAGTCACCCACCTGAATCTGCCCAAGGTCTTCTGCATGAAGATGAAGCTCTGCGACCATAGAGGTCAACTCAGCTATTTCAAAAAGATTCTGGCCCAAGCTGACAGGCATACCAATACTACTCTTCCAGTCTCCCTGGATGACCACGCCCGCCGAACTGGCGCGTACTTCCAAGTCTCTGAGCTGACTTCTCAGACTCATTAACCTAGATTCCGCCTTAAGAATCTCCATCTTGGCCAAGCTGGCTTCGCCTTGCTGTCGATTTGCCAACGCCGCCTCAAGTTTTTTTCGAGCCTGCTGATAGTCAGCTTCGGCGGTAGCGAGATCGTGTTGAACCTGCTCGTCATCCAGCTTTAGAAGCAACTGATCCTTGACGACAACGTCACCCGGACGAACGTCACAACTTGCAATTCGCCCAGCGACACGACAGACAACGTGCTGTCGTGATTCTGGCTCGATGACACAAGTCCTGGATGGAAAATAGGGGACTGGTATAAACAGCAAACCTAGTAGTAATGCGCAGATCCCAAGAATGGATTTTGGGTGAGCTAGAACCCAATCGATCGCACCACTTAGTCGAACGCTCCATTGAAACCGTTGAATTAAAAACCACGCATCGAGTTCATGGATGCGGTTCTTCCATTCCAAGGTCTGGATGGTCGTCTCAATGTGTTCTACTTCAAGCGTCGATGAATCAACAAAAACGACGACCCGTCCATTCGAGTTACTGAGTTTTTGTGAGAAGACAGCGAGTTCGTGACCAACATTCTTGCTGAGTCGATTCAGAAGAACGCAAACAGAATTTCGAGGGTCACGACCACCCGAGCTTCCCGGCGGGTTCGATTTTTTGGTCGGCTCTTTGGAAAACAGTCCTGTCGATTTGGAAATCGAACTGCGAACTGCGTTCACTCGAGCGGCATTGTTTAGTAGATCACTATGGATACGGAACGGTGCACTATCCCAGCCAGAGTACTGCACATGGCAAACCCTTCCTCGGCTATTAAGGATTGCAATAGTAACTCCGGCCTCGAAGAATTTCGACAGCTCGTTGGTCCAATGAGCCAGAAAGGAGGCAGAAAAAAAATTGACTAGTTCTCGCGACTCATCAACGTTAGCTGTGTTCTGTTTTGCTGGCCCTGAACTGTTTTCCTTAGCGCCTGACTGGGCCGCCAAGCTGGATATTTTTTGCTTATTAAGGTCTATACTGCGTTCCAACTCTTCAGAGTCACGAAGCAATGTCTCCAGACTCTCAACTATCCCGATATCGTTGACTAAGTAATCGTCGCGTCGAGATCGCTCAGGTCGACCATCTGCGGACGGTTTGGTTTTCGATTGATTTGGCGACGAGCTGGGCAGCGAGACTAATTCCAGCGCCTGATCTAAACTCCAACCGGAATTGATCAACTGCTGCAGAGAGTCAACAACAACAAACTCCACATTCGATGGTTCTTTCCCGTTGGATGCTTCAGAAGCACCCGGAACTTTCTGCTGCGACGTTGTCGGTCGGGGTTGGGAGTTAGCTTTCACTGTCTTTGCCACATCCTATGGGAGCACGAGGGAACACTTGGAATAGCGAACCAATCCAGCCGGGTTATCGACGAGAATCGTTATCTCAATCTCCCCCCCCTCCGGACTCTCAAATGGGGCAATAAACTCAATCTCCCCTTCAAGCACCGCGTTGCTGGGCAGCCGAATTTCCGCCGTTTCCTTGTTGCGGAATCGATCAGCTAACTCCTGGGGAACGGAGAATCTCGCACGAAGCTTTGTGATATCTACAATCTTAAACAGCACAGGATTGGTGCCTGCGATGTACTCTCCAACTTCTGTTACCTGCTCCACAACGATCCCCTCGTGGGGAGATTTGATTGTTCGTTCGTCGAATGCTATTCGAGCTTTGGATAGTCTGGCTTGAGTCTGAATTCTTGCCTCTAGTTGCGATTGAAGGCGAGCTTTCGCAATGCGGAGCTCCATTGCATATCGTTCTAGCTCTTGAGGACTTGCCATCTCCTTTTCGACTCTAGGCAGAAGCGAATCATGACGTTTTTGTTGAAAATCAACTTCGTGACGAGCGACTTCAATCGCGCCCATCGCCGATGCTTCCAACTCAACCTCTTGCAGAGACGCGAGTTGTAAATCCCAATCCAAGCGGCCTAGGGGAGTTCCCTGTTTCACGGAATCACCAGGTCTCACAAAGACTTCTCGCAAAACACCGATTTCCGCTGTAGCGACATCCGTGGCCAAATACGGGGATAAAACCCCTTGTGTATCAAAACTCATGCTCCGTTTAATACTCGACTGCGCAATAGCCAATGCGTTCGTCACAAGGACGAGCATCGTAACTGCGGTATAAGTAAGGGGAGATCTCATTTTTGTTTTGTCATACTTAAAAAAAACGAATTGCGGCAGTTAACTCGTTTTCGGGCTGACAATAATAGATTTAGCTTGTGAAGACGATAAATCTAAGTTGGTAGAATGGCAAAAAAGACTATAACGCCTAGTGCGACTGATACGATCTTAACGATTCTGCGGTCTATCAATTAATGCTGCTTTGACTTTTCGACGTTTGATTTCTTTGTCCGCAACAAACGTGCTGTATACGAAAGATCTTCATCAGTTGTTAAAACCAACGCATCGGCAGGTCGCTCAACGGAACCGCGAGTACCTTCATAACGCCGTTCTTTGTGGGGTTTGCCCATCGTACGTTCGGCTATTGATCTGGCTCGTCCAAAGTCCAACAGTCGATCCCACCCGAACTTTCTTACAACCAATTCCGCAAAGAAAACGCCAGCTGCCACCAAAAGCATTGTTGGCCATGTGGAGGAAGAATTGCGATCCGGCGTCGAGGTTGGTCGTGTGACTGCTGAAATAGGTGTGCCTTCCCAGGAAGTAGATGGGCCGGAAATCGAAACCCAGCGTCCAGCGTTCTTCAAATAATCCATTGCCTCAGATCTACTCATAGAATCGACAATAGAATCTTCCCCAAGCTTCGCTGCACTTAATAGAGACTGGTGTGCTTGCGGACTAATCTGAAACTCTCTCGAATCGGAAACGGTAAATCCCTGCCGGAACACTCCGGTGGAATCCTTGAGTTCGATTGCGATAACGTAGTTACCGTCGGGAAGACCATCTTGGGTGGCTTCGAACGTTCGTGGACCGGTTCTTTGCAGCGTGATTCGATAGGATTCCGCCGTTCCCGCTCCGACAATTATGGCAGGGAGTGTCGACGGAACGTCGACTAGATCCGGGTCCCACTGAAATCTGAGCTTCGCGATACTCGATGCTGTATTCACCTGTAGAAAGTGGTTATTGGTCGAACTCGCTCGGCCGATCCAACGCACCGTTTGCAGTAACAATCGATCCATCTCCCCCGATTCTGCCCACGCAGAAGCCCAGCGTTCTCCTAAATCTGTCGTCCATGCAGCCGTTCTACCCGAACCGTATTGCCAAACCGCGAGCACGCTATCGTTAGGTTTCTCTGGTTGATTAGAACGAACCAACTGTTCCGCCAACACGCTGTCCCGAAGTGTCGTTAAAACAAGCCCCGTTATCGAGTCTGTCCTCTGTCCGAGACCTTGCACAATCTCGTGCGACTTGTTGCGAAACGTTGCGACTCCGCCATCAAACTCCTGGATGAGAGGTTTCGAAACCAACCTCGCTTCCTTGATAAATATCTTGGGGATCATGTTGCTGCGGTCGACTTGGTAAAACCGACCGCCACCGCGCTGAGCGATGGACATGAGCAATTGACGATCCGCATCCGCCCCTACGGAAACAGCAGTTGTGGTAATCCCCTTGGCTTTCATGCCAGCCGCTTGCTTGGCAAAATCCTTACCGTAAGTTTGACCATCGGTTAGCAATATCACATGCTTAACGGAAGCATTGTTGCGAGACAACTCCCGGTAAGCCAAATCCAAAGCTTCAGACATGTCGGTTCCGCCGCTAGCCTCGATCCGCTTAATCTTGCGATTCAGGGAAGAGCGATCACTTCCCACCTTCCGCAGCGATATCGGATAGCTAAGTCCAGAATCAAACGGGTAAATGCCGATGTAATCACTGTCGTTAAGCATCGATACCGCCGAGATCGCCGCCGACTGACACATGAGGATTTTGTCGCCAGCCATCGAACCCGACTTGTCGATGACCAAGGCCAGTGCGCTGCTAGCTACGACGCGATCATCATCTACCTTGAACTTGACCGGCATCGCTTCCTCAATGGGGGAATTCATCCAGCCACCGGCTCCGAAGGCATTTGGACCACCTGTCATGAATAGCCCACCTCCGAATGCGTTGACGTACTGGTTTAATTGGGTCAATTGCTCATCGCTAAATCTTACGATAGGCAAATCCTCTTGAGATTGCTGAATACGAGGTGTGTTGGCTATCCAAACGGCGTCGAATTGAATTAAATCAGCGATCGATTGAAAGGTCTCTGTTTCCGTTCGCAGCTCAAAACTTAAGCCCATATCGGTAAGCGGGCTTAGACGCTTTTTCAGCCTCTCCAGTTCCGCTTGCATCGTGATGATTAAGACCTTGTTCTTGTCTACAACCTCGCACATCGTGGAAGCTTTGTTATTTTGCGAAAACAGATCGCTCGCCGGATCATCAGGAGTAAACAGGGCCTCATAAACATGCATACCCGCCGGTGCCGAGGTGTCTTGCAACGTCAACACTTCGCTCTCAGAAAAATCGGGCAAAGCAATCTCAGCAATCTGCGTGATTTGAGTCCCACTGATACGACGAATCTGCAATCGGCCCGAGTTCGAAAGCTTGGGATTGGCTCGCAACGTTTGTAACTTTACCGTCAAGGGTATCGGTGACTTAGGTGCTGAGCGATTGGGAGCTTCGATACGCTCGACGACGAGGTCCTGAGATTCGCTGGGCGCCACCTCTACCACATCGATCTCGATACCGCGCTGATAGAGACTATTTACCACATCTAGCCAACCATCGTCCGTCGAAGCTCCATCGCTTATCAAGATAATCCTTCTATGCGCGGGGCGATCGAAAAGAGCACTCGCAAACTTTAATGCGTCACCAATCTGCGACCGCGCGCCATCGATCTTCATCTCTGGCTGTGAACTGAGTTCCGAATTCTCCGTGAGAGGTTGCTCGACCCCTGCCTCTTTGCCAAACAGTACTGCGCCCAAGCGATGATTGCCACTCTTTAAAGCAGGCTGCTTGCTGACGACCCGAGCGAATTCCCACGCTTGCTGTTTTGGTAGCGTGCCTAAACTATCCGACTGATCAACCAGCAATATGACGTCGGTATCCTTGACCGTCTGGACCCAAAGCAAATCCACTAAAGCCAGAACAATCAACGAACAAACCAGCATCCTTAACCAAACAGAAATCCACAGCCTCTTGCGAAAAACGACGAAGGTAATAATGGGAATGGTCAATACAAAACCCAATAGCCACAGAAATCGAAAATGGGATGAGGCTTCTAGCATAGTTCGTTCACCTTGACCTTGCGTTGCTCCCAAGTCGTTTAATCAAGCACCCTTTTTTACCGACCTACAATAAGTGCTTAGCCTTAACGGTTAGGTATTCATTAACAAGTGGCGTGGTCAGTTCCTCGGGAAAGGCATCGACTTGTAAAACGCCTGCTTGGTGCATTCTCTGGATAACTTGATTTCTCCAGGTCAACATCTGAGCTGCTGCTGCACTTCGATACAAAACCTCTGGCGCCAAATCCGGATTATCTGCGTAGTCAAAGACTGCTCGGTCTCTCAATAAACACAACAATGGAAGATGCTTGCCCGTAAGATTGGAAAGGTATCCAGTGATCTGAGCTGCCGTAACATCGTCGATAACCGTGGTCACCAAAACGACCAGCGATCGTTTTCGGCAGTTTTTTGACAGGTGCAAGAATGCTTGGTCAAAATTGGTCTGACGCAACGATGGAAATCGATCGAACCCCGCGTGTAGAATTCGATTCATCTGCGAAGGTCCACTGTGAATCGGAACGTAAGACTCGATGCGATCCGAGAAGCACAACAGCCCGACAGAATCCTTTTGTTCTAACGCTACATAACTGAGCATCAAGATAGAGTTGAGAGCGTAATCAAGTAGGCTCAAACCACGGTACTCACTGGTCATTAACCGACCACAGTCCAATAAAAAAATCAATCGCTGGCTTTGATCCGCTTGGAATTGCTTGACCGTCAGCTTGTTTCGCCGCGCCGTAGATCGCCAATCAATATGCTTGTAATTATCGTCTTGGGTGTAATCTCTCAGGCGTTCAAAGTTGTTGTCCTGTCCCAGCCTGCGAGTTTTCCGGACCCCGATTAAACTCAACCTATTGGTTCTGGCCAACACTGCATATTCCGATAGTTGTTTCATATCGGGATAGACGGACAGCATGGCGGGGGCCGGCTTTTTAACTTCGCGAAACCAGAATCCGAACAAACTAATCAATCGCAAAAAAACGAATTCAAAAGCAAATGCGCCACGTTTGTTTGGTTTAAGCAGATAGCTCAATTCGATTCTTTGTTGCGAAGCGACAAAGCACGATTGCTTGTCAGGAGTCGCCATTAGATTCGCAGGGACTCCGTCTCGGACGGCCAGTCTCTGACCAATGCGATTTCTGTTCTCCAGAATCAATTCCACGTGGTGAGAACCTCCTAGCGATGCCGTTCGGACCATTTGCCTTTCGACTCGAATCCTGTTTGCATTGCTGATTGTAAAGAAATCAAACGTAACGACGAGCAATGCCAAAGCGTCCAACGCCAAAACAGGCCAGATAAGCCACGTAAACTTTACGGCAATGACCAGCAGGGCAATCGCCGGTACCAGAAGCAGCCACCATTGTTGCGTCGGATAAACCTGGCGAATTGCAGCCAAAAGAAACAAAACAGCGACGCAGAGCCCCGCCGCGATCCACGGGCCCCAAAATGGTAAAGCTTCAAGGATGGTTTCCATCAGCATGTCGAGTTAAGTCCGTATCAAAGGCGTGGAACCTCGACACTACGGAGCAATGCGCGTAGCTCATTGTCGACAAGCAATCCTTCGACTTCACTTTCCGCCGTGAGCGTGATGCGATGACGAAGAGCGGGCAAAACGAGCTCTGCGACATCATCGGGTACTGCAAAGTTTCGGCCTCGAAACGCGGCCAGAGCTCTGGCACCTTGCATGAGTGCAATGCCTGCCCGAGGGGATGCTCCTAAGTGAAAGGCTGGCCATGATCGAGTGGCACGGACAATTTTGTTGATGTAGTTCAAAAGCTTAGGCTCGACCAAAACCGAAGCGTTGTTCCGAATCGTGCTCTGGATCAAGTCTGCGTCTGCAATCTGCTTGACTTCATCGCGGAGCACCTTGGCGAGATCGATTTGCCGCGAATGCAGCTCCAAAACTCGAGCCTCATCCGACTCCGCAGGATAGTTGACCATCGCTTTGAACATAAATCGATCGAGCTGGGCCTCCGGTAGTGAGTACGTGCCTTCACTTTCCACGGGATTTTGTGTCGCCATGACCAAAAACGGGCGAGGCACCTCGTGGCTAACACCATCGATGGTCACTCGATACTCCTGCATAATCTCCAGCAATGCCGCATGCGTCTTAGCTGGTGATCGGTTGATTTCGTCCGCCAAAAGGAACTGAGTAAACACGGGGCCCGGCCGGAAACGAAAGTCTTGCGTTTTCAAATCCAAAATGGGGGCCCCGGTGATGTCTGACGGCATCAGGTCGGCGGTAAATTGGATCCGACCAAACTGACATCCCAGGACATGCCCGAGTGTTCGAACGAACAACGTCTTCCCCAGTCCTGGCACCCCCTCGATAAGAACGTGGCCTCCCGAAAACAACGCCACCATCGATGTCAAAATCAGCTCGTCCTGGCCAACGAAAATCTTGTTGATCTCTGCGATTGCGTTTTGAAACAGCTCGCGAGTCGGTGTCGGGGGAGTGGCAGCAGGGGCGAATTGCGAAGGCTGGCCAACCGGAGCTTGGTGCTCGGATTCCGGACTCTGATTGGTAGTAGCCGGTTCCGATTCTGGAGAAAACTCAGTCATGGGCAAATTCGGTTTTTGAACAAGAATTATCGGGGGCGATCATAGAAAATTTGCGTAACATTGCCCCATCTTACTCGATCTACCACCGATTTGGGGGGATCTTCTCACTGGGCAGGTTCAATAACTGGGCTAAAATGGAGAAATTCAACCTCTCCAATGACTTTCCATGATCACCCCTGACACGGTCTGGGGTGATCAAAGATTTAGGAAGTGCGCTGTGCCACACCCGATAGAATTCAACCTTAAGACAGCTGCATCGCGAAACTTGGTAAGTTATCTGAACTCCCTCGAAGAGCCAAGCGAGGAAGGCTTCGAAGTCAAGATTGCAGGTCTTAGCGGGGAAGACTATGTCGGTGCTGGGGTTCGTTCTCCAGGGACCCTTTCGTTGGCTGGCTCGATCGGAGATTTTTCGTTTATGTCCTACGGCGTTGGTGACGTTGTAGTAGATGGTTGTGCTGGAGATTTTTTAGGGCATTCGCTTCATTCCGGCTCCATTGTGGTTAAGCAAAACGCCGGTGATTACTTGGGTGCCATGGGACGAGGCGGTTTGATTACCGTTTACGGAAACGCGAGAAACAGGGCCGGATTTGGGTTGCAAGGTGCCGACATCTTGATTCGCGGAAATGTAGGTTGCCTGCTGGGGATGGGCATGACAGACGGAAACATCGTCGTGGGAGGGACGGTCGGTCCCGAGATGGGCAAAGGAATGATAGGCGGCTCGATTTTCGTGCGTGGCGAGCCGGTCTCGGTGAGCTCGCATGTAGAAGAGTTCCGTATGCGAGAGCCAGACAAGTTGAAAATCGGGCTTTTAATGCTAAAGGCCGGCATTAAGTCGACTGGTAAAGAGTTTCGACTTTTCCGTCCAGTTGTTTAATTGTAAATAAGCTAGCTCAGGGGTGAAACATGATATTTTCACCCCTGTAGTTTCCTTGTTTCGAAAAATGGTAGGATAGGGTTCGAAATCGTCGACACACACATGGCGGTTTCGATAGCGGTAGTCATCGGCCCTTTGTGTTTCCCAATTTAATCGCGCTAATGCGAAACACATAGTCACCGAGAAACTACGTTGCCCCTTATGGAGAAGAGTTGTATGACAAGCGACAAAAACGTCCTGGGACAAGCACTTCAAGATTGCTCAACAGATCCCATGACAGGCTTTTTTCGAGACGGTTGTTGTCGATCGGGAGCCGACGACGTAGGCCTGCATCTAGTCTGCGGTATCATGACCGACGAGTTTTTGCAATTCTCCAAGTCGCGAGGCAATGACCTGACGACCCCGCTCCCACAGTTCCATTTCCCCGGACTAAAAGCTGGGGATCGATGGTGTCTCTGCGTTCTACGCTGGAAAGAAGCCTTTGAAGCAGGGGTCGCTCCGAAGATTGTCCTGGAATCGACACACATCTCTACGCTGGAATTTGTGGATCTGGAAGACTTGCAACGATACTCAGTTGATGGCTAGCAATTCAGACGATCTAGTCGCATAGCTACAATAATGGACGAAACGCCGTTTTCAGATGAAGTCAACGTCGATAAGGGCCGGCTACTTAAGGGATTTAGGCAAACCGCACGTGTTTGCGAAAAGGACAGGCGTGGGATCGGAGTGTCCAACCTGTGATTTTTAACGGATGGTTCTTAATGCTACACATGCGGTAACGCATCACAATCAATCGGAATTCGAGATGGGACATTGGGAAAGCGCGAGAATACCAGACGACTTTGATGGAGTGGTACGATTATTCCCGTTGCCGAATCTGGTCCTCTTCCCTCACGTGATTCAGGCCCTTCACATCTTCGAGCCACGCTACTGCGAAATGCTGAGCGATTCACTAGAATCGGATCATTTTATCACCATGGCACTGCTAATCCCAGGATGGGAGAGCCATATCGACAGAAAACCTAAGATTGGTCAGCATGTTTGCATTGGACGTATCATCTCCCACAGCCCGACAGACGACGGAAGGCACAATATTCTTCTGGCAGGCATTTCGCGCGCTAAGTTAGTCGAAGAACTCGACATGGACACCCCTTTCCGACAAGCAATCGTTGAGTTAATCGATGATGTTGTGCCAGCCGATTCGGTTCATCATCTTGATGAGTATCGAGACCATCTATTGGCTGTTTTTCGGACCATGATCCCGCAGGATGCTGCTAACTCCAAAACATTCGGCGATCTCCTGACACAGCAACTGCCACTGGGGATCCTCACCGATATTATCGCCTACGCAGTTAACATACCCATAGACGTCAAGCATAAGTTGCTCGGCGAGCCCAACGTAATCGCTCGTTATGAACTGCTCATGCAGAACCTTACGGAAGTTATGGACGATAGCATGTCTGAAACAGATGACACCCCAACGCATACCGAACCCAACCGTACGGGTCAGTTTCCACCTCCTTTTAGTGACAACTAGTTTAGTCGAATGCTTATGGACTCCGCACCCAAATGGCCAGCTGTCGTACTGAAGCTGGCCGCTGTCTATAACTTGGTTTGGGGCGCCTGGACGATTCTGCTTCCCAACCAAATCTTTGATCTCACGGGTATCGAACGCCCAAACTATCCCGGCATCTGGCAATGCGTCGGCATGATTGTCGGGGTGTACGGCATCGGCTACTGGTTTGCCGCTCGAGACTTCCGGGTTCATTGGCCAATCGTGCTAGTGGGTTTTCTCGGCAAGATATTCGGACCGATCGGATTTGTAGGAGCAGTCCGTTCGGGAGAGCTGCCGCTGGCGTGGGGGATGACGATTCTGACAAATGATCTCATCTGGTGGATCCCTTTCGCTTCGATGCTCTATCTCGCCTTCAAATATCACTCCTCACCAGAAGCTCGTTATGCTGCCCTGCCTCAGGAGCAGCATCCAAAGCCGATCGTTTCCAGTGGCCAGGAAACCCAGGCCTTTCTCGGCCAAGGAAATAAACTTCTAGTCTTCGTGCGACATGCTGGCTGCACTTTCTGCGGCGAAACCATGACGGAATTGGCAAACCGAATAGAGGAATTGCGAGCGAAGGGTATCGAGCCGGTCGTGGTCCATATGAGCCCGCTGGCAGATGGCAAGTCATTGTTAGATCGAGCCGGCTTGACCGACGTCGATCACATTTCCGATCCAGCCTGCGAGCTCTACCGCCGATTCGGATTGCCTAGAGGTCGTTTCTCTCAGCTTTTCGGCCCAGAGGTTTGGGTCAAAGGTTTTCAAGCCGCCATATTGAAGGGAAACAAAGTCGGCACGCTCCAAGGAGATGGATTCCAATTAGGCGGAGCAGCCCTACTAAGTTCGGGCAGCACGATACAAGTGTTTCCTTCAAAGAATGCAACGACCAGCATCCCAACTCCACAGGAATGCAAACTAAAGTAGGGGAAGAAGAGGGGCAGGGATCACAGCAGATTGGTGATACCGGAATATTTGTCGATCGCGTCAGGGTCCAGCTCGAGCCCCAAACCCGGCTTGGATGGGATGGTTAACATGCCCTCTGCATCTAGCTGCCAGCCACCGATGGTTATCTCATCAATAAACGGTGAGCCGGTTAAATACTCGACAAAATCTGTCCCCGAGAATGCCGTAGCTAATTGTAAATCGGCTGCCAAACCGACTGCGGTGTTCCAACCATGAGGGATAAATTGAACACCATGTTCCTGCGCCATCCATGCTATTCGACGCTCCTCGCTAATACCTCCGACCTTGGTCACATCGGGCTGAACAATATCAAAGGCACGCGCTGCGAGCCATGGCTGAAACGATTGCCTACGCGTCAAAACCTCGCCACCAGCGATGTTGATCGGTGAATGCTCCCGCAATAACACGAACTCTTCTAGTGCATCGGGTTGTAATGGCTCTTCAAACCAGTGAACATCATAGTTCGCCAACATCTGCGCTGCCCGCAATGCCCACTTGTAACCATTGCTCCAATAAGCGTCGCTGCCACCAGCGTCGACCATCAGACGGCATTCTGGACCAATCGCCTCACGCGCTGCCTTGACGATCGCTTCGTCCACAGCGGAACTCTTCCTACCGAACGGCCCCCAGCCAATTTTAAAGGCTCGAAACCCTTGCGATTTGACCGCTAGTAAACTGTCCTGCATCATGGCTGGCTCCTGCATCAGCAACGATGCATACGGCTGAATTCGTTCGCGATACCGACCACCGAGCAATCGCCCCACCGATTGGCCAGTCGCCTTGCCCAATAAATCCCACAATGCAATGTCAATGCCGCTGATGGTGTGTGTTATGGATCCACCTCGCCCCAACCAGAACATGTGCTGATGTAGCTTCTCGGAAACTCGCTCTGGCTCCAGTGCATTCTCGCCCATATACAGTGGCTTAAGCAAATCCAAGGAGGCTCGAACTAACGCATCATTGGTGAACACACTCCCCAAACCGACTAGTCCGCCGTCAGTATGGACTGCGATCAAGGTATGAACGCAATCTTCGGGGCGCAGTTCGTTGCTCCAGCCCCCCTCAGGTGTTGCTCCTCGTAATCCAGCACATCGAATGTCGACTATCTTCATGATTAAGAACTACCACGGCGAAAGGATTTAGCGATGGGGGCAAAGGTTACATCCGCATCGAGCGGAAAAATAGGTCGAACACAACGGGTGTGACCTAGGTATTGCAAATTCGCACTCGACGAACCCGGCGCATCGACATGGATCATCGCTTCGCACCAATCGGCATACATGTGAGGTTGGCAATGGGGGGACTTGACGACCACCGCATCAAAGCTGCGTGGATTCTGGCCTAACGAATAAAAAAAGGAACGGTCGTATAAGCTTACCGCTCGGCTGCTAATGGCCAACGTGAAGTTATGACTCTCGATCACCGCAGACGGACCAGCGTCCCAAACCTCGCCAAAGGATTCGCTTCGAAACAAACCATCAGACAAATGCCGTACCACCCCCTCGATCTCGATCGGTTGAAATCGAAAGAGATCCAGCGTCCCGCCCACGTGGGTTCGAATCGTTTTGCCTATACCGGCCGCCATGGCTATCCGCACAGCATGCGCATCGACGATCGGTAATAGGACACGACCCGTGTAACCGCATTCGATCAGTTTTCGGAGGATCGCGTTGCTGTCACCTGAAGCCCCCGAACTGGTCGCATCGGCCGCATCAACGATCGCCATCGTTCCACATTGACGTTGTTGCAATCGAACGACCATCTCGTCCAAGCTCACGAGTGGCACTTGCATGCGCTGCCTATTCGGCCAAAAGCTTTCCGCAATACGAATCGCCTCACGAACTGCGAGGTCGGGATCATTATCGGTAACAACAAAACTGTAAGTCTGCAAACCGGGAACATCGGTAAACGGATTACCAATGAACATGCCCGCCGAAAGTCCGCTCGGGGTTGATTCGATCTGTTGGGCGAGACGTATGCTATGACCAAACAGCCCTGTTTCCGTGATTAGCTCGTCACCGCGGACCAAGGCGGGAATGGCAACTTTGGCCGTCGTCGGACGCGCCCCAGCCAAAATCCTCAACAGCACTTTAGCCGCTCGTTGTCCGGTCTCAAAGAAATCGACATGGGGATATGTATGGTAAGCAACAATTGCATCCGAATGCTCCACCATACGATCGGTCAAAATTCCATGCAAGTCTAAAGACACGACGATCGGTACCTCGTCTCCGAGCGATTGCCGTATACGCTCGATAAGAAACCCTTCGGGATCTAGTTCATCCTCCGCGGCCATCGCACCATGCATGCAGAGATAAACACCATCGACCGGAGGTGCAGCTTGGATTTCATCAATCATCTCGCTCGCAATGCGATGCCATGCAGGAGAAGACAAAGTCCCGCCCGACGTGATAAAGCATGCGCTATACGTCGGGATCAATTCTATGTCGGACATTCCCTCAAGTACGTCGATCGCTCCGCCGATCTCGTTGCGAACCGTTCTGTGGTAATGAAGAAGCTCCTGGCCTTTGCGAACTTTAAAATCGATGTATTGACTGAGATGAGGATTGAAAGTCGATACCTCTTGTTTGCACTCAGCGATGAGTATACGTTTCATAGAGTATCCTCCGCCTTTATCTTAAAGCGGGTGTCTTGTAGATGGTTTGTCCACGCACGATGATCTCAGTGTCGACTAGATAAGGTGCTATGCCATCCAAGTCTGGTTCAATGCCCAAGCCCGGTGCATCGGGTACATGTAACAGTCCATTTTGATCCGGTGCAATATGATTGACCGTCATGTCTCTCGCCAAAGACTTAAGCTCCGTGGGAAATTCGCAGATCTCATGCGATTCAAGACCCGCAAAAGGTTGCAGCGAGGCGGACAAGGCGAGATTCGAAGTAAACGTATGATTGACGTAAGTCACCCCCTTGGCAGCGGCATAGTCAGCAACATCTTTCGAAATGGTAATTCCACCAATGCGACCTGCATCGATTTGCACATATTTGAGCCCTGCGTAATCGATCATATGTTTCGCCATATGATAGTTGTGGCACCCCTCGCCACCAGCCATACCGACGGGACCGCTCTCGAGCGACAAAGCATGGTATTCCGAAAGGGCTCCTGAAACGAACGGCTCTTCGAGCCATGTGGCTCGAACCTCTTGCAACATCTTCAATCGAGCTCTAGCCGCATTCACGTCAGCATTCCAAACGGTCCCAGCATCGACCAGCAAGATACCATCTGGCCCGAGACCTTCGCGAGCGGCCGCTAATTGGTCGCAATCATCCTCCATGCTTTTTAATCCGAACGGCCCCCAACCAAACTTGGCCGCGCGAAAACCTTGCGCAGCGATGCTCTTGGCCTTATGTAGCGTTTGCGTTGCATCGTCACCAAACAGCACTGATGCATAGGGTGTTTTGGCAAAACAGGTCTTGTAGCCGAGCAAACGCCAAACAGGCTCGCAGAGTCGTCGGCCCAGCAAATCCCAAAGAGCTATATCGATACCCGACAGAGTATGATCCGCTTGCAGTAGATCCAAGCTGTTCGCGCGAACCAAGTCTCCGATGCGACGAATGTCACTGACATTGTCGATCGTCTGCCCTAAAACCGAAGCGATCACCGGTTTGCATGCGCTATGAGACATCGGGCAGACCATGCTCGCGATCGAAACGAGCGGCGACGCTTCGCATTCTCCCCATCCGACATAATCACCGGCTGCAATCCGCACAAGCAGTGCATCTTGGCTGCCATCACCGATATCCAGAACCTCGGGCATCGACAGATAATAAAAGTCAACCGAATCAATTTTCATAGTGTTCATTCAAATCACGCGGGAACCACATCAATACGCAACATAACAGAAGTAGTCCAGCCGCAAAATAGGCAGCACCGGTCAGCGTCAGCAATCGATCGATCCCAAGCGTTTCTTTCCACATACCACCGAACAATGTTGCAAAGCCTGAAACCAGACCACCACACAAATTTAATACGCCTACTGCGGTTGCTCGCAACCGAGTCGAAACCACCTCGAATGCCGATGGAAAGATGTTGCCCATGAGTAATCCGCTGAAAAGACCAAAGGCGGATGCGGCCACTCGAAGCTGCCATAACGTTTCGCAATTGCCGATCGCATGCAAGCATGGAGCACACAAAACCAAACTCGCGAGCATCAGATAGTAGCGAGAGGCTCGTGTCCATCGCAACATCCGATCGGCCAACCATCCACCACCTAACAAGCCGATCAGTGTGCTTCCTTGTAGATAAACAGTAGCGTTAAAGGCAGCATCGGCTTGGTCAAGTTGAAACTTGCCTCCCAAAAAAGTGGGTAACCATCCGTATAATAACCACAATCCAAATACAAAAACGGGAAAGACCACGCACAGAACGAGAAACGTCAGCGTGGTGAAGAGCGAGCTGAGGCTGCTACGAATACCAGTCATTCCGGCTGCTGAGTTCGAGGAATCCGCAGAGGGGGAATCCAGTCGCGTCGTTGGCTGGTCCGATTTTAAGGTTCTCAGAAAAGCGAAGTAGGGAATTGCGTAAATCAATCCAACCCCACCGAGAGCATAGAACGCAGTTCTCCAAGCCCCCATGTCAGCCATCCAGCCACCGAACCAGCTGCCTGCCACGGTGCCGGCGATTTGGGCTGTAGTCAGAATCGCGATCGTCGTCGATCTCAAGGCGGGAGCAAAAGCACTGGCGGTCAGCGCGATGGCGGTAGGCATGAAGAGCGATTCCGAAATCCCCATCGCGGCTCTCAGCCAAAGCAGTTCAACCCCCGTGCGTACCAAACCCGTCGCCGCTGTGACGAGGCTCCAGATCACCAAGCTCATCACGACCAAGATTCGTTTCGACACACGATCACCAAAAATGCCCGCGATGGGGCAACCGAGAGCATAGACCCAAAGAAAGCATGCTCCAATTAAACCCAGTTGCTGGTCCGTCATTCCCAAATCCGATTTGAGAGATGGGAACATCGCAAACACCGCTTGTCGATCGCAGTAGTTTAAGAAGTAAGCGAACCACATGAACCCCAACAATAAGATCGCTTGGGTCGACACCGATCGATTGTTCGTATTTAATCCCTGCGAGGGTAATGCGGGGCTACTGGTCATACGGACAGAACCTCGTCGATGCTAACCTGTTTCGCGATCACCGCAACGCAGTCACCTTGTTGAGTTAAACAGGGAACACGAGCCGTGATCAAATAACCTGAGCTGCGAGCTACGATCGGTTCCGGTGATCGATCTGGTCGCTCTAGGTGATGGATTGCCCCGACGACATCTCCCTCGCGGACCGTTTGACCTAGATCGATACAAATTTCGAAGATACCGGATTCCGGGGCAAGCAAATAGTCTTCGCGATTGAGAGCTTGCACGAGAATCGCTGGGGGCTTGCCGAGACTTTGGCGAGTTTGTTCGATTCCTTTGAGGAGACCTAGATGAACGAGTACGTTGCGCAGTCCTGATTGAGCAATTCGATGCACCTGTGCTGAAACCCCTTCGCCACCTCCCAGCTCGGTAGTCACCACCAATTTGCCTTGATTTTCCGCTTCGACGGGAAGCAATCCAGAGCCCGCAATATCGGCGTAAAGGAATGAAAAATCGGTATTCCATGCCAACATGGCGGCTAGCATTTTTTTTCGCTGCTCTTTATCTGGTACGAGATGCATATGGGAGCATGGCACGAACTCCATGCTTCGGCCACCCGAATGGATATCGATCACGACATCGCTAAGAGGAAACAGAACTGTGGTCAAATAGTGAGCGATCTGGCTGGTGACCGATCCTTCTGGATGGCCTGGGAATGCTCGATTCAAATTCATACCATCGAGCGGAGATAGGCGAGTCGCCGCGCGGGCTGCTGGCAAGTTCAGCGACGTAATCAGGATGAGTCGGCCATGAATCATGTCGGTCGTCAATTCGCGAGCCAGTTTCCTGGCAGCGATTTGACCTTGGTACTCATCACCATGATTTCCACCCATGACGAGTACCGTAGGGCCCGGACCGTTCGCAATAATAGTGATCGGGATCATCACATTGGCCCAGCCTCCTAGGTTATGTGAATAGGGAACCTGCAAATAGCCGTGTTGCTTGCCATCGGCTTCAAAATTTAGCGACGTAAAAATCATGTTAGGAATCAACCCTACTAAGAGGTCCTGCCAACCGGCTAAGGGAATGGTCAAAAGTATACGATACTAGCCTCTCCCCCTGGTATACCCCCCAAGGTTAGAAAGTCTATTGGAAGTGTGGTCGTAGTCTTGACCGAACTAAAACTATCGGGATTTCGGAATTAGTGTCGATTCGTTCTAACGAGTATACTCCCCACCACATGCTCTCCACTGACCTAGTGTCAGTGGAAGCTCGACTAACCAGCTAGAACGCTGCGTCCACCAACCGCCCCCGGCTCTCCACTGAGTTTACTCGGTGGGAGCGAAGGAAGTTTGAAATGGGAAGGGTGAAGTTTGAAAGACGAAGATTTCTCGGCGTCGCGGCCTTCTCTAGCCAGCGAGTCATGCGCTCCATTGAGGCAAGCTCAATGGGGGCGAAAAACACGGCTGTGGCGTTCTCCGGCTAGCCAACGAGTCGTCGGTCCACTGACACAAGGTCAGTGGAGCCGTAAATTTTTAGTATCCGTTCATGGCCGTCGATATGTTAGACTAGAGCACTCCCGCTGGTTCTGAGGGGAAATAGGACTATAGTCGAGTCAAGCAAAACAGCTCCGGAAAGAAGGTTGTGTCGAATGGTAATGAATCTATCCCATTCTTTTGGTCGCAGATCTAAGAACTTCTTGTTGCGCCCGAGACGCATCCTTTTCAGTTCGATGCTCTCTGTAGCGATCGCAACGGGCACGCTTTACTCCCAGGATGCAGACGAACCAGCTAGCCCTGCGTCAGATGGTGTTGTTCGAAGTAACGGCTTGGCACAAGGCAAGCAAGGGGCGATCGTCACTGGCAGCACGCAGTCTCGCGATGCGGGATTAGCTATGCTGCAACAAGGTGGAAATGCCATCGATGCGGCAGTCGCGAGTCTGCTCGTTCAATCGGTCGTAGAGAACCAATTGTTCTGCTTTGGTAGCGAGGTTCCGATCATTGTCTACGACGCCGAGCGCAAGGTTGTTGAGGTCATCGTCGGGCAAGGTGCAGCACCCAGGCTTGCGACCCCAGAGTGGTTCCATGAAAATCGTAAGGGGTTGATTCAAGGCCGAGGTGATATCGCTAACGCCGTGGTGCCTGGTTTTCTGGACGCTTGCTTGACAGCCCTCGATCGATACGGTTCCCGATCGTTTACGGAATGCGCACAGTCTATGCTTACCATTCTGAAAGAGCGAGCCAATCAAGATCCCGCGAAGCTTGCTGAAAGAGACCGACAGAATCGCAATAACGCGAAAGCTGCATTGCGAAAAGCAGAGTCCACTGTAAAGCATCACCAAAACTTTCTCAGACTGGTTGAGCGATTGGTGGAAGCCGAGCGAGGCAGCGAAGACAGGCGGCAGGGGTTGCGTCGCGTCGCAGATTACTTCTATCGAGGACCGATTGCACGCGAGGTAGATCAATGGTCCCGGGAGAACGGTGGTTTGCTGCGATACGTTGATTTCGCACAGCATGTGACTCGGATTGACGAGCCTCTTTCGATTAATTGGAACGGATACACGGTTTATAAGTGTGGGGTCTGGACCCAAGGCCCGTACATGCTTCAAACATTGCGGATGCTCGAGGGTACCGACCTGCAAACGCTTGGTCACAACTCCGTGGATTACGTTCACATGGTTGTGGAGCACATGAAATTGGCGTTAGCCGACCGCGATGCGTACTTTGCCGATCCGCATTTTGAAGAGGTTCCAATACAAGCGCTGCTTTCTGATGATTACATCGCCATGCGCCGAGGCTTGGTGGATATGCAAAAGGCTTCCCAAGAGCAGCTCCCTGGAGATCCTTGGAATGGCAAGGCTTTACTTGGTATCCCTCCACAGGATCACAAGGCTTACAGCGGTTACAGTAGTGACACGACCAGTTGTTTAGTTGCGGATGCCCTGGGGAATGTTGTATCGGCGACACCGAGTGGTTGGGGGGGAGTAATTGCAGGGGATACGGGCATTGAGCTAGGGAGTCGGATGATCGGATTAACGGCATGGGTTGGGCACCCCAGCGTTGTGGCCCCAGGCAAGCGTCCACGTATCACCCTCACTCCGACGTTGGTGATGCAGGGGGATCGCCCTGTGATGGCGATAAGTGTGGCGGGTGGGGACCAGCAGGATCAAACATCGCTTCAAGTGTTTTTGAATCGGATTGTGTTTGGTATGGATCCTTTAGCAGCCGCTCGCAGTCCCCGGTTTGGGACCGACCACCACATCAATTGGTTTGGCCACGAGCCGGCCAAGTTAGGCAGTCTCACAGCCCCCGAAAACCTCAATCCCGAGCTAGACCGACTCAAGACGATGGGGCACAAGCTTGAGCTCAAGCGTCCAGCCGCATCGGCCGTCATCCTAACGATTGACCCCGCAACCGGCCTCAAGGAAGCCGCCGGCGACCGCGGCCGCTTCTCCGGAGCGTTTTAAGACGTGCGTCAAATAACAACTGCTAAACCACTGTAAATTTTACACGAACCACGCGGGGTCAAAATACCCATACAAACCTATTCGTCAGAGCGTAAAACGGCCCGATCCCATACGTCGAAGAATAAATTTGCCTCCGCCGACTGATCAACGGACTCAAGTAATTCCCAATTTTTCCTTAATTCTTCTCCGACTAGCCAGTTAAAGGTTAGCTTGTAACGTTCTTTCGGATTGCTTCTCGCTTCGCCGTAGACCCTATCCATCTGTGTCCAAATCGGGAACCAAACATCTCCGAATTTCTTCCATTTACAGTCAGTACTACAAGTAACAAACTTGAAGTCGCTTAACGAATTTGGGTTCATGTTTCGGGTCCCCCTATCATTATATGCGATCTTGTAGACGGCCCGTATTGGCATTCCACCGTAGGCCGCAGATGTTGATAAATCAAGAATCATTGAGGGAGACAAGCGTACCGTATAACACACTATCCCCTTGCCATCGTCCGATACGTTTTCAATGGCAGTTGTATCAATAACGCTAAAAAGAAATCCTGTTCCGCAGTTTCGCTGTCGCAAAAAATCATGTGAGCAGGCCGCCGTTTCAAATGGGTCGATATGCGAAAAGAAACTTCTGAATTTTTGCGCCTCAATTTCCTTATTTGCGTCAATCAAAAAAGGCTTTCCCTTTCGAGAAATTTCAGTTTGCCAACCAGCCTGGTTCAAATCTCCTGTTTCCGAATTGATGGAGTTCGATCGATAAGTAACTCGTCGGTACTTATTCTGTTCATCTACGCAGATCAGGATTTCTGAATCCAACACGACAGGCCCTTCACTATTCTCCAACTTAAGTGACGAAAAGTTAACGGTAACTGCGTATGTGTTGATACACCTGAGATTGCCAGCAAATCGTTCCAAGAAGGCTTCAGCAAAGTCCGCTTTGTCTTCGGAGTCTCTTTCCTGTGAAAACGAAGTGAGGGGACACGAACCGCAAAGAAAGCATACTGCCAAAATACAATTTACTATATCGAGCTTAGGATTGTTCACGAAAAACTCCTTGGAATGACACGGGAAGCGAGTCGCGGACTCTCGAAAGACTTTACGTTTATAGATTGGGAAAGCTTCATTAAGCGAATTTGGTATCCCTAGCTACACCGCTGTAAAACGAAGTCGTTACGATTGACTAAAAAGAAAATGGCCACAGGATTTGTCTGCGGCCATCTGATGCAAAAAGCGTTTAAATCGATCGAGGTTTTGTTTAACGATCGATGAGCTCCTAGCCTTTTTCGTTGTCACCCTTTTCGTCTTCTGGGCCTGGCGGTGGAGCAAACTCTGCCGGTGCTTTGGGGCTGGTATCACTGGAACAACCAGCAGTGAAGAGGAAGCTGCACAAAAGACATGTCCACAACGCAGAAGTGAAAAAACTGGCTTTCAACATAAAACTAAGACTCCGAGGGAAAATACAAAGAAAACTCACCGATTAACCCAAAGGCCAGTCGGCGAAGAGATGGAAAAAAAGGGAGCCACAATCGATCTCGTGCAGCTCCCAAACATTGTTGACGTGGGTTATCAAAAGCGGAACCCCTTGTGGAGCAAAGCCCCATTGGCTCGGCCTAGTACTCGCTAACGACCTCGGAATCATTCATTCCGTTGATAGTCAACCAAGTCGGAGCGTCGATGCTGTTGCTAATTTGGCGAACCGAACCATCTGCAAGAGTAAATTGCACCAAACCAGTGTGGAAGCTGTTGAAAGCTGTTCGGCTGTTTTGGCCTGGCATCCAGGTAGCAGAAGTGGAGGATGGAATCGTGGAAGCGGACATCCACAACCAGCTGGCAGGAGCGTTGCCCGATGACGCTTGAACACCACCATGCGTTTCGCCCAACGCGAGGGTGTTGCTTAACCCATCCGTAACCCCTGAAAACTTGGTGGTGGAGCGATTGCGGAAGATCCCTTGACGCAATCCACCGTCCAAGTCAGGACGTCCGTGTACACCAACGTAATTGGTTCGACCAACATTCAAAAACGAGCCAGTTCCACTCCAGAAAGTCATCGTCAACGATCCCGCACCCGAACTACTGCCGCGAGTGTGAGCTCTGGTCCACATAACGGTCGGCATCTTCGCGTCTGAAGGACACATGAAGGCAGGAATTTGAAATTGCGACAAGTTCCATGGTTGTGTCGCACCTGCCAGCAGTTCAGGGGTGAGTGTGGCTGACCAGCGGATATCCTCGTACGATTCTGCTAGACGCTCGACCCTCATCAACTGTGCAGGCATCTGTCTATAGATATTGTCCATTTCGATGAAGGGCATTAGGAACGGCAGCAATCCATAATACTGATGGTTGCCGGCGGGGGCGTCAAACGGGAGTGCCCGCGTTGGTCCCAAATACCCCGGGGGCAACTTTTTGAATGCACTCTCGAAATTATGCATCGCCAAGCCGAGCTGCTTAAGATTGTTCGAGCAACTCATCCTGCGAGCTGCCTCACGAGCCGCTTGAACGGCCGGCAACAGCAAGCCAACCAGGATTCCGATAATGGCGATCACCACCAACAGCTCAACTAGCGTGAAAGCACCACGCCTCTTGCGATTGAATACAACCTGCATACAAGACTCTCCAAAAAATAAAGCAAAAAACTACAACCGCCTATCATAACGTCTAGCCCCCACAATAAGCACTTCGCCAGCGAGGGATTGGGAGAGAATTCGTTGCTGGAGGGCGGGTGTTAGAAGCAAATCCGCATGAACAGTTTGCACTAACATCCTGCGCTATGTGGGACAATCGCGGTACCCGTAAGTTTATTAACCCAAGGTTCGCTGGTCAATCTATTGACAGATACCCGGCGCATTAGTCGGTGAGCTAACGTCCAGATTGAGGTGAGTGATTGACAGCTCGCTCAAGGGCGTCAAGATGACCATTAACCGAATCTTAGCGGCTTCTTACCGGGATTGTTGCGAAGCGTAAACGACCCGTTTCTTTTTTGGCAACTGGGAGACGAGAATTGGCGGTGCAGATCAAAACCCTGAGGCTCACTACGGGCAAGGAAAACCCCTGTATTATTTTTCCTTTTTTTAGTTTTACGTTTCGACCAGTCACGAGACTAACGTGTTTTAACCGGGAACAATTCAGCGTAGGGCATTAACTAGGAACAATGGCGGCCAGGAATTAGGATTGCTGATTCGACGAACATAATTCTGGCGGCTATACTTATAGCGGCCTGGGAGGAATGGTCGAAGAGATTTGTTAGTCCGGACCGTTTTATCTCATTTGTCCCGAACCTAGCTCTTCGGCTATGGTTCAATGTTCGTAGCACACACATGTTTTAATTTGAAGAGGATGACAATGACTTCTGTTTCAGAAAGCCGAAAAACCACTGTAATGACTGGATCGGATATCGTGGTCAAGTCTTTGGTGGACCACGGCGTGGAAGTCATCTTCGCTTATCCAGGTGGTTGCAGCATGCCGCTCCACCAGTCTCTGACCAAGTACCAAGATAAAATTCGGACCATCCTGCCACGCCATGAGCAGGGGGGAGCTTTTGCGGCACAAGGATATGCCCGCTCTACTGGCAAGATAGGTGTCGCTATGGCGACCAGCGGCCCCGGGGCAACTAATTTAGTAACAAGCATAGCCGATGCCAAAATGGATTCCATCCCCTTGTTGGCTATCACAGGGCAAGTTCCAACAGCGGTGATCGGTTCTGATGCGTTCCAAGAGACGCCGATGGTCGAAATCTGCCGAGGGATCACCAAGCATCATTACTTGGTTACCAAGACAGAGGACTTGCCTAGGGTCATGAAAGAAGCGTTCCATGTGGCGACCACAGGCCGCCCCGGTCCTGTTCTCATCGACATCCCCAAAGACGTGCAACTCCAAAGCTGCGAGGTAGACTGGGATGTGCCAATGAATCTCCCTGGCTACAAGCTTAAGAACGTTCCGAGCCCTGCTCCTGAACAAATTCGTCAGATCGCAGCTGCCATCAAGCATAGCAAGCGACCTATTCTTTACTGCGGTGGCGGTATTGTTACTGGCGAAGCTTCTAACGAATTGCGTGAGCTCGTCAAAAAGACAGGCATGCCGATCACCATGACAGTCATGGGCCTCGGTGTTTATCCAAACGATGATCCATTGTCGATGGACATGCTGGGAATGCACGGCAGTGCTTATGCCAATTACGCTGTTAAAGATTGCGATCTGTTGCTGGCGTTTGGGGTTCGATTCGACGACCGAGTTACAGGGCATTTGGCCTCTTTTGCCAAAAATGCGAAAATCGTTCACGTGGATGTCGACCCGTCCGAGCTCAACAAGAACAAAGTGGCGCATATCTCTGTTCGCGGAAACATCAAAGAGGTCATCGCCGAATTGAACAAGGTCGTCGAGCCGCCAGAAGACATTTCGGCATGGCTTAAGCATTGTGCCGATCTCAAGGCCAAACATCCGTTTTCCTACGATACACAATTCGATGGGATTGTGCAGCAGCATGCGATTCGGACCTTGTCCAACATGACCAAGGATCGAGAGACTTACGTTACCGTAGGGGTTGGCCAACACCAAATGTGGGCCGCTCAATTCTTTCAGTTCCGTAAACCACGTACCTGGATGAGCAGCAGTGGGCTGGGGACGATGGGATTCGGATTGCCATGTGCAATGGGAGTTCAAGCGGCCCATCCAGACGCATTGGTCGTTGACATCGATGGAGACGGTTCCTTCCAGATGAATATCCAGGAGCTGGCGACTCTGCACTGCGAGAAATTGCCGGTGAAAGTGCTTCTGTTGAACAATCAACACCTCGGTATGGTGGTGCAATGGGAGGATCGCTTCCACGGTTCGAACCGAGCCCACACGTACTTGGGACCGATCGATCACGAGGAGGCTAGCGGACCAGGATCGACGGTATGCCACTCCTACGCCCAAGAGCGTTACCCTGACTTTGTAAGAATTGCTAAAGGGTACGGCTTGGGAGCAGCGACGGTCCGGAAGAGATCTGATCTCGAAGCAGCCCTCAAGGAAATGATCGAGTATCCAGGTGCTTTCGTTCTGGATGTTGAGGTTCCTTACCAAGAGCACGTGTTGCCGATGATTCCTTCTGGCAAGACCGTAGACGATATGATCCTAAGCTAACTCGTCGGGAATCGTCTTCTTTAAGCATTGCATATGGAACAAGCGACTACACTTCGGGGAGAACATCTCGTTCGTTTGATTGGCAACACGCCTCTCATCCCTTTGCACTTCCCCGAAGTCAATCGCCGTATCTGGTGCAAATGCGAGTTTTTAAACCCTAGTGGCAGCATCAAGGATCGGTTGGCCAGAACCATCATCCTGGACGCGGAACGAAATGGTCTATTGAACGAGCACTCCATCATTCTGGAGTGCACTAGCGGGAACACAGGTATCTCGTTTGCAATGCTCGGTGCAGCTCGAGGTTATAAAGTCGCGATCGTGATGTCAGAGCGAGCAAGCCAAGAGCGCCGCATGATTATCAAAGGGTTCGGTGCTGAGCTAATACTCTTTGACCAATCGGGCTATCAGCATGGGATCGAACGAACTCGCGAGATGGCGACATCCGATCCGAGATACTTTTTGCCCCGGCAATTCGAGAACCCGCTCAACGCCCTAGATCACGAACACGAGACTGGAATCGAGTTTCTTCGAGATTGCCCCCAAGGTGTCGATGCCTTTGTCTCGGGCTACGGGACAGGAGGCACATTAGCCGGATGTAGTCGCGCTCTCAAGAAGGCGAATGCAAAAACCCAAATCTACGCCATGGAACCCGCCGAGGCAGCGATGCTGTCGGGCGAAGAGGCCTGCTGTCACTGGATCGAAGGAATCGCGGGAGGTTTCGTACCACCCCTCATTCGGGGTATAGAGCTGGATGGCAAGATTAAAGTTGCCAGTCAAAAGGCTATGGCAATGACCAAGCGATTAAACGGCGAGTTCGGATTGTTGGTCGGTACATCGTCCGGGGCCAACGTGACCGCCGCATTAGAGGTCGCATGCAGTCTATCACCGGAAGCTAATGTGGTGACCATTCTTTGCGATCGAGCGGAGCGGTACTTTAGCACCAAGTTATTCGAATCCTGTAGCTGATTGGTGAAAGCTTAGGTGGGCAGGGGAGTTTTTCAGCCAAAACGGGTGTTCATTTCGTTGGCATCGGTTCCGGGTGTCACGCTCTGAGGAGCGAAGGGCGTGGAGGGTCGAGCGCAGCGAGGGGAGGGCCCTCCTGTTTTCCTCGGTTATTGCCTACCAAGGACTGGATATCGAACTAGAGTATAAGCTGCGTTGGATGTGCCAAATCCAGGTTTTCTGGGCCTCTTCGTTTGGCAATCTCGCTCGTCATTTCCCCCACCTTTAATCTCCAAGTACGTGCAAAGCATGCGAAATAAACGTTGGATGTACCTCGCCCTGTCGGCACTTTGTTTTTCGTCGACCCAGGGACTGTTGCCGTTAGGTCATTTTTCCACCTCGGCCATCGCTCAAGATTCGGACCAACCTAAAGACGAGACGCCAGGCATCAATTCCGGGGTAGTCTCTCCACTTCGATTCCGAGGTATTGGTCCCGCTTTCATGTCGGGAAGAATCTCGGACCTCGTTGTTGATCCGACCGACTCGTCGACTTGGTACGTCGCTGCCGCATCGGGTGGAGTGTGGAAAACGGAAAATGCGGGAGTAACCTTTCGTCCTGTTTTCGACGGATACGGATCGTACTCCATCGGATGTCTAGCCATCGCACCGAGCAACCGACATACGATCTGGGTCGGCTCGGGAGAGAACAACTCACAACGAAGTGTTGGCTACGGCGACGGGGTTTATAAATCCACCGATGGCGGCCAAAGCTTCACTAACGTAGGCCTCGAGAATAGTGAACACATTGGCAAGATCATCATCCACCCATCAGATGAACAAACTGTGTTTGTCGCCGCCCAAGGCCCGTTGTGGAAAGACGGTGGAGATCGTGGCCTCTATAAGACCACCAATGGCGGTAAGACTTGGACCAAGGTGCTCGATATCAGCCCGATGACCGGAATCAATGAGGTCCATATGGATCCGACCAATCCGGATATCCTTTATGCTTCTTCCTATCAGCGTCGTCGACATCAGTGGGTTCTCATCGACGGCGGCCCCGAATCGACCATTTATAAATCTACGGATGGTGGTGCGACTTGGCGCAAGATCAACCGAGGCCTTCCCGGTGGAGACATGGGCAAGATCGGTATGGCAATCTCCCCTGTGAATCCAGAAGTCATCTACGCAGTCGTTGAAGCCCTCGGTGAAGGAGGTGGGTTCTACCGCAGCACCAATCGGGGCGAAACCTGGACCAGGATGAGCGGCTATGTGTCCGACAGCCCTCAGTACTACAATGAGATCGTGTGCTGCCCTCATAATGTGGACCGTGTGTACTCCCTCGATACCTACATGACGGTAACCGAGGACGGCGGTCGAACATTTGCTCCGCTGGGTGAAGCGGACAAGCACGTTGATAACCATGCCATGTACATCGATCCCAAGGATCCCAAGCACCTTATCATTGGTTGCGATGGCGGTCTCTATGAGACTTGGGATCGAGGACAGACCTACGACTATAAAGCAAACCTACCCCTCACACAGTTTTATAAGATCGCCGTATCCGACGACAAGCCGTTCTACTTTGTCTACGGAGGTACTCAGGACAACGCAACTCAAGGTGGTCCGTCTCGCACCAACAACAACCACGGCATTCGAAACAGTGATTGGTTTGTGACGGTTTTCGGAGATGGTTTCGGTCCGGCGATCGATCCAGAAGATCCTGATACGATCTATTCGCAGTGGCAGTATGGAGGGCTCGTTCGGTTCAATCGCAAAACTGGTGAAGCGGTCGATATCAAGCCACAAGAATCCAAAGAAGGTCCAGCTTTGCGTTGGAATTGGGATTCCCCACTACTGATCTCGCCACACAACTCTAAGAAGATCTACTACGGTTCACAAATTCTCTTTCAAAGTGATGATCGAGGGGACAACTGGAAACCGATCAGTGGTGATCTGTCTCGCCAAATTGACCGCAATCAACTCAAAGTCATGGGCAAGGTTTGGGGTGTCGACACGATTGCCAAGAATGCATCGACTTCGCTTTACGGCAGCATTGTTGCTGTCGATGAATCGCCCCGAGTACCGGGACTGATCTATGCAGGTACCGACGACGGCCTGTTTCAGGTCACCGAGGATGGCGGTGAGACTTGGCGGAAAATCGACAAGTTCGGTTCACTGGATGTTCCTGAGTTTGGCTACATCGCGGACATCGAGGCCGATTTGCACGATGACAACACGGTTTATGTAGCGGTCCAGAACTTCAAGCGAGGGGACTTCAAACCTTATCTTCTCAAGTCAACGGACCGTGGCCAGAACTGGAGTCTTATTACGAGCAATCTGCCTCAACGAGGCAGCGTCTACTGCTTGAAGCAAGACCACGTGAACCCAAAGCTTCTTTTCTGCGGAACAGAATTCGGGTGCTTTGCCACAGTTGATGGCGGTGAAAAATGGTTTGCTTTGCGTTCTGGTTTGCCCACGATCGCGATTCGCGATATGCAGATCCAACGACGTGAAAACGACTTGGTCCTCGGTTCATTTGGGCGAGGGTTCTTTATCCTCGATGATTACTCCCCATTGCGTGATCTCAAGCCAGAACTTCTGGAGACGAATCATGTCTTCCCAGTCAAAAAGGGAGAGATGTACCAAATCGTGAGTGAGATGGGTGTTAGCGGAAAGGGCTTTCAAGGATCGAATTTTTACACGGCCCCCAACCCCGACTACGGCGTTACTTTTACGTTCCACTTCAAGGAAGAGCTTCGATCTCAGAAATCACAGCGGGAAAGAAAAGATCGCGAACTAAAGACTGCTGGACGCGATGTGCCTTATCCAAACTGGGAGGCACTCAAGGCAGAGGATCGAGAAGAAGCCCCAACACGCTGGCTGACGATTCGGGACATGGACGGCAATGTCGTTCGCAAGATCCCTGCTACAACAGCGAAAGGAATGACGCGTGTCAATTGGGATTTTCGGCATGCAGGTTCTGGTGGCGGAGGACGCCGCCGAGGTGGCGGATCGGCAGGTCCGATTGCGGTCCCAGGTAAATACACCGTCGAAGTATCGCAGATGGTAGAGGGAGTCATTACGGAAATTGTCCCCAAGGCGGAGTTTGAAATCGAGCCGATCACCTTTGGCGACACTTCCGAAATCAATCGGCAAGCCATTCTGGATTTCGCCAAGCAAGCTTATCGATTGGCGAATGCAGTAAATGCTGCGAACCAACTGACGAGCGAAGCTTCGGATCGGTTAGCCGCAATGCAGGCCCTAACGGCGACTGCTGCAGAGGTCGATCCCGCTCTTTGGAGCGAGATTCGAGCGTTGCAAATTCGATTGCTTGATATTCAAGAAAAGTTCTCAGGCGATCCAACTCGAACCAGACGCAACGAAGATGCGATGCCAGGCTTGCAGCGCCGCCTGTCCACCGCCATCATGGGGGCAATGGGAAGCACCGAGGGGCCGACCGGTACCCATCGTCGACAGTATGAGATTGCTTCCGAAGAGTTTGAAGAGGTGCTTGTCGATCTGCAAAAACTGCTCGATGAGGACATGCCTGCGATCTCTAAGAAGTTTGACGAGCTGGGAGCTCCATGGACCCCGGGCCGTCCCATCCCTGCATGGAAGTAGCTAGAATACGGGTATGGTAGGCTGATCTGATCGGTCAGTAGCTGATCTGGTCGGTCAGATTGAATCCGCCGTCTGTCAAACCGCGTGGGTGAACTCCCACCCGGCGCAGAGCTTTGCGGCTTAAGCCATGTTCGATTAGCTCCTGTTTTAGGATTTTCATCATCAATCCCGCTTGGCTTGTCCAGCGGATCGTTGGGCTTCTCGCTAAAGAAGCCATCTCCCGCCCCGTTTCAGAATCCCGCCGACTTGATCGGCGGATCGTTAGGTTTCCGGTTAGCGAGCCAGGAGCATTTTCAAAGCCCTAGGCGCGTGCCGTGCCACCGCTCGTGCGTATTAAGGCAGTATCGCCGAGGCACCCGTGATGGCACCGGCTTGGAACAGGGCACCTCGCAAACTGATAGGAACCGGCCCGACTGTCCACGGTGCACACTCTCCAGGTCGATAGTAACCGACAGGGTACTGGCACTCATTCATCGGGTGGATACCCATCTTGTAAGGTAGTATTGCGACGTTCTTCACGAAGTTTGCTGTCGAGATTACGGGCTGAACAACAGGCCCCCACTCGTGCCCATATCGCTCCAATTGTGGCTCCTCAAAGTACAACGGCTTGTGACACGAACCCGACGCCTTAAACGTCATGGTCGTTGGTACAAACTGTCGGGGCTCGAGCGTTCCGTCGTTCAGAGCACATACGACCGGGAGTCCCCAGACATCTGCTACGTAAGCCAAATCGACATTGCTCAGTCGGTTGAACAAATAGGCGAGTTGGTCCCCATCTGCAGTTTCAATGACAACTTGTCCTCGAACATAGTCGACGAGCTTACCAAACGCGATCAATTCCCCATCGTTCCCATACCACTCTCGCATGGGAGCTGTCCTTGCGAACTCATCTTTCGAGTTGGTACCGCGGTTGCCTCGATACCCCTCTACGAACTTTGGCGAGGAATCCACGTTGATGGTCCGAATATCGGCTGCTTCAATCGACTTTTGCAAAGTGTCGCAGTCGACGCTGACGCGTTGTGCCCGGGGAGGACGATTCGTCATCTGTGTCCCTGGATCGATTGCCCAATCATCTCGTCCGAGCGAATCGGAAGGTGAACGATCATCACCACGCATTGGATTGCTTGGCGGAAGAACCAGGGATGGTGGCATCGATTCTGACGAAGGGTCGCCCTGCCTTGGCAAGCCGAATGTTGGAGACGGCAAACTCGATGGTGGTGAATCGTCTTGGTAAGATGCTGGCTGGACCTGTTTCCATTCCCTGCGAGTCGAGTTGTTAGAGGAGACAGCTCGAACTATATCTGCCGATTTCGTTTGACTTGGCCAATTCTTCATGCGAGGAGGCTCGGCCATCGGGGCGTCTTGGACAGCCAGATCAGTCAAGCTGTTAGGTGCTGCTGAACGAGCAGTCCGTTGCACCGAAGCCATCTCTCCCGTGCTCGTGGAATTTGGAGTCGGTCCGTTCGACCACCCGGTGGAAGGCATCAGAGTCATTTCGGCTTGGGCTGCAGCGGACTCGCGTCTTACGACTTTAGTTCGCGTTACCTGTGGCGTTTGCTGCTCGATATCTTGATTGGAGTGTCCGTCGCGAGCATCGATCCCGGCTGAAGATTGATGAATCTCAGCACCAAAGGAGTCGGAGTAGTTCGCAGAGCGGGCAGCGGAAGAACCGTCCGCTTTGCCCCAACGCAGTGCGGTAGCGGGTTCGGTCTGAGCTCCGGATCTGAGACTGTTCTTGGGGACTTCTGGCAACTCACGAATTGAGCTTTGGTGTTCAGGTGCGGATGCTGGTCTAACGTAGGGTTGAGGCGACCAGGCAGGTGCTTGCTGAGCAAAGAGTGGTGTCGAGGCGATCGATAGCCCTAGAGCTATCGAGGAAGCGAATGCATTTCTCGCGGTGGACCACCGGGAGCCCCAGACACCTGTTGCGTCCACATTGGCTATTCTAGCTCTAGTGGTCTCCTGAGCTCGAGACATCGGAGCTGTAGTTTGGTGCTTCCTGCGTAATGGCGATGTCATGTGGGTGATTCTCTCGTACCGTTGCGGCCGAAACCTGTATGAAACGTGCATCCCTGCGAAGCTCGGCAATCGTTTGAGTACCACAGTACCCCATTCCTGCTCGTAGCCCGCCAACCAGTTGATAAACAAAATCGGCCAGTGGACCCTTGAACGGCACCCGCCCCTCGACTCCTTCAGGAACCAGTTTGGACAACTGCTCCTGACTGCCTTGGCGGTATCGCTCGCTCGATCCTTTGACCATTGCTCCTAGAGATCCCATCCCTCGATAGGCTTTGAACGTCCTACCTTGGTAAAGAATGGTTCTTCCAGGGCTTTCTGCCAAGCCTGCGAAAAGGCTTCCAATCATCACGCACGAGGCCCCTGCGGCTATCGCTTTGGTGATGTCCCCGCTGTAGCGGATTCCTCCGTCAGCGATGGTTGGGACTCCTGCTGCTTCGCATGCTTTTGTTGCTTGGTAAATGGCGGTGATTTGCGGAACACCAACACCAGATATCACGCGTGTTGTACATATGGATCCTGGGCCGATCCCTACCTTTACGGCATCTGCTCCTGCATCGACTAAGTCCTTGGCTCCCTGGTACGTTGCCACGTTCCCAGCGATAACTTCGATCGTCCACTGTCGCTTTAGCCGTTTAACGGTCTCGATCACGTTGGAGGAGTGACCATGAGCACTGTCGACGATTAGGACGTCAACGCCTCGCTGGATTAATTGCTCGGCTCGCTCAAAATCGAACACCCCAATCGCAGCACCGACTCGAATTCTCCCTAGCTCGTCTTTGCAAGCATTTGGGTAACTCTTGATCATGTCGATGTCTTTGATCGTGATCATTCCCGTTAGTTTGTATTCATCGTCAACCAGTAAAAGTTTCTCCACCTTTTTATCCGTTAAAATTCGCTCAGCTTCCGCAAGCGTTACATTCCCCTGCGCCGTAACCAAATTCTCTTTGGTCATGACATCGGAAATGGGAAGCTCGGAAGACTCGAGAAACTTTAAGTCGCGTCGGGTAAGAATCCCGACCAATCTTCCTGATTTCTCTACAATCGGAACGCCTGAAACGTTCTGTTTCCTCATCAGTTCCTGGGCTTGAGAAACGCTATCACTCGGGAGTAGGGTCACCGGATCGAGAATGATACCATTTGCAGATCGCTTTACTTTGGTGACCTCCTCAGCCTGGGCGTCAATCGACATATTCTTGTGAATAACCCCTAGACCGCCCACCTTCCCTAAAGCGATCGCCATCTCGCTTTCGGTAACGGTGTCCATCGGGGAAGAGAGAAGGGGGCATTGCAGGCGGATCCGCTTTGTCAGTTGCGTACTGACGTCAACCGTCGAGGGGAGCACCTCCGAATACCGCGGTTCCAAGAGAACGTCATCGAATGTGATACCTTTGTACGCCAACTTGTCGTCCATCGTGTTTCCTCGCTCTTGGAAATTGCCTGAGGGTGGGAAACCGTTAGATTATTGCAGTCAAAGTCCCTTTTGATAAGGGGCAGCGCGACTTCTCAAGTTCGCTATCTTTTCTTCCGTTTAATTCGAAAAGCCGGCCGTTAACTAGACCAGCAGCTGGACCGGTAACTAAATGGATGATCCTGCTTTACTTTCTGCTGAACCCGTGCATACTTGTCAGCCCGCTGCCCATCCTTTTCCTGGTGTTCGAGAGTAGACCGCTTATGACCGCACACTGGACATCTCGACTTTCTGTCGCTGAAGTCTCGACCTTTCGCTGGAGTTTCGAGGAAGACGTCTTCCGCTATCGATCTCATGGGTTCAAGGCAATGGGTGTCTGGCGGATGAAGCTAGCTGATTACGGAGAAGCCAAAGCGGCCGAATTTCTTAAGGAACAAGGTATCCAGGTTTCTTCGTTGAATTGGGCAGGCGGATTTACGGGCAATGACGGTCGATCGTTTCGTGATGCGATGCATGATGCACTTGACGCGATTGAATGCGCCGCGATGCTCAATGCGGATTCGCTCGTGATTCTTTCGGGAGGGCGATCTGGGCACACGAGGAACCACGCCAAGCGACTGCTCATGCAAGCTCTCAAGGAGCTTTCCGAAGCTGCTAGGGCTGTTGGCGTGCAATTGGCGGTCGAACCGATGCATATCGGATGTGCTCAGGATTTTACGTTTTTAACCTCTATCCCAGATACTCTGGATATTGTCGCCAAGCTCGGTCAAACCAACTTGGGAATCGTTTTTGATTCTTATCATCTGGCGCACGATGAGGGCGTCTTGAATTGGCTTCCTGCACTTGCCCCCATGATCAAACTGGTTCAGCTCGGTGATGCCAAAAGCATCCCGATGGGGGAACAAAACCGATGCATGTTCGGCGAAGGAACTTTACCTGTTTCGACCGTGGTGCAAACTATGGAATCGTGCGGCTACGAAGGGTACTACGAGGTGGAGCTAGTTGGCGAGGATGTCGAGCACTACGGCTACGACCGACTTCTTAAAGAATCCTTTGAGCGATTGCAAAGCATACCGTAGCGCGGCGAAAGAATGAATCGTCGGCTGCTTCATGCATGGACACGTACGTAATAGGAGCGTAAGGGCCCAAGCCGTGCGGTGACGGGCAATGCGAAGCGAGCCCGGGAGTCGCCTTCCGGCGACGATAGATAAAAAGGCAGGGGGGAGGCGATTACCTGATGAGTTGCAAGGCGGCGAATTTGCCAGAGCCCTACCGGAGGGCTTGCACACGTTCCGCTACTATTGGCTTCGCCACGAATAACATCAGTACGCGAAGCCTCTTATTTTATCAAGTAGTTTTCCATTTGCCGCTCGAACTAAGCAGCAGCTGGCACAACCCAAACCTTGACTTCGGCTGCGATGTCCTGGTGCAGTTGTACTTTGACGGTATACAGCCCGAGTTCCTTCAGCACGCCCTGGAGCTTGATTTGCTCGCTGGTGACATTGAATCCGTTGGCCTTTAAAGCAGCGACGATTTCTGTAGCGCCAACGCTACCATACAAATGCCCTTCTTCGTTGGCATTCGCTTCAATGTTGAGGGACTGCTTTGCTAATTCTACAGCAAGGTCCTTCAAACCAGCCAATCGCTTTTGCTCGATTTCGGCCAGCTTTGCCTTATGCTTCTCCACCATTCTTTTATGGTGTTCCGTCGAAATGATCGCCAACCCTTGAGGGAGAAGGTAGTTGTTTGCATAGCCAGGCTTAACTTCTACAACTTCGCCAGACTTGCCTAGATACTCGACATTTTGGATAAGCATCAACTGAATCCCGCCATTTGGTCCCTTTGGGAGCCTCGGAAACGTCGGTACTCGCATTTTTCGTGCTGGCATTTTGGATCGTACTGGTGGTCAAAAAGTTAAAGTGACTGGACAATGGTAGGACTAAAAGGGCATGTCGTCAGCGACAAATTGATCGTCGCCAACTTCGGACACATGCATGCTTATCTGCGGATCTGATTCGGTGAAGCGTTGCTGGGCTGTTGGTGGTTTCTGGGTCGGGCCTTTCCCTTCCCCCTTGGCACCAATCAATTGCATCCGATCGACAATCACGTAGAGCTTGCTACGCTTTTGCCCATCCTTTTCCCAACGATCCTGCTTCATTCGGCCCTCGATGAAAATCGGAGAGCCTTTGCTGAGGTATTCGGAAACCACCTCAGCGGTTCTTCCGAAGAAAGTGACATCGATGAAACTCGTCTCATCGATCCACTCCCCAGCGGCGTTCTTTCTTCTTTCGTTGACCGCGACCGCGTTTTCGCAAATCGCCATCCTGCTGTTGGTGTAACGGAGTTCGATATCTCGAACAAGGTTACCAAGGAGGATAACTCGGTTGTAACTAGCCATGCTGACTCCTCATTCCGCGACTTGCGTTAGCAAGTGCTTATCGGGACGCTAGCGAGCAGGAGTATCTTACTCTTCCTCGACTTCGATTTCTTCATCGTCGACATCCGAGCCGACACCGACTGCCTGTAGTTTCTTTGCGTCGACGGGAACGACAACTTTTTCCTGTGCGTGGGCAACCAACGCTTCGATCAATCGTGGGTCCACCTTGACAAACAAAAACCGCAACAAGCTTTCCGTCAACTGACAAGCTCGATTCAGTTCCTTTAGCTTTAGTGTATCCAAACGGATGTAGGCAAGCCAATAGGTACCCTTTTGGTGCCCCTTGATCGGGTACGCAAGCCTCTGCTCCGCCCACAAGCGGCTAACCAAGATCTCGCCACCGAGATCGGTTACTAGAGACTGAACAGTCGCAGCGACGCCACCCGGATCCCGAGCATAATGATTGCTGTCGAACAAAAAGAAACATTCGTAATTTCCGGTAGCCAACTTTCAAACTCCTGCGCTTTTTCGTCTCGCCGTGAATGATTTCAATTAGGGTTGTTTCAAATCTGAAGACCGCTCTTGAGAACCTTTCGATTCGCCTTCGGCCTTCGGTATTTTCTTTTGCTTTGTGGTTGGATCGGCATTGAAGTCGCTCATCGCTAGCTCAATCCCAACCGTCAACCATCTTCGGACTGCCTGAACGGCGCGCTCAAGACTAATCTTAACCGATTCCGTTTCCGCTGTCGAAAATTTGCTGAGGACATAGTCAGCCGTATCCCAATGTGGTGGCGTCGGGTCGATCCCGATCCTCAGCCTGGGAATGTCCTGCGTTCCAGCACAGCGTAGGATGTCTTCCAGTCCTTTCTGGCCGCCGCTCGAACCCGATTTCCGAATCCTAATTTTACCCAATGGTAAACTCAGGTCATCGCAAATCACCAAAACGTTTTTCGGCTCGATACGGTAGAATCTCATGAACTGGCTAACGCACCGCCCACTTTGATTCATGTAAGTCAGGGGCCAAACGAGCCGAACATCCCGTCCGTCAATCTGGCACTTGACAAATTGTCCCTCAAATTTGCTTTGAATTCCCGCCCCGCCTCCACCGTGGGCCGATAAGCCCGAAGTGTGGTTGAGCAACAGATTCAAGCACTCAAATCCAATGTTGTGTCTGGTCCAATTGTACTTGGAGCCGGGGTTCCCGAGGCCTACCACCATGTAAATGTCGGCAGAAGACTTATCGAAGATTCCCATAAATTCTCATCGGTTACGATTAACCGCCAGCTACTGCCACAACCTGAGCAATAACCACCGAATCAACCGTCACAGGCGTTGCGCCCTCGGGCAAGACCAACTCGTTCATGTGAACCGCATCCCCAATTTGGAGCTGGCTGATATCACATACCAAAAATTCAGGAATTTTCGAGGCTGGACACCGGATCGTAACCTGGTGAGTCACAAATCGCAATTGTCCCGCTGCTGTCAAAGCTCCCGGAGCCTCACCTGCCAACTGCACTGGCAACGTCACATCCACTGCCTCGGACTGTGAAACTCGCGTGAAGTCCACATGGATGATGTAGTCCCCCATGCTGCTCCACTGAACTGCCTTGAGCAGAGCAGAGTCGCTAACCGCACCGGTCAAATTTACCAACTTTGTGCCGTGCTTGATCAGCTTGTTAATGGTGTCCAACGATACCGTCAGGCAAACGTTTTCTTCGCCGTGACCATACAAAATCGCAGGAATATTGCCACTTTCACGAATTTTGATCATCGCCCGCGTGCCACGCGCTTCGCGATTCGCTACTTCGATTGTTTCGATCATTGCCTAAAATGTTTCTAAATCAGTTTTCTGGGAATCGAATCGACCTTGTGCCATCCGACGTACCCCTGTTTTCAGCCTTTTACAAGACTTTCCGTTTTTGGGAAGCCCAGGAGTATGACGAAAACTAAGATTGATGCAAGGCCAAAAGTACTTGTCGATTTCGAGCACTCCCTTATGCTGTCGTCATGGCAAAAAAACAAATAGAATTGGATGTTATTGAACCCATCGGGGCCCGTGTTCTTGTTAGAAAGGACGAGCCTAAACGCGAAACCAAGGGAGGAATCGCATTGCCCGATGCTGCTGAAATTCCTACTATTACCGGCAGAATCGTCACCATAAGCCGACAGGTTGAACACGACGAAGATGTGCCGCTAAAACAGTACGATAAGGTTTTGTTTCACCCAAAAAGTGCGATTCCTGTCGACTTTGAGGCGGACAACCAGTTGTACGTAGTTCCAGTCGACGACATCGTCGCCGTCTTCCGGCGGGGGATTCCGCCAACCGGCTCCAAAGACGATTAGCCTTCAACCGCAACCCATCACACGGGCTTGTGTTTATGCACCATTAGGAGCTTTTATGCTGAATCACTGTCGTACAAGCTCCTGGAGATTAGTATCGATCGTTTTTGTGTTGCTTTGCGGGCTGTTCGCGTCCACCGATGCCCCAGCCCAAATTGAGGCAGAGGGATCGGAGTCTACCTCGCCCCAAGTGGTCCGTATCACCTACCAAACCTCTACTGGCGTACGCCAGACAACCGGGGAGCTTGTCGCAGAACGACCCGACTTGGGACATCTGATTCTGGACGGTGACGGGACTCTGGTGGTTGTGAGTCCAGATCAATTGCAGTCGATTGAGGTGCAAACCGGGCCGCTCGCTATCACCCCGGCCAAAGAACTGGGAGAGAAAATTCTCGCTGAGATGCCGTCCGGCAGTAGTTTTTTCGTGACCGAGCATTATGTCGTTTGTTACAACACCACGGAAACCTACGCGCGGTGGAACGCAAAGCTCTACGAAACGCGATTGGCAGGATTCCTGAAATTTTGGCAATCGAAAGGGCTAAAGCTTCAAAAGCCTCGTTTTCCCCTAGTCGCTCTAATCTTCGCGACGAAGCAGGATTATGTTGCCTATGCTAAGCAAGATTTTGAAGGCTCTGAGGGAACGTTTGGGTACTACCATCAAACAAAAAATCGACTCGCTTCTTATGACCTAACTGGTATCGAAGGTGTTTTGCCTCCGGGCGTGAAGGTCAATCGCGAAGCCTTGCTTAACACGATCTTGGCTCGCCCAGAGGCGGAGCGGACGGTCTCCACGGTTATTCATGAGGCGTCCCATCAAATGGCCTTCAACTGTGGCTTGCAAACTAGGCTCGGCGACAATCCTCTTTGGCTTAGCGAAGGGATCGCTACTTTTTTCGAAACTCCCAATGGCATTGGAAAGCTCAACACCTTTAATTACAGCAACCTGATCCAAATTCTTCCGAGTCGTACTCCGGACTCCCTCGCTGTTTTGCTCACCGACGACGGTCGACTCCGCAGTGCCGAGACGACTACCATGGGCTATGCCGAAGCATGGGGGCTGTTCCACTTTTTGGTCAATTCGAACCCAAAAGGAATGGTGAAGTACTTGGGGATCATTCGCCAACTACCCGTCGGTTCTCCATCGAGCTCCAAAGAAAGGCTGGCTCTGTTTCAAGCTTGCTTCGGAGAAGATCTGGAGAAACTCGAGCGGGACTTTATCAAACACATTCGTAAAATTCGCTGAACGCCGACTTTTTCGGGACGCACACGACTTAATTAGCCTGCTCGAGTCGATCCGAACGCAACACGGAAAAATGGACGAGTGCCACCAGAGTCGCTAAGCATCCGAACATCAGCCCATACCAGCAGTAGCCTCGAAAACTTGAGTAAAACTGGGCGTCGGCGCTGAGGTCCCCCAGCAGCACATCCTTCGGAAGAAAAAGAATCACGACGTAGCCCATATAGCCAATGGAATCGACGACGTACATCAAGTAGCCGATGTTTCCTCGATCCCGGGTCAGTGCAATCAATCTCTCAAAGACCGTTGTGTGGACTGCCAAGTATGGTAGGTACAATCCCGCTCCAATCACCACCATGAACTGAACGGGCGATAACCAATCGCTGGCAACCAACGCGACTGCGAGCAATGTAAACCCGAGCAAGGAGATAGCGAGGGATGCTTGAAGCGCCAACCGATTGCTTCGGAGGAATGCGGTACCACCAGAGATAGCCAGCACGAAAACAGCGACTTGAGTATCGATCCACGCGTAGTCCGAGGCCTTAATCGTTGCCCCCATACCGCTTAGGATCTGTGGTGCAAAGTCGTCTCGAAGACTGCGAAGGATCGTGGTCACGAGATAAAACACTGCGACCCCCATCATGCCAACACCGTAACGTTGGAGCATTCGCCATCTATCTGAGCTGTTCATGGGACGCCGTTCGCTTCGCAACTGCTCATCTAATTCCGTGGGGGGAGGGATTTGGGCTAGCATCCAAACCGATACACCAATCGGAACGAGAAAGAAGCTCGCGGCCATAAAGGGCATCCAACGTTCTGCACTCGCCAATGAAAACGAGAGCGATTCTGTCAGAACGTTTAACGTCCATTGCCCGATCGTTTTCGAGTAGCCTCCTGCAATGATAAAGCTACCGCAAAGTCCGGCGACGAGCGCTTCAGTCAACCGCCTCCCCTCGAGAAATCCCAAGACAAGCCCAAACACCATCCCCAGCGGCAAACCGTTAAAAAAAATCGCCACGATATGCCAGGGGGCTGGTAATACTGCAAAGAGAAGCAGCGCAAGATGCGAAACCAGTATGAGCGAGAAGAGTGCGCTCGCGCGGCGCGAAGCGGGCATTTGGGAGATGACCCGAATGCCAATCAATTTTGAGCAAAAGTAGCCTATGATCTGCGAGGCCACGATCACCGACTTGCCGTCCCAAGCCGTTTCCGCATCCACAGCAAACGAAGCTGCTGTGAATGGCTTGCGAAACATATACATGAAAAAGTAAGTCGAAAACGCGGCGGCCAATGCCCAGACATTGAGAAACAAAGGGCTGTCCGCTAGTCCTTGGCGAATGAGTCGCAGCATGCTGATTAAGTCACTTGGAGCGAGGATTCTAGTAGGTATTCAAAGGATTCAATCTCGGGCATCTGCATATCAGCACGCTTCGCCTCGTCATCCCATCTCCTCAATCGTACGGCATCTTCGAAGAATGCTTCGCTCTCAAACTGCTTTCGTTCTTCGGGGCTCATTATGCCGCCTTGATCGTGAAAGCTTTTGAGCGAGGTGGGAGATAAACTGTCCGCGTAGCTAGGGTCGACGGTGCACAAGTACCTTTTGGCGTCAACATGCAATCGCACGGGATCGGCAACTGCTGCACCGAAGTGTTCCTTGAGCCAACCGTACGCACGCCTCTCGTGTTGATCGTCATAGTTTTCTTCTTCTGAAGCAGGCAGCGGCATATCTCCGAGGATGTGCCCGATGTCATGCAGCAGCGCCGCCACGATCAATTTTGACGGTGCATCATTTTGTTCTGCAAGCAATGCCGCTTGGATCGCATGCTCCAACTGCGTAACCGCTTCTGATCCATAGCTCTCGGAGCCTCTTTCGCGAAAGACGTGGATGATTCGTTGTACAACCGGAGATTTCATGCTTGAGAATCCTACTTCAATCTAAATCTTAACGTGATACCCACGGACGTTTGTTCATCACGTTTTACTCGAAAGTACCTCAGAAAGTAGCGAAGATATGTGAGCTTATCGTTAAAAAAATGCGTTGCAAATGGTTCTGCCTCAAGCTTGCGGTAGCGTCAGTTGACCGATATAAAACTACGTGTTTTCTATCGAGCGGACTATTTCGGTTTTGCCGGGGGGCATTCTTGGGACCGCTTGGCATTTAGCTCGATAAAGTGAAGCCAAGGAGACGGCACGTTCTCATGATAGAAAATGGCTTGCACCGGACATTCGTAAATGCAGGCTTCGCAATCTATGCATTCTTCGGGGTGGATGTAAACCATGTCAGCATCCTCGTAAAAACAATCGCAGGGACAAACGGGCAAGCAACCTCTATCTTTGCAACCTTGGCATGGTTCTGTAACGACCATCGTCATCATGGAGCTCCTTATGCTAAAATCGGGAAAACGAGCTGGGCGTACAAGGAGATGCGAATCTGAGCGTGAAACCGGACAGCAAATCGAAAAATAATTCGGATTCGATTCTGGCCAATCGATCCAGCCAGGAACTGGTCGAGCTCTGGCATCGCGGCTCGCACGAAGCAGCACGAGTCCTCCTAGCACGTTACCAGGTCCGTCTCGTTGCGTTGGTTGCAGCTAGACTCAGTAAAAAGTTTCGCGACTCCATCGATCCCGAAGATGTCGTTCAGTCAGCCATGGGGAGCTTCTTCCGTGTTACAGGAGCAGGAGCTAAACCGTCCATCAAGTTAGAAAGCACAGCATCCGCATGGAATCTTCTGGCGACCTTTACCAGAAGAAAACTAGCCAGGAATTTGGAACGCGAATCGGCCTTAAAGCGAGGTGGTAGACAGACGCGGCTATCGCTCGAGCAGGTAATGCCCGATTTGCTATCAGAACCTACAACGGCTGCTGCAGATGAGATTCTGGAAGGAGTCCAAGAGTTGCTCAACGCAGAACAATCGCAGTTGCTCGAACAGCTACTGGAAAATAGAACACAACGAGAGATCGCCGATCTACTGGGAGTCGACGAACGAACCATTCGCAGGCGTATCGCTGCCATAAAAGAAATTCTTGCAGGCCGTGCCTTTTCGAGCGAACACTTATACATTCCGCACATTCCGTCCAGCGATGCTCGCGGGAGTATCAGTCTCCCCAACATAAGTTACCGACAATTCGTTTTGGGAAAGCTGATTGGTAGTGGTGCCCTAGGAAAGGTCTATCTGGCTCGCATGCAAGCAGATGGGCAGGTCGTTGCGGTCAAGTTTATGCACAGGCACTTGTGGTCGAGTCGGGAGAGTGGAGACTCGTTTTTACGAGAGATCGATCAAGCGTCCAAGGTCAACCACCCTTCAGTGATCAAGTATCACGGATGGGGGCAATCGCCGCACGGTGGTCCGTATCTCGTCAGTGACTATGTTGATGGTCAGCCCTTGGCTAAGCTCAGGCCGAATGATGCTTCGTTATGCGTAGGTTGGCTTGTGCAAATTTGCGAAGCGATATCGGCGACACATATCGCCGGGGTTATTCACGGCGATCTGACTCCGAATAACATCTTGGTGGATACGGCGGGGAGAGTCGTGTTGATCGATTTCGGGTTCGCAAGGCATGCGACTCAACGCAACCAGGAGGCTGCCGAAACGGATTCGATTGCCGCGTTGGGAGGGACGCTTGGATTCGCCGCCCCTGAGCAAATCTCGCCGGCCTATGGTGAGGTTGGCATTGCGACCGACATTTATGCGATCGGAGGTTTGGCGTTTTATCTCCTGACTGGCCGCGCCCCACACGATGGAGCAGGTATTTGGGAAACGCTGGCGGATTCGGATGTTGTCATTCCTGACACCCATTGCACAGCAGATCAGCACAAACTTCAGCATAAGCTGGCAAGCGTCGCTAGGCTTGCACTCAAGAAAGCAGTTCAATCCAGGCCAGGGTCTGTTTCCGAGTTGTTGGCACTGCTACGGGAGTGAGGGGACAACGCGAAGCGTCTATCTGTTCAGTGTAGGCAAAATGTCTTCTAGAAGCTGGTTCGATCGATCGCCTGTTGCTCGTAGCATGGCAACTCTAGAAGCGTCGTTGGCACTCAACTCCAACCGGATGCTAAGGTGATCTCGAGGCAGGATATCGGGAAATCGATCGGCCCACTCGATAACGGTAACGCAATCACTCTCGAGATACTCCTCGATACCGATTTCCAGGAACTCATCCTCGTCGGCAATGCGATAGGCATCGACATGGACCATCGCCGGAGTCGTGGCGTAAGTTTGTAGCAACACAAACGTGGGGCTGGAAATGCTGGAACTATCCGCCCCCAGAGCCAATGCCAAAAACCGTGTGAGCTGCGTTTTTCCAGCCCCTAAGGTTCCCTCCAAGGCTAGGCAGCACGGTGTTTTTAGGTGAGATGCTAGCTTTCTGGCGAAATCCTCGCATTCTTCCAAGCTTCTCAAGCAAATAGTCCGTTCGTTTTGGGACGGTATATCGGTCACAGATGTTGTCCTAGGTCCGGGGAGTAGAAGGCTAGGTTCCCAAGTTTGTCGGTGAGGAACCTCGAATCGCTCATGGGCACCCATCGAAAAAATGATACACTGACGGTTATCAAAACAGGGGTAACCCCTCCAGAAATTCCAAAAGTCGAGCCCCGAGTTCGACCGTTTCACAGTGCCAAACAGACGAGCGAATCGCGAATGAGTAGCCTAGACCAATATAGCTACTGCCCTTGCGGCAACGGATCCAAGATTAAATTCTGCGAATGCCCCACCAAAAATTTTGCTGAGATGGAAAAAATCCATCGCATGATTGCTGGCGAGCAGAACGTTGCTGCACTCGACCGAATCAATCAGAACCTGCAAACGTCTCCATCAGCTCCCTGGCTTTTGGCTATGAAGTGCCAGTTGCTACTGCAACTCCGGGAAATCGAGCCTCTAGAGGAAACTTCGGCCAAGTTCATCCGCTTGCAGCCAGATAACCCCCTCGCCAAGCTGTATCGATCCTTGCTAGCCGTCATTCGAGGAAACACCGAGGAAGGGGCTTCGTTGCTGTTGCAGGCCATCGGAGACTCCACGGAAACGCTGCCGGCTCTGACGCCTACAGTCGCGTTGAATCTGCTCGAGACCATGGCCCAGCGTGGCCAAATTCTGTCGGCTCTGCTTCATGCGGAAATGCTGATGGACATGGATGATGAGATCGCCAAATTCGGATTCCAAGCCCATTCGCAACTTGCCTCGCAGACGAATGCGAACATCCTTAGCCGCGAATCCCTCCCTTCGCCAAGCGAAGGGGATGGGACGCAGTACGCCGAGCGACTCGCCGAAGCCGACGCGTTGCTCGGTGGCTATCGCATCGTGGCGGCCAAGACAAAATTGGAATCAATCCAACGCGAATTCGGTCCACAAGCTCCGATTCTACAGCGGTTGCTGTACTGCCAATTGATGCTGGCCGATACCGACACCGCAGCCGGGACCTGCAAGAAGCTTGCGAACGTAGCCGATTTGGCTGAGCCGCAACGCATTTACTACCAAGCGATGGCTTATGAGCTAGGCCCGCGATCGAACGGAGCTGCCGTTCTCGAAGAGCTATGCCAGTACGAGATTGAAGATACCGGCTTTGATGAGAAGCTCTCGACCTGCGAAAATTTGGTTCCGGTTCCCGTCGAGCAATTCAAAGGCTTGTTGACGGCGATCCTCAATGAAGAGGTTCCGCCAAAGGCTTGCTACGTCTGCGTCGAACCGTTGTTCCAAGAGCAATTTGCCGATGTGGATGCTAGCCGAACGGGATCTTGGCTGGCTTTTTACGGACGCCAAACCGACAAGCCTGCTCGCTTGATCGCGCTCGAGCCCCCCCGTGGCCCGCGTCGCGATTTGCTTGAAAAAGTCAAGGGAATGATCGGCGTTACCGGACTCAAGCGAGAGCTATTGGAATCCCTCCCAACGACTTATGCTTCCCAGGTGAGCGGCTCCGTTTTGGTCAAGAAAGAGATTCCAGCCGAGCGATCGGTTGAGTTCCGCAATCTGACTAGGCAGCATGTTGTCGATAGTTTCCTAGACTATCCATTGGATTGCTTGGGGGGAGTCGCTCCGAGAGAAGCGTCGACTGACGGCTCAAAGAGCGTCGCGTTGGCTGGCTTGCTTCTGCACTGGCAAGGAACTGGAACCAGTGGCTTGTCCGACTCCAAATACAAAGAGCTACATCAACAACTAAACCTCAAGCAACCCAGCCTTGATTCGTCAACAGATGTGTTCGACACGGTCGGTGGAGCAGCCTATTTCTGGACCGACCTCAGCACCATCCAGCCGGTACCGTTGGTCCAGTTGATGCAGTCCGCCCTTTCGCATGGTGTGGCCAGCTTGTCAGAAGCTCTAGTCGAACGAAGCGAGCAGATGCAATGGCCAGATGAGGTCAAGGATTCCGCCGAGTACACCGTTTTAAACCTCAAAGCTCAATTGACTAACGATCCGAACGTGGCTGAGAAGCTGCTGCTCAAGATCGCGGAGGCTTCGAAGAAGGTCGGAGTGCCTATGGGCAATGCGGTTTTGGAACGGGTCGAAATTCTTTCGAGCATGGGGCGAGGAACTGAGGCTCGCATGTATCTTGAGCAATCGCTCCGAGACAACCCAGAGGACCCGGCGCTGTTGCAGTTCGTCCAGATGGCCATGATGCGAGAACAACAGATGCGAGCTCGCGGAGGGGCTATGCCCGGCCAAGCCGGCGCAGCCGTATCGCCAAGCAGCGCACCTGCTTCAGGAATTTGGACACCCGGTCAACCAGCCGCTGCTCCTGAGGAAAAAGGGGAAAGCAAACTCTGGATCCCCGGCCAGTAGGTATGAGGCGACCGGCAGTAACAGTTCTACCGTAGTGGGATTCGCCAGAATTGCGATAATTCTTGGTGATGGCTACCGACTTCACCCTCCCCAAACGCCGTTTGGAGAGGGTCAGACCGCGAAAGCGTGGCTGGGGAGGTGAGGTCCCGTTCACGGTGGCGATCATCGAGAAGCTTCAGAATCCCACCACATTTAAGACGCACTCGCATGTTGGACGCATGCGTGCTAGGAGATAATGGCACCTTGGGGGCCAGCACCTTCTTCCCATTGCCGTCTGATTTCCCGCAGTCCGTAAGCACACATCTCGAACTGCTCACTCAGGCGATGCAGTAACGAGTTGGGAACTTTCTCTGGCTCGTCGGCCTCGATCTCGCTGGCAATTTCATAAGCCTTCTTCCCTTCGTAGCAGTAGCTCACGAATTGGTCGGACTTTTCGATCGCTTGGAGCCCCCGCAGCGACTCGGGGTACAAGCCGGTCCAGAAGAGCGTAAAGTCACCGATATGCCGATGAATCTCGCGCTTCGCCAAGCCGATTCGATGCTGAGACTCCGCCATGAGCGTCACCACCTCGGTCGCACGCCGCCCATTCAGCTGCCGGATTCGGTGCAGAGCATCGGTTTTCGTGAAGCGAATCAGTAAATTGCTCACGTAATTAACCAGTTCCGTATCCGTAACCCCCAACTGCGAGTAGAAAGCGTACTCGGAGAGCCCGGTAAAGAACCGTTCTAGTAGCCGATTGTTGGAATCGGATGAATCGTTTTTCGCATTCATGAAGAAGCTCCTCAATTCTGATATGCGGAACCCTTTACCCTCTATCTAAACTATTCAACCCTACTCCCCCAAGTCAAGCGAATTTTGCAGTACACAGCCAGACAAGTAACGCGACAATAGGCCCACAACAGTTTTTGGTCGCCCTGCATGGCCCGAAATGGCCCAGTATGAAAGTAGAAATCCCCGATGGTTTTCTGGAAACGTAAGCAAACCACCACTGAAAAGCAAACCACAGCCGAGCCGATAACTCCCCCCCCCGATCAGCTTCAAACGGGGGAAGCGACAACCAAATTAGGGAACTCCGTTGAACTTGATACACAAGTTCCTTTGGCTGCACAATCTGATTCCCCGGCGAAAAAGGAGTCCAGTTGGTGGAGCCGCGTACTCTCCAAGACGAATGAACTGCTGCGAACAGACATTCGCGACCTTTGGAAAAGTGAGGGGGAACTGGTAGATGACGACTTCTTAAAGAACCTCTACGCCATTTTGATCCGAACCGATATGGGTAACTCCATGGCGACCAAGATCCGCGAATCGATTCATGGCGAGTTTCGAGGCAGACGGATTAAGCTCGAAGAATGTTTGACGATCATTCGAGACAACATTGCCAAGTCGCTCAGCAACGCGAGCGGACAGCTCCAATTCGCCTCTTCGGGGCCCACCATCATTTTGGTTGTCGGAGTCAATGGCTCCGGCAAGACGACTTCGATCGCTAAGCTGGCACATCGCTTGGTCCAAAATAACAAGCGGGTGCTCCTGGGGGCTGGCGACACGTTTCGCGCGGCAGCGGTTGAGCAATTGCGGATTTGGTCGGAGCGAATCGGTTGCGATATTGTCTTGGGCGAACAAGGCTCCGATCCTGGGACGGTGGTTTTTCGTGCCACAAAAAAAGCGGTAGAAGAGTCGTACGATGTCTGCATTCTCGACACCGCAGGGAGATTGCAGACGCAATCGAATTTGATGCAGGAGCTCGAAAAGATTAAGCGAGTCGTTGCGAAGCAAGTCGCCGATGGGCCGCACGAGGTTTTGCTCGTTCTGGATGCTACCGCAGGACAGAACGCGATTAGCCAGGCCAAGGGTTTTTCTCAAGCTGCAGGTTGCACGGGAATCGTGTTGGCCAAGCTTGATGGCAGCGCCAAGGGAGGTGTCGTGGTTCCGATCTCGGAGCAATTCGCGCTGCCGGTCAAGTTCGTAGGGCTTGGCGAGAAACTCGAGGATCTTTCTGAATTCAACCCCGAGTCTTTTGCTCGTGCCCTCTTTGATTAAGGTCTAAGCACTTGGTTGGGTGGTTGGGGCTTTGCTTATAGACGGTGGAAAGATGCCGCAGGCTTGTCCTGCGGAGCCTCACGTTTCTCGCTAAAAAAACGATCACCCATCATACCCCTCGATCGGCAGATCGTTAGGTTTCCACTGACAACGCGAGTAGCTGTTCCAGACCTAGACGCGTGCAATAATCACCGAACGACTCGTCGGCTTCACGGTCCTGTTTGAAACTGACAAAGAGCGGCTTCAAGGTGCTGATTAGCTCCTCCAGCGGGATCAGGTCCTTGAAGATAAACCCGAGTCGCGTGCCCAGGCGAGTGCCACCCACGTAAATTGTGTACTTGCCCTTAGCTTTGCCGACGAATCCGATATCCGCGTTATAGGGTCTGGCACAACCGTTCGGGCAGCCGGTCATGCGTACGGTGAACAACTCCTTGTCCAGTTCCAGATCGGCAAGCACTTTTTCGAACTCATCCATAACCGCCGGTAGCACACGCTCTGATTCGGTGATAGACAATCCGCACGTTGGCAAGGCGACACACGCCATCGACCAACGCCGCACGTTGGAAATCTCCTCCGACAGTGGCAATCCTCTGCGTTTGATCAGCATGGATAGCTTTTCGCGATCCTTGTCTTCAATGTTGCAGAATAGGATGCTCTGATGGGCTGTGAGTCGAATCTCGGGATTGATTTCGGAGCAGATATCACGCAGGGCTTTTTTCCAAGCACGATTTTCGTTGTCATAGAGTCGACCATTCTCGACATTGAAACCGTAGAACCAACGACCGTCTCCTTGCTGATCCCAGCCAATATGATCATTGTGTTCGTGAACATCATCCGGCGTGCAGTCGGTCAGCTTGGAGCCATAGTATTCCTCAACACGGTCTCGGAACCATTCGATGCCCCGATCATGAATCAGATACTTGAGACGAGCCCGTTTGCGATCATCGCGATAACCAAAGTCTCGCTGAACCTTGACCACCGCTTCAGCCACATCGACCGCTTGCTCTTTGGTGACGAATGCCATGCGAGTCGCAAGCCTGGGGAAAGTTTTCTTGGCGCTAGGGGTGACACCTAGCCCGCCTCCGACCGCGACGTTGTAGCCGATCAATTCTCCATCGCGGACAACGCCGATGTAGCCGAGGCAATTGGTGTAAACGTCGGTGCAATTGTCGTCTGCCAAGGCGATGGCTGTTTTAAATTTTCTCGGCAAGTAGACCTTGCCGTAAATTGGTTCGTACTCTTCGTCACTACCACCCTCTAGAGACTCAGAGCCCGTCTCGGGATCTTGAATCCATAGTTCGTAGTAGGCCTTGGTACGCGGTGCCAGATGCATCGCGAGATCATAGGCCAGCTGCTGCAATTGTGGCCGAATGCCATCTGAGTAGGGAGCGGGACAAGCCATAACGTTTCGATTGACGTCACCACACGCCGATAGGGTGCTCAGTTGCACCTCGTTAATGCGACGGATGCATTCTCTCAAGTCAGACTTGAGAATTCCGTGGAGCTGGAGCCCCTGCCTAGTGGTCACCTTGAGAGTGGTATTACCGATCGTGTCGCACAGATCCAAGTGCGCAATGAGCTGATCGCTGGTCATGATTCCGGCGGGAATCCGACTGCGAACCATAAAGCTGTAGGCTTTCTCGCTCTTGCCCTCTGCGGTTTTGCTGCGAGCTTCTCGATCGTCTTGCTGATACGTTCCGTGAAACTTGAGCAGTTGCAAGTCATCCTTGCCGAAATGGTCGCTGTCGGTTTTTAATTCCGATCCAATTGTTCCACGCAAAAAACGACTCTCAGCCTTGATCCCTTCGACAGGGCTGAGCTTTTCTGGTGCGCCGGTATCTGACATCGATGATCTACTTTGAAATGAAAACGAGAGGAGAATTCAAACTAATTTTGCGAAGGAGCAATGGATCCTCTACGCAATGACTACAACAAGAATATAACAAATAGACGCTTTGCCGATATCCCGAAACGAAGACCTTAACCCACGAACCCTATCAACAAAATGACCGCACAAGTACTGGACGGGAAAACCATCGCTCTCGAGATTCGTCGAGAAATCCAAGTCGAGGTCGGCGAGTTTATTGCAAAATCGGGAACCATTCCTTGCTTAGCAGCTATTTTGGTGGGGGAGGATCCTGCGAGCCAGGTGTACGTTCGGAACAAGGAGATCGCATGCGAAAAAGCTGGAATGAAAAGCCAGCTTTTGCGATTGCCGTCCGACACGACGACGGAACAACTCCTCGCCGTATTAGATGAACTTAATCGCGATGCGTCGGTTCACGGTATTTTGGTTCAGTTGCCGCTGCCGAAGCAGATCGACGAACGTCTGGTTTTGGACCGGGTCTTGCCGAGCAAAGACGTTGATGCGTTTTCGCCCGAGAACGTCGGGCTCATGTCTCAGGGTCGGCCACGGTTTTTGCCATGTACACCGCATGGGGTCATGCAGTTACTACACCGATGCCAAATCGAAACCACGGGCAAGGAGGTCGTCGTCATCGGCCGCAGCGACATCGTCGGCAAGCCGTTAGTAAGCATGCTATTGCAGCGAACTGGGCCGTGTGGTTCCACCAATGCTAACGCGACGGTCACGTGCGCTCACAGCCAGTCCAAGGATCTGCCGTCTATCCTGAAGCGAGCGGACATCGTTATTGCCGCGATTGGCAAGGCGAACTTTATCACGGCGGAAATGATTAAACCGGGTGCTGTCGTGATTGATGTGGGCATCAACAGATTGGGGGACAGCATTGTGGGGGATGTGGATTACAACCAAGTAAAAGAGGTCGCGAGCGCTATCACGCCGGTTCCAGGGGGGATTGGCCCCCTCACGATTGCAATGCTTCTTCGCAACACGCTTGAGGCGGCGAAGCAAGCGATTGGCTAGCGTTTCTTTATAGCGAAATCAGCATTGGCCCAAGTTGCCCAATTTGATATCCCTCTGCCAGGATTTGGTTAGCTCAACCGATGTGGCAGAATAATGATTCGTATACAAAAACTCTATTTGCAGCAACTATTGGCTTTAACGACGTTGCTTCTTAGCCCAGCGACCATAGCGCTCGCGCAAGAAACTGCTGCACCCCTCGGTCCACAGCAGCCTATGCAGTCGCCTGCTACAGCGCCTACTACACCGTCGTCTGCTCAGGAGCCTACTCAAACGCAATCCCCTCCGGAGAATCGTCAACCAAAGGGACCGTCGGTATTGGCACCTAAATTGGTCCCAGACGTCAAGCTCCCCAATAACGCCGGCCAGTACTGGGTGGAATACGACATTCGTGCCTACACTGAGAATGTCAAGAATATGGAGCGGCCTCAGCAGGTCTTAATCGACTGGATTCTGCGAGAAACGGGAACTGATTCCTGGTTTGGCGAAGTAACCGGCGTCATAACGGCTGATAAATCAACCCTACGAGTTTTTCACACGAACTCGATGCACAACAAGATCGCTGCGCTTTACGAACGATTCGTCAATGGTGCATCTGAGCCACAGGTCTTTGGGCTGCGCATGATCCAGGTGGCGAACCCTCAGTGGCGAGCCCGGTCGATGGGGTTGATGCGATCCATACCTGCTGCTTCAAGTGGCGTGCAAGCGTGGCTAATGCCTAAGGAAAATGGTGCCATTCTCATATCGCAACTCAGAGAACGTTCGGATGCAAAGGAACTGCAAGCCGTTGAGATTCCATTGTACAACGGACAACTCCAGGCGCTCGAACAACTTCGTTCCCGAAATTATCTGAAGGAATATGTTCGCAACACCGCTGCCCCTTACCCACCGATGATTTCTGTGTCCGAGGAAATTAAGGAAGGCTTTCGGTTACAGTTCAGCCCGCTCATGAGTTTGGATGGACGTCAAGCAGAGCTTATGATTAAGTGTGAGATCGATCAAGTCGAGCGACTCAATCAGGTGCGTATCGATCTACCCATGGGCGGAAATCAAACCCAAGCTGCTTTTATCGAGGTCCCGCAGATCGTTTCCTGGCGTTTGCAGGAGCGAATCGATTGGCCCACCGACCAAATTCTATTACTGTCGTGTGGAATTGTAGCCGCCCCCAATGCCCCCCAGGATAACACACTATTGGCTAATCCCCCCTCTCTGTTTGGACTTAATCGTATCATCCCAGCGGTGGGGCAACGCATGGATGCTTTGCTCTGGATTGAATACCGAGGGCCTTTATCTACTCAGATTCATCATGCTGGAGCATCGCAGGCTACCGCGTCCCAGATGACCAATATGCCAGGGCAATCTTCTCCCTCGCTTCCCATGACCTCCAACAACGGGAGCTTGTCACGTGGACGATACTAAAACAACATCGGCGCACAAATCTGTTCGTAAGCGATTGGTGAGATCCATCCAGCTTTCGCTCCTTGCGAGCCTACTGGGTTGCCAGATGACGGCTCCGATTAGTACTTGGAAAGCGGGAGAGATCTCCAAACCAGGGATTGTTCGGGTGGCCATCTCTCCTGTGGGTGTTGCCAGTAGAGCAATGTCGACGAGTCAATTCGTTTCCGTCGAGGAATTGCGAAGCGCGGCGAAATCGCTTGAGACTTCGATCGTTGCAACCATTCCTCGACCCAACCCGATGTTACTCGCGGTCACGCCGGACCAACTGGCGACCGCTAGTCAGATTCAGTTGGTGTCGTTCGACGATCAGCCCAACGAAACGGCAGCGGTCGGCGCTGCTCGCAACACCAACGCTGATTTTATGCTCCAAGCCAACGTCGTTTTCGCCCAACTCACTCCACCCGAACAAGAGCGGCGATCCTTCTTCGACAAACTGTTCGGCATGCAGGATGATGAAATGCATCTAACGGTGCACTGGACTGTTGTAGATGTGCACACGGGAGCAAGAGTTCTTGAAAAGACGATTGACACGACAGAGTCAGATGTCAAGAAAGCGATCAAAGCCGCCGGCAATCAGTTACAAATGGAGCAATCCAGTCTGGTCTCTCTAGCTGCATACCGGGGATGGCAGTTAGTATCGCCGCAGCTAAAGCCGGACGACGTAATCCTCGATCTACCATGGTTCTGGTTAGGGGCGTCTCAAGTTCGTAAAGGTAATGGATACGCTCGACAAGGGCGTTGGGATCTTGCGGAAAGAGAATGGCAAACGGCCGCAGACCAGCATCCGACCAATGCCGCTGCGTGGCACAACCTAGCGATCTCTGCGGTCGCTAAGGAGGACTTTGCCTTAGCTCGTTCGAGACTTCGACACGCTGACAATATTGCCCGCGGTCGTTCGACCTACAAGACGGATAAGTGGCTCGAAGAACAACAGCGCCACTATCACGCCATCATGGGCTTCCCACCTCCCGAAGGAGGTTGGAAATTCATCGACTAGCGTTGCATGGATTTCTCTAGAATAGCAACATGCGGTGAGTTCGCTTCGCTGATGGCGACTCCAATCCATCCATCCCGCAAAACAAGTTGCGATACCGCGAGCCCCTGTGCCCGTTCGTCCTCGAGAATCCAATCGGCCACGACCGGGATCGCATCTTGATTTGCCAGAACCTTCGTAAAGATCGTTCTCAATGGCAGGCGATCACGGGCACTGATCTTGGGGCCTTCGACACTGACTGTTCCATCGCGTTGGAGCCCTGCCCACAAGCCGTTAACCGTCGGTTGGTAAGCCACGTGAATGTTAAAGTTCTTTATCAGCAGGCGACCTGGTTGCTCAATCGATTCGATGCGGAGCGTAAGCCATAACTTACCGTCTTGAAAATCTAACGTGATCGGGTTGTTAGGCTGAAACCTGACTCGGACATCCTCACCTTGCTCTAACTCTAGGGTCTTGCGCGGTTGCTTGAGAAGATCGGAGATATGATCCGCGAGCTCTTGCGCTGACCAATCTTTGCCGCCAGTCACGATTTGGCTTGCTACGTTGTTGAATGCGGATTGGTGTATTTGCACCGACATCAAACTGTCCGCTGGAGCGATCGGGCGGGCCGTGTTAGCTCCCATCTGTGAATCACTAGCCACTCGATAACGCACAATGAGCCGCTCTTCAGTGGAATTCATCGAAACGATTGTTGGCTCTAAGCTGAGTCCCTGAAGCGGGCTTAGCAAGCGGGATTCGAATTGGGTTTGTGAATTGCGTATCTTGGAATTCAACTGCGTGTCGAATTCTCGGTCCGTTTCTCGAGCGATGGTCGTTTGAGCAATGCGTCGAGCAACCGGTCGCTTTTCCATGAACTCATTCTTTGCGATGCTTCGAACAACATCGCCGAATATGGGCAAGTTATCCCACTCGGTCGACAGCTTTTTGAGCGAATCGCTGGACTGTACAGTGGCGGGCCTTCCGTTAACTTCAAAGCCCTGCGGGTGAATGCGAATCGATCGCGCCGCGTTCACATTGGCGAGAGAGTGGCTGTAAAACGTTGCCCCGTTTCGGCTTGATCTGGTTTGGCTGCTAACATCACCATCTAAGTTAAGAGCTATCGTCCAGCCGTAGTCATCCGGCTTAAAGTCCGCTTGGAGGTGAGTGGTGACAACGCTTGCCCCACGTGTATCAGCACCTAGAATGTTTTGGCGAACAGGCTTCTCTACTGTGTTGGATTGTGGGAGCATCCGGTTAACAAAGGTCTCCGAGATAGCGACCCGCACGTTTGCGTTCTTATAGTGCGATGCAATCGCCTGGCTTATGGCAGCCTGTTCTGTATTTGCCGAAAAACGCAAGGATTGGATCGCGTCCGAAAGCGTAACGCTGCATCGGTGCGTCGGATTGGATTCGAGCATCTCGATATCCTCAAGGAGCTGTCGATAATCGACGGGGCTTACTGTCCAAGGGTGGACCAATGAGGCCAACTCCCTGATTTCGTCGGACCGCAAGAAGTTTGATTGCTCGTTCGTCACATGCGTTGCCAATACGTGATTCAGGAATCGTCGAGCCAGTTTAGCTTTAGATTCCCGATCCACGTGAGGAGCATTGAGTGCAGCGATCTCATCGAGCATCAGGTATGACTTCCAAGACTCCGGCTGTCCGGTCCGAGCAATCAACGCTCTCACCGCGTCGACCGAATACTCTAACGAATGATTCGGACGGCCTGGAAACTCATTAGTGTTTGAGTAGGACGTCTCGTCCATCACTTGAGAGAATATCACCTCGCTGGAATCGGTGAATCGGAGGGATATGGGGGCTGCAGGTTTGCTAATGCAAGTATGAATCGCAGTCCAGACCGATACGCGACGTTCGATAGAATAGGCCAACCGGGCCAGCGAGGCGGAAATCTCTTGCCGGTCCGAGGCAATAAAACTGGCGTACTCGGCAAATTCCATCCCAATGTTTCTAATGTGGGTCAAGATCTCTGATATGGCTACCTCGTTCAACCTGCTTTGTGCCAAAACATCTAGCGATGTTGACAAATCGACCAACCATGCGAGCAGGTTCTGATCAGACTCTGCATCGAGAAGAATCTTTACGGATTCGATCTGCTCCTTCAACTGCTTGGGTTCTGGCCAATTCTGAGAAGGTGCCATGTTGGAAATGGAGCCTCGTGCCGTCCACGAGGTTTTCGGCTGAACCTCTTTGACTTCCTTGATTTTGGAAACCAACTCCATAGGAGGCTGCGGCTGGGTTGCTTGTGTTGCCGCTAGCATCTCCGGCGCTCGGCCGTAAGAAATCGTCTCTTCGACGCTGTCTAGCCCTGTCGTCGAGGGTGCGAACAGTGTCGCAGAGGCAGGAGGGGCAAACAACGAGACCGAATGAGTACTCGATCTGTTATAGTCGAGCCAAGACGCGTCATTTACCAAATTCTCGAGCGGTTCCGATGCAACAACTGATGGATAAGCTGGGGCGGCAATCTTTTGCTTGGGATTGACGTTTGTTGAGACCGTCAGAAACGAGGTCCTCGGGTCCCGGTATGTGGGCCTCCCAAAGTTGTTGTAGGTGTTCCCAAAGTAGAACACGGCAAACATGCTACCCGCGACCAACATGGCGTAGAACCAACCACGCGATCCTCGCTGCGCACCGTTTGACATCCGTTTCATCCCTGTTTGCGTCTGCTGCCATCACCAATAGTGCATGAAGCTTGGTAATGCCATCAATCCATTGATCTGAGTTCAAAATCCTCCATCTCTTCTTCGGCCGAACGCTGCCGTGGCTCAAGCTTGATTCGGCCCGATTGGCTGGACATCTTCCCGGCGGCCGTCAGCCTATGCCACCTATGGCAACTAGAGAAAATGGAACGATCAGGGAGGACTGGAAAAATAGGGCAATAAGGTGAGCAACAACTAGAGATAGGAGCGTAACGGCGTTAGCCGTACAGTGACTAGCAATGCGAAGCAAGCCAGGAGACGCCCTACGCGTGGACAGATTTCTCGCCGAACTTCTCCAGCCACTTCGCCTTGAGCGTTTCTTGAAGGGCAGAATGAAATGCGCTCGGCATCTCATACGGTTTTCCGTTGTGATACAAAGCGATCGTTTGGCGGATATTGTCCACCACTACCTGACAAGGGTTGCAGCCCGCCAAATGCTCTGCAAATTCCTCGCAAATCTCGGTTAATTCCGCACCGTCGACATAGTCGTTTAAGGCTTTTAGTAGTTCTTCACAGGTCATGGATTGGTCCTCTTACAATAGCTTAGATGCACGGCTCTCGATTAAGTTACAAATCTTGCAAAAGGTTATTCGTGTTTGTGGTCGGGTTGTAACGCTTGATTCGGATCCCCAAAACGCCTGGTCATTTCCTCGCGGAGCATGAGCCGAGCTCGTAGCAGTCGCACCTTTACGGTCGATTCGGTGAGCCCGAGGGCTTCGGACGTTTCGCGAACTGAAAGTTGTTCGACGTCCCGCAGTAAAAAAACCGAACGATATTTTTCGTCCAAGCCGTCCAGAGCTCGCTCTAGCTCGTCCTGAAACTCATGCCGCTCGGCAATCTGCTGAGCGGTTTCCGTCCAAGGAGCAATAAACTCAGGGTGTGGCAGATCGCCGTAGCTGTCTTCCTTGGTAATCTCGGAGAAGCTCGACATGGAGACAGTTTTTCGCTTGCGCAGAATTTTCAAGGCAAAGTTGGTCGCGATCTTGAGCACCCAGGTTGAGAGCGAGGATTCCTCGCGAAACGAATCGATGTGCTCAATCAATGCGACAAAAGTCTGCTGTGTGACATCCTCCGCATCATGCGTACTTCTAACAATTCGCATCGCCAGGCCAAACACCCGCGGTTGCAAAGTCCCAATCAACGTTTGGAACGCTGCAAAATCGCCGGCTTTTGCTTGGCTCAACAATTCTGCCGCGCTGTCAATATTCGTGGTGGTCATGCCATTGCCCAATTACTTCCAATGACGATCGGCGAAGTTCATGAAGTGAGTCCAATCTTCGGGCAAAATGTCATGTGCACCCTCGCGTACATGATAGCCAACTCGATCTCCTACACTTATACCAGGAGCAGGTTTGGTTTCTGATTCGAGACCTTTGTAACCGAGCAATTCATAAACAGCAGAGGCATAATAACCGCTTAAGTATTCCCCTTTCGGGTCTGCCCATTCGTCTTTGGTTGCACTCGCGATGTAAACAGGTCTGGGAGCAATCGACGCGACGAGCGTATGCGCATCGTGTGGCATCTCGGATTCGTTATCGTCGAACCGCCGGAAATTGCCGCAGAACCAGTGCGGGAATGCCTTGTTGATGATTGCGACCGTCTCCCCAAAGTAACGACGCTCGATCGCTGCACCTCCACAACCCGAATTGTTAGAAATGACGAGTGCGAATCGTGGGTCAGTCGCTCCAGCCCATAGTGCCGTCTTGCCAAGTCTCGAGTGGCCGATAACAGCGACGCGTGATGCATCAACAGCGTCATGTTGCGTTAGGACATCGAGCAGTCGTGACAATCCCCAGGCCCATCCACCGATAGAGCCCCAGCGATTGGTATGCTCATCGGTCGATCGAAACTCGGGGAACAGCGAATGGACCCCGTTCTGAAAACCATCATCAAAGTCAGGGTCGATGTCTCCGTAGTAAGCCGTGGCGACAAAGAATCCTCGTTCGTTGATTTCCCGAATGGGCCATCTATCTTTCTCGGCTCCTCGTCCCTTTTCTGTAGCTCGATGGTCCACGACCCCAGCGTTCGGATTCTCTCGCATCCAGCTGGTCGGGATTCTCATGGCTGGATCCGTGACCGACGCATGGTTTCCTTGGAAATTGAGCCCTAAGAAACCTCCAGATCGAGTCTGCTTAGTCGGCAAGAACAAGGCCAGTTCCACATCAAGGGAAGCATGTTCGGTTGCGAGGTGAACCACGTATTGCTCTCGCAATGTATTCCCGTCATACATCAACCCTGACTCAACCTTCTCAAATGTGATCGTACACGAGTCCGTTGGGAGAAATCCGAATTGGTGCTCCGAAAGAACCTTTACCAAGTCACTGCGGTGCGACTCCCATTCGCTTGCTGTGACTGCCCTTCCGTCGGTCTTCAACAGAAGAGGAGGCAATTCACCCATATTGACGAGCGCTTCGTCATAGTTTGCCTTTTTGGGTTGGGCGAACAGCGGACTGCTTGAGGTCATGGCAAGACAAAGCAATAACGCAAGAGAGGATTTTGCATTCACGATTTCACACTTTGCAAGTAACTAGGAGGGAAGGATTTCACGAGTAAGCTTGGTTAGCAACGTGGTTGCGTGCAGGATTTCGGCCTTTTGTCTCTCTGGCTCTTGTGGAATCTCGCGTTCAATTGTCAGGGGGCCACGGTAACCGATCTCCTTTAGGGTCTTCAAGTACAGAGCCATGTCAACTTGCCCTGCCCCAAGTGGAACTTCGCACCCCCATGTGACACCAGGCTTGTCACTCCAGGTCGCATCCTTGCAGTGTACGCTTCTGACGTATTTGCCGACGTGCTTTAGCGCGGGAATCGGTTCTCCGGTCCCGTACAGAATCATGTTGGCAGGATCGAAGTTGATGAACAAATTGTTGCACCCAGTGTCTTCGATGTAGTGCAATAGAGCTTCAGCGGTCTCCTGTCCTGTCTCGAGGTGAACGTTTTGTTCATTGCGGGCAGCATGGTTGCAGAGTTGTCGTGTTACTTCGAGCACATCGGCATATTCTTTGGAATTGCGATCGTGAGGAACGACGCCAACGTGCAAGCCGATCACGGAGCAACCAAGAAGCTTGGTAAAATCCGATATCTCTAGCATTTCAGCCAGACGTGCCGCGCGCGTTTCCGCCGGAACCAGACCGATCGTTCGCTCTACCGTCGGAATATCCGCATAGCTTTCGCCATCGAAGCCACCAAAGACGCAAGTCAGTTCGATTCCGTATTCTTTCAGTTTTTGTTGGAAGCTCTCGGCAGCTTGAGGATTCCTGCCTTCGGCATGAGGTGTATGAAGCTGAATAGATGGAACCTGGAGTTCCTTGGCGACTTCGAGACGGACACCCAATCCGGCATCGATGCTGGTGAAAACCCCTAAAGACCATGGAGGCAAAGACATGAAAGACTCACGTTTGGTTTAGCGTAAAGAAGGAGGGAATTCTCGTGCGAACAGCACATTCCCAAGCAGCAGTCAGCATGCTTGGGAAATGTGATCGCGAACAATTGGCAGTATTGTAGCGTTTTCTTAGCCTTCCAGCATTCTCGCACGAGCGAGAGCATCCTCTGCAAGCTGGATGTAGCGTTGATCCTGGGTGCCCGCCCAAGCCTTTTGATAGGTAACACTCAGCACCGTGTAGTTAAACCCCTCGTTAGGCTCAAGCTCGCATGCCTTGACGGCGTGTTCGCAGGCCTTTTCATGAGTTCCCAGTTGTGTGTGGATTCTGGCGAGAGTTAGATGCGACAGGGCATGATCCGGGACATCTTGGATCAAGGCCTCGAGTAGCTGTTTTGCAGCCTCAAGGTCACCTTTGTCCTTGAGTTGTTCGGCTTCGCGATATCGTTCTTTGGTTGTTTGCATTTTTCTTGAGAAAATTTCTGGGGGTAGGTTTGTTGCGATTGCAATGGATACGCTCAATGTAGTGGGGTTTTCATGCCTCACCAATCGGTTCGACCATCATAATCGCCATTCTAGAGCGAGGATTTTTTTGCAAACGGGAAAATCGCTCAAGATAACTCATTCTCCGCAGAGCTCAGAATTTGACTAGCCGGGATTCTGTCCTAAGTTTCGTGTGGCGTTTTCGAGTTGAGACGCTGACCGCACTAGTCGTGGTCGACTCGCCCCAAATTGGCCGGTTTCTTGGCGTAGAAGCTGGACGAAGATTGAGGGTCTACATTTTATTTACTCGGTTTGGCCGAGACTACCTGTCGGAGGGTATCTAGATGAAGAATTTCGCCATGAAGTTGAAGCGTTTCTTGAAGAGCGAAGACGGACCAACAGCTGTTGAGTACGCTGTTATGTTGTCGCTCATTATCGTTGTTTGCTTGACTGCTGTTACCAACATCGGTAAGCGAGCAAGTACGACGTTCACGAACGTTTCGAACCAACTGGGTTCGTAATTGCGAGCCTTTGATTCTCCAGTTCTGCTGGCGAATCGCGTCCGAGATTTTTCTCGGTACTAAATGCACACCAACTCCGGGAGTTGCACTGGACGTAAGTCCGTGCAATTCACCGGTTTGGTGCATTCCATGAGAGGCAGGAGTAGATCATGCATCAAGCATTTTTTCCAGTTGAAGCTATTTCATCATTGTGGATGTTGGTTTGCTGCGCAGGAACCCTGTTTACCGTGTTTACTGTTTGGCTCATGTCTCCTAGATGACAAGTGCTTCGTTTTCGGATCTTTGGTGTGAACCGCTTTAGCGATTTTTTGGGAAGTTGAATACCATGATTAATGGACTAATTGCAAACTGGCATATTTGGACGGTCTCTATCATCCTCGTCGTCGCTGCGGTGATCGACGGCTGGAAGTTAAAGGTCCCAAATTGGATCACATTCCCAATGATCGTCACCGGCTGGCTTTACAGCTTTGCATCTGGAGGTTGGTCAGGTTTAGGATGGAGCTTTCTCGCTACCTTCTTCGGACTGGCGCTCCTGTACGGAATCTATATGATCGGTGGCATGGGAGCTGGCGACGTGAAACTGCTCGCAGGGATCGGCGCTTGGGTCCATGCCGAACATACGTGGAATATTTTTGCAGCTACAGCTATCGTCGGTGGAATCATGGCTCTGTGCATGGTTGCCTACACGGGTGCTTGGAGAAAGCACTATGCTCAATTCCGCATGCTGATCAGTGAGTTTGTTGAAGTCCGCGACCCAGAGGCTCTCTTTCAACGAGCAGCAGAGCGCAAACCGCGAATGTTTTTGCTTCCGTACGGGATTCCAATGACAGTTGCTGCTCTGGGATACTTTGCCTTTCAAGGTATGTATTTCTAAGCCGACATATCGCATTGAGCGAGAATGTACACAACCGACCGGCTATTCATCCGGATGATGCATCGTTGCATCGAAACCTGCTGAGGTTTTGTAGCCAATCGGCAGCGTCTGCGAGGAAGTGGGACTGCCTGCGTCACCAGAGCCTTGAGCAAATTGAGGCGAGAACAGCTCTTTATCAGTTCTGAACTCTCGCTCGTGGTAGAGCCACCAAGCTTCCGCTTTTTCACGACACCAGTCGTCCGTGACAGGTACACGCTCGAGTTTAATCGTGAGGTCTTTGGCAGTCTGGGGACGATTCGCTCTGCTTTTTTCCAGGCAAGCCATAATAGCCGCTTCAAGCTGCGGATTTATGTCAGCCTTGATACGGCGTGAAGGGGGTACAGGGGTTGAGTCAATATGTTGCTGGAACAACTCTCCCAAGGAAGTCGCCTGAAACAGTGACTGTCCTGTCAGCAGAAAGTAACCGACTGCGCCGAGAGAGTATATGTCGCTACGTACATCCACCGATTTGGGATTTTGAATCGCTTCGGGAGACATATACATAGGGGTTCCAGTCATCCCCTTATTAGCTTCGGTTCCCGGATCCTCTTCGAGAGATCGGACCAAACCAAAATCGAGTACCTTAACGACATCGCACTCTCCACCCCGTCTATTGAGCATGATGTTAGCAGGCTTGATATCGCGGTGAACGAGTCCGAGCGAATGGGCTTCGTATAACGAACTGCAAATCTGCTTCAGAATCGAAATAACTCGACCTGCTGGTTGAGGTCCGTATCGATCCACTAAGGTTTGCAAATTGATGCCATCCAAATATTCCATGGCATAGAAAAAGACTCCTTCGGGAGTGCGGCCATAGTCGTAAATTGCAATCGTGTGCGGATTGTTCAATTGACAGGTTATCTGCACCTCGTGCTCGAATCGCTCGACCGCAGCGGGGGTAACATTTTCGGATTTCAGGAGCTTGATTGCCGTCGGTCGACGCATCATAGAATGGTGACCTTTATAAACCACTCCCATTGCGCCAGTACCCAGCAGTGTTTCCAATCGGTACTGCCCGAGCTCCTTCGCTTCAATCGCGGCCTCCCGAGCCTCCCTTTGCGTTTTCGCCAAGATGATCGTGAAAATGAAAATGGCGATCGCGGTGATGATAAGCAGTGCAAACAGGGAGAAGAAGACCCATCGCAATATCGTCAACGGCTGAAATGCTTCAGCGGAATCAATCTCAGTGATAATGCCGATCTCATACTCAGGCAGCCACGTCCAAGCTGACACAGCTGGTTCACCTCGATAATTGCGGTGCCCATCTAAACTGACTCCGGTGGTGCCTGCCAGGGCTTGTTTGCAAGGAAATGTGAACGGCAGATTTCCTCTTCGAACTTTGGGGCGAAATCCTTTGGAGAGATTGCCGCCAGGATCACGGATTTCGACCTTCAAAATTGAAGCCTCTCCATCCCGGTCAGGAATCAATCCGGCCATCATCAATTGCTCATCGAATCGACTATTCGAAACCAGCAATCCGTATTTGTTGATGGCATAGGTCTCGCCGGATTCTCCCCTCTGACCGAGCTGAAGAATCTCCGTGAACTCTCGCTCTGGCCGAATCCGCATCCCAAGCACAGCGATCGGCTGGAAGTCCGAGTTGCGAATAGGGGCCAACGCAAACATCGTTGGTACCTCAGCTCGCATTCTCCCTTCTTGGTCGCGGAGTAAAACTGCACTTGGAAAGGGTGGTGTAACTGTTGGTTTGCCTGCGCTGAAAATCTTGCTGGCGACACTCGTGTATTGCGTCACCGCCTGGCCAACAATTTCCCGTGTATGTGAAGCGATAATACGCTGTTCGCGGTCGACCACAATGAAGCCAGCAAAGTTATGAGCCGCCATTCCAGGCAGTAGTAACTGGCCAATCTTTCTTCCGAGTTCATCCATTTCCTCTGGAAGAGACTTCTCCGCGTCGGTCGCCCCCTTGCCGGTATCTAAGGCTTGTTGCAATTCCACAAGTCGGGCAACATGCGACCTGAACTCTGACGAGTTGGCCATCGCTGTCGCATTAGCCTCTTGGCCATGAAACCATTTTTCCAGCATCGAACGTTCAATCTGGAGCAATGTGGTTAGCTCTGCACTTAAGCCTGCTTCAATGGAATGCTTAATGGAGCGATTTAAAAAGTAACCCATGGTCGCCAGGACGACAAACACCACGATCGGCCAGATCCAGATCTGGCGTTTGAGAAACATTCCGGTCGTTTTGAACGTATTCGAAAAACTCGTTTGCCCAAAAGTGACATTAGCCCTGGATGGATCATCTTTAAGGCGAGACGCTTGAAAAAGACTCGATAGCTTGGAAAGCATATTCGCCTGAAATTCGGGTAAATCAATTCGTGTGGGGACTCTTGTGTTTCCTGATTGTAATTCGATCGCTATTCCCAACAACGCAAAAGTGCCGATGGGTGCCCCAGTTCCTGAGAAAGGAGAGAAGCTTTTGGCCGATGGTTCGAATGAAAATCATATCTATTCGGACGCGGATAGACTTGCGGAAGAGTCAATGGTTGGATCAACCACACCAATCCAGTAAAACAACGCGGGAGTTACGATCTGGTCCAGGGCGGTTGAGGCGATCATTCCTCCAAATAACACGACCGACAACGGATAAAGTATCTCCTTGCCCGGCTCACCGTAACCGAACAACAGCGGGATGAGCCCGACAAAGCTGGTCATGGCGGTCATCAAGACCGGAGCGAGCCGCTCGAGACTTCCTCGTATGATCATCTCTTTGCCAAACGGCATTCCCTCTACGTGCATCAAATGATGATAGTGGGAGATCATCATAATACCGTTACGACTTACGATACCGGTCAACGTAATAAAGCCGACCCAATGTGCTAACGATAAATGGGTCTCTTGTATCCATACCAACGGCCAACGAAACCATGGTTGACCAGCAAATGCAGCAGCCTCCGGACGATTCAAAATTAATAAAGCGACAATCGCCCCGAGCGCAGCCAAAGGAACATTAGCGATCACTTGCAATGCATATCGCTGCGATCCCAATGCCTTGATTAGCAGTAAATACACTCCGACCATACTCAATAGAGCAAAGCCCCATAAACGCCACGTCGCCTCCTGCTGGGCTTCGAACTGGCCACTGTAATCGAGATAGTACTCTCCAGGTAATTGACGCAACGATTCTTCTATGGGTTTGAGCGATTGTTTAATTTCCCTGACAACACTCGCAAGATCGCGACCTTGTACATTGCAAAAAACCGCGACACGTCGTTGCACATGCTCACGATTCAATTGGTTGGGACCAGTGGTATCTAATATCTCCGCGACCTGGGAGAGAGCGACCTTGGCACCGGAAGGTGTCTCGAGAATCGTCTCTTCCACCATGCTCGGATCACGCCGCGCCTCTTCGTCATACCAAACCACCAGATCAAAGTACTTGTCTTCCTCGATAACTTGCGAAACGACCCTACCCTTGAATGCCGTTTCCAAAATTTCTGCGACATCGCCCGGCGCTAAACCATACCGAGATGCCTCCTCACGCTTGACTCGCATCTGCAACTGAGAAATTTCAATCTGGGGCTCGATCTGCAAGTCGACGATTCCCTCGATCTGTTGCATTCGCTCTTGAACGTCGTAAGCCGCGGTCCGCAACTCTCGCAGATCCGTACCGAATACCTTGACCGCAATCTGAGCACGTATGCCCGACATCATGTGATCCAACCGATGCGAGATGGGCTGGCCGATGTTGACTGCCGCTCCTGGGATGCTCGATATGCGATCTCGCAAGTCGGCAATAATCTCTTCTTGCGGACGCCCTTGGTACTCGAACGTCGATAGATGCACGATCGGAATCGCTCGTAAAACTTTGTGGTACCAACCCTGTCTCTCGGTTTTGTAACTGGCGAATCGTGTTTCGAACTCGGTGTTATTGACCCCTTCTGCATGCTCATCCAATTCCGCACGCCCCGTTCTGCGTGCCACCGAGAGGACCTCGGGCACCTCGAGCAGTATCTCCTCGACGCGACTCGCAACACGCTGACTCTCTGCCAGCGAAGTTCCCGGCTCAAGTCGCAGATTGATCGTTGCCGTCCCCTCATTAAACGGGGGCAGGAACTCGCCGCCCATCCAAGGCAACGTAGAACAACTCAGTATAACCAAGACGCTTACACCAGCTAATACCATTTTCGGCCGTTCCAACGTCCAACGCAGCAATCGCTCGTCCCCGTATTTGAGCCACCGCATGATGAGCGGTTCTCGTTTGTTTGCCAAAAAGGGAGCTCGCGGCAGCAGAAAACTGGCCAGCACCGGGGTAAAAGTCAACGCCACGACGAGTGAACAGAGTAACGCCACGATATAGGCGACTCCGAGAGGTGCAAATAAACGCCCCTCGATTCCCGACATCATAAAGAGGGGCAAAACAACCAGCACGACGATCAATGTAGCATAGACGATCGAGTTTCGAATCTCGCTGGATGCGGAAAAGATGACATCGAGAGCTGGCTTTTGGTCTGCACTCGGTAACTGTTTGTTCTCGCGCAGTCGCCGGTAAATGTTCTCAACATCGACAATGGAATCGTCAACCAAATCGCCAATCGCTACCGCAATCCCACCGAGCGTCATGGTATTGATTGTGATGCCGAACATGTAAAAAACGATGACCGTCAAAAGAATCGACAGAGGCATCGAGGACAACGAACTGATGCTGGTCCGAAAGTTCCCCATCAAAAGAAATAGTATGATAATGACCCACACGGCACCATCCCGCACGGCTTCGCTGACGTTGTCGACGGCAGCTTCGATAAAATGGCTCTGGCGAAAGATCTCGGATTCGATCTTTACGTCTTCGGGCAACTCGTATTGCAGGGACTTTAGTACTTCGTTGATTTTGCTATCTAGCTTAATCGTATCCGCATCTGGTTGTTTCTGGATCGTCAGCATGACAGCTCCACCACCTCGCAGCTCGCGATAAGGCTGCGCGTTAGCATGAGCCATGCGACGAGTCCCATCTCTTGAATAGTGAGACCCGTCGTTCATGTGATGGTATTCCTCTGCGTTTCGTACAGCGAAATTCACATCGGGTTCCACTTTGACGATCGCAGAGGCGTCCCCTCGTTTCACGGGTCCTCCCAACTTTACATCCGCCACGTCTCGGATCCGAATCGGTACGGAATCTCGCCAAACGATTGGGGTCGCAGCGACCTCATCGAGCGTTAGCGATTGACCTTGGATTCGCAAAAGGGACTCTCGGGCTCCGCGATTCATTACCCCGCCACCGGCTAGCACATTGGCTTTTGTAGTGGCCTCAGTCAGTTCCGCCAAGGTAATATTGCGAGCCGCCAATCGAGAAGGGGAGGTCAGTACCTGATACTGTTTGAGGATGCCTCCCATCACGGATACTTGCGAGACCCCTTCGACCGCCAGCAAACGATTGCGAACCGTAAATTCTCCCAGTGTTCGCAACTCCATCGCTTTCGCGTCTGCTTCCGCCTGGTTCTTCGGCTTGATATCGCTACGCAGTGCGAGCAACATAATCTCCCCCATGATAGAGGAGATGGGAGCTAACGTAGGATTTGTACCAGGTGGAAGTTTCGATTGCGCCAGTTGCAACTTTTCATTGACGATCTGTCGGTCGATGAAAATGTCGGTCCCCCAATCGAACTCGACCCAAATAATCGACAGGCCGATAGCGGATGACGAACGGACTCGTTTCACCCCAGTCGCACCATTCAGCAGGAGCTCAATCGGCCGAGTAACGAGCACCTCGACTTCCTCAGGAGCGAGCCCGGGCGCCTCGGTCATGATCGTCACTGTTGGTCGATTCAGGTCCGGGAACACATCGACTGGCATGGTGCGCAGCAGCGCAGCCCCGAACAAGACTACAAGAAGCGATGCAATGGCAACAACAGGCCGGTTTTGCAACGAAAAACGAATGATATTGTCAAACAAGGTCGGTTACCTCAAGGATGCAAAAGCGGTTTGCAGCTCGCGACCACCTGTTGTTACAACAAGTTCATCGACAGCAATTCCGTGTAGAATTTCGGTTAACTCGCCATCAGACACTCCCACCGCTACTCGGCGCCGCTCAATGTAGCCATCTTCCTTTTGAACAAAAAGGAAATGATGCAACCCATCTCGTAGCACCGCAGAGACGGGAACGGTTAAGGCTGTTGTGGTTTCTCCCAACCGCAGATCTACGGAGGTCAATGTTCCAGCACGCAATTGAGGAATATTCCCTGACAGAGCATCTGTCTGTTTTGGAGTTAGCCATATGCGTTGGGTCCGTGTCGATTCATTGACAACGGGACTGATGCGAGACAGAACCGCTGGGAAGCTAACCTGCGGGGTTGAGAGCAGGAAGGCTATCCCTCGCGTGTTAGGCGCGAGGCGACCGATATCTCTCGCTGGAACATGCGCCTCGATCCACACTCTGTCGAGATTATGAACCTCAACGAGCGGTTGATTTGCCGCGACGGTTTCTCCGAGTGTTACAGTGGAGGAAGCAACGCGTCCAGCAATGTTGGATCGGATGGGTAGATGGTTAAGAATCTTTCGTTCGCGAACGATTGAATCGATTTCCGTTTCCCTTAAACCCAACGTGGCGAGCTGTCTTCTCAGGCTTTGAGCCTGAATCTCTAATTGCTCTGCCTGCATGCGAGTTTCCAATACGATACGGATTGCTATCGCATCACCCTGGACCTTCTCCAGCCGTTCGGCTCGTCGTCGAGAGAGATCGGCATCAAGAGAAGTACTTATTAAGTCGAGCTGAAGCTGGTAGAAATCAGGGGACGCGATCTCGATCAAGGTTTCACCCGCTTGGACGATTCGCCCCGGACTCAAGGTGTGAGAATAAACGGTACCGTTGAGTTGGGACGAAAGAACGCCGCGATTTTCAGGAGGCAAGGTTACCAAGGCTGGGAGCTGAAGCGTCGATGTTAAATCCCGAATCAATGCCGGGGCAAACTGAATACCTAGCCGTTGCTGATCGGCCTCAGTAAGTTTCAGAACGCCGAGAAAAAACAAACTCGAGAGTTGATGCCCACCTCGAACTACAACTTGATCGCCCGGATAGATATCACCTTGAAGGAGTTCGATCATAGGTTCAGAAGGTCCAGATTGTTGATCCGCTATTAAAAACCGTTCCCCAACACGAACATTTTTCTTTCGATACTCACCCGAGGTCCGAGTTGATGCCTCCTCGACAAACACGTAACTCTGCAATCCATCGCTATGTAGGGCGCGTTGTGGTATCGCCAGTCTCTCGGTTTGCTCCGAAGTAAAGATGGTCGCATTACCAACCAAGCCTGGAACAATCGCGGGGTGAGAAGTAGACATCCACGCCCAACAAACTTGAGTTTGAGGATCCAAACCCGCATCGATTTGCTCAATGGTTCCTTCGACCTCGGCCTTTGAGTAGGAGAACTCGACGCGAACGCGATTGCCGACTTGGATCTTAGTAATATCCTTTTCTAAGATTTGCAGGCGCACCCAAACTTGATCCGAGTTGACGATCTCGAAAAGATGCTCAAACGCTTCAACAAACATACCTTCCGCTAAATCGGAATGGAGTATTTGTCCTGAGATCGGCGAACGCACTTGATAAAGTAAGTCGCTTAGTTTTTCCGACGAGAATTGGTCGATTGGAATACCCAGCGTCGACGCTCGAATGCGAGCCACCTCGAGTCGATTTTGACTCTGCTCGACCGCATTCTCAATATCGAACAACCGCTGCATCGGTATGGCGCCGGCCTGCGCCGAAGGCTGTGTCATGGTCAACATGCGTTGATTGATCGCCAGATCGCTGGCGGCCGTTAGGTAATCCAGCTTGATCGCCTCCAGTTCACGACTGCTTAACTCTGCGACAACCTGATCTTTTTCCACAAAGTCTCCTGGACGAACCAGCAGTTTGGTGATGCGACCAGGGATCTGCGCGGACCCGAACGCTTTGGATTGCCAAGGAGCTAACGCCTCCGCATAAACATTGAGAGTCGACGCGACCGGCCCCACGACAACTTCCCTTGATTGCAGCCCGATTGTATAGCGAGCTTGAGCCGACAGGGTAACATGTCCTCGTCGCGTATCGACGAGTACCCCCTGGGATGGTAGCGGTTGATGTCCCTCATGAGCATAAGTCGCTGAGGGGACCGCTACTGGGATGATCGTGAGAAAAGCCACGATCATCCCTAGATGACACATCGTTCGAGTCATGGTGCTACTGCTTGATAAAGCTTTCCGGATTGGGAATGGGTTCGTTAGACTCCTTGGCCGACGCGAGGAATTCGTCGATGCACGGTGGACAACAGAACTCATACGGTTTGCCATCGATAATCCAAGTAAACTTTGGATTGGCTTTCGTGCCGGAAATGGGGCAGAGCATATCACCGACCTTAGGCTTCATGTCGTGCGCAGATTTAATCCCTTTGAACTTTTGGGACGCGGTCACATTGCCATTCGCAGCAATATCTGCGGCGGTGTATCGTCCACCTGCTGTAAGATATAACTCCTGTTCCGCACCGTCGGCCACTTTGGTCGGCATTACTGGCTCGTCGTCGTGCCCATCTTGACCCGATACAAATCCAAGCCGAAACCGTTCGCCGTTGATGCGAATATTCGGAATCGTTACATCGAGTTTGCGACCGACGAGATCCGCAGGAAGCCGTCCCACAAAGAGCGATGTCTTTCCCTCGCTATCACCGTCTTGGGGAGAGGGGGTAAAAGCGATCGCTTTGGAATCCGCATCACCCTCCGCTTTGACGAATCCATTGAGTGTTTGGCTTTCGACCTCGATAACGCGACTCTCGTCTTGTCCGAGAGTGTAGAGTCTGATGGATCCTTCGGAATCGACGACTGCCTCAACATGATAGCTGTCTCGACCGAGCGAGACCATGATGCCTCCGTGAGCACCAGGTATGTGCCCGTGCTCCTCGTCCGTATCCATGGTCGCTACGTCGACTGACAACTTGCCCTCCGGTGTCGCTGATTCCGCTGACATCGAATTCGGATTTGCTGTTTGCTTGTCGCTTTCGGGACCGCAACCGGAAACCAGAATGAATGAGAGAGCCGTTGTTGGTAGTACGAACCGGTAAACCAAATTCCGTTTGGTCATGATTAAAACCTCCGTTAGATAACAAGTGATGGATGGATTACTTCTTGAGGGAAGCTTCGTAAAGATCGTCGAGCATCGCCAGAAATTTTGCGGGCGCCGCGGTCATCTTTTTCACGCATGGTGGGCAGCAAACATAAATCGAATGACCATCGACAATTCCAAACTTGGATTCACCGGACACTTCGTTGTCGGTCATTACCAGGCAATGCCCCTGAGCCTTGGCAAAGTTACTGCGAATCTTTTCAAGATACTTCTCTTCGGGCTTCGATTTCAAACAAGCTTCGCAACAGACATACAGGACTTCTTTTGTTTCCTGGTTGGTCATCTTGACCGGTTTTCCGTGATCCGTGAGGGATTCACCCGAGACCGGGCAGATAGCTTGAACAGCAATCCGCAGTCTCTCGCGTCGCTGTTCAGGGGTTTCTTTCTCATTGGACTGTGCGTAACCGAAAGCAGCTACGGCGGAGACGAGTAACAATACAAAAAAGTTTCTTTGAACGATCATCATGGTCTTCCTCGTTAATAGGGAACGAAACAATTTGAAAACATGGGCTCTAGGAGCCTGTAAAGGACGTACGTTGTTGGGTATGACGATAGATGCGAAAATCAGCTGCCCCATATCGCAGCGTCGAGTGCAATGGAAAAGGGGTTTTCGCTATCAGAGCTGGAAACCGGAATTCGTTAAACACAAGAGTTAGATCCCTCGGATTATTGTGCAGCGATTCCTGCACCTGCTCCAGAAAACGCTCCGTGACAAAAGCGTCGAACGGGGAGTACAGGAAGAGGAAGGTTTCGTCATGCCGGAATTGGTAGTCCAAGATGCTTTCGCAATGAACCTCGATATCTTTCGCCTCCGGTCGCTTGGTTTGAAACGCCTTTATGTTTCTAATGGCAATCTCGGACAAGCATGACGATATCTCGATTCCTCGGATTTTTTTGAAGCCGTAAAGAGCCGCCAACAAAAGAATTCTTCCTTTGCCGCATCCAACATCCACGAAGACTTGGTCTCGGTCCGGCTTGAGGCGTTTCATCAGTTGCTGAAAGTACCGCGATCGCGTCGGTTTGTACTTTTCCGCGTGCTGCTTGTCTATCGGAGAGATGTCCAGGTCTTGCACCTGCAACTCTTCACGCGTCTCCAGTCGAAATCGATAATCAAAGTAACAGTCTTCAATTACGCTAAGACAGCTCTGCATGGTTTGGCGTGGGGAAATCAATCGTCGTATAACTCTATTCATCATTCATTGCACACTCTTTTTCATGGATCTTTACAAGACAAATTCGATAGGGTCTTGAGTGGCGACGTTGTGAGCCGGAGAAAGATCTTCCTGACAGACAGGACAGATCAACTACCAGCGCAGACGATGCCATCAACGCCTACGGACAATTTCTCAAACTAGGAAACTAGCCTGGGAAACGAAGAGTGTGGGCGGATCAATTCCGCCAGATGCAAGCAACTGCTTGCCAAGAATGTCCGCCAAGGCGGATCGGAATTTCGTGTTTGCGAGAGATACTGTCGAGACCTCTGCAGAAGCTCGTTCCCAACGCAACCGGTGGATTCAAGAACTGACAGTAAACCCGTGGTGCATGAGGTTCATCCTGAGCGAGAGACTTTAGGGATACCTTCGAGCAATTGCACTCCCGGTCCCCGGATATACTGCAAACGGGATCGCTGTCGCTTTCCTCAGTGGCCTGTTTGCAGGTATTTACAGATGCCGCGCAACGCGGGCACTTTGGGGCACTCGTCTCAGTGTCCGTATCCGACTGCGCTCCGTCTGAGGCTTCGGTAGTTGGGGAAGAACATAAACCTGCAACGATAAATCGAGACAGGCAGCAACACGAAATCCCACCAAATATCTGGCTATACGCTACTGCGAGCAGTAAAACGATTTGGAAGGGAAATGAATGCATAGTTGCGACAATTGAAGGTCGAATCAGGCGAACGGCGATAGCATTAGCCCTGCGTTTTGCTCTCGAGCAACAACCCAAGACACGTCATACCTGCACTCATAGTATCTAGAAATATGCTCGGGTGGAACTGCCCAAGCCTCGATTCAGTTCAAAATTTCCAACGAATGGGGTGAACCTAAACTTGAGGCCACAATTACGAATCGAATGGATCTCAATGTCTCGTTTACTTTGCTATACTTTGCCGAGGGCTAGCTAACCATCCGGAGAAGTGCATCGGAATATGATTGAATTAAACGAGTTCGGGAAAGACTACGGTGACTTCACCGCGGTAGATTCGATCACCATGAAAATCGAAGCAGGTGAGCTGTTTGGCTTCATTGGCCCCAACGGAGCGGGCAAGAGCACGTCGATACGTTTCTTGGCGACTCTTCTCAAATCCACGCGAGGGGATGGCTCCGTCAATGGCTTTAGCGTGAACAAAAACCCCATGGATGTTCGTCGCAGCATAGGTTACATGCCCGATGACTTTGGGGTCTACGACGGCATGAAGGTTTGGGAGTTTTTGGACTTCTTTGCCGTAGCCTACAAGATCGGTAGAACGCAGCGCAAACAGGTGATCGGCGACGTGCTCGAGCTGCTCGATCTTACTCACAAACGAGATGACTACGTTAACGGCTTATCCCGAGGCATGAAGCAGCGACTTTGTCTGGCAAAAACCCTCGTGCATGATCCACCGGTTCTCATTCTGGACGAACCAACCAGCGGACTGGACCCGCGTGCTCGAATCGACGTCAAGGCTTTGCTCAAAGAACTCAAGCGGATGGGAAAGACCATTCTCATCAGCAGTCACATTCTAAGCGAGCTGGCGGATTGCTGTTCATCGATCGGCATTATCGAACGTGGGCAGTTGCTTATGCACGGACCGATCGAGTCGGTTTACAGAAAGATTCGTCGCAATCGAATCGTCGAGGTCCGATTCATCGAGAATCAAGAGTTGGGTCTTTCGATCCTAAGAAGCGATCCGACCATGCGAGGAATTGATATCGACGGAGATCGCGCGACGGCTGAGTTTGAAACCGATGACGCAGGCCTGTCAGCATTGATGGAACGACTGGTTCACTCAGGTGTGAAGATGAAATCCTTTCAAGATAAGGACCCGACCTTGGAGGATGTCTTTATGCTTGTTACCAAGGGGTTAGTTGCGTAAAAAAAGCTCGGCTGCAAATCGAAACTTGCAACCGAGCATGAGCAAAGGCCCCAAAGTTAAATGAACCTACTCTTTGGTGCAGCAGGAACTGCCATTGCAGCAGTCGCAAGCGTCGCACTTGCAAGCAGAACAGTTGCACGCATCGCACGTACAGTCTGCTCCACAAGTCTCGCAAGCACATACTTCACAATCGCAAGCCGAGCATGCACACTCGGTGCAATCACAACCAGCTTTCGATGCAACAGGACCGTTTGCAGCAGTCGTGCATGGTGCAGCTGATGGAGTGCAGCACGAGTCTGCAACGCAGCACGCCCCGCTGTGGACTGGCTTAGCAGCTGAGCAGCAAACAGTCATCTCCACGCTTGGTGTAGGGCATTCTGGGCAACCACAATCTGTGCACAAGCACGACTCCGATGGATCACAGCCACCAACGGTAGAGTTCGCTTTCTGGGAGAACCAAGTAGAGGGACATGCACCTAGGAAGCAATTGTTTTTGTTCGCGTCCGTTCTCATTGCCATTGTCGCAACGGTCCCGACCAAAAATGTAGCAACGGTAAGCATTGTTAACTTAAACATAGATAAACCTCAATTTTTGAAATGGTCATTAACTTCGACTGAATTGAAAAATCACGGAATGCACGAAGCGTGCCTAACGGATCAACAGCGAATGACGCATAGCAAGAGGTGCCTACGAAGAGGGGGCGGATGATAGCGATAATCGCTTATCGCAGTATCCATGGGTGGGGCTAGAAACCAAACGACAGGCCCCAGTGATGCGGCCTCCAAATCCAAATCGAACGACGACTCGGTGGGAGGGATCATGGGATCCCAGTCCAAACAAGCGCAGAGGCCATGGTGACAAGGTTCTTCGGCTGGAGCGGGCTCGTCCTGGCAAGGAGTCGACTCTGAGGAGGGCGATTTGGAAACGCAGCAGCTAGCAATCTTGCGAGTATTCTCGGATTTGGATTCACTGCTGGCGGAACCGGGAGGGCAGCATCGGGTACCGCAGCAGGAGTCCCCCGCGCGGCCATCCGCTAACGTTGAAAAGCCGAAAAGTGAAGCAGTAGAGCTAGCGAACCGATTGGTTATGCAACAAAACCCCGGCAGCGAAATCTGAATCAAAATCAGTACAGACACGATTCTTACCATGATCGAATCCTAGGTTGCAAAGTTTCGGGAAACAACCCCAGTTCCCGCAAAAATCGCAAGCCGAACCGTTTTTTCCGCTAGATCGCTCGCTCTGGTAGTGGGCGAGGCAACGAGACCATTTGCATTGGAGACCAGCTGTTCTGTCTGAACCACAAACCCCGACAGATTCGTGCCAGTAGGGCAGGCCTCGTCGCCTCGGCCACTACGGGACGCTCCGCACCTTAGTAGTGGACGAGGCAACGAGGCCATTTGCCCTGGAGCCCCACAGGGTGCCATCAACCTTTTTTGAACTCTCCGGTCAACGATCGCTCTGCTCACTCGAGGGTGATTTCTTAGAGCTTTCCTGAAGTTTCATTGCTTTTGTTAAAATTCGATCGAGGGCTGACGCGAATTGGACGCGATCACGTTGGCTATACGGGCGAGGTCCCGCGGTCTCCATGCCAGCCCCGCGTGCGATATCCATCCAATCTCGCGAAGCAAGCCGGGAACCGATGTTGCGGTCTTCGAAAACCTCTCCACGAGGACTCAACACGAATACTGACTTCTCGACCAGTTGTGCTGCCAGTGGGATATCTGCTGTGAGGACGACATCTCCTGCCGAGGAGTGTTCAACGATGTATTGATCTGCAACATTAGCTCCATCGCGAACGGTAACGCACTGAATGCGACCGCCTGAGGGGGGAACCCAAATGGATTGATTGGCCACGAGAATCACGTTCAGACTCAACCTTTGAGAAGACTTAAAGACCAACTCTTTGGCTTCGCGAGGTGCTGCATCGGCATCAATCCAAATCTTCATCTTGCCCCGATCTTTAAAATCTTCAGAATATGTCAAATAGGCTGGTAGTGGGAGGGCTCACTTTGCTTAGGCAGGCACGGAATCATGGTTTTAGAAGAATATTCTGGTGACACAGTAAATTATTGATGAGCAGCGATTTTTTGGGGCATCGGAGGTTGGGAGGTTCTGCATCTTCGTAGTGGACGAGGCAACGAGGCCATTTGCCCTGGAGACCGCCTGCTCGGACTGTGACATTCTAGGGACACAGCACTTGATCGATTGGCATCTGATAGAATTGCTAGATCTGAAGACAAGCTCTGTCCCCACGCGAGCTTCCCCCCTAAACATGAATATGCTTGCCCAAATCTTGGGTGCTGTCCGCATTTGGGCGGTGCGTCGATCGCCACGGTTGTCCAGCTCGCGAATCATAGCCAGCAGAATCAGGCCGATCGGTTGTGGGAAATCCGTGTACTGGAAGCTGAAAACTCTAGACTGCGCACTGAAGTCGTCCAACTCCAGGATCAATTGGCACAAGCCAAACTCGAACTAAAGCTTGAACGTCAAAACAAATTCGCCACCAATAAACAACAGCAATCGGAATCGCCACCGGTCGCCATCGCTGCGGACCAGAGTAAGCAGGAAGCGAAAAAGCGTGGTGTTGTATCGTCACGAAGTGGGGCGTTGCAGTGGTTGTGGCCAATTTGTCGAGCAAGCAGGCAAAGACGAGATTCTGGGCAGCCGCATTGGGCCGCACCTGCGCAGCAAGGCGATTTATCTACGCAATGTGATTGGCATCAGCTATCGCAAAGTACCGCGAGCGATTGAAGAGTTTTTTGGCATCGCGTTCACGCCTGCTGCGTTGCTTTCTTTTGAGAACGTGCTCGGCGATCGTGCCACGCCCGTAGTCGACGACAACGCCAACAAGCTCAACGAACGAGCGAAAAAAGCCGAGATTGTCTGGCTAAAAACAGAGCTTGAACGCTTGGCGAGTTGCGACGTGAGGCACGAAAAAGCAGTGACTTTGCAAGGTCGCATCCTGCGTCACTTGAGTGAATGGTTGGTGTTCGTGGATGATCCACGCGTTCCCCCAACAAACAACTTAGCCGAACGTGCGCTGCGTCCGTTGGTGGTGCTTCGCAAAACGAGCTTCGGTTCGCGGTCGAAGTCCAGTGCCCAGCGGATGGCGAAGATCATGACGATTGCCGAAACCGCCAAGCGTCACGGTCACAAGCCAAGCGATATCTTTCTGGGACTCTACACTCGCCCGCCTGACAAGGTGATGCGCGAGTTATACGCGAATGCATGAGCCAACGTTGGCCGCATTCGCGTTTCGGGCAAGCGTATTGGCAGTAAGGTATCGCCAATCATGACACGCCGCCTGATGCCTTGTGTGACCGACCAATCTGCGCGATGCGATGAGCCGATCATCGCATGTTTGCCGCTGCGCGGATATCAAAATCAGCCGCGTCGCGAGCCGTTGTCGTAGACCAAGCAGACGCACTTCGCGATGGTCGTGCACAACTCAGCAAGATATCGCCGCGTCGGTCGCACTCATTCGCAAATTCAAGAACTACTATCGGGGAACTAAACTGTTACCTTTTCTTTCCCCTGCGGACTAAACTGTTACATCTTTCGACCCTATAAGGCCTTGGATACAACAATGGGGGACTGACTCAGTAATCTGGTGTAGTTATTTGAAGGTATCCGCTCATTATGGTGCGTTTCATGACTACCCTAGGTCCAGTATGTTGTTGAAAACCCGACAGTGGTGAAGGGTATATGAAAAGTAAGAGCGAAGGGGGAACGATGAAGGATACAAAGTGGGTGAGCCAGCCCTCTGGGGCGGATCTCTTCGAGCGCGTTGCGGCCATTTTGGATCGGGCTCGTGGTAATGTTGTCCGGTCGGTTAATACCAATATGGTCCTGGCTAATTGGCTCATTGGTCGTGAAATCGTCCAAGAGCGCAAGGGGGTGACGAACGAGCAGAGTATGGGAGACAAGTGGTTCAGAACTTGTCCTCCCGATTGACCCAAAGGTACGGAAAGGGCTTCTCTTCGGTGAATCTTTGGCTTTTTAGGCAGTTTTATCAGGCTTTTGGGACACGGGTCGATTTTCTCTACCCAGCAGGTAGAGAATCTGCTGAGGTCGACAAATTCTACCCGGCGGGTAGAGAATTGACCAATAACCTCGTTCACAATCAAGCTGGTGTTGAATTCCCACACAGCTTTTCGCCTCAGCTCTCCTGGTCGCACTATAGAGCGTTGATGCGGGTTCAAGAAACAGAGGCACGAGATTTCTACGAACGTGAAGCCGCTGAATGCGGCTGGACCAAAGCTCAACTCGAACGACAAATTCAATCATCTTACTATCAGAGAATCATAGCTAACCGTGGCAAGGAAGCACTCATTGCAACTGACCGTGAGCGACTACCAGGTGATCCTGCTCCGATTGAAGCGGTTTTGAAGACTCCCTATGTGCTGGAGTTTTTAGGTTTGCCTGATTCTCCAAAGCTTCACGAAAGTGATTTAGAGCAGGCGGTTATCGACAACCTGCAATCGTTCCTTCTAGAACTTGGCAAAGGGTTCTGCTTTGTTGCTCGCCAAAAGCACATTCGCTTTGACGATGATGATTTCTACATCGATCTCGTCTTTTACAACTATCTCCTAAAGTGCTTCCTGTTAATTGATCTGAAAATCGGAAAGCTCACTCACCGTGATATCGGCCAGATGGACGGATACGTGCGTGCATTCGAGGATCGATACAAGGTCCTAGGCGATAATCCCACCATCGGCTTAATCCTATGCTCGGACAAATCCGAGGCGGTAGCTAAGTATTCGATCCTGAGTGAGGCGAAACAAGTATTTGCATCCAAGTATGTGCAATTTCTTCCAACCGAGGAGGAGCTAAAGCTCGAACTCCAGCGGGAACGAAAGCTCATTGAATCAGCATTGGAGGAACGCAGGGAGATGCTTTCTACGGAGGCTGAGAATGAGTAGTTCGCGAGAACAGCCGTCAGAGGGAGAACTGATCTTCTACCAAAATCCAGAGGGCAACGTCCGTGTCGAAGTGCTCTATGAGATGGAGACGTTTTGGCTTAACCAGAAGCGGATCGCAGAGCTTTTCGGGGTCGAGCTACAAACCATAAGTAACCATCTTAAGGAGATTTATGCCTCTGGAGAACTCTCCCAGGACGCAACTCTTCGAAAAATTTGAAGAGTTCAAATGTAGGGAAATCGCGAAGTTAGCAGAGAGATCGAGTTCTATAATCTCGATGCGATAATCTCCGTCGGCTACCGGGTCAACAGCTCCCAAGCGACTTAGTTCCGTATATGGGCAACCCAAACGGTTCGGGAGTTCATCATCAAGGGTTTTGTGCTCGACGATGAACGGCTGAAGCTCAACAAGCGTTTCGGTAGCGGAACATTCTAGGGACACAGCATTTTATTGACGGGCAGTGCCCCTGGCGTTCCGCTTAGAACGCAGATGGGCATCTGATAGGATTTCTGGATCTTAAAGACAAGCTGTGTCCCTAATTGCCCATCTTTCACACCGCTAGAGATGAGAGAAACGCCAGAGGATTGATGATCAACGGTTTATCAGACATCTCTTGCGTTTCTCTAATCTCTCGCGGTGTAATCCTATCAACAGAGTTTTTAAGTGTATTGGTGGGCCCCAGACGGTTTCGTGCCAGGGGGCGGGCCTCGTTGCCTCGGCCACTACGGGAAGGGGGCAGGCCTCGTTGCCTCGGCCACTACGGGAAGGGGGCAGGCCTCGTTGCCTCGGCCACTACGGGAAGGGGGAGCGGGAAGGGGGTAGTTGGCACGCTGGGTAGATGGCGGCTTCGCCGGATTCTGACACTGTCTTTTCAGTAGTCCCTTCCCATATGCTACGGGAGTCCTGGAAAAGCTACTTGAAAAAGGGGGAGAATACGGTTAGGTTCACCCTCAGCCGATTCCTGCCAGGGGGTATCCTGGGAATGTCGTGTTGATTGCGTCGGCTACCACCATCGGAAACGTGTTTGAATGAGCTTCAAGGATCGCACAAGCCAACTGCCCGACGAGCAAAGGGTCGTGATGACTTCCGTCGGGTTAACCTCCCCTAATGGCAATGACCTGGAGTCCTACCGTGAGGCGTTGCTGAACGGTCGGAGCGGCGTGCAAAATTACAACATTCGGTATGTCGGGGATACTTTTGCCGGAGTTTGCCAGTTCGAAGCGACCAAATACCAGAGCAAACGAGACATCCGACGGGGGACGCGGGCTGGAACGGTTGGCATTTGGGGAACAGCCGAAGCTATCAAACGAAGCGGTATCGACTGGGAAAAGGTGGACCGTTCGCGAGTGGGGATCTATATCGGTGTCACCGAGCACGGAAATGTCGAAACCGAGAACGAGATCCACTCGATAAAAGGTTACGATTACGATGTCAGTTTCTGGTCCCACCACCACAATCCTCGGACCGTGGCCAACAATCCGGCCGGGGAAATTGCCCTAAACTTTGGCATAACAGGCCCGCACTATACTATCGGTGCCGCTTGTGCGGCTGGCAATGCTGGGATCATTCAAGGAGTCCAAATGCTGCGACTCGGGGAGTGCGACCTGGCAATTGTCGGAGGGGTTTCCGAGAGCATTCATACGTTTGGTATTTTCGCATCATTTAAGTCCCAAGGAGCACTGGCTAGCCACCCAGATCCGACCAAGGCTTCACGACCCTTTGACGTGGATCGCAATGGGATCGTGGTTTCCGAGGGTTCTTGTATCTACCTGCTCGAGCGTCTTTCTGATGCTAAAGCCCGGGGAGCCAATATTCTGGCAGAGATTGTCTCCTACGCGATCAATACCGATGCGACCGACTTTGTCCTTCCGAATCCTGAGCGACAAGCACAGTGCGTCAAAATGGCGCTCGACCGGGGGGGGCTCAATCCGGAGCAGATTCAGATTGTCAGCACCCATGCGACGGGGACCAGCAGTGGAGATTCCCAAGAAGTTCAGGCTTTACGCACAGTTTTTGGGGGAGTCGACGGGGTCCACTTCAACAACACCAAGAGCTTCATCGGGCACACGATGGGGGCGGCGGGGGCTCTCGAATTGGCTGGAAACCTACCATCGTTCCAAGATGGGGTTTGCCATGCCACCATAAATGTGGACAATCTAGACGAATCTTGCGCCATCCCGGGCTTGGTCATCAACCAACCCAAGGAGTTGGGGCGAGTGGATTATATTCTCAACAACTCCTTTGGAATGTTGGGGATCAATTCGGTTTTGATCGTGCGACGCTTTAGTTAGCACACGAATCGTTTTCGGCATTTACTACATCGATTGAATTAGGAGTATTGGTCTCCATGACACCAGCGGAAATCCGTGATGAAATTCTAGATATCCTGAGCGAGATCTCACCCGACGAGGATCTCACGAATCTAGACGATAGCAAATCCTTCCGTGAGCAACTCGAGCTGGATAGTATGGATTTTCTCGACATCGTAATGGAGCTACGGAAACGACACCGAGTGCAGATTCCCGAGGACGAATACGGTAACTTGGCCAGCATGGCCAGCACAGTAACGTATCTTGAACCCAAGATGCGGGACATCGTCGCGGCTTAGTGTATCCCTCGATTTTGTTTTCCTTCGGAACCCGAATATGAGCTCATCTGAAGCGTCGGTCCTTTCCAAAGTGATTCCTGGCTTTGGCGGTTACGCTTCAGAACAAAAACGTCGTGACGACGATCTGGCGGTTCGGCGTTATCTGGTCGATCGATTACAAGAATCGAAGAAAACGCTTCAGTCCGTTGCGGTGCGGTTGGTGGACAAAGCCGCATTTGGAGCGATTCGGGAGTCCGAGGATCTGAGACAGCAAATCGACAAACTTCAGTCTAGAATGCGAGCGGCTGTCGAGGGGTATTCGTCATGGTTCGAATCGAACCGGGTGGATGAAAAGAAACTCGCTCAGGTTCTCGAGCTAGACGATTCTCTGATCGGGTTTGTCGATAAGTTGGATGCCGATCTAAAGTCTCTTGACCCGGAGAATCCCCATTTTTCGGAGGCTCTAGCAACCATGCAACGCCTTCAGGAACGCTTTAGCCGCCGCGGCGAGATCCTAGCGAAATAACCTGCTATTGGAGAGGGTTTGTATGCGTACTAGCGCTCCCGATGTGGTCCCAAATGCAAATGTTGTTACGCAACAAGCCACCGTTCAAGTGTGGCTGCTCCAGTGTGGAGTTAATGCCAACATCTACCAACTAGAGACGAACCTAAAATCGCTTCGGCGAGGTTCTGAGGTCATCGTTCGAACAGATCGCGGACTGGAGTTGGGAACTGTTCTAAACGCTGCGAACTCGCTTCAGTGCAGCGAATTGTTCAAGGCGACTTATGTGCGTCGCAGCCAACCAGAAGACAGGTTGCTCTGGACGCAATTGCAGAAGCTCAGTCAAACTGCCGGTCAAGCATGTCAGGATTTTCTGGAGCAAACAGGTTCGCGTGACGTTCTTATTGAAGTGGAGCCGCTACTGGACGGCAAAACCATCTTCTTTCATTTTCTCGGAGAGCCAACCGAAAGTACCGAGGCTCAAGTAGAGCAATTAGCAGAAGTGTATCGCAAAAAAGTCGCTAGCTCCGAGTTTGCCAACCGACTGGAGACAGGATGTGGGCCGGGGTGCGGGACCGCCGCGAAGTCGAGCTGCGGCACGTCGTCTGGGTGTTCGTCTTGCTCGTTGAGCAGCGGATGCTCCGTTCGCAAACCCGCGAAAACCTGAGAGGCTTGTCAGGCGGCCACGGTCGGTGGTTGATGCAATCGTCCTTCTTGTAATTGTTTCATCGCAAGCTGTAGGACTCGCTCGGGTTTGATGTCCGACATGCAGCGATTGTGCTTGAGCGGACAAACGCTCTTGATGCAAGGCTGGCATGGAAATCCCGCCGAAACAGCCAGCTCCTGGTTATGATAGGTTCTCGTAAGGGCCTGTGATGTGGAACCATATAGAACAATGGTTCGACGTCCCAGGGCGCTCGACATGTGCCTAATCCCACTGTCAGTTGTAATCACCAAGTCTGCCGATTTAAGCACACCACGAGACAACGCGATCGGTAGTGGGTCAATGTGCCCCATGCTCTGAACCAACGGATGATCCGCCGAGGCAGCAATCTCATTTGCCCCCAAACGATCGTTCGGTCCAGAATGAACGATGACTTGTACGTTTTGATTGGCTAGCTCGTGAGCGACTATGGCACAGTACTCGTTAGACCACAACCGCGACGGGGAGGTAGCCGCGCTGTTATTCAGAACGACGGTCGGGAGCGAAGGATCTAGGCCCAGTTGTTGGTAGCATCTTATGGCAAGTGAATCATCTTCCGAGGTGCCGCCTATTTCCATTCGGAGTTCTCGCGGCTCGCAACCTAGCGGACTCGCCAATTGGGCGTAGTAGTCGACCAGTGGCTTTTCTCGCCAGTTTACGATTCTTGCGGGCTCTGTAGCGGTCGCAGGTAATGATTGCAAAAGTGGAAGCGGATCGGTCAGCAACCAACCTCGCCCATCCCGGGCGAATCCAATTCGTCGTGGCACTCTCGCCAAATATGCGATGATCGCGGAAGAAAGCGAGTTCGGGAACAATACGATTGCATCGGGCTGGTAATCGCGAAGTGCGCGAACCAACTGCCGGCGGCCTAGGGTGCCAGGTGTCCTCGATTGGGGTTTGAATTTCCAGAGTTTTTCGGCGTAGGAGGCCCCATTTAGCAATTCCAGAGGAGCACGGCGGCCAATCAGAGTAAGCTCTGATACGTCGGGATGTTCGTAAATCGCTCGCAGGGTCGGGGTGGCCATGCACGTGTCCCCCACCCAGTTAGGCAAAATCGCTGCAATCTTCATGATCCTAGAAAGGAATAACCGAAGGGGCTCTAAGGTGTCAATCCCAGCCCTAAAAAGTTGCACTTTGCTTGACCATAAGGTTACAATTCAGGGGTTCGGTATTAACCAACAGACGGGAAACCCCATGATCGCTCCAGACACCAATTTCGAAAAGGCTCCCGATGGGTCTCCCGTTGGATCTCCCGGCGGGCCTTTCCCTACAGGAGAGCTGCAAGCCGAGAGCTGTTCCGTAGTCACGTCTTTCGAAGATGCAACAACGGACCAACCTGTGGAATCGGTTAGTTCCATTCGGGCCGAATCCCGAATGCCGACAGCGGTCTCGCTGGTGCTATCTACCATACTCAGTCTGACGGTCGTTTTGGTCCTGCTGGTCGTTCTTCGATTTTTGCTGCCTGCGACTCTCGAGCAATCGCGTTACTCGTGGCATCGCGGCCAGTTGAAAGCCGAGTACGAGACCTCGCGAGAGATTCTGAAGCAGGTTTCCGAGTCCCCGCTATCCGACATTTCGCGGCTATCGCAGACTGTGGCTCGTAGGATGGTCCCCAGTGTTGTGCACATCTCTACGGTTTCCAACGAATGGGAGTTGACTGGCGGCGCCAGCGGACCATCGTCTGGACACGGCAGCGGAGTTATCATCGATTCGTCTGGTTTGATTCTTACCAACAGCCATGTTTTAGACGATGGGCCTACCATTCATGTGCTGTTAGCGGACGAACGCCAGTTTGTTGCGGATCTGTTGGGACGTGACCCGTTAACCGATTTGGCTGTTTTAAAAATCAATGCCTCCGAATTGATGGCAGCAGACTGGGGAGATAGTGACAAGATTGCTGTCGGAGCTCCGGTGTGGGCCGTAGGTAGCCCGTTTGGCTTAACAGGTTCTATCACCTTTGGCATCGTCAGTAGCAAGCACAGGTTGGATCTCACGGGCACCCAATACGGCGATTCGCGGCTACTAAGAAACGGTAAGAAGCGAGGCGCGACGGCTCGGTACAGTGATTTGATGCAAACCGATGTGGCAGTCAATCCTGGCAACAGCGGTGGACCATTGGTCAACGATCGTGGCGAAGTGGTCGGTATTAATACAGCCATCATTGGCGAGTCTTATCGCGGCGTGAGCTTTGCCATTCCCAGCAATGTCGCGAAAAGAATTGCCAACGAGATTATTGCCACTGGCAAAATGCGGCGAGGCTGGCTCGGGGTTTATTTCCGTTCCTCGTTGGATTGGGACCAAGGTTTCGATCGGGTTGTGACCGATCTTGGTGAGATTCAACGCCAAAGATTGGGGGTATTGATTCATCAAGTGCTCGAGAATTCGCCAGCCGCCCATGCTGGCTTGCAATTCGGCGATGTTGTCATCGCTATCGGAGGTGAGCCCGTCAAAAGCGTTGAAGAAGCCATTTTTTGGATCGGCAATCACTCTCCAGGCAATTCCGTCAAGTTCACCATTCTTCGCGATGGCCAGCAAGAAACGATTGACGTAACCATAGGCGAACGACCCGAGGCGCTGGAGTAGGTTGAGGCAAAGCGCGACCAAAAGCTGTTAGCCAATCGGCAGATGAAAAACTGCAGGATTAATGTCGGGCTGATTCGCGCAGCGATACCAATAGCAGCGGAACGGGCGAAAGCCCTCCGGTAGGGTGTCAGCACCCTCACCGCCCGTCAATTTCGCCAGTAATTAGTCTCCTCGCTTTCGGAAAATCCCGCAGGTGCATTCGTGGGACTGTGAAAAGGCCGATGGACGAAGGCAATTCCTGCGGGTTGCTGTTGAATTTCCTCTGCCGATCGCCTTAGTGCTCTTTGCGGCTGATGTAATCTTTTAGTCTGTCCATGTAATCATGATAGACAGGTTCGAGAGTCTCGTCTTTCGAGGGCAGCGACACGACTTCGGGGAACTCGACCTCGAGGTTCGCGAGCGAGTTCAATGCGGCAACCGCGTTGAGCAAACCGTGCGTCTCTAAGTTGGCGATTCGCTTGAGCCCGGCAATGGCGGCCTCTCGTTGCGACTCATTCCCAGCAGAGGCAATAACCTCCTGAGCAACAATCTGCACTGAAGTTTCTGTATCATTCTGTAGTTTACTCGCAGGCGATAGAACGTTCTTGTTCACTGGAATAGCAGGATCCAGAACGGCCGCTAACAGTGACTGTGCCAGCCAGTACCTCAAAACGGGATTCGTGTGTCTAAGCTGATCGTCGTCGAGCGGTTTTGACAAATCAAAGAAGGCCGCATTCACCATTTCGGTCCAATCCCAATCCGGTTCGACTCGCTCCGCTTTCACAATACTCTCTGGGATCACACCGAGGTCCTTGGTGTCGATCATGACGCGTTGTAGCTCCCGGCGAAGCTTCTCCTTCATCGACGCTAGTTGCGGGTCGGCAGCTAAGTTTCGAATGTTGTAGGGATCGCTTTCGAGATCGTACAACTCTTCGATTGGTTTGGGTTCCCAAAAGGCCGATTGCTCAGAGGGCAAACTGCCGCTTCGATACGCTTCACGCCAAACGCGAGTGGTCGGTGTTTGAAACATGTAGTTCAGATAGACACCCTGCGGTCGATAAGGCATGAAGTTGCGTATGTAGAGGTAGCGTTCGTTTCGAATGGCTCTCGACATATCGATGCGTTCATCCATCCGATCACGAAATCCAAAAAGATGAGTGCTAGGGGTGAGTTCTCCGCTACCCAAAAAAGGTGTACCTTGGAGGTAGCTTGGTATCGGTGCATCGGTAAGCTTTAGGATTGTTGGAACTAGGTCCACGAATGAGATAAGGCGATCATTGACACCACCTGCTTCGTAGTCGTCGTTTCGCAGATGCTTGAACGCTTCGGGTATGACTACCAACATGGGTACTTGTAGGCCGCCTTGATAGAGCCAACGTTTGCTTCGGGGCATTCCACTTCCATGATCACCGAAATAGAAGATGATGGTCGAATCCTCGAGATTGTCCTCTCTCAGTTGTTGGAGTATCGCACCGACCTGCGAATCCATAGCCTCAACCTTGTCATAGTACTGAGCCCAATCTTGTCTTATTTCAGGCAAATCTGGGTGATAGGGTGGCAATGGGACTAATGCTGGATCGTGTTTTGGGGTGTGCGGTCGCGTGCGGATTTGGCTTTCATGGGAAATCGTGAAGTTGAAGACCGAGAAAAACGGCTTTCCCTCCGGTCGGTTTCGCCAGTGACCCTTGGTGCTGGAATCATCCCATGGCTTGCCAGCACTTACGAAGTTGTAATCTTCTTTGCTGTTGTTGGAGCAGTAGTAATCATGAGCTCGCAGCAATTCGGGAAGCAGCATGGTCCCATGAGGCCTAGTGGCTCGGCTGCGCATATTAGAGGCCCCCAGGCTGGTTGCATACATGCCGGAGATGATGGTCGTGCGCGCGGGTGCGCATACTGGTGCGTTCGACCAGCAATGTCGAAACCGAATTCCGCGAGCGGCTAAGGCATCGATATTGGGGCTTGTCGCAAACTGGTCGCCGTAACAACCGAGCTCGTTTCCGTTATCCTCTGAAGTAATCCAGAGAATGTTGGGGCGATTTGGTTGGGCGAGACACTCGCCAATGAAGACGATTGCCCCTAGCGTGAGCAGTACCAGAGTTCTAACTGTTCGAAGCATGGCTACAAAATCGAATTGAGAGGATGAAATTTTGGTTTATTCGAGTGGTAGTTTCGGGGGCTCTGAAAACAGGATTCGTAAAAACTCGCTCGCTCGTGAATAGATCTCCGGGTCTTTACTTCCTCGAGGTCCAGCAATGTTGAGCGTTCGGATTCTGTTTTCGTCGAGCCAGGTGCGTACTGCCTTGGCCTTCGAGTTCAAGAGTCGCTTCTCTGCGGTTGGTGTTAAACGAGCGAGTCGCAGCTTGAGGCATGGCTTTCCTTGTTGCTCAGCGAACTTGCACGTAAGCAACGTTCCTCCCTGCAATCGATCGTGATAAAGAACGAGTGTGCCATCGGAATCGACAATGTTCCGTCGTGTTCGGTCCGCGTAGAGTTCCGACTCCATTTCGTCTAGTTCGTATCGATTTGGAATCACTCCATCTTCGGAGAGCCGACCACGTGGACACCATCCCCCATGAGGTATTCCGAGTTCGATAGCCACATCGAGAGCGGCTCGATCGACACCAGTCTGGCCGCCAGAGACGACTTTGCTGATGGATGATCCTCCTGCGCAGGGAGCCTTGCTAGGTGCCTTTGGCTTGTTTCTCAAGGGAGTTTTCCGAATAGTCAGGTCGTAACGATCAATCCATTTGGGAGATACGATTTAGCGATATCCCCTGCAATATTGTAAAGCATTCCTCTCATCTTGACATACGGTTTCAGGCGTCCCTTAAAGCCTCAAGCCTTTTGAATTCCACCGCTCATGAAGATTTCCAACGCAAAAATCGCGACCTTTGCTGTTTTGCTCAGCTTGTGCTTAGGCATGGGAGGCTCTGTGCCCTCTACGGATCCACGCAACCAGAAATGGGAGGTGGCCGTCGATCCGCACAAAGTGATGGGTGTCCAGAGTTGCGAGAAGTGCCACACGGCGGAAATTCAGACTTGGAAAAAGACACCGCATAACGAGACATTCCTGACCCTGCATCGCAAGCCGGCGGCACAGCAAATCGCGGCCAAGCTGGGAATCGAAAACTTTAAGAACGATTCGAACTGCATACAGTGTCACTACACGATGAGCACGCACCAGGGGAGCAGCCCGCTCGAAGCGATTGCTGGCGTCTCGTGTGAGTCGTGCCACGGGGCCTCCAAAGATTGGATTGCCGTTCATAACGATTATGGCGGTCCGAATGTGACCAAAGCTCAGGAAACTCGCGAACATCGTGCGGCCCGCTTTCATCAGAGCATTCAGCTCGGAATGAGAAATCCCGTCAATGTCTATCTCTTGGCCCAAAGCTGCTACCGTTGCCATACCGTACCCGACGAGACTCTCGTTAACGTGGGTGGGCATAATGCAGGTAGTCTCGATTTTGAGCTCGTCAGTTGGTCGCAAGGGACCGTAAGACACAATTTCGTTCGAACGGATGGTCAGACGAATGCCGAAGAAACGCCAGGCCGATTGCGTCAACTATTCGTGGCTGGCATGATTGCAGATCTCGAGTTCAGCATGAGAGCCACCGCGAAGGCGACCCAAAAAGCCACCTTCGGGGTCACCTCGGCTCAGCGAGCTCAGCGTGCTCTCGAGCGGCTCAAGTCGGCGCAAGAAAAGCTACAACTACCAATCCTGCAAGATATCATCAGCATTGCCAGCGAAGTCAAACTGAAACTCAACAACAAGGAATCGCTCGAGGTGGCTACCGCGGCCATTCACGAGCTAGGGGTTAAGTTTGGTGCGACCGTACGAGGCGACGAGTTGATAGCCATTGAATCGTTTATACCACCGAAAGACAAATGGAAGTAGCTTCCCGATCCATCGATTCTGCCAGCCCGAAAGAGCACCGCTCTGCTTCGGCGTTTGAAGCAGAACCGAGGGAATTTCAGCAGTGGATAAGCGATCAGAATTCGGATCGACGATATCGCATCGACATTCCGATCGAATGCGATAATGCTTCCACTGCGGAATATTCATTATACGGGATTTGCAGACCGATTCGCTCTGCCCCAGCGTTGCCTATTATTCCGACTGCCACGCCGTCCGAATCAGAAAAGCGGGACAGGCTAGTTCGACTCCTGGAAAGGCAACAAGAATGGTATGATGCCAGGGAGTTGGCTCGTTTGAGAGCCGAACAGTACCTCGACATCATCGATCAGCATCAACAACAATGGTTGAACCATCAGCCCTCGAATCGGCGCGTTCGCAGCTAACTCCTACCGACCAAATCCAAACCGTTCTCGTAATCGGCGCGGGCTGGGTAGGACGCCAGATTGTGCTTCAGTTGGCGGCGTTTGGAGTACAGGTTTACTGGTTCGATCAATTTCCAGCCGCGTTGAACAACGGATTGGATTGGCTAAGGGGAAACGGAGCGACCATTCCATCCGAATGCGGCTGGAGGTCAGACATCAACGAGATTCTTTCCCACGTGGAAATAGTCGACGATTTAACCAAGGTATCTAGTAACATTGCATTGGTGATTGAGAGTGTTACGGAACAGAGCTCGGCCAAGCGAAAAGTGTTGAGCACGGTATCGAAGCAGTTTCCTCAAGCGATTATCGCTTCGAACAGCTCGTACTTTACTCCGTCGGTGCTGCAACGGTTTGTAGAGCGGCCCAACCGTTTCGCTCATTTTCATTTTCATGTGCCTGTGTGGAAAACGCGGCTTGTCGATATAGCAGCTTGTCCGGAGACCGATGCCCACACCATCGTCAGGCTAGAGGAGTTATCGAATCGAATCGAACAGAAGCCACTGGTTCAGCTCATCGAAAATCCTGGATACGTTTTCAACTGGATGCTCAAGGGGTTGATCCAATCCTCGTTGCAGTTGGTGCAGCGCGGCGTGACAACACCAGAGAATGTCGACATGGCCTGGAAGAGTGTGACTGGAATGCCAATCGGTCCTTTTGGTATGATGGATCAAATCGGCTTGGACCTCGTCTACCAAACCATGTCAGCAGGTCGATTTGTCGACGGAGACGAAGTCTGGAGCCCGTTGATGGAATTGCTCGATCCCTACATCGAGGCCGGTCATCTTGGGGTGAAGACCGGCTCGGGATTCTACGTGTATAACGAGAGCTAGGCTCCGCTTAAGTCAAATTCTGGATGTGGATAAAGGCATGCACGTGAGGTGCTCCTCGGAAGTGAATGCAAATATTCTCTCCGACGATCCGCCACATATCCCAAACACCATCTGATTTCATATCATCGTTGGCATAGTATTGAAGATAAAGAGACTTGAGCCCACCTGCCCCCTCGAGAAGTTCACGAGCTTCTTTGCAATCTTCTTCTCGATACACGCCAAGAATCGATGTAAGTGTATCGTTGAGTAGATCAAGCTGGTCGTCAGACAGCTCCTTGGCCGACAATCCGACAAACGGCTTAACGTGTTGGACTCTATGTTGGCTCTCGCTCGGAATGCTCTTTTGTAGCAAGGCTACCTTTCGCTGTGATTCATTGAGTGCACCGAAGACCTCGTTGAACTTCTTCGTCTGGAAGTAAAACAGATTGTCTTCAGGAGCGGATTCTTCGCCGTGACCGTAAGTAATTGGCCCGCCGAAGACTACCTTTTCCTGGGTATTTCCATCGGCTCGGAGTGTTAGGTGTCTACCTGTGAGCATCCATTCGAACTTATCATCGCCAGGTTGGCCGAACCAAGCCATGCTGTAGGCTTCGATCCCACCGTCATCGTAGTCGGTTTGCTCCTTGATAAGTTCGAACCCTTCAGGCGAAGTCAGTTGGCGGACGATTTCGATCGCCATGCTCTGCTGCGGCTTGGAGAAAAAGTCTGACCCGATAAGTGGTTTCACGACGTGCCAGTTCGCAGAGACTTGTTGGCGGAGCGGATCGGTAAAGGACTTGCAGACCACGTCTCGCTGTATCGGTGAAAGCGACTGAAAGAGTTCGCCGACGACCGTTTCCGCATGTCGTTTGTTATCGGAGCCAAATACAGCTCGTCCCGAAGTCACCAGCGATGATGCAGCGACTGCGGAAGTGGTCGCTAGAAACTGGCGACGGGCTAGCAGATTTCGGTTTTGCTCAGACTTTTTCATGATCAAAGTTCCTCTGGCGTGGGATGCGGTAAGTTGCGGCGTGCAGGGAGCACAGGAGTGAGGTTTAGGAACCGTTTTGCGAGTTCCCGGAGGGCATCTCGTCATTATTGTACGACTTTGGTGGGCAATTTGGGGGGTGAGGTTTCCTTTGCGATCGATTTTAGGGGGATTAGCGTACTCAGAAGCGGAGCTGGTTGGGTTTGTTTGGTTAATAAACATTCCTTGCAAACCAAGGAGCAGGCGGAGTGGACTAGGGGCAAGTACGCCCGGCAAAACTCTAGGAAATTCCGCTGTCCATACACCCCCAAGGTCTTCTGAGATAATAATTTGCTAAATCCGCAGACGCCAGTCTCGTAAATTCACGTTTGCTAGCCATTATGGAGTGGTGAACATTTCGGCCTCGGAGACTGGCCGCGAATCGACACGCGATACCACCACTTGGATTTTCTTAATGTTTGGCATCTTGAAATTGCTTCGTTCGTCCCATTCTTTTTGCGCGGGGAACGTTCTTTCCGAAAGGGAGATGGAACGTCTGTTAGTTAAAGAGCGAGTGCGCTCCGATCGGTACCAGCAGTTTTTCTCCCTTGTAATCATTCACTTCAACCACGCGCCGGAGATTTCGCTTGCAACCCAAGAGCAAACATTGGTACGCGTGCTCGCTGGGAAATTGCGTGTGATAGACGATATTGGCTACTTGCGCGATGGCGGGCTTGGTGTTCTGCTTCCTATGACGGATGCCCCGGGTGGCCATGTTGTACTGGGAAAGATTCTTACCTGTGCCGAGGAGCATGGACTCAGCATCGAGGCGGATGTCTTCTCGTACCACGGCAGAAAAGATTCGCAGAATCAGGATTGGGCAAGCGGTGACTCGCAAGACGAACTAGAGCTTGCTGGGGTTTACCATACAGCATCGAATGGTTCTGCAGAAAATGAGCAACCTGAAGATCAGGTACAAGCGTTCCGATCTCACTGGGACGCTGCAAGCACGTCGCTGATGGAGAGTCAACCTACCCTGCGAATTGATTCTACGACACATAGCTCTATCAAGGATTCGAGCAAGCTATTGAAGTTGTGCAGTGGTGCTTATCCGATTTGGAAACGCCAAGTCGACATTGTCGGCGCAACAGTTGGTTTGGTTGCAGGGTTGCCGATATTGGCGATCGCCGGGCTAGCAATCAAGCTGACTTCGCGAGGCCCGATACTGTTCGCGCAGGAGCGAGGCGGTCAGTATGGAAAGCCTTTCGTGATATATAAACTGCGAACTATGTCGGTTGATGCAGAGCGAACCAAGCATTTATTGCATGAGCGTAACGAGCGAGACGGGCCAGCGTTCAAAATAAAAAACGATCCTCGGGTTACGTTCGTGGGGCGGTTCCTGCGAGCGACCGGGATTGATGAGCTTCCTCAGTTGATCAACGTGTTGAAAGGGGACATGGCGATCGTAGGGCCACGTCCGCTTCCAATGGGAGAGGAGCATGAGTGCCTACCGTGGCAACGACGTCGGCTCGATACCAAACCTGGCATCACTTGCCTGTGGCAAATCAGCAAAAGTCGACACATGTCATTCGACGAATGGATGCGTCTGGATCTGAAATATTTGAAGAAGCGTAGCCCACTTTACGACGCAGCACTCATTTTGAGAACGATAAAGGCAGTCGTAACAGGTCGGGTTGGTCACTGATTGCCTGATCGCCTCGCGTTGACCAACCAGTGGCGGTCTTAGAGGCGACCGCCCTAACAGGGAACCGCCCTAACTGCTAATGCCTAGTATCTCCCTAAGCGAGATGTGTTGGCAGGCGAGGGGGGAGAAACTCCAGAAGCCCAACTGCCCTGCGTCGCTGGACGCTGGTTGTTGCTTGCACGAGGGTCGACCGCCCCCCAAATATATCGATCGTAATTGGGAGTACTAGAGGTTGGACTTTGCTGTTGCGTTGGCGTAGCCCACTGTTGAGTGGAAACGTGAGGGGCTTGTGCATACGGATTTCCGGCTAAATGTGTACGGGAGGGATCCAGTTGTGTACCTTCCTTTCGAACGTTTGCTCCGTAAGAATTCTCGGAGGGAAGAGCGGTTGACGGAAAAGGAGTGGCCGTCCGCAGTTGTGATCCCTGGGGGACCCAATTGCTCTGATAATCGACGGGAGGAACTCGGTTTGAAGTCCCCTGTCCTGAAGCCGGATTCGCGAACCCGGCCATGTTGTAGCTATTCTGGTTTGAAGTTACCCAGTACTGCGGGGGAGAGGAATAGTAAGCTTGTTGTTGGGCCGCTATAGCCTGCTGCATCCTAGCGTATTCCTGCGGACTGACCCCAAACTGTTGCTGAGTGGTATTCGGGTAGCCGTGGGGGTAACTAGTTTGCGGAGGCTGGTAAAGGTAGTGAGACGTCTGAAGCTGTTGGGCCGAAGAAGGCCAATTCCCAAGAGAGTGAGCCGTCTGCTGTGGTACTGCGGGCGTTCCCCAACCACTCGGTTGGTAAGATAGGGATGGACTGGACTGTGTTCCTTGGCGGGGTGATGTGGCGGACTGCTGCGTAAGTGTTCTCGAAGCGTATTCTGTATCGATTCCGATCGCATTGAGTAGCAAAGAGGGATTGAAGCCAAGTAAGCCTAGGATAAGCAGACCGATCTCGGGCCAAAGAAACCTTTTGCGTTTTTTGCTTCGCCGAGACTGCAGCATTACAAAACAACCTTAACTCATTCTATGCAGGCCTGCCCAAATCCAAATCGCAACCAGGGTAGCAGCCCTTCTCCGGCAATCTGACGTGAGGCCGATCAGTGCATGAAGCCGCCCGTGCGATTTAGGATAATAGGAGAAAACGGGCATGCATTCCTAGAGCAGAACCGATGTTTTTCCGAGAAAATCAGGCTAGATCACAAATAGCATAATACGAAAATAGACCAACCCAGGCAGCGGTTGAGGGGAACCGATACCCGGGTTGATCTAACTGGAATGGGATGGGGCAGCCGTAGCGACTAGCCAATGCCTGTCAGTGCGATTTCGACTGTGAACGGTCCATGCGGCGATTGAAACTGTAACATTTCAATGTGAGCCCCTGGATCGAAATTGACGGTATGCCCTTCGCCACATACGACTGTGGGGAGGCCGATGCTGACTCCGTCGAGCCCTAGCCGATCCTTGCTCGAGCCGCCAATCATGTTGGTGAGTTCCCCAACCGTATCAATCACATCGGCGTTGATAGAGTCGGGTGGTGCACCGAGGAATGCTGCCGTGGCAGCAATGCCAACTTCCTTCTCTACGCTCAAAACGAGCGATCCTCGCATGGCCCCTGATAGGCCAATAATCCCGCTCAGATGATGACGGACTGCATTGAGATCGTTTGTGACAACCCCCTCCAGGGAAATATCCCAGTTCAGCATCATAGAGAAAACATCTTTGGTGCACTTTACAAAAGGGGCCAAAAACCGCTTCTGTTTCTCAGTGAGTTCTTGCGTATTGAGTTGATTGGGCAGGGTTGTGGACATACGTTCCTTTCTATGGATCGGTTTTGCTCAGTTGGAGACAGAGGCTAAGCGGTTACAAATTTATCAAGTTTGGCACGAAGATCGTCTGCCTCAAAAGGCTTGGTCAGATAGTCGCTTACCCCCGCTTGGATCGCAGCGATAACTTGACCCTTCTGAGCTTCTGTCGTGACCATGATTATGGGAACGGCTGAACCTTTTGCTCGTATCTCGGTTACAACATCCAGTCCTGATTTGTTTGGCATGTTCCAGTCGGTCAAGATTAAATCAATCTCATCAGTGAAAGCGTTGATCGCTTCCTGCCCGTCTGCTGCCTCGACAATATCTGTCACACCAACAGAGTTGAGTGAGCGAATGATGATCTTCCGCATGATACCTGAGTCATCTGCTACCAGTACTTTCATAAATCCAATTTCCCTCGATTGTGTGGTTCTAAAACGATACATCGAATGGAGTCCGCACCGTTTTCGGTTTCCACTCGTGCTGCGATTACTGTTGGTCAGATATTTCATCGCGTCAAACGAAATAAAATCGGAATTCTTTAAAGTTTCTATAAGCTTACCTAGTCGTAAAAACCGTTCCATCCCATTTTAACTCTACCAAACATGCCTGTGGAACTCCCTACTTTGTATTCTAGTGAAACGGCATGGAAAAAAACGAGCTTACGGAGTAGGTAAGCTACTCTACCTGAGTGGATTCCCATGGATAGCAGTATGGTCTGATGGATCCGTGCTGAACTGTGTCAACTAATCGATATGTCTTTCACTTAGATTTGAAGAAGCCTCATGTTTCAGGATGATGAATTAGTACAGGAGTTCGTGGTCGAAAGCGCTGCACACCTCGCTGAAGTAGAAGGCCAGTTGCTAGCGATTGAGGCTGCGGGAGCAGACTGTGATCCAGATCTTGTTAATACAGTCTTTAGAGCAGTTCACTCCGTGAAAGGAGCAGCTGGTTTTCTGGGATTGACGGTAATTAACTCTCTGTCGCACAGCCTTGAAAATGTCCTCAATCTAATTAGAAATCGGGAGCTAGTCCCCACCTCGAATATTGTTAACGCATTGCTTCGGGCAGCCGATCAACTCGTTTCTCTCGTGAATGATGTAGAGAATAGCAATGAGGTTAGCGTAGAACAATTCGTCGAAGAGTTAGAAGCTATTGCCACAGGGCAGCCTTTTGAGGACTCGCTTGCTGTCGACGATGAACAAAAGTTCGAGGCAATTCACGATCAGCTATCTTCTGCATTGGACATAGGAGTCCCAGCGACTGACGATCCTAACGACTTCGAGCCACCTCCGGAGGGGGGAGTTGAGAACACTACTGGTAACCAGGCAGAAAGCGACTGCCTATCAGAAGAAACGAACCTTGTATCTGATGGCGTTTTACCTTCGGTAAGTGCACCTAACCAAACATCTCAAAAAGCTACAAAGAGGGAAAAGAATCCTATGGATAAATCAGCGACAAAGGCTAGTAGCGAGTCTGGAGCATCCCGCCCCAAGCCAGCTGACTCCATCGTTCGAGTTAATGTTGCCATTTTAGATCGCCTGATGAATTTGGCTGGAGAGTTGGTATTGAGCAGAAACCAGCTCATCTCTGCCGTGTCCCAAGGTATGAAGGAAGGTTTTGATGCCATCGCAGCTCGTGTTGATCAAGTAACGAGCGAGCTGCAAGAGACGATCATGCAGACAAGAATGCAACCGATCGGTTCTGTGTTCGGACGATTTCCACGAGTCGTACGGGATTTGAGCGCAAAGCTCGGCAAGGAGTGTTCGCTAGAGATTGAAGGAGATGAGGTCGAGGTGGACAAGACCATCGTTGAAGCGATGGGTGACCCCCTGACTCACCTCGTCCGAAATAGCGTGGATCATGGTATTGAGACACCCGATCTACGGCGGGCAGCTGGCAAGGCGGAAACAGGAACGGTGAGGCTGAGGGCATTCCACCAAGCAGGAAAGGTCTGCATCCGCATAGAAGACGACGGCGCGGGTATGGACCCGGTAAAGCTCAAGACAAAGGCTATTGAAAAGGGAATTATTTCGGTAGAGCAAGCTGCTTTGATGACGGAGAGCGAAGCTTTCCGTTTGATATTCGCTCCTGGATTCTCAACTGCATCGCAGGTCACCGACGTTTCTGGACGGGGCGTTGGTATGGACGTCGTAAAGACGAACATCGAGCAATTAGGTGGAACCGTTGACATTGAAAGCGAGGTAGGCAAAGGCTCCGCTGTCCATATTACTCTTCCCCTGACTCTTGCCATCGTGCCATCCATGATCATTGGGTGTGCGGGCGAAAGATATGCCGTCCCGCAGGCAAACATTGTTGAGCTTGTTCGCGTTCCAGAGAATGAGATGCAGCAAAGAATTGGCGATGTGCAGGGAGCGGAAGTTCTAAGACTTAGAGGGGCATTGCTCCCATTGGTTCGACTAGATAAAACACTCGGGTTGCGAAGGGTTGATAGCCAAAGCGAGAAACCGACCAGCGCGAATATTCTTGTTCTAGAAACCGGTCAAATTCGTTATGGGTTGCTGGTCGATTCACTATTTGACAATGAGGAAATCGTCGTCAAACCGTTAGGGAAGCATGTAAGAGACCTGGGATACTTAGCAGGAGCAACCATCCTAGGTGATGGGTATGTAGCTCTCATTTTGGACGTGATGGGTATTGCGATGCAATGCAATTTGAGAAGTATCGAGGTGCAAAGCAACAAGGAAGATAACGTAGTGGAGCATGGCGAAGAAGTTCATCGTCTCTTATTGTTCACTAACCACGAGACAGAACTATTCGCAGTTCCAATGGCCATGGTGGCCAGGATCGAACGCGTTGCGTCACGAGATATCTCGGTCGTTGGTTCGCAAAACCTACTGATTTACCGTGGTCAATCCCTACCAATTTTACGGTTGGAGCAAAATATCTCGGCCCGATGCCCGGATGAAGACCAAGAAAAGTTATTCGTCATCGTGTTCCGTGTCCAAGATCGCGAGATTGGTCTTGTTGCACCAGCACTTCGTGACATCCGTGATATCCAGATGAAGATCGACGATAAGACGCTCCGAGAACCTGGGGTGCTCGGCACGACCGTGGTTGATGGCACTACAACTCGAATTCTCGATCCACTTGAACTAGTTCGCATCAAATACAGCGAATGGTTCGAGGAAGAGTTTACGGTAGCCGGAGACGTTGCCGATACACCAACGACGATCCTACTAGCAGAAGATTCCGATTTCTTCCGCAATCACGTAACAAGAACGCTGGAGAGTGAAGGCTTCAAAGTCATTGGTGCTGTCGATGGCCGTGATGCATGGGATCATTTGCAAGTCGTTTTCGATGAAATTGACGTCATCATCACAGACATCGAGATGCCTCGCATGAATGGACTCGAGTTTGCCAAGGCGGTTAGGTCAGCTCCCAATCTCGCCAACCTACCGATCATCGCATTGACCAGCCTCGCGGGTGATCAAGATCGAGAGAGAGGGGCAGAAGTAGGAATCGATGATTATCAAATCAAGATGGATCCTGCAAGACTAGTGGATTCGGTGCGGCGATTCGCTTCCGCAGCCAACTAAAGGTATTCTTTGGCCACACAAGGGGCGTTCAATGAAAAAAATTTCTTGAACGCCCCGACTACTATACATTTTTTAACCTATGCTTCAAAAAGTAACCTCACGAGCATAGGTAACCTGCCGAACAGGTATAACAACGCCGATCAGGCGCATTTACCCTAAAGACCTCTCGTTTCGTGTGAAGGATTTCAAATGGCGCAATACTCAACCTTTTACTGTGGCGGATCGCTCTTCGGGCTTGACATCGGCTTCGTACAAGAGATCAATCGTACAAGCGGCCTGACACGAGTACCATTAGCTACTAATTGTGTTCGAGGGGTAATGAATCTCCGAGGTGAGGTCGTCACCATGCTCGATCTACGAACCCTTTTGGGCTTGCCAGTCGCAAATAGTGAGATGAATCGAAATTTAATTCTTAAGTGTGATGGAGATATATTCGGTGTTTGTGTTGATGGCGTTGCTGATATCCTCTCTATCGAGGCGGACGCCATCACCGCTCCTCCCTCCAATCTTTCAATCAATGAGTCGAAACTGATTAAAGGAGTGTACCAATCTGAATCCAAACTGATCATGTTGATCGATCCGCGAGAAATTCTAAATGCTTCATTAACCGCGATTAGATCTGCGGCGTGATATGCCATGTAAGTATCGCTGAATGGTTTGAATGAAAGCCGCCCCCGCTTCCAAACTTATTAAACACTAATAAATTATGAAAATTCGAACGAAACTCCTTGCGTCCTTTTTGATATTCGGGACTCTGCCGATGGCAGGAGTGGGAGTTACCAGTTATTTAAATGCCCGTTCCGCATCTACCGATGTCGCACAGCACGCTGCTGATGCGCTAACGGAGTCTGCAGAGAACATAGCAAAAGCGATTTGCAAAATCAAGACTGCGAGAGTTTCAGAGTATTTTGAGACAGCTTCCAAACAGGTTGCCACCGTCACGCGTGACCCTCAGATAATCGCGAGCCTGCAATCGCTCACCAATGGATTTCGAACATTTGTCGAAGATCGCGGAGTTGTTTCTGATAAGGATATCGATGATCTCTCTAGCTTGAGGAGCTTTTACAGGTCCGATTTTACGAACCTGTACAAGCAACAGAATGAGGGCGTAACCCCAGACGTTGATGGAATTCTGGACAGAATTTCGTCTGAGGGACGTGCGCTTCAAAACGCCTATATCGCATCGAATCCAAATGCAGTTGGCAGTAAAGTCAATCTCTTGGAATCCCCGTTCAAAACAAAGTACGATGCAGCGCACAAGTTTGTTCATAAGTACTTGATGAACTACGTCACCGAGTTTGGGTACTACGATCTGTTTTTGATCGACGGTGTAAGCGGTGACCTAGTATACTCCGTGTACAAAGAAACCGATTTTGCAACCAACCTGTACAATGGTCCGTTTGCCAACTCCTCACTCGGGCGTGCATTCCAAAAGGCGAACAGCTTGTCACCGACTGACCCGCCTGTCCTGCTCGATTTCGCCAAGTATCTTCCGTCATGCGAAGCTCCCGCCAGCTTTATCGCAGCCCCCGTATTCGACGGAGATAAGCGTATTGGAGTCGTCGCTTTACAGATGTCGATCGATACGATCAACAACGTCATGGATCTCGGATCAACCCTCGGCGAAAATACCGAGGCATACATTGTAGGAGCAGACTTTTTGCCACGGTCGGACAGTAAACTTGATCTAAAACACCGAACGATTGAGAATGCATTCCGAAATCCTCAACTCGGACAGATTAGGACTAAGTCCGTTGAGAAAGCTTTGCGAGGAGAATCTGGCGTCCACCAGACAGAGAATTATCTTGGTGATAAGACTATCAGCAGTTACGCTCCGCTCAACGCACTTGGACTAAAGTGGGCTGTCGTGATCGACCAACCGATCGATGTAGCGCTGGCTGGTATCGAGGTTATAAGCCTGACCAACAGCCGTGCACAATCGTCCCTCGTCTACTGGACTTTCGCTCTGCTCGCAGGGGTGATCGCCATCATAGTACCGCTTTCGCTCTGGATCATTCGTGGATTCATGAAGCCCATCGACGCGACCATTGCAACTCTCCAGGACATTGCCGAGGGTGAAGGGGATCTGACACGTCGACTGGACGAATCAAGAACCGATGAACTCGGACAACTTTCTCATTGGTTCAACGCGTTTGCTGATCGCATTCACGATCTCGTATGCGTCGTGAGCCAAAACGTTCAACTTTTGAGCGCCAACTCTGTACAGCTAAGGTCGACTGCGGAGTCTTTGTCCTCTCAGGTGTCCTCCAGCAAGCAACAATCGGCAAGCGTAAGTGCCGCTGCGGAACAGATGTCGGTCAGTATGATCAACGTGTCTGAGAATACCGATACGATGAGCCACTCCATACGAGCGGTTGCGGCCAGTGTTGAAGAAATGAACGCTACTATTCGTGAAATCGCTGGAAACGCAGAGATGAGTGCGACCGTAGCCGGGCGGGCTGCGACTCTAGTAGAGGAAAGCAATGAGCGAATCTCCGCTCTTGGTCAGTCCGCTCATGAGATTGGCAAGGTAATTGAGGTGATACAAGAAATCGCAGAGCAAACGAACTTGCTAGCTTTGAACGCAACAATCGAAGCGGCAAGAGCAGGCGAAGCAGGTAAAGGCTTCGCTGTCGTAGCTACCGAGGTCAAAGAACTAGCCAAACAAACCGCTGCTGCGACCGATGATATCCGCGCTAGAATTGAAGCGATCCAAGGAACGACAACAAACGCAGTTGGTTCAATACGAGCAATCAGCGACGTTATCAATAATGTCAATGAGGTCTCACGAAGCATCGCGGCAGCAGTCGAAGAGCAGAGCATTACGACTCGCCAAATTTCTGATAATGTCTCCCAGACAGCGTCAGCCGCGGATACCGTAGCGAGAGGAATCTCGGAAACCGCTCTCGCAAGCCGAGAAATCACAGAGAATTTTGCCAAGGTAGATGCGGTTTTGGTGCAATCCGCAGTCGGAGCTAACGAATCCAAAGAAGCAGGTACGCAGCTCAACCAACTCGCTTTGGAAATGTCCTCTCTTGTCAGCCGATTCCGTACAGACAAGACGAAGAACGCTAAGGTTAAAATCTAAGCAGAATTGTGGAACTATTGGCTAAGCATTGAATGCAACCGCTGCTACATGATAGGTTCTACTCGTCCTGATAACGTCAACATCACGGAGCGCTCGTTCGCTCCGATGTGGACGATCGAAAGTAATCCTGGAGCCGCTCTAGCTCCTCAGCACTCCAGCCTTGAGGTTCGGTTAAACCAAACCATGCAATCATATACTCGTTGGCCGAGTAGTTATGCCCAAAGCCTGTCGGAGCCGTTCCAACGATCATGTCTGCCGCTAATTGCAACATGGTCACCACTGGAAACCATCGCAGCTCGGGCGAAACGTCGGGGCCGCGAGGTTGCTTCATCCAGGACGGCTCACGCCATGCGGAACCTGGCTCAAAAAACACAATCGGATCGCTTGCATGCTGCAAAAAACCAATTCGAAACGAACCCCAGCCCCGGAGATTTGCGGCGAAATCACCTTGCTGATTCATAAAGCGAACCACATTGCCTTGTCGGAATCGCGGCAACCAAGCTGGTGAGCTGTCTTCACGATAGTCTGTCGCCTGACGCCATGTATTGTGCATGAACGGTGGACCAATCCATAGAGCTCCGTCAATGGGATCGTCGATAATATCGAAAAGCTGAAAGGAACGATCGGAGTTAAGGGAGCCTAAACTCAATCCGCTCAAAAAGAATCGAGGCCGATTCCCCTTGGGCAATGTACGCCAATGGCCATAGATTTTTTCAAACAGCTTCTCAGCCATCTGAGCCCCGTACTCTGCGTTAGTGAGCAACGTCAGCGGGCTATTGAGGTATGAGTACTGTACGGATACCGTAGCCACATCCCCGCGATGAAGAAACTCGACTGTATCCTGTGAACCCGGATCGACCCACCCAGTCCCTGTCGGCGTAGCGATAATCAACAAAGAACGCTCAAAACCGCCAACGCGGATCAATTCATCGAGCGCCATCTGAGCTCTTAGTTCGGCTGTCTCGGCGCAATTCAAACCTACGTAAACTCGTATGGGCGCTGGACAGTCCTCACCGAAAAACGCTTTGAGATCGGCTGCACTCGGTCCAGTGGAAACGAACCGACGCCCCTGATTCCCTAAATCAGTCCAAGCGACAAGGGAAGCCGTACTTCCCGTTTGTAACGATTCGCTCGGAACAGGCAACTGATCGTCTATCATCGCATCGAGCTGCTGAAACGAGCGATCTATCGTTCTCATGGTGATCCTGATGAGAAACCCATTGGCGATCATCCAGCAGATCCACAAACTGATGCCGAATCCAACCAACTTAGAGGCTCGCGGCTTTAGAAATCGCTGCAGCTTCGCAGCAACAGCCAACTTAAATCTTAAAAAAAGCCTCGCCAGAATTAGGGTCACGCCGAAGATTGCAAGAGCTATAACGCCCAATGTCAATGGTTGAGCAGATGCCAGAGGCTCCATGCCCATCAGAACGCGAATCGAGTTCTGCCACTGTGCTGCCCGCCATAACGACGCAATGATAAGAATACCGCAGATCAGCAATGCGGCCCGGAGAAGCAGTCTTCGCTTCCGTTCCGGTAAGACGGGAAGATGCAAATAATCCCACACCAAAAGCAATGTCACCCCTATCCCATAACCACCAACGAGTGCGATGCCGGATAGCAGCCCCTGAATAGCCGACGGTCTCGGCAGAAGCGACGGGGTTAACGACGCTGCGAAGAACAGCGATCCTAAAGCGACTCCGAAAGGGTGTAATCCATCAAAAACGACTCGTAACAACTTGAGGATTCGATTCATGATAATTAACACCCAAACTCGATTTTGCTAACCGGTGGCGGTCGTGCTGTGAGGATGATTTAAAGAACTAATGGTTCGCTCTGCTGCGGCTAGCCCATTCGGCTCGGGAAACACTTCCGCTGACACATAACCGTTGTAATGCAAATCGTTAAGCACACGGAGAATCTCCACATAATCGGTGTGCCCCATGCTCATCGCTCTACGATTCGAGTCGGCCCAATGTATATGACCAATGCGGCTAAAATTGTCCTGCAAAGCTGTTACGATCGACGCTTCTTCAATGTTCATATGGAACAGATCAGCCAAGATGTCGACGTGCTCTAAATCCTCGGATTCCAACCAATCTCGCGTATCACCGACACGATTAAAGAGATTGGTCTCATAGCGATTGAGTGGCTCATACAGTAACTTTGTCCCCCAGTTATCGTGGGCATAGCAACTAAGCTCTCTTAAGCCTTTGCTTAACCGTTCCAAGGCAATCGCTCGCTCACCCGATTCATGGCGTCCCTGCATGGAACCGATAATCGCCGGTACACCCTGCGCTCCTGCTAGATGGATCAAGGGTTTTATAAATTGGAATGCACGCTCTCTGACTTCGGTGCTTCCAGATGTTAACGAATATTGATGGAGCAACCAACCTGCCCCAGTCCCTACGGCTGCTAGTCGCAACTCATAGCGTTGTAACATCTCGGAAACTTTGGCCGCAGGCAAAATTTCTGCATTAGGCAAAAACAACTCGACGGCATCGAAACCCGTTCGCTTGGCAATCTCGAATGAAACGTCAGGATCCCCATGTAAAACAAAGGGCCCCTGAGCAGCTTGTTCCACCAAGCAAACAGTAATCGCTGAAGAAAAGGAATTCGACATGGCACTATGCTAGTAACGAGGACCAAGTGTCTTTAGCAACTTGCAAAGCCTCAGGCAGCTTGTCTGGGATCTTCCCCCCCGCTTGGGCCAAGTCGGCTTTTCCACCTCCGCCACCACCTACGGTTCTTGCTACTGGGGTGATCCAAGCGCCTGCACTGAGTCCTCGCTCCACGAGAGAACTGCTGATACCCGCAATGAGTGTTACCTTGTCCGTTTCTCGATTAGCGAGTAGAACCGCGACCGGTTCACTCGACTTGCGTCGCAATTGATCGATCCACTGACGCATCATGCCTGCGTTCGCATTCGGGGTTTCGGCAACAATCAATTTTGTGCCCGCTACCTCCGTCGCCATGCCAAACAAATCGTCGACTGACAGCGTTCCCCCCGTGGCCAACTGCTTGATCTGCTCGTGCAATTGTTTCTGCTCGGCAATGAGGGTCGCGATCCGCGTAGATACCTCGTCGAAAGAGACGTTTAACAATCGGGCTGTCTGCCGGAACGCGGTTCGTAACTCAGAGTAGGATACGCTCCCCCCAACTGCCACCGAAGTGCCGCCAATCATGGCGGGCGATTCTTCGTTCCCAACTCCGGTCGCCATCTTTTTGAGCTTTCGGACGGCAGCGACCAGATCGTGGGTCACAGTGCCAATATTGTCGATCGAACAACCAAGCAGCTTTGCGGTCTCCTGTGCCAGCGATTTGAGCTTCTCTCGATGTTCATCGGCTTTGACTCCCGTGAGAGCTGTGATTCGACGCGTTCCTGAAGAGACACTCTCTTCGGAAAGAATTTCCAAGGTGGCGATTGCATCGGTGTTGGTGACGTGAGTTCCACCACAAAGCTCTTTAGAAAACTCTCCCATGCTCACCATCCGGACAGGATCAGGATACTTTTCGCCGAAAAGCATCATGGCTCCAGCTTCGCGCGCTGTTGCAAGCGGAACAAGCTGCCAGGCAACCGCCGCTTTCTCTTCAATTCGTGCATTGGAGAGATCTTCGACTTGTTGCAGAATATCGTCCGTCACCGATTCTTGGTTGCTGAAATCGAAACGCAACCAATCCGCGTCGACTTTGCTGCCTTGTTGTTGCGCGTGCTTACCAAGATGGGTTTGCAAGGCGTGGTGCAAGATATGGGTCGCAGAGTGAGCTCGCTTGATGGCATCTCGTCGCGTGGTATCAACGCGAGCAACAACGGCATCTCCCTCTTTGATTTCTCCCGATGTCATCTTGCCATAGTGAATGATTAGATCGCCGCTTCGCTGCGTATCGGTGACCTCGAACTCGCCAGTGCTCGAGGCGATGGTCCCTGTATCTCCAACTTGGCCACCACTCTCTCCGTAAAACGGTGAACGATCGAGAACGATTCGCACCAAATCAGTGGTCTGCGTAGTTACAGAGGACTGCAATTTATCGGCTTTGGGTTTGCCGACGATGATTCCCTTGACCTGAGCATTCGCTTCCGTGTTTTCGTAGCCGAGGAACTCGCAGTGCTGCAACGCTTCCTTGAGAGTTTCTATCGGACCTGTTTCGAAGACCTCGATTTGCTCCCCACCGCTGATCAAACCGTGCTGTTCCATGGCCTTGCGATAGCCATCCCAGTCGAACGTATAGTTGTATTCGGCAGCAATCTGCTGGAACATTTCGGGCGGTACACCATAAGTCTGATACAGGCTAGCAGCCTCGGAGCCGTCGACCATCACCTTGCCGCTCGACTTCATATCGTTAAACGTTCGCTGGATCCGATCCAAACCAGAATCAATGGTCGCGAAGAAGTCCGCTTCTTCGCGTTTCATCACCTGAGCAACTCGCTCAGTGGTTGTGGAAAGCTCTGGATAGACCGCTTTCATCATGTCGGCAACGACGGGCACCAACTGATGCAGAAAGGGTTCCCGCATCCCCATTTGATGGCCATCGAGGACGGCTCGACGGAGCAATCGCTTGATGACGTAGCGAGCTTTCTTCGGACCGGGGTAAACGTTTTCGTGGATCGCAAATGTGCAAGCCCGAACATGGTCGGTGATGCGACGCAGCCGCCGTCCATCGTCGTCTTCGTACTTGTATTGCTTTCCGACAACTTCAGCGGCGGCCTGAACGATGGGATACAAAATGTCGATGTGGAAATTCGTAGGAACGTTTTGCAAGACGCTAGCGGTTCGTTCCATCCCCATCCCGGTATCGATGTTCTTGCTCGGAAGTGGTCTTAAGTTGTCCGGTGGATCACCAACTCGGTTGAATTGCGTAAAGACCAAGTTCCAGATTTCCACAGACTTGCCCGACTCGAGCTGATAGTAAATCTCACTGCACGGCCCACAAACTCCATCGGGGCCTTGGCTCGGGGCCGAAGCTGGCCAGAAGTTCTCGTCTTCTTCGAGGCGACTGATGCGGCTGGTGGGGATTCCGATCTTTTCGTTCCAAATCTTGGCCGCCTCGTCGTCGTCTTTGTAGACGGTAACCGACAAGCGATTCGGGTCGATCCCCAACCATTTCTTGTCGGTCAGGAACTCCCAGGCCCACGAAATCGCTTCGTCCTTGAAGTAGTCACCAAAGCTAAAATTGCCTAGCATCTCAAAGAAGGTATGGTGATACGCGGTGCGGCCGACGTTATCGATATCACCCGTTCGCAAACATTTTTGGCAGGTGGTGGCCCGTGTGAAGTCCAGTTTCACTTTGCCGAGAAAGTGATCCTTGAATTGATTCATCCCCGCCGGGGTAAACAGGACGGAGGGATCCCAGGTCGGAACGAGAACATCGCTGGCTTGGCGGTGATGCCCCTTGGACTGGAAGAAAGTGAGGTACTTTTCGCGTAGTTCGTCCGTCTTCATAAATGGTTCAGCAACAGGATTTTTGCGGTTGTATAAGGGTTTAGACCCCACATTCTATCCGAACCAAGAATCGAGTCAGCCCCAGACTAAACCCGGACCGGCAAAACACTTGAGCTAATAGTACAAGTAATCCACTTACTTTGCAGAACTCAGTCAGGAAATGCTACGGAACTAGATGTTCCTTATAGCCACCGGTTTGAATCCAACGCTTTGCATCGTCGGAGTTAACAATTTCCAGGTCGAGCTGCTTGGCCCGGAGTAGCTTAAGAATCCTCGCAAACGCCGGCCCAGGCGACAGCCCTAATTTTTGCAAATCATTACCGGTCAATAACGGAGGTGGGTCCAATTCCTCGCGTGGTAGTTTCAATGCTGCCAAGCACCTCTCGAGCCCCAGTGTCGACAGTCTATCATGCACGACCCAAGCTTCGGCGAGAGCAACCGCCACCTCAGTATGTGAGCTTACCAACCACGGTTGAACGACCGACCAAGGGTACTGGTCCGCACCTACGATGGTCTCCAAAGCATGGATTGCAAACAGGACAGCGTCATGTTCGGCGTTGGAAAGTTTCCAACGTTCCTTGCATGCACCAACGGATGCAACGCCGCTTTCATGCTTACAACCTGCGGTCCAATAAAGACTCGCTAGCAATGATTCGAACGAAACGCTCGAGCCAAAGGCCGAGACAACTTTTAAAGCTCGGTTCATCACGGATGGATCGTTCCATGCATGATGAACCTCGGGGAGCAAGTACTGCATCAATCCTGTATCGAATATCTTCTGCAAGCCGTAAACCAAGTGGGAGGCTTGGACGAGTTTTCGAAACTCCGCCGCGATGCGTTCACCGCTTACGATCGCTATTTCGTTGGCGTGAGCTCGGACAGCTGCGAAGGTAGCGGAATCTATCTCGAAGCCAAAGCGAGCTGCGAATCGGACTGCGCGAAGCATCCGCAGCTTGTCTTCCTCAATACGCTTCTCGGGATCTCCGATGGCTCTAATGATTCCGCGCCGAAGATCCTCCTCACCACCGACGAAATCATGCAGTGCCTCTGCAACGGGATCGTAAAAGATTCCGTTGATGGAAAAATCTCGACGCTGAGCATCTTCTTCAGGACTGGAGAACCTGACCCAATCAGGCCGTCGGCCATCGGAATACGAGCCATCACACCGAAAGGTCGCCACCTCGACCTCGAATCGCTTCTTTTCGATGCGGCCCCATACGCATGCCACCCCAAAAGCGGCACCAATAAGCTTGGTATACTTAGAACCAAAAATGGCCTGCACCTGATCCAAGGTCGCGTTTGTGGCGACATCATAATCTGATGGCATATTTCCCATGAGCGCATCACGAACGCAACCACCTGCGAAATATGCGATGAAGCCGTTTGATTGCAAGGTCCGAACGACCTCTGCAGAGAATCGATAAAGATCGGACTCATCTTCCCAATGGAGTTTTCTCATCGTCTTGACTTCGCTTTCCTTTTCGATATCGCGGCCTACTCTGTCTTAGCTCGTACGCTAACCACAGGGCACTTCGGTAACGATTCGATGAAAAGCTTGCCATAAGACTTGGACAAGAGACGCGGATCTGTCACTAACACCACCCCTTTATCGGTAGCAGTTCGAATCAGCCTCCCAAAACCTTGCTTAAACTTTATGACAGCTTCTGGCAATTGGTAGTCGCGGAATGGATTCCCACCTTTTTTTCGAATGTCTTCCAGCTTAGCCTCGAGCAAGGGATGGTCGGGCACACTAAAAGGCAATTTGCTGATCACGACCAGCTTGAGAGCATCGCCAGGAACGTCAACTCCTTGCCAGAAACTCTCCGCTCCAAAGAGTACCCCCTTGGGATTGCTTTTAAATTCCTCTAGTAGCTGATTGCGAGGAACCCCCGAGGCTTGCGAGTAGATTTTTAGTCCTCTGGATTCCATCCAAGGGGTTAAGCTATCGCAAACCTTACGAAGCATGTCATAGCTGGTAAACAAAATAAAGGCATGACCATCGTTACTGGAAATGTAATGTTTTAGCGTAGGCAAAATCTTCTGCTCATAGGCTTGCTTCTCGACGGATGGGTCGGGCAAATCCGCCACAATCTCCAATCGTGCGAGCCGCTCGTAATCAAATGGGCTTCCAACCTGCAGCGGCTTAGCCTTGTCAGCTCCCACTCGCTTTTGGAAAAACTCAAAGCCCTTTTGTTTGCCCGTGGAGAGAGTTGCGCTGGTCATAATGACCGTCTTAACCTTGCCAAAGAGTTCTCGTTTCAAGTGAGACGATATATCGATGGGACTGCTCCGCATCGTTAGTCGAACTTGCCCCCTGCTCAACATAGCTTTGGTCTGAACCTTTTCCACCCAGTACACCGAATCCTCTTCGGCCTGTTTGAGCCATTGATTCAAGCTGGCCGTCAACGAGGCGAGCCTCTGGCTGGCTGACATCAATTCCATACGGTCGTTGGCGTTCTTAAGGTCTTTGCCGAACCGCTCGAGTTGCTCGGAAAGGTCGGCCAGTCGTTTGGGCAATGATGTCTCAATTTGAAGCGGTTCGTATACTCGGCCATTGCTATTGGGCTTACTGGCCAACCAGGACAAAAGATCCTCGGTTAGATGGTCCAACGACTCCATACAGTTATACGAATCCTGCACCAATTGCTTCAGACCGAGAGCAGTTAAGATCCCCTTGTCAGTTCTCGGGTTAAACAGTTTGCGAAGCGTGTAGTCAACCTGAGAATTGCTAACTTGCAATCCCATATGATCGGCGGCCACGGATTCGACCGTATGACATTCATCGAAAACGACAGCATCGTACTCGGGCAGCAATCCGGCTCCCTGTGCACGCAATGCGAGGTCGCTAAAGAACAGTGCATGGTTCACGATAAGAATCTGTGAATTCTTGATTCGTCTTCGCGCAGCAAAGTAAAAGCATTGGTTGTGTTGTTTGCATTTGCGGCCCATGCAATTCCCAGAATCGCTCGCCACTTCATCCCAAATCGCCATCGATGGCTTAAACGGTAGCATACTGAGAGAGCCATCACTATCACCACGACTCCAATTCATGATACTCTCTAGCTGCTCATGCTCTTCTTCCCGACTAAAAAGGCTTACGGACCTTTGGACAGCCAACTCGAGTCTTCGCTTCGACAGATAGTTGCTTCGCCCTTTTACCAGCACGCTCGAGAACTCACGAGGGATGACGGAGTTAAGCAGCGGGATATCCTTGGCGATTAATTGCTCTTGAAGACTTATAGTATGAGTGCTGATGACGACTCGACGCAGTGATGGGCCATCGGTGTCATCATTGTCTTCGTGTCGTTCCATTTTGCCTTCGGCTTCCGTGGCAAAGAGGATCGCCGGAACCAAGTACCCGAAACTCTTACCTACACCGGTCCCTGCCTCGACGACTAGGTGATGCTTTTCACGAAACGCAGCCTCCACCGCCGAAGCCATCGCAAGCTGTTCGCGACGATGTTCGTAATTTTTTATTCGCTTAGCGATACGACCGTCGGGACCGAGGATCGAATGAATATCGAGACTAGACACATATTTCCTATCAGCTTAGGGAACGACCATCCGAATACATCAAGCCGCACCAATTTTCTTTTTCAATTTAGCAACACCCTTCATGAACGCTTTGTCATTCGCGAAAGGTGGGTGTAATGCAATCAAGCGATCGTAAGTGGCGACGGCCTCAGCGAATTGTTTGCATTGTTTCTGCAACTCGACCAGCTGAAGACCAACGGAAAGTTGCACGGTGCCTTCCGCAGCCTTCTTCATGACTTGCTGAAAAGATGCGATAGCCGCTTCGGGTTGTCTGGTTTCCGCCTCTAAGTAACCTTTATACTGGTAAGGTTCGTAGCGATTGCTGTCTAGCTTTGTTGCAGCTTGGTAGTGATCGATCGCTTCTTGCAACTTGCCATCCATGGTTCGCATGGTTGCTAGCAGCATTGTTTGAGGGTAGCGAGCACTTTCGTCGGTCAATTGTCCAACCAAGCTCACGCAAAAGTCTTTATTTCCCGACGCATACAACCAATCTGCGGCCCCGAGTAAGTAATCTGTCGCGTTGATTGGCTCGGAATCCCCCTCCGCAAGCTCGAACGTTGGTTCGCCATCCAGGATTGCCAAAACAGCTTCCGCAGAATTCGCTTTGAGGCTTTGAATGATACTCCCAAAAGATTCTAGGTCCATTTGCTGTGCAACGCTACAGTTACTACACATCTTGTGAAACCGCTGGCGCCTGGAAATGGGAATCAACGGAATGTAGTAGAGGTAGAAAAAAGTCATTGCGTCAAAGCTAGTAAAGCCTGCGAAACGGCCGCAATGTGCGCAGAAACCTTTCTGATATGCCTTGTTCTTCCTAAAATAAGGTCGGCTACCCCAAATGATGATCATAGAAATCCTAAGGATGCGTGAGCTGCTGGCGAAATATCCCGACGGTCGTAAAAGCGGGCTCCAGTATCGCATGAAGCCCTGGCGGTTTCAATCATGCTAGGACGGTTGCCGTCGGAATCGATCTTGGTTGCCACCGCTTTTCATCTTAGGCTTAGTCATCAACAACTTATGGCTGGGGGTGCCGAGGAGATCGTCCAGTCGTGTCCGCAACTCCGGAGCGATTTCGACCGTCTGATTGGTCGACTTTATATGGACAGTCTCTCCACCATGCAACTTGACGGCGAACATGACGTCACGCTTCCCAGGATAACCTCGCAAGATTTCCTTAATCTTGTCCAGTAACTCGAAATCGTGCTTATTCTGGTCAAAGATGATGTGAATGCCTGTCGTGAACTTAGTGTCTGCCTCCGCAATCGGGATGATTTCGCTCACCTTGAAATTAAGCTCATCTCCATCACCACGTTTATCGATGAATCCCCTCGCTAGAACGACAGCATCCGGTTGTATGAGTTCGCCATGCTGATCAAAATCATTTGGCCAGCATATCGACCGTACATACCCATCCATGTCTTCCAGATCGAAGTTCGCGTATTTGGTGGGTTGATTTGCTCTCGGGTTGCGAATATGCGCAATTTTGACCGATGAGATCATTCCTCCCATGAGTACTTCATCCCCGTTCTTGGCAAGTTTCGCTGTAGCCGATGTGTGGGAGCAAAACGCTTGTAACGCCGTTGCGAACTCGGAAAGAGGGTGTGCAGTTAAATAAAAACCAAGCACTTCTTTCTCGAGCATAGATTTTTCCCGATCCGGAAATTCTGGGATGTCGGGCAAGGTTATAGGCGTGCTAACCTCGACGACTTCGGCCACGTCGTCAAACAAATTCATCTGGCCACTCTTCTTGTCTTTAAGCTTCGAAGCACCGCCCAACAATGCCTTTTCTACCACGGCCAACAACTGAGACCGCTTCGCCCCAAAACAATCCATTGCACCGGCTTTGATCAAGCATTCGATCGTTGCACGACCACACGCCGAGGCATCGACTCGTTCACAGAACTCAAAAAGGTTCTTGAACGGACCATTCTTTTTTCGTTCCGCTGCAATGGCCAGAGCTGGCCCAGCCCCACAACCTTTAATGGCTGACAACCCGAAGAAAATCTTGCCATCTGCGACGCTAAAATCACTCGTGCACGTGTTCACGTTCGGTGGTTCAACCGAGATGCCCATACGCTGGCAGTCTTCAATATGCTCGACCAAGCCATCTTTTCGCTTAAAATTCCGGTTAGGAATATCGCCCGTCAACAACGCTGCCATAAACTCCACTTTGTAGTGGGTTTTGAGGTAGGCTGTTTGATACGCAATCAACGCGTACGCAGTTGAGTGACTCTTGTTAAAGCCATAGCCCGCGAACTTCAGGATCATGTTCCAAAAGTCTTCGGCTTCCTTTTTACTCAAGCCCTTTTCTACGCAGCCGCTAAAAAACTTTTCTGCGTTGGCCGCGATCAACTCCTCTTTCTTCTTGCTGATCGCTTTAATACAGGTGTAGGCTTTGGCGAGCTCGATACCTCCGAGTCGATTTAGGATTCGCATGACCTGCTCCTGGTAAACCATCACACCGTTGGTTTCTTCCAAGATCTCGCGAAGTATCGGATGGAGGTAAGTCGCTTCCTTTTTCTTCAGCTTGACGGCAATGTACTCGTCAACCATCCCGCCTTCGAGTGGCCCAGGCCGATACAGCGCATTGGTCGCGATAATATCGTGGAATCGGTCTGGCTTCATCCGTTGGAGCAAATCGCGAATTCCGCCAGACTCCAATTGGAAAACCCCTTTGGTTTCTCCTCGCCTAAGCAACTCGAATGTCTCGCGATCATCGAGCGGAAAGTCCAATGGATCTATACGAACGCCGGTCGTCTGCTCGATGATATCAACAGACTTGGAAAGGATGGTCAAGTTTCTCAGGCCAAGAAAGTCCATTTTGAGCAAGCCAGCGGACTCTACATCACCCATCGACCATTGCGTGATAATGTCCTCTTTCCCGGTCACTCGCATCAACGGTACATACTCCGTCAACGGCTTGTCAGCAATCACCACGGCTGCAGCATGGGTGCCAATGTTTCGCGCTAGACCCTCAATTCGTCGAGCAAAATCGAGCAATTCCCTTACATCCTGATCGCTCTTGTAGAGATTTATCAACTCTTCGCTCTTGAGATCTTTGTCCCCCTCTCCTAATGCATCCTTGATGGTGATTTTTAGATCGTCTGGGACCATTTCGCTGACTTGAGCCACGCGACTCAGCGGAATCCCCAACGTTCGCCCAACATCCTTAATGGCTCCTCGCGCTTTGAGCGTACCAAAGGTTCCAATCTGCGCGACGTTTGCCTCGCCATACTTCTCCTTGACGTAGCGAATGATTTCGACGCGTCGCTCTTGGCAAAAGTCGATGTCGATATCTGGTGCCTCGATCCGGCTTTCGTCCAGGAATCGTTCGAAAAGCAAGTCGTACTTGATCGGACATACGTGCGATAAATACAAAGCGTAACAAACCAATGCACCGACACCGGAGCCCCGTGCGGTTGCAGGTACATTGATCTCACGTGAGTGGCGAACAAAGTCCCAGACGATCAAAAAGTAGTTCGAAAAGCCGAGCTTCCTGATCACTCCCAACTCTCGATCCAATCGATCTTGGGCTACCTGCGATAGTTCTCCGTCAACAAGCATGTCGGGTGACTTAGCGTATCGCTGCTTAAGCCCCTCGGTACAAATCTGTCGTAAGTAGTCGTCGGCAGTGAGCTCTGGGCTAGGTAGCGTATAGTTGGGGAAGTGTCGCTTGCCCAATTCTAAATCGATATCGACGGTGTTGGCGATCTCTTGCGAGCGAGCCACTGCACTTTCCAGGCCCACAAAGTGCTCATACATTTCCTCCGGGGAACGGAGATAAAACTCTGTCCCTTCCATTTGCATGCGATTGCGATCGGTCCGGAATTTCCCAGTAGAAATACAAAGTAATACGTCTTGGACCTCGGCATCGTTTCGGTCGACATAATGAGCATCACTCGTCGCGACTAGCGGAATGCCGACTCGATTGGCAACCTCGATTGCACCGGCCATTTGTTGACGTTGGATTTCGAGATTGTTGTTCATGATCTCGATAAAGTAGCGATCCTTGAAAACCGATTGAAACCACTGAGTTACTTCGATAGCTTCCTGCAATGCGGCCTCGGTGTCATAACCCTTTAAAATGGCCCGTGAGAACTCGCTGGAAACACATCCACTGAGACAAATGATTCCTTCGCTGTGCGCAGCCAGAATGTCTTTGTCGATTCGCGGTTTGAAGTAAAACCCCTCCAGACTAGCAGCGGAGGCCAAGCGTACTAGATTCTTGAAGCCCGTTCGGTTTTGGGCGAGCAAAGTCAAGTGAAAGGAAGCTTCTTTTGAAGAGGAGGCATCTCGTTCGAAGCGACTGTTGGGAGCGATGTACGCTTCGTAGCCGATAATCGGATTGATACCATGCCCCTTTGCCTTACGGTAGAACTCGAGTGCACCGTGCAAGTTGCCGTGATCGGTGAGCGCCAGAGAAGTCATCTGATGCTCTTTGGCTCGTTTTAAAAGCTTATCGAGCGGGCTCGCACCATCTAGCAAACTGTAATGGCTATGGCAGTGCAAGTGAACGAACGGGCGAGGTGAGGAGGGCTTGGTTTCTTTCGTATCCATTCAGATCAGATTCCGTCGAGCAAAGAGCAATAAGAGTTGGGCAATTAGAAACTCAAGGGGCAAAGTTTCAGTCGCGGTCCGTTTTGATCGGCTGACTACTCAACGAATTCCACTTTTTCGAATCCGGCTCCCAAGATCAATCGCTCCATCTCTGTGCGATCCAGTTCGCCGCGGTGCTTGATGTAGACCATGGAGTTATCGATCGAGCCCTCTTCCTTTTGAGGCGCGAGCCGTACCTCTTCGATGCCAGTACGCTTTTCCAGCAATTCCTTAACGCTATTAAAGCAACCTTCCACGCACATCATCGTGTCGATGCGAACTCCCACCTCGCTGACCGTGGCCATGTCGGCGGGAGCAGAAATACTGGACGCAGTGGCATTGTCGGATGGAACATCACTTGGATTGCATCCCACGAAAACGATGCCAGACAGCCCGATAAACAATGCGAAAAGCCCTGCCCAAGCCAGGAATCGGGGTTGGGTTCTTTTTGTTTCATGCCCAGTTATTGCCATGTTTCGCTTTCCAAACACTTAAATGATTTCAAATTATCGTGGATCTCGGGGGATTCGTCCGAATCTGCGCGGTTTGTTCAATTCCATCGCCCCACTGTTCCTTGTATAGTACAACAGGTTGCTCGACTGGGAAAACCGATTTCCCAACCTCCCGTCCCAAGTGACTCGACGCGAATCCTGATATTAGAATCTCAGACGTTCACGAACTGAAAATTAAGGGGAACTTATGCGAATCACGAATTTCAGCTCAAAGTCCTGGACTTGGTCGGTTGCTCGTGGATTGTCGCTTGGAATTCTGTTGGTCGCCGTTGGGGGACTGGCTGCGAAAGCAGATGATTCTGTCGCCGGGAAGACGACCGATGATGCGAAAGCGGGGCAAACTGCCGATCCCCTGGAAGCAGCAAAGGAGCGAAAGGCCCGTGAAGCTGCCAAAAAACGAGGCGAAATCACCTTTGACGATCTCAAATTCGACATCGAAAAAGGAGCCCCGTTCGAGCCTGAGATGCTGACGGATGACAACAAAGACCTGCACAAGAAGACGTGGAAGATTCGGGGCTTTATCCTGCCAACAACGCTGTTCAGCAAATCCAACATTCGGGAGTTTGTCCTGGTTCGCGACAATCAGGAGTGTTGTTTTGGTCCTGGGGCTGCTCTCTACGATTGCATCATGGTGACGATGGCGCCCGGCAAGTCGATCAACTTTTCCACCCGGATTGTCACGGTCAAAGGGGTGTTGGAAATTGATACCGAGTCGTTCCTGTATCCTGATTCGGAAGAGCATTACGCGATATACAAGATGGTTGCGGAAGAGGTGAAATGAGTTCTGTTGTTCTGCAAACCCAACTGCCTTTCCCGAGGCGGCAGGGAAAAGTTCGAGACGTTTATGACTTGGGAGACAAATTACTCGTTGTTAGCACCGACCGAATCAGTGCGTTCGATTGGGTCATGCCCAATGGGATTCCTGACAAAGGCAAGATACTAACACAGTTGAGCTTGTTCTGGTTCCAGGTGCTTGGGGTAAAGCATCACCTGATCAGCGACCAGATCCCTGATGAGATAAGACCTCACGATCCTCAGGGGCTTCTCGAGGGGCGAAGCATGGTCGTGAAAAAGGCCCAGGTTATTCCATTCGAGTGCGTTGTTCGTGGGTACTTAGAGGGGAGTGGTTGGAAGGACTACCAAGCAAATGGCTCGATTTGCGGCGTGCAATTGCCGAGCGGCTTAAAACAATGCGATCGATTGCCGGAGCCGCTCTTCACACCTGCCACTAAAGCAGAGGAGGGGCACGACGAAAACGTATCCTTTGAAGTTATGAGCGACGCGATTGGATACGAGGTGGCTGAACAATTGAGACAGATGACCCTCGACGTTTACACTCGCGGCACATCGATAGCCCGGGATCGCGGAGTGATAATCGCAGACACAAAGCTAGAGTGGGGATGGTACGAGAACGAGATTATCTTGATCGATGAAGTTCTCACACCGGACAGTTCTCGTTTTTGGCCCGCTGCAACATGGCAGCCGGGGCATTCACAAGCCTCGTTCGACAAGCAATTCGTGCGAGAGTACCTGATGAGTACAGATTGGGATCGCAACAGCCCCCCACCACAGCTACCCGACCACATCGTTTCCAGTACGCGAGACCGTTATATCGAAGCCTACGAACGGATCACGCAGCAAAAATTCTAGTCGGATAGAGCTAGTCTTCTCGGAGTGGGTTTGTGATTTACCCTTAAAGTTGAGGGATTGGACGCTCGGCAGCAATCACTAACGCGACGCTTGCACGCGGCGATGGTGTTCAGAGATGAGATCGGCAGCAGGCCGCGCTAGTTTGGCGTTGTCATGCCCGACCCCGGGAACTGTCGTGATCTGCCATTCTGTAGAAATCCCTAAGCGTTCGGCCGCTTGTTCGGCCAATTCCATGAACCGTTGCCCCCGCGCGAATCGGTGGGGGCCCTGAGCCATCGCTGATTCGCCGCGCGGCAAATATCGATCGTTCGGATCTGTGTCTTCTTCCCCCAACATGATCACCAAAGGAGCAGCCAACGCGTCCGCCAAACGGGTCTCCTGGTAATCCATACCACCCAGTCCATAGGGGAACGATGTTGCAAAATCCGGTAATGTGTAGCTGCCTGCATTGGCCGCAATCGCCAAGGCCAGTCGAGCATCCGGTTTCATCATGACCATGCGATGGACAAATTGACCACCCGCCGAATGTCCAAAAATATAGTATTTGTTGCCAGAGCCATTCACTCGTTCACGAATATGATCGAATAGGTGCTCGATGGCGTTAAAGGTCCATTTTTCCTCCGGGTTGGCCTCGCCCCGCCGCGACACAACATTTCCGAAATGATAGGAATAAGAGCCACCATAATGTTCCGTTGAAAACTCCGGACAGACTACCAAGCAACCTAACTCATCAGCCAGCGAAATCCACGGTTGTCGATAGGTCTCGGCATTTCGCAAAGTTCCGTGCATCACGAAGACGATCGGGGAATCCACTTGGAACTTCTGCGGCCGATACGTCCAAACATGTAGCGGTCGATCCGAATTCCCTTGCCAATCGATAAAGCGAAAATCGGCTTTGCCGACTGGCAGTTGCCGACTCGGTCGCTGAGCTACTAAACGAGTCAGGAATTCATGAGCAGTTCGCTCCAAGTTGGTTTGACCGTTGTCGTAGTTGCGGAGCAGGATCACTCCCACCCGAGCATCGGGATCAAAGCTGACCTGGGCGCGATAGCCCGAGACAGAACCGCCATGGCCAACATGCCGCGAACCGTCTGGGTAGTGGCGAATCTGAAAGCCTAATCCGTACCCACGTTCCGAATCGCCCGGCGTTTGCAAACGGAGCATCTCTTTGACCCATTCGCGTTCCAGCAACAACTCGTCATATTCGCCGTACATGGCTGCCATCCATTTGGCCAAATCGCCGACATTGGAGTAGAGTCCACCGTTGGGAACACGGTAGCCGCGTCCCGTGTGCTCTCGCGCGGGTTGGCGAGTACTGATTTGTTGTTGCCCCTCCTCATCTCGGAGATTGGCATAACCTGTTGCCAACCAAGCCTCCCATGCAGGATCCACGCGAAATCCGGTTTGCTTCAGTCCCAATCGTTGGATGACATCGGTTTCAATCAAATCGATGAACGGTTTCTCCGATAGCCGCCCCAACCCCACTCCCAAAGTGGCGAACCCAATATTGGAATACAAATAGCTCTCACCAGCCGATCGGTTGTAACGGGTCGTAGGAATCGCCGAGAGCGTCTTTTCTTCCCACTGATCGAGCGGCCCAACGGAATGGCCGAGCAAGGCCGGTTCGCGAACCAAGCCCGAGGTGTGCGTCACCAAGTGCCGCCAGGTAATGTCAGGGCTACCCGCTGGGCGATCGCGGATCTGATCGACCTCGGGAACAATATGTGAAATGGGATCGTCCAAGTTGATTTTGCCCGACTGGACCAACTGGACCATCGCTATGGTTGCAAAGGATTTGCTTATCGAGCCAATGCGGTAAACGGTCTCGACTCCAGCGGGGACTTGTTTTTCACGATCCGCCCAGCCAAATCCCTCCGCCCACACAATCTGATTTCCTACCACCACCGCCGCAGTGATACCACCCACGTCATCGGCCTGCACGTCGGATCGAAGTTGGCTGCGGAACTGATCGATAGTCTGATGCCAATCGTCACTGGACCGAGCTAGTGTGGCTCCAACCAGAAGATAATAACAAAGTCCCAGCGTAATCGACCACCATGGAGTTCCTGTTCTTTCGCTCTTCCAACTTTTCATAACAACTTCTTTTCATCCCAGACTTTGCCAACTTGCTCAAACTCAACCGGTGCCCGGCCCCTTCTAATATACTGCACTTTAGGATAAAAATCGGAGTTCTATGAGAACATGATCAAGGATTGATCATGAAACGACTTGCCATCTTGGCCGCTGCTATGCAGTCGCGCTTGCCTGCACGTAGTGGTTTTCATTTTCCGATCACCACTGGCACGTGGGTACACTGCTTTCCTTTCCCTCGGTGTATCTATCGGATTGCGTCCAAGGGACCGCGATTAGCGATACCAGGATAGCAGAAGACGACGAATAGCAATGCCGTAGCAAGGCTCCGCGAAGTTACGGCATTCATTCTCCCTCCGAGGGAGAGTCGAGCGCAGCTCGGAGAGGGTGCAAGGCACCGCAATGCATGAAGGCTCCGACTAGCCAGCCCTTCCTAAAGCCCCCTCCCCTCGTGATTGTTTTTAAAAAACGCCCCGCAGCAGCACCCTAAAACGCAGATCTCATTCGATTCTATTGGCTACCGAACCAGCAGGAGGAGGGCTACGCACATTTTCACTAATCGACACTAATCACGAAGACTGATTCGTCAGACCACACTACCGGATGGTTGGCGTCCTTTCTGCTTTCTATGGGCATGGCTGCGCTAAGCAGCTCGACGATCGTTACCCTGCTGCCTCAGTTTTTTGCGTTCGGCTTTCGAAAGTGGTCGTTCCATTCCAAACTCTTCTTGAAATGCCTGTGTCGATGGTCGGGCTGTGTTTTGGCCTGCTGTCTGTCGTAACGATGGCGAGGACGTTTGTGACTCGACAGGCTTAGGTGCAACGGCAGGCTTTTGCGTGCTTGTCGCTCCCCCTGCATCAGATGTAGATGGTGGCTTGAGCTTGAGACCGTCCAACATTCCCAGCCAGCTTCGTTTCTCCTTCTTCTCCTTAGGAGGTTTAACCGGCTTTGGTTTAGCCAGCGGTTCGCTACCGTCCGCAACGCTCTTGGCTTTGCGTTTCATTTTGCTCAGGACTTTCGCAGGACTCAACACCTTCGCTGCCCCTGCAAGGTTTGGCTTCATACTTGGCAGCCACTTTCTCTTTGGCTCGGTTGTTGTATTGGTATCTGCCTTAGCCTTCTTTTCCTCTCGCTCAAGCCTTCTCGCGACGTTGGCTTCCTCCCGTGCTCGCTTTCGTTCTTCCTTGACCGCAGCATTACCACCAATACCGAACCAGCCCGGTTTTTTGGTCAAGCCCTCGTCGACGGCTTCACCTTCGTCGACGGCAACGGCCTCGTATTCTAGTTCTTCGTTGGCGAGCTCACGGTTGGGCAGTAGACCGAAGAGTCTTTTGGCTTGCGGTGGTTTTTCCTCTGGGCGTTTCGTTCTTTGGGTAACGGTTTCTTCCTCTGACCAATCGTCCTCTTGCAGATCCCCTTCGTCCCGAGCACCCACCCAGGGCAGTCGATCCTTCCATCCTCGCGGCTTTGAACCTTGGGCAGTTTTAGGCGATGTAGATTGTTGCGAGTCCTCGCGATTGCCTCGAAGATTCCACTTGGGCAAACCGACATGAATCGGCTTTAGATTGACCCCATTTCGGCACAGGAACCGCTTCTGTGCTTGTATGTAAGTGTGCCGCAGATAGATCGCGACCGCTTGGAAGACCGCTAATGCACCTGCCAGCCACAAAGAGCCAGACATCAAGCGAAGCGTTTCTGGTGTCCAGGATGTCTTGAGCAATCCGGTACCGATCAAGGCCGACGCAGCGACCGCGATCAAACCCATGATCCAGCTCAATACGGATGTCGGCACCGTCTTCAGTTCGCTACACAAACGAATCCCCATCACGCCGACTAACGACGCCGTAGTTGCTAAGACCAGCGGCCAACCTCCGTATCCGATCTCCGCGCGTGCCCAGGGATCGATGCTTTGTCCCAATAATAGCAATGCTGAAGTACCTGCATCGAAGTGCAAGAATAACGCAACGAATCCCATGATGGCCCACACGCGATAGCGAGCCCGATAGTCATCCAATTTATGTCGTCTCAGATTAAACGTCATCCAGCACGCGATAGCGGTTAGCAACCACAACTGACACGATAACCAATGGCTGATGCTGTTCCAGGCGGTTAGGTCGAACAAGCTCGCGAGTGGCAACGTCGCAAAGTTCCAACTCTTTGGTTTGAGCGGTGCGTGATGAAACAAATAATGACAACAAACGAGACCTATGTACGCGAGCCAAAATACCGTGAGAGCTATGGCGACCGTTCCGCGACGTACGGGAATCAGCTGAACAATTCTCTGTTGGCACGACTTGCGAACGGCTTGGCTGTAGCCCGGATCGCGATAGGCAGACGATTCCTCGTAGCCTTCGTCGTTCTCTCTAGCCCTGGCTCGATTGCGACGACTGACACGCGCGTGTTCCGCCGCGAGTTCAGGATCGTTGATAACGGCATCGAGCATCACGCGCCGACGCCGATCGATTCGATGGTTGCGAGATAGAGGCATTCTGCTTCACCCAAACTTCAAATCGATGGAATCCTATGCGACACACGGTGTTTTACGCAGAGGCGCGAACTACGTATTAGCCAAAACCTTTCCGATCTCAAATTCTCGCGATGAAATCAAGATCAGTTTCTCCCAAATGACTCCGAAATCGAAACAAAGCCTCATTTATCAAGGTCACTAATACCAAGAGACCTGAATGGTGGGATACTGGCTATCTGCACAGGACAAGATGTGTACATGGCCGAACTTTCCGTTAAGCTCTTGGGGACAGTCCTTACGGAAGTCTCTTTTGCTGATCACTCATGAACGCGGATACAAACATGGACAAGGTAACAGGAGCGATTGATAACGGTTGGTACTTGGACGCACCAGGTCGAATGCTTTCCTGGGAACGCGACGCTGATCGCGATTCTCACGCCGCCATGCTTCTCCGCCAGTACATTTACATGCAGATGGCAGCCACCGATTTAGTGCTCGACGAGGAGGCGAAGCAAAAGGTAGAACTCCCTGAGGGCCTGTTAGCAAACCTTGAGGAAAAGAATCGTCTCCTCACACAACTGAGGGCTCCCATCGATGAGCGTATTGAGACGTTTCTGGCCGATCACTTCGCCGATCTGAATCTCGAGACGCCTTTGGAGTTGCCCAAGCATACGTTGGTCTTGGATCATCACGGGATGGCGAGACAATTGAGCTTGCCCGACGGAGGTGATCGATTTGAGAATGAACTGTTGACTTCCATTCGCGTCGCCAACGGTGTACTACACAATCCGCGTGCCGATCGCCGCACAACTTCAGGGACGTTTCACGTCACCGAGGGGGGGCTGCCTATTGCGGGTGATAAGCGAGCGGTCCCGAAGAATGTATTTGCTAATCTCTTTCGTCGAGCGATCGCTCCGCCAGATAGCATTCTCGCGTTACCCTTTACGCAGACCGCTTCGCAACCAGCCTGTACTTTTGTGTCTTTGCTGATAAGACCGCTGGTTGTGCCACCGGTTCCAGGATACTGCGAAAAGAAATCTATGGAGATCCGATTTTTTGCACCTGGTGGATTGGTAAGCAATCTTGATTTTGTCGAATCGATTTTTGGCAACGCTGGTGACCCGCTTATTCCGGAGAACGACGCGGCTCTCGATTGTGATCATTGGACCGGTCATACAGGATGTGTGATCCTGGCACCGCATTTGGTTCATTGCACGAAGAAGGAATTAGGGTTACCTCACTACGACCAAGCGACCGAGCGTCAACGTCGCGACGCCATGTGCTGGAAGGATCCTAACGAGAAGTACAACGACGGCAGTGCCTTCAAGATAACCTGCCGAAATGAGGCGGGTGTAATCGTGACGATTATCGCCGATAACTACTTCGGTTACTGCAAGAAGGAGGTCAAGACACAGATCAGTTACGCAGCTAACTTGCTCGGTAACGCGGAGGAGGAGCATGCGGGCGGTACTCTGGCCTTTATCGCACATCATTTGGGGGAAGAGTTTCAGTGGAACTCGCGCCGCTATAATGGTCGCACCTTTGATGATCTGGCTCGAGACTATTCTAGCTTTATCGATATCCAGCCAGAGGGGTACGGACTTGATCGTGCCGAACCCAATTTGGTGTACGTGCCTGAGAACGCGCGAGCATCTCTGCACGATCGTTCTGTTCGATGGCTCAAGGATAGTATCGAGCATTGCATTCCACTCGAGCAGCAAAAGGTTTACATCGCTCCCAGTGGTTACAAGGTGATGATGGACAAACATCCGTGTGCTCCCTCATGGAGACTGATTGGTTTGTCGGGCGAAGGAACGGTTTGCCACAAGCCTTGTACGGTGAGCGGTGGAGGCAAGAGCGAGATCAGTAAATCCCTTCGCGATTATATGAAGGGAGGCCCGATCTTTGTGGCAGATATTGAGTCAGACTTTGCGCAATTGCAAGCTATCTTCGATAAAGACTACTCCGGTCGTTGGCGACCAGATGCAAAAGAAAAATCAGATTACTCGCAACGATCCAGTCGCAAAGTTCTCGACCCCAACCGCTCGCTGGGGAGTGTGATCAAGCTATTAACTCCCTCGGACGACTATACGGACGAGTACAACGAGTGGCTCCAATCGATACCATCGCACCTATACGCCATGGCGTTCATCATCAAGCGATTCTGTAAGCCCGAATGGAACGGCCATTGGCAAGAGCATTTTTCCGTGGATGTCGTCAACGGTGACAATGGCCACGAGCTCAAATACAACAATCGCAAACTGGTGGGAATGTATTTAAGAGTTGGTTTGGACAAGCAAGGTAGATGGCGGATGTACAAGCTCCGTCAGGATTTCGCTGCGGCGGCTAAGATTCAGTTGGAGGATGACATCACCGCTAGCACCGTGGTACCTCATCGATTCCTGAGCGGGCTCAACCCTTCGGATGGCAATCGAACCGAGGATAGCTTTAAATTTATCGCCAATTGCGAATACCGTTTATTTCAACGTCCCGACGACGCGATTCATCGCGGATTGGATAAACAAACTGAAGCGGACATGGCTCAACCAGGGAATTTCTTTTGCAATTACGAGCCGTTAACCAAAGATCAGATTCGAGCCGAGATGGCCCATCTTATAGAATTTGAGCAGTATACTGCACCTATGCAAAAGAGGCTTACTGATTTTGTGAGTGGCGATTCCAGCTTCGTTATTTCCTCGGCGCATCCTAGGTTGGTCGATGGAAAGCCTACCAAGAATCCTCGCTATCTTCAGGATCGCCCTGATCTAACACATCCGTTCCAGAGGTATGTTGCTTACCGAGGTTTGCAGCTTTATCGAGCTGCTCCCGCATCGACGCCAGTGGCCATTCCCGTAAACGCCGTTTTGTCGGGACGAAGAAATAATCCGCCAGACAAAGCGGGGGGGATACGACCTCTCGCAGTCTATAATCCCATCCACTACCAAGAGTTACCGGAGTTGTTGATGGATTATGTATGTTCGTTTACAGGTAAATCGCCGAGTACGACCGGTGCAGGCAGTGAGGGGGCTCTAACGAAAGGTCCCTTTAATGCTCTCAACATGGTTTATGATTTGAACGCGACGATCGTCAGCATGATTCTTACCGGCCTCGGTGGATTCAGCACTGCTGCCGGGCATATCGGACCTGATATCGAGGTTGGTCACGACATCAGCATGTTTGTGCCAGAGATTTGGTGTCGTCTACAACCGGAGGAGCGGGACCCCATCGCCATGATAAATGGGGGTATGTTACAGAAGATCGAAGACTTTGTGCACAATGGCTTCGAGGTCCCAGCCAGTCGGCTCGGTTATCGGATCACAGATCGATTTGTGAGACGTTACTTTGGACGCGTGTTCGATAACCCCCGGCGCGTGTTCGAAGAAAAGATCTTGAAACCGGAAACGCAGGATATGGAGGCATTTGTCGATGGCGTTTTGTTCATTGCTGAATCTCAGAAAAAAGTGGCTCAAGTCTATCTTGAGGATGGAAGTTACGAGTTAGCCTGTCCACCGTTGCAAGCTATTTTGCGTATCATGGCAGAGGGACATTGGAACGGACACAAGGCCGACTCGCCCGAGGTGCGTCGCATGTTCTCCAAAGATTATTTACTCGCGAGTGATTGGTATCGCGAGCGATTGGTAGCCAAGCAAAAGGTAGACGTCATGCTTTGGAATCGGCACGTCGACTATTTGGAGCAGTATTGTGCTCGTCCCAACTATGCGACCGTAATCAAGCGATTGGAATTGCAACAGCGGCTTGAGCGTGCGAAATCGTCGTTGCAGCGGTGTCAACAGCCGAGCTATCTGGAGGAGTTGGTCGGAACCATCGGCACCGACCCAAGCTTAGTTTCGCGATAGGCATCGATCGGATCGAGATCGACGGCATCCTACCCTCCCCGGCAATCTCGCTTAAGGCTCGATTGCCGACCCTCCCGGTCGCTTCGCTGGGAGGGTGAGGACCCGTTTACGATGGTGATCAGCGAGAAGTGTCCTCATTGATCTGGCCCTTTACACAAAGTCGCATAAATTTTCTACGTAGGCGGCTGAGCCATCTCGAACCCAGCTATCCAATTGTCCGGGCTCTTTAAGTTGCTGGCCTCGCATGATTTCCACGGCGATGTACTCGCAATCGACCGCGCTTAGCGTACTCATATCGCCCCAAAGTTTTTCAAATTGAGTGACGGGAAAGACGTCTTCTTGTCCCAATCCCCAACGTTTCTTAACATCCTTGATCGTAATATAGGTTGGTAACTTGTTCGCAAAAGCCCGGACTGCTTGGTCGACCGTCTCGCTCGACGCCAACTCCTCTCGGGTGAGCTGAAATACCGCCAAGAGCTTATCGATATCGATCCATGTCGTCATTGAGGAATAGTAGGTTAGCTTGAACTCGTCGCGATCGTTTGGCATCGCCATCCCCTCGACCAGTCGCCTCTTTCCATCCACAAGTGCTAGGCCTCCTCCGCGATCATCGATTCGGCGACTGATAACCTCGAAACTCATACATGCTCGAGAGTCGATATGTCGAGACAATATCAATGGATCCACATTAGCACCGAGCGTGTCAATATTGTGTAACAACAAATACTTGAGAGACGGCTGCGTCTCCAGCATTTTGTGCAACAAGCCGTTGCGCATCATATTGGGTATCTCGTACCAATGGCCAACCGGATGCATGCATTGGTAAGGGATGTTGTCCGTGTAGTCAGCAGCTTCCCCTGCATTACGTGCCCATCCCATGATGGCGGCTTGCGCACTTTCCCGAACTTTTTGCTGCTGTTCGTCGAGAACTTGATGCGGCATCTCCTGCCAAAAGAATCTTAGGTCCTTTACAGTAGGAATCATACGCAATCCGACCGACATACCTCGTGACAGAAACACGTTGCCAGGATAGGCATAGTTCTCAACTTGCTCCAGATGATTCTCCATGGGGCTGTGCGTCAGATAGCCCGTCGTAAAGACATGGGGAATATTAGCTCCGTGCAACCTGCTAGTTTGTCTACTCTTGGCGAGGTGGACCTCCATAAAGCTGCGGTGTTTACCGGTGAATTTGCAGAAAGGATGGAGACCTTTAACAACCCCTGCTCCTCCTGTCCATCGCGATCCTACTCCCGCCGCGAGTGTCACGACGGCAACTTGATTGGCTGCAATTGCTTCTCGTCCCACCGCAGCATCGCTACTCCCGTCTTGTCGTTTGGAGCGATCTCGAAGATCGATGACATCATCCCGCGAAACATCCTCGATCACCGACTGTCGAGGCAATCGATTCTCCGCAAGGCCGATTCGCCCATTGAGCAAGTCGGTTCGAATCTGTTCGTGTTGATCTCGATCAAAACCATTTTCTCGCAAGAGGTTTCTGAGCACTTCAACATGGTTGTTGGTGTCTGCCGGTTGTGGCAAAATACGATCGAGTAGCCATCTAGCCCGAGCTTCACCGCTTCGGCACGAGCGATTAAGCCACATCAGTTCGCGCTGCGATTGTGGACTTAGCTCTCTCAAGTCTTTGCGGATCAGCTTCGGTGCAAGTATCGCATAATAGCCATCCGGCATGACTGCTTGATCGCCAGAAAGCAATTCTGCCCAAGAGCCCCAATCGTTGATCGTGAACTCATAGACGACCGGGTCCATGGCAAAGGGGAGACGCGTTTGCATGGCACGCTTGGTAGCGACTAGCGTGTCCAATAACCATATCTTGGCCTGGGGCTGCACGCTCGGATCAAAGAAGAATCCCATTCCACCACCCGACATGCCACCCAGCATCAAAAAGCCCCAAAATTGAGAGCCCCATCGTGCACGACACTGTTCGATCATGGCATCGGTGAAGCGGTTGGTGCACCAAGGAATGATGGTTTGTAGCGGTCCAGTAAAATTCTCGGTTGTGAGCTCGGCAACTCTCTTGATGTCACCTTGCTTGAGCGATTCCACAATTCCTTCGAATATCTCTATCGCCTTTAATCGGGCTTTCCATTCGTTGCTTGCCCGAACCAGATACTTCTCCGTCACCATCTCCAGAATGGGACCGACATTTTGAGCCATCCCCCCATAGATCAGTACAAGACTCTTTTGAAGAGCTTCTCTGGCTTTTTGAGGGATATGGCTTTCGTCCAAGATCGTATGGTAAGGTAGCAATCGACCGCGGCTCACACCGAACTCGGGATCCTCTTCCGAAGCCATGACCCCTTCGATTCGTTTTATTCCTTGCCAAATCCCTCCTGAGTCCTGCCAACCGCCCCCCGACCCACCTAGCCACTCTCCGAGGATCGCTCGGGCGGTGATGAGTCTTTGGTCACCGACGGATAAGCCTCCTTCGAGTGACTGTACCTGCCCGGTCGCTCGCATCAGAACCGAGATGAGACAGCCGAGCAGATTGGTGGATACGGCTAGTCGGGAGCCTTTGGGGATGTCGTTAACTTTGCTTACTAACTCGAGGCCGCACCCCTCTTTGCCGGTGATCGTGGCGAGTAGTTCGCTCATTTTTCGGTGGCAGCCTTCCATAGCAGGCGGAATAACGCCTGATGCAATCAATGCCCCCTTGAGCAATCCAAGATAGTCTTTCGCAAAATCGAAGATCTCATCGATTTCTGTGATCTCGGCCTCTGCTCCCAAATCGATACTCACCAATCGCAACACGGGGCGATCAATCACCCTCAAGTATGCCTCCACCGGAGGCTTGGGATCGGCATCACGGCCGTAAACACCTAGATTCACCGAAGCGTTCAGAACGCGAGCCCCCTCGGGATAATCCATCCCTAAGAAGAAAATGTCTGACCAACCTGAGTGAGAGAAATCCATTCGCACGCTGGTTTTTTCGCAAAGTATCGGATAGGTCTCACTCTCCAAGTCCCATCGCAACAGTGATTTATCTAGTCGCAGTGGATGTTCGGTCGGGTGACCGATCCGGAACATCCATTGATTTCCTCGGACCGTCTTCACACTCCGCCGTACTTGATCCGCTAGGGTTTGGATCCCTAGCTGATGGTAGGCTCGCGCGAGTGCACTTGAGATTGCCGTCGTCGGTCCCTCAGAACGTTGAACCGCCAACAATTGATCGATAGCTTCTGGAAATCGCCGCTCGAGAATATGCTGGTAAGCTTCGTAGGGAAGCAAACCCGCCCGCTCCTCCGAAAACGTTTTGGGCAAATAGTAGCGATAAATGGCTGCAAGGAAAAAGTGAGCCCGCACGCGGTGATAGAGATTGGCGGTCTGCCTGCGGAACCGATCGAGCTCGCTCGTTGCTTGGAGCAGTTCCACTGAACCTAGCCCATCGCAAAGGGACTCAAGTGCACGATGGCGTGTCCCTTCGTCGAGAGATGTGATGGTATCGATCCACCGATTGCACTGCACGCTGTCCGACTGTTGTGTCTTCATGTTCTCTGCTCCTAGCGAACGGCCAGTAATTCAATCATATCGCTGAGAACTTGGTCCCGATCGATTCCAGAAAGCGACAGGGCTAATTGTGTATTCAGCAAGCCATACTTAATACCGATGTTGTAGCGTTGCCCCTGGATCTCACAGCCCAAATATCGTTCCCGGCTTGTTAGTTCTTGTAGAGCCTCGGCCAGCGGAACGGGCCTATCGGCTTTGGAAACGATTTCTTCCATAATCTGAAGGACCATAGGGGTAAGCACATGGATTCCGAAGAAGCAGAGATAGACGCCGCTCCGAAAGCCGGCGATGGTGAGTTCTTGCTCCGCCAATGTGGGAGTGGGTTTTTCGATGACTTTCTTGACGGCGTAAAGATGGTCGGTTTGCGGTAACCGTTGTCCTCCAATGGCACCGAAGTAAGGAAGCATTTTTTCTTTGGTGGGGTAGACTGCCGAAACGGAGCATTCTTCTTGCTGGGCGACCTCGATGAGTTGTTGGGCACATCGTTTGCCCGATTTGCTGAGATACAAATGGTCTCCCACCAAGTGCAGAAAAGGACTGTCGCCAATGAACTCCTTTCCGCACAACAAGGCTTGGCCATAGCCGGTTGGATTCTTTTGAGGAATAAAGGTCAATCGCTCCAGATAAGGTCCAGCGGCTTTGCAGTAAGCATCTTCGTTCCCTGGGCTGATAACAATTCCAATCGACTCGATTCCCGCAGCGTCAATTTCTTCGATAATCATTTCGAGGGCCGTTTTCTCTGTTCCGTCTCGATCGACTAAGCGTTGTAGTGGTAAGGCGCCTTGTCCAGGCCCTGCCGCAGTGATCAGTGCTTTGCGAATATGCATAGTGATTACGTGTCTTATATGGGTATCAACGATTTGCAGACTTGGCTTTGAACTCTTCCATCTCGATCATCCTGCCTAGAATATCTTCCAAGGAGGTACGGATCGACCATTCCGGATAGTGGCTTTTGAGTTTGGAAAGATTTGAGATATAGCAAATATGATCACCGGTACGATTGGTTTCGGCCATGGTGTAGTTCACGCGATAGGGACTAATCTTTTCAATCAAATCGATACATTCTAGTACCGATGCGCTGTTCTCCCGCCCACCGCCCAGATTATAAACCTCGCCAGGTCGTGGGTTCTTGCGAAACACTTCAAATGCCGCGATGACGTCTGCGTTTTCGATTTGATCTCGAACCTGCTTTCCTTTATAGCCAAATATAGTGTACGGTTTCTGATGAACCGCGACATGGACTAAGTAAGAAAGAAATCCGTGCAACTCAACTCCCGAGTGAGAGGCACCGGTGAGGCATCCGCCTCGAAAAACACCAACCTTCATCCCAAAATAGCGTCCGTATTCTTGAGCGACGATGTCAGCTGCCGTCTTGGAAGCTCCAAATAGCGAATGTAGCGATTGATCGATTCGGCATGTCTCGTCTATTCCGTCGTAGTCTTCTGGTTTCGCATAATCCCAGCGTCTCTCGAGCTCCACGAGGGGACGTTCGTTGGGCGCATCGCCGTAGACTTTATTGGTGCTCATGTGACAGAACACGGCATCGGGAGCATGGAGCCGAGTCGCTTCGAGCATGTTGATCGTCCCGACGGCATTTACATCAAAGTCGAGAAGCGGAATCTCTTTGGCCTTATCGTGCGATGGCTGTGCGGCACAATGGATCACGAGATCGGGCATGTCGCCTTTAAGGCGATCGAAGACTTGTTCACGATTCCGAATGTCGACGCTGAAATGGTCAAACCGCTTCGTCTCCTTGAGAAGGAGGGACAGATTCCACTCGGTGCTGCCCATGGGGCCAAAGAAATCCTGCCGCATATTGTTGTCGATTCCTACGACGTCAGCCCCTTGGCTATCGTAGTAGCGAACTGCGGCTGATCCGATCAAGCCGCTCGAGCCGGTGACTAGAACCTTCATATTCGTGCTTGGTCGTTTCCTGTAGCGGACGAGGCGTTTGGTCTGGGGCGTGGTGGAGTTGCCCACGAACACCGGATTGCTAGCCTACTAGGCTCAAAAAGTAAATCGAGTCATCGGCGGGGGATCTCGGGGCAAATCCCCTCCCTTTGTGCCAGATGTAACGCATTTGTCGACTATGGTTTAACCATCCGGTTCCGAAACGCCTTGAATCCGGAGTTTTAAGGCCGGGATTAGGGGCTGCTCAGCGGACTGTGCGCGATCTACGAGCTAAGTTTGCGTTTTTTAGCTCCGTTTCTGGGCTTGGGATGACAAAATTGCACTAGGCAACACCATTCAATAGCTGAAAATCCTGGACTTATCGCCAACAACCCCCAACGGTCGCCCTCGCCGACCAATGAGATCTAGACAGTGGACAATCGAAGATTCTTTACCTTTTTGCTCTTGGGTATCTCCATTTTCTTGCTGCTTAACAGCATGAACCGACAAAAGGAGCTGAGCCAACAACAAGCCGAAAAGCGACAAGCCGAGGTCGAAGCGACCAAATTGGAGCGAGCTCAACAGCTCGAAGAGAAAATTGCCCAGGCCAAGGCCGATCCGTCTTACTCCTTTCCGGACGAAGCACCTCGCGAGCACTTTATCCTAGGAAGCATGTCTGCCGAGGATGGCTACTCATTGCTGGTTTTCCTAGACAACCAAGGTGCAGGGATCGAGCGGGTTGAGATCGTCGATCGCGACAAAAAAGGCAAGCTAGTTTACCGGTCCCTTCAAACCAAACAGATTCGTGGGTACGCAGGCTACCTCGGCTTGGAACCAAAGGAGCTTATTATCAGGACTGTCCCCAAGGGGAGTCCCGCCGATGAAGCGGTCTGCGCTGATGATCCTTCGCTAATCGGTATCAAGGCACTCGATGAGATTGTCGGCTGGGCAGGGCTCGAGGGTGATATCACGCGCCGTAAATGGGACGAATGGTCTGATTCCTGGAAAGTTGACCAGGAAATTGAACTGACCGTCAAGCGTGACGAAGCCCAACTGCGATTCAAACTCAAACTCGGGGAGATGCCGCTGGATCTCGTGCGCGCCAAAGATGACTTTCGTTTAGAGCAAGTCCCCGGCAACGATCCTTATCTATCTTGTCTAACAACGTTGGCCTCCATCGGGAACCTATCCATCGAAGAGGGAGATCAAACGATACCCGGTCTCGAAGCGACTTTGAACGGTACCTGGCAAGGGCGTTATGTCGAATACGAAGGAGGCATGGCGGTCGAGTTTGCAAAGCCTCTCGGAGCTTTTCTAAAGTTAGCTGGCGAGGAAGCAGATCTAGAGTTGATCAAGCAGTATCGCTTGAAGAAGCCAACCAGAGGCCAGAGTCTTGAGAACATCGAGGCATGGCAATATCACGTCGAGCTGGTGACGACCATCCGCAACCGTGGCGACACGGACGTTAAGGTCGCGATACGACAAGATGGAATCAACGGCGTGTCGCTCGAGGGATGGTGGTACCCCACCAAGATTTCCCCTTACTTCTTTAGCGCTGCGGGAGCCCGAGATGTCGTCCTAGATGACGCCGCGGACAAGCAGACATTGTTCACCAATAGGGTGATTGTCGATCACGCAGTGAAACAACCGATGTTGCCCGATACGGTTCTGTTCGGATCCGCTCACTCCGAGACAGCGCGAACCATTCGCTACATTGGTATCGATGCTCAGTCTTTTACGGCTGCTCTCCTTCCGAGCCCGGAAGCACCCGATTCTATGAAGTTGTTAAGCAGAGGACACGCACGCGTTCTCAACTCTGTTTATACGGACTCGACCAAACTACCATACGCCAAACACCAAGCTACCAATGTGGGCTTCTGGATTGAGACCGAGCCCATTACGCTCGCTGCGAATTCCGAACATTCATGGGCTTATCAAGTGTTCACCGGTCCAAAAGATCCTGAATTGCTAGCCGCCTACGATATGGACCAAGTCCTCTACTACGGTTGGGATCTCTTCGGTTTTTTTGCCAAACGACTGGGTTGGATTCTCCACGGCTTTTATGCAGTCGTAGGAAACTTCGGGCTCGCGATTGTATTGCTAACCGTGTTGGTGCGATCTTTTATGTTCCCCATCAGTCGCAAGATGGCGGTCAACGCGCAAAGGATGCAGTCATTGCAACCTCATACAGCCAAGCTCAAAGAAGCATTCAAGGAAGACCCTCGCAAGATGATGACAGCACAGCAAATGCTGTTCAAAAAAGCAGGTATCAATCAGTTCGCGGGTTGCCTCCCCGCATTGATTCAGTTGCCAATCATCATCGGACTTTACCGTTGCGTGTCGGTTGATATCAAGCTTCGACAACAGCCTCTCATTCCAGGCTTGGAATGGTGTTCGAACCTAGCTGGTCCTGACATGCTTTTCGAGTGGCACTCGTGGGCATGGGATATTATCGCAGGTCGGGGGACGGGCTACTTCGGTCCGTACTTCAACATTCTGCCTATCGTTACAGTAGTGCTGTTTATCGTCCAGCAAAAGGTCCTCATGCCAAAGGCGGCAGACGAACAAACCGCGATCGCTCAAAAAATGATGATGTTCATGACCATCATGATGGGAGTGTTCTTCTTCCGAGTCCCAGCAGGTTTGTGTATCTACTTTATCACCTCGTCGACTTGGTCGTTGGTCGAACGAGCGTTGATCAAGCGATTCACCCCCAAGGGAACTAACGTTGAACTTCCCGAATCCACAGCCACCGACATCATCGCCACGGTGAACAAAATGGGAACTGGCACAGCAGCGCAGCGATCTGCACCAGCCTCGAACAAACCGAAGGAGAAAATGACTAAGCCACCCGAGACCTTGGCAGAAATGTTTCCGAAGTGGTTTGGAAAAAAGGACGAAGCAAAAACGGAATCAAAGGGACCGTCTGATCGCATCGGCGGCCGGGATAGCAATCCCCCGGGCAAACGTCCGAAACCTGGCAACCGAAAGCCCCGCCCTAACAAGCCCAAGTAGTGATTGGTTCTCTATGGTTGCGGGCGCGTGTTGACATAAGTCCCAAAAATTCATCATTCCGAATAGAATTTAGGTCAGATCGCTTCGTTTCCAACGAATCCTAGCCTAACACGGCGTAAACCGCAGCAATTGGTCGCCACTCGCAACTAGCCGAAAGTAGCCAAGTCGGATTATGAAGAATATTTTGTGGATAGATGGGCAAGGCAGTTACTCGCTCCACGATTCCGAGGAAATACTGCTTGGGCAAGCCACCCCGGATGGAGTTGCCGATCTCGCTATTCGAGGAGAACTGAGTCGTCGGGCGGCCTCCATTCGCAGGGTCGGGGAGGAACACGTCCTAAATCCGCTCCAGGAGACTTATCTCGATGGTAAGCTGCTGGAAAGGCCAGTATTGCTGCCTGAAGAGTCGATCATCACCCTCGGCAAAAAGGTACGCCTGCGATACTTGAGGCCGAGCAAGTTGAGCTGCTCTGCTAGGCTGGATATCCTCAGCGGAAACCGGTGGCAACCACTATTCAATTCGGCACTTTTGCTTGGTAGCTCCTGTGTTTTGGGGCCGTTCGAGGACTGTCATATCATCTGCCCAAACTGGAATTCGCGGTTGGTTTTGTTCCGACAAGCGGAGGTTTGGTTCTGCAGGCCGCCGAGTGGCCAACCGCTTCAAGCGGGAGGCAAAGATCAGAGCGCCCCGTTTCCGTTGATTGCGGGCCAGAAGGTTTGTAGCGACGATTTCTCAATGATCCTTGAATAATTGGACCAAGATTCTAACTCGACAGGCGAAATGTCTGGGTCTCTCGACTCGATCAGCGGTTACCTGCCACGTAAGACGGGCTGGATTTTAGGCTGGTGATCGGAGAGGCTTGAACGACAGCGAACGTCTTGGTTTCAATGGGTTTGGCAACGTAGGGATTCTTCATGTTTGTTTCATTGCTTCCACGAAAATCGGCGAAAATGAGCAATCGACAAGATAGAATGCATCCCAACGCGGCGGACGCAAAGCCCCAAGGCGATCGGGAAAAGGCTGGCAGCGTGATGGGAAGCTGCAACCACAGTCCTAAGTATCAACAGGCCTCTTTTGGTGCATCGATGAAATTTCAGTACGGAAATGGCGATAAACCCCTCGATGGATACGTCATCAAGCGAGGGGTCGGTTCGGGTGGGTTCGGTGAGGTATACTTTGCCGAGAGCGATTCCGGCAAAGAAGTTGCCCTAAAAAGAATTCAAAAAAATCTTGAAGTCGAAGTGCGAGGTGTACGGCACTGCCTCAATCTTCGCCACCCAAACTTGGTCGGAATCTACGACATCCGCTTTGACCGAGACGAACAAGGCTGGATTGTGATGGAGTTCATCGGAGGAGAGTCTCTTCGAGATCGCATTGATCGTTATAGCCAGCAAGCCGACACGGAAGACGCCATAACCTTGTTTGCACAACTCGCGGCTGGGGTCGCTTACCTGCACGACCAGGGGATTGTCCACAGGGACCTGAAGCCGGCCAACGTTTTTATCGACAATGGGTTGGTCAAAATTGGCGATTATGGTTTGAGCAAGTATATCAGTGCATCGCGACGGGGCGGTCAGACCGAGAGCGTCGGGACCTTTCATTACATGGCTCCTGAGATTGGCCGCGGAGAGTATGGTAAAGAGATTGATATCTATTCGCTCGGGATCATTCTGTACGAAATGCTGACCGGTTATGTTCCTTTTGATGGCGAGAGTTCTCAAGAAATCATTTTAAAGCACCTAACTGCTGATCCCGATGTGAGCATGTTGCCGGAGCCATTTGCATCGACCATTCGGCGAGCACTGGCCAAGAATGCATCTCTGCGGTTTAGTGATTGTCGAGAAATGCTGTGGGCTATTGGCTGGGATCTCGACGCGAGCGGCTTGGCTATCCGAAAGACCAACGCTATTCCCCAGGCGGTGGCGCTAGGACCAATCAGCCATAGCACCCCACAGACTAAAAAACAAAAACGAGTTCCGGGAAACAACGATCCCACCATGGCCGGGCCGTCGCCAATGTACGCGGCGAGCATGGCTGGAACAGGATCCGCAATGACTTTCCAAGAGCCCATTGCCAGGGCGGTGAACGCAAAACTAATGGAACTGCAACATTGGTTTCGCAACTTGCCTTCTTCAACACGAGGTATCGCGATTGCCATCCTGGTGGTGACGGCGATTGTCGTAGGCAATGTAGCGGTCCCATTTGCTGTCGTTTTGTTAAGTGTTTACGCCGTCTACTATGTGATATGGTATGTCGGTGGAGGACCAGAGCATGCTCGAAAGCTTGCTGCTGCCCATGCTGCCAGCATTCCTGTTGCAGCGAGAGTCAGCCCAGTCGCTAGACAGCAGGCCCAACCTGTCACGCCACGCCCTGCTTATGCCCACGGGGTAGTTCAACCAGCAGCGAACGTTCGTCCTCCAAAACCGATTTCCTACAAGGAAGCTTATCGCAAGTGGCAAGACGAACAGCGAGGACTGCTGCAACGGCGGAGGATTTGGAGCTTTCTCCATGCACATACTCGATCATGGGTTGTGTCTGGTACTATTATCGGGGTCGTCTGTTTGGCCGCTTCGATACTCGCCCATGCACGCGTGGATGAAAATGCCATGAGCTTGGTGAGTGGAATCACCTGGGCTGGAATGATGTCGCTGCTCGCGAGCTGGGCCGTTATCTTTTTCGGTCGCCGCTGGGAAGGGCAACCAGAAGACTCCATCGTGTTTCGATTCGTGATGATGACCGTTGGAGGTGCATTAGGCGCGTTCAGTTATGTACTCAGCAATTATCTCATGATCCCTTGGGGAGAACTGACCCGAACAGGCTGGGAGCAGCTTAACATGAGCGGCAGTTTTGCGACCTCGGGTGATTGGAATCGTTCATGGAAGGGCTTCTATGAAGGCGAAACGCCCTTGCTAGCCGCACATATCGCATACTTTGCGTCCCTTATGTGGATCGTACGCTGGTGGCGCCAGTCGGATTCGCTGAGAAAAAGTCGGTTTAGCGTCTTTACGATAGCTTGGACCGTGGCACTGGCCGCATTGGTCCAGGGGCTTTTCTACTTCCCGACCCCTTGGTGTTTGCTGTTTGCTGGTCTAACATCGGTCGCCGTACAAATGGCGTCTCCCTGGATTGCCTACGAACCTAACACCAATGTTGCATAACGGAGTACCAACTATGAAATCCCTCATTGCGATCAAGTTAATCGTAGTTTTGACCAGTGGAGCATCCCATGTAGAGTCTTTTGCTGACCGGCAAGACGAAGCCAGTTCCCATTCTGCTCAGCAACCAACCGAAAACCTGCAAGACGACACTGGCGTCCCAAACACTGGCGTCCCAACGGATAAAACGGTGGAGTGGAAAGCTGAGATCGATGCTACCGCTTTTATGAATAGTCTCGAGACCGTGCTAACCAAAGCGATTGAACTCATCAAGACCAAGGCCGAAATGGTACAAGCGTCAGAAACATCTGGAGATTCGGATGGCATGAGCGAGGGAGCTTCGTCGACTGAGAGACCGCTGGTTGAAACCGCGAGTCAAGACGTTGGCACGAAAAGTGTCGGCGAGCAAGATTTTCCCTCTTGGGTTTCGGAAGCCGAGGGAGGAGTGACCTCAAAGGGAGATCATACTTTTTTAGTTGTTACGATCCCTCACACAGACGTTGCCTCCTGCACGGATGATTTAGCAGACAAGCTACCTTCCGAAGTGCTAACCTATATCCACAAAAAAATCCTGCGTCACACCAGCGTAGAAAGCATCCCATTCTTGAGCGCAGACTACATTCAACGTGAGATTTTGAACGTGAATTCGGACCGCACTTTTACCAAGACCCTCGTACGGCCCGGCGGGGAGATGTATCAAATCTATAGACAAGTGACGATTCCGGCTTCGCACGTTACGAAGATCCTTAACTACGAGCGTGACATCGTTTCGGGAGAGCGATCCGTGCGTATCGGAGCAGGAACGGCGGTATTGATAAGTATGGTTGGTGCCATGTCTGGGCTGTTGGGATTGTTGTCGCGACGCGAAAAATCAAAAGGGATGGCATGAGGATAAGCAGAGGCGAAAAAACTCCCACCCCAGAAAAGATGCTTGTCGATCAGATTCGATCAGGCGAGGCAGACGCATGGCAAATGCTTATCGACAAATACGAAGGTCGTCTATTGGCCTTTGTCGGCGCTAGACTGGTTGATCGCTCCCACGCAGAGGATATCGTCCAAGACACCTTTATTGGGTTCTTAAATAGCTTGCCCAATTTTGACTGCGAACGGCCACTAGAAAGCTATCTTTTTTCGATCGCAGCATACAAGCTGACCGACCATTTGCGCAAACAGGGTCGTAGGCAAACGCAAGCATTCTCCGCTCCCGATGAGTCAAGCGACGGAGCTCAGCAGGCCCCCGCTCCTTTTCGCGCTGTGAGCAGTATCCTCCGGAGCGGCGAGCGGAGAGACGCAGAAGAAATCGCGTTGGCAGAGGCGCTGCAAGAACAGATCGAAAAGTGGAAATCCAAAGGGGACTTCACCAAGCTTATGTGTATAGAATTGCTGTTCGTTTCCGGCGCAAGCAATAAAGTCATTGCAGATCGCCTAAAACTGACAGAACAGCAGGTCGCCAACTACAAGTCAGATTTTCTAATCCGCACTAAAACCTTGCTCAGCCGGCTCGCCAATCGGGAGGCTTTTCCCGAGCTGGGATAAGAGTCGGGCAAAATCGCCCACGGCAAAAAAACAAATCCTGAACCAGGATTTCAGAAACGGTTGACGGCGAGACTGACAATCGCTAGATTTCTGAGAATGTTGTACGGTGGATGTAGCTCAGTTGGTTAGAGCGTCGGATTGTGGTTCCGAAGGTCGCGGGTTCGAGCCCCGTCTTCCACCCCTCCAAAAACCCTAGGATTCCCAGCGTTTCCTAGGGTTTTTTCATGGCCCTAAGAAACTAAAAGAAAAACTACTGCTGAACATCCCCTGTCGCTGGTGACCTTGGAGTGAAGCTAGATCGCTCGCCATTCGCTAAGCTAGGACCGGAAGAGCTTGATCCTTACGACGGTTCGCCAGGATGGCCTTTTGTTCGAGTTCATCTCCTACGAGCCGATAGAAAACGTCCCGCTGTTTTGCCTCGAAACCGTACTCTTCGATCGCACCCCGCATTTGATCAAGCGTCAAGAAATGCACGGTGCCGGCTTCGGCAACCACGTTCTCCTCAAGCATCAGAGACCCCATGTCGTTGGCTCCGTAACTCAAGGCTAACTGGCCAATTTTGAGCCCTTGCGTTACCCATGAGCTTTGGATGCTGGGAACATTGTCCAAATAAATTCTAGCGACCGCTTGCGTCTTGAGGTATTCATGAGCACCGGTGGGAGGAATGTGCGACATGGCTGTATTGTCAGGTTGAAAAGTCCAGCAAATAAAAGCTGTAAACCCACCGGTCTCATCCTGCAACTCGCGCACACGCCGCAAATGCTCGACTCTTTCTGCTAACGTTTCCACGTGACCGAACATCATGGTTGCAGTGCTGTTTCCACCGAGCTTGTGCCATACCCGCATGACATTGAGCCAGTCGTCCGACATCACTTTGCCCCGGGTGATTTCCGAACGAACCCGGTCGACGAGAATCTCCGCCCCCCCACCTGGAATGCTTCCAAGCCCGGCCGCTTTGAGGCGCTCCAAAACCGTTTCTATCGACAGTTTGTTCACCTTGGTAAAATGATGCAGCTCTGGGGGGCTGAAGCCGTGAATGTTGACGGCTGGAAAGTGACTCTTGATATCTCGGAGCAACTCCTCATACCAATCGAGGGTGAACTTGGGGTGCAAACCACCTTGCATCAAAATTTGATTACCCCCCAGCTCAACGGTTTCACGAACCTTTTCAAGCAGTTCCGCCCGGGGAAGAACATAGCCCTCGTCGCTTTTGGGGGTTCGGTAAAAGGCACAGAAATCGCAGACAGCTGTGCAGATGTTGGTGTAGTTGATGTTGCGATCGATGTTGTAGGTTCTATAGCCCTCGGGATGCTTGCGTCTGCAGATCGTGTCGGCCGCCTGACCGATCTTGGCCAGCTGGTTACTCTCCAAGAGGCACAGTGCATCCTCATCAGAAAGCCGTTCTCCGCCGAGAACCCGTTCCAGGATATGGTCAACTGATTGGCTTATTGTCATGGTTTCCTCAGCGTAATGTCTCGATGCGTTTCCAAGACGAAATTCTCTCGATGTGGTTTTGCGATCAATCCGCGATTTGGGGCCGAGCGACCAGCTCGTCGATCAATCCAGCACGTTGGCAACGAAACCGGAATTCCTCCAAACCTCGGAGAGCATCTTGGTCCAAATCAAAAAATATGTAATTGGTCAGATAGTCTAAGCACTTGGCAACAGTCAATCCATAAGTGTTGCAGCATTGCTCGCAAATATCCAGAACTGCTCCTCTTCCCCGCTCTTTCGCTTCGTCCAGCATGCGTCCCAACCGGACCTCGTCGATGCTGGATTCCCTAGTGACCCAACCCGCGAAAACGAACGGCAATCCAGTCCATTGAAACCATTTCTCTCCAAGATCCCACGAGGTTTTAAAGGAACTCTCGTAGTTCTCGGGGTGCATCGCACGGTCACCGATTAGCAGAACCGCATCCGCATCGATCAGCTCGGGATCATCCGCCATGTGAAGCATACATGTTTCGGGACGAAGCCCCAACATCTCATGCATGAGCAATTTCGAGAGCGCCACGCTAGTACGAGAGCCCTCGTCTAGAGCCACTCGCTTCACTTGAGACGGCTCGGTACGAAAGAACAAGCGAACGGACCAAACAGGGCCTCGGGATACAATGGCGGATTGAGAAACGAGTTTCAACCCCGGAGTCTTCAAATATTCAAAAGCTGGAATGAGACCAACATCGATATCCCCGGCCTTGATCTGGTCCGCCAAACGGCTGGGCAAGTCGGTCGTCAATGCACCAATTCCTTCCAAATCCTGTGCTAAACCGTGGATGAGCGGTTTGGAGTTCAGATAGGAAACCGCCCCGATGCGAACGAATTGGCTCGACTGTGACAACGGTGCGATCTTGCTTTTCGAGGAGGTTGATAGCTCGCCCCACGTCGGGGAGACCGAAACAGGTAGGCTACTCGTATTCGTGCTCGTTGTCACCATGATTTTCGCCGGTACCAGATGTAGGTGGTATATCCTGTAGGAATTCCTCGCGATTCTTCCATTCCAATACGACTTAACCGATAAGCAGGCAGGAAACATAACCAGAGGAGCTTGGAAGGCAAGGGCGTGCACCTACAATAACAACCATGACAGATACCCTACGTAAGCCATTGTTCCAGCAGCTTGACCCAGCCATCACCCCCGAGGCTGTTTTTCACGGGCTAAAAGGAAGACCGTACTGCTGCTGGTTGGACTCGGCCCTCAAGGGGGGCGGGCGGGGTCGCTACTCGTTCGTATGTGCGGATCCGGTGGAGGTTTTTGAGCTAAATCACCCCGTCGCGGATCCGCTTTCCAAAGTTCAAGGTTGGCTCGACCTTTTTCCAGCTCTAACGGTCGAGGGATGCCCACCCTTTCAAGGAGGCGTAGCAGGCTATTTGGGCTACGAGTTTGGGCGTTGCATAGAACGCATCCCTTCGGCTGAGCATGACGAATTTTCGACACCGCTGGCTGTTCTCGGTCTTTACGATGTCGTTTTTGCTTGGGATCACGAACAGGATACGGGTTGGGTTTTTTCGCACGGGTTCACGAGGGAGCAAGGCAAATCTGATTTAGGTGAGGGGGCTTGGCAGGAGCGAGCCGCCGGTAGACTAGAGCAGTTCATGAGCTGGGTCGACACCAGAATATCGCCTGAACCGGAGCAAACGCGACCCAATTGGCATGCCATGGCTCACGGCTTGACCGCCGAACAATTCGAAACGCGGTTGGGGGGAGGTTGGCTCGGAAACTTTGATAGCCAAGGCTACCAAACTGCTGTCCAGAAGGCCCGTGACTACATCTTTGCTGGCGACATTTTTCAGGTCAACCTATCGCAACGTTTGTTGTGCCCGGCGAGGTGCGAATCGACTGAACTTTACACTAAGCTCCGTCAGGTCAATGCGGCTCCCTTTGCGGGCTACTTTGATTTTGGCAGCGGGCAGATCATCAGTGCTTCTCCCGAGCGTTTCTTTCACGTTCGCGACAGATGGATTGAAACAAGACCGATCAAAGGAACTCGTCGACGAACCGGATGCGCCGAGGAAGATGCAGTAACGGCCAATGAGTTGCTCAATAGCGAAAAGGATCGCTCGGAGAATGTGATGATTGTAGATCTCTTGCGTAACGATCTTTCCCGAGTCTGCGATCCTGATTCGATGCGAGTCGAGCAACTTTGCCAAATCGAAGAATATCCCTTCGTCCTACATCTAGTCAGCGTAATCGGAGCACGACTACGCAGGGATGTGCAATGGGCTGATGTCATGCAAGCCGTCTTTCCCGGAGGAAGCATCACGGGCGCTCCCAAGGTGCGAGCGATGGAGATCATCGCCGAGCTCGAGCCAACGGTGCGCGGACCTTATTGCGGCTCGCTCGGTTACGTTGGAACGGACGGGAGCATGGATTGGAATATTCTCATCCGAACTCTGACCGCCTCGCGTGGATGGTGGCAATTCCAAGTAGGAGGGGGCATCGTGGCTGACAGCCAGCCATTAAGCGAAGAAGAAGAAACGTGGACAAAAGCAGCGGGGCTGGTTGCGGCTATCGAGCACGGGTCCGCACCATCGTTGCAACCCGCAAATGCCGAAAGATAGCAAACGGGAGGATCGCGAAAAAGCCTACAAAAACGGTTCTGACAGCAGCGATCTGGGCGATAGATTTCGCAAAGCACTTTGCACAGGAGAAGGGAATCTATGAAACGTGTTATCGCTTTATTGTTGGCAATCGGGGCCTCTTATTCGGCTTCATTAAATACAGCAAATGCAGACGGTTTTCTCTCAGGCACCTACCTGGATCCGGCCCTGCAACGCGAGGATATCCTTCGATATCCCATTATCAAAGCGTGGCCGGAATATCGTTACACCTACAACCGGCCTCGATACGTTGGTGGACACATAGCGAGCGTCATCGAGCCAAGTAGCCAAGAAGCTATGGCATGGAGATCGAGCGTGAACGCGGGCCACTACCGAAACCATGCTGGCCGATGCGTTCCGTTGTACTACTATCCAAAACCCTGGGAAGCGATCAATACCATGGGGAGGCCTGACCTCCCGAAGCCAGAAGACGTAATCATTCCCTGAGCGGTCCCCTTGCTGCAATCGGCCACTTATTCTAGCAACCGCTCTTACACGTAATTGAGTCCGATTTGATGGTAGAGCTTAAAAGTGTCGACATCGTTCTCCTCGACATTGAAGGCACGGTATCAGACGTTCGCTTTGTTTACGATGTGATGTTTCCTTTCGCGAAACAAAACATGAAGTCGTTCTTAGCCTGCAACGTTGACTCTGCCGAGGTTCGGGCGGCAATACTTCAGGTCGCTACGGATGCAGGGTCCGAGCCGAACCACTTGAATCAGCGAACCGGCCCGAGCAACACACATAGCGGCATAGATATCGATCGACTCGACGAGCACTTGCAAAATCTGATGGCCGCAGACAGCAAGTCGACGGGGCTCAAGGCTCTGCAAGGGTTGGTTTGGAAGTCGGGGTTCGAGTCAGGGGAATTGCGGGCAGAGTTGTTTCCCGATGTCGTCCCGGCATTAAATAGTTGGGTGTCACGTGGCATACGAGTCCATATCTACTCGTCGGGAAGTGTGCTGGCTCAGCAGCTGTTCTTTCGTTTCACAACTGAAGGGGATTTGAGCAATCTATTGTCGGGACATTTCGACACGACCGTGGGTAAGAAGCAGGAGCCTGGCAGCTATCAACGAATATCGCAACAAATTGGTGCAAGCCCGGAGCGAATCCTATTCGTATCGGATATCGCTGAAGAGCTAATCGCTGCAAGTTCTATTGGCATGAAGGTTGTTGCAAGTGTCCGCCCTTCCAACAAACCACTGCCGAGTGATTACGCAGGTGAACGCGTTGATTCGTTCGCCGAAATACGCTTGGCATAATCACAAGCGTGGCGACTTGCCCGACTATTTGCCGGACAGCATCTTCTGGATTTCTTGAAGTGACGTGTGCCCGAGAGCACAAGCGGCAATCCCCTCTTCCTGGAAGCCAAGATGATTTCGCTGCTTGGCAAATGCACGGATCTTATCTGGCTCGTTGACGTACTTGATGACCGCTTTTTTCATTTCGTCATCGAGCTTAAGTAGTTCAAAGATTGCCATCCGGCCGTAGTACCCTCGCCCATTACACTTCTTGCAAATCTCGATTTCAATCGGCTTGCCATTCGCATCCACCCGCTGCTCTGGTGGTGGTGGGATCGTTGGGTTGTAGAGCTTTGCAATGCGTCCCGCTGGCACCCCTAGCCTTTGTAGCAATTGTGGATTGGGTTGGTACGGCTGCTTGCACCTATCACACAAACGACGAACCAGACGCCCGCAAAGCACTGCGGTCGTCATCTTTAGGATGTTCTTGGCTTGCTTGGGGTAGAGTCGCAAGACCTGGAGCAAAGCATCGATGCAGTCCGTCCCCACGATCCGGGTGATGGAGTGCCGCGATTGTACCGTTACTTGATCGTAAATAGCCTCAACGACATCCTCATCTATCAGAGACGGCATGACGAGCACGTCTGGTTGTTTGAGTAACAGTTTTGATAGAGTCGCAAGCGGAGGTTCAGTTACTGAGTCGTACGAAAAGGGAGTGACGTTAATAATCTCGGGTTCCGGATCGTTCTTGTCTTCCAGGGAAACGAAGTCCCGAACGAATTTATCGGTGTTTTCCAAGGCAACACGCCACAAAGTTGGTAAACCATGAGTGGGTGGCGAGCTAATGATCACCAATCCTTGGTTACCCTTCATATAAGACAAAAAGTCTTTGATCATCGAATCACGCATACCGAGTTCTTCAAGGGTCTTGAGAACAGGTTTTTTCGTATCGATCGAGATCAGAACTCGTTCTCCATTTGGAACGCCAACGCTGGTGAAGGATACAACCCAGTCGGTCTTCAGGAAATTGGTCCCGAACTTGGCCTCTTGTTTTGCGCGGCGTTCGGCGGGATTTAGGCCGAGCAGTTTCTTCATGGCGACCAAAGCAGCATCGGCTGTTGGCCTATCCATCGGAGGCAGCGTTTCCCAAACCCCGTCGATGCGATAACGCACCACGGCTCCCTGAGCTGAGAAATCCATAAGGATTCGATCGGCCCTGCCGCTGATGGCATTCACTATGACGATCATCGCTAGAGGGTAGCCAGGCAATTGCCTGGCCGCGATCGTAAGCCCCTGGGCTTCATCCCGAGAGATTCCCATCTGCTTGATTTCGATCGGTGGAGCTACGAGTTGGCCATCGCCCGCCGCCTCGCCCGCTTCTTTTTTCGCTTTCGATTTTTTTCGTCCGAAGATCATGTTGGTCTGGTTGCTTTGTTTGATAAGAAAATACAGCGGAGGGGATTAGATGATGCCAGGCTGGCTGACGTTGATGCCCTTCAAGGCCATCTTCAAGGCATCTGGGTTCGGTGCGACTTCGAACGCAGTGGGGCGATCGATCAGATTGTCATCGATCAATTGTTTGAGCGACATGGTAAAGTCTTGCATACCCTCGGCTGCACCGATGCGAATAGCATCCCCTAGCTTTTGATCCTTGCCCTCGAGAATCAATTTACGAATCATCGGGGTAAAGGTCATGATTTCACAGGTCGGTACTCGGCTTACTCCTTGCCGAATCGATGGTAGCAATTTTTGAGCAACGATGCCTTTCATGTTAAAGGCCATCGCATTTCGAATCGCGCCGTGGAGCTCTTCTGGAAACAAGTCCAAAATACGACCAATCGTCGACGGAGCGGTCGAAGCGTGGATCGTTCCGAACACCAAGTGCCCCGTTTCCGCCGCATGGATGGCCGTCATAAACGTTTCTTGATCCCGCATTTCTCCGACGAGGATGATGTCTGGATCTTCCCGAACCGCGTGCTTCATTGCGATTTCAAAATTCTTAACGTCGGTCCCTACCTCGCGTTGGTTGATCAGACATTTGTCTTCGGTGTATACGAATTCGATCGGATCCTCGAGCGTAAGAATGTGCTTGCGGTAGTTCCGATTGATCCAGTTTAACATGGATGCGATGGTGGTACTTTTACCAGACCCTGTCACTCCCGCCAGCAAGATCATCCCTTGGTCGAACTTGCAGAGATCCTCCAAGATCGGCGGCAAGAAGAGGCCTTCGAAGTTGGGGATGAAGTTGTTAATTCGCCGCGCGACCAAGCCCGGTCTACCCAACTGCTTGAGCATGTTCACCCGGAACCGCCAGTTTTCTCCGTCGAGGTTGACCGTGTAGGAAAAGTCAGCTCCGCCTTCTTCTTCGAAGATGCGACGGTTTCGGTCGTCCAACATCGGGATTAGCAAACGGACCATTTCCTCCACTTCAATCGGTGGGCGATTCAAAGGTTTCAGGTCACCCTTGACCCGCACGATCGGAGGAGTACCCACTTTCAAGTGCAAATCGCTACCTTCGAGTTTCACGCAAGCCTTGAACAACTTGTCGACCTCTAGCTCCTCTTTTTTGACGAGCAAGGATGCAACCAAGTCATCCGAGGTTGAAGGGGGTGCACTGGTTTGAGAATGATTACGAGCTTCCGCGATTGCCATGTCGACTCAAATTAAAATAGAGGGTTACAAAATCAACCACCGACATATTTTAGTCTACAACGGTGAATTTCCCCACTAACAATCCGGGGCAGTTGTGACTTTCTACCGGCGACTTTCTACAGACGAACCGGGACGCCGTGCTCCGCCATCAGCTTCTTGGTCTCAGCGATCGTGTATTCCCCGAAGTGGAATATGCTGGCAGCGAGGACTGCATCAGCTTTACCGACTCTAATGGCATCGACGAGGTGAATGGGGGCACCAGCCCCACCGCTGGCGACCACTGGTATCTCCACGGCATCGCTCACAGCTGAGGTAATTGGCAGGTCGTAGCCGTCTTTTGTGCCATCTCGATCCATGCTGGTCAGAACGATTTCTCCCGCTCCCAACTCCTCAACACGCCTCGCCCATTCGACGGCTTCGAGTCCAGTTGGTAGCCGGCCGCCGTTGATATGGACCTCCCAAAACTCTTTGCCGTTCCTCAAAACGCGCTTGGGATCGATGTTTACGACAATGCACTGGGAGCCAAATCGCTCTGCGGCTTGCCGTACAAATTCGGGGTTTCGGCATGCGGTCGAGTTGATGGACACTTTGTCACAACCGGCCTGAAGTAACGCTCGGATATCGTCAAGTGTCCGAATCCCACCCCCGACAGTCAGAGGCATGAAGACTTGTTCGGCGGTTCTGCTGACGACATCCAGCATGATCCCCCGGTCCTCATGACTGGCCGTGATGTCTAGAAAAACGAGCTCATCCGCCCCCTCGGATTCGTACCGCTGGGCGATCTGCACTGGATCACCCGCGTCCCGAAGATTCAGGAAATTGGTTCCCTTGACGACGCGCCCCTGATGAACATCCAGGCATGGAATCACTCTTTTGGCGAGCATGGGCAGTTTTAACCGTTTGCGGATGAGTTCAGCGACTTTTGGAATTGGTCAAACAGGTAGCTACTGTCGTGCGGCCCCGCAGAGGCTTCGGGGTGGTATTGAACGCTGAATGCATCGTGCTGTTTGTGGCGAACACCAGCGATCGTATTGTCGTTTAAATTGCGGTGCGTAATCTCCAAGCAATCTGGTAAACTCTCTTCGTCAACAGCGAACCCATGATTCTGAGAGGTGATCTCAACTTGGCCTGATACGCAGTTCAGCACAGGTTGGTTGGCTCCGCGATGTCCGAACTTCAGCTTGAAAGTCTTCGCCCCCGCCGCGAGGGAAAGTAGTTGATGGCCCAGGCAAATACCGAAAACCGGTTTCTTTCCAAGCAGATTTCGGATCGTCTCGATAGCATAAGTCAACGGCTCCGGATCGCCAGGTCCATTGCTCAGGAAGACACCGTCTGGGTTGTGCGAAAGAATTTCTTCTACTGTCGAACTGCCTGGCAAGATCGTGACGCGGTTGCCACGGAAGGCGAGATGTCGTGGTATGTTCCACTTCATCCCGAAATCGAGGCAAACCACATGAGGCTTGGCCCCAGATGCCGACGCTTCATCTCCCTTGGTCGAGAATTCGTGAAGTGCTTCGCTCCACTCGATAGCCTGTGATGGCATGACTTCTCGGACCAAGTCTCGTCCGACTAATCCTAGGCTCGATTTTGCCTTGGCAACAAGCGATTCACGGTTGTGATCGACTGTCGAGATGATTCCTTTTTGAGCCCCTCGGTCCCGAATGCGGCGAACCAAGGCTCGCGTGTCGATCCCGGCGATAGCGACGATATTGTTTCGCTTGAGATAATCCGACAACGAATCCTTTGCTCGATAATTACTATAAATTCGGCTATTCTCGCGAACGATAAACCCGGCAATTTTTGGAGCGGCAGATTCCAAATCTTCCAGATTGACCCCCACGTTGCCAATCATGGGGTAGGTCATGGTTACGATCTGACCTCGATAACTGGGGTCGGTCAGGATCTCTTGATAGCCTGTGAGCGAGGTATTAAAAACGACCTCGCCATCTCGCTCTCCCTCGGCTCCGATGGAATAACCCTCGAAAACAGTGCCGTCTTCCAGGGCCAAAAATCCTGGCGTTCGCTGACGGATCAAAATGGAGAACCCTTATTGCTGGAGGTTTTGCTCGCGCTCCGCGATACGGGGTACAACTGAGGCACGAGCAGAAATTATTCGTTAAGCCTGCGAGAATGATAAGCCAGGGGAGGCTTTTTCACTAGCCCTGAGCAGAAAGTCGCGAGGAACCATGTTCCGGCTGCCCATAACCGAGTTCGTCCCGTTGTTCACCTTAAACGACCCGAGGATTGTGCATCAATCGCGGAAATCCATCGAGCAAAATTCCGGCAATCAGTTGAGCAAATCTCCTCGTCCAGCTACCTTAAAGATCGTGCTTAGCTCCGAAAAACGGAGCCAACAAACAATGTCACATAGTAAATCGATTCCAGATGCTCTCTCCTGAAACCCTCGAGACCTACCGCCAAATGACTCCAGGCGAGCGATTAAGAATTACATTCCAGCTCATGCAGGGTTGTGATCAAGCTCTCCTATCGGGAAGTGCAGAGCAAGTGTTTCGCAAGTTTGAATTGTTGCACCGTGAGAACGATTTGCGAAACGAGAATATGTTACAAGCAATTGCAAGGACTCGATAAAAACGGTGGAGAACCCAGTCGTAAAAGCCCTGTGGGAGATCGTAGACTCTCTGGGTCGTTTCCCCCGAAGATCTGGTCTTGCTTAAACTCATAGCCAATCGGCCCAGGGACTTGGTTGACGTAACCGACTTGCTATTCATCCAGGGACAACTAGACGAATCGTACATGCAACTCTGGGCCGCCCGGCTCGGCATCACCGACCGTCTCAAAACTGTCCTGGAGAAGCCGTAAAGCGGCTCACCACCGAGTTTGCTCGGTGGAACAGTGACTAACGGGCTTGAACCCACAGGAGTTAGCATGGATTTATTCACTCACGTCGAAAAAGAAAATCAACAAAAAACGTTACCTCTCGCGGCTCGCATGCGTCCAGCGACCCTGTCGGAGTTCGCTGGCCAAAGCCACATTCTGGCTCCAGGAAAACTGCTGCGACGCTTAATTGACGCCAAACGATTGCAATCGATCCTCCTTTTCGGACCTCCCGGCACCGGGAAAACGACGTTAGCCTACTTGCTCGCCAAAGAAACCAACGCCAAGTTCAAGCAACTGAACGCAGTAACCAGCGGCGTCAAGGAGCTCCGCGAGGCGTTGGAATGGGCCAAGGATGAAGTGGCTGTAACAGGGATTCGCCCCATCCTATTCATTGATGAGATTCATCGATTTAACAAGGCTCAACAAGACGCCTTGCTGCCCGATGTTGAGCAGGGAATCGTTACCTTGGTGGGTGCCACCACGAGCAATCCCTTCTTCTCAGTGAATGGAGCCCTGCTGAGTCGCTCGCAGATTTTCGAGCTCGAGCTACTCAGCGAGTCGGACATCCGATTGCTACTAGAACGTGCTTTGGTCGACAAATCGCGTGGCCTGGGAGTTTATGCTGCCACAGTCACGGACGACGCATTGACCTTTTGCGCGAAAATGGCCGAGGGGGACGCACGACGAGCGCTCGGAGCCCTCGAGCTCGCGGTGCTGTCGTCTGCTAACCGTCCGATCCGAGTGGACGTCGACGACATGCGAGAGAGCATGCAGAAAAAGGTCTTGCAATTCGATCCCACCGGACAGCAGCACTATGATATCGCGAGCGCCCTGATTAAGAGCATTCGTGGCAGCGATGTAGATGCGGCTCTCTATTGGCTTGCTCGCGCTTTGGAATCAGGTGAGGACATTCGTTTTCTTTGTAGACGCCTAGTCATATTGGCAAGCGAGGATATCGGCAATGCCGACCCGCAGGCTCTGACTTTAGCCGTTGCAACCATGCAAGCATGCGAGTTTATTGGTTTACCCGAGTGCCAACTAACGCTGTCGCAAGCGACCATTTATCTCGCCTTGGCACCGAAAAGTAATTCTGCCACCGCCGCAATCGGAAATGCGAGGAAGGATGTGCGTGAAGGGAGTGTCATTCCCGTTCCCAGGCATCTGCGAGATGGGCATTATCCCGGTGCAGCCAAGCTTGGGAATGCGGTAGAGTATCAGTATTCGCACAACCATGCTGACGGTGTCGCGGCTCAGGACTACCTCGGTGTCGATCGAACCTATTACGCTCCAGTGCACCGAGGCTTTGAGACAGAGCTGGCTTCGAGATTGGAAGTAATAAAATCCAAATTGAAGCATCCAGAGTGATGGCAACATTTGTGCAAGAGCGTCAGCTCGACGGTAGAGGTTCAGCACTCAAACCACCCATCAACCTCGCAGGAAACTTCCCGTAATAACAGTACCACCCACCGTCCAAACACTGAGGAACCCAATGCTGTGGTACCAGCGACACCTGCCTACCTCTATCTGTCCCGTTAGGGACGATTTAGGCTATCTCGCCACCGCCCCTGTCATCATTTTGCCTTTTCGATCGAAGACTCCAGGAGCCAACCATCAATCAGGTGTCTCGACAATGGTTCTTGCGAAAAAACACAATGGAAAGGGACGCTACGATCGCGATCCAGTCCCATTGTATGCCAACCGCCAAGGCCATTCTGGGATGAAAAATGGACAGCCGTAACATCACCATGCGATTGGTAGCCACCTTTTGCATGCTACACGGTGATAAGCGAAGGGAAGTGAGTTACTCGTGAATACTCCTAGCTTGGGGGGCTCGCAAAAATCACCTCCGTCCCCTTATTGCCTCGTTGAGTCCTGATTTCGTAGTGGACGAAGCGATGAGTCCTGATTTCGTAGTGGACGAAGCGATGAGTCCATTGGCACGGGAGACCGCCTGCCAAAGCCCTCAAGCGATTCGTGCCATATTCGTCCCAAGCAGTCGGGCCTCGTTGCCTCGTCCACTACGTGAGGGGTTACCGCTCGGCGGTTAGGTCGGCGACTGACGTTCTCGATTCGTGGATCGATTCGAACGTAACACCTGGGTTTTCTCGTTCCAAGTTTCTTAGATCCCATTCGGATTGCAATAGAATCGCAGGGCTGCCAAAGGAATCGAGAACCAGCTTCGCTCCATACGGAGTTTTAAGATCGTCCGCTTCGATATCCTCTTTTCCTCGATACCAACGAGCATGCTTGTATGGCAGCCACTGCACCCGCGAAGGTGCGTTGTATTCGGATTCCAGCCTGAACTGTACGACATCGAATTGCAGTTCTCCGACCGCTGCTAGAATCGCATCTTTTTGACGTCCCCTCGAGTAGAAAAGCTGGATAGCCCCCTCCTCGACCAATTGTTGAATTCCTCGGTCAAACTGCTTGCGACGCGAGGTGTCAGGACACGTAACACTCGCAAAAACTTCGGGAGAGAACTGCGGAACCCCCGGATAGCGAATCGGATCTCCTTGGAATAATGTATCACCTAAACGCAATTCTCCTGGGCATACGACTCCTATAATGTCCCCCGGATAGGCTTCGTCCATGGTATGGCGTTCACGGCCGAATATCTTCAAAGCTCTCGGCAATCGAACGCGATTCCCAGTTCGTTCTACGACGACATCCATATCCCGCTCAAATCGACCAGACCCGATACGAACGAAGGCGACACGATCCCGATGCATCGGGTCCAAATTCGCTTGGATCTTAAATATAAAGCCAGAGAATTCACTCTTCGGTGCTTCAGTGTGTTCCGAAGTCGCTGCTTCGATGCTAGCTGCTCCCACACCCGGCGGTGGGCAACGCTCGATGAAACCTTTTAAGAAGAGCTCCATCCCATAATTGGTCAACGCACTCCCGAAGAAGACAGGAGTCTGCTCACCAGCTAAAAACAATTCCGGCTGATACTCGTGTCCCGCTAGTTGAATGAGTTCCAACTCCTCCTTGGCGATTCCGATTACTTTTTCGTCGAATACATCGATCCCTCGACCTCGCTCCGATTCTTCTCGCAATGAATCGAGAGCGATATTGCCGTTTGACAAATCGTTCCAATTGAGTTGCAGAGTGCTACCGCGACGGTCCCCCGTTTTATCCAGGAAGACGTGCAGTTGATCGCTCGCAATATCGACGATCCCCAAAAACTCTTTCGAGCAACCAACCGGCCAATTCACCGGTACAGCCTGAATCGAAAATTCCTTCTCGATCTCAGACAGAATCTCTAGCGGTGACGTTCCCGGTCGATCGATCTTGTTCACAAATGTGATCACCGGAATCTTTCTGGCGGCGCAGACCCGGAACAGTTTCTCGGTTTGCGTTTCGATCCCCTTCGCGGCATCGATCACCATGACCGCAGCATCCGCAGCCATCAGCGTGCGATAGGTGTCCTCGCTAAAGTCATGGTGGCCAGGAGTGTCCAGCAGATTGATCTGCTTGCCGAGATACTCAAAGGTAAGGACCGTCGAGCTGACCGAAATTCCCCGCTGCTTTTCCAATTCCATCCAGTCGGATTTAGCAGCCCTTTGGGACTTTCGACCTCGAACCGCACCCGCGATTTCGATCGAGCCACCAAACAACAGCAATTTCTCCGTCAACGTCGTTTTGCCGGCGTCAGGGTGAGAGATGATCGCGAAAGTACGTCGTCGCAATCGCTCTTGTTCAATATGTTGCGGAGAAGTTGACATAAATGCTGGTGGCTCGAGACGACGCCGGATGGCTTAGGGGCGAATGACTTAGGAATATGAATTGACGAAAACGCTACCAGGAAAGGCTGTATTTCGCCAGTCTTAGAACCTTACTTTTTCCATGAACGAGCTACGAGAGCGTGATTTGCATCTCGGCTGCCAGTAATTTGACCCCTTGCATCCTGATCCCGTTAATCGCATCCCGAATCTGGCTCGCCTTTTCCAGTTCGCCTTGGGCTTTCAAGCGAGCTTCCTCCGCTTCGAGCAGTTTGGCGGTACTCAGAGCGCTTTCTATGGCGTGCCAGACGGTGTCGCTGGTGCTACTGGGGCTATAGCGGATCTCGTTTTCCGCTTGGTTCGATCGCAAGAAGGCCTTCGATAGCTCTCGGAATACGGGGTCCGAAGCAATGTCTACTGGGATTGGGCTGTTGGTTGAATTTGTGGGATCCGTCTGCCCACTGATCTGAGTCGGTACGGGCTCGTCATCGCCCGCCCTAACCCCGCTGATCCAGGCCGCTCCGCACAATCCTCCCCCTATGAACGCCATCAGCCCCAAGCACCAAGCTTGACCATATCCGATTCTTCCTTCGCGAAGTCTGAATTGCATTGTTGTGGTAACCCTTTCAAATAGCATAGAGCGAATCGCATCGCGAACAATTGTTTAAGCCTAAAGCGGGCCTGATTCTAACCTCACTGAGCCAATCGCAAAATCGAAAGACTAATTGAATGCTAGCATTCGGGATCGCAGTTTCGCTAATTTGCGGAACTAACCTCTTTTCCTACAATGATTTCTCTTTACGCGACCAAACCAAATCCTCTATGATCTCCAAGTCACGCAGGATGCGCACACACTAGGTACAGCCTTCCGATTCCATGGAATGATTAATCGCTCAGGGCAAAAGCAATGACAGGTCTACTCTCAATTCTATTGACGATGCTGCTCCCGCAAGTGGGACTCTTGCCTGGATTGCAAAACTCGCAGTCGATAGAACCGACCAGTGGATGGGAGCTTGATCAACGCTCCCAGAAGTTTACTTTCATAATTCAGATTCCCCCTAATCAGATCGAGTCCTTTGCCCAAGGTCCCAGCGGAAGCGAATTGCCGGTTCGCATTCCCGATCGATTGGTAGGAAGAATCGAGCAACTCGCAATTCGTATCGACAACAAAGAATTGCCACGCGTCGATCCACCCATGCTCAACTCTCGCTCCCAAGCCAGCATTGAGCCCACGATTCAGAACCTAGCCCTGATGCGATATGCCCCTCAGGCGCCGACTAATATTGGGCAATGGGAAAACAATGTCGGCTGGCAGCTCGATAATCAATCCGGTCGCTACACCTATTTGGTTCAAATTCCAGTCAACAATCTCCAACAGTTTATGTCGGGGCCGACCGGCAACGAAATGATCATCCCGATCCACCCGACGGTAAAAGATTACGTCGAACAGGTCACAATTCGGATCGGCAATGGAACGCTACCTAAAGGCGCGATTCCGCAATCTGTTCTTGCACGGTATGACGCTCTGGGAGATGACAATATCCAAAACTTGGGGGGAAGCAGCCTGGGCGGCGTACCAGCTTTTATTGACCCTACCCCCATCGCAACCCAGTCCGATTTTGGGCAACCGCGCGGCGGCCAAGGAGCCGTGCTCCCAACCAGCCCTGTAACTCCCAATTTCAACAACAATCTCCGAAACGATTCTTCGTCGATGACGAATCCCTCGATGACAAATCCTTCCATGTCGAATCCTCCGAGGGCAACCACGAATGACTTAGTCAACAACAATCGCGATCGGGATATGGGCGTTGGTTCGCGGAACAACAACCCCATGCTGAACAACATGCTAGGGCGCCAAGACACGCCAGACCCCCGCGGCTGGGCCGGTCAGGGATCAGACCGAGGCGTCATGCCGACGCAAACTCAACCAATGCTGCCTCCTGCTATGCAGCCTGATTATGTAAACACTATGAATCCCGCCTACGCACAAATGGCCAGCAATCTGTTTCCAGCTAACGGTAACGCTGGATTCAGCAACGTTCCAACCAGCGCCTTTCAGCAAGGCCCTGGGGGTAACCCCTTCACGCAAGTTTCCAATCCGCAATTCGCGGGCAGCGTTCCCCCTGCAGTCCCTCTCGTAGCTAACTCCAACACAGACACTACACCTCAAAAGGATGTTACTCCGCCAGTCATTGAAAAACCGAGCATAGGATTTAATTGGGCGTTGGCCGCTCTAGTGCTGCTTGGCTTCAACATCTACCAATTCTTCTGGATGTCCAATGCCCGGATCAAGTACCGTCAAATGGTGATGAGCAAGCGGAGCACCCGTCTCGAGCCAACCATGTAGCGGAATCGTAGACCGCCAATGCGACAACCCCCAACAGAGATGCTATAATGACGACGCTAGCTAGATCTGTACCAACTAGCAGCTCGCGGCATTTATCGGCGGGGAAGCGAATCGCATGTCAAATTGTTCATCTCTCTCCAGGGTACTGCTTAAGCTGCAACTGCATTTTAAGTCACAACTCCAATCTGTAGCGCAGAGAAGCTGGCATCCCTTACCAGCTTTGGGCAAAAAACTTCTCACAGCATTCCTGGCTTGTTGGTTCGTGATGTGCTCCGTGAAGTGCTCCGTGCTTTTCGCGCAGAGCGGCCCTGATCGATTGTTTGAGTTATCTGCTCCAGGACTGGATAAGCCTTCGATTGCAAGATTGAACGATGACGAATTAACCATAATCGATCCAGCAGGAACCCAGACCTCGTACAAGCGATTGACTCGTTATGATACGCAGGATGGCAATTGGATCAGCTACAGTTCCCGAGAAGCCAAGCGGGTGATCCGATGGCCGACCAGCGGAACTGGTCCTATGCAAATCGGAATACTGCGAGACGGGAGCATTCAATTCACAACGAGCCGGATGAAAGTCGATGAGCTAGTGCGCACAGATGGCTCCTCTCCTAAGGGGGACGGTGGCTCGAATCGTGGCTCTGGTTCGATCAAACCTATCTTGCCAGACACCGGAATCGAACCTCCAGGCATGAATCTCGACTTGCCCACTCCGAGCCAAGTTCCTCAGACCACCTCGCAGCAATCCTCGGTCACGGGTTTTGATGGCGACTCAATCTTGCCGATGCACTTTGGGGTCGGTTCCGCATCGACGCGGCAATTTCTGTCACTTCGGGGCAGCAATCAGTTCGGGCTCGTGTCGCGTGCGACCGACATCGCTTCCGCTTGGTATATCGCTTCGATTGGCAACGGGCTCTTTCGAATTCAACAACAAGTTGGAAGCCAGTGGATGGCGGTTGGAGTCGATGGGAGGCTGCGTATCGCGGCTGGGGCTCGGCACCCCGTTGGGTTATTTCCTATCAGCAACAATATCGGGCAACTCTGGCGCATCAATTCGTTTCAAAGTGGCTATTGCTTCGAAAGCGTCCATTTTCCTGGTATGGGATTAACATGGGTGAACTCCTCGGGTCTCTTCCTGCAACCGATCGTCTACGATCCATGGCAGATTTGGTACCCCCAACAGCCCATCATTACGCTGCCACCTCCTCAGTTCCGAACAGTCCAGCAGCAAGTCATCCCGAATCCCGATCTGCCCCCCATCAACCTAACGCTGCTCAACGCTCATAGAGACGAGGTCCTGCTTCTCTTCGCCGATCGCCGTATGCCGGACAACCCGCAAAAGATTCGGATACCCGCTGGCAAAAAGGAAACGATCTCAATTCAGCGAGATGCTGGGGCCACGATTGTGGAATCGGTAGAAATCATGGATGCCTTTGGCAATTGGTCGCAACAACAGTACAACATCCCTATTCCCGCTGCGGTTTTGTACGATATCAGCGTGTACGAGATTTTCTTGCAATCGATCGCGATCGATCGAACCGGCAAGAGTCCGAATCCCATCGAGGATATCAATATGCAGCCTCGTAGCATCGGATACTTTCTCGTTCCTCCAGGCGATACGCTTCGCGAAGACTCTGTACTCGATGTCTACAAAGTGGCTACCAACGCACGGAACCCAGGAGCAGTTCGTCGACTCTCACCTGGCGACTTGAAACAAGGCGATGCAAGTGGTGACCAAGATCCACTACGAGCCATTTTGCAACAATTTCAAAAACAACGGGCTGCGTTTTAAGCCACACGATCGGAAAGAATGAAACCTTGAGCCTAGAAGAAGTTTCCCAAGGAGACCAAAGCCCGACTGTTGAATTCAGTAATAATGTTGAAGAACCAACTATAAGCAAAACAGTGCGTCGCAGGCGACGAAGAAAGCAGCGAACGAATTGGTATTTGCTGACTGTTGCAATTGTCTTAGTTCTCGGTTGGGCTCTCTACACATTCGCGTGGCCACCGGTGCAGCAGTCCATACGAATCTATTTGCAACCTAACCGCGCCAAATTTGAGCAAGGTCTCGAATCCCCAGTCCGAGAACTGTATCACACTTGCGAGTATCTGGCAGTTATCTGGTTCTTCTATCTGGGAGCGAGTATCGGGAGCTTCTTCAACGTTCTTGCCGGTAGATTGCCTGAAGGCCGAGGGGTGGTCTTCGGTGGTTCTAAATGCCCGTTCTGTCAAACACGGCTGAGTTTCCGTGATAACATTCCGATACTTGGATGGTTAGCATGTCAAGGGCGTTGCAGCACTTGCAAACTACCGATTGCGCCTAGGTATCTGCTGGTCGAGGTCTTAGTAGGAGCATTGTTTATTCTCATCGCGGCTCGCGAACTGTTCTCAGGAGGTGCCAATTTGCCCAATTTCAATGTTCTGATGTATGCCGGGATTATTTGGACAGTGTTCTATCCCAAATGGTATCTCATCGGAGCATTTGTTTTTCACGCCATGTTCTTTGCATCGTTGGTGATGCTGGCGATGGCCGATCTGGAAAAGTCCAAATTCCCATGGCGAGCCATTGGCGTTTTCGGCATTTGCTTTGCGGTCGCGAAACTGCTGTATCTTCCATTGAGCTTCGTGCAATGGTTTGCTTGGTTGCCTATCGCACCGCCAGCCTTGGGAGCAATCGTACATGTAGTCGTGACCCTCGTGGTGGGTGGTGTGGTCGGCTGGTTGTTCGGCGTTGCCACGTCCAGATTGCTTCCAATTTATGTGCAAAAAAAGTCCCGAACGCATTACCAGCAAGCCTACTTGCTGGTTGGAATCGTGCTCGGCTGGCAGGCGGTTTTTGTAACAGGAGTGGGCGTTTTAGCATTGAGCTGGATGAGTTCCCTATTGGCTTCACTGAGATCGAAATACCGTTCGCAGCTCTTTTTTGGGATTCTTGTCTCCACAATTCTTGTTCACCATATGTATTGGAGACAAATCGACAGTATCATTAAACCTCTCGTTGATCGCTGAAAAAAGGCTTCGGTTTTTGTCAATCTGGAGCCGCTCGATCGTTTTTACCTCCCTCTCCTACACGGTGCTCACCATGAAGAAATTGACTTGGATGCTCGCTATCGTCGCTGCAAGCTCGACAACCAGCAATATTTGCTTTGCAGAGATTAAACTTCCCAATATCTTTACCGACCACATGGTCTTGCAGCAGGGGCAGGAAAACAAAATCTGGGGCAAGGGCAAGGCGGGTGAGAAAGTTACGATCACCGTCGAAGACAAAAAAGTAGAAACGGTCACCGATGAGCAAGGCAATTGGAGTGCCAAGCTACCCGTGTTAGCAGTGGGGGGGCCGTATGTGCTAAAGATCGCTGGTGAAAACACGATCGAGATTCAAGATGTGTTAGTGGGTGAGGTTTGGATTTGTTCCGGACAATCCAATATGCAATGGGGCGTCAGAAGCTCGAACGATGCTGATCTCGAGCGGCTAACGGCAAAGTATCCACAAATTCGCATGATCAACTTTCCTCAAGTCGGAACCCAGGAGCCGATTTGGAGCCACGACGATCGAAAATGGAAAGTCGCATCGCCAGAAACGATCAATGATTTTTCAGCCGTTGGCTATTTCTTTGCAAGGCAAATTCATCAATCGACTGACGTACCTATTGGGATGATCAATAACGCTTGGGGTGGTTCGTCGTGTGAAGCTTGGATCGATCGGTCGGTCATCGCTTCGGAATTTCCACAACTCAACGAGCGATGGGTTGCACTGGAAAACTCATTGGCCGAACTCAAGAAAAAAGAGACTCTGACAGATGACGAAAAACGAGCTCTTGGTAATCTGACGGGTAACTCGCGACCATCCAACATCTATAACGGTGTTCTCGTCTCTCATTTGGGATACGGAATCCGAGGCGCGATTTGGTACCAGGGGGAATCGAATGCAGGACGGGCGTATCAGTATCGCAAACTTTTCCCTGCCATGATCAAGAATTGGCGAGACGCTTGGGGGCAAGGTGATTTCCCATTTTATTGGGTTCAATTGGCGGATTTTCGAGCCGAGGAAACCGAGCCCACCGATAGTGACTGGGCAGAACTGCGCGAGGCGCAGACCATGGCCATGGATGCCGTTCCTAACTCGGGACAGGCCGTTATCATCGATATTGGTGAGGGGAAAGATATTCACCCGATGAACAAAGTCGATGTCGGGCGCCGCCTAGCACGCTGGGCTTTGGCTAGGGAATACGGCTTTTCGATCGATTATCAAAGCCCACGGTACAAATCCATGACGGTCGAGGGGAACAAAGCGGTTTTGTCGTTCGATCACGCGGCGCGAGGATGGCGGCCCTTTGACGTAAATCAACCAGTTGGATTCACAATCGCCGGCGAGGACAAGAAATTTCACAAGGCGACTGCGGCCATTCGCAAGGATGGAACCATCGAGGTTTCGTCGCCGAATGTGCCTGTCCCGGTTGCCGTTCGATACGCCTGGGCTGACAATCCGGTTTGTAACATGTACAGCTTCGCCGGTTTGCCTCTGACACCGTTCCGCACCGATACTTGGCCGGGCATTACAGAAGGTCGAGAGTAAGCAACCGAAGGAAAATCTTCTATCGAACCCTCCGCAATCGATTGCGTAGCGTATATTGGATCTTAAGAAAACATGAACTTAAACTCTGTGGTTTCGACCACAGAGTCGTTCCTTTACGGGTGTGACCGGCTCATCGTTGCTTAGTCGGTAGTGAGTCGCGATTTGCTAGCACAAGATATTGTGGCATCATTTCCGGCGACAACCAATTGGTTTCGTTTTCAGTATTGAGAGAGATAATAAGGGTAACGGCGAGCTTTTTCGTCGGTTCTCAATCACGGAGTCAAATCATGAACGAATCGTTGGATTTCCAGAATGTAGATTGTATTGTCGCACAGCTTAAAGAGCTGGCTAACACAGCTTTTCGTACGGGGCAAGCGATCGACCAAACGGAGCTTGATTTACACAAGCGACTAATGGCTCTCGGACATGCATTGATTGGAACAATCATCGAGCAAGCAGGCCAGGGAGATGTTGGACCTACCATCGAGAAGAAAGGGCGAGTCTATAATCGAATGCCCAAACGGACTCGGAGGTATCGCTCCATCTTTGGCGATTTCAGAATCGAACGCTACGTCTATGGAACAACACCCGATCAAGCGATCCAAGCCATTCCTTTGGACGAGCATTTAGGGCTCCCGCAGAATGATTATTCCTTGGTCTTCGAGTCGTGGGTCGGAACTCATGCGACCGAATCTTCCTTCCATAAAGCGGTTGGGTTACTGGAACGAATCACGTCACTCCACGTCCCAGTCGACAGCGCCGAACGGATCGGAAGCCGATTGGGAAAATCAGCGGCCTTGGTACTCGATAATCCGCCATCGATCGATCGAGCTACCGAGGCAGAACTCTTGGTCCAAACCAGTGACAACAAAGGCATCCCGATGGTACGCAAGCAAACGGAAAAAACACCTGTGGGTGCTTCTGTCGAACGCATGGGCCCCAAGCCGGGGCAGAAACAAATGGCGTGCATGGCCGGAGTGTATACCGTAGATCGCGATGTTCGAACGGCTACAGAAATCATTGATGCTTTATTCCATGAGCCTGAGTCAGGCGAGACAAGTAGATCAGAAGCTAAGCCGAAGAATCCTCGGTACTTTGGGGCGTTGACCAAGCATGATTCTAACGGAAACGTGATCGGTAAGTCCGCTGAAGAGCAAGCTCAGCAATGGCTAACTGCCAATACGCTCCGACGCCACCGAGAGGGTCAAGAGATTTTGGTTATGCACGACGGGCAACCATCACTTTGGAACTTAGCGCATGAGTACCAGGAGGGATGGAACACGATTGAAATACTGGACCTGATGCATGTACTTCCGCGAATCTGGGCAGCCGCGAAGATCATCCAACCAGATTCGCAAAGCTCGTATGTTCGCGAACAGCTGCTGCTACTGCTTAAGGGAACCGAAGGTCTAATGATCATAGGAATCAAGACTGCGATGAGACGCAAGGGCATAAAAAAAGCACAACGCGAAGAGCTTGGCAAGATCGTGAAGTATTTGGAAAACAACCGCTCACGAATCAAGTACGGTGAGTATTTGGCAAAAGGCTATCCGATATGCACTGGGTATATTGAAGGAGCCTGTCGGCATGTGCCCAAGGATCGAATGGAAAAGAGTGGGATGAGATGGAAGGAAAAAGGAGCCCAGACCATGCTGAACCTTCGCTGCATCGAAGCGAGTGAGCTTTGGGATGTCTTAGCCACAACGCACCGAACGGTAAACCTCTCGATCTACGGTAAGAAACGAGTGAACTATAGCGATCAGTTCTTGGCAATGGCGTCGTAACTAACAGAACAACCGGTCACACCCTTCCTTTACTCACTTAAAGATAGGTTTTATTATGCGTCGCAGCCTCGTACTCGGTCTAGCCCTCGTTGTTCCTTGCCTTTTCATTGGGTGTGACCCCGGCAAGCCGACGGATGGCTCGTCCTCCAGCCACAGCCACGACGGTGCGCCTCATAGCCACGATGGCCACAGCCATGAGGGGCACTCTCACGACGGGCATTCACACGGCGATGAAGCCGGTGCGAAGATCGGCCTAAAGGACTCGGTGACCAAAGTTGTTGAGCTAGCCGGTAAGATCAAGGAAGCTGGCGAGAAGGGAGATTTCGACTCCGCTCATGATGAGATCCACGACATTGGTCACTTGCTCGAAGACCTAGCCGCCAAGGCTAAGGCCGAGTCGAAGAGCGACGAAGAGCAAGCCGCCATCAAGGCTGCTGCCGACGCACTCTTTGCGACAATTGGAAAGATCGACGAGGGGCTTCACGATAACAAAGAAGTCAAATTTGATGACATCAAGGAAGCTTTTGAAGCCGAGCTTGCAGCACTGAAAGCACTTTGGGAAAAGCTATAAAGGTAGTGGACGAGGCAACGAGTCCAGGCTTTACCCGGATCAGACTCACCTGGGCGGGATGAATACCCGCCCAGTGTTTTTTTAAATAGGATTTCTTCCATGTTATCTCATTGGTCGCAACCGCTCGGTATTGCTGGCGTGTGCCTCACTCTCCTCCTGTCTGGTTGTTCGTCCGATCGTCAGACAGCGAACTCCGTCCCTGAGTTGACTAAGTTGACGGTTGGCGATGAAAGACCGCTAACGCTAGACGAAGCGATGCTGCAATGCGGCGAATTGGAAACGTTCCTAGTCAGTGTTATGGTAGGTGCAGGCAAGGGTGACACGTTTGATGCCAAGTCGGCGGAGTTTTTAGTATCGGCGATTCCTGAGGGGGAGGAAGCCAGCGATCCTGGGCATGATCCGTCGACCTGTCCATTTTGTCGCAAGAGAGCCGAAAGTGCTCCAACGGTTGTTGTCCGAATGCTCGATGGTAACGGCAAGCCTTTCCCTGGCAGCGCTGAGCAACTCTTTCAGTTGAAGCGAGGCATGCACATTGTCGTCCGAGGAAGCGGCATCTTTGACTCCGAGCTCAACACCCTGACTATCAACGCCACCGGACTCGCCAAGCTCTAACGCACCAATCGCCCATCGGCTTAGTCGGTCCCCCCCCCCTCCCGGTCGTGCAATTCCTGCTTGGTTATCCAACTGTCGGGATACAAGTATTCGTGTGTTTTTCCCGTGGTCGAGACAACTAGACAATCTTTATATCTTTCGCTCGCCTTACTTACCGCCACTCGATCTCAAATAGCCGAACAAAGCCTCTATCTCCGCTTCGGACAACGGGCTTAACAAGTCTGCTGGCATCATGGACTGCTCGCTTTGCTTCTTTTCATCGATGTCGGCGGTATAGATCACCACTTCCTCCGTAGCAGTTTGCAACCGGATCGAGGATTCGGTGGCTTCCCTAAGAAGCCCCGTGAAGACTTGATCGTCGACGGTTCGCACGATCCATGGCTGATACTCTTTCGCCATCACGGCCGATGGATCCATGATGTTCTCGAGCAAGTAGTTGAGATCTCGTCGATTGGATCCAGTGAGCTCTGGACCGATCTTGCCCCCCTCTCCAAACAACACATGACACTGCCCACAAATCTTTGTGAACACGGTCTTACCCATCTGCAAATCGACGTCCGGCTTGTCGCTCTCGACTATCTTTCGAATTTCGAGAATCGCTTTTTGTTTGTCCTGGTCCAACGTGCGAACCGTACCCCAGACCTGTGCGACTTTATCCATCAAGCCCGCGTCTCCCAATCGCTGGATCTGAGCCACCATGTCCGCCGTAAGCTCTGAGGGACTGAACGCCTTGGACTCAATAGCACCTAGCAACGAACTGGTCGTACCGCTTCGCCTGAGCAAGGCGAACATTACGGCTCTTCGGTCCGAGGCAGACTCCCACTTGGTAGCTACATCAATGAGCTGCCCAGCACTTTTCTCATCCAATGATTCGGCAATCGCTGACACCGCAGCAGATCGCAGTTCTGTTTCAGGGAGCAAATCAAAACCCAAGTCTTGCAAGCCTGCCGCTTGGACCTGCTTGAGGATGTTCAAAGCGGAAACTCGTTCCGTGGTATCCATCTTGGTATTTCGAACCATGGTGCGCAATGTTTCCAACGCGGCCACGTCGTTAAACTTGCTAGCAAGCTGGGCACCTCGAATGCGAACATTGCTGTCCGCGTGGTTGATGAGTTTCTTGGAAACCGCGTCCCAACCTTTCGGGGCGTCGGCTGTTCGTTTGCCTTCGAGGGAACGGAGGATCGAATCGAGCATGCGTGTTGACTGAGCGATGTCTTTGGTGGATGCGGCGGTGCTCATAAACTGGACCAAGCTCGCACTTCTGGCGTCGGTAGCTTCGGCCAACCAGACTTGTGCGATTTGCCGCGCCGCGAACTCACCTACGAGTGGAATCTGGTTGCGATCGAGTTGCGCGATCATTTCAGCTGGCGAAGTTTCTAGTAGTCGAGAGACGGCGTACCAAACCATCAAGGGCAAATTATGATCGCTGCTATCTTCTCCGTGGGTGATCAGTGAGGATACGATGCCTAAAGCCTGCTTTGGCTCTAGTCGCTGTGCAGCGGACGCCAATTCCAGGCGTACCAACGGCGAGGTTTCGTTAGCGGATAGCTTTGTTAGGACACCAGTGGCTAAAAGCTTGGCGTAATCGTCAGCATTGGCTGCTGAATTGGGTTGCACCAAAAACCGAACACCCCAGCCTCGGACGTGCTCGTCGGTATCACGCATGGCCTTTTCTAGATCGGCTGCCGTTAGCTTTTGGCAAGCGGCTAATGCCCAGAGACCTCGCAGGTTGATGCGGCCTTCTTGATGATCGAGGAGTTTGCGCAGCTCGCTAGTGGTAGACGATGCCAGCTTGCCCGAGTAGGCTCGTTCCATGAGAAGCCGACGAGCTGTTCTCACGTACCAATCATTCTTATCGAGCTGGTACGCAACCAATTGCGAGTCAGTGGCCTGGGCTAAGTCTACCTTGACCGGCTTTGTGTTGTTGTAAGAAATTCGATAGATACGGCCATTGCTCTGATCGTGATTGGCTGGATCATTGGTGTGGCATTGATGAGCGTCGTACCAATCGATTGCGATCACTTGCCCGTCCGGTCCCGAACGGAAATACAGAATCTGACTGCTCTGGTCGTTTGCTAAGAGAAAGTCGGGCGCACGGTCTCCAACGTAACCGCTGCCATGGCGAGCCAATTGGTCTTGGTTCAGCCGAGCGCCGTGAATATTGTTCATGAAGATCTGATTGCGATACTTCTCGGGCCAGCTGCCACCCAAGTAAATCATCGCACCGCTGTGAGCATGTCCACCACCTGCACTATCGCTTCGATTGTTGCCCGCGTGAGGATTGTCGCCTAGCCAGTGGCGGTGCTTGGCAATCGTGCCGATGTCGGCGTACGTGTAAGGATTAAAGTGCTGGCCCGCTTGTCTTTGGTAGCGCGCCATGGGGATAACGTGGTACAAGTGTGGAATGACGCATGCGGTCAAGAACACGTCGCCCGTATCATTGAAGTCAACTCCCCAGGGGTTGCTCGTACCATGGGCGAAGACCTCAAAGGTTTCGCTTTGCGGGTGATATCGCCAAATGCCTGCATTGATGGGTGTCCCCTTCGAAGCGGTCCCATCCTTTTTTAGGACGCGGACGTTGGAATGGGTAAAGACCCCGTGGCAACCATATAGCCAACCATCCGGCCCCCAGATAAAACTGTTGAGCGTTTCGTGAGTATCTTGCCATCCCCAGCCATCGAGAACTTTTTTAGCAGGTCCGTCCGGCACATCATCTCCATTCTCATCGGGAATGAATAGCAGATAAGGAGCAGCTCCCACCCACAGGCCACCGAATCCAACCTCGATGCCGCTGACCAAATTCAAATTGTCGACAAAGACCTTGGAGGAATCCAAGTACCCGTCACCGGTGGTGTCTTCGAAAATCAAAACGCGATCTTTTCCGAAATCCCCCTCAGCCCTGAGGGGGTATTGGTACGCTTCTGCGACCCAGACTCTACCTTTGTGATCGATGGTCATGGCGATGGGCTGGCGAACTGCTGGCTCGGCCGCGATTACTTGAGCTGTGAAGCCATCGGGAAGGGTCATTTCCTCGGCGGCTCGATCGGGTGGCAAGGAGCGAAAACTGAGTTGATCAAAAACGGGCAATCTCTCTTTCTCCGGAATTGCGGGTTCCTGGGAATGCATCCGGAAATCATCAAAGTTGATATGCCCCCAGCCATCCTTGTTATTGTCTGTGAGCCGAATTCGAACGGTTTTGCCTTTGGCACGTTCCAGGTTCAGGACGGCTCGCTTCATCTCCTCCACGTTCGCACCCCGCGATGTTGCGATCACATCGCCAGATTCGGAGTCGATGATGTCTACCTTGGTGGATGAGCTGGAGCCGCCACCTTGCAAAAACGAAACCCATGGGTGCGAAAGCTTAAACGGGAGACTGGTCAAGGTACCGAGCGCGACATCGCCGGTGACTTCATAGGAACCGATCCAGTAGTCACCTTGATGACCGCTGGCCATATCGTTGCGGCGAGCAGCCACCGCGTCCCCCTTGATGGGCTGATTAAAGAAAGCTGCACCGGTCGCTTCCCAGTGTCGCAAGTCACCCGCTTCGAAGTCGACATTCATCGGCTTGTCATCACCCCAAGCAGGCCGGAATCCGCCGAGAGGATCGCTGATAGCAACGGTTGACTCTGCGACACCTAAATCTGGCTCTACCGGTGCATCACCTGGTTTTTGAACAAGTATATGCACCCCACGCTTGCTGACCGAGACGATATCGTTTCGACCGTCTCCATTGATGTCTTTCGCTGTGATCTGAGTCCCGACGCCCGAGTCGGTGTCTACGATGTTGGGTATGAAACGTAGACCGCTGGGTGAGGCGACGGCTTTGAACCATACCAACATGCATGGCTCGTTTTCACCGCGATCGCTCCCGTTGTGAGCCCAGAATCGCTTGCCGGTGATGATATCCAGCTTGCCATCCCCATCCATATCGGCCATGTCGATGGCGTGTAGTTGCGAGATCGCCAGACCGGTTGGCGAGGTCTCTACCTTATCGGTCATGATGTCGATTCGAACCCAATCGCCCGGTGTCGTTTTACTTTTTTGGTAGACTGCTAGTCCGTATCCGTGTGCGGCCAGCGAGGTGATGACTTCGGTTTTGCCATCCCCGTCGAGATCGATGGCGTACATCTGCGCGCCACCTGCCTCGGAGAATTGGTAGGGATGAAAGGTCCACGGCTCGCCCGTTCTGGTTTCAGGATGCTCCCACCAACCATCCTTGGAGAGGACATCGAGTCGGCCATCGTCGTTCACATCCCCCACACCGATGCCGTGAGTGAAGCGTTGGTAGCCGTTGTTGGTGCTAACGGGAGTAAAGAGCCAAGGGTCTTGTGGGTTGGCGGGAATCTCTGCGTAGCCAAAGCATCCGCCGTTGCAGCAAAGCAGTTCTGGGATACCGTCCCCGGTCACATCGGCGAGCATGGGTGACTCGTTGTCTACCTCAGCCAGGATGGTATGGCGAGACCAGGTTTCCGTCCGAGCCTTAGCTCCACCGGGATTCTTGCACCAATAGGCTTCTTGGCCGGGGAAGCCGATGATCACCACATCGACGTGAGAGTCTTTATCGACATCGTAATCGTAGGCAAGAAAGAATTGCGAATAGCCCACGATCGAGTAGGGCTGGCAGGGGACCAGATCTTTCTCGACTTTATAATCGGGACCGAAGAAAACTTTGGGACCAGCGATGATGTCCATATGTCCATCGCCGTCGAGGTCTGCGGCCGTTCCGCCTTCGGCCCAGAACAGGGGACTTAATTTCGTGGAAGTCCAGTGCCAAGAATCTTGGCCGAACGTGTTCGCGGTGGCAGCTTGTAGCAGAGCCATCGCACTGAGCAGGATCGATTTGGCTTTCATTACGGAGAGAGTCTCGAGGGGATTGAGGTGAGGAAAGGCGTCCAGTGGGAACTTCATTCTAACTCAAAACCCCGCTGGGGGATAGTAATCCCCTCTATTCCAGACTGAGAGAGAAAAATCTCAGCGTTCCATTCCGGGCAGAAATAATTCTGGGCAGAAATCATCGCATAATAATTTCATCGTCTGTTCGAAGCCCCCATACCGAATGAGCACGGAGCATGGCCAAGAGGTGGCTGGTAGGCATTCCAACCGCTCCCCACTTCAAAAGAGGTCCCAACGCAGACATAAATTTGATAACCAGTCTGCGACTCTCCAGGTGAGTGCAAATGTCTATCGTATGCTGCCCCTTAACCTTGCTGCCAAACGTTCCTCAACTGTAGCCATGTCAAACGCCAGAACGAACTGTTGCACAGAAGATGTTTTGTTGATGAACGCCTGGACGATGGCGTCGCTTCGACAGCAGCTAACTTGCGGTTGGAAGATAGGCTGCGCGGGCATATACTATATTGTCGGAAAAGTTATCCACTTTGTGGCGGGCCATATCGATTCCTTACGCGATTGTCGAGATGTGCGTAGCAAGCCACGCTTTCCCCACACACGTTTGCCGGGTTTGTGAACGGCCAGCCCAACTAGCGAGTTTGCGGCGCGAATTTTGGGGCAGGGTATCTTTAGGGTCTTGGATTTCACTTTAATTATCGCTAAAGGGAGTTGGAGCTATGGAGCTGACACAACGTACCCGCGATGTGCTGCTATGTATCATCGCCTTGTTTTTGAGTCTAGCCTTGTTAATCCTAGGCAACAGCATGTTAGGGACATTGCTTGCGGTTCGCCTTGAATTGGAAGCTTACAGTTCTTCCCTGGCGGGATTGGTCTTGGCAGGTTATTCACTGGGATTTGTGCTGGGAAGTATTTTCGGGATACGTATTGTCAAGCGAGTTGGGCACATCCGAGCCTTTGCCACTTTTGGCGCCGTGGCTACCGCCGCCGTCCTCTTGCACAGTCTGCACCTATCGGTTGCGGGATGGATGGCCTTGCGCGTGATAGTGGGAGCATGCGTAGCGGGTTTGATGCTAGTAACCGAGAGTTGGGTGAACGCACGGGCTACCGAGGCGACTCGAGGCACGCTCCTGGCCGTCTATATGATCGTGTTTTATCTGGCGGCTTCAAGCGGTCAATTTCTGCTGGGAGTGGGAGATCCAAGCCAGTTTCAATTGTTCGTACTGGCAGCAGTTTTAATCGCTCTATCCTTGGTGCCCTTGTCGTTGACCCATTCGCCAGCTCCAGAGTTGCATGAGGGAAACCGTTTGGGCATCGGTGAATTGATGCGGTTATCCTCAATTGGATTACTAGCGGCCCTGCTGAGCGGAGTAGTCATGAGTGCCTTCTCGGCGGTGGGACCCATTTACGCGGTTCAATCAGGTTTGGAGATACAACAAGTTTCCACTTACATGGGCGTTGCGGTGCTGGCGGCCATGCTGTTTCAGTGGCCGATTGGTTGGTTATCCGACTACCTTCCTCGTCGATTAGTCATCTTGGGTGTTACCTTGGCGAGTCTCGCGGCGGCGGTAATGGCGGGTATCTACAGTCAGCCATCGCTAGCCTGGCTGT